>CAWAZF010000001.1:0-225323 GCA_963786595.1 uncultured Actinomycetota bacterium
GCCGACGCGGCACCAGGACCGCATGGTCTCGACGAGGTCGAGCTGCTCTTCGCGGCCAACAACGGTGCGGCACCTCGACCGCTCGCCAAGGGTGCGAGCGGCGGCGAGCTGTCGCGGCTGATGCTCGCGCTCGAGGTCGTGCTCGCCGATCGCACCACCGTGCCGACCCTGGTGTTCGACGAGGTCGACGCAGGCATCGGGGGCAAGGCGGCCGTCGAGGTCGGCCGCCGGCTGGCCCGGCTGGCCGAGAACGCCCAAGTGCTGGCCGTCACCCACCTCCCGCAGGTCGCGGCTTTCGCCCACCACCACTTCCGCGTCATCAAGGACGACGACGGCGTGGTCACCAGCAGCTCCGTCACCCGGCTGGCCCACGACGAGCGCGTCGACGAACTCGCCCGGATGCTCGCCGGCCAGGAGGACTCCGACGCGGCTCAGGCGCACGCCCGCGAGCTGCTCGCCCTCGCCGGCCACTGACCGTGACTGCCGTCAGATGACGGCGACCTCCCACAGTCGGTGCACGCCAGGGATCCCCTTGAGCTCGGTGTCCCGACCGTCGACCAGCACGATGTCCTCGACGTCGCTCAGCGCAGCGCGGATGTCGTCGCTGACCAGGATCTCGCCGCCCTTCGCCTGCGCCGCCACACGCGCGGCCATGGCGACGTTCTTGCCGAACAGGTCGCCGTCCCGCTCGATCGCCGTTCCGCAGTGGATGCCGACCCGTACCTTGATCGGCGTCTTGCGAAGCCGCTTGTCACCGCCGAGGTTCAACGCATCCTGGATCTCGATACCCGCACGCACCGCGTCCGGCGCTTCACGGAAGGCGATCATGAACCCGTCGCCCTGGGACTTCACGATGTGGCCGCCGTGCGCCTCGACACTCGCCTGGACGAGCCGGTCGTGCGAGCCGAGCAGTCGGACCCATTCCCGGTCGCCGAGCCTCTCGTTGAGGTCCGTCGAGTCCTCGATGTCGGAGAACAGGATCGACAGCGTGCCGTCGCGACCGGCCAGATTCTCCAGCGCCGTGCGGTCCTCCTGGCTCCACCGGGCCAGGTCGTCCATCGAGGACATCAGCAGCCCCGACACACCGTGGTCGCGGACCTTGGTGGCCGTGTCGACGGCCGACTCGACCACCGCCTTCACCCGTTGCGCACGCCGCTCCCGGCGGGTGAGGACCCGACCCTGCCGCCGGAGGACCGCACGCAGGCGCTCCACCTCCCGGCGGGACCGGACCAGCTGCACCTGCCGCACGATGAGCGCGGCCACCAAGAGCGCCAGGAGGGAGCCGAGCACGATGATCGTCAGGAGCACGCAAGAACTCTGGCACACGGCCGATCCCGCGTGTCCAGGCGGACACGCCTGGCACCCTCCCGCCTCCCGGGATTCCGCCGGGGTGCGTGGCACGATGGACCGCGATGCCTTCCTGGAACCGTCGATCCGCGCCCACTGACACCGCCTCCGGATTCACCGGCGTGGCCCGATTCGCCCGCAGCGGCGACGATGCCGCGTCCTCGCTCCGTCAGGGCGACATCGCCGTCGTCGACCTCACCGACCTCGACCGGGGTCAGGCCGAGGCCCTGATCGATCGCGGCGTGCGAGCCGTCATCAATGCGTCGGAGTCGAGCACCGGTCGTTACCCGAACCTCGGCCCCCGGATCCTCGCCGACGCCGGCGTCACCCTCATCGACCAGGTCGGCCAGGGTGTGTGGACCCGGCTGAAGAACGGCGACACCGTCCGGGTCGACGGAAACCGGGTGTTCAAGGGCGAGACGCTGGTCGCCCAAGGTGTCTCGCAGGACGACGCGACCGTCACGGCCAGCCTCGGAGAGGCCGACAAAGGCCTCTCGACTCGCCTCGAGTCCCTGATGGCCAACGCCACCGACCACCTCCAGCGCGAACGCGCCATGCTGCTCGAAGGGGCACGAGTGCCGCGCCTCGGCAACCGGCTCCGCAAACGACCGGTCGTCGTCGTGAGCAAGACGTTCGGCTGGCAGAACGACCTGCGTCGCGTCAAGAAGTGGATCCGTGAGCGAGACCCGGTGCTGATCGGCGTCGCCGACGGTGCCGACGCCCTCCTCGACGCCGGCTACAAGCCGCACGTCGTGCTGGGCACGCTCGACGAGCTGTCCGCCCGGGCCTTCCACTCCGGCGCCCTGGTGGTGGTCACGGCGACGTCCACGCACGACAAGGGCGGGGCCGAGCGTTTCGAGAAGGCCAAGGTCGACCCGGTGTGGTTCATCGCCACTGGATCGGCCACGGACCTCGCGATCATCCTGGCCGACTCCAACGACGCGCCGGTGATCATCGAGGTCGGCGCCCCGCAAGGCCTGATGGAGTTCCTCGAGCGCGGACCCGCCGACGTCGCCAGCTCGTTCGTCACCCGTCTCCGGGCCGGCTCCCGACTGGTGGACGCCAAGGCGGCCGGCCAGTTCGCGGCCCCATCCATGCCGATGTGGCCCGTGCTGCTGATCCTGCTCGCCGGGGTCGTGGCCGTGGTGGCGGCCATCGCCATCACGCCGGTCGGCAGCGACTGGTTCGACTCTCTCGGCGAACGCATCGACGACGCACGCACCTGGATCGAAGGACTCTTCTCGTGATCAGCTTCCGCTACCACCTCGTCTCCATCGCCGCGGTCCTGCTGGCGCTGGCGGCCGGCGTCGCCCTGGGCGCCGGACCGCTCGACGACAACACCGTGCTGTCGGGCGACTCGGACGGCTCGGGCACGTCAGCGGATCCGGCGATCGCGCGCTTCGAGTCCGGGTATGCCGCTCGTACGTCGGGCGCCTTGCTCAAGGACGCGCTCAAGGACCGGTCGGTCGTCGTCCTGACACTGCCGGGCGCTCGCGCCGAGGAAACGAGGGGCATCCGTGCCGCCATCGAGAAGGCCGGCGCCGACGTGACGGGGGAGGTGCAGCTGTCCGCCAAGCTCGTGGACCCCGCCAACCGGCAGTTCGCCGAGGGCGTCGCCCAGCAGGCCGCGTCCGACGTGAAGGGCGTCACCGAGTCCGGCGACAGCTACGGCCGCATCGGCACCGCCCTGGGCCGGTCGGTGCTCGGCGAGGCAGGGAAGAACCTCGATACCACCGCGACCACCATCGGCTCGGCCTTCGACGAGGGCCAGCTCCTCAACTACACGTCGAAGCCGGAGAAGTTCGCCGGCTTGGCCGTGGTCGTCAGCGGACCGGGACGTGCGGGCGACTCCGCGTCGGTGTCCGCGCAGCTGTCGAAGGCTATCGACGGCGCCGGGTCTGGAGCGGTGCTCGCCGGCCCGTCGACGTCGAGCCAGGACGGCGGCGTGCTGGCCGCCCTGCGCGACAGCGACGCGGCTTCCCAGGTCTCAACGGTCGACGTCACCGACACCGCCGCCGGGCGGGTCGTCGTGGCGCTGGCCCTGGCCCGCGAGGCCCGAGGCCAGTCGGGGAGCTGGGGCACGTCCCGCAGCGCCGACGGCCCCCTTCCTCGTTGAACACTGCGCCGCGCTGAAGCTCCGCATCGCGGGCCCACGGATGCCCGACACGAGTGTCGAGTCGTCCGAAAGGCCTGAGTATTGATAGGCTGGAGTCCCGTGGAGGACTGATCGATCGCGGCCCCTCACATTGGCCCACACCCACGGGAGTCACGTTGGCAGGTAACGCGGTTACCAAGCACGTATTCGTCACCGGCGGGGTCGCATCCTCGCTGGGCAAGGGACTCACTGCGTCGAGCCTCGGGCGTCTGCTCAAGTCACGCGGTCTCCGGGTCACCATGCAGAAGCTCGACCCGTACCTCAACGTCGACCCCGGCACCATGAACCCGTTCCAGCACGGTGAGGTCTTCGTCACTGACGACGGCGCCGAGACCGACCTTGACATCGGCCACTACGAGCGCTTCCTCGACGAGGACCTCGTCGGTCGGGCCAACGTCACCACCGGTCAGGTCTACTCCGACGTCATCGCCCGCGAGCGCCGCGGCGACTACTTGGGCGACACAGTGCAGGTCATCCCGCACATCACCAACGAGATCAAGGACCGCATGCTCTCGATGGGCGGTCCGGAGGTCGACGTCGTCATTCACGAGATCGGCGGCACGGTCGGCGACATCGAGAGCCAGCCGTTCCTCGAGTCGGCCCGCCAGGTGCGCCACGAGATCGGGCGCGACCACGTCTTCTTCCTGCACGTCTCGCTGGTGCCGTACATCGGCCCGTCCGGCGAGCTCAAGACCAAGCCCACCCAGCACTCCGTTGCAGCCCTCCGCTCCATCGGTATCCAGCCCGACGCGATCGTGTGCCGCTCCGACCGGGCGATCCCGCCGAACGTCAAGCGCAAGATCTCGCTCATGTGCGACGTCGAGGAGGAGGCGGTCGTCACGGCCAGCGACGCGCCGTCGATCTACGACATCCCCAAGGTGCTGCACGGTGAAGGTCTCGACGCCTACGTGGTGAGGCGCCTCGACCTGCCGTTCCGCGACGTCGACTGGACGCAGTGGGACGAGCTGCTGCGCCGCGTGCACGATCCCGCCGACGAAGTCACGATCGCCTTGGTCGGCAAGTACGTCGACCTGCCCGACGCCTACCTGTCGGTGGCCGAGGCGATCCGAGCCGGCGGCTTCGCGCACGACGCCAAGGTGCATCTGCGCTGGGTGCCGTCCGACGAGTGCGCGACCGAGGCCGGCGCCGCCCAGCACCTCGGCGACGTCGACGGCGTCTGCGTCCCCGGCGGCTTCGGCATTCGCGGCATCGAAGGCAAGATCGGTGCACTCTCGTACGCGCGCAGCCGCAAGGTCCCGGTGCTCGGGCTGTGCCTCGGGCTGCAGTGCATGGTGATCGAGTTCGCGCGGAACGTGGCCGGCATCGACGGGGCCAGCTCCTCGGAGTTCGACCCGCAGGCGACCGCACCGGTCATCGCGACCATGGCCGAGCAGGAGGCGTTCGTCGAAGGTGCCGGTGACCTGGGCGGCACGATGCGACTCGGCCTGTACCCGGCGGCGCTCAAGCCCGGAACCCTGGTCGCCCAGGCGTACGGACTCGACAAGGTCGAGGAGCGCCACCGTCATCGTTACGAGGTCAACAACGGATACCGCGACCAGCTCGAGGCGGCCGGTCTCGTGTTCAGCGGCACCTCGCCCGACTCCACGCTCGTGGAGTTCGTGGAGCTCCCTCGCGACGTGCACCCGTACTACGTCGCCACCCAGGCACACCCGGAGCTGCGGTCGCGTCCGACCCGGCCGCACCCGCTGTTCGCCGGTCTGGTCGAGGCGGCACTCGAGCGCCAGCGCGAGACGCGGCTCCCGGTCGAGACGCCGGCCGTCCAGGCCGAGCCGGTCGACGGATGAGCCGTCCCCATCCCGACCTCCCCGGGCACCTCGCCACCGATCCCGCCGCACTCTCCGACACCCCGCACGCCTGGCCGGTCAGCTCGACGTCCCCGGGATTCGCCAACGACTACCTGAGGGTCGACGTCGACACGATCGTCGACCCCGACACGGAGGAGCACCGTCGCGTCGTCGTTCAACCGCACGGCGCGGTGGGAGTGCTCGCGCTCGACGACGCGGACCGCGTGCTGCTCGTCGAGCAGTACCGGCACCCGGTGCGGCACCGGATGCTGGAGATCCCCGCCGGCACGCTCGACGTCGCGGGGGAGGACCCACTCGGCGCGGCCGTGCGCGAGCTGGCCGAGGAGGCCGACCTCGCCGCCGACGACTGGGTCCAGGAGCTCAAGCTCTTCGCGACGCCCGGCTACTCCAGCGAGCACTGGACGGTGTTCCGGGCCTCCGGCCTGCGGCCGGTTCCGCACGGTGAGCGCACCGACCGCGTCGCCGAGGAGGCCGACATGGCGCAGTGGTGGCTGCCGTTCGATTCAGCCGTCGATGCCGTGCTCGACGGGCGGATCACCGACGGCATGACCGTGGCGGCGCTGCTGGCCGAACAGGTCCGACGATCGCGATGATGAACCCATGAGTCCCATCGCGGAGAGCGATCATTAACACCGACCTCGATCGGGCGGTGCTCGACTACCTGAGCCACCTCGGGGTCGAACGCGGCCTGGCCGACAACACCCTGCACAGCTACCGCCGCGATCTGCGGCGCTACACCGCTCACCTGCACGGACGCGGCATCGAGACGCCCGGCGCGATCGCCGAGACGGACGTGCTCGGATTCCTCGGGGCTCTGCGCACCGGCGATACCGAGCACCCGGCGCTGGGAGCCGCGAGCGCCGCCCGCGCCGTCGTCGCCGTGCGCGGGTTCCACCGCTTCTGCCTCCGCGAGCACCTAGTGTCCAGCGACGTGTCGGCCGCGGTGAAGCCGCCGCGTCCGGCCGCCCGTCTGCCCAAGGCGTTGCCGCTGTCGGACGTCGAGGCCATCCTCGCGGCGTCCGGCGAGGCCGGCACCAGCCTGGCCAAACGTGACCGCGCCCTCCTGGAGGTGCTCTACGGCACCGGCGCGCGCATCTCCGAGGCGGTCGGGCTCGACGTCGACGATCTCGACCTCGCCGAGGGCACAGCACTACTGCGCGGCAAGGGAGGCAAGCAGCGCATCGTTCCGGTGGGCAGCTTCGCCCTGACCGCCGTCGAGGACTACCTGACGGTGGCCCGCCCGACGCTCGTCTCGGCCAAGGCGTCAACCCCGGCGATGTTCCTCAATGCCCGCGGCGGACGGCTGAGCCGGCAGAGCGCGTGGACGGTTCTGGCGAAGGCCGCGCAACGTGCCGGGGTCAAGACCGAGGTGTCCCCGCACACCCTCCGGCACTCCTTCGCGACCCATCTGCTCGACGGTGGTGCCGACGTCCGGGTGGTTCAGGAGCTCCTCGGGCATGCGTCCGTGACGACCACTCAGGTCTACACCCTGGTCACCGTCGAGAAACTTCGGGAGATTTACGCGACGGCTCATCCAAGGGCCGTACGGTGAGCGGTAGAGTGACGCGCAGTCGGACGGACGAGGGCGAAGGACGTAGATGAGCAAGGAACTCGGACCCACTGGACGTCCGATCCCCAAGCTGCCAGAGCCCAAGCCTCGCCGCGCCGGTCAACCGGCCACCGTCATCTCGATGTGCAACCAGAAGGGTGGCGTCGGCAAGACCACGACCACCATCAATCTGGGCGCCGCGCTCGTCGAGGCCGGTCGCAAGGTGCTCCTGGTCGACTTCGACCCACAGGGCTCGATGACCGTCGGCCTCGGCTTCAACGCGCACGATCTCGAGCAGAGCATCTACCACGTGCTCATGGACCGCGAGCTGGGCATCAAGGACATCATCATGGAGACGTCGGTCGACGGACTCGACCTCGCGCCGTCCAACATCGACCTGTCAGCTGCGGAGATGCGCCTGGTCACCGAAGTGGGTCGTGAGCAGGCGCTGTCCCGCGTGCTGCACCCGGTGCTGCATGACTACGACGTCGTGCTCATCGACTGCCAGCCGTCGCTCGGGCTGCTCACCGTCAACGCGCTCACCGCCTCCGACGGCGTCATCATTCCGCTGGAGTGCGAGTACTTCGCGCTGCGCGGCGTCGCACTGCTCAAGGAGACCATCGAGAAGGTGCGCGACCGCACCAACATCAGGCTCCAGATCATCGGCCTCCTCGGCACGATGTACGACGGCCGCACGCTGCACGGTCGCGAGGTCCTGCAGACCCTCGTGGAGGGTTGGGGCGACCTCGTGTTCCACACGGTCATCCGCCGCACCATCAAGTTCTCCGACTCCACGGTGGCGGGGGAGCCGATCACCGAGTTCGCCACCACGTCGCCGGGTGCCACGTCCTACCGCCAGCTGGCCCGGGAGGTGCTGAGTCGATGCCCCGGCGCGTGAACCTGCCTGGTGCCGACGAGCTCTTCCGCGCCACCGCTCCGGGACCGCTCGCCGCAGCAGCGACCGATCCTGGGCCGGCACCGGAGTCCTTGAGCGGTCGCGTCAAGCACGACGAGAAGATGACCGTCTACATGACGTCGGAGGAGCTGCTCGCGATCGAGCAGGCGCGCCTGAAGCTCCGCGGCGAGCTCGGACGCAACATCGACCGTGGCCGCATTGTGCGAGCCGCGCTGGCTATCGCCCTCGGCGATCTCGAGACCCACGGCACCGACAGCGAGATCGCCCGCCGGTTGAGCGCGTCATGAGTCCCGCGCGTCAGCGCGCCGACACCGTGGAGGTTGAGGAAGCCGCGGCCGCGACGGCCGGCTTCTCGGTCAGCCTGGGGGTGTTCGAGGGCCCGTTCGACCTGCTGCTGTCACTGATCTCCAAGCACCAGCTCGACATCACCGAAGTCTCCTTGTCAAAGGTCACCGACGAGTTCATCGGCTACATCAAGGGTTTCGGCGACGACCTCGAGCAGACGACGCAGTTCCTGCTGGTGGCTTCCACGCTGCTCGATCTCAAGACGGCCCGGCTGCTGCCGCAGGGCGACGTGGAGGACGAGGACGACCTCGCCCTGCTCGAGGCCCGCGATCTGCTGTTCGCCCGCCTCATGCAGTACCGGGCGTTCAAGCAGGTCGCCGGCTTGATCTCGGTTCGCCTGGCCGAGGAGCAACGCCGCCACCCGCGGTCGGTCTCGCTGGAGCCGCGATTCGCCGAGCTGCTGCCTGAGGTCATCGTGTCGATCGGGCCGGCCGACCTGGCGCTGCTCGCGGCGGCCACCCTCGAACCGAAGCCGGTACCCATCCTGTCGCTGGCGCACCTGCACGCCCCCCGGGTGAGCGTGCGTGAGCAGGCGCACCTCGTCGTCGACCGGCTCCGCCGCCAGGGCAGCACCACGTTCCGGGCACTCGCGGCCGATGCCGACGTCGTCACCACGGTGGCGCGGTTCCTCGCGGTGCTCGAGCTGTTCCGTGAAGGCGTGCTGAGCTTCGACCAGGCCACCCCGCTCGGCGATCTCCATCTGCGCTGGACCGGGACCGCCGACGGCGACATCGATGTCGGTGAGGAGTTCGACGAGTCGCCCTCGCCGGATGAGCGGCCGCAGCTGGCGGCCGTGGCCGACCTGCCCGACGAGACCACCGAGAACCTCGAGGAAGCCGATGTCTGAGTCCGCAGAGCCGAACGGCCCGCACGAGCTGGAGCTGGGAACGCTCGAGCTGCGCCCGGCGCTCGAGGCTGTGCTCATGGTGGCCGATCAGCCGCTCGACCACCTCACGCTGGCTCAGGCCGTGGGTCACCCGCCGCCGGACGTCGAGAAGGCCCTGGCGGAGCTCGCCCAGGAGTACACCGACCAGGAACGTGGGTTCGAGCTGCGCAACGTCGGCGGGGGATGGCGTTACTTCACGCGCGACGCCTACGCGTCGGCGGTGGAGCGGTTCGTGCTCGACGGCCAGCAGGCACGGCTCACCCAGGCGGCCCTGGAGACACTCGCCGTCATCGCCTACCGCCAGCCGGTCAGCCGGTCGCGGGTCTCGGCCATCCGCGGCGTCAACGTCGACAGCGTCGTGCGAACCCTCGTGACCCGCGGGCTCGTCGAAGAGGCCGGCATCGACGCGGAGAGCGGTGCCATCCTGTACCGCACCTCGAGCTACTTCCTGGAGCGCATGGGCCTGTCCGACCTCAGCGAGCTGCCCGACATCGCTCCGATGCTCCCGGAGCTCGACGAGCTGGGCGAGTCGGACTGGGAGGAGACGCTGAGCGCCCCTCACGACGAGCCGGACTCCAGCGCCGAGGATCGATCCACGGGTTCTTCCACCGGTGACTGAGCCGTCGCCCGTTGAGGGCGTCCGTCTGCAGAAGGTGCTCGCCCAGGCCGGGATCGCCAGTCGGCGCCGGTGCGAACAGCTCATGGCGGAGGGCCACGTCGAGGTCAACGGTGAGATCGTGACGCAGATGGGTGCGCGGGTCGACCCGATTGCCGACGTGATCCGCGTGGATGGTCGCCGGGTGCCGCCTCGCACCGACCATGCCTACCTGATCCTCAACAAGCCGCTGGGCGTGGTCACCTCGATGTCCGACGAACGCGGCCGTCCGGATCTGCAGACGCTCCTCGGCGACCGTCCGGAACGTCTGTTCCACGTCGGACGTCTCGACACGGACACATCCGGGCTGCTGATCGTCACGAACGACGGCGACCTCGCCCACCAGCTGGCACACCCGTCGTTCGAGGTCACCAAGACGTACGTGGCCCTGGTCGAGGGCGACGTCCCCGCTGCGCTTGCCACCCGCCTGCGGGAGGGCGTCGAGCTCGACGACGGACCGGCTCAGGTCGACCGTTTCCGGGTGATCGACCGCTCACGAGGCCGTTCGCTGGTCGAGCTGGATGTGCACATCGGCCGCAACCGCATCGTGCGGCGCATCCTCGACCACGTCGGGCACCCGGTCGTCGAGCTGACTCGTACCGCGTTCGGTCCGCTGCGTCTCGGCGACCTCTCCGTCGGCACGACCCGCGAGCTGACGCGCGACGAGATCGGGGCGCTCTTCGATAGCGTGGAGGCATGACTCCGCCCTCATCTGTCCTGGTGATCGGCTGCGGACTCATCGGAACGTCGATCGCGCTGGCGCTGCGCGAGCACGACGTCGACGTCCACCTCGACGACATCAGCCGCTCCAACCTCGAGCTCGCCGTCTCACGGGGCGCGGGCAGCGCCGACCTGCCGGCCGCACCGGACCTCGTCGTCGTCGCGGTACCCCCGTCGCACGTCGTCGACATCGTCGCCCATGCGCTCGACACGTGGCCTGACGCCGTCGTCACCGACGTCGCCAGCGTGAAGGCCGACCTCGTCGCCCGCATCGCCGCCCTGCCCGGATCGGATCGCTACGTCGGCAGCCACCCGATGGCCGGCAGCGAGCGGTCCGGCCCGATGGCGGCGTCGGGTCGGCTCTTCGAGGGCCGCCCGTGGGCCGTCACTCCGCTGGACGGCGCGGGCGAGCAGTCGGCCAAACGGTCGACACAGCTCGTCGAGTCGGTGGCCGAGCTGGTGGGCGCCGTTCCCATCACGATGGACGCCGAGTCGCACGACCGTGCGGTCGCCCTGGTGTCCCACGTACCTCACGTCCTGAGCGTCCTCGCCGCCGCGCGGCTGGCCGACGCTCCTCAGTCGCACCTCTCCCTTGCCGGCGCGGGACTCCGCGATGTCACGCGGATCGCCGCCAGTGATGCCGCCCTCTGGTCGGACATCCTCCGCAGCAACGCCGGGGAGGTCCGCGACCTGCTCGAACGGGTCCGCGACGACCTCGACCGCCTCATCGGCTCGATCGGCGAGCCGGGTCCGGGGCTCGCCGATGTCCTGGAGTCCGGGCGGGCCGGGACGCGTCTCATCCCTGGCAAGCACGGTGAACGTCCCACCGAGCTGGCCACGGTCTTCGTGCCGATCGCCGACCACCCGGGCGAGTTGTCGCGTCTCATGGCCCATACGGGAGAATCGGATGTGAACATCGAGGACATCCGCATCGACCACGAGCTCGGTCGTCCGGTCGGCCTCGTCGAGATCGCGGTCCTCACCGATCGCGCCGACGCACTTGTCGAAGCCCTGATCGCCCGCGGCTGGTCCGCCTACCACTGAACAAGGAGGAACGAACCCGTGAGCACCCTCGTGGTCGCCGTCGACGGACCGTCGGGATCCGGAAAGTCGAGCACCGCCCGCGGTGTCGCCGATCGTCTGGGGCTGGCCTACCTCGACACCGGTGCGATGTACCGCGCCATGACGTGGGCGCTGCTGCAGCGCGGCACCGACCTGAGCGACCCCGAGGCCATCGCCCGCGTCGCCGACGGCGTCGTCATCACCTCCGGCACCGATCCGCTGGCCCCGACGATCGAGGTCGACGGTCAGGACGTGTCCGGGCCGATCCGCGGTGCCGACGTCACGGGGAGCGTCAGCCTCGTCGCCGCCGTGCCCCGCGTGCGCGAGCTGCTCGTCCAGCGTCAGCGCGACACGATCGAGGCCTCACCCGGTGGCATCGTCGTCGAGGGTCGTGACATCGGCTCGGCGGTCGTCCCCGATGCACCGGTCAAGGTCTATCTGGTCGCCGACCCGGCCGCACGAGCCGCTCGACGAGCGGCCGAGCTCGGCGGGGTCGACACCGGTGCCACGCAGCTGGACCTCGCCCGACGCGACGAGATCGACTCCACCCGGGCCGCCTCGCCACTGGCGAAGGCGCCCGACGCCATCGAGATCGACGGCACCCACCTCACCCTCGACCAGGTCGTGAACGCCATCGTCGCCCTCGTCGACGACGTCACCCGGGCGGGTACGCCATGAGCGACCTCCTCACGACCGGCCAGCTGGCCGGACCGCGCGGCCTGCCTGAAAACGGCCTGCGAACCCTCCGGAGATACGCCCAGTCGTGGCTCGACCGTCGCTGGGAGATCCACCAGCGCGGCCAGGACCATGTGCCGAGTGACGGCCCCGTGATCGTCGCCTCGAACCACATCGGCTGGCTCGACGGGCCGATCCTGTTCCTCAAGTCGCCGCGACCCGCACACGCCCTCGTCAAGAGTGAGGCGTTCGTCGGTCGCACCGGCAGGATCCTGAACTACGGCGCCCAGATCAAGGTCCACCGCGGGCGCACCGACGTGGGCCCGCTGCGGATCGCCGCCGACTCGCTGGCCGCCGGCCAGGTGGTCGTCGTGTACCCGGAAGGGCATCGCGGCGACGGCGAGCTGCGCGCGATCAAGAGCGGCGTCGCGTGGCTGGCGCTCGTCAGCGGTGCTCCGGTCGTCCCGGTGGCCATCTTCGGCACCCGCGAGCCCGGAGCCGCCTCGGAATCGCGCCCGCCCAAGGGGGCGCGCATCGACGTCGTGTACGGCGAACCGATCCAGTTCCCGGTCATGCCGTGGCCGCGCACGTCGGAGATGCTCGGCGACGTCACCGGACAGATCCTCGAGCACATGCGACAGCACCTCATCCGAGCCAAGGGCATCACCAAGCGCGGTCTGCCCGGACCTCTGCCGGCGGGCTCGACCAGTGACTGAACCGCCCCAGGAATCCAGCACCACGTCCGGCCCCGTACCCGTTCTGGCCGTCGTGGGACGCCCCAATGTGGGCAAGTCGACGCTCGTCAACCGCATCCTCGGCCGTCGGGAGGCCGTGGTCGAGGACGTTCCCGGCGTCACCCGCGATCGGGTGCCGTACGACGCCGACTGGAACGGTCGCGCGTTCACCGTCGTCGACACCGGCGGCTGGGACCCCGACGCCCGCGGCCTCGCCGAGCGGATCGCGGCCCAAGCCGAGATCGCTGCGCAGCTCGCCGATGCGGTGCTGTTCGTCGTCGACGCCACGGTCGGCATCACTGACGCCGACGAGGCCGTCGTCCGCATCCTGAGGACCACCAAGAAGCCGGTCATCCTTGCGGCGAACAAGGTCGACGACCAGCGTGGCGAGCTCGAGGCCGCGTCCCTGTGGAACCTGGGGCTCGGCCAGCCGTACCCGGTGTCGGCGCTGCACGGACGGGGGAGTGGCGACCTGCTCGACGCCGTGCTGGAAGCGCTGCCGGACGCTCCGCCCGATCGGGACATCGTCGGTGGACCGCGCCGCGTGGCGATCGTCGGCAAGCCCAACGTCGGCAAGTCCAGCCTGCTCAACCAGCTGGCGGGGGAGGACCGGGTCGTCGTCGACGACGTGTCAGGCACGACAGTCGATCCCGTCGACGAGCTGGTGGAGCTCGGCGGACGGTTGTGGCGCTTCATCGACACCGCCGGCATCCGCAAGCGGGTGCGTGAGGCATCCGGGCACGAGTACTACGCGAGCCTGCGCACCAGCTCGGCGATCGATCGGGCCGAGGTCGCGGTGATGATCGTCGACGCCAGTCAGCCGATCACCGAGCAGGACACCCGCATCATCAGCTCCGTGGCCGAGACCGGCCGCGCCCTCGTCATCGCGTTCAACAAGTGGGACCTCGTCGACGACGAGCGCCGCTACTACCTCGAGCGCGAGATCGACCGCGAGCTCGTGCAGGTGCCGTGGGCGCCGCGCATCAACGTCGCCGCCCGGACCGGGTGGCATGTCGACCGACTCGTCCGGGCTCTCGACAGTGCTCTCGACGGGTGGGAGACACGGATCGGCACTGGTGCCCTTAACACCTTCCTCGGACGGCTCGTGGCCGAGCATCCGCACCCGGTGCGCGGTGGCAAGCAGGCGAAGATCCTGTTCGGCACCCAGGCGTCCGTGGCGCCACCGACGTTCATCCTGTTCACGTCCGGCAAGCTCGAGGCGTCCTACCAGCGCTTCATCGAGCGGCGTCTGCGCGAGGAGTTCGGCTTCGTCGGCTCGCCCATCCACATCCAGCAACGTCCTCGTGAGAAGCGCCGGCGCTGACGTCGGCAGGGGTGCCGAAGGCGTGCGATCGCTGAGGTAGGGTTACCGCTGGTAAACGGGCTGTGGCGCAGTTTGGTAGCGCACGTGACTGGGGGTCACGGGGTCGCAGGTTCAAATCCTGTCAGCCCGACAACTTCTCAGACATCCTGACCCTCGGGGGCGCGCGGGTTCAGGATTGCGTCGGTGCCGCCGTCGGCGTACACCACGGAGCCGACCATCAGGCTGCTGTCGTCGGAGAGCATGAAGCCGATCAGTGCGGCGATCTCCTCCGGTCGTCCCGGGCGGCCGATCGCGGTGGGGTACGCGTCCACGTACGGCCCGAACACCGGGTCCGCCCGGAGCTGGTCGGTCATCGCGGTGGCGACGACGCCGGGAGCCACGGAGTTGAGCCGGATGCCCTGCCCGATCCAGTCATCGGTCACGCCCTCGCGGCGAGCCCACCAGGCCAGTGCGGCCTTCGTCGCCGGGTAGACCATCACCGAGTCGACCTCGCGAGCATCCGCGCGGGCGGCCTCTTCGTCGTCGGCCAGGCAGAGGTCGGCAACGGACGTGCGCCAGCCCGGGACGGCGGTGATCGAGTTGGAGGCGAGCAGGGCGACGCTGGCGCTCCCGGCGGCCGCCAACCGAGGCTGGAGGCCGCGCACGAGGGCCACCGCCCCGAAGAAGTTCACCGAGACGACCAGGGCGGAGTCGACGCCGGTGGACCCGGCGATGCCGGCGCACGGCACCAGGCCATGCACGACGTCGGTCAGTTGCTCGACTCCCGCCACCGCGTCCGCTCGGCCGGCAGGCGTGGACAGGTCGGCGACCACGTCGGCGTCGTGGAGGTCGACGGTGACCACCCGATCACCCTGCTCGCGCAGCAGGGCGGTGGTGGCGGCGCCGATCCCGCTGGCGGCGCCGCTGACGACGAACGTTTTCACGCGTCCTTGATCCTGACCAGACCGGCCAGAGTGGCGATGTACGCGGTGCCGTCTGGCCCGAGGTAGATCGCCGCGTAGTGGTTGTTCCACTGGATGCCAGTACCCATGAGGCGACTCCAGACGGTCTGCCCGGTGCGAATGTCGATGGCGGTGAAGTACCAGGCGTCGAGCGTGTTGTTGGGCGCCGTCGGGTGCTTCGGCTTCGTGTAGGCGTAGAGGAGTCCGTTGCCGAGGGAAGCCTTGGCCACCGAGCTGGGCGCGATCGAGTTGTTGGTCCAGGCGACGTGGCAGCCGTCGTCCTCAACCATGACGCGCGCCAGACCCGGTGTGGTGGTCTTCCCGAGGATCGTGGAGGTCGGGCCCGCGTAGCCGTAGTTGTTCTCGATGATGAACGAGTTGCCGGCTGCGACGAGGCTGTTGTCGGTGGTGCCGGCGTTGTCGGCGAGAACCGGCTGGGTGCAGTGGAGCCGGTTGGTCACGCCCTCCCGCCGGTCGTAGACGAGCACGTTCGTCTTCGGGTCGGCGTTGTCGTTGATCGCGACCCATCGGTCGCCGAGCAGCGTCGGGGTCGTCCCGGAGCCCTGGGACAGGTTGCCCGGCTTCAGGCGGGTGCCCCGGTCGTAGACCTCGCGCCACGTGACCTCGGGAACACCTCCGGCCGTGGCATCGAGCCGGTAGAGCGCATGGGTGGAGACGAGGTACATGCCGCCGGTCTCGTCGGTGGCGACGGAGTTGGTGACCTCCTCACCGTCCGGCAGCTGCGTCACCTGCACCGCGCCCGTCTCCCGGTCGAGAGTGCCGACGGTGCCCTGCTGCGTGAAGAACCAGATCCGGCCGTTCCAGTCGGGCATGGTCGCGATCAGGCAGTCGGACGCGGGAACGTGGGCGGCCAGCGGCCACTCCTGCTCCTTGACGAGCTTGCCGTTGGGCCGGACCTTGATCTTGAGGACCGTCTTCTTCGCCGTCGTCGGATAGGCGACGTCGTCGCCGTCGAGGAAGAAGTAGGTGCCGCCGCAGATGTCCGTGAAGGGGTTGGAGCTGGCAAGCAGGTTGCGGGCGGAGGTGCGCAGCTCCGAGATCGGCCGCAGCGTGCGCGGGTTGATCACCATCATGGTGAAGCCCTCGAGGCCGCCGCACAGGCCGACGATGCGTCCACGCGAGTCGAACGCGATCGTGGCGCACTCGCGGATGCCGTACGACGCCGACTTCACCTGGAGCCGGCGGCCCAACGGACCGCTGACCTGGTAGGCGTCGGAGGCGTAGGCGTCGTTGTGCATCGAGTTGGTGCCGTTGGGGGAGAGCCACGGGTTCTGCGGGATCGGCGGGTGAGCGAGCGACTGCGCGGTTGTCGGCGCACCGACGAACTTCGGCACGAGCAGGTCGGTGGGCAGCGAGGGGATCGGCAGTCCGCGTACCGCGGGGATCGGGGGGAGGGTGACCTCCGGAGACGGGGTCTCCGAGGACGCGGGAACGGCGAAGACGGAAGCCGTCAGCAGCCCGGCCGCGGCTCCGGCGAGCAGGGTGAGGGCACGGTGCACACCACTGGGCATGCGCTGACTGTAACCAAACGGTTACAGTTTGGGTAGACTTTTCCCGTGACGAAACCCTCGATCTCGACATCCACCAAGCCCCGCGGTCGCGAACAGGTCCGGTCGGCCGTGCTGTCCGCCACCAGCGCCCTGGTGGCCGAGCGCGGGCCCGACGGGTTCTCGGTGCGCGAGATCGCGGCCCGGGCGGGCGTCAACCACGCGCTGGTGCACCGACACTTCGGCACCAAGGCCGACGTGCTGGAGCAGATGCTGGCCGCGGACGCAGTAGCCGTCGTCGCCGCCGTGGTGGAGTCGGGCCTTCCGACGAGTGGCCAGGCCGGAGGCGAGGTCGTGGCCGAGCTGCTCGACCTGCTGGCCGCCCGACCGTCGTACTGGCGGACGCTGGTGCATGCCGTCCTCGACAGCCCCGAGGCCGCACTGCCTGGTACTGCATCGACCACCGAGCTCTTCTCGGGCTTGTGGCGGGATGGGGACATCGACCGGGCGGTGCCCACGTCCGTCGCCGGCATGACCGTGCTGGGCTGGCTGATCTTCGGCCAGTTCATGACCGACGCGACCGGTGCCGATGTCGAGGAGACGCGTCGGGCGGTCGCCGAGCAGGTGGCGGCGCTGATCTCGACCCAGACGTGACGGCTGGTGTCGACCCCTGTCCGATTGAACTAGAACACGTTACAGTCTCCGCGTGAACCTCTCCCGGCCCGTGATCGCCGTCGTTGCGATTGTCAGCAGCATCGTCCTCACCGCACCGGTGGCCGCCCAGGCCACGACCGGCTGCTCGGAGGCCGACTCGCAGGCGGCCTCGCAGAAGTACCTTGACGCGCTCGTCGACCGCAATGCCGCGTGGTCGATCCCGCTCACGCCGATCGTGGTGCGCACCGAGAACGGTCTGCCCACCTCGTTCACCGCGTTCGACCTCAAGCTGCAGCTCTACCTGCACGTGCAGTACTCCGTCTTCACGTCGATCGAGAACCTCGTCTGGACCTGGCAGCCCGATGGCCGGGCCAACGTGATCAAGGCCGTCTACGACATCCCCGTGGGGCTGGGCGACCTGCCTCTGGCCGGCTCGACCGTCGACGAGGACTTCACCTTGACCGCCGACTGCAAGATCAAGAAGATCGACGCGACCTTCACGATCGAACCTCCCGCCTGACCTACTTCTTGCGGTCGTAGGCAGTGAGGAAGTCGTTGAGGTACGTCCACGTCGTGCCGGGAGCCTTGGTGCCGGTGAGCACGCCCAGGTGGCCGCCCGGCGCCACTGGCAGCCGAACATCGGGGGAGTGGGGGAGCAGCGTCCCGACGTGATGCGCAGCAGCGACAGGGACCAGGGCATCGGTCTCCCCGGCGACGTTCATGACCGGGACCCGGACGTTGGCGAGGTCGAGCAGGTGGTTCGGACCCTGGATCTTGCCGGTGGCCAGCTCGTTGCGCAGGGCCATCCGCTGGTAGAGCTGCAGCGTGGCCCGGCCGGGGTAGGCGAGCATGTTGTTCATGATCTCGTCGACCGCCTGGACCTGGCTGAGGAACTCGCGGTCCTCGCGCCTGGTCCACAGGGTGCGCGGCTTCTTCAGGTAGGTCGTCAGGGCGGTCGCCTTGAACCCGAGGCTGACCAGGGGTGCCGGGATCGATCCCGCGGCCTTGAGCGCGCTGCCGATGATGCGCCCACCGGTGACCTTCGAGATGGCCTGGACCGGTTTCAGGATCGGGTGATTCGACATGTCGAACGGACTGGCGACCATCGCGACGGACCGGATGGGCAGATCGTCGTAGATCGCCGTCGTGCCGATCGACAGGAGGCCGCCCATGCACCAGCCCACCAGGTGGACGTCCCTCCCGCCGGCGTCCTCGGACACGGCCCGGATCGCCGGCGGCAGGACGTCGTTGATGAAGTGCTCGATGCCCACCTTGCCGTCTTCGCCCTTGAGCGGGCCGTAGTCGACCAGGTAGGTCGGACGCCCTCGGCCGACGAAGTCCTCGGCCAGTGACAGGCCCTTGCGCAGGTCGAAGCAGGCCGCCTGCGAGCCCAGCGGGGGTACGAGCAACACCGGGACACCCTTGGCGCGGATGCCGGTCACGCGCTGGTAGCGGTGCACTTCGCGGGTGCGTCCTCGGTCGATGATGTCCGACGGGGTGCGGCTCAGGTCGGCGATGCCGCCACGGACCAGGAAGTCCCACAGATTGACGACGGCCTGTCGGCGCAGCGCCATCGGGCGTTTCGGATCGAAGAAGCCCACGGGGGACTGCGTCGGTTCGTCGATGGCCATGGCGACACCTCTATCTGCCGGTGGACCATTCTGCCCCAGACCGGCACCGCCCGGAGGCCTTCTCCGTCAGGCCTTCAGCGCGCCGGCGAGGGCGTCGACGGCGTGGTCCAGCTCCTGGCGGGTGATGACCAGCGGGGGAGCGATGCGCAGGGTGCGCTCGTGGGTCTCCTTGCACAGGACTCCCTGGTCGCGCAGCGCCATCGACACCTCGCGGCCGGTCTTGGCGGTCGGGTCGATGTCGACGCCGGCCCACAGCCCACGGCCACGGACCGCGGCCACGCCGAGGCCGGACAGCTCGTGCAGCCTCTCGTGGAGGTGATGACCGAGCTCGGTGGACCGCTGCTGGAACTCACCAGTAGCCAGCAGCTTGACGACGGCGCGCCCGACCGCGCAGGCCACCGGGTAGCCGCCGAACGTGGAGCCGTGCTGGCCGGGCTTGAGCACGCCGAGCACGTCGCGCTTGCCGACGACCGCAGACACCGGGACGATGCCGCCGCCCAGAGCCTTGCCGAGGGTGTAGAGATCGGCTCGGACGCCTTCGTGGTCGAGCGCGAACAGCTCGCCGGTGCGGGCCAGGCCCGACTGGATCTCGTCGGCGATCATGAGCACGCCGTTCTCGTCGCACGCGGCCCGGACGTCGGCCCAGAAGCCGTCAGGGGGCACGATGACGCCGGCCTCGCCCTGGATCGGCTCCATCAGCACCGCGGCTGTGTTCGGCCCGATCGCCGCCCGGACCGCCTCGGCGTCACCGAACGGCACGGTGATGAATCCTGGCGTGAACGGTCCGTAGTTGTCGTGCGCGGCCGGGTCGTCGGAGAACGAGACGATGGTGGTGGTGCGGCCGTGGAAGTTGCCCGACGCCACGATGATCTCGGCCGAGTCGAACGCGACGCCCTTGACTTCATACGCCCACTTGCGGGCGACCTTGATGGCCGACTCGACGGCCTCGGCGCCGGTGTTCATGGTCAGCACCATCTCGGTACCAGTCAGCTCGGCGAGCTCCTGACAGAACAAGCCGAACTGGTCGTTGTGGAAGGCGCGCGACGTGAGGGTCAACCGGTCGAGCTGGTCGTGCGCAGCCTGGAGGAGTGCGGGGTGGCGGTGGCCGAAGTTGAGGGCCGAGTACCCGGAGAGGAAGTCGAGATACCGCTGGCCGTCGACATCGGTGACCCACGCTCCTTCGGCGGCCGAGATCACGACGGGCAGTGGGTGGTAGTTGTGGGCCCCCCACTGTTCGTCACGAGTGATAAACGACTGCGTTACTCCGGTGTCCGCCATGGCTCCACGGTAACGGCCCGGGGTTCGAGATCCGACCGGGCCCACGGGGCAAAATCATGCTCGTCTATGGTTCTTGCAATGCTTACATGAAGTCCAGAGCCAGGAGACCAGCATGACGACTGCAGTGACCGTCGGAGTAGGCGTGTTCTTCCTCGGAATGGGTGTGTACGCCCTCGTGGCACCGGCATCCTTGGTGCGCCCGTTCCGCATCTCCATCGACAGTGCGGAGGGCCGGTCCGAGGTACGTGCGGTCTACGGGGGATTCGGCATCGCCATCGCCGCGCTGCTGTTCACAGTGAGCTTTCGCGAGGACGATATCCGCACCGGTGTGCTGGTGGCCGTCGGCGTGGCGCTGGCCGGCATGGCGCTCGGCCGGGTCATCTCCCGACTGGCCGACCGCGGGACCTCGTTCTACCCGATCTGGTTCTACTTCCTGGTCGAGGCGGTTGGTGCGGGGGTCCTGTTCGCGGTCGCCTGAGGCTCGGAACCGATCATCAACCGGCGACGTTATCCTCGGGGCGTGCAGCCTCCGCCGATCGTGACGCGTGCCGATGAGTGGCTGATGCGACTCTGCCGGGCGGGTTCCGCGGCGCTGGTGTGCACCGTTCTGGCCGCCGGCGCACACGTCACGGCCGGTGGCCGGGCCCCAGCCGCGAGCCTTGTCCTCGTGTTCGTCGGAACGTGGACCGTGGCCGCCCTCCTCACTGCGCGACGCCTCACGACCTCTCAGCTGGTCGGTCTGCTGCTGATCGGACAGGTCGTGGTGCACGTGGCCTCCGGTCCAGCACACGGAGGCAACGACTCTCGGATGCTCACCGCCCACGTCGTCGGCACCGCCGTCAGCGCCTGGTTGCTGCGTCATGGCGAGGACCTGCTCTGGACCCTGGCCGAGCGGGTCGGCCTGCGCGTCGGGGTGGTCACCACGGTCAGGTCCATCCGGCCGTGGCGACCCGCAAACGTCCTGATCGCGTGGGTTCGTTCGCACCGCCGGCTCCTGCTGAGCCACGTCATCGAGGGGAGGGGTCCGCCGGCCGGTCTCGCCTGAACCGTCCGACACCCCACCACCCTCACAGAAGGATCCTTGCTCCATGTCACGAATTCTCGCGCGCCTGAGCGCTGCGCTCCTCACCACGTCACTCGTCCTCCTGGCGGCACCGGCTTCGGCCCATGTGACCGTCTCCAGCCCCGATGCTGCGGCCGGGGGATTCGGCAAGCTGGTCTTCCGCGTCCCGACGGAGTCCGAGACGGCTGCCACCACCAAGATCCGCATCACCTTGCCCAAGGACACGCCCTTTGCGTTCGTCAGTGCCCAGCCGAAGCCTGGCTGGAAGCTGGATGTCGAGGAGGCGAAGCTCGATGAACCGATCACCGCTCACGGCACCACGCTGACCGAAGCCGTCCGCACCATCACATGGACCGCCTCAGACGGCGGCGTCGCCCCCGGCGAGTTCGACGAGTTCGCGATCTCGGCCGGTCCGTTCCCGAAGGTCCGTGCGATGTCCTTCACCGCGGAGCAGACCTATGACGACGGCAACGTCGTGGCCTGGGACGAACCGACTAAGGAGGGTGCGGAGGAACCGGAGCATCCAGCGCCGACTGTCGAGCTTGCCCTGCCGGAGGACAAGCCTGCGACGGCCACGTCGGACGACGGCCTCGCTCGGGGCCTGTCCGGAGCTGCTCTCGCCGCCGCCCTCGTCGCTGTGTTCGTGACCCTGCGTCAGAATCGACGACGTGCCTAAGGTTCTCGTCGCCGTGGCCGGCGCCCTGCTGGTCACCCTGGCCGTGGGGATCGGTCCGGCAGCGGCGCATGCGTCGCTCGTCCGGACCGACCCCGCGGACGGATCCCGCCTGGCGATTGCGCCGCGCCACGTCTCGCTGACGTTCAGCGAGAACGTCGGCAACGGGTTCGTCGCCGTCACCTCGCCCGGTGGTCACCAGGTCAAGACATCGGACGTGCGCACGGTCAACCACGTGCTCTCCGCCGACCTCGCCGCAGGCCACGAGCGCGGCCGCTACACCGTGGCGTACCGGGTGGTGTCGGCCGACGGTCACCCCGTGTCGGGTGAGTTCACGTTCACGACGACGACGGGGCATGAGGTGAAGCAGGCCGACGCAACGCAGCGCGAGTCGTTCGCCCACCGGCACCGCGGGCACCTGGTGCTCGGGCTCGCTGTAGCCGTCCTGGCCATCGGCCTCATCCTTGCTCCGCTCCGCCGAGGGCGGAACGCATGACACGCACGGCTCGGCTCGTCGCCGCCGGCCTCGCCGTTGGTCTCGTCGTCATGGTCGCGGCTCTCGAGATCGGTCAGGGTGCACCAGAGCCGAGCCCCGCCGGCATCCCCGACCCGGGCCTCTTCGTGGGCTGGGCCTTGCCCACCACCTCCTTCCTGACCGAGCTCTCGGCTGTCGTCGTGGTGGGGTTCCTGCTCGTCGCGGTCTTCCTGCTGCCGACGAGCAAGGACGAGGTCGAGGGGCTGTCCGTCTCCGCGGTCGCACTCGCCTCCCGTTGGGCGGCCGTCTGGTCGCTGGCGACCCTGGTCGTGTTCGTGCTCACGGTCAGCGACGTGTTCGCCCGGCCGCCGACCGATCTCTCGCTCAGCCTGTTCACCTCACTGGCGTTCGACACATCGCTCGGACGCGCACTGCTCATCCAGTCGGTTGTCGCCGCAGTCGTCGCCGTGGCCTGCCGATGGACCATCGGGGTCCGGCCGCTCGCCCTCTGGCTCGGCGTGGTCCTGGCTGCCCTGTTGCCCGTGTCACTGACCGGGCACTCGTCATCGTCCGGGTCGCACGACCTCGCGACGACGAGCCTGTTCCTCCACGTCGTGGCGTCCTGCATCTGGGTCGGCGGCCTGTCAGCGCTCGGCTGGGTGGCCCTGCGCGGCAGCAAGCGCCTACCCATGGCCATCGCGAGATACTCGACCCTCGCCTTGTGGGCCATTGCGATCGTCGGGACCTCCGGCATCGCCAACGCGTCGGTGCGGCTCGTCGGCTGGGGGGACGTCTTCGGATCCTCGTACGGCCGGCTCGTCGTCGCCAAGTCCGTCGCCCTCGTCGTCCTCGCGCTCTTCGGCTGGCGCCAGCGGAAGCGGATCGTCGCCCAGGGGAGGGGGTTCCTCACGCTGGCGGTCAGCGAGCTCCTGCTCATGGCCGCGACCATCGGCCTGGCGGTGGCGCTGTCGCGCACACCGACCCCGGCCGCCGACGTCGTCACCACGCGTGCCGAGGAGCTTCTCGGAGGGCCGATGCCGGATCCGCCGACCGTCGCCAACCTCGCCTGGGGCTGGGAGCCGACGGGCGTCGCCCTCGCGGTCGTGGGCCTCGGATTCGCCCTCTACGTGAAGGGCCTGGTGGTGCTCCGCCGCCGGGGCGATGCCTGGCCGGTGGGACGCACTGTCTCGTGGATGATCGGCCTGTCACTCATCGCCTGGGCCGGTATCGGCGGCCTCTCCCAGTACGCCCACGTGTTGTTCAGTGCGCACATGGTGTCGCACATGGTCCTGTCGATGATCGCCCCGATCTTCCTGGTGCTGGCGGCCCCGGTCACCCTGGCCTTGCGAACCTTGCCCGGCCCTCGTCAGCCCGGGGAGGTGTCACCGCGGGGCCTGCTCACCGGCTTCCTACAGTCGCGCTTCACGCGCGCCGTGACCCACCCGCTGGTCGGCCCCGTGCTCTTCGTGGGCAGTCTCTACGCGCTCTACTTCTCGCCGGTCTTCGGTGCCCTGATGGACAGCCACTGGGGACACGCGGCCATGCAGCTGCACTTCATCGCCGTGGGGACGCTCTTCTTCTATGTGCTCGTCGGGGTGGATCCGTCGCCGAAGTCGCTCCAGCCGCTGGTGCGGTTCGGCCTGCTGCTCGTGACGATCCCGTTCCACGCGTTCTTCGCGATCGCCGTGATGTCGTCGAACACGGTGATCGCCGAGTCGTACTGGACCACCATCGACCGACCGTTCCGTACCGACCTGCTGGCCGACCAGTACCTCGGCGGCGGTATCTCCTGGGCGATGGGGGAGGTACCCCTCGTGCTCGTCCTGGGTGCCCTGTTCGTGCAGTGGATCCGGTCCGATCGTCGCGAGGCGCGTCGCCTGGACCGAACCGCCGACCGCGACGACGACGCCGAGCTGCGGGCCTACAACGCCTACCTGCGTGACCTGGCCGAACACGGACGACGGCGAGACCCCTGAGGAGTCCCGCCGCCGTGTATGGGTGCTGGTCAGAACAGGACCTGACCGCCCCCGGTGGCCGCCGTGAACCGCTCCTGGGCGTCGGCCCAGTTGACGATGTTCCAGAACGCCTTGACGTAGTCGCCCTTGACGTTCAAGTAGTCGAGGTAAAAGGCGTGCTCCCACATGTCGAGCTGGGAGATCGGGATCAGCGTCGCGGGGATGTTGCTCTGCTGGTCGTAGAGCTGGACGATGACGAGCTTTTGGCCGAGGGTGTCCCAGGCGGTGATGGCCCAGCCGGAACCCTGGATGCCCAGCGCCGTGGCCTCGAACTGCCCCCGGTAGGCGTCGAAGGACCCGAAGTGGTCGTCGATCGCCGCGCCGAGGTCGCCGTCGGGCTTGTCGCCGCCCTCGGGGGAGAGGTTCTTCCAGAAGATCGAGTGGTTGATGTGACCACCGAGGTTGAACGCGAGGTTCTTCTCGAGCAGGTTGATGGTGTCGAACGACTCCGAAGCACGCGCCTCCTCGAGCTTCTCGAGGGCGGTGTTCAGACCGTTCACGTAGTTCTGGTGGTGCTTGCTGTGGTGCAGCTCCATGATCTTGCCCGAGATGTGCGGGTCGAGCGCACCGTAGTCGTAGGGCAGGTCGGGAAGTGAGTAGTCGGCCACGCATCCTCCTCGAGACAGGGCACGCGGACGTGCCCACGATGTGCTGTGCTGCAGTTCTGTCCTCAGTCTGTCAGTACGGCGGTAGGACGCAAGACCGGGTCCTGAGGGCGGCACGTCAGGGTTCGGAGCACCGGGCGGATGTCCTACGCTGGGGCGCAGCATCATCGCCGAGAGGAACCCACCCGTGACCGACCGGATCCTCACGATCCCCAACCTGCTGAGCGTCATCCGGCTCCTGCTCGTTCCGGTGTTCCTCTGGCTGGTGCTCGGTCCCGAGCAGGACGAGCTGGCCCTCCTCGTGCTGATGTTCGCCGGCATCACCGACTACCTCGACGGCAAGCTGGCCCGGCGTCTCAACCAGACCTCGTCCGTCGGAGCGATCCTCGACCCCGTCGCCGACCGCCTGTTCATCCTTGCGGTCGTCTACGGCCTGTGGATGCGCGACATCATCCCGTGGTGGGTGGCGCTCATCCTGCCCCTGCGCGACGTCTTCCTGTTCAGCCTCGTCCCGTTCCTGCGCACCCGCGGCTACAGCTCGGTACCGGTCCACTTCCTCGGCAAGGCGGCGACCGCCGCGCTGTTGTACGCCTTCCCGCTGCTGCTGCTCGGCGACGGTGAGGGCACGGTCGCCGACCTCGCCGATGTGTTCGGCTGGGCATTCGCCGTATGGGGCGTCGGTCTGTACTGGTGGGGAGGCATCCTCTACGCCTTCCAGGTCCGCCGCCTGCTGGCCACCACGCCGCGGGTCGCCACGCGATCATGACTCAGCAGACGTCACCGCTGGAAGGTGCTGCCGGTCCGGGCACCGGTCTGCTCGAGCAGATCGCCGAGACGGCGATGGACGACGACTACTACGTCTTCCGTGGGTCCGAGCCTCGCCGCACCCGGAGGGCCGGCCTCCTGGTCGGGCTCATCGTCGCGCTCTTCGCTCTCTTCGTCACGACCGCCGCGGTACAGACCCGCGACGACCGTCCGGCCACCGAGCTGGAGCGAAGGACACTGGCCACCGACATCGAGGCACGCCAGAAGACCCTCGACGAGAGGCGGGCCACCGCGGCCGGCCTGAGCGCCGAGGTGCAGTCACTGCAACGGTCGGGCGACGACGGCGGAGGGCGATCCGTCGACCTGGGCGTGGTGGCCGGCGCCGAGGCCGTCACGGGTCCCGGCATCGTCATCACCGCGGCCGGCAGCCGCGACGACGCCGAGGCCGGGCGCATCACCGACCGCGACCTCCAGGTCCTCGCCAATGGCCTGTGGTACGCCGGAGCCGAGGCCCTCGCGATCAACGACAACCGCGTCGGCACGCTGACATCCATCCGCACCGCGGGCGACGCCATCACCGTCAACTACCGCTCGATCAGCTCGCCGTACACGATCGTGGCCCTCGGTGACACCGAGACCCTCGAGTCGCGCTTCGCGCAGAACCCCGCCGGCGCCTATTGGGAGGACCGACGCAAGAGTGCGGGCGTGCAGTACGCCGTGACACCATCGTCGGACGCCACGGTGCCCGCCGTCCCCGACGCGCGCCTCACCTTGAAGCACGCCACGAGCCTGGAGGGGGACCGATGATCCTGGTGATCGGGCTGCTGGCCGGTCTCGGCCTCGGACTCTGGCTCCAGCCGACCGTCCCCGTAGGCCTGCAGCCCTACCTGCCGATCGCGATCGTCGCCGCGCTCGACGCGGTCGTGGGCGCACTCCGCGCGCTGGGGGAGAGGCGGTTCAACGACCGCGTGTTCGTGGTCTCGTTCATCTCCAACGTGATCATCGCCTCGGCCATGGTCTTCGTGGGCGATCAGCTCGGCGTCGGCTCCCAGCTGTCCACGGGTGTCATCGTGGTGCTCGGCATCCGCATCTTCGCGAACGCCGCCGCCATCCGCCGACGGATATTCCATGCCTGACGCGCCCGCCAAGGAGTCCTGGCTGCGGCGCTGGTCCCGGCCGACCGGCATGCAGTTCCTGATGGCGGTGCTGATCGGCGTCCTGGCGTTCGCGACGACCACCCAGGTCGTCCAGGACGACGCCACTGACTACACGTCCGTTCGTGGCGTCGAGCTCGTCGAGCTGCTGAAGTCCATCGACGCCGCCAACGAGCGGCTCGCCACCCAGATCGACGACCTCACCGCGACCCGCAACGACCTCCTGTCCAGCACCCGGCGCTCGGAGGACGCGGAGAAGGAGGCCCGCAAGCGGTCGGAGCAGCTGGCGATCCTCGCCGGGTCCGCGGGAGCCACCGGCCCCGGCGTCGAGGTCACGATCGACGACCCCGACGAAGCGGTGTCGGCCAACCAGCTGCTCGACGCGATCCAGGAGCTCCGAGACGCCGGCGCCGAAGCCATCGCGATCAACGGCATCGCTCGGGTCGTGGCGCAGACCTATTTCCTCGACGACGAGGGCGCCATCGTCGTTGGCGGCCGTGAGCTGAAGCGGCCGTTCGTCATCGAGGCCATCGGCGATCCGGACACGATGTCCGAGGCGGTACGCTTCCGCGGCGGGCTGATCGACCGGGTCGACAACGTCGGCGGAAAGGCCCGGGTCGTCGAGCGTGACAAAGTGACGATCACCGCCCTGGCCGACGTCAAGAGCCCCGAGTACTCTCGTCCCAGATCCTGACCCGTACGACGCCCGAGGAGCACGCGGTGATCCCTGAGGACCTCTACTACAGCGAAGAGCACGAGTGGGTGCGCCTCGACGACGACGTCGCGACCATCGGCATCACCGACTTCGCGCAGGAGCAACTCGGCGACATCGTGTACGTCGATCTGCCCCAGGTGGGCGAGACGGTCGAGTCGGGCGCGGTCATCGGCGAGCTCGAGTCCACCAAGTCGGTCAGCGACGTGTTCTCTCCGCTGACCGGTGAGGTGATGGCCCGCAACGAGGCACTCGACGGCGGCGCGGAGGTCATCAACAGCGACCCTTACGGCGAGGGCTGGCTCATCAAGGTGCGCGCCTCGGACGCCGAGGTGGTGGAGTCTTTGTTGACTCCGGAAGCGTACGGAGCACTCGTCTCGGAGTGAGCGGTTCGTCGCCGATCCGGGTGCCGCCGGGTGCTACGTTGGAAACGAGTGCAGGACCCTACTGAACTCAGCCGAGCCCGAGCCGAGCAGACGCAGGAGTGATCGTCGATGTCATCGCCTGACGACGCACCAGATGGTGACAGGGAGCAGCCCGCTCCGCCGTCGGAGGAGACCAGGAACATCCCGGTGATCGACGCCGACACCGAGGAGATGACCACCGACGACGTCCAGGCCGTCGAGAACCTCCCCGCCGGCAGCGCGATGCTGCTCGTCCAGCGTGGCCCCGACGCCGGCGCCCGCTTCCTGCTCGACACCGATGTGGTCACCGTGGGCCGCCATCCCGACAGCGACATCTTCCTCGACGACATCAGCGTCTCGCGTCGTCACGCCACCTTCACCCGCGGCGACTCCGGCTACGTCGTGTCCGACCTCGGCAGCCTCAACGGCTCCTACGTCAACCGCGACCGCATCGACAGCGACGTCACCCTTACCGGCGGAGACGAGGTCCAGATCGGCAAGTACCGGTTGATCTACTTCGCCGGATCCTCCAAGGACCGGACGTGACCGACGCCGGCGCCCTGCCAGAGCTTGCGCGGCTGGGCATCGGCAAGGTGCTCGACGAGCTCCACGGTGAGTTCCCGGAGCTTTCCATCAGCAAGATCCGCTACCTGGAGTCACAGGGGTTGCTCGAGCCGGAGCGCACGGCGTCCGGCTATCGCAAGTTCACCTTTCCGGACATCGAACGATTGCGGTTCATCCTGCGGCAGCAGGAGCGGTTCTGGCCGCTGAGCAAGATCCGCGAGGTGCTTGACGAGATGGATCGTGGTCTGGTGCCCGACCTGGGCCTCACCGGCACGTCGCGGGTGCCCCAACTCGCCTTGGCCGACGACGGTCTGCCGAGCGCCGAGACGTTCCGCGAGAGCCGCAGCCAGCTCCGCCTCTCGCGCGAGGAGCTGCTGGAGTCGTCCGGCCTCGACTCCGCGGTGCTCGACGCGGTCGAGGAGTTCGGGCTCATCGACCGGCGACCCACCCAGACCTACTACGACGGCGACGACCTCCAGGTCGCCGCTCTCGTGGCGCAGTTCGCCGAGCTCGGCCTGGAGCCGAGGCACCTGCGCCACTTCGGCGCCCAGGCCGATCGCGAGGCGAGCCTCGTCGAACAGATCATCTCGCCACGGGCGCGGAGCCTCGACCAGGAGGCCGCCGACCACGCTGCCGCTGCGCTGGCTGCTCTGTCCGTACGGCTGCACACCGTTCTCGTGCGGAATCGCGTGCGCGGTTGAGGTCATGCGTGAGGTCGAGGTCGTCGGGGTCCGGGTGGAGATGCCCACCAACCAACCGCTCGTGCTGCTCCGCGAGCTGGAGGGTGACCGGTACCTGCCGATCTGGATCGGGGCCGTCGAGGCGTCCGCCATCGCCTTCGCCCAGCAGGGCACCGAGACGCCACGGCCGCTGACCCACGAGCTGATGCAGCGTCTGGTGGCCGCTCTCGGCGACGAGCTTCGGGAGGTGCGCATCGACGACGTCGACGAGGGCGTGTTCTATGCGACGCTCCACTTCGAGTCCGGAGCCACGGTGTCGGCGCGCCCGTCGGACTCGATCGCCCTCGCCCTGCGCTCGGGATCGCGCATCCTGTGCGCCGAGGACGTGCTCGACGCCGCCGGCATCACGTCGACGCGCGAGGAGGACGAGGAGATCGAGAAGTTCCGCGAGTTCCTCGAGGCCGTGGAGCCGGAGGACTTCGAGGCGCCCTGACCAACCCTCAAGTGGGGGTCGAGGGTTCTGCGACACGCCCGGGGTCACGCTGGGTCGTTGACCCGGCAAACCCTCACGCTTACCTTGAGACTGCTGCCGGGTTTCCACGGATGTAGTTTCGTGGAGGTAGTCTTCCCCTACGAGCTCTGGAAGGCACACCATGATCGAGCGACGCGACGACGCCAACGCCCCCGACGTCACGGACGCCACGAACCGGGCCGGCGACCAGGGCCTCCTCTTCAACGACGATGTCGCTCCCATGCCCGAGGACACCGGCTTCCGCGGGCCCACCGCGTGCAGCGCCGCCGGCATCACCTACCGGCAGCTCGACTACTGGGCGCGCACCAAGCTCGTCGAGCCGTCCGTGCGGTCCGCGACCGGGTCCGGCACCCAGCGCCTCTACTCCTTCAAGGACATCCTGCTGCTCAAGATCATCAAGCGTCTGCTCGACGCCGGGGTCTCGCTGCAGCAGATCCGCATCGCCGTCGATCATCTCCGCCTGCGGGGCACCGACGACCTCACCCAGGTCACGCTCATGAGCGACGGGGCAACCGTCTACGAGTGCCGCTCGGCCGACGAGGTCGTCGACCTCCTGCAGGGCGGCCAGGGAGTCTTCGGCATCGCCATCGGCGGTGTCTGGAAGGAGATCGAGGGCTCGTTGCACGAGCTCCCGAGCGAGCGGGCACTCGAGGTCTCGCACGAGGGCGACGAGCTGGCTGCTCGCCGCGCCGCACGCCTTGGCAGCTGACACACCCGTTCTCGCCAGCCGGACGGTTGCGTATGACGCTGTCGGCGCGCTGGTAGATTGGACCTCGCCACATCGCACGTGGGAGAGACCGATTGCTCCCGAGATCGGCGCCGAAGGGGCAAATCCTCCCCGGAACCTCTCAGGCACCCCGGACCACGTTCGCACGGCAATTCTGGAACCACGCTCCGCATGGCGACAGAAGGGGAGGGCCTGACCGCCCGACCCCAGGAGAATCGCCCGTGCCGAACCTGACCGATCCGTTCGTCCGTCGCCACATCGGCCCCAGCCCCGACGAGCAGCAGGAGATGCTGCGCACTCTGGGGTACGACTCACTGGACTCGCTCATGGCCGCGGCGATCCCGGCCGGCATCCGGCACCCGGGGCTGGAGGCCCTCCCACCCGCGCTGAGCGAGGCCGAGGTGCTCTCGCGATTGCGCGAGATGGCAGGGCGCAACCGGCCCGGTGTGGCGATGATCGGCCTGGGCTACCACCCGACCATCACCCCGGCCGTCATCCGGCGCAACGTCCTCGAGGACCCGTCCTGGTACACGGCGTACACGCCCTACCAGCCGGAGATCTCCCAGGGACGCCTCGAGGCCCTGATCAACTTCCAGACGATGGTGGCCGACCTCACCGGCCTGACCACGGCCAACGCGTCACTGCTCGACGAGGGCACGGCGGCGGGGGAGGCTCTCACGCTGATCCGGCGAGCCACCCGGGGCAAGGACGACCTGCCGATCGTCGTCGACGCCGGGCTGCTCCCGCAGACGCGCGCTGTCATCGAGACCCGCGCCGAAGCGCTCGGCATCGAGCTCGTGGAGGCCGACATCTCCGACCGCGTGCCCGACGACAGTGTCATCCACGGCGCGGCCGGCGTGGTGATCGCGTACCCGCGAGCCGACGGCAGGATCGTCGACCCGTCACCGGCCATCGAGGCCATCCACGCCACTGATGGACTTGCGGTCGTGGTCACCGACCCGCTCGCCCTGGTCATGCTCACCTCGCCCGGCTCACTGGGCGCGGATGTCGTGGTCGGGTCGTCGCAGCGGTTCGGCGTCCCGATGTTCTACGGCGGCCCGCACGCCGGCTTCATGGCCGTGCGGGAAGGGCTGGAGCGGCAGCTCCCCGGACGCCTGGTGGGAGTCTCCGTCGACGCGGCGGGACGCCCGGCGTACCGGCTGGCCCTGCAGACGCGTGAGCAGCACATCCGCCGCGAGAAGGCGACGTCGAACATCTGCACGGCCCAGGTGCTGCTGGCCGTCGCGGCGTCGATGTACGCCGTCTACCACGGACCGGACGGCCTCCGCCGGATCGCCGAGCACGTCAACGACAAGGCACGGACACTCGCTGCGGGCCTGCGCGCCGGCGGCATCGAGGTCATCGCCGAGGAGTTCTTCGACACTGTGGTGGCCCACGTTCCGGGCCGCGCCGTCGATGTCGTCAAGGCGGCACACGCGGACGGCATCCACCTGCGTGGAATCGACGAGGACCACGTGGGCATCACGGCGTCCGAGACCACGACCACCAGCCATGTGGCCCGCGTACTGACGGCCTTCGGCGTCGAGGGAGTCCCGACCGACGCCCCGTCATCCGTCCCGGAGACACTGCTGCGCGACGACGACATCCTGACCCACCCGGTATTCCACCAGCACCGCAGCGAGACCCAGATGCTGCGCTACCTGCGCCGCCTCAGCGATCGCGACTACGCCCTCGACCGCGGCATGATCCCGCTCGGCTCCTGCACGATGAAGCTCAACGCCACGGCCGAGATGGAACCGATCAGCTACCCGGGCTTCGCCGACCTGCACCCGTTCGTCCCCTACGAGGACGCCGCCGGGATGATCGAGCTGATCGATACGTTGGAGTCCTGGCTGGCCACGGTCACCGGATACGCGGGGGTGTCGATCCAGCCCAATGCAGGATCGCAGGGAGAGCTCGCCGGCCTGCTCGCAATCCGCGCCTATCACCGCAGCCGCGGCGACGACCACCGCACGGTGTGCCTCATTCCGGGATCGGCCCACGGCACCAACGCGGCATCGGCCGTCATGGCCGGCATGAAGGTCGTCATCGTGAAGTCCACGGAACGCGGCGAGGTCGACCTCGATGACCTGCGAGCGCAGTGCGAGACGCACGCCGACGACCTCGCGGCGATCATGGTCACGTACCCGTCGACGCACGGCGTCTACGAGCACGGCATCGTCGAGCTCTGCGACATCGTGCATGAACACGGAGGTCAGGTCTACGTCGACGGCGCCAACCTCAACGCGCTGCTCGGCCACGCCCAGCCGGGTCAGTTCGGCGGCGACGTGTCGCACCTGAACCTGCACAAGACGTTCTGCATCCCGCACGGCGGCGGCGGGCCCGGCGTGGGGCCGGTCGGCGTGGCCGAGCATCTGGTGCCCTTCCTGCCGAGTCATCCGCTGCACCCGGTGATCGCGCGCCGCAAGGGCATCGGTGCGATCAGCGCAGCCCCTTACGGCTCCGCCGGCATCCTGCCCATCCCATACGCATACATCGCCATGATGGGTGCTGACGGCTTCACCGAGGCCACGTCGGTGGCTGTGCTTTCAGCCAACTATGTCGCGAAGCGGCTCGAGAGCGCCTTCCCGGTGCTGTACGCCGGTGACCACGACCTGGTGGCCCACGAGTGCATCCTCGATGTCCGGCCGAGCGTCAAGACCGCCGACCTCAGCGTCGACGATGTCGCCAAACGGCTCATCGACTACGGCTTCCACGCCCCGACGATGAGCTTCCCCGTCGCCGGCACGCTCATGGTCGAGCCCACCGAGTCCGAGGACCTGGCCGAGCTCGACCGCTTCTGCGACGCGATGCTGGCGATCCGCAGCGAGATCGACGCCGTGGGAGCAGGGGAGTACTCGGCGGACGACAACCCGCTGGCCAATGCACCGCACACGGCCAACGAGCTGCTCGACTGGAAGCACAACTACCCGATCGGCACGGGTTGCTTCCCGAGCGGCACCACGGAGGACAAGTACTGGCCGCCGGTGGCCCGCGTCGATCAAGCCTACGGCGATCGTCATCTGACCTGCTCCTGCCCCCCGATCGAGGCGTTCGCCTAACGCGAGGATCGCCCGTTCCACCACGCCACGACCTGGTCGGCCACAGGGCCGGGAGTCCGCACCCAGTGGATGTGGTGCGTCGTCCCGCCCTCGGGAACGGCGTCCTTGCGGTACGTCCACCTGGTGACGGCCGACGGCTCGACGAAGAGCTCGACGAACCGGTCGTTCGAGGCTGCCACGGCGTACGTGTCACCCTCGAGCCGGACGGAGAGCGTCGGCGTGGCAGTTCTGTCGGGCACCGCGAACGGCGGCTTGCCGGACCGGACGAACCGCGCCCACTCGCGCATCATCGTCCGAGCGCCGGGCGCGCCGAAGAACGGCGGCGGCAGGAACCCGCGCACCGCGGCCACGATGGGGATCAGCGAACCGAGCGTCCGCAGCGGTAGGCCGGCGTACGGGAAGTACTTCGCGTGCGGCGCGGATGCGGCCACACACACGAACCCGTCGGCCGGGTCGCGATGCAGCTCATGGCCGGCGCCGAGCTGCGCGCCCAGGCTGTGCCCGAGGAGGATGACCGGGCGCGCCGGATCGTCCGCGCGGGCCTTCGCCACGGCAACGGCGATGTCGTTGATCTCGTCGTCGTAGCTCCAGTCGACGCCGCGTGACGCCACGGGCTGGTCGCGCTCGAAGCCGCGACGCGGGAGCGCCACCGCGTCCCAGCCGCGTTCGGCGAACGCGTCCACGAGCGGAGCGTAGAACCGCGACGACACAGCCATCGCGGAGGAGATGAGGACGATCGGAGCACTCACCCCCTCATTCTCGCCTGCCCTGTGCGGTGCCGGGGTGTGACGTCAGTCGCAGTACGCCGTCAGACGGGTGTGGCGACGATCGGGTCACTCGTCGGCTTGGGCGACCCTCCAGTCGGCTCCACGGTGACCGCAAAGGCGTCGGCGTCCTCGATGCCGTCGACGTAGAGAACACCCGGTCCGCGGCCGAGCAGCCCGACTGACGTAGGTGTGCCCTCGTGCATCCGCCACACCTGGTACGTCTTGTCGTGACCAAGCTCGTCCAGGGACGACCCGACGACAAGCGCGGCGTCATGGGAGCGAGACGCAATGATCCGCACCTCGCCTCCACCGGTCGCGGCGCTCTCCGTGGTAGTCGCGTCAGCGGCGGACATCACGGACGTGAGTCGCGCCCGGTCGGCACGCATCTCGTCGGCCCGCTCGTGCTCGGCGACGAACCCGCCGATGCCCACGACGGCCGCTGCGACGGCAGCGGCGAGGGCGAGCCGCGGAAAGATCCGCCGGACCCGGCTGCGCTGAGCCAGAGCGGTAATCAAGGGACGCTCCTGCGGGGTGGACGCCGCCATCGTGAGCAGTCGTTCGCGCAGCTCGGGCGGCGGTGTCACGGCTTCGGCCTCACCGAGCCGCGCGGCGGTCGACTGGAAGCCGACGACCTCGACGCGGCACTGCTCGCACAGGGCGAGGTGGGCCTCGAAACGGCTGCGATCGTCGGCCTCGAGCGCGTCGAGCGCGTAGGGGGCGAGCAGGTGATGGAGATCGACGCTCATTCGGGGTCCCCTCGAAAGCGCGAGCGGAACCGACCGTCCGACTGACCAGCGGTGGCGGAGCGAGTGGTTTCGTGGGGTGAAATCATGACTCGACTCCCATGCAGTCGCGTAGACGAACGAGCCCGTCACGCATCCGGGTCTTGACGGTCGAGGGGTTCGCGTCGAGCGCCGTGGCGCACTCCGCATACGTGTAGCCCTGGTAGTAGGCGAGGTCGATGGCCTCGCGCTGCAGCTCGGTGAGACCTTGCATGCACCGACGCACCTGTTCATGCTCCAGCCGCAGGCTGACGGTCTCGACGACCTCGTCGTGGTCGGGTCCGGGCGACCAGTCGTACGCACGGTCGCGATTGGTGGCTGCCTGGTCGTGCCGCACGGCATCCACGGCTCGGCGGTGGGCGAGTGTCATGACCCAGCTCTTGGCGCGGCCTCGATCAGGGTCGAAGCGAGCCGCCGTCTGCCACACCTGCAGGAACACCTCCTGGGCCACCTCCTCCGCACGTGCCGGATCGCGGATGACCCGGCGAGCGAGGCCGTACACGGCCGATCCGAGGCTGTCGTAGACCGCGGCGAAGGCGGCTTCGTCGCCCCGGGCCACACGGGTGATCAGGTCGGCGAGATCGGCGGTCGCGGGCGCGCCGGCGACACCGAGGTGGCGTGACGCCGCGCTGCCTGAGGACACGGTCCGCTCCCTTCCGAGTTTCGGTCTATCCGTCATTCGCGGCCGCCGCCGGGAGGGACGGGTCCGAACGGTGGATGGACGAGACCGGCATCTCGTAGTCTAGGCCTCCTGCACTTGTACGGTGGCCCCATGAGTGAGCACCGTCCACCCGCGTTCGACCGTCTCGACCCACTGGCGATCGACGACCTGCTGAGCACCGAGGAGATCGCCATCCGCGACACGGTGCGCACGATGCTCGTCGATCGCGTGCAACCGCACGTGGCGGGCTGGTTCGAATCGGGCATCGTCGACGAGCCACGCGAGCTGATCAAGGCGTTCGGCGAGCTCGGGCTCCTGGGCATGCACCTGGACGGGTACGGGCTCCCCGGCCTGTCGTCGGTCGACTACGGCCTGGCCTGCGTCGAGCTCGAGGCGGTCGACTCCGGCATCCGGTCGATGGTCTCCGTGCAGGGATCGCTGGCGATGTACGCGATCTGGCGCTGGGGTTCCGACGAGCAGAAGGACGAGTGGCTCCCTGCGATGGGTCGCGGCGTCGCGGTGGGCTGTTTCGGCCTCACCGAGCCGGACCACGGCTCCGACCCGGGCGGCATGCGCACCCGTGCGCGCAAGGACGGCGCCGACTGGATCCTCGACGGCACCAAGATGTGGATCACGAACGGCTCGATCTCCGACGTTGCGATCGTCTGGGCGCAGACCGAGGACGGTGTGCGCGGCTTTGTGGTTCCGACGGAGACGCCCGGGTTCACGGCGAACACGATCAAGCAGAAGATGTCGCTGAGGGCCTCCGTCACGTCTGAGCTGGTGCTCGAGGGCGTCCGCCTGCCGTCCGATGCTGCGTTCCCCGACGTCACCGGGCTGAAAGGCCCGCTGTCGTGCCTCAACGAGGCTCGGTACGGCATCGTCTGGGGCTGCCTCGGCGCGGCCCGGTCCTCCTACGAGACCGCTCTTGACTACTCGCGCACCCGGTACCAGTTCGGCCGGCCGATCGGCGGGTTCCAGCTGACCCAGGCCAAACTGGCCGATATGTGCCTCGAGCTGAACAAGGGCCTGCTGCTGGCACTGCACCTCGGCCGGCGCAAGGACGCCGTGGGGCTCACCCCGGAGCAGGTGAGCTTCGGCAAACTGAACAACGTCCGCGAGGCGCTGGAGATCTGCCGCACCGCGCGCACGATCCTCGGCGCCAACGGCATCTCCCTGGAGTATCCGGTCATCCGCCACATGAACAACCTCGAGTCCGTGCTCACGTACGAGGGCACCGTCGAGATGCACACCCTCGTGCTGGGCCAGGCGCTCACCGGGCAGAACGCCTTTGGCTCGGACTGACCGACACCCTTGATTCACCGGCACCCACTCTCGTGAAACCCTTGGCGCATGCGTGATCCGCGCCTCGACGCCTACCACGAGCCCTCGTTGCCGCGCGCGAACGTCCTGATGCTGCACGGCGGGCAGGAGCACAGCACGGAGGACGTGAGCAACCGGCACGCCAGCTGGTGGCGACTGGCCGTCATGGCACGTACCCTCCGTGGCTTCGCCGCCGAGCGCGACTTCGGGCTGCACCTGCTCCAGTACCGCGTCCGCGGGTGGAACGGATCGGCCGACCCGGCCCCGGTGCGCGACGCCCGATGGGCTCTCGATCAGCTGCAGGAACGGCACCCGGGCACACCGGTCGTGATCGTCGGGCATTCCATGGGCGGCAGAACGGCGTGCCGCGTCGCCGACGACCCGGCGGTCGCCGGGGTCGTGGCGCTGGCCCCGTGGCTCCCCGAGGGCGAGCCGAACGCGACCATCGCGGGGCGCCATCTGCACGTCATGCACGGCACCCGCGACAACTGGACCTCCGCCCGCTGGAGTCGCGACTACGTCGAGCGCAGCAGGTCGATCGCCTCGAGTGCCACGTGGATCGCCCTGCCGGGCGCCGGTCACTTCATGGTGCGGAACGTCTCGGCGTGGAACGGGTTCGTCCGGACCTCGATCGACACCGTCGTGGCGTCGCGTTCGTCCGGGGCGACGCCCGGCCGCGAGACTGACACGTGACGGGTGCCGCCGCCAACACCGTCGCGATCATGGCTCTGGCCGTGGCGGCCGTCGCGGCGTGGCACATGTGGCGGCGGCAGCCGTTCAGCAACCCGCTGTTCTTTGCGGCGTCGGTGCTGGAGATCGCGCTGCTCGGCATGCTCGTCGCAGGCAGCATCGCGCTGGCGGCCACGTCACGCGACGTCGACGGCGTCCTGTTCGTGTCGTACCTGGTGACGCTCGTCGTCATCCCGCCCGCGGCGGTGCTCTGGGGCATCGCCGAGAAGAGCCGGTGGGGCACGGGTGTGGTCGTCGTGGCGATGCTGACGGTCTCCGTACTCTGTGTGCGGGTTCTCCAGATCTGGAAGGGCACGCATGTCTGACTCGGGTACCGGTCACGGCTTCGGCCGCACGCTCGTGGCCGTCTATGCCGTGTTCGCCCTGGCGGCATCGGCCCGCTCGCTCTACCAGCTGGCGACGAAGGCCGACGACGCGCCGGTGGCCTACGCACTTTCCGCCCTGGCCGGTGTGGTCTACATCGTCGCCACGGTCGCCCTGGCCACCGATCGCCGCCGTCTGGCCACCGCCGCCATCGCCTTCGAGCTGGTCGGCGTGCTGTCGGTGGGTGTCCTGACGCTGGTAAACGGCGAACTGTTCCCGGACCAGACCGTGTGGTCGGACTTCGGCGCCGGATACGTCTTCATCCCGCTCGTGCTGCCGTTTGTGGGCCTGTGGTGGCTCCGGACCGTGCACGGCAGGGGTGCCGGGCCCTGGGCGGCAAGAAATGGCACTGCGCAGGCTAAGGCCCCGCGCACTCATACCACGCGGGGCCGAGACCATTGAATCCCACGAGCCCCACCAATCCCGGTAGCGACACGGGTCCGACGCAGTACTCCTTCAGTTCTCGATGGCACCTCGCCGCGTCCCAGGAGCGGGTCTGGCGGGCCTTCGAGGAGCTCCTGCCGACGGAGAACCCGTTCGTGTTCTGGCCCGGCATGCACTCCGATCGTCGTGGCGGAGCGGACATCCACGTGACGGCGGGGAGCCCGGTGGGTTACACGTTGCGGTTTCGCGTGTATGACGTCGAGTCCACGCCCATGACTCGGGTGACTCTGCGCGCAGACGGAGACCTGCTCGGCCGGGCGACGATGGAACTCGGCGTCGTCGATGACCTCAACAGCACGATCGACGTCAGCTGGCACGTCGACGTGACCCAGCCTTGGATGCGCAAAATGCGATTCGTGCTGCGACCGCTGTTCGTGCTCGCTCACGACGCGGTGATGCGGGCGGGGGAGCGAGGACTCAATGCGTGGCTGCGCGAGCAGGCGAACCGCGACTCAGACCCAGTGGGGTGACAGCGTCACGACGTCACCGATCACGGTGACGGCCGGCGGCCGTGCTCCCGACTCGGTGGCGCGGGCGGCGATCGTGGCCAGCGTGCCGACGGTCACGCGCTGCTGATCGGACCATCCGCTCTCGATGACGGCGACCGGGGTGTCCGGGTCGTGCCCGGCCGCCACGAGCTCGTCGGCGGTCTCGCCCAGTCGTTTGACGCCCATGAGCAGCACCAGCGTGTGCCCCCGGTCGCGGGGCAGCTCGCCGACCGACTCGTGGCCGGTCAGGACGCTGAAGCCCCGAGCCATACCCCGGTGCGTCACCGGGATGCCTGCGGCGGCAGGCACGGCGACCGCGCTGGTGATGCCGGGCACCACCTCCACCGGCACGCCGGCGTCCTCGCAGGCCTGGCGCTCCTCGCCGCCGCGCCCGAAGACGTAGGGGTCGCCTCCCTTGAGCCGCACGACGATGCGCCCTTTCTTGGCGTGGTCGATGAGGATGCGATTGATCTCGTCCTGCGGAATCGGGTGGTGGTCCGGCATCTTGCCGACGTCGATGACCTCGACGTCGGGCGCGAGCTCCGCGAGGTAGGCCGTGGGAGCAAGTCGGTCGACGACGACCACGTCGGCCTCGGCAAGCAGACGGCGTCCACGAACCGTGAGCAGGCCGGAGTCACCCGGCCCACCCCCGACAAGGGCGACGAATCCGTCCGGATGGTGGGTGCGGTGCCGCAGGGGCAGCTCACCCGCCTGCAACGCCGCGGCGACGCCGTCACGCAGGGACGAGGCGCGCCCGGCGTCGCCACCCCCGCTCACAGCGATGAGCACGTCGTCGACCCGTGCCACGGCGGGCGTCCACGCGGTGGCGGCCTCGGGATCTCCGCCCTTCAGGCACCAGATGGCCCTGGCCTCGGCGTCGGCGGCCACGCGGTCGTCGGTGGCGGCATCGGCGGTCGCGGTCTGCACGAGCCAGGCGCCCTCGAGGTCACCGTCCTCGTACCCGCGCCGGTGCCAGGTGATGCGGCCCTGGTCGGCGAGCTCGGTGAGGCGAGCGGTCAGCGTGGGGGAGACGACGGTGAGCTCTGCGCCGGCCTCGACGAGCGAGTGCGCACGCCGCGTGGCCACGTGGCCGCCGCCCACGACGACGACCTTGCGCCCGGCGATGCGCAGCGTGAGGGGAAAACTCCCCGCAGATGTCATGCCACGACTCTAGGTCGTGTCTGCCAATTCGTTGAAGCGGCTGGGCGGCATCCGCGCCCGACTGACAAGGCCGAGGAGGGCGGCATACCGGGTCGTACGGCAACCGACGAGAACGCCGTCAGTCGGGATGCGGGGTCGTCCAGACGTCGCAAGGAATTGGCAGACACAACCTTGGCCGTGTGATCAGGCGTGCAGACCGCACTCGGTCTTGTCGAGACCGGCCCAGCGACCCGCGCGCGGATCCTCGCCCGGCTCGACCCGCCGGGTGCAGGGCGCGCAGCCGATGGAGGGGTAGCCGTCGTTCATCAGGGGGTTGATGACGACGTCGTGCTCGGAGGCGTACTCGATCAGCTCGTCGAACGTCCAGGCGGCGAGCGGGTTGATCTTGACCATGCCGTTCTTCTCGTCCCAGTCGACGAGAGGCGTGTTGGCCCGCAGCCAGGAGTCCTCACGACGGACGCCGGTGACCCAGGCCTCGTAGCCCTGGAGCGTCTCGGCGAGCGGCTCGACCTTGCGCATCTCGCAGCACAGGCCGGGGTCACGGGCGAACAGGTCCTTGCCGAACTCGGCGTCCTGCTCCGCGACGGTGCGCTGGGGCGTGACGTCGACGATGCTCAGCTGCATCGTGGACTCGACCGCGTCACGCGTGCCGATGGTCTCGGCGAAGTGATAGCCGGTTTCGAGGAACAGGGTGTCGACCCAGGGGAGGTGCTGGGCGACGACGTCGGGCAGCACCGCATCGGCCATCGAGCACGCGACGGCGGTGCGGTAGCCGAACTCCTCGGCCACCCAGGCGAGTACCTCGTGGGTGGTGGCGTCGGCGAGCCGGACGGTCGCCTCTTCCGCGATCGCCTTCAGCTCTACGCGGCTGCGGATCGGGGCCAGGAGCGACTCGCGCTCGCGGTGGTGCTCCTCGCGTGCGGTGTCGTGCTCGACCTGGCGCCGGCGCTGGTCGGCCAAGGACGTGGTGGCGCTCGTCATGCTCGACCTCCTTCGCAGGCGGCGGTTTCAGGCCGTCGTCCAGAGTAGACGCCGTGACGGCCCCGAATATTCCCCGTCCGATGCGTGGACGCGCCTCGGCGCTGCTCGACAGGCGGATTGAGACGCGCGGGTCTAGCGTGACTGCCACGTCGAGAAAAGGAGCACCATCGTGCTGACCACCATCTTGTGGATCATCGCCGTCATCATCGGCATCTTCGGAGTCCTCAGGCTCATCCGCGGCGACATCCTCGTCGGGATCGTGCTGATCGTGCTCGCGTTCGTGGTCGGGCCGGGTGGCTACTCCATATTCAAGTGACGTCGCCGCAACACGTGGCGCGTAGGGTCGGGCTCATGGCCCGATTCATCGACATCCACCCGGACAACCCGCAACAGCGAGCCGTGGACCAGGCCGTGTCCGTCCTGCGTGAAGGCGGACTCGTGGCGTATCCCACCGACTCTGGATATGCCCTCGGCGCGCAGCTCGGCAACCAGGACGCGCTGGAGCGGATCCGGACCATTCGACGTCTCGACGACAAGCACCACTTCACGCTGGTGTGCCGCGACTTCGCCCAGCTCGGACAGTTCGTGCACGTCGACAACGCGGTGTTCCGCGCTGTCAAGAGCGCGACGCCGGGCCCGTACACGTTCATCCTGCCCGCGACACCCGAGGTGCCGCGCCGGCTGCTGCACCCCAAGAAGAAGACGGTCGGCGCCCGTATCCCCGACCACGCCGTGGTGCAGGCCATGCTGGCCGCGCTGGGGGAGCCGATTCTCTCCAGCACATTGATCCTGCCGGGCGAGTTCGAGGCCATGACCGAGGGCTGGGCGGTGAAGGAGGCGCTCGACGCCGTCGTCGACGCCGTCATCGAGTCCGGTGAGGTCGCGGCCGAGCCCACCACGGTCATCGACTTCGTCGATGGCGTGCCCGAGATCGTCCGGGTGGGCGCGGGCGACACCACCCGCTTCGTCTGAGGCGTCGACTCGCCGACCAGGAGATCAGCTCGATCCACTTGACCGGCGGTCCGTGACGCGAACCGGCCGGGGGTAGGTTTCGAGCATGAGCGTGTACGGCCTGACCCTGGACCAGCTCGAAGACGCCGCCAAGCTCGTCCACGAGTTCGTGCCACCCACACCGCAGCACCGGTGGCCGCTGATCGACGAGGCTCTCGGCACCGAGGCGTGGCTCAAGCACGAGAACCACACCTCGCTCGGGGCGTTCAAGATCCGGGGCGGCATCGTGTACCTGCACCGCCTGATGGAGCGCGAGCGGCCATCGGCCCTGGTCACAGCGACGCGCGGCAACCATGGCCAGGCGATCGGTGCTGCGGCTCGTCGGCACGGCGTCCCACTCACCATCGTCGTTCCGCACGGCAACAGCCGCGAGAAGAACGAGGCGATGCGAGCCCAGGGCGCAACCCTCCTCGAGGTCGGTGACGACTTCCAGGAGTCGCTCGAGCACGCCGCCGCGCTCGCGGAGGAGAACGGCTGGCACCAGGTGGCCAACTTCCATCCCGATCTCCTCGCCGGCGTGGCGAGCTATCCGCTCGAGCTGTTCCGGGCCGTGCCCGACCTCGACGTCGTGTACGTGCCGATCGGGCTCGGATCCGGCATCTGCGCCGCGGTTGCGGCACGCGACGCGCTCGGTCTGAGGACCCGGGTAGTCGGCGTGGTGTCGGCCGGTGCGCCCGCGTACGCGCGGTCGTGGGAGGCCGGTGAGCCCGTGTCGGTCCCGGTCACGACGCAGCTCGCCGACGGCATGGCCTGCCGGACGCCGAACCCCGAGGCGTTCGAGATCATCCGCTCCTCCGTCGACCACCTGGTCGAGGTCGACGACGAGCACGTGGCCGGCGCGATGTCGCTGCTGTTCACGGCCACCCACAACGTCGCCGAGGGGGCCGGAGCGGCCGCGCTCGCGGGCGCGCTCCAGGAGAAGGACACCCTCGGCGGTCAGCGCGTCGGCATCGTCGTCACCGGTGGCAACGTCGACCGCGACGTCTTCGCCAAGACCCTGGCCTGACCCGATCATCACGAGGAGAACGATGTTCCACAAACCATTCAGCGGATACTCGATCGACGACTCCGACGCCGCCCGTGAGTTCTACACTGACATGCTCGGGCTGGACGTGCGCGAGCTCGGCAACGGATTCCTGAATCTCGCGCTCGACGGTGACACCGTCGTGCTGCTCTACCCGAAGGACGACCACCAGCCCGCCACCTTCACCGTGCTCAACCTCCCCGTCGACGACGTCCACGCCGCGGTGAGCGATCTCGGCGAGAAGGGTGTGACGTTCCTCCACTACGACGGTGCGCCGCAGGACGAGCTCGGCGTGATGACGGGCAACGGGCCTGACATCGCCTGGTTCAACGATCCCGCCGGCAATGTCCTCTCGGTCATCCAGCACGAGGAGGACGACTTCTGAGACGGGCAGACGAGCGAGTCCAGCGAGTGGGGGTCCCCCCACGAGCGTCAGCGAGTAGGGGGAGCGTCCGGCCAGGTTGAGTGAGTCACGGGCGAAGCCCGTCCGCCGTACCGAAACCTGAGCTATCGGGCGCGATGGTCGACCCGCGAGGCGCGCGGGCCGCGGCGTTCGAGCCGCACCAGCGGACTCAGCTCGAGCAGCCTCACGACGCGATAGCGCTGCGGACGGTACGGCTCCAGCGCCTCGGCGATCTCGTCGTCGTGATGGAGCCGGCGGCCCACCAGACCGACTCCGACCAGGTGACCGAGGTGGAAGTCGCCGAATGGCACGGCGTCGGCGTCGCCGAGGGCACGGAACCCCGTCTCGGCGGCCGTCCAGACCCCGACTCCGGGAATCGATCGCAGCCCTCGGTACGTGGTCGCCCTGTCGCCGGATGCTCCGAGCCTTTCCAGCTGGGGGCCGACACGGGCGCAGGCCTGAGCGGTGCGGTACCGCTGCGGGTCGACGCCTGCCTGATGCCACTCCCACGACGAGAGCGCCGCCCAGGTCTCGGACCTCGGGAACACCCGCATGCCGGCTGGGGCCGGTCCGGGTGCCGCGTCACCGTGCCGCAGCAGGAGGCGTCGCCAGGCATCCCTGGCATCCTTGCCGACCACGCGCTGCTCGACGACCGCCGCCAGCAACGCCTCCAGAACCCGTTCGGTTCGCGGGACACGAAGCCCCGGGAAGCGCCGGTGAGCATCGGCCACGAGGGGATGGACGGGCGCGAAGTCCACCGGGTCGTCCTGCGCGCCCAGTGCGTCGGGCAACGTGGTCAGCATCTCCTCGGCGCCCGGCCCCCACGCGTCTGCCTCGACGGTTCGGGCGTCGACCTGCACGACCGAGACGGTGACCGGGCCGGTCTCCATGCGGCTCGTGCGCCACAACGCGGACCCCACCCGGCGGAACGCCGGGTCGCCGCCGCCTCGCCGGAGCACCGACCACGTGCGCCCGGCGTCAACGGGGGAGGGAAAGGTCACCGTGCGGTGCACCGGCGCCTGAGTGGTCATGGCGACCAGTCTGCCCGCACGTGCGGACGCAAGGACGACGAGCCGCGGCACCTGGGGCAGAATCGCGACATGGCCACATCCCGGAACCTGAGCCGCTGGAAGGACGCCGCGACGGCGACCGCCCGGTCCGGTCTGCTGCGACCCGTCGGACCGCGCGCCGGTGCGAAGATCCTTTCCGGGCTGTGGCGCACGGGCTTCACACCGGCGGCCGCCATCGCGATCGGGGCCGCGCGGCATCCGGACCGCGACGCGATCATCGACGACGAGGGCGCGACGACCTACCACGAGCTCGACCAGCGGATCGAGTCGATCGCGGGCGCGCTCTGGACGCGGCGTCGGGGCCGGGCGACCTTCGCGATCCTGTGCCGCAACCACCGCGGCTTCATCGAGGGGTTCGCGGTCGGAGCCCGGCTCGGGCACGAGATCGTGTTCCTCAACACCGAGATCACCGAGTCACAGCTCGGTCGCATCCTCGAACGGCACCGTCCGGACGTTCTCGTGCACGACGAGGAGTACCACGACATCGTCGACGCCAGCGGCTACGAGGGGTGCCGCGTCCTGGCCTGGCACGAGTCAGACGCGGACGACCGCCTCACCCTCGACTCGCTCGCCGTTGATGCCCACCGACGGGCGCCCGCGAACCACCGATCGTCCAAGCTCACGCTCATGACGTCGGGCACAACCGGTCTCGCCAAGGGCGTCTCGCGGGGCGTCGACCTCATTGGCGCCGCCGAGGGCGTCGCCACGGGCATGAGCATCATGCGACTGCGGGACGGGGACGTCAGCATCGTGTCGCCGCCGTTCTTCCACGCTCTGGGCTTCGCGATGCTGATGAGCACGTTGTCCGTGACGGGCACGATCGTGAGCCACCGCCGCTTCGACCCCGAACAGGTCCTGCAGGACCTCGAGACACACCAGGCGACCATCCTCACCGGCGTGCCGCTGATGCTGCAGCGCCTGCTGAAGGCGAAGGCGGAGCTGCCGGAGCGCGACACCTCGTCCCTCCGGGTCGCGCTCACTGGCGCGTCGCCCATCCCGCCGTCGACCGTGGCCGAGATCCTTGAGGTGTTCGGACCGGTGCTGGTCAATGTCTACGGCTCGACTGAGACCGGCATCGTCTCGATGGCGACCCCGGACGACCTCATCGACGAGCCCTCGACGCTCGGACGTCCTGGCATCGGCATCTCCGTCCGCATCCTGCGCGACGACCGGTCCGTCGCCGACGTGGGGGAGCGGGGCACGATCTTCATGCGAGGTGGGCTGCTGTTCGAGGGCTACACCCCCGACGGCGACTCCACACCGGACGCCAAGGAAGTCGTCGACGGCCACGTGAACACCGGCGACATGGGCCATCTCGATGGCCAGGGTCGCCTCTACGTCGACGGTCGTGACGACGACATGGTCGTGTCAGGGGGCGAGAACGTCTTCCCGCTCGAGGTCGAGCACACCCTGGGTGAGCATCCGTCCGTCGGTGAGGCGGTGGTGATGGGCATCGACCACGAGGAGTTCGGGCAGGTGCTGCGGGCGTATGTCACGGTGACCTCCGACGAGCCGCCGAAGGACGCCGAGCTGCGCGACTTCCTGCGCGAGCGCCTCGAGCGGTTCAAGGTGCCCAAGGAGTTCGTCGTGCTCGACGAATTCCCACGCAACGCGACCGGCAAGGTCGTGCGATCGAAGCTCGCCGACCGCGGGAACTAGACGGGCGCGCCGAACTCGTTGAGGTACCAGCCGGCCGACGTCAGCACGACGGCGACCATGGCGGTGAACAACAGCCCGCCCACCAGCGGGAACTGCCAGGAGGCGGTGTCGCGGGAGCGGACGGTGACGACCTTCGCGACGAACGCGCCGTAGACCGTGCAGCCCAGCAGGGAGTGCGCCAGCACGCGGGAATCGGTGCTCTGGAAGCCCAGCGACCACAGGCAGTGGTAGGCCACCGGGAGGCTGACCAGGATCGCGAGGAAGCCGAACACGCGGTGCCCGGTGCCGAGCCACGACGGTGCCGCCAGGCCGAGCTTGCCGTACAACCAGAGCGCGCCGACCAGCTGTCCGACCGCCAGCACACCGGCCGTGACGGCCAGCCAGACCTTCATCTGGATCATGCTGTCGAAGCCGAAGGTGCTGATCGCCTCGAACGTCGGCTGGTGCTGGGAGCCGTACACCCCGAGAGCCACCGAGACGGCGGCTCCGCCGAGGATCGCCGTCAGGAGTACTCGGGTCGCGTCTCGTCCGATCGTGGTGCTCACGCTCCGATGATGGCCTGCCGACGGCCGACGCGCCAGCGTTCTACCCTCATCAGCGTCCGGGGGGTCGGGATGCGCACACGAGAGTGGCGCGGGAGATCGGTGAGAACGTCTGTTCGAATTCACGATCGTTCGGACCCCAGACCTCGGTCCAGAGCGCATCGTGGTCATGACCGGCGGCCCGGTCGCGGGCCAGGCCGCGTTCTTGCGCGATCTTGAGGTCGGCGTCGACCCAGACGGTCAGGTCGAACCAGGGGAGTAGCTCGGGATGGAAGATGCCGATCGAGTCGACGACCAGCACGGATGCCTGGGGGAGGGGAGTGGGTGCACCGAGGACCCCCGTGCTCCAGTCGAGTGTTCGGATCAGGACCGGTCGGCCCGAGCGAAACGGTTCGAGCACTTCGGTTCGCATCCGGTGTCGCTCGACGCCGTCCCAGTCCGACGACCGCCGGTGCACGCGTGGTGGGTCGAGGAAGTCGTCGCCACGCACGCGAACGGCGTCGCCGAGGGTGTCGACGAGCCGGCGCGCCAGCACCGACTTGCCGGCTCCGGCGTAGCCCGAGACGCCCACGACGACACGTCCGCGCTCGTCGGAGAGCCGCTCGACAGCGTCGACGATGTCGGCGAGATCGCTCATGCTTCCAGGGCGGCGATGGCCTTGCTCAGATGCGTGGAGCGCGTGCCGGGCGTTCGCGCGGTGACCAGGTCGAGGATCACCGCGTACTGACCGGTCTTGCCGAGCGCCTCGAAAGCCTGGGCGGCACGCGGGCTCGAGGCCAGGGCATCGGCGAGGTCGGGCGGCACCGTGGCGTCCTTCTGGGACTCATAGGCCGCGTCCCAGCGTCCGTCGGCCTGTGCGGCCTCGACCTCTGCGAGACCGGAGGGCCGCATCCGGCCGGCGGCGGTCAGCTCCTGGACCTTGCGCACGTTGACCTGTGACCAGCGGCTCCGTGGTCGACGGGGCACGTACTTCTGCAAGTAGTAGGTGTCGTCGAGCGACCTTCTCTGACCGGAGATCCAGCCGAAGCACAGGCCGACGTCGACAGCCTCGTCGTCGGTGAGCGACGGGATGCCGGAGCTCTTCTTGGCGATCTTGAGCCACACACCGGGCTGGTGGTCGAGATTCACGTCCAGCCAGGACTCGAAGGCGGCGACGTCGGGGAAGAAGATGGTTTCCGCGCCGTCAAAGGGCCTCGTCGACATGGGTTCGACGCTAGCGCGGCCCGCCGACGAGGGGAGGAGTCTGCCCGCCTGGATCCATCGTAATTGACATAATGTGCATTATCGGCGTAACCCCTGCCTCAGGCACCCCTCGCCCCTTCCGGGCGCGAAAAAGCGCGGAAACGGCCCCTTGGGCGTCTTTGTCAGGTGCTGACGTAAGCCGAGAGGTGTTGGCCGGTGAGCGTGGACTGGTCGGCAATGAGATCAGCGGGCGTGCCTTCAAAGACGATGCGGCCGCCGTCGTGGCCGGCGCCGGGCCCGAGATCGATGATCCAGTCCGCGTGTGCCATCACCGCCTGATGGTGCTCGATGACGACGACCGACTTCCCGGAGTCGACGAGCCGGTCGAGCAAGCCCAATAGCCGCTCCACGTCGGCGAGATGCAGGCCGCTGGTCGGCTCGTCGAGGACGTAGACGTCGCCCTTTTCGGCCATCTGGGTAGCCAGCTTGAGCCGCTGCCGCTCTCCGCCGGACAGGGTGGTGAGCTGCTGGCCCAGACTGACATAACCGAGCCCGACGTCGGCGAGCCTGACCAGGATCTTGTGCGCGGCCGGCGTGTGCGCCTCGCCGTCGCCGAAGAACTCCAGGGCTTCACTGACGGGCATCGCGAGCACCTCGGCGATGTTCTGCCCGCCGAACGTGTACTCGAGCACCGATGCCTGGAACCGCTTGCCCTCGCACTCCTCGCAGGTCGACTCGACGGTGGCCATCACACCCAGCTCCGTGTAGATGACGCCGGCGCCGTTGCAGGAGGGGCAGGCGCCCTCGGAGTTGGAGCTGAACAGCGCCGGTTTCACGTCGTTGGCCTTGGCGAACGCCTTGCGGATCGGATCGAGCAGTCCGGTGTACGTCGCCGGGTTGCTCCGACGCGAACCGCGGATCGCGCCCTGGTCGATCACGACGACGCCGTCGCGATCGGCGACCGAGCCATGGATCAGCGAGCTCTTGCCGGAGCCGGCGACGCCGGTGACCACGCAGAGCATCCCGAGCGGGATGTCGACGTCCACGTTCTCGAGATTGTGCGTCGACGCGCCCCGGACCTCCAGCGCGCCTGAAGCCGAGCGCAGCGACTCCTTGAGCGTCGCCCGGTCGTCGAGATGGCGGCCGGTGATGGTGTCACTCCCCCGCAGCCCCTCGATGCTGCCCTCGAAGCACACCGTGCCGCCGTTCGTGCCGGCGCCCGGACCGAGGTCGATGACGTGGTCGGCGATCGCGATCGTCTCCGGCTTGTGCTCCACGACGAGCACGGTGTTGCCCTTGTCGCGGAGCTGGAGCAGCAGCGTGTTCATCCGCTCGATGTCATGCGGGTGCATGCCGATCGTCGGTTCGTCGAAGACATAGGTGACGTCGGTGAGCGACGACCCGAGGTGCCGGATCATCTTGGTGCGCTGCGCCTCTCCCCCGGACAGGGTGCCCGACGGGCGGTCGAGCGAGAGGTAACCCAGGCCGATCTCCGTGAACGAGTCGAGGAGGTGTTGCAGCCCGGTGAGCAGCGGCGCCACCGACGGCTCCTCGATGCTCCGGACCCAGTCGGCCAGGTCACTGATTTGCGTTGAGCACACGTCGGCGATGTTCTTGCCCTTGACCTTGGAAGACAGGACCTCCTGGGTGAGTCGGGTGCCGTCGCACTCAGGGCAGGTCTGGAAGGTGATCGCGCGTTCGACGAAGGCGCGGATATGGGGCTGCATCGCGTCGACGTCCTTGGACAGCATCGACTTCTGGATCTTCGGGATCACGCCCTCGTACGTGAGGTTGACCCCCTCGACCTTGATCTTCTCCGGTTTCCCGTAGAGCAGCTTGTCGAGGTCCTTCTTGTTGTACTTGCCGATCGGCAGGTCCATGTCGAGCCCGGCTCCGCTGAAGATCCGGCCGTACCAGCCGTCCATGCTGTAGCCCGGGACGGTGAGCGCACCGTCGGCGAGCGACTTGGTCTCGTCGTACAGCGCCGTGAGGTCGAAGTCGCTGACCGAGCCCATGCCCTCGCAGCGTGGGCACATGCCGCCCAGGTACACGACCTCGCGCACCACGTCCTTCTCCACCCGGCCGCCGGCCTTGGCGGTGCTCATGACCCCGCTTGCCGTCCGGGTCGGGATGTTGAACGAGTAGGCCACCGGCGGACCGATGTGCGGCTTGCCGAGCCTGCTGAAGAGGATGCGCAGCATCGCGTTCGCGTCCGTGACCGTGCCGACGGTGGATCGAGGGTTGGAGCCCATGCGCTCCTGGTCCACGATGATCGCGGTGGTCAAACCGTCGAGGTAGTCGACCTCCGGCCGCGCCAGCGTCGGCATGAAGCCCTGCACGAAGGCGCTGTAGGTCTCGTTGATCATCCGCTGGGACTCGGCCGCGACCGTGTCGAACACCAGCGAGCTCTTGCCCGAGCCGGAGACTCCGGTGAACGCCGTCAGCCGGCGCTTCGGGATCTCGACGCTGACGTCCTTGAGGTTGTTCTCGCGCGCTCCTTGCACGCGGATCATCTCGTGGCTGTCGGCGATGTGCGACGCCGTGCTCTTCGTGGCCATGCTCGTCAATCTCCCTCTGTCGGACGTGTGGCGGTCAAGACCGCTGCTGGATGCGGATCTGGTTGCCGGCAGGGTCGCGGACGGCGCAGTCGCGGGCGCCGTAGGGCTGGTCGGTCGGCTCCTGGATGACCTCGGTGTCGCCGGCCTGGACCCGCTCGAACGTGCCGTCGAGGTCGTCCGTGGCCAGCAGGATCCAGCCGTAGGTGCCCTTGGCCATCATCTCGGAGATCGTGCGCCGCTCGTCGTCGGTGATGCCCGGGTCGGCAGCCGGCGGGGCGAGCAGGATCGAGACGTCGGGCTGGTCGGCAGGACCGACTGTGATCCAACGCATCGCGCCGTCGCCGAAGTCGGTGCGCACCTCGAAGCCGAGGACGTCGCGGTAGAAGGCCACGGATGCGTCCGGGTCGTCGTGTGGGAGGACGGTGGTGTGAATGTTGAGGGTCATGCCGGTCACGCTAGTTGCCGCGGAGCGGCCTGCGCTTCTCGATTCCTGATCGGTCTGGTCACCTGCTTCGCGATGCACGCCGGCATGCCCGCCGTCGCGTGCACGCCGTAGCGCTGATAGACGCTCGGCGGCACCCCGACCAGCTCGGTGAAGCGGGTGCTGAACGTGCCCAGCGACGAGCAGCCGACGGCGAAGCAGACCTCGGTGACAGTGAGGTCTCCACGACGCAGCAGTGCCATTGCGCGCTCGATGCGCCGCGTCATCAAGTAGGAGTACGGCGACTCGCCGTAGGCGAGCCGGAACTGGCGGCTGAGGTGTCCGGCGGACATGTGCACGCCTCGCGCCAGCGCCTCGACGTCCAGCGGCTCCGCGTACTCCCGGTCCATCCGATCGCGGACGCGTCGCAGCAGCGCCAAGTCGCGCATTCGCGCAGAGGCGGCAGAACGTGCTGGTCACCTGCGAAATCGTGCCACGTCGTGCCGGAGTTTCCTAGCCGCCCTGCAGCGTCTACGCCACTCGAGCCGCCACTTGGCCGGCCATCAGGTCGAGCAGCGTTCGAGCCCGTACTCGGTCGCCGTCGAGGAAGTAGTGATCACGGTCGGGAACCACCTGATGCGTCACCGGCACGCCGGCCGCCGCGAGGCGCCCGGCGTACGCGTCACCCTCGGGGCGCAGGGCGTCCCACTCGGCGGTGAGGACCAGAGCTGGCGGCAGCCCGTGCATGTCGTCGCTCAGCAGTGGCGAGGCGTACGGATCGGTGCGGCACGACTCGTCCTTGAAGTAGGTCGAGTGCGCGAGACGCAGGATGCCGGGGCCGATCAACGGGTTCTCGACCATCGCGGGCTTGATGCTCCGGGACACGTCCAGCGTGGGGACGCCCAGCAACTGAAGTCTCGGCAACGGTGTTCCGGCGTCGCGTGCTTGCAGGCAGACGGACGCGGCCAGGTTGCCCCCGGCGCTGAACCCACCCACCGCCATGCGGGACCCGTCGAGGTCGCCGTCGGCCGCGTGCTGGGAGAGCCACTGGACGACATCGTGGCACTCTTCGTGCGCGATCGGATACCGGTGCCTGGGCGCGACGTCGTAGTCGACATTGACGACTGCCACCCCCGCCTCGGCGACGAGGAACCGGGCGAAGAAGTCGTCCATGCGCGGGAACCGCATCATGAACGCGCCACCGTGGAAGTGAACGTAGATCGCCGGGCGTCGCACCCCGGGCGGTCGATAGACCTCGCATCGTACGTAGCCGTGTCGGGTCGGGATCCGCCAGCTGTCCGGCTCGTCCAGCTCGGTTCCGGTGAAGTAGAGCGCATCGCCGTAGCGTGCCGAACGCTTCGCGGCGGCTTGCACCATCAGTGCGGTGGCATCCGAGAACAGCCCCATGTGTCCCATTCGACACCAACTCCGGCCCGGATCGGCGCACATGCATGATGGACACGTGAAAATCACCCGGATGGGCCATGCCGCGGTGCTCATCGAGGCTAGTGGCACCCGGGTCCTGATCGATCCGGGTGTGTTGAGCGTCGACGCGGCCTTCGCGCTGGAGGGGCTCGACGCCATCGTGGTGACGCACCAGCACCCCGACCACGTCGACCGCGAGCGTCTTGTCGCCCTGCTCGAGCGCAACGACGGAGCGACGTTCTTGTGCGACCCGGAGAGCGCGGACCTCCTGGAGGTCGGGACCTGGACAGCGCACACCCACGACGACGAGTCCTTCGTCGGCGGGCTGAGGGTGCTCGGCGTCGGTGCCCAGCACGCCGAGATCGTCCCCCAGCTCCCCCGCATCGCGAACACCGGCGTGCTCGTGTCGGCTGAAGGCGAGCCGACGTTCTTCCATCCCGGCGACTCCTACGAGCACGCCCCGAGCGGGGTCGACGTGCTGGCACTCCCCCTCACCGCACCGTGGGCGAAGGCCGCCGAGACTGTGGAGTTCGTCCGCCGGGTGTCCCCCACGACTCTGCTCCCGATCCACGATGCGGGCGCATCCGAGTTCGGCCATGGCGTCTACTGGAGCCACGTCACGAACTTCGGAGGCGTCGAGGACGCGCGGCCGCTGGGCCCGACCGAGTCGACCGTCGCGTGATCGAGACGACACGAGCCCTGCGCATGGCCGCAGTTCCGGTGATGCTGGTCGCCGGCGGCATCGTCGCGGTCCAGTCCCAGATCAACGGCAGGCTGGCCCATGAGATGGGTTCCGGCGCCCGCGCCGGCATCGCCGCCGCGGTGATCAGCTTCGGCAGCGGGCTGCTGCTGCTGACGGTCGTCGTGCTGATGTTGCCGAGTGCGCGGACGGGAGTGCGTCGGCTTGCCGGAGACCTACGCCTCGGCCGACTGCGACCGCACGAGGTTCTCGGCGGACTGTTCGGTGCGTTCCTCGTGGCCACGCAGGGGATCACCGTCGCCACGATCGGCGTCGCCCTGTTCAGTGTTGCGATCACGGCCGGCCAGGCATCGAGTGGCCTGATCGTCGACCACTTCGGGATCGGGCCGTCCGGCCATCAGCCGCTCAGCTACCCCCGCGCGGTCGCGGCAGCCTTCGCCATCATCGCCGTCGTGCTGGCGGCCGGTGAGCGCCTCGTCGAGACGTTCTCCGTCGAGACGGCCGCGTTCGCCCTGCTCCCGCTGCTCGCCGGCTTCGGCACCGGTATCCAGCTCGCCCTCAACGGCCGGCTCAACGCCATCGGCGGACCGTGGGCGACGACGTTCAACAACTTCCTCGTCGGCACGATCGCCCTGGTCATCTGCCTGGCGCTGAGCCTGTTGCTCGACGGACGGCTGCTCGAGCTTCCTGGCACGTGGTGGCTCTACACCGGCGGCGTCATGGGTGTCAGCTTCATCTGGCTCGCCGCCCTGCTCGTCAAGGTCCACGGCGTGCTGGTCCTCGGCCTCTGCATGATTGCCGGACAGGTCATCTGTGCCGAGCTGATCGAGGTGCTGGGGTCTTCGACCCACGTGGGTATCGTCGGAGTGGTGGCCGGAGCGCTGACGGTCGTCGGTGTCCTCGTGGCCCTGCTCCTGCGGCCCGCAACACGTCGCACTGGGGTATAGATTTATCTCATATCTGAGATATACAGTGGGGGGACCATGTCAGAACGCGACGACTACCTGGCCCGGATCGGCACGCTCATCCGCGACGCCCGACAGCACAGCGGTCTCACACAAGCTCAGCTCGCCACCGAGCTCAAGACGAGCCAGAGTGCCGTCAACCGCATCGAGAAGGGCCAGCAGAACCTGACCCTCGAGATGCTCGCGCGCATCGGGAGCGCTCTTGACTCCGAGCTGGTCAGCGTCGGCACGTCCGGCCCCAGTCACCTGCGGGTCCGTGGCGGCACCACCCTGTCCGGCTCCATCGACGTGAAGTCCAGCAAGAACGCCGGCGTTGCCCTGCTGTGCGCCTGCTTGCTCAACGAGGGCACCACGGTGCTCCGCAAGGTGGCGCGCATCGAGGAGGTCAACCGGCTGCTCGAGGTGCTGGAGTCGATCGGCGTCCGCTTCCGCTGGCTCAACGCCGACAACGACCTCGAGCTCGTCGTGCCCTCCGAGCTCGATCTCGCGGCGATGGACGCCGACGCCGCCCGCCGCACGCGCAGCATCATCATGTTCCTCGGCCCGCTGATGCACCGCGTCGACCACTTCGAGCTCCCGTACGCCGGTGGATGCGACCTCGGTACCCGCACCGTCGAGCCGCACATGACGGCGCTGCGCCCGTTCGGACTCAAGGTCATCGCCACCGAGGGCAGCTACCACGCCCAGGCGGCCAAGGGAGTCGGGCCGGAACGGCCCATCGTGCTCACCGAGCGCGGCGACACGGTCACCGAGAACGCGCTGCTGGCAGCCGCCCGGTACGACGGCGTCACGGTCATCCGCAACGCCAGCCCCAACTACATGGTCCAGGACCTCTGCTTCTTCCTGCAGGAGCTCGGCGTTCAGATCGAGGGCATCGGCACCACGACGCTGCGCGTCACCGGGTGCGCCGTCATCAACACCGATGTCGAGTACGCCCCGAGCGAGGACCCCATCGAGGCCATGAGCCTCATCGCCGCCGCGATCGTCACGCAGTCCAGCATCACGGTGCGCCGGGTGCCGATCGAGTTCATGGAGATCGAGCTGGCACTGCTGGAGGAGATGGGATTCCATTACGACCGCAGCGAGGAGTACCCCGCCGAGAACGGCCGTACGCGTCTCGTCGACATCACCACGCATCCGTCGTCGCTCAGGGCGCCGATCGACAAGATCCACCCGATGCCGTTCCCGGGGCTCAACATCGACAACCTCCCGTTCTTCGCCGTCATCGCGGCCACCGCCGAGGGCCAGACGATGCTGCACGACTGGGTGTACGAGAACCGGGCGATTTACCTCACCGAGCTCAACAAGCTGGGTGCCCAGGTCACGCTGCTCGACCCGCACCGCGTGCTCATCGAGGGTCCGACGCACTGGAGCGGCACCGAGCTCGTCTGCCCGCCGGCGTTGCGCCCGGCGGTCGTGGTGCTGCTCGCGATGCTCGCCGCGAAGGGCACGTCCGTCCTGCGCAGCGTCTACGTCATCAATCGCGGCTACGAGGACCTTGCCGAGCGGCTCAACGCACTGGGCGCCCAGATCGAGACCTTCCGTGACATTTAGCGGCTCTCGCCGGTGACGTGACGTTTCTCGACGCCCCCACTCCCCTGGCGTTCGCCCACCGCGGCGGCGCCCTGCTCCCGGCGAACCGTGGCATCGAGAACACCCTGACGGCATTCCGCAACGCCGTCGACCTCGGCTACCGCTACCTCGAGACCGATGTGCACTGCTCACGCGACGGCGTGGTGTACGCGTTCCACGACGTCGAGCTCACCCGCATGACCGGCACCGTCTCGGCCTTCCGGGACCTCGACTCGGCCGGGATCGATGCGATCCGGATCGACGATCGTGAACCGATCCCGCGCCTGGTGGACCTGCTCGAGGCGTTCCCCACGGCGAGGTTCAACATCGACGTGAAGTCCGACGACGCGGTCGACCCCACACTCGCCGTGCTCCGTGCCGCCGACGCCCTCGACCGAGTCTGTGTGGCGTCGTTCTCGGGCGATCGGCTGAGGCGGATTCGAGCTGCCGCCCCCACCGCGGCGACCTGCTTCTCTCCCGCCGAGATCGCCGCGCTGCGCTTCGACCCGGCCCGGTACCGACAGGCCCGCGGGGTTCGCCGCGGCGGTGCGTGCGTCCAGGTGCCGTCGCGGCGCCGACGTGTCGCCATGGTCACGCCCGGATTCGTCGAGCGGGCTCACGCGATCGGCGTCCCCGTGCACGTGTGGACCGTCGATGAACCCAGCGAGATGCGATATTTGCTCGACATCGGTGTCGACGGCCTCATGTCCGACCGGATCGACCTGCTGCGTGACGTGTACGCCGAACGAGGCCTCTGGAGGGCGACGTGAGCGAGAACGCCGCGGTCGCGCGCCACACCGAACGTCGGCAGGTGCTCGCATGGAGCCTGTGGGACTGGGGATCGGCCGCCTTCAACGCGGTGATCGTCTCCTTCGTGTTCTCCGTCTACCTCACCGACTCGGTGGGCGACGACCTGCCCGGCCGGGTCTCGGCCAGCTCGTGGCTGGGATGGTCGCTGGGGATCGGTGGCCTCGCAGTCGCGGTCCTCGCGCCCATCACGGGTCAGCGGGGCGACGCGGCAGGACACCGGCGACGGTCGCTCGGCCTGCTCACCCTGGCCGTCGTCACCTGCACGGCGCTGATGTTCCTCGTCAAGGACGACTACCACTACCTCTGGCTCGGGCTGGTCCTCATCTCCCTCGGCTCGGTGCTCTTCGAGCTCGCCCAGGTGCCGTACTTCGCGATGATTCGCCAGGTCTCGACCCCCGACACGATCGGCCGCGTCTCCGGAGTGGGCTGGGCGTTCGGCTACCTGGGCGGCATCGTCCTGCTGCTGCTCTGCTACTACGGGTTCGTCGCCGGCGACGGTGACACCCGCGGGTTCTTCGGACTGTCGACCGAGGACGGCCTCAACATCCGGTTGATCACGGTGCTCGCCGCCGCGTGGTTCCTCGTGTTCGCACTGCCCGTCCTGTTCGTCGTGCCCGAGCTGCCGGCCACCGCCAGCCCCACGTCGGCGTCGGCGGGCTTCCTGGAGTCGTACCACATCCTCTATGCGGACGTCCGCGAGCTGTGGCGCGCCGACCGGTCCACGGTGGTCTATCTGATGGCCAGTGCTCTCTACCGAGACGGCCTCGCCGGGATCTTCACCTTCGGAGCCGTGCTGGCGGTGTCCGTCTACGGGATCGACGATGGCGACGTGCTGATCTTCGGCGTCGCGGCGAACGTCGTCGCTGCCGCCGGAGCCCTGCTCGCCGGTCGCCTGGACGACACCCTGGGACCTCGCTTCGTCATCGTGTTCTCGCTGGGCGCGATGCTCGCCACGTCGACAGTCCTCCTCCTGGTCGACGGGCCGGCCGCCTTCTGGGTGTTCGGCCTGATCCTGACGCTGTTCGTCGGACCGGCGCAGTCGGCCTCCCGGACGTACCTGGCCCGCGTGACCCCGGTCGGCAAGGAGGGCCAGCACTTCGGGCTCTACGCCATGACGGGCCGTGCGGTCTCCTTCCTCGCGCCGTCACTGTTCGGCCTCTTCGCGTTCCTCACCGGCAGCGACCGGGCGGGCATCATCGGCATCATGCTCGTGCTCGCCGCAGGCCTCGTCGTCCTGCTCCGGGTGCCCGCGCAGATCGACGACAGGGCTCGCCTCGTCTCCTGATTCACGCTCAGGGGAATCTCAAGGTGATGGCGTACGTTGACCAAGTAAGGCACCACCACTGAAAGGGGGGTATCCGATGGCTGAACGCGCATTACGCGGCGCACGACTCGGAGCGCAGAGCTTCGAGGACGAGCGTGGCGTCGAAATGGCTCCCCGCCAAGAGATCGAGTTCATTTGCCCCGATGGGCACACGTTCACGGTCACCATGGCCGACGAGGCCGAGATCCCCGACGAGTGGGAGGACCCGAAGACGGGTCAGCTCGGTCGTCGAGTCGACGGTGGCGAGCCCGTCAAGAAGGACGAGAAGCCCGTACGCACGCACTGGGACATGCTTCTGGAGCGTCGTTCGGAGTCCGAGCTGGAGGAGATCCTCACCGAACGCCTCGAGCTCCTGCGAGCCGGTGAGATCGGCCCGCCGCATCTGCACCGCCGCAGGAAGAAGAGCGCCTGAGTCACGCACCAGGCGCGTTCGTACCTCGACCCCGGGTCTTTCGCCGGGGTCGAGTTGCGTCCGGAGGCGATCAGACTCGGCGTCGCATAGAGTCGAGCGGTGGAGCGCAACGAAGCGGCCGAGAGCCGCAAGAAGTCCGACGGCCGCAGTCCGTTCGAGGTCTTCGTCGAGGCCTGCTACCAGGGAGCCAGCCGGGCGCCGTTCTTCTTCGTCTGCCTGTTCATCGTGGTCGCTTGGTTCGTGAGCGTGCCGTGGTGGGTGGACCTCAAGTCCTGGCAGGTCGCCATCCACACCGTCGCGAGCGTGATGACCCTGCTCCTGCTGGCCCTGCTCCAAAACGCCGGCCGGCGGTCCGAGGAGGCGGCCCAGGAGAAGATGAATGTGATCGCCGAGGCCCTGGCGGCCCTGATGGCATCCCAGGCCCAAACAGACCCCGACCTCGACGACGCGGTGCGCAAGCTCCGCGAAGCCGTTGGCCTCGAGGACCGGCACTAGGTCCGCGCGCGCCGCCGGTGCCCGGGCACGAGGCGCGCCAAGCCCCATACGGTGACCCGCCACAGCGCCTCGCGGACGATCGCCCGGCTCATCTTCGACCGGCCGCGTTCGCGCTCGACGAACGTCACCGGAACCTCGACGATCGTCATGCCGGCCGCATGGACACAGCGGGTCATGTCGATCTGGAAGCAGTAGCCCTCCGAGTGGACGTCGGTGAGATCGAGACCCTCGAGGGTGTGGCGACGGAGCACCCGGTACCCCGCGGTGCTGTCGTGCACAGGGAGTCCGAGCATGACGCGGGCGTAGGCGGTGCCCGGCACGTGAGATGAGTCGCCGGTGCCACGGCCAGTTGACGACCCGACCGCCCTCGATCCAGCGGGAGCCGATGACGAGGTCCGCGCCCGCCGTGGCAGCTTCGAGCAGGCGCCCGAGCTCCTCCGGCTGGTGCGAGCCGTCGGCGTCCATCTCGACGAAGTGGTCGTAGTCGCGCTCGAGGCCCCACTCGAACCCGGCGAGGTAGGCCGCTCCCAGGCCCTGCTTGCCCGGTCGGTGCATCACGTGGATGCGGTCGTCTGCGTCGGCGAGTGCGTCGGCGATCCGTCCGGTGCCATCGGGCGAGGCGTCGTCGACCACGAGGACGTCGACCTCGGGGCGGGCGATGTGGAGGCGGGCGACGACCCGATCGAGGTTCTCGGCCTCGTCGTACGTGGGCACGACCACGAGCACGCGCATCAGGTGGCCCGTCTCGGGCCGCGGGCGGCCCGCGCGCCGAGCCACCAGGCCAGCACCCCGAGGGCACCCAGGAGCAGCTCGAGCCAGCCGCCGATGCGCAGGGCCGGGGTGGCACCGCCCGCCAACGGCACGTCGGCAGAGAGCGTGGACGGCTTGTGCAAGGGCGCGCGGGCTATCGAGCGACCCGACGCGTCGGCGATCCCGCTGATGCCGTTGGTGGACGGCACGAGGACCCACCTTCCGGTCTCGATGGCCCGCAGGCGCGAGATCTTCCATTGCTGCGCGGGCTGCGAAGTGTTCGTGAAGCTGGCGTTGCTCGTCTGGACGACCAGCATCTGCGCGCCGGCGTTCGCGGTCTCACGGACGATGCCGTCGTAGGCGATGTCCCAGCAGATGGTGTCGCCGATCACGAAGTCGCCAATGGTCAGCGCGCCACCCTCTTTCCCGGGGAGCATGTCGCGCGGGATGTCGCGGTCGAACCGCGGCACCAGGCCACCGAGCGCGCCCCGGAACGGCACGTACTCGCCGTAGGGCACGACCTTGCGCTTCACGTACCTCTCCCCCGGGCCGCTCGCGTCCCACACGACGCCGGCGTTGTAGGCGGTGTCGACGGTGGGCCCGTCGAAGATCCCGCCGACGAGGATCGGCGCCTGCAGGGCCGCCGCCAGCGACTCGATGCCGTCGCGCACGCGCGCGTCGTGGTACGGGTCGATGTCGGTGGCATTCTCAGGCCACAGCACCGCGTCGGGCTGCGGCACCTCGCCCCGCTCGACCTGGCCGATGAGTCGCTGCGTCTCTTTGACGTGCAGGTCGAAGATCTCGCCTCGCTGCCAGGTGAGGAACACGCCCGGCACGTCGCCTTGCACCAGGGCGACCTCTCGCGAACCGGACGGGCCGGCGACGCCGGTCGGCAACAGCGCGCCGAGCCCGGCGAGGGCGGCGACCACGGCGATGGCGAGCACCCGCGTGCGCAAGGCGCTCCCGGTCACGAGCACGACCAGCATCGCGGCGACCACGAACAGCACGGCTGTCGTACCGGGCATGCCGAGCAGCCGGGCGAACGGGGCGAACGGCGTGTCGATGGCGGTGTGGGCCAGTCGTCCCCAGGGGAAGCCGCTGAACGGGATGCTGCCGCGAGCCGTCTCGCCCAGCACCCACACGGCGGCCCCCCACAGCGGCCAGAATCGCAGCCGGCAGGCCGCCCGCAGGGCGAGCATGACGACGGCGAAGAACACGGTCTCCGCCAGCACCAGCGCCACATACGCGCCGTTGCTCACCGCGTTCATCCACCAGATCAGCGGACCCATGAACGCCAGTCCGAACAGCGCGCCGATGCCCAGGACGACTCGTTTGCGGGCGTCAGCGAGCCGGTGCGCGACGACGACGAGACCTGCGACCCCCGCGACCATCGCGTAGGGAACGGCCACCGGGTCGAACCCCAGTGAGCACACGACGCCGCACAACAGTGCGAGCGGCCATGCGGCGCGGGGGGACACGGATCAGCCCTGCAGGACGACGAGCTCGCGCGGCGTGTTGTTCAAAACCTCGAGACCGTCGGCGGTGCAGACCGCGATGTCCTCGATGCGCGCGCCATAGCGACCGTCGACGTAGAAGCCCGGTTCGATCGAGAAGGCCATGCCAGGCTCGAGCACCAGCGTGTTGCCGGCGACGATGTAGGGCTCCTCGTGGGTCTCCTGGCCGATGCCGTGGCCCGTGCGGTGGATGAACAGGTCGCCGTACCCCGCGTCGGCGAGGATCTTGCGCCCCACGGCGTCGACTGACTCGGCGGTCACCCCGGGGCGAGCGTGCTCGCGCTGGGCCTGCTGGGCGGCCGCCAGGGCCGCAAACCCGTCTTCGTAACCCTGCGGCGCGGGTCCACCGGCGAGGTAGTTGCGGGTGGAGTCGGAGCAGTACCCGGCCGGCGTCGTGCCGCCGATGTCGACGACCACCGGGTCGCCGGGCTCGATCACCCGGTCGGAGAGCTCGTGGTGGGGCGACGCGCCGTTCGGACCGGAGCCCACGATGACGAAGTCGACCGTCTCGTGTCCTTCGTCGATGATCGCCCGGGCGATGTCGGCACCGACCTGGCGCTCCGTGCGCCCTGGTCTTAGCCACTCCCCCATGCGGGCGTGGACGCGGTCGATGGCGGCTCCGGCCTCGCGCAGCGCGTCGATCTCGGCCGGCTCCTTGCGCAGCCGCAGCTCCTGCAGAATCGGTCCGGCCAGCACCGTACGGACGGAGGGCAGCACGTCCTGGAGCGCGAACACCCGTTCGGCCCACATGTGGTCGTCGACGCCGATCGTGCCCACCCCACCGATGAGTTCGGCCACGAGCGCGAACGGGTCTTCCGTCTCCTGCCAAATCGCGATGTCGACGTCGACACCGGCAGCGACGGCCGCAGGGCGCTCCAGCGCCGGGACCACGAGCGTCGGGTCGCCGTCGGCCGGCAGGACGAGGCAGGTGAGCCGTTCCAGCGGCAGCGCGTGGTATCCGGTGAGATAGCGCAGGTTGGCACCCGGAGTGATGAGCAGGGCGTCGATGCCGCGTTCCCCGGCCAGGTGCTGGGCCCGAATCCATCGCGATGTCACGCAGCGAGCCTACCGGCGGCCCCGGCTTCGACAGTGGCCCGGCCATCGCCTACTGTGACGGGCACCACAAGAGGATCGGGGGGTCCAACCATGCGTAGAGCTCTGGCCGCAACCGCGGCTCTAGTCCTGACCGCAGCACTCATCGCCGCCGCACCCGCAACCGCGAAAAGCAGCGATGGGCCCGGCAACGTCAACACGAGCGCGCTGAGAAAGGCTGTCAGCGTCAACGAGATCATGAAGCACGAGCGAGCGTTCCAACAGATCGCCAACGCGAACGATGGCACGCGGGCCTCGGGTCTTCCCGGGCACGAAGCGTCCGCCGACTACGTGGCGATGCAGCTCAAGAAGGCCGGCTACGTCGTGAAGCGTCAGACGTTCACGTTCCCGTTCTTCCGCGAGGTGTCGCCGGCCACGCTGACGCAACTCACCCCGGACGAGCAGGCGCTCGAGACCGCCATCTTCGAGTACTCCGGCAGCGGCGATGTCTCCGGATCGGTGATTCCGACCACTGACCTCGTCATCCCGGCCACGCCCGAACCCAGCAGCAGTTCAGGGTGCGAGGCCAGCGACTTCGAGGCTGCCCCGGTCGAGCCGGCGATCGCGCTCGTGCAGCGCGGCACGTGCACGTTCGAGGTCAAGGCTGACAACGCCAAGGCCGCGGGCTACGACGCGGTCATCATCTTCAACGAAGGCAACCCGGGTCGCACCGATCTCGCGGTCGGCACGCTCGGCACTCCGAAGGACATCCCGGTCGTCGGCCTGTCCTACGACGATGCCGTCGCTCTCGTTGGGGACATCGAAGCGGGCGGCGCCACGGCGCACGTCACCACCGAGGTCGAGGTCGACCTCGAGCGCGAAACGCAGAACGTCATCGCCGACCTACCGAAGCCCAAGACGAAGCACAACGACCAGGTCGTCGTGGTCGGGGCTCACCTCGACAGCGTCGTCGAGGGTGCGGGCATCAACGACAACGGTTCCGGCTCGGCCACGATCCTCGAGATCGCCGAGCAGATGTCCGCGCTGAAGCTCACCAAGAAGCTGGAGCGCCCGGTGCGTTTCACCTTCTGGGGCGCGGAGGAGTCCGGCCTGCTGGGCTCGGAGCACTACGTCGCGAGCCTGTCCACCAACCAGTTGTCGAAGATCTACGCGAACCTGAACTTCGACATGCTGGGCTCGCCGAACTACGTGCGGTTCGTCTACGACGGTGACGGCTCGTCCGGTGGCGTCAGCGGTCCTCCGGGGTCGGACTCCATCGAGACTGTCTTCACGGACTACTTCGCCTCGAAGGGTCTCGCGTCGGATCCGACCGACTTCGACGGGCGTTCCGACTACGGACCGTTCATCGCAGCCGGCATCCCGGCCGGCGGCCTGTTCAGCGGTGCCGAAGGCGTCAAGACGGCTGAGCAGGCGGCCGCCTACGGCGGCACGGCCGGGGAGGCGTACGACCCGTGCTACCACCAGGCGTGCGACGACATCACCAACCTGAGCGACGACGCACTGAGCGAGATGGGTGACGCAGCCGCGCACGCGACGGCCGTGCTCACGCTGTCCAAGACGGGCCTGTTCCCGGATGGCAGCCGGGTTGCACAGCGCAGCGCGCAGGCGAAGTCGGCGCAGCTGGAGGCTCACGGGCACCCGGTTCGCTGAGGCACACCCATAGGATCGGCGCCAGCACCCCTTCGGTGCTGGCGCCGATGCGCGCTTCCGAGACAGTGCAGGGAGGGCCATGGCTGGCCGGCTGATGTTGCTCGACAGCGCGAGCTTGTACTTCCGCGCGTTCTTCGGGGTGCCCGACTCGCTCAAGGCGCCCGACGGCACCGTCGTCAATGCGGTGCGGGGCCTCCTCGACTTCGTCGCCACGCTCACCGCCCAGTACCACCCGGACGCGGTCGTGGCGTGCTGGGACGACGACTGGCGACCGGCCTGGCGGGTCGACCTGATGCCTTCGTACAAGACGCACCGCGTGGCCGAGGAGGTCGTCGGTGACGCCGACATCGAGGAGACTCCGGACCTGCTGTCCCCCCAGGTCCCGATCATCGCCGAGGCCCTCGGCCTGGTGGGCATCCCGGTCGTGGGGGCCATGGGCGCCGAGGCCGACGACATCATCGGCACGCTCGCACCCGCCTGGGACGGTCCTGTCGACGTCGTCACCGGCGACCGCGACCTCTTCCAGCTCGTCGACGACACCCACCGGGTCCGCGTGCTCTACACCGCGCGCGGCGTCGGCAATCACGACGTCGTCGACAACGCATGGATCCGCACCAAGTACGCGATCGACGCCGACCAGTACGTCGACTTCGCCGTCATGCGCGGAGATCCCTCGGACGGCATCCCCGGCGTGCCCGGCATCGGGGAGAAGACGGCGGCGGTGCTCCTGGCCGCCCATGGAGACCTCCACGGCATCGTGGCCGCGGCCAAGGATCCGTCCAGCGACATCAAGCCACGCGTCCGGCAGTCGCTCCTGGACTCCCAGGAGTACATCGAGATCGCCCTGCAGGTGGTCACGGTGAGCCCGGATGCCTGCCCCACCGATGTCGCGTTGCGGACCCCGCTCACCGACGCACAGAAGGCTGCGCTCACCGCCTTCGGCGAGCAGTGGGGTCTCGGTGGCGTCCCGGCTCGGGTGATCGAGGCCCTCGGCTGAGGTCAGCTGACGACCGACGTGTAGGACACGACACCGCGTCTGAGCTCGGTGAGGGCAGCCCGCACGGTGTCGCGCAGCTCGCCGGCCCCGGCCGCGTCGCCGACCTGGGCCAGGACGTCGATCAGCTGCTTCATCGCACGCACGAAGTCGCCGGCGGCCATCTCCGTCTCGCGCAGCACGTCGTCGAGCGACGCCCCCTGCACCCACGACCAGACGGCGTGGGCGAACCCGAAGTCCGGCTCACGAAGGTAGCTCAGCCGGTGCTCGCGCTCGAGGCGCTTCAGGTCGGTGCACAGCGAGCCCATCGTCTCGCTGACCTCGAGCAGGCGCCGGCTCGGCAGCACGGGTGCCGGCATGTCGTCGCTGGCGCGTGACTCGAAGGTCAGGCCGCTGACGACGGCCGCGAGGTCGGCCGGTTCCAGTCCGTCCCAGACGCGCTCCCGCAGGCACTCACTGATCAACAGGTCGAGCTCGCTGTAGACGCGCTGCAGGCGCAGTCCGTCGGGCGTCACCGTATCGCCGTCGAGATATCCCAGCGTGCGCAGGACCTCGCAGACGCGGTCGAACTGCCTGGCCACGGTGTTGGTGCGCTGCTCGATGCGGCGCCGCTGGTTGGTGGTGTCGCGCTCGAGCTTGAGGTAGCGCTCCGCCCAGCGCGCGTGGGACTCCCGGTCCGGGCACGCGTGGCACGGGTGCTCACGCAGCTTCGTACGGATCTCCGCCACCCGCGGGTCCTGCACCTCCCCGTGCTTCCGATCAGGCTTGTCGCTGCGCCACTGCACGCCCTGCGCCCGATTCCGCAGCGACGAGGCGAGATCACGGCGGGCCTGCGGGTTGCGCGAGTTGAACGACTTCGGGATGCGCATGCGGGTGATGGCCTCGACCGGCGTCGGGAAGTCGACGATGGCCAGCCGGCGCGCATGCCGGTTGACCGTGAGCACCATCGGTCGCGGGTCGTCTGCGCCGGTGCGGTGCCCCGGGTCGAGGACGACAGCGAGGCCGGCCCAGCGTCCGGCCGGGACGTTGATGACGTCACCGATCTTCAGAGACGACAACGACTCGACGACCTGGTCGCGCTCGGCCGCACGCCTGGCCTTTGACCCGGACGACTCCAGGTCGCTCAGCTCGCGGCGCAGGGCGGCGTACTCCATGAAGTCGCCCAGCTCGCAGCTCGCCGATGCCTGGTAGCCCTCGAGCGCTTCGTCGGCCTTGTGGATCTGCCGCGCCAACCCGACCACGGCGCGGTCGGCCTGGAACTGGGCGAACGACTGCTCGAGCAGCTCTCGCGCCCGCTCGCGGCCAACCTGCCCGACCAGGTTGACGGCCATGTTGTACGACGGCTGGAACGAGGAGTTGAGCGGGTACGTACGGGTGGACGCGAGGCCGCCCACTTGACGGGGGTCGAGACCCGGCTGCCAGAGCACCACTCCGTGGCCTTCGATGTCGATGCCGCGACGGCCGGCGCGGCCGGTGAGCTGGGTGTACTCCCCCGGCGTGACGTCGACGTGGGCCTCGCCGTTCCACTTCGACAGCCGTTCGATCACCACGGTGCGCGCCGGCATGTTGATGCCGAGCGCCAGCGTCTCGGTCGCGAAGACGACCTTCACCAGACCGGCGCTGAAGAGCTGCTCCACCGACTCCTTGAACGTCGGCAGCATCCCGGCATGGTGGGACGCGATGCCCCGGGTCAGCGCATCGCGGAACTCGTAGTAGCCGAGCACGTGCAGGTCGTCTTCGGGTAGGTGGGCGCAGGCGGCGTCGACGGCTGCGGCGATCTCGGCCCGCTCGTCGGGGCTCGTGAGGGTGATGCGTGCGTCCATGACCTGCTGCACGGCGGCATCGCATCCGGCGCGACTGAACACGAACACGATCGCCGGCAGCAGCCCTTCGGCGTCGAGCTTCTCGACGAGCTCGACCCGGCCCGGGGTGCGGTGCCGGCTGCGCGGGCGTCGACCGCCTTTGGGAAGCCTGTCTCGACCGGTACGGGAGTGCTGAACGTCCTCGCGGGCCATCCGCTCAAGCTGCCGGTTGACCTGGCCACCCTCACCGGCACTCGTGCGCTCGCCGTCCTCGAACAACGGGAAAAGCCGCCGGCCGACGAGGACGTGCTGGTGCAGCGGGACGGGACGGCGCTCCTCCACGATCGTCGTGGTGCCGCCGCGGACCTCGGTGAGCCACGCGCCGAACTCCTCGGCGTTGGAGACCGTCGCCGACAGGGAGACGACGGCCACCGACTCGGGCAGCCCGATGATGACCTCTTCCCAGACGGCACCGCGGAAGCGATCGGCGAGATAGTGCACCTCGTCCATCACGACGAAGCCCAGCCCGGTGAGGGTGCGCGAACCGGCGTACAACATGTTGCGCAGCACCTCGGTGGTCATGACGACCACCGGCGCCTCGCCGTTGATGGTGTTGTCGCCGGTCAGCAGGCCGACACGTTCGGGCCCGTAGCGCGCCACCAGGTCGGCGAACTTCTGGTTCGACAGGGCCTTGATGGGCGTCGTGTAGAAGCACTTGCGGCCGGTGGCGAGCGCGAGATGCACGGCGAACTCACCGACGAGCGTCTTGCCCGAGCCCGTCGGAGCGGCCACCAGCACGCCGTCACCGTCCTCGACGGCTTCGCACGCCTCGACCTGGAACGGGTCGAGTGCGAACGGGTACAGACCGCGGAAGTCGGCGAGATGCGGATGGGCCCGGTCGGCGCGGGATCGGGCGAACCGCTCGGCCGGGGAGGACATGTTTCGAGCGTACCGGCGCGCTGATCAGCCACAGTGCGGTCAGGGAGTGGGAACGATCATCCGCAGGGCAGCGGGCCGCACCGTCGTGGTCATCGGCAGCGGTCCGAGGCGTTCCCCATCGCCGTACGCGACGATGCTGGGTGACGAGAGGGTCACCTCCCGCACCAGGTGCCGCTCGAACTCCGGGATCGTCACATGGGTGCCGCGATAGAGCTTCGGGAAGACCCGCAGCAGCTTCGCCTTGCTGAGCGGGTTGATGACGACGACGTCGAGGAGGCCGTCGTCCATGACCGCGCCCTCGCAGATGCGGAGGCCGCCGCCGAACGACGGTCCGTTGCCGACGGCCACCAGCATGGCCTCACGCTCGATGACCGCGCCGTCGAGCGTGAGGGTGAAGTCGAGCGGCTGGAACTCGCGCAGCTCGGCGATGATCGAGATGTTGTAGCGCATGTTGCCGCGCGGCCACGTCATCGCGTTGGCCCGCTCGTTGACCTTGGAGTCGAACCCGGACGCGACCACGGTGACGACGTACTCGTTCGTGCCGGTCTGGGCAACGTCGATCTCGCGGGCATGCCCGCCGAGCAGCACCTCCATCGCGGCCGCCCGATCCTTGACCGGGATGCCGAGCGACCGCGCCGTGTCGTTGCCGGTGCCGGCGGGAAGCAGGCCGAGGGTCAGACCGCGTCCGACGACGACGGGGAGCACGTCGTGCAGCGCTCCGTCGCCACCGACGACCACGACGTGGTCGGCTCCGCTCTCGACGGCTTTGGTCAGCTGTTCGCGGGCGTGCTGGGCGTCGTCACCCTGGATGCGCGCCGTGTCGTGTCCGAGCGACTGCAACAGCTGCTCGGCGTCGTCGGCGATGCGCTCGCCCTGACGCTTGCCGGCGACGGGATTGACGACGAGGGCGACGTGCATACCTGCAGCGTACGTGCAGGACTCGGTGGATATGCGGACGTCAGTCGAGCGGTGAGATCTCGTCGTCGCCGATCTCGGCCGGTTTCTCCTTGGTCCGCTTCTTGTCGGTGAGCCGCGCGATGACCTCGGAAATCGCGTACAACACCGTCATCGGCAGCGCCAGGAAGAGCATCGTGAGCGGGTCGGTGCTCGGTGTCGCGACGGCCGCGAACACGAAGATGCCGATGATCGTCCATGGACGGGCGGAGGCGAGCTGGCGCGCACTGACGACCCCCATCCGATTGAGGAGCACCACGACGAGCGGGATCTGGGCCGCGATGCCGAACACGAGCACGGTGCGGATGACGAAGTTGAGGTAGTCGCCGAGGCTCAGCAGCACCTGGATGGACTCGGGGGCGAAGCTGACGAGGACCTCGATGCCCTTCGGCAGCACGACGTAACCCAGCACCACGCCACCAGCGAACAAGGGGGCGCCGACGCCGGTGAGCAGGTAGACCCAGCGCTTCTCGCGGCGGTGCAGCGCCGGGAGCACGAAGCCCCAGATCTGCCCGATCCAGATCGGCGAGGAGATCACCAGGCCGATGACCAACGAGAGCTTGAGGCGGAACGTGAACGCGCTGCCCACGCCGCCGCTCAGCACCAAGGTGGCGTCGAAGCCCTTGCGTTCGAGCAGCGGCTTGACGCCGTCGATGTACGGCTCCTTGACGAAGTCGAAGACGGCGGGGTAGATGATCCAGCCGACGACGGTGCCCACGACGATGGCGATCGCCGCGATGACGAGCCGGCGACGCAGCTCCCGGAGGTGGTCGACGAGCGGCATGGTGCCGCCCTCGGGACGGGACGAGCCGCGACGCAGCGCCAAGCGTCAGCCCTGTTCGGGCTTCTTCTCAGCCTCGCTGGTCTCGAGAGCCTCGGGCTTCGTGTCGTCGTCATCGTCCTGCAGGCCCTTGACCTCGGACTTGAAGATGCGCAGGGCACGACCTGATCCGCGGGCCAGCTCGGGGAGCTTGCGACCACCGAACAGCAGCACGACGATGCCGAGGATGATGAGAATCTCGGTGGCACCGATCTGGTGGAACATGGCTACTCCTTCGGGGAGGGATCAGATCCATCGTACGCGCTCAGGGCCAACCGGGCGTGATCGACGACGTCGGTGGCCAGCGAGGCCGGCTCGACGACGTGGACCGACCCCGCGTTGCGGAGCACGAGCCGGCGTAGCCACGACCAGTCGCCGCCGAACATCCTGACCCGCAGGACGTCGCCCCGCTGCTCGACTTCCTGCACCTGGTAGTACTCCGTGAGCCAGTGAGCACGTGGGTGGAGGTCGATCACCGCATACGGCGTGTCGCCCCCGACGGTGAAGAACGACGACGCCAGGTCGCGTGGCTCGGCCTCGTGGTCGTCGGCGTCGTCACCGGTCAGATCCGCCGCCTCGATGCGGTCGAGCCGGAAGAAGCGCAGATCCTCGGCCCGCAGGCACCAGGCCTCGAGATAGAGGTGGCCGTTCTCGGTGAACAGCCGACGTGGGTCGACCTGGCGCGTGGTGCGGTCGTCGCGCGAAGCGGTCCCGTAGACGATCTCGACCCGTTTGCCCTCGGCCAGTGCATGCACGAGCGTCGTGTGGATGACCGGATCGGCCGGTTCGACGAGCACGTCGACCGGCAGGTCGACCTCACCGACCGCGCTCTCGAGCTTGGCGAGGGCACTGTCGATGATCGGCAGCTGGGCCCCGCTGGCGGACGCGCGCAGCGTGCGCAACGCCACGATGAGCGCCACGCCTTCGCTGCTGGTGATCCGCAAGGGCCGCGGCATGAAGTCGGCGTCGCGGATGTAGATCATCCCGTCGTCCTCGAGGGCGCCCAGGTCGAAGTCGATGAGCTCGCCGGCGTACTCGCCGACACCGGTGTACATGAGCAAGCGGAGGTCGTCGCGGATCTGCTTGGGCGCCACCCCGAACTCCTCGGCGACCTCGTTGACGGGAATGCCGTCGTGGCCCTGCAAGTACGGCACCAGGGCGAGCATCCGCGCAACCTGCTGCCGGGATCTGCTCATACGTCACCTGGATGCGCGGCTTGTCGTGCCACCTGCTGCCGGGAACGGCTCATGACGCCTCGCCCAGAGCGGCGCGGAGCCGCTCGACCACCCGCTCGCGCACCTCGTCGGGCGAGACGACGATGACGTCGGGGCCGTACGACGCGATCTCTGAGGCGAGGTCCCAGGCCGAGGCGTAGGGCACCTCGATCTCGTCGTGCTCGTCGCCGTCCGGGGTGGACGCGTTGGCGAGACGGCGCAGCGACTGACCGCGGCCGGAGCGGACGCGCAGCACCGCCAGGTTGTCGGGCTTCGCCGGGAACAGCGCGGCGGCGACCTTCGTCATGTCGGTGCCCTCGGGAACGTCGTAGGAACCCGGTTCGCCAGTGGTCTCGACGTCGCCCTGCACGCGTGAGAGCCGGAAGATGCGTGGCGCCTCGCGATCCAGGTCGAAGCCGCCGAGGTACCACCGGTCGTGCCACGAGATGATCCCCCACGGCTGCACACGGCGCTGGGCCGCCGGCTGACCGGGGCGCTGGTAGGTGAACGCGACCGGGATGCGGCGGGTCGCGGCCTCCCACATCACGTCGAACGAGGGCTCGTCGGCGGACAGCTTGGGCTCGGCCATGCGCAGCACGTCGGGGTCGACTTCGATACCGGCGGCCTTGAGCTTGACCAATGCAGTCGTGGACTCCCCCGCCAGACCGGCGTGCTCCCACACCTGGGCGGCCAGTCCGAGCACGGCGGCCTCTTCGCGCGTCAGGGCGAGATCGGGGAGCTCCGCTTCGTCGCGGCGGATGCGGTAGCCGACCTCGTCCTCGAAGTAGGTGTCCTTGCTTCCCATCTCGACCTTGATGCCGAGCTCGCGGAGCTCCTCCTTGTCACGCTCGAACTTGCGCTCGAACGCCTGCTGGGTGGAGTCGCGATAGTCGGCGATGGCCTGCCGGATCTGTTCCTTGCTGAGGTACTGCCGACTGACCAGGAGCGCGAAGATGAGGTTCATCAACCTCTCGGTCTTGCGCTCGGCCATGGCAGGAGGATGTCAGGATGCGTCGAGCAAGTCGATGGCAAACACCAGCGAGTCGCCGGGCTTGATCGCACTGCCCGCCGGCGGCTTGTCGCCGTAGGCGGTGGCGGCGGGGCAGACCAGCACGATGCGGCTGCCGATCTTGTGCCCCGGGATGAGCTCCTTCCAGCACGCGATGACCTGGTCGAGGTTGAAGGACGCCGGCGGGCCCTTGGCCCACGAGCTGTCGAAGACCTTGCCGTCGGGGTAGACCTGACCGACGTACTGGGCGGTGAGTGTCTGGCCCGGCTGGATGGTCGCCCCCTCGCCCTGGATCGCCACGTGCGCCTTCGCCTTCGAGGCCTTCTTGGGCGTCTGCGCGGCGGCCTTGAAGCCCGACGGGTGGCCGTCCTTCTCGACGATGGTCGGGACGGCGGCCGACAGCTTCTTGGCCTTGCCGTCGGCGTGGTCCGGCACCTTGGCGACGATGTCGAACAGGAAGACCAGGGTGTCGTCCTTCTTGATGCCGAGCTCCGTCTGGGCCCGTCCGAAGCCGTCCTTGGGCGGGATGGAGACCAGCACGCGGCTGCCGACCTCCTGCCCGGTGAGTCCCTTGAGGAACCCTGGGAGCGCCGACGTGTCGTTCAGCGTGATCGTGAGTGGGCTCTTGCTCGTGAAGGAGTTGTCGAACTGCTTGCCGGTGCGTCCGTTGACCGCCACGTAGTTGACCTTGATGCTGTCGCCCGACGCGATCTTCTCGCCGGTGCCCTTCTTGACGACGCGGGTCTCGGTGGACCCGGTGGTGAAGTCCTCGCCGACCGTGAGCTTGGGGCTGTCGCCCCCGCGGACCGCGACGTTGTCGAGGCCGGCCTTGGACGAGTCGGATCCGCAGCCGGCGAGCAGCAGGCAGGCGGCCGCGGACAGGGCGAGGATTCGACGCACGATGAGGACTTTCAGCAGAGGGACGGGCCGTCGCCCAGCGTAGCCCGAGGCCGCAAAGCACTCAGCAGTACTCGTCGCCCACGTGCCCGGCGTTCCCGCCGAGCTCACATGCCGTCGATCAGGCGCTGCACCCGCTCGTCGTGGGACCGGAACGGGTCCTTGCACAACACCGTGCGTTGAGCCTGGTCGTTGAGCTTGAGGTGCACCCAGTCGACGGTGAAGTCGCGGCGGCGTTCCTGGGCCCGCTTGATGAAGTCGCCGCGCAGCCGGGCGCGGGTGGTCTGCGGAGGCACCGACTTCGCGGTGAAGACGTCGAGGTCGCGGGTGACGCGAGCGACGGCTCCCTTGTTCTCCAACAGGTAGAAGACTCCGCGATCGCGCCGGATGTCGTGATACGCGAGGTCGAGCTGGGCGATGCGCGGGTCGGCCCAGCTGAGCCCGTGCGCGGTGCGGTAGCGGTCGAGCAGACGGAATTTGATGACCCAGTCGATCTCACGCTCCACCAGCGAGAGGTCCTCGGACTCGACCGCCTTGAGCGTGCGCTCCCACAGGTCCATCGCGCGGTCGATCGTCGGCGTGCGCAGGCCGTGCTTGTCGATGAACTCGGCGGCCTTGCCGAAGTACTCGGCCTGGATCTCCAGCGCCGACAGCTCGCGCCCGTTGGCGAGCTGGACCTTGCGACGTCCGGTCATGTCGTGGGCGATCTCGCGGATGGCACGAATCGGGTTGTCGAGCGTGAGGTCGCGCATCGAGACGCCGCCCTCGATCATCCGGAGCACCAGGTCGGTGGTGGCGACCTTGAGCAGCGTGGTGGTCTCGCTCATGTTGGAGTCGCCGACGATGACGTGCAGGCGGCGGAACCGCTCGGCATCGGCGTGCGGCTCGTCGCGGGTGTTGATGATCGGCCGCGAGCGCGTGGTGGCGCTCGAGACGCCCTCCCAGATGTGCTCCGCGCGCTGGCTGACGGAGTAGATGGTGCCGCGCGGCGTCTGCTGCACCTTGCCGGCGCCGCAGATGATCTGCCGCGACACCAGGAATGGGATGAGGATGTCGGCGAGACGGCTGAACTCACCGCCGCGGCCGACGAGGTAGTTCTCGTGGCAGCCGTAGGAGTTGCCCGCGGAGTCGGTGTTGTTCTTGAACAAGTAGATGTCGCCGTCGACGCCGTCGTCGGCCAGCCGATGCTGTGCGTCGATCATCAGTCCCTCGAGGATCCGCTCCCCCGCCCGGTCGTGCGTGACGAGGTCGACGAGGTCGTCGCACTCGGGCGTGGCGTACTCCGGGTGGCTGCCGACATCGAGGTAGAGCCGCGCGCCGTTGCGCAGGAAGACGTTGCTGCTGCGCCCCCACGACACGACCCGTCGGAACAGGTAGCGCGCAACCTCGTCGGGCGACAGACGGCGCTGGCCCTTGAACGAGCACGTGACGCCGTACTCGTTCTCGATGCCGAAGATCCGCCGGTCCATGCGTTCAGCGTAGTCGCGCGCAGGTCGGTAGGTCGGCAATCGGCGGCGCGGCCGCGTGCGTCAGCCGAGTGCCTGGGTGACGGTGTCGTCGGTGAGTCGCTTGAACTTGCGTGGCTGGGGGCGGGTTCGGTCGAGGATGGCGACCTCCAGGTCGGCTGCCGGGACGGCACGCGACGGGGTGGCGTCCTGGCCCAACGACTCCACGGCCAGGCGGATCGCTGCGGTGAGATCGAGGCCCTCGGAGTAGTGCTCGCCGAGATGGGTCTCGATCTGCTCGCTCTGCCCGCCCATCACGGCGTAGCCCTGGATGTCGGCAACCGAGCCGTCGTAGGTGAGCCGATAGATCTGGTCGCCGGACTGTTCATCTCCGACCTCGGCCACGAACAGCTCGACCTCGTACGGCTTCTCGCCGCCCGCGGAGAAGATGGTGCCAAGCGTCTGGGCGTACGCGTTGGCCAGCGATCGGCCGGTGACGTCGCGACGGTCGTAGGAGTAGCCCCGCAGGTCGGCCAGCCGGACGCCGGCGATACGCAGGTTCTCGAACTCGTTGTAACGGCCAACCGCGGCGAAGCCGATGCGGTCGTAGATCTCGCTGATCTTGTGCAGCGCCTGCGACGGGTTCTCCGCGACGAACAGCACCCCGTCGGTGTACTGCACCACGGCGACGCTGCGGCCTCGGGAGATGCCCTTGCGGGCGAAGTCGGCCCGGTCCTTCATCAGCTGCTCGGGCGAGACGTAGAACGGCATGCTCATTCGGGGTCCCCGCAGAATTGCTTGGAGAACGTGACGATGCCTTCGGCGAGTGACGGGCAATTCTGTGGGGTGATCATCGAAACTGTCCCGTCAGTTGAGGGGGGCCGCGGGGCCGTCGGGGCGGACGAGGCGGGCGCCGATAACGTCGTCGGCGATCGCGCCGACGTCGGCATCGGGGACGCGTCGGTAGCCGTCGGCTGTGACGACCGCGACCACCGGGAAGATACGCCGGGTGAGATCGGGTCCTCCGGTGGCGGAGTCGTCGTCGGCCGCGTCGTAGAGCGCCTGCAACGTGGCGGTGATGGCCTCGGTCTCGTCGAGGTCGTCGCGGTACAGCTTCTTCAGCGCGCCGCGGGCGAACACCGAGCCGGAGCCGACCGCGTAGAACGCGTGCTCCTCGTAGCGACCACCTGTGACGTCGTAGGAGAAGATGCGGCCGATCTGCGTGGCAAGGTCGAAGCCGGCGAACAGCGGCACCACCGCGAGACCCTGCATCGCGAGGCCGAGGTTGCCGCGGATGAGCGCGGCCAGGCGATTGGCCTTGCCGTCGGCGGAGAGCACGGTGCCCTCGAGCTTCTCGTAGTGCTCGAGCTCGACCTGGAAGAGGCGCACCACCTCGACGGCCAAGCCGGCGCTGCCGGCGATGCCGATGCACGAGTACTCATCGGCCGGGAACACCTTCTCGATGTCGCGCTGCGCGATGACGTTGCCCATCGTGGCGCGGCGGTCGCCGGCCATGACGACTCCGCCCGGGAACGTGGCGGCGACGATGGTGGTGCCGTGCGGGGCGGCGTCGGCGAGATCGCCGACACCACGAGCCGAGGCGCCTGGCACAAGACCGGGCGCCTGCTCAGCGAGGAAGTCGGCGAAGGAGGAAGAACCCGCAGCCGTGAAAGGCTCCGGCAGCATCACTGCCCACCCTTCTGCACGAAGCTGCGCACGAACTCCTCGGCGTTCTCCTCGAGCACGTCGTCGATGTCGTCGAGGATCGAGTCGACGTCGTCGTCGAGCTTTTCCTTGCGCTCGGCGTCAATCTCGGTCTCCTCGACCTGATCCTCGGACTCGGTCGACTTCTTGGTGCTCTTGTGCTGCTGTTCGGACATGTGGCAACCCTAGCGCCAGGAGTGAATACCGGTGCGGCTGTTCACTACGCGCGGAACCGTGTTTCAGCGGCGCGTGATCGCGCTGAAGAGGTCGGATGCCGTCTCGCTGCGCGCGAACAGCTCCCCCACGTGCTCCTTGGTGCCGCGCAGCGGCTCCAGTGTGGGGATGCGCTGCAGGGAGTCGTGGCCGGGAAGGTCGAAGATCACCGAGTCCCACGAGGCGGCTGCGATGTCGGAGGCGAACCTGGCCAGGCACATGCCCCGGAAGTACGCCCGGGTGTCGCTCGGCGGGGTCGCCACCGCGTCTTTAACCTCCTCGTCGCTGACGAGCCGTTCCATGCGACCCGACCGGACGAGCTGGTGGAAAAGGCCCTTCTCGAGCCGGACGTCGTGGTACTGGACGTCAACGAGGTGCAGCTTGGCGTGGTCCCAGTCGAGTCCGTCACGTTCGCGATACGACTCCAGCAGCGCCAGCTTGGCCACCCAGTCGAGCTCGCCGGCGCACTCCAGCGGATCGCGGGCCAGCCGGTCGAGCACGGACTGCCAGCGCGCCAGGATGTCGTCCGTCTGGTCGTCCGAGCCCTCCCGCTCGACGAACGTGCGGGCGTGCCCGAGGTACTCGCGCTGCAGGTCGATCGCGGTGATCGTGCGCCCGTCGGCGAGCTCCATCGCATGACGCAGGGACGGATCGTGGGAGACCTCGTGCATGGCGGTGACCGGTTGAGAGAGCGCGAGGCCAGACGGCAGGTGGTCGGCCTCCACCATCGCCAACACCAGCGACGTCGTGCCGTGCTTGAGGTAGATCGCGACCTCCGAGCAGTTGGCGTCGCCAACGATGACGTGCAGGCGTCGGTACTTCTTGGGGTCGGCGTGCGGCTCGTCGCGGGTGTTGATGATCGGACGCTTGAGCGTGGTCTCGAGCCCGACGCCCACCTCGATGTAGTCGGCCCGCTGACCGATCTGGAACGCGTGGACGCTGCCGTCCTGCTTGCGGCCGACACGACCGGAGCCGGTGATCACCTGCCGGGACACGAAGAACGGCGTCAGGTGCTCGACAACCGCCTCGAACGGGACGTCGCGGCGCATCAGGTAGTTCTCGTGGGATCCGTACGAGGCGCCCTTGTTGTCGACGTTGTTCTTGTAGAGCATGACCGGGGCTGCGCCGGGCATGCGACCGGCGAGCTCGGCACCGAGCCGCATGACCTCCTCGCCCGCCTTCTCCCACACCACGACGTCGCGCGGGTTCGTGACCTCGGGGCTGGAGTACTCCGGATGCGCGTGGTCGACGTACAGGCGGGCACCGTTGGTGAGAATGATGTTCGCCAGCCCGAGATCCTCGTCGGTGAGCTGCGACGGGTCCGCGGCCTCACGACTGAGGTCGAACCCGCGGGCATCGCGGAGCGGATTCTCCTCCTCGAAGTCCCAGCGCGCGCGTCGGGTGAGCCCGTGGGCGGCGGCGTAGGAGTTGACGACGTGCGTCGAGGCCACCATCGGGTTGGCGTGCGGCTGGCCCTTGACGGCGATGCCGTACTCCACCTCGCTGCCCTGAACCCGCCTGACTGTCATACCGAAAGCCTACGGGCCACCGCGGGTTGGACTCAGCCCTGGCGCGGCGCGGAGCACCGCGGGCCGGGCCCGGATGCGCCCAGCGTCTCAACCATTGGGCGGCGCGAAGCGCCGCGGGCCGGGCCGCGGTGAGCGCCAGCGAATCGCGGAATGAGCGCGAGGTACGAGCGCGCCCCGACCATTACCAGTGGACGCCCTTGAGCACCCGAGCCAGGGCGCGCTGTTGACGCGTCGTCTTCTCGCCGGCGCCGTCGCCGCGGGCGGCAGCGGAGTCGGGGAAGATCTTGTACGCCTGGTTGAGAACACGGAACATCGCGTGCGGCGCCATCGCATGCGAGACCTCGCCGACCGTTCCGATCCGCGTGTTGATCTCGTGCGGGTGCTCCCGGATCGCCTTGAGCACGAGGTCGGCAGCCTGCGACGGGCTGATGGTCGGGAACGCGTCGTAGATCTTCGTCGGCGCGATCATCGGCGTGCGCACGAGCGGCATGTGGATCGACGTGAACGTGATGCCGTGGCCGATCAGCTCCGAGGCCACGACGCGGCTCCAGGCGTCGAGGGCGGCCTTGGATGCCACGTAGGCGGCGAAACGCGGCGGGTTGGTCTGCACGCCGATCGAGGAGATGTTGACGATGTGGCCGGTCTTCCGCTTGGCCATCCCCGGCGTCAGGCCCATGACCAGTCGGATCGCGCCGAAGTAGTTGAGCTGCATGGTGCGCTCGAAGTCGTGGAACCGGTCGTACGACAGGCGCAGCGACCGCCGGATGGACCGCCCGGCGTTGTTCACCACCACGTCGATGCCTTCGAAGTCGCGGTTCAGCTTCTTGGCCAGCTTGTCGATCTCGTCGAGGTCGGACAGGTCGCAGGCGTACGCATGCGCCAGGCCTCCCTGGGCGAGAATGTCGCCCTTCGTCTCCTCGAGCTTCTCGGCACCGCGTGCCACCAGGATCGCGGTGCCACCCAGCGCCGCCACGCGCAGTGCCGTCGCCTTGCCGATGCCCGACGACGCACCGGTGACGACCACCGTCTTGCCGCGTAGCGCCTTCTCCGACGCCTTGTCGGAGCGGATGTCGGGGTCGAGGTTCTGTTCCCAGTAGTCCCACAACGTCGCCGCGTACGTGCGCAGCTTCGGGATCTCGACACCGGAGCCGGCCAGGGCTTCGAGCGTCGCGGTGGCGTCGTAGCGGGTGGGCAGCGAGATGTGGGCGAGCACCTCGGCGGGGATCCCGAGCCGTCCGAGCGTCTGCTTCGCGACGACCTCTCCCGGGCCGCCGGCGGTGCCGCGTCCGAGCGCCTCCTGCAACCAGCGCGTGGGCAGCAGGTCGGTGACACGGTCGTCGAGCGCGATCTGGAACGACGGTGACTTCGCGGCCCGCGCGAAGGCGTTCAGGATGTCGAGGTTCTTCTGCGGCTTCGGGTTCACCAGGTGGAACGCACGCCCGTCGAGGCCGGGCTCGTGGGCCAGGTGGTCCATGGCCTTCGCCACGTAGTCGACCGGCACGATGTTGGTGCTGCCCATGCCCGCGCCGAACAGCGGCAGCCAGGCCGGCATGAAATCGCGCATGCGCTTGAGGAGCGTGAAGAAGTAGTAGGGGCCGTCGATCTTGTCGATCTCGCCGGTCTCCGAGTCGCCCACGACGATCGCCGGACGGTAGACGCGCCACGGCACGGTGGCCTCGTCGCGCACCATCTTCTCGGACTCGTACTTGGTCCGGTGGTAGTCGGACTGGAAGCCCTGACCCTCGTCGAACATCTCCTCGGTGTAGCGGCCGCGGAATTCACCGGACGCGGCGATCGACGAGACCTGGTGGAAACACCCGGCTTCGAGCGCGTCGGCGAGCTGGAGGGCGTTCTTCGTGCCGCCGGTGTTCAGCTTGTCGTTCTGGGCCTTCGTGGCGGTCATGTCGTAGGACGCGGCCAGGTGGAAGAAGTGCTTCACCTCGCCCTGGTGCTCCTTGACCCACGCCGGGTCGACGCCGAGTCCCTCCTCGGTCAGCTCCCCCGGCACGGCGACGATTCGCGTGGAGTTGTTCCAGCGGTACCGGAAGCGGTCGAGCTTCTCCTCCGAGCCGGGTCGCACGAGCACCCAGATCGTTCCCCGGCGGTGGTCGATGAGCTCGGCGATCAGGCGCCGGCCGATGAACCCGGTCGCGCCCGTGACGAAGTAGGCCATGATCGCGATGCTAGGGCAGGTGCCCCCGTGCTGATAGGGAATGGGTGGACAGCAGAACTGAAACGTGTTCTAGTTTTGCCATGGCAAACACGTTTGAGAGCGGGATCCTCGCGGGCAAGGTCGCCTTCGTCGCGGGCGGCACCCGCGGCATGAATCTGGAGATCGCGCGTCGCTATGCGCAGCAGGGTGCCAAGGTCGCCGTGCTCAGCCGCGACAAGGAGCGGGTCGATGCCGCTGTCGAGGAGCTGAAGCAGATCGGCGGCGAGGTGCGCGGCTATGCCGGCGACGTCCGCGACTACGACGCGATCGACGCCGCGATGAAAGCCACGGCCGAGGAGCTCGGCGCGATCGACCTGGTGGTCGCCGGCCAGGCCGGCAACTTCTACGCCCCCGCGGCCGACATGTCCGCCAACGGCTTCAAGGCGGTCGTCGACATCGACCTGGTCGGCACGTTCAACGTCTTCCGGGCCAGCTATGACGTGCTCAACAAGCGCGGCGCGTCGCTGATCGCCATCACAGCACCCGAGGCCGTGAGGCCGCTCAACTTCCAGGCGCATGTGTGCGCCGCCAAGGCCGGCGTGAACATGCTCATCAAGGTCCTGGCGCTCGAGTGGGGGCCGGAGGGCATCCGCGTCAACGGCATCTCCCCCGGTCCGATCGAGGGCTCGTGGGGCATGGAGAACGTCGCGTCACCGACCCAGGAGATGAAGGACCGGATCACCGACGCGATGCCACTACGCCGTTGGGGCACCAACGACGACGTTGCCGACAGTGCGCTGTTCCTGTCGTCGGACGCCGCGTCCTACGTGACCGGCACGATCCTCGACACCGATGGTGGCGCCGTGATCTCGATCCCCGGCACGGAGAAGGCCGACCCGAAGGACGTCCGGGTCAAGGGCCGAGGGTCGAAGGTCTAGGCACGACCTAGAGCGTCTTGCCGAGGTGCACGCTGTCGTCGTGGTCGACGTAGTACCCGAACGACGGGACGTCGACGTAGCCCGATGACCGGTAGAGCCCGATCGCCTCGGGCTGGGCGGTACCCGTCTCCAGCACGAGCTGCCGGATGCCGGCCTCCGCGGCTGAGCGCTCCAGGTGCGCCAGGAGCAGCCGGGAGACCCCACGTCCGCGATCCGACTCACGCACGTACATCCGCTTGAGCTCCCCCACGCCGTCGTCGCCGTACCGACGCCAGCCGCCCATGCCGATCGGCACGTCGTCGTCGAGGACGATGACGAACGTGCCGCGCGGATGGACGAACTCGGCCGCCTCGATGGGCGAGGAGTCGCCCTCCGGGCCGCCGTAACGACGCACGTACTCGCGTTGAACTTCGGCCGTGAGCAGAACCGCCTCGTCGCTGTCGTAGCGGGCCGAGCGGAACTCGATCGTCAGAGGTATTGCCCGGTGTTGGCGACGGTGTCGATGGACCGCCCGGGCTCGTTGCCGCCCTTGCCCGAGATGAGCGTGCGGATGAACACGATGCGCTCGCCCTTCTTGCCGGAGATGCGCGCCCAGTCGTCGGGGTTGGTGGTGTTGGGGAGGTCCTCGTTCTCCTTGAACTCGTCGAGGCAGGCCTGGAGCATGTGCTGCACACGCAGGCCCTTGGCGCCGTGCTCGAGAAGATCCTTGATCGCCATCTTCTTGGCTCGGTCGACGATGTTCTGGATCATCGCGCCGGAGTTGAAGTCCTTGAAGTACAGGATCTCCTTGTCGCCGTTGGCGTAGGTGACCTCGAGGAACTGGTTGTCCTCGGACTCGGTGTACATCAGCTCGACGGTGCGCTGGATCATGCCGTGGACGCACGCCTGGACGTCGCCGCCGAACTCCGCGAGATCGTCAGGGTGCAGCGGGAGAGTGGCGGTGAGGTACTTGCTGAAGATGTCGCGGGCGGCCTCGGCGTCCGGGCGCTCGATCTTGATCTTCACGTCGAGACGTCCGGGGCGCAGGATCGCCGGGTCGATCATGTCCTCGCGGTTGGACGCGCCGATGACCAGGACGTTCTCGAGTCCTTCGACGCCGTCGATCTCGCTGAGCAGCTGCGGGACGATGGTGTTCTCGACGTCGGAGGAGATGCCCGATCCACGCGTGCGGAACAGCGAGTCCATCTCGTCGAAGAACACGATGACCGGGGTGCCCTCGTTGGCCTTCTCGCGCGCACGCTGGAAGACCAGGCGGATGTGCCGCTCGGTCTCGCCGACGTACTTGTTGAGGAGCTCGGGGCCCTTGATGTTGAGGAAGTAGCTGCGTCCCTCCTCGCCGGTCTTCTCCGCGACCTTCTTGGCGAGCGACGCGGCGACCGCCTTGGCGATCATCGTCTTGCCGCACCCTGGCGGGCCGTACAGCAGCACGCCCTTGGGCGGCTTGAGCTCGTGCTCGATGAAGACGTCGGGATGCAGGTACGGCAGCTCGACGGCGTCGCGGATCGACTCGATCTGGCCCTTGAGGCCACCGATGCTGTCGTAGTCGATGTCGGGCACCTCTTCGAGGACGAGCTCCTCGACCTCGCTCTTGGGCACCCGCTCGTAGACGTAGTTGGCACGGCTGTCGAGCAACAGGGAGTCGCCGGCCCGCAGCTTGAGTCCGACCAGGGAGTCGGCCAGCTTGACGACCCGCTCCTCGTCGGCGTTGCCCAGCACGAGAGCGCGCTCACCGTCGGCGAGCATCTCCTTGAGCATGACGACCTCGCCGGTGGTCTCGAACTCCAGCGACGCCACGACGTTCATGGCCTCGTTGAGGATGACCTCCTGGCCCTTGCGGAGCGCATCCTTGTCGACGGTGGGGCTGACGTTGACGCGCAGCTTGCGGCCACCCGTGAAGACGTCGACGGAGTCGTCGTCGTTGCGCTGCAGGAACGTGCCGAAACCGGTGGGCGGCTGAGCCAGCCGGTCGACCTCCTCCTTGAGCGTGACGATCTGCTCGCGGGCCTCGCGCAGGGTGGCGGTGAGGCGGTCGTTCTGTGAGGTGGTGGATGCGAGGCGCGCCTCGACGTCGGACAGGCGTGAGTCGAGTGTGCCCTCGTTGCCCAGGCGGCGGCGCAGGTGCTCGACCTCGGCCCTCAGGTACGCGAGCTCGTGCTCGGCGCCACCGGCGCCACGGGTGTGGTCCTGTTCACTCATCTGCCACCTCCTGCTCGTAAGAACGACCCTACCTGCTCGGACGTCACACGGTAGGACGTCGGGATGTGGCGTTGATGACGATCTGATGACGCTCAGGCCGGGTCAGAACCGCTGTCGTCCAGCCCCGGCGGCCGCGGGCCGGTGTAGTCGGGGCCGTACGCGCCTGGCGCGGGACGTCGCGTCTTCTCCAGGCTGCGCTCCCCCGGGGCCATCCTCCGGGCCATGGCGATGAACGCAGTGTGCCCGATCATGCGGTGGTCGGGGCGCACGGCCAGACCCTCGAGATGCCACTCGCGTTGCAGCGTCTCCCAGGCGACCGGCTCGGTGAACCCGCCGTCGGCGCGCAGCGTCTCGACGAAGAGGGAGAGCTGCGTGGTGGTGGCGACATAGGCACAGACGATGCCGCCGGGCACGAGCCGCTCGCCGGCGATCGGCACACAGGTCCAGGGGTCGACCATGTCGAGGACCAGGCGATCGATCTCTGGCTCGGAGACGGCCTCGCGCACATCGCCGACGGTCAGGGTCCACGCAGGATGGTCGGGTCCGACGACCTGCTCGACGTTGCGACGTGCGATCTCGGCGAAGTCCTCACGCATCTCGTACGAACCGAGGTGCCCGTCGACGCCGACGGCTCGCAGCAGGTAGACGGTGAGGCTGCCCGAGCCGGCACCCGCCTCGACCACCCGCGCGCCGGGGAAGATGTCGGCCATCGTGACGATGTGCGCAGCATCCTTGGGGTAGATGATCGCGGCGCCGCGAGGCATCGAGACGACGTACTCCGACAGCAACGGCCTGAACACCTGGTACTGGCCGCCGAGCGACGACTCCAGGACCACGCCCTCGGGCCGTCCGATGATGTCGTCATGGCGGATCTGGCCCTTCTTGGTCGAGAACTCAAGGCCGGCGACGAGCTGGATGTTGTGCTTGCGCCCCTTGGCGTCGCTGAGCCGCACCCACTCCCCCTCGGCGAGCGGCCCTCCGCCGGCGACGCTCATCGTCCGCTCCGCCAAGCCTCGTCGACCCGCGCCGATCGCAGTACCCCGACGACGGTGCCGTCCTGCTCGATCACCGCGTAGGTCGCGGCCGGACGTGCCGCCATGGCGCGCACCAACACCTCACCGGCGATGTCGACAGGCAGCCGCGGAGCACCGTCCGGCGCCACTCCGGGCTCGACCAGGGTGCGCACGTCCAGCCGGTTGAGTCGGGCACTCTGCCGTGACTGCTTCAGCGCGTGACCCGAACCCTCCCAGAGGAACCAGGCCAGGATGGCGCCGATGACGAGGTCGAAGGTTCCGCGACCGCCGTCGAAGTCGGCGAAGAGCAAGGTCACGACCACCACGCCGACCGCGGCAGCGCGACCGATCCAGGCGGCAATCAGGGTGCCGGTCTCCTCCCGCCCCGTGAGCTGCCACACGATCGCCTTGAAGACGCGACCGCCGTCGAGCGGGAGTCCGGGAAGCATGTTGAACACCGCCACCACGATGTTGACCCAGCCGATCGACCAGACGACGTCGTGCAGAACCCCGGGCTCCAGGTCGTCGGCGGTCTGACGGGCGACCAGGCCGATGGCGAGGGACACGACCGGACCGACGATGGCCGTGGCGAGCTCTTGCCACGGCGTGCGGCTCGGTCCCTCGATGGCGGTCTCCCCGCCCAGCAGGTGCAGGGTGACCGACGGGACGCTCATGCCGAATCCTCGGGCCGCCAGGACGTGGGCGATCTCGTGCAGAAGGACCGACGCATAGAGCGCCACCACGAAGACGGCCGCGACGATGTACGGGCTCGTCTGGGTCTGATCCTCGTAGCGCGGTGCGAAGAGCACGACCAGGAGGACGCCCATCAGCAGCAGCGACGGCCGAACGAGCAGGTCCGCTCCGGCGACCCGGCCGATCCGCCAGGTGCCGGCCGGGTGCGATCGTGCCTCGGACGCGCTCACGCGCTCAAACCTATCTGGGTCCGGAGTCCGGCCGGCCCTCAGAACAGGTCGCGCAGGCCGTCGGGCCGCAGCCGCTCCAAGCTCGCGCGCTGGGCACGTCGCGGGGCGTCCGGCACGTTGACGAAGTGCGGCACCACCAGCACGTGGCACCCGGCCGCGTTCGCGGACGTGGCGCCGGTGCCGGAGTCCTCGATGGCGAGGCAGTCGGCCGCATCGACACCGAGCAGCTCTGCCGCCTTCAGGTAGGGCTCCGGATGCGGCTTGCCGTGCGTCACCTGGTCGCCGGTCACGACGGCCCCGAACGGCAGCGCCGCCGCCACCGGCCGCGCGATGGCTGCGTACGACATGGTCACCAAAGCCTGAGGCACGCCCGCGGCGTCCAGGGCAGTGACGAGCTCGACCGATCCGGGGCGCCACGGGATCTCCCGGCTCAGGTCGTCGGCCAGCCGGGCGACGAGGATGTCGACGATCTCCTCCGGCGCGAGGTCCGAGCCCAGCCGCTTCTTGATGTAGCGCCCCGACTCGATCAGCGAGTTGCCGACCAGGGCCAGGCCATCCTCCTGCGTCCAGGCGGCCCCATGGGCTTCGGCGAGCTCATGCTCTCCCGCCATCCAGAGCGGCTCGCTGTCGATGAGCGTTCCGTCGAGGTCCCAGAGCACGGCAGCGAAGTCACCCATGACCTCAGCGTATGGCCCGGATATGCCGCCGCGTCGTATCGGTGGATGAGACACTGGTCCAGACGGTGGAATGCCTGCGCGGGCGCGGGGGTTGTGCACCGTATCGTCGACTAGCCCGCCACCCGAGGACGACCTTGACCACGACGACCGCCACCGAACTTCGCCCCGACGCGACCGAAGCGCTGTCGGCGATGCTGCGCGAGCGCATTCTCGTGCTCGACGGTGCCATGGGCACGGCGATCCAGCGCGACCGTCCTGACGAGGCCGGCTACCGCGGCGAACGGTTCGCCGAGTGGGCGTGTGACGTCCAGGGCAACAACGACCTCCTCACCCTCACGCAGCCCGACATCATCGCGTCGATCCACCGTGAGTACCTCGCGGCCGGCGCCGACATCATCGAGACCAACACGTTCAACGCCAACGCCGTCTCGCTGCGCGACTACGAGATGGCCGAGCTCGCGTACGAGCTGAACTTCGAGTCCGCCCGCCTGGCGCGGGGCGAGTGCGACGCCATGACGGCCAAGACCCCCGATCGGCCGCGGTACGTCGCCGGTGCGCTCGGCCCGACGACGCGCACGGCGTCCATCTCACCGGACGTCAACGACCCCGGCGCGCGCAACGTCTCGTACCAGGAGCTCGTCGACGCCTACCAGGTCGCCACTCGGGGGCTTCTCGACGGCGGTGCCGACCTGGTCTTCATCGAGACGATCTTCGACACGCTCAACGCCCGTGCCGCCATCTTCGCGGTCGAGACGGTCTTCGAGGAGTACGGACGACGCTGGCCGGTCATCATCTCTGGCACGATCACCGACGCCTCGGGCCGCACCCTCTCCGGGCAGACCGCAGAGGCGTTCTGGCACTCCGTCCGGCACGCCAAGCCCTTGCTCGTGGGTCTCAACTGCGCCCTCGGTGCCAAGGAGATGCGGCCCTACATCGCCGAGATCGCGCGGCTCGCGGACTGCTTCGTGTCGTGCTACCCGAACGCCGGCCTGCCGAACGCCTTCGGCGAGTACGACGAGACGCCCGACGAGACCGCAGCGATCCTCCGCGACTTCGCCGACAGCGGCTTCGTCAACCTCGTCGGCGGATGCTGCGGCACCACGCCCGACCACATCGCCCACATCGCCAAGACGGTGGAGGGGCTCGCCCCCCGGGTGCCGTCGGAGCACACGCCGGCGCTGCGTCTGTCGGGTCTCGAGCCACTCTCCGTCACCGAGGACTCCCTGTTCCTCAACGTCGGAGAGCGCACCAACATCACCGGCTCGGCCCGCTTCCGCAACCTCATCCGCGACGGCGACTACGACACCGCCCTGTCGGTCGCCCGCCAGCAGGTCGAGAACGGCGCCCAGGTCATCGACGTCAACATGGACGAGGGCATGATCGACGGCGTCGCCGCGATGAACCGGTTCCTCAAGCTGGTGGCGTCCGAGCCCGACATCTGTCGTGTGCCGGTGATGGTCGACTCCTCCAAGTGGGAGGTCATCGAGACCGGTCTCCACTGCCTGCAGGGCAAGCCGATCGTCAACTCGATCTCCATGAAGGAGGGCGAGGAGAAGTTCCGCGAGCAGGCGCAGCTGTGCCGAAAGTACGGCGCTGCGGCGGTCGTCATGGCCTTCGACGAGGAGGGTCAGGCCGACAACCTCGAGCGCCGCAAGCAGATCTGCGAGCGCGCCTACCGGATCCTGGTCGACGAGGTCGGGTTCCCGCCCGAGGACATCATCTTCGACCCCAACGTGTTCGCGATCGCCACCGGCATCGAGGAGCACCAGAACTACGGCGTCGACTTCATCGAGGCCACTCGATGGATCAAGGAGAACCTGCCCGGCGTCCACGTGTCCGGCGGCATCTCGAACGTGTCGTTCTCGTTCCGCGGCAACAACCCCGTGCGCGAGGCCATCCACGCGGTCTTCCTGTACCACGCGATTCAGGCCGGCCTCGACATGGGAATCGTCAACGCCGGCGCGCTCGTCGTCTACGACGAGATCCCCGAGGTCTTGCGTGAGCGCATCGAGGACGTCGTGCTCAACCGGCGCGACGACGCCACCGAGCGCCTGCTCGAGATCGCCAACGACTACGCCGGCGACGGCCAGAAGGCGGAGGTCGAGGACGAGGAGTGGCGTTCGCTGCCGGTCAACGAGCGCATCACGCACGCCCTGGTCAAGGGCATCGACCAGTTCGCCGTCGAGGACACCGAGGAGCTGCGTGCCGAGATCGAGGCCCGCGGAGGCCGCACCATCGAGGTCATCGAGGGTCCGCTGATGGACGGCATGAACGTCGTCGGCGACCTGTTCGGTGCCGGCAAGATGTTCCTGCCCCAGGTGGTCAAGTCCGCCCGGGTCATGAAGAAGTCGGTCGCCTACCTCATCCCCTTCATCGAGGCGGAGAAGAAGCCCGAGGACGCCGAGACCAAGAAGGGGCTCGTCGTCATGGCCACGGTCAAGGGCGACGTGCACGACATCGGCAAGAACATCGTCGGCGTCGTGCTGCAGTGCAACAACTACGACGTCATCGACCTCGGCGTCATGGTGCCGGCGCAGAAGATCCTCGACACGGCGACCGCCGAGGGCGCCGACCTGATCGGCCTGTCCGGGCTCATCACGCCGTCGCTCGACGAGATGGTCAACGTGGCGTCCGAGATGGAGCGCCAGGGCTTCGAGATCCCCCTGCTCATCGGCGGAGCCACCACGTCTCGCGCGCACACGGCCGTGAAGGTCGACGAGAAGTACCACGCCCCGGTCGTGTGGGTGAAGGACGCCTCACGCTCGGTGCCGGTCGTCTCACAGCTGCTCTCCCACGAGGCACGGCCCAAGCTGCTCGCCGATCTCAAGGACGACTACGACTCGCTGCGGGAGCGCCATGCCGCCCGCCAGGACACCCGCAAGATCCTGTCGCTCGAGGATGCACGGGCCAACCGCACGCCGATCGAGTGGGACGGCTACTCCCCGCCTGCGCCGGCCGGCATCGAGCCCGGAAAGCCGCTCGTGCTCGACGACTACCCGCTCGGCGAGCTGCGCGAGTACATCGACTGGCAGCCCTTCTTCAACACGTGGGAGATGAAGGGCAAGTACCCCGACATCCTCAACAACCCGGCGAGCGGCGAAGCGGCCCGCAAGCTGTGGGACGACGCCCAGGCGATGCTCGACCGGCTGATCGAGGAGAAGTGGATCACGGCGCGTGGCGTGGTCGGGCTGTTCCCGGCCAACGTCGTCGAGCACGACGACATCGAGGTCTACACCGACGACTCCCGGTCGGAGGTTTGCACCACGCTGCACCACCTGCGTCAGCAGACAGAGCATCGTCCTGGGGTGCCGCACCGCAGCCTGGCTGACTTCGTCGCGCCCAAGGAGACGGGACTGCCCGACCACGTCGGCGCGTTCGCGGTCACCGCCGGTATCGGCATCACCGAGAAGATCACGGAGTTCAAGGAAGCCCTCGACGACTACAGCGCCATCCTGCTCGAGTCCCTGGCCGACCGGCTGGCCGAGGCGTTCGCCGAGCGACTGCACCAGCGCATCCGCACCGAGTGGTGGGCCTACCAGCCGCAGGAGTCGCTCGACAACGAGGCGCTGATCGCCGAGAAGTACGAAGGCATCCGTCCGGCCCCCGGCTATCCCGCGTGCCCGGAGCACACCGAGAAGGCCCTGCTGTGGGAGCTCCTCGACGTCAAGGAGAACACCGGCATCGAGCTCACCGAGTCGATGGCCATGTGGCCCGGGGCGTCCGTGAGCGGCTGGTACTTCTCTCATCCGCAGTCGCAGTACATGGTCGTCGGCCGGCTCGGACGCGACCAGGTCACCGACTACGCCCGCCGCAAGGGCATGACGGTCGCGGACGCCGAGCGGTGGCTCGCGCCGAACCTCGGTTACCGATCCGACAACGAGTGATCGCCACGTAGGCTGGAGACGTGGACGACGTCTCGATCCCCCCGCTGCGTGACCCCTGGATGGTCGCCGCCTTCGAGGGATGGAACGACGCCGGCGACGCCGCCTCCTCGGTCCTCGACCACCTCGTCACGGCCTGGGACGCCGAGGTGCTCGCCGAGCTCGATCCGGAGGAGTACTACGACTTCCAGGTGCAACGTCCGCACGTCCACCCCGACGAAGGGGGTGCCCGCATGTTGGTGTGGCCCACCCCGACGCTCTACCTCGCACGGCCGTCCGGCGCCGAGCGGGACGTCCTGCTGTTCCGCGCGCCCGAGCCGAACATCCGCTGGCGCTCCTTCTGCTCCACCCTGGTCGGACTTGCCCGCCTCGCCGGCGTCACCGAGCTCGTGACACTGGGTGCCCTGCTCGCCGACGCGCCGCACACGCGTCCGGTGCCGGTCAGTGGCTCGTCGTCCGACCCGACGCTCTCCGAGCGCCTTTCCCTCGGTCCGTCCACCTACTCCGGCCCGGTCGGCATCAATGCCGTGCTGAGCGAGACGGCCGCGCTCGAGGGCATCCCGTCGCTGTCGCTGTGGGCGGCAGTGCCGCACTACCTGGCCGAGCCCCCCTGCCCCAAGGCCACCCTCGCACTGCTCGGAGCGCTCGAGGACGCCGTCAGCGTGGGTCTGCCGCAAGGATCGCTCGAGGACCTCAGCGAGGCCTGGCAGCGAGGCGCGGACGAGCTGGCCGAGAGCGACCCCGACATCGCGGAGTACGTCCAGGAGCTCGAGAACGAGCGCGACACCAGCGAGCTGCCCGAGGCCAGCGGCGACGCCATCGCCCGGGAGTTCGAGCGCTACCTGCGCCGCCGCAACGTCGACCCGGGCTGACCCTCCCGACGTCCCGATTTGGTCACTGGTTGTCAGTTTCCACGGTCAGAAGCAACAAGAAGTGACCGAATCTGGCTAGACGCGGATGCCGAGCAGCGCGTCGATGGTTCGTGCTGCCGCGGCTCCGCCTCCTTCATCGCCCTCTTGTGATGCCCAGCCATCGATGACCGCCAGCGCCGCAGGAGCATTCAAGTCGTCGGCGAGAGCTTCGCGGATCCGCCTGATGAGCTCATCGGCCGATGGTGTGGACGGTCGCGCCACCGCCGCGCGCCACGACGCGAGCCGCTGCTCGGCCGAGGTGATCTGATCGGCGGTCCACTCCCAGTCGCTGCGGTAGTGGTGGGCCAGCAGTGCCAGCCGGATGGCCATGGGGTCGTGGCCGGTCTCGCGGAGGCGGGACACGAGCTCGAGGTTGCCCTTCGACTTCGACATCTTCTCGCCGTCCAGGGCGACCATCCCGGCGTGCACGTACGCCCGTGCGAACGGTTCGCCGGTTGCCACGGTGGCCTCGGACGCCGACATTTCGTGGTGCGGGAACACGAGGTCCGACCCGCCACCCTGAACGTCGAAGTCGGTGCCGAGGTGCTCCAGCGCGATCGCGGCGCACTCGATGTGCCAGCCAGGCCGCCCGCGACCGAGCCGGGACTCCCACGACGGTTCGCCCTCGCGCTCGCCCTGCCACAGCAGGCAGTCCAGCGGATCCCTCTTGCCTGCTCGGTCGGGGTCTCCCCCGCGCTCGCCGAACAGCGCCAGCATCCCTTCGTCGTCGAGCCCAGAGACCTGGCCGAAGTCCGGGTCGGCATGCACGTCGAAGTAGAGGTCGCCGTCGACCGGGTACGCCGAGTCGCCGAGTCGTTCGACGAGATCGACGACCAGGTCGATGGATTCCACCGCGCCGACGTAGTGGCGCGGCGCGAGCATCCCCAGCGCTTCCATGTCCTCCCGGAACAACTGGGTCTCACGTTCGGCGAGCCCGGCCCAGTCCTCGCCCCTGTCGTTCGCCCGCTCGAGCAGCGGATCGTCGACGTCCGTGACGTTCTGGGTGTAGACGACGTCGAGCCCCCGGTCGAGCCACTGGCGCTGGAGGAGGTCGAACGCCAGATAGGTCGCCGCATGCCCGAGATGCGTGGCGTCGTACGGGGTGATGCCGCAGACATAGAGCCGGGCAGCGCCCGTCGGAACGCTCGCGACGAGTCCGCCAGTCCGGGTGTCGTGGAGGTGCAGCACCGGGGCCGGTCCGCCGATGGACGGGACGTCCGGACCGGACCAGCTGCGCATGTCGTCGAGCGTATCCGTTCCGTCCGCGCGGCCAGTCGACGGACGCAGCCTCAGCGGTCACGGCACAATGGGCGTCGTGATCATCGACTGCGCGATCTACCGGAAGGGACATCGCGAGGAGACCTCCCACGACCCCGCCGCGCTCGCCGACGTGATCGCCGCCCTGGCCGAGACCGACGGATTCCTCTGGATCGGGCTCTACGAGCCGTCGTTGGAGGAGCTCTCCCAGTTCGCTGCACCGCTCAACTTGCACCCGCTCGCGGTCGAGGATGCCGTCGAGGCGCACCAGCGGCCCAAGGTCGAGCTGTACGACGATCACCTCTTCATGTCGATCAAGACGGTCACGTACCACAACGACGACATCCAGACGGCCGAGATCAACGCCTTCCTCGGCCCCCGCTACCTGGTCACCGTCCGCCACGGGGCGGGGCACGACCTTCGGGAGGTCAGGCGGCGGGCGGAGAGCGACGAGCACGAGCTCGAGCACGGTGCCATCGCCGCGCTCTATGCCGTCGTCGACTCCGTGGTCGACGAGTACGAAGACGTCGCCGCCGAGCTGGAGATCGACGTGCAGGAGGTCGAGGCCTCGGTGTTCTCGCAAGAACGCACGAGCGACTCGTCCCGCATCTACCGACTCAAGCGCGAGACGCTGGAGTTTCGCCGCGCCGTGCTGCCGCTGCGCGACCCGGTGTCCCGCTTCGCCGCGGGCGCCATGCCCGAGGACGCGCAGCCGTACTTCCGCGACATCGCCGACCACTTGTCGCGAGTGGCTGAGAGCAGCGACAACACCGACAAGCTGCTCGACAACGCCTTGAGCGCGCATTTGGCCCAGTTGAGCATCCAGCAGAACGACGACATGCGGAAGCTCACTGCGGGCGCCGCACTGTTCGCCATCCCCACCGCGATCGCCGGCATCTACGGCATGAACTTCGACCACATGCCGGAGCTCACCTGGACGTTCGGCTACCCGCTGGTCCTCGGCCTGATCGGCGGCCTGTGCGGCTACGTCTACCTGCGCTTCAAGAAGTCCGGCTGGCTCTAGGCGGTCGTCGTCAGCCGACGGTCGTGGCGGCTCCGACGACGCCGGCGCCCAGGAGCACGAGCACCAGGCCTCCGAGGCCGATGCGATACACGACGAACGGCATGTACGACCTGGTGCTGACGTACTTCAGCAGCCAGTGGATGACCGCGAGGCCCACGGCGAACGACACGAGCGTGCCGACGATCGTGGGCGTCGTGCCATATGCGTTCTCGCCGCCGGGGATGTCCTTGAGCTTGTAGACGCCCGCGCCGACGACCGCCGGGATGGCGAGCAGAAACGCGTAGCGAGTCGCCGCCTCACGCTCGTAGCCGAGGAACAGGCCCATCGAGATGGTGGCACCGGAGCGCGAGACGCCCGGCACGACGGCCGCCGCCTGGGCCAGGCCGAAGAGCACGGCGTGCGGCCAGGTGAGGTCGTCGATGGGCGCCGTCTTGCGCCCGACCCGTTCGGCGATGCCGAGCACGATGCCCAGCACGACCAGGGTCGTGCCGATGACCCAGAGGTTGCGGAACTCCCGGTCGATCAGGTCCTCCAGCGCGAGGCCGACGATCACGATCGGCAGTGAGCCGATGATGATGAACCAGCCCCGCCGCCACTCGGGCTCCTCGCGGGCGGCACCGGAGAACACGCCTCGCAGCCAGCCAGAGCCGATCGTCCAGATGTCGCGCCAGAAGTAGAGCACCACGGCGACCTCGGTGCCGATCTGGATCACCGCCGTGTAGGCCGCGCCCGGATCGTCCCACCCGAAGAACTTCGGGAAGATCGCGAGGTGGGCGCTGCTGGAGATGGGGAGGAACTCGGTCAGGCCCTGGATGACACCCAGAACCACGGCACGAAGGAAATCCACCGTGCGAGCCTAACGGGCCACCTCCGGCGTCCCGACTACCCTGTCGACATGCAGGAACGCCGCATTGGGTCGTCGGGCCTGAAGGTCTCGCGGCTGGGGCTGGGCACCATGACCTTCGGCGAGGCGGTCGACGAGATCGAGGCCGAAGAGCAGCTCACCACCTTCCTCGACGCGGGCGGCACGCTCGTCGACACCGCGCCCATCTACGGCGACGGCGCGACCGAGCCGCTGCTCGGTGCGCTGCTCGCGAAAACGTCGTCTCGCGATCGGATCGTCCTCGCCGGCAAGGCCGGGTTGGGCTACCGCAACGGTGAGGTCGTCCGCGACTCTTCCCGACGCACCCTCCTCGACCAGCTCGACGCATCCCTGCGCGACCTCGGTACCGACCACCTCGACCTCTGGCAGATCCACCGATGGGACGAGAACACCCCGCTCGAGGAGTCCCTCGCCGCCCTCGAGCACGCCGTCAGCACCGGACGCGCCCGCTACGTCGGCATCTCCAACTTCTACGGCTGGCAGATGTCGATGGCACACACCTGGCTCGCCGGCCGGCCGGACGGCGTGCCGCTGATCAGCAACCAGGTCGAGTACTCCCTGCTGCGCCGAGACGTGGAGAACCAGGTCATCCCGGCGGCCGAATACCTCGGCATGGGCGTGCTCGCCTGGTCACCCCTCGGCCGCGGCGTGCTCACCGGCAAGTACCGCGGCGGCATCCCCGGCGACTCCCGAGGCGCCAGCGCGCGCCATGAGCAGTTCGTGGCGCCTTACCTCGACGCCGACCGCTCCGGCGTCGTCGAGGCCGTCGCCCGCGCCGCCGACGGGCTCGACGTCACCATGTCGCACGTCGCGCTGGCCTGGCTGCTCGGACGCCCCTGCGTCGCGGCCGCACTGATCGGCGCCCGCACCACGGCCCAGCTCAGCGAGAGCCTCGCCGCCGAGGACGTCGAGCTGCCCGACGAGATCGTCCAGGCCCTCGACGACGTGTCGTCGTCTCACGGATGGGAGTCATGATCGGTGGTCGAGTACGAGTTCTGGAACCTGGCGGTCCCCCGCACGCAGTCACGCCACGCCGTGTGTCGCCTGCTGACCGACGCCGCTGAGTACCACGGCTGGGAGCTCGACCGCCTCCGCAAAGCCCCGGACGGCCATCGAACGATCCGGCTGCGCCGCAAGATCATCCGCGTGCGCAGCACGCTCTGACTAGATCAGGTTCAAGAACTCGTCGAACACCTTCGAGCCGAACTCGAGCGCATCCACCGGCACTCGCTCATCGATGCCGTGGAACAGGGAAGTGAAGTCGAGGTCGGCCGGGAGTCGCAAGGGCGTGAAGCCGTAGCACGTGATGCCGAGCCGGTTCCATCCCTTGGCGTCGGTGCCGCCGAACATCAGGAACGGTGCGATGTGCGCCTCGGGGTCCTGGCTGTGTAGGGCCACGGTCATGGCGTCGACCAGGTCTCCCTCGAAGTCGTACTCCAGCGCCGTCTGGGTGATGTACGGCTCGACCTCGATGCCGTCGCCGACGATGTCCCGGACCGCATCGTGGAACGAGTCGGCGTGACCTGGCAGGTAGCGGCCGTCGACGAACGCCACGGCCTCGCCCGGCACCACGTTGTGCTTGTAGCCGGCGTCGAACATCGTCGGGTTGGTCGTGTTGCGGATGCCGGCGCCGATCGCTCGCACCGCCGATCCGAAGTGCTCGATCAGCTCGTCCGGTGTGCCGTCGGACCCGGTGAGCTCACGGACTTTCGCGAGCAGCTGTTGCATCGACGGGCCCGGCTCGGCCGGCCACTCGTGCTCCCCGAGGGTGATGAGTGCACGCGCCAGGTGGGTGATGGGGTTGTCGTGGTTGGCCATCGAACCGTGCCCGGCGGTGCCGCTCGCCCGCAACCTCATCCAGGCGATGCCCTTCTCACCGGACTCGATGAGGTACAGGCGCTGACCGCCGATCTCGGTGGAGAACCCGCCGACCTCGCCGATCGCCTCGGTACACCCTTCCAGCAGGTCGGGACGGTGGTCGACGATCCAGTGGGCGCCGAGGAGGCCGCCGGCCTCCTCGTCGGCGGTGAAGACGAGGGTGATCGGCCGATCGGGGATCGCGCCAGCACGCTGGCGCGCCCGCACGGTCGAGAGAAGCATCGCGTCGAAGTCCTTCATGTCGACGGCGCCCCGTCCGAACAGGTAGCCGTCGACGATCTCGGCCGCGAATGGGTCGACCTGCCAGTCGTCGGCCCGGGCCGGGACGACGTCCAGGTGCCCATGGATGAGGAGTCCGGGCTTGGAGGAGTCCTGGTTGCCCCACCGGGCCACGAGACTGGTGCGCCCGGGTTCGGACTCGATCAGCTCGGACTCGATGCCGACCTCGTCCAGCGCGGTGGCCACGTACTCGGCAGCCTTGCGCTCGCCGGGGCCGGAGTCGTCCCCGAAGTTGGTGGTGTCGATCCGGATCAGATCGCGACAGATCTCGAGCGTCTCGGCCTCCGGTGCGTACTCCATGAGGGCGATCCTACGTGCGGGTCAACGCGTCCAACAGGCGACGGAACACCACCGTCGCCACCGACTTCTCCACCCCGGCCAGGAAGCGCGGGACACCCCTGACGTGCGCGAGCTCCCGCCACACGATCTTCGATCCGGAGGTGGTCGGCCACACCGAGATCTCTGCCCATCCGCGGATCATGCGGCCCCGCTTGTCGAGCCGGCAGAAGCGGGGCGGATCCCACTGCACGATGTCCATCGGGTCGTCGAAGCCGACGGGACCAAGCGAGGTGCGGACGACGAAACCTGTCTCGGTGAGGCGGACCGTGCTGAGCGGCACGATCTCGCCGTGCCGCATCCAGTCGGTGACCCGCAAGAAGGCCTCGCGCTGCGAGAACGGGACCTCGCGCACGATCTCGATGGGCGACCCAGAGAATGACACTGTCACGATGGTAGGGAGCATGGCGGAAGGATGCAGATGTCCACGATGGATTTCACGTCGGTCGACGACGTCACGGAGCGGCTCGCAGCCGTGGGCTACCTCGCGTCCGACGCCGTTGCCACAACCGTCTATCTCGCCAGCGAGCTCGGCAAGCCGCTGCTCGTCGAGGGACCGGCGGGCGTCGGCAAGACCGAGCTCTCCCGTGCTGTCGCTGCGGCCTGCGACGCATCGCTGGTACGTCTGCAGTGCTACGAGGGAGTCGACGAGGCGCGGGCCCTCTATGAGTGGAACCACGCCAAGCAGCTCCTGCGCATCACCGCCGGCCGCGACGAGACGTGGGACGAGGCGCGCAACGACATCTTCAGCGAGGAGTTCCTGCTCCCCCGGCCGTTGCTGACTGCGATCCGCAACACGGGGCCGACCGTCCTTCTCATCGACGAGACCGACAAGGCGGACGTCGAGATCGAGGGCCTGCTACTCGAAGTTCTCGGTGACTTCCAGATCACGGTGCCCGAGCTCGGCACCGTCTCCGCCACGACTCGCCCGTTCGTCGTCCTGACGTCCAACGCCACGCGCGAGCTGTCCGAGGCGTTGCGTCGTCGGTGCCTGTTCCTGCACATCGACTTCCCCGAACCCGAGCTCGAGGAACGCATCGTGCGTCTCCAGGTGCCCGGACTCGACGAGACGCTGGTCATCTCCGTCGTGCGCGTCGTCAACGCGCTGCGAGCCCTGCCCCTGCGCAAGGCGCCGTCGATCGCGGAGACCATCGACTGGGCTCGCACGTTGCTGGCGCTCGGAGCGGACATCCTCGACGACGACGTCGTGCGCGACAGCCTCGGCGTCATCCTCAAACACGCGGACGACGTGGCGAAGGCGACCAGCAGCCTCGACCTCGACGAGGTCCTGTCACCGTCATGAACGCGACGGCGAGCCCCGGCGACACGGGCGTCGACCTGGCCGGTCGCCTGGTCGAGTTCGTCGGTGCGCTGCGGAGCAAGGGTGTCCCCGCCGGAACGAGCGAGACCGTCGACGCCGCGGCCGTCATGGAGGTGCTCGGCCTCGACCGTCGCGAGCTGCTCCGCGAGGGCCTCGCCTCGGCACTCGTGCGCCGCGGGGGCCAGCGTGACGTCTTCGACATGACGTTCGACCTCTACTTCCCGGCCGGGACCGGCGTCATGCAGGCCGTGCTCGACCACGACGACGTGAGCATCGACGACCTGCGGGACCTGCTCGCGATGGCCTTGGCCGACGACGACTCCCGAGCACTGGAGCAGGTGGCCGAGATCGCCGTGGACATGCTCGGCCAGGTAGGCGAGGGTGGCAGCTCGACCGGGGGGTGGTCGGCGTACCAGACGCTCGAGCGACTCCGGCCCCAGACCATGCTCGTGCAGGCGCTGGAAACCCGCGCGCGTCAAGGACGTGGGCCCGGTCAGGGTCTGCAGTCCGCCACACCCCAGGTGACGGACCGGCTGGAGCGCGACGAGGTCAGGCGCAACATCGACCGCTTCCGCGCCATGGTGGCGTCCGAGGCCAGGCGCCGCACGGCCGAGCAGCGCGGACGCGAAGTCGTCACCCGGCACGCGGTCCGGCCGGGCAGCGATCGCATCGACTTCCTCAGTGCCAACCGTCAACAGCTCGAGGAGCTGCGCACCACGGTGCGGCCGCTGTCCCGCAAGCTCGCGACGCGACTCGCGGCTCGCCGGCGCCGGGCCCAGCGCGGACGCATCGACATCCGCCGCACCCTCCGGCGCTCGATGAGCACCGGGGGCGTCCCGATGAAACCGGCCTACGCGAAGCCGCATCCGGCGCGACCGGAGCTCGTGCTGCTGTGCGACGTATCCGGGTCCGTGGCCGGGTTCTCCGGCTTCACGATGCTCCTGGTGCAGGCGCTGAGCGACCAGTTCAGCAAGGTCCGTGTCTTCGCCTTCGTGAACGCGATGGACGAGGTGACCGACATCGTGAAGGACACGTCAGGCGACCTCGGACCCCGCATCGCGCAGGAGGCGCGCATCACGAAGTGGCACACGAGCAGCGACTACGGCGAGGCGTTCGGCGACTTCGCCGAGTCGTTCATGAACGCCGTCGGACCGCGCACGGCGGTGCTGGTCCTCGGCGATGCCCGCAACAACAACCAGGACCCGAACCTCGGCGCCCTGCACGCGATCGGCCAGCGCGCACGGCGCGTCTTCTGGCTGAACCCCGAGCACCACATGCGTTGGGGGCTGGGCGACTCGATCGCTCCGGTCTACGCCGAGGTGGTCGAGATGCACGAGTGCTGCAACGTCGACCAGCTGACCAGGTTCATCACCCGCCTGCTGCCGGTCTGACGCGCTCGACATGCGGTCCCGGCACGTCCGTGCCACGGTGATCGCATGTATATCGGTGGTTCATTGGTACTCATCGCCGTCGGCGCGGTGCTCTCCTTCGCCGTGTCGGATCGCATCAGCGGTGTCGATCTCTACACGGCGGGCCTCATCTTCATGGGAGTTGGCGTCCTCGGGCTGCTGATCTCGCTGATCATCTCCGGCCAGAACCGTGGCCGCGTCGATCCCCCCGCCTGACGAGCGCTGATCTCGCCGGCGCCTACGGATTGGCCGGCGGGTCCACAGCGTCCAGCTCAGCGCCTGCATCGGCATCGGCGTCCGTCGCGGTGCCGGCCCCGTCGGTCGCCGTGCCGGCCCCATCCACCGATGCTCCGTCCGCGCCCGTCGGGGTCGGCGTGGGCTTGGGCTTCGGGGTCGCGGTGGCCTTGGGCGGGATGGTCGGCGTGGGGGTGGCCTTCTGCTTCTTCGCCACGACCAGCTCGACGGTGCTGCCGACCTCGACGCGCGAGGTGCTCCCGCCGGTGTCGATGACGGTGCCCGAGTCGATGGCCGACTCCCGGGTCACGCGCTTCGCCTGAAGCCCGAGGTCCTCGAGGATCGCCCGTGCCTCCGGATAGGTGGATCCGATGATCTTCTCCAGCGGCAGTGACACCAAGCCGGAGGCGACCGTCAGGACGATATCCGAACCTGTCTCGACCCGCGCTCCCGCGTTTTCGCTCTGACCCACGACGGTGCTGGCCTTCTCCTTCGGCACGTCCTTGACGTCGACCTCGGCATTGAGGCCGAGCTTGTCGAGCTCCTTCTCGGCCTCGGCCTGGGTCATGCCGATCAACGACGGCATCGTCACGGGCACACCGTCGCGTCCGAACACGAAGTAGCTGGCGACGAGCGCCAGCGCGGCCGCTGCCGCGCCGATGATCAGGAAGAGCTTCCTGCGCCTATGGCGCTCGTCCGCCACCCCCTGTGCCGGCACCACCTCGGTCGCGTCGGAGTCGGTCGCATCGGCGACGACGGTCGCGTCGGAGACGGCGGCGGTGGCAGCGGTCTGCGGCGGCGCAGGGCCGGTCGCGACCGGCGGAACAGTCTCGGTCATCCCGCGCCCGCGCAGCAGGGCGGCTTGAGCCCTGACCGCCTCGGCGTCGACCGGCCGGGCATCCGGCCTCTTCTCCAGCAGCGACATCACGAGGTCGGACACGCCGGCCGGGATCTGCTCGGGAAGCGGCGGCGGCGGATCCTTCAGGTGGGCCAGCGCGATCGCGACCGGGCCGTCGCGGGTGAACGGCACGTCGCCGCTCAGGCACGAGTAGATGACGACGCCGAGCGAGTACAGGTCGGACGCCTCGGTGGCCTTGTCGCCGGATGCCTGCTCCGGGCTCAGGTAGGTCGCCGTGCCCGTGATCGAGCCCGAGTCGGTGATCGTAGACGTGTCCTGCGAGCGGGCGATGCCGAAGTCGGTGAGCTTCACGTGCCCACTCGGGGACAGGATGATGTTGCCCGGCTTCACGTCACGGTGGACGACCCCGGCGCGGTGCGCCGCGTGGAGGGCCGCCGCGGTCTCTTCGAGGATCGTCAGCGACCTCTCGATGCTGAGTGGCCCGTCGTTCAGGATCTGCGACAGCGACGGCCCGTCGACGTGCTCCATGACGATGTAGGACGTCGGGACTCCCTCTTCGGGATCGATGCGTCCGAAGTCGTAGACCGCCACCACGCCTGGATGGTTGATCGCCGACGCCGCCCGGGCCTCACGCAGCATCCGCTCCAGGAAGCTCTCGTCGGCGGCGAACTGGGGATGGAGGAACTTGACGCTGACGACGCGGCCGAGCACCTCGTCGGTTCCCTTCCACACCTCGCCCATTCCGCCCGCCGCGATAAGCGAGTCGATTCGGTAGCGCCCGGCCACGACAGAGCCGCGCCGCGACGTGACGTGCGGCGTCGTTTCACCGGCGTTGACGTCGGGCGACATGCCCGCAGACTACCGTTGCGCCCCCAGCCTCGCCGCCCGATCCGGGAGGCTGAAGCGGCCTCACGTCCGAACGTACAAAGCCCCCACACCGGCGAGAGTGTGAGGGCCATGCGTGTCCGAGGGGGGACTTGAACCCCCATGCCCGTAACCGGGCACTAGCACCTCAAGCTAGCGCGTCTACCAATTCCGCCACCCGGACCGGCGCTCGCGAAGAGCGCGTGGTGCAGTTTGGAACTCTAGCAAAGCGGGCGAGTGGCTCCGCACCATGGGTGGCGAACCTCTCAGTGCCCGAAATCGACACCAATTCGACGCTCTGGCACCATGGATGAGGCCCCGGGAAGTATGAGTTCCCGGGGCCTCGCTTTGAGTGAGTGTGATGATCTCTCTCATCCAGAATCCTGATCTCGAATCCTCCCGCTGCATCACCAGCCGGTGTCATGAGCCGAAGCTCTCGACGTGGATTCGAATCTGGGATTCTTTCCTGCTCTCCCGAAGGAGTGCGTGGGTTATTTGTATCCCCTTGCAAGGGGGCGCACAAGAGTTTTCCCAACCTTTTTTCGCAGATCAGCCACATTTTTTCGGTCGTCCACAGAGTGAGGCATGTCACCCACAAGTTGGGGCCAGTTGTTCACATCTTTTCCACATTTTGTGGATGCCGAACGACGATCAGAGCACGGACGCAACCGCATGGATCGCGAGTCCGGCCAACCCTCCGACGACCGTCCCGTTGATGCGGATGAACTGCAGATCGCGTCCGACGTGGAGCTCGATTCGCTCGGCCGTCTCCTTCCCGTCCCAGCGATTCACCGTGGCCGAGATGATGGTCGCGAGATCGTGGCCGTAGTGGTCGACGACGTAGGCGGCGACGTCGGCGAGCACCCCGTCGACGCGATCGCCGAGTGCCTCGTCGGTCATCAACCGTGACCCGAGCGACTGCAGCTCGTCCACCGCCCGCCGGCGCACCAGACCGTCGGGGTCCTGCAGCGATCCGACGAGCGCGTGCCTCAGGGCGTCCCAGATGGCGATGGACGTCGTGGCGACCTTGGGTTGCGTCAGCAGCCGTGCTTTGAGTCGCTCCGCACGCTCCTGGGTGGCCGGATCGTGCTGCAGGTCGTGGGCGAGCTGGGAGAGCCAACGGTCGAGGGCCTCACGCGCTTGGTGGCCCGGGGTGTCGCGGATCTCGGCGATCCAGTCGACGACCTCGACGTGGATGCGGGCCGACACGCGGTCGTCGAGCCAGATCGGCGTCCACCACGGGGCGCGCTGTCCGACCAGTGACGTGACCTCTTCCGCGTTGGCCGAGAGCCACCGGTGCAGCTCGGTGAGTGCGAGGTCGACGGCACCGACGTGGGCCCCGTCGCGAACGATCTCGCCGAGCAGCTGGCCGGCCACCGGGCTGAGCTCCTCGTCGAGCATGCGCGGGATGATCGCCTCCTGGACGACGGCCGCCACGTCGGACTCCTTCACCCGACCGAGTCCGTCGGACAGGATCCGCGACCCGATGTCGACGAGCCGCAGGGCATGGTCGCCGTCGCACAGCCAGCCGCCGGCTCGTGCCGCGACCTTCGTGGTGGCGATGCGCTCACGCACGACGTCCTCGCGCAGGAAGTTCTCGGCGACGAACTCCTGCAGGCTCGCGCCGAGCGACTCCTTGCGCTTCGGGATGATCGCCGTGTGCGGGATCGGCAGCCCCATCGGGTGGCGGAAGATCGCGGTGACGGCGAACCAGTCGGCGATCGCCCCCACCATCGCAGCCTCCGCGCCGGCATTGACGTAGCCGAGCACACCGTCGTGGTCGCGGGTGAGCAGATAGACCATCGCGGCCAGGAGCAGCAACGAGAGCGCGAGGGTCTTCATCCGACGCAGGCCGCGCAACCGGACGGCGTCACCGGCACCTTCTCCCATGGGGATCGTCAGGCCACTCGCACCGGCACCAGGGGTCACATCGGGAGCGTAACGACAGATGGTTGATATCGCCTGCCTGCGTAGAATCTCGCCATGAGCTTCGAAGAGGGCGCCGGACTCGACACCAGCCAGGTGACCGGGGGCGGGCGCGGCGGGGCCATCATCGGCGGCGGCATCGGCAGCCTGATCCTCGTGCTGATCGGCGCGTTCTTCGGCGTCGACCTCAGTGGCGTCACCGGATCGAACAACCCGTTCGACACCGACCAGGTGGCGCCAGGCGGTCAGGAGTCCGGTGACTTCTCGCACTGCAAGACCGGGGCCGACGCCAACCGCGATGTCACGTGCCGCATCATCGGCACGGTCAACAGCGTCCAGGACTACTGGAACGACGCCCTGCCCGCCGACCTGAACCGTCAGTACCGCGCCGCGCAGACGGTCATCTACTCCGGTGCCACCCAGTCGGCCTGCGGCGCGGCGTCCAGCCAGACCGGCCCCTTCTACTGCCCCTCCGACGAGCGCGTCTACATCGACGCATCCTTCTTCGACGAGCTCACCAACCGCTTCGGCGCGGACGACGGCGCGCTCGCCCAGGAGTACGTCGTCGCCCACGAGTACGGCCACCACGTCGAGAACATCCTCGGGCTGCTCGCCCGCGCCCAGGACGGGCGCACCGGGCCGACCAGCGGCGGCGTGCGCGTCGAGCTGATGGCCGACTGCTTCGCCGGCGTGTGGGCGAACCACGCGTCAACTACCAAGGACGCCGACGGCAACACCCTGCTGAAGCCGCTGACCGACGACGACATCCGTTCCGCACTCTCGGCGGCGGCCGCCGTCGGCGACGACCACATCCAGCAGCGGAGCGGCGGCGGCATCAACCCCGACTCCTGGACGCACGGGTCGAGCGAGTCGCGCCAACGCTGGTTCCTGACCGGCTACCAGAGCGGCGCACCGGGCCAGTGCGACACGTTCAGCACCGATCAGCTCTGACCCGGTGAGCTCCCCCACGAGCCACACCGCAGGCCACGAGCCCGGCCGCCGGACCCGTGCGGAGGTCTGGATCGTCCTCGGTTTGTCGCTGGGCCAGTCGGCGGTCTACGCCATCATCAGCCTGGTCGCCCAGCTGACGCGCGGTCCGCTGCGCGATGCCACCGCGACGCTCAACGCGTCCAGGAGCGACCGCCAGTGGCTCGACCTCACCTTGCAGCTGGTCGGCATCGGGTTCGCGCTGGTTCCCGTCGCCCTGGCGCTCTACCTGCTGAGCCTGGACCGCGACCAGCCCGGTCCGTTGCGGCGGCTCGGGCTGGACGGGAGCCGTCCCGCCCGCGACGTGATGTGGGGGGCGCTGCTCGCTCTCGGCATCGGGCTACCCGGCCTCGGCCTCTATGCGATCGGCCGCGCCATGGGGCTGACGGCCCAGGTCGTCCCCGTGCCAGACACGACGTTCTGGTGGACCATCCCCGTGCTCGTCCTCGCCGCGCTCGAGAACGCAGCGCTCGAGGAGATCGTGGTCGTCGGCTATCTGATGACCCGCTTGCGCGAGCTGCGCTGGGGTTCCTGGATCGTTCTCGTGACGAGCGCGGGCCTGCGCGGGGCCTACCACCTGTACCAGGGCTTCGGACAGGCCGCCGGAAACTTCGCCATGGGCCTGGTGTTCGGGTACTGGTTCCAGCGCACCGGTCGGGTGCTGCCACTCGTCATCGCCCACACGCTGCTCGACACGGCGACGTTCGTGGGTTACGCCCTGCTCGCGGACCGGCTCGGCCTGCGCTGATTCCGTTCAGCCGACCCCGAGCAGGTCGATCACGAAGACGAGCGTCTTGCCGGACAGGCGATGGCCGCCACCGGCGGGTCCGTAGGCGAGCTCGGGCGGGCACACGAGCTGGCGGCGTCCACCGACCTTCATGCCAGGGATGCCCTGCTGCCAGGCGGGGATCAGGCTCGGGAGCGGGAAGTTCGCCGACTGACCGCGGTTCCACGACGAGTCGAACTCCTCCCCTGTGTCGAACTCGACCCCGACGTAGTGGACGTCGACGACGCCACCTGGCACGGCTTCGGGTCCGTCGCCCACGACGATGTCGGTGGACTGCAGCTCGGTGGGGGCGGGACCCTCGATGAAGTCGACTTCAGGCTTTTCGCTCATGGGCCGATCCTGTCATGTCAGGCCCTCGCTGATAGAACGGCCCTATGCGAGCCACCGTCCTTCATGCGACCCGTGACATCCGCCTCGACGAGTTCGACGCGCCCCAGCTGATCGACGACGGCGACGCCGTCGTCCGCGTGGTGGCGTCGTGCATCTGCGGCTCCGACCTGTGGCCGTACCGCGGGCTCCCCGAGATCGACGGCCCGCGGCGCATCGGTCACGAGTTCGTCGGGATCGTCGAGGCCGTCGGCTCGTCGGTCCAGACGGTCGAGCCCGGAGACTTCGTGATCGCCCCGTTCGCCTTCTCCGACAACACCTGTCCGATGTGTCAGCGCGGCGTGCACACGTCGTGCGTCAACGGCGGCTTCTGGGGCGGCGACGACAAGAAGGGGCATTTCGCCGACGGCGGCCAGGGCGAGATCGTGCGCGTCCCCGTCGCCGACGGCACGCTCGTGGCCACGCCTGACCAGCCGGACGAGGCGCTCGTCCCCCACCTCCTGACGCTGTCCGACGTGTTCCCCACCGGGCACCACGCGGCCGTCCGCGCCGGGGTCGGCCCCGGCAGCACGGTGGCCGTGGTCGGCGACGGCGCCGTCGGCCTGTCCGCCGTGCTCGCCGCGAAGCGCCTCGGCGCCGCGCGGGTGGTGGCGATGTCACGGCACGAGGACCGTCAGCAGATCGCCCGGTCCTTCGGCGCCGACGAGGTGGTCGCCGACCGGGGCAAGCAGGGCGCCGCTGCGGTGCGCGAGATCTTCGACGGCCTCGGCGCCGACCAGGTGCTCGAGTGCGTCGGCACGGCCGACAGCATGAAGCAGGCGATGCTGAGCACCCGCCCCGGCGGCACCGTGGGCTACGTCGGAGTGCCGCATGGGGTCCAGCTCAACGTGCCGGCGATGTTCGGCCGCAACATCGGACTGGCCGGCGGCGTCGCCCCGGCGCGTGCCTACATCGAGGAGCTCCTGCCCGATGTGCTCGATGGCACGGTGACTCCGGGCCAGGTCTTCGACCAGACGCTGCCGCTCGACCGGGTGGCAGACGGCTACCGCGCCATGGACGAGCGCACGTCCGTCAAGACGATGCTGTCGCTCTGACCGCTGCCTACGGCTTCTTCTCCGCCGCGTCGTTGAGGCGCGCGAGCTGACGCGCGAACGTGGAGAGCTCGTCGGCGTCCCAGTCGGCGAGCAGGTCGGCGAGCCACGCGTAGCTGCGGGCCCGGAACGCCTCGACCCGTTGCCGCGCTTCCGTCGGCACGGAGAGGAGCTGGGCCCGGCCGTCGTCGGGGTGGGTCGCACGATCGACCAGTCCCAGCCGCTCCAGCGTGCTCACCGCGCGGCTCACGGTGGACTTGTGCACGTGCAGGCTCTCGGCGAGCTCGGAGGCACGCACGCCGCCGGTGGCGTCGCAGACCGCCAGCAGCAACAAGAGGGTGTTGTAGTCGAGCTCCTCGTGCACCTCGGAGAGGTGTGTCATCGCGTACAGGCGAGCCCGGCGCACGAAGCGAACGAGCTGATAGTCGACGTCGATGTCGATGTCGGTCGGCTGCTCGCTGGTCATCATGGCGTCATCCTAGGCTCTGCCGGACACCCCGACGCCTGCAGGGGAGCACTGATTTAACGGTGAATTTCCCGGGTTCTTCTCAGCGAAGCTCGGTCGACGTCAGGGTGAGGATCCGGCGAGCCACGATCAGCTGCTGGATCTGCTGCGTGCCCTCGAAGATGTCGAGGATCTTGGAGTCCCGCGACCACTTCTCGAGCATCTCGGCCTCGCTGTAGCCGAGGGTGCCGGCCAGCTCGACGCACCGCAGGGTGATGTCGTTCGCGATGCGTCCGGCCTTCGCCTTCGCCATCGAGGCTTCCATCGAGTTGGGCTCGCTGTTGTCGGCCATCCAGGCCGCCGCGAGCGTGAGCAGCAGCGCGGCTTCCCAGTCGGCCTCCATCTGGATGAAGGTCGCGGCGGAGTGCGACTGCACCGAGACCGGGCGGTCGTAGTCGATGACCACGCCGGCCTCCTCGATCAGCTCGCGAATGACCTCGAGCGAAGCTCGGGCGCAGCCGACGGCCATGGCAGCCACCAGCGGGCGGGTGTTGTCGAACGTCGCCATCGCGCCGGCGAAGCCCTGCTTGGTGTCGATCTCGGCGCTGCCGAGCAAGTTGTCCTCGTGGACCCGGCAGTTGTCGAGCACGATCACGGCAGTGTCGGACGAACGGATGCCGAGCTTGTGCTCGAGCCGCTCCACCCGGATGCCGGGCGTGTCCTTGCTGACCACGAACGACTTGATCGCGGCACGGCCGAGGTCCTTGTCCAGCGTCGCCCAGACGACCACCGAGTCGGCGCGCTCGCCGGAGGTGACGAAGATCTTCTCGCCGTTCAGGACGTAGTGGTCGCCGTCCTTGGTCGCGGTGGTGGTGATGTTCGCCGAGTCCGACCCGGTTCCGGGCTCGGTGATGGCCATGGCGGCCCAGGTGCCCTTGAAGCGCTCCAGCTGCTCATCAGTGGCCACCGACGCGATCGCCGAGTTGCCGAGGCCCTGGCGGGGCATCGAGAGCAGCAGGCCGACGTCGCCCCAGCACATCTCGATGACCGAGAGCACGGACGACATGTTGGTGCCGTTCTTGATCTTGCCCTTCTTGACGGAGTCATCCTCCTCGTCACGACGGACGCCGGTCGCGCCGGCACCTTGACTCTGGCCGGAGTCGCTCATGCCGTCGATGAGGGACGCCAGGAGATCGAGCTCCTTGGGGTACTCGTGCTCGGCGAGGTCGTACTTGCGCGAGTTGCTGCGCAGGAAGTTGTCGGCGACCTGGTTGGCCTGCTGCACGAACAGGCGGAACTTCTTGGGGGTCTCGAGACTGATCATCGTGGTGTCCGCCCTCAGACGAGGACTGCTCCTTCCATGAGGCCGACGGCTCGCAGGTCGCGGTACCACCGTTCGACCGGATGCTCCTTGACGAAGCCGTGGCCACCGAGGAGCTGGACTCCGTCGGTGCCGATCTTCATGCCGTACTCGGAGGCCAGACGCCGGGCGAGGGCGACCTCGCGGCCGAAGTCGAGGTTCTGCTCGGCGCGCGAGGCGGCCCGCAGGGTCACCAGTCGCATGCCCTCGAGCTCGATCGCGATGTTCGCGACCATGAAGGCCACCGACTGACGGTGAGCGATCGGCTCGCCGAACGCGAGGCGGGTCTTGACGTACTCCGACGTGTAGTCGAGCACAGCCTTGCCGGTGCCGAGCGCGAGTGCGGCCCAGGCGAGACGCGAGAGCCGGATGCACTCGCGGTACGCGTCCGCGTCACCGAGGAGCGCCTCCTCGGGAACGGTGGCGCCGTCGAGCGCGAGGCGCGTCAGCCCGGCAGCCCGCAGGCCCATGCTCGGGTCGGCCGCCAGGCTCAGCCCGGACGTGCCCGACTCGACCAGGAAGAGGCGTGGCTCGCCATCGAGCGCCGCTGCGACGATGAACAGCTCCGCCTCGGTCCCCCGCACGACTCCGGACTTGATGCCGTCCAGCGTGTAGCCGTCGGCGGTCTTCGTGGCCGTGGTCCGCAGGTCGAGGGCGTCGAAGAGGGCGCGCGGCTCGGCCACGGCGAGGGCCGCGGCGGGGACGTCGTCACCGGTGAAGTCGGGCAGGTAGGTCTGCTGCTGCTCGTCGGTACCCCACAGCGAGATGGCGGTGGCGACGGCGGCCGGCGCGAGACAGGCCACGGCCTGACCCATGTCGCCCTCGGCGAGCGCCTCGGCGACGAGCACGCCGGTGACGGCCGAGCGTTCCTCCGAGAGCCCGCCGAGGCCCTCGGACACGTTGAGCAGGGTGAGGCCGAACTCACTCGTCTGGGCGAGGACCTCCTTGGGCGTGTCGTTGGCGGCCTCGGCCGTCGCGGCTCCCGGCCGCAGGACCTCCTGGGAGAACTCGCGGACGACGCCCACGATCATCTCCTGGTCCTCGGTGGGCGTCAGGTCGAAGACGCCCGCGTCGGGCGCCGCGCTGAGCCTGGTCGGCTGGCCCGATCCCTTGACGCGCTTGAAGGTGCGGCCGGCCGCCCCGGCGGCCTGGAAGCCGCCCTTGGCGCCCCGATAGACGGCCTTCTCGGCGGCCTTGCGCAGGCCGAGTCGGTCGATGGCCGGCGAGCTGGCGATGCGGTTGAGGACCGCCAGGCCGATACCCATGGGGTCTTTGCGATTCGCCACGGAAACTCCTTGTGAACGGTTGGACCGAGGTGCCCACCGGCAGAAAGTGTAACTCAGAGTTGCACTTCGCATACCCATGGTATTCGACGTCACACTGCCCCACCAGCCCGCCGGAGCCAGGACACCGCTCGATAGCGTGGAGCCCGCACGCGACACAGACCCGACCTCAGTGGGTCGACCATGTAGAGGAGTAGAGGTGCCCGCATCGCAGGCCCGTCCGCTGCCCGACGGCGGCGACGTTCGCCCGATCGTTCGATGGGGCACGGCGGTGATGCACCACGAGCTCACCGCCGTCACGAAGTTCGACGACGATCTCGCGACGCTGGTGCGCGACATGGTCGCCACGATGCGCGCGGCGAACGGCGTCGGCCTGGCCGCCAACCAGGTGGGCGTCGACCTCAAGGTGTTCGTGTTCGACTGTCCGGATGCCGACGATGCCCGCGTGACGGGCGTGATCTGCAATCCGGTGCTCACCCTCCCCCGAGGCAAGGAGCGCCAGCTCGACGCCGCCGACGAGGGATGCCTGTCGTTGCCGGGCGCGTACACGGAGTGCTCGCGCCCCGACCAGGCTCATGTCACCGGTCAGGACGAGAACGGCGATCCGGTCGAGTTCGACGGCTCCGGCCTGCTGGCCCGCTGCCTCCAGCACGAGACCGACCACGTGTTCGGCACGGTCTTCGGCGATCGGCTGCCCGCGCGGGCGCGCAAGCAGCTGTTCACGCAGCACGAGGAGCTCGCGATCCACTATCCGGACGACTGGCCCGTCTCCCCCATCGTGAGTCCGCCTGAGTGAGCTCTGCGAACGAACGGCGGGCCAGGTCGAGTGTGCGCGCCGAAGGCGCCCGGCGTATCGAGACCTCGCAAGGCGAAGAGCTCGGCTGGGTCGTGGTTTCGATTCCCCCACTCGCTGGCGCTCGCGGGTGGTACCCCCCAGCGATGATTCCTCGCGGCTACTCAACCACCGAGAGATTTCAGCGCAGGTGCCAGCAAGCCACCGCGACCGATGCGGCCACGTTCAGCGAGTCGATGCCGTCGGCCATCGGGATGGTGACGCGCACGTCGGCCTCGCGCTGCCAGTGGTCACTCAGTCCGTGACCCTCGGCACCGACGACCACAGCCAGCCGCTCGACGTCCGTGTCGACGTCGGACAGGGGCACCGCATCGGCGGCGGGCGTCATCGCGTAGGTCCTGAACCCGGCGTCACGCAGCAGTCCGGGCGCGGCGTACCAGTCGTCGAGCCGTGCGTGCGGCAGCTGGAACACCGCCCCCATCGCGACCTTGATCGCGCGGCGGTAGAACGGGTCGGCGCATCGCGGCGACAGGAGGACGGCGTCGAACCCGAACGCGGCGACATTGCGGAACACCGCTCCGATGTTCGTGTGGTCGACCAGGTCCTCGACCACCACGACCCGCCGGGCGCCGGCGAGGACGTCGGCGGGCGACACCGGCTCGGGCCGCTCCATGGCGGCGAGCGCGCCGCGGTGGACGTGGAACCCGGTCAGCGTCTCGATCCGCGCCTCGTCGAGTACGAAGCAGGGCGCGTCCGTGCGGTCGAGCACGTCGGCGAGGCCGTCGAGCCAGCGCGGAGCCATGAGGAAGGACCGCGGGCGATGACCCGCCTCGACCGCGCGCCGCACCACTTTTTCGCCCTCGGCCAGGTAGATGCCGCGCTCGGACTCGAGCTTCGTGCGGAGCTGGACGTCGCGCAGGCGTACGTAGTCGCCGAGCCGCGGGTCGTCGAGATCGTCCACGTGTGTCACTTCGGCCACCGCACTAGCCTAGGCCGCATGAACCTCGATCGACTCGTCACACCCGACCCGTACCCGCTGCTCCCCGAGGTGCCGTCGTTCAGCGTGATCAGCGACGACGTCTCCGAGGGCCAACCGCTCAAGGACGACCAGATCCAGGCGTTCGGCGACACCTCACCGCAGCTGTCGTGGAGCGGCGCACCCGAAGGCACACAGTCGTACACCGTCACCTGTTTCGACCCCGACGCCCCCACGCCGTCCGGGTGGTGGCACTGGATCGCCATCGACATCCCCGGCGATGTCACGTCACTCGACGCGGGAGCGGGTGCGAGCGACGACAGCCTGCCCGGCGATGCCTTCCACGCCCGCAACGACTTCGGCGACAAGAATTTCGGCGGCGCCGCCCCACCCGAGGGCGACCAGGTGCACCGCTACTTCTTCGTCGTCCACGCTGTCGGCGAGCCCTCCCTGGGCGTCGACTCCGACACGCCACCCGGACAGGTGGGGGGCAACCTCACGTTCAAGTCGCTGGGCCGCGCCATCCTCCAGGGCACGTACCAGCACTGATGCTCAGGCCGGGGGCGGTTCCTCCGCCGGCGGCTCGGCCGGGGGCCTGAGGCTTCCGGGACCGGGGAGGCCGCCGCCCGGTCCCTCGGCGTCCTTGGCGGCCTTCAGCGCCTGCTCGACCGCGGCCTGCGTGTCCGCGTCCTCGGTGGCGTCGGCCACGACCGGCTCGTCGAGGTCGACCCGCTTCTTGCTGCCGCCGCCGTCGGTCGGGATCTTGCCGAACGTGCCGCCGAGCGTGCCGAGTGCCTTCGTGACCTCGGCGGGAATGATCCACGTCGAGACGTTCTCGCCCTCAGCGATCTTGGGGAGCATCTGCAGGTACTGGTACGACAACAGCTTCTGGTCGGGGTTGCCGTCGTGGATCGCCTGGAACACCGTGAGAATGGCCTGCCCTTCACCCTGCGCCCGGAGGATGGCGGCTTGACGGTCGCCCTGCGCCGTGAGGATCTGCGCCTGCTTCTGGCCCTCGGCGGTCAGGATCTGCGCCTGCTTGTCACCCTCGGCGGTCAGGATCGCCGACTGGCGCTCACCCTCGGCGGTGAGGATGGCGGCGCGCTTGTCGCGCTCGGCCCGCATCTGCTTCTCCATCGCGTCGATGATCGACGGCGGCGGGTCGATGCCCTTGAGCTCGACCCGGTTGACGCGGATGCCCCACTTGCCGGTGGCGCCGTCGAGCTCACCGCGCAGCCCGGAGTTGATCTGGTCGCGGCTGGTGAGCGCGTGCTCGAGCGTCATGCCGCCGGTGATGTTGCGCAACGTCGTCATCGTGAGCTGCTCGATGGCCTGGATGTAGTCGGCGATCTCGTAGGTCGCCGAGACCGCGTCCGTGACCTGGAAGTAGATGACCGTGTCGATCGAGACCGTCAGGTTGTCCTCGGTGATGACCGGCTGCGGCGGGAACGACACGACCTGCTCGCGGAGATCGATCATGTAGCGCACCTTGTCGACGAACGGCACGACGATGTTCAGTCCGGCCGACAGCGTGGTGCGGTACTTGCCGAACCGTTCGACGATGCCGGCGCGAGCCTGCGGGACGATCTTGACGGTCATCGAGACGACTGCGACCGCGAGGACCGCGAGCAGGACCAGGACGATGGTGACGGCGTTCATTCAGGACTCCTTGCCTGTGACGACGGCGGTGGCCCCGTCGATGCGGACGACGCGGACCTCGGCGCCGGTGTCGAACGACTCGACGCCGTCGGTTCGGGCCGACCAGACCTCGCTGGCCAGCTTGACGCGACCCGATCGTGAGTCGACGGGCTCGATGACGAGAGCATCGCGGCCGACGAGATTCTGGTGCCCGGTCTGCAGGGTCGGGCCGGCGTGCAGCCGCTCGACCAACGGCGGCCGGACCAGGAACAGCAACGCCGTCGACGCGACGGCGAACACGAGCAGGGCCAGCCAGACCGGTCCGCCGAGTCCGGCGACCGCGGCGGCACCGAGTGCGCCGATGGCGAACATGAGGAGCACGAGGTCGAGGCTCATCAGCTCGACGACAGCCAGCACGACGGCGATCCCCACCCAACCGACCCAGGCGTGATCGGACAACCAGTCGATCATGCGTTCTCCCTCTCCATGGGCCGGTGACTATCCGGCCCGGTGTCCGTATGCTGCCCGACGCGCGCCGTAGCGTCCACCGTCGACGGTCAGCTCCAGCCGCATGCCGAACGTGCGGCCGAGCGCCTCGGCGGTCAGCGTCTCGGCCAACGGGCCCTGCGCGATGACCTGGCCCTCACGAAGCAGCAATACATGGGTGAAGCCGCGCGGGATCTCCTCGACGTGGTGCGACACCATGACCAGGACCGGAGCGCCGTCGGCCTCGGACAGCACCTCCAGGCTGGCGAGCAGGTCTTCGCGGGCGCCGAGGTCGAGCCCTGCGCCGGGCTCGTCGAGCAGGAGGAGCTCCGGATCGGTCATGAGGGCGCGGGCGATCAGGGTGCGCTTGCGCTCCCCCTCCGACAGCGTGCCGAACGTGCGGTCGGCGATAGCTGTGATGCCGAGCTCGCCCATGATCTGCTCGGCTCGCACGGCGTCCAGATCCTCGTACTGCTCCTGCCACCGGCCGAGCACCGCGTAGGCCGCCGACATGACGGCGTCGCGGACGGTCTCGTGCGGCGGGATGCGGTCGGCGATGGCCGTGCCGGTGTGACCGATGCGGGTGCGCAGGTCGAAGACGTCGACCTCGCCGAGCCGGTGGCCCAGGACGTCGGCGGTTCCGGCGCTCGGGAACATGGTGGCGCCGACGACCTGCATGAGTGTGCTCTTGCCGGCGCCGTTCGGCCCGAGGATGATCCATCGCTCGCCGACTTCGACCGACCACGAGACGTTGTTCAGGAGGATCTTGCCCGGCCGGACGACGCTCACCCGGGTGAGCTCGAAAGCCGCCGACATGCATCCTCCCCATCACAGGCACAGTTCTGTGGTCGCGTCCGGTCCAACCTATCGCGGGCGTCGGCGTGCTCCATCATCTGCCGCCACACCCGGCATCCGCACCCGGGCGATAACCTCGGTGGCGATGACCGAGCACATCCCCACCGCGCACCTCACCGACCCGACCGTCCTCGTCACGCTCACCGGCGCCGACCAGAGCGGGGTCTCGACGCGCCTGTTCGAGCAGCTCGCGGGTTTCGAGATCGAGGTCATCGACGTCGAGCAGCTCATCGTCCGGGGTCGCCTGGTGCTGAGCGCGCTGGTGACGGTGCCGGACGACGCCACCACGTTCGAGCAGACGATGCGGACGGTAGGTGAGGAGTTCGGCCTGGAGGTCGAGCTCGAGCAGGGCACCGGCGACAACCGGCCGCGACGCGTCGGCCGCGGTCAGGTGACGCTGCTCGGTCACCCGCTGCGCCCGGCCGCCATGGCGGCGATCACGCAGCGCATCACCGACGCGGGCGGCAACATCGACCGCATCCTGCGGCTGGCCCGCTACCCGGTCACCGCCCTGCGGCTCGAGGTCTCCGGCGCCGATCCCGACGTCCTGCAGGCAGATCTTGCGGCGGCGGCGTACGAGCACGGCGTCGACATCGCCGTCGAGGAGCGCGGCATCCTGCGGCACGCGCAACGGCTGGTCGTCATGGACGTCGACTCCACCCTCATTCAGGGCGAGGTCATCGAGATGCTCGCCGAGCACGCCGGGTGCGTCGCGGAGGTCGAGCGGATCACCGAGGAGGCCATGCGCGGCGAGCTCGACTTCGAGGCGTCGCTGCGGTCCAGGGTGGCGCTGCTCGAGGGGCTCGAGGCCTCGGCTCTTGACCAGGTGCGCGCATCGCTGGAGTACACGCCCGGTGCGCGCACGATGGTGCGGACCCTCAAGAGGCTGGGCTACCGGTTCGCGCTGGTGAGCGGCGGTTTCACCTCGATCATCGGGCCGATCGCGGAGGAGCTCGGCATCGACTACATGGCGGCCAACGAGCTGGAGATCGAGGACGATCGCCTCACCGGGCGCTTGGTCGGCAAGGTGATCGACCGGGCCGGCAAGGCGGAAGCGTTGCGCCGGTTCGCTGCCGAAGCGCGCATCCCCATCAAGAACACCGTGGCCATCGGCGACGGCGCGAACGACCTCGACATGCTGGCGGCCGCCGGACTGGGCGTGGCGTTCAACGCCAAGCCACTCGTGCGCGACCAGGCCCGCACGTCGGTGAACGTGCCCTACCTCGACTCGATCGTGTACCTGCTCGGCATCACGCGTGAAGAGGTCGAGGCGGCCGACGCGGCCGACTGAGACGACGGGGTGTTACTCGTCGTCTTCGAGCCGGAAGCCGAGCTTCATCGTCACCTGGTAGTGCGACACGTCGGTGTCGACGATCTGACCACGGATGTCGGTGACCTCGAACCAGTCGAGATGTCGAAGGGTGCTGGCGGCCCGGGCGATGCCGTTCTGGACGGCTTCGGTGATGCCGTCGGGGGACGTGCCGACGACCTCGCTGATGCGATAGGTGCGATTGCTCATATCTCCATCATGCCGCCCAGCGCCAGCGAGTCTGCACCGGCGTACGCTGGAGGCATGGAGCGAGACACCCGCAAGGAGCCCAAGGGCGAGCCGGTGTACTCGATCACGTCCGCCAGCTCCGGCCACAGCGACGACATCGGTTCGCGCGAGCTGCGCTACGGAATCTCCATGGGCATCCGCACCCTGTGCTTCGTCGGCGCCGTGGTGGCCTGGCAGACGATGGGCGGCGGATGGGTGCCGTGGTTGCTCCTGGCCGGCGCGCTGGTACTGCCCTACACGTCGGTGATCCTCGCCAACGCCGGTGTGCGTCGCAAGGCCACCGGCAGCAACATCATCAAGACCGAGCCGTACGGCAGCATCGAGCCCGGCCAGTCCGGTGACTGATCCGGCACCCGAGCCCTCGCCCGAGGAGCTGACCTGTTCCTCGAAGGGCTGCGCGAACGCCGCCGTGCACCGGGTCGTGTGGAACAACCCCAAGATCCACACCCCGGACCGCCGCAAGACGTGGCTGGCGTGCGACGAGCACGAGCCGACGCTGCGCGACTTCCTGGACCGCCGCGGGTTCTACCGCGAGACGCTCGCGATCGAGGACTGAAGCCAGTGTCATGAGGAGCGCTCATGTCGGCGCCCTACTCATCTGGGCGTACGCCGCCGGGTTCGCGGTCCCTGTGGCCTATGTCGCGCCATATCTCGTGAGGAATGGAAGGCTCCCGACGTTCTTCGACCTCTTCCCGATGTATGGCGGGCCGTGGTCGACGCGCGTCGGTACGGGTACGTTCGTCGCGCTCCTGATCTCCTTCGCCGCCTTGGCTCTGGCAGTGGCGTGGGCAGGGTGGCTGGTTTGGCAGGGATCCCGCACAGGCGCTGTACTCAGCCTGGCTCTGCTGCCTGTCGAAGCCGTGTTCTGGATCGGGTTCGCGCTCCCGATTCCATGGGCCCTCGGCATCGCCAGGGTTGTGTTTCTCGCGCTTGCCTGGAAGTCCCTCGACTGACGCGTTACCCGCCGATCGACGACATCGGCCGGGTCGGCTGGAGGAACGACGGGTCGTTGATGCCGTGACCCGGCAGCTTCGCCGCCATCGCAACCATCCAGCGCTCGGCCAGCTGGGCGTCGCTGGCACCGTCGCGCAGGGGCGCCCTGAGGTCGGACTCCTCACGCGCGAACAGGCAGTTGCGGATCTGACCGTCGGCGGTGAGCCGCACCCGGTTGCAGTCGCCGCAGAACGGCCGCGTGACCGAGCCGATGATCCCGACGACGTGCGGTCCGTCGTCCACCTTGAACGACTCGGCCGGTGCGGATCCTCGCCCGTCGAGGGGCGTGAGCCGGAACTCCTCCCTGAGCCGGGTGAGCGTCTCCTCCGCGGTGACCATCTGGTCGCGCTGCCAGCCGTGCTGGGCGTCGAGCGGCATCTGCTCGATGAACCGCAGCTCGTAGCCGTGCTTCATGCACCACCGGAGAAGATCGGGTGCCTCCCGGTCGTTGATGTCGCGCAGCAGCACGGCGTTGACCTTGACCGGCTCGAGACCGGCGGCAGCGGCGGCCTCGAGTCCGGCGATCACGTCGGCCAGGCGATCACGACGGGTGATCCGCACGAACGTCTCGTTGTCGGTGGTGTCGAGGCTGACGTTGACGCGGTCGAGGCCGGCGTCGGCGAGCGCCTGGGCGGTGTGCCTGAGGCCGAGACCGTTGGACGTGATCGCCGTTCGGGGCTCCGGACGCAGTGCCTTCGTGGCCGCGATGATGGCCGGCAGCCCACGCCGCAGCAGCGGCTCCCCGCCGGTGAACCGCACATCGCGGATGCCCAGCCGCTCCACCCCGATGCCGATGAGCCGGATGAGCTCCCCGTCGGTGAGCGTCTCCTCCGTGGGCATCCAGTCGAGGCCCTCGGCGGGCATGCAGTACTGGCAGCGCAGGTTGCATCGATCCGTGAGCGAGACGCGCAGGTCGGTGGCAACGCGTCCATGCGTGTCGACCAAATCCATGAACTCACTCTAGGCGCTGCCACCACCCCCGGCCGATTCCCGGCGCTCCCCTTGGAACTACGGTCAACTCCGTGCCCCAGTCCCAGCTGAGCTTCCTGCTGAGCCGACGGTGGATCGGCTTCGCGATCTTCGTGATCGTGCTGGCCGGCTTGTGCACCCGATTGGGGCTCTGGCAGTTCCACCGGCTGGATGATCGTCTCGACGAGAACGCGATCATCACCCGACACCTCGCCACCGATCCGGTGCCTCTGTCCTCGGCGCTGCGTGCCGGCGAGGAGGTCGATGATGAGACGGAGTGGACGCGTGTGCGCGCGACCGGGACGTACGACGTGGAGCACGAGGTCACGGTCACGTTCACGACCCGTGATGGCGCACCGGGTGTGGACGTCGTCACCCCGCTGGTGTTGGCCGACGGTTCGGCGATCCTCGTCGACCGAGGGTGGCTGGCGACCCAGAACACCGCGGAACGTCCGTCGGATGTGCCGGCTCCCCCCGCTGGGCCTGTCACAGTCACTGGCTGGCTGCGTCAGAACAGCCAGGCGGACGACCGCGCCGTCGAGCCCCTGGACGGACAGGTCCGGGCGATCTCCAGCACGGGGATGGCGTCGTCCGTTCCGTACGACCTCATCAGCGGCTACCTGAACCTGCGCAACCAGGACCCGCCTGCCGCCAAGCCGCTCCGGCTCGAGCCCCGGCCGGAGCTCGGCCGGGGTCCGCACTTCTTCTACGCCTTGCAGTGGTGGTTCTTCGGCGGACTGGCGGTGTTCGGCTGGTTCTGGTTCGCCTGGACCGAGCTGAAGGAACGGCGGGCTGGGACTAGGCCGGGGCCAGCGGCTTGATCGCGTGGTGCCGGTTGAAGACGTTGTCGGGGTCGAACTCGGCCTTCACCGCCGCCAGCCGGGCGTAGTTCTCCTCGCCGTAGCTGGCGCGCACCTGATCCTCGGCCGCGTCTGCGACGAAGTTGAGGTACACGGAGCCGATGTCGTACGGCTTCAGCTCGGACACTGACCGTCGAACCCAGGCCTTGCCGCGCTCGTCGTCGCCCTGGTCGTCCCAGAGCCCGAAGGGATGGGTCACCCACGTCGCGCTCCGATGTGTCATCGGCCAGTCCGTGGCCTGAGCGGCGACGCCGCCGCCCCACGGGATCAGCAGGTGCTGCGACGGCGAGGGCACGATCATGTCCTCGCCCTGACCACAGAAGAGACCGAGTGCCTCGTCGGAGAGCGTCGCCAGGTGTGAGGCCGACCAGTAGTTGCGGAACCCGGGCGGATCGTCGATGGCGCACTGGATCTCGGCGTACGGCATCTCGGCGGTCAGCCCACCCTGCGGTTCGAGCGCGTAGATCGGCGCCATGACATCACGCAGCTCTGCCTCCGTGCCGGCGAAGACACCGATGGAGCCGACGGCCCGCTTGCCATGCAGGTGCTCGGGCACGAACGGCTCCGGCGGGGCGGTCAGGTACGCGACCCCACCGCCGAGCCGTGTCGGCGCGCCGTCCTCGATCAGGCTTCGATACGTGCGGGCCAGCTCGGGGGCCACCTCGGACGGCCACAGGAGCAGGGCGAAGGTCGAGACCGGCAGCGGGTGGAGCCGGAATACCAGCTTGGTCGCGATGCCGAAGTTGCCGCTTCCTCCGTGCAGTGCCCAGAACAGCTCGCTGTTCTCGTCCTCGCTGGCCGCCACCACCCGGCCGTCCGCAGTGACGAGCTCGACCTCCAGCAGGTTGTCGCACGCGAGCCCCCACTCCCGCTCGAGCCAGCCGGAGCCGCCGCCCAGCGTCAGGCCGGCGACTCCGGTCGAGGAGACGCGGCCACCGGTGGTCGCCAGTCCGTGTTCCTGCGTGGCCCGGTCGAAGGCGCTCCATGTCGCACCGCCGGCCACGGTGGCCGTTCGCGCGTCGGGGTCGACGTCAACCGTGTTCATGCGGCGCATGTCGATGACGATTCCGCCATCGAGGGTGCTCGCTCCGGCGACGCTGTGTCCGCCCGAGCGAATGGCGACCTCGAGCCCGTTGGCCTGGGCGTGGGCCAGCGCGGCCTGAACGTCGCCGACCGACTCGCATTGTGCGATGAGCCCGGGTCTGCGGTCGATCATGGCGTTGAAGATCGAGCGCGCCTCGTCGTAACCATCGTCGCCATCGCCGATCAGAGCTCCATCGAAGCCGTCCAGTTCAGGTGAAGTCATCGTGTCCTCCAGAATGGTGCGGTGCCGGTGGTCGGAACCTACCGGTCCTACGTCACGACGTCACGCGATCGTCAGGCGAGACTCACCAGATCGGCGTACGTGTCACTCCACAAATCCTCGTCGCCGTCGGGCAGCAGGAGGACGCGGTCGGGCTCGAGGGCCGCGACGGCTCCCTCGTCGTGGGTCACCAGCACGATCGCGCCTTCGTACGTGCGGATCGCGGCCAGCACCTCTTCGCGGGATGCGGGGTCGAGGTTGTTGGTGGGCTCGTCGAGCAGCAGGACGTTGGCGCTGGAGACGATCAGGCTGGCGAGGGCCAGGCGGGTCTTCTCGCCACCGGAGAGCACGCCCGCCGGCTTGGCGGTGTCGTCGCCGCTGAAGAGGAAGGAGCCGAGCACGCTCCGCGCCTCGGTGTCGGTGAGTGACGGCGCCGCCGCCTGCATGTTCTCGAGCACCGTGCGCGAGGTGTCGAGCGTCTCGTGCTCCTGCGCGTAGTAGCCGATCTTGAGTCCGTGACCGGGCTCCACGGACCCGGTGTCGGGCTCGTCCGTGCCGCTGAGGATGCGGAGCAGGGTCGTCTTCCCCGCGCCGTTGAGTCCCAGGACGACGACACGACTCCCCCGGTCGATCGCGAGGTCGACGTCGGTGAAGATCTCGAGCGACCCGTACGACTTGGACAGCTCGGCCGCCGTGAGCGGAGTCTTGCCGCACGGTGCGGGCTTCGGGAACTTGATGCGCGCCACCTTGTCCTGCGCACGCTCGTCCTCCAGCCCGGCCATCATCTTCTCGGCCCGCTTGAGCATGCTCTGAGCCGCGGACGCCTTGGTCGCCTTGGCGCGCATGCGGTTGGCCTGGTCGGTCAGCTGCTCGGCCTTCTTGAGCGTGTTCGCGCGCTCGCGGCGGCGGCGGCGCTCATCCGTCTCGCGCTGGGTCAGGTACTGCTTCCAGCCCATGTTGTAGACGTCGACCTCGGCACGGTTGGCGTCCAGGTGCAGAACACGGGTGACGGTCTGCTCGAGCAGCTCGACGTCGTGGCTGATGACCACGAGACCGCCGCGGTAGCTCGCGAGGAACCCGCGCAGCCACACGATGGAGTCGGCATCGAGGTGGTTCGTCGGCTCGTCCAGCAGCAGGGTGTCGGCGTCGGAGAACAGGATGCGGGCCAGCTCGATGCGTCGCCGCTGGCCACCGGACAGCGTGCTGAGCTCCTGCTCCAGCACCCGCTGCGGCAGCCCAAGGCTCGAGGCGATCGTGGCGGCCTGGGACTCCGCCGCGTACCCGCCGCCGACGCCGAAGTCGGCGTCCGCCCGGGAGTAGCGCTTCATGCCGAGCTCGGCGACCTCCGGATCACTCGACCCCATCTCCTCCTCCGCTGCGCGCATCCGGCGCAGCGCGTCATCGAGGCCACGCGCGGACAGGATCCGGTCGCGCGCGGTGATGGTGACGTCGCCGATGCGCGGGTCCTGGGGCAGGTAGCCGACGGTGCCGGTGGACGTGATCGTGCCGCCGGCGGGCCGGCCGTCGCCGGAGAGCATGCGCGTGAGCGTGGTCTTGCCGGAACCGTTGCGGCCGACCAGCCCGATCTTGTCGCCCGCGGCGACGCGGAACGACACGTCGGACATCAGGAGCCGGGCGCCGAAGCGCAGCTCGACGTTCTGGACGGTGAGCATGAGGACTTTCCAGTGGATGGTTGGGGACGGGCATGACGGCCCGGGCTCACATCAGCTGCGGAAACCTCATGGCAACCAGTCTACGGAGGACCCGCGGGATGTCCGAATCACTGTCACCGCGGCGTCGTAGCGTGACGCCCATGACCTCGACGCGATACAGCTTCACGGCGTCGTTGTGGCTGTGGAAGGACGACAGCTCCTGGTGGTTCGTCACGCTGCCCGACGACGTGAGCGACGAGATCGAAGACCTCCACGGCACGTCCGCCGGCGGCTTCGGCTCGATCAAGGTCGAGGCCACCGTGGGAGGCACCACGTGGCGCACGTCCCTGTTCCCGTCCACGGAGCAGCGTGCCTACGTGCTGCCGATGAAGAAGGCCGTGCGCACGGCCGAGTCGCTCGTCGAGGGCACGGCTTTCGAGATCAGCCTCGTGTGCGTGTGAGGTTCATGGCTTCGCGCCGGGCGCCTGCGGCGCACACGCTCAACCTGGGTTCACGCTCGCTCGCTGCGCTCGCTCGGTTCACCCAACGTTGAAACCGAGAGCGTGGAGCATCTCCTTGCCGTCGTCGGTGATCTTGTCGGGACCCCACGGGGGCATCCAGACCCACTCGATGCGGAAGTCGTTGACGATGCCGTCGAGCGCGGCGCGGGTCTGGTCCTCGATCACGTCGGTGAGCGGGCAGGCCGCCGAGGTGAGCGTCATGGACAGCACGGTGTTGCTGTGCTCGTCGACGTCGACGCCGTAGACGAGGCCGAGGTCGACGACGTTGATGCCCAGCTCAGGGTCGACGACGTCCTTCATGGCCTCGATGACGTCGTCCTTGGACGTGGCGCCCGGAGAGGCGGCGGCCTCGAGGTCGACGTCCGGAAGATCGGTGTGGTCAGGCATCGGTTCTCTCCTCGTTCGAGTTGAGGGCTTGCGCGGTGGCGTCTTTCCAGGCCATCCACGAGAGCAGGGCGCACTTGATGCGGGCCGGGAACTGGGCAACGCCGGCGAACGCGATGCCGTCCTCGAGCCGGTCCTCGTTCGGCTCCACCCGGCCGCGGCCCTGCATGAGCTCGGTGAAGTCGTCGAGCAGGCCCATCGCGTCATCGACGGTCCGTCCGATGACGAGGTCGTTGAGCACGGAGGCGGACGCCTGGCTGATCGAGCAGCCCTCGGCGGAGTACGAGACGTCGGCGACCCGGTCGCCGTCGAGATGGACACGGAGCGTGATCTCGTCGCCGCAGGTCGGGTTCACGTGGTGCACCTCGGCCTCGTACGGCTCGCGGAGTCCGCGTCCGTGCGGGTTGCGGTAGTGGTCCAGGATGATCTCCTGGTAGAGCCCATCCATGTTTGACGCTGTGACGTCCATGTCCCTCCCCTCAGGTTCCGAAATAGGTCTTCGTGTGGTGCAACGCATCCACGAGCGCATCTATGTCCGCCGTGCTCGTGTACAGGTAGAACGAGGCTCGCGCGGTCGACTGCACGCCGAAACGCTGGTGCGCGGGCTTGGCGCAGTGGTGCCCCGCACGCACGGCGACACCACGTGAGTCGAGCAGCTGCGCGATGTCGTGGGGATGCACACCGTCCAGCGTGAAGCTGACGGCGCCGCCGCGCATGTCGACGTCCTTCGGGCCGATGACGGTGAGGCCGTCGATCTCCTGCAGGCGATCGAGCGCGTAGCCGGTGATCTCCCGCTCATGGGCGGCGATGTTGTCCATCCCGATGGCGTTGAGGTAGTCCGCCGCGGCACCGAGGCCTACAGCCTGGGCGATCGGCGGCGTTCCGGCCTCGAACCGCGCGGGCGGTGGAGCGTACGTGGATCGTTCCATCGTGACGGTCTCGATCATCTCGCCGCCGCCGAGGAACGGCGGGAGCTCGGCCAGGAGGTCGTACCGACCCCACAGCACGCCGATGCCCGTGGGCCCGACCATCTTGTGGCCCGTGAAGGCGACGAAGTCGGCACCCAGCGCGTCGACGTCGACCGGAAGCTGCGGCACGGCCTGCGATGCGTCGACGACGACCAGTGCGCCGACCTCATGCGCGCGGCGGATGACGGTCTCGAGCGGGTTGACGGTGCCGAGCATGTTCGAGACCCAGGTGAGCGAGACGACCGCGGTTCGCTCGGTGATGAGCTGCTCGAGCTGGTCGAGGTCCAGGCGACCCTCGTCGGTGATGCCGAACCAGCGCAGCGTCGCGCCGGTGCGCTCGGTGAGGAGCTGCCACGGCACGATGTTGGAGTGGTGCTCCATCTCGCTGATCACGACGTCGGTGCCCTCGCGGACTCGGCCGGCATCTCCCAGCACGCGGGCCACCAGGTTCAGCGCCTCGGACGCGTTCTTGGTGAACACGACCTCCTCGCGGCGGTTGGCCCCGATGAACGCGGCGACCTTGGTGCGTCCGTCCTCGAACGCCGCAGTGGCCTCGGCGCCGAGCTGATGCATCGCCCGAGCCACGTTGGCGTTGTGCTGGCGGTAGTGCTCGTCGAGCGCGGCGATGACAGCCGTGGGCTTCTGCGACGTGTTGGCGCTGTCGAGGTAGACGAGCGGCAGGTCCCCGGCCATGCGACGGGCCAGGATCGGGAAGTCTTCCCTGATCCTGTCGACGTCGTAGACGACCGGGTCCGCGACCGTCATGCGCCTGCGGCCGCCTTGACGTACTTGTCGTAGCCCTCGGCCTCGAGCTGGTCGGCGAGCTCGCGCCCGCCCTGCTCGGCGACGCGACCCGCCACGAAGACGTGGACGTAGTCGGGCTTGATGTACTGCAGGATGCGCGTGTAGTGCGTGATCAGCAGCAGACCCTTGTCGGCCTGCGACGTGTAGCGGTTGACGCCGTCGGCCACCACCCGCAGGGCGTCGATGTCGAGACCGGAGTCGGTCTCGTCGAGCACGGCGAACTTGGGGTTGAGCAGCTCGAGCTGGGCGATCTCGTGGCGCTTCTTCTCACCGCCGGAGAAGCCCTCGTTGACGCTGCGCTGCGCGAAGGCGGGATCGAGATCGACACCCTCGAGTGCGGCGTTGACCTCCTTGACCCAGGTGCGGAGCTTGGGCGCCTCGCCGTCGAGGGCGGTCTTGGCCGTGCGCAGGAAGTTCGCGACGGACACGCCCGGCACCTCGACCGGGTACTGCATGGCGAGGAACAGGCCGGCGCGGGCGCGGGCGTCGACGGTCATGCCGAGGATGTCCTGGCCGTCGAGTGTCACCGATCCGCGGGTGATCTTGTACTTCGGGTGGCCGGCGATCGAGTAGGCCAGCGTGGACTTGCCCGAGCCGTTCGGGCCCATGATGGCGTGCACCTCGCCGGTGTTGACCGTGAGGTCGACGCCCTTGAGGATCTCGATCTCACCGTCGTCGGTGTTGACCGAGACGTGCAGGTCCTTGATGTCCAGGGTGGTCATGCGTTTTCTCCTGTTGACGAGAGGTCGACCATGACGGTGTCGCCCTCGATGGTCGTGGGATAGGTCTGGACCGGCTCGGTGGCCGGGAGGTTGACGGGCTTGCCGGTGCGCAGGTCGAATCGCGAGCCGTGCAGCCAGCACTCGATCTCGTTGCCCTCGACCTCGCCCTCGGAGAGGGGAATGGCCGCGTGCGAGCACTCGTCGATGACGGCGTAGACGATCTCACCGTCGCGGACCAGCGCGAGCTCGACTCCGTCGACCTCGACGGCGACGGCTCCACCGTCGGGCACGTCCGCCAGCGCGGCGGCGGGAACGAAACTCATTCCGGCGCCAGCCGTCCCACGTGCTCCGCGAGCTCGTCCTCGATGGCCGCGACGAGGCGCTCCTGCAGCTCGGGCACACCGATGCGCCGGATGACGTCGTTGAAGAAGCCGTGCACGACGAGTCGGCGCGCCTCCTCTTCCTCGATGCCGCGGCTCTGGAGGTAGAACAGGTGCTGGTCGTCGAAGCGGCCGGTGGTGGAGGCGTGCCCCGCACCCACGATCTCGCCGGTCTCGATCTCCAGGTTCGGCACCGAGTCGGCATGCGCGCCGTCGGTGAGCACGAGGTTGTCGTTCTGCTCGAACGTGTCGATGCCCTCGGCGATCTTGCGGATGAGCACGTTGCCGATCCAGACCGTGTGGGCGTCCTGGCCCTGCAGCGCGCCCTTGTAGTCGACGTTGCTGCGGGTGTGCGGCGCGGTGTGATCGACGAACAGGCGGTGCTCCATGTGCTGCCCGGCATCGGCGAAGTAGACGCCGAACAGCTCGACGCTGCCGCCGGTGCCGACGTAGTCGGCCGACGTGCTGGCACGCACGACGTCGCCGCCGAGCGTCACCGCGACGTGCTTGAGCGAGGCGTCACGCCCCACACGCGCGTGCTGGTTGACGACGTGGACGGTGTCGTCGGCCCAGTCCTGCACGGTGACGAAGGTCAGCTCGGCGCCGTCCTCGAGGACGACCTCGATGTTCTCGGCCCAGGTGGCCGAGCCGGCGTAGTCGACGACGACGACGGCCTTGCTGAACGCACCGGCGCGGACGAGCAGGTGTCCGGCGGTCGCGGGCTCGACGCCGCCCCCGGTGAGCCGCACCGTGGTGGGCTCGTCGAGGATGGCGTCCTTCGGAATGGTGACCTCGAAGACCGACGTCGCGGCCTCCCAGGCGCGAGCCGACACGCGGTCGACCGGCACGTAGCCCGAGACTCCGCGGGCGGACTCGGCGATCGGGACGGAGACGGCGGTGACGCCGGGCGCCGTGACCGCCTCGACGGTGAAGTCGTCACCGTCGAGCGGGGTGTCCTCGTGCAAGCCGCGGAGTCGCTTGAGCGGCGTGAACCGCCAGATCTCCTCCAGGCCCTGAGGCACGGCGTGGTCGTCGACCACGAACGAACCCTCGGGGTGCAGGTGCGATTCAACGTGGTCGAGTTCCAGGGCTTCGACGACGGTCAACCGACCGCTCCTTCCATTTGCAGCTCGATCAGCCGGTTGAGCTCGAGGGCGTACTCCATCGGCAGCTCCTTGGCGATCGGCTCGATGAAGCCGCGGACGATCATCGCCATGGCTTCGTCCTCCTCCATGCCGCGGGACATGAAGTAGAAGAGCTGGTCGTCGCTGAGCTTGGAGACTGTGGCCTCGTGGCCGAGGGTCACGTCGTCCTCGCGGACGTCGACGTACGGGTAGGTGTCGGAGCGGCTGATCTGGTCGACGAGCAGCGCGTCGCACTTGACCGTGCTGGCCGAGCCGTAGGCACCGTCCATGACCTGCAGCAGTCCGCGGTACGACGTGCGTCCGCCGCCACGGGCGACCGACTTGCTCAGGATGGAGCTCGACGTGTGCGGAGCGCAGTGCACCATCTTGGCGCCGGCGTCCTGGTGCTGGCCCTCGCCGGCGAAGGCGACCGACAGCGTCTCGCCACGGGCGTGCTCGCCCATGAGGTAGACGGCCGGGTACTTCATGGTGATCTTGGAGCCGATGTTGCCGTCGACCCACTCCATCGTGGCGCCCTCTTCACACGTGGCGCGTTTGGTGACGAGGTTGTAGACGTTGTTCGACCAGTTCTGGATGGTCGTGTAACGCACGCGGGCGTTCTTCTTGACGACGATCTCCACGACCGCGGAGTGCAGCGAGTCGCTGGAGTAGATCGGCGCGGTGCAGCCCTCGACGTAGTGAACGTAGGAGCCCTCGTCGGCGATGATCAGCGTCCGCTCGAACTGGCCCATGTTCTCGGTGTTGATGCGGAAGTAGGCCTGCAGCGGGATGTCGACGTGGACGCCTGGGGGCACGTAGATGAATGAGCCGCCGGACCAGACGGCCGAGTTGAGCGCGGAGAACTTGTTGTCGCCGACCGGGATGATGGTCGTGAAGTACTCCTTGAAGATCTCCGGGTGCTCGCGGAGCGCGGTGTCGGTGTCGAGGAAGAGCACGCCCTGCTTCTCCAGGTCCTCACGGATCGAGTGGTAGACGACCTCCGACTCGTACTGCGCGGCCACGCCGGCGACGAGGCGTTGCTTCTCGGCCTCGGGGATGCCGAGCTTGTCGTAGGTGTTCTTGATGTCCTCGGGCAGCTCTTCCCAGCTGGTGGCCTGCTTCTCGCTGGAGCGCACGAAGTACTTGATGTTCTCGAAGTCGATCGTGTCGAGGTCGGCGCCCCAGGTGGGCATCGGCTTGCGACGGAACAGGCGCAGACCCTTGAGACGCAGGTCGAGCATCCACTCCGGCTCGTTCTTCAGCGCGGAGATGTTGCGGACCACGTCCTCGTTCAGGCCGCGGACCGCGGTCGCGCCGGCGGCGTCGGAGTCGGACCAGCCGAACGCGTAGCGTCCGACGTCCTTGAGACCGGGATTCGCCTCTTCGACGGCGTTGGTGACGGGCGTCTCGGACGTGGTCGTCATGAGGGCAACCTCTCTGCTGCGGGCTGGGTGGTCTGGTGGGGCAGGTGCGTGGTGCAGATGCCATCGCCGTTGGCGATCGTGGCCAGACGCTGGACATGGGTACCGAGGAGGCGCGAGAACATCTCGGTCTCGGCCTCGCACAGGTGGGGGAACTCGCCGGCCACATGGGCAACCGGGCAGTGGTGCTGGCAGATCTGCTCGCCGGAGGCATTGCTCTCGACCGCGGCGGCATAGCCGTCGCCGGTGAGTGCCTCGGCGAGGACCTTCGCCCGGTCGGCGGGCGCGGCTGAGTCGATCAGCGGGCGGACTCGCTCCTCGAAGTCGGCCAGGCGTTGATGGGCGAACGCGCTCACCGCGTCGTCGCCCCCGGTGTCTTGAAGGAAGCGCAACGCGTCGGTGGCGATCACGTCGTAGGCGTGCCCGAAGTGGTCTCGACCCGTGTCGGTGATGACGAAGACCTTGGCCGGACGGCCGCGTCCTCGTGGACCGCGGACTCGCGGCTCACGTGCCTCCAGCACACCTTCGGCGAGCAGCTGGTCGAGGTGACGGCGGACCGCCGCGGGAGTCAGGCCCAGACGCTCGGCCAGCGCGGCAGCCGTCGACGGACCGTTCTGCATGATCGTGGTGGCCACACGCTCACGGGTGGGTGCGTCGTCGATGACCGACGACGTCTCCTCTGCCCGCATGTTTTTCACAACACCAGTGTGCCGTTATTGATTCCGCATAATCAACGAAGGTCACCCTTACCCGTTTCGGGCTGCTCAGGCGTCTGGCCAGCGCGAACGCCTAGAGTGGCCGCATGGCGTCGAAGACTGCAGCGGTCGAGATCGACGCCGGCGGACGCGCGGTGCGGGTTTCGAGCCCCGATCGCATCATTTTCCCGGCTTCTGCGCACGGCGGAGACGTCACGAAGCTGCAGGTGGTCGAGTACTACGTGGCGGTGGCCGACGGCATCGTCCGGGCGCTGCGCGACCGCCCGGTCTCGCTCGAGCGGTGGCCCAAGGGCGTGCTTCCGGGCATGAAGCTCACCGCCCGTGACGCCACTCATGGGCGCGGGCCCCAGGGCGACGCGTTCTACCAGAAGCGCCTGATGCGGGGCATGCCCGAGTGGGCGAAGTCGGTACGGGTGCACTTCCCGTCCGGGCGGCGGGCCGACCAGCTATGCCCCGATCACGTCGCCGCCGTGGCCTGGGCCGCCCAGATGGGCGCGATCACGTTCCACCCGTGGCCGGTGCGCTCGGCCGACGTCGACCGACCCGACGAGCTGCGCATCGACCTCGACCCGCACGGCACGACGTCATTCGTCGACGCCGTCCGCGTGGGCGGAGCAGTCAAGGAGCTGCTCGACGAGATCGGCATCGTCGGGTTCCCCAAGACGAGCGGCAAGAACGGGGTTCACGTCTACATCCGCATCGAGCCGAAGTGGACGTTCACCGACGTGCGGCACGCCGCCATCGCCCTGGGCCGCGAGCTCGAACGCCGCACCAACGGCGTCACGACTGCCTGGTGGAAGGAGGAGCGTGGCGACAACATCTTCGTCGACATCAACCAGAACTGTCGCGACCGCACCATCGCCTCCGCCTACAGCCTGCGTCCGAAGGAGGGTGGGCCGGTGTCGACGCCGGTCACGTGGGACGAGCTGGCCGGTCTCGACGACCCCAACGAGTTCAACCTCCGCACCGTGCCGGCGCGTCTCGCATCCATCGGCGACGCCCACGCAGCCATCGACGACGTGCACCACTCTCTCGAGCCCCTGCTCGAGTGGTGGAGGCGCGATCTCGAGAACGGCCTCACCGACATGCCGTACCCACCGGAGTACCCGAAGATGCCGGGCGAGCCGAAGCGCGTCCAACCGAGCAAGAGTCGATCGGACACCAGCGGAAACATTGTGTAGATGTCATATGGCGGTCACCGATGCGGCGACTACTTCCTTCGGGCGGCGTCGGCTGCGAGTAGGAAATCAGCATCCGTGACCCAGGATGAGACCGCCCCGCGCACTCGGGGGAGAGACGCGCGGGGCGGCATTGCAGGCCGTCCCGATCCGCTCGGGCGCGGCATTGGTGATGCTACGAAGTCATGAGCTTGGCGGCAATGAAACGTCGTCCCGTGCAACCGGCCGCGGGAATCGGCTGGGTTGCCCTGGGCCACGGAGCGACCGCCCTGCGCCGCCAGGGACGGAGCGCAGGGCGATCGACTTCAGGATGCATCCACAGCGGGTCACGTCGCCCTTCCAGGCAAGCGACCGCCCCGCACGAATCTGGGAGGGAGCGAGGCGGTCGATATCAGGATCCAACTTTTGACCGCCCCGCGCACTCCGGAAGAGATGCGCAGAGTGGCTTGCAGGCTCTCCGGTGCGCACCGACTTCTGGCGAGGTGCTCAATATCACTGTTCGCGCCGCCAGGCACGGGTATACGCTCGCGGAAACCGCTGAAGCGGGGGCAGCGCCAACTCCTGTGGGGTGGAACATGCTCAGGACACCAGTTCGCCGCCATGTCATCGCGGCCATCGGGACCTCAACCGTCGCAGTCGTCGCGAGTCTCGCCGTCACTGTGCCGCCGGCGCACGCCGCCGCGTCGGGTTACTTTCTGACGAAGGGGCTGGGCTCGATCTACTCGAATGTCGGCATCGTCAATCTTGGGGTGGTTCCGGGTGGAACGGCCGAGACGTTCTACTACAAGATCGTGAACACCGCGCCGACCGCCGAGAACTTCAAGGTCAACTTGACCACGCCCAGCGTGGGGTCGTGGACGCTGTACAAGGGCACCGCGGCGGTCCCGAACGAGTACGTCACGCCTGCCATCGCTCCGGGCAAAACCTTGGCGCTCAAGGTCAAGGTCACGCTCCCGGCCGGAACACCCCAAGCGGAATACTTTGCGACCCTTGGCCTGCGCGACGCGGCGACTGACGTGGGCCTCGACTCCGTCATCGCGGATGCGAACGCGACCAATCAGACGGGCACGAAGCGCAACGATCTGTTCCTCAAGACCGGATCGCAGCCCTATGTCGGCGGCTCGTTCGGTCCCCAGTTCGAAACCGCCAAGGCGATCAAGGTCGGGGGCACCGCGACGTTCTCGCTGCGGTTGAAGAACGACGGCGCCGCGCCGGCGGCGATTGGCCTCGCAGACATCGACCCAGTCAGCTGCTCCCCGGGGGACTTCACTCTCACGATCAAGCAGGGCACCCAGAACGTGACCGCCGCGGTGCTGGCCGGGACATACAACACCGGCACCCTCGCGCCAGGAGTGAAGAAGGAGCTCAAGGTGACGATCAAGCTCGTGTCCGCCACGACCTGCGAAAACATCTATTACGGCTTCACCGCTTCGGGCCCGGACGGCCCCGTCTCCCAATACGCCCACGTCATCGTCGGCGCCTGACGCATAGCCCTGCCACGGCTCGCTCGTCTGGCACGTGCATGACACAGGGCCGGTTTCCTTCCCAGGAAACCGGGCTTGGCCTGCGGTGATGCTGGTGGGTCGAACCAGTGACGCTGAGCCGTGAAACTCGCCCGGCTAGGTGCCGGGTGAGCCGTAGCGGGCTCAGCCGAGCAAGAGTCGCTCGGACACCAGCGGAAACATCGGGTAGTTGTCGTGTGGCGGTCACGCTGTGTACGTCTCCTCGATGTCAGCCTCGGCAAGCCTTGGACCATGTGGACGGCCGAGCAAACCCGTCAGTACGTCGCCAAGGTTGCCCGTGTGCCAGCCGATGACCTGCAACGGCTGTTCCTTCCGGGCAAGTCAGAGTCCACCTTCTGCTTCCTTCAGGACGACGCGGACACGACTCATTCCGCTCACTTTCGACCTGGCCGAGCTGAACCACTCGTGGTGATGTTGTCAGCCTCGTGAAGGGTGGCCAGCGGGTCTGACCTAGGTCGCGCGGGCCCGTCGACGTTCGATGGCGTTGCCCAGCCGGACAGCAGCTCGGACGAACGCGGGAGCCGTGCGGGCGGTCTGCAGCACCATCTTGTCCATCGGTGTCTGCAGGGACTCCCCATGGGTGACGCCGTCCAACTGTTCTCCGGCGTGAGTCACTTCGAACAGCTCCCAGCTTCCAGGAAGCCCCTTGAGCTCCTGCTCGCCGTGGCTCGCAAAGGTCAGGCCGGATCCCGCCACGAGATCTCGGACGGTCCGCGAGACCAGGATCTGACCGGCCTCGGCGGCAGCACCCACTCGGGCGCCGATGTGCACGGTCAGGCCGGTGACGTTCGTCGCGTCACGTTCGAGCTCGCCGGTGTGGATGCCGGCGCGAACGGCGATACCGGCATCCTCGGCCTCGCGGCAGACCGTCTCGGCGCACCGGACTGCGGCGGTCGGTCCGTCGAACACACTCAGCGTTCCGTCGCCACTGACGGTCATCACGCGTCCACCGTTGGTCTCGACCGCGAGCCGCACGAGCCGCTCATGGTCGGCGCGCAGCTTCCGATAGGTCGCATCCCCGACACGCGCGAGCAGCTCCGTGGACGAGACCACGTCGGTGAACAGCACGGTGCCCAGATATCGGTCCGCATCCGGCGAATGGAGGGCGCCGGTGGCCACCTCCTCGACGTGGTCCAACGAGGAAATCAGTCCCTCGGCCAGTGACGCACCTGGCAGGGTCTCCGGAAGCAGGTGGAAGGTTCCGGCGGGAATCAGGTCTGCCACATGTCGAATGCTCAACTCGGGCAACGGGTTCGAAGGAAGTGCAGCACGCGAGTCGGGACCTGAACCGACCTCAGGACGTCCTGGATGTCGAGCTGGAGAATCCACTCGAGGTGGGCATCGGCCACTGACGGCGTGGCGGAGCATCGTTCGAGCATCGCCATCAAGCGTCGGTTGTACGGAGTCGACAGGACCGGATCCCAGATGTCGACGATTCCACCTGAGCCCCAGTTCGCATAGGCAGTGCGCAGCGCCTCGAAGTAGCGCCTGCGCTCGGCATCGGTCCAGCCTCCCGCTTCTCCCGAGGCCTGTGAGCCTCCGGACACCGGATCGACGAGGACCAGGCCACGGACGCGGTCAGGTGACTTGGCTGCGGCGAGCGCCATCGCGCCACACGTCGAGTACACACCGACGAGGGTTGCGTGGGCCATCCCGGCCGCATCCATCACGGCGAGGACGTCGTCGGCCTGCTGCTCGAGCGTCGGGGCGTAGGCGATCTGGTCGGACAGACCGAAGCCTCGCCGTTGGAAGTAGACCGACCGCGAAAAGCTTGCCGCGCGCTCGAAGTATGAGTGCAGATCGGGGGTCGACCACGCCAGGTCGAGGTGCTGGGTGATCTCGAGGAAGTTCACCACGTCGGCCGGCCCGTCGCCTGCCACCTGGTACGCCAAGGCGGCGCCCTCGCGATCGATGTACCGGGTCGGTGCCGGGTCCATGTCCTGAGCCTAGAGGTCGACAAGCTGGCGTGACGGGGGAAAGGTGGATGGTGACGGCACACGTCCAGGAAGGGAGCCTCTGATGTCCAGCCCGAACGACTCGATCGCCACCCTGTCGCGTGCGCTCGACCAGACCGGCGACGTTCTCGCCGCCATCCACCGCGACCAGCTGTCCGATCCGACACCGTGCCCGGATTGGGACGTGGCGCACCTGATCGGTCACGTCCTCGGAGCGCCCGGACGCTTCACCGAGGCTGTTCAGGGCGGCGATCCGGACTGGTCGGCTGCCGCCGAAGCCGGTGACCGCCGACTGGACTTCGAAGTTCCGCTCCGACGCGGACGACCTGATCCACGCGTGGCATCAACAAGGAGACCAGGCCGAGGAAGGCGCGGCCGACTGGCAGATCGCGGAGTTCGCCGTCCACACCTGGGACCTCGTGCGGGCGACCGGTCAGGATCGTCCCCTGGACCCCGAGGTGGCCGAGCGCGGCTATGCGTTCATGTCGAAGGCGCTCACGGCGGACAACCGGGGCAAGGCCTTCGAGCCCGAGGTTGAGGCGCCTGATGACGCCGACCCCTACGACCGCATCGCCGCGTTCGCCGGTCGCGAGGTTTAGGGCGTGTCTCCCTGTTCCGGTTCGAGGGGCGCGTGGGGTCGCGCTCGGCTGGCAAGGCAGAGGAGGGAGGCGCGCCCTAAAGCAGGACGTCGGCGAGGTCGTAGCCGACGACTTCTTCCAGCTGGGCGTAGCCGCACGACTCGGGTTCACGGTCGTCGCGCCAGCGCTTGAACTGGGCGGTGTGTCGGAATCGGTCGCCCTCCATGTGCTCGTAGCCGACCTCCACGACGCGCTTCGGTTCGAGCGGGACGAACGAGAGGTCCTTCGTGCCGGTCCAGCGGCTCTGGCCACCGGGCAGACGCCCGCTGGCCTGCGCTGCCTCGTCCTGCCACGCGCCCCAGGGGTGGTCGGCGAACTCGACGCGCAGCGGCTCGAGCTCCTCGAGCAGCTCGGCCCGCCGCGCCTCGGAGAACGAGGCACAGACGCCCACGTGCTGCAGCCGCCCGTCGTCGGCGTAGAGGCCCAACAGCATCGAGCCGAGCAGGGGCCGCTCGGACGTCGACGTCTTGTGCAAGCGGTAGCCGGCGACGACGACATCGGCCGTGCGGGAGTGCTTGATCTTGAGCATCGTGCGCCCGTTCGGTGAGTAGATCCCGTCGAGCCGCTTGGCCACGACACCGTCGAGCCCCGCACCTTCGAACTGGTCGAACCACTCCTCGGCCTCGGCAGCGTCCAGGGTTCGCCGGGTGATGTGGACGGGGGCCGATGCCTTCGCCATCGCTTTCTCGAGCCGCTTGCGGCGGGTCGAGAACGGCGCGTCGAGCAGCGACTCGTCGTCGATGGCGAGCAGGTCGAAGACCACGAGGCTGGCCGGCGTCTGCTCGGCGAGGAGGTTGACCCGCGACTCTGCCGGGTGGATGCGCTGGCTCAGGGCGTCGAAGTCGAGCCGACCGTCGACGGCGATGACGATCTCCGCGTCGACCACGCACCGGTCGGGCAGGTTCTCCTTCACCGCGGTCACGACGTCCGGGAAGTACCGTGTCAGCTCCTTGGTCGACCGGCTGGCGATGACGACCTCGTCGCCGTCGCGGAAGACGATCGCCCGGAACCCGTCCCACTTCGGCTCGTACGACAGCCCGCCGTCGACCGAGTCGGCAGCCGGAACGCCCTTGACCGACTTCGCGAGCATCGGCTGCAACGGGGGCGTCACGGGCAGATCCATGGCGTCAGACTTTCACGTTGGTCCTCGAAGTGCACCGAACGGACATTCGGGCGATGCTGAGGTGCGGTTGACGCTGTGTCCCCGCATCTGAAGAGGGAGTGCATCGTGATCATCCTCGGTGTCATTTTGTTGCTTGTGGGCTATTTGGTGGGTATCCCGATCCTCACGACGATCGGCGTCATCTTGGTCGTCGTTGGGGCGGTCCTCTACCTCCTCGGCGCCTCGGGTCGCGCGGTTGGGGGAAGAGCGCACTACTGGTGAGGTGAACTGACGGCCATCCCTACACTGACCAGGTGAGCCAACCCGCCGTCGAGGTACACGACCTCGTGATGCGATACGGCACCGTCACCGCAGTCGACGGGTTGTCGCTCACCGTCAGCCCCGGGCAGGTCACGGCCATCCTCGGGCCGAACGGAGCCGGCAAGACCACGACGATCGAGACGTGCGAGGGATTCCGGCGCCCGCACCGAGGTTTCGTGCGGGTGCTCGGCCTCGACCCGATCGCCGACGCCCGCGCGTTACGTCCGCAAGTTGGCGTCATGCTGCAGTCCGGTGGCGCATGGTCTGGCGTGCGGGCCGGCGAGATGCTGCGTCACATGGCGTCCCTACACGCCCACCCGCTCGACGCCGACGCACTCGTCGAACGGCTGGGGCTCGGTTCGTGCGGACGCACTCCCTACCGGCGCCTGTCCGGTGGACAGCAACAACGGCTCAGCCTCGCGATGGCGGTGATCGGACGCCCGCAGCTGCTGTTCCTCGACGAGCCGACCGCCGGCCTCGACCCGCAAGCACGGCGCGCCACCTGGGACCTCATCAGAGAACTACGCGCCGGCGGGGTGACCACCGTGCTCACGACCCACTTCATGGACGAGGCCGAGGCCCTCTCCGACCGGGTGCACATCGTCGACGCCGGGCAGGTCATCGCCTCGGGGTCGCCGGCCGAGCTGTCGGAGTCCGGCGCCAAGAACACGGTGCGCTTCACGGCACGACCGGGACTCGACGTCGACTCGCTGATGCTCGCCCTCCCCCACGACACCAAGGTCGACGAGACGCAGACCGGCCACTACGTCATCGCGGGCCACGTCGATCCCGAGCTGCTCGCCACCCTCACCGCGTGGTGCGCCGGCCAGGGAGTCCTCGCGGAGTCGGTGCTCGTCGAGCGCCAGACCCTCGAGGACCGGTTCCTCGAGCTCACCGGGAAGGCCCTGCGATGAGCACGATGTTGGACCTCTCGCCCCGTCCCGGCGCCGCATCCATGGCGCAGATGCTCTGGGCGCAGACGACGATGGAGCTCCGCCTGCTCTCGCGCAATGGCGAACAGCTGCTCCTGACGCTCGTCATCCCCCTGCTGCTGCTCGTGATGGGCACGCGTTCCGACGAGATCGTCGACCTCGGGCCCGGCCGCTCGATCGACATCATCACGCCCGGCGTGCTGGCACTCGCAGTGCTGTCCACGTCGTTCACGTCGCTGGCCATCGCGACCGGCTTCGAGCGCCGCTACGGCGTGCTGAAGCGGCTCGGCGCCTCTCCCTTGCCGCGCTGGGGCCTGATGGCCGGCAAGATCGGCGCCGTCCTGATCATCGAGGTTCTGCAGCTGGCCGTGCTCATGCTGGTGGCCCGCCTCGTCGGGTGGGAGCCCCGCGGCGACGCCGCCGCCATCGGTTGGCTCGTGCTCCTCGTCCTGCTCGGCACGGCGGCATTCGGGTCGCTGGGCCTGCTCATCGCCGGCACCTTCCGTGCCGAAGCGACGCTCGCCGTGGCCAACCTCGTGTACGTCATGCTGCTCGTCGGCGGAGGGCTCATCGTCCCGCTCGAGCGTTACCCCGGCCCGACCCAGCACGTCCTCGAGCTGTTGCCGTCGGGCGCCCTCGGAGAAGGGCTGCGCGACGCGTTCAACGGCGGATCTCCCGGCATGCTGCCGATGGTCGTGCTGCTCGTCTGGGCGTTGGGGGCCGGAGTCCTCACAGCGAGGACGTTCCGGTGGGAGTGAGATCCGCACTGCTGGCACCTGATCGCGGCACGGTCGAACGATGGGCGTGGGCGTCGGTCGTGGCCAACACCCTGATCGTCCTCACTGGCGGACTGGTGCGGCTCACCGGCTCCGGTCTCGGCTGCCCGACCTGGCCCAGGTGCACCGACGAGTCGTTCGTGCCGCACCGCGAGCTCGGCGTGCACGGCGTCATCGAGTTCGGCAACCGGATGTTCACGTACGTGCTGGTCGCGGTGGCGGTAGGGACGTTGATCGCGGTGTGGCGCTGGGCCGACTCCACCAGCGCGACGCGACGCCTCGCGGTCGTGCTGGCCCTCGGAATCCCGTTCCAGGGCGTCATCGGCGGCATCACGGTGCTCACGAACCTCAACCCGTGGATCGTCTCGCTGCACCTCTTGCTCTCCATGGGCCTCATCGTCGGCTCGGTGCTCCTCGTCACCCAGGTGCGTGGCGCGTCCATGGCACGGGGTCGGGCCAAGTCGGTCGCGCTCACCCGCGTGACGTTCGCGGCGCTGGTCGTGGTCGTGTATCTCGGCACCGTCGTCACTGGCAGCGGTCCCCACGCCGGTGACGCGGACTCCCCGCGCAACGGGCTCGACCCGCAGGTCATGAGCCACGTCCATGCCGCCGGCGTGTACGTCCTCGTGGGTCTCACCCTGGTCACGCTCGTCGCGCTGCGCAGCACCGCGTCCGGCCGCGTCGCACTGCTTCTGCTGGCGGTCGAGCTGCTGCAGGGCACGATCGGCTTCGTGCAGTACTTCAGCGACCTCCCCGTCGCGCTCGTGGCCGCGCACCTCGTGGGTGCTGCGATCCTGATGGCGGTCGGGACCCGCTTGGTGCTGGCTGTGGAGACGGCCGACGTCACCGCCGACGAGCCGAGCCAGGTCTGAGTCAGACCCAGGGCGTCGTGGCCTGGAGGACGGCCTCGTCGAGCGCCTCGGTGCGCAGGTGGGTGATCCGCTGGTAGTCGGAATCGGCCACCATGGCGCTGAACGCCTTACGACTCGGGTAGGCGACCAGCAGCACGGCGTCCCACCCCAATCCCTCGGATGGCACGAGCGACGTGGAGCAGTCACCCATGTAGACCACCCGGGCACCGACCTTGCGCAAGAACGGCTGGATCTCCTCGGCATAGCGTTCGTACGACGGACGACCGCCCTTGGCGAAGCGCAGGAGGTTGAGCATGACGACCTCACCGCCTGGGTCGTCGGCGAGATACCGCTTGAGGTCGGATCCAGTGGGGTCGACAGGCATCAGGAATCCTTCATCTCGTGGGCGGCCGTGCGGTGCATCGCGCGGCAGCCTTCGGCGTCCGGGTCGGAGTCGTCGAGGGAGAACCCGCACCGCTCGTACAGCCGGATGGCGGTGGCGTTGCCGTCCAGCACGCGCAGCCACAGCGGCCGGCCTGCCGCGGCGGCGATGACCCGCCCGACCAGGGCCCGACCCACGCCGCGTCCCCGGGCCGCGGGAGCGACCCACATGGAGACCAGCTGCTGGCCGTCACCGTCGTCGTCCGGGCGCATGGCGACCATGCCGACCGGCGCCGCACCGTGCTCGGCGACGAAACACGCGCCCGGTTCGGCCAGTCGGGAGCGCCAGTTCTCCTCACGGTCCTGCTCGCCGGTCCAGCGCTCGACCGAGGCGGCGAACGCCTGCGGGTCCTGGGTGAGCGACCGCTGGCGAAGGAGTCGCCAGACGACCCAGTCGTCCGGCCCGACCTCACGGACCCGCATCGTGACCCCGGCCTCGAGCGACCAGTCGCCACTCGACGTGCTCATCCTGGACGCAGGCGATCGGTCGGAACCGACAGCGTGACTCGATCGACCATGTCCGCGGGGCGTCCGACGACCAGGGCGAACTGAGCGTCGGTGACCACGACGTGGTCGGCATCCACCTCGACGATCACGACCCGCTGCTCGGAGCCGTCATCGTGACGGAGCATCCACGGCTCGGCCAGGTAGGACAGCCCGGCGTCCTCGAGCAGCTCCTCGGCCTCGAACCGGTCCATGGCGGCACCGATCGGGTGCCCGACGAGGTTCACCGGGACGACGAGGTCCAGCTCGCCCGCCGCGAGATAGCCGATGACCTCGCCGTCATCGCGGTGGTGAGGCTCCCAGTCGGCGGGAATCACCGGAGGAAGGGATCGGCAGCTGCGGCCACGAAGAGCAGGGCGAGGTAGGCGTTGGAGAGGTGGAACAAGCGCATCGGCTTGATGACGGAGAGGTCCTCGCTGTCGCGCGCGCGGGAGCGGAGGTCGTAGGCCTCGACGAGGAACACGATGCCGAGCGTGATCGCCACGCCGGGGTAGAACCAGCCGGTGACGGCGACCGGCCACAGCACGAGCGACGTGAGGACCATGACCCAGGAATAGGTGATGATCTGCTGCGCCACCTCGCGTGATGTGGCCACCGAGGGCAGCATCGGCACCCCGGCGGCGGCGTAGTCGTCGCGGTAGCGCATGGCCAGCGCCCAGAAGTGCGGCGGCGTCCAGAAGAAGACCACGAGGAACAGCACGACCGGGGTCCACGCGAGCTCGTTGGTGACGGCGGTCCAGCCGATGAGCGCCGGGAAGCATCCCGCGGCCCCACCCCAGACGATGTTCTGAGTGGTCCGGCGCTTGAGAATCATTGTGTAGCCGACGACGTAGAACACATTGGCGGCGAGCGCCAGGGCGGCCGAAAGCCAGTTGACGAGCAGGCCGAGCCAGAGTGTGGAAACAACTCCGAGCACAAGACCGAACACCAGGGCCGCCCGCGTCGAGACCTGGTGCCGCGGCAAAGGGCGACGCGACGTGCGACGCATCTTGGTGTCGATGTCGGCGTCGAACACACAGTTGAGCGCGTTGGCGCTGCCGGCCGACAGGGTGCCACCGACGACGGTGGCGACCACGAGCCACAGCGACGGGACATCGCGGGCGGCCAGGAACATGACCGGCACGGTGGTGAGCAGCAAGAGCTCGATGATGCGCGGCTTCATCAGCGCCACATAGGCCCCGACGACTCCGGGGACGTGCCAGCGAGTCGGCTCGATGGCGTCGTGCGCCACCTGCGAATCGAGTGCACTCACGGGGGCGAGTCTAGTGCCACGCTAGTAGGGTCGGAGCGACGACTCCACGCGGTCGTCGAGGCGGTCATCCCGACCAGAGATCAGGAGCGATGCGAGTGGCCACGGCACCCCCATCACTGGACTGGAACAAGCTCGACGACACCGCGGTGGACACCGTGCGACTACTGGCCGCAGACGCCGTGGAGAAGGCCGGCAACGGCCACCCCGGCACCGCGATGAGCCTCGCCCCCGCCGCCTACCTGCTGTACCAGAAGATCATGCGGCACGACCCCGCCGACCCGCTGTGGCCCGGCCGCGACCGGTTCGTCCTGTCGTGCGGGCATTCCAGCCTCACGCAATACATCCAGCTGTTCCTCGCCGGCTACCCGATGACCCTCGACGACCTCAAGGCATTGCGCACCTGGGGCAGCCAGACCCCCGGACACCCGGAGCACGCTCACACTCCCGGCGTCGAGGTCACCACCGGACCCCTCGGCCAGGGCATCGGCAACGCCGTCGGCATGGCCATGGCAGCCCGCCGTGAGCGCGGCCTGCTCGACCCGGACACCCACGCCGGCGACAGCGTCTTCGACCACCAGGTGTACGTCTTCGCGTCCGACGGAGACCTCCAGGAGGGGGTGTCGTCCGAAGCGTCATCGCTCGCCGGACACCAACGACTCGGCAACCTCACGGTGCTCTACGACGACAACCAGATCTCCATCGAGGACGACACCGACGTCGCGTTCAGCGAGAACGTCGCCCAGCGCTACGAGGCCTACGGCTGGCACGTGCAGACGGTCGACTGGACGAACGGCGGCACCGGCTACGACGAGGATGTCGCAGCACTCCACTACGCCTACACCGCGGCCCGCGACGAGACCGACCGCCCCAGCCTCATCGTGCTGCGCACCATCATCGCGTGGCCGGCCCCCCACGCGCGCAACACCGGCGCCGCCCATGGCTCGGCGCTCGGAGCCGACGAGGTCGCCGCCACCAAGCGGGAGCTCGGCTTCGACCCGGACGAGTCGTTCGCCGTCGCCGACGAGGTGCTGGCCCACACCCGGGAGGCCCGCGACCGCGGCGCCCGCGCCCACACCGAGTGGCAGCAGCAGTTCGACGCATGGGCGGCCGAGCACGGCGACGCGAAGGCGCTCTTCGACCGCTTGACGTCGCGTGCCCTTCCCGACGGCTGGGACAAGGACGTGCCGGTCTACCCGGCGAACCAGAAGGGTGTCGCGACCCGCAAGGCATCCGGAGAATTCCTGAGCGCCGTGGCGCCTGCGCTGCCCGAGCTGTGGGGCGGCTCGGCCGACCTCGCCGGCTCCAACAACACCACCCCCGACGGTCAGCCCTCGTTCATCCCGCCCGACCGCTCCACCAAGGAGTTCCAGGGCGACTGGTACGGCCGGGTGCTGCACTTCGGCATCCGCGAGCACGCGATGGGCGCGGTTCTCAACGGCATCGCCCTGCACGGGCCCACCCGGCCCTACGGCGGCACGTTCCTGGTCTTCAGCGACTACATGCGCCCGGCCGTCCGGCTCGCCGCGCTGCAGGAGCTTCCGGTCACCTACGTCTGGACGCACGACTCGATCGGTCTGGGTGAGGACGGCCCCACCCACCAGCCGGTCGAGCACCTCGCGGCCCTGCGCGCCATCCCCGGACTCGACGTCGTGCGCCCGGCCGACGCCAACGAGACCGTGGCCGCGTGGCGCACTCTCCTCAGCATCACCAACCGTCCGGTGGCACTCGCGCTCAGCCGCCAGAACCTACCGGTGTTCCCCCGCGGCACCGGCGGTTACGCCGAGGCCGACGACGTCGCCCGCGGCGCGTACGTGCTCCTCGATGCCCCAAACCCCGATGGCGCTGCTGAGCCCGACGTCGTGCTCGTCGCCACGGGTTCGGAGGTCCAGCTCGCCGTCGAGGCCCGCGACACGCTGGCCGCTGACGGTGTGCAGGCCCGAGTGGTGTCCATGCCGTGCCGCGAGTGGTTCGAGCAGCAGGACGTCGCCTACCGCAACAGCGTCATCCCGCCGTCCGTCCGCGCCCGCGTGTCGGTGGAGGCCGGGGTGTCGTTCGGCTGGCGCGATGTTATCGGCGACGCCGGGAGGACCGTGAGCCTCGAGCACTTCGGGGCGTCGGCCGACTACGCGACGCTGTACGAGCACTTCGGCATCACCGCAGGTGCCGTCGTCGCCGCCGCGCACGAGTCGATCGCGGCCGCCACGTCGGCCGAGCCCATCGGGTTCCACGCCCGCCCGGCCGGACCTGTCGGGCCCGCCGACAACGAGGACGCGCCCCACTGACCACCCTGAGCAAGGAGACCTCATGAACGACCGTCTGCAAGCCCTGACCGACGCCGGGGTGTCCATCTGGCTGGACGATCTCTCCCGGGAGCGCATCGTGAGCGGTGAGCTCGCGGAGCTCATCGAGTCATCGGGCGTCGTGGGCGTCACCACCAACCCCACGATCTTCGCGGGCGCGCTGTCCGACGGCGAGCAGTACGCCGACCAGATCTCCGACCTCAAGCAGGCCGACGCCAGCGTCGACGACGCCGTCTTCGAGATCACGACGACCGACGTCCAGCGCGCCTGCGACGTCCTGCGCGGCGTGTACGACGCCACGGACGGGCTGGACGGACGCGTGTCCATCGAGGTCGATCCCGGTGCCGCTCGCGACACCGAGCGCACGATCGAGCTGGCCCGCAAGCTGTGGGACCGCGTCGATCGTCCGAACCTGTTCATCAAGATCCCGGCCACCGAGGAAGGCCTGCCGGCGATCACCGCGACGATCGCCCAGGGCATCAGCGTCAACGTCACGCTGATCTTCTCGCTCGACCGCTACCGCGGGGTCATGGACGCCTACCAGTCCGGTCTCGAGCAGGCCGCCGAGAACGGCCATCAGCTCGGCGACATCCGGTCCGTGGCGTCGTTCTTCGTCAGCCGGGTCGACACCGAGGTCGACCAGCGACTCGGCGAAGGACACCCGCTACGAGGCAAGGCGGCGATCGCCAATGCCCGGCTTGCCTACGAGGCCTACGAGGACGTGATCGCGGCGCCTCGTTTCAAGGAGCTGGCCGCGAACGGAGCCCACACCCAGCGCCCGCTCTGGGCGTCCACTGGAGTCAAGGACCCGGCGTACCCGGACACGATGTACGTCAGCGAGCTCGTCGTCTCCGACACCGTCAACACGATGCCGGAGAAGACGATGAAGGCCTTCGCCGACCACGGCGAGGTGCGAGCCGACACCGTGCACGGCACCTACGACGACGCGCGCGACGTCATCGCCGCGCTCGAGCGTGACGGCGTCAGCTACGACGACGTCGTCGCCGTTCTCGAGACGGAGGGCGTCGACAAGTTCGACACGTCCTGGGCGGAGCTGCTCGACACCGTCTCGAACGAGCTCGACAAGGCCTGACCGATGGCTGCGTCCACTCCCGGCACGCCGTGCGAGGTCACCCTCGCCGTTCCGCGCGAGCACGAGTTCGAGCAGGTCCTGCACCGCGCTGTCGGCGACAAGGTCGCGTCGCGCATCGCCGACCGGGACCCGACGCTCTGGGGGCCGGCCGCCGAGGCCGAGGCGAAGGTGCGCCTGGCCTGGACCTCGTTGGCCACGTCGTCGCGGCCACTGGTCGACGAGGTCACCGCCCTGCGTGACGAGCTCACCGGCCGCGGACTCGATCACGTCGTGCTGTGCGGCATGGGTGGTTCGTCCCTCGCGCCGGAGGTCATCTGCGCGACCGCAGGTGTCGGGCTGACCGTCCTCGACTCGTCGCAACCCGACATGGTTCGTCGGGCGATCGCCGACCGCCTCGAGCGGAGCGTGGTCGTGGTGTCCAGCAAGTCCGGCGGCACCGTCGAGACCGACAGCCTTCGTCGCGCGTACGAGCAGGCCTTCACCGATGCCGGACTCCGTTCGGCCGACCATCTCGTCGTGGTCACCGATCCCGGCTCACCCCTCGACCAGGAGGCCACCGGGGCGGGCTACCGGGTCTTCCGCGCCGATCCGGACGTCGGCGGCCGCTACTCCGCCCTCACCGCCTTCGGCCTGGTGCCGAGCGGGCTCGCCGGCGCTCCGATCGACGAGCTGCTCGACGACGCCGAGGCGGCACAGGCGGAGATCGCCGACGACGACGGCGACAACCCCGCGCTACGACTCGGCGTCGCCCTGGGCGTCGCCAATCGGCACGGCATCGACAAGCTCGTGCTCGCCGACCAGACCCGCCACGGCCTCGGCGACTGGATCGAGCAGCTCGTGGCCGAGTCGACCGGCAAGCAGGGCAAGGGCATTCTCCCGGTCGTCGTGCCGTTCGAGAACGCCGTCAACTTCAACCCGAGCACCGCCGACACCATGCTGGTCGCCCTCGGCGGCAAGGACGCCCCCGAGGCGCAGTCCGGCTGGTCGGCCGGCGTGCAGGGCGGACTCGGCGCCCAGATGCTCCTCTGGGAGACCGCCGTCTCCGTGGCCGGGCGCCTCATCGGCATCAACCCCTTCGACCAGCCCGACGTCGAAAGTGCCAAGAAGGCCGCCCGCAAGCTCCTCGACGGCGGCTCCGACCCCGAGCAACCCGACCTCGAGTCACACGGGATCTCGGCGTTCGGCACGCAGGCCACCGACCTGGGAGCGGCGGTCGACGAGCTGCTCGGCACGCTCGACCTCTTCCACGGGTATGTCTCGGTGCAGGCCTACCTCGACCGCACCGGGCTGGCCGAGTACGCCGGCCTCCGCGAGGTGCTCGCCAAGCGCACCGGGCGCCCGGTCACGTTCGGCTGGGGCCCCCGTTTCCTGCACTCCACCGGGCAGTACCACAAGGGCGGTCCGGGCACGGGTGTCTATCTGCAGCTCACGTCCGATCCGGTCGACGACCTCGAGGTGCCTGGTCGCGACTTCACGTTCGGCCAGTTCATCGCGTCGCAGGCCGCCGGCGACGCCCACGTGCTCCGCGAGCATGGTCGCCCGGTGCTCCGGCTGCACCTGTCCGACGTCACCTCGGCGCTCCCGATCCTGCGCGAGCTGCTCGGATGAAGAGCGACTCGACCAACCCGCTGCGCGACCCGCAAGATCGTCGACTCCCCCGGATCGCCGGCCCGTGCAGCCTGATCCTGTTCGGCGTCACCGGCGACCTGGCCCGCAAGAAGCTCATCCCGGCCGTCTACGACCTCGCGAACCGCGGCCTGCTGCCACCCGGATTCGCCCTCGTGGGCTTCGCCCGTCAGGACTTCGGCCATCAGGAGTTCACCGCGCTCATCAAGAAGGCCGCCCAGGACGGTGCCCGGACCCCGTGGCGCGAGACGGTGTGGAAGCAGCTCGTGGCCGGCATCCGGTTCGTGCCCGGCGAGTTCGACGACGACGCCGCCTGGGTGCGGCTGGGCGACACCATGCAGTGAGCTCGACGAGCAGCAGGGCACCAACGGCAACCACGCCTTCTACCTCTCCATCCCGCCGTCGCTGTTCCCCGTGGTGGTGTCCCAGCTCGAGAAGCACGGCCTGGCGACGTCCGACAGCGGCTGGCGCCGGGTCGTCATCGAGAAGCCGTTCGGGCACGACCTGAAGTCGGCTCGTGAGCTCAACGAGATCGTCGACGGCGTGTTCCCACCCGAGTGCGTGTTCCGGATCGACCACTACCTCGGCAAGGAGACGGTGCAGAACATCCTCGCGTTCCGGTTCGCGAACGGGATGTTCGAGCCCATCTGGAACGGCAACTACGTCGACCACGTGCAGATCACCATGGCCGAGGACATCGGCATCGGCACCCGAGCCGGCTACTACGACGGCATCGGCGCCGCGCGCGACGTCATCCAGAACCACCTGCTCCAGCTGATGGCCCTGATCGCCATGGAGGAGCCCGTGTCGTTCAAGGCGTCGAGCCTCCGCATGGAGAAGCAGAAGATCCTGGCCAACGCCCGCCCCGCGCCGCGGCTCGACTTCCACACCGCACACGCCCAGTACATGGCCGGGTGGGCCGGGGGCGAGAAGGTCGTCGGCTACCTCGAGGAGGCGGGCATCCCGCAGAACTCGACCACCGAGACCTATGCCGCGCTACGCATCGACATCGCCACCCGGCGGTGGGCCGGGGTGCCGTTCTACCTGCGCACGGGCAAGCGACTGGGGCGACGTGTCACCGAGGTGGCCGTGGTGTTCAAGCGTGCGCCGCACCAGCCGTTCTCGAAGCACGACGTGGTGGAGCTCGGCAAGAACGCGCTGGTGATGCGGATCCAGCCCGATGAGGGGGTCACGCTGAGGTTCGGCGCCAAGGTGCCCGGCACGACCATGGAGATCCGCGACGTGCTGATGGACTTCGCCTACGGCGGCGCCTTCGTCGAGAGCAGCCCGGAAGCCTACGAGCGGCTCATCCTCGACGTGCTTCTTGGCGACCCGCCTCTGTTCCCGCAGCACGAAGAGGTGGAACTTGCCTGGGAGATTCTCGACCCGGTCATCGAGCACTGGTCGCGCCAGACGAGCATCGACACCTACACGTCCGGCACGTGGGGGCCGGCGTCGGCCGACGAGATGATCGCCCGTGACGGTCGCGTCTGGAGGCGGCCCTGATGGAGATCTCGCTGGAACGCACCACATCGGCCGAGGTCGCCCGGGCCATGGTCAAGGCCCGCATCGCCGCGGGCAGCCCCGGCATGGACATGTCGCTGACCTTGCTCGTGGTCACCGACAACGAGACCGTCGGCGAGGCGTTGAGGACGGCGGCTGTCCTGTCGCGGGAACATCCCGCCCGCATCCTGGGCATCGTGCTGGGTGACGGCCGTGGTGCCCCGCGGCTCGACGCGAACGTCCGTGTCGGTGAGAACTCCGCCGGCGAGTCGGTGCTGCTCCGGATGTCGGGCCCGCTCGTGACGCACGCGGACTCGGTCGTGCTTCCGTTGCTGCTGCCCGACTCCCCCGTCGTCGCCTGGTGGCCGCTCAACGCACCGTCCGACCCGTCCGCCGATGCCATCGGCCGGCTCGCGCAACGCCGCCTCACCGACGCCGAGAGCAGCAGCTCGCCGGTTCGCGCGCTCAAGGCCACGGCTCGCCACTACATGCCGGGCGACACCGACCTCACCTGGACCCGCCTCACGCCTTGGCGGGCGGTGCTCGCGGCGGCCCTCGACCAGTCGACCGGCAAGGTCACCGGCGGCTCCGTCGAATTCCGGCCCGGCAATCCCGTCGCCACGCTCCTGATCGCCTGGCTGGAGAGTCGGCTTCGGGTGCCGATCCGGCAGCGAAAGGGCGACATGGACCAGATCTCCAAGGTCGTGCTCCACATGTCCGACGGAGATGTCACGATCGAGCGGATCGATGCCACGTCGTGCCAGTTCAGCGTTCCAGGGTCGGCGCCGCGCGAGGTGCCGATGGGACGCCGCACGCTGGCCGAGCTGCTCGCGGAAGACCTGCGCCGGCTCGATGCCGACGACATCTATGCCGCGACCATCAAGCACCTGCTCGCCGGGTCATGAGCGTCGAGGTTCTCCCGGACGCGGATGCGCTGGCCCAGGCCATCGCCGAGCGACTCACCACCCTCGTGGCCGGGCTACAGGCTCAGGGACGAACCCCACGTCTCGTCCTCACCGGCGGGACGATCGCCGCGGCCGCCTACGAGTGCATCGACGCCGACGCCGCGGACTGGGCGGACGTCGAGTTCTGGTTCGGTGACGAGCGATTCGTGCCCGAGGCTCACGCCGACCGCAACGACCAGCAGGCACGCGATGTCTTCCTCGACCGAGTCGGCGCGACAGGCGTCTACAGCATCGCCGGCAACGACTGCTCCCTGAGCGCCGCCGAGGCCGCCGACGAGTACGCCGCGACCCTCCCCGCCGAGCCCTTCGACCTCGTACTGCTCGGGATGGGTCCGGACGGTCACGTCGCCTCGTTGTTTCCGCACCATCCGCTCCTGAACGAGACCGACCGTGCCTGCGCCGAGCTCTTCGACTCCCCCAAACCACCCCCGGTGCGCATCTCGATGACGTTCCCGACGCTCAACCGCACCAACGCTGCGTGGTTCCTCGTGTCGGGGGCAGAGAAAGCCGATGCCGTGGCGCGTGCACTCGCGGACGACGGGACGATCGACGAGACCCCGGCCCGCGGCGTCCGCGGACGTCAGGAGACGCTCTGGCTCCTCGACGAATGTGCTGCGAGGTCGATCAGAAGATGACTTCGCCGGACTTGCGCTTGGTGCGCAGGGTCTCGATGGCCTCGGTGAGGATCTCGGCCGCTTCCTTCTCGCTGCGGCGCTCCTTCACGTAGGCCAGGTGGGTCTTGTAGGGCTCGATCTTGGGCGCCGTCGGGCGGTTCTGCTCGTCGACGCTCGCCGGCATGCCGCAGCGTGGGCAGTCCCACGACTCCGGGACCTCGGCCTCCACGGAGAACTGGAGCTCCGTCACGTGGTCGTTCACGCAGAAGTACGTCACCAGCTGACGCGGTGCCGCTTCTCCACGCTCGGCCTCGCCCATGGGTCCGGCGCCGATGCGGCTGCCGCGAATCGCTCCTGCCGCCATGTCAGTTGCTCACCTTCAGCAGGAGGCCGAGAGCGACGATGCTCACGACCCAGACGACCGCGATACCGACCGTGATGCGGTCGAGGTTGCGCTCGGCGACCGATGACCCGCCCAGCGAGCTCGAGATGCCGCCGCCGAACATGTCGGACAGGCCGCCGCCTCGTCCCTTGTGCATGAGGATCAGGACGATCATCAGCAAGCTGGCGATCGTCAGGACGATGGAGAAGAGAAGAATCACGTCGAGCCTTTCAGGGGCCGAGGTTCGGCATGTCGTAGAACCGGGCTATGGCGGCAAACTCCTCCGCTTCGAGGCTGGCACCGCCGACCAGTGCGCCGTCCACGTCGGGCTGCGCCATGATCGCGGCGATGTTCGCTGCCTTGACCGATCCGCCGTAAAGGATACGCAACGACTCTGCGGTTTCGGGCGAGAAGGTCTCGACAACCCGGCCCCGGATGGCTGCGCAGACTTCCTGGGCGTCCTCAGGCGTGGCCACCTCTCCCGTGCCGATGGCCCATACAGGTTCGTAGGCGACCACGAGTCCGGCGACCTGCTCGGCGCTGAGACCCGACAACGAGCCGTCGAGCTGGGCGAGCGTGTAGGCCACGTGGTCGCCGGCCTGACGGATCTCGAGACCTTCGCCGACGCACACGATCGGCGTCATCTCCGCGGCCAGGGTCCGGACCGCTTTGGTGTTCACGACCGCATCGGTCTCGCCGTGGTACTCACGGCGCTCCGAGTGGCCGACGACGACGTACGAGCAGCCGAGCTTCGCCAGCATCGCCGCCGAGATCTCCCCCGTGTACGCGCCGCCGTCGTGCTCGCTGACGTCCTGGGCGCCGTACCGGATGGTGAGCCGGTCGCCGTCGACCAGCGTCTGCACACCACGGATGTCCGTGTACGGCGGGATGACCGCCACCTCGGACTTCTCCGGGTCGTGCTTCTTGTCCTGCAGCGTCCAGGCCAGCTTCTGCACCAGGACCACAGCTTCCTGGTGGTTGAGGTTGGACTTCCAGTTGCCCGCCATGAGCGGAGTGCGAGTCATGCCGCCACCTTCGTGAAGAGCCAAGAGTACGAAGGTGCCGCCATGACACCTTGTTGATTCGCTCGCTGACGCTCGCTCATGATTCCTCCAGGATTGCGAGACCAGGAAGAGTCTTGCCCTCCAGGTACTCGAGGCTGGCGCCACCCCCGGTGGAGATGTGCCCGAACTGGTCGTCATCGAAGCCGAGCTGGCGCACCGCCGCGGCCGAGTCGCCCCCGCCGACGACGGACAGGCCCCCGCCCTGACCAGCACCGAGCTCGGTGAGCGCCTGGGCGACCGCCTTCGTGCCGGCCGCGAACGCAGGCATCTCGAAGACACCCATCGGCCCGTTCCAGAACACGGTGTGCGCGGACCGGATGATCTCGGCGAAATGCGCGGCGGAGTCGGGGCCGATGTCGAGGCCCATCTGATCGGCCGGCATCGCGTCAGCCGCCACGGTGGTGGGCGGCGAGTCTGCGGCGAACTCCGGCGCGACGACGATGTCGGTGGGCAGTACCAGGTCGACGCCCTTCTCGGCCGCCTGCTCGACGTAGCCCCTGACCACGTCGAGCTGGTCGTCCTCGAGCAGCGACGAGCCGACCTCGTGGCCCTGCGCGGCGAGGAACGTGAACACCATGCCGCCGCCGATGAGCAAGCTGTCGGCCTTGTCGATCAGGCTGTCGATGACGCCAAGCTTGTCGGACACCTTCGAGCCGCCGAGCACGACGACGTAGGGTCGCTCCGGCTTGGTCGTGAGCCGCTCGAGGACGTCGATCTCCGTCTGCACGAGGCCTCCCACGGCTGCAGGCAGCCGCGAGGCGATGTCGTAGACACTCGCCTGCTTGCGGTGCACCACACCGAAGCCGTCGGAGACGAACGCATCGGCGAGGGACGCCAGCTGGTCGGCAAAAGCCCCACGCTCGTCATCGTCCTTGCTGGTCTCCGGGGCGTTGAACCGGACGTTCTCGAGCACGGCGATCTCGCCGTCTCCGAGGGTCGACGCGATGTGCTGAGCTTCCTCGCCGACCGTGTCGTGGGCGAACCGCACCGGCGACCCGAGCAGCTCCGAGAGGCGCTCGGCGACCGGCTGGAGGGACAGCGTCGGGTCAGGTGTGCCCTTCGGTCGGCCCAGGTGCGCCATGACCAGGACCCGCGCACCAGCGTCAGCGAGGCGGCGGATGGTGGGAACGCTGGCCCGCACCCGGCCGTCGTCCGTGATGGTGGTGCCATCGAGCGGCACATTCAGGTCACTGCGCACGAGCACACGACGTCCGCGCAGATCACCCAGGTCGTCGATGGTCTTCATGGGCGAGTCAGTCGGCGCGCGTCAGAGGGAGGCGCCGACGTGGTTGACCAGGTCGACGAGGCGGTTCGAGTAGCCCCACTCATTGTCGTACCAGCCGACGACCTTGACCTGGTCGCCGATGACCTTCGTCAGCGGCGAGTCGAAGATGCACGACGCCGGGTCGGTGACGATGTCCGACGACACGATCGGAGCCTCGGAGTAGGAGAGGTACGGAGCCAGCGGCCCGTCGGTGGCGGCCGCCTTGAACAGCTCGTTGACCTCCCCGACGGTTGTCTCGCGCGAGACGTGAACCGTGAGGTCGGTGGCAGAGCCGGTCGGTACGGGCACGCGGACGGCGTATCCGTCGAGCTTGCCCTTGAGCTCCGGCAGCACCAGGCCGATGGCCTTGGCGGCACCGGTCGATGTGGGAACCAGGTTGATCGCGGCGGCGCGTGCGCGACGCAGGTCGCTGTGCGGGGCGTCCTGCAGGTTCTGGTCCTGCGTGTACGCGTGGATGGTGGTCATCAGGCCCTTCTCGATACCGAGGCCGTCGTTCAGGACCTTGGCGAGCGGGGCGAGGCAGTTGGTGGTGCAGGACGCGTTGGAGATCACCGTGTGGGCAGCTGGGTCGTACAGGTCGTGGTTGGCGCCCATCACGACGGTGATGTCCTCGTTCTTGGCCGGCGCGGAGATGATGACCTTCTTCGCGCCGCCGTCGACGTGCGCCGTCGCCTTGGTGGCGTCGGTGAAGAACCCGGTGGACTCGATGACAATGTCGGCGCCGACGGAGGCCCAGTCGAGCTTGGCCGGGTCGCGCTCCTCGAAGGCGACGATCTTCTCGTCGCCGATGGTGATCGAGTCGCCGGTGTGGCTGACGTCGCCGTCGAGACGACCGAGGATCGAGTCGTACTTGAGCAGGTGGGCGAGCGTCTCGTTGTCGGTGAGATCGTTGACGGCGACGACCTCGATGTCGGCCCCGGCGGCGCGGGCCGCGCGGTAGAAGTTGCGGCCGATGCGGCCAAAGCCATTGATGCCTACGCGTACGGTCACGGCGGGGATGCTCCTGCAGTCGAAGGTCTTGTGGGGTCCAGCCTAACGAGTGCGCCGGACCGGGTTTGCTCAGGCCTCCGGGAGCACTTCCTCGCCGAGACCGGCTTCGGTGTCGGGGATGCCGAGGTCCTCGGCGGTCTTGTCGGCCATGGCGAGGAGGCGGCGGATGCGCCCGGCGATCGCGTCCTTCGTGAGCGGGGGGTCGTGCAGCTGCCCGAGCTCCTCAAGGCTGGCCTGACGGTGCTCGACGCGCAGCGACCCGGCCATCTTGAGGTGATCGGGCACGTCGTCGCCGAGGATCTCGAGCGCGCGCTGAGCGCGGGCGCCGGCGGCCACCGCGGCTCGGGCGGAGCGCCGCATGTTGGCATCGTCGAAGTTCGCAAGCCGGTTGGCGGTGGCGCGCACCTCGCGGCGCATGCGGCGCTCCTCCCAGGCCAGGAGCGACTCGTGGGCTCCGAGGCGGGTCAGGAGTGCCCCGATGGCCTCGCCGTCGCGGATGACGACACGGTCGACGCCCCGCACCTCGCGGGCCTTGGCGCTGATGCCGAGCCGCCGGGCAGCACCGACGAGGGCGAGTGCGGCCTCCGGCCCGGGGCAGCTGACCTCGAGCGACGACGACCGCCCGGGCTCGGTGAGCGAGCCGTGGGCGAGGAACGTGCCACGCCAGGCCGCCACGGCGTCGCAGGAGGCGCCGGAGACGACCTGCGTCGGCAGACCACGCACCGGGCGTCCCCCCGAGTCGACCAGGCCGGTCTGCCGAGCCAGTGCCTCACCGTCGCGGGCCACCCGCACGATGTAGTGGGTGCCCTTGCGCAGGCCGCTGCCCTGCATGACGACGACCTCGCTGTCGTGTCCGTAGACCTCGGCGATGTCGGTGCGCAGGCGCCGGGCCGCGGCACCGGTGTCGAGCTCGGCCTCGATGACGAGGCGGCCGGCGACGATGTGCAGACCACCCGCGAATCGGAGGATCGAGGAGACCTCGGCCTTGCGGCAGCAGGACTTGGTGATCGCCGTGCTGGAGAGCTCGGACTTGACCTGGGCCGTCATGGCCATGTGGTGAACTCCTCGGCGGTCGTGATGAACACGTTCACTCTATGTCGCCGTACAAGATCGTGCGGAAGGCTTCGGCAAGTCGAAGCGGATCGTGCTGGTCCGATCCCAGCCCGCTGGCCACATCGGCGGTCACGAGCCGGGCGCCGAGCTCTCGGGCGACGGTCGAGAGACTCCCCCGTTCGTCGGACAGGGAGCTGTCGGCGACGACCGCGTCGAGGCCGAGGTCGGGTGCGTGTGCCGACAGCACCTCGAGGTGGTCGGTGGGTGTCAGCCCCTCGGTCTCACCCTCCTGCTCCTGGAGGTTGAGCACGAGGATGCGGCGGGCATCGGTGCTGACCAGAGCGTCGCGCAGCTCGGGCACGAGCAGGGTGGGCATGACGCTCGTGAACCACGAACCTGGACCGATGACCACCCAGTCGGCCTCCTGCACGGCCTGGACGGCCTCGGGACAGGCCGGGGGGTCGGTGGGGTCGAGCCGGACGCTGACGACCTGGCCGTCGACGCTCGCCACCTGCACCTGGCCGCGCACCAGGGTGAGGCGGTCGGGCGCGGACCGCAGGTGGACGTCGGCTTCGATGTCGAGCGGCACGGCGGCCATTGGCAGCACCCGTCCGCGGGCCCCGAGCAGCTGGCCGACGAGGTCGAGCCCGTCGACGTGGTCGCCCAGGATCTCCCAGATGGCGGCGATGAGCAGGTTGCCGACCGCGTGGTCGCGCAACGAGCCCTCACCCGCGAAACGGTGCTGCAGGATGCCGGCCCAGGTGCGTCCCCACTCGTCGTCGGAGCACAGCGCGGCGAGAGCCATGCGGAGGTCGCCGGGCGGCAGCACGCCGAGCTCGTCGCGCAGGCGCCCGGACGACCCGCCGTTGTCGGCCACCGTGACGACGCCGGTGAGGTCGGTGTGCAGCAGCCGCAGAGCCGACAGGCTCGCGGCCAGCCCGTGCCCGCCACCGAGAGCGACGACTCGGGTTCCGGCGACCACCGGCTCGACCGGCTCGGCCGGCCGTTGGATCACTCGCGCCCCAGATCGCGGTGGACCACGAGCGTGCGGACGTCGTGGGCGCGCAAGCGCTCCGCGAACGCCTCCGCCATGGCCACGCTGCGGTGACGGCCGCCGGTGCAGCCGATGGCGATGGTGAGGAAGTGCTTGTCCTCGTGCAGGAAGCCGTCGGTGAGCAGCGCGACGAGACCCTCGTAGCGGTCGAGGAACTCCTCGGATCGCGGCTGCTTGCGCACGTAGTCGCGCACCGGCTCGTCGAGGCCCGTGAGCGGACGCAGCTCGTCGACCCAGTACGGGTTGGGTAGGAACCGCATGTCGGCCACCATGTCGGCGTCGATCGGGATGCCGTACTTGAATCCGAACGACACGACGGAAGCCCGCAGACCCTTGGAGTCGGCGTCCTCGAAAGCCGCCTGGATGCGCTGCCCGAGCTGATGGACGTTGAGATTGGTGGTGTCGACCACGATGTCGGCGCGGCCGCGGAGGCGACTCAGCAGCTCGCGCTCGCGGTCGAAGCCGTCCATGAGACGACCTTCGCGGCTGAGCGGGTGCGGACGGCGGGCCGCCTCTTGACGTCGGACCAAGACCTCGTCGGCGGCCTCGAGGAACAGGATCTGTGTGGGTGTGCCCCGGGCGCGCAGCTCCTCGAGCACGTCGACCAGACGATCGAAGAACGGACCGGACCGCGCGTCGACCACGACGGCCACCTGATCGCTGACCTCGGACCGCTCGACGGTCTCGACCGTCTCGACGAGCACGTCGGCCGGGAGGTTGTCGATGACGTAGTAGCCGAGCTTCTCCAGCCCCTTGGCCGCCGTGCCCTTGCCAGCCCCGGTCATGCCGGTGACCAGCACGAGCTTCGAGAGCGAAGTCATCGATCCTCCAGGATTTCGCCGGTGGCCATGTCGACGGCGGGTGCCGGAGTCTCGCCCGACAGGGCCGCCACGATGGATTCTGCCGTAGCCGGGCCGATGCCGGGGACATCGGCGATCTCGTCGACGCTCGCTGCGCGAAGCTTCTTGACCGACCCGAACGTCTTGAGCAGTGCTCGGCGGCGCGTGGGTCCGAGGCCGGGGACGTCGTCGAGGACGCTTCCGGTCATGGCCTTGGCGCGGCGTTGCCGGTGGTGGGCGATCGCGAACCGGTGAGCCTCGTCTCGGACCCGCTGGAGCAGGTAGAGCCCCTCGCTCGTGCGCGGCAGGATGACCGGGTCGTCGTCGTCGGGCACCCACACCTCCTCGAGGCGCTTGGCCAGCCCGCACAGCGCGATATCGGTGATGCCGAGCTGCTGCATCGCCGCCTGGGCGGCCGCGACCTGGGGTGGTCCGCCGTCGACGACGATCAGCGACGGCGCGTACGCGAACTTCTTGGGTTTGCCCGTTTCCGGATCGATTCCTTGCTCGTCGGCGCCGTCCGCTCGCGCCTTCAGCAGCCGCTCGAGCCTGCGGGTGATGACTTCGTGCATGGCGGCGACGTCACTCTGGCCCTCGTGGCGGATGGTGAAGCGCCGGTACTCGGACTTGCGCGGCAGCCCGTCCTCGAACACCACCATGGACGCCACGATCTCGGTGCCCTGGAGGTTGGAGACGTCGTAGCACTCGATGCGCAAGGGGCGCGGCCGGCAGGCTCAGCGCGTCCTGGATCTCCTCCAGGGCCTGGCTCCGCGCCGTGAGGTCGCCGGCTCGCTTGAGCTTGTGCCGGGCCATCGACTGGTGGGCGTTCTGCTCGACCGTCTCGATCAGGCGCTTCTTGTCGCCGCGGCGCGGGACGCGAATGGTGACCGGCCCGCCGCGCAGCTCCGTGAGCAGCTCGGTGACGACGTCTGCGTCGGCCGGGAGCTCGGGAACAAGTACCTGCCGTGGCACGGCCTCGGACGCCGACTCGCCGTACAGGGTGACGAGTGCCCGCTGCACGAGCTCGGGCACGTCGGTGTCGTCGGCACGATCGGCCACCCAGCCGCGCTGCCCGCGGATGCGGCCACCGCGCACGGAGAAGATCTGCACGGCGACTTCGAGCGGGTCGATCTCGAAGCCGAACACGTCGGCGTCGGTTCCGTCGCCGAGCACCACCGTCTGCTTCTCCAGAACGCGGTTGAGGGCCGCCAGGTCGTCGCGGAGCCGAGCCGCGAGCTCGTACTCCTGGGCCTCGGACGCCTCGCGCATGCGCTTCTGGATGCGTCGGGTGAAACCGGCGGTCTGACCGCCCATGAAGGCCATGAAGTCGTCGACGATCGCGCGGTGCTCCTCGGCGCTCACCCGCCCGACGCAGGGTGCGGCGCACTTGCCGATGTCACCGAGCAGGCAGGGCCGGCCGATCGCCTTGGCACGACGGAAGACCCCGGCGCTGCACGAACGCATCGGAAACACCCGGAGCAGCGTGTCGACGGTGTCGCGGATCGCCCACGCGTGTCCGTACGGACCGAAGTAGCGCACGCCCTTGCGCTGGGCCCCGCGCATGACCATGACCCGCGGGAACTCCTCGGACACCGTGACGGCGAGCCAGGGATACGACTTGTCGTCGCGGTACTTGACGTTGAAGCGGGGGTCGAACTCCTTGATCCAGGTGTACTCGAGCTGGAGTGCCTCGACCTCGGTGTCGACGACCGTCCACTCGACCCCCGAAGCCGTGGTGACCATCTGCTGCGTGCGCGGGTGCAGCCCGGCGATGTCCTGGAAGTAGGAGTTCAGTCGCGCGCGCAAGGACTTGGCCTTGCCGACGTAGATGACGCGTCCGCTGTCGTCGCGAAAGCGGTAGACCCCGGGGCCGACCGGGATCTCCCCCGGAGCCGGCCGGTAGGTCGCGGGATCTGCCACCCCACCAGCCTACGGCCGGCCCCAGACCGTCAGGCGACGATGAGCTTGTCGCCCTCGACCGTGACCTTCTTCTTCGGGAGGGCCTTGGCCGCGGGCCCCTTCTTCACCGATCCGTCCTCGGCGGAGTACTGGCTGCCGTGGCAGTTGCACTGGATGGTGTCGCCGTTGACCGAGCCGACCGTGCAGCCCGCGTGCTGACAGACTGCGGAGAACGCCTTGAAGTCGCCCTCCGTGGGCTGGGTGACGACGATCTTCTGCTTCTGGAAGACGGTGCCGCCGCCGACCGGAACCTCGTCCGTCGTGGCGAGCGAGCCGTCGGCGGCTCCCGCGTCGTCGCCGGAGGACCCTCCGTCGGACGTGGCGTCTCCGCCTCCGCCGGTCGAGCTCGTTGGCTCGTCGGATCCACAGGCGGCGAGGACGGCCCCGGCGCCCACGGCCGCGACACCTCCCAGCACTGCGCGTCGAGTGGTCGGATCGGTCAGTTCGGTCATGACGGCTCCTTCGTCGGCGTCAGGTCGTTACTCGATCAACGACCGCCGGTCGTGGCGGGTTCCTTCAGTATGGGGGCGAGGAAGGCTCCCGTGTAGCTCTCGGCGTTCTGGGCGACGTCCTCGGGCGTCCCCTCGGCGATGAGGAGTCCGCCGCCGCCGCCGCCTTCCGGACCGAGGTCGATGACCCAGTCGGCCGTCTTGATGACGTCGAGGTTGTGCTCGATGACGATGACCGTGTTGCCGGCGATCGACGAGCCTGCCGAGCACGCCCAGCAGCTTGCGGATGTCCTCGAAGTGCAGGCCGGTGGTGGGCTCGTCGAGCACGTAGACCGTGCGTCCGGTGGAGCGCTTCTGCAGCTCGGAGGACAGCTTGACGCGCTGCGCCTCGCCGCCGGACAGCGTCGGAGCCGGCTGGCCGAGCCGCACGTAGCCGAGACCGACGTCGACGAGGGTGCTGCATGTGCCGGGAGATCGCCGGGATGGCTTCGAAGAAGTCGACGGCCTCCTCGATGGACATGTCGAGCACGTCGGCGACGGTCTTGCCCTTGTAGTGCACCTCGAGCGTCTCGCGGTTGTAGCGCGCGCCGTGGCAGACCTCGCACGCCACGTAGACGTCGGGCAGGAAGTTCATCTCGATCTTGATGGTGCCGTCGCCCGAGCACGCCTCGCAGCGTCCGCCCTTGACGTTGAACGAGAACCGGCCCTGCTGGTAGCCGCGCATCTTCGCTTCGGGCGTCTGGGCGAACAGCTTGCGGACGTGGTCCCAGACGCCGGTGTAGGTGGCCGGGTTGGAGCGCGGCGTGCGGCCGATGGGCGACTGGTCGACGTGGATGACCTTGTCGATCTCCTCGGCTCCGCTGATGCTGCGGTGGCGTCCGGGGATGGTTCGGGCGTTGTAGATCTGGCGCGCCAGCGACATGTAGAGGATGTCGTTGACGAGCGTCGACTTGCCCGACCCGGAGACGCCGGTGACGGCGACGAACTGGCCGAGCGGGAACGTGACGTCGATGTCTTGCAGGTTGTGCTCGCGCGCGCCGTGGACGGTGACCTCGCGCCCCTTGGTGCGCGGCCGCCGGATCTCCGGCACGGGGATGGACTCACGGCCGGAGAGGTAGCGCCCGGTGAGCGAGTCGTCGCTCTTCAGGAGGTCGTCAACCGTGCCGGAGACGATGACCTGGCCGCCGTGCTCGCCCGCGCCCGGGCCGATGTCGACCACCCAGTCGCTGGTGCGGATGGTGTCTTCGTCATGCTCGACGACGATCAGCGTGTTGCCGAGGTCGCGCAGGCGCACGAGTGTCTCGATCAGCCGGTGGTTGTCGCGCTGGTGCAGCCCGATGGACGGCTCGTCGAGCACGTAGAGCACACCGACCAGGCCGGCACCGATCTGCGTGGCGAGCCGGATGCGCTGCGCCTCGCCGCCGGAGAGCGAGCCGGCCGCGCGGTCGAGGCTGAGGTAGTCGAGTCCGACGTCGAGCAGGAAGCGGAGACGCTCGTGGATCTCCTTGAGCACGCGCTCGCCGATCTGACGCTCACGGTCGGTCATCTCGAGCGTGGACAGGTAGTCGGCGGCCTCACGGATCGACAGTGCCGAGACCTCGGCGATGTTCTTGGGCCCGTGCTCGAGGCTGTTGACCAGCACTGCGCGGATGACCGGCTTGAGGCGGGTGCCGTCGCAGACCGGGCACGGGACCTCGCGCATGAACCCCTCGAGCCGCTCACGGCTGGTGTCGGAGTCCGTCTCGGCGTGACGTCGTTCGAGGTACGAGACCGCACCTTCGTACGTCGTGTAGTACTGCCGCTGGCGGCCGTACCGGTTCTTGTACTTCACGTGCACTTTGGTGGGGTGCCCGCGCATCAGCGTCTCCTGCACGTCGCCGGTCAGGGAGCCGTACGGGACATCGAGGCTGAAGCCCAGCTCCTCGCCGAGCGCGCTGATGAGTCGCGAGAAGTACTCGGAGACGTGCGCCGCCGACCACGGACTGATGGCGCCCTCGTTGATCGACTTCGAGTCGTCGGGCACCACGAGCTCGGGATCGACCTCCATGCGGGTGCCGATGCCGTGGCACTCGGGGCAGGCGCCGAACGGCGCGTTGAACGAGAACGAGCGCGGCTCGAGCTCGTCGACGGCGAGCGGGTGGTCGTTGGGGCAGGCCAGCTTCTCGGAAAACCGCCGGGTGCGGTGTGCATCGTCGTCGGGCAGGTCGACGAAGTCGGCGATGACGAGCCCGTCGGCCAGGTTGAGCGCGGTCTCGACCGACTCGGTGAGCCGCTGCTTCATGGACTGCTTGACCTGGAGACGGTCGACGACGACGTCGATGGTGTGTTTCTTCTGCTTGGCGAGCTTGGGCGGCTCGTCGGCCAGGTTGTGCGGCTTGCCGTCGACCAGTGCCCGGCTGAAGCCCTGCGACTGAAGCTGCCGGAACAGTTCGCCGTACTCCCCCTTGCGGCCGCGGATGACCGGCGCGAGCACCTGGAATCGCGAGTCGGCGGGCAGCGCGAGGATGCGGTCGACGATCTGTTGTGGCGTCTGCTTGGCGATCGGCTCGCCGCACTCGGGGCAGTGCGGGCGGCCGGCGCGTGCGTAGAGCAGGCGGAGGTAGTCGTAGACCTCGGTGATGGTGCCGACGGTGGACCGCGGGTTGCGCGAGGTGGACTTCTGGTCGATGGAGACCGCCGGCGACAGGCCTTCGATGAAGTCGACGTCGGGCTTGTCCATCTGGCCGAGGAACTGGCGTGCGTATGCCGACAGCGACTCGACGTAGCGTCGCTGACCCTCGGCGAAGATCGTGTCGAACGCCAGGGAGGACTTGCCCGAGCCCGACAGGCCGGTGAACACGATGAGTGAGTCGCGCGGGAGATCGATCGAGACGTCCTTGAGATTGTGCTCGCGGGCGCCGCGAATCACCAGACGGTCGGTCACGCGGCCATGGTATCGACGCGTCCTGACAGAACCCGTCGGCGGTTTCTCACCTGTCAGTTCCTAGGATCACGTCCATGGACTACAGCGGAGACGTCGCGGTCGGCAGCCCGGCCGACACCCGTGAGGCCGGAGATCTCGTCATCACGAAGGTCGCCGTCGGCCCGATGTCGAACAACGCCTACCTCCTGCGCTGCGCGATCACCGGCGAGCAGGCCCTTATCGACGCCGCCGACGAGCCTTCGACCCTGCTCGACCTGATCGGTGACGCCGACCTGGCCCGCGTCGTCACCACCCACTGGCACCCGGACCACTGGCAGGCCCTGGCCGCCGTCGTGGAGGCAACCGGCGCCGAGACGATCGCCAGCCCGGTGGACGCCGAGCACATCCCGGTCCCCACGACGAACCCGGTCACCGACGGTGCGCGGGTTCGGGTCGGCTCGTGCGAGCTCGAGGTCATCGCCCTCGCCGGCCACACCGACGGCTCCATTGCCCTCGCCTACGACGACCCCGACGGCATCGTCCACCTGTTCACCGGCGACTCGCTGTTCCCGGGTGGCGTCGGGAACACCTTCGGCTCAGCGGAGAACTTCGCCACGCTGATCGACGAGGTGGAGATGAAGCTGTTCGGCCGCTTCGACGACGACACGTGGTTCTATCCCGGGCACGGGAACGACTCAACGCTCGGATCGGAACGGCCACACCTCACCGAATGGCGGCAGCGAGGCTGGTGACCGTCCGTCCCCTCAGGGGTCGTTCCACCCGATTCGTGACGAAGGTCGCCACTCGACGGCTCAAGGCTCGCGACCTTCGTCACAAATCGCGAGGATTCAGGCCGAACGCTCAGAAGCGAACCGGCAGCTCGTCGACGCCGTAGACGAAGCTCAGGCGGCGGAAGCTCAGCTCCTCCTCCGGCTTGGCGAGGGCCAGATCGGGGAAGCGTCGAAGCAGGTGCGGCAACACCGTGCGCAGCTCGATCTTGGCCAGCTCCGCGCCGATGCACCGATGGATGCCGTGCCCGAACGCGAGATGCGCGCTCTTCGGGACGCGGAACGGATCGAATCCCTCGGGATCAGCGCCTGCCGCGGCGGCATCACGGTTCGCGCCGGACAGCGAGGCGAGCAGCACGTCGCCCTTCTGGATGTGCTGGCCGAACAGCTCCATGTCCTGCTTGGCGAACCGCGGGAATGCCACCTGCACCACCGAGAGGTAGCGCAGCAGCTCGTCGACGATGCGGTCGACCTGCTCCGGCGATCCGTCACGCACCAGGGCCGCGTGCTCGGGGTTGCGCAGCAGCACGATCGTGCCGAGGGCGATCATGCCGGCTGTCGTCTCGAAACCGCCGGTGAAGATCCCGTCGGCCAGGCCGGCGAGATCGACGTCGCTGATGGCATCGCCCTGCTCGCGGATGATCTGTCCGAGCAGCCCCGGGCCTGGCGCCTGTCGCTGATGAGCGACCGCGTCGAACAGGAACTCCCGCTGCTCCGACACCGCGCCGAAAGCCGCACCGCCGAGGGTGGCGTCGAACCGTGCGCTGCCGAGCTTCGCGAACGCGTCCCGGTCCTCGTAGTCGAGGCCGAGGAGCGCGCAGATCGTCTGGAACGGGACGGGGAAGGCCAGGTGCTTGGCGAGATCGACCGGCGAGCCAAGTTCTTCCATCTCGTCGAGCTGCGTGTCGACGATGCCTTCGATGATCGGCACCAGCCGGGCCAGCCGACGCATCGTGAATTCCGGGGTCACGATCTTGCGCAAGCGTGTGTGCAGCGGTGGGTCGGTGAAGCCCAGCCCGCCGATGTCGTCGGACGTGGCGGGCCCGTCCCCATCGAAGAGGTGACGGATGTCGTTGCTGTAGGTGTCGCGCGCGATGAGGACGGTGCGCGACTCCTGGTAGCCCGTGAGAAGCCATACCCGGAAGTCGACGAACGGCACCGGCAGGCGGTACAGCGGACCCCCTCGCCTCAGGTCCGCGATCCTCGGAATCGGGTCGGTGCCGACCCGCTGCAGTGGCACCTTGGTGGGCTCGGGGATGAAGGCGACGCGGGAGAGGTCGATGCCCTTCCGGCGGATCCGGCGAACGGCGGCACGCCCAACCCATCCACCGACGAGAGATCGCACGTCCACCAGCACGCAGTCAAAATACACGGGCGACTGTGGGATACATCCCCCTTGAGGGTTTGACCAGGGTGGCTTCAGGGGTGTCAGTCGGCGCCGACGGACCGCGTCTTGTAGAGGCTGGCCACTGCTGTGATCGCCAGCGTCACGATGATGACGCCGAGGCTGAGCAGCGTGGGGATCTCCCACACCGGCACGTGCTCACCGCCGTTGATGAACGGCACCTCGTTCTCGTGCAACGCATGGAGCACCAGCTTCACGCCGATGAAGAACAGCACGAAGGCGAGACCCTGCGAGAGGTAGACGAGCCGCTTCATCAGGTCGCCGAGCAGGAAGTACAGCTGGCGCAGGCCCATCAGTGCGAACACGTTCGCAGTGAAGACGAGGTATGGCTCCTCGGTGAGCCCGTAGATGGCCGGGATCGAGTCCAACGCGAAGATCAAGTCTGTGGTGCCGAGGGCCAGGATCACCAGGAACATCGGCGTCATCAGCCGCTTGGTGCCCTGCTTGATGTAGAGCTTCAGCCCGCGCCACTGGTCGGTCGTGTTCAGGTAGGTGCGGGCGAACCGGACGACGGCGTTCTCGGCGTCGTCGTCATGCTCGGTGTCCTTGCCGAGGCTCCATGCCGTGTACACGAGGAACGCGCCGAACAGGTAGAAGATCCACGAGAACTGCTCGATGGCCACCGCCCCGAGCGCGATGAAGATGCCGCGGAAGATGAGCGCCAGCACGATGCCGACCATGAGCGCTTCCTGCTGGTACTTCCTGGGCACGTTGAAGCTCGCCATGATGATGATGAAGATGAACAGGTTGTCGACCGACAGGCTGTACTCGGTGAGCCAGCCGGCGAAGAACTCCAGCCCGAACTGGTGTCCGTGGAAGTTCCAGACCCAGATGCCGAACGCCGCGGCGAGGCCGACGTAGACCGACAGGGCGATCGCGCACTCGCGCATCGTCGGCTCGTGCGGCCGTCGGGCGATGACCACGACATCGAACAGCAGGACGGCGATCGTCACCCCCACGGTGATCAACCACTCGAACTGGGAGACGTGCATCAGGGTTTCCTCCGGTCGTCGGCAACGCCGGAGGTCTCTTCCGCCGCCCGTCGAGCCAGGCGGCCCGCAGCACCGGTCGTCCGATGACGGTCGACGTGATGACGACACCGCGGCGAAGGAATACTCCCCTCCGCGACCCAGTGTCTCAGGTGCCCTCGGACGGCTAGCGAGCGCACCGGGACTGGACTCAGTCGTCGAACGAGGCGGCAACCGCCTCGAGACGAGCGTGGTATGCGGTCCAGTCGAGATCCGGAAGGTTGGAGTTGCCGTCGCGCAGACCCGCAACGCCATCGATCGACTCTCGCAGGATGTCGGCGTGCCCGGCGTGCCGGTGGATGTCCGCGATGACGTGCACCGCGATGCGGTGGAGGGTGACCTCGCGGCGCTCGGGCGGCCACCACGGCACTTCCCCTCGCGTCTCCAGCGGGAGGTCGGCGAGCGTGGCGTCGCCGTGCTCCCAGACCCGCCGGTAGAGGGCGACGATGTCCGCTGTGGACTCCTCGGGTGTCGCGAACATGTCGGCGTTGGGCTCGGCGTCGTCGTCCGTCCACGGCAATGGCTCCGGGAAGGGACGGCCGAAGACCTTGCCGAAGTAGCCCGCCTCGACCCCGGCGACGTGCTTGACCAGGCCGAGGAGGTTGGTGCCGGTGGGGGTCATCGGCCGCCGGACCTGTCGCTCGGACAGTCCGTCGAGCTTCCACACCAGGGCGTCGCGTGCGGACTGCAGGTACCGCTGCAGGTCATCGGCGTCGCTCACGTCAGACGCCCGCCTCCAGCATGCCGCGCAGCTCCTTCTTGAGGTCGCGGATCTCGTCGCGCAGCCGTGCCGCCACCTCGAACTGGAGCTCGGCCGCGGCCGCGTGCATCTGCTCGCTCATCTGGTCGATGAGGTCGGCCAGGTCGCCGGACGGGAGGTCGGCGAGCTCCGCGGTGTGCTGGCCCAGCGGCACCGGCGCTCCCCTGCGACGACGGTCGCCGGTGGCGGCCAGCAGCTTCGACGTGTCGGCGTCCTCGCGGGCAAGGAGGTCGGTGATGTCGCCGATCTTCTTGCGCAGCGGCGTGGGATCGAGGCCGTGCTCGGTGTTGTAGGCGACCTGCTTGGCGCGGCGCCGGTTGGTCTCGTCGATCGCCGAGGCCATCGAGTCGGTGACCCGGTCGGCGTACATGATGACCTGCCCCGACACATTGCGGGCGGCACGGCCGATGGTCTGGATGAGGGACCGGCCGGAGCGCAGGAATCCCTCCTTGTCGGCATCGAGGATGGCCACGAGGCTGACCTCGGGGAGGTCGAGACCCTCTCGCAGCAGGTTGATGCCGACGAGCACGTCGTACTCACCCATGCGGAGCTCCCGGAGCAGCTCGATGCGTCTCAGGGTGTCGACCTCGCTGTGCAGGTAGCGCGTGCGGATGCCGGCCTCGAGGAGGTAGTCGGTGAGGTCTTCGGCCATCTTCTTGGTCAGCGTGGTGACAAGGACGCGTTCGTTGCTCTCGGTGCGGCCCTTGATCTGGCTGATGAGGTCGTCGATCTGGCCCTTGGTGGGCTTGACGATGACCTCGGGATCGACCAAGCCGGTCGGCCGGATGATCTGCTCGATGACGTCGTCGTCGACCTTCTCCATCTCGTATGGCCCGGGGGTGGCCGACAAGTAGACGGTCTGACCGATGCGCTGGAGGAACTCGCCCCAGGTGAGCGGTCGGTTGTCCATGGCACTCGGCAGGCGGAACCCGTGCTCGACCAGCGTGCGCTTGCGGGACATGTCGCCTTCGTACATCGCCCCGATCTGGGGAACGGTGACGTGCGACTCGTCGATCACGAGCACGAAGTCCTCGGGGAAGTAATCGAGCAGGCAATTGGGTGCCGAGCCGGCCGAGCGACCGTCCATGTGACGTGAGTAGTTCTCGATGCCGGCGCAGGTGCCGATCTGCTGCATCATCTCAAGGTCGTAGGTGGTGCGCATGCGCAGCCGCTGAGCCTCGAGCAGCTTGCCTTCGCCCTCGAGCTCGGCCAGCCGTTCGGAGAGCTCCTCCTGGATCGTCTCGATGGCGCGGGCCATGGTCTCGGCCCCGGCGGCGTAGTGGGTGGCGGCTCCGACATACAGCTCGGTGTCCTCGCTCAGCACCTCACCGGTGAGCGGGTGCAGCGTCATGAGCCGCTCGATCTCGTCGCCGAAGAACTCGACGCGCACCGCCATCTCCTGGTAGACGGGGAAGATCTCGACGGTGTCGCCCTTGACGCGGAACGTGCCACGCGTGGAGGTGACGTCGTTGCGCACGTACTGGCCCTGGACCAGGGTGCGCAGCAGGTTGTCGCGCGACATCTGCTCGCCGACACGGAAGCCGATCATGCGGTCGAGGTACTCCTGGGCCGAGCCGAGGCCGTAGATGCACGACACGCTCGCGACGACGATGACGTCGCGTCGGGTGAGCAGCGACCAGGTGGCGGAGTGCCGCAGCCGCTCGACCTCCTCGTTGACCGAGGAGTCCTTCTCGATGTACGTGTCGGACTGGGGGACGTACGCCTCGGGTTGGTAGTAGTCGTAGTAGGAGACGAAGTACTCGACCGCGTTGTGGGGCATGAGCTCACGCAGTTCGTTGGCGAACTGGGCGGCCAGTGTCTTGTTGGGCAGCATCACCAGCATCGGGCGCTGGAGGCGTTCGGCCAGCCATGCGGTGGTGGCCGTCTTGCCCGTTCCGGTGGCGCCCATCAGCACGACGTCCTTGACGCCGCCGGTCATCCGCTTCTCGAGCTCGGCGATGGCCGCAGGCTGGTCACCTGCAGGTTCGTAGTCGGAAACGACCTCGAAGGGCGCGACCTGGCGCTGCAGCTCGGCAAGAGGTCTCATGTCGACCCAGAATACGTGGCGGTTCCGACAAGACACTCCGCGTCCGGCCACGACCGAACCTTCCCGCAGAGTGGCACCGACTACGCTGGTCACATGCCTTCCTCCGACCGGCGGGCGGCCCGCAGGCAGGAGATCCTCGCGGCCACGCGCAGACTGTTCGACGAACGCGGTGTGCGCGACGCCCAGATCGAGGACATCGCCCAGGCGGTCGGCATCAACCGGGCCATCATCTACCGGCACTTCTCCGGCAAGGAGGAGCTCTTCGCGATGGCCCTCGTCGGCTACCTCGACGAGCTCGATGCCGAGCTGGGCGCCGCCGACCAGTCCTCGGACGACCCGTCTAAGCGGCTGGTGGCGATCGTGCACGCGTTCCTCGACTACGGCGAACAGCACCCGGCCTTCGTCGACTGCGCGCTGGCGCTGCTGCGCCGCCGCGGCGACGAGCTGATGGACGAGGTCAGCGAGGCCGTGATGTTCCGGCTCGGACGCGCCATGACGGCCTGCACCGCCCACGTCGTCAGCGTCCTCGAGGACGGCACCACGCAGGGCGTGTTCGACGTGCCGAATCCCGACCTCGTGGCGAACATCTTCTACACCCAGGCGCTCGGCGTGCTGAACCTCGCCACGCTGCGCATGTCGGTGCGCGCGCTCGACCCCGGACACCCTCGGGTCGAACCGATCTCCTTCGACGACGTCAAGGAATACGTCGCCCAGGCCGCCCGCGCCATGGCGCGCGGCCCGGCGCCCGTCCCCTAAGACCAGCCTCAGGCCTCGAGGATCGCGACGACGCCCTGGCCGCCGGCCGCGCAGATCGAGATCAGGCCACGGCCCGATCCCTTCTCGTGCAGCAGCTTGGCGAGGTTGGCGACGATGCGTCCGCCGGTGGCCGCGAACGGGTGCGCGGTCGCGAGAGACGAGCCCTTGACGTTGAGCTTGCTGCGGTCGATCGCGCCGAGCGGCTCGTCGAGACCCAGCTTCTCCTTGCAGAACGCGGGATCCTCCCACGCCGCGAGGGTGGTGAGGACCTGGCCGGCGAACGCCTCGTGGATCTCGTAGAAGTCGAAGTCCTGCAGCGAGAGACCCTGTCGAGCGAGCATCCGCGGAACCGCGTAGGCCGGAGCCATCAGCAAGCCCTCGGCACCGCTCACGTAGTCGACGGCCGCGGTCTCGTAGTCGACGAGGTACGCGAGCGGCGTCCATCCGCGACGCTCGGCCTCCTCGTCGGAGGCGAGCAGCACGGTGGAGGCGCCGTCCGAGAGCGGCGTCGAGTTGGCCGCCGTCATCGTGGCACCCTCGCCCTTGCCGAAGACGGGCTTCAGCTTGGCCAGCTTCTCCATCGAGGAGTCGGCGCGCAGGTTGTTGTCGCGCTCGACACCCAGGTACGGGGTGACGAGGTCGTCCTGCCAGCCCTCCTCATAGGAGGCGGCGAGGTTCTGGTGCGACGTCACCGCGAGCTCGTCCTGCGCCTCACGGGTGATGCCCCACTCCTTGGTGGTGATGGCCTGGCTGTCGCCCATCGACAGGCCGGTGCGGGGCTCGGCGTTGCGGGGCTGGTCGGGCGCGAGGTGGCCCGGGCGGATCTTGGCGATCGCGGCCAGGCGGCCCTTGTTGTCCTTGGCGCGGTTGGCTTCGAGCAGGATCTTGCGGAGCTTGTCGCCGACGGCCAGCGGAGCATCCGACGTGGTGTCGGCGCCACCGGCGATGCCGAACTCGATCTTGCCGAGCGCGATCTTGTTGGCGACCTGGATCGTGGCCTGGATACCGGTGTCGCACGCCTGCTGGATGTCGGCGGCGGGGGTCTCGGCGGACAGGCGCGAGCCGAGCACCGTCTCGCGGGCCAGGTTGAAGTCGCGGCTGTGCTTGAGCACGGCGCCGGCCACGAACTCGCCGGCACGCTCGCCCTGGAGCCCGAAGCGCTCGACGAGCCCGTCGAGGGCCGCCGTGAGCATGTCCTGGTTGGACACGGTGGTGTAGACGGTGTTCGAACGTGCGAACGGGATGCGGTTGCCACCGATGACGGCGACGCGACGCACTCCGCCGGTCGGGGTCGGCTTCTTGTCCGCCATGACGTGCTCCTCAATGTTCGTGGCTGGGCGATCCGGGCTGGGATCTGGGACGATGTCCCTCGCGTGTGCGCCTCGCCACTCCGTGTGGACTGTGCTGTCACACGAGGTTACAGTTTCCCGAGACATTCAGATACCGATGGTATGCGAGAGATAGGACACATCCGGCCATGACGGATCGTTACCAGGACCTGGCCCACAACCCGATCGGCAAGTTCCTGGTCAAGAACCTCGGACTGCCGAACCCGCCGTACCTCGAGCGCTACGAGGGCGGACCCCTGGTGAAGGGCACCGTCTTGACGGGAGCGGCCACCCAGACCCCGGTCGCCAAGGCCGTGACGGCCGCGCTCAAGGCCAGCCGCATCGAGGCCACCGGCGTGCACGCCGACTCCAAGCGGTACAAGGGTCTGGTCTTCGACGCGTCGAGCATCGACTCGACGCAGGGCCTCGTGTCGCTGCAGGAGTTCTTCTCCCCCGTGCTGCGCCAGCTGGAGGCGTGCGGACGGATCGTCGTCATCGGCGCCCTCCCCGAAGAGGCCGGGTCCGAGGGTGCGGCCATCGCCCAGCGCGCGCTGGAGGGCTTCACCCGCTCGCTCGCCAAGGAGGTCGGCGGCGGCAGCTCAGTGAACCTCGTCTACGTGGCGAAGGGCAGCGAGTCCGCCATCGGCTCCACCCTGGAGTTCTTGCTCTCCCCCAAGTCGGCCTACGTCTCGGGCCAGGTCATCCGCATCGGTCTCACCGACCTCAAGGACGCCGACCCAATTCCAGATAGCAGAGGGGCTGACCTCGCGAAGCCTCTGGCCGGCAAGGTCGCCCTCGTCACCGGCGCCTCACGCGGCCTCGGCGCAGCGGAGATCCGCACCCTGCACCGTGACGGGGCGACCGTGATCGGCCTCGACGTGCCCCAGCTGGAGGCCGACCTCAAGGCGCTCACCGACGAGCTCGGCGGTGGCGCCATCACCCTCGACATCACCGCCGACGACGCTCCCCAGGAGATCGCCGAGTACGTGAAGAAGAACCACGGCGGCCTCGACATCATCGTCCACAACGCCGGCATCACTCGCGACAAGCGGCTCCGCAACATGAAGCCGGAGAACTTCGCCCTCGTCGTCGACATCAGCGTGGGTGCGCCACAGCGCGTCACCGACGAGCTGCTCGAGCAGGGCCTGATCCGCTCGGGCGGCCGCGTGGTCGGCATCTCCTCGATCGCCGGCATCGCGGGCAACAACGGCCAGACCAACTACGGCTCGGCCAAGGCCGGTGTCATCGGCTGGATCACGGCACTCAGCAAGCGGGTCGCCAAGGACGGCATCACCGCCAACGCGATCGCCCCCGGGTTCATCGAGACCGACATGGTCAAGACGATCCCCCTCGGCATCCGCGAGGCGGGCCGTCGCATGAACTCGATGTCGCAGGGCGGCCAGCCGATCGACGTCGCCGAGGCCATCGCCTGGTACGCCAGCCCCGGCTCGTCGGCCGTCTCCGGCAACGTCGTGCGCGTCTGCGGCCAGAGCCTGCTGGGTGCCTGAGATGGCCACCCGCTCGTTCGACAAGGCGCCCTCCACAGCACCACTCATGCTCAAGGCCGTGCTGCCGGCGATTCCCGTCATCGGCGGGCTGCCAGGCATCAAGCACGGCAGCAGCACCGTGCCGGACCTGGTGCTCGAGCGACATGGGGTCAGCACCGACCCCCAGCACCTGGCGTCGTACAACCAGGTCTGCGAGTTCCCCCGGGGCGACACGCTGCCGGCCACCTACCCACACATGGCGGCGTTCGCGCTGCACATGACGCTGATGACCGACACCACGTTCCCGTTCGCCCCCATGGGACTGGTGCACCTGCGCAACCGCATCACCCAGCACCGCCCGATCGGCGTCGACGAGACCTTCGACATCTCGGTGACCGCCGCCGACCTCCGTTCCCACCCGAAGGGACGCCTCGCCGACCTGCTCACGAGCGCCACGATCGACGGCGAGGTCGTGTGGGAAGAAGTCACCACGCTGTTCTCGCGCGGACGCGACGGAGCCAAGGAGGAGACGTCACCGCCGCTGGCCGGTGTCGAGGCACCTGACGGTGTCGTGCACTGGAAGCTGCCCGGCGACCTCGGTCGTCGCTACGGCGCAGTGTCCGGCGATCGCAACCCCATCCACCTCTACCCGATCACGGCGAAGGCCTTCGGGTTCCCGCGCAACATCGCGCACGGTATGTGGACCAAGGCTCGTGCGCTTGCTGCGCTGCAGAACAAGCTTCCGGACGCGTTCACGATCGACGTGGAGTTCAAGAAGCCGATCCTGCTCCCGAGCACGGTCGTGTTCGGGAGCCGCACCGACGGCGGCGTCATCACCCTGGGCGTGACGAGCGCCCGCAAGCCGTCGACGCATCTCGTGGGACGGGTCTCACCGGGCGCGTAGTGCCTGACACCCCCTCCGCAACGCGTGGTGTAACTTCTCGTTACACATTGCCGGAGGGACCCCCATGCCCGCACGATCGACTCTCGCGCGCCTGATCGGCGCGGCACTCGTCTTGACGAGCCTCACGCTGGTCGGTCCCGCGCCTGTCGCTGTGGGATCGGCTCCTGCCGCCGGCCTCACGACGGCCCCGGCCAGCGGATGGACCGCGCGCCCGGAGGATTACCCGGACACGGTGACCCAGAAGGACCTCAAGATCCGGATGTCCGACGGCGTGGTGCTCCGCGCGGACGTCGAGCGACCCGCCGACGCGTCGGGCATGGTGATCGACACGCCCCTACCGGTACTGGTCACCATCACGGCGTACAACAAGACCTTCATCGCCGTCGGCGGAGGTGGGCTCGCGGGATCCGACCCGAGCTACCTGGTCAAGCGCGGCTACGTGAACGTCATCGTCGACGCCCGCGGCACCGGCTCGTCCCGGGGACGCTGGAAGGCGTTCGACGCGCGTGAGAACCAGGACAGCGGCGAGATCATGGAGTGGGCGCACTCCCAGCCGTGGAGCAATGGCAGCACCGGGATGACCGGTCCGTCGTACATGGGCATCAACCAGCTCTGGGCGGCCTCGGCGAAACCGGCGGGCCTGAAGGCGATCTTCCCCCAGGTGCCCGGCGCCGACGTCTACCGCGACGTCGTCGCCTCCGGCGGCCAGCTCGATGTCGCCTTCATGCCGTTCTGGCTCGGTCTGGTCACGGTCGCCGGTCTCGCTCCACCGGCGTACACCGCGACCGAGCCGCTGTCGGCCATCGGCAGCCTCCTCGACCATCTGATGGCAGCCGGCACGTTCACGTCCCCGCTGCTGATCAAGGCCGCCCTGGGGGGCGACCCGAACTACGACGGCCCGTTCTACAAGGAGCGGTCTCTCATCAACGTCATCGACCAGGTCGACGTGCCGACGTTCTTGATCAGCGGCGAGTACGACCTGTTCCAGCGCGGCACCCCGCTGCTGTTCGAGAACCTCCGGAAGCGCGGCGTCCCGACCAAGATGATCGTCGGGCCGTGGGACCACCTCCAGGCCTCCGCCGGCAAGGTGATCGCCGATGCCGGGTACGGCACGCTCGGCGAGCTCCAGCTCCGCTGGTTCGACCACTGGCTCAAGGGCGTCCCCGATCCGTCCCTCGACGGCGACATCCCGAACCTCAGCTACTTCGACCAGGGTCCTGACTCCTGGCTGACGTCGTCGGACTGGATGACCGATCAGCAGGCCACGAGCTTCCGTCTGTCGGGGTCGGCCACCAACGCCAAGCCGGCCGCCCTCACCACAGGTGCGGCCACGGACGGCACGTCGAACGTCCTGCCCATACCGATCCAGGGCCTGTGCACCCGCTCAACCAACCAGTGGACCACTGGTCTCCTCCGCCAGCTCGCCCCCACGAACCCCTGCTTCAAGAACAACGCGGTGAACGACAAGCTCGGCGTCGTGTTCGAGACCGAGCCGGTCACCGAGCCGGTCAAGATCCAGGGCCCGATCAACGCGCACCTCTTCGCATCCAGCAACAGCGGAGAGGGCATGCTCTCCGTCGCCGTGGAGGATGTTGCTCCGGATGGCACGGTCAGCCGTCTGACCGGTGGTTGGCAGGTCCTGTCGCACCGCGCGCTCGACGAGTCGCGCACCCGCTACCTCGACGGCAAGGTCATCCAGCCGTATCACCCGTTCACCCGGGAAGCGCAGAAGAAGCTCGCTCGCGGCGAAGTCGCGCCGATCGACGTCGAGGTGTTCCCGACGGCGGCGACGATCCGGCCCGGGCACAAGCTGCGACTCGCCGTGCAGGCATTCGACGTTCCCCACCTGCTGCCATCAGCGGTCGCGGGCCTCGGTCACCTCACGGTGATGAAGGTGCACGCGTCCGGGCAGTACCCGTCGGAGCTGACGCTGCCGACCGTGCCCTGACGTCGTTCAGTCGGCGGGCTTGACCTGACGGATCAGGCCCTCCTGGGCGATGGTCGCCGCCAGGTCGCCGTTCTCGCTGAACACCCGGCCGATGGCGAGCCCGCGGGCCCGCGACGCCGACGGGGAGTGCTGGTCGTAGAGGAACCACTGATTCGCGTCGACCGGCCGGTGGAACCAGATCGTGTGGTCGAGCGAGGCCACCTGCACGTCCGGTGAGCTGACCACGCGTCCGTGCGGGATCAAGGTCGGGCCGAGCAGGGTGAGGTCGGAGAAGTACGTGAGCACGGCATTGCGCAGCTCGCGATCGTCGGGGAGCTCCCCGACGATGCGGAACCACAGACGTTGGGTGGCGGCGTCGTCGCCCGTGGTGACGAGCCTGGCATCGATCGCCGACCACTCCTTGACCCACCAGTCGGCCGCCTCCGGGTTGATGGTGCGGATGGCGTCGGGAAGCGGGATCGACTCGTCCGGGCCAGGGACGTCCGGTATCGCGTCCTGGTGGTCGAAGCCCTCCTCGACCTTCTGGAACGAGGCGGTCATGTAGAAGATGATCGCGCCGTGCTGCCGCGCCGCGACTCGCCGCGTCGTGAACGATCCGCCGTCCCGGACGTTCTCGACGTCGTAGATGATCGGGATGCTCAGGTCGCCGCCCAGCAGGAAGTAGCTGTGCAGGGAGTGGACATGTCGCTCGTCCGGCACCGTGAGCTGAGCGGCCACGAGCGCCTGCGCGGCGACCTGGCCGCCGAAGACCCGGAAGAATCCGGTGTCCTCTAGCTGCCGTCCGCGGAACAAGCCCTCGTCGAGCTTCTCCAGGTCCAGCAGGTCGATGAGCTCGGTCAGGGTCGCAGGCACGGCCACACCTTACCGATGCGTGGAGCGGTCAGCGCTCGTCGTTCTTGCGCTGGCGGGCCAGGAACTTCTCGAACTGGTCGGCCAGCTCCTCGCCGCTGGGGATCGACTCGTCCTCCGCCAGCAGCGACTGGGCCGCGCCACGGGTGAACGCGTCGTACTGCTCCTCGAGTCCGGACAGGACGTCTTCGCCGTCCTGGTCGGCGATCTGCTGCTCGATCTCGGCCAGCGCCTCGCCCTGCGAGGCGCGCAGGCTGTCGTAGTCGAGCTGGAGGCCGAGCCGGTCGACGACGGCGTCGAGCAGGGCCACGGCGGCCGTCGGGTAGTCGACTTGGGCGAGGTAGTGCGGCACGTGCACGACGTAGCCGGCGGCATCGAGACCGCGCTGGGCGAATCTGTACTCCAGCAACGCCTGCACGGACGACGGCACGCGCACGTCGGCCGACCACAGGTTCTTGCGGTCGACGAGATCGGGTCGGGTGCCGTGCGCGGTGATCATGGCCGGACGCGTGTGCGGGACGCCCATCGGCACGGCGCCGAGGCCGAGGGTGAGTGGGACGTCGAACTCCTCGACGACCTCGCCGATGCCGTCGATGAACGACTCCCAGCGGAAGTCGGGCTCGGGCCCGGCGAGCAGCAGGTACGGGGTACCGGCCTGGTCGTGCTCGAGCAGGATGTCGAGCGTCGGCTCCTCGAAGTCCTGGTAGTGGTCTGAGCGGAAGGTGATGAACGGGCGGCGCGCGCGGTAGTCGTACAGCTCGTCGAGGTCGAACCGCCGGACGACCTCGCCCTGGCCGGTGCGCAGCTGCGTCGCGGCCAGACGGGGTGCGGCGCCGGCGGTCAGGAATCCGTCGAGCGCATGGATGAGGACGGGTCGCCCAGACTCAGGTTGCCCGGACGGGGACGCGTTCTCGTCGTCACGCTTGTTCGGCCACTTCATCGTCAGCGCCTCACGCGTCCGGCTTATTCCGCCGCGACGTGGCCACGATGTCATCGGCGATCGCCTCGGGGGTGAGGCCCAGGCGGGACAGGATGACGTCGCGCTTGGCGTGGTCGAGGAATTCCTGCTCCACGGCGTGGATGCGCACCGGGACGTCGGACCCGGCATCGCGGAGTGCCTGCGTGAAGGCGGCGCCGACGCCACCCTGGCGACCGTTGTCCTCGACCGTGACGACCAACCGGTGGCGGGACGCGAGCCCGACCACCTCCGGGTCGAAGGGCTTGACCCATCGCGGGTCGACGACGGTGACTCCGAGGCCGGCCTGACGGGCGATCGCGGCTGCATCGAGGGCAACCTGGGCCAGCGAGCCCGCAGCCAGCACGAAGACGTCGGGTACGTCGTCGTGGGCGAGCAGGTCGGCGGTGCCGAGTCGCTCCATCGCCGGGATGTCGGGGCCGACAGGGCCCTTGGCGAAGCGCACGACCGTCGGCGCGTCGTCGACGTCGACGGCCTCGCGCAGCAGCTCACGCAGCTGGGAGCCGTCTCGGGGCGCGGCCAGGCGCAGACCAGGCACGACCTGCAGCAGCGACATGTCCCACATGCCGTTGTGGCTGGGACCGTCGTCGCCAGTGACTCCGGCGCGGTCGAGCACGAACGTGACGCCGCACCGGTGGAGCGCGACGTCGAGCAGCACCTGGTCGAAGGCGCGGTTGAGGAAGGTGGCGTAGACGGCGACGACCGGGTGGAGGCCGGCCATCGCCATGCCGGCGGCGCTGGTGACGGCGTGCTGCTCGGCGATGCCGACGTCGAACACCCGGTCGGGGAACTTGTCGGCGAACGCGTCGAGGCCGACCGGGTAGAGCATGGCGGCGGTGATGCCGACCACGTCGGGTCGCTCGTCGGCGATGCGCACCACTTCATCACGGAACACCGAGGTCCAGCCGGCCGGGGCGACGGCCGTGGCGTCGCCGGTCTCACGATCGAACGGCGGCGCCTGGTGCATCTGGTCGTTCTCGTTGGCGACCGCGATGTCGTAGCCCTGGCCCTTGGTGGTGATGACGTGCACGAGCACGGGTCCGCCGAACTTGCGGGCCTGGGTGAGCGCGTGCTCCAGGGAGGCGAGGTCGTGCCCGTCGACCGGACCGATGTACTTGAGACCGAGGTCCTCGAACATCCCCTGCGGTGCCAGCGCGTCCTTGATGCCCTTCTTGATGGCGTGCAGCGCGTCGTAGGTGGCCGGACCGACCGCACGCGTGCGGTTGAGGCGCTCCTTGATGGCGTTGAGCGCCGGCTCGTACTTCGGGTTGGTGCGGATCTCGGTCAGACGGTTGGCGAGGCCCCCGACGGTGGGTGTGTAGGAGCGCCCGTTGTCGTTCACGACGACCACGAGTCGACGGTCCTGGCCGGCGGCGATGTTGTTGAGCGCCTCCCAGGCCATGCCGCCGGTGAGGGCGCCGTCGCCGATGACGGCCAGGACGTGGTCGTCCTTGCCGAGGATCTGGTTGGCCTTCGCCATGCCGTCGGCATACGACAGGCTCGTGGACGCATGGGAGTTCTCGACCCAGTCGTGCTCGGACTCGGCCTGGCTCGGGTAGCCGGACAGACCGCCTTCCTTGCGGAGCGTGGAGAACTCACCGGCGCGGCCGGTGAGCATCTTGTGCACGTACGACTGGTGGCCGGTGTCCCAGACGATGCGGTCGCGGGGCGAGTCGAAGACGCGGTGAATGGCGATGCCGAGCTCGACGACGCCGAGGTTGGGGCCGAGGTGACCGCCGTTGGCCGCCACGGTGCAGATCAGCAGCTCGCGGATCTCCTCCGCGAGCTGGGTCAGCTCCTCATCGGAGAGCCGCCGCAGGTCGGCGGGTCCGGCGAGGGTGTCGAGCACGGCCATTCGGTCAGTCTAACGACTGCAGTTCGTCCTGCCGACGCGGTCGCATGCGCTTCAGGAACCACCGAGATACCGGCCGCGGACATGCGTGAGCACGTCCGTCGAGCGGTTCTCGACGTGCTCGACGACGCCGTCGAGGAGCAGGCCCCAGCCGACGTGGCGAGGGGGATCGGACGCCAGCCGCACACCCAGCCAGGCCGCCCCGTCGGCGAGCACCGGACCCCAGTCGGAGTCGGTCCACTCCCCCTGTGTGAACGGGCCACCGGGTGCTGGCGCGGTGCCGGCGAAGGCCTCGGCGAGGTACGCGTGGCCGGGTCCGAGCACGTTCACGGTGAGCGTGGCCGGCGGCTCCTCCCACAGCGGCGACTCCTCGTCGATCAGACCCAGCACGTGCGCCGGTTCGCCGGCGGCCACCAGCACCGACGAGACCGTCAGGCCGCGCCGTTCGTCTCCGGAACCGGTCGCCCAGACCGTGACCGGCGCGGGCAGCTGCCCGCGCAGACGCCGCAGCGGGTCGCGGTCGCCCTCGGGCGGCACGAACGGGTGCTCGGAGTGGATGGTCACGCTGCTCAGCGTAGGCCGGTCAGGCCAGCTGGTGCTGGAAGGCGTAGGCCGCGGCTGCGGTCCGGGACGTGACGTTCGTCTTGCCGAAGATGTTGCTGAGGTGGCGGGCGACGGTCTTCTCACTGAGGAACAGCTCGGCCGCGATCTGGGGGTTGGTGCGGCCGGCCGCGACGAGACGCAGCACCTCGATCTCGCGGGCGGTCAGCTTGTCGGCCCGTGCGCCGCCGAGCAGCCGCTCCACCTCCCGGCGCGCCGGCTCGGCGCCGAGCTCCTCGAACGTCCGGCCGGCGACCGCGAGCTCTGCAGCCGCGGAGTCCTCGTCGTCCATGGCGCGAAACGCCTGTCCGATGCGCATCCGCGCCAGGGCTGCCTCGTACCTCGCGCCCTGGCTGAGCCACCCCCGCCACGCCGTCCGGAGATGGGGCAAGGCAGCGGACGGATCGTCGCGGGCCAGGCAGACGGAGCCGTGCGCGTAGGCGGACGCGGCGGCCAGAGCCGGAGATGCGAAGGACGTGGCGATCTGCTCCAGCTCGTCCGAGGCGACCGCAGCACCGTCCACGTCACCATCCGCGAGGTACACCTCGACCGCGACGGGAAGGACCCGACTCCGGTGCACCGGGTTGGAGTCTTCGTCGAGCACTCTCCGCACTGCCCCGGCAGCGGCCTCGACGCGCCCCTTCGCGAGCCACAGCAGCGCCAAGCCGGGCTGGGGATCGTGCCCGAGCTCGTCGGCGGCGGCGTAGGCCGACGCGGCCGCGTCGAGCTCGCCCTGGAGCCGGAGCACCTCGCCCCGCTCATGATGGACCTCCCCGAGCGCAGCCTGCAGCCCCTGGACCTCATATCGGTCCGCGGCGAGCTCGAGCTCCCGGAGTGCGTCGGCCCACGCTCCTTGGGCACGCATGATCTGTGCACGATGCACGGCCGCCTGCCCGGTGTACTGGACCAGCCCCTGCTGCCGCTCGCACCAGGTGCAGAGCAGCCGGGTCCAGTCGGTCATCCGCCGGACGTCGTCGAGCTCCTGGCAGGCGTCGATCATGATGCAGTAGATCCGGCCGGCCATGTTCGCCGAGACCTCGCCGGCCGCGACACCCACCATCGCCTCGTCGAGCAGGGCGAGACCCGCCGGCACCTGGCCCTGGTAGATGAGCATCCGGCCCTGGCAGACCATGCCGACCGCCACGAGGTCAGGCTCCCCGAACCGACGACCGGCTGCGGCCACCGACACCGCGAGATCGTGGGCCGCCTCGAACTGGCCGCTGAAGACGTGGTGAAACATCGAGTGCATCTGGAGGTAGCCGTGCTCGACGGCGTCCTCTTCGGACTCCAGGAGCCGCGTGGCACGCGCTTGCCATCCCTGGGCGGCGGCGTGGTTCCCCGAGCCGTTGAGCACCATGGCCAGGTCGAGCGCGTCGCGGGAAGCAGCGAGATGGTCCCCGCCCTTGCTGTTCACCTGGAACGACTGCTGCAACGCCTGGACGCTCGTCTCGTGGTCACCGACCAGGAAGGCCGCCGTCGACAGGGCCCGCAAGTCCGCGGGTTCGAGCGTCTGGAGGTCCGGAGCGGACAGGCGATCCCGTGCGGACGTCCATTCGCCACGCTCGAATGCCTCTCGGCCCCGGATGAGCTCGTCGACGATGTCCACGGCACACCTCCTCTGCGAAGGCTACGCCGACGGCTCCGCCGTCAGGCGGTGCGGACGGCGGGTGCCCGCGTGTTCATGCGCTCCACCAGATGCTGCGCCACGAAACCGGCGTCCCGACTGGCACCGGCGATCAGCATGGACGCCGCTGCGTACTGGAAACCGAGCCCGCAGAAGTACAGTCCCGGTGCCGCGGCGACCACGCCACGCATCTCCTCGGGCCAGCCGGCCTCGCCGAAGATCGGCACCTCGATCCAGTCGAACGCCTGCTTGAAGCCGGTGCACCAGACGACGTTCGCGACGTCGACGACCCGGCCACCGTCGAGCACCGGCCGCCCGCCCTCCACGCCGACGACCCGCTCCTGGAGCCGCTCGACACCGCGGGCTCGCAGGTCCGAGCGCTTGACCCGCAGGGCCGGGCCGCCATGGAACCGGAACTCGTCCATCTCCTTGCGACCCAGAGGCGTGCTTCGGGTCAGCACGTGCTTGAACATGAACAGGATGATCGGGAACACCACCTTGAACAGGGGCGACGTCAGGCGCACGGGGATCTGGCCGGTGTCGCGCCCGCAGAGGATGGTCGGATGATCGACCGAGACCTCATAGGCCACGTCGGCACCGGAGTGGGAGCCGCCGACGACGAGCACCGGCCCCTCGTGGAGCTGGGACTCCCGGCGGTACTCGCTGGAGTGCAGCTGCATGATCATCGGGTCGAGCTCGTCCGCGAACTCGGGAACGAACGGCGTACGGCCGAACGTCCCGGTGGCGACGACGACGTTGTCGGCGAAGACCGTGTCGTCGCCGCAGGTCGCCGCAAAGCCGTCGCCGTGCGCCTCGAGCCGGTCGACCCGCGTGCCGAGCCGGACCGGGATGTCGAAGTGCTCGGCATAGGTCTCGAAGTAGTTCGCGACATCGTCCTTGCCCGGGAACGACCAGGGCGGCGCCGGGAAGGGCAGCCCATGGAGGCCGTCGAATCGGGCGGGGCTGTAGAGCTTCAGGCTGTCCCACTGGCGTCGCCAGCCGTCGCCGACGCGCTCGTTGGCGTCGATGACGAGAAACGGGCGTCCGCTGAGCTGCAGGTGATGTGCGGTGGCGAGGCCGGCCTGGCCGGCTCCGATGATCAGGGTCTCGACGTGTTCCACGGACATGATGACCTCCAGGTGATGAGGCCTCCCACGCTAGGAATCGCCGGCAGGGCACCGCATCGGGCGATTCACCCATTCGCGAATCGGGCGTATGGGTGGGTCGGCGCACGCCCGGTCAGAGCAGGCTGCGCAGCACGTACGGCATGATGCCGCCGTTGCGGTAGTAGTTCGCCTCGCCGGGGGTGTCGATCCGCACCACGGCGTCGAACTCGACGCTCTGCCCGTCTTCCTTGGCGGCCTTGACCTTCACGGTCCGCGGGGTGTCGCCGTCGTTCAGCGCGGTGATGCCGGTGACCTCGAACGTCTCCTCGCCGGTGAGACCCAGCGACTCGGCGTTCTCGCCCTCGGGGAACTGCAGCGGCAGCACGCCCATGCCGATGAGGTTCGAGCGGTGGATGCGCTCGTACGACTCCGCGACGACGATCTTGACGCCCAGCAGGGCCGTGCCCTTGGCCGCCCAGTCGCGCGACGAGCCGGAGCCGTACTCCTTGCCGGCGAGCACCACAAGCGGCATGCCCGCGGCGATGTACTTCTCCGACGCCTCGAAGACCGTGGTCACCTCACCGTCCCCGAGCAGGTCGCGGGTGAAGCCGCCCTCGGTGCCGGGCGCCATCTGGTTGCGCAGACGGATGTTGGCGAACGTCCCTCGGATCATGACCTCGTGGTTGCCCCGGCGCGAGCCGTAGGAGTTGAAGTCGCGCGACTCCACGCCGTGGTCGGCGAGGTACTTTCCGGCCGGGCTGTCCTTCTTGATGGCTCCCGCCGGCGAGATGTGGTCGGTGGTGACGGAGTCGCCCAGCTTCAGCAGAACGCGGGCGCCGGAGACGTCCACGACCGGTGAGGGCTCGACCTCCATGCCGTCGAAGTAGGGAGGCTTGCGCACATAGGTGGAGTTCTCGTCCCACGCGAACGTGTCGCCCGACGGTGTCTCGAGGTTCTGCCACTGCTCGCCACCGGCGAAGACGTCGGCGTACTCCTTCGTGAACGTCTTGGGGTCCATCGACGAGGCGATGACGTCCTCGACCTCGGTCGGCGACGGCCAGATGTCCTTCATGAAGACGTCGTTGCCGTCGGTGTCCTGGCCCAGCGGGTCGTTGAGCAGGTCGACATCCATCGACCCGGCCAGCGCGTACGCGACGACCAGCGGCGGCGATGCCAGGTAGTTCATCTTGATGTCGGGGTTGATGCGCCCCTCGAAGTTGCGGTTGCCCGACAGCACCGAGACGACAGCGAGGTCGCCGGCGTTGACGGCGTCGCTGACCTCGGGGATCAGGGGGCCTGAGTTGCCGATGCAGGTGGTGCAGCCATAGCCCACGAGGTTGAAACCGAGCTTGTCGAGGTACGGGGTGAGGCCGGACTTCTCGTAGTAGTCGGAGACGACCTTCGACCCGGGGGCGAGCGTGGTCTTGACCCACGGCTTGCGGGTGAGGCCCTTTTCGACCGCGTTCTTCGCCAGCAGCGCGGCACCAATCATGACCGACGGGTTCGAGGTGTTGGTGCACGACGTGATGGCGGCGATGGTGACGGCGCCGTGGTCGAGATCGAACTCCGTTCCGTCCTCGAGCGTCACGTGCTGCGGGTTGCTCGAACGACCGGCGTCGGCTGGGGCCGTCGTCAGCCTCGGTCGGCTGCCGTTCTTGCCGTTGTCGGAGCTGCTGGGCGGGTCGGACGCCGGGAACGACTCCTCGACGGCTTCGTCGTACCCGTTGACGTCCTTCTTGTCCGCGTCGACGTAGTCGACCAGGGCGCCGCGGAAGGAGTTCTTGGCGTCGGAGATCGACACGCGGTCTTGCGGACGCTTCGGGCCGGCGATCGACGGCACCACCGAGCCGAGGTCGAGCTCGAGGTACTCGGAGTACCGCGGCTCCTTGTCGGCGTCGTGCCACATGCCCTGGGCCTTGGCGTACGCCTCGGTCAACGCGATCTGCTGCTCGCTGCGGCCAGTGAACCGCATGTACTTGGAGGTCTCCTCGTCGATCGGGAAGACCGCGATGGTGGAGCCGTACTCCGGGCTCATGTTGCCGATCGTGGCGCGGTTGGCGAGCGGCACGGCGCCGACGCCGGATCCGTAGAACTCCACGAACTTGCCCACCACGCCGTGCTGGCGCAGCATCTCGGTGATCGTGAGCACGAGGTCGGTGGCCGTCGCTCCCTCGGGCAGCACGCCGCTGAGCTTGAAGCCGACGACCCGCGGGATCAGCATGCTGATCGGCTGGCCGAGCATGGCCGCCTCGGCTTCGATGCCGCCCACGCCCCAGCCGACGACGCCGAGTCCGTTGACCATGGTGGTGTGGGAGTCCGTCCCGACACAGGAGTCGGGGTAGGCGACGCCGTCCTTCGTGAACACCACACGCGCCAGGTGCTCGATGTTGACCTGGTGCACGATGCCCGTGCCCGGCGGCACGACCTTGAAGTCGTCGAACGCACCCTGGCCCCAGCGCAGGAACTGGTAGCGCTCCCGGTTGCGCTCGTACTCGATCTCGACGTTGCGCTCGAAGGCTTCGGGTGTGCCGAACACGTCGGCGATGACGGAGTGGTCGATGACCATCTCGGCCGGTGCCAGCGGGTTGATCTTGGTGGCGTCGCCGCCGAGGTCGGCCATGGCCTCCCGCATGGTGGCGAGGTCGACCACGCAGGGCACGCCGGTGAAGTCCTGCATGATGACGCGTGCCGGCGTGAACTGGATCTCCTTGCTCGGGTCCGCATCGGCGTCCCAGCCGGCCAGGGCCTCGATGTCCGCCTTGGTGATGTCGGCACCGTCCTCGGTGCGCAACAGGCACTCGAGCAGGACCTTGAGGCTGAACGGAAGGGAGTCGACGTCGAGCCCGTCGCCGGTCACCTTGTCGAGTCGATAGATCTCGTACGACTCCTCGCCGACCTCGAGGGTCTCCTTGGCGTGGAAGCTGTCGACGGCCATGTGTCTCTCCTTCGCGCTGTCAGGCCCATCCTGCCCAGCGGGGTCGCCCGGCGCCATCTCGGGGTCTCACCCTGGCCGACGAGCCGAACAAAGTCTCTCGATATCAAGATACATGACGTCGAGAGGGCCGCCCGAGGATGTCAGGACAGCGAGGGGAACTGCCAGATCAACGGCCAGTAGAACGCCACGTAGGTGCTGGCGACCGCGGCCACCCCGAGGACGCCGATCACGTCGAGTGCGATCAGCGCGCGTCGGCGGCCTGGTCTTGTCGTGGCGTCGGCACCCGTGGCCCGCACGACCTTGGTGCGCAGCAGCCAGTCGGCCAGACCGCGGTCCGTGGGCAGCAGCAGCGGCACCAGGATCACGATGAGGGCGATGTAGGCCGTGGCGCCGATGTGCCAGCTCTCCGGTGTCGCGCTCCGCAGCACGGTCGGCAGGCCGATGGGGATCGCGGCGGCCGCCAGGTCGAGCAGGACCACCATGATCACGCCGCGCAGCAGTCCCCTGACCACACCAGACGGTGCTTGGTCGCCACGGTCGACGACGGCGATGCCGCAGCGGTGCTTGCCGATGCTGTGCCCGCGCACGCCCTGGCGGTAGCCGTTGTTCCACAGCAGGAACAGCTCGCCGGCAGCCAGGCCACTGAGCAGCAGGCCGTCGGACAGGCCGATCGACCAGTAGTCGGCGAGGCCGTCGACGACCGCGCGGACCACGGCGTACACGGCGGCGCCGATGCTGAACGCCAGGCAGAACAACAGGGCGTCCTGGCCCAGCGCGTCGCGCCGGAGCTCCCTCACGGTCCTGAACTCGGACATGGCTTCACTGTGTCGCGATGGTCAAGTTGATACAAGCACCGCAACAGTGAGTCACCGCATGGATCCGACGTAGCGGATGACGGCGCGGCCGTCGCGAACCCGGTCTTCCCAGGTGAATCCCGCACCGAGCGACAGGAGTCCGAGGGTGCCCACCAGCACCACGAGCGGGAGCTCGCGAGCCAGCGGAGCCACGTTGACGACGACGAGCAGCGCCAGGACGGCGGCGCCGGCGATGAACGGAACCTGCCAGCGACGAAAGGTGCCGACCGCCAGCGCCACTGCTGCACCGAGGCCGAGCAGGAGCGCCCGCAGGCCGGTGGGCTCGTCGAGCGCCTGGGGCAGGCTGGGCAGCAGCGCCAGGGCGACGCCCGGCAGGAGGGCTCGCACCGTTCCAGGCCCGTTCTCTCTTCGCATAGCCCAGAGCCCGACGGCGAGGAGGAACGCGGCGAACGGCAGCGTGTAGGCCTCGACGACGTCGACGTCGCTCGCAGCCAGGCGCAGGACATAGGCGACACCGAGCAGGCCCGACCCGACCCAGCGGTACCACGCGCGTCGGGATGTCGTGAGCCCGAGGACCACGACGCCCGCGCCCGCGACCGTCCAGGTGAAGGAGGCGAAGCCGGTGGTCGACACCGTGCTGCCGACCGTGATCCCGACGACGCCCAGCAACGTCGAGGCGACCTCGACGGCGAGATGGGCGAGGTCGTCACGCACCGCGAACAGGGCCACCGCGAGCCCGACCAGCCCGGCGACCACGACGGCGAGGGAGGTCCACCGGTCGTCGCCGTCGATGAGCTCCATCGCGGGCAGCACCGTTCCCAGACCCCATGCGGCAGCGACGAACGCCGCCGCAGGGCGGAGGATGACGTTCTCTGTGCGGATGGCCACCACGGCGAGCGCGAGTCCGGCGGCGGGCCAGATGATGACGGCGGCAGGCCAGGACGAGATGGTCGCGAACGGCGCCAGTGCCACGACCGCGGGACCGGCCCAGCGCCAGCCGACGGGCTTCGCGAGCACCACGGCCAGCAGGGCACCGCCCGCGACCAGAGCGCCACCGATCGAGGCGGCCGGCAGGTCGAACGTCGCCGGAGCAGCGACAGCCCCGAGAGCGCCGACGCACCAGGCGGCCGGGCCCAGATGCGATCGAGCCGCACCGGCCTCGGGCCAGCGACGGGCAGCGACCAGCGCGGCCGCGAGGCCGGCGGTCACTACGAGGGCGAGCCACCATGGCCCGACTTCGAGCCGGTCGTCCGGGCGGAGGCGGATCGTGAGGTCATCGGTGCGCGAAGCTGAGGCTCCTTCACCGACGACCGCCAGCAGCCGTCCGACCCAGGGCGACGCCGCGAGTGCGAGGCCGAGCCCGCCCAACGTCACCGTCAGGCGCGCGCCCCGGAACCAGTCCCCCACCGGCGCGAGGAGAAGCGCCCCCGCCGCCACGAGACCCGCGACCACGACGTACCCGCCGCGCTCCGGCCAGGCGTCCTCGATCGGGAGGGACAGCAGCGTCGCGGCTCCGGCCACGGCGACGGCCGACGCGGCGATGCGCGCACGATCGACGACCACGCCGCAGACGACGGCCGCGACCACGACCAGCAGCAGGGCCAGCCCGTGGGCGTCGAGGACGAGCTCCGAGAGTGAGGGGTGGTCGTTGGCCTCGGCCACCGCGAACCCGATCGCGAACAGGCCGAAGAATCCCGTCCCCGCGATACCGATCCACATGCCGACCCGCACCGACCATTGCCGCAGGACGAGTACCGCGGCCGCGGTGACGGTGGTAGCCAGGACCGCAGGCCAGAACTCGGTGTCCGCGGTCTCGTCGGAGAGCTCCGCGGCCAGGCTCCCGGCCGCGAACCAAGCCGCCGCGCCTGCGACGATCGACGGCGCCAGCAGCTCCTTGCCTCCGAGGTGGCGGCGTCCGAACGGGACCACCACGACGGCGGTCCCCATCACCAGGAGCGCCCACACCGTCGCCGACACCCCGAACGGCCATGTATCGAGCCCGAGCAGGCCTTCGGCGCGGGCGGCGAACCAGTCGAGCGTCAGCAGTCCCAGGAAGACGGACCACAACGCCTCGGATGAGGCTCGCAGGCCACGCCGCACGACGAACCAGCCGGCCGCTCCGAAGAGGGCGGTGACGGCCAGCAGCACGAGCGCGCGGCCGACGACGCCGAGAGAGTCCCACGACACAGAGATGAAGATGATGCCCGCGACGAGGATGGCGATCGTCCCGAGGCCGAGGAGCACCGATCCGGCCGAGATCGAACCGCGGCGTTGCGGCGGCTGCGCCGCCATGGGTGGGTGCTGAGGTGTTGGCGTCGCAGTGCTCGCCGGGGGCTCGGCGGCAGGAGCGCCGGTGGACTGCAGGCTTCGTGCGTGCTCCACCCACTGGTCGGCGACCACGAGGGCCTGCCAGACCTGCTGGACCTCAGGGGTCGTCAGGTCGAGCCCGCAGTGCGGGCACCGGGTGGCCTGGTCGATCCGGCCGCGGCAGCTTGGGCAGACAGATGCGTCGGCAAATCCCATGGACACATCGTGAGCCAATCAGAGGGGCACGAGGGTCGCGACACACTCGACGTGATGCGTCATCGGGAAGAGCGCGAACGCACGCAGGCGATCGAGCCGGTACCCGAGCTCGGCGAAGGTGGCGAGGTCGCGGGCAAGGGCGGCCGGATCGCAGGCCACGTAGACGATGCGGCGCGGGCCGAGCGCGGCGATGCCGGCGACCGCTCGCTTGGCGCCGGTGCGTGGAGGGTCCAGCACGACGATGTCGGCCGACGGGATCTCTCCCGACCCGAGGGCCCGCTCCACCGTCGCGCCAACGAGCTCGACCTGCGCTCGGTCGTGCAGGTTGCGGCGTGCGTCGCGGCCGGCATCACGGTCCGCCTCGACGCTCACCACCGTGCCCTGCTCCCCCACGGCGTCGGCGAGGAATGAGGTGAACAGGCCCACGCCGGCATAGAGGTCGACCACCGTCTCACCGGCGCGCGCCTCCGCGCCCTCGAGGACGGCGTCGACCAGCGTGACGGCCGCGGCCGGGTGCACCTGCCAGAACCCCGATCCGGACACCCGCATCGCCCGGTCGTGCACCCGCTCGGTGAGGGCGCCGCGGCCACCGCGCACGGTGCCATCGACCGCGACGACGCCGTCGACCGCGCGCTCCACCACGTCGGAGATGGTCGCGTCGGTGACCAGGAGTCGTTCGCCGGACGAGGAGACGATCGCCTCCACCGACTCCGCGTCCCAGGTGCGGTCGAGCACCATCGGCAGGTCGGGATGCGCGATGAGGCACTCCTCGATCGGCACGATCTCGTGCGACCGGTGACGGCGCAGACCGGCTCGGCCGGCGTCGTCGACGGCGAAGCCGACGCGGGTTCGCCAGCCCAGGTCGTCGGGCTCGACCGCCTCGACCTCTCCCTCCCAGGTCAGGCCGGCCAGCCGGTCGAGCTGCTCGCGCACGACGGCGGTGAGCAGCCGGCGTTGACCCGCCGGCGAGACGTGTTGGAAGTCGCATCCCCCGCAGTCACCGGCGTACGGGCATGGAGCCGTGACCCGGTCCGGCGCGGGCTCGAGCACTTCGACGGCGTCAGCGCGCAGGAACTTCTTGCTGCGCTCGGTGATGCGGATGCGCACCCGTTCGCCGGGCAGCGTGTGCCGGACGAACACCACCTGCCCGTCCAGCCGCGCCACGCAGTGGCCCCCGTGGGCTACGGGACCGACCTCCACCACGGGAAGTTCGTCTGGCCCGTCGCTCACTGGGGCCCGCGGACCCCACGACGGACATCACCGGGAGCCGGCCGCTCCTCGCGCAGTTTCGCATCGCCGGCAGAGCGCAGCTGGTACGGAACGCTGGTGACCATCACGCCGGGCATGAACAGCAGCCGGCCCTTGAGGCGCAGGGCCGTCTGATTGTGCAGCAGCTGCTCCCACCAGCGCCCGACCACGTACTCCGGGATGTAGACGGTGACGACGTCGCGCGGGCTGCTCTTGCGGATCTCCTTCACGTACCGCACGACCGGTCGCACGAGCTCGCGGTACGGCGACGAGATGACCTTCAGCGGCACCGGGATGTCGAGCTCGCTCCACCGCTCACGCAGCGCTGCCGACTCCCCCTTGTCGAACTCGACATACAACGCCTCGAGCGTGTTGGGCCGCGAGACGCGCGCGTACGCCAGCGCGCGCATCGTCGGCTTGTGGATCTTGCCGACGAGCACCACGGCGTGCACCCGGGACGGGAGCATGGCGTCGGATTCCTCGAAGTCGAGCTCATCGGCGACGAGATCGTAGTGGCGCCGGATGGCGCGCATCACGACGAAGAGCACAGCCATCGCTGTGATGGCGATCCACGCGCCGTGGGTGAACTTGGTGATCAGCACGACGATCAGCACGGTGCCGGTGACCAAGGTCCCGAACGCGTTGATGGCTCGGCTGCGCTGCATCGAGAGCCGGGTCGCCCGGTCGGTGGTGGTCCGCAGGAGGCGCGTCCAGTGCCGGACCATGCCCGTCTGGCTGAGCGTGAACGAGACGAACACGCCGACGATGTAGAGCTGGATGAGCCGGCTGACCTCGGCGTCGAACGCGACGATGAGGACGATCGCGAAGAAGGCCAGCACGAGGATGCCGTTGCTGAAGGCCAGCCGATCCCCGCGGGTGTCCAGCTGGTGCGGCATGTAGCCGTCGCGCGCCAGGATCGAACCGAGGACGGGGAAGCCGTTGAAGGCGGTGTTGGCGGCCAGCATCAGGATGAGGCCGGTCGCGACCGTCACCAGGAAGAAGCCCACCGTGAAGTCGTCGAAAATGACGCGTGCCAGCTGCCCCACGATGGGGTCCTGGTGGTAGTCCGGACCCACCCGTGAACCGTCCGCGCGCCGTAGCTGTCGCTCCGGGTCCTCGGCGATGCGGACGTTGATCATGTTGGCGAGGATGACGATCGAGAGCGCCAGAGTGGTGGCGACTGCTCCCAGGATGAGCAAGGTCGTCGCCGCGTTGCGGCCCTTCGGCTTCCGGAAGGCAGGTACCCCATTCGCGATCGCTTCGACGCCGGTGAGCGTCGCGCAGCCGGAGGCGAACGCTCGCAGCAGCAGGAAGGCGAAGGCCAGCCCCGACAACCCGGCCATGAACGGTTCGTCGGGAATGAGCTTCAGATCTGCCGTCGGCGCGTCCGGCAGGCCTCCGCCGAGGAACTCGCGTAGGAAGCCCCACGCCGCCATGGCCAGCATCGAGACCATGAAGAGGTAGGTCGGGAGGGCGAACGCAGTGCCGGACTCTCGCACGCCGCGCAGGTTCATGGCCGTCAGGAAGACCACGGCAAGAACCGCGACCAGGACTTCGTGCCCTCGTGTGGACGGCACCACGGTCGCCATGTACTGCGAAGCGGACGAGATCGACACCGCCACGGTCAGCACATAGTCGACCCACAACGCACTGGCCACGCCGAGGCCCGCCGTGGAGCCGAGGTTGGTCGTGGCGACCTCGTAATCGCCGCCGCCGCTCTGGTAGGCCTGCACGTTCTGCCGGTACGACGCCACGACGACCAGCAACACGAAGGCGATGAAAATGCCGATCTTCCACGAGTAGGTGAAGGCGCCCACCCCCGCGACCGACAACACCAGGAAGATCTCGTCGGGTGAGTAGGCCACGCTCGACAGAGGGTCGCTCGCAAAGACCGGCAACGCGATGCGCTTGGGGAGCAACGTCTCGCCGAGTTGAGTGCTTCGGAGCTTGCGCCCGACCAGAGCCCGCTTGGCGATGTCGACGATGCCCACGGCGACGATCGTAGACCCGAACGGTCATGGCGACGGTGGCGCCACGTGCGGTGTAGCGTCTCGTGCGTGCACATCGTGATCATGGGGTGCGGGCGCGTCGGCGCCACCCTCACCCGCAATCTGGAGCAACGGGGTCACACCACGGCGGTCATCGACTCGAACCCCGACGCGTTCCGTCGGCTCGGCCCAGGCTTCAGCGGCATCACCGTCACCGGCGTGGGCTTCGACAAGGGTGTGCTCGAGGAGGCCGGCATCGAGAAGGCCGACGGATTCGCGGCCGTCTCCAGCGGCGACAACTCCAACATCATCTCGGCGCGGGTCGCCCGAGAACAGTTCGGCGTGACCAACGTTGTGGCCCGCATCTACGACCCGGGCCGCGCGGAGGTCTACGAGCGTCTGGGCGTCCCCACCGTCGCCACCGTGCCGTGGGCCGCCGACCAGGTACTCCGACGACTGCTCCCCGCGGGCTCCGAGCCCGCGTGGCGGGACTCGTCCGGAGACGTTCGCCTCGAGACCGTCTACGCACCCAACGCCTGGATCGGGCACGAGATCACCGCGCTCGAGGACCAGGCCGACGTGCGCGTCGCCTACCTGACCCGGCTCGGCGCCGGCCTCATCGCCCACGCTGACACCGTGATCCAGGAGGGCGACTACCTGAGCGTGTTCATGCGCGAGGACGCCGCCGAGGCCGCGCACGCAATCCTGGACGCCGGACCGGAGGAGGACTGATGCGCGTCGCCATCGCCGGAGCCGGAGCGGTTGGACGCAGCGTGGCGCTCGAGCTCGTCGACAACGGACACGAGGTGCTGCTCATCGACAAGGCGTCGGAGTCCATCCGCGCCGATCTCGTGCCGGATGCCAAGTGGCTGCTGGCGGATGCCTGTGAGCTCTCCTCCCTCCAGGAGGCCCAGCTCGAGACATGCGACGTGGTCATCGCGTCAACGGGCGACGACAAAGCCAACCTGGTCATCTCCCTGCTGGCCAAGACCGAGTTCGCCGTGCCCCGCACGGTGGGCCGCGTCAACCACCCCAGCAACGAGTGGCTGTTCGGGGACTCCTGGGGAGTCGACGTGTCGGTGTCGACGCCGCGCATGATGTCGGCCCTCGTGGAGGAAGCCGTCTCTGTCGGCGACCTGGTGCGGTTGTTCACCTTCCGGCAGAGCAACACCAATCTCGTCGAGCTCACGATGCCCGACGACTCTCCGTTCATCGGGAATCGTGTCAGCGACGTCCCGTGGCCCGACGACGTCGTGCTCGTGGCGATCCTGCGCGACAACGCCATCCAGACCCCCGACAGCGACCGTTCGCTGGAGTCCGGCGACGAGCTGTTGTTCGTCACCCCCGAGGACGCCGAGGACCAGCTCAGTCAGCTCCTGTCACCCAAGTAGCAGGGCTCAGGGCGCGACGGCGACGCCGACGGCGAGGGGGCGCACGATCTTCGGCGCCTTGGGCACCTTCCCATGCTCGACGTCCACCATGCGCAGGCCGGCCGCCTCGATCGCAGGCACGGTTGCTCGGTTGCTGTGACAGCCGTGCGCGATCGCCTTCCACGGCCCGTGCAGTCGGTCCTGCCAAGTCGCTCGCCCAGGGTCGTCCGACCGCACGTGCTCGAGGAACAACAGGCGACCGCCGGGTTTCAGCACGCGACGGATCTCGCGCAGCGCAGCGGGCTGATCGTGGACCGTGCACAGCACGAGGGTCGATACCACGGTGTCGAAGCTGCCGTCGTCGAACGGGAGGTTCTCGGCCGGCGCACGCACGACTCGTGGCGCCGGTGACATGGCCTGCGCGCGCTCGTCGAGGCGCCGGGCCATCGGTTCCTCGGGCTCGGTCAGGACGAGATCGGTGACGCCGTTCTCGGGGTACAGGACGAGGTTGAGTCCGGTACCGGCACCGAGCTCGAGCACGCGTCCGTCGGCCCGGGCCAGCAGGGCGCGACGGCGATCGCGGAGGCCCGCATCCTCACTGGCCTGGAGGCTGCGGTCGTACACGGCTGCGAAGATCCGCCCGTACAGGCTCATCGCGCCGGGCCGGGTTCCGGTTCGGGTTCGGGTTTCAGCGGAGTGCGGTTGCGGCTCAACAGCCAGGCCATCGCTGCGAACGAGGCGATCTGCAGCGGCCATCCCAGCACGACCTTGGACGTGCCGAGCAGCGCGATGTGGTCGCCGGCGTAAAGCGGGTACTGCACGAGCACGCGCAGCACGCACGGCGCCGCGAACAGCCACGTCAGCTGTGCGCACAGCCGGACGATGTTGCGGTCGTCGTGCCAGCCGGTCGGGTCGCCGGTGATGCTGCCGATCATGAACCCGACGAGCGGCCAGCCCACGAGGATCGAGAACACGAACACTGCGGCGTACGCGCCGTTGTAGAGGATGCCGGGCAGGAAGACGTCGCGCGCCTCACCCGATCGTGATGCGAACAGCGCCGCGATGCCGATGGCGATGAGCGCGTTGAGCACGAACTGGACGGTGCTGCGCTGGGCCAGCCGGACCACGAGGAGAAGCACGGTGGCGGTGATACTGACGACCAATGAGAGCCGCAGCTCATGGGTGCTGACGAACATGACCGTGAACAGAACGGTGGGGACGGCGCTCTCGACGATGCCACGGCGACCACCGAGGGCTTCGGCGAGCTTGGTGCGGACGAGCTGTTCGACGGTGTCGATCATGCCTCGAGCTCGTAGGCGGGGTTGTAGAGCACGCGCTCCTCGCCTCGCCTGCCGATGCGGCCGTGGGCCGTGAGCTGGCGCCCCGCCTCGACGCCCTCGATGGTGCGTCGGCCGAGCCAGATCAGCGTGACCGAGTCGGATCCGTCGTAGAGCTCGGCTTCCAGAGCGGTGACGCCGTCGACCGGGCGAAGGGTGACCGACCGTAGGGTTCCGTGCACGGTGGCCATGCAGCGGTCGGCCTGAGCCGTGATCAGGGAACAGCCGGCCTTGGCGGCGTCCTTCTTCAGCTCACCGGCCTCCTGGTGCTCGGGTGAGAGCCGTTCCAGGGTCCGAGTGATGATTCCGGTCATGTCTCCAGTGTAGGTCGCCACGAGGGTCGAAGTACGCGAGACCCGGCCCTTCGTCAACTATGGCGTGAGGTCGTCCAAAACCGTCGCCGCAGGGCGGATCTCGGTGATCCGCGCGACCGTCTCGCCTGCGTACAGAGGATGGGTCTCGAGGGTCGCCGACGGCATCCCGTCGACCGGTGCCGACGGTGTGAGGTCGAGGGGGCCGGACCTGGCCCGACTCGCCATCCGCATCTGTACGGACATCGGGGTGAGACGCGCCAGCGGGCTCAGCACGGTGTGCAGTGCGCGCACGCCGGCCGGGCCTCGCAGGTCGTTTTGGAGCCATCGACGAGTGGCCGCGTTGTGCAGGACGCGGTGGGGTGCGCGTGGCCAGGCCAGGCCGAACAGCTCGGTCAGCACGGTGTCGTCGGACTCGACGAGGCGCTGCTTGTATCCCGCATGGGCGCCGCTCTCCTCGGTGGCCAGGAACGCCGTGCCGGCCACGGCCGCCGCGGCACCGGCGTCGAGAGCGGCCTGCACGTCCGCAGCGGTCGCGATCCCCCCGGCGACGATCACCGGGACGCGCGGCCCGACCGCCCGGAGCACCTGGTCGAGAAGCTCGAGGGCCGGAATCGTTCCGCGCACGTGCCCACCGGCCTCGACGCCCTGGGCGATGACGGCGTCCGCGCCGGCGGCGACCGCAGCGCGGGCTTCGCCGACCGTGCCCACGGTGTGGATCCACGGCTTCGGCGTGCGTCGCCGGGGCGAAATCTCCCAGTGGGTGACGACGACGTCAGCCTCGCTCGCGGCCTCCCAGTGGGCACGCCGCGCGAGAGGGACGATCACGTTCACCGCGAGCGGCTTCGGCGTCAGTGCGCGCACGGCGGCGATCTCCGCGCGTAGTGCGTCGGGAGGAAGGATCCCGATCGTCCCGAGCCCACCGGCGTCGGAGACCGCGACGGCCAGCGCGCTCGTCACGAGGCCGCCACCCATCCCCGCCTGCACGACCGGGCGGTCCAGTCCGACGCGTGACATGAGGTCGGTCATCGATGTCCTACGGGAGCTCGTCGGTGGTCTCGTCGACGTCGAGGTTTTCGCCGATGGTGATGAGCAGGGCATCGCGCGGCGCCCGGGGCGCGTCACCCCGAACGACCACGACGTCGCGGAGCGCCTTCACCAGCAGACCATCGTCGGTGGGCTCCAGCGCCTCGCGACCGAGGAAGGTCGCTCGCAACATCCACCGGGGTCCTTCGATGCCGATGATGCGGCTGGGCTGAAAGCCGTCCTCGCCATCGGGCAGCGTCACGGGCACGCGGATGTGCAGCTCTGTGCCGAACGGGCCGTCGACCGGTTCGGCCTGGCCGTCGAGTCGCTCGGCCTCGGTCACGAGGTCGGCCCGCACCGCGTCCCACAGCCCGCCGGAGCGGGCGTCGGCAAAGGCCCGCAGCTCAAGGCCGGACTCCTCGGTGACCAGCACGATCGAGCCGATCGTTCCCTGGTCGTCGTCGACGGGCATCTGAAGGTTGAACCCCGGGCGCCCGCGGATGAGCAGGGATCCGAAGTCGAGGTACGCAGGGTCGTCGCCGACGTCCTTCTCGGCGGAGTCCCAGGGGCCGTCGGCGCGTACATCGACCCGCTCGGGCTCGGGCGGAGCGGCCTCGACGTCGGCCTCGTCGATGCTCTCCGCCAGGTCCCGGCGTCGGTTTCGCTTCATGCGTCCTCGTGGACGCGGTCTGCGGCTGCGTGCCCACCGGTCGACCCGTAGCCGCCGGCCCCTCGCTCGGAGTCGGGCAGCGTGTCGACCTCGACGAACGAGGCCCGCTCGACCTTCTGCACGACCAACTGGGCGATGCGGTCGCCGCGTGAGATCGAGATGGGCTCGTGCAGGTCGTGGTTGACCAGCAGGACCGCGATCTCACCTCGGTAGCCGGAGTCGATGGTTCCCGGGGTGTTCACGACCGACAGCCCGTGCTTCAGGGCGAGACCCGACCGCGGATGGACGAACGCCGCATACCCCGGCGGCAGCGCGATCGCGATGCCCGTGGGCACCAGGGCACGCTCCCCGGGAGCCAGCGTGACGTCGATCGTGGTGAGGAGGTCGGCGCCGGCATCGCCGGGCTTGGCGTAGGCGGGCAGAGGAAGGTCGGCGTCCAGACGCGTGATGCTCACCTCGACCATGCGCGCGACACTACCCGCGTCGACCGGGCCCTCGCGATGGGGCAGTCTGGGCTCGTGAACAGCTACCGCGAGCGACTCACCGCTCCACTCTCGTGGTGGGTCCTCGTCGTCGCGTTCGGGCTGGTCTGGGGCTGGATCATGCTCGTCGCCGCCAACCGCCCCATCGCCATCGGCGCCGCCGTGCTCGCTGGGGCCGTGGCCGCGGGGCTCGTCTGGAGCTACGGCTCGGTCGTGGTGGAGGCGAGCCCGCAGGGCCTGCGGGTCGGACCCGCTCACCTCTCCCCCTCCGACATCGGGCAGGTCACGGCGCTCGACCCCCGCGGCTTCCGCGAGCAGCTCGGTCCGGATGCGGACGCCCGGGCCTGGCTGCGCACCCGTCCCTACATCGATGCCGGGGTTCGGGTCGAGGTGGCGGATTCCTCCGATCCCACGCCGTATTGGCTCGTCTCGAGCCGACGTCCTGAAGCACTCGCCGCCGCCCTGGGCCAGACTGGACCCGACGTGCACACGACGAATGGGAAGGTCGAGCGTGGCGAAGAAGAAGTCTGAGCCGGTCAAGTCGCCGAAGGGTGTGCCTGGCGGCAAGCGCGCGTGGAAGCTGATGGACCGCGGCGCCACCATCGGCGCAGGTCTGCTCGCTCGCAAGCTCTCCTCACTCACGTGGCAGACCGCCACCCGGCGCAAGCCGCCGACGGACACGAACCATCCCGACAACGACGTGCGCGAGGTCGTGCTGTGGGCGGTGGTCGGCGGCGCGATCGTCGAGCTGACGAAGGCCTTGGTCCACCGCAGCGCGGCGACCTACTGGGTCAAGTCGACCGGGCAGCTGCCACCGGGGATGAAGTCACTGAAAACGGTCGGGCCGACCCCAGAAGAGCCGGCCCGGACGGTGAAGCGAAGGATCAGCCGGCGCAATCGCGGCAGATGAGAACGCCCTTCTTCTCCGAGGCCAGCTGGCTGCGGTGATGCACCAGGAAGCATGAGCTGCAAGTGAACTCGTCGGACTTCTTGGGCACGACCTGGACCGCGAGCTCCTCGTGGGAGAGGTCGGCTCCGGGCAGCTCGAAGTTCTCGGCCGCTTCGGTCTCGTCCTCGTCGACCTTGCCCGAGCTCTTCTCGTGACGACGCGCCTTGAGCTCCTCGATGGAGTCCTCGGACTGCTCGTCCTCGGTCTTTCGAGGTGCGTCGTAGTCGGTAGCCATGAAACCTCTTCGTGTATCGGATCAACCGGCGCGATTGTGCCACACGGTGTCAAGGTCCGCTCACACGGTGTCAGGCGCGCCGCACTCAGAATCCACAAGCACGCACGAGGCTGAAATATTCCTCGGCGATGGCGGGGTGAGCGGCCATGACGAGGCGTTCGTCCGGCTCCCCGTCAAGCCCGGTGACGACGAGGCCGGCCTCCGTCGCGATGAGGGCGCCGGCGGCGCGATCCCAGGGCATCAGACCCTGCTCGACGAACGCGTCGAGACGCCCCGCCGCGAGCTCGCACAGGTTGAGGGCCGCCGACCCGGAGCGGCGGATGTCGCGCACCAGCGGCAGCATGCGCGCGACCGCGTCACCCTGCTTGGCCCGGATCTCGGGGATGTAGTGGAAGCCGGTGCCGATCAGCGCGTGGGCGAGGACCGGCGGGTCCGGCGCGGTGAGCGTGTGCCGCCGTTCTCCGTCGAGCCGCCAGGCACCTTTGCCGTGCACCGCCGCCCACTCCTCGCCGGACGCGATGTTGACGACGTATCCGGACACCACTCTGCTATCTGCCGCCCGGAGCCCGGCACCCCCGCCGGGCTCACCGACGGCCGCCGCGATCGAGACCGCGTAGCTGGGGATGCCGTAGACGAAGTTGACGGTGCCGTCGATGGGATCGACGATCCACTCGGTGCCGCTGGTCCCCCGGATGTCGTGGCCCTCCTCACCGACGAACCCGTCGTGCGGGCGACGGGCCAGGATGCGCGTCCGGATCAGCTCTTCGCAGGCGCGGTCGATCTCGGTGACGGCGTCGGTCGAGCTCGACTTCGTGGCGGCGACGTCGACCCGTCCCTCCGGACGGCTTCGTGTCACGAAGTTCGCGGCCTCCCGTCCGACGTCGCGGGCGAGCGCGAGCAGCTGATCACCGTCCTCGATGGAACTCACGAGACGGTGGGTAGCGGGGAGCGCAGGTTGACGCAGCAGTCGGCCGGGCATACGTCGGGGTTGGGCGCCAGGGTGCCGACGGTGTGTCGCTCCGGACGTTCACCGCGGACGACCGCCGCTCGCTCCAGGAGGAGATCACGGACCATCCCGATGAAGTCTTCGTGCTCGCCGGGGGTGTCGACCCGGTCGTACCGCAGGCCGAGGTTCCTCGCCGTGGCCGCGGCTTCGGTGTCGAGGTCGTAGATGACCTCCATGTGGTCGGAGACGAAGCCGATCGGCGCCACGACGACCGAGGTGACTCCTTCGGCGGCCAGGTCGTGCAGGTGCTCGTTGATGTCCGGCCCGAGCCACCGGACGTGGGGAGATCCGGACCGGGAGCAGAACGACAGGCTCCAGCGGGAGCCGGCCCCGGCGCGCTCCGCCACCAGGGACGCGACCTCCTCGTGCTGGCGCAGGTAGGCGTGCCGGCCCGGTCCGCCGCTGGCCTCGTCCATCGCCTCGGGCACCGAGTGGGTGACGAAAACGACGTGGGTCCCGACCGGGGCTTCGGCGAGGGCAGACGACGTCGCCTCCACGAACGGCGTCACGAAGCCGGGGTGGTTGAAGTACAGGCGGAGCCGGGTCAGCTCGACGTCGAAGCCGGACCGGGCGTCGTAGAGGTCCTCCCGGTACTGACGGCATCCGGAGTAGGAGGAGTAGGCACTGGTGACGAAGTACGCGGCGTTCTTGATGCCGTCGTCGGACATCTGTCGCACCGCATCGCGCAGATAGGGGTCCCAGTTGCGGTTGCCCCAGTAGACCGGCAGGTCGATGCCGTGCTCGGCGAAGTCCTTGCGGATGGCCTCGACGAGCTCGCGGTTGAGCTCGTTGATCGGCGACTTGCCGCCGAAGCGGAAGTAGTGCTCCCCCACTTGCTCCAGGCGCTCGCGCGGGATGCCGCGACCGGCGGTGACGTTCTCCAGGAAGGGGACCACGTGGTCGGGATGCTCCGGCCCTCCGAACGACACGAGCAGCAACGCATCGAACGGGCGAACGTCCATGGCACAAATCGTCTCACGCGGCGTCGGCTGCACTGTGACCTGGCTCATCACACCTGGGGCGGACACAGGGTCATACTCCGGTCGTAGGCGTCGTGATACCTCGGCGCGATGCCTCCACGTCCGCGGCTCCGTAGCGTGGATGGGAGGAGTCGTCACCGGAGACGGCTCCCGGTAGGCGATGGGACCGACATGGGAATCGCGGAGCTCTCGATCCGCAGGGCGGGCTGGGTCCTGGTCGCCTGCCTGCTCGCCATCGGCGTGGTCAACGTGGTCGTGCCCCAGCTCGAGGAAGTCGTCGCCGACAGCTCGCTGCCCTTCATCCCCGAGAACGCCGAAGCCGTCCAGACCTTCGAGGCCATGGACCAGGCGTTCGGCAACGGCAAGACCAAGAGCATCCTCTATGTGGTCGCCGAACGGGACGGTGGTATCACCGCGGTCGACCGCCAGTACGTGAAGGGGCTCGTCCCCCGCCTGGACGACGACCACTTCGTGTCCTCGATCCAGGACGTCGCGGCCAACCGCGAGCTGTTCGACTCCCTGACCAGCAAGGACGGTGAGGCCGTCTACTTCCAGGTCGGGATCATGGGCGACACCGGTGCGCCGTCGGCGATCCGCCAGATCGAGGAGGTCCGCGACGTCGTCCACGACGGTCCGCCGAGCGGGCTCGACCTGGCGGTGACCGGCTACCCGACCACCATCGCCGACATGGCCCACGAGGCCGAGACGAGCCTGGCCGTCATCACGATCGCCATCGTCCTCCTGATCACGATCATCCTCACCGTGCTCTACCGCTCGGTCGCCGTGACGGCGGTGGTCCTCGGCTTCATCGGACTGTCCCTGGGATTCGCTCGCGGGCTCGCCTCCGTGGCCGGGACCCTGGGGCTGGACGTGTCGACCTTCACCGCGTCCGTGCTCACCGCCGTCGTGCTCGGCGCCGCGACCGACTACGCCATCTTCCTCATCAGTCGGTACCACGAGGAGCGGCGCGGGGGTCACAGCTCGGACGAGTCCATCGACATCGCCACGTCCAAGGTGGGCGTGGTCATCGCGGGGTCGGCGCTGACCGTCGTGCTCGCCAACGCGTCCATGGCCTTGGCGGACGTCGGACTCTTCAGCACGACCGGCCCGGCGATCGCCCTGGGTGTGGCCGGGACGCTCGCACTCAGCATGACCTTCCTGCCGGCCATCATCACGATCCTGGGTCGCCGCGGACTCCTCGACCCGCGACCGGTCAAGGACCGCGGCGGCTGGAAGCGCATCTCCACCCTGGTCGTCAGCAGGCCAGGCCGCGTCCTCCTCGCCGGACTCGTGCCCCTCGTCGTGCTCGCCGCCTTCTACCCCGCGCTGACGCGCAGCTTCGACGAACGCCGAGTGCAACCCGACGAGACGGAGAGCAACCGCGGGTTCGACATGATCGCGGCCCACTACCCGCGGAACGAGGTGCTCGGCGACTACGTGTTGATCTCGGCGGACCGCGACATGCGCAACGTCCGGGATCTCGCCGCGCTCGAGCAGTCCGCCGCATCGGTGGCCCGAACGGAGGGTGTCGAGTCCGTGCGGTCGATCACGCGACCGACCGGTAAGCCGATCGACGAGGCGTCCCTGGGTCATCAGATGGGCGAGGTCGGTGACGAGCTGCGCGGTGCGGAGAACCAGCTCCAGGACGGCAAGAAGGACTCGAAGCAGCTGGTCGACGGCGCCGATGGTGTGAGCGAAGGCGCCGGCCAGGTCGCCGCCGGAGCCGACCAGGCCGTGGCCGGGACCGGCCGGTTGATCGGTGGCATGCGCGACCTCCAGGGCGGGCTCCAACAGCTGTCGAAGGGCAGCGGTGACGCCGCCAAGGGCTCGAAGGAGCTGCGCCGCGGTGCGGCCCTGCTTGCCGACGGGCTCGAGACCGCGCACAGCCAGACGAAGACGGCGGTCGACGGGCTCGGCCTCGCCTACAACGCCTTGAAGCAGAGCCCCACGTGTGGGCTGGACCCGTTCTGCAAGCAGGCTCGCGACGGCATCGGCCAGATCTACGACGGTCAGCGCAACCAGCTGCTGCCGGGTCTGCGCGACGCCGCGGCCGCTGCACGTGAGATCGCGAACGGGACGGTTGCGCTCGACCAGGGACTGTCCAAGCTCGACAAAGGCTTGGACAAGGCCGAGAACGGAGCCAACGAGCTTGCGGCCGGCCAGAAGCTGGCGAAGAAGAAGCTCGGCGAGCTCGCCGACGGAGCCGGGCAGGTCGCCGACGGCAGCGGGCAAGTCGCCGACGGAACCAAGGAGGTCACGGCCTCGATGGCCGAGCTGCAGAAGGGTCTCGAACAGGCGGCCGACTACCTGCAGGAGACCTCGAAGGTCGCGAGCGACCCGGCGGTCGGTGGCTTCTACCTGCCGCCCTCGGCGTTCGACGACCCGCGACTGGCCGCCACGTCCGGCATCTTCCTCTCCGAGGACGGGCACTTCGCCCGCATGGTGGTGATCGGCACGAGCGATCCGTTCTCGCCCGCCGGTTCCGCACGCAGCCTCGAGGTCGAGCAAGCGGCCGCGGACGGCCTGCGCGGTACTCGCCTCGCCGGCAGCGGTGTCAGCTCGTCCGGGATCGCGGCCTTCAACGGCGATCTCGAGCGGTTCATGCTCGATGACTTCGCGCTCGTGGCGGCGGTGACCCTGGCCACCGTGTTCCTGATCCTGCTCCTCATGCTGCGCGGAGTGGTCGTCGCCGCACTCCTGCTGGCCTCCGTCGTCCTGTCGTACGCGTCGGCGGTCGGGTTGGGCATCCTCGTCTGGCAGATCCTGCTCGACCAGCCGCTCGACTGGTGGGTGCCGGTCAACGCGTTCGTGCTGCTGGTGGCGGTCGGGGCGGACTACAACATGTTGCTGATGAAACGCGTGCGTGAGGAAGCGTCGGACGGGTCTGCCATCGGCATCGCTCGTGCGGTCTCGGCCACCGGTCGTGTGATCACCGCCGCCGGCCTCATCTTCGCGGCGAGCATGTTCGCGATGATGTTCGGCAGCATCACGAGTCTCGCCCAGCTGGGCTTCACCGTCGGCATGGGCCTGCTGCTCGACACGTTCATCGTGCGCACCCTGGTCGTGCCGGCCTGCGCGGCCCTGCTCGGACCCCGGCTCTGGTGGCCCGCCCGCCAGACCACCGGCGACGAGCGCACCGGTCTGGTCGCCACGCCCCTGCTGCCATCTCGGCAAACCTGACGCGCGGTCACCCGCCTCCGTGCCCCGGGTTGCGGTTAGGGTTCAGGCACGAGCACTCGGAGGGGTGGGATCGCTGTGGTGCCGTCCGTCGGTGAGGGTCTGCCGATGCCTTCCTCGCGTCGTGCTGGCCCCGACCAACCACTAGCCTTGAGCGTGTCATGACCGATCTCCCACTTGCCGAGCGAAGCGTCGAACTCGTCCGTGCCTGGATCGATCCGACCCGCAGGTCATCGCGCCGTTCCGACCCCGCGGCCGAGCGACTCGCGCACCTCCTGCAGGACCCCGCCGGCCTCGACTTCACCGTCGGATTCGTCGATCGGGTCGTGCGTCCGGAAGACTCCCGCGTCGCCGCGCGCAACCTGCGCGCCCTCTCCCGTCGCACCCCGAAGTTCCTGCCCTACCGGCAGCGTCTGCTGCTCAAGCTCGGGGCGATGGTCTCGGTGCTCATGCCGGGTCTCGTCGTCCGTCAGGCACGGCGCACCCTGCGCCGACTCGTCGGCCACCTCGTCATCGACGCCCGGCCGGAGAAGCTCGGCAAGGCCATCAAGAACCTGCGCAAGCGCGGCGACAACCTCAACCTCAACCTCCTCGGCGAGGCCGTGCTCGGCGAGCGCGAGGCCACCCGTCGCCGCGACCGCACCAAGGCGCTGCTCGAGCGCGACGACGTCGACTACGTGTCGGTCAAGGTGTCGGCCATCGCCAGCCAGCTCTCGTTGTGGGCCTTCGACGAGACCGTCGACCGCGTCGTCGAGCGGCTCGAGCCCCTGTACGCCGAGGCCGCCGCCAACGGCGCGTTCATCAACCTCGACATGGAGGAGTACCGCGACCTCGACCTCACGATCGCGGTGTTCACCAAGGTGCTCGAGGACTTCCCGGACCTCGAGGCCGGCATCGTCCTGCAGGCCTACCTGCCCGACTGCCTCGCCGCCATGCAGCAGATCCAGGCCTGGGCCGGGAAACGTCGCTCCCAGGGCGGGGCGCGCATCAAGGTGCGCGTCGTCAAGGGCGCCAACCTGGCCATGGAGCGGGTCGACGCCGCGATCCATGGCTGGCCACTCGCCACGTGGGGCACGAAGCAGGAGACCGACACCAACTACAAGCGCGTTCTCGAATGGGCGCTCACGCCCGAGCGCATCGACGCGGTGCGCATCGGCGTCGCCGGCCAGAACCTCTTCGACATCGCGTACGCATGGCTGCTCGCCGGCGAACGGTCCGTCCGCGACGGTATCGAGTTCGAGATGCTGCTCGGGATGGACACCGGCCCGATGGGCGCCGTCCGCGGCGACGTCGGCCAGCTGCTGCTCTACACGCCGGTGGTGCACCCGGAGGAGTTCGACGTCGCCATCTCCTACCTCGTACGCCGGCTCGAGGAGAACGCGAGCAGCGAGAACTTCATGTCGGCGGCCTTCGACCTCTCGACGTCGACCGAGGCGTTCGAGCGGGAGGCCCAGCGGTTCCTCGACTCCGTCAAGGCCCTCGACGAGTCGGTGCCGGAGCCGTTCCGGTCTCAGGACCGCTCCACCGATCACATCTCGCTGCACACGGACGGCTTCGTCAGCACCCCCGACACCGATCCGTCCACCGACGCCAACCGGCAGTGGGGCCGGCTCACCCTCGCGCGGTCCACGTACACGCAGCAGGGACTCGAGACGATCGAGGCGAACCGGATCCACGGGCCGGCGAGCATGCAGACGCTCATCTACCAGACCCGCGAGGGTGGAGCAGCCTGGGCGGCCCGCGGCGCCGACGTCCGAGCCTGGGTGCTGCACCAGGCCGGGGCGGCCCTCGCCGCGCGCCGCGGCGACCTCATCTCGGTCATGGCGGCCGAGACCGGCAAGACGATCGCCGAGGCCGACGTCGAGGTCAGCGAGGCCATCGACTTCGCGCACTACTACGCCGAGTCGGCGCGCCGCCTCGACGTCGTCGACGGCGCGAGCTTCGAACCGGTGGCGCTGACGGTCGTCACGCCGCCGTGGAACTTCCCGGTCGCGATCCCGGCCGGCGGCGTGCTCGCAGCACTCGCGGCGGGTAGCGGCGTCGTCATCAAGCCGGCCCATCTGAGCCGTCGATGCGCCGCCGTGATGGTCGAGGCGCTGTGGCAGGCCGGCGTCCCGCGCGAGGCGCTGCACTTCGTCACCGTCGACGAGGGCACGCTCAGCAAGTCGCTCCTCTCCCACCCCGCCGTCGACCGCGTCATCCTCACCGGCGGATGGGACACCGCCAAGCTGTTCCGGTCCTGGCGCCCCGACCTGCCGCTGTTGGCCGAGACAAGTGGCAAGAACGCCCTCGTCGTGACGCCCAGCGCCGACCTCGACCTTGCTGTCGCCGACCTCGCGAAGAGCGCCTTCGGCCACGCCGGCCAGAAGTGCTCGGCAGCGAGCCTGGCGATCCTCGTCGGATCTGTGGGTACGTCCGAGAGGTTCAACCGCCAGCTGCTCGATGCCGTCTCGTCGCTCGCGGTCGGATGGCCCGACGACCCCACCACCGTGATGAGCCCGATCGTCGAGCCGGCCAAGGACAAGCTGCTCAAGGCGCTCACCACCCTCGAGGACGGCGAGTCGTGGCTGCTGGAGCCGAAGCGTCTCGACTCGTCCGGACGCCTCTGGTCGCCGGGCATCCGCGCCGGTGTCAGGCCGGGCAGCGCGTTCCACACCACCGAGTACTTCGGGCCGGTGCTCGGCATCATGCACGCCCGCACCCTCGACCAGGCGATCCGCTGGCAGAACGCCACCGACTTCGGCCTCACGGCCGGCATCCACTCCCTCGACCCTGGCGAGGTCAACAGGTGGATCGACAGCGTCGAGGCCGGCAACCTCTACGTCAATCGCGGCATCACCGGTGCGGTCGTGCAGCGTCAGCCGTTCGGCGGCTGGAAGCGCTCCACCGTCGGCACCACGAGCAAGGCCGGCGGTCCCAACTACCTGACCCACCTCGGCACCTGGAAGCCGCGACCACTGCGTTCCACGCCGTCCGACGTGAAGCTATCGGCTCCGGTGGAGAAGATCCTGGCTGCGGTCGAGGGGTCCTTCGGCGCTGAGGAGGTCGACGGGCTGCGAGCCGCGGCCACGTCCGACCAGGTCGCGTGGTCACGGGAGTTCGGCATCCTCAAGGACGTCACCGGGCTCCGCGTGGAGCGCAACGTCTTTCGGTACCTGCCGGTGCCGGTTGTGGTGCGCGGAGACGGGTCGTTGTCCGATCTCGTGCGCGTGCTGCTGGCAGCCGCGCGAGCCGGGTCACCGGTCTCGGTGAGCTCGAGCGTCCCGCTGCCGAGAGGCGTCGCCGATCATGTGGTCGAGACCCAGGACGCGTGGCTCGCCCGGATGCGTGAGCAGCACCCCGACCGAGTCCGCGTCCTCGGAGACGCGGCGCTCGAGCTTGCGCGGGCCGTCGAGGGTGATCCCGACGTCGCGATCTACGGCGGTGCGGTCACCCAGTCTGGGCGCATCGAGCTGCTGCCGTTCCTGCGCGAGCAGGCGATCTCGATCACGAACCACCGTTTCGGCAATCCGGATCGCGCGTTCGACGCCGTTCTGCCGCGCTCCTGACGCACGGCGACGTCGGCGCGTCGCCGCAGGATCACCCGCGCCCGTACATACGCTGGGGACCAGGACGATTCTGGAGGCTCGCCATGCGTGAACTCGGTCTCGACGGACTGAGCGAAGACGGACGGTTCCTCATCGCGCGCGACCACTCCACCGACGAGACGTTCCACATCCCGGCCGATCGCCGTCTCTCTTCCCTGATCGACGCCACCTCATCAGGAAGCACGTCCGGCCAGTTGGAGACCAACATGGAAAGTTCCCTCAGCCCTCGTGACATCCAGACGCGCATCCGACGTGGTGAAAGCCCCGACGAGGTAGCGGTGGCCGCCGGTGTGCCGGTCGAGCAGATCATCGGCTTCGCCACGCCCGTCCTCGCCGAGCGCGAGTACATGTGCGAGCAGGCCCGCAAGACCCCGATCCGCCGCAAGCACGTCGGCGGTGCCGGAATGCTGCTCGGAACGCTGGTCGACGAGAACGTCGCGGCCGACGGCACCTCGCCCGAGGCTGTCCGCTGGGACTCGTGGCGTCGTGAGGACGGTCGCTGGACCGTCGTGGTCTCCCCCGCCGAAGCCGATCAACCGGCTACGTTCCTTTTCGACGTGAAGAGCCGCTACGTCCTGCCGGCCGACGAGTTCGCCCACGACCTCGTCGGCGACGTCTCGATCCCGGAGTCCGGCGACATGGCGATCGCCGATGCGTTGCGCGAGCAGGCAGAGGCGGCAGCACCGTCGACCGAGGAGCCGGCGGACGAGGCCGAGATCGAGGCACAAGCCGACGAAGCAGAGGTCGAGGCCCCCGAGGAGGTGGCCGAGCGCGAGCACCACGCCGCGGTCTCCTCCATCAAGGAGGCCCGCGAGCGCCGCGTCCTGGAGCAGCAGCAGGCCCTGGCCGACGAGGTCGAGGCCGAGGCTGCGGAGGAGCTCCACCGCGAGATCGAGCCGGCCGACCTCGAGATCCCCATGGAGCACGACGTAGCCGTCCCCGACACCATGCCCCGCAAGAAGAAGCACGAACGCCGCCGCGTCCCCAGTTGGGACGAGATCATGTTCGGCGGCAAGGAAGACTGACCGGCCCGACCTCCACGATTTGTGACGAAACTTGGCACATTTCAGCGCACGGTAGCGAGCTTCGTCACAAATCTGGGTGCGTCCACACGTCGCCGTCGACCTGGGCTGACAGATCGGGCCGCCGTTCCGTTAGGTTGCTGGGGATCTGAATCGGGGGATTCCATGCGGTCGTTCGCGCTCGCCATCGCGGCGTTGCTCCTGCTCACGTCCTGCACCGACGAGCCCGAGCCCATCGAGCCCACGGCCTCACCCTCGGCGAAGCCCAGCGCCACTGCCCCTTCGATGCCAAAGGAAGCGAAGGCCGACAACCCAAGCGGCGCAGCGACTTTCGTTGGATATTGGGTCTCGACGTTCAATTACGCCGCACAGACTGGCGACGTCGAGAAGATGCTGGAACACGCACAACGGTGCAAGCCATGCCGCGGGTACGCGGAGGACTTTCGCGGACTCGCGCCCTCGGACCGAGCCGAAGGGCCGGTCTGGAAGCTCTCGAATGTGTCGGTGAGTCCGAATCGAAACCCTATTGAAGTCGCCGCCGATGTGGAGATCACCGACGAAGAAGAGCCTGCAGAGTTGGTCTTCGTCCTCAACAAGAAGGCGCCGTTCGAGCTTGTCGACATCTACAAGAGCCGCTCGTGATTCGCACGGCTGGGCTCTTGGCGGTGGTGCTGTTCCTTACGTGCACACGGGCCGTGGCTGAGACCGATGTCAAACCCGAGCCCTTGGGGTTCGGATCGATTGCGCATTGAACACCACCAGATACAGCCTGCGGATGGCACCTTCAGCGCTGCTCGGATCGTCTCGATCAAAACCCAAGCCAAAGTACCCAGCCTTCTGCTCCGCGGTGCTTCCCAGGCCGATGCCAGTCCGACTACCGATGCGCGTTCAGGATTTCCCAGAGAGCGAGCCGATCGACGCCAACCTCTCCCCCGGCGACATCCTGAGCGCGGCGCGTGAGGTAGGTATGCCGGCGCTGAGGCTGCACATCCAGCCGGGAGGGGCGACGCTTGGTCAACGTCGAGACGATCTTCTACACCGACCCGACGAGACTCCAGCGCACCGTGACGTTGCTCGGGCATGCCGTGCGGCTGGATGCGCGGCCGGTGAGGTTCACGTGGGTGCACGGGGACGGCACCAAGGCCACCACGACGAGGCCCGGTCGGCCCTATCCGGCCAAGGACGTCACCCACCGGTACGAGCAACCCGGCGAGGGCCTCCGCGCCCGCGTCGACACCACCTACGCGGTTCGCTACAGCATCGATGGCGGCGGCTGGGCCGACCTGGCCGAGACGCTCACCGCTCCCGGACCCACGACCGCCCTGGACGTCGACGAGGCCGCGCCGGTCCTCACCCGCTGACCCGATCGGCACGCCCACCCAGCGGTGCAAGAATGGCCGCATGCGCATCGCCAATCACATCGTCGACCTCGTGGGCAACACCCCGCTCGTGAAGTTGACCAGCGTCGTCCCCGCGGGATCCGCGACCGTGGCGGCCAAGATCGAGTACATGAATCCCGGTGGGAGCGTCAAGGACCGCATCGCCGTCCTGATGGTCGACGCCGCCGAGAAATCCGGTGCCCTGAAGCCCGGCGGGACCATCATCGAACCGACCTCCGGCAACACCGGCGTCGGACTCGCCCTGGTGGCCCAGCAACGCGGCTACCACTGCATCTTCGTGTGTCCGGACAAGGTCAGCCTCGACAAGCAGAACACGCTCCGCGCGTACGGCGCCGAGGTCGTGGTCTGCCCCACGGCCGTGCCGCCGGACCACCCCGACAGCTACTACGCCGTCTCCGACCGCCTCGTCCGCGAGACCGACGGCGGCTGGAAGCCCGACCAGTACTCCAACCCCGCCGGACCGCAGAGCCACTACGAGACCACCGGCCCGGAGATCTGGTCCGACACCGACGGACAGGTCACCCACTTCGTCGCCGGCGTCGGCACCGGCGGCACCATCACCGGCGCCGGTCGCTACCTCAAGGAGATCTCCGAGGGCCGGGTCAAGGTCGTCGGCGTCGATCCCGAGGGCTCGGTCTACTCCGGCGGCACCGGCCGACCGTACCTGGTCGAGGGCGTCGGCGAGGACTTCTGGCCCAGCGCGTACGACCCGGACATCCCGGACGAGATCATCGCGGTCAGCGACGCCGACTCCTTCGAGATGACCCGACGCCTCGCCCGCGAGGAAGGGCTCCTCGTCGGTGGGTCGTGCGGCATGGCCGTCGTCGCCGCGAACACCGTGGCCGAGCGCGAGGGGCCCGACGCCCTCGTCGTCGTGCTGCTGCCGGATGGCGGCCGCGGCTACCTCTCCAAGGTGTTCAACGACGAGTGGATGTCGTCCTATGGATTCCTGCGCAGCCCGCTCGACGGCCACACCGAGCAACCCACCGTGGGTCAGCTCCTCCGGAGCAAGGCGGGCGAGATGCCGGCCCTCGTGCACACCCATCCGAGCGAGACGATCCGCGACGCCATCGGCATCCTGCACGAGTACGGCGTCTCCCAGATGCCCGTCGTCGGCCCGGAGCCGCCGGTGGTCATCGGCGAGGTGGCCGGAAGCGTCAGCGAGCGCGAGCTGCTCAGCGCCGTCTTCGAGGGACGCGCCGCGCTCACCGACTCGGTCGAGAAGCACATGGAACCCCCTCTCCCGTTGATCGGCTCCACCGAGGACTTCGACACCTGCCTCAAGGCGCTCAGCGAGAGCGACGCCGTCATGGTGATCGAGGATGGGCGGCCGCTCGGCGTTCTCACCCGCCACGACCTGCTGGGCGCCCACCTATGAGCGAGAAGCGCAGCGCCCACGACAAGGACGCGTGGCAGGGCTTCGCCACCCGCGCCATCCACGCCGGTTTCGACCCCGACCCGCAGACGGGTGCCGTCAACGTGCCCATCTACGCGACGTCGACGTACGCGCAGGACGGCGTCGGAGGCATGCGTGGCGGGTACGAGTACTCCCGCACCGGCAACCCCACGCGAACGGCCTTGGAGGCGAACCTCGCGGCACTCGAGGGCGGCGCGTTCGGACGTGCGTTCAGCTCGGGCATGGCCGCCACCGACACGGCGCTGCGTTCGATGCTGCGACCCGGCGACCACGTGGTCATCCCCGACGACGCCTACGGCGGCACGTTCCGGCTGATCGACAAGGTGTTCACGCAGTGGGCGGTCACCTACACGCCCGTGGCGGTCAACGACGTCGACGCCGTCCGGGCCGCCATCTCACCGGCCACGAAGGTCGTCTGGATGGAGACGCCCACGAATCCGCTGCTGAACATCGCCGACATCGAGGCGATCGCCGCCATCACCCGCGAGGCCGGCGTGAAGCTCGTCGTCGACAACACCTTCGCCTCGCCCTACCTGCAGCAGCCGCTCGCCCTCGGCGCCGACGTGGTGCTGCACTCGACGACGAAGTACCTCGGCGGTCACTCCGACGTGGTCGGTGGTGCACTCATCACCGATGACGAGGCGTTGCACGACGCGTTCGGGTTCCTGCAGAACGGTGCCGGCGGCGTGCCGGGGCCGTTCGACGCCTACCTGACGCTGCGCGGCGCGAAGACGCTCGCCGTCCGGATGGAGCAGCACTGCACCAACGCCGAGGCCGTCGTCGAGTTCTTGCAGGGCCATCGGGCTGTGTCCCAGGTGCTCTACCCCGGGCTTCCGGAGCATCCCGGCCACGATGTGGCCGCGCGCCAGATGCGTCGTTTCGGCGGCATGGTGTCGATCCGGCTCGCCGGTGGCCGGCAGGCCGCGCTCGACCTGTGTTCCCGCACCGAGATCTTCATCCTCGCCGAGAGCCTGGGCGGCATCGAGTCGCTGATCGAGCATCCGGGGGCGATGACGCACGCGTCCACCGCGGGTTCGGCGCTCGAGGTGCCCGACGACCTGGTGCGCCTCAGCGTCGGCATTGAGGACGTCGCCGACCTGCTGGGGGATCTGGAACAGGCACTGAGCTGACGGTTGGGCTAACCGGTCTCTTCGTCGTCGACGATCTCGGCCTCCTGGGCGAACTCGAGCTCAGGACGATCGAGGTCGTCGAACGCGGTGAACTCGTCCTGCGTGAGTCGCTTCGTCTGGGTGTCGATCATGTGCGGCGCGGCGATGATCTTCGTCTCGTCCACCTGATCGAGCTTGCGAGCCGTGACGAGCACGCGTTGCTCGAGCGAGCTCGCGAAGTTGTTGTAGTTGGCCACGGTGGACTCGATCGATCGCCGTAGCTTCTCCGAGTGCTCGGCCAGCTTGGCCAGCCGCCCATACAGCTCCTTGCCGAGGTCGAACAAGTGCTTCGCATCCTCGGTGAGGACGTCCTGCTGCCACGTGAAGGCCACGGTCTTGAGCACCGCCCACAGGTTCACCGGCGTGGCCAGCACCACGCCCTTGGAGAACGCATATTCCATCAGGCTCGGATCGGCATCGAGTGCGGCGTTCAGGATCGACTCGTTGGGGATGAACGCCACCGTGAACTCGGGGCTGGCGGCCAGGCCCGTCCAGTACGTCTTGCCGGCGAGAGCGTCGACGTGGTGCTTCACCTGCTTGGCGTGCTGGGTCAGGTGCTGAGCACGCTGCTCGTCGGAGAGGTCGGGCCGGTTGGACTCGATGTACGCGGCGTACGGGACCTTCGCGTCGACCGCCATCTGCTTGGCGCCCGGCAGATTGACCACCATGTCGGGACGGCGTGCGCCCGACTCGGCTTCGATCGTCTCCTGCATGGTGAAGTCGACCTGGCGCAGCAGCCCGGCAGATTCGACGAGGGACTTGAGCTGCGTCTCGCCGTAAACGCCCCGGACGGAGTTGTTGCGCAGGGCCGACGCCAAGGTCTCGGCGGCGAGCTTGGACTTCTCGGCCGTCTCGTGGGTGACGCGAAGCTGTGCGGAGAGGGCACCGTGTTGCTCACTGCGCTGCTTGTCGAGTCGAGCGAAGTCCTGATGCATCGTGCGCAGAGCTTCCTGCACCGGCGCGAGAGCGCTCAACACCTTGCTGTCCCGACGCTCCGACTCGACGCGCTCCTGGGCCTCCCGGCGTGTGCGCTCCATCAGGTCGGCGAATTGGCTTCGTGCGGCGTCGAGCTCGCGCTGCAACCCGTCGCGCGAGGCGTGGGCCGTGGCCAGGCGGGCCGCGCCGTCGCCGACGTCGGGCCGCGAGCGAACCCACAGCCAGCCCAGGGCAAACCCCACGGCAAGGCCGATCAGCAGGACGATCACGAGATCCATGCCGTCAGTGTGGCAACGATCACCGACACAATCGTGGAGACGTGCCGCACCACCTGCGGATTCGACGCCGTGCGGCACCATGGCGCCGTGGACAACACCGCCGTGATCGCCGCGGTCGTCGGCGCCGCCCTCGCGCTGGTCCCACCGATCTGGCGCTACTCACGCCACGTCGCGACGCTCGTGCACGAGGCCGGACACGCCATGGTCGCCCTGCTCACCGGCCGGCGCCTGAATGCCGTGCGGCTGCACTCCGACACATCCGGCCACACCATCTCCAGCGGCCGCCCGCGCGGACCCGGGATGGTGGCGATGGCCGCTGCCGGCTACCTCGCCCCGTCCGCGCTCGGGCTCGCCTGCATCTGGCTCGTCGACGCCGGTCACACACCGTGGGCGCTGTGGGCCGCGCTCGTCACGCTCGCCCTGATGCTCCTTTACGTGCGCAACTGGTTCGGCCTGTTCGTGGTCGGGCTGGCCGGCGGTGCCGTCGCGGTGCTGATCTGGCGGACGTCGGCCGACGCCCAGGACCTTGCCGCGTCCGTGCTCGCGTGGTTCCTGCTCGTTGCCGGACCTCGCACGACGCTCGACTTGGCGAGCCACCGCCGACGCACGCGCAGCCGCACCTCGGACGCCGACCTGCTGGCCCGCCTCACCCACGTTCCGGCGGGACTGTGGAACGCGTTCCTGCTTCTCGCGACCGTCGCGGCGCTGGTTCTCGCGGTCGCCCTCCTCCGCGCAGCGTGATGGTTGGATGGTCGCGTGTTCACCGTCGGACGTCGCCTGGACGGTGCGGCCGGTCGCACCGGCGTCCTCAGCACACCGCACGGTGACATCCGCACCCCGGCGTTCATCCCGGTCGGCACCAAGGCGACCGTCAAGGCGGTGCTGCCCGAAGCCATGCGCGAGCTGGGCGCCCAGGCGCTGCTCGCCAACGCCTACCACCTGTACCTCCAGCCGGGCGCCGACATCGTCGAGGAGGCGGGCGGTCTCGGCCGCTTCATGAACTGGCCCGGCCCGACGTTCACCGACTCCGGCGGTTTCCAGGTGCTGAGCCTCGGCGCAGGATTCAAGAAGACGCTCGCCATGGACGCCCAGGGAGTCACGTCCGACGACGTCATCGCGCCGGGCAAGGACCGGCTGGCGGTCGTCGACGACGAAGGCGTCACGTTCCGGAGCCACCTCGACGGGTCCACCCACCGGTTCACCCCGGAGGTGTCGATGCAGATCCAGCACCAGCTCGGCGCGGACGTCATCTTCGCGTTCGACGAACTCACCACGCTGATGAACAGCCGCGAGTACCAGGAGAAGTCGGTGGCGCGCACGCAGGCGTGGGCCGAGCGGTGCGTCGCCGAGCACAAGCGTCTCGGGTCCGGTCAGCAGCTGTTCGGTGTCGTCCAGGGCGCCCAGCACGAGGACCTGCGCCGCCGGTCGGCTCGCGATCTGGTCGCGCTGGACCTGGCCGGCTATGGCATCGGCGGGGCCATCGAGAAGGAGAACCTCGACCAGATCGTCGGATGGGTGGTGGACGAGCTGCCTGAGGACCGGCCGCGACACCTGCTCGGCATCGGCGAGCCGGACGACCTGTTCATGGCCGTCGAGCAGGGCTGCGACACCTTTGACTGCGTCCAGCCGTCACGGGTGGCCCGCGGCTCTCGCGTCTACACCGCCCGGGGCCGGCACAACCTGTCCGTGGCCGCCTCGCGGCGGAGCTTCGCGCCGATCGAGGACGGCTGCGACTGCTACACGTGCGGGCACTACACCGTCGCCTACCTGCATCACCTGTTCAAGGCGAACGAGTACCTCGCCGCGACGCTGACCACGATCCACAACGAGCGGTTCGTCGTCCGCCTCGTCGACGACATGCGCGACGCCATCGAGTCCGGCGACTTCGCCGCGATGAAGACCGAGTTCCTCGGCGGCTACTCCGCCTGACCCGCGCCGACCCAGTAGGTCGGTTCGTGCCGCTTCAGCCAGCCGATGACGACCATGGTGAGTGGCATGACGACCAGCTCGACGGCGACCTTGTAGATGACGCCGACCACGAAGTAGTTCCAGAAGACGCCCAGCGACGTGATGCCGATCGCCGACGCGGCGATGGCGCAGAACAGGAACGTGTCGGCCAGCTCGCCGGCGCCCGTTGAGGTGGCCAGACGGGCGAACAGGCCGCGCTCGGCAGTGACCTTCTTCATCCGCACGAGCACCCACGAGTTGATGAACTGGCCGACGACATAGCCGACCACGCTGGCGAGCACGATCTGCGCGACCGGTCCGGCGACGCTCTCGAATGCCGCCTGGTTCTCGTAGAACGACGCGGCCGGCGCCTGCTCGACGACCCAGAACGTTCCGGCCGCCACGAGGGCCATCGCGAACCCGGTGAAGATCGCGCGCCGAGCGGCCCGGAACCCATACACCTCGGAGATCACGTCGCCGAGGATGTAGGCCAGCGGGAACAGGAACGCGCCGCCGTCGGTGACGACGGGGCTGATCTGCACCGACCCGATCGAGAAGTCCCACGACCCGAACTCGATGCCCTTCGTGGCCGCGATGTTCGAGACGACCAGCACCACGCAGAACCCGGCGAGGATGACATCGAAGTACGAGGAACCGCGGGACGCGAAGTGCACCTCGTCGCGACGCTCGGTGCCAGACGATGACTCCGTGCTCATGGCCCACATCCAACCATGGGGAACGCGATGGAAGAATCGACCCATGAGCAGCCTCCCGACCCGCACCGACGTCCTCGTCGTGGGCGCCGGGCCGGCCGGGGCGTCCGCTGCCGCCTGGTCGGCCAGGCTCGGCTCGGACGTCGTGCTCGCCGACGCCGCCACGTTTCCGCGCGACAAGACCTGCGGCGACGGCCTCACCCCTCGGGGCATCGCCGAGCTCGACCGTCTCGGCCTTGGCCCCTGGGTGCGGACCCACGCGCGGAACCGCGGCCTGCGCGCGGCCGGGTTCGGCCAGGAGCTGCTGCTCCCCTGGCCCGGCGGGTCGCTCCCCGACCACGGCTCGGCCGTCCCCCGCACCACCCTCGACGCCCGCATTCGTCAGGTCGCGCTCGACGACGGTGCGGTCCCGCTGGAGCACGCCCGCGCGGTCGACGCCGAGCGCGACGCCACCGGGCGCGTCACCGCCGTCACGTTCCGCATTGGCCCGGACAAGCAGACGCACACGATCGCCTGCGACAAGCTGGTGATCGCCGACGGCGTCCGCTCGCCGCTCGGACGGGTGCTCGGACGCGAGTGGCACCGCGACACGGCTTACGGCGTGGCCGGACGGTCGTACGTGAAGTCCGGGCGCAGCGACGACCCCTGGATCTCTTCCCACCTCGAGCTCCGCGGACAGGACGGCGAGCTCCTACCCGGCTACGGCTGGATCTTCCCGCTCGCGGACGGCGAGGTGAACCTGGGTGTCGGTGCCCTCGCGACGTCCAAGCGGCCGGCAGACCTGCAGATCAGGCCACTGATGGAGTACTACGCCGACCTGCGCCGCGAGGAGTGGTCACTCGGCCCGGACCTGCGGCTCCCGACCTCAGCCCTCTTGCCGATGGGCGGCGCCGTGTCGGGCGTGGCCGGTCCGAACTGGATCCTCGTCGGCGACGCCGCCGGCTGCGTCAACCCGCTGAACGGCGAAGGCATCGACTACGGGCTCGAGACCGGTCGCGTGGGCGCCGAGCTGCTCGACTCGACGTACGACCTCGAGGCCGCCTGGCCACACCTGCTCACCACTCACTACGGCGAGGCGTTCTCCATCGCCCGCCGCCTGGCCGGGCTGCTCACCGTGCCGGGACTGCTGCCCACGCTCGGACCGCTCGGCATGCGCTCGCACCGGCTCATGGCCGTCGCCCTGCGCGTGATGGGCAACTTCTTCACCGACGAGGACCGCGACACCACGGCTCGCGTCTGGCGGTGGGCCGGACGTCGGTCGGTACGCCTCGACGACCGTCCGCCGTTCACGGCCTGACGTCGGGTGTGTCTCCCTCTTCCGGTTTGAGGTGCGCGTGGGGTCGCGCTCGGCTGGCAAGGCAGAGGAGGGAGGCGCACCGGGGGTGTGCGGCGACCGACGATAACGCCGCCAGGCGAGATGCGACGCCGCGCGAACCCGGACCGGAAGAGGGAGACGCGCCCTAGGCGCTGAAGTCGATCTGTTCCTCGGAGTCGCGGAACGACCGCACCGAGAAGGTCGTCAGGGCGATCGCGGCGACAAACAGCAACCAGCCGGACCAGCCCGGGCCGACGCTGGCGCCCGGCGCCGAGCTCCCTGCCGTGAACGCCTCCAGGATGAGAAGGAGTGTTCCGAGGACGGCGGCGATCACCGAGATCAGGTGCCAGGGGATGATCTTCGGCAGCGTGCCGCCGGAGAGTGCCTCGATGCCGATGAGTGCCGCGGCACCGAGCAGGAGCATCATCCCGACCGTGGCCGAGCCGGTCCAGGCGGTCGTCGACATGTCGAAGCCCTTGCCCTCGAACGACACCCGGATGTAGCCGGGAATGAACGAGAGCAGCGCAGCCGCCCCACCGGCCATCAACGCACCGCGTTCGTTCTTGCTCAGTGAGATCTCGCCGTCTTCCATCAATTCCCCCTTGTCGCGACGTGCCGTCTGAATCTAGCGGCGATCGCCGTCCGCGTCACCACCTCGTAGCGTGAGGTCATGATCGCTCCCTCACTCGACCTGAATGACGGACACCGGATGCCCGCGCTGGGCTTCGGCACGTACTCGATCCTCGGGCCGGATGCTCCGGCGCTCATCGCGGAGGCGATCGACGCCGGCTACCGGCTCCTCGACACCGCCACCCGCTACGAGAACGAGTCCGAGGTCGGCGAGGCCGTACGCACATCGTCCGTGCCCCGCGACGAGCTGTTCGTCACCAGCAAGCTGCCCGGCGCCGACCACGGATACGACCTGGCCCTGCGGTCCGTCGAAGGCTCGCTCGCACGCCTCGGTCTCGACCGGCTCGACCTCTTCCTGATCCACTGGCCGCAGCCGCCCATCGACCAGTACGTCGAGACGTGGAAGGCGTTCATCCGGATGCGCGAGGAAGGGACCGTGAGCTCGATCGGCGTCTCGAACTTCCTCCCCGAACACCTCGACCGCATCGTCGCCGAGACCGGCGTCGCGCCCGCGGTCAACCAGGTCGAGCTGCATCCGTTCCTCCCGCAGCCGGAGCAACGCGCGGCGGACGCGCACCACGGCACGGTGACGCAGAGCTGGACGCCGCTTGGCCGCGGGACCACGCTGCTCGAGCGACATGAGATCACCGAGACCGCCGTCAAGCACGGCCGCACGCCGGCCCAGGTCGTCCTGCGCTGGCACCTGCAGATAGGTGTCGCACCCATCCCGAAGTCGGCGACGCCGGAGCGGTTCCGCAGCAACCTCGACGTCTTCGACTTCGAGCTCGATGCCGAAGATCTCGCTCGCATCGCCACGCTCGAGACCGGCCGACGCATCGGCGGCGATCCCGCGGACGAAGTCCAGCTCTGACGCCATCCCGGGTCTAGGCTGCGGCCATGACCACAGTCGCGCTCGTGCTCGCCGGCATCGCTGCAGCCCTCCATGTCTACATCTGGACGATGGAGTCGATCACCTGGAAGCAACCGGCCACCTGGAAGCGGTTCGGCGTCGCATCCCAGGCCGATGCCGACACCAACGCGCAGTTCGCCTACAACCAGGGCTACTACAACCTGTTCCTCGCGGTCGGCGCGATCGTGGGCATCGTGCTGGTCGCCGTCGCCGACCGTGACGACGCGGGCTGGGCGCTGGTGATCGCCGCCTGCGGAAGCATGGTCGCGGCCTCGCTCGTGCTGCTGTCGACCGGCGGTGGAATGGCGCGCGCGGCCGCCACCCAGGGCACGATCCCTGCGCTTGCGGTGCTCTTCGCCGTCCTCGCCATCGCCTAGCCGTCAGCTCGCGCGTCGGATGTCGCGCCTAGGCTGGCGCGCATGCTCCGCGTCGCCACCATCAACGTCAACGGCATCCGAGCCGCCCATCACAAGGCACGCGGACAGGCCACCGGGTTCAGCGAGTGGCTGGCGGACCGAGCCTGCGACATCGTCACCCTCCAGGAAGTGCGCGCACCTGACGAGGTCGTCCACGAGATCGTCGCCCCCAGCGGCTATCACGTGGCGCACGCGGAGTCGGCGGAGAAGGGTCGCGCCGGAGTGGCCGTACTGAGCCGCGCGGAGCCCAAGGACGTCCGTCCCAACTCGGGTCACCCGCACTTCCATGACACCGGGCGGTGGATTGAGTGTGACGTCCCTCTGCCGGACGGCAGTCTGCTCACGATCGTGTCGGCCTATGTGCACTCCGGCGGCGTAGGCACCCCGAAGCAGATCGACAAGATGCGATTCCTCGACCAGATGATCACTCGCATGACCGCCATCCAAGCCGCGTCCGACCACGGCATCGTCACCGGAGACTTCAACGTCGCGCACACCGAGAACGACATCAAGAACTCAAAAGGCAATCTCGGCAAGGCGGGCTTCCTGCCCGACGAGCGCGCCGTGCTCGACCGTGCGGCCGACGAGCTCGGCTGGGTCGACGTCCACCGTCGCCTCAGCGGCGACGTGCCCGGACCGTACACCTGGTGGTCGATGCGCGGTCAGGCCTTCGACACCGACACCGGATGGCGGATCGACTACCAGCTCGCCACGCCCGAGCTCGCCGGCAGGGCCACGGCGGCCTACGTCGACCGGGCGCCCAGCTGGAGCGAGCGCTGGTCCGACCACGCGCCGCTGGTCATCGACTACGACCTCTGAATTCTGCGGTGAGCCTCACCGACCATGGCGCACGACATCTTCGGAGGCTGCATCCAAGTCAAGGAGCGCCCTCTTGTCCGTTGAGCTGACGTAGAAGAGCAGATCCTTTGCGGTGTACGCGCGCACATATCGATCGTTGTTTGGGTTCTTCCCGCATATCTTCCAGCCGCCGTCGAGCTTTGAACATGACCCGTATTCGGCAAGGCGATCAGCTCTATGCGACGCGCTGCGATACCGGGCGACGTGGAACTCAATGCCGCCGACCGTGCAGGTGAAGCTCTGACCGGGCGCGTTCCAGGCGTAGACACGGTCTCCCGTGCATCGATCCTGCGTGATGCCGACGGCGCCGAACATCACCCCGTTGGACCGCAGGTCGGCACACGGCTCACCACCGGCCACCCGGGTCCCGTCGAGACACTCCCGCGATTCGCCGCCATCCGGTTCGGCCGACCCGTCGGGCTGGGCGTACGTAATGACTTGGGTCTCCGGATCCGACCGGTTGGTGCTCCACCAGGAGGCCAGCGCAACGGCAGCCACGATGAGGGCGACAGTCCCGATGATGATGGCGACGCGGGACCACCGAGCTCCACCCAGTTTCATGCCAGTCCCGTCCTCGATCATCCAGGTACTGATGATGTCGCAGAACGTGGTGGCCGGGGAGAGGGACGCGCACCCCCTGATGCGCGCCCCCCGTCCCTGGTTCGGTCAGGTCGTCAGCTGGACCCGACCCTCAGTGGGTGCCGTTCTCCCTCGCGCGTTGCGCGCACCACCGATGGTTGCCGCGCAGAACTCAGTGTCGACTATGCCAGTCACTAGTCACAAAGAACTAGTCCATCCGGACCATGAATTCTGGGTGGCGGTGAGATTGCCGAGTGTCCGATGTCGTCACATGGGGTTCTGTGCCCTACGCTTGACCACGTTGTGAGTTTGGCCGTTTGACATTTCGTTTCCATTGCGGAGCTTGTGTTCCTTTCGGGTGAACGACGCACGATCGTCGGCGACAGTCGCGGACGAGGTAAGAACTCGTAAGGAGTACCAAGAATGGCAACAGGAACCGTCAAGTGGTTCAACGCCGACAAGGGCTTTGGCTTCATCGCCCCCGACGACGGCAGCGAGGACGTCTTCGCGCACTTCAGCGCGATCCAGTCGTCCGGCTACAAGACACTGAACGAGAACCAGAAGGTCGAGTTCGACGTCGAGCAGGGCCAGAAGGGCCTGCAGGCGGCGAACATTCGTCCCCTCTGACCTCAGCGTCAACGAAGGCCCGGGAGCATGGCTCCCGGGCCTTCGTCTGTCCGGAGGGTCCTCCAGTCAGTCCGTCGAGCGGCCACCTGCGACATCCGGCTCCTCGACTTGCGGATCTGCTCAGGGTCGGTAGACAGGAGGTGAAGCCGCCCAGAGCGGGAAATCGCACCCAGGAGGTCAATTCCATGGGACTGGACGACAAGATCAGGAACACGGCCGACAAGGTCAAGGGCGCCGCGAAGGAGAAGTGGGGCGACCTGACCGATGACGAGGAAACGCAGGCCGAAGGACAGGTTGACCAGGGCAAGGCCGACCTCAAGCAGTCCGGCGAGCACATCAAGGACGCCGCCTCGGACGCGAAGGACGCCTTCAAGCACTGAGTCCCCCGCAAGACGAACGCCACCGTCATAGACGGTGGCGTTCGGTGCGTGATGGGGAGACCGTCAGAAGTGACCGCCCTCGTCCCAGGCGTGCCGGCCGAACTCGGCGCTCGGTGCCGTGCTGAGGTACTCGACGTCGGCGCTTGGATGGCCGACGTGCATCGCGCGGCGGTGCGCAGGGAATCGACGTGACGCCTCGGCGAGCTGGGCGCTCTCGTACTCGAACATGGTCTCGTCCATGGCGCACTCCCTCCCGTTGTTGGCTTCTGATCCTGAGGATACCCTCATGTTCACCCCGGTGGCCACCACCACCCAGCGGCAGTCTTCGACGGCCCTCCGATCAGAGCGTGACGCGCAGGATGCGGTCGTCACGACTGGCAGGATCGCCGCGGCCGTCGGTGTTGCTGGTCGTGACCCAGAGGCTGTCGTCGGGGGCGACCTCGATGGTGCGGATCCGTCCGTACTCGCCCTGGAAGAGTGCTCTCGGCTTGCCGGCGTCGGTGCCGTCGAGTGGCACCGCATAGACGCACTCACCCTGCAGGGCCGCGACGAACGCAGTGGACCGGGTGACGGCCATCCCCGACGGGGAGCACTCGTTGGTCGGCCAGGTGACCTTCGGCGTGACGAAGCCCGCCTCGTCGGACTTTCCCTCGAACCTCGGCCAGCCGTAGTTCTTGCCCTTCTCGACCAGGTTCAGCTCATCGACACGGTTCTCGCCGAACTCGCAGGCCCACAGCCGGCCGTCGGCGTCGAAGGCCATGCCCTCGATGTTGCGGTGGCCGTACGACCAGGTGCGGTTGTCGAACGGGTTGCCGGCCGCGGCGTCGCCGTTGCGGTCGATGCGGAGCATCTTGCCGCCGAGCGAGCCCTTCTTCTGGGACTCGGGCGGGTTGCCCGCCTCGCCGGTGGCGACGAAGAGGTGGCCTTCACGGTCGAACAGGAGCCGACCGCCGTGGTGGCGTCCCCCGACCGGGATGCCGGTCAGGATCGGGCTGATGGCGCCGAGGCGGTCGCCGTCCAGCTCGATGCGGACGACGCGATCGTCCGCCGTGGTCGTGACGAACGCATACAGCACGTCGGCGTCGTCGGGGTCGATCGCGAGGCCGAGCAACCCGCCCTCTCCCCCGGGGCTGCCGACGGAGCCGCGGACGTCGCCCAGCGTGGTGACCTTGCCGTTCGCGGCGACGCGGACGATCGAGCCCGCGTCGCGCTGCGCCACGAGCGCGTCGCCGTCGGGCAGGAACGCGATGCCCCACGGGACGTTGAGCCCGTCGGCCACCGTGCCGGCGACGCGGGGGTTGATCTCACTGTCGGTGGGGCGCGTGGCGGACGACAGTGAGGGGTCGGGTTTCGGAGCGGCCGGCCCGTCCTCGCTGCATCCCAGCAGGGTGACGGCACCCAACCCGGCGACGCCGGAGAGGAACGTCCGTCGATCGACCATGCATCGATCATGCCCCGTGGTCACAAGACCGGCCAGATCGATGGAATGTTGGCGGACCCCATACCGTTACACCCAGGTACGCGTTTTCCCGACGAAAGGCCATCATGAGCACGGTCGAATTGACCGCCGACACCTTCGAGAGCACCGTCTCCGGCGAAGGCATCACCCTCGTCGACTGGTGGGCGTCGTGGTGTGGCCCATGCCTGCAGTTCGCCCCGGTCTATGACGCCGCCAGCCAGGAGCACGACGACGTCGTGTTCGGCAAGATCGACACCGAGGACCAGCAGGAGCTGGCCGCGGCCGCCCAGATCACGTCCATCCCGACGCTGATGGCGTTCCGCGACGGCGTGCTGGTGTTCAACCAGGCCGGCGCACTGCCCGCACCGTCGCTCGAGCAGGTCATCCAGGCGGTCAAGAACCTCGACATGGACGACGTCCGTCGTCAGATCGCCGAGCAGGAGCAGGGCGTCGACGCCAACTGATCCGGCTCACCAACCGGGGGGCTTGACGACGTTGTCCGGCGTCGCGCCGAACAGGGGCGCGACGTCGGACTCGTCATGTCCGGCAATGCCGCACCCCACCTTCGTGAGGTAGAACCGCAGCTCGGGGTGCTCGCGCGCGAACGCCACGAACCGGTTGGCCGCTCCGCGGAGAGCCTCGAAGCCCTCCATCGTGGGCAGGCCGTAGCTCTGGCCCTGCAGCCCCTCGCCCTGTCCCCAGACGGCACCGAACCGGTCCAGCGCCACCCGGGCCGCTCCCCCGCCGTGCGCGCCGGACTCGTTGCTGCCGAAGACGAAGATCGACCCTTCCGGAAGGTCGGTGAGTCGTTCGGGAGTCGTTTCCATGCCATCCAGTGAACCCGACATGACTCGATTTCGTCCCCTTGGCATGGCGCGGGACAATAGAGGGATGCCCACCCAGACCGACTTGCGCCTGCTGCTGCGCGGTCCGGTCGACTTCGAGGTGGGCGACTCCCCCGCCGAGTCACGCTTCGTCTTCCGGGCGGCAGACGGTGAGCATCGCGCCACCGCGAACGAGGCGATCGGGGCGCTCAGCCAGGGCATCCGTACGATGAACGCCCACCCGAGCGCACGAGCCTGGGCCACGCCGGCGATCCTCGCGCTGCGCATCATGGCTCGCGGTCATCTGTCGTCGCTCGAGGCGTCCGAGCGCAGCCGGCTGCAGGACGCGTCCCGCAACGTCGACCCCGACCCCGCCGTCGCGCAGGCCAAGGTGCGGGCCTTCATCGAGGCGCTGGCCGTCGACGCACCGGCCGTCGCCTCGATCCCGCAGCGATCCGACGACGACGCTCCGCCGCTCGTGGAGATGCCGTCACGCCGCAAACGGACGTTCAGTGGACGGTTGGTCGTGACGTTCCTCCCGGAGCCCAGCGACGCCACCGTGGCCACGGTGACGCTGCGAGTACGTCCCACCGACGCATCCTGGGGCCCGGCCGACGCCGCCGACCTCTGGGCCCGCGACGACCACCACTTCGGGGCCGGATCGCGTGAGGCGGTCCGGACGATGCTGGCGAGCGCGGCCTTCGTGTGGCCCCCGGCGGCACGGATCCTGACCGATCCCGATCCCGGCTCCCTCGCGGTCACCGCCGACGAGCTCGCGGAGCTCGGCTCGTCCCGCGTCGTCACGCTGCTGCTCTCCCACCGGGTCGACGTGGAGTGGCCGTCCGAGCTGGTGCGGGACGTCGAGGCGCGCGGCTCTGTTCGCCGCGTCGACCCCCCCGCGCGCGACCGGGCACCGGCGTTTTCGCGCGACCAGCTGTTCCGCTTCGACTGGCGCCTCGCGATCGGTGACGACACCCTGACCGAGGCCGAGGTCGACGCGCTGGCCCGGTCCCAGCACGGACTACTCCGGCTGCGGGACCAGTGGGTGCTGGTCGATCCGGGCCGGCTGCAGCACGTGCTCGACCGCCGCAGCCGCGACCTCACGCCCGTCGAGGCTCTGCGAGCCGCCGTGTCCGGCACGGTCGACATCGACGGCGTCTCCACCGAGGTCGACACCGAAGGTTGGCTCGACGACCTCCGGGTGCGGCTGGCCGGTCGAGGCGAGCGCACGCCCGTGCCGCAGCCACCGTCCCTCGACGGCACGCTGCGCGACTACCAGCTTGACGGCCTGCGGTGGATGGCCCAGCTCGTCGACCTCGGACTCGGCGGCGTGCTCGCCGACGACATGGGCCTCGGCAAGACCGTCATGCTCATCGCACTGCACCTGCACCGGGCCGGGCTGGGACTCGACGCGCCGACCCTTGTGGTCTGCCCGGCGTCGGTGCTCGGCAACTGGGAGCGCGAGATCCGGCGATTCGCCCCGACCGAGGACGTCCGCCGGTACCACGGACCCGGCCGCAGCCTCGACGGTGCCGCACACGGCTTCGTGGTCACCACCTACGCGACGATGCGGCGCGATGCCGAGCTGATCGCGGCCCATGAGCCCAGTTGGGGCCTGGTGGTCGCCGACGAGGCCCAGAACGTCAAGAACGTCCGGGCCGGCGCCGCGCGGGCGCTGCGCACGATCCCCGGAGAGGCGAAGCTCGCGCTCACCGGAACACCGGTCGAGAACAACCTCGCCGAGCTCTGGGCGATCGTCGACTGGACCACCCCCGGGCTGCTCGGCTCGTACGAGCAGTTCCGTCGTCGCTGGTCCCGGCCGATCGAGGCCCGGCGCGACACCAAGCGGGCCAGCGACCTCGCCCTGCTCATCCGCCCGTTCGTGCTGCGGCGCCGAAAGAGCGACCCGGGCATCGCGCCGGAGCTGCCGCCGAAGACCGAGACGGACTACCGGGTCAATCTCACCCGAGAGCAGGTCGGGCTCTACGAGGCGGTCGTCCGCGAGACCTTCGCCGAGATCGAGTCGTCGAGCGGCATGATGCGTCGCGGCCTCGTGGTCAAGCTCCTGACCCAGCTCAAGCAGATCTGCAACCACCCGGCCCAGTTCCTGCGCACGCCGCACGAACGACTCGGCGGCCGCTCGGGCAAGCTCGGCCTGCTCGACGAGCTGGTGGAGGAGATCGTCGCCGAGGACGGCGGCATCCTGCTGTTCACGCAGTACGCCCAGATGGGGCATCTGCTCGCCCGGCACCTGCACGAACGGCACATCGACAACCAGTTCCTGCACGGCGGCACCCACGTGCGCACGCGCGAGTCGATGGTGCGCCGCTTCCAGGGCGGCGAGGTCCCGGTGTTCGTCCTGTCCCTCAAGGCGGCCGGCACCGGTCTCAACCTCACCCGGGCCGATCACGTCATCCACTTCGACCGCTGGTGGAATCCGGCCGTTGAGGACCAGGCCACCGACCGCGCCCACCGGATCGGTCAGACCAAGCCGGTGCAGGTCCACCGGCTCATCAGCGAGGGCACGATCGAGGAGTCGATCGCGGAGCTCATCACGTCCAAGCGGTCGCTCGCCGACGCCGTCGTCAACGCCGGCGAGGGCGCACTGACCGAGCTGTCCGACGCCGAGCTGGCCCAGCTGGTGCGGCTGCGGAAGTAGCGCCGACGATCAGACGAAACCGCCCGGGCTGTTGATGCATCTCTTGATCTCGGCGAGCGTGTAGAAGGGCCCGTCCGGCTCGGTCGGCTTGCACGCCTTGCTGAAGCGCGACGGCTCCTCGTTGAAGCGGAGGGTGAGCAGCACCTTGCCGGCCTCGTTGCGGTACGCGACCCACTCGATGCTGCCGGCCAGCAGGCCTGACTTCCACGAGCGCCACGGGTTGAACTCTTCCCTGTAGAGCCCGCCCTTGGGTTCCTGCTGGTTGGCGCTGCGCAGCTGAGCCAGCGCAGTGAACGGCATCAGCGTCTCGCCGTGCGCCAGGCGGAAGACGGCCGCGGTCTTGCCGCCGTCGACGCGTTGCTGCAGCCGCTTCATGAAGTCGTTGAGCAGCGGCTTGGCAGCCCGGTAGGAGTTGTCCTCGCCGCGGATCCCTGGCCCGTACCGATAGAACTTCTCGCCGGCCTGCTCTTGTGCGAGAACCTCGGCATCGCCCCTGTCGACGTACTGCTCGAAGGTCACACTGGTCTCGGCCCTGAGACTCGGCGCTCGCTGGTAGATCGTGTACATGTCGAGCCCGGCGCGGATCGGGTTCTTCACACCGTCGACGAATTGCGGCTGGAAGAGGCTCAACAGGATGTTGGTCGCGGCAACCTTGACGTCCGGCTTCTCTTTGGATTTCAGCCGTTTGATGTGCTGCCGGCCGATCAGCGACGGATTGGCACCGATGACCAGCGTCCTTTCCGACACACGGTCCTTGGCGATGGTGAGGTCCGGGAACCGTTGCTTGATCGAGCCCTTCATGGCCTCCGCGCTCTCCTTGGTGCGCTTCACCGGCGACGTCACGAACTCGACCTGGTCGCCGTCCTCCTGCGCTCGAGAGAAGAACTCGGCATAGTTGTCGGCCGTTCGGCGTCCGATGCCCGCGAGCTCGGACTTGCCGATGCTGGTCAGCTCGCCGTAGCCGACCTCCTTCTCGACAGCCTGGAACAGCTCGATGTCGCGCTTGAGATTCTTGCCGTTCTCAGTCAGTGCTCCCTGCTTCTCAGCCTGTTCCCAGAGCTTGAGGATGCGGTCCTCCTCGACTGAGCCCGTGGCCGTGCGGGAACCATGGCGTCCGATCGTCTCGATGAAGAAGGGCGTGTATCCGTCAGGAGGCGCCGCGATCTCGGAGGTCGCGGCATTGCCATACGGTGCCTCGCTTCCGTACGTCCTCCCCGCGAGGGAGTTTCCGTCTTGGGGGCCTGGGATGGCGCCGGCGAGGATGGTCACGCAGGCGACGACGAAGTTCAGCACTGGACTGGAGTCTCCTGGGATCGGCACACGTAGGCGCACACTCTACCGAGGCCCATGGGCTTCGTCAGCGGAGACAGCGCTTGAGCTCTGCCTCCGCGTAGAACAGACTGCCGTCGGAGTCGGGCTTGCAGCCGTCATGGAACGCGACCGGGATCTCGTGGTAGCGCATCGTCACGAGCACCTTGTCCGCATCGTTGCGGTATGCGGCCCACTCGATGTTGCCGGCGAGACGGCCGGCCGTGGCGCCCCGCCAGGGGTTGGTGTCGCGGGTGAACCGTTCGCCCTCCGGCACCTGCAGCTCGCTGCCCGGCGCCTTGATGAGTGCCGCGAAGGGCATCGTCGTCTCGCCGTGCGCGAAGCGGTACACCGCGGCCGTGGACGATCCGGCCTTGCGATCGTCGAGGGCCTTGAAGAAGTCGTCGAGCAGCGGGCGTGCCTTCTCGGTGGTGTTCTTCTCGCCCTCGACGCCGGGGCCGTACTGGAAGAACGTCTCGGCGTCGGTGGCGTAGCTGAGCGGCTCGCGGTCGGCCTGCGGCACGTAGCGGGCGAAGGTGATGTCGGTTTCCTTCGCCATGCCCGGCGCGGTCGAGTAGAGCTTGTAGACGTCGAGCGCGGCGTCCACGGGATCCTTGACGCCGTCGACGAACCCGGGCGAGTAGAGGGTGCGCAGCACGTCCTCGGCGTAGCCGCGGATGGCCCGGCGGCCGCGGATCTCCTCGGTCATCCCCCGGCCGGCCGACGACGCCTGGTTGTGGATGCGCAACAGGTCGTCGTCTTCCTTGGACGCCTCGAGGGCCGTCTTGAGGTCGGCATCGACCTCGGTGAGGCCTTCGTGCATGGCCTCGGCGCTCTTCTGGGTGCGGCCGACGCTGGTGGTGACGGAGGCGATCTTGTCGTCGTCCTTCTTCACCGAAGAGAAGAAGGCTGAGTACTTCTCGGCGTGCCGGCGACCGATGCCCTGCCACTCCTCGCGCCCGAGCCCGCTGAGGTTGCCGTAGCCGATCTTCTGCTCGGCCTGCTGGAACTCCTTGACGTCGCGCTTGAACGTCTGGCCCAGCTGGG
>CAWAZF010000002.1:0-374412 GCA_963786595.1 uncultured Actinomycetota bacterium
ATGCCCTTGACGTCGACAGCCGGTGCGATGACGCTGAACAGTCGTGCGAGCCGGGCCACTTGGCGAAGGTCGGAGCGCAACGCCTTGGCGGCGCCCGGGTACTGGATCTTGACGGCGACCTCGGTGCCGTCGACCCACGTGGCCCGGTGTACCTGCCCGATCGACGCGGCGGCCGCCGGTACGTCGTCGAACACCGTCAACTGCTCACGCCAGGCGTCACCGAGCTCGACCTCGAGCACGCGGTGCACGACGGCCGGAGGCATCGGGGGAGCGGCGTCCTGCAGCTTCGTGAGGGTCTCGCGATACGGGCCGGCGATCTCGTCGGGCAGAGCCGCCTCGAAGATGCTCATCGCCTGCCCGAACTTCATCGCCCCGCCCTTCAGCTGACCGAGGACGCTGAAGACCTGGTCGGCGGTGCGGCGCTGGACCTCGAGCAGGACGGCCTCCGCGGGTGCTCCTCCGAGCCGCCGGCCCACGCCCAGCGTCGTGCGGCCGGCGAATCCCACCGGCAGCGACGCCAGCTTCACTCCACGCGCAAATGCGCTGCTCGGCAGCGACTGGCGGGGGCGGGGCTTGTCTTCGGGCACGTCTCTCAGGATAGACGGCGGCCGGGGCTCAGGCCGCCGGAAGCAGGGCGCAGGCGCATCCGTGGTGGAACTTGACCGGCCATGTGTTCCGGTCGTCGTGCCGCGGCCCGAGCGCCAGCGCCCGGCCGGCGGTCCGCGGGCGCGATCCGGCGGCGAGCGCCAGCACCTCGACGCCCACCTCCGCGGCAGCCGCATAGGCGAGGGGAGTCGGGATGGCCGGCGGGATCGACCACGACGACCGCCCGAGCTGGGGCAGCAGGGCCGGCCAGGCGTGGTCCCAGTCCGTGCGGTGCAGGTCGAGACAGGTGAGGCAGGGCGTGACGCCCGGGATGACGAGAGGCCCGATGCGGACGCGGTCCTCGTCGAGCACGACCATCAGGTGTGTGATGCCATGCCGATGGGCCTGCTCGAACACCGCTCGTGATGGTTCTCCGCAGCTGACCACGAGGAGGAGGTCGGGGTCGGGCGCGTCGAGTGACCTCATGCCGAGGTCGGTGAGCGCGTGGGCGATGGCGCGGGACAGGGGGCGGCTGCTGGCGTCATCGTGCAGGGCGACCCGCAGCCGCGGCCTCCTAACGTGCAGGGTGCGGGCATCGACGACGGCGCTGCAGGCGAGCAGTGGCCGCAGCACCTCCTCGACGTCGCCGTCAAGCTCGGGAACCTCGGCGCGCACGAGCCGGCGCAGCTGGTCGACGTCACGGGCTCCGTTGAGGAGCCGAAGGAACGCTCCCAGCCCCGGCCGGTCGTCGATGACCGTGCCGGGAGAGGTGCCGACCTGCAGGTGGGTGGCGTCTCGACGCAGCAAGGGCGCTCCGGGACGGATGGTCGGCCTCAGGGTCATCGGCACAGCCTGCCGCCTTGACCACGGGATGACGAGTAGACCACCCACAACCCAGCGTTCGGGGGCAGATGCCCGGCAGCTCGGGCGGCTGCCCTCGTCCGGTCGTCGGACTCGACGATGAGGTCGAGCTCAGCGCCAGCCCGGTCACCTGAGCGAAGCCCGACACGGTGGCGGCCCGGCCGAGCGCTGGTTGACGGGCCAGCACCTCCAGGCAAGGGTGGCCGGGCCGTCGAAGCTTGCGGTGCCGAGACCCACGAGCGCGTGGCTATCGTGGAGGCAAGGAGGAACGATGAACAATCCCGTCGAGTCTGTGGCCGTGCTGTCCCGGGCTCTCGACCAGATCGGCGACCTCCTGGCGGCCATCCACGAGGACCAGCTTTCGCTGCCAACTCCGTGCGAAGAGTGGGATGTGGAGCAGCTGATCGCACACCTGGTCGCAGGCCCGGGCGTTGGCATCGTGATGGCCTCCGGAAACACCCCCGACTGGTCGGCCGAACCTGCGCCGATCAGCTCCAACTGGGCCGCGGACTTCCGGTCGGCGGCCGACGACCTGATCAATGTGTGGCACCAGGCCGGGGAATCGGTCGACCCGAGGAAGGTGGACTGGCAGACGGCGGAGTTCGCCGTGCACGCCTGGGATCTCGCCCGCGCCACCGGCGAGTCCACGGACCTAGATCCTGAAGTGGCGCGGCGGGGACTGGCGTTCCTGTCCGGCACGCTGACCACGCCTGAGAGGCGTGGCGACTACTTCGCGCCTGAGGTGCCGGTGCCCGACCATGCCCCGCCGTATGACCGGCTCGCGGCGTTCGCCGGCCGAGACCCGAGCTAGCTCAGCGTCAAGTACGACGCATCGCCGTCTGTGTCTGTCTGCACACTGGACCCATCCTCGGTGCAGGTGAAGATTCTGATGAGTCGATAAGCACCCGCACGTTTCAGGGAGTGCCCGTCCGCTAGCGAACCCGGCCACCAGGACGATCCCCACGCGCGGACATCGTGCCCGCAACGGCTATCCGGCCGCTACGGCACTGCTATCCCGCCGCGCGAGCGTGGGCCTCGTCCACCCCATGCGAAGGAGACCCACCATGACCATCAACCAAGAACAACTCGACGGGTTCGTCGACCGGATCGACGGCGACCTGGGAGCGACTTTCCATGCTCCGACCGCCGTCCTGGCGGACATCGCCGGCACCTACAGCATCGACCCCGCACACACCCGCCTTGGGTTCGTCGCCCGGCACGCGATGGTGACCAAGGTCCGTGGCGCGTTCACCGAGTTCTCCGGCACCGCACACGTCGACACCGCCGACCCGAGCAAGTCCTCGGTCTCAATCACGATCGTCGCCGATAGCATCACCACCGGCCAGCAGCAGCGCGACGATCATCTCCGCTCGGGTGACTTCTTCGACAGCGAAGAGCACCCGGAGATCACCTTCGTCTCGACCTCGGTTGACCGCGACGGCGATGAGTGGACGGTCACCGGCGACCTGACCATCAAGGGCGTCACCCGGCCGGTCAGCGTGCCGTTCAAGTACACCGGCTCTGCCAAGGACCCGTACCGCAATATTCGAATCGGATTCGAGGGCGAGGGCACCATCAACCGCAAAGACTGGGGCCTGACCTGGAACGCCGCACTTGAGACGGGCGGCGTCATGGTGTCGGACAAGATCAAGCTCGAATTCGACGTCTCCGCGATCAAGGGCGCTTGATTCTCAGCCACCGCCATAAGTACAGCAGGCAGGAACCGCGCGAGGATCAGCTGGCGAGCTCCCGCAACCGCTCGAGACGGGCCGCGGTGAGTGCGTGTCCGCCCTCGACCGCAAGCGTGAGTGCCTCCTCGATGAGGGCGCCCGCGACGTCGTCCCCGCGCCGCACCGCGAGCTCGCAGCGTGCAAGGCGCGTCTCGTACCGGGACAGGCTCGGGCCCACCGCGAGGGCCTGATCGATGTGGGTCGCAGCCTCGTCGAGGCGGCCCTGGTCGATCAGGACCAGCGCGAGCCGTGCTTGCCCCCAGCACCGGAACAGCACGTTCTGGTGCTCACCACTGATCCGCAGGCTCTCCTCGAACGCGGCGATGGCGTCGGCGGGGTGGCCCAGAGCAACATGGGCGACGCCCAAGGCGAGCGACGTGGTGGTCATCGAGGCACGGTGTCCGAGGCGCCGGGCGAGGGCCAGGCCGGCCTCAGCGTTCAGGAGCGCCTCATCGGCGCGTCCGCACCCAACCAGCACCTCGGCGTGGTGGTAGAGCGTCATCGCTTCACCCTCGGCGTACCCGAGCCGGCGGGAGAGCTCGAGAGCCGCGCTGGTCTCCTCCACTCCCTCCACCGGACGGCCGGCGAAATGGAGGGCGTACCCCCGGCACGACCGCGGCCATACCACGCGCAGCAGGTTGCCGCTGTCGGCGAAGAGCATGGCGGCACGGCCGAACTGGTCGATGCCCCCGATGATGTCCCGGCCAAAGGTCGTCATCGCCCGGGCCTCGACGATGTCGGCCATTCCCGCGGCGTCCCCCACGGAGGTGAACAGGCCGAGTGCCTCGTCGAAGCGTGTTTCGGCGAGCGCCTCCCGGTCAAGGTTCATGTCCACGAGGGCGCGGACGTACATGGCCCGTGCCCGAGCCCCGGGGACCTCACCGGCCTCCGCGAGCGCAAGGTCCGCGAGTTCCGAGGCGCGGAGAAGGTCCTCCGCGCCGAAAGTCAGCTGGGCGAGCCGGGTCAGCAGGCGCGAGCGCGCAGGACCGGAAGTCGTCGTGGAGAGGGCGGCACGCAGGTCGTCGCGGGCTGCCTCAAGGTCACCCTTGCGGGCCAGAGTTTCCGCCCGTACCTCCAGGAGTGTGGCGCGGACACGAGGAGGCGGGTCGAGCGCGAGTCCCTCGGAGGCCAGCTGCTCAGCTTCCTGGTCCGCGAAATGCTCCATGCGCGACCTCGCGACCTCGGCGTACGCCGCCGCGGCGGCCGCGGCATCCCCAGCGCCGGCCAGGTGGCGAGCCCGTTCCTCCACGGGGCCGTCATCGCCGGCGAGAGAACCTGCGAGAAGGTGATGAAGCCCGGCCCGTTCCACGGCTTCGAGTCGGTCGCGGATCGTCTCTCCCACGAGGTCGTGGTCGACCCGGAAGCCTTCGGCGTCGTGGCCCACCAAGTGGCTGCGGGCCAGGTCGCGGAGCATCCCGATCGCATCGTCCACGGACACCCCGCAGGCAGCTGACAGGAGCCGGACCGGCACCGGTCGCGCCAACAAGGACAGGGCCGCGAGCATTCGGCGCGTATCGTGTGGGAGCCGTTCGAACTGGCGCCACACAGAGTCCCGCTGACCCGCGCGGGCCAGTTCGCGGATCCGGTCCGGCGAGGGTTCCTCGACCACGTCCCAGCCGCCGTCCGCATTGCGCCGCAGCAGGCCCTCCGCCTCGAGGCTGCGTAGTACCTGCAGCACCGCGTACGGCGTACCGTCGGTGTGCTCGGTGAGCGCAACGGCCATCGTCGGCACGAGCTCCGCCAGAGCCGCAGTGTCGAGTGGACCGAGGAGCACCTGGACAGGCAGAGTCTCGGCGACCTCCGTCAGGAACCGGGCGGCCGGCGAGTCTTGGGCCACTTCCTCGGGTCGGTAGGCGCAGACCATCACGACATCCGAGCTCCGCCCCGCCAGCAGCGCGAGCAGCTCGAGAGTGCTCGGGTCTGCCCACTGGAGGTCGTCGACGACTAGCAGCGACGGGGCTGTCGCCTCGACGAGCCGGAGCAGACCCTGCTGGACCAGCGCCCGCCGGGATCGCGGCTCGACGGCAGGTCCCTTTGCCACGAGGTCCGGCAGCACGTCGGCCAGGGCGGCGAGGGTGATGGGGCTCAGCATGGGGCTCGGGTTCACCGCACTTGCCGCCGGGGTCTGCATCAATGTCCTCGCGAGACTCCACGGCTCCTCACGCTCCGGATGGAGGGCACGGGCCAGAAGAACCGGCCGCGAGGCCTGAGCGCACAGTGCCTCCAGGAGGCGCGACTTCCCCAAACCGGAGCGGCCGGAGATGACCGCGATCCGCTGGTGGGGTCCGAGCGCGACGAGGTCGGCGAGCTCCCGGTCCCGGCCGACCAGCGGGGGCACGTCCGGCCTGGGGCGCGGCCTTGTGGATTCCGTTCGGGCCGGCAGTGTCCCGCGCAGCAGGTGCTCGTAGATGGCCGTCGCCTCAGGAGATGGGTCGATGCCGAGCTCGTCGGCGAGCATCCGACGAAGGTCGAGGTAGGTCGCCACGGCGGCAGCTTGGTCGGCTTCCGCCGCGTATGCCCGGACCAGCAGCAGGTAGGCCGCCTCGCGGAGCGGCTGGCGGGCCACCGCCAGCGCAGCCAGGGCGACGGCCTCGCGCGCGCGCCCCTGGGCCAGTAGTCCGTCGGCACCGATCTCCAGCGCGTCCTGGTGGAGGCGCTCGAGCCGGTCGCGATGCGGGGCCGCCCAGTCGGCGTACGCGTCCTCGGGAAGCGGCTCGTCCCACAGCTCCAACGCAGCCTCGGCTGCGCGCGCCGCTTCGACATCGTCACCCCGCTGCCGAGCTGCGCGCGCCTGGCTGACCAGTTCCTCGAACCGCTCGACATCGACGAAGACTCCCATCCCGTCCCGAAGCACGTAGCCACCGCTCGCGGTCTGGAGCACGTCGGCCTCGCCGAGTGCCCGGCGGGCACGGTTCACGACCACGTTGAGGTTGGTCCCGGGATCGGCCGGCAGATGCTCTCCCCACAGCGTTTCGATCAGCGTGTCGCGAGACACGACGCGTCCGCGCTCAGCGGCGAGGATCCGGATCAGTTGGCGCACCCGTCGACCACCGAACTCCGCGGCCTCGACTGCGTGGCCTCCGCGGCGTACGGCGAATCTGCCCAGCAGGTCGATCTCCACCCGGACATCGTGCCTCCTACCGCTACCCGACCGCTACGGCACCGCTACCGGGCCACGGAACCGTGGGCGTCGTCCCCACCGACCCTGAAGGAGTTCATCATGACCATCAACGAAGAGCGGCTCAACGAGTTCGTCGGACGGTTTGCCGGCGATCTCGGCGCTGTGCTCCACGCCTCGACCGTCCTCGTCGGCGACCGGCTCGGCCTGTACGTCGCGATGGGCGACAGCCAGCGGGTGACAGCCCCGCAGCTTGCAGAGCGGACCGGCTACCCGGAGCGCTATCTCGCCGAGTGGCTGGCCGCACAGGCAGCGAGCGGCTACGCGGAGTACGACGCGGAAACCGCGGAGTTCTGGCTCACCGAGGAGCAGGCATTCGCACTGACCAGCCCCGACCACCCGATCTTCGCACCGGGCGGGCTGCAGCTGGCGGCCTCGACGATCGCCGACGTCAACCTGATCGCCGAGGCGTTCCGCACCGGTCGCGGGGTCGACTGGGGCGAGCACGACCACAACCTGTTCGAAGGCACCGACCGGTTCTTCCGGCCGAATTACATCGGCAACCTGGTCGACGCGTGGCTTCCGGCGCTCGATGGTGTCGTCGTCGAGCTCGAGACCGGCGCTCGGGTCGCCGACGTCGGCTGCGGCTATGGCTCGTCCACGATTCTCATGGCGAAGGCCTTTCCGCGCGCGTCGTTCGTCGGAAGCGACGTGCACGCGCCGTCCATCGAGGCAGCCCGCAAGGCCGCGGGCGAGGCTGGAGTAGCAGACCGTTGCACGTTCGAGGTGGCCACCGCGAGCAGCTACTCGGGCAGCGGCTACGACTTGGTGACGTTCTTCGACTGCCTCCACGACATGGGCGACCCGGTCGGCGTGGCGGCGTACGTTCGATCCACGCTGGCCGACGACGGGACCTGGCTGCTCGTGGAGCCGAACGCCGCCGACCGACTGGAGGACAACCTCAACCCTGTGGGGCGCATCTTCTACTCGGCTTCCACAATGCTCTGCGTGCCGAACTCGTACAGCCAGGAGGTCGGGCTGGCGCTCGGGGCTCAAGCCGGCGAAGCGCGGACCAGAGAGGTGACCGAGCAGGGAGGTTTCACCCGGTTCCGGCGGGCTGCTGAGACGCCATTCAACGCGGTCTACGAGGTCCGGCCCTGAGCCTGGAGCAGTTCGAAGGCGCACCTGGGTTGGTCTGCAGTCGAACCGGCAGAGCGGAGATTTGCCGGGATGACTGTTCACCTGTTCGCGCTGTGCTTCGATGCCTACGACCCGTTCGATGTCGTGCAGTTCTGGTCCCGGTCTTCTGGACTCGGGAGATCGTCGGCGACGCCAGCCGTGTCATCCCGCTCCCTGCCGAACGATCACACCGCTTCCGGCTGCGAATTCTTTCCAGCCACGAGGAGAACACCGCGGATCGCCCAAACCGCTGTCCGGTTACGCAACGCCATCAAACGCCGGTGAGCCCATGACATCAGAGCTGAAGTGGCACCAAAGCCAGGTCGCTAGGTCCCGCCAACCGAAAACCGAGTGAGAGCTCCTCTGAGATGTTGAGTACGAATTATCCTGCGAAACCATCACCCTGCATGAGCGATGTGCAGGTCGAGGCAGGTCAGGCACGGCGTGAGGCCGGGAATGACCACGGGGCCGATGCGGACCCGGTCCTCGTCGATCACCACCGGCAGATGGCTGACTCGGTGGCGCTGCGCCTGCTCGAACACCGCCCGTGGCGGCTCGCCGCAGCTGATGACGAGCAGGAGATCGGGGTCGGGCGCGTTGAGCGACCCGATGCCGAGATCGGCGAGCACGTGGGCGATGACACGGGCCAGGGGCCGGCTGCCGGCATCTTCGTGCAGGGCGACCCTGAGCCGCGGTCGACGGACGTGGAGATGGCTCGCGTCGACCACGGCTCCGCAGGCGAGCAGCGGCCTCAACACGTCCTCGACGTCGGCCTCGAGCCCGGGGACGTCGGAGCGGGCGAGGCGGCGCAGCTGTTCGACGTCGCGGGCTCCGTTCAGCAACCTCAGGAACGACCGAAGCCCCGGACGATCGTCGACGACCGTGCCGGGGGACGTTCCCACCTGCAGATGGGTGGCGTCACGGCGCAGCAACGGGGCACCGGGTCGGATCGCTGGCCGCAGGGTCACCGGCTCAGGGTGACGGGTCGATGCCCGGCTGACGAGCCGTCTGTCCACACGACCAGCGTTCGAGGGCTGATCTGCTGAACTTTCACGTGGCGTGGTGAAGGAACCCCGCTTTTCATCCATCATGCGAACTCGTCACCTGACGTTCGGTTGTCCCACAGAGTCGGGACGAAAGCCCCATGCGGCAGGACGCGTCGCTGCTTGAGAGTGGATTCATGGACACACAACGCAATCCCACTCTCATCATCTCCGCGATCCTCGCTGGCCTGTGCCCGCTCGTCGGCAACGGCCTCTACGCGGGTCCAGAAGGTGACGGCCAAGTGATGCTGGACGAGATCCAGTCCGGTGTCCCCGTCATCGCGTACGTCGCATACCCGCTCGAGCTCGTCGGCTTCATCGCGATGGCTGTTGTTCTCGGATGGTTGGTGGTCCACCTTCAACGCCACGCACCGGTTGCTGGGGTCGCGGGTGGCATCCTGGGCGCCAGCATGCTGGCGGTGAAGGTCGGGTCGCTCGCGCCGGGAATGGCGATGCAGACACACGGCGCGGGGGTCGACCCGGCAACGGTGGAGCTGGTTTCGTCGCTCGGCGATCAGGACTTTGTCGTCTCCGGATTTCTGTTCTGCGCGGCCTTCGCTGCTGCGGGGTTCGGTTTGGTCCGGACGAGCATGCGGCGCTGGCTTGCATGGTGGCCCGCCGTTGTCGGTGTGGCAGGTGTGGCAGCGGGGATTGTCGGCATGGTCCGCCCGGAGACGTTCGTACCGATCCCGTATCTGCTCCTGCTGCTCTGGCTGATCGTGCTGGGCATTGTTGCGGCGACCGAGCCCTCTCGCACAATTCCGACCGAAAGTCAGGTCGGAGCCACAGAATGAGGGCGTGAGCACCTCGCACGGAGCTGCGGTCGCCGCATGGTGGCCGTGGCTCGTGCTGCCGGCGGCAGCCACCGGCCTCGTTTCTGCCGGCCTCGCGCTGGCCGCAGTCGAGCATCACAGCATCGGGGCAGAGTCGTGGGTCAACGTGCCGCTCGCAGTTGGTTTCAGCACTGTCGCGGCAGGCATCTGGTCAACCCGTCCGCACACCGCAGGGATCCGACGCCTTGCCGTGCTCTACACAGTCGTCGGAGCCGCTTCGGCTTTGGTACTGCCGGCGCACGGATGGGCTCGCGCCAACCTTCCTGGAGCCGACGCGTCGGCCTGGCTGTCCAACTGGGTCTGGGCGCTTGGCGCGGCACCCCTGCTCGGACTGGGACTCGTGCTGTACCCCGACGGAGCCCTGCCCAGCAGGCGGTGGTGGCCGGCCTCGATCCTCGGCATCGCCGCCATCTCGACTCTCGCTATCGCGGGCGCCATGATGCCTGGATCGATGGATGCTCGGCCGGAGCTTCAGAATCCGTTCGGGCTAGGTACCAAGGGGGCCTGGGAGGTCGTCTCCGACGTGGCGTCCGCAACTCTCCTCGTCGCAGCAACCCTGGGCCTGGCCGCGCTCGTCGTGAAGTTCCGACGAGCAGATCCAGACAGCGACGTTCGAGGACAGATCGGCGGATTCTGTTTAGCCGGCGGTCTGGTTGTCGTCGCGGCCTCTCTTCCTGAGAGCGACAGTGCTGCGTCGATGCTTCTGGCCCTCACGGCGGGAACAGTTCTTCCATTCGTGGTCGGCATGGCGGTGGTGCGACAGCGGCTGCTCGATCAGGGTTCAGATCTCGACGTGCTTCGACGCCGCCTTCACCGGCTCTCGGCCTCACGGCGTGACATCGTGACCGACCGCGAAGAGGAACGATTGCGACTCCGGCGCGAACTCCATGACGGGCTAGGCCCCTCCTTGGCAGCCATAGGTCTGGGGCTACGGCAGCTGGGTCAACGAGAATCCAGTAGAGACGCCGAACACGCTCGTGCTCTCGCCGAAGAAGTGGAGCGGGCGGTCACAGAAGTTCGTCGGATTTGCGACGACCTACGGCCGACGGCACTCAACGAGCTCGGACTGACCGGTGCTCTAGCTGCCGCCGTCGATCCACTGCAGCGGTTCGGTCCGGACATCGCGGTCGTCGTCGACGATCTACCGCCGTTGACGCCGGCTGTCGAAGTCGCGACCTACCGGATCGCCATGGAGGCGACCACGAACGCCGTGCGCCACGCTGGGGCGTCGCACGTCCGCATCGACATCGGGTACCAGGACGGCGTCGTCCTCACCGTGGCAGATGACGGGGACGGCGTTGGCGTTGACGTACTTCCCGGAGTTGGCCTTCGCGGTATGTCCGACCGTGCCGAGGAACTGGGCGGCTGGTTCTCGGTCGCGACCAACAGGCCTCGTGGCACCTCGGTCCGCGCCTGGTTGCCCGGGGCGCCGACATGAGACTTACAACCCGGGTCATCGTGGTCGAGGACCACCCGCTCTACCGGCAAGCGATGGTGTCCTTGGTCAACGGGATGGACGGTTGGGACGTGATCGGATCTCATGGTGTTGCCGAGTCCGCGGTCGAGCAGGCTAGCGAAGCTGACTTGATCGTGCTCGACCTCGGACTTCCAGGCTTGGGCGGTCTGGAGGCCATTCGACTGTTCGCCGAGGCGAACGCCGACGCCAAAGTGCTCGTCCTGACGATGTCCGATGAGCCGGCAATACTCGCGGCCGCAGTGCGGGCCGGCGCCCAGGGGTACCTCGTCAAGGGATCGGAGCCCGACGACATCGAACGGGCGCTACGCAGCGTTGCCAGGGGTCAAGCGATCTTCGGTGAACAGGTCGCGGCGGTCGTGTTGGAGCAAGCTGCGCGGCGCGTGCCGGCTGCCTCCGGTTCTTCCTTTCCGTCCCTGACTCAGCGTGAGATCGAAGTGCTCGACCTCATCGCCGCCGGACGGTCCAATGCCGAAATCGCTGGGATCCTCTTCGTTTCTCCCAAGACCGCCCGAAACCACGTGTCGAATGTGCTCAGCAAGCTCGGCGGAAGCCGCGCCGAAGCCATCGCACGTGCTCGCGATGTCGGCTTTGGTCGATCCTAAGGAGCCCCCTTCTAGCCGAGATTGGTTGAGGCCTCTGTTGAAAGCTGATTAGAAGCTGATCCATCACCCTGCATGAGTGATCTGTAGGTCGCAGCAGTGAGGCATGGCGCATTGTGATCCTGTTCGATGGTCTGCGCGAGATGACGCGGAGTCCCAGGGGCTAATGCGTGCCGCTAAGACAGCGGTGATTCCCGCCCGGTTGCAGAAGTTGCTCGCGGTCGAACTGCGATCCTTCATTTAGCGCGGGCGTTCTGCATTTAAGACATTGCTGCGCCCGTCCGGTCAGCTCGGTACCCTCGCCACCGAGCGAAGGCTGCGATTGCCGCGAGCTGCACGACAAGCAGCGCGACGACCTCCGGTACAGAGTCCCACCCGAAGACGAAGTCACCTTGGAGCGTTCCTATGACGCTCGGACGAGCTGGCTGCCAGCCCGAGCGCGAGGGCGAACCACGGAGCGACCCACACGACGTACCCGTAGGCACCGAGCGGGAAGGCGGCGTACGAGACGCCGGCCAGGACAACGGCGATGGCGAGCCAGCCGCCGCGGCGCCCCGCGATTCCCACCAGGATCGTCCCGAGGGTGAACACCATCGCGCCGACCAGGACGAGATAGGCGTACCACGGAGGCGTTGCAGCGCCTTCCGGGCCGAACGGGTCGTAGGACCAACCATCGGTGAGCACCGCACCGACCCCACCGATGAAGTTCACGATCGCGCCAAGTGCGGCGACGCCGAGCGAGATGCGCCCGAACCGGGTGGCGTCGGCACCGACCTTCGCGGCGAAGGCCAAGAGAGCCCCGAACATGACGATGCGCAGCGCGCCGAGGACGAGGAGGTGGCGGCCATTCGGCACGAGCTCGTCGAACTGAGCGAACACGATCCAGGCGGCGATGACCGCTGCCAGGACGTATCCGACCGAGGTGATGGTTGAGCGGGATTCTTGGGTGACGTTCATGGGAGAGACCTTTCTCGACGGCCGCGGTGCTGCGGCACTGCGTCAAGAATCGATCGCACGTCGCAGCGCCGGAACGAGGCAGAGCGCCGATCTCACCGGCCGCTCCGCAGGTCTCACGGCGGCGGTCTGCCGCACCTCACCCTGAGGCGTACCCCATCGACGCCCGGGCGGGGGTAGGCGATCATGAGGCCGTGGCGGAGCTCCGGATCAATGCGTCGAATCCTTCGCGTGCGCTGACCTGGATTCCGCTGATCGCCGGGGGTCCGGCTCTCGTGGCGGTGGTGGCGCTCCTGGTCGCGTCGGGCCTCTCCGGTGCCGCGTGGAGCATTCCCTTCGTCGGCGCCTACGTCGGTGGTGTCGTGGCGTTCTGGCTTCGGCCGGACGAGCCCTCGGCCCGACGACTCGTCACGTTCGGCGCCGTCGCGATCAGCTTCATCGCCGCGGTCCTGGGTCTGGGTCTCGCGGTCGAGGAGCTCGGCGGAGGCTTGTGGCTCGGCCCCGCCAACGTCGGCGTGCAGGTGGTCGGGCTGGGGATGGATGCAGCGATGATCGCGCTGCTCGCGGCCTACCCCAACGGCTGGTACGGCCGGCGGTATGAGCAGCGGGTCGTTCGCGTAGCCGCCGTGATCGTCGTTGTGGTGCCGCTCGGGCTTCTGGTGACGCGCCCGACGCTGTACCCGTGCTGGGCCTTCTCGTGGGAGACCGGCGCCGGAGCGATCGCGTTGAAGGACATCGCGAGCCCACTCCACGTCGAGTTCCTCTCCTTCCTCGGCGGCCCGCTGGGCGTGTTCCACGACGGGGCCCTGACACTCGGCCCGATCACGGGCGCGATCCTGGTGGCCCTGCGGTACCGCCGGTTGCCCGCGGATGAGCGGATTCAGATCCGCTGGCCGACGTACGGCCTGCTGACCCTGTTGATCATCCCGTTGGGGATCGTGATGGATGTCGTCGGTTTCCTGACCGTCGCAATCGCGGATCTCTTCGCCATCATCCCGCTGGCGCTGCTGCCGGCGTCGATCGTCATCGGTCTCGTCAGACCTGACCTCTTCGACGTCGATCGGGCCATGCGGCGGACGATGATCTACGCCCCGCTCTGGATCGCGATCGCCGGCGCGTACATCGGCGCCGCCGCCGCACTCGGCTTCGCCGCCTCGGGTCTGGGAATCCAGGTGGCCGTGCTGGTGACCATCCTCGCGACCGTGCTGTTCGCGCCGATCCGTCGACGTCTGTCCGCAGGTGCGGCCACGTGGGCGTACGGCGAGACCTTGAGCGGGTCGGAAATGGTCCGACTGCTCGGTCAGACCCTCGACCACCCTCGCGATCCTCAACAGCTGACCGCTGCCATCGCCGCGACGGCACGAAAGGGACTCGGGGTGAAGTGGACCCGGATCCGCCTGACGGGCCTGGACGAGGTCAGTGACGGGCCGGCCGACGGTCAGGTTCCGACACTCACGGCGGTCATGATCCACGCCGGCGAGCACCTCGGCGACATCGAGTGCGGTCCCGTCGTCGTGGGACGATCCGGCAAGGACGACCGCGAGAAGCTGCAGACTCTCGCCCGACAGGCCGCGGTGGTGATCCACAACGGTCGCCTGGCCGCCGATCTGCACGCCTCGCGCTCGCGCCTCGTGGCTGCCCATGACACCGCTCGTCGCCAGATCGAGCGCGACATCCACGACGGCGCCCAGCAGGACCTGGTCGCGCTGATCGCGCGGATCGGCCTGGCCCGGGCACAGATGGACCGGCAGCCTGAGGGCATGCCGGTCGACACGCTGGACGACCTCGAGGCGGAGGCTCGCGAGGCCTTGGACAACCTCCGACAGCTCGCAGCGGGCATCCATCCCACCGAGCTGGTCGACCACGGCCTGTTCGAAGCCATCGAGAGTCGGGCCGCAAGACTGCCCGTCGACGTAGCGGTCGAGTGCGATCACGAGCTCCGCATTACACGGTTCGCTCCCGAGGTCGAGGGCGCCGCCTACTTCTTCGTCGCCGAGGCGGTCAACAACGCCATGAAGCACGCGGGCGGCGCACGCATCGTGGTGCGAATGACGCAGCACGACCAGCAGCTCGCGGTCGAGGTCGCCGACGACGGCACCGGCTTCGACCCCGGCGACACGTCCGGGTCCGGCCTGCGCGGCCTGGCAGATCGAGTGGCGGCGATCGGTGGCGAGCTCAGGGTGGACGCGGCTCCCGGTGAGGGAACCCGGCTCACCGCGCACCTGCCGACGGGGGCGCGAGCATGAAGTCTGGGCAAGCGCTCCGGGTTGTGATCGCCGACGACCACTTCATCGTCCGCGAGGGCGTCCGACGGCTCCTGACGGAGTCTGGCGAGGTCGAGGTCGTGGACGCCGTAGGCACCGCGGCCGAGCTGCACGAGTCTGTCGGCCGCCTGCTCCCCGACGCGGTGATGACCGACATCCGGATGCCGCCGGGTCACCACATGGAGGGCATCGAGGCGGCTCACCGGATCCGTCAGGATCATCCCGACATCGGCGTCGTGGTGCTGTCGCAGTACGCGCACGAGTCCTACGCGTTCGCCCTCCTCAAGGACGGCACCGCCGGCCTCGCCTACCTGCTCAAGGACAACGTCGGTGACCTCGACCAGATGGTGCGGGCCCTGCGGGAGGTGCGCGCCGGGGGGTCGATGATCGACCCGCGGGTCGTCGACGCTCTCGTTTCACGCAAAGCGCGACGGGAGAGCTCAGGACTGGAGAACCTGACCGCCCGAGAGCGGGACGTGCTGCACGAGATGGCCCAGGGCAAGAACAACGCCGGCATCGCTGCCGCACTCGTGCTCTCCGAGTCTGCCGTCGAGAAGCATGTCTCGTCGGTGCTGGCCAAATTCGGCCGACCGCACGAGGTGGGCATCGACCGGCGGGTGACCGCCGTGGTCCGCTTCCTGCAGGGCCAGTGACCGATCGGCGTCCAGCGAAGCACCAATTGCGGAACTCAGCAGTCATTACAACTCACACTGATTGCAGAAGTTGCTCGCGGTCGTCCTGCGTCTCTTTCGCCAGGTGCGCGGGAGGTCGCTTGAGGTGGCAATAGCAGGCCGCATCGAGGGCGCAGCGAGATGCACGTACTCCGCGACTCGGTTCCTGGCTCGTCAAGCTCAGTCTGTCGAGATGCCCTTGCTCAGCAGGAGCATGGGCCCGACAACCAGCCAGACGACGGCGAACGGGAGTGTCGGGCCACTGGGGATGTGGCCGATCAACCCCATCGAGACGAGTGCGCCTGGGCCGCAGGCGAGGAACATCCACGCCCACCCCTGCGGGACCACCTTGCTTCGATGGGGGCCAGGCCGTACATGATGACGCCGACGATCATGGCGAGTAGGTCCAGCACCTCGATGGGAAATCCGATGCCGTTGGCCCAGAATCGCCGGCGACACCCACAGTCGTGGCGACCAACCCAGCCACGAGCACGACGTAACCGCGCTTCTCCAGTCGGTTGGCGCCTGTTCGTGCACGTGATGAACCGCGAGGACGAAAGGCAGAAACAGCACGTACACGAGGTTGTAGATCCTGCCGTAAGTCTCATAGACCCTGTCTCGCGAGGAGAACGTGAGCAGCGTGTCCAGGCGAGGCTCGACGGAGTTGAACCAGAATGGCAGCGCGTCTTCACCCGGATACGCCAGGAAGAACGCGGTTGCGAACGGCGGGGTCATCACGATCGCCGTCAGGCCGCCGACGAACGCGGCCAAGCCGGCCCACCGCTATCTCGGTGTGATCCGCATGGTCGCCATTGTGCTGGACGACATCGTTGGTGTCTCTCACCGCCCCTGATAGGCGTCCTCCGAGTTCCCGCGTGCCCGGTCGACGTGTTCGACGATGAGGGGATGCGAACCTCGTCGAGCACCACCGGCAGATGGGGTGATGCCGTGTCGACCGAGCACTCCAGGTGCACCGGACAAACCGGCGCTCACGGAGCGGCACACCGAGCGCCCGAGAGTCAGAATTGAACAGCTTCGCACAGGTGTGCTGCGTTTCGGCATCTGATTCCAAGCGGTCACGGGAGGGGTACGGATCCCGACGGCATCAGTACCCGTCCCCTCGTCAGTCGGTGTCGGCGTCGGCACTTGTGGCCCGAGCGAGGGCGACGGCGAAGACTCCTAGGCACACCGGGGTGATCCAGGCGCCCCACAGTTCGACGGAGGAGAGGAGCGAGAACGCCCCGATCGCCGCGAACGCTGCCGCTGGAGCCCACCAGCGCGCGAGTCCTGCACGCCACAGGGCGAGTGCAGCCAGTGGGAGGGCGAGGAGAAAGCCTGCGGCGCCAGGAGCTGCGAAGGCCGGAACGGCCCACATGGTGGCGTCCATGCGTTCGCTGACGGCGACGGCGCCCTCGGCTCCATGCAGCTGGCTGATGGCCGAGTCGTAGAAGTCCACGAACAGCAGCCCGGGCATCGTGGTCATCCCGACGAAGCCGAGGGCGCCGGCGATGTTCGCCAACCATGCACCGCGACCGCGGACCAGGCCGACCACCAGCAACGCGGGTGCAATCCAGAACGCGTAGGACCAGTGCAGGGCGAGCGACTTGATCTGCACAGCTTCGGGCTCGTCGGCGTAGATCTCGTACATCTCACGGCCCGAGATCCCCGCAGCTGGATCGGCGATCGAACCGGCGATCGCGAGGAGGGCGGCCAGCACCGGGCTGGCGATGAGTAGACCGCGACGGATGCGTAAGGCGATTGAAGCCTTCGCCGCGGTGCGGCTTCCACGAGCCAGCCGGGATTGGTCGGCAGTTGGCGTTGTCATGACTGTGTCTCCTTGGTTGAGGATGTCACCACCGTTCCGCAGCCGGTTCTCAACTGGATCGCCCGAGCGAACGAGATTTCCCTCAGCCGAAGGACGGATCTCCAGGAAGAAGAGGCTGACCCGCGACCACGACACCGTTCTCGTACGCATAGATGACCGCCTGAACCCGATCCCGAAGCCCGAGCTTGGCCAACAGATTGCTCACATGCGTCTTGGTGGTCGCCTCAGAGATGAAGAGTCTGCGGGCGATCTCGGCGTTCGCCAGCCCCCGGGCAAGATGACTCAGCACCTCCACCTCCCGCCGGGTCAACGTCTCTAGGCGCTCGTCCGGCTGATGTGACGCGGTGGTCGGACGGCGGGCGAAGGCGTCGATGACGCGACGTGTCACACCGGGTGCCAACAGCGCATCGCCAGAGGCGACGACCCGGATCGCCGTGGCCAACTCCTCCGCGGGTGCGTCCTTGAGGAGGAAACCGGCCGCGCCAGCGCGCAGCGCCTCGAACACGTACTCATCCAGATTAAACGTGGTGAGCACCACGATTCGGGTCGATGAGTCGATCTCCACCAGACGCTTGGTCGCGGCGATGCCGTCGAGGACCGGCATCCGAATGTCCATCAAGGTGACATCGGGGCGCAGTCGAGCGACGAGCTCGATCGCCTCCTGACCGTTCGCGGCCTCCCCGATCACGTCGAGGTCGGCTTCGGCGTCGAGCAGGGACCGCAACCCAGCGCGGATCATGCCCTGGTCGTCGGCGATGACCAGCGAGGTCATTCGGTCTCCCCCAGCGGCAAGGTCGCCACCAAACGCAATCCGCCGAGCCTTCCGCTGGACAGAGCGATGGACCCGCCGTACAGGGCCACCCGCTCCCGGACTCCCACCAAGCCGAGACCGCTCCCGGAACCCGTTCTCATTCCACGGCCGTTGTCTTCGACCGTCACGCACAGCTCCTGCGCGTTGTACTGGAGCGACACCAAGGCTCGATCGGCCCCGGAGTGCCGCAACGCGTTGGTGAGTGCCTCTTGAATGATTCGGTAGGCCGCGAGATCCACACCCGGCGACAGCTCAACGGCCTCGCCATGGGTCGTCACCTCCACCTGAAGGTCTGAAACGGCCACCATGTGCACGAGGCGATCGAGCTCACCGAGTCCCGGCTGGGGGGTCAACGAGGCCATCTCACCCTCGCGACGCAACACGCCGAAGAGGCGTCTCATCTCGGCCAACGCCTCCCGGGCCGTGGCCTCAAGTGCGGCAAGGTCGTGTGCTTCTTGCTCTTGAGCGGAGCCGAGTCGGCGCCGGACAGCCTGCGCCTGGATGGCGACCACGCTGATCGAGTGAGAGACGATGTCGTGGAGCTCCCGGGCGATCCGACGGCGTTCCCGTTCGGCCGCTGCGGCGGTAGCGGCCTCGTGCTCCAGCTCCAGCTCGGCGGCTCGGTCGAGCGCCTGCCTGGTCAGCTGACCGCGCTCGCGCACGACACTTCCCACGCTCCACGGCCCAACAAGGAAGACAAGCGCAGCGGCGAAGTCGCTCGGTTCAGGCCCATCGACGGCCATTGCAGCCAAGAACGGGATGAGGACGACGGCCAGCCCGCCATAACTGCGCGGCGGCGAAGTCTCGACGCCCACGGTGAAAGACACGAGGACGAGCGCTAGCAAAGTCGAGAACTCCCCCTTCGGGTCAACGGCGATCGTCGCGCCCATCACTACGGCGGCGACCGCAACAGGGAAACGGCGTCGCCAGGCCAGAAGAGCCATAGCCGAACCCGTGACAGCAATGTGAAGCAACGGCGATCGGACGGACGGGACGAAGAACGCCTCCGCCAGGCTGAGAAGAACGAATCCAGACGACAGTGCGATGTCACGTGCTGGTGGCATCATCCAGCGGGCGCCAGGACGTCCCGTGATCGGTGAATCCAGCGTCTTCGGCATCTTGCAACGCTAGAACATCGACCGCTTTGTCACATCAGTCTCGAGAATGAGATCCGAGCGCCGCCGAGCCCGCTGACATCAGAGCTGAACGGTCACCAACGCCAGATCGTTGGAATCAACTAGGACACCCGTTGAGGATCTGACTAGTACGTGCAGCCAATTGTCACCCTGCATGAGTGATGTGTAGGTCGCAGCAGGTGAGGCATCGGACAGACACATGCGACCGCGTCCAGCGTAGCGAGACGGGAGGTCTCATGACGCGATAGTTCCTTGGAACCGCAGGGGCATGTGGCAGTTCGGCATATAACGAATCGTGTACCACGGAGGCGTGCGACCCGTATTCTGGAGACTTGCGGTGATCTGATCGCTCACGGCCTGTCGTCTCTTGCTCGGAGGACTCGCACATGGCTGCAAACCAAGGTGGTTCGAGTAAACGCGCCCCAAGCGTGTCGGCGCAAACTTTCGACGAGCCCGGTCCGGAGTTCTTCGCCGCCTGCCTGGCGCTCGGCAGTGAGTCCGCGGTGCCGAGTGCGGATGAGCCGAAGGTGTCGTCTGAAGATGCTCGTGCCGAGGCCAGCCCACAAGTAGCGGCGTCTGGCTCCGAGCACGACCGAACTACGTCCGACCGGTCGAGTCTTAACGAACTTCCCGACACTCACGACGTCATCCGCCAGCTCAAGTCACGTGTCGAGGAACTTCGCGAGGCGCTCGCAGAGTCGAAGGGGCAGATCAGGGAACACTCGGAGATCTTGAAGGAAAATGACGTGCTCCGTCAGTCCCTTGCTAGCGTCCGTGAGCAACGTTCAGCCGATGTGAAGGCTCTTGAGGACTTCTTGACCCGCCAGGAGTCCGATGCGCTCAGCAATGTCGAGACACTCAATCAAGCCCTCAGCGCAATGACGGCCGATCGAGACGCTGCCGTTACGGGTGAACGAGAAGCCGAGCATCGCGAGGCCCAACTCCGTAGCGACCTTCAGTCGCTTCGCGATGAACTTGACCTCGTCAAAACGCGGTACGACAACACCACTGCCATTCTCGAGACTGCGCTTCTCGGTGGCAAGCAAGCTCGCGCTGACCTTGAGAGCGCAATGACTGTGATTTCGGAGCGCGACTCAGAAGTTGAACGATTGCGTCTGACCATCATTCAGCGGGACCGAGAGATCAACGAGTTGCGACGACAGTTGCTGCAGGCCGAGGAGGCCCGCGTCGCAGACGCTGGAGCCTTCCTCGATTCACTCAACGAGCACAGAGCGACTTGAGCGCGCCGGGCCGTTGCCGTCCTCCGACAACCGCCGCGCCCGATCGACGTGCTCAAGGATGAAGTCGACGTGAGCGCCGGGCAGGACCAGCTGGAACCGATCTGCGCATCTTTCCGCCGAGTGCGCGAAGCGGCCTCTTTGGTTTGACCCTCTGACTGAAATCAGCTGCCACGCTCGTTGAGAAGCCGAATCGGACGAGTCACCCTGCATAAGTCATGTGCAGGTCGAGGCAGGTGAGGCACGGCGTGGCGCCCGGGATGACGAGTGGCCCGATGCGGACCCGGTCCTCGTCGAGCACCACCGTCATGTGCGTGATGCTGCGTAGCCGTGCCTGGTCGAACACCGCTCGTGATGGTTCTCCGCAGCTGACCACGAGGAGGAGGTCGGGGTCGGGCGCGTCGAGTGACCTCATGCCGAGGTCGGTGAGCGCGTGGGCGATGGCGCGGGACAGGGGGCGGCTGCTGGCGTCATCGTGCAGGGCGACCCGGAGCCGCGGTCGGCGGACGTGGAGGCGACTGGCATCGACCACGGCCCCGCTAGCGAGCAACGGCCTGAGCACGTCGTCGACGTCGTCGACGAGCTCAGGCACTTCGGCACGAGCCAGGCCCCGCAACCGATCGAGGTCCCTGACTCCGTCGAGGAGCCGCAGGAACGACCGAAGCCCGGGCCGATCGTCGATGACGATGCCGGGGGAGGTGCCCACCTGGAGGTGGTGTGCGTCGCGGCGCAGCAGCGGGGCACCGGGACGGATGGTCGGCCTGAGGGTCACCGACCGATCGTGACGTGTGGACGTCACGCTGACGAGCCGATCGTCCACACCGCGCCGTTCACGTCAGCATGGACGCTCAGAGGTCACCGAGGAACGTGGCGAATCGTTCGTCGCTCCAGCCGCGCTCGTGGACGAGCCGGTGCCACAGCGTTCCGTCGAGGGTGGCGCTCAAGACGTCGCGGCACTCGTCCTCGGTCACGGCGAGCTGGCCGGTCTCCTGGGCCGCCCGCGCGAAGTGGGTGGAGGCGTCGAGGCGGCCCGCGTCGTACTCGGCCACCATGGCGGCAGCAACTGGTTCACTCGCGGCGGCGGCCTCGATCGCGCGGTGCAAGGGCACGAAGCGTCGGAAGACGGGTGTCCTGATGCGCGCCTGCCGGTGCAGCCGGACGACGATGTCCGGCTCGGCGAGCATCTCCTGGATCCGGGTCGGTGCAGAGGTCGGATGTCACCAAAACCAGCGATCGGCCGAAGGACCCCGGCCGATCGTGACGTGTGGACGGCCGGCTGACGAGCTGACCGTCCACACGCCGCGATGGATCAGGCCTTGCCGAGAATCCTGTTCAGCTTGGTGCCGCAGACAGGGCAGATGCCCTTGGCCATGCGGGTTCCCTTGTCGCTGACATGGACCTCGCCACTGGCTTCGCGCTTTGCCTTGCACTTGACGCAGTAGAACTCGCCACTCCACGTTTCCGTCATCACGGCCTCCTTGCCGATGTGAATCTGGTTGACACCGTACGCGCGTCCGCCTGTCGTTCCGGGCAGGCTTGCCGCGTGAAAGCGCACAATTTCGCGACGCGTCTTCGGCCGATCCGGGGCCCTCGGAATGGCGGAAACCTAGAACTGCACCGGCCACGCGTCAACCAGTTTGGGGAAATGGTTGTCCACGCCTGTGGATAACCGTGGGGACAAGTTGTGGGGATCACCGCGTCCCCGTGTGGACACCTGGTGGATGAGCGCGCGGGCGGCCCCCGGCGCACGGACGTGACCTGCCGATTCGACCCATCGCCGTGTGGACGAAAAAAAGTTTGCTGTGGGGACGGGCGGATAGATTGATCCGCATGGGAGAGGTCGAGATTCGGCGCAGCTCACGACGCCGCCGGACCGTTCGTGCTTACCGCGAGGGCGACAAGATCATCGTCCTGATGCCGGCCCACCTCAGTCCCGAAGAAGAGCAGACGCACGTGCGCAGTCTCGTCGAGCGCCTCGACCGCCGTGAGCAGCGCATTCGGCCGAGTGACGCCGAGCTGCTGGCGCGTGCCGAACTGCTGTCCGGCCGGTGGCTCGACGGACGAGCCAAGCCGTCGAGCGTCCGCTGGGTCACCAACCAGAACTCCCGGTGGGGCTCCTGCTCGTCCAACGACGCTTCCATCCGGCTGTCGCACCGGCTCAAGGGCATGCCCGAGTGGGTCGTCGACTACGTGCTCCTGCACGAGCTGGCGCACCTCATCGAGCCCAACCACAGCCCCGGGTTCTGGGCCTTGGTCGAGGCCTACCCGCACACCGTCAAGGCGAAGGGGTTCCTCGAAGGCGTGAGCTGGCAGCAGCGATGAGGTCGCGCACGCTCTGATCGGTGGGCTCGGGCGGCTGGTCGAGCGCGAACCAGCCGAGATCCAGCGACTCCTCGGTCATGGCCGGTTGGGCGTCGGCCGGGGCCACCGCCACGAACTGCACGTCGAGGTGGTGGGACGGTCGGAGCGGCCCGCACGGCACCTCGTGACGTGACAGGAGCACCGGCACGGGATCAATGACCAGGTCGTCCATGCCGGTCTCCTCGCGCGCCTCCCGCAGGGCGGCGGCGGCCAGCGTGGCGTCGCCCGGCTCGCAGTGCCCGCCGGTCTGCAGCCAGCGCCCCAGGATCGCGTGCAGGGTGAGCACGGCCTCGCGATGATCGTGCGACACGACGAGAGTGCTCGCCGTCAGGTGATCGGGATGGCAGCCGCGCAGCATCGCATCAGGGTGCTCGTCGAGGTGGGCGAGATACGTCGCTCGCAGGTCCTGCTGCGTCGCGTCGGGGGCGTCCCAGGCTGCCAGCACCGCGCGGGCGTCGGCGTGCAGGTTCACTCGTCCGTGCTGCCGGGGGGATTCTCGTCGCCGTCGAGCAGCTCGCCGATCGCGGCGTCGAACTCCTCGTTCGACATCGAGGTCGACTCGCGCTGTGCCTCTCCTTGGGCGAAGCCGAGCGGGTCGTCGAGATCGGCGGCCGTGGGCATCATGTCGGGGTGCTTCCAGACGGCGTCGCGCGCGTCCGGTCCCTGACGATCACGCAGGGCGGCCCAGAGCGTGGTGGCGTCGCGCATGCGACGGGGACGCAGCTCGAGACCGACGAGCGAGGCGAACGTCTGCTCGGCGGGGCCGCCGGCGGCACGGCGCCGGCGCATGGCCTCGGCGAGCGACGCCGCGGCGGGCATCGTCTCGCGGGTGGCCTGGTCGACGACCTCGTCGACCCAGCCCTCGATGAACGCGAGCAGGGTCTCGAGGCGCTCGACCGCGTGCTGCTGCTCCGGCGTGCGTTCGGGCTCGAACAGACCGCCCTGCATGGCCTCGGCGATCTCATCGGGACGTGATGGGTCGAGACCCTGCATCGTCGACTCGATGGACGAGAGGTCGATGCGCGTGCCGCGGCCGAACTCCTCGATGGCGCCGGTGAGCGCGGCGCGGAGCCACGTGGCGTGGTGGAACAGACGGTGGTGGGCGCACTCGCGCAGCACCACGTAGAGCAGGACGTCGGCGGCCGAGTGCTCGAGGCCGTCGCCGAACGCCTCGACGTTGTGGGGGAGCACGGCGGCGGAGCGCTCGGGACCCAGCGGCAGCCCGATGTCGGTGGAGGAGACGACCTCGCCGGCCAGTCCGGCGAGGGCCTGACCGATCTGCTGGCCGAACATGGCGCCGCCGGCCTGGCTCAGGATGCCGATGAGCGGCCCCGCCATCGCCTTGGCCTCCTCGGGGACGGCCTCGCCCATGGCGCTGACGACGTGCTCGGCGATCGGCAGCACCAGCGTCTGCCAGGTCGGTGCGGTGGCCTCGATCCACTCGGCCCGGCTCCAGGCCGCGGACGACGTGGCGCCGGCGGGGACGTCGGTGACCCGGTCGAGCCACGACTCGGCGAGGCGCACGGCGTCGTCGATCGCTCCGACCTGTCCGGCGTGGGGTGAGGGATCGGGTCCGGCCGCCGCGAGGGCGTGCCGCGCGACGTCCTTGGCCATCGCGAAGTCGACCGGACCGTCGTGCGGCTGGAACATCTGCTGCATCTGCCCGAAGAGTGCACCGAGGTCGGGTGCCTGGCCCCCGGCGCCGCCGAACGCGGCGAACAGGCCCTCCATCGGCGTGCCTGCGAAGGGGTTCTGCGGCGTCGGATCCGATTTGTCGTCGCGGTCCGGATCGTCCTGGTCGGCCATGCCGCCAGACTACCCAGCCCAGCCATACGACACTGTCCAGCATTTCGCTGCCTACGATGGCCGGGTGGCCAATCACCCGACCGGACAGCTCCGACTGCTCGACATCCGCGACTCCCCGTTGAGCCTCGACGAGGTGTTCGCCGCCGTGCGCGATCCGGCTGCCGGGGGCATCGCGTTGTTCGTCGGCACCGTCCGCGCGGTCGACGAGGAGCAAACGGTCGATCAGCTGTCGTACAGCTCGCATCCCACCGCCGTCGACCGGCTGAGAGACGTGGCCGCGCGTATCGCCGACGAGTGCGACGTCGTCGCCTTGGCTGCCGTCCACCGGGTGGGAGACCTCGCGGTGGGGGACCTCGCCGTCGTCGTCGCGGCGTCCGCGGCGCACCGCGCCCAGGCGTTCGAGGCCGGTCGCCGGCTCATCGACGAGATCAAGACGGAGGTGCCGGTCTGGAAGCACCAGACCTACACCGACGGTGACGCCGTCTGGGTGCATGCGGACTGACTATCTACTCTGGCACCGTGACAGACCCTGCCGTCCCGAGTCGGCGCTACCTCACGATCGTGGTCGCGTCCCTCTCGCTCATCGCGCTCTCGTGCGTCGCGTTCCTCGTGCCCGTGCCGTACGTGACCATGCGGCCCGGTCCGGCGTTCGACACCCTGGGCGAGTTCAGCGGCAAGCCGATGATCACGTTCGGCAAGGACGCCAAGACCTACCCCACCAAGGGTTCCCTGGACTTCACGACCGTCTCCGTCACCCGCGCGCAGTCGAGGCTCTCCCTGGCCGAGGCGTTCGAGGCGTACTTCGCGGACGACACGTCCGTCGTGCCGCGCTCGTTCATCTACCGCGAGGGGGAGTCCGCCAAGGACGCCAAGGCGGAGGGGCAGGCCCAGCTCGCCAGCTCCAAGGACGCCTCGCGCGTCGCCGGGCTGCGCGCCGCCGGCTACACCGTTCCCGAGGTGACGGCGATCGACTCGGTCAGCAAGGACGGCGCTGCCAGAGGCGTGCTTCGGCGCGGCGACCTCGTTCGCTCGGTCGACGGACGACAGATGTCGACTGCTGAGTCCGTCGTCGCGGCCATCGGCAAGGTCGATCCGGGTGACCCGGTGACGATCGGCTATACCCGCGACGGGGAGAAGGAGAGCGTCGAGATCGTCACCCGCCCGGACTCGAAGGACGAGCAGAAGCCGCTCATCGGCGTGGGGCTGCGCTCCAAGTTCGAGTTCCCGATCACGATCACCAACAACGTGGGTGAGCAGGTCGGTGGGCCGAGCGCGGGCACCATGTTCGCCCTCGCCATCTACGACCGCCTGACACCGGGTGCGCTCACCGCCGGTCGCGTGGTCGCCGGCACCGGTGAGATCACCCCGGACGGGACGATCGGCCCGATCGGCGGCATCCGGCAGAAGATCGCCGGGGCGGCCGACGACGGTGCGGAGATCTTCCTCGTGCCCGCTCCCAACTGCGCCGAGGCGGTCGACGGTGGCGATCACGGGCTGCGTCTGGTCGAGGTGTCGACGCTCGAGAACGCCATCGACGCCCTCGAGACGCTGGCGAAGGATCCGAAGGCGAAAGTGACGTCGTGTCGGTAGACGATCCGCTGCCGAGCACCCCGCTCCGTCTCGTCACGGTGGAGGTCGAGGCGCACGTCGCGGCCGACGGCTGGGACCAGCCGCCGCGCCTTTACGCGCTCGTCCCCACCGCCCAGCTCGTGGAGCACGAGCCTGCGCTCGCCGAACGGCTGTCCGCGCAGCTGGAGGCGCAGCCGGACGGGTTCACCTCGATCGAGCAGGACGGCCTGCCGCCCGGCCGGCCGCTCGAGGACGTCCTCGCCGAGATCGAGTGGCCCGAGGCCGTGGCGGGGTGCGTCGCCGTGGTCGAGCGGGTCATGCTCCCGCCCGAGGCGGAGGCGGATCTGCCCGACGACCAGGACGCCCTGATGACGTTCGCGGCCGATCACCCCGACCGTCGCGAGGTCCGGCTCGTCGCCGCCGTGACCCGCGACGGCGAGCGTCACAGCGCCGTGCGCGCCCGCGAACCGCGCGACGCGCCACTGCTCGAAGGGCCCGACCTCGTGCCCGGACTCGTCGACCAGCTCACCCGAACTTTGACGTAAGGCATAAAGTGCTGGTCAAGACTCCCCTGCGACACGCCCCGCCACCAGGAGCCACGTGAGCGACATCTTCGGAACATCCCGGCCACGGCCGGAGCCCGGCAATGTCGATCGCCGGCGCCGGGTGCTCGTGCCGACGCTGATCACGCTGGCCGTGCTGCTGTTCATCGGCTCGATCTTCACCAGTGTCTGGACCGACCGGTTGTGGTTCGACTCGGTCGACTACGCCGAGGTGTTCCGCACCGTTCTCCTCACCCGGGTGAGCCTGTTCCTGGTGCTCGGGCTCGCCTTCGGCCTCTTCGTCGTCGGCAACATCTACCTCGCGTGGCGCTTCCGGCCCGAGTCGGTGCCGATGCGGCGCGACGACCCGGCGTTCCGCTACCGGCAGACGCTCACTCCGATCCTGCGCCCGGTGCTCATCGTGCTGGGACTCGTCCTCACCGCCTTCGCCGGCTCCGTGGGCGCGAGCCACTGGGACACGTTCCAGATGTGGAGCAATAGCTCGTCGTTCGGCGTCAAGGACCCTCAGTTCGGTAAGGACGTCGGGTTCTACGTGTTCGACTACCCGTGGCTGCGGTTCCTGACGTCGTTCTCGTTCTCGATGGTGGTCGTCGCGGTGATCGCCGTGGTGTTCATCAGCTACGTGTTCGGCGGCATCCGGCTGGCCGGTCGTGGTCCGCGGTTCACCCGCGCCGCCCAGGTGCACCTCTCGGTGCTGCTCGGGCTCGGCGTGCTGCTGCGGGCCGTCTCGTACTACCTCGATCGGTTCGGGCTGGCCGTCGGGTCGTCGGCGCTGTTCGACGGCATCGGCTATACCGACGCCAACGCGCGCATCCCGGCCCGCAACATCCTCATCGGCGTCGCCATCGTGTGTGCGTTGCTGCTGTTCGCAGCCGCCATCATCCGGTCGTGGGTGTTGCCGGCCATCGGCCTCGGCCTGCTGCTGCTCACGTCGATCCTCATCGGCGGAATCTGGCCCTTCATCATGCAGTCCTTCCAGGTCAAGCCGTCGGAGCCGGACAAGGAGGGACCGTACATCGCACGCAACATCGAGGCCACGCGCGTGGCCTACGACGTCGCCGACACGAAACCGCAGAACTACACCGCCAAGACCACGCTCACGCCGGCGGAGCTCACGAAGTCGGCCGAGTCGCGGGTCAGCACCCGGCTGCTCGACCCCACCCTGATCCGCGACTCCTTCGAGCAGCTCCAGCAGGTGCGCGGCTACTACTCGGTGCCACCGACCCTCGACGTCGACCGCTACAAGATCGGCGAGAGCGAGGCGCCGCAGGACATCATCATCGCGGCGCGCGAGCTCAACCTCGCCGGCCTGCAGGCGTCACAACGCAACTGGGCGAACGACCACACGGTCTACACCCACGGCTACGGCGTCATCGCGGCCCGCGGCAACCAACGCGGCCCTCAGGGCGAGCCGGTGTGGGTGGAGAAGGACATCCCCCCAACCGGTGAGCTCAAGCTCGACCAGGCGCCACGCATCTATTTCGGTGAGAATTCGCCGGAGTACTCGATCGTCGGCCGGCCCAAGGGCGCCACTCCCATCGAGGTCGACATCCCGCGCGGCGGCCAGGCGGCGGGCGACGACAAGGCGAACGCCACCCAGAACACCTACGACGGCGCCGGTGGAGTGCCGATCGGCAGCTTCTTCAACCGGGCGCTCTATGCCTTCGCGTTCGCCGAGCCCAACATCGTGCTGTCGAACCGGGTCAACGCTGCATCCAAGATCCTCTACGACCGTCATCCCCGCGAGCGCGTCGAGAAAGTCGCACCGTGGCTCACCGTCGACGGCGACACGTATCCCGCCGTCGTCGACGGCAAGGTCGTCTGGATCGTCGACGCGTACACGACCAGCAACTCCTACCCATACTCCGAGCACCGGTCGCTGCGCGAAGCCACCGACGACACCCTCACGCAGGGGCGCGCGCAGGCGGCACTCCCCACCGACCAGGTCAACTACATGCGCAACTCCGTCAAGGCGGTCGTCGACGCCTACGACGGCTCGGTGAAGCTCTACCAGTGGGACACGAAGGATCCCGTCCTCAAGACCTGGATGAAGGTGTTCCCGGGCGCGGTCGAGCCAAAGAGCGCGATCAAGGAGCCGCTGCTCGAGCACCTGCGCTACCCGGTCGACATGTTCAAGGTGCAGCGTGACGTGCTGCGCGAGTACCACGTCACCGATGCCCAGACCTTCTATGAGGGCGGCGAGCGCTGGAAGGTGCCCGAGGACCCGGCCGGCACCCAGAGCTCCCTGCAGCCGCCCTACTACCTGTCGGTGAGCACACCGGGCGAGAAGGCCGACCAGCCGCCGGAGTTCTCGCTGACCACCGTCTACCTGCCGAACAGCCGTCAGAACCTGGCCTCGTTCGTCTCGGTCAACTCCGAGGCCACCGCCGACGACTACGGCAAGCTGAAGATCCTGCAGCTGCCGAGCGACACGCAACTGGACGGACCCAGCCAGATCGCCAACCGGTTCAGCTCCGACCGTGGGGTCACCCAGGCGCTGCTGCAGTTCCGCCAGTCCGATGCGCGGGTGCTCAACGGCAACCTCCTGACCCTGCCGGTCGGTGACGGACTGCTGTACGTCCAGCCGGTCTACATCCAGCGCTCCGCCGCCGAAGGCACCTACCCGGTGCTGCAGTTCGTCGCGGCCTCGTTCGGCCAGGACGTCGGGTTCGGGCAGACGCTCGACGAGGCCCTTCGGGTGGCGCTCGGCCTGGAGGAGGGCAGCACCGACACCGGGGGCGAGGGCGGGGAGCCGCCCCCCGACGGGGAGCCGACCGAGCAGAAGTCGCCCAGCGACTACCTCGCCGACGCGTCGAAGGCGTACAACGAGGCGCAGGACGCGCTCAAGAAGGGCGACCTCGCCACCTACCAGCGCAAGATCAACGAGATGAACGATCGCATCGAGGACGCCCAGAAGGCCCTCGAGAAGTAGAGGTTGCGGTCGTCACCACGCTGGGGTCAGCACCAGACGAGCTCAGGTGCGATGTGGCGGAACTCGTCGGGCTGCGCCGGTTCGGTTCGCCGGGAGAACCGGATCAAGCCTTGCTCGCGACGCAAACGCTAGTGTCTCACCGTGCATTCAGTCCGACGGATCCTCAACCGCCTCGTTCATGCCGGATGGCGGTGGGTGGACTCGGTCGGGACGATCGTCCCCGGGACACGGCGTGCTGACGCGTTCGCGCGGTTCGGAGCCGGCAGCGCGATCGGGTTCCCGGTGGTGACCCTGTTCGGTGAGGGTCACATTCGTCTCGGCAACGACACGATGATCGGACGGCACTGCACGTTGACGGTCGGGTACGACAGCGGTGACACCCGACCGCGATCCGACGGATTGGTGATCGGTGACCGGTGCGTGATCGGTGCGCGCAGCAGCCTCACCGCCCTGGAGTCGATCGTGATCGATGACGACGTGTGGTTCGGGCAGGACGTCCTCGTCTCCGACTCCGGCCACGGCTACCAGGACCCGGAGCTTCCCATCGGCGTCCAGCTCGCACCCCACGAGCCGATTCGGATCGGCTCGGGTTCGTGGATCGGCCATGGTGCCATCATCCTGGGCGGCACCACGCTCGGACGCCACGTCGTGGTCGCGGCCGGCTCGGTGGTGCGCGGCCACGTCGAGGACTACGCCGTGATCGGCGGGGTGCCGGCCAAGGTGCTTCGTCACTATGTCCCGGGGACAGGATGGGCCGCGACCAACCATCCCCACGACATCCGCCCGGAGCTTCGGCAGACCTGGGCCATCCCTGTCGCCCCGGGGTCATCGGAGGTCGTCGATCGCGCGGGAACGCTCCGGAGATGAGACGGATGGGCACGCACGTCACGATGGATCGTGCCTACATGATCGACGCCGCACCGGCCGCGGTCTGGCCGTGGCTCGTGCAGGTCGGCAAGGATCGTGCCGGTTGGTACTTCCCTCGGTCGATCGAAAGGTTCATCCCTGCTGGCCGGCGCGGCGCCCGCCGTCTTGATCCGCACATCGACCGGCTCCAGGTCGGCCAGACGATCGCCGACTGGGGAGGCAAGGACGCCACCTTGACGGTCATCGAGGTGACGGAGCCGTCGCGCATGGTGTTCGAGTCCCGACGCGGTCACCTCGACATCGGCTGGACGCTGGAGCTCACCGACGTCGGAGGGCGGACGGGGTTCAGGTCCGTCGTCCGCGTCGGGCCGGTGAAGCATCGCTGGCTTGCCGAGTACGGCGGTGGCCTGTTCGACTGGTTCACGATCTGGGGGTTGGTGAACGGCCTGCGGGAGCGGGTCGCGGAGTAGGCGGGCCGGGGGAGTTCGGGCCGCCAGTGGGCCTGCTAGGTTCCGCGCATGGAAATCTCAGGAACCAGTGCACTCGTGGCCGTCGAGGTCGTCGAGGTCGTCACCAACTCGTACATGAACGCCGAAGTCATCCGGGTCGACGGCGGCATCAGGATGCCTCCAAAGTGAAGCTCTCCACGCTGTTGATGTACGACGGCAACCCTCGCGCGGCGGCCGATCAGGTGGTTGCGTGGGAGAAGTCGGGCCTCGACACGGTCTGGGTGGCTGAGGCCTACGGGTTCGACTCACCCACGTTGATGGGCTACCTCGCGGCGAAGACCGAGACGATCGAGATCGCGTCGGCCATCCTCAACGTCTACTCACGGACGCCCGGCGCGCTCCTGCAGACGGCAGCCGGGCTGGACAACGTGAGCGGCGGGCGCGCGATCCTCGGACTCGGTGCTTCGGGTCCCCAGGTCATCGAAGGCTTCCACGGAGTCCCGTACGCTGCCCCGATCAAGCGCACCCGCGAGATCATCGAGATCATCCGCGGCGGTCTGCGACGCGAGCCGCTGGCGAGCGATGGGACCTTCCACATCCCGCTGACCACGGAACACGGCGCCGTCACCGGGCTGGGCAAATCGCTCAAGCTGCTCGTGACGCCCGAACGGTCATCGATCCCGATCTACATCGCCGCGCTGGGCAAGAAATCCGTCGCGGGCGCGGCTGAGTACGCCGACGGCTGGATACCGATCCTGTACCACCCGGAGAAGGCGGCATCGGTCTGGGGAGAGGCACTGGCGACGGGATCGGCGAAGCGGTCGTCGGACCTGGCGCCGCTGGAGGTCGTCGCAGGTGGCATGTGCGCGGTCGGGGAAGGGCCGGATACCAAGGCGCTGCTCGACTTCACCCGGCCGTTCGTCGCGCTCTACGTCGGTGGGATGGGCGCGCGCAGCAAGAACTTCTACAACGACCTCTTCTGCGAGTACGGCTACGAGCAGGAGGCCAAGGAGATCCAGGACCTCTACCTCGACGGCAAGAAGAAGGAAGCCGAGGCCATCATCCCGCTCGAATTCCTGGAGGCGACGAACCTGGTCGGCCCGGAGTCTTACGTGAGGGAGCGGATCGCGGCCTTCCGCGAAGCCGGCGTGACCAACCTGCAGATCGCTCCGGCCGCCGAGGATCCCGCCGCGCTCATCGCCCGCATGAAGGAGTTCGTCAGCGAGTAGGCGGTGCCACGGACACCGATTTGAGTCCGCGACTCGCGCTCCCGTACACTGGCTGACGCAACGCGGGGTGGAGCAGTTCGGTAGCTCGCTGGGCTCATAACCCAGAGGTCGCAGGTTCAAATCCTGCCCCCGCTACTAGATGTAGGCGGCCCTGACCGGCGGAAACGCAACGGTCAGGGTCTTCTCAATTGACTGAAACGCCGTCATTCAACCGGGTTCGACTGCACCTGGATGTAACGAATCGGCCCTTCAGACCTGCCTGGCCGGGTCGTTCGCCGGGAGCGCGTCGATGGCCCACGGAGCGCACTTCCAGTCCGGGACCGGCGGCGGAGCACCTCGAGGCACGAACTTCGATCTCTCGACGAGCTGCATCTGGTGGATGTACCGCGGGCAGTTCGGGAAGACCTCGGTCACGTTGACTCGTACGACGAGCTGAGCGCCAGTCCAGGTGTCCAGCAGCGGATCCTCGGCGGAGACGTGGGCTTCGCCGTGCACGCGCAGCCGGTCCGGGTCGGTGAAGTTGATGAAAAGCAGTCCGATCTTCGCGGTGGCCGAGGCGTTGCCCAGCGTCAGGAACATGCCGTTCCCGTCGTACGACGGGTAGGCGAGAGTCCGCTCGTCAAGTACGCGGACGAACCCGGGGTCGCCGCCCTTGTACGAGCAGGTGGGTTGTCCCGTGGCGTCCACGGTGGAAACGAACATCATATCCCGCGACTCGATGAATGAGCGGGAGCCGTCATCGATCTCGTCGTGGACCAACAGTTGGTTGATGCGGTCGGCGATGCGCCTCGTGTCGAAACGGTCCTGCAGACTCCGCTGGGCGTCGGTGTATTCCATCCCCAGAACGTACGCCTGTGCGAGGAGCGATGTCCCGGCTCAAGCCCGAAGCGCCGGGGCCACCCAGCGTCGCAGGTACGCCCGCAGCTCCTCACCGGTCCGTTCCGGGTCACCCGGATCCAGGAAGAACGACTGCAACGTGCGCAGCAGGTGTTCGACGAGCTCGAGCCGCTCGTCCTCCGCGAGTCCGACCTCGGACCAGTCGATCCCGAAGCCGGAGAGGAGCTTGCCGCCGAGCACGATCGAGGACGGTGCGGTCAAGCCGGCGATCGTCCTGCTGATCCGCCCGGGGGCGATGAGCCGGTTCAGGACCGGGTCGTCACGGAGGTGCTCGTACACGTAGGCGACCACCTCGACCACGGCATCGGCGGCATCGCCGGACGTGTCGGCGAGGTGCTTCACCACGTGCGTGACCAGGTCGGCCTCGAGCTCGGCGACGGCATCCATCGCCGCCGCATCGAGCAGGTCCTCGGTGGTCGGGAAGTACCGATAGACGGTCTGCCGGGTCACGCCGAGCACCTCGGCGATCTCCGACGTGCTCGTCGTCCCGGCCTCGGTCAGCCGAGCGCGGGTGGCGACAAGGATCCGGGTCCGAGCCTCGTCGGCATTAGTGGGCGGGTGTCCGCCCCATCCGTGCGCTCTCATCCGATCCTCCTCATGTGGCTTGACGATCATACACTTTCGTGTTTCTGTACATACAGTCTTGAAGATCTGTATGGCCGCATGTTCCAACTGAGGAGCCCCATGACCGCCGACGTCCTCCCCTCCGACTTCGACTTCACCGACCCCGATGTCAACGCGCATGCGGTGCCGCATGACGAGTTCACCGCACTGCGGGAGTCCTCACCGATCCACTGGGTCGAGCAGACCGAGCCGGCACGCGCCGGGATGTCCCTCGAGTCCGGCACCGGCTACTGGGCAGTGACCAAGCACGCCGACGTCGCCGAGGTGTCCAAGAACAGCAAGATCTTCTCCAGTCGGGAGAACGGCGTCATCATCCGTCTTCCGGAGACGGCGACCCGGGAGTCCGTGGAGATGACCCAGGTCGTGATCATCAACCAGGACGCTCCCGAGCACACCCAGCTGCGCTCGATCATCAGTCGCGGCTTCACTCCTCGGGCGATCGGGGCCCTCGAGGAGGTGCTCGAGGTGCAGGCCCGGCGCATCGTCCGCGATGCCGTGGCCACCGGAGCGGGCAACTTCGTCGACCAGGTCGCCTCGCAGTTCCCCCTCGAGGTGATCGGCGACATGCTCGGCATTCCGGCCGAGGACCGCCGGAAGATCTTCGACTGGACCAACCAGATGACCGGCGCCGATGACGCCGACCTCGCCCGTGCCGACAACGACCCCGAGGCCGCTGCGGCCGAGGTCCTGGTGTACTCGATGGGGCTGGCGGCGGACCGCAAGGCCAACCCGCGCGACGACATCGTCACCAAGCTCGTGCAGGCCGACAAGGACGGCCGCGGCCTCACCGACGACGAGTTCGGCTACTTCGTCATCGCCCTCGCCGTCGCGGGCAACGAGACCACCCGCAACGCGACGACGCACGGGATGAACGCGTTCTTCGACCACCCGGACCAGTGGGACCTGTGGGTACGCGAACGGCCCGACACGATGGTCGACGAGGTCATCCGCTGGGCCACGCCGGTGACGTCGTTCCAGCGCACCGCGCTCGAGGATGTCGAGCTGGGCGGCGTCCAGATCAAGGCCGGGCAACGCGTGGGCCTCTTCTACGCGAGCGCCAACCACGACGAGGACGTCTTCGACGCCCCGTGGACGTTCGACATCACCCGCGACCCGAACCCGCATCTCGCCTTCGGCGGCCACGGCGCGCACTACTGCATCGGCGCCAACCTCGCTCGGACCGAGATCCGGCTGATCTTCGAGGCCCTCGCCGACATGGCTCCCGACATCCATCGCACCGGCGAGCTGACACGACTCCGCTCGGGATGGCTGAACGGGATCAAGGACCTTCCGGTCGCCTACGGCGGCTGAGCTCAGGCCTCGAGGGCTGGTCCGAGCCATCGGCGCACGAGGGCTCGCAGCTCATCCGCAGATCGGGGCGGTTCCGCGGGGTACTGCAGGAACGAGACGAAGAGACGCATCAAGATCTCGGCGAGGCCCTCGAGCTCCTCGTCCTCGACCCCGATCTGCGACCAGTCGACCGGGATCCGGCGCAGGATGTCCGCACCCACCGAGACGGCCATCGACGAGGTGACGTCGCGACTGAAGGTCTCGGTCTCCCCGGCCTGGAAGAGGAGTCCGATGCTCGGCTCCTGCGGGATCGCCTGGACGGCGTAGACGATCGACTCGACCGCGACGTCGGCCGGCGCGGTGAAACCGGACAGATGCCGTTCCATCCGTTCGACGAAGTCCTGGAGGCCCGACACGGCGACGGCCTCGAGGATCTCGGGGAGGTTGGCGTAGTAGCGATAGACCGTCTGCCGGGTCACGCCGAGCTCGCTCGCCACGTGGGAGAGGGTCGTCTTGGCGGGCCCGAACTCCTCGACGCACGTCCTGGTGGCCGCGAGGATGCGTTGTCGCGCCTCCTCCTCGGTGCGGGGCGGGTTGCCCTGCCAGCCGTGATGTCCCATGCGTCCTCAACCCGTGGTGACCGCTACGCGACGTCGCCCGGTGTGGAGCACGGCCACCACGGCGGCTGCTCCGAGGAAGCAGGCGATCGTGTAAAGCCCGCTGCCAATTGGCGTGCCGTCGCTGGTGACGCCGTCCTTGGCGTCGAGGAAGGCCGGCAGTGCCGTCAGCCACAACACCGCCAAGGTGGCCAGGTAGGCCGCGGGATAGAACCGGGCGAACGGCGTCATCGGCTCGATCTCCTCGGTACCGCGACGCCGGAGATGGGTGATCAGCACCCAGGCGCCGGCCAGCCACACCAGACCCAGCTCGATCCCGAGGACCCACGCCTGCGCGGTGACGTTGGGTGTCTCGCCGCCGAAGACGCTCGACGGGATACCGGCGACGGCCATCGCCGGTGGGCTCAGCACGCCGGCGACGACGATGCGCCAGGTCAGCGACCAGCCGCGACGTGGCCCGCCGTCGGCGGCCGGCGACCCGACCAGCCGCACGACCAGGTAGGTCATGACGCCGAAGGAGATCGAGGCGAACAGCAGCATGCTGTTCATCGGCACGGAGGCGAGCGCCGGATGGTTGACGTCCTGGTTGGCGTCGTTCCATGCCCACCACTTCAGCTGCGGGCCGAGCTGGTCGAACACCTCGTAGAAGACCTGGCAGACGAACGCGACGGCGACCGACCCCGCCAGGGCGCCGCGGTGCCGGAAGATCCCGAGCACGCGCACGAGCTCGTAGGCGAGCAGGGTCAGCGCCGGATAGATGGCGATGATGTAGAGCGGAAGCCGGTCCCACATGAACTGCACCGTGAAGAGGTTGTGGGCGAAGATGAAGCCGTACTTCTGGTCCAGGCCGAACCATTCCGGGAAGTACAGCGGCGGCTCGGTGACGAACAGGTAGACCAAGGGCGCGAACCACATGGCCAGGCCGATCGGGTCGCCGCCGCGATACCGGCGTACCGCGTGCACCAGGGCGAACACCGCACCCCCGATGATCAGCAGCTCGAGGACCGGCATCGTCCCGTTGGCCAGGTCGAACGGGTTGCGGACCGAGACGACCGGACTGACGTCGTGACAGTCGAAGCCGAGCGTCCGGGTGACCTGTTCGGCGGCGCGGTCGCAAGTGGCGCTCATCGCGGCACCACCGTCGTGAAGGGCTGAGAATACGGCGGCACCGCGATGATGCATTGGATTGTCGCTCGCTGGCGCTCGCTCATCGACGCCCTTCCATCAGGGCCAGTGCTGCGTCAGCCGAGGTGACGCCCGGCGTCCAGTCGATGCCCGGAGGCGGCTTCTGTGCATCGAAGCCGAAGGGGAAGGTGAGGCGGCCCAGTGCTGACTTGACCTTGAAGCGGAGCAGTCCGAAGAGCACGCGGGGGCTGGTCATCATGGCGGTCAGCGACTCGTCCATGTTGAAGACGCGCGCGAAGTGCTCGTCGATGACGTGATCCTCCCGGGCCGCGCCGGTGATCAGGTTGAACATCGGCCAGGTCATCGATGCAAGGATCCGCCGCTGCCAGGCCGGCACCGCCTCGGTGCCGGTGGCGCACTCGTAGCCACGGTCGCGCGCCATCGCCATGGCCCACGGCACCTTGAAGGCCTTGCCCTGCTGGGCGAGGAAGGTCTTGAAGAACGTCTGGTCCAGCGCGGTCGCTGATTGCAAGCTGTCCTGCAGGAGAAGCGCGGAGCTCGCGGCGGCACTCATGCCCTGCCCGTAGAACGGGTTGAACGCGCAGATGGCGTCGCCGATGAACAGGATCCCCTGGGGGGCGGCGGGCAGCTTGTCGAAGCGCCGCCACTTGTTGCCGGTCGAACGGGTCAGATGGACCTCCGACGTCGGTTCGGACGCCGCCATCGCTGCCGCGAACATCGGCGTCCGCAGGCGATCTGCGGACGCCGCGAAGTCGTCGGCGGTGCGCGGCATCTCGAGGCCCCAGGACCCCATGCAGGCGATGCTGCGATTGCCCTCCATCGGGAAGAAGTTGACCAGGAACTCGTGCTCGTCCGGGTGCTCGCCCTTGTCCTGGGTCGGCATGATCACCAAGTGCTGCCACCACCAGGAGGTTGCAGCACGGTCCTCGGGCGTCGGCAGGTCGTACCACCGCGACACGTAGGTCACCTTGGCATCGAGGGTCATGACCGGCGTCTCCGGCCAGCCCGCCGCGACGAGCCAGTCGGAGACGGACGAGCCACGACCCATCGCGTCGACCACCAGGTCGGCGTCGATCCGCTCTTCACCGGCTGTGGACGCGAAGCTCACCCCGGTGACGCGCCCGTGCGGTGTCCCTCCGTCCGTGGTGTCGATGCCATTCACCGACACGCCCTCACGGATCGTGACGTTGGTCAGCTGCCGGACCTTGTCGCGCAGGACTCGCTCGATCAGGATCCGTGAGCCGTAGATCATGTCCAGGGCGCCCTGCTTGCGCGGGGCCCAACCGGGCCCTTCGAGGTAGGCGGTGTCCATGGATGCCACCAGATGCAGGCCGCCGGCCGCGATCAGGTCCTCCTCGAACCCCGGGAACAGGGCGTTGACCGCCCGCCGACCCGCGTTGAGCAGGAAGTGCGGGTGCTTGCTCTGCGGTACGCCGCGGCGGTGCTCGGCATCGGGCGGCAGCTCGTCGCGCTCGAGGACGAGTACCTCGTCGAAGTGGGGCGCGAGTGCCCCGGCCGCACAGAGCCCCGCCACGCTTCCGCCGAGTACCACTGCCGTCCTGCCCAGGCTCATGCCGGTCCCTTCGATCAATCATACAAAGTCTGGCTGAGTGTATGAATCAGCATGGGACACGTCAAGGAGGGCAGGCCGCGGTGGCCGGCCGGATGACACCTCGGAGTCCCTTGCTGGCGGCGACGGGGCTATGATGGTCCTGCATCAAACCGACGGCTTGGTCGTCGGAGTCTCACAGCGGACGGGTCGTCGGGACCCGACGTGTCGATCTCTCGCAGATCCGTGAGGCCTGTCGTGTGCGGGGCGGTCACCAGACCGATTCCGTCCGACGTGTATCGCCCGGGTCGTGGGTGCACGAGCCGGTCACTCCCCAAGGAGGAGTTCGTGGCCCGACGAGGCCGGCGCCGTCCAAGCGCCAATCGCTCCGCCCCGCGGAATCAGCAACGAGCCCGCGGTCGCGACGACGACGGCATCATCCCGGTGCTCGCGCGCGCCGTGCGCGAGGTCGAGCGAGCCGTCGAGCGCGGGCAGGTGATGCCGTCGGTGCGCACGAAGTTCCAGGTCGTCGCGCAGCTGATGCGCGAGGAGCGTGCGCGCGTCAAGGCAGACGAGTCCAGCACCGAGGCCCACCGGAATGAACAGCTCAAGCGCCTCGAAGGGGTGGCGACGATCCTCGCCAAGGCCGCCGCGCGCGAGACCTCACTCCTCGCTCTGCTCGAAGAGGACGCAGCCGTCTCCGATGCGGCCACGTCGCTCAAGCACGACATGCTGACGGCAGCGGGGCTCGAGGTGCCGGTCGAGGCCGATGCCCCGGAGGAGCCGACCGCCCCCGCCAAGCGCCGGGTCGTGCCGCCGGCGATCGTCTCGCGACAGCTGGCCAACCCGTTCCTGGCACCCGATTTCGAGTCCGCATCCCGCTCCGACACCGGCCCGAGCCGGCTGTCGACCTGGGAGCTGCTCGGCCCGCTCTTCAAGTCGTTTGAGTCCGTCGGCGACGACGTCCCTGCCTGCATGACCCTGCCCGAGCCGTCGTCCCTCGACGCGCCCGGCGACCTGATGCTGATGCCCCACCAGGCGCAGGTGTTCGCGGCCGCCGCGGAGGGCCACCGCACGTTCCTGCTCGCCGACGAGCCCGGACTGGGCAAGACCGCCCAGGCGTTGCTCGCCGCGCAGGCGGCCAACGCCTATCCGCTGCTCGCGGTCGTGCCGAACGTGGTCAAGACGAACTGGGCCCGCGAGGTCGGCCTCTGGACCCCCCAGAAGTCCGCCACGGTGATCCACGGCGACGGCGACACGATCGACGGCTTCGCCGACATCGTGATCGTCAACTACGAGGTGCTCGACCGTCACGTCGGGTGGCTCGGCGACCTCGGCTTCCGCGGCATGGTCGTCGACGAGGCGCACTTCATCAAGAACAAGGCCTCCCAGCGCTCGCAGCACGTGCTCGAGCTCTCCGACCGCATCCGCGCCCGCATCGCGAACCCGCTGCTGATGGCGCTGACCGGCACCCCGCTGATCAACGACATCGAGGACTTCCGGAACATCTGGCAGTTCCTCGGCTGGATCGACGAGAAGAAGCCCCGGGCCGAGCTGATGAGCGCCCTGGAAGAGTCCGGGTTGACCCCGGCCGACCGGGGTTTCTACCGTGCGGCCCGCACCAGTGTGATCGACCAGGGCATCGTCCGTCGCCGCAAGGTCGACGTGGCCGCCGACATCCCGGCTCGCCGCATCGCCGACATCCCGGTCGAGCTCGACGACGAGGCGGGCCGGTCGATCAAGGAAGCCGAGCGCGAGCTCGCCAGGCGTCTCGTGACGCGGTACGAGAGCGCCCTCGAGACGCGCAACGCCGGCGTGGTCGTCGACGGCATCGATCACGACCTCGTGCGCCGGGTCGCCACCTGGGAGCGCGAGGACGCGGACGAGAGCTCCGGCGAGAACGTGTTCAGCATGATGCGCCGCATCGGCCAGGCGAAGGCCGGGCTCTCCGCCGACTACGCCGCGCAGCTGGCGCGCAGCGTCGGCAAGGTCGTGTTCTTCGCCAAGCACATCGACGTGATGGACGCCGCCGAGGACACCTTCGCCAAGCGCGGTATCCGGTACTCCTCGATCCGCGGCGACCAGACTCCGAAGTCGCGGCAGCAGAACATCGACGCGTTCATCGAGGATCCCGACGTCGCCGTCATCGTCTGCTCGGTCACGGCCGCGGGGGTCGGCATCAACCTCCAGGTCGCCTCGAACGTCGTGCTGGCCGAGCTCTCGTGGACCGCGGCCGAACAGACCCAGGCCATCGACCGCGTGCACCGCATCGGCCAGGACCAGCCGGTCACCGCGTGGCGCATCATCGCCGCACAGACCATCGACTCCAGGATCGCCGAGCTGATCGACAGCAAGGCCGGTCTTGCGGCGCGGGCCCTCGACGGTTCGGACGAGGACGTCTCGTCGTCGGCCGACCTGCAGCTCGAGGCGCTCGTCGCGCTGCTGACGGACGCGTTGTCAGACCGGTAGCGCCGCGCCGTTGACGGCACCCGAGGACGGCGCCGCCAGGAAGACGTAGACCCGTGCGAGGTCGGGGATCTTCGGCCAGCGGTCGTGGTCGGCGTCCGGCATCGAGGCCCGGTTGGCCGGGGTGTCGATGATCGAGGGCACGACGCTGTTGACCGTGATGCCCGTGCCGGCGACCTCCTCGGACGCCATGCGAGCCAGGTGCAGGACGGCCATCTTGCTGACGGAGTAGGCGAATCCGTTGCTGGTGGTCGCCGTGGCCGCCTTGCTCGAGGTGAGGACGATCCGCCCGGCGCCGACCGGCTTCATCACGCGCAGGGCGTGCTTGGTGACGACCGCCGCGGTCATGAGGTTCAGGTGGAGCTGCTTCTCGAGCTCCTCGGGATCGAGCTCGGACAACGGAGACTTCGGGGCGAACCCGCCGACCGTGTTCACGATCGCCCACGGTGTGCCGACGGCGTCGAACAGTGCTGCGACGCTCGCGTCGTCGGTGAGGTCGGCGGCCTCGTAGCGCACCCCGTCGACGGCCGCGCGTTCGTCGGGAGCTGCTCGGTCGACCCCGACCACGTCGGCTCCGGCTTCGATGAACGCGGCCGCGAGCCCCGCACCCAGGGCTCCGCTGGCCCCGCTGACGACGACAGTCCGTCCGGTGTAGTCGCTCATGGATCTCCTCAATCGACCGAATCCTGTGGGTCGGAGCAACGGTAGCCGCAGGTCGCGCCGTGCCGGGTGAGGCGGGGCACGGCGGGACGTCAGGCGGGCCTGGCGCGTCGGCGACGGGTTCCCATCTCCGAGGCCTTGGGTGCGCGCCCTTGTGGCGGCCAGGACGTGGCTCCGAGCTCGCGGGAGACCGACCGCGCAGCAGCACGCAGAGAATTCACCACGCCTGGTTCGATCGGCCACTCCTCGTTGGATGCGACCAGGCCGATGGCGCCGACGGCTCCTCCCAACCGGTCGCTGAGCACGGCGGCGATGCCGCACTCACCGAGCACGGCTTCCTCGACCTCCTCGGCGATGCCGCTGGTGCGGGTCGCTTGCAGCTGTCGGCGCAGCTCGACCGGATCGGTCGTCGTCTCACCGGTCATGCTGCGCAGAGTTCCGACGTCGTCCAGCAGGTCGTCGACCAGCTCGTCGTCAAAGGCAAGGATCGCCTTGCCGAGGGCGGACGCATGGGCAGGGATGACGATTCCGACCTCGGGCATCTGCCGTGAGCCGTCGGGGCGTGGCTCGTGGTGAACAACGACGACGTCGTCGACGAGCATGACGGCAGTGCGGACGGCCAGTCCGCTGCGGCGGGCGAGGTCCTCGGCCCAAGGCACGACGCGGGATCGCAGCTCGAGCGTGTCGAGATAGACGTTGCCCATGGTGAGGACGGCCGGGCCGAGGCGGTATTGACCTGAGTCGTGTTCCTGGATGACCAGACGATGAGCAAGGAGTGTCCTGACGATGCCGTGCACCGTCGAGGGCGGCAGGCCCAGTCGCTGCGCGATGTCTCCGAGGCTGAGCCGGTGGTCGCCCTGCAGGACGGCGAGAATCCGCAAGGCTCGATCGACTGACTGAATCATGGATCACCTCTCAGACTCCGGTGCTGGTGGGCTCATCGGGCAGGCAAGGAAGTTTCGATCGGGGTCTTGTGCTCTGCGTCACACTAGCGTAATCTCCGAACATCTTTCGACATTATCGAATGATGTTCCAAGGCTACACGGCACCGTGTGGGACTCGCAGGGCGACCGTGACTCAACTCAGGAGAGTTCCATGAACGAACCGTCCACCCCCCAGAAGCTCGCCGCCGAGGTCATCGGGACCGCCTTCCTGGTCTTCGTCGGTGTCGGCTCCGTCCCCGCCACGCTCATCGTCAACGGCGACGCGCCTTTCACCATGGCCGATCTCGGGATGATCTCGCTCGCGTTCGGAACCATTGTCATCGCCACGATCTATGCGCTCGGCCACATCAGTGGCAACCACATCAACCCCGCGGTCACCGTCGGACTCGCCGTCACCGGGAAGTTCCCGTGGAGAGACGTTCCGGCGTATCTCGGTGCCCAGCTCGTCGGGGCCGTGATCGGCGCTGGCGCCATCATCGCCGTGCTCGGACAGAAGGCCAGCGACGTCGGCCTCGGTGTCGCCACATACGCCGATACTGTGGGTGTTGCGCAAGCGTTCTCCGCAGAGTTCGTCGGGACATTCATCCTGGTGTTCACGATCTTCGGTGTCATCCATCACAAGGCCCCCGCGGGATTCGCCGGGCTGGCCATCGGCTTGGTGGTTTTCGCCGCCATCATTCCCGTCGCGCCGACGACTGGCGCCTCCATCAACCCTGCACGCACATTCGGTCCGATGCTTGTGCAGCAGGTGGCCGGCGGGACAGTGCACTGGGAGCAGCTCCCCATCTACTTGGCAGCCGAGCTCTTGGCCGGCATCGTCGCCGCTCTCGCCTACACCGCGCTGGTGAAGGGCGCCGACCCAGTTGTCTCTGAGCCGGTCCATTCCGAGCCCGCCGCCCGCGTCTGACGCAAGCATCCAACCAACCCAGTCGAAGGAACCGCTGCCATGAAGAAGCTCATCAACGCACCAGCCGATGTCCTCTCCGAGTCCTTGCTCGGTGTCGAGGCCGCCCATCCCGAGCTCCGGGTCGATCACGAGAGCAAAGTCGTCTTTCGCGCCGACCCACCGCGGCAAGGGAAGGTTGGGCTGGTCTCAGGGGGCGGCTCCGGCCACGAGCCGCTGCACGGCGGCTTCGTGGGCGAGGGAATGCTGGACGCGGCCTGCTGCGGCGAGGTGTTCACGTCGCCCGTGCCCGACCAGATCGTCGCCGCCACGAACGGCGTGGACGGTGGCGCAGGAGTACTGCACATCGTCAAGAACTACACAGGCGACGTCATGAACTTCGAGATGGCCGCGGAGATGGCCGCTGCCACCACTGGCATCGAGGTCGTCCCAGTCGTCACCGACGATGACGTCGCCGTTCAAGACAGCACCTACACCGTGGGCCGACGCGGGGTCGGGGTCACAGTTCTGGTCGAGAAGATCGCCGGCGCGGCGGCCGAGCAGGGACGGAGCCTCACCGAAGTCGCCGACGTGGCCCGCGCGGTGAACTCCGCCGGACGCAGCATGGGCATGGCCTTGACGTCGTGCACGGTGCCGGCTGCCGGTGAGCCGACCTTTGACCTCCCAGAGGACGAGATCGAGCTCGGGATCGGGATCCACGGCGAACCCGGCCGTCGGCGGGTGCCGCTCGCGCCGGCGACCGAGATCGCTGAGATGCTGGTGGAGCCGATCCTGGGGGATCTGGAGTTCGGCACCGATGGCGTGCTCGCCTTCGTCAACGGCATGGGTGGTACCCCGCTCATCGAGCTTTACTTGATGTACCACGAGGTCGACCGACTCCTGTCCAAGGCCGGGATTCCCGTGGCGCGCTCCCTGGTCGGGAACTACATCACGAGCCTCGACATGGCGGGGTGCTCGGTCACGTTGCTCAAGCTGGATGACGACTTGCTTCGGCTGTGGGACGCTCCGGTCAAGACGCCTGCCCTGCGGTGGGGCGTGTGACGACATGATGCTTGGGGATGTGGCGACGGTGATCGATGCAACAGCAGTGAGGGCTTGGCTCGTGGCGTTCGCCCAGGAGGTCGCGGACAACCGCGAGCTCCTGACTCAGCTTGACTCGGCCATCGGCGACGCCGACCACGGAGCCAATCTCGACCGCGGCCTCAGAGCCGTCGTTGCAGCCCTCGACGGCATCGACCAGGCGAATCCTGGTGACCTCCTGAAGGCCACGGGAATGACCCTCGTCAGCACCGTGGGCGGCGCCAGTGGACCGCTGTACGGCACCTTGTTCCTGCGCATGTCCGGGAGCGCTGGTGGCGAGGACTCCCTCGACCCGGCACGGTTCGCCGCCGCATTGCGCGCTGGACTCGAGGGGGTCGTGGCGCGTGGCCGTGCCCAAGCCGGGGACAAGACGATGTATGACGCCCTGGCTCCGGCGTGCGATGCGCTCGATGAAGCGCTCGGCGCGGGAGTCGGACTGGACGAGGCGTTGAGCCGGGCCGCGGATGCGGCTCAAGCTGGCCGCGACGCGACGATCCCGATGCTGGCGCGCAAGGGTCGGGCGTCGTATCTCGGTGAGCGCAGCGTGGGACATCAGGACCCGGGAGCGACGTCAACCGCCTTGCTGGTGACGACAGCACGGGTGCTGGCCGGCGAAGGATCGTCGTGACCGGACTGGTCGTCGTGTCCCACAGCCGAGCCCTGGCCGATTCGGCCGTGGCGCTGGCGTCCGAGATGCTGCACGGCTCCCAGGTTCGTATCGCGGTGGCGGCGGGACTGGACGCAACGACGTTCGGCACAGACGCCACAGCCATCGTCGAGGCCATCCAGTCCGCCGATGACGGGGACGGCGTGGTCGTGCTCATGGACCTGGGCAGCGCTGTGCTGTCGGCCGAGATGGCGCTCGACATGATCGATCCAGACATCCGCGCACGGGTTGTGCTTTGTCCCGCGCCGCTGGTCGAGGGGCTGGTGGTCGCCGCAGTGTCCGCCGCCGGGGGAGCGACTCCTGGGGAGGTAGCCGCCGAGGCGATCGGTTCGCTGGCAGCCAAGCAGTCGCATGTGAACGTCCCGGTTCCTTCCTCCATGGACCCCGAGCGAGTGGGAGAACCCATCGACCAGAGCGTCTCGCCGGACGTCGAGACATCCACGTCGGTCGTGGTGAAGATCGCCAACCTGCACGGCTTGCACGCCCGCCCGGCCGCCAGGCTGGTTCAGGAAGCGCGTCTGTTCGATGCCAGGATCGAGCTTCGCAATCTCGACACCGGGGCGGGGCCGGTCCCTGCCACCAGCCTGTCGAGGGTGGCCACGCTTGGCGCGTTGTGCGGTCATCGCGTCGAGCTGACCGCAACGGGCAGCCAGGCGCGCGAAGCGCTCGATCACGTCGTTGCACTCGCCAACCGGCGCTTCGACGAGCAGGAGTCCGCCATCTCCTTGGCGGCGGAGAGCTCTGCCGAGGACCCCTCGCCCGGGAAGCCCATGCCGGCTTCGCCCGGTATCGCGATCGGCCCGGCGCTCGCGATGCGTGCGGCGGACATCGAGGTGCCCGACGAGAGGCCTCAAGATCAGGAGACCGAGTGGCGTCGGGTTCGTGCGGCCATTGCCGAGGTGCGTCGGGAGATCCAGCGGATCCGGGCCAAAGCCGCACGCGACGGCGGTGAGGGCGAGGCCAGGATCTTCGACGCCCACCTCATGCTTATCGACGACACGGACCTCCTCGACGCCGTTCGGTCTCGGATCGGATCGGGCGCTGCGGCGACTCGAGCATGGGCCGACGCCATTGCCGACGTCGAGGCCGACTTCGCGGGCGTCTCAGACGACTACCTCAGGTCCCGAGCGCTCGACGTGCACGCTGTCGGACAGCAGGTGGCGCGATCGCTCGCTGGGGCGCCGACGCCCCGGGTCGAGGGTGAAGGGGTTCTGATCGCCGATGACCTGGTGCCGGCCCAGGTGGCCGACCTGGACACATCGCGCGTGACGGGCCTGGTCCTGGCCTCGGGGAGCCCGACGAGTCACAGCGCGATTCTGGCGCGGTCCCGCGGCATCCCGTCGGTCGTCGGTGCCGGTGCAGTCGTGCTCGATGTGCCGCCGGGGACGACGGTTGCGGTGGACGGCACGACCGGGAGGTTCTTCGTTGACCCCGACGACGAGACCCTTCTGGGGCTCCGAGCCGCCGATCAAGACGCTCGAGCAACGGCCGCTCTCGCGAAAGCCGGAGCGTTTGAACCAGCCGTCACGGTGGACGGGGTCAAGGTCCTCGTCGGCGCAAACCTCGGGTCCGTGGACGATGCACAGACGGCGGCCGGCGACGGTGCCGAGCTCGCCGGATTGGTGCGCACCGAGTTCCTCTACCTCGGTCGGGACGAAGCACCGTCCGTCGACGAGCAGGTCGAGGTGTACCGGTCGCTGGCCGACGCGCTCGGCGGACGACGACTGACTTTGCGCACCCTCGACGTTGGCGGCGACAAGCCCCTCCCGTACGCACCCCACCCCCCTGAAGCCAACCCGTTCCTCGGAATGCGAGGAATCAGGCTCGCCTTCACGCAGGGGGACATTCTCGATGCCCAGCTCCGTGCGATCGTCACAGTGGCTCATGAGACTCCGGTCAGTGTGATGTTCCCGATGGTGAGCACCCTGGACGAGCTCGTGCATGTCCAGCATCGCCTCGACGAGGCGATCAGTCACGTCGACCGCGGGCGGCCGGAGGCGCTTCAGGTTGGGATCATGGTCGAGGTCCCGGCGGCCGCCCTCAAGGCGGATGTCTTCGCACCCCATATCGACTTCTTCAGCATCGGCACCAACGACCTGACCCAGTACACCTTGGCAGCCGAGCGGGGCAACGCCGCGGTCGCTGCTCTCGGTGACTCCCTTGACCCCGGTGTCCTGAAGCTCATCGAGTCCGTGTGCCGGGCTGCTGACGGACGCTGTCTCGTTGCGGTTTGCGGCGAGCTGGCCGCTAACGAGAGCGCAGCGCCCCTCCTTGTCGCTCTGGGTGTCCGTGAACTGAGCGTGGCCCCGTCCTCGGTTGCGGCGATCAAGCACGCGGTGCGACGGATCGAACAGGCCCTGGACGGTGAGCTCGTACGCCGGTGCCTGACAGCTGCGGGACCGGCCGAGGTCCGCGCTATCCTCGGCTGATCCTGCAGCGCACCGAAGGGGCGTGGCGATGACGCAGTTCGTGTACGGGTTCGCGGAGGGCAACAAGGACCAGAAGGCCCTGCTCGGTGGCAAGGGCGCGAACCTCGCCGAGATGACGAACCTCGGGTTGCCGGTGCCGCCGGGATTCACGATCACGACCGAGGCCTGCCGCAGCTATCTGGCCGCGGGCCACGAGCCGAGTGAGCTGCGGGTCCAGGTCACGATGGCCATGCGCAAGCTCGAGTACGAGATCGGCCGGGACCTCGGTGACCGGCACGACCCGCTGCTGGTGAGCGTCCGGTCCGGCGCCAAGCACTCGATGCCCGGGATGATGGAGACGGTGCTCAACATCGGCCTGAACGACGAGAGCGTCAAGGGTCTGGCCGACGTCAGCGGCAACGCGCGGTTCGCCTGGGACAGCTACCGCCGGCTGCTCCAGATGTTCGGCAAGACGGTGCTCGACATCGACGGCGAGGTCTTCTCCGCCGCGCTCGATGCGGCCAAGAAGGCCAAGGGCGTGGCCACGGACGTCGAGCTCGAGGAGAGCGACCTCGAGGCCCTGGTCGACACGTTCAAGAAGCTCATCCACGAGCACACGGGCGAGGAGTTCCCTCAGCATCCGCGCGACCAGCTCGACCAGGCTGTCCGCGCCGTGTTCGACTCCTGGAACACCGACCGCGCGCGCCTGTACCGGCGACGCGAGCGCATCCCCGATGACCTCGGCACCGCGGTCAACATCTGCACGATGGTGTTCGGCAACCTCGGCGAGACCAGTGGCACCGGCGTCGCGTTCACCCGCGATCCCGCCTCGGGCCAGATCGGCGCGTACGGCGACTACCTGGTCAACGCCCAGGGCGAGGACGTCGTCGCCGGGATCCGGAACACGTTGAGCCTGGCCGACCTGCGCGACCTGGATCCCGCTTCGTACGACCAGCTCCGGAAGGTGATGCGACGCCTGGAGAACCACTACCGCGACTTGTGCGACATCGAGTTCACGATCGAGCGCAGCAAGCTGTGGATGCTCCAGACGCGAGTCGGCAAGCGCACCGCCGCGGCGGCGTTCCGGATCGCGACCCAGCTGGTTGACGAGGGCCTGATCACGATGGACGAGGCCCTGACGCGAGTCGACGGTGCCCAGCTCGGCCAGCTGATGTTTCCGCAGTTCGACGCATCGTCCGAGCGCACGCTGCTGGGCGTCGGGATGGCGGCTTCGCCAGGTGCCGCGGTGGGCGAGGCCGCCTTCGACTCGGCCGCGGCCGTGGCGGCCGCTGCCGAGGGCAGGGCGGTCATCCTCGTGCGCAAGGAGACCAACCCGGACGACCTCGAGGGCATGATCGCCGCGGAGGGCATCGTGACGGCCCGGGGCGGCAAGACCAGCCATGCCGCCGTGGTCGCGCGGGGGATGGGCACCACCTGCGTCTGCGGCGTCGAGGCCCTCGACGTCGACCTCGAGTCGCGCACGGCCCGGATCGGCGACCGGACCATCTCCGAGGGAGACCAGCTCAGCGTCGACGGCTCGACCGGCGAGGTCTTCGCCGGCTCGGTCGACGTCGTGCTCTCACCGGTCGCCGCCTACCTCGAGCACGGACTCGACCGGGCCATCGAGGACGTCGACGAGTCGACCGGGGACCTGGTGCGATCGGTCGACCGCCTGCTCCGGCACGCCGACTCGACCCGACGGCTCCGCGTCCGCGCCAACGCCGACAACGCGGAGGACGCGACGCGTGCCCGCGAGCTCGGCGCCGAGGGCATCGGCCTGTGTCGCACCGAGCACATGTTCCTCGGCGACCGCCGTGAGCTCATCGAGCACGTCATCCTGGCCGCAGATGCGACCGAGCGGCAGGCGGCCATCGACGAGCTGCTGCCCCTCCAGCGGCAGGACTTCATCGAGCTGCTCACGGCAATGGACGGCCTTCCGGTCACGATCCGCCTGCTCGACCCGCCCCTGCACGAGTTCCTGCCCGATCGTGCCGACCTGATGGTCAAGGTCGCGGTCGATCAGGCCGCCGGCACCGTCGACCCGAAGGACGAGCTGCTGCTTGCCGCGGTCCAGCGTCTCCACGAGGTGAACCCGATGCTCGGGCTCCGAGGCGTGCGGCTCGGCCTGGCGGTGCCCGGTCTGTTCGCCCTGCAGATCAAGGCGATCGCCGAGGCATCCGCCCAGCTGAAGAGCGAGGGGGCCAACCCTCGGGTCGAGATCATGGTTCCGCTCGTCGGGTCGGTGATGGAGCTCTTCCTGATCCGCGACGAGAGCGACCAGATCCTCCGCGAGGTCGCCGAGAGCACCGGCGTCCGCCAGTCGATCCCGATCGGCACGATGGTCGAGCTGCCCCGCGCGGCCCTCACAGCAACCAGGGTGGCGGAGGCGGCCGAGTTCTTCTCCTTCGGCACCAACGACCTCACCCAGACGACGTGGGGATTCTCCCGCGACGACGTCGAGGCCGCCTTCTTCGCCGTCTACCTCGACCGAGGGGTGTTCATGGTCTCGCCGTTCGAGAGCCTCGACGTCGACGGCGTCGGCCGGCTCATCCAGATCGCGGTGGAGGACGGCCGGCGCACCCGCCCCGACCTCAAGCTCGGCATCTGCGGCGAGCACGGTGGTGACCCGGAGTCCATCCACTTCTTCCACCAGGTCGGCCTCGACTACGTGTCGTGCTCGCCGTTCCGCGTCCCGGTCGCCCGCCTCGAGGCCGGCCGCGCCGCCCTCCTCTGACGAGGGCGCGCCTCACTAGGCGGCTCGCTCGAAGGTGTAGCTGTCCAGGTCGAAGCGCCGGCTGGTCCACATCGTCTCGATCGTGGGGGAGGGCCGGAAGGGCACGTCGCCGTGGGCGTCGAAGTAGTAGCTGTTCGCCTCGCCGCACCCGCCCTGGAAGAAGACCTGGTTCTTGCGTCGCGCCAGCGCGGACGCGAAGTAGTCGGCGTTGGCCTCGGGGGTGACCTCGATGCGGGTCGCGTCAAGCTTCTTGGCTCGACGGAGGCAGCGGACGATGTGCGTCGTCTGGGTCTCGATGAGGTTGAAGTAGGACGATCCGTTGAAGCCGTACGGGCCGAGGATCGAGAAGAAGTTGGGGAAGCCCGGCACGCTGACGCCGAGAAAGGCCTGGAACCGGTTCTCCTCCCACCACGACTCGAGGTCGAGGCCGCCCGCGCCCTTGATCGGGAAGGGCGGCATGTTGCCCGCCTCGAACACCTTGAACCCGGTCGCGAGGATCAGGACGTCCGCGTCATGCGCCGTGCCCTCGCTCGTGCGCACGCCGGATGCGGTGATGGTGTCGATCGCCTCCGTCTCCAGCCGCACGTTGTCGCGGTTGAACGCCGGCAGGTACTCGTTGGAGAAGCTGGGACGCTTGCATCCCAGCGAGTACCGCGGCGTCAGCTTCTTCCGCAGGACGGGATCATGCACCGACTTCTTCAGGTGCCGCCGGCCCACCCGTTCGCCCACGTTCGCGATGTGGAGCAGCCGGTTGTAGTGGGCCGGGAGCGGGAAGTTGAGCTCGACATAAGTCTGGCTGAGGAGTCGCGACAGCCGCTTGACGCCGGGCAGACGCCGCAGCGCGAGCCGGAACGGCCGCGCGAGCCTCGCGTCAGGCTTGGGCAGGCACCAGATCGGGGTCCGCTGGAACACCGTCAGGTGCTCCACCTCGGGGGCGATGGACGGGATGACCTGTACCGCCGACGCCCCCGTGCCGATGATCGCGACCCGCTTGCCACGTAGGTCGACGTCGTGGTCCCACCGGGCCGTGTGCATCACCGTGCCCGCGTAGTCCTCCAGACCGGGAATGCTCGGCGGCTTCGGCTTGGTCAGCACGCCGGTGGCTCCGACGACGAACCGCGCGGTGATGGTGTCGCCGTCGGCGGTCTCGAGGCTCCAGTGATGATGCTCGTCGTCGAAGGACGCGCCGATGATCGTGGTGTTGAGGCGGGTGCGCCGGCGGATGTCGTACTTGTCCATGCAGTGCTCGGCGTACGCCTTGAGCTCGTGGCCGGGTGCGTAGACGCGTGACCAGGTGTCGCGCTGCTCGAAGGAGAACTGGTAGCTGAACGAGGGGATGTCGACCGCGACGCCGGGGTAGGTGTTCCAGTGCCAGGCCCCGCCGACACCGTCGCCCTGCTCCAACATCATGTAGTCGTGGAAGCCGGCCCGGTCCAGACCGATGGCCGCTCCGATGCCGGAGAACCCGCCACCGATGATGACGACCTCGTGGTCGAACGTGACAGTCATGGTGTCACGGTACTGCCTCTCGCTTGGGGCGTTGCGCTGAGAGTGAACGCCGGATGCTTCGGCCACGAACCGAGGTTGAATGGCGCATGGGCACCGAGAACCAGCCCGACGACGATCTCGCCATCGACGAGCTGGCGCTGGACGCGTACTCCAGCGTCGTCACGCGGGTCGCCGCCACCATTTCCCCCAGCGTCGCCAGCCTCTCCGTGCAGACGCGGCGCTTTCGCGGAGCCGGCAGTGCGAGCGTCATGTCCGACGACGGGCTGCTCCTCACCAGCGCGCACGTCGTGAGGGACGCCCGCAAGGCCGTCGCGCAGTTCGCGGACGGGAGCGAGACGACCGTGGACGTGATCGGCAAGGATCCGTTGTCCGACCTCGCGGTACTACGGGCTCGCGACGACGTGCCGCCACCGATCCCGCTCGGTGACGCCAGCCGGCTGCAGGTCGGTCAGATCGTGATCGCCCTCGGCAACCCCAACGGCCTGGCCGGGAGCGTCACCGCCGGCATCGTGTCGGCTCTCGGCCGCTCGCTCCCGACTCAGTCCGGGCGGGTGGTCGACGAGGTCATCCAGACCGATGCCGCGCTCAATCCCGGCAACAGCGGGGGAGCGCTGGCGGACAGCCGCGGACGCCTGGTCGGCGTCAACACGGCGGTCGCGGGCATCGGGCTGGGCCTGGCCGTGCCGATCAACGAGACGACCCGGAACATCATCGACGCGTTGACGACTCGTGGCCGGGTCCGTCGGGCCTGGCTCGGAGTGGCCGGGTCCCAGCGACCACTGCCGCCCGACCTCGTCCAGCGCACCGGTGGCCAGCGCACCGGCCTCCTGGTCGCCCAGCTCGTCTCGGGGAGCCCCGCGGCCGCGTCCGGCCTCCACGTGGGCGACCTGATCGTGGCCGCCGCGGGCAAGCCGGTGGCCTCGGCCACCGAGCTGCAGCGTTTCATGGTCGAGGACGCGATCGGCCAACCCGTCGAGATCACCGTGATGCGCAACGGGGCGCTCGTCGATGTGATCGCCGTCCCACGTGAATTGGACGAGTCGCCCTAGCATCAGGCCATGAAGCACATGGTCAAGGGCATCAGGCCCTGGCACGTGGTGGCGGACATCTATGTGGCCAATCTCGTCGGCACGTCCCTGCTCTTCGTCGAGTACCTCTTCGTCCTGCCGCTGCCGGAGGAGGCGCAGGTTGCCAGCGTGACCCGGGACAACGTGGTCCTCGGGATCATCTGCACGGTTGTCAGCTGGGTCCTTTTCGGCCTCTTCGCGGCTCCACGGGCGCATCGCGCCCTCGACTGGACCGTGCGCGGCTCCGATCCCACGCACGAGGAGCAGCATCTGACGCTCGCGCTGCCGTGGTCGCTGTTCAAGTTCGGCGTCGTCCTCTGGAGCATGTCCACGGTGGCCTTCCTGGTGCTCGACCTGTCGATCAGCGTTCCGTTCGGGCTGCTGTCCGGAGGTGCGGTTCTCTCCGGAGGCTTGGCCACGGTGGCGACGGCGTTCCTGCTGAGCACCCGGTCGCTTCGCCCGGCCACGGCGCGCGTGCTGGAGCTCCATCCGCCCAAGCGCGGAACGGCGGCCGGCGTCGGCGAGCGCGCGATCTTCATCTGGGGTCTCACCACCGGTGTGCCGCTGCTGAGCCTGGTGATGATGGTCGCGTTCTCGCCGTTCTCAGGATCATCGTTGGAACGGCTGTCCGTCAGCGGCATCGTCGTGGGCGGGCTCGTTCTTGTCGGTGGCTTGTTCGCCATGGTCTTGTTCGCCAAGTCGATCGGCGAGCCGCTGGACGAGCTGACGACGGCGCTGGCCGACATCGAGAGCGGCGACCTGGACGTCCACGTGCCCGTCGACGACAACGGGGAGATCGGTCAGATGCAGGCCGGTCTCAATCGTATGGTCGGGGCGATGCGCGAGCGCGAGCAGCTGCGGGACCTGTTCGGGAGACACGTCGGCGAGGACGTCGCCCGGCTGGCGCTGAAGGACGGCGTGGCCCTCGGCGGCGAGGAGCGCGAGGCGGCGGCGTTGTTCGTCGACGTCATCGGCAGCACGACGTTTGCCGCGACGCGATCGCCGGCCGAGGTGGTGACGGCATTGAACCGCTTCTTCGAGGTGGTCGTCGACGTGGTGGCAGCGCATGGCGGGCTGGTCAACAAGTTCGAGGGCGATGCCGCGCTGTGCATCTTCGGAGCGCCGCTGGAGCTGCCCGACCCCGCCGCGAACGCCCTCGCCGCCGCCAGAGAGATGTCTCGGCGGCTGAAGGACGAGGTGCCGGACCTGGACGCCGGGATCGGCGTCTCACAGGGTCTGGTGATCGCCGGCAACATCGGCGCCACCCAGCGACTCGAGTACACCGTGATCGGCGATCCGGTGAACGAGGCGGCCAGGCTGACCGAGCAGGCGAAGGAACATCCCGGCCGCGTGGTCGCGTCGCAGCGGATCGTGGACCGGGCCGCGTCCGGCGAGCGTGATCGCTGGCGCCTGCTCGAGCCGTTGCTGCTGCGCGGTCGGCTGGAGCCGACCACGCTCGCCGTCCCGCGCTGAGATCAGCCGAGGAGGTTGTTGAGCAGGTCGCGCATCGGGTGCTTCTGGGTCGGCGAGGGCGACGGTGCCGGCTTGTTCGGCTTCGGGCTGTCGTTGTTCCCCGACGACTGGTTGTTGGAGCGGTTGGACGACCGGCTGGAGCTGGTGGGCGACGGACTCGCCGACGGAGACGGGTCGATGGTCGGAACGTCGGAGGGGGTCGGCGACGGCTCCGGGGCCAGGCCGTTGGCGTCGACCGTGGGGGCGGTGTCGGAACCGGGAACGTGGGGAACAACGGCCGCGACCGGCGACGATCCGGCCTGCTCGGAGCTCGTGAACGTGATCACGGTCGCCGCGGCGACCGTCGTCATCACCGTCGCAGCAGCGAACTTGTACAGCTTCGTGGGCGGCACGGCGGAACTCCCTGGACGCGGACGGTGGTCACGGCAACGCCATCCACCGTAGCGGGGACTGCCGCTGAGGTCACATCCGACGTCGACGCTAGCCTTGGTCGAACCTGTCAAAGGAGCGTGCATGAGCCGACCTCTGCCTCGATCGATGCTGGTCGTCGGTGCCGGCCTGGGCGGCTGGCGCACCGCGAAGGAGACCCGCAAGGCGGGCTTCGACGGCCCGATCACGGTCATCGGTGAAGAGGACGAGCTCCCGTACGACCGGCCGCCCTTGTCCAAGCAGGTCCTGTCCGGTGAGCGTGGGCCCGACGCGGCCCGCCTCACCGACGACGAGGAGATCGGCTCGCTCGACATCGATCTGCGGCGTGGCGTCACCGTCACGTCGGTCGCCGAGGATGGCGTCGAGACATCGGACGGGGAACGACTCGATGCCGAGGTCGTCGTGATCGCCACCGGTGCACGAGCCGCGGTTCCGCCGATCGTGGCCGACCAACCGGCGGTGCGAACGTTGCGTCGGCTCGACGACTCCGTCCGACTGGCCGCCGACCTCGATCGCGCCGGCTCGGTCTTGATTCTCGGCGGGGGGTTCATCGGGGCGGAGGTTGCCGCGGCCGCCCGCGTCCATGGCACCGAGGTCACGATCGTGGAGGCGATGCCCGAGATCCTCGGGCCGCTCGGCTCCGAGGTCGGCAGCGTCGTGCAGGCACTGCACCACGACATCGGTGTGCAGGTCCTCACCGGCACCCCGGTCTCCGCGGTCGACGCCCACGACGACGGCGCGGAGGTCGTGCTCGCCGACAATCGCGTCCTCACCGCCGACCTCGTCGTCGCCGGGTTCGGCGCCCGGATCAACTCCGAGGTGCTCGGCGATCTGGCCGGTCCTGAGGGCGTCCGCTGCGACGATCATGGGCGCGTCGACGGCCATCCCGGTCTGTGGGCGGTCGGCGACGTGTCTGCGTGGTACGACCCTCGGCTCGGCCAGCACCGCCGCCGCGAGCACTGGTCGTCGGCCAGCGACCAGGCGGTCATCGCCGCCCACGCGATCAACGGCATGGAATCGCCGCGCTTCCTGGAGTCGCCGCCCTACTTCTGGACCGACCAGCCGGGCGTCAAGATCCAGCTCCTCGGTTGGCCGGAGCTGGCCGACCGTCACGGCTGGCTGGAGATCGACGACGTCGAGCCGAGGTCAGTCTACGGCTGGCATCGTGGCGACGAATTGGTGGCCGCGGTCGTGCTCGGCAAGCCCCGGGTGTTCGTCAAGCTCCGCAAGAAGCTGATCGAGACCGGCCACCGCCTGGCCGGCTCAGCCCTCGACGACGTGTGACTCGCCGAAGCTCGCACTGAGCCGCTCGGCGGAGAACGTGGCGAACGGCCGCCGGTCCATCCCGAGAGCGCGGGCGCGATCGGCCATCCGGTGGTCGCCCCACGTGATCGTCGTGCCGCGGCCACGCCCGACGCGAAGCCCGTGGAACCGCATGGACGTCTTGCCCCGAAGGAGCCGGCCGTCATGCGGGCCTTCCTCCGCCCGGGCCCACGTTCGGCCCGCCGACGGTGCGGGCACCGGCAGTGCGAGGCGGCCGGTGCGAATGGTCGCGTCCATGATCTGGGTGTCGCCCTCGCTGATCGTCATCGTCGAGCGTGAGCCGCCGAGGTCGGCCTTCGACGCCATGAGCCACTTGGGCAGGCCCCAGATCTCCCGGCCGGCCTCGCGCGTGAACGCGCCGGTGACCGGCAGCTCGAGCACGAACAGTCCGGGACCGCCCGGTCCGGACGCGAAGACTCCGATGCCGACCTCGTCGTAGCCACCGAGCACGAAGTCGTCCGGATAGACGACGCAGACCAGCATGGCGAGACCGGCGCCCATGCGACCGGAAGAAGTCAGGTCGTAGGGCTCGAGCTGGGCATCGACGGCAGCTCGCGACGGGCGCCACACTGCACCGGCGAACTTCGCCGCGCGAACCCGCACCGGCAGGTCGATCTGCTTGCCCTGGACCTCCCAGAGGTCGGGAGCGGGATGCGTGGCCATGGCGGAACCTCTCAGGGGGTGTCGACGAAGCGGGGGGCGCGCTTCTCGGCGAAGGCAACGGCACCCTCCGCGAAGTCCGCGGCGGCGAGCAGGCCGAGCTGGCCCTCCCGCTCCAGCGCGAACGCGGCGTCGAGCGATCCGAGAGTCGCCTCGTTGATCGCGTGCTTGGTGCGCGCATACCCGACCATCGGGCCGCTGCGGAGTGTGGAGATGATCTCGTCGACGTCGGACTCGAACGTCTCGGCATCGAACACGTGCGAGACGAGTCCGGCCCGCTCCGCCTCGGCGGCCGTGAGCCGCTCGGCGAGCACGGCCATCCGCATGGCCCTCGCGCGCCCGATCGAGACCGCGACGAGTGCCGTTGCGCCCCCGTCGGGCATGAGGCCGATCTTCGTGAACGCGAGCATGAAGAACGCCTTCGAGCTGGCGAGCACGAGGTCCGCGGACAGGGCGACGGACACGCCGACTCCGGCGCACGGCCCCTGGACGACACTGACGACCGGGCGCGGCACGTTGCGGATCGCGGCCACGAGACGGTTGGCACCGTCGATCGTGGCGGCGGGGCCACCCTCGTCGGAGAGCTCGCCGTCGCCACCGATGTCGGCGCCGGAGCTGAACCCACGTCCGGCACCGGACAGCACGATGAGGTGGACGTCGGGGTCGCTCCCGCCCTTCTCGACGATGTCGGCCATGTCCTCGAGCACGTCGGCGGTGACGGCGTTGAGCGACTCGGGTCGGTTGATCTCGATGCGGAGGGCACCGTCGTCGAGGGTCGCGCGGACCTGGTCGCCGGAACGGGTGCCGTGGCTGGTGGTCACCCTCGATAGGTTACTGAGCATGAATATCAGCAATCACGTCGCCCTGGTCACTGGTGGGGCGTCCGGCCTCGGCCGCGCCACCGTCGAGAACTTCGTGGGGTCCGGGGCGAAGGTCGTCATCGTCGACCTGCCGGGCTCGCCCGGCGAGGAGGTCGTCAAGGAGCTCGGCGACGCCGTGCGGTTCGCGCCGGCAGACGTCCGCGACGCCGACGCCGTCGCCGCGGCACTCGACGTGGCCGCCGAGCTCGGCGACCTGCGGGTCGTGGTCAACTGCGCCGGCACCGGCGACGCGATCAAGACCGTCGGCAAGCAGGGCGCCTATCCGCTCGAGGCGTTCCAACGCATCATCGAGATCAACCTGATCGGCACCTTCAACGTCATCCGCCTCGCGGCCGAGCGCATGAGCCGGCTCGACCTCGACGGCGAGGAGCGGGGCGTCATCGTCAACACCGCGTCGATCGCGGCGTTCGACGGCCAGATCGGTCAGGCGGCCTACTCGGCGTCCAAGGGCGGCATCGTCGGCATGACGCTGCCGATCGCGCGCGACCTCGCCTCGCTCGGTATTCGCGTGGTCACGATCGCGCCGGGGTTGTTCCACACCCCGCTGTTCGCCACGCTGCCGGCGGAGGCGATCGATTCCCTCGGCAGCCAGGTGCCACACCCGAGCCGCCTCGGTGACCCCACCGAGTTCGCGCGGCTGGCCGCGCACGTCGTCGACAACCCGATGCTCAACGGCGAGACGATCCGCCTCGACGGCGCCATCCGGATGGCCCCCCGCTGACCGTTCGCTCGACTCGCGGACCCGTCCGATCCGTCGGACCATGGCGGGAGGGCGCACACGTGCGCCTCTTTGGACCGGAGGTCAGCATGACGGAGACACCGCAGGAGAACGAGTCACCCGCCGGCCAGGAGGTCGACGCCGACGACGCGGGCGTGCCCGACGACTCGTCCGGACCCGACGTCCCCGAGGATCCGAGGAGTGCCGAGGGAACCGACGTCCCCACGAACCCGACGACCGACCAGCCCGAGGGCACTCGAGACGTCGAGGGCGCAGACCCCGGCGAGGATGACGACGACTCCGACACCGAGGAGATGGCGGAGGCCGATCAGGATCCGGACACCGGCGACGACTCCGGCGGCTCTGAGGACGACGACGACTCGGACGACGACTCGGGCGACGACTCCAACGACGAGGACGGGTCCGATCCGGCCGACGACATCGGGGCGCCGACGAAACCGGCCGAACCGGCCTAGCGGACGGCGCTCAGTCCCACCGGCCGCGGCGCGACTTCTTGATGTCACTCCGGCGCTTCTTCGCGTCCAGCCGACGCTTGACGGATGCGCGGGTCGGTCGGGTTGCGCGCCGCGGCTTGGGCGGCACGACCGCCTGGGTCACGAGCTCCTCGAGCCGGACGCGGGCGGCTTCGCGATTGCGGTGCTGCGAGCGGTAGCGCGACGACACCACCGTGATCGTGTCGTCGACCAGGCGTGAGCGCAGCCGCTGAGCGGCAAGCGCTTTCTGGTCGGCGGTGAGCGCGGTGGTGTCGGCCAGTGACCAGGTCAGCTCCACGCGGGTGTCCGTGGTGTTGACGTGCTGACCACCGGCGCCCGACGAGCGAGAGAACCGCCAGGTCATCTCGCTCTCGGACAGTCTGATGCGGTTATGACTCATCGTCCGCCAGGATGCCGTACATCGAGCGGCGGGCGTCGTCGAGAACGGCACTGGCGCGGGTCTGCTGGGCCGGGCTGCCCGTGTGCATCACCTGACGCCAGGCGACGACGAGGCCCTTGAGCGCCTCGCCGGCCTCCCGGCCCACGGATCGGTCGTCGCCGCGGACGGCGTCCTCCCAAGGGGTGCCCAGCTCTTCGCGGTGCTCGTCGACGTACGTGGTGCCGTCCGCCGTCAGGGTGGCGGTGTTGCGACCGTTGACCCGGTCGAACTCGATGAGTCCCTCGTCCTCGAGCTGCTGGAGCACGGGGTAGATGGACCCGGGGCTGGGCGTCCAGGCGCCGTCGCTTCGCTCCGCGATCTCCTGGATCAGCTGGTAGCCGTGGGCCGGGTGCTCGGCGAGCACCAGGAGCGCAGCGGCGCGGACGTCTCCGCCGCGGCCACCGCGCCGGCGGCCGCGCCGGCGACCGGAATGGCCAGGTCCCGGCCCGAAGCCGAGGTCCAGGCCGAGGTACGGGAGGTCTTCCCGTCGTCCGCGGCGGCGGTCTTCCGGCCGGCCGCGGTTCATGTCGGTGTTTCGCATGGGTGGTTCCTTGTCTGTGCTGGCACCGGCGTCGGGTTCCGATCGCGGGCGCGCTTCATTCGATACATAAACGATATATCGTAAATGTATCGAATGTCAACACAGGGTCGTGGCCTAGCCTCCGCGGGAGACGTAGTTGTTGAGCTGGTCCCGCTCGAACTCCAGCTGGTCCATCCGTTGCTTCACGGCGTCGCCGATGCTCAAGACGCCCACGAGCTCGTCGCCGTCGAGCACCGGCACGTGGCGCACGCGGTGCTCGGTCATGATCGTCATGAGCGTCTCGAACGAGTCGTCCGGCGCGCACACGCGCACGTCCGACGTCATGATCTGCTCGACGGTGATGCTGCTCAGCTCGTCGAGGTCGCGCAGCTTCCGCACGACGTCGCGCTCGGAGACGATCCCGAGCATCGAGCTGCCGTCGTGGCTGACCACGAGCGCGCCGACGTTGTGCTCGGCGAGGGCATCGAGCAGCTCGGACATGGTGGCCTCGGGCCGGATCGTGAAGATCGTGGACAGGCCCTTGGACGACAAGACATCACTCACGCGCATGGGGGCAGCGTAACGCCGGGTGGGTGCGGCGTCATGGTGAACGGACGAGGTCTCAGGGTGTGTCCGGCTCGCCCCACGACCGGGAGAAGTCGAGTGTGCGGACGTTGTCGCCCGAGTCCGGCTCCGCGGAGTCCGCTTCCTCCGGCTCGTCGGTCCAGGAGGCGTCGGGCGGGCCGTCGTCGGGGAAATGGCCGAGATAGGCCAGGGCTGCGTCGTGGAGGCGACCATTGGTGGCCAGTGCGTTCGGCCCCCACGGCCCCGGCTGCCCCGCCAGGCTCGTGAACGCTCCGCCGGCCTCGCGGACGATGACATCGAGCGCGGCCATGTCCCAGAGCTTCAGCTCGGGCTCGGCGGCGATGTCGACCGCTCCCTCGGCCAGCATCATGTACGACCAGAAGTCGCCAAATGCGCGGGTGCGCCAGCACCGTCGCATCAGCGCCTCGAATCCCTCCGCCTTGTCGATCTTCTCCCAGCTCCTCGCTGAGCTGTAGGAGAAATAGGCTGCGTCGAGCTCCGAGACCTGGGAGACGCGGATCTCGCGTGCATGCATGAACGACTTGCCGGTGAAGGCTCCACCGCCCTTGGAAGCCCACCAGCGACGGCCGATCGCAGGTGCGGAGACGCATCCGGCGACGATCTCGCCGGCCTCCTCGAGCGCGATGAGCGTGGCCCACACCGGCAGGCCACGGACGAAGTTGGCGGTGCCGTCGATGGGATCGATGATCCAGCGGCGCTCGTGCGACCCGGTCGACCCCTCGACCTCGCCCTGCTCCTCGCCCAGGACGACGTCACGGGTGCGGGCCGCCTTCAGCTGTTTGCGGATGGCGTCCTCGACCGCCTCATCGGACTCCGTCACGTACGTCATGTCCGGTTTCGTCGCCACCTGAAGGTCGATCGCGCCGAAGCGGTCCATCGAGAGATTGTCGGCGTTGTCGGCCAGGACGTGCGCCAGGCGGACGTCGTCGTTCCACGAGTGGGCCATGCGGCTTAGGGTACGGTGAAAATCGACCCCGACCCGTCATTCCCTCGCCGGAGGCACCAGTGTTCGGTTTCGCGATGGACTCAGTGTTCGGCTCGTTCCGAGAGCTCCCGATTCACGCCTTGGTGGTGCACGGCGCCGTCATCCTCACCCCCGTCGCAGCCCTGCTCGGCGTCGCCCTCCTGCGACCCGCCTGGCGCATGACGCTGAGGTGGCCGCTCGTCGTCCTCACCGGCCTCTCCGTGGTCACGGTCTACGTCGCCCGCCAGAGCGGCGAGGTGCTCAAGGAGTCGCTCGGCGACCAGATCGACGGCACCGTCGTCGGTGAGGCCATCCAGCACCACCAGGACCTGGCCGATCGGCTCTGGATCTGGCTCCTCGTGTTCCTGGGGGTCTGCGTCGTGGCCGCGCTGCTGCTCCCGCGGCTCGACAACCCGATGGCCGGCGGCGCCATAGGGATCATCGTCGCGGCACTCGCGGTCGTCATCATCGTGATGGTCGTGCAGACCGGCGAGGCAGGGACGAAGGCGGTCTGGAACCCGGACGGATCGATCGACTACTCGGGCGGCTAGTGCCTATTCCGAAGCATCCCTGCTGGCCAGGATGCGGCGGAACGACGCGACGCGGTCGGGCCGCAGGCGCTCGTCGGCCACGGCGACGTCCAGAGCGCACTCGGGCTCGGTGGCCGCATGCGTGCAGCCCCGTGGACAGTCCGCGCTGACCTCGTCGAGGTCCGGGAACGCCGTGATGACGTGCTGCACGTCCACGTGGGCGAGTCCGAACGACCGGAAGCCCGGTGTGTCGATGATCCAGCCGCCGCCGGGGAGCTCGAGGACCATGGTCGACGTCGACGTCTGCCGGCCGCGACCGGTGACGACGTTCACGTGGCTGGTGGCTCGTTCGGCGTCGGGCACCAGGAGGTTGACCAGCGTCGACTTGCCGACGCCGCTGTGGCCGACGAGCACGCTGGTCCGGTCTCGCAGTGCCTCGCGGATCTCGGTGAGATCCCCGTCCCGACGGGTCACGATGACGCGGACGTCCAGGGGTTCCAGGAGTCGGACGATCTCGTCGGCCGGCGCCAGATCGGACTTCGTGAGGCAGACCACGGGATCCATGCCGGCATCGAAAGCCGCCACCAGGCAGCGGTCGACCAGGGCGAGGCGCGGTGGCGGGTCGGCCAGGGCCGTGACCACGACGAGCTGGTCGGCATTGGCCACCACGACGCGCTCGATCGGGTCGTCGTCATCGGCCGTCCGTCGCAGGACGGTACGGCGTGGCTCCACCTCGACGATGCGGGCCAGTGAGCCCTCGTCGCCGGTGACGTCGCCCACGATCTTCACCTCGTCGCCCACCACGACTCCCTGGCGCCCGAGCGGTCGGGACTTCATGGCGGTGACGACGCGGTCGTCGTCACCGACCACGACGGTGTATCTCCCCCGGTCGACGGTGATGACGCGGCCCACCTCGGCGTCGTCGTAGTTGGGACGGTCCTTGGTGCGCGGCCGCGAGCGGCGGCGCGGGCGCTCGAAGGCGGCGTGCTCGTCGTCGTCCTCCCTCACGTGACCGTCCGCTCCCACACCGTCGCGAAGTCGGGGTACGTCTTCGCCGTGGTGCCGACGTTCTCGACGGCCAGGTCGGGTATGCGCAGGCCGAGCACGACGGCGGCCTGGGCCATGCGGTGGTCGTCATAGGTGGAGAACACACCGCCATGGAGGGGCCTCGGGCGGATGACGAGGCCGTCGTCGAGCTCCTCGACGTCGCCGCCGAGCCGGTTGATCTCGGCGGCGAGTGCGGCGAGCCGATCGGTTTCGTGGCCGCGCAGGTGGGCCACGCCGGTCAGGCGGGACTCGCCGTCGGCGAGCGCGGCGATCGCGGCGACCACCGGGGTGAGCTCGCCGACGTCGTGCAGGTCGATGTCGACGCCGGTCAGGTGCTTACCCGCGGTGAAGACCAGGTCGTCACCGTCGGGCCGCGCATCTCCGCCGAACTGCGAGGCGATGGCGGTCCACTCGCCACCGGCCTGCTCGGTCTCCTCCGGCCAGTTGCGCACGCGCATCGATCCACCGGTGACGAGTGCTGCCGCGATGAACGGGCCGGCGTTCGACAGGTCCGGCTCGACGTCGGCGTCGAGCGCCGCGATCGGGCCTGGCCGGACGACCCACCGATCGGGCGCAGGGCTGTCGACCCATGCGCCCCGGCGTCGGAGCTCGGCCACCGTCATGTCCACATGGGGCAGGGACGGGAGCCGGTCGCCGGTGTGCCGCAGCTCGAGGCCCTGGCCGAACCGGGGTGCGGCGAGCAGGAGTGCCGACACGAACTGGCTGGACGCCGAAGCGTCGATCTCGAGCGACCCGCCCTCGACCCGTCCCGCGCCGTGCACCGTGAACGGCAACGCCGATCGGCCGCCGTCGTCGATCTCGACGCCCAAGGCCCGGAGCGCGGCGATCGTGGTCGACATCGGACGGACCCGGGCCCGTTCGTCACCGTCGACGGTGACCGACGCGTCGCTGAGGGCGGCGATCGGGGGTACGAAGCGCATGACGGTGCCGGCGAGCCCGCAGTCGACGGCGATGTCACCCGTCGCAGGCTCCGCTGCGGGGGTGACCGTCCAGACCTGGCCATCGCGCTCGATGCGCGCCCCGAGCGAGCTCAGGGCATCCGCCATGAGGTCGGTGTCACGTGCGGCCAGCGGCCGGGTGAGCACCGTCGGCCCGTCGCCGAGCGCCGCGAGGACGAGCAGGCGGTTGGTGAGGGACTTCGAGCCCGGCACCAGCACCTGCGCATCGAGAGGCGTCGTACGGTGCGGCGCGGTCCAGGGGGCACTCATCGCGCTCACTCTATCGGCGCGACAGCGGGAGAACGGTCAGCCGCGGAGGTGGTCGATGCCCTCGTGGACCTTGTCCTTGGCCTCGACGACCTTGTCCTTGGCGCGGCGCCCGATGAACTTCTTGTGCGGATCCGGGTCGAGCGTGGCCATCAGCAGGCCACCGATCATCGACAGGTTCTTGAGGAAGTGGATGAGCTGGTTCTTGCGGGCGACCGGGTCGGCCTCGTTCCAGAACTGGTGGCCGGACGCGGTCGTGGGCACCAGCGATCCGGCCAGGATGAAGGCCGAGAGGCGGGGGACATGACCCGTGGCCAGGGCCGAGGCCGTGGCCACGTGCAGCGCTCCGTTGACGCGGACCAGGTTGGCCGGAGAGATCTGGACGTCGGGAGCGGCCTGGTGCAGCAGATCGGCGACGGGTTGGGCTTTCGGGGCCATCGTCTTGGCGTTGCGGATGGAGTTCACCCCTCCGTAGAAGAACATCGATGCCAGCAGAGGACGTGCCACGGAGCGGAGAAGGGTCATGCCCCATTCTGTGCACGGCATCCCTGCTTCACAACGCGGGCCGCGTGTCCGGAGCGTGTGCGACGCTGGATCCATGTGCGGCCGTTACGCCACCACCCAGACGCCCGCGTCGCTCAACGACGCGTTCGGGGCCCGGCTTGCCGACTCCTTCGTCGAGCTCGAGCCCGACTACAACATGGCGCCCACCAAGCTCGCCCCGCTGGTCATCGCGCGCGAATCCCCCGACGGTCCGCCTGAGCGCGAGCTGCTCACCGCCAAGTGGGGCTTGGTGCCGAGCTGGGCGAAGGACCCCTCCATCGGCAACCGCATGATCAACGCGCGCAGCGAGACCGTGGCCGACAAGCCGGCTTTCAAGAAGGCGTTCGGCAAGCGCCGCGCCATCGTGCCGGCCGACGGCTACTACGAGTGGTACAAGACGGAGGGTGACCCCGACGCGACCACCGAGAAGGCCCAGAAAAAGGTACCGAAGCAGCCGTTCTACATCACGCCCAAGGACAGCTCGGTGCTGGCGATGGCCGGGCTCTACGAGTTCTGGCGTGACGAGGACGCCGAGGAGTGGCTCATCACCTACACGATCCTCACCACGTCCGCGCCCGACGACCTCGGTCACCTGCACGACCGCACGCCCATGATGATCGCGCCGGACGCCGTCGAGGCGTGGCTCGACCCGAGCCCACGGCCCACCGACGAGCTGCTCGGGCTGCTCCTGCCGGCCGTGCCCGGTCGCCTCGACGCGTGGCCGGTGTCGAAGGCGGTCAACAACGTCCGCAACAACGGACCCGAGCTCGTCGAGCCGATCCCCGCGGAATAGCCCACCAGCGCGAACCGTTGAAGGCACCAGAGGAGGTGCCATGCAGAGCTGCGCTGAACGAACGTCCGACCTGTCCACCGCACGACTGCGTGTCGGCGACCGTCACCGTCCGCGAGTAGGCTGGACGACGATGACCGACACCCCTGGCGACCTCGGCACCACCGAGATCGAGCCTGAACCCGTCGACCTCGACACCGAGACCCCTGAGCAGCGTCAGGCCCGGTTCGAGGCCGAAGCGCTGCCCTTCCTCGACCAGCTGTACTCCGCGGGCCTGCGCATGACCCGCAGCCCGCACGACGCCGAAGACCTCGTGCAGGAGACCTACGCCAAGGCGTTCAGCGCCTTCCACCAGTACACGCCCGGCACCAACCTCAAGGCGTGGCTCTACCGCATCCTCACCAACACGTACATCAACTCGTACCGCAAGAAGCAGCGCCAGCCCCAGCAGATCACCGACGAGATCGAGGACTGGCAGGTGGCGGCCGCCGAGGCGCACACGTCGTCCGGGCTCAAGTCCGCCGAGATGGAGGCGCTCGAGCACCTCCCCGACAGCGACGTCAAGGACGCCCTCCAGAAGCTGCCCGACGACTTCCGCTACGCCGTCTACCTCGCCGACGTCGAAGGTTTCCCCTACAAGGAGATCGCCGAGATCATGGGCACACCCATCGGCACGGTCATGTCCCGTCTCCACCGCGGCCGCCGCATGTTGCGCGAGCTGCTCTCCGACTACGCGCGCGAGCGCGGCATGGCCGTCACGGGAGCAGGTGACACTCCGTGAGCTGCGACAACTGCGACGAGGCACTGGAGAACCTGTACCTCTTCCTCGACGAGGAGATCGACACTGCCACCATCGAGGAGATCCAGGCCCACATCGACAACTGCTCGTCGTGCCTGAACGTCTACGACCTCGAACGCGTGGTCAAGGCCCTCGTCTCGCGCTCCTGCAAGGAGACGGCACCGGATCCGCTGCGCGAACGCGTGCTGTTCTCGATCCGCACCGTCCAGGTCCACCTCGGCGAGAAGCGTTCGACCCAGAGCTAGGCAAGAAAAAATCCCCCGTCGGTGACGGGGGATTCTTCACGCGTTGGGGCGCTTGCCGTGGTTCGCGTTCTTCTTGCGACGCGCACGGCGCTTGCGGCCGGTCTTGCCCATGGTTCCTCCTGAACGGTTGACGTCTCAGTCTCCCACAAGGGGTCGATCCATCCGCGAGAGGAACCGGTCACGGTCGACGACGACCCGCTGGACCTCGCCGGTCGCGAGCACCGCCCCGTCGGCGTCGTGGGCGACGACCTGGAACCGGATCAGTCGGCCGTCCCGGTGGACGACGGTGGCCGTGGCGGTCACCTCGGCACCGACCGGGCTCGCCGCGAGATGTTCGACCTCGACCCGCGTCCCCACGCTGGTGCTGGTCTCCTCGAGGGCGACCGCTCCGCAGGTGGCCTCCTCGAACCACGCGAGCAGACGTGGCGTGGCCAGCACGGCAAGGTCGCCACTGCCGAGGGCGATGGCGGTGTCGTCATCGGTGACGATGTGCGTCACGGCGTGGGTCGAGGGCCGAAAGCTCATGGCGACACTGTGCCAGTAACTCCTCAGAGTTTGACGGAGAACCCCCAGAGCACGGTGTCGGGAAAGGGCGACCAGTCGAGGTCGGGCCGCCGCACGAAGCCCCGCGACTCGTAGAGGCGGTGCGCCGGGATCATCTCGGGGAGCGAGGAGAGCAGGATCTCGGCCAGGCCGATGTCCCGAGCCTCGGCGATGCACCAGTCGACGAGTGCGGACCCGACGCGACGTCCGCGTGCTTCCGGAGCGACGCTGAGCGTGCGGAACTCGCCCTGGTCGTCGCGGGTCGAGAGCTCGCGAAAGGGCGAGCCGGGCGGGCACCAAGTGACGGTGCCGAGCAGCTCCTCACCGTCGACGGCCACGATGAGCACGCCGTCGCGTGCCCGTGTGACGCCGTCGGCGAGCCACCCGGCGTAGTCGTGGTCGTAGCTGCCGTCGGGGTTCACCAGGTAGCCGTCGGCGTCGTAGCCCGCCACGGTGAGGGCTCCGACGGCCTCAGCCTCCTCGGGAAGCGCAGGTCGCAGCTGGAAGTCAGACACCGGTGGTGGCGCGAGGGTACATCGCCGTGACGTCGGTGATGACGTTGACGAGGTAGGGAACGCCGGACGCGAACGCCCGGTCGAGCGCGGGGCCGATCTCGCGGGGATCGGTCACCATCTCGCCGCCGCCACCCAGAGCCGTGACCACCTGGTCATACCGGGTGTTCGGGGCGAGGTCGGCTGCCACGTCGTAGCCGTAGAGGAACTGCATCGGGCCCTTCTCCAGGCCCCAAGCGGAGTTGTTGCCCACGACCATGACGACCGGCAGGTTGTGCCGGACGAGCGTGTCGACATCGATGATCGACATGCCGGCAGCTCCGTCTCCGTAGAGCAGCACGACCTGACTCGACGGCCGGGTGATGCGGGCGGCGATCGCCGCACCCATGCCGGCGCCGAGGCATCCGTACGGACCCGGGTCGAGCCAGCCGCCGGGACGCTGCGGCTCGACGAACTTGCCCGCGAACGACACGAAGTCGCCCCCGTCGCCGATGACGATGGCATCGTCGGCCAGGCGTGGCAGCAGCTCGCCGTAGATGCGGGCCGGGTGTACCGGATCGGCCTCGGCCTGGAGGAGCTCGGCATCGCGCTCCGTGGCGGCCTTGACGCCGGCCTGGAGATGGGCGAGCCAGTCGCTCCAGTCGGGTCGTCCACCGCTGCGTCCCTGGAGGGCTGTGAGGATGCCGTCGAAGCAGGTGCCGAGGTGGCCGGCCGCCGACGCGGCCAGCTCGGCGTGGGTCGAGACCTGACCGGGGGAGTCGGCGATGTGCACGGTCCGGGCGACGGGTGCTTCCTCCTTGCCGCCGAACACGCCGAACCCGAGCCGGAAGTCGAGGGGAGTGCCCACGACGATCGCGAGGTCGCACTGGCCAAGGGCGTGCGAGCGGGCCTTGGTGACCAGATGGGCGTGTCCGCCGGGCACGATGCCGCGCCCCATGCCGTTGGCGATGACCGCGATCCCGGTCTCCTGCACGAAGCGGAGCGCAGCATCCTCGGCTCCGTCGGCCCACACGTCCGTGCCCAGGATGAGGACCGGACGGCTCGAGGTCGCGAGCAGCTCGGCGACGCGGGCGAGGTCGGCCGGATCGGGCTCGATCCGCGGTGTCGTGGTGCCGGTCGATGGCGATCCGAGCGCGGTGCTGTTGAAGAACTCGTCCAGCGGGATGTCGACGAACGTGGGTCCGCGGTGCGACGACCCGGCCAGGCTGAACGCCTCGTCGACGGTGGGGGCGATGTCCGCGACCGTGTGGGCGGTGGCCGCCGACTTGGTGATCGACTCGAAGATCGGCGGATGGTCGAGCTCCTGCAGCGTGCCGCTGCCCCAGCGGGCGGCGGGCGCACGTCCACCGACGACCACGAGCGGTGAGCCGGAGAAGCTGGCCTGCGCAACCGGGCTGACACCATTCGTGACGCCGGGGCCGGCGGTCAGCACCGCGAGCCCGGGGGACCGGGTCAGCTTGCCGACGGCCTCGGCCGCGAAGACCGCGGTCGGCTCGTGGCGGACGTCGATGATCGGCATCGCCGGTTCGGTGTTCACCGCGGCGTCGTACATGGGGAAGACGTGGGCGCCGGAGAGCGTGAACATCGTCGTGACGCCGTGCGCCCGGGCCACGTTGAGGGCGTGCACGCCACCATGTGCCGGGGGTGACTCTGCCGCTTGGTCTTCGGCGGTGTGGTCCTGCCCCGTCTCGTCCTGCTGAGCCTGCGTCATGCCAGAAAACTACTCGACCGGCTTGGCCCGGGTGGTCGGGCGGTACAGCCACGGACTCTCGGCGCGGATCTGGTCGAGGACCGCCAGGAGGAGGTCGGCCCGGTGCGCGGGCTGTTCGGCGAACAGCTCCGCGTCGCTGCGCAGGTCGGCCCGGCCCTGGACGCCGAGGGCGAGCTGGAGGTGCAGGGCCCGCAGGAAGGCGGACGTGTTGCCGGCCGCAGGTGACGGCCACTCCGACTCGATGTGCCCGCGGGTACGCGGCGGCTGGATGCCCTCGCCGAGGCGGTTCAGCCACGGCTCGACGATCTTGGGGTCGAGGGCGTTGCGGTGCAGCAGGGTCATGACGGCGTAGGCCAGTCGGTCGTCCTCGCCGTGGCGCCAGATGTAAGCCGTGGGGGTGAGCACGCGGTCGGCGATGACGTCGAGGAGCACGGTGAGCTCGAGCCGCCCGAAGTGCCGCGAGCGGGCCAGTGCCGCGAGGAGGTCCGCACCGTGGGCGATGGCGTGGGCCCAGCCCTGCTCGGGCAGCCATCCGCGATGGTCCTGCTCGCGCACGTACCAGCTGGTGGCGCGGTCGCCCCAGTCGAGCACGGTCGACGCCGACATCAGGTGGGCGTTGTTGTCACGCCCGATGATCTCGGCCAACATCAGGGCGCTGTAGCTGCGGCGGATGACCGACACGTCACCGTCGTGCCCGAGTCCGTAGCGCAGCCCGGGGATGATGCCGTCGCCGAGCCCGGAGAGCAGGTCGTCGTACACGCCCTGGGTGACCCAGGTGGTCAGCAACGGGTACGCGAGGTCTTCTCGCAGCCGCGGGTTCTGGTGCCCCAGCATCTCGACGAGCTCGACCGTGAGCTCGTCGAGGGAGCGGTCCACCGGTACCTCGCGGCCCGACTGCATCACGGCCTGCCAGTACGCCTCGGACACCTGAACCACTGTGCCAGACCTCTCAGCATCCTTCATCCCGGCACTACGCTGATTGGGTGCCCACGCTGGACGACATCGCGCGTTTCCAGACGACGTTGCCGCCCGGCGACGTCGCGTGGCTGCACGCGCTCGTCACCGACTGGCAGATCATCGCCGACCTCGCGTTCTCCGACCTGGTGCTCTGGCTGCCCGACGCGGAGTCGAAGGGCATGTGGGCCGCCGCGCAGATCCGTCCCACCACGGGCCCGACCACCTTGCTCGAGGACGTCGTCGGCACGTTCGTACCGGCCAAGGGCGCACCGGCGCTCCAGCAGGCCCTCGAGTCCGGCGAGCTCGGCGAGTCCGTCGCCACCGCCGAGCACGAGGATGCCGAGGTGTACGAAGAGCTCGTTCCCGTCCTCCGGGACGGTGTGGCGTGCGGCGTCGTCGTGCTCCGCAGCGTCGCCGCCGGCCACCGCCTATCGGGCGCGCTGGAAGCCACGTACCGGGAGGCGGCGGCCGATCTCGTCCAGATGATCCATCGCGGGGAGTTCCCGCCGCCGGGCAACCGGTCCGACCTCGCCGACTCGCTACGTGTCGGCGACGGGTTCGTGCGCACCGACACCGATGGCCTCGTGACCTACGCCAGCCCCAACGCCCTCTCGGCCTACCGGCGCCTGGGGCTGGTCGGGGACCTCGTCGGCGCCGATCTCTCCGCGGTGACGGCGAGCCTGGCCGGCGACCGGCCGACCGAACGCGGTCTGCTCGCCGTCGGTGCGCAGGGGGAGTCGGAGGTGGAGAATGCGACCGCCTCGATGCTGCTCCGTGTCATCCCGCTCGTACATGACCAGCGACCGGCCGGGTCGATCGTGCTGCTGCGAGACGTCACGGAGCTGCGGTTGCGCGAGCGCCAGCTGGTCTCGAAGGAGGCGACGATCCGGGAGATCCACCACCGGGTGAAGAACAACCTGCAGACGGTCGCCGCCCTGCTCCGGCTGCAGGGCCGCCGACTCGAGGTGCCGGAGGCGCGTGAGGCGCTTGACGAGGCGGTGCGACGCGTCGGGTCGATCGCCCTCGTGCACGAGACTCTGAGCCAGTCGTTCGACGAGAACGTCGACTTCGACGAGATCGCCGACCGCCTCCTGCGCACGGTGCTGGACGTGACCGGTGACGGCGTCCGCGGTGAGCGGATCGGCACGTTCGGATCCATCCCGGGAGTCATCGCCACTCCGCTGGCGATGGTGCTGACCGAGCTCATCCAGAACGCGACCCAGCACGCGTACGGCGATGGTGGAGGCCGTCTGACGATCGCGGTCAACCGAATCCGCGACCGGCTCCGCCTGCGGATCAGCGACGACGGCGTGGGCATGCCGGCCGACTTCGCCCGCCCGAATGCGCAGAGTGCACAGAGCCTGGGCCTGTCGATCGTCAGCACCCTGGTGGAGTCGGAGCTCGGTGGCTCACTGACGTTCGAGCCGCGCCCGCGCGGAGGCACGACGGTCGCGATCACGCTGACCGTGTGACGAGACGGCTCAGGCGGTACGGATGCGGGCTCGGGCGTTGCGGCGCTTGAGCGCGCGACGCTCGTCCTCGCTCATGCCGCCCCAGACGCCGTGATCCTGCCCGGACTCCAGCGCCCACTGCAGGCACTGATCACGCACGTCACAGCGACGGCACACGACCTTGGCCTCCTCGATCTGGAGGATGGCGGGTCCGGTGTTGCCGATGGGGAAGAAGAGCTCTGGATCTTCGTCGAGGCACGCGCTGTGATGGCGCCAGTCCATGACGAGTTCTCCTTCCCGGTGCGTGGTGGGGCGTCCCGGCCGGCCAGATAACCAAGCCCATCGCAGGACGTCAGTGTTCATGCTTTCAACATTTCCCCGGTTAGACAAGGGTTACGGCATGGCCGACGCTGTCGAATTGATCACACGAGCCACCTAGTGTGGCCTGCGTGACCATGTCGGCGCGCACGCTCCTCAACATCGCCGCCGCGGTCGTCGCGCTCGAATCTGCGGCTTACATCGTCGTCGCGCTGCTCGACTTCGCCGACTCCCAAGCCGGTCGACGTGGTCTCGGACTCGGCGCCGGACTGCTGCTGATCGCCTACGGGATCGGCCTCCTGATCGCGGCCTGGGCGGTTCGGCAGGGCCGGAGATGGGCCCGTGCGCCGCTGATCGTTGCCCAGCTCATCCAGCTGTTGCTCGCCGGCGACGCCCGAGACGGCGCAGCCTGGGCGACACCGGCGATGGCCGCGTCTGCGCTGGTCGTGCTCTTGTGCCTGCTCGCGCCGCCGGTGACCCGGGCCTTGACCGCCGAGCAGCCCGGACATGACACCGTGTGAGAGACTGTCGAGCGGGCACAACCCGACCAGTTCCCTCGAGCAGGCCCCTACAGCGGCCGCCGACCGGTAGAGCCCCAGCCCAGGAATCTCGACGAGATGGTTGCCACAGACATCGACGCACGACCAGAGCCACCGGACCCGGATCCGGACGACCCCGTCTTCGCGCTGCACCGCGGCGGCAAGATGGAGGTCGGCTCCACCGTGCCCCTGCGCGACGCCCACGACCTCTCGCTGGCGTACACGCCCGGCGTCGCCCGCGTGTGCGAGGCGATCGTCGCCGACCCCGAAGCTGCCCACGAGTACACCTGGGTGTCCAACACCGTCGCCGTCGTCACCGACGGCACGGCCGTGCTGGGCCTGGGCAACATCGGGCCCGCCGCCTCGATGCCGGTCATGGAGGGCAAGGCCGTGCTGTTCAAGCAGTTCGGCGGGGTCGACGCGATCCCGGTGGCCCTCGACACCACCGACACCGACGAGATCGTCGAGACGGTCGTGCGCCTGGCGCCGACGTTCGGCGGCATCAACCTCGAGGACATCTCCAGCCCCCGGTGCTTCGAGATCGAGCGGCGACTCATCGAGCTGCTCGACATCCCGGTCTTCCACGACGACCAGCACGGCACCGCGGTGGTGGTGCTGGCTGCGCTGCTCAACGCCGTCAGGCTCACGGACCGTGAGCTCGACGACCTGAAAGTCGTCATCTCCGGTGCCGGCGCGGCTGGTGTCGCGATCACCCGCATGCTGCGCTCCGCAGGCGTTCGCAAGATCGCGATCGTCGACCGCCAGGGCGTCATCGAACCCTCCCGCGGCGATCTCACCGAGGTCAAGCAGTGGCTCGCCGAGAAGACGTCCGACTGGGCCCGACCCGGCTCGGTCATCGACGCGCTCGCCGGCGCCGACGTGTTCATCGGGGTGTCCGGGGGCACCATCCCGGAGGAGGCGATCGCGTCGATGGGGCCCGACGCCATCGTGTTCGCGCTCGCGAACCCGAATCCGGAGGTCCACCCGGACGTCGCCGGCCGGCACGCTCGCATCGTCGCCACCGGGCGCTCGGACTTCCCGAACCAGATCAACAACGTGCTCGTGTTTCCCGGCATCTTCCGCGGTGCGCTCGACGTGCGTGCCACCGGCATCTCGGAGGGCATGAAGCTCGCCGCCGCGACGGCGATCGCCGGCCTGGTGCACGACGACGACCTCAGCGACTCCTACATCATCCCGTCGCCGTTCGACCCCCGCGTGGCCGCCGCCGTCGCGCGTGCGGTCACCGACACCGCGCGCCGGGAGGGCCTGGCGCGTCGGCCGTACTGAGCCCACGCTCGCCCATCCCGACACCACAGGAGCTGCATGTTCGCCGTCTACGCCCAGAGCTTCAGCACGGACGACCCCGTCGCGGGTCTCGGCATGGGGGAGCGCCCTGAGCCGGAGGTGCCGGAGGGCTGGACGACGGTGACGGTGAAGGCCGCCTCCATCAACCACCACGACGTGTGGAGCCTGCGCGGCGTCGGCCTGAAGGAGGACGCTCTGCCGATGATCCTCGGCTGCGACGCCGCCGGCCATGATGAGGACGGCAACGAGGTGCTCGTGCACGCCGTCATCAGCGAACCCTCGTGGAGGGGTGACGAGACGCTCGACCCCAAGCGGTCGTTGCTCTCCGAGCACTACCAGGGCACGTTCGCCGAGAAGGTCGCCGTGCCGATGCACAACGTCATCGCGAAGCCGGAGGGACTGTCCCTCGTCGAGGCGGCCTGCCTGCCGACCGCCTGGCTCACCGCCTACCGCATGCTCTTCACCCAGTCGGACCTGCGGCCCGGCGACTCCGTGCTCGTGCAGGGTGCCGGTGGCGGCGTCGCCACGGCGCTGATCAGCCTGGCCCGCGCGGCCGGCTTCCGCGTGTACGCCACCAGCCGTGACGAGGACAAGCGAGCCCGAGCGCTCGAGATCGGTGCGCACGAGGTCGTCGAGACCGGCGAGCGGCTGCCGGTCCGGGTCGACGCCGTGATGGAGACGGTCGGCAAGGCCACGTGGTCGCACTCGGTCAAGTCGCTGCGTCCGGGCGGCACGGTCGTCGTCTCCGGCGCCACCTCGGGTGACGCCTCGCCCACCGAGCTCTCCTACATCTTCTTCCAGCAGAAGCGGGTGGTCGGATCGACGATGGGCACCCGCGACGAGCTGCACCGCCTGGCGCAGTTCATGGACGTCACCGGTGTGCGCCCGCTCATCGATCGCGAGCTCCCGATGGACGGGGCGGCCGAGGGGCTGAAGGCCGTCGCCGACGGAGACGTCTTCGGCAAGATCGTCCTGACCCTCTAGAGGACTCGGTGGTTGAGTAGCCGCAAGGAACCACTGCTGGGGGCACCGCCCGCGAGCGCCAGCGAGCGGGGGAATCGAAACCACAACCTCGGCGAGCCTTCTCGCTCATGGGTCTCGATACCCCCGACGGGCTTCGCCCGTGACGCACTCGACCTGGCCGGACGTTCGCTCGCTGAGCTCGCTCAGTCCGTATCATCCTGATCGAGCCTGGCGAGCCAGGTGGCGAGCCGCTCGACGGGGACCTCGAACTCCGGGTTCAGGTCGACGAACTCGACGAGCCGGTCGGCGAGCCAGGCCAGGGTGACGTCCTCGTCACCACGGCGCGAGGCGAGCTCCTCGATGCCTCGGTCAGTGAAGTACACGAGTCAGCTGAAGGCCTGGTCGAGGAGTGTGGAGTTCTCCTCGACGTGGCGGCTGTGCGAGCCCACCGATGGCGCCGCCGACTCCGGTCGCGAGACCCGCAGCAGCGGAAGGTCGCGATCGAGCGCACCCGCGTAGTGGAAGGCGACGTGCGGCCAGGGGCCCTGGTTCGCCGGCTCGTCCTGCACCCAGCGCACCTCCCGGGCCGAGGTGAACCGCGCGAGCTCGGCGTTGAGCTCGTCGAGCGGGCGCGGGTAGAGCTGCTCCATGCGCACGATGGCGGTGCGGCTCTGGCCCTCCTCGCGCTTGGCGCGCTCGGCCATCAGCTCCCAGGTGATTTTGCCCGAGCACAGCAGCACGCGCTCGACCTGGCCGGCGTCGACCGTGTCGTCGCCGATGATCGGGCGCCACGTGCCGGACGTGAAGTCGTCGGGCTGCGAGGCCGCGGCCTTGCTACGCAGCATCGACTTCGGCGTGAAGACGATGAGCGGTCGGTGGGCGCTGCCGAGGCTCTGCTTGCGCAGGAGGTGGAAGTAGGACGCGGGCGAGGACGGCTGCGCGACCGTCATCGAGTCCTCGGCGCAGAGGGCGAGGAAGCGCTCGATGCGTGCGGAGGAGTGGTCCGGCCCCTGACCCTCGTAGCCGTGGGGAAGCAGCAGCACCACGCCGGTCTTCTGGCCCCACTTCGTCTCGCCGGCCGAGATGTACTCGTCCATCACTGACTGGGCGCCGTTGACGAAGTCGCCGAACTGCGCCTCCCACATCGTGAGCGCCTCCGGCCTGGCCACCGAGTAGCCGTACTCGAAGCCGAGGGCGGCGTACTCGCTGAGCAGCGAGTCGTAGATGTAGAACGTGGCCTGGTTCTCGTCAATGTGCGACAGGGGCGTCCACTCGGCCGCGGTCTGGCGATCGATAATGGTGGCGAAACGCGAGGAGAACGTGCCGCGGCGCGAGTCCTGGCCGGCCAACCGGACCGGGCGTCCGTCGACCAGGAGTGCCCCGAGCGCGATGATCTCGCCGGTACCCCAGTCGATCGGGCCCGCCGTGATCGAGGCCGCGCGGCGTTGCAGCTGTGGCAGCACCTTCGGGTGGACGGTGAACCCGTCGGGCACGTTCGTGTAGGAGTCGGCGATCGCCTTGAGCATCTCCGGCGTGACCGCGGTGACGAGCTCGCCGAGGTCGGGCTTCGTCGGGTACTCCGGGGTGCGGGTGTAGTCGGCCGGGGAGTCGGCTTCCTTGACGTCCTTGAAGTTGCGCTCGAGCTGAGACTGGTAGTCGGCCAGCGCCTCCTCGGCCTCCTCCAGGGTGATGTCGCCACGACCGACGAGCGCCTCGGTGTAGAGCTTGCGGACCGACTTCTTGTCGTTGATCGTGTCGTACATCAGCGGCTGGGTGAAGCTGGGGTCGTCACCTTCGTTGTGACCGCGGCGGCGGTAGCAGACGAGGTCGATGACGATGTCCTTGTTGAACTCCTTGCGGTACTCGTAGGCCAGCCGTGCGATGCGGATGCAGGCCTCGGGGTCGTCGCCGTTGACGTGGAAGATCGGCGCCTGGATCATCTTCGCGACGTCGGAGCAGTAGACCGACGAGCGGGACGACGACGGAGCGGTCGTGAAGCCGACCTGGTTGTTGACGATGACGTGGATGGTGCCGCCGGTGCGGTAGCCCCGCAGCTGCGACAGGTTGAGCGTCTCGGCCACCACGCCCTGCCCGGCGAACGCGGCATCGCCGTGGACGAGCAGAGGCAGCACCGGGAAGGCCTCGCCCTGGTTGAGGCGGTCCTGCTTGGCCCTCGTGATGCCCTCGAGCACCGGGTCGACGACTTCGAGGTGCGACGGATTCGCCGCCACCGAGACCTTGATCTTGTCGCCGTTGTCGGCGGTGAACTCGCCCTCGACGCCGAGGTGGTACTTGACGTCGCCCGAGCCCTGCACGGTGCGGGGGTCGATGTTGCCCTCGAACTCGCGGAACACCTGGCTGGGGCTCTTGCCGGCGATGTTGACCAGCACATTCAGTCGGCCGCGGTGGGCCATGCCGATGCAGACCTCGTCGAGACCGTCGGCCGCGGCCGCCTCACAGATCTCGTCGAGCAGCGGCACGGTGGTCTCGCCGCCCTCAAGGCTGAAGCGCTTCTGGCCGACGAACTTCGTCTGCAGGAACGTCTCGAACGCCTCGGCCTGGTTGAGCTTGAGCAGGATGCGCAGCTGCTCCTCGCGGGGCGGCTTGGTGTGACCGATCTCGATGCGCTCCTGGAGCCACTGACGCTCGGCGGGGTCCTGGATGTGCATGTACTCCAGGCCGATGGTGCGGCAGTACGAGTCGCGCAGGACGCCGAGGATCTCGCGCAGCTTCATGAACCGCTTGCCCGACTGGCTGGAGAACGATCCGGTGGCGAACTCGCGGTCGAGGTCCCACAGGGTGAGCCCGTGCGACGCAGTGTCGAGGTCGGGATGGCTGCGCTGCCGGTACTCCAGCGGGTTGGTGTCGGCCATCAGGTGGCCGCGTACCCGGTACGCGTGGATCATCTCCAGCACGCGGGCCTGGCGGTGCACCTCGTCGTCGTGGCTGACGGCGATGTCCTGGGCCCAGCGGATCGGCTCGTAGGGGATGCGCAGGGCCTGGAAGATCTCGTCGTAGAAGCCCTCCTCGCCGAGCAGGAGCTGGTGGATGCGACGCAGGAACTCACCGGACTGAGCGCCCTGGATGACCCGGTGGTCGTAGGTGGACGTGAGCGTCATCATCTTCGACACCGCCATCTGGGCGATGGTGTGATCGGACGCGCCCTGGAACTCCGGCGGGTAGTCCATCGAGCCGACGCCGACGATGACGCCCTGGCCGGACATCAGCCGCGGCACGGAGTGGTTGGTGCCGATGCCGCCGGGGTTGGTGAGGCTCGCGGTGGTGCCGAGGAAGTCGGCGACCTCGAGCTTGTTGTCGCGGGCCTTGCGGACCATCGTCTCGTAGGCCTGCCAGAACTCGGCGAAGCCCATTGTCTCGGCGCCCTTGATCGAGGGAACCAGGAGCTGCCGCGTGCCGTCGGGCTTCTGCAGGTCGATGGCGAGGCCGAAGTTGACGTGCTCGGGCTTGAGCTGGTTGGGCTTGCCGTCGACGATCTCGTAAGCCGGTGTTCATCTCCGGCATCGCGGTGAGAGCCTTGACGACGGCGTAGCCGATGATGTGGGTGAACGAGACCTTGCCGCCTCGCGCACGGCGCAGGTGGTTGTTGATGACGGTGCGGTTGTCGAAGAGCAGCTTGACCGGGACCGCGCGGACGCTGGTGGCCGTGGGGACGGTGAGGCTGGTGTCCATGTTCTGGACGGTGCGGGCGGCGGCGCCGCGCAGCGGGACCTTCTCGACGGTGCCGGGGTCGCCCGCCTTCTTCTCGGGCTGGGGCGGCTCGGACTCGGCCTGCTTCTTGGCCTACTCGGACTCCGGCTTCACCGGCTCGCTCTTCGCCGCCGGGGCGGTCGTGTCCTGCTTCGGCTCGGGCTCGGCCTTTTTCTGGGTCGGTTCGGTCTTCGGCTCGGCCTTCGCGGCCGGCTCAACCTTCTTCTCCGGGGCGGGCTCGGGCTTCTTCTCGGGCTCGGCCTTCGCGGTCGTGGTGGTCGCGGCGGAGGGGCTTCCGTTGTCGGACGGAACGTTGCCGTTCTCGAAGAACGTCACCCAGGAGGCGTCAACCGACGTCGGGTCGGCCTGGTAGCGGTCGTACATCTCCTCGACCAGCCACTGGTTCGTGCCGAAGTCTGGGGTTGATGGTTCTTGTGAGGACTCGGCCACGGCCTCGATCGCCTCTTCCGTTCAGTGCTCGTGCGCTGGTGAATACGCACCTCAGGGTAGCGCGACAAGCGCGTCGCCATCAGGCAGGTTCGTGGTCCGGAAGACCCACACACAACGGTGCCACGAGTCGTGCGGTCGCGGGGAGGTTCGAGCTGATCGTTCGGAGCCGTCACGTATCGTTCTCGCACCATGGGTGGCACTGCGCGGACCGCTCCTCTGCGGGCTCTGTTGATCGTCGGGCTGATGGTGTCCGGCTGCACTGACGCGGACCGGCCGGACAGCACCCCGACGCCTGCCCCCGACTGGGAGATCGTCGAGCAGACGTCGACCGAGCCTGGACTTCTGATCGAGAAGGTGAGGTACCGATCCGGCGACCTGAGCATCGTGGGGCAGGTGTGTCGCCCGGACGGGCCAGGGCCCTACCCGGTGATGATCCGGAATCATGCCGGGTTCGCGGGACTCAACGACTTGGCCAACCCGAACGGGATCTGCGCCCAGGTTGCTCGAACCGGCTGGGTCGTCGCCGAGTCCAGCTATCGGGGCGAGGACGGTTCCGACGGACGGGTCGAGATCTGCTCCGGCGAGGTCGACGATGTGCTCGCCATGCTCGCGGTGGTCCGCGCGAAGGCGTATGCCGATCCCAAGCGCATGGGGATGGTCGGCGTGTCGCATGGGGCGTGCATCACCAGCCGTGCGGTCGCGCGCGGCGCCCCCGTCCAGGCCGCCGTCGCCTATGCGACTCCGGCGGACTGGGCGGACCTGTGGCGATACACGACCCGTCGGATCGAGTCCCCGTCGACCGAGGCTTCGGTGAAGGCCCTCCACGAGATCCTTCTTACGTCGATGGAGGAAGCCATGGGCGGCACGCCGCGTGAGGTTCCGGAGGAGTACGCCCGTCGGTCGCCGCTGCGGTATGCCGAAAAGATCGCGAAGTGGGACGGTGATTTCCTGCTGATGCACGGCCTCGCCGACGCGATCGTGCCGCCAGGTCAGGCCTGCGATCTCGCGGATGCCATCGGTGCGTTCGAGGCCTTTCGTTTCACCAAGAGGGGCAAGGTCGTCGACCAGCCGCCTCCAGCGTGCGGGAAGGTGAACTTCAGCGGTCCGCCGGATCCCACGTCCGATTTCCCCGAGCCTCGGTATCTCCTGATGTACAACGATGCAGGTCACGTGATCTATGGTCCAACCCGCGCGGCCAAGGACCAGACGAAGTTCCTCGAGGCCAAGCTCACGCCGTGATGGGGAATATCACGCCGAGTCCAGAGTGGCGTCGAGCGTGATGTCCACGCCTCCCAGCGCCTTGCTGATCGGGCATCCGACCTTGGCGGCCTGGGCGGCCTCCTCGAAGCCGGCAGCGTCGATCCCGTCGGCCTCGCCCAGCACCGTCAGGGCGATGCCGGTGATCTTCATGCCTCCGTTCGGATCCGGGCCGAAGGTGACGTCGGCGGTGACGTCGAGCGACTGTGGCCTGGCCCCAGCGTCCTCGAGGGCCTTCGTCAGGGACATCGCGTAGCAGGCCGAGTGCGCCGCGCCGACGAGCTCTTCCGGCGTCGTGGTGTCGCTGTTGGCGTCGTCGACCCGCTTGGGCCACGACACGTCGAACGTGGCCAGGCCCGAGCTCGTGAGCTCGGTCTGGCCGGAGCCGTCCTTGAACCCGCCGTCCCAAGCGGTGCGGGCGGTGCGTGTGGGCATGTCGATTCCCTTCGTGGAGTGCGTGACTCGACGCTATCGCGCCAGGAAACCGGCCAACAGGCTGGAAGGGCGCCCCCGGCAGGATTCGAACCTGCGCTCCCGCCTCCGGAGGGCGGTGCTCTATCCCCTGAGCTACGGGGGCCTCTCGACCGCACGAGGTTCCGGCATCCGGCCAAGTGCGGTGTGAGCCTACCCCAACGGACTACGGTGAGAGACGTGCCCAGAGTGCTGGTCGTCGACGACGCGCCGTCGATCCGGCTCCTGATCCGGACCAACCTGGAGCTGGCGGGGTTCGATGTCGAGGAAGCCATCGACGGCGTCGACTGCCTCGCGATCCTGGCCGAGACCGACACGCTCCCCGACGTCATCACCGTCGACGTGATGATGCCCCGGCAGGACGGTGTGGCGACCGCGGCGGCGATCCGCTCCGATCCGCGGACGTCCGACATCGGCGTCGTCATGGTCACGACGCAGAATCACCCGGCCGACGTCCAGCGGGGCCTGAAGGCGGGCGTCGACGCCTACGTCACCAAGCCGTTCGACCCCGACGACCTGGTCTCGACCGTGAACGACGTCGTACAGCGCCGCCGATAGGCTGACCGGGTGACGCCCGAGCAGCTCTCCGACGTGTTCGTCGCCGCCCTCACGGACCTGGTGTCCGAGGGCGTCGTCGTCCTGCCCGACGGCGTGCCGTCGGAGGTGCTGGTGGAGCGTCCGAAGGTCAAGGAGCACGGCGACTACGCCACGAACGTCGCCCTCCAGCTCGGCAAGCGGGCCGGCCTCAACCCACGCGACCTCGCCACGATGCTGGCGGAGCGGCTGACCGAGCACCCCGGCGTCGCCTCCGTCGAGGTCGCCGGCCCGGCTTCCTCAACGTGCGCGTCGCCGCCGGAGCCCAAGGTGCCCTGGCCGCCGACGTCGTGCGCGCCGGCGAGTCGTACGGCACGAGCGACGTGAACGCCGGCCGCACGATCAACCTCGAGTTCATCAGTGCCAACCCAACCGGGCCGCTGCACCTCGGCCACACCCGGTGGGCCGCCGTCGGCGACGCGATCGCCCGCGTGCTGGAAGCCACCGGGGCGTCCGTCACCCGCGAGTTCTACATCAACGACCGCGGCGCCCAGATGGACAAGTTCGGCGCGTCCCTGATGGCCCGCGCCCATGACCTGGAACCGCCCGAGGACGGCTACCACGGCGAGTACGTCAAGGAGCTGGCCGCGCGGGTCGTCGCGCACGCACCTATCGTGCTCGAGCAGCCCGACGACGAGCAGAGCAGCATGTTCCGCGACGTCGGCTACCAGATCCAGCTCGCCGAGCAGCGGGCCGAGCTCGACGAGATGCGGACCCACTTCGACGTGTGGTTCAGCGAGGGATCGCTCCATGAAGGGGAAGCGATCCAGCATGGATTCGACAGGCTCCGGGAGCAGGGTCATCTGTTCGAGGACGACGGCGCCACCTGGATGCGCACCACCGACTTCGGCGACGACAAGGACCGCGTGCTCGTGCGCTCCACCGGCGAGCTCACCTACTTCGCATCCGACACCGCGTACTACGTCAACAAGCGCGAGCGCGGTTTCGACCCGTGCATCTACCTGCTCGGCGCCGACCACCACGGCTACGTCGGCCGGCTCTCGGCGATGGCCGCCTGCGTCGGAGACACACCCGGCGAGCAGCTCCAGGTGCTCATCGGGCAGCTCGTCAAGATCATGCAGAACGGAGAGGAGCTGAAGCTGTCCAAGCGCGCCGGCACGATGGTCACGCTGCGCGAGCTGATCGACCTCATCGGCGTCGACCCGCTCCGCTACACGCTGATCCGCTACCCGGTCGACTCGCCGCTCACGCTCGACGTCGCCGAGATGACGAGCAAGAGCAACGACAACCCGGTCTACTACGTCCAGTACGCCCACGCGCGGCTCGCGAGCATCATGCGCAACGCCGCCGACCTCGGTGTGCAGGTCGACGTCGACGCGTTCGACCCGAACCAGCTGGATACCGACCGCGAAGGCGACCTGCTGCGCGCGCTCGCCGAGTATCCGCGGGTGGTGGCCAGGGCGGCCGAGCTGCGTGAGCCGCACCGCGTCTCGCGTTACCTCGAGGACACCGCCTCGATATTCCACAAGTTCTACGACACCTGCCGCGTGCTGCCGCAAGGCGACGAGGAGACCACCGACCAGCATCGCGCCCGCCTCGTCCTCGTTGCGGCCACGCGCCAGGTGCTGGCCAACGGACTGACGCTGCTCGGCGTCCACGCCCCGGAGCGCATGTGATGCGCGCGCACGAGGCAGGAGCGCTGCACGGGCAGGCGGGCGACCGCGGCCCGGCGTGGCTGCGCCTGCCGGAGGACGCCAACGAGCTCGTGCCGCACTTGTGGGCCGCCGGCGTGTCCAAGGTCGACGGCGTGCTCACGGTGGCGGGGGAGTCGGCGCCCGATCTCGCGGCCGAGTTCGGCACGCCGCTCTACGTCGTCGACGAGAACGACTTCCGCGCCCGCGCCAGGGCGTTCCGCGATGCCTTCGAGGGCGCCGACGTCTATTACGCGGGCAAGGCGTTCCTGTGCGTGGCGACCGCGAGATGGATCGCCGAAGAGGGCCTGAGCCTCGACGTGTGCACGGGCGGCGAGTTGGCCGTCGCGCTGCGCGCGGAGTTCCCGCCGGCCCGTATCGGCCTGCACGGCAACAACAAGTCGGTCGACGAGCTCCGTCGGGCGCTCGACGCGGGAGTCGGACGCATCATTGTCGACTCCTTCGAGGAGATCGACCGGCTCGTCGCGCTCACCGCAGAGCTCGGCAAGGAGGCACCGGTCATGGTGCGGGTCACCGCCGGCGTCGAGGCGCACACGCACGAGTACATTTCCACGTCGCACGAGGACCAGAAGTTCGGCTTCTCCATCGCGGGAGGCGACGCGCTCGTGGCCGTCAAGCGTGTGCTGGCAGAGCCCGGTCTGCGCCTGCTCGGACTGCACTCGCACATCGGGTCGCAGATCTTCGTCACCGACGGCTTCGAGGTGGCGACCCGGCGCGTCATCCGTCTGCACGCGGACATCGCGACGACGCTCGGGGTCGATCTCCCTGAGCTCGACCTCGGCGGCGGGTTCGGCATCGCCTACACGACCCAGGACGACCCCTCGACCCCCGACGACCTCGCCCGCGGCCTGCGCAAGATCGTCGACGACGAGTGTGCCGCGGTCGGCATCGCCGTGCCGCGTCTCTCGGTCGAGCCGGGCCGGGCCATCGCGGGTCCATCCACGTTCACGCTGTATGAGGTGGGCACCACCAAGAACGTCGAGCTCGACGGCGGGGCCTTCCGCCGCTACCTCTCGGTCGACGGCGGCATGAGCGACAACATCCGACCGGCCCTCTACAGCGCCGACTACTCGTGCACCTTGGCGTCGCGGTCCTCGGGCGCGCCGGCCGTGCTGAGCCGCGTGGTCGGCAAGCACTGCGAGTCCGGCGACATCGTCGTCAAGGACGAGTACCTCGCCGGCGACGTGCGGGTCGGGGATCTCCTCGCGGTTCCGGGCACCGGTGCATACTGCCGATCGCTGGCCAGCAACTACAACCATGTGCCGCGCCCCGCCGTGGTCGCCGTCCGCGACGGCGAGGCCCGCCTGCTGCTCCGCCGGGAGACCGAGCACGACCTCCTCGCCCTCGACCAGGGCTAGGGGCTAGGGCTCCAGCCCCCGGCGCGGCCCGGGCCCGAGGATCGCCATCGCGTCCTCGCTGTTGTAGATCGCGCAAGTCTGGAGTGACAGGCAGCCGCACCCGATGCAGCCGTCGAGGTTGTCGCGCAGGTTCTGCAGCCGGGTGATGCGGTCGTCGAGGTCGGAGCGCCACCGCTCGGAGAGGCGTGACCAATCCGCCGCCGTCGGAGTGCGTCTCGCGGGAAGGGTACCCAGAGCCGCTCCGATGTCGAGCAGCGAGATGCCCAGCCGCTGGGAGAACCGGATGAACGCGACGCGCCGCAGCACATCGCGGTGGTAGCGGCGTTGGTTGCCGCTCGTGCGACGGCTGCTGATGAGGCCTTCACGCTCGTAGAAGTGCAGCGCCGAGACCGTCACCCCGGCCCGTTCGGCGAGCTCGCCGGGTGTGAGCTCGCGTTGCCGCATGGCGATGTTCGACCTGGAGTCCTCCATACCTCAACTTTACCTGAGGTATGCCCTCAGCCGAGGCAGGTGTTGACAGTCCACGGTTTGGTCGCCGACTCCTTGGACACCTCGGTACCGTCGATGACGATCTTGCACGTCACCCTGCTTGCAGCGCCTGGGTAGTAGCCCGGGACCTGCATGACGACCGCAGCAAAAGGGAACCTCCCATCGACCGTGCGAGTTTCCGTGAATGTGGGGTTCGCCACCAGCGATCGTGGCTCCTTGCGGTCTCGGTAGTACACCCGGAAGCCCGCGTAACCGTTGGCCGAAACGCTGACGGTGACCTTACGCCGGCCGCTGGCTCCGAAGCTTCCGCCGAACGGGTCGACGGGAAGGGTCGTGTCGCCATCGTTGTCCCTGCCCTTGTCCTCCGGGTTGAGCGGCGCCACGGGCTCGATGGACTTGTCCTTGCTCGACGCGGCGCTGCCGCTGGTGGGCGAGCTCGAGCCGCTGAGCAGCGCCACCAGCATGGCCACGCTCCCGGCCATCACGGCCACCAGCGACACGAGGGTTCGCCTGGAGAGGCCAGGCATCCGCAGGTCAGGCATGGGTGTTCGGGACCTTTCGCATCGGGCGCGGTGGCCGGCTCGGACAGAGCCCGGCTGTTCGGCTCATGCAACGACCGTACGCGGTCCCGGGCTATGGGTCCCCGGGACGTGGCGGCGCGCCGATACGCTTGGTCGGTGAACGTTTCGCCCCCCAGCAGTGCACACGGCCTCGAGCGACCCCTGCAGGTCGCCCTCCTGGGCTGCGGTGTCGTGGGCACCGAGGTCGCGCGCTTGCTCACCCGCGACGCGTCCGAGCTCGCCCAGCGGGTCGGCTCGCCGCTCGAGCTCGCCGGCATCGCCGTGCGCCGGCTCGAGCGAGAGCGCGACCTCGACGTGCCGAGCGAGCTCTTCACCACCGACGCCGCCGGTCTGGTGGCTCGCGGCGACATCGACGTCGTCATCGAGGTCATCGGCGGCATCGAGCCGGCGCGCGAGCTCATCCTGAGCGCGCTCGAGCACGGTGCCTCGGTCGTCACGGCCAACAAGGCCCTGCTCGCCGAGGACGCCGCCACGCTCTACGAGGCCGCCGAGAAGGCCGAGCGCGACCTCGCCTTCGAGGCCGCAGTGGCCGGCGCCATCCCGATCGTGCGCCCGCTGCGCGAATCGCTGGCCGGCGACACCGTCGAGCGCGTGCTCGGCATCGTCAACGGCACCACCAACTTCGTCCTCGACGCCATGACCACCACGGGCGCGGGATTCGCCGAGGCCCTCGACGAGGCGCAGCGACTCGGCTACGCCGAGGCCGATCCGACCGCGGACATCGAGGGCTTCGACGCGGCGTCCAAGGCGGCCATCCTGGCCGGGCTCGCGTTCCACACCAGGGTCTCGATCGGCGACGTCCACCGCGAGGGCATCACCGACGTCACGTCGGCCGACGTCGCCTCGGCGCGCGAGATGGGCTGCGTCGTCAAGCTGCTGGCCATCTGCGAGAAGCTCGACACGCCCGACGGTCCGGCCATCTCGGCCCGCGTGCACCCCGCGATGATTCCGGACAGCCATCCCCTCGCCAGCGTCCACGGTGCGTACAACGCGGTGTTCGTCGAGAGCGAGTCCGCCGGCCAGCTGATGTTCTACGGTCCCGGTGCCGGCGGCGCGCCCACCGCGAGCGCCGTGCTCGGCGACGTCGTGTCGGTGGCCCGCAACCGGGTTCGCGGCGTGGTCGGCCCCGGCGAGTCCACCCATGCCGAGCTCGAGGTGCTCGACATGGGCCAGGCCCGCACCCGGTACCACATCGCCATCGACGTCGACGACCGCGCGGGCGTGCTCGCCACCGTCGCCCAGGCGTTCGCCGAGTACGGCGTCTCCATCAAGACGGTGCGCCAGGAGGGCCACGGTTCCGACGCCCAGCTCGTCATCGTCACTCACGAGGCCGACGACGCGGCCCTGTCGGCCACGGTCGCCGCGTTGCGGGGGCTCGACATGGTGCGTGACGTCTCGTCGGTCATGCGGGTCGAGGGGGTTTCCTGATGGCGCCGGAAGGACCCAAGCACGGAGCGCATCAGTGGCAGGGCGTCATCGAGGAGTATCGCGAGTGGCTTCCCGTCGACGAGCACACACCCGTCATCACTCTGGGGGAGGGCGGAACCCCTCTGGTGCACTCGGCCTGGCTCTCCGAACTCGTCCGTGGCGAGGTCTGGCTCAAGGTGGAGGGCGACAACCCCACCGGCTCGTTCAAGGACCGCGGCATGACCCTGGCGATCTCGGCGGCCATCGGCGACGGGGCCAAGGCGGTCGTCTGCGCATCCACTGGCAACACCTCGGCATCGATGACCGCCTACGCGGCCCGCGCCGGACTCACCCCGATCGTGCTCGTGCCGCTCGGCCGCATCTCCGCCGGGAAGATGGCCCAGACCGTCATGCACGGAGCCGAGGTCATCCAGGTGCGCGGCGGGTTCGACGAGTGCCTGCAGATCTCCCGCGAGCTGGCCGAGCAGTACGACGTGGCCCTGGTCAACTCGGTCAACCCCCTGCGGCTGCAAGGACAGAAGACGGCGTCGTTCGAGATCATCGACGCGCTCGGCCGCGCTCCCGACGTCCATGTGCTGCCGGTGGGCAACGCGGGCAACATCTCGGCCTACTGGATCGGGTTCAAGCAGTACGAGAAGGCCGGTCTGGCCGAGCGCACTCCGCAGCTCTGGGGATACCAGGCGGCCGGTGCCGCTCCGCTCGTGCTCGGCGAGCCCGTGGCGAACCCCGAGACCGTTGCCTCTGCCATCCGCATCGGCAATCCGGCGTCCTGGCTGCTCGCGGAGTCGGCTCGTGACGACTCCCGGGGCCGGATCGACGCGGTCACCGACGAGCAGATCCTGGCGGCGCAGCGAGAGCTCAGCTCGCGCGAGGGAGTCTTCGTCGAGCCGGCCTCGGCCGCCGGCGTGGCCGGGCTGATCGCCGCCGTCGACGCCGGTGACGTCGAGCCCGGACTCACGATCACGGTCACCGTCACCGGGCACGGGCTCAAGGACATCGACACCGCCCTGGCCGGCATCGACTCGATCGTCGACTCGGTGATCGACGTCGACGTGCGCGAGGCCGCCGCGATCGCCGGTTTGGCATGAACTTCGCAGCAGGGCCGGTCGCCGTCCGCACGCCCGCGTCCGCGGCCAACCTCGGCCCGGGCTTCGACGCGCTCGGTCTCGCACTCTCGATGCACGACCGGCTCGAGGCCGAGGTCCGGCCCGATGGGCTCGAGGTCGTCGTGCATGGCGAGGGTGCCGACGACGTGCCGCGCGACCGCACCCATCTCGTCGTCCGAGCCATGGACGCCACTTTCGACGCCCTCGGCGAGAGACCCGCCGGCCTGCTCCTGACCTGCGACAACACCATCCCGCATGCACGCGGACTCGGGTCGTCGTCGGCCGCGATCGTGGGCGGCATCGTACTCGCCCGAGGCCTGGTCGAGGGTGGTGACGACCGGCTCGACGACGCCGCCGCGCTTCAGCTCGCCTCCGAGCTCGAGGGCCATCCCGACAACGTGGCGGCGGCGATGTTCGGCGGTCTCACCATCGCCTGGATCGACGACGCGGTCGCGTCGGTGCAGCGACTCGACGTCAACGCGCGGATCACCGTGCTGGTGCCACCCGAGCCGGTCTCGACCGAGGCCGCCCGCGGCCTCCTGCCCGACCGGGTTCCCCACCGCGAAGCGGCCGCCAACGCCGGCCGGGCCGCGCTGCTCGTCGCGGCCCTCACCAGCGACCCGACCCACCTGCTCGCTGCGACAGAGGACTTCCTCCATCAGAGCTACCGGGCCACGGCGATGCCCGAGTCGTACGAGCTGATGCAGGGTCTGCGGTCGGCGGGAGTGCCGGCGGTCATCTCCGGCGCGGGCCCGGCGGTGCTCGCGTTCGGACGTGGACTCGACGGCGTCGTGCCGGCCGGCTGGGACGCCCACGAGCTCGACGTCGAGCCGCGAGGTGCCCACGTCGTGTCGCGTTGACACCTCGTCATGCGGGGAATCCCGGGCGGTTCGATGGTGTTACAGTTGGCGGGTCGGAGTCGAGTTCACCTCCCCGACAAGTTCCATTCACTCAGCCCGCTGTGCGGGCTCCAGCCTGTGACGAGGCGGCATCCCTAGATCCGGGTCACCGGAAGATGTGTGCCTCAGCAAAGGACACCACGTGACAGACACGACAACCCAGCCCGGCACCCCCGCCGCGGATCAGCCCGACGCTGCTCCCGCCGCGGAGCAGCCCAAGCAGGACGCTGAGACGTCCGCGCCCCGCCGCACCGGCGGAGGCCTGGGAGGCAAGGTGCTCGCCGAGCTCCAGGAGATCGCCGGCGGGCTCGGCATCTCCGGCGCCTCCAAGATGCGCAAGGGTGAGCTGATCGACGCGATCAAGGCCGCCGAAGGCGGATCCGCTTCAACCGTCGACGCCAAGGCCAAGACTCCCAACGGCGCCTCGGACGCGCCGACGGACGAGCGCCAGGACGAGCAGGACGAGACGTCCGATGCTCCCGACGCCGCCGACAAGCCCGCCCAGAAGTCCGACGGCAACCGCAACCAGGGTGGCCGCAACCAGGGTCGCAACCAGGGCAACCAGGGTGGCGGCAACCGCAACCAGGGCAACCGGGCAACCAGGGCAACCAGGGTGGCGGCAACCGCAACCAGGACACCGACCATCCCCCGCAAGCGGGAGGTGCCCCCTCCGGCAACCGCAACGACGACGAGGGCGGCGGCCGCCGCCGCAATCGTCGCGGTCGCAACCGCGGCAGTCGCGGTCCCGAGGCCGAGCCCACCTACAGCGAGGACGACGTCCTCGTGCCCGCGGCCGGCATCCTCGACATCCTCGACAACTACGCGTTCGTGCGCACCACCGGCTACCTGCCGAGCGAGAACGACGTCTACGTCTCCCTCTCGATGGTCCGCAAGTGGGGCCTTCGCAAGGGCGATGCCGTCGTCGGCCAGGTGCGTCAGCCGCGCGAGGGTGAGCGCAAGGAGAAGTTCAACCCGATGGTGCGGGTCGACTCGGTCAACGGCATGTCGATCGACGAGGCCAAGAAGCGCGTCGAGTTCGGCAAGCTCACACCGCTGTACCCGTCCGAGCGCCTGCGCCTCGAGACCGACCAGTCCGCCATGGCCGGTCGCATCATCGACATCATGGCGCCGATCGGCAAGGGTCAGCGTGGTCTGATCGTCTCCCCGCCCAAGGCCGGCAAGACGATGATCATGCAGGCCATCGCCAACGCGATCACCGCCAACAACCCCGAGTGCCACCTGATGATCGTCCTCGTCGACGAGCGTCCGGAGGAGGTCACCGACTTCCAGCGCACCGTCAAGGGCGAGGTCATCTCCTCGACCTTCGACCGTCCCGCCACCGACCACACCACCGTCGCCGAGCTGGCCATCGAGCGCGCCAAGCGTCTCGTCGAGCTGGGCCACGACGTCGTGGTGCTCCTCGACGGCATCACTCGCCTCGGCCGCGCCTACAACCTCGCCGCCCCGGCCAGCGGACGCATCATGTCCGGTGGCGTCGACTCCTCGGCGCTGTACCCGCCCAAGAAGTTCTTCGGCGCGGCCCGCAACATCGAGGACGGCGGCTCGCTCACGATCCTCGCCACCGCGCTGGTCGAGACCGGCTCGCGCATGGACGAAGTGATCTTCGAGGAGTTCAAGGGCACCGGCAACTGGGAGCTCCGCCTGCGTCGCGACTTCGCCGACAAGCGCATCTACCCGGCCATCGACGTCGACGCCACGAGCACGCGCCGCGAGGAGCTGCTCATGGCCAAGGACGAGCTGGCCGTCGTGTGGAAGCTGCGCCGTGTGCTCTCGGGCCTCGAGGGACAGCAGGGCCTGGAGCTCATGCTCGACCGACTCAAGAAGTCGGCCACGAACATCGAGTTCCTGATGTCGATCAACAAGACGATGCCGCAAGGCACGACCGACACCGAAGACTGACGTCCGACGCCGGGCTGATCCGATGAAGCGTGCCGCCGTCGGATCGGCGATCTTCTTCGTCCTCGCGCCCGGCTCGACGGCCGGGCTCGTGCCCTGGCTCCTGACCGGGTGGCGCCACGATGACCGCATCGGCGTCCTCGACGTCGTCGGCGCCGTCGTGGCGCTGGCCGGCCTGGCCGTCGCCGTGGCCGCGTTCGTCCAGTTCGTGCGCGAGGGACGCGGGACGCCGGCCCCGGTCGCGCCCACGCAGGAGCTCGTCGTGGGAGGCCTGTACCGCTACGTGCGCAACCCGATGTACGTCGCGGTCGCCTCGATGATCGCCGGCCAGGCGATGATCTTCCACAGCGTCCCGGTGCTCGTCTGGCTGGGGGTGTTCCTGGTCGCCGTCGTCTCGTTCGTGACCTGGTACGAGGAGCCCACGCTGCGCCGCACCTACGGTGAGTCGTTCGATCGGTACCGCCGCGCGGTGCCCGGCTGGTGGCCGCAGCTGCGACCGTGGCGAGGATGATCCGGATCTCCGGACGCTGGGGCAAGTCCGTACGCTGGTGGTCATGACCACGGCACATGACTTCTCGGCCACGTCCATCGACGGCATCGAACGCCAGCTCGTCGACTACAAGGGCAAGGTCATTCTCGTCGTCAACACGGCGTCCCAGTGCGGCTTCACCGGTCAGTACAAGGGACTCGAGAAGCTCTACGGCACGTACGCCGATCGTGGGCTCGTCGTGCTCGGCTTCCCGTGCGACCAGTTCGGCCACCAGGAGCCCGGCGGCGAAGAGGAGATCGCAGCGTTCTGCGAGCGCAACTTCGGGGTCACGTTCCCGCTCTTCGCCAAGATCGACGTCAACGGGCCGGACGCCCACCCGCTCTACGCGTGGCTGCGGTCGGAGCAGAGCGGCCTCGTCGGCAACAAGATCCGCTGGAACTTCACCAAGTTCCTCATCGACACCGAGGGCAAGGTCGTGAAGCGCTACGGCAGCACGACCACACCCGACCAGATCGCCGCTGACGTCGAGGCCTTGCTCCCCGAGTAACGGGAGGGAATATCCAGGCGCCGGATTTCGCTCTACCAGGCGCCAGATGGCACAATTCATCCTTGGCTCTGGTTCACGGTCCGCGACGCGGACTGACCCAGCGGCCCACGAGAGGACTCCATGAAGCGCGACATCCACCCTGAGTACGTCGAGACCCAGGTCTCCTGTACCTGCGGCAACACGTTCACCACCCGGAGCACCGCCACCGAGGGCGTCATCCGCTCCGAGGTCTGCTCCGCCTGCCACCCGTTCTACACGGGCAAGCAGAAGATTCTCGACACCGGCGGCCGCGTGGCTCGGTTCGAGAAGCGTTACGGCAAGAAGTAGCTTCCGCACGGCGCCGGCCCACTCCGTCACGGAGGGGTCGGCGCCGTCGTCTGTCCACTCGGCCCACACGGTTCACGCGAAGGAGGTCCGCACATGTTCGAGGCTGTCGAGTCACTCATCGAGGAGCACGCCGCGCTCGAGCAGCGCATGGCGGATCCAGCCGTGCACGCGGACCCGGCGCAGGCCAAGAAGGTCGGGCGGCGCTACGCCGAGCTGACGGCGGTCATCCGCACCTACCGGGAGTGGCGGCAGGCGCAGGACGACCTCGAGGCCGCGCGCGAGCTGGAGCTCGACGACGAAGTGGCCGCGCTGACCGCTCGCGTACCGGAGCTGGCCGAGCGACTGCAGCACCTGCTCGTGCCGCGCGACCCGTCCGACGGCAAGGACGTCATCGTCGAGGTCAAGGGCGGCGAGGGCGGCGAGGAGTCCGCGCTGTTCGCCGGCGATCTCCTGCGGATGTACACGCGGTACGCCGAGCAGCGCGGCTGGCGCACCGAGATCCTCGACGCCACCGAGTCGGCGCTCGGCGGCTACAAGTCGGTCACCGTGTCGGTCCAGGCTGGGCCGATCAAGGGTGGGGGGACACCCGAACCCGGAGGGGCACCGTTCGCGCTGCTGAAGTTCGAAGGCGGGGTCCATCGCGTGCAGCGCGTGCCGGTCACCGAGTCACAAGGTCGGATCCACACGTCCGCGGCCGGCGTCTTCGTGATGCCCGAGGCCGAGGACGTCGAGGTGGAGATCCATGATGCCGACCTGCGCATCGACGTCTTCCGCTCCTCCGGGCCCGGTGGACAGAGCGTCAACACCACCGACTCGGCAGTGCGCATCACCCACGTGCCGACCGGCATCGTCGTGAGCTGCCAGAACGAGAAGAGCCAGCTCCAGAACAAGGACCAGGCGATGCGCATCCTGCGGGCCCGCCTTCTCGACGCCGCGCAAGCCACCGCCGACGCGGAGACCGCCGACGCCCGCAAGTCGCAGGTGCGCACGGTCGACCGGTCCGAGCGCGTCCGCACCTACAACTTCCCGGAGAACCGCATCTCCGACCACCGCACCGGCTACAAGGCCTACAACCTCGACCAGGTGATGGACGGTGCTCTCGACGACGTCATCGCCTCCCTCGTCGAGGCCGACCTCGCCGAGCGCCTGGCTGGCATCGAGGGCGTGTGAACGCTCGCTCGCTGCTCGCCGATGCCGAGGCCGCGCTCGCCGAGGCCGGGGTCGAGTCCCCCCGCGTGGATGCCGAGCTGCTGATGGCGCACGTCACCGGGCTGCCGCGCTCCGTACTGATGGTCGCTGCACGACCCAACGACCTGCAGCGCCGCTCGTTCCTGGAGCTGGTCGAGGCCCGGGCCAGCCGCGTGCCGCTTCAGCATTTGATCGGATCCGCCGCGTTCCGGTTCGTGGACGTCGAGGTGGGACCGGGCGTCTTCGTCCCACGGCCGGAGACGGAGCTGCTGGCCGGATGGGCCATCGAGCAGGCGGCACTGGTCGCCGATCCGGTCGTCGTCGACCTCTGCACGGGTTCCGGGGCGATCGCGCTGGCGTTCGTGCACGAGGTGTCCGGTGCTCGCGTCCATGCCGTCGAGCTCGACGAGCCCGCGTACGGGTGGGCGCAGCGCAACCTGTCCGGATCGGGAGTCGATCTCCGTCTGGGCGACGCGGCCGAGGCGTTCGCCGACCTCGACGGCCAGGTCGACGTCGTCGTGGCGAACCCGCCCTACATTCCGCTCGACGCGTGGGAGAGCGTCGCCCCAGAGGTGCGCGACCACGACCCAGCCCTCGCGCTGTGGTCGGGTGACGACGGCCTGGACGCCATACGGATGATCGAGACGACGGCCTGGCGGTTGCTGAAGCCCGGGGGAGTGGTGGGAGTCGAGCACGCCGACGCCCAGGGCGAGTCGGCACCCGGCGTGTTCGCTCCGCGGTGGGCGGACGTGCGGGACCACCCCGACCTCTCCGACCGCCCTCGGTTCGTGACGGCACGCAAGCCTGCGTAGCGAGTCAGGCCCAGCGGTCGAGGGCGACCCTGGTGACGAAGGTGGCCAGGCTCGCCGGCGTCCAGACGTCCGGGCCCGGCTCCTGGCGCAGCAGCAGGGAAGCGTTGTCCTCGGCGAGGCTCGCGAAGTTCGACGCCAGCACCAGCGCTTCCGGTTCCGACAGCTGGTCGCCTGCCGGCGTGAGCCGGCGCACCAGCTCGGCGATCTGCTCGACGAACTGCGCCCGCGCCTGGTGGTAGCGACTTTCGATGGCCTTCGGCATGACGCGCTGCGCCTCGACGACGATCCGCCAGGACACCGGGTGCGCCAGCACCGCCTCGAAGAACGCTTCGTACGCCGCCTCGACCGTGACCCGCAGGCCCATCGTGTCGTCCACGGGCAGTGCGGCCTGGGTGGCCGACATCAGCAGGCCCTCCTCGCGATCGAGCAGCGCGCGCAGGACGTCGTCCTTGTTGTCGTAGCACTCGTACAGCACCGGCTTGCTGACGCCGGCCCGCGCCGCGATGGCCGCCATGGTGGTGCCCCGGTAGCCCTCGGAGTCCCAGACCGCGAGGGCGGCGTCCAGCACCAGCGGGCGGCGGACGGCCGGTCCCAGGTGTGCAGCGCGCGTCGAACCCGCACCGCTCTTGGTCCCGGTGCGTGACATGGAACGGTTCTCCTTCGTTGACAGAGCACAGGTCACTGCCTATCGTGACCTGATCCTACCCAGTAGTAGGAATTCCGGAAAGAGGGACCCGATCGTGTCGACCCCTGCGCCGTGGTCCGTCATGGCGGGAACCTTGGTGCGCAAGGCCGACCAGGGCCTGGTCACCTTCGGCGAGATGATCCGCATGGGCATCGAAGCCAGCATCTTCATCGTCGTCGACATCGTGCGTGGCCGGTTCAAGTGGGAGGAGTTCCTCGACCAGGCTTGGTTCATGACCCGCGTGGCCTTCCTCCCCACGGTGCTCGTCGCGATCCCGTTCGGCGTGATCGTGGCCGTGCAGGTCGGCGGCGTGGCCGAGCAGATCGGAGCCACCTCGTTCACCGGGGCCGTGAACGGCATCGGGGTGCTGCGGCAGGGTGCACCCTTGGTGACGTCCCTTCTCATGGCCGGCGCCGTCGGCTCGGCGATCTGCGCAGCTTTGGGCTCCCAGACAGTTCGCGAGGAGGTCGACGCCATGCGGGTCATGGGACTGAATCCCACCCAGCGACTGGTGGCTCCCCGGATCGCCGCTGCGGTCACCGTGGGGGCGCTCCTTAACGTCGTCGTCGCGGCCGCGGCGATGATCACCGGATACATGCTGAACGTCGGCACCGGCAAGGTGAGCTCCGGCGCCTATCTCGGATCTTTCGTCAGCTTCGCCCAGTCCACCGACCTGATTCTGGCCGAGGGCAAGGCGATGATCTTCGGCTTCATCGCGACCGTGGTCGCCTGCCACAAGGGACTGCACGCCACCGGCGGGCCCAAGGGCGTCGCCGATGCCGTCAACCAGTGCGTCGTGCTGAGCGTCATCGCCCTCGCCCTCGTCAACGTCGTCATCACGCAGGCCTACGTCGTGCTCGTACCCCAGAGGATCTCCTGATGGCTACCGTTCGGGTCGTCGATCGGACGCTCGATGGCCTGGCTGTCTTCGGCACACAGGCGACCTTCGCCGGTCGGGTTCTGCGTTCGATCCCGGCCGCGGCGACGACCTACCGGCACGAGACCGCCCGGGTGCTCATGGACATCGCCTGGGGGACCGGGGCCTTGCTCGTCGGGGGCGGGACGGTCGGGATCATGGTGCTGCTGTCGCTCTCGGCCGGCACATCCCTGGGAATCGAGGGATTCAACGGGCTGGAGATCATTGGCCTGTCCCCGCTGACCGGATTTGTATCGGCGGTCGTCAACACGAGGGAGCTGGCTCCGCTGATCGCCGCGCTCGCGCTCGGCGCGCAGGTCGGGTGCCGGTTCACGGCGCAGATCGGCTCGATGCGCGTGCACGAGGAGATCGACGCACTGGAGTCGATGGCCATCTCGCCGACCGAATACGTGGTCGCGACCCGCGTCCTGGCCACGATGCTCGCGATCCTCCCCCTCTACCTCGTGGGACTGGTCGGCTCGTACGTCGCGACCGAGCTGTCGGTGACCCTGCTCTTCGACCAGCCCCCGGGAACGTTCTCCCACTACTTCGAGACGTTCGTCCGTGTCGGGGACATCGTCCTGTCCGTCGTGAAGATCCTGGTCTTCGCCTTCGCCATCGCGATGATCCACACGTGGTACGGGTTCACGGTGACCGGCGGCCCAGAGGGTGTCGGCGAGGCGACGGGCCGCGCCATCCGCGCCAGCATCGTGACCATCGTCCTGCTGGACATGCTGATGACCCTGCTCTTCTGGGGTGGGAGCTCCGGCGTCAGGATCTCGGGGTGATCCGGTGATCGCCGCGTTGGTCGACCCCTCGGTCCGCAGCCGTTCCGTGCTGCTGCGCCGGGCCATCGTCGGGTTCGTCGTGATGGGCCTGCTCGGAGGTCTCGTTCTGGCCTATGGCAAGGGACTGTTCGCCGACCGTGTGACCGTCTCGGCACTGGTCGACAGTGCCGGTGGGTCCCTGACCGAGGGCTCAGACGTCAAGTCGCGCGGGGTCATCGTCGGCCAGGTCGGCGCGATCACCACCGCGGGCGACGATGTCCGGATCGAGCTACGGCTCGACGGTCGGTCCGCGCGCCGGCTGCCGACGACGGTGCAGGCTCGTGTGCTGCCGGCGACGGTGTTCGGCACGACCTTCGTCGACCTGGCCGTCCCGAAGGGGAGCGGCTCCGAGGTCGGCCTGTCGGCCGGACAGGTGATCCGGCAGGACCGGAGCAGCCCGACACTCGAGCTCCAGGACACCCTTGACGACGCCGATCGGGTGCTGTCGGCGCTTGAGCCGGCCAAGCTCGCGACCACTCTGGCCAGCGTCGCCAACGCCCTGGATGGACGCGGACGAGAGCTTGGCGGGACCATCGAGACGCTGGAGGGTTACCTGCAGCGCCTCGAACCGCACCTCCCGCTGCTCCGTGAGGACCTGCGCCTGGCCGCGATCGACCTCCAGGTGCTGGCCGAAACCTCACCGGACCTGCTCGCGGCAGTCGACAACTCGTTGCCGACGAACCGCACCATCGTGGCGAAGCGCAAGGAGTTCGCCACGACGCTGGTCGACGCTCACGACCTCGTCGAGACCGCGGAGGAGTTCCTCAGGGACCAGCGAACCCAGATTCTTCGCACCCTGGCCAACGCGGCCCTGGCGTTCGACGCCCTGTTCGACAACCGGGCCGGGCTGACGGACGGGTTCCGTGCGTTCATCGAGTTTGCCAAGCTCGGGTCGGAGGCGTTCAAGGATGGCCCGTTCCTCCGCACCGATGCTGAAATTCACATCACGACCGGTGGCGACGTGCCGTACACGGCGGCGGAGTGCCCACAGTACGGACCCGCAGAGGGCGACAACTGCGACGGCGAGGCCGCGATGGCCGGTGCGGGTGACCCGTCGACCACAGGTCTGGCGCTGTTGCAGGATCTCCAGCTGCCCGGCCTGCTGCGGCCCAGGTCCGACGAACAGACGCCGCGGGACGGGTTGCTCGGCGGGATCGCGGGACTGCTCGATGGCCTGGGGGGTTCGCGGTGAAGGCCGGGATGGGGTGGGTCATCGTCCGGTTCGTCGCATTCGTCGTGGTGGCAGCGGTCGTTCTGCTGGTGCTGGCGAACACCATGGCGAACCGTGTGAGCGGCGGAACCAGGACATACCTCGCCGACTTCACCAACGCCAGTGGGCTGCGGGCCGGCGACGACGTCCGCGCCGCTGGCGTCAAGGTCGGACGGGTGCAGCGGATCGATCTGCACCGGCGCGTGGCGCGGGTGGAGTTCGACCTGACCGTCAAGCAGCCGATCTTCACCGACACCAAACTCTCGGTGCGCTACCAGAACTTGCTCGGTCAGCGGTACCTGGCGGTCCTGCCCGGCCAGAGCAGCACGCAGCGCCTCCGGCCGGGTTCGGTGGTGCCTCTGGCCCGAACCGATCCCGGGTTCGACATCACCACGCTGCTCAACGGCTTCGAGCCGCTGTTCGCGACCTTGGAGCCTGAGCAGGTCAATCAGCTCTCCGCCTCCATCATCGCGGTGCTGCAGGGCCAGGGTGGCACCGTCGAGTCCCTGCTGAAGGAGACCGCGTCGCTCACGAACCACCTGGCGGACCGCGACGAGGTCCTGGGGCAGGTGCTCGACAACTTGACGCCGGTGCTGCAGAACCTGGCCTCGCGCGGTGACGACCTCGACCAGACGGTCAACGACCTCCGAGCCCTGATGACGGCTCTGGCGAAGGAGCGGCGCAGCATCGGTGGCTCCATCGACGGGGTCGGCGACCTGTCGCGGGCGATGGCCGACCTGGTGGCCGAGGCGAGACCGCCGCTCAAGCGGGATGTGAAGGCGTTCCGCGAGTTCGGACGCATCTCGGTGCGCGAGATGGATCGCATCAACGCCCTCTTCGAGAACCTCCCGATGGCGACCGCCGCCTTCGCGCGACCGATGTCCCACGGCAGCTGGCTGAACATCTACATGTGCACCTGGGCCGTCGAGCTCGGCTCCGAGGACCTCGTCATCGGATCGCCCAACACGCATTCGGCAGTGTGCCGATGAGCACCGTCCTCGAGCGCATGAACCCACGCACTCTCGGCCTCCTCGGAGCTGCCGGGGTCGGAATCATGGGTCTCATCGTGGCGGCGATCAGCTTCATCCCGTTCGGTCAGGACCACTACACGGCCGTGCTGGAGCACACCGCAGGGCTCCGCGTCGGTGAAGAGGTGCAGGTCGCCGGCATCGGGTCCGGTGAGGTCCGCGGCATCGAGCTCGGGGACAAGGTGGTGCTGGTCGACTTCACCCTCGACCGCGACATCCACCTGGGCGACTCGACCAGGGTCGCGGTCAAGGTCGCCACTCTGCTCGGCACCCACTTCCTCGAGGTCGTGCCGGGCGGCGGCGGTGAGCTGCATGACGGCACCATCCCGCTGGAGCACACCAGCGTCCCATTCAACCTGCAGGACGTCATCGAGGGATCCACCGGGGCGCTCGACGAGCTCGACGCCACGACCATGTCGAAGTCCTTCCAGGTCATCACGGACGCCCTGCAAGATACTCCGGAGGAGACGCAAGCCGCCGTCAAGGGCGTCGCCCGGCTGTCCGAGGTCGCGGCCAAACGTTCCGAGCAGATGAGCGCGCTGCTCCGCTCGTCGAACGAAGTGACCAGCGTGCTCGCCCGCAACTCCGACGAGATCATCGACCTGCTCCGGCAGTCCACCCTCGTCCTGCAGGAGCTGACGCGGCGACGCGACGTGATTCACGACATGCTCGTCGACTCCCGGGAGCTGGCCGAGCAGATCTCCGGGATCCTCGAGGACAACAAGGGTGAGCTCAAGCCACTGATGGACGACTTCACGGCGGCGCTCGCGAACCTGCGCAAACAGGAGAAGAACGTCACGGCGTCGATCACGGGGCTGGCCGTGATGGCGCACTACTTCGCCAACGCGACCGGAAACGGTCCATGGATGGATCTGCACGTTCCGGTGGGGCTGCCCGACAATCTCACGTGTGGGGTGAACTGCTCATGACCACGTCACGGCTGCGGCGCTTCCTCACCGCACTCGTCGTCGCGGTGTTCCCGCTCGGCCTCCTCGGTGCCTGCGGGACGTCCGGCACGGTGGTCACGGCGCGGTTCCAAGACGCTGCCGGCCTGTTCGAGGGAAACGATGTCGGCGTGCTCGGCGTCCGCGTGGGCGAGGTCACCCGTATCACCCCACGTGGCTCCGCTGTCGACGTCCAGCTGCGGATCGAGGACGGGGTCAAGATCCCGGCCGACGCCGCCGCTGTCGTGGTCTCCCGCTCAGTCGCCACGGATCGCTACGTGGAGCTCACGCCGGTGTACGACGGCGGGGCCGTGCTGACCGGCGGCACCATGATCGGGCCCGAGCGAACGCGTTCGCCAGTCGAGTTCGACGACCTGCTGTCGTCCCTGCGCCGCATCTCCGACGACTTGTCCGGTCCGGATCGTGACGCCAAGCCGGTCAACGACCTGTTGGTGGCCCTGTCGAAGAACCTCGACGGCAACGGCGAGACCTTTGCCAAGGGCCTTCGGGACCTGGCCACCGTCCTCGAGGACACCAATGCGGCGTCCGGCGATGTCAAGGGCAACCTGAAGAACCTCGACACCCTGACTGCCGCCTTGGCCCAGAACGACGCGCTCGTCCGGCGGTTCGTGCGTGAGGTTGCCGACGCTACGGCGATGCTGGACGACGAGCACGAATCGGTCGAGGAGACGTTCGACGCCCTCTCCGCGATGGTGCGTGAGGTGACCGCGTTCGCACGCGAGCATCGCGCGGACATCTCCCAGCAGGTCGACGACATGACGGCGATCGTCGAGGCGATGCTGAAGAACCGACGCCGGCTGACCCAGCTCGTCGAGACGTTCCCCCTCATGTTGCAGAACGTCGATCGAGCCATCGACGAGAACGATCGGCTGGGCTTCCGGACCCGGCCGATCGACCTCTTGCCGGGGACCGGGGCGTTCCAAGTGCTGTGCTCGAACTTCCCCCCAGGCACCTGTGACGGGCTCGAGGCCGGTGCGGCAACCCTGTTCGATCTTCTCGCCAGGCTCGCGGGGGTGCAGACACCATGAAGCGGACTGTCGTCCTCCTGGCGATCGCCCTACTCACCGGCGGGTGCTCGACCTCGGCCCAAGACCTCCCGTTGCCCGGAAGTCGCATCGGCGGACCCACCTACCAGATCGACGCGGCATTCGACGACGCACTGAACCTTGCCGAGGGGGCGCCGGTGAAGCTCGACGGGGTGACCATCGGACGGGTCCTGACGGTCGCCGCGGAGAACTTCACCGCGCGGGTGCGTCTCGACATCCGCGAGTCGACGCGGCTGCACCGGGGGGCAACGGCCCGACTGCGGGCGACCACGCCGCTCGGCGAGCTGTTCGTGCAGATCGACGACCCGGCCCAAGGCGTCGTCCTCGCCGACGGAGCGCGGCTCGGCGCCGACGACACCAGCGCTGCGCCGACCATCGAGGACACGATGACGACGACGTCCTTGGTGATCAACGGCGGCGGGCTCGCCCAACTGCAGACGATCGTCCGTGAAGCCAACCTCGCGCTGGGCGGCCGCGAGACGACGGCCCGCGACCTGATCGGCCGTCTCTCGCGGACGGCAGAGACGCTCGACGCGTCCATGGACGACATCGACGCCACGCTCGAGGCACTCGCGCAGGTGTCAGTCATCCTGGACCAGCGGAGTTCGACCATCAACGCGGCGCTGAAGGAGTTCCCGCCGGCAGCGCGGGCCTTGCGCAAGAACACCGACGAACTCGTCGCTCTCCTGGCGGGCATCGATGACCTCGGCGACGTGACCAAGGACGTCATCGACAAGTCGCGCCAGGACCTGCTGAGCACGTTGCAGAAGATGGGCCCGGTGTTCGAGGACCTCAACGCACTCGACCAGGAGCTGGGCCCGGGGATCGACACACTGGTGGCGTTCGGGAAGCTGATCGACCGGGGAGTCCCGACCGACTACCTCAACGTCTATCTGAGGTTCCAGCTGAACAACATGTCCGTCGGCCTGGGCACGATCGCCGCACCGCAGGTCGTCACACCGGACCCTGACGGCAAGGGTGGCCTGCTCGGGACGCCACTCGTCCCGCCCGACCTACTGGCCCCAGGCGGCTCTCCGTCCGGCTCGAAGGGCTTGCTCGGTGGACTGCGCGGACTGCTCGGGGGTGACCGGTGATGCGGCGCGCGATCCCGCTCAAGCACAAGCTCGGTGCCACCGGGCTGGCCGCCGTGCTGGTCTTGACGCTGGTGTACCTCTACACGAACGTGCTCGGCGGCTCGGTCGGGGCGCGACCCCTTCACGTCGCGGTGGTGCTCGAGGAAACCGGCGGCCTGTATGTCGGATCGGGGGTCAGCTACCGGGGTGTCCGGGTGGGCTCGGTGGCAGGCATCGAGCTGTCCGGAAACCGGGCCGAAGCCGACGTGACCCTGAACCCGGGCAGCCAGGTGCCGTCCGACACCGCCGCGGCGGTGAGAACCCTGTCACCGGCCGGTGAGCAGTTCCTCGACTTCCAGCCGCGACGTGACGGGGCGCCGTACCTCACCGACGGCGACCGTATCGCCGCCACCCACACCTCGACGCCGACGTCGGTCGCCGAGGTGGTGACCGCCGTCGACCGGCTGATGGGGCAGGTCGACGACGACGACCTCCGGCTGGTTCTCAACGAGCTGGGTGTGGCGTTCGCCGATCCGGAGGATCTCGGGCGAGTGATCGCTTCGGGCAGCGCGCTGGTCGAGACGATCGACTCGACCTGGCCGGAGACCCTCCGCATCCTGCAGAACAGCAGGACGGTGTTACGCACGGGCATCGACACGAGCGACGATTTCGCCCGGTTCGCCGACTCCGCACGCAGCCTGACCGCCTGGCTGGAGCGCTACGACCCCAAGCTCCGGGACATCCTCGACGACGCACCGGACCAGCTTGAGCTCCTCCAAGCCGTCGCCGACGACGCAGTCGAGGCGCTGCCGCCGCTGCTGCGCAACCTCGCCGACCTCACCGAGATCTTCGCCAGCCACGATCCACACGTCCGCGAGCTACTCATCCAGTTCCCCCAAGGCCTGGGTCGGCTCGTCGACGCCTTCGCCGGCGGCCGGATGCGGACGAACATCCTGTTCGCCGACGGAAAGGTTTGTTCGTACGGCGTCGACGACTCGAACCCGCAGGACCCGACGCGCACCGAGCTCGACCCGGACCGGTCGTGCCCGGCTTCGTACGACGGTCTCCAGCGAGGCTCGGCGCACGCTCCCGGCCCCGTCGACTAGGTGCGCGAGCACAGTCGAGCAACCCCTGCGTCATGCTCTCGACCTGATGGAAAGCGCCGCCGGCGATCACGCGTGGACGCGTGGCGAGAGGCATGCGGCGCAGCCCGCCAGAAACGACACCTTCGCGGGCCTCTGCTGCGCAACCAGTCCTGCACCATAGGGTTGCCCGCATGGGCGACCTGGCACTCCTCGGGGCCGCCTTCGCCTTCGGGGTCGGATCCGCGCTGCTGCCGGTCCTCCTGAACGCCGAGCTTTACGTCGTCGGCATGGGTGCCTTCATGCCGGAGTCGCTGCTGGCCCTCGCGATCCTGAGCCTCGGGGTCGGCACCGTCGTGGGCAAGGCGATCGTGTTCGAGCTGGTGCGCCGCGGCTCGTCCCGGGTGCGGCAGACGGTCGAACGCAAGCCGCCCCGCAACGCCTTCACGGCCACGATGCGCCGGGTCGGCGACCGCCTGCTGAAGCTCCTCGACCGGCCGTACCTCGGAGCCGCGACTGTGCTCGCGTCGTCGCTGACCGGGGTCCCGCCGCTCGCCGTCGTGACGATCCTGGCCGGTGCCTCGCGTCAGCCGCGCTCGTTGTTCCTCCTGATGGTCTTCGTCGGCCGGACCAGCCAGTTCCTGGCCCTCGCCTTCCTCGTCCATGGCGTCACGTGACGGATACGGTGTCGGGGTGAGATTCGACTGCGCGGTGGAGTCCGAGCTCGAGGCCGGTCTCAACGCGGCCCAGGCCGCGATCGAGCGGGGTGAGCTCGTCGTGCTCCCCACCGACACCGTCTACGGACTGGCCGCCGACGCGTTCTCGCCGGAAGCCGTCCAGCGACTCCTCGACACTAAGGCGCGCACCCGTCAGATGCCGCCGCCCGTGCTCATCGGCGCGCCCACCACGCTCGAGGCGCTCGCCTCCGACATCCCGTCGTGGCTGCGCACGATGACGACGTCGCTGTGGCCGGGTCCGCTCACCGTCATCTGCCGTCAGCAGCCGTCCCTCACCTGGGACCTCGGCGACACCCACCAGACGGTGGCCGTGCGCATGCCCGACGACAAGACGGCGCTCGCCCTGCTCAAGGTCACCGGACCGCTCGCCGTGAGCAGCGCCAACCCCACCGGTGAGCCGGCCGCGGAGACGGTCGACGACGCGCTCCGCATGTTCGACGAGGACGTCGCCGTGTACCTCGACGGCGGCCCGAGCAGCTCCGGCGTCCCGTCGACCATCCTCGACACCACGTCGTCCGTGCCGCGCGTGCTGCGCCAGGGCTCGATCGACCTCGAGACCCTGCACGAGTTCAACAACACGATCGAAGCCGTGGCAGCCGGGGACGGCGACGAGTAGTGCGCGAGTATCTCGTCGTCTTCGGCATGTCCCTCGGTGTCACCTACCTGCTCGCGTCGATCGCCCGGATGCTCGCGCACCACTTCGGTGCCGTCGCGAAGGTCCGTGACCGCGACGTGCACGCCGTGCCCACGCCGTACTTCGGTGGTCCGGCGATGCTCGGCGGTCTGATCGCCGCCTACCTGACCGCCACGCACCTGCCGTTCCTCTCGCGCTCGGAGAGCTCGGTGTTCAGCGACGCCCGCGCCGTCATCATCGGGGGCGCCGTCATCTGCCTCGTCGGCGTCATCGACGACCTCTTCGAGCTCGATGCACTCAGCAAGTTCGCAGGCCAGGTCCTCGCCGGCGTGGTCGTCGTCGCCCTCGGGGTGAAGTTCTTCTACCTGCCCCTGTACGGCAGCGTCCTCGGCCTCGACCAGGTCCAGTCGGCGATCTTCACCGTCCTGCTGATCGTCGGCACCGCCAACGCGGTCAACTTCGTCGACGGCCTCGACGGCCTCGCCGCCGGCATGGTCGCCATCGGCGCGTTCGCCTTCTTCGCGTACGCGTTCGTGCTCGCCGTCGAGAACGGCGAGTCGCGGGCGATCGCCGCGGCGCTGCTCACCGCCGCGCTCGCCGGAGCCTGCATGGGCGTGCTGCCGCACAACTTCTTCCCGGCCCGGATGTTCATCGGCGACTCCGGCTCGATGCTGATCGGCTTCGTCCTGGCGTGCTCGTCGATCAGCCTCACCGGCCAGTTCCCGGCGACGAACATCTCCGAGGGCATCGGGGGAGCGCAGACGTCGTTCCTGACCTTCCTGCTCCCGCTGATCCTGCCGGTCGCGATGCTGCTCGTGCCGTTCGTCGACCTGGCGCTCGCCGTCGTGCGACGCACCCGCGCCGGGCGCTCGCCGTTCAGCCCGGACAAGATGCACATCCATCACCGATTGCTCGAGATCGGTCACTCCCACCGCAACGCGGTGCTCGTCATGTACTCGATCGCCGGACTCGTAGCCTTCGGCACGGTTTTCGTGAGCCTGGTCAGCGGGTGGCAGTCGATCCTCGGATTCGTCATCCTGGCGGCCCTGACGGCGGCGTTCGTGTTCCTGCTGCCGCGCTGGCGACCCATCAATCGGGGCTGATCGGTGCCCGGGGGCTGATGTCCGGATCCCGGAGCGCTCGTGATAGTTTTCACGTGCTTCCCAGAGTTCAATTTCAGGCATTATTCACCGACCCCAGATGACCCAAGGACGGCCGCCGATCATGACGACCGACGCACCCCCTCGACCCGTCGCCACGACGAGGAGCGCCGGATGGACGATGACCGTGCACGGGAGCCCAGTTCTCCAGGGCCAAGCCTGCGTGATCTCCTCACGCTCGGCGGGATGCTGGTCGGGTGCATCGTCACGGGTCTCGTCCTGGGCCTCCTGCTCGACTCCTGGTGGCACACGTCGCCGGCCTTCGTGCTCGCCGGCACGGCGCTCGGCATCGTCGCCGCGGGCACGGGTTTCTGGCTACGCGTCCGCATGTTCCTGCGCGGGTGAGATGGCGCCGTGAACGATACTTCGCCGATTTCTGGCCCGGTTCCGTCCGACGCCGCCGAGAGCGACGCCCCGTCGATGCCGCCGGCGTCCATCGCCCGCGCGATGCGCAACCAGCGTCGGGCCATCCTGCTCGCCGCCGGCCTCGTCGTCGCCGCGGTGTGGGTCTCCGTCCCGCTCGGTGAGTGGCGCATCGGCGTCTTCCTCGCGGCCGGGTTCGTCCTCGGTCTCGTCAACCACGTCGGCACTGAGTACGCGCTGCAGAAGGCCATCGCCTCAGGCGACCCGATGACCCGTCAGATGTGGGCCTCGAGCTCATTGCTCCGACTCGCCCTCGTCTCGGTCGCGGGCTTTGCCATCGCGGCGATCTTCTGGTCCGACGGCGCGGCCGTGATCTTCGGGATCGCGATCTTCCACCTGGTCGCGCTGACCCTGACCGCCATCCCGTTGCTCAGAGAGGTGCGCAAGTCATGATCCTCCGCAGTCTGCTCACAGCTGAGTCCGAAGAGGGCGGCACCGGCATCGAGATCGGTCACCACTCGACGTGGGAGATCGGTGGCTTCACCGTCCACGCCGACACCATCACCTCCACCATCATCGCCGGCGCCGTCGTGATCGGGCTCGGACTGCTGCTCCGCAGAAGCGCGTCGAGCGAGGTTCCCGGCAAGCTGCAGCTGGCCTGGGAAGCGCTCGTCAGCTGGGTGAACGAGCAGGTCGAGAGCACCCTCGGCAGGCTCAACCCGTTCGTCGTGCCGCTCGCGGCGAGCCTGTTCATCTTCATCTTCGTCGCCAACCTGCTCGAGGTCATCCCGACGGACCACAAGGCCCCGCCCCCCACGGCCGACGTGAACCTGACGTACCCGCTGGCTCTGCTCGTGATCATCGCGGCCACGATCTACGGCATCCGCGAGCGCGGCATCGCGAGCTACGCCAAGGGCTTCTTCGAGCCGTACCCCGTCATGGGACTGTTCAACATCCTGGAGGAGATCGCCAAGCCGATCTCTCTGGCCCTGCGACTCTTCGGCAACATCTTCGCCGGCGGCGTCATGCTGTCCATCATCGGACTGCTGCCGTACTGGCTGACGCCGCTGCCGACCGTGCCCTGGAAGCTGTTCGGCATCTTCATCGGTGCCATCCAGGCCCTGATCTTCGCCCTGCTCACCATCTTGTACTTCGGCATGGCCGCCTCGGGCCACGGCGGGGACGATCACGGAGAGTCACACGGTTCGGACGACGAGGCCGCCGAGCCGGAGGCCGGACGCGAGCTCCAGCCGGCCTGAGGAGCACCACCCACAACTTCACACACCAGCACGAAGCATCACCCAACGAGCACCATCCAGATCACGGCCGGCGAGAACCGGCGGTGAGAGCCAAGGAGAGACATGGCAGTAACCGATTCAGCAATCACGACCGCCGGCGCCATGGTCGGTGGTGGCATCGCCCTCGGCGGCGGCGCCATCGGCGCGGCCATCGGCGACGGTCTGGCCGGCAGCTCGACCATCCAGGGCATTGCCCGTCAGCCGGAGGCCCAGGGCCGCCTGATGACGATCTTCTTCCTGACAGTCGGCCTGTGCGAGGCGATGTACTTCATCAACCTCGCCTTCATGGCCCTGTTCGTCTTCGCCCTGGCCTGAGCCGTGAATCATGTGATTCAGCTCGTCGCCGCCGAAGAGGGCGGGGGTGGAAACTTCCTCGTCCCGAACATGACGTTCGTCTTCGAGCTCGTCTCGTTCGCGATCATCATGTACGTGATGTACAAGTGGGTCCTCCCACCGATCAACCAGGCGATGACCGAGCGCCAGGAGAAGATCAAGGCGCAGTTCGACGAGGCCGCCCAGCTCAAGGCCGATGCCGAGGCGACCGAGAAGGAGAACCAGGCGCAGCTCGCCGATGCCCGTGCCGAGGCCTCGCGCATCCGTGAGGAGGCCCGCGAGCAGGGCGCGCAGATCATCGTCCAGCACCGCGAGCAGGCGCAGGTCGAGGCCGAGCGCATCACGACGAACGCGCAGGCTCAGATCGAGGTCGAGCGGGCCCAGGCGCTGAGTCAGCTCAAGGGTGAGGTCGGCGCGATCGCGACCACGCTGGCCGGACGCATCGTCGGGGAGTCACTCGACGAGGACGCGCGGCAGAAGCGCTCGGTCGAGCGGTTCATCGCCGAGCTCGAGGACGAGCCGACGAAGTCCGGGAAAGCGAAGTCGAAGAGCTGATGGCAGGACACAAGATGCGTGGTGTGTCGGGCGGCTCGCTCGCGGAGGTGCTCGATGCCGTCGAGCGGTCCACGGGCACCTTGAGCACGGTCGGCGACGAGCTGTTCTCGGTCGCCGGCGTCCTCGACTCCACGCCGTCGGTCCGCCGGATTCTCACCGATCCGGCCACCGAGGCGGACGCCCGGTCCGGCCTGGCCGCCGCGGTGCTCGGAGACAAGGTCGACGTCGCCACGCTCGGCATCGTCGACGTCGCCGCCCAGCACCGCTGGTCGTCGGGCCGCGACCTGAGTGACGCCTTCGAGCTCGCCGGTCTGGCCGCCCACGTCGCGTCGGCCGACCAGGAGGGCTCACTTGATGCGTTGGAGAACGAGCTGTTCGACGCGCAACGTCTCATCGACGGCGAGCGCGAGCTGCGTGGTGTCCTGTCCGACCGCTCCATCGCGGCCGAGCACAAGGCCACGCTGATCGACTCGATCTTCAGCGGCAAGGTCTCGGCGGCTGCCCTCGCGCTCCTCAAGCAGGCTGCCGCCACGCGGACCGGCTCGTTCGACGCCGTGCTCGCACGGTTCGCCGACGACGTCGCTGCCCGGCGCAAGCGGGTACTCGCCGAAGTGCGCAGCGCCTACGCGCTCGGCGAGGCCGAGCGCAAGCGGCTCGCGGCGGCCCTGACGGCCACCTACGGCCACGATGTGCACCTCAACGTGATCATCGACCCGACCATCGTGGGCGGCCTTCGCGTCTCCATCGGCGACGACGTCATCGACGGCACGGTCTCCGGCCGCCTCGAGGACGCCCGACGACAGCTCGCGGGCTGACCCACCCCCAGACCCATCTCAGACGAACCAGACAGAAGGCAGGCAGAACACATGGCGGAACTCACGATCAGTCCGGACGAGATCCGTGACGCGCTGCAGACGTTCGTGGCCGACTACAAGCCGAGTGCCACCTCCACCGAGGAGGTCGGCATCGTCTCGGACGCGGGCGACGGTATCGCCCACGTCGAGGGACTCCCGTCGGCGATGGCCAACGAGCTCCTCGAGTTCGAGGACGGCACGCTCGGCCTCGCCCTGAACCTCGACGTCCGCGAGATCGGCGTCGTGATCCTCGGCGAGTTCTCCGGCATCGAGGAGGGACAGAAGGTCCGCCGCACCGGCGAGGTGCTCTCGGTCCCGGTCGGCGACGCCTACCTCGGTCGCGTGTGCGACCCGCTCGGCAACCCGATCGACGGTCTCGGCGAGATCAAGACCGAGGAGCGTCGTGCCCTCGAGCTGCAGGCTCCCAGCGTCATCAATCGCAAGAGCGTGCACGAGCCCCTGCAGACCGGCATCAAGGCAATCGACTCGCTCACGCCGATCGGCCGCGGCCAGCGTCAGCTGATCATCGGCGACCGCCAGACCGGCAAGACGGCCATCGCGACCGACACGATCATCAACCAGAAGGAGTACTGGGACAGCGGTGATCCCGACAAGCAGGTCCGCTGCATCTACGTCGGCATCGGCCAGAAGGGCTCGACCATCGCCGCGGTGCGTGGCGCCCTCGAGGAGGCCGGCGCGCTGGAGTACACCACCATCGTCGCGGCGCCCGCGTCCGACTCGGCCGGCTTCAAGTACCTCGCGCCCTACACCGGCTCGGCCATCGGCCAGCACTGGATGTACCAGGGCAAGCACGTCCTGATCATCTTCGACGACCTGTCGAAGCAGGCCGAGGCGTACCGCGCCGTGTCACTGTTGCTGCGTCGTCCTCCGGGCCGCGAGGCCTACCCCGGCGACGTGTTCTACCTGCACAGCCGGCTGCTCGAGCGCTGCGCGAAGCTCAGCGACGACCTGGGCGCCGGCTCGATGACCGGCCTGCCGATCGTCGAGACGAAGGCCAACGACGTGTCGGCCTACATCCCGACGAACGTCATCTCGATCACCGACGGCCAGATCTTCCTGCAGTCCGATCTCTTCAACGCCAACCAGCGGCCTGCCGTCGACGTCGGCATCTCGGTCTCGCGCGTCGGCGGCAACGCCATGCTCAAGTCGATGAAGTCGGTCACCGGCTCGCTCAAGGTCGAGCTCGCGCAGTACCGCGCGATGGAGGCGTTCGCGATGTTCGCCTCCGACCTCGACGCCGCGTCGAAGGCTCAGCTCGCCCGCGGCCAGCGACTGATGGAGCTGTTCAAGCAGGGCCAGTACACGCCGTTCCCGGTCGAGCAGCAGGTCGTCTCGCTCTGGGCGGCCACCACGGGCAAGCTCGACCCGGTGCCGGTGCAGGACATCAGCCGGTTCGAGCAGGAGTTCCTCGAGTACGTCAAGTTCCAGCACGAGGGCATCTTCGACGCGATCCGTGAGTCCGGGAAGTTCGAGGACGACAACGAGAACGCGCTCGAGGAGGCCTACAAGGAGTTCCTCAACCGCTTCGAGACCAGTGCGGGTGAACGCATCAAGGCCGGTCACGAGGAGTTCGAGGCCCTCGCGGACGAGGACGTCGAGCAGGAGCAGATCGTCAAGCAGAAGCGGTCGTAACTGATGGCCGTCTCCCTGCGCGAGTATCGCGCCAAGATCAAGTCGACGCAGTCGATGAAGAAGATCACGCGCGCCATGGAGCTCATCGCTGCCTCCCGCATCATCAAGGCGCAGCAGCATGCGGCGGCGGCGGCGCCGTACGCCCGCGAGCTCACCCGCGCCGTGTCGGCGGTGGCCACGTTCTCGAACGTCGACCACCCGCTCACCACGGAGAAGGAAGACCCCAAGCGGGCTGCCGTGCTGGTCATCTCCAGCGACCGCGGCCTGGCCGGTGCGTATTCGTCCAGCGTGCTCAAGGAGTCCGAGCGTCTCGCCGAGAAGCTGCACTCCGAGGGCAAGGAGGTCGACTACTACCTCTCCGGCCGCAAGGCCGAGGGCTACTTCCGGTTCCGCGCGCGCGACTACGTCGAGTCGTGGACCGGCTTCTCCGACCGGCCCGAGTACGCCAACGCCCGCGAGATGGGCGACACTCTCGTGGCGGCGTTCAACGCCGGCCTCGACGAGCCGGTCGAGGGTGAGACCGCCGACGCCGAGCGTGCCGTCGACGAGCTGCACATCGTGTTCACCCGGTTCAAGTCGATGCTGACGCAGGAGCCCGATGTCATCCGGCTGCTTCCGCTGGAGGTCGTCGAGGGCACCGAGGCGCCGGAGCCGGACGAGGTCCTGCCGCTGTATGAGTTCGAGCCGTCCGACACCGAGGTGCTCGACGCCCTGCTGCCCAAGTACGTCAACAGCCGCATCTACTACTGCCTGCTGCAGGCGGCCGCCTCCGAGCTCGCCGCCCGCCAGAAGGCCATGAAGTCCGCGACCGACAACGCCCAGGACCTCATCGAGAAGTACACCCGAGTTGCCAACCAGGCCCGCCAGGCCGGGATTACCCAGGAAATCAGCGAGATCGTGGGCGGCGCGAACGCGCTCGCCGACGCCACTGCTGGAAGTGAGTGAGAGACATGACTGCCACGACCGAAGAGAAGCAGACCTCGACCGGACGCGTGTCCCGCGTGATCGGGCCGGTGCTCGACGTCGAGTTCCCGAGCGACGCGATGCCCGAGATCTACAACGCCCTGACCGTGGACGTCGAGATCGCGGGGGAGACCGAGACACTGACGCTCGAGGTCGCCCAGCACATCGGCGACGGCATGGTGCGCGCCATCAGCCTGCGGCCCACCGACGGCGTGGTGCGCGGCAGCACGGTCACGGACCTCGGCGAGCCGATCACGGTTCCCGTCGGCGACCAGACGCTCGGCAAGGTGTTCAACACCACCGGCGAGGTGCTCAACCTCAAGGAGGGCGAGACGTTCGAGGTCGAAGAGCGCTGGGGCATCCACCGCAAGGCGCCGGCCTTCGACCAGCTCGAGGCCAAGACCGAGATGTTCGAGACCGGCATCAAGGTCATCGACCTGCTCACCCCGTACGTGCTCGGCGGCAAGATCGGCCTGTTCGGCGGTGCCGGCGTCGGCAAGACGGTGCTCATCCAGGAGATGATCGCCCGCGTCGCCAAGGACCACGGCGGTGTGTCCGTGTTCGCCGGTGTCGGCGAGCGCACCCGCGAGGGCAACGACCTGATCGCGGAGATGGAGGAGGCCGGAGTCATCGGCCAGACCGCCCTCGTCTTCGGCCAGATGGACGAGCCGCCGGGAGCCCGCCTTCGCGTCGCCCTGTCGGCGCTGACGATGGCCGAGTACTTCCGCGACGTCCAGAAGCAGGACGTGCTGCTGTTCATCGACAACATCTTCCGGTTCACCCAGGCCGGCTCCGAGGTCTCGACGCTGCTGGGCCGCATGCCGTCCGCCGTGGGCTACCAGCCGACGCTGGCCGACGAGATGGGCGTCCTCCAGGAGCGCATCACGTCCACCCGCGGTCACTCCATCACGTCGCTGCAGGCGATCTACGTCCCGGCCGACGACTACACGGACCCGGCCCCGGCCACCACGTTCGCGCACCTCGACGCCACCACCGAGCTGAGCCGTGAGATCGCGTCCCTGGGCATCTACCCGGCCGTGGACCCGCTGACGTCGACGTCACGCATCCTCGACCCGCGCTACATCAGCGAGGCCCACTACACGACCGCCAACCGGGTCAAGGGCATCCTGCAGCGCAACAAGGAGCTGCAGGACATCATCGCCATCCTCGGTGTCGACGAGCTCAGCGAGGAGGACAAGACGATCGTGTCCCGCGCACGTCGTCTGCAGCGCTTCCTGTCCCAGAACACCTACGTGGCCAAGCAGTTCACCGGCATCGAGGGCTCCACGGTCCCGATCGACGAGACCGTCGACGCCTTCGGCAAGATCTGCGACGGCGAGTACGACCACGTGGCCGAGCAGGCCTTCTTCATGTGCGGCGGTCTCGACGACGTCGACAAGAAGTGGGAAGAAATCCAGAAGGGTCTCTGATGTCCGACCCGTTGCAGGTGGAGCTCGTGGCCGCCGACCGCGTCGTGTGGTCGGGCGAGGCCACGATGGTCATCGCCCGCACCGCCGAGGGCGACCTCGGCGCCCTGCCCGGGCACGCGCCGGTGCTGTCGATCCTGCTGCCCAGTGTCGTCGAGATCACCACCACCGACGGCGAGCAGGTGCGGGCGGCCGTCGAGGACGGGTTCTTGTCCATTGCCAACGATCGGGTGTCGATCCTGTCCGAGGACGCCTTCCTCGCCGACGAGATCGACGCCGACGCCGCACGCGCCGAGGTCGAGAAGCTGCAGGGAGAGGGCGACTCCCTCGCCTTGCAGCGAGCCGAGGCGAAGGTGCGCGCCGCGGAGAAGATGTCCTGACCCCCCGAGCGTGAACGGAGGACCCCACGGTGCCGATCTGGCTGTGGCTCGTCGACTCGCTCGCGCTCATCGTCCTGTTCGCCGCCATCGTGGTGGTGTCACTGGTGGTCCGCCGCCGACTCGTCGCACGACGAGGCGGCACGTTCGACGTCAGCATCAACCATCGCAGCGAGGCCACGCCCAAGGGATGGACGCTCGGCGTCGGTGCCTATCGAGCGAACACGCTCGAGTGGTACCGCACGTTCTCGTTCGCCTGGTGGCCGCGCTACCGGTTCGTCCGTGGTGAGATCGCGATCGACGGACGCCGTGACCCGGTCGGGCCTGAGGTCTACGCCCTGCACGGCGGTCATGTGATCGTCGCCGTGCGTCATCGGTCCGGCGTCCGTCAGATGGCCATGAGCCCGAGCGCCCTCAACGGTCTGCTCGCCTGGCTGGAGTCGTCCCCACCGGGGCACAGCGTCAACAACGTCATCTAGCCGGCGTTGACGTCACCGCAGGTGAGAGGCAGAATCGGTGCCCTGACGGGGGGTCACGAGAATCCCCGCCCGAGGGAGAGAAGTTCACCGTGATCAAGCGCGTCGTCGTCGCTGCCTTCCTGACCGCCGTCACCGCCGTGGGTGGTGCCGCCCCGGCCGAGGCCGCACACCAGCACCATGGTGCCGCTACGCAGGCGATCGACTGGGAGTAACTCCAGGGCGCCTCTCTCTAACCGCCTGACCGCTCCCCGCCGGGGACCCACAGGACGTCCCCGGACTCACGGTTCGCGTAGCGGGCCAGGATGAACAGCAGGTCGCTGAGCCGATTGAGGTACTTCGCCGTGCGCACGTTCATCGTCTCGCCGTGCTCGTCGATCGCGGCCCAGGCCGACCGTTCCGCACGCCGGGTGACCGTTCGGGCCACGTGCAGCTGGGCAGCCGCTCGTGTGCCGCCCGGGAGGATGAACGACCGGAGCTTCTCCAGCGACTCGTTGTACTCGTCGCACCAGCCTTCGAGCCGGTCGATGTAGTCGGACTCCACCCGCAGCGGCGGGTGGTCCGGATCCTCCACCACGGGGCACGACAGGTCGGCGCCCACGTCGAACAGGTCGTTCTGGACGTGCGTGAGCACCGTCACGACGTCGTCGGGCAGGGTGCCGAGGGCGATGGCTACGCCGATGTGGCTGTTCGCCTCGTCGACGTCGGCGTACGCGGCCAGCCGGAGGTCGAGCTTCGACGTGGTGCTCATGTCGCCGAGATTCGTGGTGCCGTCGTCACCGGTACGCGTGTATATGCGCGTGAGGTTCACCATGCTCACGAGTTTAGGGCGCACCTCCCCAAGCGTGTTACCAGCGGTAACCTGAGAGTCATGCCTGACAAGACTGCGCCCGACAAACCGTGGGTGATGCGGACCTACGCCGGACACAGCTCGGCGGCGGAGTCGAACTCCCTCTACCGGCGCAACCTCGAGAAGGGCCAGACCGGGCTGTCCGTCGCCTTCGACCTGCCCACCCAGACGGGTTACGACCCCGACCACGTGCTCTCCAAGGGCGAGGTCGGCAAGGTCGGCGTCCCCATCCCTCACCTGGGCGCGATGCGCAGGCTGTTCCAGGACATCCCGCTCGACGAGATGAACACCTCGATGACCATCAACGCCACCGCGATGTGGCTGCTGGCGATGTACGAGGTCGCCGCCGAGGAGCAGGGCGCACCGCCGTCCAGCCTGTCGGGAACGACGCAGAACGACATCATCAAGGAGTACCTGTCGCGAGGCACCTACGTCTTCCCGCCGGAGGCGTCGCTGCGCCTCACGACGGACATGATCGCGTACACGGTCAAGGAGATCCCCAAGTGGAACCCGCTGAACATCTGCAGCTACCACCTGCAGGAAGCCGGCGCGACGCCCACGCAGGAGCTCGCCTACGCGCTGTGCACCGCGATCGCCGTGCTCGACGACGTCCGTGATTCCGGCCAGGTGCCCGAGGACGAGTTCGAGCACGTCGTCGGCCGCATCTCGTTCTTCGTCAACGCGGGCGTGCGGTTCATCGAGGAGACCTGCAAGATGCGGGCGTTCGGCCGGCTGTGGGACGAGATCACCCGTGAGCGGTACGGCGTCCAGGATCCCAAGATGCGTCGGCTGCGCTACGGCGTGCAGGTCAACTCCCTCGGCCTCACCGAGGCCCAGCCCGAGAACAACGTGCAGCGCATCGTGCTGGAGATGCTCGGTGTCACGCTGAGCAAGGACGCCCGGGCCCGCGCGGTGCAGCTGCCCGCCTGGAACGAAGCGCTCGGGCTGCCGCGGCCGTGGGACCAGCAGTGGTCGCTGCGCCTGCAGCAGGTGCTGGCGTTCGAGTCCGACCTGCTGGAGTACGACGACATCTTCGAGGGCTCGGTGGTCATCGAGGCCAAGGTCAACGAGCTGATCGAGGGCGCGAAGGCCGAGATCGACACCGTCCAGGCCATGGGCGGCGCAGTGGCGGCCGTCGAGTCCGGGTACATGAAGGGCGAGCTGGTGGCCTCCCACTCCGAGCGCCGCGCCCGGATCGAGGCCGGGGAGCTCAAGGTCATCGGCGTCAATTCCTACACCGAGACCGAGCCGTCGCCGCTCACCGCCGACCTCGACACCGCCATCCAGACGCCCGACCCGGAGGCCGAACGCGCCGCCATCGCCGACATCGAGCAGTGGCGTGCCGAGCGTGACCAGTCCGCCGTCGACGAGGCGCTGGATCGGCTGCGCGCCGAGGCCAAGACCGACACCAACCTGATGGCCGCGACGCTCGACGCCGTGCGCGCCGGCGTCACGGTCGGGGAGTGGGCCGGTGCGCTGCGCGAGGTGTTCGGCGAGTATCGCGCTCCCACCGGTGTCACGGGCGGCGTCGGCGTCGCCGAGGCCGGCCAGGAGCTGACCGCCGTCCGCGAGCGGGTCGCCGCGACCGGCGAGGAGCTCGGCACCCGTCTGCGCCTGCTCGTCGGCAAGCCCGGCCTCGACGGACACTCCAACGGCGCGGAGCAGATCGCCGTCCGCGCTCGCGACGCCGGTTTCGAGGTCATCTACCAGGGCATTCGCCTCACGGCGGCGCAGATCGTGGCCGCGGCCGTGGCCGAGGACGTCCACTGCGTGGGGCTGTCGATCCTGTCCGGCTCCCACATGGAGCTCGTGCCGGAGGTGCAGAAGGGCCTCGCCGAGGAGGGCATGGGTGACGTGCCGGTGATCGTCGGTGGCATCATCCCCGACTCCGACGCGCGGGCGCTGGAGAGCCAGGGCATCGCGGCCGTGTTCACGCCGAAGGACTTCGGCATGACCGACATCATGGGGCGGATCGTCGATGAGATCCGCAAGGCGAACCACCTGTCCTAGCCGACATCACCGGGCGGCGGATGCACGTGGCGCGGGCGTCGGATCCGCCGGATAGGCTCGTGCAGGTCAGGGACATCGAGGAGGGGCGATCATGCCGAGCATTTCCGCGGGCAGGCTGGTCGCCGCACTTGTCATGGGTCTCCTTGCCACCACGATGGCGGGCTGCGGGTCCGACACACCCACGGACGAGCTTCCGAGCAGGCTCGAGCTGAGCGTGCAGGCCGACGAGAATGCGACCCCGCGCACCGGGTCGCTGACGTGTCCGGGCGAGAAGGCGAAGGAACGCGACATCTGCGCGGCCCTCGACGTCGTCGCCCCCAAGGTGTTCGAGCCCGTCCCCGTCGACCAGGCCTGCACCGCCATCTACGGCGGCCCGCGCAAGGCCACGATCACGGGCACGTTCCAGGACGAACCCGTGTCGGCGGTGTTCACGCAGGAGAACGGCTGCGAGATCGCGCGCTGGAACCAGATCCAGCCGGTGCTGAAGGCTCTCGGCCTCGCGCGCTAGAAGAGCCGCAGGCTGGGATCCTCGATGCCGCGCAGAGCGTCGTAGTCGAGCAGGACGCACTCGATGCCACGGTCGAGTGCCAACGTGCGTGCCTGGGGCTTGATCTCCTGGGCGGCGAACACGCCGCGCACAGGCGACAGCATCGGGTCGCGGTTCATCAGCTCGAGGTAGCGGGTCAGCTGTTCCACTCCGTCGATCTCGCCGCGGCGCTTGATCTCGACCGCGACCGAGCCGCCGTCGGCGTCCTTGCAGAGCAGGTCGACCGGGCCGATCGCCGTCATGTACTCGCGCCGTACCAGGCTCATGCCCTCGCCGAGGGTGGCGGTGTGCTCGGCCAGCAGCTCCTGGAGGTGCTTCTCGACGCCGTCCTTCTGCAGGCCGGGATCGACGCCGAGCTCGTGCGAGGAGTCGTGGAACACCTCCTCGAGGCGGATGCGCAAGGTGTCGTCGGACTTCGTGGCCGCGACGGTCCATTCGGTGACGCCGTCGTCGCCCGTCTCCTCGCGCAGCGTGCACGGCGGACTCATCCAGTTGAGCGGCTTGTAGGAGCCGCCGTCGGCGTGGATCAGCACCGAGCCGTCGGCCTTGACCATGATGACGCGGGTGGCGAGGGGCAGGTGGGCGGTCAGCCGTCCGGCGTAGTCGACCTGGCACCGCGCGACCACGAGCCGCAAGCTAGGAGACTTTCCGCTCGAGCGTGCCGAGCTTGAACACCAGCGTCTCGCCCTCTACGGTGCCCTCGTCGGTGTTGCCGTCGTCGCCCTCGAGCTTGACCGTGCCGTCCGCGATCGAGTACTTGCCGACGCGGAAGTCCTTGACGCCCTGGTAGTCCTCGACGTAGGTGCCGTCGTCGCGGAAGTGGATCGTCCACTTCTCGGCCGGGTCCTCCCAGTCGCCGACCAGGTCGGCGGCCGCCGCGGGCACGGCATTCGTGGCCGCGGGGGAGGGCGTGGACGAGCTGGCGGTCTCGGATGGTGTGGCCTCGTCGGAGCTGCCCGTATACGTACCGCAACCCGCGAGCGTGGCGAGCAGGAAAGCCGCTGTGGCGATCCTCATATCCGAAAGTCTCCCCAGGTCGACAGTGACACTGTGACGATAGTCTGACACGACCGTCCACCCGAAGGAGACACGGCATGCAGGAGATCGTCGACCGATTCAGCGGCCCGGATCGAGGGGCTGAGATCGCTCGTACCCTGCTGCTTCCGTACCTGAACCACGCGGCCACGATGTTCGCGAGCGAGTACGCCACACGCGACGACATCGACGCCGCCATGCGCTTCGGGTGCGGCTATCCGATCGGCCCGCTGGCCCTCATCGACGCGCTCGGCGCCGACGTCGTCGCCTCCGGGCTGGAGAAGCTGTACGCCGAGACCGGCGACCCGCTGCACAAGCCGGCACCCGTGCTCGCCGAGCTCGCCGGAGCCTCCGCATCCGACGATGCCGTCGAACCCCAGCTGCGGCACGAGATCGACACGGTCGGCGTCGTCGGCACCGGCACGATGGCCGCCGGCATCGCCGAGGTGTTCGCGAAGGCCGGCCACGACGTCGTGTTCGTCGGTCGCTCCGACGAGAAGGTCGACGGCGTCATCGCCCAGATCACCAAGAATCTCGACAAGGCGATCGCCAAGGGCAAGCTCGACGAGGACGCCAAGGAGGCCGTGCTCGCTCGGTTGACGGGCGCCACCAGCCGTGAGGCCCTGGCCGACGTCGACATCGTCGTGGAGGCGATCGCCGAGGACATGGACGTCAAGCTCGAGCTGTTCACCGACCTCGACCGCATCCTGAAGCCGGGGGCGATCCTCGCGACCACCACGTCGTCGCTCTCGATCTCCGAGCTGGCGGGCGCCACCGGCCGGCCCGAGGACGTCGTGGGCCTCCACTTCTTCAACCCGGCGCCGATCATGAAGCTCGTCGAGGTCGTGTCGGCACCGACGACGAGCCCCGAGGTCGCCGAGACGTCGAAGGCGCTCAGCACCGCCGTCGGCAAGCACCCCGTCTCGTGCACCGACCGCGCCGGCTTCATCGTCAACGCGCTGCTCTTCCCGTACCTGAACGACGCGGTCAAGCTGCACGAGGCCGGTGACGACTCGCTCGAGGAGATCGACACCGCCATGAAGGAGACCAAGCTCCCGATGGGTCCATTCGAGCTGCTCGACGTTGTGGGCAACGATGTCTCGCTGGCCATCGAGAAGTCGCTGGTCGGAGCCTTCGGCCACGCAGGCTGGGAGCCGGCACCGACGCTCGTGCGCCTCGTCGAGGAGGGCAAGCTCGGTCGCAAGACCGGCGAAGGCTTCCACTCCTACCGATAACCCCGGCGTTCCAGCCTCGTTGTCATTGCGTGAGGAGGCCGACCATGATCCGCAGCGACACGTTCGTCGCGTCCAGCCACTATGTGCGTCTCGCGGTCGTCACGTGCGTGGTGGCGGCCGTCCCGGTGATCCTCGGATTCCAGCTGTTCGCCTCCCACCTGGGCCAGACCTCCCGTGACGTGGTGAGCGCCGGCTCCTGCCAGGACGGGTCCTGCGTGCAGTCGCCCGCCGTCCTCCGCACGGTCGCCGAGCTCGAGAGCGAGGGTCTCGCCTGTCGCACGAAGCCCGGCCTGACCGACAGCGTCGTGTTCGAGTGGAAGTCCACCGAGGTCACCGTGGTCGACTTCGCCACCTCGCTCAAGGCGTCGTCGAACGGCGAGGGCTGGGTCCGCCGGTACTGCATGCCGGCTCGCTGAGCCGGGGCCGCAGGCGGCGAGCCGCCTCACTGGGCCACGTAGGATCGAGCCATGTCTCGCCGTCGTACCGCCCGTCCCGCGCAGCGCCCGCTGCGGCCTGCGGCGGAGCGGATCATCGACAAGCGCGACGGTCGGTGGTTCGTCCGGCCGATCACGGGCGCGACCTCGGTCAAGACCTACACCTGCCCGGGATGCCTGGCCGCCATCACCCCGGCCACCCCGCACCAGGTGGTCTGGCCGGTCGAGAAGCCGCTGCTCACCGACGCCATCGACGAACGCCGGCACTGGCACACCGCATGCTGGACGAGAAGGCTCTGATGAGCAGCGAGGTCATCCGCGGCAACTCCATCCTCCCGGCCAGGCGCGAACCCCTGACGCTGCAGACCGCCGACGGCATCGACCTCGTGGGTGAGCTGGCGCTGCCGGTCGATCGCGACCCGGTGGCGACCATGATCTGTCTGCATCCGTTGCCCACCCACGGCGGGATGATGGACAGCCAGCTCTTCCGCAAGGCGTCATACCGACTGCCTGCGCTGGCCGGCATCGCCGTGCTGCGTTTCAACACCCGCGGCACCTCCAGCGTGCAGGGCACCAGCGGTGGCGCATTCGACAACGCCAAGGGCGAGAAGTTCGACGTCGCAGCGGCCATCGAGTACGCGGAGTTCGCCGACCTGCCCCACATCTGGATCGTCGGCTGGTCGTTCGGCACCGATCTTGCGCTCATGCACGGCCTCGACCCGGCCGTCGAGGGCCTCGTCCTGCTGTCGCCGCCGCTGCGACACAGCACCGACGAGCACCTGGCCGCCTGGGCCGAGTCGGGCAAGCCGGTCACGGCGCTCATCCCGGAGCTCGACGACTACCTGCAGCCCGACGAGGCACGTCGTCGCTTCGCGGCGATCCCGCAGGCCGAGGTCATCGGGGTCGACGGCGCCAAGCACCTGTGGGTGGGCGACGCCGAACGGGTGCTCGACGAGATCGCGGCGCGGCTGGCACCGGACGTCAAGACGCCCTTGCCGCGCCGGTGGGACGGGCCCATGGAGCGGGCCGACCCGTCGGCCTACCGCGACCGCACCGTGGCGGCGTTCTCGGACGTTCCGCGCTAGTTGGACGCCGACCGGGCGTCGTCCTCGTCGGCCTGCTCGACCTCGTCCGTCTCGTCGTCGGACTCGTCCGTGGGCTCGGCCGGCTGCTGCTCCTCGTCCTCGTCCGCGTTTTCGTTGTCGGTCTCCGCGGCCGCTGTGCTCGGGGCGAACGTGGCGACGATGTCGCGCAGCTGGCCCATCTGGGCGAGGATACCCTCGCGCTTGCGCTCGAGGTCCTCGACCTCGGCGCGGAGGCTGCGGGTTTGACGCTCGACCTCCGTGGTGGCGGTGGCGCGAAGGTGCTCGGCTTCAGCGTGCGCGTTGGAGATGACGGCGGACGCCTCGTTCTTGGCGCTGTCGACGATGCGGACGGCCTCGGAGCTGGCGGCGTCGCGTGACTTCGTGGCCTGGGCCATGATCTCGCGGGCCCGCTCGTCGGCCGCGGCGGCGCGGGTCTCGGAGTCGCCCACGAGCTGGGCGGTCTGCTCGGTGGCGGCGGCGTGGTTGTCGGCGGCCTCGCGGGCGAGGCGCTCCTTCTCCACGGCGAGCACGCGGCGGGCCTCGGTGACTTCACGGTCGGCAGCAGCGCGGGCCTGCTCGACGTCGCGGGTGGCGCCGAGGCGAAGGTTCTGGGCTTCCTGCTCGGCGGCGAGGCGCAGCTGGGCGGCTTCACGCTCGGCCTGGGCCTTGACGTCCTCGGCATGGGCGGCGGCCTCGGCCTGCCTCGCCTCGGCCTCCTCCAGCAGGCTGCGGCGCTTGTCCTCGAGCTCGGTGACGGCTTTCGTGCGCAGCTCCTCGGCGTCCTTGGCCGCGGCGGTGCGGAGCAGGCTGGCCTCCTCCTCGGCCTTCTTGACCAGCTCATCGGCCTCGCGCGTGGACCGGGAACGGACGTCGGCGGCCTCCTGCTCGGCGAGCTGGAGCAGCTGCGCGGCGTGGCCACCCAGACCGGAGTACGACGGCTTGTCGACGGAGTCGGCGCGTTCCTTGAGCTGGTTCACCAGGTCGCGGAGGGCGTTGTTCTCGTCCTCGAGAGTCTTCACGTGGTCGGCGGCGCCGCCGAGCTCCGTGGCCTGGTTGCGGACCCAGGCGTCGACGGCATCGGCGTCATACCCGCCGCGTCTCGCCAAGGGGAACGTGGCTTCCGCCGAGTTCTTGGCTGCGTCGAAGATGGACAATCCGGACTGCTCGGACATGGTTTACCTCTGGAGGATCGGTCAGGTGTGGGGTCCACCATACCTGTCCGCTTAGGTCAGCCTGACTGGCGTCTACACGCCCCGGAAGCGGTTGATGGCGTCGAGGTGCAGGGCCCGTTTCTCGTCGTCGCGCACGCCCAGACCCTCCTCCGGAGCGAGGGCGAGCACGCCAACCTTGCCCTGGTGGGCGTTCTGGTGGACGTCGAGTGCGGCCTGCCCGGTCTCGGCCAGGGGGTAGACCCGCGACAGCGTCGGGTGGATGAGCGCCTTGTCGATCAGGCGGTTGGCCTCCCACGCCTCGCGGTAGTTGGCGAAGTGCGAGCTCTTGATCTGCTTGAGGTTCATCCAGAGGTACCGGTTGTCGTACTGGTGCATGTAGCCCGACGTCGAGGCGCAGGTGATGATCGTGCCGCCCTTGCGCGCGACGTAGACGGACGCGCCGAACGTCTCGCGGCCCGGGTGCTCGAAGACGATGTCGGGGTCCTCCCCGCCGGTGAGCTCGCGGATCTTCTTGCCGAAGCGCTGCCACTCCTTCGGGTCCTGGGTGTTCTCGTCCTTCCAGAACGTGTAGTCCTCGGCCGAGCGGTCGATGACGTGCTCTGCGCCGAGTGAGCGGACGATCTCGGCCTTCTGGGGCGAGGAGACGACACACACCGGAATGGCGCCGCCGTTGATGGCCATCTGGGTGGCGTACGAGCCGAGGCCACCGGATGCGCCCCAGATCAGCACGACGTCGCCCTGCTTCATGTTGGCGCCGTTCTTGGACACCAGCTGGCGGTAGGCGGTGGAGTTGACCAGGCCGGGGCTGGCCGCCTCCTCCCAGGTGAGGTGGTCCGGCTTGGGCATCAGCTGGTTCGACTTGACGATGGCCAGCTCGGCGAGGCCGCCGAAGTTCGTCTCGAAGCCCCAGATGCGCTGCTGCGGGTCCATCATCGTGTCGTCGTGCCCGTCGGGGCTCTCCAGCTCGACCGACAGACAGTGGGCGACGACCTCGTTGCCGGGCTGCCAGGCAGTGACGCCCGGGCCGGTGCGCAGCACGACGCCGGCGAGGTCGGAGCCGACCACGTGGTACGGCAGGTCGTGCCGCTTGCTGTACTCCGACAGCCGCCCGTAGCGCTCGAGGAACCCGAACGTGGGCACCGGCTCGAAGATGGACGTCCAGACGGTGTTGTAGTTGATGGCGCTGGCCATGACGGCGACGAGCGCTTCGCCCGGCGCGAGCTCGGGGACCGGGACGTCGTCGAGGTGGAGGCTCTTGCGCGGATCCTTCTCCTTGGTGGGCGTGTCGGCGAACATGTCGACCTCGTCCTTGTGGACGGTGATGCCCTGGTAGGTCTCGGGGATCTCGATGGCCGCGAACTCCTCGCCGGGAGTGTCGCCGGCCTGGATGGCGTCAAGAATGTGCTTCACGGGGGGATTCCTCCTGGTGTCGCGGCGACTTTACTTCGCCGGCTCGACGAGCTCGACCAGCACCCCGCCGGCGTCCTTGGGGTGCACGAAGTTGACGCGGCTGTCGGATGTGCCGCCCTTGGGGGCGTCGTAGAGCAGGCGCACACCGCGCTCGCGGAGCGTCGCCGAGACGGTGTCGATGTCGCTGACCCGGTAGGCGAGCTGCTGGATGCCCTGCCCGTTGCGGTCGAGGAACTTCGCGATCGTCGAGTCGTCGGTGAGCGGCGCCAGCAGCTGGATGCACGAGCCGGAGTCGCCGACGGCCAGCATGGCCTCGCGGACGCCCTGCTCCTCGTTGACCTCCTCGTGCACCGAGTGCAGGCCGAACGTGGAGGCGTAGAACTCCAAGGCGTCGTCGAGGTCGGGCACGGCGATGCCGACGTGGTCGATCGCGAGGAGGAGGTGGTCGGGGACCTGGTTCATCATGCAAGGAAGCCTAGAGGCGTGTCCCCCACGGGCATACCGGAGGGAGGTGCCCGACGGGCATGCCCGCGGGAGGTGCCCCCGGCAGGTGACACCGGGTGGGGATGCGCGTTCGCGCTGAGTACGATGACCCCACAGTCTTCGAAGGAGCTTCGCCATGCCCCAGTCCGTCATCGTCGCCGGTGCGCGCACCCCCATCGGTCGCCTGCTCGGTGGTCTGAAGTCGCTCTCCGGCTCCGACCTGGGCGGTCACGCCATCAAGGGCGCGCTCGATAAGGCCGGCGTCACCGGCGACCAGGTCGACTACGTGATCATGGGCCAGGTGCTCCAGGCGGGCGCCGGGCAGATCCCCGCTCGCCAGGCGGCGAACAAGGGTGGCATCCCGCTGAACGTCCCGGCGCTGACGGTCAACAAGGTGTGCCTGTCCGGCATCAACGCGATCGCGCTCGCCGACCAGCTCATCCGCGCCGGTGAGCACGAGATCATCGTCGCCGGCGGCCAGGAGTCGATGACCCAGGCCCCGCACATGCTGCTCGGCTCGCGCGAGGGCACCAAGTACGGAGACACCACGCTCACCGACCACATGCAGGCCGACGGACTCTGGGACGCCATCACCGACCAGGCCATGGGCGGCCTCACCGAGTCGATCAACGCCGAGCAGCAGAAGTTCACCCGCGAGGAGCAGGACGCGTTCAGCGCTCGCTCGCACCAGCTCGCCGCGGAGGCGCAGAAGAACGGTGTCTTCGACGACGAGATCATCCCCGTCGAGATCCCGCAGCGCCGCGGCGACGCGATCGTCGTCAAGGACGACGAGGGCGTGCGCGGCGACACCACGGTCGAGTCCCTGGGCAAGCTACGGCCGGCGTTCTCCAAGGAGGGCACCATCACGGCCGGCTCCGCCAGCCAGATCTCCGACGGCGCCTGTGCCGTGGTCGTCATGAGCAAGGAGAAGGCCGAGTCGCTCGGCCTCACGTGGCTCGCCGAGATCGGTGCCAGCGGCCAGGTCGCCGGCCCCGACTCGTCCCTGCAGTCGCAGCCCGCCAACGCGATCGCCCAGGCGTGCGAGAAGGAGGGCATCTCGCCCTCCGATCTCGATCTCGTCGAGATCAACGAAGCCTTCGCCGCCGTCGGCATCGCCTCGACCCGTGAGCTCGGCGTCAGCGAGGACATCGTCAACGTCAACGGCGGCGCCATCGCGGTCGGACACCCGATCGGCATGAGTGGCGCCCGCCTCGCGTTGCACCTCGCGCTCGAGCTCAAGCGCCGCGGTGGCGGCGTCGGTGCTGCGGCGTTGTGCGGCGGCGGCGGCCAGGGCGACGCCCTGATCGTCCGCGTTCCGAAGCCCTAGTGGCGTCGAACGACACGGCCGAGCTCGTCGCCGGCGCGCGACGCGGGGAGGCCCGCGCGGTCGCCCGCCTCATCTCGCTCGTCGAGGACGAGTCACCGTCGCTGCGTGACGTGAGCGCTGCCCTCGCGCCGCACGCGGGCTACGCTCACATCGTCGGCATCACCGGGTCGCCCGGCGTGGGCAAGTCGACGTCCACCTCGGCGCTCGTCGCTGCTTTGCGAGCCCAGGACAAGCGGGTCGGGGTCCTCGCCGTCGACCCGACGTCGCCGTTCTCCGGCGGCGCCTTGCTCGGCGACCGGGTGCGCATGCAGGAGCACGCCACCGACGAGGGTGTCTACATCCGGTCGATGGCCAGCCGTGGCCATCTCGGTGGGCTGGCCGGTGCAGCACCACAGGCCCTGCGGGTGCTCGACGCCGCCGGGTGCGACGTGATCCTGGTCGAGACGGTGGGCGTCGGCCAGTCCGAGGTGGAGATCGCCGGCCTCGCCGACACGACGCTCGTGCTCCTCGCCCCGGGCATGGGCGACGGCATCCAGGCACTGAAGGCCGGCATCCTGGAGATCGGCGACGTCTTCGTCGTCAACAAGGCCGACCGCGAGGGCGCGAGCACCACGCGACGGGAGATCCGCAGCGTCGTGTCGGCGCGGGAGTCCGACTGGAAGCCGCCGATCGTCCTCACCGTGGCGACCACGGGGGAGGGTGTCGACGAGGTGGTCACGGAGATCGAGCGGCACCGCGAGCACCTGGCCGGCGGCGAGCTGGAGCGCCGGCGGCTGGCGCGCGTGCGACGCGAGATCGAGGCCTTGGCCCTGAGCTCGCTGCGCCACAGGATGGGCGATGTCACCGGCGACGCGCGGCTCGACTCACTCGCGGCCGACGTGCTGGCCGGTCGATCCGACCCCTTCGCCGCCGCAGACACCCTGGTCGAGCACCTGTGACCTCGCGGCGCGCCTCGTTCCGACGCCCCCTCATCTCGGGTACAAAGGAATGGTGTTGAAGAAGGTCCTCGGTCTGCTCGTCATCGGGTTCATCGTCTACTACCTGCTCACCGCGCCCGCCGGCGCGGCCGACGCAGTGAGCGGCGCGATGAGCGCGGTCATCGACGCGTTCGGTCAGGTGGGCGTCTTCGTCGACGAGCTGGCAACGTAGAGCGGTGATCGAGTTCCTGCTCGACCGTCTGCCGGACCAGGACATCGAGAGTCATCTCCTCACCAGCGAGGGTGAGGAGGTCATCGACCTCGTGCGCCACCACTCGATCGTCTACGCGCAGCCCTTCGTGGAGGCCCTCGGCATCATCCCGCTCTGGCTGCTGGCGGTGCTCGGCCCGATCGAGCTCGGGTGGCTGTTCATCCTCCTCGGCGTCGCGCTCGGACTGCACGCCCTGTACATCACGATGCGCGAACGCCGCGACGTCTTCGTTGTCACGAACATGCGGGTGTTCCGTGCGTCCGGGGTGTTCGCCGTCCGCATCGCCACGATGCCCATCACCCGCATCCTCGACATCACCGTCGAGAAGCCCCTCATCGGGCGGTTCCTGGGCTACGGACACTTTGTGTTCGAGTCGGCTGCCCAGGCGCAAGGTCTGCGCCGGATCCGCTTCATCCCGGACCCGGATGCGCGGGACCTCACCATTCAGCGGGTCGTGCAGCGCTCGGGACTGCGCGGCCCGCGCTCGGCCATCGACCGCCAGATGATGGGCGGGCAGTAGGCGGCCTGTTGCACCGGCGTGGTGCGCCGTCGAGCACTTCATAGAATGGCGACATGACCTTCTCGCGCCCCGGCGCCGTCGACCTGTCCTCGCTCGCCCAGCCCGCCGGCAGCCAGGCGTCCACGCGGGCGCCCGGAGCCTTCGTCGTCGACATCACCGAGCAGAACTTCCAGGCCGACGCGCTCGAGGCCTCGATGCAGCACGTGGTGGTGCTGAGCCTGTGGTCGCCCCGTTCACCGCAGAGCCAGGCGTTCAACGAGCTCCTGGGGCAGGTCGTCACCTCCTACGACGGACGCCTCACGCTGGCGCAGGTCGACGTCGACACCAACCCGGCCATCGCCCAGGCGCTGGGTGCCCAGGGCGTCCCGGTCGTTGTGGGGCTGGTCAAGGGTCAGCCAGTCCCGCTGTTCCAGGGTACGGCCGACGAGGCGGACGTGCGCCAGTACTTCGACCAGCTGCTCACGGTCGCCGAGCAGAACGGCTTGACCGGACGTGCGCAGGCGGGTCCGGCCGGTGATGCCGAGGCATCCGACGAAGAGCCGCCTGAGGATCCCCGCTTCGCCGCCGCGGACGCCAAGCTCGCGGCCGACGACCTCGACGGGGCGGTGGCCGAGTACGAGAAGCTTCTCACGCAGCATCCGGCCGACACCGAGATCGCCGAGCGTCTGGCCGGCGTGCAGCTCATGAGCCGCACGCGCGATGCCGACCTCGTCGCCGCGCGCACCGCGGCCGCGGATGCCCCCGACGACCTCGACGCCCAGCTGCTCGTCGCCGACCTCGACGTCAGCGGCGGGCATGTGCAGGATGCGTTCGACCGGCTCATCGAGCTGGTGAGGCGTCTCGACGGCGACGACCGCGAGCGGGTGCGCGAGCGTCTCCTCGAGCTCTTCACCGTCGTCGGCGCGAGCGATCCCCGGGTGGCGACCGCCCGCCGCGCCCTGGCCACGGCGCTCTTCTGACCGAGATCTGCGGAACCCTGAATGTAGGGTTCAGGTCGGCGTGAGACGCGACAGGAGAGCGTGAGGATGCGGACGAGAGTCGGGTGGGTCGTGACGATCCTCGGCGTCCTGTGCGCCATCGCCGGGCTGGCCGTCATGATCGTCCTCGGCCCCGACAGCCGGTTCACGACGGGTCCGCACGAGATCGACACGGACGGCATCGCCGTGGTCACGGCCCCGGCGGTCATCAGCTGGAAGGGCGTCCAGGTCGACGTCCTGGCCGAGGTGCCGGTCAACAAGCCCGTTTTCGTCGGCATCGGCAACACCGTCGACGTCGAGAACTACGTCAAGGACACCCGCCGCCTCGAAGTCACTTCGTTCTCCACGCCCTGGAGCGTGAAGATGCGCCAGATCGACGGCCGCGAGGGCCTGTCGGGCGCCCCCACGGCCCTCGACTGGTGGATCGCCGGATCCGCCGGACTCGGCGGCGCCCGCATCAGCACCGTCCTGCCCGACGAGACGGTCTCGGCGGCCGTCCTCTCCGTCGGATCGTCGAACCTGCAGGGACTCGAGGTCTCCTACGCCTACGGCATCAAGGGCGGCTTCGCGAAGGGTGCGGGGCTCCTGCTCGTCGGTCTCGGTGGCGTCTGGGGCGGCGGTCTCATCCGTCGCGGCGAGGGTTTCTGGGACGAGGTGGACGCCGGCGAGACCGTATTCGCGCGTCGCAGGCTTACGGGCGAGGACGACGTCGAGGAGATCGAGGAGGTGTTCTACCTCTTCGTGGACGAGGACGGCGTCGAGCGCGAGATCTCGGCCGAGGAGGCAGCGGGCTACGAGGTGGTCGAGGTGATCGTCGAGAGCGGGGACGACGTGCTTCCGGTCGAGATCGAGGAGGCGTTGGCCGAGATCGACGCCGAACCGGAGCCGGAACCCGAGCCGGAACCCGAGACGGAACCAGAGCCGCCTCGCCCTCGAGCCACGGCAGGCGTGCTGACCGCGGCGGACATCCTCGCCGGGGTCGACAGCAGCTCGGTGGCCAAGCCCGAGCCCGAGCCGGAACCGGAGCCGGAGCCCGAGAGCCAGAGACGGAACCGGAGACCAAGCCGGAGGGAGTCGTCTACGTCTACGTCGACGACGACGGCGTCGAGCATGAGGTCGGTGCGGACGAGCTGGAGGAGTTCGAGGTCGTGGACGAGCCCGACTCCGACGTCGACGGCGAGGGCAAGCCATGAGGCGCGTGTCCGCGATGCTTCTCGCCGCGATTCTGCTGTCGGGCTGCGCCGCCATCCCGTCGGAGCGCGACGACCCGACGCTGGCGAAGCGAGCGGCGGCCCAGACCGACGTCGACGCGATCTTCGCCCGCTACCGTGCGGTGCGCAACGCCGCGGCCGGCCTGCTCGACCCCAAGCCGCTGTCGACCGTGGAGAGCGGGCCGGTGCTCGCGATCGACAGCGGGTCCTTCGAGGTCTCGCAGCGACTCTCGACCACGCAGGACGAGGAGTCGCAACAGCTCGAGGTCACCGACGTGGAGACGCCGTCGTTCTCGAAGTACCCGTTGTGGTTCATGGCCACGGCCTACGATCCGGCCGGCAAGGTGAACCGCATCCAGATCTTCCAGCGCGAGTCGGCCGTCGACCCCTGGCTGCTCGTGGCGGCGCCGCAGACCGTCGTCTCCACCGAGCTCCCGGCGCTCCGGCACGACGGTGGTGGCTCGGCACTCACCGTGGCGCCATCGAGCGAGACCGGCATGTCGATGTCGCCGCAGGACGCCGCCGACGCCTACGCGAGGGCGCTCGGCAGCACCACACCGTCGAGCGAGGTCGCCCAGGACGACTTCATCCGGCAGATGCGGGAGTCGTTCGACGCCAACAGCGCGCTGGAAGGCGTGGGCGTCACCCAGGACTGGGCCGCGGAGAAGGTCGACCACGCGCTGCGCACCGACGACGGCGGCGCGCTGGTGTTCCTGACCCTGTTGCGCCTGGACACGTACAACGTCCAGCCGGGTATCACGGTGTCGTGGCCGACCGGTTCCCCGCAGGAGGCCTTCCTCGCCGACGGCATCTCGTCCTCGGGCAAGCTGCGCTACTACCACCAGGTGCTGCTGTACATCCCCGGCGGCAGGGAGCGCCCGCGGGCGTTGGGCCAGTACGGCGGCGTGGTGGGAGCCGACGGCGACTAGGGCGTCTTCCTTCAGTCCGGTGCTAGCGGCGCCTCGCGATAGACCGGCAGGTCACCGGCGTCGACCGCGGTCAGCAGCTCGGTGGCGGCCGCGGCGGCGTGCTCGCGCACCGCGTCGGCGTCGCACCACTCGACGGCGACGATCTCCGTGGGCTGCAGCCGCATCTCGCCGGTGAACGAGGCATCGACCTGGCCGAGGTCGAACAGGAAGACGCAGGCGTCGTCCCAGCCGCGCCACGCGGGCAGCCAATTGACGGTGAGCAGATCACCGACCTCGACCGTGACGCCGAGCTCTTCCTGGATCTCCCGCGCGAGCCCGGCGGCCGGTGCCTCTCCGACCTCGACCACGCCGCCCGGGAGGTCCCACTCGCGCTTGTAGGTGAGCTGGCACAGCAGGATGCGTCCGTTCTCGTCGCGCAGTCGGCCCTGGGCGATGATGCGCTTGGTCGGCAGGCCGGCGTTGAGCAGGGCGATGAACCCTTCCCGGCTCGTCGCCGGGGGATCGCCGGCGAGGCGGGCGAGAAGCGCACGGTCGGGATCGTCGCCGGCCCCGCGGAGGATGCCCTCGCGACGCAGACCGCCGATGGACCCCGCCCGGATGTCGTCCATGCGGTCCACCGGGACGCGTGCCTCGATGCGGGTGAAGCCGAGCTCGTCGAAGGCGTGGTCGACCACCAGGTGCAGGGCACGGGCTCCATGCCACGTGGCGTGGTCGCCGCGTCCGGTGTTCCATCGCACCGAGGCCGTGGTGCCGTCCTCGCCGCGGATCGCGATCATGCCGACGTGCTCACCGGCGACCGTGACGGTCCAGCTGGTGAGCTCCTCCGAGCCCGCGGAGGGCTCGAGGACGAGGTCGTCGTCGGTGAGGGTCACGTCGGTCCTCCCGGGGGGCGTGGCCTCGTCGTCCATCCAGACATCGTGCCAGCCGGCGTTACGATGGCGGCATGTGCCGCAACATCAGAACCCTTCACAACTTCGAGCCCCGTGCCGACAGCGCCGAGATCGAGGCGGCTGCCCTGCAGTACGTCCGCAAGATCGCCGGCACCACCAAGCCGTCGAAGGCGAACCAGGAAGCCTTCGACCACGCTGTGCACGAGGTGGCCCACGTCACCGCCCACCTGCTCGACGCGCTGGTGACCCACGCCCCGCCGAAGAACCGCGAGGTCGAGGCCGCCAAGGCCAAGGCTCGCTCCGCCCAGCGCTACGCCACGGCCTGACGGGCTCGCCGGGTCCATGACGGCCGACGACGAGCTCATCGACCTGCTCGATGCGTTCGGAGCGGCCTTCGCCGCGCAGGACCCGCACCGGCTCAGGGCACTCTTCGACGACGATGACGTCTGCTTCATCGCGTCCGAGTCCGTGGTGCTCCACGACCGGGCCCACATGGAGACGTTCATCGACGAGTACGCGGCGCAATCCGTGTCGTGCTCCTTCGAGTGGGACGCGTGCCAGGTGTCGGCCGACGGCTCGTCCGGTTGGATCAGCGGATTCGGTCGGCAGCTTCACCACGACGGCGACGCGACGACGAAGGAGCCGTTCCGGCTCACCCTCGTGTGCCAACGGCGCGACGACGGCTGGCGGATCGCGCACCTGCACGGGTCCAAGCCGGTCGGCTGATCAGCAGGGCTTGACCTCAACCATGGTTGAGGTTGCACCCTGAGAGCACAGATCATTCCTCACCAAGGAGCTCACTCATGTCCGTTGCGCTCATCACCGGCGGTTCCGCCGGACTCGGTCGCGCCCTCGCGTCCGGTTGGTCCCGCACCGGCTGGGACGTCGTGATCACCGGACGCGACGCCGAACGTCTCGCCGCCACCGCGGCCGAGCTCGGACCGCGCGTGACCGCCGTGGCCGGCGACGTCACGGATCCCGGTCACCGCGACCGCCTCGCCGACGCCGTTGCCGACGGCCTGGACCTGCTCGTCAACAACGCCAGCACACTCGGAACCAGCCCACTGGTCCCGGTCCAGGAGCTGTCCAGCGCCGTGCTGCGCCACGTCTGGGAGACGAACGTCGTGGCACCGATGGCCCTGATCCGGACGCTGCGGCCCCTGTTCCGGCCCGGGGCGACCGTCATCGACATCACCTCCGATGCGGCCGCCGAGCACTACGAGACCTGGGGTGCCTACGCGGCGAGCAAGGCCGCGTTCGAGCACCTCACCCTCACCCTGGCCGGCGAGGATCCCGAGGTCCGCTGGTACGCCGTCGATCCGGGCGACCTCCGGACCCAGATGCACCAGGACGCCTTCCCGGGCGAGGACATCAGCGACCGGCCGCTGCCCGAGAGTGCCGTGCCGGCGTTTCTCGCGCTCGTCGACCGGCGTCCCCCGAGCGGTCGCTACCGCGCGGCGGAGCTGGCGGCGGTGACGGCGGCGTGACGACGGCCATCGGCATCAGCCCGTTGACCACGTTCACCCCACCCGGCGAGCGCACGGCTCCGTCGCCCGCGGAGTTCCGCGGCATCGCCCGCGACGAGGTCCGCCTCCTCGTCGCCGACGGGGACCGGGTGCGGCACATGCATTTCGGTGACCTCGCCGAGCACCTGGATCCCGGAGACCTCATCGTGGTCAACACCTCGCAGACCGTGGCCGGCGAGGCGGACGCCCGACGGTCCGGTGCCGGGCAGGCACCGGCCGACGTCGTCGTGCACGTGGCGATGGACCTGCGTGACGGCACCTGGGTCGTCGAGGTGCGGACCGCTCCCGATGCGTCCCGATCCGTGCTGGACGCCCATCCCGGCCAGGTGCTGACGCTCACGGGCGTCGACGGCGCCGCCACGCTCACGCTGCTCGACCCTTACCCACGCGCCGAGTCGTCGCCGACCGGTGAGGGCAACCGGCTGTGGCGGGCCGTCTACGTCGGAGACGAGTCCCTGCGTGATGTGCTCGGTCGCGTCGGACGACCGATCGCCTACGGGTACCTCGACCGGCGGTACACCCTCACCGAGTACCAGACGATCTTCGGCACCACTCCGGGCAGCGCCGAGATGCCCAGCGCCGCACGCCCGTTCACACCCGAGGTCGTGACCCGGCTCGTCTCGCGCGGCGTGGGCATTGCCCCCGTGCTGTTGCACACCGGCGTCTCGTCGCAGGAGGTGGGGGAGGCCCCGCAGCCGGAATGGTTCGAGGTCGGCGAGTCGACGGCCCGGCTGGTGAACAGCACCCGAGCCGGAGGGGGTCGCATCATCGCGGTCGGCACGACCGCGACGCGCGCCCTCGAGTCGGCCGTCGCGCCCGGATCGGGGCTGCTCGAGGCGAGCAGCGGCTGGACCGAACGCGTCGTCACCCGTGAGCATCCGGCGCGGATCGTCGACGGCCTCATCACCGGCTGGCACGATCCGCAGGCGTCCCACCTGCTGCTCGTCGAGTCGATCGCGGGGGAAGAGCTGGCCCAGCTGGCCTACGACGCCGCCGTGGACGGCGGGTACCGGTGGCACGAGTTCGGTGACTCGGCGCTCTTCCTGCCGGCCCGGGCCGAGGCCGCGGCGGCCTGACTGCCGTCGACCGTCTGGCCCGGCGGCGGTGGGACCGTTCTGTGCCACGATGCCTGCGTGACGGTCGAAAATGCCCTCTGGATGCTGACGGCGCTGGGCGCGGTCGTGGTGCTGCTCACCCGGATGCGGCTCTCCGCCGTCGATCAGCAAGCAGGCCACGCGCAGATCCCGAGGTCGATCCTCAACGCCCATACGGTCGTGGGGGTCCTGGCGCTCGCCGTCTGGGTGTACTACCTCGACTCGCCCAGCGAGATGCTGGGGCTCGGAGCCCTGGCCGCCTGGTGGATCGAGGCGTTCATCGGCATCCTGATCCTGGCGCGCTGGATGCCGGGCTCGGGCCGGCACGCACGGCCGGCGACCGACGACAGCTGGGCCCAGGGGCCGTCCTTGTCCATCCTCGGGCACGTCGGCATGGTGCTGGGCGTCGCGTTCTTCACCTATTGCGTTGTCGCAGGGAAGGTCGTCTGACGCGCCCTAGGCACTGGTGAAGGTGAGGATCCGGGCCGGCGAGAGGGTGCTGAGCGGCACACGACCGACGCGGCACCGGGTGCCGTCGAGCTCGTCGCGCATCGTCAGGTCCGTGTCTGGGTCGAGTCCGAGGGCCGCGGGCTCGACATCGACGCCCACCGCCTTGCCGAAGGCGGGAAAGAGGTCGACGACCACGAGCACGGCGTCGTCGCCGCACCGCTTCGAGAACGCGATGACGCCGGTCTGGTTGGTGCGATGCACGACGAGGTTGCGCAGCCGCTGCAAGGCCGGGTGGGCGCGGCGGACCTCGTTGATCCGGGAGATGAAAGGTGCCAGCGAACGCGGGTCGTCCCAGTCGCGGACCTTGATCTCGTACTTCTCGGAGTGCAGGTACTCCTCGGTGCCAGCGGCGCCAAGCCGCGAATCCTGTGATGCTGTACCGGCCGCCTCGTGCTCCAGCAGCTCGTACCCGGCGTACATGCCCCACGAGGGTGACCCGGTGGCGGCGAGCACGGCTCGCGCCCGGAACAGTGACTCGTCGCCGTCCTGGAGATACCGCGGCAGGACGTCCGGGGTGTTGACGAAGAAGTTCGGCCGCATGAAGTCGCTCGTGCGGTTCGACACCTCGTCGAGGTACGCGGTGGTCTCGTCGGCGTGCTCGCGCCAGGTGAAGTACGTGTAGCTCTGGTGGAACCCGACGGCAGCGAGGGCGTGCAGCATCGCCGGCTCCGCGAACGCCCCGGCCAGGAACACGACATCGGCGTCGATCTCCCGCACGTCGTCCAGCAGCCGCTCCCAGAACCGCAACGGCGTCGCGTGCGGTCTGTCGACGCGAAAGACACGGACGTCGTGGTCGATCCAGTGCGCCACGATGCGCAGCACCTCGAAGTACAGGTCGTCCGGGTCGTTGTCGAAGTCGAGCGGGTAGATGTCCTCGCGCGTCGTGGGCCCCTCCTCAACCGGCGCGATGGTGCCGTCGGCGCGCGTGGTGAACCACTCAGGGTGCTCGGAGACCCACGGATGGTCGGGGGAGCACTGCAGGGCGAGGTCGAGCGCCACCTCGAGGCCGAGCTGGTGCGCCCGCTCGACGAACGCGTCGAAGTCGTCGAGGGAGCCCAGATCGGGGTGGACGGCGTCGTGTCCGCCCTGCTGCGACCCGATCGCCCACGGCGAGCCCGGGTCGTCGAAACCGGCGACCGTGGCGTTGTCGCGGCCGGTGCGGTGGCTCTCTCCGATCGGGTGGATGGGCGGCAGGCAGACGACGTCGAAACCCATCGCGGCCACGCCCTCCAGTCGCTTGGCCGCGGTACGGAACGTGCCGGTCTGCACCGAGCCGTCGGACCGGAGCTCGGCGCCCTCGGACCGCGGGAACATCTCGTACCAGGCGCCGACGAGAGCGCGCTCGCGGTCGACGAACACCGGAAAGCGGTCGGTCACGCCCACGTGGTCGCGCACGGTGCTGCGATCGAACGACGCCAGGAACGCCAAGGCCGTGGCCAGCCGTTCGACGGCGGGCACGTCGGTCTCGAGCAGGTCGTTCGCCACGACCCCACAGGCGGGGTCGACGTCCGCTCCCCGGCGGAGCAGCACGGCGCCCTCCGCGAGGGTGTTCTCGAGGTCGATGTCGGCCGCGAAGCGGGCTTGGGCGTCCCGCACCCAGGCTGCGAGCGGGTCGTGCCATGACTCGATGCGGAACGTCCACGGCCCGACGGTGTCGGCGCTGACCACGGCGACCCACTGGTCGTTCTCGAGGGGGGTCATGCGCACCGGGGGCCGATCCTGTCCGTCGGGACCGGCGAGGATGACCCCCACGCGCACAATGCCCTCGCCTTCCCCGAACACGCGGGCCCGGACGGTGAACTCCTCGTCCGGGACGGCCTTGACCGCGTAGCGCCCACCTTCGATCTGGGGACGAACCCCCATGACCGGCACCCGCGTGATCATGCGCCCAAACGTAGTGCGTGGACGTCGGGTCCACCCCTCGTTCTCACTGTCCTATGCTCGACGAGGCAGCGTCACTCACGACGGAGGCAGCGCAGTGGGAGAGCTCGTACGGCTCGAGGTCGCCGACGGCGTCGGAACAATCCGGCTCGACCGTCCCAAGATGAACGCCCTCGACGCGCAGATGCAGACCGAGATCGCCGAGGCGGCACGCGAGGCCGACCGCCGCGAGGACATCGCCGCCGTGGTCGTCTACGGCGGCGAGCGGGTGTTCGCCGCGGGCGCCGACGTCAAGCAGATGGCCGACATGTCGTTCCAGGAGATGAGCCGGCATGCCCAGCTGCTGCAGGACTTCACCCGGTCACTGGCCGCCGTGGGCAAGCCGACGATCTCGGCCATCACCGGGTTCGCGCTCGGCGGCGGGTGCGAGATCGCCCTCGCCACGGACGTTCGCTACTGCGCCGACGACGCCAAGCTCGGGCAGCCCGAGATCCTGCTCGGCATCATCCCCGGCGCCGGCGGCACCCAGCGTCTCGCCCGGCTGATCGGTCCGTCGCGGGCGAAGGAGATCATGTTCACCGGTCGCTTCGTCGACGCCACCGAGGCGCTGGCGATCGGCCTGGTCGACGAGGTGCATCCGGCGGCCGAGGTCTACGACCGCGCGGTGGAGTGGGCGAAACAGTTCGTCGACGGACCGGCCCTGGCGCTGCGGGCGTTGAAGAGTGCCGTCGACAGAGGGCTCGAGGTCGACCTTCAGACCGGCCTCGACATCGAGCGAGTCGAGTTCGCCTCGCTCTTCGCCACCGACGACCAGACCGCGGGCATGCGGTCGTTCGTCGAGAACGGTCCCGGCAAGGCGACCTTCAAGGGCAGATGACCAACGAGCTCGCCGCCACTGCGGCGGTGCGGGGTGACTTCCCATCGGGGTCTGTCATTGCCGGGGCACCGGGCCGCGTGACCAAGTCGCGTGACGACGTCTACCGTGGTGCTGTAGAACTCGAACGACGGGTCGCCCGCACCCGGGTGGGCGACGATCCCGGAGTCCTGTGACACGCGGTACGCATGGGGCATACTGAGTGACGATGTGACGCCAGCGGTGTCGTGAGAAAGGGAGTCATGACCGACTCAGGTTCGAACAAGCCATCCGATCGCCGTCCCGCCGACCCGTTGCAGGTCGCCGCGGACACTTTCGCGCAGGAAGAGGCCGAGACCGAGGGCCAGTCGAGCACGCCGAAGGGCCGCACGTCGGACGACACCTCCTCGCGCGACACCTCCACCTCGGACGACCGTGCCGCCAAGCACGACGACGAAGACGACTCCCACGGCGGTCGCGGCCGCCGCAAGGACGCCAAGGCGGCCCGCCAGGCTGCTGCCGAGAAGCGTCGCAAGGAGCGAGCCGCGGCCCGCGCGTTCGCGGCGTCGAAACGCCATGCCCGCGATCGCGACGACACCGACGAGGAACAGCCGACCCGGGCCAAGGACGTCGAGGCGAAGGAACCCGAGAAGAAGGAAGCCGCGACCACCGAAACCGCGCTCAAGGAGGCTGCCGCCGCGGCTGAGGCCCAGCCCACGGCTCCCGAGACGAAGGTTGAGGACAGCGGATTCACGCTGTCCGACTTCCGCTCCCCGGCGCGTCCGGACACGTCCGAGGGCCCGACGCCCGAGCAGCGGGCCGCCCTGCGCGGTTCCGGTCAGACGGCGGCCGAGCTGGCCGCCGAGGGCGACACCGGCTCCGGTGAGCCGAAGAAGTCGGAGCCGGTCGCCGAAAAGGCCCCCGAGAAGGCGCCCGAGCCCGCGGCGAAGGCACCCGAGCCCGTGAAGGCACCGGAGCCCGAGAAGGCACCGGAGCCGGTCGCCGTGAAGGCACCGGAGCCCGAGAAGGCACCCGAGCCGGTCGCCGAAAAGGTACCCGAGCCCGAGAAGGCCCCGGAGCCCGAGAAGACACCCGAACCGGTAGCAGCCGAGGCTGAGTCGCCGGCACAACCGGCGAGCTTTGCCGAAAAGCTCGCTGCCGCCAGTGCAGCCGCGCAGCAGCGCGTCAGTGCAGCGCGGGCCGAGGCCAATCGGTTGATGGAAGAGGCGGCCCGTGAGCGTGCCGAGGCCGCCCGCCGCATCCAGGCCGACGAGGAGACCAAGAGTGAGGCCGCTGCGGCCAAGCTGAAGGCCGCCGAGCAGGCCGCCGAGGAGCGCGTCAACGCCGCCCGTCAGGAGGCGGAGCGCGTCTCCGTCGAGATCCAGCGCGAGCGTGAGGCGGCCGCCGCCAAGATCGCCGAGCTGCAGCGCGAGGCCGACCAGCGTGTCGCCGCCGCCAAGGCGGAGGCGGAGCGTCAGGCCCAGACACAGGTCGACGAGGCGAAGGTCGAGGCGGAGCGCCGCCTCACCGAGGCCGAGGCACAGGCCAAGGCCGCAACCGAGAAGCGACTCGCCGAGGCCGAGGCCGAGGCTCAGGCCTCTGCTGCACGACGCGCCGAGGCCGCCGAGTCCGACGCCCACCGCCGCATCACCGAAGCGCAGGAAGAGGCCGCGAAGCTCGCCGCCCAGGCGAAGTCCGAGCGCGAGGCCGCGCTGGCTCAGCTGGCGCGCGAACGCGAGGAAGGCGACCGCAAGCTCGCCGAGGTCGAGTCCGAGGCCGAGCGCATCGTGCGCGAGGCCCACGAGACGTCCGCCCACCACATCGGCGCCGCCCAGGCCGAGGCCGAGAAGCTCGCTCAGGAGACCGCGGCCGAACGACTCGCGATCGCGGTTCGTCTCAGCGACGCCGAACGCGCCGCCGAGGAGAAGCTGACGGCAGCCAACGCCCAGGCCGAGCGCCTGGCCGCGGAGGCGGCGGCACGTCACGAAGAAGCCCAGGCCGAGCTCGAGCGCGAGCGCGATGACGCCCGGGCCCACGTCGAGCGGGCCAACGCCGAGGCCGAGAAGGTGGCCCGCGAGGCGGAGATCGAGCGTTCTGAGGCCGCCGCCAAGGTGGCTGAGGCCGAGCGCATCTCCGAAGAGCGGGTTCGCGCCGCCAAGGTCGAGGCCGAGCGCGTGGCCGCCGAGGCAGCCGACGCCGCACGACGGGCAGCCGCCGCACAGGAGGAAGCCGCCAAGCGTCAGGCCGAGGAGATCGAAGCCGCGCGTCTCGCAGCCGAGCGCCGCGTCGCCCAGGCTGAGAAGGACGCCGCCGAGCGGGTCGCCAAGGCCGAGGCCGAGGCTAAGCGCGTCGCCGAGGAGGCCGATGCAGATGCCAAGCGCCGCATCGCCAGCGCGCAGGCCGAGGCCGAGCGGGTGACTGCGGAGTCCAAGCGCCAGGCGCAGGAACGGCTCAGCCAGGCCGTCACCGCAGCTCGTGAGGCCGCCGAGGAGAAGCTGCGTGAGGCCGAGACCACGGCGATGGAGTGGGTCGCCGCCGCCGAGGCCGAGGCCGAACGCGTCGCGCAGGCGCACATCGTCATGGCGAATCAGGCCAATCGCGACGCACCGCTGACGCACGCGCCGCCGAGCGTGGCCGAGTTCGTCGACGAGAAGCCCGATGCCGATGCCAAGGACGACCAGCCCCAGGAGGTGAGCGAAGACGGGGCCCTCGCCTCCGCTACCAAAAGACGCGTCGTTCGACGGAAGTGACATCCAGACGGCCGCCGCGGTCGTCGCCGAGTCAGCATCAGAGCCAACGTCCCCATCAACGTCCCAGTCAACGTCACGGACGCCGGCCGAGTCGTCGCCGGCCATGGATCGCCCGTCGTTCAGCGACCGTGTCCCGGGCCTGAGCGCCTCCCGTGTCGCGACTGACGTGCCGGCCGAGGTCGAGCCGGAGGACGAAGAGCCGGCCGAGCCCACCCGGCAGGAACGCAAGGAAGCCAAGGCGGCCGCTCGCCGCGAGCGCGACCGCGCCAAGGAAGCCGCTCGCCGCGAGCGTGAGCACGCCAAGGCAGTGCAGCAGCGCGAACGCGAGCGCGCCAGGGAGGACGCCCGGCAGGCGAAGGAGCAGGCCAAGGCCGACGCTCGCGAAGCGCGTGAGCAGGCTGCCGAAGCCGCCCGGCAGGCCAAGGCCGATGAGGAGGCCGAGGCCACCGCCAAGGCGCGCAAGGCCGCTCAAGACGTCTTGGATCGCGAAAAGCGCGGTCGGACCGAAGCGCTGGACGCGGCGTCCGCGGCTGCGGCCGCCACGGCCCGTGTCGAGCCCGACGAGATCGAGGAGCAGGTCGTCGAGGAACCGCCGGTCGACGAGGAAGCCGACGACGAGCTGGTCGACGACGACGCCTCCAACGTGCAGATCCCGGCCGATGCCGTCGAAGCTCCTGCCACTCCACCCTCGGCCACCGGGTCCGACGACTCCCGCGCGCAGGTCGCCGCCCGGGTGACTGGTCGCCATGACCGTGACGCCGCACGCGCCTCGGCCGCCGCAGCGAGGGCGAGGGCCAAGGACGAAGAGGCCCGGGCGCGCAGAGAGGCCAAGTTCGCGTCGCGTGCCGGCTCCGGGGAGCGAACGTCGGCGAAGGCCGAGACCACCGTCGCCGCAGCCGAGAAGTCTCGCGCCAAGGAGGCCGCGAAGCGGCACAAGTCCGACGCGAAGCAGAAGGCCAAGGCCGCCAGGGCCGATGCCAAGCGCGCTGCCAAGGCGGCCAGGATCGAGGCGAGCGGCCGAGCCAGGACGGAACGGGCCGAGGCGAAGCGCCGAGACGCCGAGGAGCGGGACTCGGCCCAGGCCGCCCGGACTGCGAAGGCGGCCGAACAGGCGAAGGCCGCGGAGAAGGCGAAGGCCGCCGAAGAGGCGCGGGCCGCCGAGATGGCGAAGGCCGCGGAGGCCGCCAAGGCGAAGGCCGCGGAAGAGGCGAAGGCCGCGAAAACCGACACGAGCTCACCGCTGGCGGTGGCCGCAGTCGCCGTCGGGTCCCGGTCCGTCCCGGAGGACCAGACCTCCGACCAGGACGACGAGCCGACGTCGGACGCTCCTGAGACAGCGGAGGAAAAGACCTCCGCGTCAGACCGCGACTCGCAGGCGGACCGAGCAGTGGAGCTCGAGGCCACCCAGCCGATCGGACGCGTGAAGGTCGACGAGGTCCCGGACCCGAAGCCCGAGGCGAAGCCAGAGCAAAGCCGCGGCGGTCTTCGTTCCGTGGGCTCAGTCGCCGCAGGAGTCGTCGGCGTGCTTGGGCTGGTCTTCTCGGTCGTCCTGGCCGTGGGTGCCTTCACGGTTGCGGTGGGTGCTGGCGACGGCAACTCCATCTACGACCCGATCTCGACGGCGTGCAATCTGCTGGCCGGACCGCTCAAGGACGCGTTCAGCTTCTCCGGGCCCAATGCGGCCAGCCGTGAGGAGTTCCTCGGGTGGGGCGCCGGCTCGCTGATCTATCTCGCCGTGAGCTTCGCCGGGCAGGCGGCGCACCGGGCCGCCACGCGCGACTGAGACCAGTCCACGGACCTACCCACAAAGTGGAACGTGTTCTAGTATTGGCCCATGATCACGTCGGACGCCATCACCTGGACCGCACCCAACCTCGACCACCCGGCCCGTGCCGCTTCGCAGCGCTCCTACTCGGCAGTTGCCAAGGGCGACCTCGAGGAGTGGCTCACGGTGTACGCCGAGGACGCGGTGATCGAGGATCCGGTCGGCCCGTCGATGTTCGACGCCGAGGGCAAGGGTCACCGCGGCCACGACGCGATCCGGGCGTTCTGGAACCTCGCGATCGCGCCGATCGAGCGGTTCGAGTTCGAGATCTACGACTCCTTCGCGAACCCCGAGGGCAACTCGTGCGCCAACATCGGACGCATCCGGACGTCGTTCCCCGACGGCAGCCACACCACGACCGAGCTGATCATGGTGTACGTCGTGAACGACGACGGCCGAGTGGCCTCGATGAAGGCCTACTGGGAGCCCGACCGGACGATGGCGACGTTCACCCAGGCCTGACTCGCCAGCGGGACCGTTTCATCATGCCCGGGTGGAATGTGATCAAACCCATGCGTCCCGGAGTCGCCCCGTACGTGACTCGTCGGTAACATCCACCGAGGAATGGGCGCCTCACGCCCCGGAACACCGGGGTGGGAGAGTTGCCCTGAAACCCAGTCTCCCGACTGCCGCGGCATCGTGCCGCGCCACAGATCACAGGAGGGTCCTCGTGACCAAGATCGTCGTCGCAGTGAAGTACGTGCCAGACGCCACGGCCGACCGCACCTTCAACGCCGACAACACCGTCGACCGCGAGAACGTCGACGGCCTGCTGTCCGAGCTCGACGAGTACGCGGTCGAGCAGGCGTTGCAGATCGTCGAAGCCGGCGAGGGCGAGGTCACCGTCGTGACGGTCGGCCCCGATGACGCCGCCGACGCCGTGCGCAAGGCCCTGCAGATGGGTGCCGACGCCGGCGTCCACGTCGTCGACGACGCCATCCACGGCTCCGACGCGTTCGCCACCTCGCTCGTGCTCGCCGAGGCGATCAAGAAGATCGAGTACGACCTGGTCTTCTTCGGCATGACCTCCACCGACGGCGGCCTCGGCGTGGTGCCGACGCTCGTCGCCGAGCGACTCGGCATACCCGCCGTCACCTTCGGCTCGAAGGTCACGGTCGTCGGCGACACCGTCACGATCGTCCGTGACGGTGACACCGCCACCCAGGAGATCGAGGCCAGCAGCCCGCTCGTGGTGAGCGTCACCGACCAGACCGACGAGGCCCGTTACCCGTCGTTCAAGGGCATCATGGCCGCCAAGAAGAAGCCGGTCGAGACCTGGTCGCTCGGCGACCTCGGCCTCGACGCCGCTGCCGTGGGCCTCGACGCAGCATGGACGAAGGTCGAGTCCTTCGAGCCGCGCCCGCCGCGCACCGCGGGCGAGATCGTCACCGACGAGGGAGACGGCGGCACCAAGCTCGCCGAGTTCCTCGCCTCCAAGAAGTTCGTCTGAGAAGGAGTCCAGACCCATGAGTGAAGTTCTCGTCCTGATCGACGCCGCCGACGGCAAGGCGTCGAAGCCCTCGCTGGAGCTCCTGACCATCGCCCGCAGCATCGGCGAGCCCTCCGCCGTCGTGTTCGGCTCCGACGTGCCTGCCGCGCTCGCCGAGTACGGCGCCGAGAAGGTCTACCAGCTCGACGACGCCGTGTACGACGAGTACCTGGTCGGCCCCAAGGCCGAGGCGCTCGCCCAGCTCGTCGCAGACAAGAGCCCGGCCGCGGTGCTGGTGCCCTCGACGTTCGAGGGCAAGGAAGTCGCCGCCCGCGTCGCCCTGAAGTCGGAGTCCGGCCTCATCACGGACGCGGTCGACGTCGACGTCGCCGGCGGCACCATCACCACCACGCAGTCGGTGTTCGCCGGCAACTTCACCGTGAAGGCCGGCGTCTCCCAGGGCGTGCCGGTCATCGCGGTCAAGCCCAACTCCGTCACTCCGGAGGCCTCGTCCGGCGCCGGAACCGTCGAAGCCGTCTCGGTCGACATCTCCGACGTCGCCAAGGGCGCCAAGATCACCTCGAGCAAGCCCAAGGAAGCATCGGGCCGTCCCGAGCTCACCGAGGCCGCGATCGTCGTGTCCGGCGGCCGCGGAACCGGTGGAGACTTCTCCGAGGTCGAGGCGTTCGCCGACTCGCTCGGCGCCGCCGTGGGTGCCTCGCGCGCCGCGGTCGACTCCGGCTGGTACCCGCACTCGTTCCAGATCGGTCAGACCGGCAAGACGGTGTCGCCGCAGCTGTACGTGGCGAACGGCATCTCCGGCGCCATCCAGCACCGCGCCGGCATGCAGACGTCCAAGACGATCATCGCCGTCAACAAGGACGAGGAGGCGCCGATCTTCGAGCTCGTCGACTTCGGTGTCGTCGGCGACCTCAAGGTCGTTCTGCCGCAGGCCACCGAGGAGATCAACAAGCGCAAGGGCTGACCCAGACAGCCACACCAGGACGTCCCAGGCTCAGGCTCGGGGCGTCCTGGTGTCTGGCGGTCGACCAGTGACTCCCTGACTCATTGAGTTGGGTGTCAGTTTGATGAAGTAGTCCTTTGGAACTATTCGACTGAGCCCCACGAGTGATAGCAATGGGTGTTCGCACGCGAGCGCGTGCATCCACTGATTCAGGGGGAAACTCGATGCGATTCACTCGTCGTGCACGTCTTGCGGGCGTAACGCTGGTGGCGGCAGGCCTGGTCCTGGCCGGCTGCGGCGGCGGAGATGATGACGCGAGCGGCAGCTCGGTCATCACGGTCTATGGAGTCAACCCGCAGAACCCGCTCATCCCCACCGCCACCAACGAAGTCGGCGGTGGCGACCCGATTCAGAACCTGTACGCCGGGCTCACCGCGTACAACGCCGACGGGTCAGTGGTCAACGAGGTCGCCGAGTCGATCGAGCCCGACGACAGCCAGAAGACCTGGACGGTCAAGCTCAAGGACTGGAAGTTCACCGACGGTACGGCCGTGACGTCCGAGTCGTTCGTCCGCGCGTGGAACTACGCCGCCGATGCCGCGAACAAGCACCTGAACAACTACTTCTTCTCGACCTTCGAAGGCACGAACCCCGAGGGCAACCTGCCCAAGGGCGAGAAGGAGATGTCGGGCCTCAAGATCATCGACGACAAGACGTTCACGATCACCCTGAAGCAGCCGGAGTCCGACTTCCCGCTCCGCCTCGGCTACTCCGCGTACTTCCCCACGCCCGACGCGGCGTTCGGCGAGGACGGCAAGTACACCAAGGAGTACGGCAACCGGCCCATCGGCAACGGTCCGTACATGCTCAGCAAGACCGGCTGGGAGCACAGCAAGCAGATCGCCATGGTGCCGAACCCCGACTACACGGGTTCCCACAAGCCGAAGAACGGCGGCCTGACCTTCAAGTTCTACACGACACCCGACGCCGCCTACAGCGACGTGCAGGCCGGCAACCTCGACGTCCTCGACGAGGTGCCGCCCAGCGCCCTGCAGACTCTGGAGGGCGACGACTCGGTGAACTCGTACAACGAGCCCGGCTCGAACATCACGACGCTCACCATTCCGGAGAAGCTGCCACACTTCAGCGGCGAAGAAGGCAACCTGCGCCGTCAGGCCATCTCGATGGCCATCAACCGGCCAGAGATCTGCGAGAAGATCTTCTTCGGTGCCCGTACGCCGGCGAAGGACTACACGTCTCCGGTGCTGGACGGCTGGACCGAGAACGTCCAGGGCAACGAGGTGCTGAACTACGACGAGACCAAGGCCAAGCAGCTGTGGGCCCAGGCGAACGACATCGACGAGTGGGACGGCAAGTTCCAGCTCGCCACGAACATCGACGGTCCCGGCAACAAGGAGTTCTCCGAGGCGGTGGCGAACCAGCTCAAGAACACCTTCGGCATCGACGCCTCCGCGAAGCCATACCCGACGTTCGACGAGTACCGCGAAGTCATCACGAATCGCACCATCAAGACCGCGTTCCGGACCGCGTGGCAGGCGGACTACCCGTCGATGCTCAACTACCTCGGCCCGATCTACGGCACCGGGGCCGGGTCCAATGACGGCGACTACAGCAACAAGAAGTTCGACTCGCTCGTCGCCGATGCCGCTGGTGCGGAAGGCGAGGAACGCTACAAGTTGATCGGCGAGGCCCAAAGTGTCTTGTTGAAGGACCTGCCGGTCATCCCGCTGTGGTACCAGAACGCGGTGGCCGTGACGCCGAAGGACGTCAAGGGCTACGAGTTCACCTGGCAGCAGAAGCCGCAGTACTACGCACTCACGAAGTAGTCCAGGAACGTCAGCGACGCTTGGGGGCAGCGCCATCCTGCTGCCCCCCGGCGTCCTGTCGTGCGATAGGTGTGACGGCGACTCCGTGACACTCTGATTCCTCAGGAGGCACCGTGTGGTGGTACATCGGCAGGCGCGTACTCCAAGCCATCCCTGTCTTCCTGGGCGCGACCCTCATCATCTACGCGTTGGTGTTCCTCCGTCCTGGTGACCCGATCCTCGGTCTGTTCGGTGACAAGCCGGTGTCCGAAGCGGTCAAGGAGCAGATCGAGGCGCAGTACCACCTCGACCAGCCGTTCCTCGTGCAGTGGCTCTACTTCCTCAAGGGTGTCGTCACCTTCGACCTCGGCCAGTCCTTCGGCGGTGAGCCGGTCATCGACCTCATCGCTCGGGCCTTCCCGGTCACGATCGCGCTGTCGCTGATGGCGCTTGCCTTCGAGGCCGTGCTCGGTGTCGTGATCGGCACGACCGCCGGACTGCGACGCAACGGCTGGTTCGACTCCAGCACGCTCATCATCTCGCTGGTGCTCATCGCGATCCCGATCTTCGTGATCGGCTTCGTCTTCCAGCTGGTGTTCGGCGTGAAGCTTGGCTGGGGTGCGGTCACCGTCGGTGGCGACTGGACCATCGGCAAGCTGATCCTGCCCGCCGTGGTGCTCGGTGCTGTCGACTTCGCCTACACGTTGCGGCTCACCCGCACGTCGGTCGCCGAAAACCTTGGCGCCGACCACGTGCGCACGGCGCGCGCCAAGGGCCTGAGCCCGCAGGTCGTCGTTCGCAACCACGTGCTGCGCAACTCGCTGATCCCGGTGACGACCCACCTCGGCGTCAACCTCGGCAGCCTCATGGCCGGGGCCATCATCACCGAGGGCATCTTCAATGTCCCCGGGGTGGGCAACCTCGCGTTCCGCTCGATCAACGAGGGCGAGAACCCGACCGTCGTCTCCATCGTCACGATCATGGTGCTCATCTACGTGGTGATGAGCCTGGTCGTCGACCTGCTCTATGCCGTTCTCGATCCGAGGATCCGCTATGCCTGACTTCGTCCAGCCAAGTCGGACCCGCCCGGGCCAGGAGCGTTTCGTCGCCCCCTTGGAGGAGACTCCGCTCCAGGCGGTCGACGCCATCGACGTCGATGCGGTTCCTGAGAGCCAGTGGAAAGAGGCGTGGAAGCGTCTACGGGTGGCACCACTGTTCTGGATCTCGTCCACGATCATCCTGCTGCTTGCCGTGGTCATCGCCTTCCCGGGCCTGTTCACCGATGTCGACCCGAACTTCAAGCAGCTCAGCGAGAGCTTCAACGCGCCCCGCGACGGCCATCCGTTCGGATTCACCCAGCAGGGGGGCGACGTCTGGGCACGCACGTTGTACGGGGCCCGTGCTTCGGTGGCCGTAGGCGTCCTCAGCACGCTGTTCGTCGCAGTGGTCGGGATCGTCACCGGGGCGGTCGCCGGCTTCTACGGCGGCTTCGTGGATACGGTGATCTCCCGCCTCAGCGACATCTTCCTGTCGATTCCGCTCCTGCTCGCCGCCATCGTCGTCATCTCCGTCGTCAACAACCTCCTTCCCGATCGGGGGTTCTGGGTGGCCGTCACGGTCGTGGTGCTGGCACTGGGCCTGTTCGCCTGGCCGCAGATCACGCGGCAGATGCGGGGGGCGGTGCTGGAGGTCAAGAACCTCGAGTTCGTCGACGCGGCGACAGCCATCGGCGCGACCAAGTTCAAGAACCTCGTCCGGCACATCGTGCCCAACGCCCTCGCTCCGGTCATCGTCACGTCGACGATCTCGCTCGGCATCTTCATCGTGGCCGAGTCGGCGCTGTCGTTCTTGGGCCTCGGGCTGCCGAGCAACGTCGTGTCCTGGGGCAACGACCTGTCCGACGCCCAGAACCAGGTGCGATCGGGGACGCACATGGTCGTCATGTGGGTGCCGGCGACGGCGCTGGCCCTGACCGTGTTGGGGTTCATCCTGCTGGGTGAGGCCGTCCGCGAGGCGCTCGACCCGAAGGCGAGGAAGTCGTGACCGAAGCGCCACTGCTCGAGATCAAGGACCTCCACGTCGGCTTCCGGTCCGGCCGCAAGACGATCGTGCCCGCGGTCGAGGGTGCCAGTCTGACGGTCTACGCCGGGCAGACGGTCGCGATCGTCGGCGAGTCGGGCTCCGGCAAGTCCACGACCGCGCACGCGATCATCGATCTCCTGCCCGGCCAGGGTCTGGTCACGGGCGGTCAGATCCTGTTCGAGGGGCAGGAGATCTCCAAGGCGAAGAAAGACGCCATCCTCGCGCTGCGCGGATCGTCGATCGGACTCGTGCCGCAAGACCCGATGTCGAATCTCAACCCGCTGTGGAAGGTCGGCTTCCAGATCAAGGAGGCGCTCGTCGCGAACGGTGTCGCCAAGGGCAAGGAGGCCGACGCCCGCGTCGTCGAGCTGCTCGAGGAGGCCGGGCTACCCGATGCCGAGACCCGGGCGCGCCAGTACCCGCACGAGTTCTCCGGCGGCATGCGTCAGCGCGCGCTCATTGCCATGGGCCTGGCCGCGCGACCGCGCCTCCTGATCGCCGACGAACCGACCTCGGCACTCGACGTCACCGTGCAGAAGCAGATCCTCGACCACCTCGACCAGCTCACCGACCACCTGGGCGCGGCCGTCCTGTTCATCACCCACGACCTCGGGCTTGCCGCCGAGCGCGCCGACCATCTCGTGGTCATGTACAAGGGCAAGGTCGTCGAGTCGGGGCCGGCTCTGGACGTCCTGAAGTCGCCGGAGCATCCCTACACGAAGCGGCTGGTGTCTTCCGCGCCCTCCCTGGCGTCGCGCCGTCTCACCTCCCAGCGGGCCGAGGTGCGCGAGCAGGCCATCCAGACGGCCGCGGAAGTCGCGTCGGAGCTGAAGACCGAGGAGGACCACGTCGGCGAGGTTCCGAACGACGTGATCGTGACGGAGGCCCTCACGAAGGTCTTCACCTTGCGGGGGAACCGGCCCGGGTCGAAGTTCGAGTTCCTGGCCGTCGACGACGTCTCGCTTCGCCTGCGCCGTGGCACCACGACGGCGGTCGTGGGCGAGTCGGGCTCGGGCAAGTCGACGCTGGCCCGCATGATTCTCGGCCTCCTCGAGCCGACGAGTGGTCGGGTGTTGTTCGACGGCGTCGACATCCGGACGCTCAAGGGCAAGGAGCAGCTGCGGCTCAGGCGTCAGATGCAGCCGGTGTTCCAGAACCCGTATGCGTCGCTCGATCCGTTGTACTCGATCTACCAGTCGATCGAGGAGCCACTGCACACCCACGACATCGGCACCAAGAAGGAGCGCGAGGCCAAGATCCGCGACCTGCTCGACAAGGTGTCGCTGCCCTCGTCGGTCATGCAGCGGTTCCCGGCCGAGCTGTCCGGCGGCCAGCGGCAGCGCGTCGCCGTCGCCCGGGCCCTGGCCCTCGACCCCGAGGTCGTCATCTGTGACGAGGCGGTCTCGGCGCTCGACGTGCTGGTGCAGGCGCAGATCCTCACGCTGCTCAATGATCTGCAGGCCGAGCTGGGCCTGTCGTACCTGTTCATCACCCATGACCTCGCGGTGGTGCGCCAGATCGCCGACGACGTGCTGGTGATGAAGGAGGGCAAGGTCGTGGAGGCCGCGAGCGTCACCCAGGTCTTCGACGACCCGCAGGAGGACTACACCAAGAAGCTCCTCGACGCGATTCCCGGCGGCAGCATCAAGCTCGGCGCCTAGCCTGCCGCGGTTTCCGCGTTCGTCTGACCTGCGGGTCAGTCGAGGACTACCGTGTGGCCACTCCCTCTACTCCCGCCCTCCCCGAGGTGCCGCGTGAAATCTGTGGTCACCGTTGTCCTGGCCGTGCTGACGTTCGCGATTTTCCCGACCGCCGTGGGAGCAGTCCCGACGCAGGCGCCGGCGCCGAGCCCGCCGGATCGCCTCGGCGACGTGACCGCGCCGGTGTCGTCGTCGCGGGCCGTGGGCATCATCGCCACCGCGCGGGACACGGTCTCGCCCGAGGTGGTCGCCCAGATCGAGGACGTGGTCGGACGCGACGTCGTGGGCCAGACCGAGCTCGGCGACTCGACCATCGCGGTGCGGTTCAACAAGACCCTGCCTGCCGACACGGTCGATGACATGACCACCCGGCTGGCCGCCTTGCCGCAGATCAGCGCGGTGGTCGCCGATCTCGTGGTCACGCCCGACTCGGTGCCGAACGACCCGTACTTCAACCGTCAGGTCAACCTGTACTCGGCGTCAGCGCCGGAATCCTCGTCGCCGGTCTACACCGTCGACGCCCCGACGATGTGGGACGCGACGACCGGTCGCAAGAACGTGGTGGTCGCGGTGCTCGACAGCGGCGTCACGAAGCACTCCGACCTCTCCGGGCAGACCGTGGCCGGCTACGACCTGGTCTCCGACAAACGGTATGCGGGCGACGGCAACGGGCGTGACAGCAATCCCGCCGACCCCGGCAGCTACTCCGACGGCACCTACTGCACGAAGTCGACGAGCTCGTGGCACGGGACGCATGTCGCGGGGATTGTCGCGGCGGTCCGCAACAACGCCAAGGGCATCTCCGGCCTCGCCCCCGGTGTCGCACTGCAGCCCGTTCGGGTCGTCGGACGGTGCGTCATGGCGATGTCCGATGTCATCGCCGGCATCCGCTGGGCGTCGGGTGGACACGTCAGTGGGGTGCCCGACAACAAGACGCCGGCGAAGGTCCTCAACTTGTCCCTTTCCAGCACGGTGAGCGACTTCACCTGCCCGACGGCGTACCAGTCGGTGATCGACGAGGCGCGCTCCCGTGGTGTCGTCGTGGTCGTCTCGTCCGGCAACCAGAGCGCCTCCGTGCTCACCAGGACTCCCTCCAACTGCGCGGGCGTGCTCTCGGTGGGAGCCGTGGCACCGGACGGCGCCCCCACGACCTACACGAACGTCGGACGCACGCTCGGCATGGTGGCGCCCGGCGGCGTCGACCCGAAGGTCCAGCCCGACCTGGGCATCTGGTCGACCATCGACTCGGGAACGAAGGGCCCGAGCGGGTCGACCTACGGGCAGCTGAGCGGCACGTCGATGGCTGCCGCCACGGTCTCGGCGGCCGCGGGGTTGGTCTTCTCGCTGGGCGACTTCACCGCCGCCCAGGTCATCGATGTCCTCAAGGCCTCCGCCGTCAAGCCGCCGAAGATCGACGACTACTACACCTGCCTGTCCGACGACCCGGTCACGGGCGCCGAGCGGAACGTGTGCGGTGCCGGCATCCTCAACCTCGCCGGCATTCCGGCGCCGTCCTCACCGCCCACCGTGTCGGGCAGTGCCGTCGCGGACTCTGTCCTGACGATGACCCCTGGGACGTGGAACGGATCCCCGACCGAGGTGACCCACCAATGGTTGAAGGACGGTCAGCCGATCGCGGGGGAGTCGGGCGACACCCACCTCGTGGCGGCCGACGACATGGGGCATGCGATCTCGGTGCGGTCGACCGCCCGGAAGGCCGGCTATCCGGACTTCACGTCGGAGTCCGCGAAGGTCGACCTCTCGGTGAATGCTCCGGGTGCGACACCCGACACCGGAGACCTCTCCGTGTCGCCGAGCACGTTCACCGACGGTCAGGCGGTCAAGGTCACCGCGAACTTCCCGGACGGGACCTTCGCGGTCACCCTCTACAAGGAGTCGTCGCCCGGTGTGTGGGCCTCGGTGGGCACCGCCCAGAGCAACAGCTCCGGCAATGCGTCCTTCACGAACTACCAGGTGAACGGCACCCAGAAGCTCTACGCCCGGATCACGAGCGGCACGAAGCAGGGACGCACCGAGGTCGACACGCTCACGCCGCGCCAGCCCGAGGTCATCGCGCCCACCGGTCCGGACGTCGGCAACCTGTCGGTTGACCCGACCACGTTCTCGGACGGCCAGGCGGTCAAGGTTGCCGCGAACTTCCCGGACGGGGTCTTCATGGTCACCCTCTACCGGGAGACGTCGTCCGGCACGTGGACCGCGGTGGGCACCGACGAGAGCAACAGCTCCGGCAACGCGTACTTCCCGAACTACCCGGTGAACGGCACCCAGAAGCTGTTCGCCCGCAAGGGCAACGGCGACCGCACAGAGGTCGACACGCTCACGCCGGCGTCGCCCTGAAGCCGGGTCTCAGTCCGCGGCGGCGCCGTTGACGGGATCGAACGGTTGTTCGATAATGGAAGGATGACCGGCCCCCACTCACTTCGCTCGCGGGAGGTGCCCCCAGCGGTGGCCGTTCCGACCGTGGACGAGCTGCGCACCCGGGTCACCCGGATGCAGGGCCGGCCCGCGGTGCAACCCGTCCGCACCCATCCGGCTCTGGTGGGGCTCCTGCAGATGCAGACCGGGTCCAGCTACGCCGTCGAGTCGGCCAGCCTCGCCACGCTGCTCCTGGCCGGACCGTCGGCCGACGGTGCCTGGTGTGGCGTCGTGGGTTCGGCGGAACTGGGGCTGGAGGCCGCGGCGGCGGCGGGCGTGGAGCTGAGCCGCACGATCCTGGTTCCCGATCCGGGCGATGCCTGGCTCGAGGTCACGGCCGCACTCATCGACGTTCTCGGCGTCGTGGTGGTGCGGCCACCCGCGCAGGTCAGCGCCAAGGAGGCTGGCCGGCTGGCGGCGAGGCTGCGGCAACGGGGGTCGATCCTGGTCGCCTGGGGTGACTGGCCACGATGCGATGCCCGGCTCGGCCTGGCCGACGTCGAGTGGGTCGGTCTCGGCATCGGCCACGGGCACCTCCAGGCCCGTCAGGCGACCGTCGAGGTGCGCCGGGGGGTGGGGCCGACGGCCACGGCCCGGCTGTGGCTGCCCGATGCCGACCTCACGATCCGGCCGGTCGAGGACGTCGCCACCCGGCTGCGGAGCGTCAGCTGATGCCTGGGGTTTCCTCCCCCCGCACGATGGTCGTCTGGTGCCCCGACTGGCCGGTCATGGCGGTGGTGGCCGACCTCCCGGCCGGAGCGCCGGCCGCGGTGCTCGAGAAGGGCCAGGTGCTGGCGTGCTCGCCGTCCGCGCGCACCGAGGGCGTCCGTCGCGGCATGCGACGTCGCGACGCTCAGTCGCGGTGCCCCGAGCTGACGCTGGCCGACCACCGCCCCGATGCCGACGCGCGCGCCTTCGAGGAGGTCCTCGTCGCCATCGAGGAGCTCAGCCCGGGGGTGGCGCCGCTGCGACCGGGCCTGTGCGCCCTGCGGGTGCCGGCGCGGTTCTACGGCGGTGAGGTCGAGGCGGGGGCGGTCATCGCCGAGCGGCTGGTCGCGCTGGGAGTCTGGGACGTCCGCCTCGGCGTCGCCGACGGGCTGTTCGCCGCCGAGCAGGCCGCCCGCCGGGCGCTCGCGCAGGACTGCCTCGTGGTCGGGGCGGGGGAGTCGGCCGCCTTCCTCGCCGACCTTCCGGTCGAGGCGCTCGAGGCCCCCGAGCTCGTGAGTCTGCTGCGCCGCATGGGTCTCACCACCCTCGGAGCCTTCGCCGACCTCGCCGCCGCCGACGTGCACACCCGGTTCGGCAGCCACGGCGAGCTGCTGCACCGGTTCGCCCGCGGCCTCGACCCGCACCCGGTCTCCCGGCGTGCCGTGCCGCCCGAGCTCGAGGCCACCCTCACGCTCGAACCACCGCTCGATCTCGTCGAGCCCATCGCGTTCAGCCTGCGCACCACGGCCGAGGCGTTCGTCACCGGCCTTGCGGCTCACGGTCTGGTGTGCACCACGGTGCGCATCGAGGTCGACTGCGACGGCACGCTGTCGTCGTCGCGGCGCTGGCTCCACCCGCGCTGGTTCGACGCCGCCGACATCGTCGACCGTCTGCGCTGGCAGCTGCAGGCGGGTGGCATCGCTGCCCCCGTGGACACGGTCCGGCTCGTGCCTGAGGTGGCCGAGCCGCTCGGGGAGCACGCCGACAGCCTGTTCGGCGGTGGCCCCGACGATCGCGTCACCCGTGGGGTGGCGCGGGTGCAGAGCATGGTTGGTCACGATGCGGTCCTCGCCGCCGGGGTGCAGGGCGGGCGCGGTCCGGCCGACCGAGCGCTGCGCGTGCCCTGGGGCGAGCGCGCCGTGGGAGTCCGCTCCACCCAGGCGCCGTGGCCGGGCAGCATCCCGCCACCCGCGCCCGCCACCGTGTTCGCCGAGCCCCAGGAAGCCTTGGTGGTGGGGGCCGAGGGCCAGCCCGTCGTGGTCAGTGGCCGGGGCGCCGTCAGCTGTCCGCCCGACCGGTTCCGCGCCGACGCCTCGGCTTCCTGGCAGCCGGTGGCGTCGTGGGCCGGGCCGTGGCCGGTCGACGAACTGTGGTGGGACGAAGCGGTGGCCCGGCGCATCGCGCGGTTCCAGGTTGTGGGCGTCGACGGCAGCGCCTGGTTGATGGTCGTCGAGGACGGCCGCTGGTTCACCGAGGCCCGCTATGACTAGGCGGCGCTGATGGGATGGCAGAACCCCGACGTCTCCTGGCGCGAGCTCGAGCGCCGACTGTCCGGCCGCGGCGGAGAGCCGCCAAACCAGCAGAGCCCACGAGAGATGCGCACGGGCTGGCCGGACGGGGGCGACGGTCCCGCGTTCAGCCGCAAGCGGGAGAGGTACGAGCCCGACCGGCGTCCCGAGCCGCCCCCGGGTCCGGTGGTCCCGTACGCCGAGCTGCACTGCCACAGCAGCTACAGCTTCCTCGACGGCGCGAGCAACCCCGAGACGCTCGTCGAGGAGGCGGTGCGACTCGGCCTGTCGGCGCTCGCGGTCACCGACCACGACGGCTTCTACGGCTCGGTGCGCTTCGCCGAGGCCGCCCAGGAGTACCCGTCGCTGAGCACAGTGCACGGAGCCGAGCTGTCGCTCGGGCTCACCACCCCGCAGCAGGGCGTCGCAGATCCCGAGGGCAGTCACCTGCTCGTGCTCGCCCGCGGTGTCGAGGGCTACCACCGGCTGGCCGGGGCGATCACCGAGGCGCAGCTGCGCGGCGACGAGAAGGGCCGTCCCCTGTACGACCTGGAGGAGCTCTCCGCGCAAGGACGCGGTCACTGGTATGTCCTGACCGGCTGTCGTAAAGGAGCTGTTCGCCAAGCACTGGCCAGTGGAGGACGTCTCGCGGCGTCAGCACAGTTGGACCGTCTCACGTCGCTGTTCGGTCACGACGCCGTGGCCGTCGAGCTGCTCGACCACGGCCAGCCCGGCGACAGCACCGTCAATGACGCCCTGTCCCGGCTCGCCGCCGATCACGGCCTGCCCACGGTGGCCACCAACAACGTCCACTTCGCCAGGCCGGCCGACCGCAAGCTGGCCCAGGCCGTGGCGGCCGTGCGCGCCCGGCGCAGCCTGGCCGAGCTCGACGGCTGGCTGCCCACGTCGGGTGCGGCGTTCCTCCGGTCGGGTGCGGAAATGCTGCACCGGTTCGCGAGGTACCCGGGCTCGGTCGAGCGGAGTGTCGAGATCGCGAGTGACGTCGCGTTCGACCTGCACAAGGCGTCACCGCGGCTGCCCAAGCAGAAGGTGCCGCCCGGCCACACGCCGATGACGTGGCTGCGTGAGCTGGTGCACCGGGGGGCGGACGAGCTGTACGCGAGCATCCGCGATCTCGCCGAGGATCGACTGCAGCGCGAGCTCGCGGTCATCGAGGAGAAGGACTTCCCGGGCTACTTCCTCATCGTCCACGACATCGTCCACTTCGCGAAGAGTCGCGGCATCCTGTGCCAGGGCCGGGGCTCGGCGGCCAACTCGGCGGTCTGCTACGCCCTCGGCATCACCGCGGTCGACTCCATCGCCTACGACCTGCCGTTCGAGCGGTTCCTGTCGGCCACCCGCGACGAGGAGCCCGACATCGACGTCGACTTCGACTCCGATCGTCGCGAGGAAGTCATCCAGTGGGTCTACGACACGTACGGACGACGCAACGCCGCGCAGGTCGCCAACGTCATCAGCTACCAGCCCAAGTCGGCGGTGCGCGACATGGCCAAGGCGCTCGGCTATTCCGTGGGTCAGCAGGATGCGTGGAGCAAGAGCATCGAGTCGTGGCACACCATCAGCCCTGATGCCGAACGGCCGGCGCCCGACGCCGTCGTCGACCTCGCGAACGACCTGCTGAAGGCACCCCGGCATCTGGGTATCCACTCCGGCGGCATGGTGCTCACCGAGCGACCGGTCGGCGAGGTGGTGCCGATCGAGCGCGGACGGATGGAGGGCCGCACCGTGCTGCAGTGGGACAAGGACGACTGTGCGTGGATGGGTCTGGTCAAGTTCGACCTGCTCGGCCTCGGCATGCTCGGCGCCATCCAGCACACGTTCGACCTGGTCAGCGAGCACTGTGGCGAGCCGTGGACGCTCGCCACCCTCCCCAAGGAGGAGGCCGGCGTCTACGACATGCTGTGCCGCGCCGACTCGATCGGCGTCTTCCAGGTCGAGAGCCGGGCCCAGATCGGCACGCTGCCCCGGCTCAAGCCCCGGCGCTTCTACGACCTCGTCATCGAGATCGCGCTCATCCGCCCCGGCCCGATCCAGGGCGGCGCGGTGCACCCGTACATCCGGCGCGCGACGGGTCGCGAACCGGTCACGTACCAGCACCCGGCGCTCGAGCCGGTGCTGAAGCGGACGCTCGGGGTGCCGCTGTTCCAGGAACAGCTCATGCAGATCGCCATGGCCGTCGGCGGGTGCTCCGGCGACGACGCGGACCTGCTGCGCCGGGCGATGGGCTCCAAGCGCGGCATCGAACGTATCGAACGACTCCGCGAGACGCTCTACGCCGGCATGGCCGGGCACGGCATCACCGGCGACCTCGCCGACGACATCTACGACCGCATCCAGGCGTTCGCCAACTTCGGCTTCGCCGAGAGCCACGCCATCAGCTTCGGCCTGATCGTCTACGCCAGCTCGTGGCTCAAGCTGCACTACCCGGCCGCGTTCCTCGCCGCGCTGCTGCGCTCGCAGCCGATGGGGTTCTACTCGCCGCAGTCGCTCACCGCCGACGCCAGGCTCCACGGGGTGACGACCCTCCGGCCCGACGTGCTCCACTCCGGTGTCCATGCCGACCTCGAACCCCTCGCGCGATTTGGTCACCGTTCGTCGTTCTCCGTCGCGAGAACCGACAAAGAACGACCAAATCTGGGGCAGAGATGCCTCGATCCCGACCAGCCCCCCATCCCGCCGTTCGACCCCGACACCACGCCGGACCCCACCCTCACGCATCGCCGCGACGGGGCGTTCGCGGTGCGGCTCGGTCTCACCGAGGTGCAGGGCATCGGCGAGGCTGACGCGCAGCGGGTCGTCGACGCGCGGGCGAGGCGACCGTTCATCGACATGCCCGACATCGCGCGCCGCACGGGGCTGTCGGTGGCGCAGATGGAGGCGCTGGCCACGGCGGGGGCGTTCGACGGCTTCGGCATCAGTCGGCGTCAGGCGTTGTGGAACGCCGGTTACACCGACGCACCGGACCGTCTCGCCGGCACCGCCGTGCAGGCGTCGCCGCCGATGCTGCCGGGCATGAACCCGGTCGAGCAGACGCTGGCCGACCTCTGGGCCACCCGCATCTCGCCCGACGAGCACCCGATGGAGCACCTGCGCCCCCTGATGCTCTCGGAGGGCGTGCTGTCGGTGGCCGACACCAGCACGCACGAGGCGGACCGTCGGGTGCGGGTGGCCGGCCTGGTCACGCACCGCCAGCGCCCGTACACCGCGGGGGGAGTCACGTTCCTCAACATCGAGGACGAGACCGGCATGCTCAACGTCGTCGTCTTCGACGCGGTGTGGCAACGCCATCGCCGGGTGGCGCGCAACTCGGCCGGGCTGGTGGTGCGGGGGATGCTCGAGCGTCAGGACGGCGTGGTCAACCTCGTGGCCGACAAGATCGAGCGCATCGAAACCCTGTATCCGCAGATCGGGTCCGCCGTGCCCGCGCGGCCGCGATCCCGCGACTTCCGCTGACCCTCAGGGTCCGACGATCTCCGCGGGTCGCCTGAGGAAGGTGCCGTACCGGTCAGCAGCGTCCTCGAGGGCTCGACGCTCGGCGGCCGTCAGTGGGCGGTGCGGCGTGAGGTCGAAGCGCACTCGAGACGTGTCGAGCGAGCGCTTCATGCCGGCGACCAGCTGGCCGTCGACGAGCCCGATGCCGATCGCGGTCTCCCGCTGACGTGGCACGACCCCGCGCGCATCCAGGACCCAGCGCGAGTCCTGGTAGCCGCGGTACATCTCGTCGAGCAACTGAAGGAGGTGACCGGTCGGCTCACCCGGCCCGTCGGGAGGAGCATCGCCGGGTGCGTGCCAGTACGTCCGCCCGTCGTGGTCGAAGGAGTCCAGCTGGTCCTCGACGGCCGCCAGTCCGCGGCGGACGTCGGAGATCGTGAGCGTGGCCCAGTACGCGAGGTCCTTCACGGTCGCCGGTCCGTGACCGGTGAAGTAGCGCAGAGCGATCCTGGCCAGCGCAGCCTCGCGATCGAAGTCGTCCGCGTCGACCCGGGCCCCGACCCGGTCACGGTACGTCGCATAGGTGTGCTCGCCGTCCCGCGGTCGCCCGCTGCTGACCAGGCGATCCAGCTCGAGGTGGGCCATCAGCACCATCACCAGGTGACCGGTGATCGCCTCCGCCTTCGCCGGCAGTCGGCCACGCACCACCTCGGCCACCTCGTCACGCGTGCGGTCCGGGGTTTCGGTGAGACAGTCCAGCACGGCGGTGGTGAGCTGGTCGAGCTCTCGACCGGTCAGCTCCCCACGCAGCTGGGCGTCGATGGTCGGGTTGATCCGCGGACTGGTCAGTGCGAGCAGCCAGTCGATGTCGGCGCGTCCGACGTAGTGCCAGGTGGGGCGCAGCACATGGGTCCGGACGACCTCGCCGGACTCGATCAGATCTGCCAGGTCGGCAGTTTCGGGCGAGCTGGTGCGCGCGGCGACCGCCCAGGCGGACTGACTCGGGTTCTCGGCCTGCACGGCCAGCAGGGCGTCGACCGCCTCGGTCGCGGAGCCAGCGTGTGGAGCGATGAGGTGCTGGTTGCGCAACCGCCAGCGAGCAATCGTGACGTCCATGGTGGCCAGTATGGATGCGAGACTCACCGCCATGGACCAACGCATCAGCTTCGTGACCCTGGCCGTGGCCGACCTAGGCGTCACCCGGCGGTTCTACCTCGAAGGGCTCGGCTGGCAGGCCGAGTTGGACGTGCCGGGGGTGATCATGATCCGCGCCGGCGAGCACCTCATCCTGTCGCTGTGGGACCGGGACGAGTTCGAGGCGGAAGTCGGGCCGATCGGCCGCGGTGACGGGGTGGCGCCGTTCACGATCGCGCACAACGTCGCGACCCCTGCGGAGGTTGACGACGTGCTGGCGACCGCTCGAGCGGCGGGCGCCGATCCGGTGTCCGACGGCGAACAGCGCGAGTGGGGTGGCTACACCGGCTACTTCGGCGACCCCGACGGCCACCGTTGGGAGATCGCCCACAACCCGGATCCCATCGGCCGGAGCGTGCTTCCCGCCACTTAGTGTTGACGTGACCTTAAGGCCCGGGTAGGGTCGATCCCAGCACTTAGAGTCATCTGCACCCTAAGTAACGGGAGGAGGGAAGACGTGAACCCGACCACGACCCAGGTCGACCAGCGAGTCTCGCTCGCGGTCTCCACCGTCGTCTTCGCCCTCCGGCCGCACCCGAAGACCGGACGCGACACGCTCTGGCTTCCGCTCGTGCGGCGCATCCGCGAGCCCTACGAAGGCCAGTGGGCCCTGCCCGGCGGCCCGCTGGAGGACGAGCAGGACCTGGCGACCTCGGCGTCGCACACCCTGCTCAGAACCACGGGTCTCGAGACGAGGTACCTGGAGCAGCTGTACTCGTTCGGCGAGATCGACCGCTCGCCGGCCGACCGGGTCGTCTCGATCGTCTACTGGGCGCTCGTGCGACCCGACGAGGCCGCCCGCGCGGTCGACGGTGAGAACGTCGAGTGGTTCGTGGCCGACGAGGTGCCGTCGCTGGCCTTCGACCACAACCGCATCGTCGAGTACGCGCTCGGCCGCTTGCGGGCCAAGATCACCTACTCGCCGATCGCGCACGCGTTCCTCCATCCCGAGTTCACCCTCGCCGAGCTGCGCGAGGTGCATGAGGCCGTGCTGCGCAAGCCGCTCGATCCCGCCAACTTCCGGCGCCAGGTCCTGGGGAGTCACACCATCGTCCCGACCGGCACGTGCGTCACGGGCACGAGCCATCGTCCGCCGGCGCTCTACCGGTTCGATCCGACAGCCACCAGCAAGGAGCGACCATGACCACGACCTCGATCGACCCTGCTCCGAACCGTTCGGTCAACGACCAGATCGTGGCCGATCCGGAGGCGAGCTGTGACGTCGAGCTCGCTGAGGGGCCGTGGGTCTTCGACCTGGTCCCGGGCTACGGACCGGGATGCTCCGAGGACGACGTCATTCCCGAGCCGGTCGTCCGGCCCGGCCAGCTGCCGGTCGAGTACCAGAGGATGAGCGACGACGAGTTGCACGCGCGCATCAGGGCTGCCAAGGAGAAGCTCGGTGCGCGTGTCGTGATCCTCGGGCACTTCTACCAGCGCGACGAGGTGATCCAGTACGCCGACTTCGTGGGCGACTCCTTCCAGCTCGCCAACGCCGCACTCACCAAGCCCGACGCCGAGACGATCGTCTTCTGCGGCGTGCACTTCATGGCCGAGACCGCCGACATCCTCGCCCGCCCCGAGCAGCACGTCATCCTGCCGAACCTCGCGGCCGGCTGCTCGATGGCCGACATGGCCGACGAGGAATCGGTGGAGGCGGCCTGGGAGGAGCTGACCGAGGTTTTCGGTGACGAGCTCGACCCCGACGGCAAGCAGCCGGTCGTCCCGGTCACCTACATGAACTCCTCGGCGGCGCTCAAGGCGTTCTGCGGACGCCACGGCGGCATCGTGTGCACGTCGTCGAACGCGTCGACCGTGCTGGAGTGGGCGTTCGAGCGCGGCCAGCGGGTGTTGTTCTTCCCCGACCAGCACCTTGGCCGCAACACCGCCAAGGCCATGGGCATCCCGCTGGAGCAGATGCCGACGTGGAACCCGCGCAAACCGTTCGGCGGTCACACGCCCGAACAGTTGAAGGACGCGAAGGTGCTGCTGTGGCACGGGTTCTGCTCGGTGCACAAGCGTTTCACCGTTGCGCAGGTCAAGAAGGCCCGTGAGGACCACCCCGGCGTCAAGGTGATCGTGCACCCCGAGGCGCCGATGCCGGTCGTCGACGCCGCCGACGCGTTCGGCTCCACCGACAAGATCCGCCGGTTCGTCGCGGCTGCGAATCCCGGTGACGTCATCGCAATCGGCACCGAGGTCAACATGGTCAACCGCCTCGCCGCCGAGTACCCGGACCGCACCGTCTTCTGCCTCGACCCGGTCGTGTGCCCGTGCTCGACGATGTACCGCATCCATCCGGGCTATCTCGCCTGGACGCTCGACGGGCTCGTCGAGGGCGAGGTCCGCAACGAGATCGTGGTGCCGGACGACATCGCCCGTGACGCCAAGGTCGCGCTCGAGCGCATGCTGGCGGCGCTCCCGAAGGGAGCCTGAGGCATGCACCTCATCGTCGTCGGCAGCGGAGTCGCCGGACTGACCGCGGCGCTCGAGGCCGTGGACGCCGGGCACGACGTCACCCTGTTCTCCAAGTCCGACCTCGGACAGAGCAACACGCGCTACGCCCAGGGCGGCGTGGCGGTCGTCATGACGTCCGATGACACGGTCGCCGAGCACGTGCACGACACCCTCATCGCCGGAGCCGGCCTCAGCGACGCGGACACGGTCGAGGTGCTGTGCAGCGAGGGTCCGGAGGCCATCCGAGAGCTCATCGAGCGGGGCGTGCAGTTCGACCGGCACGGTACTGGTCCAGATGGGGGCGAGCTGGCCCATGGGCTCGAGGCCGCGCACTCGCACGCTCGCATCCTGCATGCCGGGGGAGACGCGACGGGTGCGGGCATCGCGTACGCGTTGATCGACCGCCTCCGCGAGTCGCCGGTCGAGATCCGCGAGCGCACGACCGTCGTCGATCTTCTGCTCGAGGACGGTCGTTGCGTGGGCGTCCAGCTGCTTGATGGCACCGAGCTCCGGGGCGACTCCGTGGTGCTCGCGACCGGTGGCGCCGGCCAGCTCTTCCCCTACACGACCAACCCCGAGGTCGCCACGGCCGACGGGCTCGCCATGGCCCTGCGCGCGGGCGCGATCGCGGCGGACCTGGAGTTCTACCAGTTCCACCCCACGTCCCTCGCCGCACCGGGCAACTTCCTGGTCTCCGAAGCAGTACGAGGTGAGGGGGCGGTGCTGGTCGACGAGTCCGGACGCCGGTTCATGCTCGACGTCCACCCGGATGCCGAGCTCGCACCGCGCGACGTCGTGGCTCGCGGCATCGCCGCACAGATGGCGCGACAGAAGGGCAAGCCGGTCCGGCTCGACGCCACCGATCTCGGCGGTGAGTTTCTCGCGAAGCGCTTTCCCAACATCGACGCGGCCAGCCGCGCCCAAGGATTCGACTGGGGCGAGCAGCCGATCCCGGTCACCCCGGCCGCGCACTACTACATGGGCGGCATCCGCACCGACGAGTGGGGCCGCACGTCGGTGCCCGGGCTGTACGCCGTCGGTGAGGCCGCGTGCAACGGTCTGCACGGCGCCAACCGGCTGGCCTCCAACTCGCTGCTCGAGGGGGCCGTCTACGGCACCCGGGTGGTCGAAGGTCTCGGCCTCCCCGACCATCCAGACGACTTCGGTGCCGACTGGGCCGACCCGGTCGAGGTCGAGCTCGGCGACACCGCACCGGACGACGACGCCGAGTCGCTGACCCGTGACGACCTCCAACGGCTCATGTGGGACGCCGCTGGGCTCTCGCGCAACGGCGACGACCTCACGCAGGCGGCCGCCCGGCTCGCGGCATGGCGCACGCCCACGGTCAGCGACGCCAAGTCGGCCGAGGACGCGAACCTGCTCGTCGTCGCCCGGGCTGTCGTCGCGAGCGCGCTGGCGCGTCATGAGTCGCGGGGCGGTCATTTCCGCACCGACTTCCCAGAATCCGATCCCGGGCAGGCGCGTCACTCCTCCGTACGAGGTGCCGGATGCTGAGCCGCCACCAGATCGAGCGCGTCGTCGATCTCGCCCTCGAGGAGGATGCGCCGTTCGGCGACCTCACCTCCCAGGCCTTCATCCCCGCCGGAGCGCTGGCCAACGCCGACCTGGTCGCACGGGAGCCCGGAGTCCTGGCCGGTGCCGAGGTGTTCTCCATCGCGATGTCCCGTCGTGACTTCGGCGTCAAGGTCACGAACGCCCTCACCGACGGTGACAGGTTCCTGGCCGGTGACGTGCTGGCCTCGGTCTCCGGCCCGGCCCGATCGGTGCTCCAGGCCGAGCGGGTGGCGCTCAACCTCGTCCAGCGGATGAGCGGTATCGCCACGATGACCGCCGAGTACGTCGCGGCGGTCGAAGGCACCGAAGCTCGCGTCGTCGACACGCGCAAGACCACCCCGGGACTGCGCGCGCTCGAGCGTCATGCCGTGGTCTGCGGCGGCGGCCACAACCACCGGTTCTCGCTATCGGACGCCGTGATGGCCAAGGACAACCACCTTGCCCTCGTCGATGACGTCACCGCCGCCATCCGGGCGGCCGCCGAGAAGCTGCCTCACACGACCCACATCGAGGTGGAGGTCGACCGTCTCGACCAGATCGAGCCTGTACTCGCCTCCGGCGACGTCGACACGATCATGCTCGACAACTTCGACCTCGACGAGCTCCGTGCCGGCGTCGAGCTCGTCGGTGACCGTGCGATCGTCGAGGCCAGCGGCGGCATCACGCTCGACACGATCGCCGACATCGCGGCCACCGGGGTCGACGTCATCAGCGTCGGCGCGCTCACCCACAGCGTCCGGGCCCTCGACCTCGCGCTCGACGTGCGGGTCTCGGCCAGCCCATGATCTACCTCGACGAGGCGGCCACGACGCCGCTCAAGCGCGACGTGCTCGCGGCGATGGGGCCGTACCTTGGGCCCGAGTTCGGCAACCCGTCGAGCCACCACGAGGTCGGAGAGGCCGCGCTCCGAGCGCTCGACCAGGCACGCGCCGACGTCGCCTCGGCGTTCGGTGCCCGTCCCGGCGAGGTCATGTTCACGTCCGGTGGCACGGAGTCCGACAACGCCGCGGTCAAGGGCATCGCGCTGGCCGAGCCGCGCGGCCGTCACGTGGTGATCAGCGCGGTCGAGCATCCCGCGGTGCTGGAGTCGGCGGCCTTCCTCGGCCGCACGGGTTTCGAGGTCACCACGCTCGGTGTCGACCACGAGGGACGAGTCTCGGCCGACGACCTCGCCGCTGCGCTGCGCGACGACACGACCCTCGTGAGCATCCAGCTGGCGAACAACGAGGTCGGCACCGTGCAGCCCATCGCCGAGCTGGCGGCACTGACGAGCGACCGAGGGATCCCGTTACACACGGACGCCGTGCAGGCGGCCGGCTGGCTCGACCTCGACGTCTCCCGGCTGGGCGTCCAGGCCATGAGCATCTCCGGTCACAAGCTGGGCGCCCCCAAGGGGATCGGCGTGCTGTATGTGCAGCGCCGCACCCCGATCGAGCCCTTGATCCACGGCGGCGGTCAGGAGTCCGGACGACGCTCGGGCACCGAGAACGTCGCGGGGGCGGTGGGCATCGCGGCGGCACTGAAGCTCGCGAGCGGCCCTGCTGACGACGTCATCGCCCGACGCGATACCTTCATCGCCCGGGTCGAGGCCGAGGTCCCGGGAGCCGTGCTCACCGGTCACCGCACGGAGCGCCTGCCCGGCAGCGCGTCCTTCGTCTTCCCTGGCACAAGCGGCGAGTCGATCCTGCTCGACCTGGAGCGGCGCGGGATCGTCTGCTCGAGCGGGTCGGCCTGTGCGGCCGGCAGCGACGATCCGTCGCACGTCCTGACCGCGATGGGCTTCGACCGCGAGGTCGCCCAGACAGCCGTCCGTTTCACGTTCGGCCGGTCGACCACCGACGACGATCTCGCGCAGGCCGCGGACGCCCTCGCCCAGGTGGTGGCCGTCGCCCGCTAGATCCATCCGGTCCGTGCGGGCCGCTCGGGTTCGGCGACTACGCTGGAGCGGTCATGAACACCGCTCGACGCACCGTCTACCTCGACCATGCGGCCACGACGCCGATGGTCCCCGAGGCGATCGCGGTGATGACGGAGCAGCTCGCTCGCACGGGCAACGCGTCGAGCCTGCACGGGTCCGGCCGAGCCGCTCGCCGCACCGTCGAGGAGGCCCGTGAGCTGATCGCCGAGAAGCTCGGTGCCCGGCCCAGCGAGGTGGTGTTCTGTTCGGGTGGCACCGAGGCCAACAACCTCGCCATCAAGGGACTGTTCTGGGCCCGTCGCGAGGGCGACCCGCGGCGCGATCGCATCGTCTTCAGCTCCGTCGAGCACCATGCGCTGCTCGATCCCGTCACCTGGCTGGCCACCCACGAATCGGCACGGGTCGACACGACGCCGGTCGACCGGCAGGGCCGCATCGTCGTCGACGCCCTGCGCGAGGCGGTCGAGTCGGATCCGGCCAGCGTTGCCGCCGTCACCACCATGTGGGCCAACAACGAGATGGGCACCGTGCAGCCGGTCGCCGACGTCGTCGCCATCGCCCGCAAGCACGGCATCCCGGTGCACAGCGACGCCGTCCAGGCCGCGGGCTATCTGCCGCTCGACTTCGGCGCATCCGGGCTCGATGCCATGACCGTCACTGCGCACAAGCTCGGCGGCCCGGTGGGTATCGGTGCGCTCGTCATCGCCCGCGACCTGCAGCCCACGCCGCTGTTGCACGGCGGCGGCCAGGAGCGCGACCTGCGCTCGGGTACCATCGGCGTCCCGCTCATCGCCGCGTTCGCGAAGGCGGTCGAGGTCAGCGTCGACCACCAGGCCGAGTCATCGACACGCATCGAGGCGCTCCGTGCGCGGATGGTCGAGGGCATGCGACGCGTCGTGCCGGACGCCATCGTCAACGGCGATCCCGAGCCCGGCCCGGAGCACCGGCTGCCCAACATCGCCCACGTCACCTTCCCCGGTTGCGAGGGCGACGCCATGCTGATGCTGCTCGACGCCCAGGGCATCGAGTGCTCCACCGGATCGGCCTGCGACGCCGGCGTGCCGCAGCCCAGCCATGTGCTGCTCGCCATGGGCTACGACGACGAGGCCGCCCGAGGGTCCCTGCGATTCAGCCTGGGACACACGTCCACCGAGGCCGACGTCGATGCGCTGGTCGAGGCGCTCCCCGCGGTCCACGAGCGGGCGTTGTCGGCGGCCCAGGTGCGGAGCACCTTTGACGGCACGGTGAGGAGCGCCTCGTGAGGGTCATCGCTGCGATGTCGGGCGGCGTGGACTCGGCCGTTGCCGCGGCACGCGCTGTCGACGCTGGGCACGACGTCACGGGCGTCCACCTGGCGCTGAGCCGCAACCCACGGTCCTACCGGTCCGGAGCACGCGGTTGCTGCTCGATCGAGGACGCCGGCGACGCCCGCCGTGCGGCCGACGCGCTCGGCATCCCGTTCTACGTCTGGGACATGAGCGAAGAGTTCGCCGACGAGGTGGTCGACGACTTCGTGGCCGAGTACACCGCCGGCCGCACCCCCAACCCCTGCTTGCGCTGCAACGAGAAGATCAAGTTCGCCGCGGTGCTCGACCGTGCCCTCGCCCTCGGCTTCGACGCTGTCGTCACCGGGCACTATGCCCAGCTGCGCACGGTGTTCGACGGCCCAAACTCCGAGCGCATGATCGAGATGCACCGTGCCGTCGACCACGGCAAGGACCAGTCGTACGTGCTGGGCGTGCTCACCCAGGAGCAGCTGGCGCACTCGCTGTTCCCGCTCGGTGGGAGTGACAAGACGTCGGTGCGCGCCGAGGCTGCGCGACGGGGGCTCCAGGTGGCGCAGAAGCCCGACAGCCACGACATCTGCTTCGTTGCGGACGGTGACAACGCCGGCTGGCTGCGCGAGAAGCTCGGACCCAGGCCGGGCACGATCGTCGACGAGTCGGGTGAGACGCTGCGCGAGCACGACGGCGCCTACGCCTTCACGATCGGTCAGCGGCGCGGGCTGCGCCTCGGTGTCCCCGCCGACGACGGCAAGCCGCGGTTCGTGCTCGACATCGAGCCCACCAGCGGCACCGTCACGGTCGGCCCGCGTGAGCACCTCCGCGTCGACGCCCTGGCCGGCGTTCGGCCCCTGTGGGCCGGTCGCGTCCCGAACGGACGGCTCGACTGCACGGTTCAGCTGCGCGCCCACGGCGACGAGCACGCGGCGTCCGTCGAGGTCGGCGACGCCGAGGTCCGCGTCGAGCTGCGCGACCCCGCCTTCGGCATCGCCCCTGGTCAGGCCTGTGTCATCTACGACGGCACGCGCGTCGTCGGCTCCGCCACGATCGCCGAGACGCATCGCGTCAGCGTGTGAACGCGGGCACCGGCGTCGGGTCCATGCCCGGCGAGGATGTTCGCGAGGCACTGCGGATCATCCGGGGCGAGGTCGGCGACTTCGTCTTCGTCCCCGAGCTGCCGACCCGCGGGCCGCACGCCGGCATGATCGGCCGCGCACTCGCCGTGCTGGAGGGACTCGAGGCCGACCTGCAGCCGGCCGGATGGCGGCTGGGCGTCGGGGGAGGCAGCGACCATCGCCGCGCCCGCTCCTTGCTCGCGGAGGATCTCGACGTCGCCGAGGAGCTGCTCGCCGGGCACGACGGACCCCTCAAGATCCAGGTCACCGGACCACTCACCCTCGCGGCCCACGTCGAACGGGCGCGCGGCGACAAGCTCGTCGCCGATCATGGAGCCCGACGTGAGATCGCGGAGTCGTTGGCAGAGGGTCTGACGGCGCACGTGGCCGACGTCCGCCGCCGGTTCGCGCGGGCCGGCCAGATCGTCGTGCAGGTGGACGAACCCTCGATCGATGCCGTGCTCGGCGGAGGCATCCACACCGCGAGCGGGTTCGGCCGGCACCGCAGCGTCGCGCCGCCAGAGGCCGACGCGCTCTTACGTACCGTGGTCGACGCGATCACTGCGGCCGGAGCGCGTCCGGTGGTGCACTCGTGTGCCGCCGACGTGCCGGTGGCGCTGCTCGCCGGTGCCGGCTTCACGGCCGTGTCGTTCGACCTGGGCCTCGCGAACCCCGACGACTCGTGGTCCGAGACGTTCGAGGGCGGCACGGACCTCTGGCCGGGCGTCGTCCCCTCGGTCGATGCGGATGTCACGGATGCCGACCTGCGTCGCCGACTGGAGCGCTTCTTCGCCCGGCTCGGCTTCGACGAGGACGCCTACGCGCACCGCACCGTGGTCACGCCGACCTGTGGTCTCGCCGGCGCGTCACCGGCATGGGCCCGGCGTGCGCTCAACCTCGCGCAAGCCGTCGCCGCCGCATCAGCGCGTAGCGAAGCAGACCGAGACCGATGATGGCGACGACCCCTCCGGCGACGGTGAGGGCGACGTCGCCGTAGAACACCCCGGCCACGATCACGCCTCCGACGAGGAGTACGACTCCGGCGATGGTGGCCCAGAGCCCCTGGACAGCGGTTCGATGGTCGACCACGGGAGTCCTTCCGTCGTTACGGCCATGCTGCCACGGAGCGCGGATGGTCACCTCCCGCAGCTAGGCTCGGACCATGGCGAACGACGATCTCCGGCAGCGGCACAAGGAGCTCGCAGAGCAGATCGAGGAGCATCGCACCCGCTACTACCTCGACGACGCCCCCACCGTCTCCGACGGCGAGTACGACACGCTCATGCACGAGCTCGAGGCGCTCGAGGAGAAGCTGCCCGAGCTCCGCACGCCCGACTCGCCCACCCAGAGCGTCGGCGGATACGCGTCGTCGACGTTCGAGTCGTACGAGCACCGTGAGCGCATGATGAGCCTCGACAACGCGTTCAGCCCGGAGGAGCTCGAGGCCTGGCACGCCCGGCTCGTCCGCGAGGGCGCGGAGAAGGCCGACTTCCTGTGCGAGCTCAAGGTCGACGGTCTCGCCATCTCGCTCACCTACGAAGACGGCGTGCTCACGCGGGGCGTCACGCGCGGCGACGGGCGGGTCGGCGAGGACGTCACCAACAACGTCCGCACGATCGACGTCATCCCCACCCGGCTCAAGGCGTCCAAGAAGTACCCGGTGCCGGCGTACGTCGAGGTCCGCGGAGAGGTGTTCTTCCCCACCGAGGCTTTTGAGGAGTTCAACACCGCGTGGGCGGAGTCCGGCAAGACCCCGTTCTCCAATCCCCGCAACGCTGCTGCCGGGTCGCTGCGCATGAAGGACGCCTCGGTCACCGCCGGCCGCCCGCTGTCGATGGTCTGCCACGGCATCGGCTACCGCGAGGGATTCACCCCCAAGCGGCAGTCGGAGGCCTACCACGCGCTCAAGGCCTGGGGCCTGCCCACGAGCGACCGCGCCAAGGTGCTGCCCGACCTCGCGGCCGTGCAGGAGTTCATCGAGTTCTACGGCGAGCACCGGCACGACGTCATCCACGAGATCGACGGCGTGGTCCTCAAGGTCGACGAGGTCGACCTGCAGAACCGGCTCGGCTCCACCTCACGGGCACCGCGGTGGGCGATCGCGTGGAAGTACCCGCCCGAAGAGGTCAACACCCGGCTCCTCGACATCCGCGTCAACGTCGGCCGCACGGGGCGTGTCACGCCGTACGGCGTCATGGAGCCGATTCGCGTCTCCGGATCCACCGTCGAGATGGCCACGCTGCACAACCAGCACGAGGTCAAGCGCAAGGGCGTCCTCATCGGCGACATGGTCGTGCTGCGCAAGGCCGGCGACGTCATCCCCGAGATCGTCGGCCCGGTCGTCGCGCTCCGCGACGGCAGCGAGCGCGAGTTCGTCATGCCCACGAAGTGCCCCGCGTGCGGCACCAAGCTGGCGCCGTCCCGTGAAGGCGACGCCGACATCCGCTGCCCCAACACCCGGTCGTGCCCCTCGCAGCTGCGCGAACGGCTCACGCACGTCGGCGGGCGCGGGGCGTTCGACATCGAGGTGTTCGGCTGGGAGGGCGCCGTCGCGCTGCTCGACGCCGGGGTGCTCGTCGACGAAGGCGGGCTGTTCTCGCTCGCCGAGGAGGAGCTGCTCACGGTTCCGCTCTACACGCGGGCGGCCAAGAAGGCCGAGAAGGAGGCGGGTGCGGGCGGCCGGGTGCTGAGCGCCAACGGCATCGCTCTCCTGCAGAACCTCGAGAAGGCCAAGGGCCAGCCGTTGTGGCGGGTGCTGGTGGCGCTGAGCATCCGGCACGTCGGTCCCACCGCGGCCCGTGCATTGGCCGAGCACTTCGCCTCACTGCCGGCCATCGCCGAGGCGTCCGTCGAGGAGCTGGTCGAGGCCGACGGTGTCGGTCCCACGCTCGCCGAGGCGGTCGTCGAGTGGTTCGGCGTCGACTGGCACCGCGACATCGTCGACGCCTGGGCGGCCGCGGGCGTCCGCATGGAGGACGAGCGCGACGAGTCTGTTCCACGCACCCTCGAGGGCCTCACGGTGGTGGTCACCGGCTCGCTGGAGCGGTTCACCCGCGACTCGGTCAAGGAGGCGATCATCGCCCGCGGCGGCAAGGCGTCCGGCTCGGTGTCCAAGAAGACCGACTACGTCGTCGTCGGCGAGTCCCCAGGCTCCAAGGCGGACAAGGCCGAGCAGCTCGGCGTCCAGGTCCTCGACGAAGCCGGCTTCGAGAAGCTGCTCGAGAACGGGCCTTAGTGCGGGTTGGGGAGAGGTGCCCTAGCCACGCCCGTGATGCTCGGTGCGGGAGAACGCGAACGCCACGAGCGAGGTGACCGTGAACACCACGCCCAGCCACAGCAGGCCGGAGACAACCGCGAGCACGCCGATGGCGACGAACAGCACCGCCTGCGCGATGTACCGTGCCGGGTCGGTCAGCCGGTGCGACGAGGTCGGGGCCATCCACCGGGCCCAGATCACGGCGATCAGCAAGGCGGCAGCGACGCCGATCAGCCAGCTGCGCCAACCGACCACCAGGTAGTTGACGGCGGTGATGACCAGCGCGAACATCGCCAGCTCGCACACGAACGCCACCATGTCGGCGTACCCGATCGGCGGGTCTGCGTCCCTCGGGGTCATGACGCGACCAGGCCCGCGCGTCGGGCGATGATCTCGGCGAGCTCGGCCGGCTTCTCGTCCAGGATCCAGTGGCTCACACCCTCCATCACTTCGAGCGTGTAGTCGCCGTCGACGTAACGACGCGTCAGCTCGGCTGCCTTGCGGGTGATCGCGGTGTCGCCCTCGCTCCAGACCAGGGTGGTGGGTGCGGAGACACGGCTGGGCATCGCGCCAGGCCTCGTGACGGGAAGCGCTCGGTACCAGGCGAGCGCCGCGTGTAGCGCGCCGTAGTCCACGATCTCGGTGCGGTAGGTCTTGATCATCTCCGGTGTCATGCCGTTCTTCCGCAGTAGCCACTCTCCGAGCCCATGGCTGAGGATCCACTCGGGCAACGCCGGCATCTGGAACAGCGCCATGTAGTAGGACCTCAGCAGCTGCGCGCTGCGCACCAACGAAGCCAGGAATGCGCGGGGATGGGGAACCGAGACGGCTGTCAGAGTCCGGATCGAGTCGGGGTGCTGCGCTGCGAAACCCCAGGCACCTGCCGCGCCCCAGTCATGCCCCACGAGGTCGACCGGTACACCGCCGATTGCGGAGACGAGCGCATGGACGTCAGAGACCAGGTCGGGTGCGCGGTAGGCGAGCCGTGACCGCGGCCGTGCGCGAGGGGAGTAGCCGCGCTGATCTGGCGCAAAGGTACGGGCGCCACGCTCGTGCAGCTGCGCCGAAACGGCGTCCCAGGAGGAGGCGCGCTGCGGGAAACCGTGCAACAGGACGACGGGCATGCCGTCGATCGGACCCGTGTCGATGACGTCGAACACGAGGTCGCCGTTGCGGAACTCGGTCAGTCGCTCAGGTGTCACTCCGCAACTCTTGCAGGTTCGGCGTGGGAACGTGAGCTTGGTCTACGCGGTTTGTGACGGAGTTCGCCATCCCGGCGCGAATCGTCGGCGAACTTCGTCACACATCGTGCGGATGCACCGGCAGGCGCCACGTCAAGGAGCCGGTCACTAGGATGGGCCGGCACCCCACCACGACGAAGGAATCTGCATGTCCGACCCCGTCTCGGGTATCTCGCGCGCGGACGTCGCCCACCTGGCCGACCTCGCGCGCATCTCGTTGAGCGACGACGAGCTCGACCACCTCGCCGCCGAGCTGCCGGCGATCCTCGAGCACGTGCGAGTCGTCCAGGAAGCCGCCGGCGACGACGTGACGCCGATGAGCCATCCGCTCCCGGTCAGCAACGTCTTCCGGGCCGACGAGGTGCGCGAGAGCCTGACCGCCGAGGAGGCGCTGGCCGCCGCGCCCGCGAGCGAGCAGCAGCGGTTCCTCGTGCCGAGGATCCTGGGGGACGAGCAGTGACCGACGCGATCCGCGCGACGGCCGAGGAGCTGTCGCGCCGGCTGACGGCCCGCGAGGTCAGCGCCGTCGAGCTCACCCAGGCCCATCTGGACCGCATCGCCGACGTCGACACCGAGATCCACGCATTCCTCCACGTCGACCACGAAGGTGCGCTCGCCACAGCGCGCGACGTCGACGACCGGCGTGCCGCGCGCGAGGAGCTGCACCCGCTGGCCGGGGTGCCGATCGCGGTCAAGGACGTCATCACCACCAAGGGTGTGCCCACCACGGCCGGCTCCCGCATCCTCGAGGGCTGGGTGCCGCCGTACGACGCCACCGTCACTCGTCGCCTCAAGGCCGCGGGCCTCCCCATCCTCGGCAAGACCAACATGGACGAGTTCGCCATGGGCTCGTCCACCGAGCACTCCGGCTACGGACCGACTCGCAACCCGTGGGACACCGGCCGCATCCCCGGCGGCTCCGGAGGCGGCTCCGCGGCCGCGGTCGCCGCATTCGAGGCCCCTCTCGCCGTCGGCACCGACACCGGCGGCTCGATCCGCCAGCCGGGCGCCATGACCGGCACCGTCGGCGTCAAGCCCACCTACGGCGGGGTGTCCCGCTACGGGCTCATCGCCCTCGCCAGCAGCCTCGACCAGGCCGGCCCGGTCACCCGCTCGGTGCTGGACGCGGCCCTGCTGCACGAAGTCATCGCCGGCCACGACCCGTGCGACTCCACGAGCATCGACCGCCCGGTGCCCCCGGTGGTCGACGCCGCCCGCCGGGCCGACGTCGACGGCCTGCGCGTGGGCGTCGTGCGCGAGCTCGGCGGTGAGGGTTTCCAGCCCGACGTCGTGGGCCGTTTCGAGGAGTCCCTCGCCCTGCTGGAGGGCGCCGGCGCTGAGATCGTCGAGGTCTCGTGCCCGAGCTTCGTGCACGCCCTGGCCGCGTACTACCTGATCCTGCCCAGTGAGGCGAGCAGCAACCTCGCCAAGTTCGACGCCATGCGCTACGGCCTCCGGGTCACTCCGGAGGGTGTCGACGACCCGAGCGCCGAGCAGGTCATGGCGGCCAGCCGCGACGCCGGTTTCGGCGACGAGGTCAAGCGCCGCATCATCCTGGGCACGTACGCGCTGTCCAGCGGCTACTACGACGCCTACTACGGCTCAGCCCAGAAGGTCCGCACACTCATCGCCCGCGACTTCGAGGCCGCGTTCGAACAGGTCGACGTGCTCGCCTCGCCCACATCGCCCACCACGGCATTCCCGTTCGGCGACAAGCTCGACGACCCGCTGTCGATGTACGCGCAGGACGTCGCCACCATCCCGGCCAACCTCGCCGGGGTTCCGGGCCTGTCCCTCCCGTCCGGCCTGGCGTCCGACGGCCTACCCACCGGGTTCCAGCTTCTAGCCCCGGCGACGGCCGACGAGCGGCTCTACAACGCCGGCGCGGCACTCGAGCGGATGCTCCAGGAGCAGTGGGGCGGCCCATTCCTCGGCCAGGCGCCGACCCTGGAGGTGGCCCGATGACTACTCTGGTCGACCTCGACGACGCCCTGGCGCGCTACCAGCCGGTGATGGGCCTGGAGGTCCACATCGAGCTCAACACCGCGTCCAAGATGTTCTGCGGCTGCGCTACGACGTTCGGGGCCGAGCCGAACACCCAGGTCTGCCCGGTGTGTCTCGGGCTCCCGGGCTCGCTCCCGGTCGTCAACGGCACCGCCGTCGAGTCGGCCATCCGCATCGGCCTGGCCCTCAACTGCCAGATCGCCGCCTGGTGCCGGTTCGCGCGGAAGAACTACTTCTACCCGGACATGCCGAAGAACTTCCAGACGTCGCAGTACGACGAACCGATCGCCCACGACGGATGGACCGACGTCGAGGTCGCCACTCCCGACGGCGTCGAGACGTTCCGTATCGAGATCGAGCGGGCGCACATGGAGGAGGACACCGGCAAGTCCCTGCACGTCGGCGGCGCCACCGGGCGCATCCATGGCGCCGACCACTCGCTCGTCGACTACAACCGCGCCGGTATCCCGCTCATCGAGATCGTCACCAAGACCATCGAGGTGCCGGGGGAGAAGGCGGCCTTGGTGGCCCGCGCGTACGTGTCGCACCTGCGCGACCTCATCGGCGGCCTCGGTGTCTCCGACGTCCGCATGGACCAGGGCTCGCTGCGCTGCGACGTCAACCTCTCGCTCAAGCCGCTCGGGAGTGACGAGCTCGGCACCCGGTCGGAGACGAAGAACGTCAACTCCTTCCGCTCGGTCGAGCGCGCCGCCACGTTCGAGATCCGGCGGCATGCCGCCATCCTCGATGCGGGCGAGAAGGTTGTGCAGGAGACGCGGCACTTCCACGAGAGTGACGGCACCACGTCGCCGGGCCGTGAGAAGTCCGACGCCGACGACTACCGCTACTTCCCCGAGCCCGACCTCGCCCCGATCGCGCCGTCGCGCGACTGGATCGAGCAGCTCCAGGAAACGCTGCCCGAGCCGCCGTCGGTCCGGCGTCGCCGCCTGCAGGACGACTGGGGATTCAGCGACCTCGACATGCGCGACACGATCGGGGCCGGAGCCCTCGACCTCATCGTCGCCACCGTCGAGGCCGGTGCCGCACCCCAGTCCGCCCGCAAGTGGTGGCTCGGCGAGCTCGCCCGGCGCGCCAACGAGCAGGGTGTCGACCTCGACGGCCTGCCCATCATCGCCGGAGCAGGTCGCGGGCATCCAGGCGCTCATCGACGCCGGACGCATCAACGACAAGCTCGCCCGCGACGTGTTCGACGGAGTCCTGGCCGGTGAGGGAACTCCCGAGGAGGTCGTGGCGTCCCGCGGGCTCGAGGTCGTCTCCGACGAGGGGGCGCTCGCCGCGGCCGTCGACCGCGCCATCGAAGCCAACCCCGACGTCGCTCAGAAGATCCGTGACGGCAAGGTCGCCGCGGCCGGTGCGCTCATCGGTGCGGTGATGAAGGAGATGCGCGGGCAGGCCGACGCCGGCCGGGTGCGCGAGCTCATTCTGGAGAAGCTGGGCTGAGCGAGCTCAGCCGTGGTGCGTCGCGCACCAGGTGTTGCGGGTTTCTCTCATCGTCGGCCCAGACCGGAACAAGCGCTTGATGACCCGCGCTTGCGCGGCGGCGTAGCCCTCGATCGCATGCTCCGCCTGGGCGCGTCGTTTCGGCGTCTTCGCGAGCGCGAGATTCTCCGCGTTGCGCCACACCATCTCGCGCCAGCCGCGCATGATCGCGCCGGCGGCGGTCTCGTCGACGGTGAGCACGTCGATGTCGGCGAAGTGCGGGTCGAACCTGGCCGTTTCCTCGGCGAACACCCCTGAGTACAGGCTGTCGAGGCGGGGGTTGTAGGCGTTGTGGTCCTTCTTGTGTGAGATGCCGTCGGCGCCGGTCAGGCCGACCTCGGCCAGCACATAGGAGAAGTCTCGGTTGATGTGGGCGTTCATGTTCAGCATGAAGTCGCCCAGACCGGTGACCGACTCGTCGTCGGCCGCCTTCAGCGCGATGCGCCACGACTCGGGGAGGGTGGCGCGGGCGGCTGGGTCACCGGAGTTCCAAGCGTCGAGGGTGTCGAAGTAGTACTGCGCGAAGACCGCGTCGACTTGTCCGAGCCACACACGGTCGTCGAACACCCCCGTGTTGACGGCGTCCCGGACGTTCTCCGTGACGCGAAGGTAGGCGAGCGAGAAGATCGCGTCGTGATCGCAGGCGGCGGCCAACACGTCGAGCCGGTCCTGCATCTTCTGAATCGTTGCGTCGATGCAGGACGGTGATCCGTCCGGGCAGATGGCGCCGGTGTACGGCACGTGTGGCGCCGGTCGCGGTGGGAGCAGGCCGATCACCGGGTCGAGCGGCTTCGGGTTGATCAGCCTGCCCAAGGCGGGCGGTGGGGCCGGGTCGTCCCCCGAGGCAGGGACAGCCATGCCGGTCAGGGCGAGGATGACGAGCAACGTCGCGATGAAGCCCGCGCGAGCAAGGCGCATGCCTCTTCAACGACTCGGCGATGACCCGGTTACGTCAGCCCACGCGCTCGATCAGGGCCTTGAGCTCCTCGAGCATCAGGTCGGGAAACTCGATCGGGAGGAAGTGCGTGCCGTCCAGCTCGTGATAGACCGATCCGGGGATCCGCTCGTGGGCCGCGTGCATCTGCTTCGCGCCGGTCAGCACGTCCCAGCGACCGGCCACGAACGTCACCGGGACCTTCACCTGCGACAGCGAGACGCGCGAGTGCTTCGTGACGTCCATCGCGAGGTGGGCGTACCACCGCGGGTCGGTGGTACAGAACTCCTGCATGAGAGCCCGGAGCTCCTCGGTGTCGGCTGCCGGGTTGATGAGCCGTGTGCGGCGCAGCATGTTCGCCACCGCGTTGGTCCACGGGATGTTCCGTGAGATGAGGCCGATGCCGCGACCGCTCACCAGACCGGTGAGCACGAGCCCGGTCATCAGGCGCTTGGCGACCGGTCCGGGGATGTGCAGCGGCTCGAGCATCGTACCGAAGGTGTTGCCCGGCACGCCGGCCACCGCCAGGATCCCCTTCACCCGGTCCGGATGACGATTGGCCAGCTCGAACGCGACGGTCACCCCGGCCGACCACGCCGGTACGACAGCCGACTCGATGCCCGCGTCGTCCATGACTGCGAGTGCGTCCTCGACATAGGAGTCCAGGTCGACCCGCCGGCTCTTCGGCCGCTCCGAGCCACTCACGCCGCGGTGGTTCCACCCCACCACCCGCAGGCCGCAGTCGGGACGCAACAGCGACGGCCAGGCGTGCGGATTGGTGCCGAGCCCGTTGCTCAGGAAGGCCGTGGGCCCCTCGCCGTCGTTCGTCCAGGCCCGGATGCGGGTGCCGTCGGCGCTGTCGATGTCGTAGTAGCGGACGCGCGCGGCGTGTGAAGAGGTCACGACCAGCGATTGTCCCCCGCTTACGAGTCATCCGCACGGTGTATTGGAGATTGGGATTTCGTAGAGTCAGGCCATGACGTCGACCACAAGCCGCACGGCCGACCTCGTGCTGGAGGGTGGCGGCGTCAAGGGAATCGCCCTCGTCGGAGCGGCGACGGCTCTCGACGAGGCGGGCTGGACCTTCGCTCGGGTCGCCGGATCCTCGGCGGGTGCGCTCGTCGGCGCCGTCATCGCCGCCATGCAGCAGGCGGGCGAGCCGATGTCCCGCGTCGACGACATCATGCGCACGCTCGACTACCGGCAGATGCTCGACCGCCGCGCCGTCGCCAAGGCCCTGCGGTGGTGGCCGCTCGCCGCCAACGGGTGGGGCCTCCTGTTCCACCTCGGTATGTACCGCGGCCACTACATGACCCAGTGGGCGCGCGGTGTGCTGGGCGACCTCGGCGTGCGCACCTTCGGCGACTTCGCCTTCGACGACCCGGGTACGGCGCTTCCCGAGGGCCACTCGTTCCGGCTGGTCGTCACGGCGAGCGACCTCTCGCGACAGCGCCTGATGTATCTGCCATGGGACCTGTCGTCCTACGGGATCGCGGCTCCCGACTACCCGGTCTACCGGGCGGTGCGCGCCTCGGCAGCGATTCCCTTCATGTTCGAGCCGGTGCGGCTGCGGTCGACGTTCGGCCTGTCGACCCTCGCCGACGGCTCCCTGCTGCGCAGCTATCCGATCGAGATCTTCGATCGGCACGACGGCAAGCCGGACCGGTGGCCGACGATCGGCATCCGGCTGAGCTCGCCGGCCAGCGAGCGGGCGCCGGCCAAGCCGGTCACCGGTCCGGTCTCGCTGATCCAGAGCCTCATCTACACCACCGTCGACTCGACCCAGGTGCGCCACGTCAGCGAACCTGTCAACGCCGACCGCAGCATCTACGCCAAGCCCCGCGGCGTCCGCTGGACCGACTTCGACCTCACCCCCGAGCAGCAGCAGATATTGTTCGACGCCGGCTACGCCGCCGGTCAGACATGGGTCGCGACCTACCCGGACGGTCCGCCCCCGCGGGTGCCCGAGCCGCCGCACGAGGGCCAGATCGACGTCGGCTAGGCGGTCAGGGCGCGGGCGGCCTCCACGAGACGCTCGGCGCCGTCGTCGGCATGGTCGAGGAAGAGGCTGGGTTCGGTGAGCTCCAGCTCGATGACGCGCGGCGCGCCATCGCGGTCGGTCACGAGGTCGACCCGGGCATAGGCCAAGGACTTCGCGGTACCCAAGGACGACGGCAGCGCGGCGAGCACCTGGTCGGCCACGTCGAGCTGGGCTGCGGTCGGAGCCCGGGGCGTGATGACCTCACGTTGGTCCCGGTCCTGTCGCACTCCTTCGCCGCGCTCGAGCAGCGGCCCCTTGCGGATGGCGTGCGAGAACCGGCCGCCGAAGAAGATCAGGGCCGTCTCGCCCTCGGTGTCGACCGACGGGACGTACGGCTGCACCATCACGGTGCGGCCGGCGGCGAGAAGCTCCGCGCTGTGGTCGTAGACGTCGTCGGGATCGGCCCAGCGCGCGGTGTCCTTCGAGCCGCCCGAGATGCTCGGCTTGACCACCCACTCCCCGTCCGAGTCGGGGAGGTCGTCTCCTCGGCGCACGTCCCAGCGGGTGTCGATCACGGGCACGCCGGCGTCCGCGAGCTCACGAAGATAGACCTTGTCGGTGTTCCAGGCCAGGACGTCGGGGGAGTTGTGCAGGTGCGGCACCTGCGCGGCCCAGGCGAGGAAGACGTCGCGACGTTCGAGGTAGTCCCAGCACGACCGCACCACCACGGCGTCGTAGGCCGTCCAGTCGACGGAGTCGTCGTCCCACACCGCGATCTCCGCGTCCAGCCCGCGTGCAGCGGCTGCGGCCATGAGGAGGGGAAGGTCGACATCGATCGTCTGGTACGGGCGGCCGGTGGCGAAGGCGATGGTCACGGGTGCCACTGTAGGGGCCGATCACGGCCACCACCTGATGAAGCCAAATGCTTGATTTGTTCAAGATGAAGCGATAACATTCATCACGTGAAGATGAAGGTTCTTGCTTCAGCCCCAACAGGATCAGCACAGGTTGCGCTGATCGGTGATCTGGTGGGCTCTCGACGCTCGACCTCCCGCAGCGAGGTGCAGCACCAACTCGTCGCGGCCCTCGCGATCGCCAACGAGACCACAGCATCGGTCCAGGCGCTCGCGCCCACGATCGGCGACGAGTTCCAGGGCGTCTATGCCGAGGTCGGGTCCGCGCTGCGCGCGAGTCTCGTCGTCCGCCTCGCCCTGCCGGCCGACGTCGACGTCCGGTGCGGCATCGGTGTCGGCACGCTCGAGGTCGTCGGAACCTCCGAGTACGGTCACACCCAGGACGGCCCCGCGTGGTGGGCCGCCCGCGACGCGATCGTCGAGGCGAAGCGCCGCGAGAGTGGCCAGGACAAGCGCCTACGATCGTGGTTCGCGGTGTCCGAGACCCACGGGGGCAGCGCCGATGAGGAGGGGGTCGATGTCGGACTCGTCAACGCGTTCCTGCTCTGCCGGGACGAGCTCGTGAGCCGCTTCGACGCGCGCCAGCGGCGTCTGGTTCTCGGCGTCCTTCGCGGCACGAGCCAGAAGGAGCTCGCCGCGAGCGAGGGGATCTCGCCCTCGGCCGTCTCGCAGAGCCTCCGCCGCGCTGGAGCGTTCGCGATCGTCGGCGCCACTGAGCTGGTGACGCCATGATCCTGCTCGCGCTGCTGATCGCCACCCTCGGCACGGCCGATCTCGTGCGGCCCGAGAACCGCGCGTCGACAAGGACCGAGGGCGTCATCGCCACGATCGTCGGGGGAGCGGTGCTCGTCCTGCTCGCATCGGGACTCGCCATCGGCTCGGTCGCGTGGGCTGTGCTGCCCGTCGGTCTCGTCCTGTTGATCGCCTGGATTCTGTTGACGCCGGTCGGCATCGTCCAGACCGACCGTCCCTGGCCGGTCGCCGGGCTGGCGGTGGTGGCGCTGGTCGCCCTCGCGGTGCCGCAGCCCAGTCTGGGCGACGGCTGGGTGGTGCGCTGGTACGACGGTCTCGACGTCGGTGCGCTCGCCGAGGTGTCCGTCGAGCAGTTCGTGTTCGGCGCTGCGTGCGTCGTGTTCCTGATCGAGACGGCCAACATCATCGTGCGTCTGATGCTCATCGGCACCGGTCCGAGCGTGATCGCCACCGAGAAGACCCTGCAAGGCGGACGCATCCTCGGGCCGATCGAGCGCGTGTTCATCCTGGCCATGGCGCTCGGTGGCCACTACGGAGCGCTGAGCGCGGTGGTCGCCGCCAAGGGCATCTTGCGGTTCCCCGAGATCTCGCGCGACACCGCCGGCGGATCACGAGCCGAGTACGTCCTCGTCGGCAGTTTCGTCAGCTGGGCCCTCGCCTTCGTGTTCGTGCCGCTCTTCTAGGACGCTCCCGGCGCGTCGTCGCAGCGTGCTCGTACCCTTGGTCCATGGCACACCCGTACGATCCCGCCGCCGACGTCGACATCAAGCCCCGCAGCCGAGACGTCACCGACGGCCTCGAGAAGACCGCTGCGCGCGGCATGCTGCGCGCCGTCGGCATGGGCGACGACGACTGGGAGAAGCCGCAGATCGGCGTCGCGTCCAGCTGGAACGAGATCACGCCCTGCAACCTCTCGCTCGACCGGCTGGCCAAGGCCGTCAAGGAGGGCGTGCACGCTGCCGGCGGCTACCCGCTGGAGTTCGGCACCATCTCGGTCTCCGACGGCATCGCCATGGGCCACGAGGGCATGCACTTCTCGCTGGTGAGCCGGGAGGTCATCGCCGACTCCGTCGAGACGGTCATGATGGCCGAGCGCCTTGACGGCTCGGTCCTGCTCGCCGGCTGCGACAAGAGCCTGCCCGGCATGATGATGGCCGCGGCCCGCCTCGATCTCTCCAGCGTCTTCCTGTATGCCGGCTCGATCATGCCGGGCAGCGTCGACGGCAAGGACGTCACGATCATCGACGCGTTCGAGGCCGTCGGCGCCTGCATCAAGGGCCTCATCACACCCGAGGAGGTCGACAAGATCGAGCGGGCCATCTGCCCGGGCGAGGGCGCGTGCGGCGGCATGTACACCGCCAACACGATGGCGTCCGCGGCCGAGGCGCTGGGCATGAGCCTGCCCGGTTCGGCCGCTCCGCCGGCAGTCGACCGCCGGCGCGACGAGTACGCCCGCAGGTCCGGTGAAGCGGTCGTCGAGCTGCTGCGCCGCGGCATCACGGCCCGGCACATCCTCACCCAGGAGGCGTTCGAGAACGCCATCACCGTCGTCATGGCGCTCGGCGGCTCCACCAACGCCGTGCTCCACCTGCTGGCCATCGCCCGCGAGGCGGACGTCGACCTCACCCTCGACGACTTCAACCGGGTCGGCGACAAGGTGCCCCACCTGGGCGACCTCAAGCCCTTCGGCCGCTACGTCATGAACGACGTCGACCGCGTCGGCGGCATCCCGGTGGTCATGAAGGCCCTGCTCGACGCCGGCCTCATGCACGGCGACTGCCTCACCGTCACCGGTCGCACGATGGCCGAGAACCTGGCCGACATCGACCTGGGACTCGACGGCGACATCATCCGTCCGCTCGACGCGCCGATCCACAAGACCGGCGGCATCACGATCCTGCACGGTTCGCTGGCTCCCGATGGCGCCGTCGTCAAGAGCGCCGGGTTCGACTCCGACGTCTTCCGCGGGATCGCGCGGGTCTTCGACGGTGAGCGTGCCGCTATGGATGCCCTCGAAGACGGCACGATCGCGGCGGGCGACGTCGTGGTCATCCGCAACGAAGGACCCAAGGGCGGCCCCGGCATGCGCGAGATGCTGGCGATCACCGGTGCCATCAAGGGCGCCGGCCTGGGCAAGGACGTCCTGCTGCTCACCGACGGGAGGTTCTCCGGCGGCACCACCGGCTTGTGCGTCGGGCACGTGGCGCCAGAAGCCGTCGACGGTGGCCCGATCGCGTTCGTGGCCGACGGCGACCCGATCACGCTCGACATGGCCAACCGCACGCTCGAGGTCGAGATCGACGACGACGAGCTCGCCCGCCGTCGCGAAGGCTGGACGCCGCTGCCCCCGCGCTACACGACCGGCGTGCTCGCGAAGTACCGCAAGCTCGTCAGCTCGGCCGCGGATGGTGCTGTCTGCGGCTGATGCCGCGTCGGCGTCGTTCGATGTTCTGCCCGTCGCGCCTGCCCATCGGTGCCACGATGTGCGCATGGACGCAACCGCACTGCGCGAACTCCAGGCCCCGCTCAAGCAGCGATATCGCGACGAACCGGCGAGCGCGCACACCCCGGTGGGCGCCTACGGCACCTTCGAGTCGTCCGGCATCACCTGCGCGGTCAGCACGTGGCCGGGCATCACGCGGGCCGGGCTGCACCCCGCTACCGGCGGCGACGGGAGCGACGCGTGCTCGGCCGACATGCTGCTCCAGACGTTGCTGGCCTGCGCCGGCGTGACCTTGAGGAGCGTCGCGACCGCGATGGGCATCGAGATCGACTCGGCCGAGCTGAGCGCCAAGGGGATGTTCGACGTGAAGGGCACGCTGGGGATCTCACGGGACGTGCCCGTCGGAGTGCAGGACATCGAGGTCGTGGCCGTGCTCGAGACCGACGCCGACGATGCGGCGCTGGCCAAGCTCGCCGAGCTCACCGAGCGCTACTGCGTCGTGGCCCAGACGCTGGCGGAACGCCCTTCAATCTCGATCCGACGCCGCGATGAGGCGTGATCCACATGCTGGAACGAGATGTCTCACGACTTGACCACCTCGTCTCCACAGGCGAGACTGAGCGGGTGCACACAGGACTCGTAGTTCTCTGACGCGCGAACCCACACGGTCGCGCGTCGCCCCTCGTCATGCCTCACCGGCCGAGGGGTTTTTTCATGCAGGCGCACGGTCCACCATGGATGCACACAGAAGAAGGACGGATGATGACGGGACAGGCCACCGGAACGGTGACGGGTCAGCTCGAGGAGCAGCCTGAGCAGCTGACCGGAGCGCAGAGCCTCGTGCGGGCGTTGGAGCACGCCGGCGTCGAGGTGATCTTCGGCATCCCGGGCGGCGCGATCCTTCCGGCCTACGACCCGCTGTTCGACTCCGAGACCATCCGCCACATCCTGGTCCGCCACGAGCAGGGCGCCGGACACGCCGCCCAGGGATACGCGATGGTCACCGGCCGGGTCGGTGTCTGCATGGCCACGTCCGGTCCCGGTGCCACGAACCTCGTCACCGCGCTGGCGGATGCCCACATGGACTCCGTGCCCATCGTCGCGATCACCGGGCAGGTGCCCAGCGGCTCCATCGGCACGGATGCCTTCCAGGAGGCCGACATCCGCGGCATCACGATGCCGATCACGAAGCACAGCTACCTCCTCACCGATCCCGACGACATCCCGCGGACGATCGCGGAGGCGTTCCACATCGCGTCCACGGGACGTCCCGGCCCGGTGCTCGTCGACATCTCCAAGGACGCGCTGCAGAAGATGACGACGTTCACCTGGCCGTCCGAGCTCGCGTTGCCGGGCTATCGCCCGACGACTCGACCGCACGGCAAGCAGGTGCGCGAGGCGGCTCGCCTGATCGCCGAGGCCAAGCGCCCGGTGCTCTACGTCGGCGGCGGCGTCATCAAGGCGAACGCGTCGGCCGAGCTCGCCATGCTCGTCGAACAGACGCAGATCCCCCTCATCACGACGCTGATGGCCCGCGGCGCGCTCCCCGACACCCACGAGCTTCACCTGGGCATGCCCGGCATGCACGGATCGGTTGCGGCGGTGGCGGCCCTGCAGAAGTCCGACCTGCTCATCTCGCTCGGCGCGCGCTTCGACGACCGCGTCACCGGCCAGCTCTCCACGTTCGCGCCGTTGGCCAAGATCATCCACGCCGACATCGACCCGGCCGAGATCTCCAAGAACCGGGTCGCCGACGTCCCCATCGTGGGCGACTGCCGCGAAGTCATCTCCGACCTCATCGTGATGCTGCGCAAGCAGGCCGACGAGGACGGACTGGTGGGCGACTACTCGGCCTGGCGCGAGCAGATGCTCGGCGTCAAGGCCAAGTTCCCGGTGGGCTACGACGAGCCCGAGGAAGGCCTCGCGCCGCAGAAGGTCATCGAGCGGATCAGCCAGATCGCCGGCCCCGAAGCCACCTACGTCGCCGGCGTCGGCCAGCACCAGATGTGGGCCGCGCACTACGTCGACTTCCAGCGTCCCCGGCAGTGGCTCAACTCCGGCGGCGCCGGCACGATGGGCTACTGCGTGCCTGCGGCCATGGGCGCCCAGGTCGGCGAGCCCGACAACGTCGTGTGGGCGATCGACGGCGACGGCTGCTTCCAGATGACCAACCAGGAGCTCGCCACCTGCGCTATCGAGGGCATCCCGATCAAGGTCGCGATCATCAACAACTCCTCGCTCGGCATGGTCCGGCAGTGGCAGACGCTGTTCTACGACAGCCGCTACTCCAACACCGACCTCAACACCGGCAGCGAGGACAGCGGCGCCCGCCGCATCCCGGACTTCGTCAAGCTCGCCGAGGCGTACGGCTGCGTCGGACTGCGCTGCGAGAGCCCGGACGACCTCGACGAGACGATCCAGAAGGCCATGAGCATCACCGACGTGCCGGTGGTCATCGATTTCGTGGTCGAGCGCGACGCCATGGTGTGGCCCATGGTCGCGGCCGGAACCAGCAACGACGACATCAAGATCGCGCGCGACCTCGCGCCCGAGTGGGATCAGGACGACCTATGAAGCACCCCACGAAACCACTCGCTCCCATTCAGGCCGGTTCGCGCAAGGCTGGCGACCGCTCGCGCTTTCGAGGGGACCCCGCATGAGCCAGCAGCACACACTGTCCGTTCTCGTCGAGAACACGCCCGGCGCGCTGGCGCGCGTCTCGAGCATGTTCATGCGACGCGGTTTCAACATCGAGTCCCTCGCGGTCGGCCCGACCGAGATCCCCGAGATCTCGCGCATGACGATCGTCGTGAACGTCGAGGACCTGCCGCTCGAGCAGGTCACCAAGCAGCTCAACAAGCTCGTCAACGTCCTCAAGATCGTCGAGCTCGACTCCGACGCGGCGGTCGAGCGTGAGCTGATGCTGATCAAGGTCAAGACCGACTCCCAGACCCGGGGGCAGGTGCTCGAGACCGTCCAGCTGTTCCGGGCGAAGGTGGTCGACGTGGCCACCGACGCCGTCACCATCGAGGCGACCGGCGACGCGGGCAAGCTGACTGCCATGCTCAACGTCCTCGAGCCGTTCGGCATCCGGGAGATCGCCCAGTCGGGACGCGTGGCCATCGGCCGTGGTTCCCGTTCCATCACCGACCGCACGCTGCGCGCCGTCCCCGGCGTGCAGGCCGGCTGACCCAGCCGCCCGACCCAAAGGAGAACCAGATCGTGGCCGAGTTGTTCTACGACGACGACGCAGACCTCAGCATCATCCAGGACCGGATCGTGGCCGTGCTCGGCTACGGCAGCCAGGGCCACGCCCACGCGTTGTCGCTGCGCGACTCCGGCGTCGACGTGCGCGTCGGCCTGCTGGAGGGCTCGGCTAGCCGGGCCAAGGCCGAGGCCGAGGGCCTGCGCGTCCTCACCCCCGGCGACGCCGTCGCCGAGGCCGACCTGATCGTCGTGCTCGCGCCCGACCACAAGCAGCGTCAGCTCTACACGGAGTCCATCGAGCCGAACCTGGTCGACGGGGACGCGCTGTTCTTCGGCCACGGCTTCAACATCCGCTTCGGTTACATCAAGCCGCCGGCGGGAGTCGACGTCTGCATGGTCGCCCCGAAGGGTCCCGGCCACCTCGTGCGCCGCGAGTACGTCGACGGTCGCGGCGTGCCCGTCATCGTCGCCGTGGAGCAGGACGCCACCGGCACGGCGTGGGACCTCGCGCTCTCCTATGCCAAGGGCATCGGCGGCACCCGCGCCGGCGCCATCAAGACCACGTTCACCGAGGAGACGGAGACCGACCTGTTCGGTGAGCAGGCCGTGCTCTGCGGCGGCGTCTCGCAGCTGATCATGTACGGGTTCGAGACCCTCATCGAGGCCGGCTACCAGCCGGAGGTCGCCTACTTCGAGTGCCTCCACGAGCTCAAGCTGATCGTCGACCTCATCTACGAAGGGCGGCATCGCCAAGCAGCGCTGGTCGGTGTCCGACACCGCCGAGTACGGCGACTACGTCTCCGGCCCCCGGATCATCGACGAGCGGGTCAAGGACAACATGCGCACGATCCTGTCCGAGATCCAGGACGGCTCGTTCGCCCAACGATTCATCGACGACCAGGACGCCGGCGCGCCGGAGTTCAAGGAGCTGCGCCGCAAGGGCGCCGAGCACCCGATCGAGGCCGTCGGCAAGGAGCTCCGCGGGCTGATGGCCTGGGTCCGCAGCGACGACTCCGACTACGTCGAGGGGTCGGCAGCACGCTGACCCTCGCTGAGGTCGCCACTCGGCTGCGGGACGCAGGCTGCGTGTTCGCAGACGAGGAGGCGGCGCTTCTCGTCGACTCCGCCTCGGGCGATCTCGAGATCCTGATCGCGCGACGGGTGACCGGCGAGCCGCTGGAGCAGGTGCTGGGCTGGGCCGAGTTCCGTGGCCTGAGGATTATCGTCGAGCCGGGCGTGTTCGTCCCGCGTCGCCGCAGCGCCGTCTTGGTCGAGCAGGCTGTGGCCCTGGTGGACGGCGTGCAACGGCCGGTCGTCGTCGATCTCTGCTGCGGCACGGGCGCCATCGCCGCGGCCGTGCACCACGCGCTTCCCGGTGCCGACGTGCACGCGTCGGACATCGAGCCTCGCGCCACCCGCTGTGCACGGCGGAACCTCGACGGCATCGGCAGCGTCCACGAGGGTGACCTCACCGATGCCCTTCCCGACGATCTCGCCGGCCGGGTCGACGTCATCGTGGTGAACGCGCCCTACGTGCCGTCCGACGAGATCGCGCTCATGCCGCCGGAGGCGCGCGACCACGAGCCGCGGATCGCGCTCGACGGCGGCGCGGATGGCGTCGACCTCCATCGCCGGATCGCCGAGCAGGCACCGCCGTGGCTCCGGCCGGGTGGACACCTGGTCATCGAGACGAGCCGGCGGCAGGCACCGCTCACGGTCGACGCGATGACCCGGCACGGATTCGACACCCGCGTGGTGCGCTCCGACGCCACCGCCGCCACCGCCGCCGTGGGGCGAAAGATGGGGTGAACGCCCCATGTCCTCGCCTCGTGGATCTTCCTAGCGTGAAGGAAACCCACGGAAGGGGTGATCGAGATGCCGAAGGTGTCGAAGGAATCAGCAGCAGAGGTGCAGGACATCGGGATCGGTACGGTCAGTTCAGAGGTCGCCGGCGGACACGAGTTCGCGTTCCTCGAGCTGAGGGAGGAGGCCGACATGGCCCCTTTGCTGAAGGGCCTGCCGGACGACCAGTGCCAGTGCCAACACTGGGGCCAGGTCATGCGGGGAGAGGTCACGTTCACGTTCGCCGATCACAGCGAGACCTTCACGGCGGGCGACGCGTTCTACGTTCCACCGCGCCACACCCCCTCATCCGCGGCCGGAACCGAATACCTTCTCATCACCCCGGCCGACAAGAACCTCGAAGAGCTCGACGAGGTCATCCAGCGGAACATTGCCGCGCTCCAGGCCGGCTGACCGTCACACCGGCACGGGTTCTTCGTCGCCGAGGAGCCCGTGCTGCGTGGCGAACAGGCCGGCGGCGGTGCGCGTCGAGACGTCGATCTTCGTGTAGATGTGCTCGACGTGGTTGGCCACGGTCTTGCGCGCGATCACGAGTCGCTCGGCGATCTCCTTGTTGGTGAGACCCCGCGCGAGCAGCCGCAGCACGTCGATCTCTCGCGCGGTGAGCCCGGCCGGCCCGGTCCGCCGCCGCGGGACCCGATGCCCGGCCGCCGCGAGCACGGCCTCGACCGAGTCGGAGTCCAGGCTGCCGTTGGTCACCAGCTCTCGCAGACGTGCGGCGGCGTGCTCCGGCGGCACCGCCTCGCGATAGGCACGAGGCTCCCGCATCGACTGGTAGGCGTCGGCGGCGGCCAGGACCCGCGCGGGCCGCGAGATCGACGTACCGGAGAGGCCGTGCGGATAGCCGGACCCGTCGAGGCGCTCGGCGTGCTGCACGGCGAGCGCACCGAGCGATGCGAGGGCCGGAGACTGGCGCAGCATCCGCTCGGTCAGGTAGGGCACCATGCGGAGGCGCTCCCGCTCACCGGCGCCCAGCGGTGTCGGCTTGTCGAGGATCGCGTTGGAGACCCCGAGCTTGCCGAAGGAGTGCACGAGGGCCGCGCGTCGGACAGCGAGCACGTCGGCGTCCGCCATCCCGAGCGTGGTCGCGGCGACCTCGACGAGATCCGCGACGGCACGGGCATGGCCCAGGGTGTAGGGCGACTTGAGGTCGATGAAGTCGGCGACCGCCAGCAGCGCCGCATCGAACTCGTCGTCCTTCAGCAGGACGGCGAGTGCCGGCTCGGCGCCGATCACGGCGTCCCACGTGTCGGTGGTGTCGAGCTCGGCCAGGAGGATTTCCGCGTGGGTGACGAACTCGTCCGCCAGATGTGGATCGAACTGCTTGCCGCGCTCCCGTCGCACGAGCTCGACGGCGGACTCGACGCCCCCGACACGGAGCGCCACCTCGGTGAACTCGCCGATGACGGCCAACCTGGCGGCGACGGGGACGTCCTCGCCCTTGAGCTCGCCCGGCCATCCCTTGCCGTCCCACTGCTCGTAGCAGGCGTCGAGCGCGTCGAGCACGGGGACCGGGAGCCCGAGCTCCTCGCCGAGCTTGCGTGCCATCTCCGAGTGGTGGGTGATCATCGCGCTCACGTCTCGATGGCCCGAGACGGCGAACTCCAGTCCGACGCGGAAGCGCTGGGCCGCGCTGTCGGCGCCGGAACCGAGGCGACGAACGCCGGCCACAGCGCTGGTCAGCCCGTGCATCGGGTACTCGTACTTGTCGCCCTTCAGCGCGATGTCGTCGCCGAACCACTTGGCCTGCTCGTGGGCGTCGGAGTGGCAGCCGACGTTGCTGAGCAGGGCCGTGTAGTACACCGACGTGCGGGTCGCCTCGTCGACGCCGGCCTGCTCGGCCAGCCGCAGTGCGATCAGGCACTGGCGCAGGACGTGCTCCATCGGCTGGTTGAACCCGAGGTCGATTCCCAACGACAGGGCGGCGATGAGCTCTGCGAGTCGGACACCCCCGCGATCGGCGTCGGCCTGCATAGCCCGAGCGTACGCTCCGGCATCGTCGTTCAGGCGATGAGTTCGAGGCGCGGCCCGTCCGGAGCATCGTCCGCGGGGCGCCCTGCATAGGCCTTCGCGAGGCGGCGGACGGCGTCGTCGAGGACGGCCTCGCTCTGGGTGTAGGGCAGACGCACGTGCGCCTCGCCCGCGATCGGTGCACCGGTGAAGAACCGCGGACCCGGCGTGAGCAACAGCCCGTGCTCGCGCGCGGCCGCCACGAGGTGAGTGGAGTTGTGCTCGGGGAGACCTGCCCAGATCCCCAATCCGCCGGCCGGCGAGTTGATCTCCAGCTCCGGGAGGTGGGTGGCGAGCAGGTCGACGAGGTGGTCGCGCTGGCTGCGGAAGCGGTTGAGCGCTCGTTTCAGCATCGGTTCGGGATCGCGCAGGACCTCGGCGAACACGAGCTGCTCGAAGGCAGCCGTGCCGAGGTCGTGCGTCATCCGTGCCTGCACGAGGGGCATGACGAGGTCGTGCGGTGCGCGGATCCATCCGACCCGCAGGCCACCCCAGAATGTCTTCGATGCAGAGTCGACGAGCAGAACGTCGCGGTCGAACGACCCGAACGACGGTGGCATCTCGACGCCGTCGAGGTTGACGTCCCGCAGCGACTCGTCGACGACCGCGAGAGTCCCGGCCCGCCGCATCGCGTTCGCGAGCGCCTCCCGCGCCGACCCGCTCATCACGGCTCCGGTCGGGTTGTGGAAGTCCGGGACCAGGTAGGCGGCGCGATGGCTGCCGGCCGCGAGCAGATCGACGGCCGTTTCTGCGTCCCATGGACTGTCGGCCAGCACCGGAATCGGCATGAGCCGGCCACCGGAGGAGCTCATCGCCTCGTGGGCGTACGGGTAGCTCACGGTCTCGACCAGCACGCGGTCGCCCTGACCGACGAACGCCCGCGCGATCAGGGAGATCGCGGCCGTGGCGCCGTTCGTCACGATGATCTGGTCGGGCGACGTGGGAATGCCCCGCTCCTCGTACCGCGCGGCCAGGAGCTCGCGCAGCGCCGGCAGACCGTCCGGGAGGTATCCGGTCGTCGACAACAGGCCGGGCAGACGGGTGATGGCGGCCTCGAAGGCGCGACCGAGGCCGGCCGGGGCCACGGGTGCCGCGTAGGTCATGGCGACCCCGGCGTCGTCATCGGGCGTCACGATCAGGCTGCTGGCGCTCGACTCCGCGAACGGCACGCACACGACGCTGCCCGATCCGCGACGTGAGCGCAGCAGCCCGGCGTCGCGCAGCTCGGCGTAGACGCGGGCCGTGGTGGTACGGCTGAGACCGGTGGCGGCGGCAAGCTCGCGTTCGCTCGGGAGGCGGGATCCGGCGGTGATGCGTCCGTCGACGATCAGCAGCCGGATCTGGTCGGCGAGGTCCCGATACGCCACGCCGACCGGCGGGACCAGGGCCGCAGCGAGGCGGGAAGCGGACACCGTGACAGCCATGAGGCCACCCTCTCACAATTGGCTATGTTCTTAAAGGCCAATTCGCGGCATCATGGAGTCATGATGCTCCTGCTGATCGCTCTCGTGGCCCTCGCGGTGGTCCTCGTCGTGCTGGCTCGCACGCTCGTGGCCGACGGCTACGGCGTGCGCCCGCCGCCGCGCAGCCACCGCGAGGAGGAAGAGTTCGACGCCTGGGGCCTGCCGATCAAGTTCCTCGGCAAGCGTTGATGGCGACGTACCAACCAACGACCCTTGGGTCGCTCGAACAGCTGCGTGCCGGCCGCCTCCCACGCCGCACCGTCCAGCTCGTGATCGGACTCCTGTTGTACGGCTTCACGATGGCCGTGATGGTGCGTGCCGACCTCGGCCTCGACCCGTGGGACGTGTTCCACCAGGGCGCTGCCGAGCACCTGCCGCTCACGTTCGGCCAGGTCGTCATCGTGGTGGGAGCACTGGTGCTCCTGCTGTGGATCCCGCTGCGACAGGTGCCGGGGCTCGGCACCGTGCTGAACGTCGTGATCATCGGTCTGGCCGCCGACGCCGGTCTCGCCCTCGTCGAGCGTCCCGACGAGCTCTGGCTGCGGGTCGTCTACCTGGTCGCCAGCGTGGTCGGCAACGGCCTGGCCGGCGCGCTCTACATCGGAGCCCACCTCGGCCCGGGGCCACGTGACGGCCTGTGGTTGGGCCTCGTGCGCCGTACCGGGCACAGCGTCCGGATCCTGCGGACGGCGATCGAGGTGACGGTGCTGGTCGTCGGCTTCATCCTGGGCGGCACGGTCGGCATCGGCACCGCGCTCTACGCCGTGGCGATCGGCCCGACCGTGCAGTTCTTCCTGCCACTGACTCACGCCCGGCTGGCATCGCCCGGCCACACGCCAGGCTGACACGCTCGCACCATCGTCGGTACCTTGCAGCAAGGCGCGATCGTCGTGCCGACGAGCAGGAGATGTGGATGGCCCAGACCTTCGAAGGCGGTCGGGCACGTCGGCTTCCTCCCGACCTGGCGATGCTCCGGGTCACCAACGCCCGCCACCGGCTGCCGGCCGTGTTCGGCACGGGTCTCCTGATCTTCCTCGCACTCGGCGTCATGATCGGCGCCGGCATCTTCTCGCTGGCCGGGGTCCAGGCCGCGACCATGGCCGGCCCGGCGGTCATCGCGTCCTTCGGAATCGCGGCCCTGGTGTGCCTGCTCGCCGCGTTGTCGTACGCCGAGCTGTCGTCGACGATTCCGGTCGCGGGCAGCGCGTACACGTTCACCTACGTCGCCTTCGGCGAGATCTGGGCCTGGGTGGTCGGCTGGGCCCTCGTGCTCGAGCTCGTGGTCGCCGCTGCACTCGTGTCTCGAGTCTGGAGCGCGTATCTCGTCGCAACCCTCGAAGGCTTCGACGTCTCCGTCCCGTCGGCCTTCTCCGGGCACGCGCAGGTCGACACCGGCATCGGATGGGTGGCCGCCGCACTCGTGGTGATCCTGATGCTGCTCGTCATGTTCGGCACCAAGCTGTCCGGACGGGTGCTGGCCACGATCGTCTCGGTCAAGCTGGCGGCCGTCGTGCTGGTCATCGGGGTCGGAGCCCGTCACGTCGACACCGACAACTTCACGCCGTTCGTCCCCGATGTCGTGGCCGGCGGCGGGGCTCGAGGGTCGGTGCTGCAGGACATCCTCGGCGGGTCGGGCGACGCCTTCGGCATCATGGGCATCTTCACCGCGGCCGGCGTGATCGTCTTCGCCTTCATCGGCTTCGACCTCATCGCCACGGCCGCCGAAGATGCCCACGAGCCGCGGCGCAGCGTGCCGCGGGCCATGCTCGCCGCCATCGGCATCGTCACCGCGCTCTACGTCGCCATGGCCGCCGTGCTCGTGGGTCTGCGGCCGTACCGGGAGCTGGGCACCGACGCCCCGGTCTCCGACGCGTTGAAGGCGGTCGGTACGGGCTGGGCGGCGGACGTCATCAACGTGGGCGCCCTGCTCGCCCTGACGACCGTCGTGCTCGTGGTGCTCATCGCCCAGAGCCGAGTGCTGTTCGCGATGGGGCGCGACGGCCTGCTGCCGTCGGTGCTGTCACGGGTCGGAGGGGAGTCGACACCCACGGCCGCGGCGCTCGTCGCCGGCATCGTGGCCGCGCTGCTCGCCCTGGATCCGGGCACAGCCACGCGCGAACAGCTCCTGGTGCTCGGCACACTGTTCGCGTTCGCCTTCTGCTCGGTGGGCGTCATCTCGCTGCGCCGGACCCAGCCGACGCTCGAGCGTGGGTTCCGGGTTCCCCTGGTGCCGCTGGTTCCCTTCCTGTCGCTGCTCGCGACCATCTGGTTGTCGCTGAACCTCAGCGCCGACACCTGGCGCGACTTCGCCATCTGGATGGCCGCGGGCCTGGTGCTCTACGTCCTCTATGGACGCCGACACAGTGCTCTGGTCGGAAGCCACGACCCCGGACTCGACGACGAACCGCCACCGCTGCCGCGCCGCCCCTACGGAGGCACGCACCGCGCCGAGCTCTGAGCTCCGTCTATCGACGGGTGGCGATGATCAGCGAGGCGTCCGGGTCGATGAGCATCTCCACCGCGGTGAACCGCTCGTCGGTGAGCCACTGCTCGCGCACCGTGTCGACGTGACCGTCGACGATCGGCGGCCAGTGGCTGGACGGGACGAAGTCGTCGAGCACGGCGATGCCGCCGGGCTCCAACAGGTCGGCGAGGACGTCGATGCTCTCCATGACGTCGCGGACATCGACGAACAGCAGCGAGAACGGGGCGTACTGCTCGAGCGTCGACCAGTCACCGGACACGACGTCGACGTTCTCGACGTCGGCGAAGAGGCGCTGGACCTCCTCGGCGAGGGAGGGGTCGAGCTCGGCGGTGACGATGCGCGATCCCTTGGGTGCTCCGCTCGACAGCCAGGCCGATCCGACGCCGCACCCCGTGCCCAGCTCGGCCAACGTGCCCTCGCGTGACGCGGCCAGGGCAGCAAGCAGCCGGCCCGTCTCGTGGCGCGTCGACGTGATGAACCCGCGTTGCCGCGAGAGGTCGAGGGCGCCCGCGACGATGCCGGGGATGTCGGTGGGTGCGCTCATTGCCTCAGTCTCGCACGCAGCAGGCCTCCGTCTCATGCCCCGAGACTCCTGGCCGACGACTCGGGCCCACGACTCACGCGGCGACACCGGCTCGGCGAATCTGCCGACCTGGGCTGGGATCGCAGGCTATGCTGGCTCCGTGCGGAAGCATCTGGTACTCATCGCTTGCCGCGGCAGGGCCTCTTAGGGCCACCCCTGTCGCGGAGTTTCGGCGTTGGCCCGACGTTCCGCCGCAGGGATGCTGATCACGATCTGATCACTCTTCTGAACCCTCGGTCGATCACCGGGCACGTGGCCTGGCGGGACGTCGGACTCCCGTCGGAAACCCACATCCCGACCACCCGACCGAGAAGAGGAGAAGACCATGGACCCCCAGCTGATCGAATGGGGACCGGCTCACCTGCGCGACGAGGCCACCCTCGTCGACGTCGAGCCCGAAGAACGTCCCGAAGACAACTGATCACCATTCGGGACGTGGGTTTCAGATCCTGAGACCCGCTCCCTAGGATGAGGCCATGACCAGCTCAATTTCGCTCGCCGTCGTGCCGGGCGATGGCATCGGACCCGAGGTGACCGCCCAGGCCCTCGCGGTGCTCGACACCGTCGCCGCGGACCACGACGTCGCGTTCGCGCGCACGGAGTACGACCTCGGCGCGCGACGCTGGCATGCGACGGGGGAGACGCTTCCGGACTCGGTGCTCGAGGAGATCCGCGGTCACGACGCGATTCTGCTCGGCGCCGTCGGCGACCCCGGTGTGCCGTCGGGCGTGCTGGAACGCGGACTGCTGCTCAGGCTGCGGTTCGAGCTCGACCACTACGTCAACCTGCGCCCTTCGAAGCTGTACCCCGGCGTCCCCACGCCTCTCGCGAGCAGTGTCACCGACCGGGGCGACATCGACTTCGTGGTCGTCCGCGAGGGAACCGAAGGGCCATACGTCGGCAACGGCGGTGCGATCCGCGTCGGCACTCCGCAGGAGATGGCGACCGAGGTCAGCATCAACACCGCGTTCGGCGTCGAGCGCGTCGTCCGTGACGCTTTCGTGCGAGCTCAGGCTCGTCCGCGCCGCAAGCTCACGCTCGTGCACAAGAACAACGTCCTCGTGCACGCCGGCCACCTCTGGAGCCGCACCGTCGACGCGGTCTCCGCGGAGTTTCCCGACGTCTCCGTCGACTACCTGCACGTCGACGCGGCCACGATCTTCCTGGTCACCGACCCGGCCCGCTTCGACGTCATCGTCACCGACAACCTGTTCGGCGACATCCTCACCGATCTCGCGGCCGCGGTGACCGGTGGCATCGGCCTCGCCGCGAGCGGCAACATCAACCCCGACCGCACCGCGCCGAGCATGTTCGAGCCGGTGCACGGCTCGGCCCCCGACATCGCCGGGCAAGGCAAGGCCGATCCGACGGCGGCGATCCTCTCCGGCGCGCTCCTGCTCGACCACCTGGGCCTGCCCGAGGCGGCCGCACGCATCACGGCTGCGGTCGAAGCCGACATCGCCGAGCGCCCCGCATCCGGCACCGATGCACGTTCCACTGTGCGCACGACCGGGGAGGTGGGTGAGGCCATCACAGCACGCGTGGCCGGAGGCGTATCGGTCGGTTAACGACCATTAGCCTCCCACCACAGAAAGTACTACCGTGACTGTCATGACCGCATCGCCCGCGTTCACCCACAGCTTCGAGTCGCACCCGCATCCGCGGTCGGCTGCAGAGCTCGAAGTGATCCTCGCCGACCCCGGATTCGGCAACTACTTCACCGACCACATGTTCCTCGCCAAGTGGACGCCGGACGAGGGCTGGACCTACCCCAGGGTCGTCCCGTACGGCCCGCTCACGCTCGATCCGGCCACCGCCGTCCTCCACTACGCCCAGGAGGTCTTTGAAGGCCTCAAGGCGTATGCCCACGACGACGGATCGATCTGGCTGTTCCGACCGGAGGCGAACGCGGAGCGGATGCAGCGCTCCGCGCATCGGCTCGCCTTGCCCGAGCTTCCGACGGACTGGTTCGTGGGGTCGATCAAGGCGCTCATCAACGCCGACGTGGCGTGGGTTCCCCATGGCGACGAGAAGAGCCTGTATATCCGTCCGTTCATGTTCGCCTCCGAGCGGTTCCTCGGCGTGCGTCCCAGCCAGCACGTCACTTACGGCGTCATCACCTCGCCGGCCGCCGCGTACTTTCCGGGAGGCGTCAAACCGGTCTCCATCTGGCTGTCCACCGAGTACGCGCGTGCGGGCGCCGGCGGCATGGGTGCGGCCAAGACCGGTGGCAACTACGCCTCGAGCCTGCTGCCGCAGCAGGAGGCCGCCGAGCAGGGTTGCGCTCAGGTCGCGTTCCTCGACTCCTCCGAGCATCGCTGGGTCGAGGAGCTGGGCGGAATGAACCTCTTCTTCGTCCAGTCCGACGGCTCGATCGTCACCCCTTCGCTGTCCGGCTCGATCCTCGAGGGCATCACCCGCGACTCGATCATCACCTTGGCCGGCGACCTCGGGCACGACGTGGTCGAGCGGCAGGTCAGCATCGACGAGTGGCGCGACGGCTGCGCCGACGGCACGATCACCGAGGTGTTCGCCTGCGGCACTGCCGCGGTGGTCACTCCGGTCCGCTCGCTCAAGTGGCCCGACGGCCAGGTTGTGGCATCGGATGGTGAGGCAGGGAAGGTGACCATGGATCTTCGCTCTGCACTCATCGACATCCAGTACGGCCGCGCCGAGGACCGGCACGGCTGGTTGGAGAAGGTCATCCCCGCCTGAGCTCATCCGCGTGATTAGGTGGCTGTGGGCCCAGCACCGCGCAGGAGGATGAACGATGAACGTCGCGACCCGCACCGAGCACGACCTGATCGGTGAGCGCGAGGTTCCTCTGGACGCGTACTGGGGGATCCACACGCTGCGGGCGTTGGAGAACTTCCCGATCACCGGCATCCAGATCGGGGAGAGTCCGTATCTGGTGGAGGCCATCGCCGCGGTCAAGGAGGCCGCCGCCACCACCAACCACGAGCTCGGCCTGCTCGACGACGAACGCTACGCGGCCATCCGCACCGCGTGCGAGGAAATCCGGTCCGGCGCGCTGCACGACGAGTTCGTCGTCGACGTCATGCAGGGCGGGGCCGGCACGTCGACCAACATGAACGCCAACGAGGTCATCGCCAATCGTGCGCTGGAGCTGCTCGGGCACAAAAAGGGGGAGTACCACCACGTCCATCCCAACGAGCACGTCAACCTGAGCCAGTCGACCAACGACGTCTACCCGACGTCCATCAAGGTCGCGATCATCCTCGCGACGCACTCGCTCCTGGGCGCTATGGAGATCCTGCAGGACTCGTTCATGCGCAAGGCCGAGGAGTTCCACGACGTCCTCAAGATGGGCCGTACCCAGCTGCAGGACGCCGTGCCCATGACGCTCGGCCAGGAGTTCGGCACCTATGGCGTGATGATCGGCGAGGACCGCGCGCGGCTGTCCGAGGCCGTCATGATGCTGCACGAGATCAACCTCGGTGCCACCGCCATCGGCACCCAGCTCAACGCTCCCGCCGGCTACGTGCCGATCGCCTGCGAACACCTCGCCACCCTCACCGGGCTTCCCCTCGTGAGTGCGGTCGACCTGATCGAGGCCACCCAGGACTGTGGAGCCTTCGTCCAGCTGTCCGGCGTGCTCAAGCGGGTCGCGGTCAAGCTCTCGAAGATCTGCAACGACCTGCGCCTGCTCTCGTCCGGGCCGCGGGCCGGGCTGAACGAGATCAACCTGCCGGCGGTGCAGGCCGGGTCGAGCATCATGCCGGGCAAGGTCAACCCGGTCATCCCCGAGGTCGTCAACCAGGTGGCCTTCCAGGTCATCGGTCACGACGTCACTGTCTCGATGGCCGCCGAGGGTGGGCAGCTGCAGCTCAACGCCTTCGAGCCGGTCATCTGCTACTCGCTGTCGGCGGGCATCTACCGGTTGCGCGAGGCGATCCTGGTGCTCGCGTCGCGCTGCGTCGACGGCATCACCGCCAACCGCGACCTGCTGCTCAGCGAGGTCGAGAACTCGATCGGACTGGTCACCGCGCTCAACCCGTTCATCGGGTACGCGGCCGCCACCGAGGTGGCCAAGGAGGCGCTGGCCACCGGCCGCGGCGTGGCCGAGCTGGTGCTCGAGAAAGGTCTGCTGCCGCCGGAAGAACTCGCCCGGATCCTCCGCCCCGAGACGCTCGCCAACCTGACCCCGCACAGCAAGGCCAAGACCGACGACTAGTCGGCGAACAGCGCCACGGCGGGATCGTCCATGAGCTGCACGACCAGGCGGTGCGGTCCGGGCTCGTAGTCGATGAGCACGTCGATTGCCCGGCCCTCGGGAGTCCGGGATGCTTCGGCGTCGCCGAGCCCGAACGCGATGTCGCGCAACGTCACCGTGGCCGGGCCGACTGGGTCGTTCGACGGCCACTCGGCGATGAGCCGGTGCGCCAGGCCGGCCATCACCGCATCGGTCATCGCGTGGGTGGCCGGGTCGACGCCGGCGATCGTCACCTCGGGCAACCCGAACTGCTCGAGCCCGTCGGTGCGCAGGAGGCCGTCGTCGAGGTCGTCGTAGTCGAGCACGTACCACTGCTGGGCGTGGGCGAGCGACACCTCGTCGGGCCGGAGCTCGAGGACGCGAGGCGGCAGGAGCTCCACGACGATGCCGTCGTGCCGCCCGGCGAGCTCCAGCGCGTGGATGCGGGAGTCGCGCACGGCGTCGGCCATGACCTCCGTGGGGGCCTGGCAGTGCAGGAGCAGCTGGTGCGGGCACTCCCGCAGGCGGGCCAGGGATGCGTCGGTGGTGCCGTAGCGACGCAGCAACGCTTCGTTCGGCATCGCGAGGTGATCCTCGTGATCGAGCGCGTCAGGCGTCATCAGGGCATATGACGCCGAGCAGGTCTCGGGCACCGGGACCGGTCTGGTGCTCATAGGGCCGTCAGTCTAGACTGGCCGCCATGCAGCACATCGTCATCATCATCGACAGGCGCGACGGGTAGAGCACCACACCCGCCGCGCCGCCTCCCATGCCTGGGGGGCTTTTTTGTTGTCATAGCAGTTGCAGCTTCCAGAGAAGGACGGACCAGTGGCCGCAGGACATCAGCACGTGAGCGACTTCCACGTGTACGACACGACGATGCGCGACGGGGCGCAGCAGGAGGGGCTCAACCTCTCCGTGCAGGACAAGCTCCACATCGCGCGGCACCTCGACGACCTCGGCGTCGGGTACATCGAGGGCGGCTGGCCGGGCTCGAACCCGAAGGACACCGAGTTCTTCGCGCTCGCAGCCAAGGAGCTCGATCTAAATCACGCCACGCTCGCGGCCTTCGGCGCCACCCGGCGTCCGGATGCCAAGGCGGTCGACGACGGGCTCGTCGCCGCGCTTCGTGAGTCCGGCGCATCGGTCGTCACGCTCGTGGCGAAGAGCCATGACAAGCACGTGGAGCTCGCGCTGCGCACGACCCTCGAGGAGAACCTCGCCATGGTGCGCGACACCGTGGAGCATCTGCGCGCCGAGGGTCAGCGTGTCTTCGTCGACTGCGAGCACTTCTTCAACGGCTACCTCGACAACGCCGACTACGCGCTGGAGGTCGTCCGGACCGCGGCCGACGCCGGCGCCGAGGTCGTGGTGCTCTGCGACACCAACGGGGGCATGCTGCCGCACCAGGTCGGCGAGATCGTCACCGACGTCATGGCCACTGGTGCACGTCTCGGCATCCACGCGCACAACGACACCGGCTGCGCCGTCGCCAACTCGATGGCGGCCGTCCTGGCCGGGGCCACCCATCTGCAGGGCTGCGTCAACGGGTACGGCGAGCGCACCGGCAACGCCGACCTCATCACGTCCGTCGCCAACCTGGAGCTCAAGCTCGGCATGACCGTGCTGCCCGAGGGTGCCTTGGCCGAGTCCACGCGCATCGCCCACGCGATCGCCGAGATCACCAACTACCCGCCGTCGGCGCGTCAGCCGTACACGGGCGTCTCGTCGTTCGCCCACAAGGCCGGTCTGCACGCCAGCGCGATCCGCGTCGACCCCAACCTGTACCAGCACGTCGACCCGGCTCTCGTCGGCAACGACATGCGTCTGCTCGTCTCGGAGATGGCCGGTCGCGCGACCATCGAGCTCAAGGGCAAGGAGCTCGGATACGACCTCGCCGACGATCCCGAACGGCTCGCCCGCCTCACTGACCGCGTCAAGGCCATGGAGCAGCAGGGCTACACGTTCGAGGCCGCGGACGCGTCGTTCGAGCTGTTGCTCGCCGAAGAGATGGGCACGCGCCATACCTATTTCGACATCGAGTCGTGGCGGGTGCTGGCCGAGTCGTCACCGTCCTTCACCGACGGCGCGGTGTCCGAGGCCACGGTCAAGCTACGGGCCGGAGGTCAGCGACTCGCGGTCATCGGCGAGGGAAACGGGCCCGTCAATGCCCTCGACCACGCACTGCGTCAAGCGATCGAGCAGCTGTACCCGGACGTGGCCCGGTTCCACCTCATCGACTTCCGGGTGCGGATCCTGGACCAGGGGCACGGCACAGACGCCGTCACGCGAGTCCTGATCGAGACCACGGACGGCAAGGACTCCTGGGTCACGGTGGGCGTGGGCGCCAACATCATCGAGGCGTCCTGGGAGGCACTGCTCGACGCGGTGACATACGGTCTGCGTCTCCACCAGATCGAACCTCAGATCTGAGGCACGCCTCTCCGTCCCTGCTCGGTTCGCGGGACCTCGCATCCCGACCGGCGGCGTTCTCGTCGGTCTGAGCACGACCCCGGTGCGCATCCCTCCTCGGCCTTGCCGGACCGGGCGCGGATGTCCCGCTCCCTGATCGAGCCGGGACGAAGGGAGACGTGCCTGCGATCTGCCGGAACCACCGGCGCTGGTTACCGTTGTCCCTGTGAGCGGAGGAGCCCGCAAGGCGGCATTCGTACTTCCGGCGATCATCACCCTCGCGGTGGTCGCGCTGGCCGGCACTGCCCTGCTCCAGCAGCGTCAGGAGCGGTCCGATCGCCTCGCCGAGGCGGAGAAGATCGGATCAACCTACTTCTCCGACGTCGCGACCTTCGAGGCCGAGACGCAGCGCGAGCTGGCCGAGGTCAGCAGCGGTGACCCGGCCGACCTCAAGAAGGTCGTCGACGAGAAGCTCGAGGAACCGCCGGTGCTCGGGCCTGCGCCGGACGGAGCCGAGGCGTCGAAGACCTACCGGGCTGCGGTCAAGGCCGAGCCGAAGGCCCTCGATGCGTACAAGTCGCTCAGCGCCAAGCTCGGCCGTGCCGCCGAGGCCGAGGACTTCGTCAAGGCCGCCGACGAGGTGCTCGACAACGGGCCGATCGTGCTGCTCGGCTACGGACTGGTGTTCGACAGCGGCCCGCTGCGCGATCGTGTTCTGCCGGAGCTGAACCGGTCCCTGGCGGAGTTCCGGGCCGTCGACGTTCCGAAGGGCGCCCGCGACGTAGCGGTCAAGGTCGACGGCGCGCTGCGCTACGTCATCGGCCAGGTCGAGAAGATGGCCGACCGGGCCGATGCCGGCTCGAGCTACGAGTTCAGCTACGACTCCCAGTACAACGCGGCGCGTCAGGCCGTGCGCGACTATGCGATCGAGGTCGACGGAGACGTGGCCGAGGCGCTCGACCGGATCCGGGGCGCCAAGCCCACGTAGGCAAGGAGCGGCATGAGCGACAAGGACAAGGACTTCGACGAGCTTCTGGAACGGGCGCGGGACGCACTCGACTCGATCGTGCAGGGTGATCCCACCGGTTACAAAGAGCTGTACTCAGACGAGGACGACATCACCCTGGGCAACCCGTTCGGAGGGTTCGGGAAGGGGACGGCGGCGGTATACGAGCAGCTCGAGCGCGCAGCGTCCTACTACCGGGATGGCCGCACGATGTCGATCGAGACGGTGGCGCAGGCCGTCGGCGCCGACATCGCCTACACCGTCGAGATCGAGCGCGTCGAGGGCAAGGTCGGCGGGCAACAGGAACTCAGCGAGGTGGCGCTCCGGGTCACCTGCGTCTACCGCCGCGAGGACGACGGTTGGAAGCTGGTGCATCGGCACGCAGACCCGCGCGTCGACCGGCAGTCACCCGAGTCGGTGATCGTCCCCTAAGCCGGCTCGCGGGCCATCGGCACGTGGTCGATGCCGGCGTCATCGAAGTGCTCACCGGTGCGGTGATAGCCGAACGACTCATACCAGCCTTCGAGGTGGGCCTGGGCGTGGAGCACGAGGATCTGGTCACCCCACCGCCGGTGGGCCTCCTCCATGAGCTGGCCGGACAGACCCTTCCCGCGCTGGTCTCGCCGGGTGCACACACGGCCGATGCGGTGCTCGCCGTCGTCGCCGACCCAGAAGCGCAGGTAGCTCGTCGGTCCGTCGGCGTCCGCCAGCCACAAATGTGACGTGGTGGGCAGGAGATCACGCCCGTCGACGTCGGTGTCCTCGATCTGCTGCTCTGCGGCGAACACCGCGTCGCGGATGCGCCAGATGTCGTAGACGTCCTGCGCGGTGAGCTCGTCGCCCTGCACGCACCGGATGGTCACGAGCCGCACTCGTCGCAGGTGCCGAAGATCTCCAGGGTGTGGGCGACGTCGGTGAAGCCGTGCTCGCCGGCCACCCGGTCGGCCCAGCGCTCGACCGTCGGGCCTTCGACCTCGACGGTTCGTCCGCAGTTGCGGCAGACGAGGTGGTGGTGGTGCCCGGCGCTGCACTGGCGGTACCGCACCTCGCCGTCTGCCCCGCGCAACGCGTCGACCTCCGCGGCATCGACAAGGGCTTGGAGGTTGCGGTACACGGTCGACAGCCCGACCTTCTCGCCGCGCTGCTGCAGGATGTCGTGGATCTCCTGGGCGCTGGCGAACGCGTCGAGGTCGTCGAGGATGGCGCCGACGGCGCGACGCTGTCGGGTGTTGCGTTGAGTCTCGACCATGGTTCCTCCTCGTCCGCGGTCAGATCGTGGCTGGTCGTCGACGGCGCGCGACGGCGCCGGCCATGGCGGCGACACCGAATCCTGCCAGGGCCAGCACCACGATGGTGGGTCCGGGCTGGGCGTTGATCTCGTAGCTGGTGACCACACCGCCGAGCGCCGCCAGCAGTCCGATCACCATGGCGGCCAGGTGCGTGGCCCGGAAGCTACGGGTCAGCTGCTGGGCGGCGGCGACCGGGACGACCATCAGGGCGGAGACGAGCAACAGCCCGACCGTGCGCATCGCCACCGTGATGGTGACGGCGGCGAGCACGCCGATGAGGATGCTGTACGCCTGCACGGGCACCCCGCTGACCCGAGCGTGCTCCTCGTCCTGGCACACCGCGAAGAGCTGGGGCGACAGGCCGATGGCCAGCGCGATCACAAGGACGCCGAGACCACCGACCAGCCAGAGGTCGCCGTCCGAGACCGTGGTGATGGAGCCGAACAGGTAGCTGTTGAGCTTCGATGCGCTCTCGTCGGCGAGATTGGTGATCAGCACACCACCGGCGATGCCACCGTAGAACAGCATGGCCAGCGCGACGTCGCCGCTCGTCCGCCCGTACATGCGCAGCAGCTCGATGAGCACGGCGCCGGCGGCGGCGACCAGCACGGCCATCAACAGGGGAGCGATGCCGGTGAGCAGGCCGAGCGCGACGCCGGTGAGGGCTACGTGCCCGAGCCCGTCGCCCAGCAGCGCGAGCCGTCGCTGCACGAGGTACGTGCCGATGGCGGGAGCGGCGAGCCCAGTGAACGTGGCAGCCACCAGCGCGCGACGCATGAATTCGAGGTCGAGCAGCTCGATCATCGGAACACCCCCTCGCCGCCCAGCACCTCGGGCTGCGGCTCGGGCGGCTCAGCGTGGTGATGGACCTGTTGGTGCTCCTCGTGCACCGCCGCATCCACGCCGCCAGTGGCGACAACCCGACCCTCGTCGAGGACGACCACCCGATCGACCAGGCTCCGCATGGGGCCCAGCTCGTGCGCGACCAGCAGCACCGAGGCCCCCTCGTTCACCAGTCCGCCGATCAGCTCGGCGAGTGACTCCTGGTTGTCGTGGTCGACCCCCGAGGTGGGTTCGTCCATGACGAGCAGGTCGGCGTCACCGGCGAGCGCCCGGGCGATGAGCACCCGCTGCTGCTGGCCTCCGGACAGCTCGGCGAGCGGGGAGCGCATCCGGTCGACGAGACCGACGCGTGCGATCGCGCCGGTGACGGCGTCGTGGTCAGTCTGGCCGGCGAGACCGGCGAACGGACGACGCGACAGGCGGCCGCTCATCACGACCTCCTGGACGGTGGCGGGAACCCCCGCGGCCGCGCGCGACTGCTGCGGCACGTAGCCGAGCCGTCGCCACTCCCGGAACTTCGAGAGCGGTGTGCCGAACAGCTCGACCTGTCCCTCGTTGAGCGGCACCAGGCCGATGGCGGCCCGGACCAGGGTCGACTTGCCCGATCCGTTGGCGCCGAGCAGCGCGACGGTCTCGCCTTCGGCCACCTCGAGGTCGACGTGACGCAGGACCGGCCGGCCCTCGAGGGTCACCCAGGCGTCTCGGACAGCCAGCACGGTCATGTGCAGCCGTTCGCCGTCCGGATCGCGTCGAGATTGCGCCTCATCAGGGTCAGGTAGGTCTCGTCGCCGCCGTTGTCGCCCAGTCCTTCGATGGGGTCGAGCGTAGCGGTCTTGGCACCGGTCTCTCGGGCGACCGTCTCGGCGATCGCCGGGCTGACGAGCTCCTCGGCGAAGATCGTCGAGATGTTGTCGCGCTTCACCAGATCGCTGATGTCGGCGAGCTGGCCCGGGGTCGGCTCCTTCGTCGGATCGATGCCGGCGATGGGCACCTGCGTCAGCCGGTAGCGCTCCGCGAGGTAGTGGAAGGCCGCGTGGCTCGTGACGATCGTCCGGGTGCGGCAGGTCTTCAGGCCGTCCGCGAAGGCCGTGTCGAGCCGGGTCAGCTCCCGCTCGAGGCGCCGGGCGCTGGCGGCGAAGTCGCTCGCGTGGTCCGGGTCGGCGTCTGCCAACCGCTTCTCGACCTCGTGGGCGATGGTGATCATCGTCCTGGGGTCGAGCCAGACGTGGGGATCTGTGGTCGACGCCTCTTCGTGCGTCTCCTCCTCGTGGGATTCCTCCGCGCGCTCGTGCGAGTCCTCCACGGTCGACTTGTCGAGATGGACGATGGCCGCGACGTCGATGACATCGTCGCCGGAACGGTCGGCCTGCTCGACGGCATCGTCCACGGCAGTCTGGAAGCCGCGCTGGTAGACGACCAGGTCCGCCGACTGGACGGCGCCGACCTGCTTCGGCTTCAGCTCGAGGTCGTGGGGCTCGACCCCAGGGGAGGTGAGGTTGTCGACGTCGACGTGGGGACCGCCGACCTGCTCGGCCACATAGGCGAACGGGTAGAACGACGCCACCACGCGGGTCTCGTCGGTCTGGGTGTCGCCACCGCACGCGGCAAGGAGGCTGACGAGCGGAAGTGAGCCGAGCAGGACGGCGGAGATCTTCATGGGAATGATTCTCAAACAAGATGGGAACGATTGTCAATTCGACTCTCCGGGCGGCCACCCTGTGTAGACGCTAGGCTGACCGCACCCGTCACTCGGATCGTCCGGCACGTACCTGCCGGTGAAGGGAACACCTCCTCATGCCGTCGGTCACGTACGAGCAGGTCACCTGCCGCTTTCCCGGGCATGAACGCCCGGCGCTCGACGGTCTCGACCTCGTCGTCGACGACGGCGAGTTCCTCGTCCTGGTCGGCCCATCGGGCTGTGGAAAGTCGACGTCGCTGCGGCTGCTCGCCGGGCTTGAACGCGCCGACAGCGGCCGGATGCGGATCGGCGGGCGGGACGTCACCGACCTGCCTCCCCAGGAGCGCGACGTCGCGATGGTGTTCCAGAACTATGCGCTGTACCCGCACATGAGCGTCGCCGAGAACATGGCCTTCGCCCTCGAGGTCGCGGGTTCGTCGAAGGACGAGACGACACGACGGGTCCGTGCGGCCGCGACGTTGCTCGAGATCGAGGACTTCCTCGACCGCAAGCCCAAGTCGCTCTCCGGCGGGCAGCGTCAGCGCGTCGCCATGGGACGTGCACTGGTGCGACAGCCCCGGGTCTTCCTGCTCGACGAGCCGCTGTCCAACCTCGATGCACAGCTGCGGGTCCAGACGAGGACGCAGATCGCCGGGCTGCAGCGCCGACTGGGCATCACGACCGTCTACGTCACCCACGACCAGGTCGAGGCGATGACCATGGGCGATCGGGTCGCGGTGCTCGATCGCGGCGTGCTGCAGCAGTGCGCCACCCCTCGCGAGATGTACGACCGACCGGTGAACCGATTCGTCGCGGGCTTCCTCGGCTCGCCCGGCATGAACCTGCTCGAGCTGCCGCTGACCGCGGGTGGCGTGCGGCTCGGCGATCTCTCGCTCTCCTTGCCGCGCGGGACGCTGGCCGGCGCCGACGGCACCCGCGTGGTGCTCGGCGTGCGTCCGGAGAACCTGCAGATCGCCCAGCACGGCCCCGAGCTCGAGGTCGACGTCGTCGAGGAGCTGGGTGCGGACGCCTACGTCTACGGACGCCTCGTCGACCCGCCCGGCGAGATGCTGGTCGCCCGGGTCGACTTCCGGCGCCCACCGGCCCGGGGCGACCGCATCCGTCTGGCACCCATCGACGCTGATGCCCTGCACGTCTTCTCCGCGACCACCGGCGCCAGAATCGGCTGAGTCCGCTCGATAGACTGGCGCCACCTCGGGCGCAGGCTGCCACGGCAGCACGCAAAGCCCGCCGACAACCAGCCGGAACGGAACACCCTATGGCGACCAAGACCGTCGACACCGTCATCTCACTGGCCAAGCGCCGCGGGTTCGTCTACCAGTGCGGCGAGATCTACGGCGGCACCAAGTCGGCTTGGGACTACGGCCCGTTGGGCGTCGAGCTCAAGGACAACATCAAGCGTCAGTGGTGGCGGTCGATGGTGCAGAGCCGCGACGACATCGTCGGCCTCGACTCCTCGGTCATCCTGCCGACCGCGGTGTGGGAGGCCTCCGGGCACCTGGCTGCGTTCGTCGACCCGCTCGTGGAGTGCCAGAGCTGTCACCGCCGCTTCCGGCAGGACCACCTGCAGGAGGAGTACGCGGAGAAGAAGAGCCTCGACGACCCCGATGCCGTCGAGATGTCGCTCATCGCCTGCCCTCACTGCGGCACCAAGGGCGAGTGGACCGAGCCGAGGATGTTCAACGGACTGCTGAAGACCTATCTCGGCCCGGTGGAGAGCGAGGAGGGCCTGCACTACCTCCGTCCCGAGACCGCCCAGGGCATCTTCGTGAACTTCGCCCAGGTGATGACCACCGCCCGCAAGAAGCCACCGTTCGGCATCGCACAGATCGGCAAGAGCTTCCGCAACGAGATCACGCCGGGCAACTTCATCTTCCGTACGCGTGAGTTCGAGCAGATGGAGATGGAGTACTTCGTCGCGCCAGGCACGGACGAGGAATGGCACCAGCGGTGGATCGACGACCGGATGGCCTGGTACACCGATCTCGGGATCAGCGCCGACAACCTGCGTCTCTACGAGCACGCGCAGGAGAAGCTGTCGCACTACTCGAAGCGCACCGTCGACATCGAGTACCGGTTCGACTTCGCCGGCTCGGAGTGGGGCGAGCTCGAGGGCATCGCCAATCGCACCGACTTCGACCTGTCGACCCACAGCAAGCACTCCGGCCAGGACCTCTCGTACTTCGACCAGGCCTCCGACGAGCGCTGGACGCCGTATGTCATCGAGCCGGCAGCCGGCGTCAACCGGTCGATGATGGCTTTCCTTGTCGACGCATACACCGAGGACGAGGCGCCGAACACCAAGGGCGGCGTCGACAAGCGCGTGGTGCTGCGCCTCGACCCACGCCTCGCGCCCGCGAAGGCAGCGGTGCTGCCGCTGTCGCGCAACGACCAGCTGTCACCGGCCGCGCGCGACCTGGCCGCCGAGCTGCGCGGCTTCTGGAACGTCGAGTTCGACGACGCCGGAGCCATCGGTCGTCGCTACCGTCGTCAAGACGAGATCGGCACCCCGTTCTGCATCACGATCGACTTCGACACCCTCGACGACCACGCCGTGACGATCCGCGACCGCGACTCGATGCAGCAGGAGCGGGTCGCCCTCACCCAGGTGCGCGACTGGCTCGCGGCGCGCCTGCCTGGCTGCTGAACCGCCGGTGGGCGAGAATCGGGCCGTGAAGGCAGCACCGAGGCGTTCCGTGTCGATCGGCATCGCCGCGGCCCTTCTCGTGCTGGTTGCCGCGTGCTCGGGCGACGAACCCGCACCGACGCCCAGGTCGGACGTGCCGAAGGGCTTCGACGTCCCGGCCGGGGTGACGATCACCAAGGGCGGCTCGACGCTTCGGCTCGGCACGCCCGCGAGCGTCGTCTACGCCGTGGGCGAGGGAGCTGCGAGCGCGGTCACCGTGACCGTGAACGAGGTGAGGCCCGGCGACATCAAGAAGGACTTCACGTTCTTCTCGCTCGACGACAAGCTGAAGTCCGCAACGCCGTACTACGTGCGGCTGTCCGTGGTGAACAACGGGCCGAGCGGCTTGGGCGGCGTGGCCATCCCGGTCCTGGCCCACACGAGGTCCAACACCGTCTTCCCTCCCAATGAGCTGGTCGGAGACTTCAGGCCATGCCCCAACCCGGCCCTCCCGGAGAGCTTCCTCCAGGGCTCCAAGGCCGACCTCTGCCTCGTCTTCCTGCTGCCCAAGGGCGAGAAGCTGCAGACGATCGACCTCCAGCCCGGCAAGGAAGCCGACGCCATCCACTGGAGACCCTGACTCAGAATTTCGAGTCCGGGGGGTTGCATTCTGGCGCGTCAGGACGACGATAGGGGTACCCCTACCGAGAGGTAACTTCCCGTGAGCACCGACATCCGTCCAGAAACCGGTACTGCGCCCGAACGTGTCGAGGTGAGTGAGCGCGACGCCCGCGAGCTCGCCGAGGCGGCTCGCGACCTCGAGTACACGCGCCCCAGCTTCGCCAAGGAGCTCTACCTCGGGAAGTTCGACCTGCCGCTCATCCATCCGCACCCACGCGGCGAGGGCGCTGCGGTGGCCGAGGGCGACGAGTTCATCTCCAAGCTGGAGGAGTTCTGCCGCAGCCTCGACGGCCGCAAGATCGAGCGCGAGTCACTGATCCCCGACGAGTACATCAAGGGCCTCAGCGACCTCGGCGTCTTCGGCATGAAGATTCCGAAGGAGTACGGCGGCCTCGGTCTGTCGATGCTGCACTACGGACGCGCCCTGATGCTCATCGGATCGGTGCACCCGTCGATGGGTGCGCTCGTGTCCGCGCACATGTCGATCGGCGTCCCCGAGCCGGTCAAGATGTTCGGCACTGCCGAGCAGAAGCAGGAGTACCTCACGCGGTGCGCCGACGGTGCGATCACGGCCTTCCTGCTCACCGAGCCCGATGTCGGCTCCGACCCCGCCCGGATGGGGTCGACCGCGAGGCTCAGCGACGACGGCACGGAGTACATCCTCGACGGGGTGAAGCTCTGGACGACCAACGGTGTCATCGCCGAGCTGGTCGTGGTGATGGCCACCGTGCCGAAGCACGAGGGCGGCCGCGGAGGCATCTCCGCCTTCGTCGTCGAGACGTCGGCGCCCGGTGTCACGGTCGAGAACCGCAACGTCTTCATGGGACTGAAGGGCATCGAGAACGGCGTCACGCGGTTCAACGGCGTCCGGGTCCCGGTGGAGAACCGGCTGGGCAAGGAGGGCGAAGGTCTCAAGATCGCGCTGACGACCCTCAACACCGGACGCCTGTCGATCCCGGCCATGGCCGCCGGCGCCGCCAAGTTCTCGCTCAAGATCGCCCGCGAGTGGTCGGCCGAGCGCGTCCAGTGGGGCCGCCCCGTGGGCAAGCACGAGGCCGTGGGCACGAAGATCGCGTTCATGGCCGCCACGACGTTCGCGCTGGAGGCGGTGTTCGAGCTGTCCGCCGAGCTGTCCGACGCGGGCTCGAAGGACATCCGCATCGAGGCTGCGCTCGCCAAGCTCTGGTCGAGTGAGATGGCGTACACGATCGTCGACGAGCTCATCCAGATCCGCGGAGGCCGCGGCTACGAGACCGCCGACTCCCTCGCCGCTCGCGGCGAGCGGGCCGTGCCGGCCGAGCAGATGCTGCGCGACATGCGCATCAACCGGATCTTCGAGGGCTCCACGGAGATCATGCACTTGCTCATCGCTCGTGAGGCCGTCGACACCCACCTCAAGGCGGCCGGCGCCCTCGCCGACGTCGACGCCAAGGCCGGCGCGAAAGCCAAGGCGGCCGTCAAGGCCAGCGGCTTCTACGCGGGGTGGCTGCCCAGGCTGGTGGGTGGCAAGGGCATGTTCCCCGGCTCGTATCGTGAGTTCGGTCCGCTCGCCAAGCACCTGCGGTTCGTCGAACGTCGCTCGCGCAAGGTCGCCCGGCAGACGTTCTACGGCATGGGTCGCTGGCAGGCCAAGATGGAGTACAAGCAGGCGTTCCTCGGTCGCGTCGTCGACATCGGCGCCGAGCTGTTCGCCATGGCCGCGTCCTGCGCACGCGCGGAGATGATCCGCAAGGAGGACCCCGAGCGCGGCAAGGCGGCCTACGAGCTGGCTGAGGCGTTCTGTGTGCAGTCGCGGCTCCGGATCGAGGAGGCGTTCGACCGCCTGTGGACGAACTCCGACGGCATCGACAAGGGCCTGACGGACCGCGTCCTCGAAGGCGACTACACCTGGCTCGAGACCGGCGTCATCGACGCGTCCGAGGGCACCGGCCCGTGGATCGCGACCTGGGAGCCAGGTGCGTCGAAGGTCGACAACGTCCATCGCGCGTACCGCTAGGACTGGGTCGGCCCCTCAGCCGGCGGTGGCGCAGGCGATGCATGTCCGCGCCACCGGCCTGGCCGTGAGGCGCTCGGTGCCGATCGCCTGCCCGCACCCCTGGCAGACGCCGTACGTGCGAGCCGCGAGACGTTCGATCGCCCCGTCGATCTCCGCGACGTGGTGCCGCGCCTGCTGCACCAGCGCGCCGAGCTGCGAGCGTTCGAACGCGATGGTCGCTCCTTCGGGGTCGTGCTCGTCATCGGCGTTGCTGTCGCGGGAGGCCGCGACCACCTCGTCGAACTCGCCGGTCAGCGTCGCGAGCCGCTGCAGGGTCTGCCGACGCTCGTTCTCGAGCTTCCGGCGACGGTCGTCCATCCGGCCATGCTGACATCGATGACCGACAGTGGCGCGCGGGCATCGATTTCGCAGCGATGGCGGCGGAAGGGACAATGGTGCGATGCCCGCCGTGCCGACCACCCTGTCGCTGGGCGACCTCGAGGTCGCCGTGCCGGTCGTACTTGCGCCCATGGCGGGCGTCACGAACGTCGCGTTCCGTCAGCTGTGCGCCGAGCAGGGTGCCGGCCTGTACGTGTGCGAGATGATCACGTCGCGCGGCCTCGTCGAGGGTGACCGCACCAGCCTGCAGATGCTGACGTTCGCCGACAACGAGGCGGTGCGGTCGGTGCAGCTGTATGGCATCGACCCGGTCTACATCGGCAAGGCGGTCGAGATCCTCTGCGCCGAGCACGGCGTCGGCCACGTCGACCTCAACTTCGGCTGCCCGGTGCCGAAGGTGACGCGCAAGGGCGGGGGAGCAGCCCTGCCGTGGAAGTCGACGCTGCTCGGCGAGATCCTCACCGCAGCCGTCGCGGCGGCCGAGCCGTACGGCGTCCCCGTCACCATGAAGACCCGCAAGGGCATCGACGACGACCACCTCACCTACCTCGACGCCGGGCGCATCGCTCAGGAGGCCGGATGTGCGGCGATCGGCCTGCACGGACGCACCGCCGCGCAGCACTACTCCGGTCGCGCCGACTGGGACGCCATCGCTGTCCTGAAGGCCGCGGTCGACATCCCGGTGCTCGGCAACGGCGACATCTGGGAGGCGGCCGATGCGGTGCGGATGATGGAGGAGACCGGCTGCGACGGCGTCATCGTCGGTCGTGGCTGCCTCGGACGTCCCTGGTTGTTCCGTGACCTCGCGTCCGCATTCAACGGGGAGACGGTGCAGGAGCTGCCGTCGCTCGGCGAGGTCTCCGAGGTCATGCGCCGCCACGCCGAGCTGCTCGGCGACCACCTGGGCGAGGAGCGGGGCTGCGTCGAGTTCCGCAAGCACGTGGCCTGGTACCTCAAGGGGTTCGCGGCCGGACCGGTCGTGCGCGAGCGGCTGGGCACGGTGTCCTCCTATGCGGCGCTCGACGAGCTGCTCGGGCTGCTCGACCCGTCCGAGCCGTATCCGGTCGACCAGCTCGGCGCCCCGCGCGGACGTCAGGGCACGCCGCGGAAGGTCGTGCTCCCGGACGGCTGGTTGGGCTCCCGTGAGCTGACGGAACCGATCGCCGCCGGTGCCGAGGACGCCACCAGCGGCGGCTAACCGCTCAGACGGTGCGGGGTGCGCGCGCCTTGCGGGCGAGGGCGAGCTGCCGGAACGCTATCTGGTGCGCGTCGGATGCGTCGAGGTGCGGTCCGTCGGCATCGACCGGCCCCTTCGGGGTGTGGATCTCGACGGTCGCGATGTTCAGCCGACGCTGCCACGGGCCCTGTCGGAGCTCGACCGACTGGGTGCGGGCATGCGGAACGATGTCCGTGGTGCGTTCGAGCCAGCCAGAGCGGGCGACGAAGGCGACGTCGTCCGTGGCCACCCAGCGGTAGCGCCAGCCGATCGGCGCGAAGGGCCACGACCGCCGGGGGACCCGCACCTGCTCGTTCGATGCCTGCCGGGCACCGGGCACGAGCTCGTCGATCACGGCCGCGGCGAGCACCGGATCGGCGATCGGCAGCAGCGTGGAGCTGGAGTCGGAGGAGTCTCCGTCGCCCTGCGAGGCGTACCCGGCGACGTCGACCTCGAGGCGCTGCCAGCCGAGCCGGCGCCACACGTAGGGCTCCTCGACCGCCACTCCCTGCACCCGGGCGAACGGGATGCTCTGCGACGTGCGGGAGAGGAGTCCGCGCTCGATGCGGAGACCGTTGTCGCTGCGGGTGAGGGTGAAGTCCCATTGCGTCAGGATGCGCTTGCCGACGATCTGCCCGAGCCAGGTGACCAACGGGATGATGCCGCCGAGGAAGGCGAGCACCTGGTCGAACCAGATCGCCGCGACGAGGACCCCGACCGAGCCGAGCATGGCGGCCAGGAAGTCGAGGCTGAGGACGGTACCCAGCACGACCCGACCCGGGGGAACCCGCGCGATGAGCTCCAGCTCGGGCTCGACGGAATCGGCGTTCAGCTCCTCAGGAGGTCGTCCGTGCGCCCGTGCCAGTAGGAGCCTCCGCAGCCTCCTCGCGTCGTCGAGCGGGAGGAACCGCAACGTCGATCGCGAGCTCTTGCCGCCGGCCATCTCGATCCGCAGCTCGGCGAGTCCGATGACCCGCGCCAGGAACGGTTCGGCGATGTCGACGCCCTGGATGCGTTCGTACGGGATGCGTCGCGACGACTTCTGCAGGATGCCGCTGGTGATGCGCAGCTCGGTGCCGTCGATGAGGTAGCGGGTGAACCACCACGTCAGGAAGCCGAAGCCGATGCCGACCACCAGGCCTCCGCCGACGCGCATGAGCACGTCGAGCCAGATCGGCAGGCCGTCCTCACCGTTTCCGCCGCTGATCAGCTGACCGAGCAAGGCCGCCATCGCCGCGCCGGCCCACAGCACTCCCTGGACGAGCCCGGTCAGCGGATGCGTTCGGCTGCCGACCGCCTCCGGGCTTTCCACGACGAGCGGCTCGGGCTCAGAGTCCGGCACCGTGCGACTCCCCGAGCTCGGTGAGGCGGTTGCGCAGCCGGGTGGCCTCGTCGGCGGGGAGGCCGGGAATCGTGGCGGCGGTCTCGGTGCTGGCGGTGTGGAGCGTGACGCTCGCGATGCCGAACGCGCGGTCGACCGGGCCGGCCGTCACGTCCACGAATTGCATCCGCCCGTACGGGACCGCGACGAGCCGGCGGAACATGACGCCACCGGTGACCAGCAGGTCCTCCTGGTCCTCGGCGTACCCCCAGCTCGCGGTGTTGCGCGGTGCCCAGGACCACGTCCAGGCGGCGGCGGTGACGGCCACGACCGCGACCACGCCGAACAGGAGCGTCAGCCAACCCGGTCCGACCCCGGTCGCAGCCAGCGAGGCGGTCACGACGGCGATCAGCGCCAGCGGCGGGATGGCGAGGATGCGACGCACTTTCGTGAGGGCGGGAGAGACCCGCTTCCACGGCGCGCCGGGCGGGGCGAACAGGTCTGACATCACCTGCTCGACCCTACCCGTGCACCTGTTCTGAGAGTTGACCCGACGAGGTCGCCGGTGGGACACTGGGAGACGCAGTCGTCACTGCATTCCCCAAATTTCGCGGAGGACATCCATGGCCAAGGCCCTCATTGGTTTCGTCGGTGGTCCCACCTCCGACCAGCTCCGTGAGACGGCCCGTCTGCATCAACGCATCGCCGACCTCGAGTCGGCAGTGCTGCGCCTGAAGATCGAGAACGACGGTCTCCTGAAGACCCTCGCCGAGCGCGTCGACCACGTCACGGCCGACAGCCTGCTCGAACCCCTCGCGCACTGATCCGGACCAGCCAGCACCACGAGTGCGACGCTCGTCGCACCCGTGATCGTGGCATCCCAGAGATCGCCGGCAGCGTCCTCTAGGGTGGCCACAGGCGCGCTGCAGCCCGCCCTTCGACGGCCCGACAAACGGCCCGAGAAATCGACAGTGTCGAGGAGTTGTCGGTGTACCTCAAGAGCCTCACGCTTCGTGGGTTCAAGTCGTTCGCGTCGTCCACCACTCTCCAGTTCGAGCCCGGCATCACGTGCGTCGTGGGCCCGAACGGCTCCGGCAAGTCCAATGTCGTCGACGCCCTGTCGTGGGTGATGGGTGAGCAGGGTGCCAAGTCCCTGCGCGGCGGCAAGATGGAGGACGTCATCTTCGCCGGCACGGCCGGTAGGCCGCCCCTCGGTCGAGCCGAGGTGGTGCTCACCATCGACAACTCCGACGGCGCCCTGCCGATCGAGTACAGCGAGGTCACGATCTCGCGCACGATGTTCCGCAACGGCGGCTCCGAGTACGCCATCAACGGCACGCCGTGCCGCCTGCTCGACGTCCAGGACCTGCTCAGCGACTCCGGCATCGGCCGTGAGATGCACGTCATCGTCGGTCAGGGCCAGCTCGACTCCGTGCTGCGCGCCACCCCGGAGGACCGCCGCGGCTTCATCGAAGAGGCGGCCGGTGTCCTCAAGCACCGCAAGCGCAAGGAGAAGGCGCTCCGCAAGCTCGACGCCACGCAGGGCAACCTCACCCGCCTGCAAGACGTCCTCAACGAACTCCGCCGCCAGCTGAAGCCGCTCGGACGTCAGGCCGAGGTCGCCCGGCGGGCCGCGGTCATCCAGGCGGATGCCCGCGACGCCCGGGCCCGTCTGCTCGCCGACGATGTCGTCGCCGCACGGTCGGTCATCGACGAGGAGCTCGCCGACGAGACCGCGCTCAAGGAGAAGCGTGCCGCGGTCGAGAAGGCAAAGGCGGACGCGCAGACGAGCGAGACGCACCTCGAAGAGCAGCTGCGCACAGACTCGCCGCGGCTCGCCGCCGCTCAGGAGACCTGGTACGGGCTGTCCGGACTGCGTGAACGACTGCGTGGCACCGCCGGCCTGGCCACCGAGCGCGTGCGGCTCGCCGCCCTCGAGGTCGACGACCAGCGCAGGCTCGGGCGCGATCCCGAGGAGCTCGAGGCCGAAGCCCAGCGCGTCCGGGAGCAGCTCGAGCGGATGGCCACGTCGGTCGCCGAAGCGGCCCGGGCGCTCGAGCAGACCGTCGCACGCCGGAACGAGGCCGAGGCCGCCTACACCACCGAGGAACGGCGCATCGCCGGCCTGCTGCGCGCGGCGGCCGACCAGCGCGAGGGGCTGGCCCGCCTGCACGGGCAGGTCAACGCCATCAAGAGCCGGGCAGCAGCGGCCGGCGACGAGATCGGCCGTCTCACCACGGCTCGCGACGAAGCCGACGCGCGCGCGTCGAACGCGCATCACGCCTTCACCGTCCAGGAGAACGAGATCGCCGGGCTCAACGCCGGCGAGTCCGGCCTCGACGCAGAACTGGAGTTGGCCGAGTCGACCCTCGGCGCGGTCGACGACCGCCTCACCCGACTGGGCCGCGACATCCACGCCGCGGAACGACGCCAGGCCGCGCTGACGGCCCGCAAGGAAGCCCTCGAGCTGGGGCTGGCCCGCAAGGACGGCGCCGGCGCCCTGCTGGCCGCCACCGACGAGATCAGCGGCCTGCTCGGCTCCGTTGCCGCACTCATCAGCGTGCGCGCGGGATACGAGACCGCGGTCGCGGCCGCCCTCGGCTCCGCTGCCGACGCGGTCGCCGTCGACCACCTCGACAACGCGGTCTCGGCCATGGAGAAGCTCAAGTCCGAGGATCTGGGGCGAGCCGGGATGCTGCTCGGCACCGACGAGCTCGACGACGCCGACTGGCCGGGCCTGCCCGACTTCGCCACGTATGCGATCGACGTCGTTGACGGACCGGGGTCGCTCACAGCCGCGCTGCGGCGGCTGCTCTTCAAGGTCGCCGTCGTCGACGACCTCGAACGCGCGCGCCAGCTGGTCGCCCAGGCATCGGACGTCACTGCGGTCACCCGCGACGGAGATGTCCTGGGCTCGCACTTTGCCGCCGGTGGCTCCACGTCCACGTCCAGCCTGATCGAGGTCAAGGCCGCCATCGAGCAGGCCGACGACGATCTCACCTCCGCCGCCCATGCGGTCGAAACCCTGCGCTTCGAGTTCCAGGCGGCCGAGACCGAGCGAGCCGAGGCGCAGGAGCGGGTCGATGCGGCGCTGGGGCGGCTCCATGAGTCTGACGCCGAGATGGCGGCGGTCGCCGAGCAGCTCGGCCACCTCGGCTCCACGGCACGAGCCGCAGGTGGAGAGTCCGAACGTCTGGCCGCTGCGATCGCTGCAGCGGAGGAAGCCCGCGAGCGCGACCTGTCCGGTCTGGCGGAGCTCGAGGAGCGACTCGAGCGCGCCGAGTCGGCCCCTGAGGAAGAACCCGACACCACCGACCTCGAGGCGCTCGCCGAGCAGGCATCGGACGCCCGTCGTACCGAGACCGAGGCTCGTCTCGCGCTGCGCACCAACGAGGAGAGGGCGCGCGCCCTCGAGGGCCAGGTCACGGCCCTGCTCGAGTCCGCGGAGACCGAGCGCGAGGAGCGCATTCGCGCCCGTGAGCGCCACGAGCGTCAGGTCCGCGAGGCGGAGGCCGCCCGCGCCGTCATCGCCGTCAGCGAGGTCGTGCTGGCTCGTCTCGAGACGTCGATCGACCAGGCCGCCCGGCGTCGCGCCGACATCGAGACCGCCCGCACCGGCCGCGAGGAGTCGCTGCGCGAGGTCCGGGTCCGGCTGCGCGACCTCGGCGCCGAGCTCGACGGGCTCACCGACTCCGTGCACAAGGACGAGATGGCCCGGGCGGAGCTGCGCCTCCGGCTCGAGGCGCTGGAGGCACGGTCGTTGGAGGAGCTCGGACTGGAGCTCGACGTCCTGGTGGCCGAGTACGGTCCCGACCAGCTCGTCCCGCCGGTCGACGAGGTGCCAGATGATGACGAGCACTCGGGGGACGAGGTCAAGCGGCGCGAACCAGTCCCCTACGACCGCGAGGTGCAGACGAAGCGACTTCGCGCGGCCGAGCGGTCGATGGCGATGCTCGGCAAGGTGAACCCGCTCGCGCTGGAGGAGTTCACGGCGCTGGAGGAGCGGCACCAGTTCCTCTCCGAGCAGCTCGATGACCTCCGCAAGACCCGGCAAGACCTCCTCGACATCGTCGACGACGTCGACGCGAAGGTCGAGCAGGTCTTCACCGAGGCCTGGTACGACGTCGCCGCCGAGTTCGAGAACGTCTTCGGGCGACTCTTCCCCGGCGGTGAGGGCCGACTCGTCCTCACCGACCCGCAGAACATGCTCACCACGGGCATCGACGTCGAGGCCCGCCCGGCGGGCAAGAAGGTCAAGCGGCTGTCGCTGCTCTCCGGCGGCGAGCGCGCGCTCGTAGCAGTCACCTTCCTCGTGGCGCTGTTCAAGGCGCGTCCGAGCCCGTTCTACATCCTCGACGAGGTCGAGGCGGCGCTCGACGACATCAACCTGGGTCGCCTGCTGGAGATCTACGAAGAGCTGCGCGCCAACTCCCAGCTCGTCGTCATCACGCACCAGAAGCGCACCATGGAGGTCGCCGACGCGCTGTACGGCGTCTCCATGCGCGGCGACGGCGTGTCGGCGGTGCTCAGCCAGCGCCTCCGGGAGGAGGAGAGCGCGTGAACCTGGCCGACTACCCGGCCCGCTACACGATCTCGACCCGCTGGGAGGACGAGGACGTCTACGGGCACGTCAACAACGTCGTCTACTACTCCTTCTTCGACACCGCGGTGAACGGCTACCTGATCGAGGCCACCGGAGTCGACATCCGTCAGCTCGAGGTGAACGGCGTCGTCGCCGAGACGAGCTGTCGCTTCCTGAGGGAGATGCGGTTCCCGGGCGACGTCCAGGCCGGGCTCAAGGTCACCAAGCTGGGCACGTCGAGCGTCGTGTACGAGATCGCCCTCTTCCAGGGCGACGACGACGAGCCGGCTGCGGTCGGCCACTTCGTGCACGTGTACGTCTCCGGTGACGACCGCACGGTCACGCCCATCCCCGACGTCGTCCGCAGGGTGCTCGAGCCGCTCGCCTGATCCGGCTCAGCTGAAGCGCACGGCGATGCCGGGGTAGCTCACCACGAGACCGGACTCGTCGTAGGTCAGCTCGCAGGCGAAGTCGAACCCCGGAGACTCGTAGTCGTACCGCCGTCGGGCACCCTCGTCCGGCAGCCGCGCATAGGTCTGCTCGAGCCGCTCGACGGAGAGGTCCGGGGCCCGCACGTAGGCTGCCGGCGCCGGTGAGCTCTCGCCGACCGACAGGGCCATGCGGTGCACGGGGAAGGCGTTCGTCATGGCCGAGGACTCCAGGTCGACGTCGAGGCAGCCGTCCAGGTGTGGAACGGCGGTGCCGTCGACGAGCCAGTGCCCGTCGTCGTCGGCCTCGAGGACCGTGGTCTTCGCACCGTCAACGGAACGGTTGGCGATCTGGGCGCGGCGGGTGACCCAGTCGGCGGTCACCTCGATCTCGTACCCGACCACCCAGGCGCGGTCGTCCTCGTCGGCGGTCGTGTATCCGACGATGTGGTGACCGTCGCCGTGCGGCGTGAAGTAGACGACCTCGAACCCCGTGCGGGCCTCCTGGTGGAGCCAGGTCGCCGACGACGGCGGGGGCAGGAACGACATGGCGTCATTCTTCCGCAGCGCAGGATGCATAGGGTGGTCGCGTGACCCTGCTGCTCATCTCCATCGTCGTCGCCATCGTCGTGCTGGGCGGCGGCATCGCGCTCGTCGTGGCGCGTGGCCGACGCGAGCTGCCGCCTCCGGAGGTTCTCGAGGCGATCACCGAGGAGACGATCGACCACCCGGAGCATCCCGAGCCACACCTCGAGTCCGAGCCGGTCGGCACCACCGCTGCCGCGACGATCGAGCGCCCCGAGGCCGCACAGGGCCGGCTGGTTCGACTGCGGGCACGGTTGGCCAGGTCCCAAGGGTCGCTCGGCCAGGGCTTGCTCGCGGTGCTCTCCCGCGGAGATCTCGACGACGCGGCCTGGGAAGAGCTCGAGGACACGCTGCTCGCCGCCGATGTCGGCGTCGCGCCGACCACCGAGCTCGTCGAGGCCCTTCGCACTCGCGTCCGGGTCGAGGGCATCGACGACCCCGAGCGGGCCAAGGCTGCGCTGCGCGACGAGCTCGTCGCACTCGTCGGCACCGGGGCGGACGGAGCCGGGCTCGACCGCACGCTGGCCTCGACCGGCAGTGACGGCAAGCCGGGCGTGGTCCTCGTGGTCGGCGTGAACGGCACCGGCAAGACGACCACCGTCGGCAAGCTCGCCCGCGTGCTGGTCGCCGACGGCAGGGGCGTGGTGCTCGGCGCCGCCGACACGTTCCGTGCGGCCGCCGCCGACCAGCTGCAGACGTGGGGCGAGCGGGTTGGTGTCGACACCGTCCGCGGGCCCGAGGGCGGCGATCCGGCCAGCGTGGGTTTCGAGGCCGTGCGACGCGGCATGACCGACGGGGCCGACGTGATCCTGGTGGACACGGCGGGCCGGTTGCACACCAAGGCCGGGCTGATGGACGAGCTCGGCAAGGTCAAGCGCGTCGTGGAGAAGCAGGCTCCGGTCACCGAGGTGCTGCTCGTCATCGACGCCACCACCGGCCAGAACGGCCTAGCTCAGGCGCGGGTGTTCGCCGAGGTGGTCGACGTCACCGGCATCGTGCTCACCAAGCTCGACGGCACGGCCAAGGGGGGCATCGTCGTGGCCGTCCAGCGCGAGCTCGGCGTGCCGGTGAAGTTCGTGGGTCTCGGTGAGGGTGCCGACGACCTCGCCCCGTTCGACGCCGAGGAGTTCGTCGACGCTCTTTTGGCGTGAGCGGCGTGTAACACGCTGTTTACCTGCGGTCCGCATTCGTGACGCTGCCGCAACATTCGGGAGCCGGAACCGAAACCCGCCCGCACCAGTGTGATCTCCGAAGCGACGCGCCCCAACCCTGGGAGCACAGTGCGTCTCGAATCTCGACTACCGGAGGTTTCATGGATACCGGCGATACCGCATGGATCTTGGCCAGCTCGGCCTTGGTCCTGCTCATGACGCCAGGTCTCGCGTTCTTCTACGGAGGCATGGTGCGCGCCAAGAGCGTGCTCAACATGATGATGATGAGCTTCATCGCGCTGGCGATCGTGCCGGTGCTGTGGGTGCTCTACGGCTACTCGTTCTCCTTCAGCCCTGAAGGCAACCGCTGGCTCGGTGGATTCGAGCGTCTCGGCCTCGACAACATCTCCGCGGCCACGGCGTATGGAACCCTGCCGGAGTACGTGTTCGTCGCGTTCCAGTTGATGTTCGCGATCATCACCGTCGCGCTGATCAGCGGCGCCATCGCCGACCGTGCCAAGTTCTCGGCCTGGTCGGTTTTCGTCGTCATCTGGATGACCGTCGTCTACTTCCCGGTCGCGCACTGGGTGTTCGACTTCGGTGACAACGGCGGCTGGATCGCCACCAAGCTGGAGGCCTTCGACTTCGCCGGCGGTACCGCGGTCCACATCAACGCCGGTGCGGCAGGCCTCGCCCTCGCGCTGGTGCTCGGCAAGCGGGTCGGCTGGAAGCGCGACCCGATGCGTCCGCACAACCTGCCGTTCGTGCTGCTCGGCGCCGGCCTGCTGTGGTTCGGCTGGTTCGGCTTCAACGCCGGCTCGGCCGTGGGCTCCAACGGCCTCGCCGGTCTCGCCTTCGTGAACACCGCGGTCGCCACGGCTGCCGCGATCCTCGGCTGGCTCGCCATCGAGGTCATCAAGGACGGCAAGGGCACGTCGCTCGGCGGCGCCTCGGGCGCCGTGGCCGGTCTGGTCGCGATCACCCCGGCCTGCGGCACCCTGTCGCCGGTCGGATCGATCGCCCTCGGCCTCGTGGCTGGTGCGATCTGCGCCTGGGCCGTCAGCCTGAAGTTCAAGTTCGGGCTGGACGACTCACTCGACGTGGTGGGGATCCACCTGGTCGGTGGCCTGATCGGCACGCTGCTCATCGGATTCCTGGCCACCAAGACCAACGCCGGTGGCGTGGACGCGGCCGGACTGTTCTATGGCGGCGACGCGAGCCAGCTGGGCAAGCAGGCCATTGCGGCCGGCGCCGTCCTGGCTTACTCGTTCGTGCTGACGTACATCATCGGCAAGCTGATCGACGTGACCATCGGGTTCCGGGTCGACGAGGAGATCGAGGTCTCCGGCATCGACCAGGCCGAGCACCTCGAGACCGCGTACGACTACGCCGGTTCCGGCGGATCCACCATGAAGACGGGAGTCTGATCGATGAAGCTCGTGACAGCGGTCATCAAGCCGCACAAGTGGGAGGACGTCCGTGAGGCGCTCGCCGCAGCAGGGGTGGCCGGTATGACGGTCACCGAGGCCAGCGGGTACGGCCAGCAGAAGGGCCACACCGAGGTCTACCGAGGCGCCGAGTACGACGTGTCGCTGGTGCCGAAGATCCGTCTCGAGGTCGTCGTCGACGACGCCGACGTCGAGTCGGTGGTCTCGACGATCACCGGCGCCGCGCAGACGGGCAAGATCGGCGACGGCAAGGTGTGGGTCGTGCCCGTCGACTCGGTGGTGCGCGTGCGCACCGGCGAGACCGACGAGTCGGCCATCTGAATCACCCCTTCGACGATGCGCACCGGGATCACCCGGTGCGCATCGTCGTGCTTCTCCGATAGTGTCCGTCGCACTCCCGACTCTTGGAGGTCCCATGGACACCGGCGACACCGCTTGGATGCTGGCCTCGACGGCCCTCGTGATGTTGATGGTCCCCGGCCTGGCGTTCTTCTACGGCGGCATGGTCCGCGCGAAGAGCGTGCTCAACATCATGATGATGGTGATGTACGCGATGGCGATCACGACGGTCGTCTGGTTCCTCTGGGGCTACTCGGGTGCGTTCGGCGATGACATCGGTGGAGGGCTGCTGGGCGGGGGCGAGTCGCTCGGGCTCAAGGACATCACGCTCGAGACGCTGTCCGGCACGCACCCGACCTACGTCTTCGTCGTCTTCCAGATGCTGTTCTGCGTCATCACGATCGGATTGGTGGCGGGAGCCATCGCCGACCGGGCCAAGTTCGCGGCCTGGATGATCTTCGTGCCGCTGTGGGTGACCTTGGTCTACGTCCCGGTGGCGCACTGGGTCTTCGCCTTCGACGGCGACACCACGAAGGGCGGGTGGATCGCGAACAAGCTCGGAGCGTTCGACTTCGCCGGCGGCACGGCGGTCGAGGTGAACTCCGGCATGTCCGCGCTCGCGCTGGCGCTCATCGTCGGTCGTCGTGTCGGGTGGCGGAAGGAGCCGTTCCGCCCGCACAACCTCCCGGCGGTCCTGCTCGGCGCCGGCCTGCTGTGGTTCGGCTGGTACGGCTTCAACGCGGGATCCGCGCTGGCCGCGAACGGCACGGCCGCCGTGGCTCTCATCAACACCACCGGAACGGCCACGGCCGCCATGCTCGGCTGGATGGCCGTGGAGCTCATGCGCGACAAGAAGGCCACCAGCTTCGGTGCGGCCTCCGGCGCGATCGCCGGTCTGGTCGCGGCGACCCCGTCGTGCGGCACGGTGTCCCCGCTCGGCTCGCTCGTCGTGGGCCTCGTGGCCGGCGCGGTGTGTGCCTGGGCGGTCGGCGTCAAGTACAAGCTCGGGTACGACGACTCGCTCGACGTCGTGGGCGTCCACTTCGTCGGTGGCGTCGTCGGCATGGTCATGATCGGCCTGATGGCGACCCAGGCCAATGTCGACAACCTCGGGTTCGGCTCGGCCGGCTTGTTCTACGGCGGCGGGCTCGAGCAGATGGGCAAGCAGGTCGTGGCGGTTGCGGCCGTCATGGTCTTCGCGTTCGTGGTGACGTACGTCATCGCTAAGTTGATCGACATGACCATCGGATTCCGCATCGATGAGGAGACCGAGGTCTCCGGCATCGACCAGGCCGAGCACCTCGAGACGGCGTACGACAACATCGGCGGCGGCTCACTCCAGACGGGAGCATGACATGAAGCTTGTGACCGCGGTCATCAAGCCGCACAAGTGGGAAGACGTTCGCGAGGCGCTCGGGGCCAGCGGCATCGCCGGCATGACCGTCACCGAGGCCAGCGGCCACGGTCAGCAGAAGGGTCACACGGAGGTCTACCGCGGCGCCGAGTACGAGGTGACGCTCGTGCCGAAGATCCGCTTCGAGGTCGTCGTCGACGACGCCGACGCGGATTCGGTCGTCTCGACGATCGCCTCCGCTGCCCGCACGGGCAAGATCGGTGACGGCAAGGTCTGGGTCGTCCCCGTCGAGTCGGTGGTGCGCGTGCGCACGGGCGAGACCGACGAGTCCGCGCTCTAGGTGGATCCAACCCCGTCCCTGGCGCAGCGGCGGAGTGACCGCGCGCTGGAGGCCGATCGGCTGGTTCGCGGGCTGTTCACCGCGACGGTGGGCTCGGGCGACGACCCGCACAAGCATCTCGGGCTCGCACTCGTCGCGGTCGGCGGGTACGGGCGCTCGGAGCTGTCGCCGGCCAGCGACCTCGACGTCGTCCTCCTGCACGATCCGTCCGTTCCCGACGATCGCGTGCGGGAGGTCGCCGAGGCGATCTGGTATCCGCTGTGGGACCGCGGCGTCGCCCTCGACCACTCGGTGCGCGACACCGTGCAGATGCGCGACGCCGCCGCGCAGGACCATCGCGCCGCCACCGGCATGCTCGACGCTCGTACGGTGGCCGGCGACGCAGGGCTCGTGCTCGCGTTGCGCTCCGAGGTGCTGGCCGACTGGCGGCGTGACGCACGGCGACGGCTGGAGGAGGTGCGCGAAGCTCGGGACGCCCGGATCGAGCGATCGGGTTGGCTGGCCCACTCCGCCGTCCCCGATCTCAAGGAGTCCGGCGGTGGGCTGCGCGACGGCGTGATGATGCGGGCGCTCGTGGCGACGTGGCTGGTCGACGTGCCGCGCGCGGAGTCCGAAGCCCTCCGATCGGCGCTGCTCGACGTCCGGGATGCTCTGCACGAGGTGTCCGGCCGGCGCCTGGAGAAGCTCGATCCCGAGCACATCGTCGATGCGGCCCGGTTCCTCGACCGTGACCCGCACGAGCTGGAGCTCCAGACCCGCAACATCGGGCGCCGTCTCGCGCACCTGGCTGCGCTGGCCTGGCGGCGTGTCGACGACGTCCTCGAGTCCCGACCCACGACGATCACGACGTCGGGGCCCGCCGTCACGGCGCTGGCCAAGGGCGTCGGACGCCTCGACGACGAGGTCATCGTCATGATGGACGCAGATCCGCACGACGATCCCGAGATCGCGCTGCGGGCGGCCTCGGCAGCCGCGCGCGCCGGTCTGCCGCTCGGATCGAGCACCGCCACCCACCTCGCGGAGACGCTCGGCGAGCTGCCCGTGCCCTGGTCGGCGAACGCCACCCGGACGATGGTCGACCTCCTCACGTCCGGTCCCGGGCTGGTTCCGGTGTGGGACGAGCTCGACTACGCCGGTGTGATCGACCACTGGCTCCCGGAGTGGGCCGACATCCGCCTGCGCGGCTCGTCGTCGCCGGTGCACCGCTATACCGTCGATCGGCACAGCATCGAGACGTGCGTCAAGGCCGCCGAGGTCATGCGCGACGTCGACCGACCGGATCTGCTGGCCGTCGGAGCGCTCCTGCACGACATCGGCAAGGGGCGCGACGGAGACCACAGCGAGGTCGGCGAGGCGATGGCCGTCGAGATCGCCGGGCGCTGGGGGTTCACCGATGCCGACACGAACACGATCGGCAGGCTGGTTCGCTGGCACCTGCTCCTCCCGAACATCGCCACGCGCCGCGACATCGAGGACCCGTCCACGGCGGTGAACATCGCCGAGATCGTGAAGTCGGCCGCGTTCCTCGACCTGCTCGCGGCCCTCACCCAGGCCGACGCGCGGGCCACCGGGCCGTCGGCGTGGTCGTCGTGGCGGCGCGGACTGGTGCGTGGTCTGACCGCCAAGGTCCACGAGGTTCTCGATAGCGAGGTCCCCACGCCGGATGCAGAGTCGTACGAGGGATGGCCGTCGAGCGTGCCGATGCCCGAGGTCGGCACCTTGGAGCCCGACGACCTCCGGCTGGGCGTCGAGAACCATCGCGGCGGTTCGCTGCTCACGTTCGTGACGCGTGATCGGCCGGGCACCATGGCCGGAATCGCCGGCGGGCTCGCCCTGCTCGGCCTGGAGATCCGGTCGGCCCGCACGGCCACCGAGGGAGACGCAGCGGTCTCGCTCTGGGAGGTCACCCGACCGGACGTCGACATCGCCAAAGTGCGCGAGCGCATGCTGCCCGTGCTCGCCGGCGACGTCGACCTCGCCGCCCGCCTCGCCCTCGACCCGGCCCACGACGACGTCCCGGCCCGGGTCGCCGTGCTGCCTCAGCGCTCGGAGACGGCCACGCTCCTGGAGGTGCGGGCTCAGGACCGCCGGGGCCTCGTCTGGACGGTGAGCAAGACCATCTCCGGGCTCGGCCACTCGATCCGGTCCGCCCACCTCTCGACGTACGGCGCCGAGGCCCGCGACGTCTTCTACGTCGTCGACGCCGGGGCCCAGCCCCTCGACGACGATGCCGCCGAACAGCTACGGGCGGCCGTCACCGTCGCCCTGACCTCCTGAGGAGACTGCGGTTACGCTGGCCCAGTCGATTGACGCAGTCGCCCGCCCACCAGCCGAGGATCACCCCGAGCCCATGTTCGACACCCTGCAAGACCGCCTGCAGTCCGCGTTCAAGAACCTTCGTGGCAAGGGGCGGCTGTCCGAGGCCGACATCGACGCCACGGCGCGGGAGATCCGGGTCGCTCTCCTCGATGCCGACGTGTCGGTGCCGGTCGTGCGCGACTTCATCGACACGGTCAAGGAGCGTTCGCTCAGCGCCGAGGTGAGTGGAGCGCTCAACCCGGCGCAGCAGGTCATCAAGATCGTCAACGAGGAGCTCGTCGGCATCCTCGGCGGTGAGACGCGGCGCATCCGGTTCGCCAAGAACCCTCCGACCGTCATCATGCTGGCCGGCCTCCAGGGCTCCGGCAAGACCACGCTCGCCGCCAAGCTCGGGCACTGGCTGCGGGAGCAGGGCATGAGCCCGATGCTCGTGGCCGCCGACCTCCAGCGGCCCAACGCCGTGACCCAGCTGCAGGTGGTGGGGGAGCAGGCCGGCGTCACCGTCTTCGCGCCCGAACCCGGGAATGGCACAGGCGACCCGGTGAAGGTCGCCCGCGACGCCATCGACGAGGCTCGCCGCACCCTCCACGACGTGGTCGTGGTCGACACCGCGGGCCGCCTCGGCATCGACGCCGAGCTGATGCAGCAGGCGTCCGACATCCGCGCCGCGGTCGACCCGGACGAGGTGCTGTTCGTCATCGACTCGATGATCGGCCAGGACGCGGTACAGACGGCCGAGGCCTTCCTCGAGGGCGTCGACTTCACCGGCGTCGTCCTCACCAAGCTCGACGGTGACGCCCGCGGCGGCGCCGCGCTGTCGGTCCGATCCGTCACCGGGCGTCCGATCATGTTCGCGTCGACCGGTGAGAAGCTGACCGACTTCGAGGCCTTCCACCCCGACCGCATGGCGTCCCGCATCCTCGACATGGGCGACCTGCTCACGTTCATCGAGCAGGCCGAGAAGGCCTTCGACGCCGAGCAGGCCGCCGCGGACGCCGAGAAGCTCATGGGTGGCTCGTTCACCCTCCACGACTTCCTCAAGCAGATGGAAGCCATGGCCAAGATGGGCTCGATGACCAAGATCATGGGCATGCTCCCGGGCATGGGCCAGTTCAAGGAACAGCTCGAGAACTTCGACGAGCGCGAGGTCGACCGCATCAAGGCGATCATCTTGTCGATGACGCCGACCGAGCGTGACGACCCCAAGATGATCGACGGCTCGCGCCGGGCCCGCATCGCCCGGGGCTCGGGCACCGAGGTGCGCGACGTCAACCAGCTCGTCGACCGCTTCTTCGAGGCGCGCAAGATGATGCAGCAGATGGCCAAGGGTGGCGGCATGCCCGGGATGCCCGGACTGCCCAATATTGGACAGAGTGCCGGTAAGCGCGCCGGTGCACGCCAGAAGCCGCAACAGAAGAAGAAGGGCAAGCGCGGCTCCGGCAACCCGGCCAAGCGCGCGGCCGAAGAGAAGGCTGCTGCCGCCAGCGAGTCCGCCGGGGCGGGCGGCGCCGGTGCGTTCGGCTTCGACCAGGAGCCCGAGGGCGAGTTCGAGCTCCCGAAGGAGCTGCGCGATCTGATGTGAGCGGGACGTCGCCGGTAGTAGCCTGCTGGGATGCCTCGACTGGTGGTCTTCCTGCTCGGCTTCGGCATCGGCCTGGCCGGTGACGCGTGCCACGTGGCGTCCGGCACAACGGCGTACGACTGGGACAGCGTCCCGACGCTGTGGAACAGCGCGATCTGGTTCCCCTTCGCAGTCGGTCTCGCCGTGCTGGTTGCGGCCGAGGCCGGTCATCGTCTCGACCTGCCGTCGCGCGCCCGGACGCGCATTGACGTCGTCATCGGCTCGGCCGCCGTCCTCGCGCTGTACGCACTCACCGCAACCTTGCGCGGCCAGGACATGACCGTCTCCGTGGTGCTCTGCGGAGCGATTGCGGTGGCCGTCTGGGCGTGGTGGAGTCCGACCCTTCGATCTCTTGCGGTGGCGATGGTTGCGGCCATACTTGGGCCGCTAGCAGAGATGGGGGTTGTGGCCTCGGGAGCTGCGCACTACGCGAGCGACTCCGACGCCTTGGGTGGTGTCGCGCCCTGGCTCCCGTGCCTGTACTTCGCCGCCGGTGCCGTCGCGAGCGGCGTCCTGGGTGCCTTGACGAGGGAGCCGTCCCGCGCCGCGACGCCGACCGGTTGAATGGGCGGCATGGACTCGATTCGCTACGACGTCGACGACGCCGTGTGCACCATCACCCTCGACCGGCCCGAGCGACGCAATGCCGTCGACGGGCCGATGGCAGCGGAGCTGCGCGAGGCCTTCCACGCCTTCGAGGAGGACGACGACCTGGCCGTCGCGGTCCTCCACGGTGCGGGTGGCACGTTTTGCGCGGGAGCCGACCTCACGTCGGTCGGCGACCCGTCCCGTCGCCACGAGCTCGACCCGATGGGGCTCGGTGACGGGCCGATGGGTCCGAGCCGGATGGCGCTCTCCAAGCCCGTCATCGCCGCGGTCGCCGGTCACGCGGTCGCCGGCGGCCTCGAGCTCGCGCTCCTCGCCGACATGCGGGTCGTCGAGGAGGACGCGGTGTTCGGCGTGTTCTGCCGGCGCTGGGGCGTGCCGTTGATCGACGGTGGCACGGTGCGTCTCCCCCGCATCGTCGGCCAGGGCCGTGCGCTCGACATGATCCTCACCGGCCGCCCGGTCGACGCCCATGAAGCGCTGCTGATGGGGCTGGCCAACCGCGTGGTGCCGGTGGGGGAGTCACTGACCGCCGCGCACGACCTCGCCGAGCAGATCGCCGCGTTCCCCCAGATGTGCCTGCGCACGGACCGCGACTCCAGCTACCGGCAGTGGGACCTTCCCCTCGACGCGGCGCTGCGCAGCGAGGGCGCGGCCGGAGTGCCGGTCGTCATGGCCGAAGGCGCCGACGGAGCGCAGCGCTTCGTCGACGGCGCCGGGCGTCACGGACTGTTCTGACCCAGAGGATGCTGGGCGTGGGCGGCAGATGGTTCCGGTTTGGCCGCCGCGGGGCGTTCTGGCAGAATGACCCATTGCGTCCGGATGCGTGAGGGACCTCTCACCCGCACCTACCCGGCTCACCGGCTTCGCCGGCCGCGTCCCCACACGGCCCGGCACGTCACCACCACTGACATCAAGGAGACACCACACTCGTGGCAGTCAAGATTCGCCTCAAGCGCATGGGCAAGATCCGTACGCCGTTCTACCGCATCGTCGTCGCCGATTCGCGCACCAAGCGCGACGGTCGCGTGATCGAGGAGATCGGCACCTACAACCCCAAGACCGAGCCCTCCACCATCCGGCTGCAGTCGGAGCGGGCCCAGTACTGGCTCGGCGTCGGCGCCCAGCCCACAGAGGCCGTGGCCGCGATCCTGAAGCTCACCGGCGACATCGGTGGCCAGGCCACCCTCCGGGAGCCCGAGCCCAAGGCCGACAAGGCCGCCCTCTTCGACGCGGCGCTCAAGGACATCCACGCCGAGCCGAAGGCCGCCAAGAAGTCCGCCAAGAAGGCCGCCCCGAAGGCTGAGAAGGCCGACGAAGCCTCCGGCGACGAGCCGAAGGCCGAGAAGAAGGCGAAGGCCAAGAAGGCCGACGAGCCGAAGGCCGATGAGGCCAAGGTCGAGGACGCTCCTGCGGAGGAGCCGAAGGCTGATGAGGCCAAGGTCGAGGATGCTCCTGCGGAGGAGTCGAAGGCTGATGAGGCCAAGGTCGAGGATGCTCCTGCCGGGGAGCCGAAGGCTGATGAGGCCAAGGTCGAGGACGCTCCTGCCGAGGAGCCAAGGCTGATGAGGCCAAGGTCGAGGATGCCGAGAGCTGACGAGGCCAAGGTCGAGGATGCTCCTGTCGAGGAGCCGAAGGCTGACGAGGCCAAGGCCGAAGAGAGCAAAGAGGCCTGATCGTGGCTGATCCCACGCTGGACGTCATCGAGCACCTGGTCGCCGGCATCGTCGAGCACCCCGACGACGTCGACGTCCGCGCCAAGCAGACCCGCCGTGGCGAGCTGTTCGAGGTCCGCGTCAACCCCGACGACCTCGGCAAGGTGATCGGCCGTCAGGGCCGCACGGCCACGGCGATCCGCAAGGTCGCCGGTGCCATCGCCGGGTCCGGCGGCACGCGCATCGACTTCGTGGACGTCGATCGTCAGCGCTGACATGCTGGTCGTCGTCGGCCGCATCGGTCGCGCCCACGGCATTCGCGGTGAGCTGAACGTCGAGATCCGCACCGACGAGCCCGAGCGCAGGTTTGCGCCGGGCTCGTCGATCGTCTGCGGTGGGCGGACACTCACCGTGGCGTCGAGCCGCCATCACTCCGGCCGGCTCCTCGTCGCCTTCCACGAGGTGCCCGACCGCACGGCGGCCGAGCAGCTGCACGGAGGCATCCTCGAGACCGAGGTCGACGCGACGGAGCGTCCGAGCGACCCGGAGGAGTTCTACGACCACCAGCTCGTCGGCCTGCAGGTGCGCGGTGCCGACGACACCGTCGTCGGGACGGTGACCTCCGTGGCCCATCTGCCCGAGCAGGACACCCTCGTCGTCGATGCCGACGGACGCGAGGTGCTGGTGCCGTTCGTGTCCGCACTCGTGCCGACGGTCGACCTCGCCGAGGGATACGTCCGCGTGGGCGACGTCGTCGGTCTTCTCGATCCCGAGGCCGCCGAGACCTCCGGCGCGGGGACGGAGTGACCGTGAAGATCGACGTCGTCACCATCTTCCCGGACTATCTCGACCCGCTGGCGTTGTCGCTGCCCGGACGAGCGCGACAGGCCGGCCTGCTCGACGTCACCACCCACGACCTGCGCCAGTGGACCCACGACGTCCACCGCACCGTCGACGACACCCCCTACGGTGGCGGCGCCGGCATGGTGATGACGCCCGAACCCTGGGGTGAGGCGCTCGACGCCGTGGCGTCGGACGAGTGCGTCGTCGTCGTGCCCACGCCCTCCGGCGCCCCATTCACGCAGGCCGACGCCGAGCGGCTGAGCGGCGAGCAGCACCTCGTGTTCGCCTGCGGTCGCTACGAGGGCATCGACCAACGGGTGCTCGACCACGCCGCCACACGCTGGCGCGTGGAGGAGATCTCGCTGGGCGACTTCGTGCTCAACGGCGGCGAGGTGGCCGCGCTCGCGATCATCGAGGCGGTCGTGCGCCTGCTGCCGGGCTTCATGGGCAATCCGGAGTCGCTCGCCGAGGAGTCGCACGGGGTCGACGGGTTGCTCGAGTACCCCGTCTACACCAAGCCGGCCTCGTGGCGCGGCCTCGACGTCCCCGACGTCCTGCTCTCGGGCCACCACGAGCAGATCGCCGCCTGGCGCCGTGAGCAGGCCCGCGCCCGCACGGCCGACCGGCGCCCCGACCTCCTTCCCTGAACCCGGGCGCGTCTCCCTCACGATTTCGTCCGGCCCCGGGCCGATGTGGCAGGATGGATCCTCGGCGCAGGACGGTTCTGCCGCAGGGGAACCGCCATCGAGCGCCGAGTCATTCCACACGTGAACATCCGTGGGTGACCTGTGGCACCGGCGAGGAGTAGATCATGGCCAACGTTGTCGACCAGGTGGCGAGCGAATCGCTGCGCGACGACCTCCCCGAGTTCCGGGCGGGCGACACACTCAAGGTGCACGTCAAGGTCGTCGAGGGCAATCGCTCTCGCGTCCAGGTGTTCCAGGGAGTCTGCATCAAGCTGCAGGGCTCCGGAGTCGGACGCACCTTCACGGTCCGCAAGGTCAGCTTCGGCGTCGGTGTCGAGCGCACGTTCCCGCTGCACACCCCGATCATCGACAAGATCGAGGTCGCGACGCGCGGTGACGTCCGCCGGGCGAAGCTCTACTACCTCCGCTCCCTGCGCGGCAAGGCTTCCAAGATCAAGGAAAAGCGCGAGGACTGAACGCCACCGGCGTGGTGCGCTGTGGTCACGTTGCCGTCACTCGCTAGGCTCCTCGGGTGAGCGACACCGAGAAGCGGCAACTGCCGGTCTGGCAGGAGTCGATCCTTCTCGTGGTCACGGCCATGGTCATGGCGGTGATCGTCAAGGCCTTCTTCCTGCAGGCCTTCTACATCCCGTCGGAGTCGATGGAGCCCACGATGCTCGTCGACGACAAGATCCTCGTCGAGAAGGTCTCCTACTGGGCCGGCCAGCCCGATCGCGGTGACATCGTCGTGTTCGACGATCCCGGCGGCTGGCTGAACGCCGCCGAGTCGCGCAAGGCGAGCAACCCCGTCCAGCGGGCGCTCGAGGTGGTGGGTCTGTTCCCCACCGGTGGTCACCTCATCAAGCGGGTCATCGGCGTCGGGGGCGACGAGGTGAAGTGTTGTGACACCTCCGGGCACATCACCGTCAACGGCACCGCCCTCGACGAGCCCTACCTGCAAGACCAGACCGCCAACGCGAACCAGACCTTCGATGTGGTCGTGCCCGAGGACCATTTGTGGGTCATGGGCGACAACCGCGGCAACTCCGCCGACTCCCGCATGCACCAGGGCGACCCCGGCGGGGGCTTCATCGACGAGGACGCCGTGGTCGGCAAGGCCTGGCTGCGTGTCTGGCCCCTCTCGCGACTGGGCTTCATGCACGGTCCCGACTCGTTCGACGCCGTCAAGGACCGCTGAGGGCATCCGTCGTGACCGCGTTCGACCCAGCCTCGACGTCACGGACGGCGCGCTGATGGCGCCCCCGATCCGGTCCGGCGGCCGGCCGAGTCTCCGGTTGGAGCGGAGTCTCCTGCGCGGCGGCGTCACCCACTTGGCGTGTATCGATGAGGTCGGCCGTGGTGCTCTGAGCGGACCGTGCACCGTGGGTGTGGTCGTCGTGACGCTCGGGACCAGAACAGCTCCGCAAGGCGTCAGGGACAGCAAGCTGCTCACTCCTGACGCCCGCGAACGCCTCGCACCCAAGGTGCGGCGCTGGGCAGCGGCGCACCACGTGGGCCACGCCAGTCCGGCGGAGATCGATGAGTTCGGCATCATCGCTGCCCTGCGGTTGGCCGGCCACCGGGCGATCGCGGGGTTGTCAGTGGTGCCGGACCTGGTCTTGCTCGACGGCAACCACGACTACCTCAGCCATCCCGTCGAGATGTCGTTGTTCGGCCAGACACCCGGCCTGCTTGACGTCCTTCCGCCGGTCACGACCGCGGTGAAGGCCGACCTGCGATGCGCCGCGGTCGCGGCAGCGAGCATCTTGGCCAAGACCTCTCGCGACGCGCTGATGGTGGAGCTCGCCCGGGAACACCCGGGATACGGATGGCACGAGAACAAGGGGTATGCGTCCCCGGAGCACATCGAGGCCCTCAGAGTCCTGGGGCCGACTCCGGTTCACCGACGTTCGTGGAGCCTGCCCGGTGTCCTCGCGTCAGGCCTGACTGGGCTCGCGGATCTCGACGACGAGGTCCGGCTCCAGGCCTAGGCCGCGTCTGCCAATTCCACGCGGCGTCCGGGCGACCCCGCATCCCGCCTGACGGCGTCCTCGTCGGTCACTAGACGACCCGGTCTGCCTCCCTCCTCGTTGGGGGTACCTCCCGCGGGCCTGCCCGTGGGGGATTGTCAGCCGGGCGCGGATGCCGCCCGGCCCGCTCGCGCGAATTGACAGACACGGCCTAGTCGAGCGATCCGACGTCGGACGGGACGCCCCCGTCGTGAGCCCACCGCGGGATGATGAAGGTGCCGTGCGCCTCGATCGCCGGCTCGTTGCCGTGCTCGTCGGGACCGATGTGGGCGGTGACCGTGACCTTGCGACCGACCTCCTCCTCGATCTGGGCCTGCATGTGCACCTTCCCGAGGGGTAGCGGGCGCACGTATCGCAGCGTGAGCGTTCCGGTGACCGTGAGGCGGGTGTGCGATGCGCTGGCAGTCTCGCCCATGAGATGGTCCAACAGGAGCGCCGACACTCCGCCATGGACGCACCCGGGCGGGCCCTCATAGGCAGCGCCCAGCGTCACCTCGGAGCGCATGGTCCCGTCGTCGGCCGACGTGAGTACCACGGGCGGCGCCAGGGCGTTCCTCACGCCCACGACGGCGTTCCCCCAGTTCCAGGACCTGCCGTCCGCGTTGAAATGGATGCCCGCCGGGTCCGGTGAGGCTTGCACGGCCAGCAGGTCGGCTGCCTGCTGGACGAGGTCGCGAGCGGCCGCGATGCTCTCCGGCGGCACCTGGGTGCGAATGGCCACGTCGACGAGTCGCCTGATGGCATCGACCATGGGGGCGTGAAGACGTTCGGAGGCTTCGACCGAGGCGGTCGAGAGCTCGGAGAGGACGAAGGACTCGGCGGACAGACGGGGGGACATTGGCCGAAGATATCGCGGTGCTCGTGGGCAGGCGCGGGAGGACGAGCCGACGATGCAGCGTCGGGTAGCGTCGTGGCAGTGACGATGGAGGGTCGATGAGCTCCGAAGATCTTGAACGGTACGAGTCCGACATGGAGCTCGCGCTCTATCGCGAGTACCGCGACGTGGTGGGCATCTTCAAGTACGTGGTCGAGACCGACCGCCGGTTCTACCTGTGCAACGCGGTCGACGTGAAGGTGCGCTCCGAGACCGGCGACGCGTACTTCGAGGTCACCCTCACCGATGCCTGGGTCTGGGACATCTACCGGCCGGCGCGGTTCGCCAAGAACGTCAAGGTGCTCACCTTCAAGGACGTCAACGTCGAGGAGCTGCAGGACTCCGACGTCAAGCTGCCAGAGGCTCCCTGACGGGTCAGCCCGGTCGCCTGGTGCCGGCCCGCAGGATGTGGTTGCGGTCGATGCCCGGTGCGGCGGTGACCCCTTCGAACGAGCTGGGGAGCATCAGCTCGGCGTCGTCGAATCCGGCGTCGCGCAGGCCCTTGATGGCGGCGTCCTCGTTCTCAAAGTGCAGATAGACGTTGCCCCGCACGAATGCCGTGATGAGGAACTTCGCCGTCGCGGTGACGGCGCCCGGTGATTGGTCGAGGTGCAGGTCCGACAGGTACAGCCCGCGCGGGAACCGGTTCAGTGCGACGGCGACGGAGTTCCACAGCGTCACGACGTCGGACATCGGGAAGTAGTTGATCAGGCCCTCGGTGATGACGGCTGTCCCCTGGTCCGGATCGAGCTCGTCGGCCAGGGCGGCGAGCGAGTGCGGACCGGTCGGCGCGAACGCGTCGAGCACACGCACGCGGTGGCCGGGAGCCATCAGGGTGGCGCGGTCCAGCAGGTTCTTCTTGCGGTTGGCCATCCCCGGTAGGTCGGTCTCGACGTACGTGAGGTCCGGCCCGTAGCGCGAGGCGAATCGCCACCCTCGTGGCGACAACCCTGCAGCGATCTCGACGACCTGGGAGATCTCGCCCGCCTCGATCGCCCGCTCGAGCAGCGTGTCGATGGAGTGATGCCGGGCGAGCAGCAGGGCGTCGAGGTCGGGTGCACCGAGCAGTGACACCGCGCGGCGTGGGGCCACCAGGCCGGTCCACAACGCGCTGCCGGCGAAGGTCGCGAAGGCCGGATGAGACAAGCCGTTGCGGCGCCATACCGTGCCGGTGTACAGCGCGGTCGGGCTGATGGCGGCGTCCGTCCGACGGAACATGACAGCGACGCTAGTCCATCCACATATGGACGGCTTCGGACGATCTCCACAAGACGTTGCGGCGCCCTGTCGGCCCACGTCGCCGCTCGCGAGGGTGGCTCCATGACGTATGAGCGCAACCGGGCCCTCGGCAACTATGGCGAGCGTGTGGCCGCCGCCCACCTGCGGTCGCTCGGCATGGTCGTGCTCGCCCGCAACTGGCGGTCCCGATTCGGCGAGATCGACCTGGTCGCGCGCGACGGGTCGACGCTGGTCTTCTGCGAGGTCAAGACCCGCACCGGCGCCTCGCATGGCACGCCGGTCGAGGCGGTGGTCGGACGCAAGGCCGCCCGACTGCGCCGGCTCGCGGCGCACTGGCTGGAGGTCCACGACGTCGAGCCCGTGGCAGTGCGCATCGACGTCGTGTCGGTCGTCGTGCCGCCGCGGGGCGCTCCGCACGTCGAGCGTGTGGTCGGGGTCGCCTGATGGCGGCCACCCACGCGGTGACCCTCGACGGCTTGGCGGGTCGGCCGGTCGAGGTCGAGGTCGACATCAGCAGCGGCATGCCGGCCACGGTGGTCGTGGGCCTGGCCGACACGATCGTCAACGAGGCGCGCGACCGGGTCCGGGCGGCCGTGGTCAACTCGGGCACGTCGTGGCCCGATCAGCGCGTCACGATCAACCTGGCGCCGTCCACCCTGCCCAAGAGCGGGTCGCACTACGACCTCGCGATCGCGCTGGCGGTGTTCGCGGCCAAACGGGTGATCCCGCCCGATCCGTTGGCCGGCACGGTGTTCCTCGGCGAGCTGGCCCTCGACGGCCGCCTTCGAGCCGTGCGCGGCGTCCTACCGGCCACGATGGCGGCCGCCGAGGCGGGATTCGCGCGCGTCGTCGTTCCCGACTCCAACGTGCCCGAGGCACAGCTGGTGCCCGGCGTCTCCGTGGTCGGGGTGCGGTCGTTGCGGCAGACAGTCGCGATGCTCGTGGGGGAGGAGGAGCCCGACGACCCGCCGGTGCCGCCGCTCGACGATGTCGGTGGGCTCGCTTGGGGCGGCAGCGAGCGGCTCGGGCCCCTCGACGTCGCCGACGTCGCCGGTCAGGAGGAGTCGCGCACCGCGCTGGTCGTGGCGGCGGCCGGCGGACACCACCTGTTCATGGTCGGCCCGCCGGGCATCGGCAAGACGATGCTGGCTCACCGACTGCCGGGTCTGCTTCCCGACCTTCCGCACCACGACGCGCTGGAGGTGAGTGCCGTTCACTCCCTGGCCGGCACCCTGGCGGCCGAAGCACCCCTGGTGCGGCGGCCTCCGTTCATCGATCCGCACCACACGGCCAGTGCCGTGGCCATCGTGGGCGGCGGCAGCCGCAGTATCCGGCCCGGTGCGTTGTCGCTCGCCCACCGTGGTGTGTTGTTCCTCGACGAGGCGCCCGAGTTCGCCTCGAACGTCCTCGACGCGCTGCGCCAGCCGCTCGAGAGCGGCCACGTCGTGGTGTCCCGCGCCGCGCATACGGCCGTGTTTCCCGCGCGATTCCAGCTCATCCTCGCGGCCAACCCGTGCCCCTGCGGGCAAGGAGGAACGGTCGCGGAGCAGTGTGAGTGCACACCGCTGATGAGGCGTCGATACCGCGACCGGGTCTCGGGGCCGGTGCGCGATCGCATCGACATCCACCGGATGCTCACGGCGCCCAGTCGGCCCGAGCTGGCCCACGCTCTTGGTCGAGCGCGGGGCACCGCCGACCTCGCTCTCGTCGTCGCCGAGGCTCGCGACCGTCAGCGCCGCCGCTATCGCGGCACGTCATGGCTGCTCAACAGCGACGTGCCCGGTGTCGAGCTGCGCAAGCGATGGCCGGTCAGCGACACCGGGCGGGCGGTGCTCGACAGCCAGCTGCGGGCGCAGAAGCTCTCGGCCCGATCGGCCGACCGGGTCCTGCGGCTCTCGTGGAGCGTGGCCGATCTGCGCGCCCACGAGGTCCCGGACGCCGGCGACGTCGATCTCGCACTCGCGCTGCGTCGGGGTTCTCCGCTCGGACACGAGCTGCGTGACCTGGTGGCGGCGTCATGACACCGAAACGACGTGCCCGGCTCGCGCTGAGCATCCTTTGCGAGCCCGGCGATCCACGGTTGCCCGGCCTGCTGGCCGATCACGATCCGGGCCACCTGGTCGAGGCAATCCAGGCCGATCGCCGACTTGGCTTGCATCCGTGGCCGGCCTCCTGGACCCATCGCGCGCAGAGTCTCGACCAGCGCCTCGCAAGGGCCGAACGCCTGGCCGATGCCGCCGCCCTGCGGTGGGTGGTTCCCGGCGATCGCGACTGGCCCGGCGCACTGGACGACCTCGACCACGTCGAACCTCTGCACGGCGCGACCGGCGCACCGTTGGGGCTCTGGGTGCGCGGAACCGGCAATCTCGCCGAGCTGAGCGCGTCCAACGTTGCTGTGGTCGGTGCGCGCGACTGCACGCCGTACGGCGCCGAGGCTGCGTCGGAGATCGCCGCCGACGCCGCTGCCGCGGGTGTCACGGTGGTGAGCGGAGCGGCTTTCGGCATCGACGCGAGCGCCCATCGGGGCGCAATGGCGATGGGTCGTCCGACCGTCGCCGTCCTCGCGTGTGACGCCGCCACCGACTACCCGCGTGCTCATGCGGCGCTGCTCAGCCGCATCGCCGAGTGCGGGTTGATCATCAGTGAGCAGCCGCCCGGCCAGGTGCCCACCAAGGCGCGGTTCCTGTCTCGCAACCGGCTCATCGCCGGACTCGCGGGCGGTACGGTCGTCGTTGAGGCTCGCCGGCGTAGCGGTTCCCTCAACACCTTGCATTGGGCCGATCGGTTGGGCCGGCCCACCATGGCCGTTCCCGGCCCGGTCACGTCCCAGCAGTCCGGCGGCACGCATCAAGCGGTGCGCGACGGCAAGGCCGTGCTGGTCACCGGTGGGTCCGACGTGCTGTCCGAGCTCGCGGGAATCGGAGCCGTCGAGCCCGAGCCTGTCACCGCGCCGGCCACGGAGTTCGACCACCTCCCGGCGCCGGCGCAACGCGCTCTCGAGGCACTGACCTGGCACGGCGCGACGTCGTCACGCGATGTCGCCACAGCAGCGGATCTCGGCCCCCACGACGCGTCGAACGCCCTCAGACTGCTCGCCAAGCGAGGTCTGGCAGAACGCGCGGTGAATGGATGGGTTCTGGTCCGGCGTGCCGACCTGGCTGATCGGGGCGGTCAGCCTCCCACGTAGAGCAGGTTGCGCTGCCCGCGTTTGAACCGCGCGGCGTCGATCTTCTTGAGCGCCTTGAACTCAGGCGGGTCGTACAACTTGTACATGGTCGCCCGCTCGGCAGTGGAGTCCGAGGCGTCCAGGATGGCGTTGGTGGCCGCCCGGCCGGACTCGTTGGCACCCTCCATCGTGGCGAGGTCGATGTCGGTGCGCACGTAGTCGCCGGCGAGGAACAGGTTCGGGATGCCCGTGGTCGCCTCCGGACGGAGGTCCCACGAGTTCACAGTGTTGATGAGCAGTGGCTCGTCGTTGGAGTTCGTTCCCGTCGCCGGGTTCCACTTGATCGCCGGGTCGAGGAACCACGAGTGCAGCACGCCGTCCGGCAGCACCGACTCGCCGTTGTCTTCCAGATGGGCTTTGAGCTGGGCCCAGACCTCGTTCCTGACCTCCTCGGCTGTGCACTCCTTGGCCGGCTTGTTGTAGAGAAGACCGGGATCGTCCCAGTTGGAGACATCGACCGACAGGCAGTCCACCGCAGTGCCGTCGCCGTACGTCGCAGCGAAGTCGTCGCGCCAGAACTGGGCCTGGGTGAGCCCGGTCAGTGCCCATGGCGAGTCCACGAACGTGGCGTGTCCGCCGCCCACGTCGATTTCGTCCCGCAGGAAGAACTGGATGCCGTTCATCCAGTCGACGACGAGGTCGTTCATGGCCTCCAGCTTCGGGTCGAGCGCCAGGACACCCGGTGACCACAGCTCACGCGCCTTCTCTGCCGGCATCGCGCAGACGAACCAGTCAGCCTCGACGTTGGTGGTCGCGCCGGCGGTGTCGCGCACCCGCGCGCTGGTGACCGATCCTCCTGACACTTGGAGCGCTTCCACCGTCTGCCCGATCCGGAACTGCACGCCGAGCGAGCGCAGGTGGGTGACCCAGGGATCGATCCACACTTCCGTCGTCGGGCCGTTGAGCACGCGGTCCAGGTCACCGTCGTTGCCACGGCCCATCATGTTGTAGATGAACGCCTCGGCCATGTTGCCGATCGTCCGGGTGCTGGCCGTCTCGGACTTCGCTGCGACCAGCGACTTGGTCAGGCCCTTGGCGAGGACGGCCTGGTACTCAGGCGAGAACTTCTCGGCCCGCACGAAGTCCCACCACGAGACCTTCTCCCACTGACCGAATCGCCGTTCGTCGGAGCTGGTGAAGAACGCCATCAGCCTGCCCACGAAGTACGTGGCTTCGACAGGACGCACCATCTTCATCTTGAGGATCTCTTGCAGGAGGATTCGCTGCAGGCCGCCAGGGGTCAGGGCACCGGCTGGGTGCGGAAGGGCACCGAAGAGCGTGCCGTCTGCCCGCCCATTGGCGCGGTAGAACCATGAGTCGGCGAGGTTCGTCGAGACAAGGTTGTCCTTCACCCCGTTCGCATTGCCGGCGAACGGGGTGCGGCTCATCGAGTCCGGGACGTGGTGGTAGAAGCCGGGGAAGAACCGGAACCCATGTTCGCCGGGCAGGTCGCGGCGCCCCGGCCCGGCCGTGCCGGCGACGGGAATGCTGCGGGCCTTGCCGCCGAGCTCCTTGCGCTCGTAGACGACGACGTCGAAGCCGCGTTCGGCGAGCTCGTGCGCGGCGGCGAGGCCGGCCATGCCTCCACCGAGGACGGCGACACGCTTCTTCGGTGCCGCGCCGAGCGCAGGCCCGCTCGGGCCGAGGGACAGCCCGGTTGCGGCGGCGGTCAGGCCGGCCGCACCCAGCAGGGTGCGGCGGGAGACCGGCTTGTCGGCGTAGGGAGAGAGCTGCTCGTGCATGGGAGTCCTTCGTGCTTGGGCCTGGCCTGGAAACTACCGACAGATCTGTCGGTGAGTCAACACCCATCACCGTGTTGTGCTGGAGGGGATCGGTGGGGCTATCCTGCACATGTGTCGGTTGAGGCCTTGGACGAACAGGTCCCACGTCGTCGCCTTCGAGCGCCGGCGCGGCGGGCCGCGATCCTGCGCGCCGCCGTCGACGTCTTCGCCTCGAGGGGCTACGGCTCCCCGGGAATGGCCGAGATCGCCGAGGAGGCCGGCGTCACGCGGGCCGTGCTGTACGACCACTTCGCGTCGAAGCGTGACCTGTTCATCTCCGCGCTCAACGAGCAGAGCGCGGTGTTTCTCGGCCACGTGGGGGCTCGGATCGCCGGGGAGGGGACGCCACGCGACCGCATGCGCGACACGGTCGACGCGGTGTTCAGCTTCGCCGAGCGGCATCCGGCCGCCTGGGCCCTGCTGTACAAGAACGACGTACACGGCGACCGGGAGGTCGACGAAGCGTGGCTGGAGTCGCGGCGCAGCCGATCGGCGGCCGTCACGCAGATGCTGGCAGGCGATCTGGCCGAGGTGGGAGTCGACGCAGGCACACCTCGGGCCGGGTTGATCGTCGAGATGCTGGTCGGTGCGCTCGCGGCCGGTGCAGGGGAGTGGCGCCGGGAGTTTCCCGTGGTCCCCCGTGAGGACGTCGTCGACCTCGCGATAACCCTGCTCTGGCCCGGGATGTCCCGGCTGTCCTGATCCGGCGCGCCGCCTTGGCCGACATCGGCGCCGGCCGCACAGTGGGAGGGTGAGCGACCTGAGCGAGGCCTGGTCGTCGGCTCTGGCCGACTTCGAGCACCATCTCGGCGCCGAGCGCAACCTCTCGGCGCATTCGGTGCGCGCCTACCTCACCGACCTGACGCGGCTCGCGGAGCATGCCACCAAGCTCGGCATCGACGACCCGGCCGCGCTCACGCTGCGTTCCCTGCGGAGCCACCTGGCCACCCAGCAGACCCTCGGACGGGCCCGAACGACGCTCGCACGCCGCGCCACGTCCACGCGGGTGTTCACCGGCTGGCTGAACCGCACCGGCCGGGCGCGCACCGATGCCGGCGCGCTGCTGGCCAGCCCCAAGTCGCGCCGCGAGCTGCCCGTCGTCCTCGGGCACGACGACATCCGCGCTCTCCTCGACGCGACGACCGCGGCGATCGCCGACGACGGGCCCATCGGCCTGCGCGACCTCGCCCTCCTCGAGCTGCTCTACGCCTCCGGCATCCGCGTCGGGGAGCTGTGCGGCCTCGACATCGACGACGTCGACCGAGAACGACGGGTCGTGCGCGTGCTCGGCAAAGGGCGCAAGGAGCGGGCCGTGCCCTACGGAGCGCCGGCGGGCGATGCGCTGGATCTGTGGCTCGAGCGCGGCCGACCCGCCCTCGTCACGGAGGCATCGGCTGAGGCGCTCTTCGTCGGCGCCCGCGGCGGCCGGCTCGACCAGCGCATGGCGCGTCGGGTCGTCCACGAGCGGCTCGCCGCCGTCGAGGGAGGTCCCGACGTCGGGCCGCACGGCCTGCGTCACACCGCCGCAACCCACCTGCTGGAGGGCGGCGCCGACCTGCGCAGCGTGCAGGAGATCCTCGGCCATGCCTCCCTCGGTACCACGCAGATCTACACCCAGGTGAGCAACGAGCGCCTGCGCGCGGCCTACCGGCTCGCCCACCCCCGCGCTTGAACCGGAGGCCGCCCGTTTGCGGCCTGGGGGTACCTCCCACGAGCGCCAGCGAGTAGGGGGAAGCGTTCAAGCGGGTTGAGCGTGTCATGCCGAAGGCGTCCGTTGCGAAGCCTGGCGAGTCGACGTGCAAGCTCAACTACGCTGGCGCAGTGAGGCGCCTCGTCGCGGTCACCGTTGTTCTCGTGCTGGGCGGATGTGCGCCTGCCGCAGACGAACCGGCTGCGACGCCGTCCGCGGCGACTCCCAGCAGGGTTCCCGGGTCGTCCACGCCGTCGACTCCGGAACCAGGGACGGTGCCACCGGAGTGGTTGTTCACCCGGCCCCTGCCCGTCACGGACACCGGATACGGCGAGGTCCGGCCGACGCCACGTGAGCTGAGGGTCCGCCGGTTCAACCTTCCGGACTCCATACCACCCCTCGCGGGCGACGGTTTCGCGTCGCGCGTCGACCCGGCACCGGCGGACGTCATCGCCCGGTCGACATGGATGCCGGGCTGCCCGGTTCGGGCCGATCGCCTGGACTGGATCCGCGTCACGTACCGCGGCTTCGACGGAAAGCGTCACAGCGGCGAGATGCTCGCCCACGAGGACGTCAGCGCCGACCTGGTGACCGTCTTCCGCGCGCTGTGGAGGGCTCGGTTCCCGGTCGAGGAGATGCGGATCACGAAGGCCCGGGAGCTTGACCTCGCGCCCACCGGGGACGGCAACAACACGGCCGCGTTCGTGTGCAGGCCTTCGATCGGCGGGGCGAGGTACTCCGAGCACGCCTACGGGCTGGCCATCGACGTCAACCCCTTCCAGAACCCGTATCGCCGCGGCGAGGTCGTCATCCCCGAGCTCGCGTCGTCCTACCTCAACCGCACAAAGGAGCGGCCGGGCATGATCGTCGCCGGCGGTCCCGTGGTGGCGGCGTTCGACGCGATCGGCTGGCACTGGGGAGGCCGATGGCGAACCCTGACAGACCTCCACCACTTCTCGCGCAGCGGTCGCTAGAGCAGCGTCATCGGGTCGATCTTCTCGCCGTGCCGGCGCACCATGAAGTGCAGGTGGCACCCGGTGGAGAGCCCGGTGGACCCAACCCGCCCAATCACGGTCGACGGGGTCACGCGATCGCCCACCACGACCGCTTGGCTCGACAGGTGGTTGTACGACGTCTCCAGTCCGTCCGGGTGCCGCACGGCGACGCGATTGCCGTAGGCGTCGTCGAATCCGCGACCCACCACGATGCCGGCACCCGCAGCGCGCACCGGTGTGCCGCACGGAACGCCGAAGTCCGTGCCGTCGTGGAGCTTGGCGACATCGGTGAGGGGATGGATTCGGGTGCCGTACGGCGACGTGATCGGCCCGCCGACGGGACGGCGCAACGTGCCGTCGCCGGCCGGGCCCACCGGCGGGCTCGGGATCGGTCCGTGCGGGTCGACGAGCCGCACCCGTGACTCAGCAGCGAGGCGGTCGAGCGGGTCGAGATACGCCGCGGACCCTGGATCAGCGTCGGCCTCGATCCGGCCGAGATGGAGGCAGGCCGTGGCGCAGTGTGATCCGTGGCCGGACAGATAGCCGAGCACCTCGCCGGCCTGGACGGTGTCACCACGGTGCAGGGTTGCGTCGACGGGCTGGTACGTGGATCGTTCGCCGCCGTGCAGGACCGACACCACGCCGACCCCGGCCACCGACCCGGCGAACGTGACGCGCCCGGCGGCGACCGAGCGCACGGGCTCTCCGGCTCGACCCGGCACGTCGATGCCCCGATGTCCTTCGCTGTACTCCGTGTCGGGACGGTCGAAGCCGCTCGTGACGCGATGGTCGCCGAGGGGCCAGGCCCATGAACCGTCGCCGCCCCGAGCCGGTGACGCCATGGTCGCGATCAGGAGGAGCGACAGGATGACGGCACGGGCGAGCATGCCGCCATCTCACGCCCGGCAGGCGGCGGGTGACAGGCATCGGTCACGTGTCTGGGGAGATCAGGGTCCGTTCCGACGACCTGTGGATTTCGTCCACCGCAGGCTGGTGCCGTAGACTTTCCCCAATCACGCCCCGAACCGAGAAACACGGTGTGTGAAATTCGCGCGCTCGTGATCCGTATGACGTGTTTGCACCGAATACGGCCGCGATCCTGGTCCTCTCCCCGCCGACGGCGGAGCGAGGTGGGTCGCGTACGAGCGCCAGGGCATCGCCGCCGGCGGTGCGTCAACCAGGACGGGCGCACGAAGCGTCCAGAGGAGGAACGGCCATGGCGGTCGTCACCATGCGTCAGCTGCTCGAGAGCGGCGTCCACTTCGGGCACCAGACCCGACGCTGGAACCCCAAGATGAAGCGATTCATCTTCACCGAGCGCAACGGCATCTACATCATCGACCTGCAGCAGTCGCTCGCCTACATCGATGCCGGCTACGAGTTCGTCAAGAACACCGTCGCCCGCGGCGGCACGATCCTGTTCGTCGGCACCAAGCGACAGGCCCAGGAGCCCGTCGAGGAGCAGGCCAAGCGCGTCGGCATGCCGTTCGTCAACCAGCGTTGGCTCGGCGGCATGCTCACCAACTTCCAGACGATGCACCAGCGCCTTCAGCGCATGAAGGAGCTCGAGGAGATCGACTTCGACGACGTGACCGGCTCCGGCCGCACCAAGAAGGAGCTCCTGCAGATGCGTCGCGAGTACGACAAGCTCTCGCGCACGCTCGGCGGCGTCCGCGACATGTCGCGCACTCCGGCCGCGGTCTGGATCGTCGACACCAAGAAGGAGCACCTCGCGGTCGACGAGGCCAAGAAGCTCGGCATCCCGATCGTCGCGATTCTCGACACCAACTGCGACCCCGACGACGTCGACTACCCGATCCCGGGCAACGACGACGCCATCCGGTCGGTCAGCCTGCTGACGCGCGTCGTCGCCGACGCCGTGGCCGAGGGCCTCATCGCCCGCGGCGGCAGCAAGACCGGCGAGGAGGAAGCCGGGTCCGAGCTCGGCTCCGACGAGCCGCTGGCCGAGTGGGAGCGCGAGTTGCTGGAGAAAAAGGATGCCGAGGACAAGGCCGCCGACGCTGCTGCGGCGACTGCTGCCGACGCCGCCCCGGCGACCGAGACCGACGCCACCGGCCGCCCCGGCCGTCACCGCTGACGCGGAAGCCGCCCCGGCAACGCTCGTCGATGCACCCGCAGCCGAGCAGCCGGTTGCGGAGGCCGCTCCCGAGCCCGCGGCTGACCAGGAGCCGGCCGTCAAGCCCCCCGAGGGCGCGACATCTTCGGCGCCGTTCGGCACCGGTTCGAAGGCCCCGCTCAAGAGCGGCAAGGCACCCAAGGGCCACGCCATCAAGGGCAACGCCGACTCCGGGATCTACCACACCGAGGACAGCCAGTGGTACGAGCAGACCGTCGCCGAGGTCTGGTTCGACACGGTTGAGCACGCCGAGGCCGCGGGCTTCAAGGCACCCGGCACCCAGTGACCATCTGACTGACATTCACACGTAAGGAACCACGTATGGCTATCACCGCCACCGACGTCAAGAAGCTCCGCGACGCCACCGGCGCCGGGATGATGGACGCCAAGAAAGCGCTCACCGAGGCCGACGGCGACTTCGACAAGGCCACCGAGGCTTTGCGCATCTCCGGCGCGGCGAAGGCCGCCAAGCGTGGCGCCGAGCGTCAGGCGTCGGCCGGCCTCGTCGCCAACTACGGCAGCGCCATCGTCGAGCTCAACTCCGAGACCGACTTCGTGGCGAAGAACGACCGCTTCATCGCCCTCGCCGAGCAGCTCGCGGAGGTGGCCGACGAGACGCGTCCCGCCGACGCGGAGGAGTTCGCCACCACGGAGTTGCCCACTGGCAAGACCGTGGCGGAGGCCGTCGCCGAGCTCGCCGTCGTGATCGGCGAGAAGATCGATCTTGGCCGCGTGGCCAGCTTCGAGGGCAACGTCGCGACCTACATGCACCGGCGCGCTAGCGACCTTCCGCACGCGGTCGGTGTGCTCGTCGAGTTCGAGGGCGACAGCGACAACGCCGAGATCGCCCGCGGCGTGGCGATGCAGATCGCCGCGATGCGCCCGCGCTTCCTCACCCGCGAGGAGGTCCCCGCCGACCTCGTCGCCAAGGAGCGCGAGATCGCCGAGGCCACGGCCCGCGAGGAGGGCAAGCCCGAGCAGGCCCTGCCCAAGATCATCGAGGGACGCCTCAACGGCTTCTTCAAGGACGTGGTGTTGCTCGACCAGCCGTCCGTTCAGGACAATAAGAAGACGGTCAAGGATCTTCTCGACGACGCCGGTGTCACCCTCAAGCGCTTCGCCCACATCGAGATCGGCGCCTGACCCCAGAAGTACGCACAGCGAGTACGCCAGGAACGGCCACCCCAGGAGGTAGCGGATCATCGTGGAACCCGACCAGCAAGCCACTGATCTGGTTCCGGATGATTCCGGTCCCGCCGTCAAGCGCGTCCTGCTGAAGCTCTCCGGTGAGGTCTTCGGCGGCGGCAAGATCGGCATCGACCCCGATGTCGTCAACGCCATCGCCCGTCAGGTCGCCGAGGCGGTCCGTGAGGACGTGCAGGTCGCGATCGTGGTCGGTGGCGGTAACTTCTTCCGCGGCAAGGAGCTCAGCCAGCGCGGCATGGAGCGGTCGCGCGCCGACTACATCGGCATGCTCGGCACCGTCATGAACTGCTTGGCGCTGCAGGACTTCTGTGAGAAGCAGGGCATCGAGACGCGGGTGCAGTCGGCCATCACCATGGGCCAGGTGGCGGAGCCCTACATCCCACGTCGGGCCATCCGGCACCTCGAGAAGGGACGTGTGGTCATCTTCGGCGCCGGCGCCGGCCTGCCCTACTTCTCCACCGACACGGTCTCGGCCCAGCGTGCGCTGGAGATCAAGGCCGACGTCGTGCTGATGAGCAAGAGCGGTGTCGACGGTGTCTACTCCGCCGACCCGCGCACCGATCCAGACGCCATCCGCTTCGACGACATCACGTTCGACGAGGCGCTGCGCTTGGGGCTCAAGGTCGTCGACGCCGCGGCGTTCGCCCTCTGTATGGAGAACCACCTGCCGATGATCGTCTTCGGCATGGAGGACGAGGGCAACATCGCCCGCGTGCTCCGGGGTGAGAAGATCGGGACGCTGGTCCACGCCGGGCTGGCCCAACCGCACCAGGTGCATGGAGGAGAACCGTCGTGATTGACGCCACGCTGCGCGAGGCCGACGCGAAGATGGCCAAGGCCGTCGAGCACGCTCGCGAGGAGTTCGCCGCCATCCGCACCGGCCGCGCCCATCCGTCGATGTTCGCCCAGATCACCGCCGACTACTACGGCCAGCAGACTCCGTTGCAGCAGCTCGCCGGCTTCCAGGTGCCCGAGCCCCGTCTCGTCGTCATCAGCCCGTACGACGCCAGCGCCAAGCCGGCCATCGAGAAGGCCATCCGTGAGTCCGATCTCGGGGTCAACCCCACCGACGACGGCAAGGTCCTGCGTGTCTCCTTGCCCGAGCTCACCGAGGAACGACGCAAGGAGTTCATCAAGCTGGCCCGGACCAAGGCCGAGGAGGGTCGCGTCGCCGTGCGCAACGTGCGCCGCACGGCCAAGCAGGCGATGGACAAGGCCGAGAAGGACTCCGAGATCAGCAAGGACGAGACCACCGGCGCCGAGAAGCGCCTGGACGGCCTCACCAAGAAGCACGTCGACGTGATCGACGAGCTTCTCAAGAACAAAGAGGCGGAGCTCCTTGAGGTCTGAGGACTCCAGTCCGGTCCCCACCGAGGGGACCGGCTCGCACGAGGCGCCGCGCGAGACTCTGCCCATGGAGGATGGGCGCCAGAGCCGGGCCGGACGCAACCTTCCGGCCGCGATCGGTGTGGGCGTCGGTCTCGTCGGCATGGTCATCGCGACGCTGTTCATCGTCAAGGACGTCTTCGTCGCCGTGGTCGCCATCGCCCTCGGCGTCGGCCTCTGGGAGCTGACCCGAGCGTTCGCCAAGGCCGACATCCACATTCCGTTCGTCCCCGTGCTCACCGGCGGCACGATCATGCTGGTCAGCGCGTTCTACGGAGGCATGGAGACGGCCGCCGTCGCGATGGCGCTCACGGTCATCGCCATCCTCGTGTGGCGGCTCTCCGAGGGTGCCGACGGTTTCGTGCGCGACAGCAGCGCCGGCATGTTCTCGCTGTCCTACCTGTTCCTCATGGGTGCCTTCGTCCTGCTGATGCTCGCGGAGGCCGACGGGCCGTGGCGAGTCGTGGCGTTCATCGTCGCCACCATCGCCTCCGACATCGGCGGCTACGCGGCAGGCGTCCTGTTCGGCCGGCACCCGATGGCGCCGACAATCAGCCCGAAGAAGTCGTGGGAGGGATTCACCGGCTCGCTCGTCACGGGCATCGCCGCAGGCATCCTCACCATCACCTACACCCTCGACGGCGACTGGTGGGTCGGCATCCTGCTCGGCATCGCCGGCGTCGTGATGGCCACCCTCGGCGACCTCTCCGAGTCGCTGATCAAGCGCGACCTCGGCATCAAGGACATGGGTGACCTCTTGCCCGGCCACGGCGGCCTGATGGATCGGCTCGACTCGCTGATCGCCGTCGCGCCCGTGGCCTGGGTGATCCTCCATTACCTCGTGCCCGTCGTCTGACGTCGATGCGTGCCTTCACCTGCCGGGTGTGCGCCAACCCGCTCTTCTTCGACAACGTGGCCTGCATCTCGTGCGGCGCCGCCTTGGCCTACGCCCGGCGTGAGCACGACATCGTGCCGCTGCGGCCCGACGGCATCTATGTCGATGCGGAGCGGTGGGTCTGGCATCCGTGCGTCAACCGTGAGCATTTCGGCTGCTCGTGGCTGGCGGAGCGGGCGGGGGAGCCGTGCTTCAGCTGCTCGCTGACCCGCACCCGCCCGGCCGATGAGGACCTGCGGGGGATGTCGCAGTTCACCCGGGCGGAGGCCGCCAAGCGCCGCCTGGTCGTCGAGCTCGACGCCCTCGGGCTGCCGATCGTCACGCGCGACGACGACCCCGACCGCGGCCTGGCGTTCGACCTGCTGTCCAGCGTCGCCGAGAACGTCACCATCGGCCACGCGGACGGGGTGATCACGCTCGACCTCGCGGAGGGAGACGACGCGTACCGCGAGCGCATGCGCGTCGAGATGGCCGAGCCGTATCGCACGCTGCTCGGCCACTTCCGGCACGAGATCGGTCACTACTACGAGGCGTTGCTCGTCCACGACGGCAACCGGGAGCGGGTGCGCGAGCTGTTCGGCGACGAGACCGCCGACTACCAGTCCGCGCTCGACCGGCACTACGCCGAGGGCCCGCCGGACGGCTGGGAGCAGAACTACATCTCCAGCTACGCGACGATGCACCCGTACGAGGACTTCGCCGAGACGTTCGCGCACGTCATGCACATCAGCGACACGATTCACACCGCCCGGGCGCACGGCCTCTCGACGGTCGACCCGTCCGCGTTCTCGTCCTTCCGCGACCTCGTCACCGGGGTGTGGGTGCCGATGAGCACCGCGCTCAACCAGATCAACCGCAGCATGGGCGCCGGCGACCTGTACCCCTTCGTGCTGGCCCCGGCCGTGCTCGACAAGCTCGACCTCGTCGCCGAGATCGTTCGCGACGCCGGGCGGGACAGTGCTGGATCGACGGGGGCCTCGTCGCCGTCTGTCACCATGGACGGATGACCACTCCGCGCCCGCTCCCGCTGGTGATGGAGCAACCGCGCGGGCGGGCCAAGCCACCGCGACATCTCGCCGATCTGTCCGGCGAGGAGCGCACCGCCGCGGCCGAGGCGCTCGGCGAGCCCGCCTACCGCGTCAAGCAGGTCGCCACCCATTACTACTCACGGCTCGTCCGCGACCCGGCCGACATGACCGACCTGCCGGCGGCCAGCCGCGACCGCATCGTCGCCGAGCTGCTGCCCACGTTGCTCGATCCCGTGCGCACCCTCGAGGCCGACGGCGGCACCACGCGCAAGACGCTGTGGCGCCTGTTCGACGGCGCGCTCGTCGAGTCGGTGCTCATGCGCTACCCCGATCGCGCCACCATCTGCGTCTCGAGCCAGGCCGGCTGCGGGATGGCCTGCCCGTTCTGCGCCACCGGCCAGGGCGGCCTGCAGCGCAACATGAGTACCGCCGAGATCGTCGACCAGGTCGTCGTCGCGGCCGGTGCCATGGCCCGCGGGGAGGTGGCCGGCGGCCCGGGCCGGCTGTCGAACGTCGTGTTCATGGGCATGGGGGAGCCGATGGCCAACTACAACGCCGTCATCGGATCAGTTCGCCGCATGGTGTCCAAGGCTCCGGACGGCCTCGGCATGTCGGCCCGCAACATCACCGTCAGCACTGTCGGGCTCGTGCCGAGGATGCGGCAGCTCACCGACGAGGGCATCCCCGTGACGCTCGCGCTGTCACTGCACGCTCCCGACGACGAGCTGCGCAACGAGCTGGTGCCGATCAACACGCGCTGGTCCGTGCACGAGGCCGTCGAGGCGGCGTGGGACTACGCCCGCACCACGAAGCGCCGTGTCTCCATCGAGTACGCGATGATGAAGGACATCAACGACCAGGCCTGGCGGGCCGATCTCCTCGCCGACGTACTGCACTCCTACGGCGATTGGGGTTGGGTGCACGTCAACCTGATCCCGCTGAACCCCACACCCGGTTCGGTGTGGACGGCGTCACGACCCGAGGACGAGCGCGAGTTCGTCCGTCGTCTGGTGGCCAAGGGGATCCCCACCACCGTGCGCGACACGCGCGGCAGCGACATCGACGGCGCGTGCGGGCAGCTCGCCGCCGCGCTTTAGACGACGAGGGCGTCGGCGACGATCAGCTCGACGTTGCGGTCAGACACCGCACCGAGCTTGCCCGAGGTCCGCTCCTGCGGGTCGTTGCCGGCGAGCTCGCGGGCCAGTGAAGCCAGCTGGACCGTGTCGCCGAGACCGCTGTGGGTCTCTGGGCCCTTGTGGTCGACCATCGTGCAGAAGATCGACAGCGTCCCGTTGTCGTTGTCGACGACCTCGATCAGGCGGGCCTGCTGCGGGAAGTCGACGTGCGAGGCGGTGTTGATCTCCCAGAACCCGCCGGGCCCGGTCGCCGGCTTCTGGGCGATGATCTGGTTCCGGTGGGTGTGGCCGTTGACCCAGGCGATCACGTTCGGGTGGTTCAGGAGCTCGGTCTTGACGGCAGGGCCGAGAACGCGCGGCCTGAGGTCGATTCCGGTCGCGATCAGTGGGTTGTTCATCGTGGCGATGGTGTGGTGGCTGAAGATCATGACGTACTTGTCCGCCGCCGCGGCCGCGGCCAGCTGCTCCTTGAGCCACTCGAACTGCTTGTTGTCGATGGAGCCGTCGGCGTACCCGTTCGGGTTGACCGTGTCGAGGACGATGCAGCGCACGCTGCCCTTGTCGAAGGTGTAGTAGGCCGTGTTCTTCAGGCGGTTCTGGTTCGTGTACCCGTGACCGACCGGTGTGCCGGTCGTCGTGAAGTGCTCGTTGACGGTCTGCTTACGGGTGAGGATCCGTCGTTTGACGTCTCTGGTGACGGTGTTCGCCGACGTGAGCGCCACGCCTCCGAGCAGCACGCTCGCGCTGGGTTCCCGGAACGCCTTGAGGATGTCGGCCTGGGAGAGCCCGGGCGGCACGGTGGTGAGCTTGAGGCTTCCCTTGGAGACGACGTTCAGCGGGATCGTGCGCGGGAAATTGCCCTGCACGAGGCCGTCGTGATTTCCGAACACGCTGTACCAGGGCATCCCCAGACCCGCCGAGGTGAACGGGCTTACCGCCGCGGCAAGGAGGCCGGCCTTGTCCGGGAACCCGAACGTGCTGTGGTAGATGTCCTGATTGGTGCCCGGCTCGGGGTGCCAGTAGTGCTGGTCGTAGTACTTCCGGTCGGCGACACCCTCGTACTTGGACAGCGAGCCTGAGTCCGGCGTGATGAGCTTGCCCCCGTCGAGCAGGTCGATGTTCCAGCGGGTCTCGTTGTACTGGCAGTTGTCGGCGTTGTCGCCGGTCTGGATGGCGAAGTCCATCGCGCGGCCGGTGGTCGGGGCCCCGGAGGCGAAGGTCTTGACCTGTTGCACCATCGCGTCCGCGATCTGGGTGGTGAGAATCTCCTGCGGTCGGTAGGCGGATGTCAGCAAGCCGATGACCGGGTCGCTGTCGCTGTACTGGTCCTCGAACCGGTCCACGTACTCGACGCGGGCCGGCGACTGGGCGTCGATGACGTGCACGTCGGTGAGGTGGGCGAAGGCCAGGATGGCTGTTCGCGTGCCGACCGGCGGCGAAGTATTGGCGCCGAGGTCGTTGCGAGGAGGGCCGTGCGGCTCGGGAGCCCCGGCGATGATCGGTGCGTAGCCGCCGGGCTGGCCGGTTCGGTCGCCGACCTTCAGGGTCCTGGCGAGCGTGGTGCCACCTGGGTTGACCGGGAAGGCCGCCCACGCGGGTGAGGGGCGTACGCCGATCGCGACCGCACCCCCGATCACAAAACCGGAACGAATGAGATCACGACGGGACATGGGCATGGGAGTCTCCAACGACGGGTGGCCTGAGGCTACTCCCGGGTAGGGCACCGTGGGAAGGAAATGCAGAAAGCCGGGTGGCCGGGTCAGATGACGCCCCAGGCGTACGTCTGCTTCACCAGACGCATGTAGACGAAGGTCTCGGTGGTGAGGACGCCCTCGATCATGCTGACCCGCCGCGAGATGATGTCCAGGAGCTCCTCGTCGCTCTCGGCCACCAGCTCGGCCAGGATGTCGAACCGACCCGTGGTGATGACGATGTAGTCGAGCTCGTCCATCGCGCCGAGCTCCGCCGCGACGTCCTGGACGTTCCCGGTGACCTTGATGCCGATCATCGCCTGGCGGGCGAATCCCATCTGCATCGGATCGGTGACCGCGACGATCTGGACCACTCCGCCCTCGATGAGCTTCTGCACGCGATGGCGCACGGCGGCCTCGGAGAGCCCGACGTCCTTGGCGATCGCCGAGTACGACATCCGTCCGTCGCCCTGCAGCAGCTCGATGATGCGCTTGCCGGTGTCGTCGAGATTCGGTGCTCGAGTCGGGGCCGGAGTGCGATCGGTCATGCGCGCCATTCTGCCGGACCTCCGATCACCTGCTGTCGTCGATGCCGAATCATTTGACGCTTTCGTTGGCGAAACACGATCTTTACGCCGGAATTCCTTGTCGTTGACCCTCTCTCTTGTCAGTATGAGTCACCACCGAAGAATCGAGGATGGCATGGACGAGCTCGACCGCCGGACGTTGCTGCGAGGCATCGGAGGGCTCGCCGTCCTCGGCGCCGGCTCGACGTTCCTGAGCGCATGCGGCACCTCCGGTACCCAGCAGGGGGTCGACGAGTGCGTCTCGAAGGACCTGTCGGCCACCGAGAAGCTGCTCGTCGTCTCCAACTGGCCCGAGTACATGGACGAGGACGACAAGGACTACGTGTCCACCCTCACCGAGTTCCAGAAGTCGACCGGCATCAAGGTCGACTACACCACGGACGTCAACGACAACGACGAGTTCTTCGCCAAGGTCAAGAACCAGCTCGGCTCGTGCACGACCACCAAACGCGACATGTTCATGCTCACCGACTGGATGGCCTCCCGCATGATCGGGGCGGGATGGATCCAGAAGCTCGACGCGTCGAAGGTGCCCAACCTGCACGCGAACCTCATCAGCGGGCTGGAGAACGTCAGCTGGGACAAGAAGCGCGAGTACTCTGCACCGTGGCAGAGCGGCCTCACCGGTATCGCCTACAACAAGTCGAAGACCAAGGAGGTCAAGTCCTTCGAGGAGCTCATCACCCGGAGCGACCTCAAGGGCCGCATCTCGTTGCTCTCGGAGATGAACGACACGATGGGCATGCTGCTGCTCACGGAGGGGGCCGACCCGTCGGACTTCACCGACGCGGAATGGCAGAAGGCGATGGGCAGGCTCGAGAAGGCGGTGGGTGACGGCCAGGTCCGCGCGTTCACCGGCAACGAGTACATCCAGGACCTCGCCGCGGGCAATGTCGTGGCCTGCGAGGCGTGGTCCGGCGACGTCGCGGCCGCCGAGGACGAGAACCTGGTCTTCGTCACGCCGGAGGAGGGCCACATGATCTGGGCCGACAACATGCTCGTGCCCAACAAGGCCGACCACAAGGGCAACGCCGAGAAGTGGATCAACTACTACTACGAGCCGGAAGTCGCGGCCAAGCTGGCCGCGTACGTCTGGTTCATCTGCCCCGTCAAGGGTGCGCAGGAGGCCATGGAGAAGGTCGACCCGAGCCTCGTCGACAACGAGCTGATCTTCCCGACCGAGAAGACGCTGTCGGTCAGCCACTCCTTCGCGTCGCTCGAGGGGAAGAAGGACCGCGAGTACCGGGGAGCCTTCGCCGATGCCATCGGTGGATGACGCGACGGCCGCGTCGGCCTCCACGGGGTCACGCTCGCTGCGGCTTTCGAACCTCACCAAGGAGTTCACCGACTTCACCGCGGTGAAGTCGCTCGACCTGGAGGTCCCGGAAGGCTCGTTCTTCGCCCTGCTCGGCCCGTCCGGCTGCGGCAAGACCACGACCCTGCGCATGGTCGCGGGGCTCGAGACGCCGACCTCCGGGACGATCCACCTCGGTGACACCGAGGTGACGTACGAGAAGCCGTACAAGCGTCCGGTCAACACCGTTTTCCAGAACTACGCGCTGTTCCCGCACCTCGACATCCGCGAGAACGTCGCCTTCGGGCTCAAGCGCCGCGGCGTCAAGGACGTCAAGAACCAGGTCGCGGAGATGCTCGAGCTGGTCGAGCTGTCCTCTCAGGCCGGCAAGAAGCCGTCCCAGCTGTCCGGCGGCCAGCAGCAGCGCGTGGCGCTCGCGCGCGCACTGATCAACCGCCCGGAAGTGCTGCTGCTCGACGAGCCGCTCGGTGCGCTCGACCTCAAGCTGCGCCGCTCCATGCAGATCGAGCTCAAGCGCATCCAGACCGAGGTCGGCATCACGTTCGTGCACGTCACGCACGACCAGGAGGAGGCCATGACGATGGCCGACACCATCGCGGTGATGAACGCCGGCGTGATCGAGCAGATGGGCGCCCCGGACGACCTGTACGAGAATCCGCGCACCACGTTCGTCGCGAACTTCCTCGGGCAGTCCAACCTGATCGAGGCGGACATCCAGGGCCGTGAGAACGGTCAGGTGAGGGTGCGGGTCCAAGGGGCCAACGCGTCCGTGCCCGGCGACCGCGCCCACGCGGAGTCCGGCTCGGGCTGGCTCGGTATCCGGCCGGAGAAGGTGCTCATCGCGGAGGCGGGCCAACCGATCGACGCGCCGGGCGACGTCATCACCGGTGGTCGGGTCACCGACGTCAGCTTCGTCGGGGTCAGCACCCAGTACATGGTGAGAATGCCCTGGGACCAGGAGTTGATGGTGTTCGAGCAGAACACCGGGTCGCGGAGCATGCTGCCGGTCGGCACGGGCGTCGACGTCTCCTGGCATCCGGAGTACGCGTTCCTGCTCGACGCGAGTCAGGACGCGACCGCCGGTATCGAGGACTCCTGACGTGGCGACGCTCGATGACGTCGCCGTGGGGCGGAAGTCGCGGCGCAAGCTCACCGGCTACTGGCTGATCCTGCCGGGTGCGGTCTGGCTGGCGCTCTTCTTCGTGGTGCCGTTCGTCTCGCTGCTCTCGTCGAGCCTGTACGACCCGAGCGGGTCGGTGCTCACCGGCTACTCGATGACCTGGCACTTCCAGAACTTCCCCGATGCGTTCTCGGAGCACTGGCGCACGTTGTGGCGGTCCCTGTGGTTCGCCGGGGTCGCCACCCTCATCTGCCTGCTCATCGGGTATGTGCTGGCGTATGCGATCGCGTTCAAGTCCGGGCGCTGGAAGAACCTGATGCTGATCCTCGTGATCGCCCCGTTCTTCACCAGCTTCCTGCTGCGCACGCTGTCGTGGAAGCTGATCCTGGCCGACGACGGGTTCATCGTGAACACGTTGCAGTTCATCAACGTCCTCGGCCCGGACGGTCGGCTGCTGGCGACGCCGGTCGCGGTCATCGCCGGGCTCACGTACAACTTCCTGCCGTTCATGGTGCTGCCGCTGTACGCGAGCCTGGAGAAGATCGACATCCGGCTGATCGAGGCGTCCAGCGACCTGTATGCCTCGCCGATCCGTGGATTCTTCAAGGTCACGTGGCCGCTGTCGATGCCTGGCATCGTCGCGGGGACGCTGCTGACGTTCATCCCGGCGGCCGGCGACTTCATCAACGCCGAGCTGCTCGGTAGCACGAACGAGCGCATGGTCGGCAACGAGATCCAGGAGCTGTTCACCTCCGTCGGCGACTACGCGGAGGCGGGGGCCCTGTCGGTCATCCTCATGGCGATCATCGTCGCGATGGTGATCGTCTGGGTCCGCACCTCGGGCACGGAGGACCTGGTATGAATCACCCCACGAAACCGCTCGCACGTCATCACGTGAGTCCACCGCACCCGACTGCGCTTTCGCGGGGACCCCGATGACCAGATGGCAGAGGCTGCGCCGGTGGATCGGTGACCACCTCATCATGGCGCTCGGGCTCCTGGTGCTCGCGTACACGTTCGTGCCGATCGCCGTCGTGGTGCTGATGAGCTTCAACGACAACAGCAAGTCCCGGAACCTCTACGCCTTCCGCGAGTTCACACTCGACAACTGGCTGCACATGTTCAGGCCGGGCGGCATGAAGGACGCGGTCATCCTCAGCATCGAGATCGCGCTGCTGGCGACGCTGCTCGCCACGATCCTGGGCACGCTCGCGGCGTTTGCCCTGGTCAGGCACCGCTTCCGGGGTCGAGGCGCGGCCAACCTGATCATCTTCCTGCCGATGGCGTCGCCCGAGATCGTGATGGGCTCGTCGCTCCTCGCGTTGTTCGTCGCCGCCGGTTTCGGTGGGCAGCTCGGCTTCTGGACGATCTTCATCGCCCACGTGATGTTCTGCCTGTCGTTCGTCATCGTCACGGTCAAGGCACGCTTGAGCGGCCTGGACGACAACCTCGAGCAGGCGGCGATGGACCTCTACGCCAACGAGTCGCAGACGTTCTGGCGCGTGACGTTCCCGCTCGTGCTCCCCGGCATCGTGTCGGCGGCGCTGCTGAGCTTCTCCCTGTCGTTCGACGACTTCATCATCACCAACCTCAACGCGGGTCAGGAAGTGACGTTCCCGATGTTCGTCTGGGGGTCGGCGCAGCGAGGAGTGCCGATGCAGGTCAACGTCATCGGGACGCTGATGTTCATCATCGCGATCTCGATCGTGCTCGGCGGGGAGTTTGTCCGCCGCCGCAACGAGAAGGCAGCCCTGGCGGCGTAGTCCGCCCGTCAGAGGTGGTTCTGGGCATCGGTGAGGACGCTGCGCAGTATCTGCTCGATCTCGTCGAAGTGGGTCTGGTCGACGATGATCGGCGGCGAGAGCTGGATGACCGGGTCGCCACGGTCGTCGGCCCGGCAGTAGAGGCCGCCGTCGAAGAGCGCCTTCGACAGGAATCCACGCAGGAGCTTCTCGGACTCGGCGTCGTCGAACGTCTCCTTGGTGGCCTTGTCCTTCACCAGCTCGATGCCGTAGAAGAAGCCGTCGCCGCGCACGTCGCCGACGATGTCGAGGTCGAGCAGCTTCTCGAGGGTGCCGCGGAACGCGCCTTCGTTCTCGCGGACGTGCTCGTTGAGCTTCTCGCGCTCGAAGATGTCGAGGTTGGCCATCGCCACGGCGGTCGAGACGGGGTGGCCCCCGAAGGTGTACCCGTGGACGAAGCTCGTGTTCCCCTTCAGGAACGGCTCCATCACGCGGTCGGACGCGATCATCGCGCCGAGCGGCGAGTAGCCGGACGTCAGGCCCTTCGCGCAGGTGATCATGTCGGGCACGTAGTCGTAGCGGTTGGCGCCGAACATGTCGCCGAGGCGGCCGAACGCGCAGATCACCTCGTCGGAGACGAGCAGCACGTCGTGCCGGTCGCAGATCTCGCGCACCCGCTGGAAGTAGCCGGGCGGCGGCGGGAAGCATCCGCCGGCGTTCTGGACGGGCTCGAGGAACACGGCCGCGACGGTGTCGGGGCCCTCGGCGATGATCGCGTCCTCGATCTGGTCGGCCGCCCAGCGTCCGAACGCCTCCAACTCGTCCCCCGAGCCCGGCAGGGCATCATGCAAAGAGTGCTCGGGAGCGCGGTAGAAGTTGGTGTTGGGCACGTGGACGGTGGTGGGCACGAGGGGCTCGAACGGTTCCTTCAGCGACGGGATGCCGGTGATCGACAGGGCGCCGTGTGTCGTGCCGTGGTAGGCGACCTGCCGGCTGACCACCTTGGTCTTGGTGGGCTTGCCGGTCAGCTTGAAGTACTGCTTCGCCGCCTTCCAGGCGGTCTCGACCGCCTCGCCGCCTCCCGTCGTGAAGAACACCCGGTTGAGGTCGCCCGGGGTGTAGGACGCGAGGCGTTCGGCGAGCGCGATGGCGTTGGGATGCGCGAACGTCCACAGCGGGAAGAACGCCAGCTCGGAAGCCTGCTTGGCCGCGGCCTGGGCGAGCTCCTCGCGTCCGTGACCGGCCTGAACGACGAACAACCCGGCGAGGCCGTCGAGATAGCGCCGGCCCCGGGAGTCCCAGATGTACGCACCGTCGCCCTTGACGATCACCGGGATGTCGTGATCATCGTCGTAGACGCCGTGGCGCGAGAAGTGCATCCACAGATGCTCCTTGCCGGCCTTTTGAAGCTGGTCGTAGTCGTCGCGCTGGTCCATGCTGCCATTATCACGAGCGATCGGATCACAAGACAAGGGATTTCGTCGCAGGGTTCGTGATTCCTCGCTGATTTCGTTGCACGTGGTCGGCTCGATGGGGTTGGATTGCCCCATGGACCGAGCCATTGTCAACGTGATCAACGGGGAGCTCGTCCCGGCGGCGGGCGGCGAGGCGTACGACGTCTTCGACCCCTCGACCGGACAGGTGTACGCCTCTGCTCCCTTGTCCCGCGAGGAGGACGTCGACCGGGCCTTCAGCGCGGCCGCGACCGCGTTCGAGTCCTGGCGTGACTCGACGCCGTACGAGCGCTCCCAGGCCCTGAACAAGCTGGCCGCCGCGGTCGAGTCGCGAGCGCAGGAGATCGTCGACGTCGAGTCGCAGGACACGGGCAAGCCGAAGGCGCTCACGATGAGCGAGGAGATGTACCAGGCCACTGAGGTGCTCACGTTCTTCGCCGGTGCGGCGCGGGTGCTGGAGGGCAAGTCGACCGGTGAGTACATGCGCGGTCACACGTCCATGCTTCGGCGTGAGCCCATCGGCGTCTGCGCCCAGGTGACGCCGTGGAACTACCCGTTGATGATGGCGATCTGGAAGATCGGGCCGGCGCTGGCGGCCGGCAACACGATCGTGCTCAAGCCGAGCGACACGACGCCGGCGTCGACGTCCCTGCTCGCCGAGATCGCCCAGGAGTTCTTCCCGCCCGGCGTGTTCAACGTCGTGTGCGGCGACCGCGACACCGGGCGCGCTCTCGTCGCGCACAAGGTGCCGCAGATGGTCTCCATCACCGGCTCGGTCCGGGCCGGCATGGAGGTCGCCGCCGCTGCGGCGTCCGACTTGAAGAAGCCGCACCTCGAGCTCGGTGGAAAGGCTCCGGTCGTGGTGTTCGACGACGCCGACCTCGCGGCCGCGGCCGAGGGCATCGCCGGCGCCGGGTACTTCAACGCCGGCCAGGACTGCACGGCTGCGACTCGCGTGCTGGTCCACCCCGGTGTCGCGTCCGACTTCACCGCCGCTCTGACCGAGCAGGCCCGCGGCACCAAGGTCGGCATGCCGGACGACGACGACACGTACTTCGGCCCGGTCAACAACGCCAACCAGCTCGCCCATGTCGGCGGCTTCCTCGACGATCTGCCCGACCATGCGTCGGTCGAGACCGGTGGTCATCGCGTCGCCGAGCTCGGCGAGGGCTACTTCTACGAGCCCACCGTGCTCTCCGGGCTGCGCCAGGACGATCGCGCGAGCCAGGAGGAGATCTTCGGTCCGGTCATCACCGTCCAGGAGTTCACCGACGAGGACGAGGCCGTCCGCTGGGCCAACGGCGTGGAGTACGGCCTGTCGTCGTCGGTGTGGACCAAGGACCACGGCCGCGCGATGCGCATGGCCAAGCGTCTCGACTTCGGCTGCGTCTGGATCAACACCCACATCCCACTCGTCGCGGAGATGCCGCACGGTGGGTTCAAGCACTCCGGCTTCGGCAAGGACCTCTCGATGTACAGCCTCGAGGACTACACCCGCATCAAGCACGTGATGACCAACCTCGAGGCCTAGGCTGTCCTCGATGAAGATCCTGCTGGTGGGCGCGGGCGGAGTCGGGTCGGCCTTCTGTGCCATCGCGGCACGTCGCGACTTCTTCGAGTCGGTTGTCGTGGCCGACTACGCGCGCGAAAGCGCCGAGCGCGCCGTCGCCGAGGTGGACGACTCACGTTTCAGCGCCGCGCAGGTCGACGCGTCCGACGCCGGCTCGGTGGAGATCCTGGCCCGTGAGTCCGGGGCCACCCACGTGATGAACGCCGTCGACCCGCGATTCGTGATGCCGATCTTCGAGGGCGCCCTCGCCGCCGGGGCCGACTACCTCGACATGGCGATGAGCCTGTCGGAGCCGCATCCCGAACGCCCGTACGCGCTGTGCGGCGTCAAGCTCGGTGACGAGCAGTTCGCGAACGCGGACGCCTGGGAGTCGGCCGGCCGACTCGCCCTCGTGGGCATCGGCGTGGAGCCTGGCCTCTCCGACGTGTTCGCGCGGTACGCCGCCGACCACCTGTTCTCCTCCATCGACGAGCTCGGCACCCGCGACGGTGCCAACCTCACCGTCGACGGCTACGAGTTCGCGCCGTCCTTCTCGATCTGGACGACGATCGAGGAGTGCCTCAACCCGCCGGTCATCTGGCAGGACGGGGAGTGGTTCACGACCGAGCCGTTCAGCGAGCCGGAGGTGTTCGACTTCCCCGAGGGCATCGGCCCGGTGGAGTGCGTGAATGTCGAGCACGAGGAGGTGCTCCTCATGCCGCGCTGGGTCGAGGCCAAGCGGGCGACGTTCAAGTACGGCCTGGGCGATGAGTTCATCGGCGTGCTCAAGACCTTGCACAAGCTGGGCCTCGACTCGACCGAAAAGATCACCGTCGGAGGGGTGGAGGTGAGCCCACGCGACGTCGTGGCGGCCTGCCTCCCGAATCCCGCGACTCTGGGCGACAAGATGCACGGCAAGACCTGCGCCGGGCTCTGGGTCACGGGCACGGGTCAGGACGGGGAGCCACGTTCGACGTACCTGTACCACGTGGTCGACAACGACTGGTCGATGCGCGAGTACGGCCACCAGTGCGTGGTGTGGCAGACCGCGATCAACCCGGTGGTCGCGCTCGAGCTGCTGGCGAACGGCACCTGGTCGGGTGCGGGCGTGCTCGGTCCGGAGGCCTTCGACGCCGTCCCGTTCCTCGAGCTGTTGACCGCCTACGGGTCTCCCTGGGGACAGATGGAAGTGGTCTGACCGGTAGGTTGCTGGGCGTGCTGGGAGTGACGCGTGACGACGACATCGTGGTGCTGGAGCTGCAGCGCGAGGAGCGTCGCAACGCCCTCAACCTCGAGCTGTGCCAGGAGATCCACGCGGCCGTGGATGCCGCGGTCGACGGGGGAGCACGGTCGATCGTCGTCACCGGGCAAGGCTCGGTCTTCTGTTCCGGAGCCGATCTCGGTGGCGTCTACGGACCCGAGTTCCTGGAGGCGCTCTACGGGATGCTGCACCGCCTCACCCGCGTCCCGGTGCCGATCATCGCTGCCGTCAACGGCCCGGCGATCGGGGCGGGCACGCAGCTCGCCATGGCCTGCGACCTGCGCGTCGCCGACGAGTCGGCCGCCTTCGCCGTCCCGACGGCCAAGAACGGGATGGCCGTCGACGCGTGGACGATCCGGACTCTCGCGCAGCTCGCCGGAACGGGTCCGGCCCGTCGGCTCATGCTCGCGGCCGAGAGTCTCGACCGCGACCAGGCGCTGGCCTGCGGCCTGGCCGACCGCGCCGGCACCCTGGACGACGCCGTCGCATGGGCCCAGGAGATCGCGACGCTCGCACCGCTCTCCCTCGCCCACAACAAGCTCATCCTGAACGGGTCCACGGATGCGGACGCCGAGGAGTCCTTCCGGTCGGTCTGGGCCAGCGAGGACGTGCGAGAAGCCGCCACCGCTCGTGCGGAGAAGCGCCCCCCGGTCTTCAAGGGCCAGTGATGTCGTCGCTCGGCTTCGACCTGCTGGACCGTCACGTGGTCGACGGCCGCGGTGAGGACATCGCCTGCACCGACGCCACCGGAAGCCTGACCTATGCCCGGCTGCTCGAGCGCTCCGCCGCCCTCGCCGGCGGCCTCGGGGTGCTCGGTGTCCGACCCGGTGACGAGGTGGCGGTGCTCGTGCGGCCCGGCAACCTTCAGGTCCAGATCATCTGTGCCTGTGTCCGGCTCGGCGCCCTGCCAGGAGGACGGGGGGACGTTCGCATCGTCGAGTCGCCCGACGGTGTCACGGTGCACGCGGGCGAGGAGGACCTCGACCTTGAGCTCGTCGCGAAGGCCGGCAGGACCGAACCTGCGCCGTCACTTCCCTCCGACCCACCCGGCTACGCCGAAGCCGTCCTCGCGAATTGGCCGATGCTCAACGCATTCTCGCCGTGACCTCGTCAGAAACGGTTGGAAATCGGCCAAATCTCGCAGTCCGGGGGCTCAGAGCAGGCCGGCGTCGTGCATGCAGATGGCGACCTGGACCCGGTTGGTCGCGTCGAGCTTCATGAACAGGTGCGAGATGTGCGCCTTGACGGTGGCGACGCTCAGGTGGAGCTGCTCGGCGATCTCGGCGTTGGAGCTGCCCTGACCCACGGCCATCGCCACGTCGCGCTCGCGGTCGGTCAGGGTCGCGACCAGAGCGAGCGCCGACTCAGAGCGATCATCGGGAGCGTTGTCGGTGACCTGGCGGATCAACTGGGTGGTGATGGTCGGCGACAGCATCGGCTCGCCGGCCTCGACCTTGCCGATGGCGGCGACGATCTCGGCCGGGGGCGTGTCCTTGAGCAGGAATCCGTTGGCGCCGGCGGCCAGTGCGCGCACGACGTACTCGTCGGCGTCGAACGTAGTCAGCACGATCACCTTGGGCGGGTCGGGGAGTGCTCTGATCGCGGCGGTGGCGGCGATGCCGTCCATGACCGGCATGCGCAGGTCCATCAGCACGATGTCGATGCCGCCACCGCGCACCGCGTCGACGGCCTCGCGCCCGTTCGCTGTCTCGGCCACCACCTCGATGTCCGGTGCGCCGCCGAGCATGAGGGCGAGTCCGGCCCGGACGAGGGCGTCGTCGTCGGTGATGAGGACGCGCGTCATGTCGGCCACGGTAGCCACGTGGTCAGCTTGAACTCCCGGTCGGACGTGACGCCGTGCTGCAGGCGTCCTCCCACCAGAGCCGCACGCTCGGAGAGGCCCATCAGGCCCAGCCCTGAGCCGGGCGCGTCGAGCGGTGCGCCGATCCGGATCGGGTTGCGGATGGTGATCGTGAGGCCGTCGCCCGGCCCGCCCGACAGATCGACGGTCACCAAGGTGTCGGGCGCGTGCTTGCGAGCGTTGGTCAGCCCTTCCTGCACGACCCGGTAGGCCGTGCGCCCAAGCGTGTCCGGGATTTTCTCCACCGGCCCGAGCGTGCTGATGACGTTCATCCCTGAGGCGCGAGCATCCTCCACCAGCCCTGCCAGGTCCATGGCCGACGGCTGGGGGCGCTCCGGATCGGCGTCACCGGGATCCTCGCGCAGCACGCCGAGCACCTGCCGCAGCTCGGCGAGTGCCTGGTGCGAGTTCTCCTGGATGATGCCGGCGGTCTCGCGGACCTGCTCCGGGGTGAGGTCGTCCCGGTACGACAGGGCACCGGCGTGCATCGTCACCATGGAGATGCGGTGCGCCAGGACGTCGTGCATCTCCCGGGCGATGCGGGTCCGTTCGGCGGTGCGAGCCTGGGCGAGTCGGGCGGCCTGCTCGGACTCGGTGGTCTCGGCGCGCTCGCGCAGGCTGGCGAGAAGCTCTCGACGCGAGCCGATGTAAAGGCCCCAGCCGACGGTGACGGCGATGACCGCCGCGACGAGCGGAGTGGTCAGCTGCCAGGGATCGTTCTCCGACGTGGGGTCGATCTGGACCAGGGCGACACTCGATCCCAGAGCCACGAGGCCGACCGGGACGATCTCCCGCAGCTGACGGCGGGTGGCCAGCGACACGAGGGCCAGCGTCGACGGACCCGACAGTGCGCCCGAGACGGCGCTCAGCAGGTTCAGGATCAGCGCGACGGTGACCGGTGCGCGACGGCGCCAGGCCACCAGCACGAATCCCGCGAGCCCCAGCGCCAGGTCGATGGCGAACCAGGCCCGATCGTGGTTCCACTGCCACCTGGCCAACTCGAACCAGCCCACCGCCGAGATGGCGAGAATGACCGTGTAGCGCCACACATGGCTCCACGCGGTCAGCCGGGGTTGGTAGTCGACGGCCTGCACGACCCAAGGCTAGGGACTCGCTGTCTCCACCACTACGGACTGGCGTCGATGGCGCCTCATACTTTCGGCTGGCAACTCTGGCCTCGTGGCCGATGACCCCGGGCCCGTGCGCCACCAGAGTGGAGCCATGATCACAGTCGAACACCTGACCAAGACGTACGGCGGCAACGTTCGCGCCGTCGACGACATCAGCTTCACCTGCCGACCGGGAGCCGTCACCGGCTTCCTCGGCCCGAACGGAGCCGGCAAGACCACGACCATGCGCATCATGGCCGGCCTGACGGCGCCCACCAGTGGCGACGCCACGGTCGCCGGCGTCCACTACCACGACGTCCCGAACCCCGGGACGCAAGTCGGCGTCCTCCTGGACGCGTCGGCGCAGCACGCCGGCCGCACGGGCCGCGAGATCCTCGCGATCAGCGCGGCCACCATGGGCCTCCCCGCGTCCCGCATCGACGAGATGCTCGAGCTCGTCAGCCTGACGCCGGCCGAGTCCAAGCGCCGGGTCCGCAACTACTCGCTGGGCATGCGCCAGCGCCTCGGCATCGCGAACGCACTGCTGGGCGACCCGAAGATCCTCATCCTCGACGAGCCGGCCAACGGACTCGACCCGGCCGGCATCCACTGGATGCGCAGCCTGCTCCGCAGCTATGCCGACCGCGGCGGCACGGTGCTGTTGTCCTCGCACCTCCTGCACGAGATCGAGGTCATCGCCGACGAGATCATCGTCATCGGCAACGGCCGCATCGTCGCCCAGGGCACGAAGGCCGAGCTGTTGCAGAAGGCCGGCACCTTCGTGCGTGCCGGCGATGCCTCGGCTCTCGCGAACGCCTTGACGTCGGCAGGCATCACCTCGACTCCGGCCGGTGAAGGCCTGAGCACCGAGGCATCGCCCGAGCAGGTCGGCAAGGCCGCCGCAGCCGCCGGCGTCGCGCTCGTGGAGCTGCGCCCGGCCGACGGCGAAGGCCTCGAGGAAATGTTCCTCGAGCTCACCGCGGACACCCAGCGCGACGAAGTCACCCCCGAAGGAGTCACGGTATGAGTACGGCCACCCCCACCCACCGCGTCGAGACGATCGACACCGCCCGTCCGGGCGTCCCGCTGAGCCGGATCGTCAAGGTCGAGCTGCGCAAGATGTTCGACACCCGCTCGGGTTTCTGGCTGATGGCCAGCATCGCCATCCTGGCGACCCTGGCCACCATCGGCGTGATCCTGTGGCTGCCCGACGAGAACATCGCGTTCGGGGCCTTCGGTGCAGCCGTCGGCGTACCGATCGCCATCCTCATCCCGATCATGGCGATCCTGTCCGTGACCGGCGAGTGGAGCCAGCGCACCGGGCTGATCACGTTCACGCTCGTGCCACACCGGAGCCAGATCATCCTGGGCAAAGCCATCGCGGCAGTCTTCGTGGGCGTCGTGTCGATGCTGGTCGCCTTCGCCATCGGCGCCGTCGGCAACATCGTCGGCTCCGCCCTGAACGGCGTGGACGTCCGGTGGGACACGACGCTCGGCGACTTCCTGTTGATCATCCTGGCCAACACCCTCGGCCTGCTGGTCGGCTTCATGCTCGGCGTGCTGATCCGCAGCACCCCTGCTGCGATCGTCGCCTACTTCGTCTACTCGTTCGTGCTGCCGGGGATCTTCGGCGCCCTGGCCGCCTTCCAGGACTGGTTCAAGGACATCCAGCTGTGGATCGACTTCGGCGCCGCGCAGGCACCGTTGTTCGAAGGGGTGCCGACCGGGGAGCAATGGGCCCAGATGGGCGTGTCAGGCATGATCTGGCTCGTCATCCCCATGACGATCGGCATCTGGGCGGTCCTCCGCTCCGAGGTGAAATAGGCCAGACAACACGGGTGGGAGAGAATGGCGACATGCGCAAGCGTGTCGCCATTCTCGGCTCCACGGGCTCGATCGGCACCCAGGCCCTCGAGGTCGTCGCCGCGAACCCGGACCGCTTCGAGGTCGTGGCCCTGGCCGCCGGAGGCAACGACCCGGCGCTGCTGGCGCAGCAGGCGCTCGAGCACGAAGTCGCGGTGGTTGCGGTGGCCAAGGCGAGCGCCGCCCAGGACGTGCAGCTCGCGCTCTACGCCGAGGCCCAGCGGCGGGGCTTCGCCGAGGGCGACCACCGCATCCCGCGGCTGGTGGCCGGACCGCAGGCTGCGATCGACGCCGCCCGCACCCCGTGTGACGTCGTCCTGAACGGCCTGACCGGCGCGGTCGGCCTCGAGCCCACGCTCGCTGCGCTCGAGACCGGCGTCACGCTGGCCCTGGCCAACAAGGAGTCGCTCATCGTCGGCGGCGAGCTCGTCACCGGGGCGGCCAAGCCCGGTCAGATCGTGCCGGTCGACAGCGAGCACTCCGCGCTCGCGCAGGCCCTGCGCGGCGAGAGCGTCGACGACGTCCGTCGCCTCCTCATCACCGCCAGCGGTGGCCCGTTCCGCGGCCGCACCCGCGCCGAGCTCGCTGACGTCACCCCCGACGAGGCGATGGCCCATCCCACCTGGGACATGGGGCCGGTCATCACGATCAACTCCGCGACGCTCGTGAACAAGGGGCTCGAGGTCATCGAGGCCCACCTGCTGTTCGACATCGCCTTCGACCGCATCGATGTCGTGGTGCATCCGACGTCGATCGTGCACTCGATGGTCGAGTTCGTGGACGGCTCCACGATCGTGCAGGCGTCGCCACCCGACATGCGGCTGCCGATCGCCCTCGGTCTCGCCTGGCCCGAACGAGTGCCCGGCGCCGCGCGTCCCTGCGACTGGAACGAGGCGACGGCCTGGGAGTTCTTCCCGCTCGACGACACCGCGTTCCCCGCCGTCGGCCTGGCCCGCGGTGCCGGCGAGTTCGGCCGCACCGCGCCGGCCGTGCTGAACGCGGCCAACGAGGTCTGCGTCGACGCCTTCGTCGCGGGGGATTTGGACTTCCTTGGCATCGTGGACACGGTGGGGGCGGTGCTCGAGGAGCACATCTCGGATCCCGACGTCGCCCACGCCGATCTGACGCTCGCGAGCGTGCTCGAGGCCGATGCCCGGGCGCGTGAGCGGGCCCGAGAGCTGGTGAACACGCGATGACTGCCCTGATCTACACGCTCGGCGTCGTGCTGTTCGTGCTCGGGGTCATCGTCTCCATCGCCCTCCACGAGGTCGGGCACATGTACCCGGCCAAGAAGTTCGGCATCAAGGTCACCCAGTACTTCGTCGGCTTCGGCAACACGCTCTGGTCCACCAAGCGCGGCGAGACCGAGTACGGCCTCAAGGCCATCCCACTGGGCGGCTACGTCAAGCTCGTCGGCATGCTGCCGCCTGCTCGCACCGAGGATCCCCACGAGGTGCGCGCCACGAACACCGGCTTGTTCACCCAGCTCGTCGCCGACGCCCGCCACGCCGAGTACGAGCACGTCACCGACGCCGACCTCGATCGTCTCTTCTACCGCAAGCCGTGGTGGCAGAAGCTGATCGTGATGTCCGGCGGGCCGCTGGTAAACGTCGCCATCGCGGTGCTGCTGTTCTCGATCGTCATCATGGGCTTCGGTGTCCAGGAGCCGACCACCAAGGTCAACGCGGTCTCCGACTGCGCGATCAGCGACGCCGAGGCCGGCCGCGCCTGCACCGACGCCGATCCGGTCACGCCGGCGCGACTGGCCGGCCTGCGGCCCGGTGACGAGTTCGTCTCCTTCAATGGCATCCCGATCACGTCCTGGGAGCAGCTCACCAAGCTCATCCGCGGCAACGGCGACCGCGAGGCCACGATCGTCGTCGATCGTGACGGTCAGGACGTGACGGCCACGGTGGCCACCTCCGTCATTGCTCGTGCCTCCCTCGACGATCCGGAGCGGACCGAGCAGGTCGGGTTCCTCGGCGTCGAGCCCGTGCGCGACTACGTGCGCCACGGCCCCGGCACCGTCGCCGACGTGATGGGCGACTACACGTCGGCCACGGTCGGCGTCATCCTCCACCTGCCGCAGCGCATGGTCGACGTCACCCAGGCGGCCTTCGGCGCCGAGCGCAAGGCCGACGGCCCGATCAGCGTGGTGGGTGCCAGTCGGGTGGCCGGCGAGCTCGTCACGTTCGACCAGCCGACCTGGGGCGAGCGCGCCTCGCGTCTGCTCGTGCTTCTCGCGTCGCTCAACCTGTTCCTCGCACTGTTCAACTTCATCCCGCTGCTGCCGCTCGACGGCGGCCACATCGCCGGCGCGCTCTGGGAGGCGATCCGCCGTGGCTGGGCCCGCATGCGCGGCTCGCCCGACCCGGGCTATGTCGACGTTGCCCGCATGCTCCCGGTCGCGTACGGCGTGGGCGTGCTCCTGCTGGTCATGGGCGTGATCCTCATCTACGCCGACATCGTCAATCCTGTGAGGCTCTCGTGACGGAACTCGGTCTACCTTCCATGCCGCCGCCGGTGCTGGTGCCGCGGCGCAAGTCCCGCAAGATCAAGGTGGGCACGGTCGACGTCGGCGGCGACGCACCCGTCTCCGTCCAGTCGATGACCACCACGCTCACGAGCGACGTCAACTCGACGCTGCAGCAGATCGCCGAGCTGACGGCCACCGGATGCGACATCGTCCGGGTGGCGTGCCCGAGCCAGGACGACGCCGACGCGCTCGCCGAGATCGCCCAGCACTCGCAGATCCCGGTGATCGCCGACATCCACTTCCAGCCCAAGTACGTATTCGCCGCGATCGACGCCGGCTGCGCCGCGGTGCGGGTGAATCCCGGCAACATCCGCAAGTTCGACGACCAGGTGGGCGCGATCGCCAAGGCCGCTGCCGACGCTGGCGTCTCGCTGCGGATCGGCGTCAACGCCGGTTCCCTCGACAAGCGCATCCTCGAGAAGCACGGCAAGGCGACGCCCGAGGCGCTCGTCGAGTCGGCCGTTTGGGAGGCGTCCCTGTTCGAGGAGCACGACTTCCACGACTTCAAGATCTCGGTCAAGCACAACGATCCCGTCATCATGGTGCAGGCCTACGAGATGCTCGCCGAGCGCGGCGACTGGCCGCTGCACCTCGGCGTCACCGAAGCGGGTCCGGCGTTCCAGGGCACCATCAAGAGCTCGGTGGCGTTCGGTCACCTGCTGGCGAAGGGCATCGGCGACACGATCCGCGTCTCGCTGTCCGCGCCGCCGGTCGAGGAGGTCAAGGTCGGTATCCAGATCCTGCAATCGCTCAACCTCAAGGAGCGCAAGCTCGAGATCGTCTCCTGCCCGTCTTGCGGCCGCGCCCAGGTCGACGTCTACACCCTCGCCGAGGAGGTCACCGCCGGCCTCGAGGGCATGGAAGTCCCCCTTCGCGTCGCCGTCATGGGATGCGTCGTCAACGGTCCGGGGGAGGCGCGCGAAGCAGACCTGGGCGTCGCCAGCGGCAACGGCAAGGGCCAGATCTTCGTCAAGGGTGAGGTCATCAAGACCGTGCCTGAGAGCAAGATCGTCGAGACGCTCATCGAGGAGGCCATGCGCATCGCCGAGGGCATGGAACCGGTCGAGGGCTCATCCGCCGAGGTTAGTGTCAGCTGACCGCCCGAAGGTCGCGCGATCTGCACATCCCGGGTCTACGCTGGCCTCAGATCTGAGCCCCCTGACCGGCCCGCGGGAGGTGACCGTGCTCGGCACCACGAACGTCCGCGCGCTGACCGCGGATGACCTCCCCGAACTTCGGCGCCTCCTCGATTGCGACCCCCTCGTCAACCTTTTCGTCCGCCACCGCGTCGACCTCACCGGCCTGCAGGAGCGCCTCATGGGAGGCCGGGTGTGGGGCTACTACGACGGCGACGAACTGGTTTCGGCCTGCCACGCCGGGGCGAACATCGTCCCGGTGCAGGCCACGCCGGACGCCATCCAGGCCTTCGCCGACCAGGTGCTCTCCGACGGAGTGCGCCCGGCGTCACTCGTCGGGCTGCGCTCGGCCGTGATCCCGCTGTGGGACCGGGTCGAGTCGACCTGGGGGCCGGCCCGTTCGATCCGGCCGTTCCAGCCCTTCCTCCAGATCGAGGGCGACGTGCAGGTGCCACCCGACTCGCGCGTCCGTCGGGTGGTGCTCGACGAGTTCGACCTGCTCTACCCGGCATGCGTCGCCATGTTCACCGAGGAGGTCGGCATCGATCCCGAGGCCGGCGGCGCGAGCGGGTACCGGGCCCGGGTGGCCCAGCTGATCTCGCAGGGGTGGGCGTTCGCGATCATCGAGGGCGGCGACGTGCTGTTCAAGACCGAGGTCGGGGCCGCGACGCCGTACGCCTGCCAGCTTCAAGGCGTCTGGGTGCGTCCGGACCGGCGTGGCGAAGACATCGCCGTGCGAGCCCTGGCCGCCGTCGTCGAGCAGGTCCAGGCGACCATCGCCCCGGTCGTCACGTTGTACGTGAACGACCACAACCGCTCCGCTCGCCGCACGTACGCGCGCGTCGGGTTCGAGGAGACGGAGATGTTCGCTTCGATCCTGCTCTAGCCCGGGACGTCACGATGTGGCCGATGTCCAACCGTTCTGGTGTGGATTCGGTTCAGATCGGTTCGTCACCGGCCACATCTCGACGCCCCGTAGCATTCGGCCCATGGCTCGTGACGTCAAGCTCTTGGCCGGCATCTTCACGGTGAGCGGCATCCTCCATCTCGTGATGCCGAAGCCGTACGTCGCGATCGTGCCGAAGCCACTGCCGTACAAGAAGGAGCTGGTGTACGTCTCCGGTGTCGCGGAGATCGGATGCGCGGCGATGTTGACGCAGTCGCGGACCAGGCGGCTGGGCGGCATCCTGTCCTTCGGCCTCCTGCTCGCCGTGTTCCCGGCCAACGTCCAGATGGCCATGGACGGATGGCGCAGCAGCAAGGCCCCGACCTGGTACAAGATCGCGCTGCTGCTGCGGCTGCCCCTCCAGATCCCTCCGCTGAAGTGGGCCGTCACGGCGGCTCGCTCTTGATCCCCTAGGGTTTCGCGCATGCGCATGTCCCGGCTCTTCCTGCGAACCCTGCGAGATGATCCGGCCGATGCGGAGGTCCCGAGCCACCGCCTGCTGGTGCGGGCCGGCTACGTGCGTCGGGCGGCGCCCGGCATCTACTCGTGGCTGCCGCTCGGGGTGAAGGTGCTCGGTCGCGTGGAGCAGATCGTCCGCGAGGAGATGGACGCGATGGGCGCCCAGGAGGTGCGCTTCCCGGCCCTCCTGCCGCGCGAGCCCTACGAGGTCAGCAACCGCTGGACCGAGTACGGCCCCAACTTGTTCCGGCTCGCGGATCGCCGGGGCAACGACATGCTGCTCGGCCCCACCCACGAGGAGATGTTCACCCTCCTGGTCAAGGACCTGTACTCCTCGTACAAGGACCTTCCGCTGCACCTCTACCAGATCCAGACGAAGTACCGCGACGAGGCGCGGCCGCGCGCGGGTATCCTGCGCGGCCGCGAGTTCATCATGAAGGACTCCTACTCCTTCGATGTCGACGACGCCGGCCTCGAGGCGTCGTACCAGGCGCACCGTGAGGCGTACGTGCGCATCTTCGACCGGCTAGGCTTCGAGTACGTCATCGTCCAGGCCGACTCCGGCGCCATGGGCGGCTCGGCCAGCGAGGAGTTCCTCGCCGTCGCCGAGACCGGCGAGGACACGTTCGTCCGTTCCGCCGGCGGGTACGCAGCGAACGTCGAGGCGGTCACCACCGTCGTGCCCGAGCCCCAGCCGTATGACGACGTGCCCGCCGCGCATGCCGAGCAGACGCCGGAGACGCCCACGATCGAGACGCTGGTGAACCACCTGAACGTGGCGTTCCCGCGCGACGACCGTCCGTGGGAGGCGGCCGACACGCTCAAGAACGTGCTCGTCATGCTTCGGTACCCCGACGGCACCCGCGAGCCGCTGGCCGTCGGCCTGCCCGGCGACCGCGAGGTCGACCTCAGGCGCCTCGAGACGCAGGTCGCCCCGGCCGAGGTCGACGTGTTCACCGACGACGACTTCACCGCCCATCCCGACCTGGCCAAGGGCTACATCGGACCCGGCGTGCTGGGGGAGCAGCAGGCCACGGGCATCCGTTTCCTGGTCGATCCCAGGGTCGTGACGGGCACGCGCTGGGTGACCGGAGCCGACGTCGACGGATCGCACGTCATCGACCTCGTGGCCGGTCGCGACTTCACCCCCGACGGGACGATCGAGGCGGCCGAGGTGAGGGCCGGCGATCCGGCACCGGACGGCTCCGGTCCGCTGGAGCTGGCCCGGGGCATCGAGATGGGCCACATCTTCCAGCTCGGGCGCAAGTACGCCGAAGCGCTCGGACTCCAGGTGCTCGACGAGAACGGCAAGCTCGTCACGGTCACCATGGGCTCCTACGGCGTCGGCGTCTCGCGGGCGGTCGCCGCGGTGGTCGAGAACTCCTTCGACGAGCTCGGCATCGTGTGGCCGCGCGAGATCGCCCCGTATGACGTCCACCTGGTCGCCACCGGCAAGGACGACGCGGCGTTCGACGCCGCCGACGCACTCGTCGCCGAGCTCGAGGCGGACGGCGTCGAGGTCCTCTACGACGACCGCCGCAAGGTCTCGCCCGGTGTGAAGTTCAAGGACGCCGAGCTGCTCGGCATGCCCACCATCGTCGTCGTCGGCAAGGGACTCGCCGATGGTGTGGTCGAGGTGCGTGATCGCGCCACAGGTGAGCGCAGCGACGTGCCGCTGGCCGAGGCAGCGGAGCGCCTCCGCGGCGTCTGCCGCTAGTCGAGCCCGGGGAAGGCGCGCACCGGAGCACCCCAGTCGAGCGCGGCGAGGGCGGCGCGGCGCAGGCCCGACATCGCGAATCGCCGGCGGTTGGCACTTGCATCGCCGAACAGCGTCACGCACGCGGCCGCGATGCGCTCCTCGACGTTGCTCGCTCCCGTGCGGGCCTCGTTCGGTGAGTCGACGCGCTGGTTGCCATACGTGAGGGCCGATCCGACCGGCTCGCCGCCGGCCTGATCCACGAGCGTGAGGAGCCGGTCGCGGACGACCCGGTGGGCGTCGTACGACGTGCGTGCGGGCTTGGAGAGGTCGTCGACGCGGGCGCCGATCATGCCGTACAGCCAGACGGCTTCGTGCTCGAGCGCGAGCCAGGCCTGGAGGTCGTCGAGAAGGGTCACGAGGCGACCAGCCCCAAGGACGCGGCGAGCTGGGAGAGACCGGCCGACATCGACGCGAGCACCCGGGCAGCGGCCGTCGAGGCCGCAGTGACGGCATCGTCCTCGCGGGCCGCGGCGGAGTCGGACGCCAGGCGTGAGAGCTCGGTGACCGCGGCTCTCGGGTCGGTCGGGGGTGGGCCGACGCTGGTCGCGGCCAGATCTCCACCCACGGCGACGAGCTGCTCGTGGGCAACGACGCGCAGTGGGTCCAGGTCCGCCTCGAGGTCGCGGTGGGCGCCGATGGTGGCGTCGATGGACGCGACGAGCACCGCTTGCGCGGTGGCGGCATCACGGAGGCGACGGGTGTCGCCGGGGTCCGGTTCGGGGTGCGGCTCGGCGCCCAGACCGCGCAAGGCGTCGTCGAGGACTCCACCGGCTCGCGCCGCGCCGACCACGGCGGCGGCGGTGGCCACCGTCAGGCCCGTGCCCAACAGCGTGCGGCGGCTCATCACAAGGGGAAGGCTACGACAGGGAGTTCGCTAGTCTGGTCCTGACACTGCTCGCAGACGTCAACACAGTGCCGACAACAGAATGAGGGAGGCCGCCATGGACAGCATCACCGGGGGCCGTCTCGAGGAGCTGGCCGAGCGGTGTGTCACCGCCCTCGGCCTCGATCTCGAGGCCGTCGAGCTCTCCCAGGCCGGCAAACGCCGCGTGCTGCGCATCGCCGTCGACGCCGACGGCGGCGTCCCGATCGAGTCCATCACCCAAGCCACCCGCGAGCTGTCGAAGGCCCTCGACGCGTCCGACGCCATGGGCGCCCAGCCCTACACGCTCGAGGTCACGTCACGCGGGCTCGACCGGCCGCTCACCCTGCCCCGTCACTGGCGCCGCAACGTCGGGCGACTCGTCGTGGCCGATCTCGACGACGGCTCGCGGGTCAAGGGGCGCATCACCGCGGTCGACGACACGGCGGCCGACCTCGCCGTCGACGGCGCAGCGCGACAGCTCGTGTTCGCCGACGTCGCCAAGGCGCGCATCGAGGCGGAGCTCACCCGACCCCGCTCAACCGATCCCCGCAAGGACGCCTGACATGGACATCGACATGACCGCGCTGCGCGCGCTCGAGCACGAGAAGGACATCTCCTTCGACGTCGTCGTCGAGGCGATCGAGACCGCGCTGCTGTCGGCCTACCACAAGTCCCACGGCGCCCATGCCCAGGCGCGGGTCGAGCTCGACAAGAAGACCGGCCACGTCACGGTGTGGGCCCGCGAGCGGCTGGACGACGCTCCTGCCGAGGAGCCGTCTCCGGCCCCGGACGCCAAGGGCGGGGGTGAGGGTGTCGCGGCCGAGGACGGCGATGAGCGACCGGAGCCACGATTCTCCGAGGAGTTCGACGACACCCCGGAGGACTTCGGTCGGTTCGCGGCGGCCATCGCACGCCAGCTCATCATGCAGCGCCTGCGCGACGCCGAGGACGAGCAGAAGTACGGCGAGTTCTCCGGCAAGGTCGGTGACATCGTCTCCGGCATCATCCAGCAGGGCAGCCGCCCCGGCGACGTGATGATCGACCTCGGCAAGGTCGAGGCCCTGCTCCCTGCGGCCGAGCGGGTCGCGGAGGAGAAGTACGCGCACGGCGAGCGCATCAAGGCCTACGTGTACGAAGTCGAGAAGGGAATGCGAGGTCCGCGGGTCAAGGTCTCGCGCACGCACCCCAACCTCGTCCGCCTGCTGTTCGCGCTGGAGGCGCCGGAGATCGCCGACGGCTCGGTCGAGATCGTCGCTATCGCCCGTGAAGCCGGGCATCGCAGCAAGATCGCCGTGCGCGCCACCGTGCCGGGAGTCAACGCCAAGGGTGCCTGCATCGGACCGATGGGCCAGCGGGTGCGCAACGTCATCCACGAGCTCCACGGCGAGAAGATCGACATCATCGACCACAGCGACGACCCGGCCGAGTTCATCGCCCACGCGCTCTCGCCGTCGCAGGTCAAGGGCGTCACGCTCGTCGACGCCACGGCCCGCGCGGCCCGCGTGGTCGTGCCGGACTTCCAGCTCTCCCTCGCCATCGGCAAGGAGGGTCAGAACGCCCGGCTCGCGGCCAAGCTGACCGGGTGGCGCATCGACATCCGCTCCGACAGCGAACCCCCGGGTGGAGCGGCGGAGCCGGGGCCCGTCGGGCCGGTGGACGTCGCGCCCCCTGCACGTGAGTAGAGCCGACGGGGTAGACTCGCCAACGGTGTTTCGCACGTGCATCGGATGCCGGTCACGTGCGGACAAGACCACTCTGGTGCGGCTCGTCGCCGTCGGAGGTGCGGACGGGTCCTCGACCCGGATCGTCACCCCCGATCCACGCGGGACGTTGCCGGGACGAGGTGCTCACCTGCATCCCGATCCCCGGTGCCTGGAGCTGGCGCGACGTCGCCGGGCTTTCGGCCGGGCCCTCCGTGTGGAGGGGCCGTTCGATCTGAGCCTGATCGACGAGCTCGTCGGCCCCGTGGCCCCAGAACAGAACACCGAATGACCACCCGGGAGATGTCTCCCACGACCGAAATCGGAGCACATGCTCATGAGCACCCGATGAACACCTTCCCATGAGCCTGCACGTCAACTAGTGGTCTGATCCTCCTTCGGATCGGACCCCCGAAGGAGAAGAGTGGCTGTCAGAGTCCACGAGCTCGCCAAGGAGCTCGGCGTCCCCAGCAAGGTCATCCTGTCCACCCTGCAAGACATGGGTGAATACGTGAAGTCCGCCTCGTCCACGGTCGAGGCGCCCGTCGTCCGACGCCTCAACGAAGAGCACGGCGAAGCCTTGCGCAAGCAGGGCGAGAAGAAGGCGGCCAAGAAGGCGCCCGCGGCGGATGCCGCAAAGTCCGGCACCGCCAAGAAGACCGCGGCCAAGGCCGAGCCCGCTGAAACTGAGCTCGCTGAGGCGGAGCCCGCCGAGGCGCCGACGCCGGAGGTCTCCGAGACCCCCGAGATTCCTGAGATTCCCGAGGTTCCCGAGGTCGCCGGGGCGCCCGTAGTGGAGCTCGAGCCGGCCCCCGAGGTCGCCGTCGACGAGCCGGCCGAGCCCGTCGAGGCCCCGGCCGCGTCCGCTGCGCCAACCGAGGAAGCCGACAAGCCCGCCGGCACCGGCCGTCCGGGCCCGCGCCCGGGTGGAGCCCGACCGGGCAACAACCCGTTCTCGTCGCGCCAGGGCATGCAACAGGAGCGCGCACCGCGTCCCCCGGCAGCGCCCGAGGGTGGCGCACCCTCACGTCCCGGCATGCCCCGCCCCAACCCGGCGATGATGCCGAGGCAGTCCGGCCTGTCCGGACGACCCGCTGCTCGCCAAGGTGGTCCCGGCGGCCCCGGTGGCCGTCCCAGTGGACCTGGTGGCGGAGGCCGCGGTGCACCGGCAGGCGCCGGCCGTCCCGGTGGTGGCGGCGGCGGTGGAGGTGGCGGCTTCGGCGGTCCCGGCGGCGGACGCCCCGGTGGCGGCTTCGGCGGCCCCGGCGGCCGTCCCAGCGGTCCCGGCCGTGGCGGTCGCGGTGGCACCCAGGGCGCCTTCGGTCGTCCTGGCGGTCCGGCCCGACGCGGTCGCAAGAGCAAGCGCGCCAAGCGTCAGGAATTCGACCAGATGCAGGCGCCCGCCATTGGAGGCGTGCGCGTCCGCAAGGGCGAGGGCGAGACGATCCGACTGGCCCGCGGCGCCTCGCTGGGCGACTTCGCCGACAAGATCGGTGCCGATGCCGCCTCGCTCGTGGAGGTGCTGTTCCACCTCGGTGAGATGGTCACCGCCACGCAGTCGGTCAACGACGACGTCCTGCAGATCCTCGGCGAGGAGCTCAACTACGACGTCCAGGTCGTCTCGCCGGAGGAAGAGGACCGTGAGCTGCTCGAGTCGTTCAGCCTTGAGTTCGGCGAGGACGAGGGCATCGAGAAGGACCTCGCCCCGCGTCCGCCGGTCGTCACCGTCATGGGTCACGTCGACCACGGCAAGACGAAGCTGCTCGACGCCCTGCGCGACAGCAACGTCGTCGACAAGGAGGCCGGTGGCATCACGCAGACCATCGGTGCCTACCAGGTCACGACGGACGTCGACGGCACCGAGCGTCGCATCACCTTCATCGACACCCCCGGTCACGAGGCCTTCACCGCCATGCGTGCCCGTGGTGCGCAGGCCACCGACATCGCGGTGCTGGTGGTCGCGGCCGACGACGGCGTCATGCCGCAGACGGTCGAGGCGCTCAACCACGCGAAGGCGGCCGGCGTGCCGATCGTGGTCGCGGTGAACAAGGTCGACAAGCCCGACGCCGACCCGAGCAAGGCCCGCGGCCAGCTCGCGGAGTACGGGCTGGTGCCGGAGGAGTACGGCGGCGACTCGATGTTCGTCGACGTCTCGGCCAAGGCCGGTACCGGACTCGAGCAGCTGCTCGAGTCGATCGTGCTGACCGCCGACGCGGCCCTCGACCTGCGCGCCAACCCCGACCAGAACGCCGAGGGCCTCACCATCGAGGCGCACCTCGACCGCGGTCGCGGACCGGTCGCCACGGTCCTGGTGAAGCGCGGAACGCTGAAGGTCGGCGACACGCTCGTGGCCGGATCGGCCTTCGGTCGCGTCCGGGCGATGCTCGACGAGCACGGCGACAACATCGAGGAGGCGACGCCGTCGCGTCCTGCCCTGGTGCTCGGCCTCACGGCCGTGCCCGGCGCCGGCGACAACTTCATGGTCGTCGACGACGATCGCACCGCGCGCCAGATCGCCGAGAAGCGTGAGGCCCGCGAGCGCAACGCCGCACTGGCCAAGCGCAGTGGTCGCCGGACCCTCGAGGACTTCATGTCCTCGCTGGAGAAGGGCGAGACCGACGAGCTGCTGCTGATCCTCAAGGGCGACGGGTCCGGCTCGGTCGAGGCGCTGGAGGACGCTCTCTCCCAGATCGATGTGGGCGAAGAGGTCAACCTGCGCGTCATCGACCGTGGTGTCGGTGCCATCACCGAGACCAACGTCGACCTCGCTGCCGCGTCGAATGCCGTCATCATCGGTTTCAACGTCCGGCCTCAGGGCAAGGCCACCGAGCTCGCCGACCGTGAAGGTGTCGAGATCAAGTACTACTCGGTGATCTACCAGGCGATCGACGAGATCGAGGCCGCGCTGAAGGGCATGCTCAAGCCGGAGTTCGAGGAGGCCCAGCTCGGCACCGCCGAGATCCGGGACATCTTCCGCTCCAGCAAGATCGGCAACATCGCCGGTTGCATGGTCACCAGCGGCACCATCAAGCGCAACGCCAAGGCGCGCTTGCTGCGTGACGGTGCCGTGGTCGCGGACAACCTCGACCTGGGCAGCCTGCGCCGCGAGAAGGACGACGTCTCGGAGGTTCGCGAAGGCTTCGAGTGCGGCATCGTGCTCAAGGGCTTCAACGACATCAAGGTCGACGATGTCATCGAGACCTTCGAGCTGGTTGAGAAGGCACGGGACTAGCGGCTCATGGCAGGCCAGCGCACCCAGCAGCTCGCCGATCGGATCAAGGTGATCGTCGCCTCGATGCTGGAGCGTCGTGTGAAGGACCCCCGCCTCGGGTTCGTCACGCTCACCGACGTCCGGCTGAGCGGTGACAACCAGCAGGCGTCGGTGTTCTACACGGTCATGGGCGGCCAGGAGGCCATCCAGGACACCGCGGCGGCGCTGCGCAGTGCCAACGGCCTGATCCGTTCCGAGGTGGGCAAGCAGCTCGGGCTGCGGCACACCCCGTCGCTGGAGTTCTACCTCGACGCCGTGCCCGAGACCGCCCAGGAGATCGAGGACCTCCTTGCGAAGGCGCGGGCGTCCGACGAGGCGGTGGCGGCACAGGCCGCCGGCGCCGAGTACGCCGGCGACCCCGACCCGTACAAGAAGCACGACGACGACGAGGACGACCTCGGCGACGGAGACGACGAGCGGGAGTGAACGCTCCCGCCGGCATCGTCGTCGTCGACAAGCCGTCCGGCTGGACGTCGCACGACGTGGTGGGCCGCGTGCGACGACTGGCGGGGACGCGCAAGGTCGGCCACGCGGGCACCCTCGACCCGATGGCCACCGGCGTGCTCGTGCTCGGTGTCGGGCGCGCCACCCGGCTGCTGGGTCACCTCCAGCTCGCCGACAAGGAGTACCTCGCCACGATCCGGCTCGGCCAGGCGACGGTCACCGACGACGCCGAGGGCGACGTCGTCAGCGCCGCGCCGGCCGGGCAGCTCGATGCGGACGCGATCACCGCGGCCATGGCACCGCTCACCGGATCCATCGAGCAGGTGCCGTCGTCGGTCTCGGCGATCAAGGTCGAAGGCCAGCGGTCCTACGCGCGTGTGCGTGCCGGTCAGGACGTGGATCTGCCCGCGCGACCGGTCACGGTCGAGACGTTCGAGCTCGGCGAGGTGCGCCGGCACGACGACGTCGTCGACGCCGATGTGCGCGTCGTGTGCTCGAGCGGCACGTATGTCCGCGCGCTCGCCCGCGACCTCGGTGCCGCGTTGGGAGTGGGTGGCCACCTGACGATGCTGAGACGAACCCGCGTCGGTGCCTTCGACCTCGCGTCGGCTCGAACGCTCGACGACCTGGAAACGGACTTCGTGATGACCGGCCTCGACGTCGCCGCCCGGTCGTCGTTCCCCACGCTCGACCTCGACGACGCGCTGGCCACCGACGTCCGGTTCGGTCGCCCCCTGCCCGGCCTCGACCTCGGATCCGCCGGTCCCGTCGCCCTGTTCGACCCGGCCTCGCACTTCCTCGCGCTGTACGAGCAGAGCGGCGCCGACGCCCGCGCCGTTGCGGTGTTCGCCAGTCCGCCGACGGCACCCTAAGGTCGCATCATGAGGCTCCGCCGAACGACTCCTCGCCGCGTCGTGTTGACGTTTCTTCGGGTCTGGTTCCTCGCCGTCGTCAACATCGTCGTGGCGCTCACGGTGACCTCGAAGGTCCGCAAGCTGAACCGCTCCCACCGCGGCAACGGGTTCCCGCGGACCGTGCCGACCTCGGTGCCGGTCGGCGAGTCCACCATCACGACCTACACCCACGGCGCCGACCTCTACGACGACATGCTGGCGGCCATCGCGGGCGCTCAGGAACGCATCCTGTTCGAGTCGTTCATCCTCAAGGGCGACGCGATCGGCAAGCGCTTCAAACGGGCGCTCATCCGGGCGTCCGATCGCGGCGTCGACGTGCGCGTCGTGTACGACGGCTTCGCGAACCTCGTCGTCCGGCCAAGCTTCTTCCGGTTCCCGCCGCCGATCCAGGTGCTGCGGTATCCGCTCATCTCCGGCTGGATGGTGCTGAACCCTCGCCGGTGGGGACGCGACCACCGCAAGATCCTCGTCGTCGACGACACCGCCGCGTTTGTCGGCGGGTACAACATCGGCGTGGAGTACGAGAAGTCTTGGCGTGACACCCACCTCAAGGTCGAGGGCGGCGCGGTCTGGGACCTCGACAACGCCTTCGTCGACTTCTGGAATCTCAACTGCCGCGGGCTGCCGATGCTCAAGGACCGCGGCTCCCCGAGCTGGGACCCGCATGTGCGGGCGCACCGCAACGTCCCGCGTCAGCTGGTGTTCCCGATCCGGAACATGTACCTGGAGGCTATCGACCGCGCCGCGCACCACATCTACCTCACCGCGGCCTACTTCATCCCGGATCACGACATCCTGCAGGCACTGAAGGAGGCGCGCAGCCGTGGCGTCGACGTGCGGATCCTCGTGCCGGAGATCAGCAACCACGTCGTCGCCGACTGGCTTTCACGCGGCTTCTACGGAGAGCTGCTGCGTCACGGCATCCGGATCTTCCGCTACCAGGACGCGATGGTGCACGCCAAGACCGCCACGATCGACAGCCGCTGGTCGACGGTCGGCACGGCGAACATCGACCGGCTCAGCCTCACCGGCAACTACGAGATCAACCTCGAGATCCTCGACAGCGACCTGGCCAAGCACCTCGAGACGGTGTTCCAGAACGATCTCGGGCAGGCCAACGAGCTGACCCTCGACGAGTGGGAGAGCCGCGACATCGTCGCGAAAGCCTGCGAGATGATCCTCGCGCCGCTCCGACCGCTGCTCTGACCTAGAGTTCCGACGTGACCATCTGGCGAGACCTCGACGGCGCAGAGACCACGCCCCGCATCGAGGCGGCTGCGGTGACCGTGGGCAGCTACGACGGCGTCCACCGGGGGCACCAGCACGTCCTGGCCGCTACGCGTACCGCAGCGGACGGTGCGGCGGTCGTGGCCGTGACGTTCGACCCGCTCCCACGGGAGGTGCTGGCGCCCGACCGGGCGCCTAAGCGCCTCACGACGATCGAGCGACGCGTCGAGCTGCTCCGGGTCCACGGAGTCGACGAGGTCCGCGTGCTCGCGTTCAGCCGGGAGATGGCCGACTGGAGCCCGGAGGAGTTCATCCAGCGCGTGCTTGTCGACGAGCTGAAGGCGTCGGTCGTCGTGGTGGGGGAGAACTTCCGGTTCGGCTCGCGCGCCGCGGGGAACGTCGATCTGTTGCGCAGCGCCGGCTCGGGCGCCGGCTTCACGGTCGAAGGCCTGACCCTCAAGGGGGGCGACGAGCCGTTCTCGTCGACGCTGGTGCGCGCCCATGTGGCCGCCGGCCACATGCCCGAGGCGGCCGCCGTGCTCGGACGGCCGCACGAGGTCAGCGGCGTCGTGGTCGAGGGTGAACGCCGGGGTCGCTCGCTGGGGTTCCCGACCGCGAACGTCCCGGTCGACGACGCCTACGCCGTGCCTCCCGACGGGGTGTACGCAGGCCGCCTTGACATCGGCGGCGAGGTGCTGGCCGCCGCGATCTCCGTGGGCACCAACCCGACGTTCGACGGACGCGACCGCCGGGTCGAGTCGTACGTCATCGACCGCCCGGCCGACGGTGGCACCCTCGACCTCTACGACAAGCTGGTCCGCGTGGAGTTCGTGCGGCGCCTGCGCAGCATGGACGCGTTCGACACCGTGGACGCCCTGGTGGCGCAGATGCACGAGGACGTCGCCGACACCCGGACGGTTCTGGCCGACCTGGACTGAGTCGGGTCGGTGTCAGCCGATGCCCGCTTTCCTGAGAACCTTCACCACGGCGCGAGCGATCGCCGCCTCGCCGGCTGCATTGGGGTGCAGCACGAGTCCGTCGCCGTTCGGCGGGTTCAGGCCGTTGACCCAGGCGGCGTCGCCCGCGCAGAGGTCGTGACCCTTGGAGCGGGCATGCATCGGCACGAAGGTGACGCGCTGGGCGCGAGCGGCGGTGGCCAGGCTCGCCGCGAGCTCGGACTCGAGCGTCGAGATCCAGGAGACGTCGCCGGCTGCGTAGGGGGCCTGGTCACACGTGCCTGTTGCCGGCATCAGCCGCGGATACCCGACCAGCAGGATCTTGGCGTTCGGCGCCCTCCTCGCCACGTCGGCCAGCACCCGGCCCACGTTGTGCGCGATCGCGGGAACCGACGAGGCGAACTTCGACCCGAGGCGGTCACGGCACGGAGCCCCCGCGGCTCCAGGTTTGGAGACCTGCGGGCAGGTCAGGACCAGGGTGCCGTAGAGGCCGAAGTCATTGCCGCCGACTCCGACGGTGACGACGCGGGTGCGTGGCGTGATCGCCGCCACCTGGGCCGGCACGCCGCGCGTGGACTCCAGGAGGCCGTCGCTGGTGGCTCCACCGCAGCTGACGTCCGTGAGAGGCAGGTCGAGGGTCGTGGCAACGACGCTCGGATAGTTGCGGGACGACCGCTGGCAGAAGAAGCCGTGCTCCTGGAGCGTGCCGATCGGCCCGCCGGCCGTATAGGAGTCGCCGAGCGCGACGTAGGTGGGTCCCTGAGGGGGAGCGCTCGGGCTGGGACTGCTCGACGGCGTGGACGTAGACCTCGCCGGAGCCGGGCTGTCTCCCGCGGAGCCGCTGCAGGACGCGCTGACCAGCGCCAGAACGACGAGCGCGGCACCGATTGCTCGAGACGTCCTGGTCATGCGTTCCAGCGTAGGCAGAGCACCCCACCGCGATTCGCGTGCCGAGCACCTGCGCTGATACTCTGGCGGTTGCCGTATAGCGGCCACGGAACGAGAGTGCCCCGGTGAACCGGCCCGGGCGCGCCGTGCAACGAAACCCTCAGAGGAGAAAAGTGGCGAAGAAGACTGCCGTGGCCAGCCTGGCCGAGGTTCCCAAGTCCGAGATCATCAAGCAGTACGCCGTCAGCGACGGCGACACCGGATCCCCTGAGGTCCAGGTGGCCCTGCTGACCGGCCGCATCACTCACCTGACCGAGCACCTCAAGGAACACGAGCACGACCATCACAGTCGTCGTGGCCTCCTGCTGCTCGTCGGACAGCGTCGTCGACTGCTGAACTACCTGCAGAACACCGACATCGAGCGCTACCGCTCGCTCATCGAGCGACTCGGTCTGCGCCGCTAGACCACCAGGCGGTCGCCCACCGGGCGGCCGCCTTTCCATTCACAACTTCATATCCATACCCAGGACGAGACACTCCAGGCACGACGTGCTCGGTCCTCGGTAGTGGCCCTCGGGACACCGACATCGGTACGCCCCGCAGGCCTCGATCGAAGACCGAACCTTGACCCGCCAGCCTGGTCTGGCCATGCGCACAGCAGCCTGAGTCTCGTCCCTCACAGCAGGCATCCGCCTGCGGAAGGGACTCGCATGAGCGACTCCACACTGCACACCGCCGAGACCGTCATCGACAACGGACGGTTCGGCACCCGCACGGTCCGGTTCGAGACCGGACTCCTCGCACGCCAGGCCGCCGGAGCGGTGGCCGCGTTCCTCGACGACGACACGATGCTGCTGTCGGCCACCACGGCCGGCAAGCACCCGAAGGAGCAGTTCGACTTCTTCCCGCTCACCATCGACGTCGAAGAGCGCATGTACGCCGCGGGCAAGATCCCCGGCTCGTTCTTCCGGCGCGAGGGTCGTCCCAGCGAGGACGCCATCCTCACCTGTCGCCTGGTCGACCGCCCGCTGCGCCCGACCTTCAAGAAGGGCCTGCGCAACGAGGTCCAGGTCGTCATCACGGTGCTGGCCCTCAACCCCGACACCCCCTACGACGTGCTGGCCATCAACGCCGCCTCCGCGTCGACGCAGATCTCCGGCCTGCCGTTCTCCGGCCCGGTCGGCGCCACCCGCGTCGCCCTCATCGAGGGTGAGTGGGTCGCGTTCCCGACGCACACCCAGCTCGAGAACGCCGTCTTCGACATGGTCGTCGCCGGCCGCATCGCGGGCGACGACGTCGCGATCATGATGGTCGAGGCCGAGTCGACCGAGTCCACATGGGACCTCGTCCAGAGCGGCGTCCAGGCGCCCACGGAGGAGATCGTCGCCGGTGGCCTCGACGCCGCCAAGAGCGTCATCAAGCAGCTGTGCGAGGCCCAGGCCGAGCTCGCCGCGCATGCCGCCAAGCCGATCCAGGAGTTCCCGGTCTTCCCCGAGTACCAGGACGATGCCTACGACGCGGTCGCCAAGATCGCCACGGGATCGCTCACCGAGGCCCTGACGATCGTCAGCAAGTCCGACCGTGAGGCTCGCGAGAGCGAGATCAAGGCCGACCTCCTCGAGCAGCTCGGTGAGCAGTTCGAGGGTCGCGAGAAGGAGATCGGCGCCGCTATGCGCTCGCTCACCAAGACCCTCGTCCGCGAGCGCGTGCTCCGCGACAAGGTCCGCATCGACGGCCGCGGTCTGGCCGACATCCGTGCGCTCTCCGCCGAGGTCGGCGTCATCCCGCGCGTCCACGGCTCGGCGCTGTTCCAGCGTGGCGAGACCCAGATCCTGGGCGTCACCACGCTGAACATGCTCGGCCTGGAGCAAAAGCTCGACACGCTCTCGCCCGAGACCACGCGTCGCTACATGCACAACTACAACTTCCCGCCGTTCTCGACCGGTGAGACCGGCCGAGTGGGCTCGCCCAAGCGTCGCGAGATCGGTCACGGCGCACTCGCCGGCCGCGCGCTGCTGCCGGTGCTGCCGACGCGCACGGAGTTCCCGTACGCCATCCGCCAGGTCTCCGAGGCGCTCAGCTCGAACGGCTCCACCTCGATGGGCTCGGTCTGTGCTTCGACGATGGGCCTGCTCAACGCCGGTGTGCCGCTGCGCGCTCCGGTCGCGGGCATCGCGATGGGCCTCATCTCCGGCGAGGTCGACGGAAAGCAGCAGTTCGTCACGCTGACCGACATCCTCGGCGCCGAGGACGCCTACGGCGACATGGACTTCAAGGTCGCCGGCACGCGTGAGTTCGTCACGGCCCTGCAGCTCGACACCAAGCTCGACGGCATCCCCGCCGACGTGCTCGCCGGTGCGCTGACGCAGGCCCGTGAGGCGCGCTTCACGATCCTCGACGTCATGGCCGAGGCCATCGACGCCCCGGACGAGATGAGCCCGTACGCCCCGCGCATCATCACGATCAAGATCCCGGTCGACAAGATCGGCGAGGTCATCGGCCCCAAGGGCAAGGTCATCAACCAGATCCAGGACGACACCGGCGCCCAGATCTCGCTCGAGGACGATGGCACCGTCTACGTCGGCGCCGACAACGGCGAAGCCGCCGAGGCCGCTCGCGACCAGATCAACGCGATCGCCAACCCGACGATGCCCGAGGTCGGCGAGCGCTACCTCGGCACGGTCGTCAAGACGGTCGACTTCGGCGCCTTCGTCTCGCTGCTCCCCGGCCGCGACGGCCTGCTGCACATCAGCAAGCTGCGTGAGCTCAACGATGGCAAGCGGGTCGAGAAGGTCGAGGACGTCGTATCCGTCGGCCAGAAGATCCAGGTCGAGATCGCCGAGCTCGGCGACCGCGGCAAGCTGTCGCTGATCCCGGTGCTCGGCGACGTAGACGCCGCTCCCGCCGAGGAGCCGGCTGACGACGAGGCCGAGGCCGAGGTCGGCGCAGACGCCTGATCCCAGCACCACGACGAGCCCCCGATGCCACCCGGCGTCGGGGGTTCGTTCGTTACTGCGTCAGGTGACCGTGAACGGAGCGGTGTGCACCGTCTCGCGGCCCACGTAGGCGATGCGGTAGGTGCCTGGCTCGCCGGCGCGCCAGGTGATCGTGGCGTCCCAGTGGCGTCCGCGGCGGTGCCAGGTGATCGAGGTGTCGAGGGAGCTGTCGTCGGCGACGACGTCCCAGCCGTTGTCCGTCTTCCGCTCGACAAGGAGGTAGGTCGGCCGGAGGACGCGGTTGGGGTGGTCCGCGGCGACCTCGACCTGTGCCGTCCAGCCCTGCGGCACGGACTCGGGCGACGAGCGCACCTCGATCGGCTGCGGGCGCTCGAGCCGCGGTGAGCCGGTGGGAGCGTTCCACCACCATCGGTGCGGCGGTGGCGGTTCTCCTGAGTCGACCGGATGTCCGTCACGCATGGCCTCGGCGAGATCGGTGACCACATCGACGATCGCGTGTAGTTCGTTGCGCCCGAACAGCGTGCTGCCGCCCTCGTACCACTGCTCGTCGTACTCCTCCGGCGTGGTCAGGTAGTGCGCATACCCGTTGGCGTAGCCCTGCGCGATCACGTGCTCGACGTCGGTCGACATCACCGCGGCCACCGCACGGCGCAGTCGCAGCCCGGCGATCACGGTCACCTCGATCGGCAGGCAGATGAGGTACAGGCCGCCGATCCGCACGAGCTGCACCGGAAGCTGCTCCTGCGCCCAGCCGAGCGCGCCGACCGGGATGAGCAGGTCCTTGGGCGACTGACGCTCGCGCAGCCGCGGGAATCGGTCATAGAGCCACTCGCTGAACCGTTGCGGCACCGGGTTGTTGCGGCCGCGGCGGAACAGGGGTGATCCCTCGCCGTCGGTGGTGCCGGCGGCGAACGAGGCGCCCAGCACCGCTCGACCGGTCGGTCCGTCCGGTGTGGTCAGGTGGGCCAGATCGACGTACGTCATGCGCGACTGAAGCAACGCAGCGACCACTTCGCCTGGCTGATCGGCCAAGGTCTTGGCGACGGCCAGCTGCCGTTCGCCAATGATGCGGGTGTTCTCGCGATCGTCGTCGGTCGGGCCGTGCCCCGCTCGGCCGGCGAGATTGGGGGAGATGTCACCGGCGTTCGTCTGGGCGAACGACGCGACCAGGCTGTCGGCTTCGTGTTCCCACGCATACGCGGCCCAGCCCTTGTTGTCGGAGCTGATGAGCGTGCTGCGGTTCGTCATCGAGGTGTTGTGCACCGGGAACCAGCTGATCGCGCCGACCAGGTGGTCGTCGCGCTCGACACGGAGGAGCGTCATCAGTGCGTCGATGGCGTCCGGGAACAGCTTGCGATCCGTGGCGGGATTGCGATCGAAGGCCGACCGACTGCGGTTGGTGCTGGCGTCGGTGAGATGCCCGCGGGTCACCGTGGCGACAGCTGGGCGGGCGTCGTCGTGGGCACAGACGATCGCGGCAACGACGCCGGCGACGAGTCGTTCGAACGTGCGTGGGTGGAAGCCCGCCGTGGTGATGTTGTAGAGCACGTGGCGGCCGTGCCCGCCGGGCCCGCAGTGGGTGTGTGTCGCGGTGAGTACGACGTTGCGCGCGGTGTACCGGTCGCCGAAGAGCGCCGACAAGCGGGTAAGGATCTCCGTCACGGCAGCCTGGAAGAACATCCCGATGTCGGCCACCACGTGGACCACCTGCTCCGACCCGTCGTCGAACACGAATGCCCGGGCGTACTGGCGGGTGAGGATGCCACGGGTCCACTGGTCCGGCATGCCGTAACCCATCATCCCGACGCCCCACGGCTCGCCGGTGATGTCGGCGACGGCGCGGCCCACCTTCAGCGTCATGGCCGACAGTATGGCGCCCGGAGCGCTCCCGTGGTCGTGAGACGATCGCCGGGCCATGGACGACCTCCGGAACCGCGCCGCCACGCTGGATGCCGCCGATCCGCTCGCCTCCTTCCGCGATCGGTTCCTGCCCGCCGACGTCGTCGTCGCCTACTTCGACGGCAACTCGCTGGGCCGACCGCCGCGGGCCACCGCCGAGCGTCTGGCGGCCTTCGTCACCGAGGAGTGGGCCGGCCGGCTCATCCGGGGCTGGGACGAGGGATGGGTCGAGCTGCCGGTCACTGTGGGCGACGAGGTCGCTACCGCGGTGCTGGGCGCCGCACCGGGCCAGACGGTCGTCGCCGACTCCACGTCCGTCAACCTCTTCAAGGTGCTGCACGCGGCCTGTGACCTCCGCCCAGGCCGCGACGAGATCGTCGTCGACACGACCAACTTCCCGACCGATCGCTACCTCGTGGAGGGTGTGGCGGCGCAGCGCGGCATGACGGTGCGGTGGCTGGAGCCGGACCTCGTCGAGCACGTCACGACCGAGGGCCTCGCGGAGGCGCTGGGGGAGCGGACCGCGGTCGTCGCGCTGAGCCACGTCGACTACCGGTCCGCGGCGATCCTCGACGTCGCCGGGATCACCGAGCAGGTGCACGCCGCAGGCGGCCTGGTCGTCTGGGACCTCTGCCACTCGGCCGGCGTGCTGCCGATCGCCCTTGACGCAGACGACGTCGACTTCGCGGTCGGATGCACGTACAAGTACCTCGACGCCGGACCGGGTGCCCCGGCCTTCTTGTACGTCGCGGCGCGGCACCTGGCCGACACGGCCCAACCGGTGCCCGGTTGGTGGAGCGCCTCCGACCTGTTCGCGATGGCCGACACCTACACGGCCGCGCCCGACATCCGCCGGATGCTCAGCGGCACGCCGAACGTGATGGGCATCCTGGCGGCGCGTGAAGGCGTGCGACTCGTGGGCGAGGCAGGCATCAACGCCATCCGCGCCAAGTCCGTGGCGCTGACCGACTTCCTGCTCGAGCTTCTCGCCAGCCTGGACGTCGCTGTGCTTTCACCACGAGACTCGGCCAGACGCGGCAGCCACGTCACGATCCAGGTGCCCGACGCCCCCGAGGCGGCGAAGCGGCTGGGCGAGCGCGGCGTCATCCCCGACGTCCGCCGCCCGGACCTCCTCAGGCTCGGCCTCTCACCGCTGTCGACGTCGTTCACCGAGGTCCACGACGGCTGGGCCGTGCTCGCCGAGGTCCTCGAGGAATGACGCCAGGTCAGGACTCGCGTGAGAACGCCGCCACCGCGTTGCTAAAGCCGGCCGTGACGTAGACCGAGGCACCGTTGGCGCTGACGGTCACGGCGGCTGGGCCCTGAAGGGCGACACCGTCGAAGCAGCCGTCGGTCCCGGTGTCGGAGATGCATCCCGAGGCACCGGACGACTGGGTCAGCTTGCCCCGGTTGCCCGCGGTGGTGGTGGTCTGACGCGAAAGGATGGCGACGGCGTTGCTGGTGGACGAAGCGACGTAGACGGAGGTTCCGTCGGGACTCACCGTGACCGACAGCGGTCCGTCGAGCGCATTGCCGTCGGTGCAGCCGTCGTCGTTCGTGTTGGCGATACAGCCGGCGGTGCCGTTGAGCTGGGTGAGCTTGCCCCGCGTGCCCCCGGTGTTGGTCGTCTGCCGGGAGAACACGGAGACCGCATCACTGGTGAAGGCGGACACGTACACCGATCGGCCGTCAATGCTCACCGCAACCGAGTCGACGCCGTCGAGCGCGTCACCGTCGGTGCATCCGTCGGCGCCGCTCTGGGAGACGCACGCCGCACCACCAGCGAGCTGGGTGAGCTGGCCCAGGGTCCCGCCGCCAAACGTGGTCTGGCGGGAGAAGACGGCCACGGCGTTGCTCGCCAACGACGCGACGTACACCGAGCCGCCGTCCGGGCTGACTGTGACCTGGTTCGGTTCGTTGAGCGCCACGACGTCGGTGCAGCCGTCGGCGCCGGTCTCGGAGAGACAGCCCGCGGCACCGGGCAGCTGGGTCAGCTTGCCCTGGGTTCCGCCGGTGAGGGATGTCTGGCGGGAGAACACCGCCACCGCGTTGCCCACGCGGGACGCGACGTACACCGACCTGTTGTCGGCACTGACCGTGACGGAGCGCGGTCCGTCGAGACCGACGCCGACGGTGCAGAGGCCAGCCCCCGTCTCGGAGACGCAGGCACCGTTGCCGAGCTGCGTCAACGCACCCGTGGTGGTGTTACGGGCGAAGACGGCGACCGCGTCGCTGAAGACTGATGCGACGTAGACGGACTTGCCGTCGGGGCTGACGGCGACGGAACGCGGTCCGTTGAGCCCGGCACCGTCGACGCATCCGCCGGCTCCGGTGTTGGACACACAGCCGGCTGTGCCGGAGAGCTGCGTGAGGGCACCCGTGGTGGTGTTGCGGGCGAAGACGGCGACCGCGTCGGAGTCCTCTGATGCGACGTAGGCGGACTTCCCGTCCTTGGAGACCGCGGTCGCGGCGGGCGTGAGCAACGCGTTGCCGTCGGAGCACCGCCGGGCGGTTCCGTCATCAGAGATGCAGGCGCCCGGTGGGAGGCCCACCTGTGTCAGCTTGCCCTGGGTGCCACCGGTGGTCGTGGTCTGGCGCGCGAACACGGCGATCGAGCCCGGGAAGCTGTAGGTGACGACGTAGACGGACCGGTTGTCCGGACTGACCGTCACGCCGACCGCACCGCTGAGTGCCAGCCCTTTGGTACAACCCCCACCCCCGTCGTCCGTCGTGCATGCCGCGGTTCCGGCAAGCTGGGTGAGCTTGCCCTTGAGGCCGCCGGTCGTCGTGGTCTGGCGAGCGAAGGCCACCACCCCTCCGAAGCCACCCGAGGTGGCGGCGTAGAGCGAGCGGCCGTCGGGGCTGACCGCGACGCCTTGGGGTGAGCCGAATCCGGCACCATCAGCGCATCCGTCTGCTCCGCCCGAGGACACGCATCCGGAGACACCCGGGAGCTGGGTCAGTGCACCCTGGGTTCCACCCGAGATTGTCGTCTGCCGCGAGTACACCGACAGGCCTCCGCCCGACGTCACGTACACGGACTTGCTGTCCGGGGAGACGACCACCTGGTTGGCGAAGTCGATCCCACGTCCGTCGGCGCAGCCACCGGCTCCTGTCCCGGAGACGCAGCCGGCGCTGCCGTCGAGGCGGGTGAGCGTCCCCAGAGGAGCGCCGGTCGTCGTGGTCTTGCGGGCGAAGACGGACACCGTATTGCTCGTTTCGGCCGTGACGTAGACCGACTTTCCGTCCGGGCTTGCAGCAACGCCCAGCACGCCGAGGAGGCCGCTGCCGTCCTCACAACCGTCGGCTCCGGTCTCGGTGATGCACCCGGCGGCCCCGGGGAGCTGGGTCAGTGCGCCGGTGGAGAGGTCGCGCGAGAAGACGGCGACGCCGTCGCTGTCGTTCGAGCCCACGTAGACGGACTTGCCGTCGGCGGGGATCGTGATCGCCCCGGCATTCAGGAGGCCACGGCCGTCGCTGCACCCGTCCGCACCTGTCTCGGTGATGCACCCGGCGGCGCCGGGGGGCTGGGTCAGCTCGCCGGTGGTGGTGTTCCGCGCGAAGACGGCCACGGCCGCCCCTGCGGCAGAGGCGGCATAGACGAACGCGCCGTTGTCGGTGATGGCCACCGCAGTGGCGCCGTCGAGCCCTCGGCCGTCCGCACAGCCGTCGCTGCCGGTTTCGGAGATGCAGCCGGCCGTGCCGGCGAGCGGGGTCAAGGCTCCGGTGGTGGTGTTCCGGGAGTACGCAGTGATGACGTCGCTGCTCTGCGCGGTCACGTAGACGTGCCGGCCGTCCTTCGAGACGACACTCCGGTATGCGGTGTCGAAGTCATGACCCTCGGTGCACAGCTCGTCCGAGGGGCCACCGAAGACGCAGGCGGCGGGCGGCCGACCGAGCTGCGTCAGATCACCCTCGTCGGCGACAGCGGGCTGTATGACAGCCAAGAGCGGAGCGGCCAGCAAGGCCGCGAGTGCCAACATGGTCCGAGATGTCCTGGCCATGTCGACCTCCACGGCGTTCACGTGCGACCCACCCGTCCGCCTGTTCATTGAAACAGGATCTGTCGCAGTAGGGGGCGAGTCCGGCGAAGTCGTTCGTCCACGCCCCTAGGGCGCGTCTCCCTGTTCCGATCCGGGTTCGCGCGGCGTCGCATCTCGCCTGGCGGCGTTATCGTCGGTCGACGCCGCCCCCTACGCGCTGCGCGCGTGGGAGGTGCCCCCACCCCGGTGCGCCTCCCTCCTCTGCCTTGCCAGCCGAGCGCGACACCACGCGCACCGAACCGGAACAGGGAGACACGCCCTAGGCTGATCGCATGACGCGTGTGGCGGTCCTGGGTGCAAAGGGCCGGATGGGATCGACGTCGGTGCAAGCCATCGACGACACCGACGACCTCGAGGTCGTCGCACAGGTCGACCTCGACGACGACATCGCGGCGATCACCGGTGCCGGTGCCGAGGTCGCGCTCGACTTCACCCAGCCTGATGTGGCGCTCGACCACGTGCGCTGGTGCGTGGAGAACGGCGTGCACGTCGTCGTGGGCACATCGGGGTTCGACGACGCCCGTATTGCCGAGGTGCGCAAGCTGCTCGGCGACGACCCCCGGGTCGGCGTTCTCGTGGTCCCGAACTTCTCGGTCGGAGCCGTGCTGATGATGCGCTTCGCCGCCACGGCGGCGCCGTTCTTCGAGTCCGTCGAGGTCGTCGAGATGCACCACCCCGACAAGGTGGATGCGCCGTCCGGCACGGCCACGCGCACAGCCGAGGTCATCGCGGCCGCCCGTCGTGCCGCCGGCTCACCAGAACTTCCGGACGCCACCACCACCGATCCCGACGGGGCCCGGGGGGCACGCGTCGACGGGGTGCCGGTCCACGCCATCCGCGCCCGAGGCTTCGTGGCCAGCCAGGAGGTCGTCCTGGGCGGCGTGGGGGAGACGTTCTCGATGCGGCACGACTCGCACGACCGGGTCTCGTTCATGCCAGGTGTCCTGGCCGCCCTCCGTGCCGTTGCCGATCGTCCAGGCCTCACCGTCGGCCTCGACGATGTCCTCGGCCTGTAGAACCACTGCGGTTCCAGTACCTGATGGAGATACCTAGACAAATGTCTCAGTTTAGGTAACTATCGTTTACACCACGGGTCACTCAGGGTGATTGACCACCTGGTGGAGGACCAGCATGAGCGTCAAGAGACTTCTCGCATCGGCGGCGGCACTGCTCGTGCCGCTCGGTGTGTCGATCATCGTTGCGCCGGCCGCGCAGGCGGCTTCGTGCGCCGGCACGTACACGATCGTGGTGGGTGGCCTGAACGATCCCAACTCGACGATCTTCACCGGCAACGTGAGCCAGCGGGTCGGGTACTCGGCCCAGCTCTCCAGTCAGAGCGCCCGGGAGGGTGTCAACGAGCTGAATCGCCTCATCCGCGATCAGCGTGCCGCCTGCCCGTCGCAGCACGCCAAGGCCATCGGCTTCTCCGAGGGTGCGGCGGTCGTGCACATCTGGGTCACCGAGAACTGGCAGACGTTCGGCAACGTCAACGCCGTGCTGATCTCCGATCCCAAGCGCAAGGGCCCTCCGCGAGGCAACGGCCTGGCCGGGCAGTGGTACTCCGGGATCGTCGGCCCGCCGCTCGTCGGTGTCGACCGGTTCTTCGGCAACATCCCCACCGTGTCCCTCTGCACCAACGACGTGATCTGCGACGGCGCGGCGCCCTCGGGATGGATCGGCTACGGCCGCGGTGACCACGTCAACAACTACAACTTCAACGTCGACGTGTACTCCAACACCGGCAACGGTCAGTGGTTCGACGGCGTGTTCATGCCCTGGTAACGGCTGGAGGCCACATCAGGCGATGGTGGTGTGCAGTCGCACCTGCTTGACGGTGTGGCCCGCGTCGTCCTGCAGCTCCCGGTGGGCACCGTCGGCCTCCCAGCCCGAGCTCGTGACGAACTCGCGCAGCACGTCGTCGGTGCTCGCGATCCACCAGCGCACGCGGGTGAAGCGGTCGGCGGCGAGCGTGTCCATCGCCGCCTGGAGCAGTCGCGAGCCGTGTCCTTCGCGGCGATGATCTGGATCAACCACGAACTCGCCCACCTCGCCGTCGGTGACCTGGTCGGCGTCGGGGTCGTACGACGGGTGAATGAGGGCGAAGCCTCGAACGTCGGCTCGATCGAGCGCCACGAGCACGCGCATGCGGGCATCCTGCGGCTTGGTCAGCGAGGTCGACCAGCGGTCGGCGAACTCCTCGACGTCGAGGGACTCGAGTACCTCAGACGGGAGCAGGTCGGCGTACATGTCGCGCCACGCGGCGAGCTGGACCCGCGCGATGGATCCGGAGTCGTCGGGCCACGCCAGACGAGCGCTGACGTCGGCGGTCACCACGCCCGGAAGGCCTCCACGAGCCCGGACTCGGCCCCCTCGGCGTCGAGCATCGCCTCGGTCATGGAGATGTTGCGGAGCGACGGCCAGGTCTCGAAGGCGAGCAGGGCGAGGCCCGGGACGCCACCGATCAGCATCGGCCATCCGCCGTACGAGCCCACGAAACCAACGATCACGGCGAAGATGATGCCTGCCTCGCAGTAGGCGAGCTTGCGGACGATCTGACCGGCGAAGATGCCAACGGCTCTTGACTGCAGCTGCTGAGGGTCCGAGCCGGGCCTCATGGGCCTGGCCGTGAGCCAGACGCGCTCGGCGAAGATGGCGGTGATCCCGACCACGACGAGCAGCACCGCGACGAGCCACCAGGGTGGGAAGTCGGCGTCGGTGCCGCCGAAGGCGAGGAACAGCAGGGCGAGGAACACCGTGGTGAGGCCCAGCTGCAGGAAGGCGAAGGTGCGGACCTCGGACGGCGAGGTCTCGTACTCCGGAGTTGGCATGAGGCGAGTTTCGCACACCGTTCCCGTGGGTCCGCGTTGGTAGTCTGCCGACATGCGGGCGTACCTCGATCTGATGCAGCGGATCCTCGACGAGGGTGTCGAGAAGGGCGATCGCACCGGCACGGGCACCCGCAGCGTGTTCGGCCATCAGATGAGGTTTTCGCTGGCCGACGGCTTCCCGTTGGTCACTACCAAGAAGATCCACCTGAAGTCCGTCATCGGCGAGCTGCTCTGGTTCATCTCGGGCGACACCAACGTGCGGTGGCTGCGCGAGAACGGCATCACCATCTGGAACGAGTGGGCCGACGACACCGGTGAGCTCGGCCCCGTCTACGGCCACCAGTGGCGGTCGTGGCCAGCGCCCAACGGCGAGACCATCGACCAGCTCGCCCGCGTGATCGAGACGCTGCAGTCCGATCCCGACTCGCGCCGGCACATCGTCAGCGCCTGGAACGTCGCCGACATCGACGACATGGCGCTCGCCCCGTGCCACGCGTTCTTCCAGTTCTACGTCGCCGACGGACGCCTGTCGTGCCAGCTGTACCAGCGGTCGGCCGACGTCTTCCTCGGCGTGCCGTTCAACATCGCGTCCTACGCGCTGCTCACCCACATGGTGGCCCAAGTGGCCGGCCTCGAGGTCGGCGACTTCGTGCACACACTCGGCGACGCTCACCTCTACGTCAACCATCTCGACCAGGCGCGGGAGCAGCTCGCCCGGGACACCTCGGCCGCTGCCCGAGCTGTGGCTCGACCCGGCCGTCACGTCGATCGACGACTTCACGATGGAGTCCGTCAAGGTCACCGGCTACGACCCGCATCCTCTGATCAAGGCACCCATCGCCGTATGACGGTCACGCTCGTCGTCGCCGTCGGGCGCGAACGGGGTCATCGGCGTCGACGGCGGGCTTCCGTGGCGCCTGCCCGAGGACCTCGCCCATTTCAAGCAGCTGACGATGGGACACCCGCTCGTCATGGGACGGGCGACATTCGAGTCGATCGGGCGCCCGCTGCCTGGCCGGACGACCATCGTCCTCACCGGCGATCCCGACTGGTCCGCCGAAGGGGTGGAGGTGGCATCGACGATCGAAGCCGCGTTGGAGCGTGCGCACGAGATCGACGACGAGGTCTTCGTCGTCGGGGGAGCGCAGGTGTACGCGCAGGCGCTCGAGGCCGGACTCGTCGACCTGATGTGCGTCACCCGCGTGGCTGCCTCGCCCGATGGCGACACCCGGTTCCCGTCGATCGACTGGATGCAGTGGCGAGAGGCGGGCCGCATCCCGCACAGTGCTGATCGGGCGGGGGGCGACCCGTCCTTCGACATCGTCACCTACCAGCGCGCCTGACCCTAGACTCCGGTCATGGTGCCGGAGCGAACGGTCCACTACGCCGACAGCGGTGGACTCCAGATCGCCTATGAGGTGATCGGAGACGGGCCACTCGACATCGTGCAAGCCTTCGACACCGGCGGCAACATCGACCTGATGCACGAGCATCCGGAAGTGGATCGTTTCCTGCGGCGGTTCAGCGAGTACGGCCGGCTCATCCACGTGGACCTCCGTGGTGTGGGGCTGTCCGACCCCATCGACGACCTGCCCACTCTCGAGGACTGGGCCGACGACGTCCGGGCTGTGCTGGCCGCCGTGGGATCAGAGCGTGCGGCCTTCGTCGGGCAGGGATTCGGTGCCCAGCTCTTCATGCTCTTCGCCGCCACGCATCCGAACCAGACCGCGGCTCTGGTGACCGTCAACGGATATGCACGGATGCGTCGGGACGTCGACTACCCGTGGGGTCTGCCGTCGAGCAACGAGGCCGCCATGTTCGAGTTCCTCGCAGGCAACTGGGGGACGGGGTGGGCCTTGGGCGTGACGACTCCTGGTGTGGACCAGTACCCGCGAGGACGGGAGTGGCTGGCGCGTCTGGAGCGATCGTCAGCGACGCCGCGGCGCGCCGCGGTGAGGCAACGAGTTGCCCTCGACCTCGATGTTCGAGACGTCCTGCCCAGCATCCATGCCCCCACGCTGGTGATCCACTCCCGGGACAACGCGTACATCCCGCGCGGTCACGCCCAGTACCTCGTCGACCACATCGCCGGGGCTCGGTACGTCGAGCTGCCGACTGCCGACCATGTGCCCTTCGTGGCGGACACTGACCTCCTCATGGACGCGATCCAGGAGTTCCTGACCGGGACGACGCACCGTGCCGACACCGACCGCGCTCTCAAGACGGTGGCCTTCACCGACATCGTCGAGTCCACCCAACGCGCGGCAGAGCTGGGGGACCGGCGCTGGCGCGACCTCCTGGAGAGGCACGAGTCGATCGCTCGTCACGAGGTCGACCGGGCTCGCGGCCGGCTGATCAAGTTCACCGGTGACGGGTTGATGGCGACCTTCGATGGCCCGGCGCGGGCGGTTCAGTGCGTGCAGGCGATCGGCGAGCTGCTCGAACCGGATCTCCCCATCCGCGCCGGCGTGCACACCGGCGAGGTCGAGCTCATGGAGGACGACATCGGCGGCATTGCCGTGCATATCGCAGCCAGGATCGCAGCGCTCGCCGGCGCGGGCGAGGTGCTGACGTCGTCGACGGTGCGCGACCTCGTCGCCGGCTCGGGGATCGTGTTCGAGGACCGAGGTGAGCAGTCGCTCAAGGGCGTGCCTGACCCATGGCGGATCTTCGCGGCCACCTAACTTGCGTGAGTAACTTACTGAAGGTAAGTTGGTCGCATGGTCGATCGCCTGAAGCAGCCCGCGTACGCGTTGCACGCCTTGGTGGCGGTGCTCGACCGTGCGGCCGATCGGATCCTGCAGGAGCGGCTCGGCATCAGCGTTCAACCGTTACCTCACCCTGCTGACCCTGCAGCGCCTCGGCACGGCCACCCAGCGCGAGCTGGCCACCGAGCTCGGCGTGAGCGAGCCGTCGGTCAGCCGGTCGGTCCCACCCCTCACCGATGCCGGCTTCCTGACCGTCACGTCGGTGGCCGGCGAGGGCAACCGAAAGCGTGTCGAGCTGACCGCCGTGGGGGAGAAGGTCGTGAACGAGGCCGCTGAGGTGCTCGAGGACTCGTTCGCCCAGGTCATGAAGCAGGCCGGAGTCGCGACGAAGGAGATTCTCGCGATCACCAACCCGATGCTCGCCGTGCTCGGCCTCGGGCCCGACTCTGGAGGGACCCGATGACCTGGTCGATCCTGCTAGCGACCCACGCATTCGCCGCCTCGGTCGCGCTCCCGCTCGGGGCCTGGCAACTGTTCCGTCCGACGAAGGGCGATCATTGGCACCGCTTGATCGGTCGCACCTGGGTCGTGCTCATGCTCTACGTGTCGGTCACGTCGTTCTGGATCAAGGAGCTCGAGCCCGGCCAGTTCAGCCTGATCCACATCCTCTCGGTCGTCACGATCGTCACGGTGAGCCTCGGGTTGTTCGCGGCGATACGCGGCGACATCCGGTCGCACCGCGCCAACATGATCGGCAGCTGGCTCGGCCTCGTGGGAGCGTTCATCGGCGCGGTGGCCGTGCCGGTACGCCACATCCCCCAGTTCGTGGTCACCGAGCCGGCGCAGGCCATGGCAGCGCTCGTCGCGGTGCTCATCACCACGGTGGCGGTGCTCACGGTGGCCAGGTTCCTCGCGGACGCCCTGCCGACCCCGGCGTCTCAGCGCAGAATGGCCAGTTGACGGCTCTCGGCGATCAGCCGGCCGTCCTCGTCCCACAGCTCGACGTCCTCGTCGTGGTACCCGTCGATGACGTGGCGGGCGACCACGTGGGCGAGCACCCATGTGGTCACGGGGCGGCGCCGGAAGTGGACCGTCATCTGGACGGTGGCGGACTTCAGGTGACCGATCTCGGCGGTCACCGGGGGATAGGCGTCCACGAGCACGGCCGTGGCCAGGGCGTCGACGGGCCGACCGTCCTTGAACCGGACCCAGAACGTGGCCGAGGTGTCGCCGGACGGCTCGCCCTCCATCCACCCGGGCACGCTCTCGTGGCGGTAGTCGAACCGGTCGAGGATCGGCACGGTTCCCAGGGGCACGGCCGACATGACGTCGAGGCAGTCGTCCGGGCGGGGATACTCCGGTGGCGGCGACAGGTGCTCGAGGTCGCCCGCGGCGTCGGCGTCGTGGAAGCTGGCCACCGCGTGCACGACCGGCTTGTCGTCCTGGCTCAGCACCGCCTCGAACGTCGCGACCCGCTTGCCGATGCGCAGGGCCGTCACGTCGATCCGCGCCTCACCTTGCGCCGGCGGACGGAAGTAGCTGATGGACACCGTGAGCGGGTCGGGCAGAGGGGACTCCTGGGCGACGGCGTGCAGCACCAACCCGAGCACATAGCCACCGTTCGGGGTGCCGTTCGGCGTGTTCCAGTCCTCCGTCACGGCGACCGCGTGGATGCCCTCGGCCGTCCGCGTGGATGCCACGGCCCGGTCGAGCTCGGACGTGGTCAAGCCCTCTGGATCCATGGCCACAGCCTAGGGTGCTGTGCGTGAAGGAAGACTCGCGCTACGTCCCGGCGGCCGGCATCGACGCGCTCACCGGTGTGTACGACGTGGGCGTGCGGCTCACGATGCGCGAAGGTCGCTGGCGACGGCTGATCGTCGACGAGATCGCGACCGTCGATCCGCAGGTCGTGCTGGACGTCGGCTGCGGCACGGGCACTCTCACCATCGCTGCGGCGGAGGAGCTTGGCGATGCTCGTGTGGTGGGGCTCGACGGCGATCCCAAGGTGCTCGGCATTGCTCGCCGCAAGGACGGCTCGGAGCGGGTGGAGTGGGTCGAGGGCCTGGCCGACGAGCTCCCGTTCCGCGACGGCGAGGTCGACGCCCTCGTGACGACACTGGTCTTCCATCACTTGCCGCTGGGCATCAAGCGAGCCGCGCTCACCGAGGCGATGAGGGTGCTGCGGCCCGGTGGACGACTCGTCGTCGCTGACTGGGGTCGCCCGCAGGACCCGGTGATGAGCGTCGCGTTCCTCGCCCTCCAGTGCTTGGACGGATTCGTCAACACAGGGCACAACCGCCGCGGGATGGTCCCTCAGCTCATCACCGAGGTCGGTTTCGACAACGTGCGCGTGCTCCGACGCCTGCGGACCGTGGCCGGGACGTTCGAGGTCATGGCCGCCGACCGGCCCGGGGCTGCCGCCGCCGGGTAGCCGGACGGTAACCTCGAAGCATGACGTCCCCGCTCGCCACCGAGGCAGCGCCGTTCGGCCGCGTGCTGACCGCCATGGTCACTCCGTTCACGCCCGACGGCGCGCTCGACGTCGACGCTGCCCAGCGGGTCGCCACCTACTTGATCGACCGCGGCAACGACGGGCTCGTCGTCAGCGGCACCACCGGCGAGTCGCCCACCACCACCATCGAGGAGGACGGACGTCTCCTGGCGGCGGTGATCGAGGCCGTCGGCGACCGCGCCACGATCGTCGCCGGGGTCGGCACGAACGACACGCGGCACAGCGTCGAGCTCGCCGAGCAGGCCCGCAAGGCGGGCGCGCACGGGCTCCTCGTCGTCACGCCGTACTACAGCAAGCCGCCGCAGTCGGGCATCGTCCAGCACGTCAATGCGATCGCGAACGCCGGTGAAGACGTCCCGGTGCTGCTGTACGACATCCCGGGGCGTACCGGCGTCGAGATCGCCGAGGCCACCTATCCCGAGCTGGTGCGCAATCCACTCGTCGTGGCGGTCAAGGACGCCGTCGGCGACCTGGAGCGCGGCGCTTGGCTGATGCGCGAGACCGGCATCCGTGTCTACTCCGGCGACGACGCCCTCAACCTCGGCTGGCTGGCCGTCGGCGCCAGCGGCTTCGTGAGCGTCGTCGCGCACGCCGCGGCCCGCGAGTACGCCGACATGGTCGCTGCAGTCGACGCCGGCGACCTCGCCACCGCCCGCACCATCAACGACCGCCTCCTACCCGCTGTGCGGGCCCTCATGACCCACACGCAAGGTGCGATCACCGCCAAGGTGGCGTTGCAGCTGCTCGGAGTGCTCGAGCACCGCACCGTGCGTGGCCCCCTCCCCGAAGCCACCGACGACGAGGTCGCGATCGTGCGCGACGGTCTGGTGGCCTCGGGCCTCCTCGAGAGCTGAGCCGTTTCCACATGAGTCACATGCACCTGGAGCTCGACACACCGCCGAAGCTCCCCTCCGGTGGCCTGCGCGTCATCCCGCTCGGCGGTCTGGGCGAGGTCGGCCGCAACATGACCGTGTTCGAGTTCGGCGGCAAGCTACTTGTGGTCGACTGCGGCGTGCTCTTCCCCGAGGAGCACCACCCGGGCGTCGACCTGATCCTTCCGGACTTCGGGCCGATCCGGGACCGACTCCAGGACATCGTCGGCATCGTCCTGACGCACGGCCACGAGGACCACATCGGCGGTGTGCCGTATCTCTTGCGTGAGCGTGACAACATCCCGGTCATCGGTTCGCGGCTCACCCTGGCGCTGCTCGACCCCAAGCTGAAGGAGCACCGGCTCAAGGAGGTGCCGCGGCACGTCGTCTCCGAGGGCGAGATCCTCGACCTCGGGCCGTTCTCCTGCGAGTTCGTCGCCGTCAACCACTCGATCCCCGACGCGCTCGCCGTCGCGATCAAGACGCCGGCGGGCGTCGTGCTGCACACCGGCGACTTCAAGATGGACCAGCTGCCCCTCGACGCACGCATCACCGACCTCCGGGCCTTCGCCCGCCTCGGGGAAGCCGGGGTCGACCTCTTCCTCACCGACTCCACGAACGCGGAGGTGCCGGGCTTCACCACCCCCGAGCGCAACATCACCCCGGCCATCGACGCGGTGTTCGCGCGCAGCGAGAAGCGCATCATCGTGGCGTCGTTCGCCTCGCACGTGCACCGCGTGCAGCAGGTGCTCGACGCCGCCGAGCGGCACGGTCGCAAGGTGGCCTACGTCGGACGCTCGATGGTGCGCAACATGCAGATCGCCCGCGAGCTCGGCTACCTGCGTGTCCCCGACGGCATCGTCGTCGACAAGATCGACGCTGCACCGCCGAAGAAGATGGTGCTGATGTCGACCGGCTCCCAGGGGGAGCCGATGGCCGCCCTGTCGCGCATCGCCAACAGCAGCCACCCCCAGGTGCAGCTCGAGCCCGGCGACACCGTCCTGCTCGCGTCGTCGCTCATCCCCGGCAACGAGAACGCCATCTACCGGGTCATCGACGGCCTGACCAAGCTCGGTGCGCACGTGGTGCACAAGGGCAACGCCCTGGTGCACGTCTCGGGCCATGCCTCGGCCGGCGAGCTGCTGTACTGCTACAACATCGTCAAGCCCACCAACGTGCTGCCGGTGCACGGCGAGATCCGGCACCTGCACGCCAATGGGGCACTGGCCCGTCAGACCGGTGTGCCGAACGTGCTGCTGGCCGAGGACGGATACGTGATCGATCTCGTCGACGGGCACGCCGCCATCACGGGCGCCGTGGAGTGCGGCTACGTGTATGTCGACGGCTCGTCGGTCGGCGACCTCACCGAGTCCGAGCTCAAGGACCGCCGCACCCTCGGCGACGAGGGCTTCATCTCCGTGGTGGTCGTCATCGACTCCACGACCGGCAAGATCGTGACCGGTCCGGAGATCCATGCGCGCGGCCTGGCAGAGGAAGACTCCGTGTTCGACGAGATACGGCCACGCCTGGTCTCGGCCATCGAGGAGGCGCTCAGCGAGGGAGCGCACGACACCCGGCAACTGGAACAGGTGATGCGCCGCACCCTCGGCTCGTTCGTCGGACGCAGCCTGAAGCGCCGCCCGATGATCATCCCGATCGTCCTCGAGGCCTGAGATCCCCGTCACGAACCTCACAGCGGGCTCGTCCGTGCTGTGCAGGAAGTGTTACTGAAGTCGTCCCCAGGTTCGTTCGCCCTGAAACACGGCCTTCCTAGCGTCAGTCACGCAGGATCGGCAACAGGTCGATCCGTGGACACGGGAGAGACCGATGACGACTGTCGTGAGGACACCGACGCCCGAGGCGCGGTCGCGCCGCACCGGTCGATGGATCGACCACTGGGAACCGGAGGATCCAGAGTTCTGGGAGTCGACCGGCAGGACGGTGGCTCGTCGCAACCTGATCTGGTCCATCTTCGCCGAGCACCTGGGTTTCTCGGTCTGGCTGTTGTGGAGCGTGAGCGCCGCGATGCTCGCCGGAGTCGGGTTCGACTTCAGCCCCCAGCAGCTGTTCTTCCTGGTCGCCGTGCCGAATCTGGTGGGCTCGCTGCTGCGACTGCCCTATACCTTCGCGGTGCCGAAGTTCGGTGGCCGCAACTGGACCATGGTCAGCGCCGGGCTACTCGTCATCCCGACGGTGCTGTTCGTCATCGTCGTCCAGAACCCCGACACGCCGTATTGGGTGTTCGTGCTGGTCGCGGCTACTGCGGGGTTCGGCGGCGGGAACTTCTCCTCCTCCATGACGAGCATCAACTACTTCTACCCGACTCGTTTGAAGGGCTCGGCGCTCGGCCTCAACGCCGCGGGCGGGAACATCGGAGTGGCGCTGATCCAGTTCTTCCTGCCGATCATCGTCGGCGCCGGCGGTGCGTTCGGTCTGATCAAGGCAGCCGACGCGATCAACCTGGAGCGGGCCGGGTACCTATACGCCGCACTGGCCGTTCTGGCCACGCTCTGCGCGTACCTCTTCATGAACAATCTGTCGTCCGCCATGGGCAAGCCGCGCGAGACGCTGGCCTTGGCCAAGCACAAGCACACATGGATCATGGCGTTCCTGTACATCGGGACCTTCGGCTCTTTCATCGGCTACTCGGCCGCGATGCCGCTGCTCATCAAGATCAACTTCTACCGGTCGCCCATCCCGACGGAGTCGATCGGCATCAACTTCGCGTACTACGCCTTCCTGGGTGCCCTGGTGGGCTCGGTGACACGTCCGTACGGCGGTTGGCTCGCTGACAAGATCGGCGGCGCCAAGGTGACGCTGGGCTGCTTCGTGGCGATGATCGTCGGCACGCTCGGCGTCTTCTACACGCTGACGCTGCTCAAGCCCGTCCCGGTCGCGTCGCCGGAGAAGCTGGCGGCATGGAAGGCGGACCCGTCGTCGTTCCCCGGCTTCTCGCCTGAGATCACCGCCGCGGTCAACTACAACTCGGGCATCTTCCCATGGTTCCTGGCGCTGTTCCTGTTCGTCTTCGCCGCGACCGGCGTGGCGAACGGCTCCACCTACAAGATGATCCCGCACATCTTCAAGACACAGGCTCAGAACGCCACGTCCGAGGGCACGGTGGAGCGGTACGCCGCCGAGGCCAAGGCGGTCAAGGAGGGCTCGGCAGCCCTCGGCATCATCGGCGCCGCCGGCGCCATGGGCGGCTTCCTGATCCCGATCACGTTCGGTTCGCCCTGGGTGAACGACCCGGTCGAGGCCTGCAAGACCGCGTTCATCCTGTTCGCCGCCTACTACGTGGTGTGCTCCGCGGTCACCTGGTTCGTCTATCGCCGTTCTGGAGCCACCATGGCGAAGGCCAACGTGTGACAGAAACCCACTGCCCGTACTGCGCGTTGCAGTGCGCGCAACGTCTGACAGGAGGGGGACTCGGCGGCGAGCCTCTCGCCGCCGAGCCTCGGCAGTTTCCGACCAACCTCGGCGGCATGTGTCGCAAGGGCTGGACGAGCACGGAGCTCCTGCAGACGGCGGACCGCATCACAGCGCCGCTGCGCCGCAAGGGTGACGAATTTGTCGAGGTGTCCTGGGACGAGGCGCTCGACGACATCGCGGCCCGTGTCCAGGCGATCGGGGCCGAGCACGGCACGGATGCGGTCGCGGTGTTCGGAGGCGGCGGCCTGACGAACGAGAAGGCCTACCAGCTCGGCAAGTTCGCGCGGCTCGCCCTGCGCACCCGGATGATCGACTACAACGGACGCTTCTGCATGTCGTCGGCCGCGGCGGCGGCGAACCGCGGACTCGGCATCGATCGCGGGCTCCCGTTCCCGCTGGCCGACCTGCAGGACGGCGACGCGGTGCTGCTGCTCGGGAGCAACCTGGCCGACACGATGCCACCCAGCGTCCAGCACCTCGGCCCGGTGCGCGAACGCGGCGGCCTGATCGTGGTCGACCCGCGGCGCAGTGCCACCGCGGTTCTCACCGATGACGGCGCCGGCGAGCACGTCCAGCTCGTACCCGGCACCGACCTCGTCTTCCTGCTCGGTCTTTTGCACGTCGTGCTGGCGGACGGCCTCTCCGACGTCACGTACCTGGAGTCTCGTGTCACCGGTCTCGACGACGTGCGCCGCAGCGTGTCCGAGTGGTGGCCGGAGCGGGTCGCCGCCACGACCGGCGTCCCGGAGACCCAGCTGCGCCGCATCGCCCACCTGCTGGCCGACGCATCGCCGCACCGAGGCGGCCGTGGCGCCTTCGTGCTGACCGGACGCGGCTCCGAGCAGCACGTCGACGGCACCGACACGGTCACCGCCGCCATCAACCTCGCCCTCGCACTCGGCCTGGTCGGCGGCGGTATCGCCGGAGATGGGCGTGGCGGATATGGGGCCATCACCGGTCAGGGCAACGGTCAGGGCGGTCGCGAGCACGGGCAGAAGGCCGACCAGCTGCCCGGTTACCGGATGATCGACGACCCGGCTGCTCGTGAGCACGTGGCCGGCGTCTGGGGCGTGGATCCCGCGACCATCCCTGGATCCGGAGTCCCGGCGGTCGAGCTCCTCCGCAGCCTCGGCACCCCCGGCGGGCCGCGCGCCTTGTTCGTCCATGGCAGCAACGTCGTCGTCAGCGCCCCCGACGCTTCCGAGGTCCGTCGCCGCATCCGCTCGCTCGATCTCGTGGTCGTCTGCGACTTCGTGCCCTCGGAAACCGCCATGCTCGCCGACTACATCCTGCCGGTCACCCAGTGGGCCGAGGAGGAGGGCACGATGACCGGTCTCGAGGGCCGTGTCCTGCGCCGGCGCCGCGCCATCGAGCCGCCGGGTGACGTGTGGAGCGAGCTGGAGATCTTCGCCGCGCTCGCCGACCGCCTGGACGCCCCGGGCATCTGGTCGACCGAGCCCCGTGAGGTCTTCGACGAGCTCAGACGAGCGAGCGCCGGCGGTCGAGCCGACTACTCGGGCATCACGTACGAGCGCCTCGACGCCGGCGAGTCCCTCTACTGGCCGTGCCCCGGCGAGGATCACCCGGGCACCCCTCGGCTCTTTGCCGACGGGTTCCCGACTCCCGATGGGCGCGCTCGCATGATCGCCGTCCGTGCCTCCGGGCCCGACGACACCTTGCGCCGGGACGCACCCGTCTGGCTCGTGACCGGCCGCGTGCTCGAGCACTACCAGTCCGGGGCGCAGACCCGACGCGTTGCTCAGCTGAACGCGTCCCAGCCGCGCGCCTACGTCGAGATCCACCCGACCCTTGCGCACCGCATCGGCGTCGAGGGACTCGACGACATCAGCGTCACGTCGCGCCGCGGCACGATGCGGGCGCAGGCGCGCATCAGCAAGGACATCCGGCCGGACACCGTCTTCGTGCCGTTCCACTTCGCCGACGAGGGGCTGGTCAACGCGGTCACCAACGCCGCGACCGATCCGGTCTCCGGCATGCCCGAGTTCAAGGTGTGCGCCGTCTCGATCCGGAGGAGCGAGTCATGAGGGTGGTCGTCATCGGTGCCGGCATGGTCGGCAACCGCTTTGCCGACGAGCTGAGCCGGCTCGATGCCACCGCCGAGATCGACGTCCTCGGCGACGAGACCTACGCGCCGTACAACCGGGTGCTGCTCACCGAGCTGCTCGCCGGGCGGACCGACCTGTCCGGGCTGATGCTGCCCGTGCCGTCGGGAGCCCGCGTCCACACCGGACGACCGGCACTGGAGATCGATCGTGTGCAGCGGGTGGTCCGCACGACCGAGGGCGACGTGCCCTACGACCATCTCGTGCTCGCCACCGGTGCGCGGGCGATGGTCATCCCCGTACCCGGACTTCGCGACGGGTTGCCACGCGGCGTGCACGTGCTGCGCAGCCTCGACGACGCGCGCGACGTGAAGGCGGCCAGCCTCAACGCCCGCCATGCCGTCGTCATCGGCGGCGGACCGCTCGGCATCGAGGCCGCCTGCGGCCTGCGTCATCGCGGCGTCGGCGTGACCGTGGTCGATGCCGCCCCGACCCTGCTCGCCCGCGACCTCGACGAGTCCGTGGCCGACGTCGTCCAGGAGGCGTCGTCCGACCTGGGCATCGACTTCGTCGGCAGCGCCCAGATCGAGTCGGTCAGCGTCCGCGACGGCCACGTCGTCGGCGTTCGGCTGGGTGGCGGTCACACGATCGCCGCCGATCTGGTGGTGCTCGCCTGCGGCACCGTCCCGGACACCAGGCTCGCCGCCGAGGCCGGCCTGGAGACGGACCGCGGGGTGATCGTCGGGCACGACCTTCGCACGACCCTCGACCCGAGCGTCTCGGCCATCGGGGATTGTGCGCAGACTCCGGCCGGCACGAGTGGCCTGGTCGCACCCGGCTGGGGCCAGGCCCGCGAGCTCGCACGCAGCCTGGTGACCGGGGACCTGATCGAGCCGGTGGAGATCACCGGGTCCGCCATGCGGCTCAAGGCCGTCGGCCTCGACGTGGTGACCATGGGCCGGCGGGAGTCGTCGTCGGACTCCCACGACCGCGTGGTCGCGCTTCACGATCGGCAGGCTCGCCGGCACCTCGAGGTGATCGTTCGCGACGACACCCTCATGGGCTTCACCTGCATCGGCGCACCCGACATCGCTGCGCACCTGAGCACGCAGTTCGATCGCCCGGGGATGATTCCGGCCGATCCGCTCCATCTCTTGCTGGGGGCGTCGGCGGGGTCGGTGGTCGAGGCACCGTCGCCCACGACCATGCCGTCGAGCACGACGGTCTGCCGGTGCAACGGCGTCTCGAAGGGTGCACTCGTCGCGGCCTGGGAGGCCGGCGCCACCGGCGTCGACGAGCTCGCCAAGGCGACGCTGGCGACGACCGGATGCGGAGGATGCACCGCGCTCGTCGGCGGGATCTGCGACTGGCTGCGCGAGAGCGACCCACCTGCGGAGACGTCCTCACAGGAGACCGAAGCGTCGCGTGAGGAGACCGTACCCGCGAGGCAACATGGGACACCCCATCGCGAAATCTCGTCTTCATACGGTCGGGTCCATGGCTGAGAAGAAGAAGCTCGTCGTCGTCGGCGCCGGCATGGTGGCGCAGCGTCTCGTGGAGGCTCTGGAGGCCCGCGGGGCGACCGAGACGTGGGACATCGACGTGTTCGGCGAGGAGTCGCGACCCCCGTACGACCGCGTCGCGCTGACGTCGTTCTTCAGCGACCGCGATCCCGACGACCTGCTCCTCGGCGATCCCGACCTGTGGCGTCGCCCGGGCATCCGCCTTCACCGCCACGTCCCGGTCACGGCCATCGACCGCGAGGCCCGCGTCGTCGCGGCCAAGGGCCGCACGTTCGGCTACGACGCCCTCGTCCTCGCCACCGGCTCGTACGCCACGGTGCCGCCCGTCGAGGGCTCCGACCTGCCCGGATCGTTCGTCTACCGCACGGTCGACGACGTCGCCGAGCTGCGCTCCTGGGTGGAGGAGCGGGGCCGGCGCCTCGGCCGGACGGTCAGGGGAGCCGTGATCGGTGGTGGCCTGCTCGGGCTGGAGGCGGCCGGCGCCCTGACGGCGCTGGGCGCCGAGACCACCGTCGTCGAGTTCGCCGACTGGCTGATGCCGCTGCAGGTCGACCGAGCCGGCGGCGAGTCGCTGCGGCGCCTGATCGAGCAGCTCGACGTGAGCGTCCGCACGTCGACGGCGACGTCGAAGCTCCGACCGGGCCGCGACGGCCGCGTCTCGCGCATGCAGTTCTCGGACGGCGAGTCGATGCCCGTCGACGTCGTCGTGTTCGCCACGGGCGTCCGGCCGCGCGACGAGCTGGCCCGCGACGCCGGCCTCGACCTGCACGAGCGCGGCGGCGTGATGGCCGACGACGCCTGCCGCACCAGCGACCCCGACGTCTACGCGATCGGCGAGGTCGCCCACGTCGCCGGCCGGGTGTGGGGCCTCGTCGGGCCCGGCTACACGATGGCCGAGGTCGTCGTCGACCGGCTGCTCGGTGGCCAGGCCACGTTCGAGGGCGCCGACCTGAGCACGAAGCTCAAGCTGCTGGGCGTCGATGTCGCCAGCTTCGGCGATGCTTTCGCGGCGACCCAGGGGAGCCTCGAGGTCGTCTACGCCGATCCGGTCGCCGGCGTCTACAAGAAGCTCGTCATGAGCGACGACGCCGCCACGCTGCTCGGCGGCATGCTCGTCGGCGACGCGTCCTCGTACGCGAGCCTGCGCCCGCTCGTAGGGGGAGCGCTCGGCGCCGATCCCACGGCCTGGTTGCTCCCCGAGGGGATCGAGCTGCCGAGCGGCAGCAGCCTGCCCGACGAGGCCAACGTCTGCTCGTGTCACAACGTCACCGCCGGCGCCATCCGGTGCGCGGTCGACGAAGAGGGCTGCACCGACGTCGCCGCGGTCAAGGCCTGCACGAAGGCCGGTACTGGGTGTGGATCGTGTGTCCCGCTGGTGAAGCGGCTGGTCGAGACCCAGCTCACCGAAGCCGGGATCGAGGTCAGCCACGCACTCTGCGAGCACTTCACCCAGAGTCGTGCCCAGCTGTTCGACATCGTGCGCGTCAGCGGCATCACCACGTTCAGCGAGCTGATCGACAAGCACGGCACCGGCCGGGGCTGCGACATCTGCCGGCCGGTGGTCGCGTCCATCCTGGCGTCGCTCGGTCAGGGCCATGTGCTCGACGGCGAGAACGCGGCGCTCCAGGACACCAATGACCACGTCATGGCGAACCTGCAGAAGGACGGCACCTACTCGGTCGTCCCGCGCATCCCCGGCGGCGAGGTGACGCCCGCGGGCCTCATCGCGATCGGGCAGGTGGCGTCGGACTTCGGGCTCTACACGAAGATCACCGGCGGCCAGCGGATCGACCTGTTCGGTGCCCGCATCGAGCAGCTGCCGTTAATCTGGGCGCGTCTGGTCGAGGCCGGCTTCGAGTCCGGGCACGCCTACGGCAAGGCGCTGCGCACGGTGAAGTCGTGCGTCGGCCAGACGTGGTGCCGCTACGGCGTGCAGGACTCCACGACCCTGGCCATCGCCCTGGAACTGCGGTACCGCGGCCTGAGGTCCCCGCACAAGCTCAAGCTGGCCGTCTCGGGATGCGCTCGAGAGTGCGCCGAGGCGCGCGGCAAGGACGTCGGCGTCATCGCCACCGAGAACGGCTGGAATCTGTACGTCGGCGGCAACGGCGGCTTCACGCCCAGGCACGCGGTGCTCTTCGGCGAGGACCTGTCCACGGACGAGCTGATCACCGCCATCGATCGCTACCTCATGTACTACGTCCGTACCGCCGACCGCCTCCAGCGGACCGCGCCGTGGCAGGAAGCGTACGAAGGAGGTATCGAGGCGCTGAAGGCCGTGGTGTTCGACGACAGCCTCGGTATCTGCGCCGACCTCGACGCCGCGATGACCGCGCACGTCGGACAGTACGAGGACGAATGGGCCGCCACGCTGCGCGACCCGGAGAAGTTACGCAAGTTCGCCTCCTTCGTTAACGCCCCGGAAACAGCGGACCCCGATCTTGTGTATGTGGAGGAACGCGGTCAGCGCCGACCGGCCTCTGAAGATGAGGGTGCCGTGCTGATCGCCGGTGACACCCTCCCCGTCAGAAAGGAAGGAGCGACTGCATGACGTGGACACCGGTGTGCGCGCTCGCGTCGCTCGTGCCGGATCGCGGGGCGGCGGCCCTGGTCGCCGGCCGACAGGTCGCCCTCTTCCGGCTGCGCGAGACCGACGAGGTGCTCGCCGTCGACCACCGCGACCCGTTCAGCGGCGCCAACGTCATCGCTCGCGGACTGGTGGGGTCACGCGGGAACACCCCGACCGTCGCGTCCCCGGTCTACAAGCAGACGTTCGACCTGCGCACAGGCGTGTGCCTCGACGACGAGTCGGCCGCGCTCGGCGTCTGGGAGGTCCGGGTGTCCCAGGGCGTCGTGGAGGTCCGCACCAGTGACCCCGAGACCGACCCATGAGCGCCCTCGGGCCGGTGCTGACCGGCTCTCGGGTGCTCGTCACCGCGCAACGACGCTCTGGTGACTTCGCCTTGGCGCTCGAACGACGCGGCGCCGAGGTGGTCGTGGCCCCGTCATTGGGCATGGAGTCCCGCATCGACGAGCAGACGCTGCTTGCGCAGACGCGGCAGGTCATCGACCTGCACGCCGACATCGTGGTGATCACGACCGGCATCGGGTTCCGCGGCTGGCACGAGACGGCGGAGGTCGCCGGGCTCGGCCATGAGCTGCTGGCAGCGCTGGAGGAGACCCGGCTCGTCGCCCGCGGACCGAAGGCCAGCGGCGCGCTCCGCGCCGCGGGGCTGGTGCCCGACTGGGTCGCGGAGTCCGAGACGTCGGCCGAGATCGCCGACTTCCTCGTCGCCGAGGGGGTCGAGGGTCAGACGATCGCGGTGCAGCACCACGGCGCCGGCGACGACGGCCTCGAGGCGCGGCTCTCCGCTGCCGGGGCGACGACGGTCGGCCTCATCGTCTACCGCTGGGGCGCCCCGCCCGACCCGGAGGCTCTCGTGGCCTCCATCCGCGACACCGCCGATGGTGCCTTCGACGCCGTGGCCTTCACCTCCGCCCCGGGCGCCGCCGCCTGGATCGCCGCGATGCGCGAAGCCCAAGCCGGGGACGACGTCCAGCGACTCGCCAAGAACAGCAGCCTGACCCTGGCCGCCGTCGGTCCGGTGACCGCCGAGCCGCTTCGCGTCGCGGGTTTCGAGCCGCTCGTGCCCGATCGCGCCCGGCTCGGCGCGCTCGTGCGGCTCCTCGTCATGCACCTGGGCGACGACGCGGCCAGCGTTCCCACCCCGGCAGGAGAGCTCCGCGTCCGAGCCACCGCCGCAACCCTCGACCACGAGGTGCTGCCGCTGTCACCGGGTGGCCTCGCCATCCTGGGCGAGCTCGCGCGCGAGCCCGGACGGGTGCGATCGCGCGAACAGCTGCTGGCGGTCATGCCCGGGGTCTCCGGAGACCCGCACTCGGCCGAGGTCGCCGTTGCCCGGCTGCGCGACGTCGTCGGGCGCGACGTGGTCCGCACCGTCGTCAAGCGTGGCTACGCCCTCGCTGTCGCCTCATGACTCCCACCCTGGTCGCCGTCAGCCACGGCACGTCGTCGCCGGGCGGGCAAGCGGCCGTCGCCGGACTCGTCGACGCCGTGCGTCACCGGCTGCCCGACGTCGACGTGCGTGACGCCTTCGTCGACGTCCAGGAGCCGACGCCCGACACTGTTCTCGACTCGTCGGCCGGTCCCGCCGTCGTCGTGCCGCTGCTGCTGGCGCCTGGTTTCCACGTCCACGTCGACATCGCCCGAGCTGTCGCCAGCCGATCCGCGACCGCCGCGCCGGTGCTCGGTCCGGCCGACACCATCACGGCGATCCTGCTCGACCGGCTCGACGCCGTGGGTCTCGACGCCGACGACGCGGTGGTGCTCGGCGTCGCCGGGTCGAGCGACGTGCGGGCGCACCAGAGTGTCGACCGAGCGGCTGCGCGACTGGCCATGAGGCTCGGCCGGGAGGTGCGGGTCGGCCATCTCGGTGGAACCGGCCGTCCGCTCGGCGACGTGGTCGCCGAGGCAGGTGTGTCGGGACGCCGGGTCGTCGTGGCCACTTACCTGCTGGCACCCGGTCATTTCGCCGACCTCCTGCACGGCTGCGCTGCCGGAGTGGTCACGGCTCCGCTGCTCGACGACGGACCGCCGGACCGCCGTCTCGTCCAGCTCGTCGTCGATCGGTACGAGCAGGCGGCCGCCTCCTGGCGCTTCGCGTGGGCGTCGTGATGGTTACCTGCCCGAAACCTTTCGGCGGCGCACGTGAAACACGCCACGCCTAGCGTGAATGGTGTCCGACGACGGGGTCGGACCACACGGAATGACGGTTGCGGCCGGCTCGTGGGGAGTCACGCACTTCCCCGGCCGGCCGCACCTGACCCCGTGACGACGGTGGGGAGTGACCGGTGACGACCAGGCGAACAGGGGAGACGCTGTTGGCCTGCTCGTCGCCCACCACGGACCCGATCGAACGGTCCGCCCTCGGCGTCCTCGTCAACGCAGTGCGACGCGACGCACCGTCCCTCGACGTCCACGACGTGCCTGCGGACATGCTCCACCCCGACGAGAGCTGGCCACCCGTGCGCGTGGCGGTGCCGCTCACGCTCACCGGGGGCACCGACGTGGCCGACGCCCTGGCGATCGCACGCCGTCACGACCCGACGATGCGGATCGCTCCCACCCTCGGTCCGGACTGGGTGTTGGCGGAGCTCTGCGTCCAGCGCCTCATCGAGGCCGGTGCGGGCAAGGACGACACGATCGTGCTCGGCGTCGCCGGCTCCTACGATCCGGTGGCCATCGAGGGCTTCTCACGGGCGGCGCGGCTGCTCAGCGCCGTGTGGGGCGGACCGGTACACATCGGTTCGGTCGGCGGCCGCGACACCCCGTTGAACGACGCGGTCGACATCGCCCGCGCCTACGGCCGCCGGGTCGTCGTGGCGTCGTACCTGCTGACGCCCGGACGCCACGCCGACAAGCTGCGCCACAGCGGAGCCGACCTCGTGACCGCTCCGATGCTCGACGGCGGCGCGCCGAACCACCGCCTGGTCTCGCTCGTGCTCACCCGCTTCCACCAGGCCCTCAACGTCGGCGTCAGGCCGCTGACCTCGGGACATCTGTGACGGCGTGGGAGCGGTCCAAGGCTCGACTTCTCCTTTAGGCTTTCGCCATGGCGACCCGAACGTCTTCCCCGCCGCGCAAGCGGCCGTCCGGCAGCCAGGCTCGGAAGAAGCCTGCGAAGCGCAAGCCTGCGCAGAAGCGCAGGCCCGCCCAACGACGGCCAGCACAGCGCCGCCCGGCCCGATCCGGCCCTGGTCCCATCACCGTGCTGTTCAACGGCATCTTCGGCCTGCTCCGTGCCATCTGGCTCGGCCTCGCCGGAGCCGTGGGCGCCGTGGCACGCAGCATCGGCCACTCGGCCGGCGAGCTCGAGCCCGAACAGCGGCGTGACGGCGTCGGCTTCGGCCTGCTCGGACTGGCCATCGTCGTGGCGGCGTCCGTGTGGTGGCAGATCCCCGGCATGGTCGGCGAAGCCATCCGCAACGGCCTGCACCGGCAGCGTCGGGCTGCTGGCATGGGCGGTGCCGATCCTGCTCGCCGTCGTCGCCTGGCGTACCTTGCGTCATCCCGACCGCAACGGCCCGGCCGGACGCCAGGTCATCGGCTGGGCCGCGATCTGCGGGGGCGTGCTCGGTCTCGTGCACCTGTCGCACGGCGTACCCCGCCCCGACGACATGCCCGCCGTCCGCGAGGCCGGTGGAGCGATCGGGTTCCTGTTCTCGGCGATCCTCGTCGACCTTCTGAAGACCGTCTACGTCGTCGCGCCGCTCCTCGTGCTGGTGGTCCTGTTCGGGCTGCTCGTCGTCACCGGCACCCCGCTCCACGCCGTGCCCGAGCGCCTGCGCACCGCCCGCGACAAGGCGCTGGGTCGCCACACCGATGAGGAGTCGGACACCGAACAGGAGGAGCGCAAGCGTCACCCGCGGACGTCACGGGCCGACGAGGCGTTCGAGAACCCGCTGGTCGAGGGCCCGGACGAGGACCGGAAGGTTCCCGTACCCAGCCATACTCCCGATGCGGCGTCAGCCGCCACTGGGGAGGAGACGGAGCAACAGGTCCGTCCGCCGATGGAACCCCTGCCGGTCCGTGCCGAGCAGCTCGCCCTCTCCGGCGACGTCGTCTACACGCTTCCCGACAGCAAGGTGCTGCGGGAGGGCAGCCCCCACAAGGCGCGCTCCAAGGCGTCCGACGAGATCGTCGAGCGTCTCAGCGAGGTGCTCGAGCAGTTCGAGATCGACGCCCAGGTCACCGGCTACATGCGCGGCCCGACGGTCACGCGATATGAGGTCGAGCTCGGCTCCGCCGTGAAGGTCGAGAAGGTCACCGCGCTGTCGAAGAACATCGCCTACGCGGTCGCCTCCAACGAGGTCCGCATCCTCTCGCCCATCCCGGGCAAGTCGGCGATCGGTGTCGAGATCCCCAACGTCGACAAGGAGATGGTTTCCCTCGGAGACGTGCTGCGCTCGGCCAAGGCGCGCGGCGACCACCACCCGATGGTGATCGGCCTCGGCAAGGACGTCGAGGGCGGCTTCGTGGTGGCCAACCTCGCGAAGATGCCGCACCTGCTCGTCGCCGGCGCCACTGGGTCGGGCAAATCGAGCTTCGTCAACTCCATGGTCGCCTCGATCCTGATGCGCTCCACGCCCGACGAGGTCCGCATGATCATGATCGACCCCAAGCGGGTCGAGCTGACGGCGTACGACGGCATCCCGCACCTGATCACGCCGATCATCACCAACCCCAAGAAGGCCGCCGAGGCGCTGCAGTGGGTCGTGCGCGAGATGGACCTGCGCTACGACGACCTCTCGAACTTCGGCTACCGCCACATCGACGACTTCAACCGCGACGTGCGGTCGGGCAAGGTGCAACCTGCATCCAACAGTGAGAGGGAACTCGTTCCTTATCCCTATCTGTTGGTGGTCGTCGACGAGCTCTCCGACCTGATGATGGTGGCTCCCCGGGACGTCGAGGACGCCATCGTCCGGATCACGCAGCTGGCCCGGGCCGCCGGCATCCACCTGGTGTTGGCAACTCAGAGACCTTCCGTTGACGTCGTGACCGGGCTCATCAAGGCCAACGTGCCGAGCCGGCTCTCGTTCGCCACCAGCTCGATCACCGACAGCCGGGTCATCCTCGACCAGCCGGGGGCCGAGAAGCTCGTCGGTCAGGGCGACGGCTTGTTCCTGCCGATGGGCGCCAACAAGTCCATGCGCATGCAGGGGGCGTGGATCACCGAGGCCGAGATCAAGCAGGTCGTCGACCACTGCAAGCAGCAGCTGCAGCCGGTCTATCGCGACGACGTCACGGCTCCGCAGCAGGGCAGACGTGAGCTGGACGACGACATCGGCGACGACCTGGACCTCGTCCTCCAGGCGATCGAGCTCGTCGTCACCACACAGTTCGGCTCGACGTCGATGCTCCAGCGCAAGCTGCGGGTCGGGTTCGCCAAGGCGGGCCGCCTCATGGACATCCTGGAGAGCCGCGGGATCGTGGGTCCCAGCGAGGGGTCCAAGGCGCGCGACGTGCTGATCAAGTCCGACGACCTCGACGACGTCCTGGCGAGCATCAGTGCTGAATAGGATGCGGAGTGAGGGGGAGGTCTCGATGACGCTGCACGACCCGCCGCCGGGCTTGGGCCTCAACCAGGTCCCGTTCGTCATCATGCGCCGCACGGGCCTCTACATCGGCCTCACGGTGGCGACTCTGGTCATCGCTTCGGCGTTCGGCGTTCTCGCCTTCGTCCGAGAGGACTGGTGGCTCCTACTGCCCGCAGCCGTGTTCGCCGTGCTGGGCACCGTCACGCTGCCCGGCGTGGGCGACGCGCGCACACCGCTGTTCGTCGCCGACGACCACGGCGTGCGCATGCGGCACCATCACGGCTGGATCGGCCTGCTGTGGAGCGAGCTCGGCGAGATCCGGGTCGAGCCTCGCGTGGGCCTGCGGCACGACGCCCGCGTCAAGGTCATCAGCCAGGACGGGATGCGCATCTACGACGCCCCGGTCGGTTTCGCGACGAACGTCTCGCCGGCCGAGGCCGAGGTCCAGTTGGCGCGGCGACGCGCGACTGCCGCATACTGAACCGTCTGACCTCTTCACGAAGGGCCCTCATGGAGACGGCTGCGCCGCCCAGCAACCTCAACATCGCGAACGCGTTGACTGTGCTGCGGATCGTCGGGGTGCCGGTGTTCGGCTGGCTGCTGCTCAGCGAGGGTGGGGAGGACGTCGGCTTCCGGATCTGGGCTTTCGTCGCCTTCGTCCTGCTGATGATCACCGACCGCATCGACGGCGACATTGCTCGCAGCCGCGGTCTCGTCACCAACTTCGGCAAGCTCGCCGACCCGATCGCCGACAAGGCACTCACCGGTATGGCCTTCGTGGGCCTGTCGATCATCGGTGTGCTCTGGTGGTGGGTCACGATCGTGCTGCTGGTGCGCGAGTGGGGCATCACCCTGATGCGTTTCGTGGTCAAGAAGTACGGTGTCATGCCGGCCAGTCAGGGCGGGCGCGTCAAGACGGTGTTGCAGACCGTCGCCATCGGCGGCTACCTGCTGCCGTTCGAGATCTGGGACAACACCATCAGCCACGTGATGCGCTGGTGCACGCACGTCACGATGGCCGCGGCTCTCGTGGTCACGCTCGTCACGGCCGTGCAGTACGTCCGCGACGCCGTCGTCATGCGGCGGGAGCAGAAGTCGCCCGCATGAGCCCCATCCGATGAGCGCTGCAGTCTCGGCGCTCGACGTTGTCGACGCCCTGCGCGGCACGGGTCAGACGATCGCCACGGCGGAGTCGCTCACCGGCGGCCTCCTCTGCGCCACGCTCGTCGACGTCCCCGGCGCCTCCGACGTCCTGCGAGGTGGTGTCGTCGCCTACCTCCCCGAGACCAAGAGCGACGTCCTCGGCGTCGACCCGGAGCTCATCGAGCGCGTCGGTACGGTGCACGCCGACGTCGCCGCCCAGATGGCCGAGGGCGCCGTCCGCGTCCTGGGTGCCACCTGGGGAGTGGCCACCACCGGAGTCGCCGGGCCCGAGCCGAGCGAGGGCAAGCCGGTCGGCACCGTCCACGTCGCGGTGGCCGGGCCGGACGGCGTCGACACCAGGGAACTGTCGTTGCACGGAGACCGCCGACTCGTCCGCGAGCAGGCGGTCGACGCGGCCCTGTCACTGCTGATCGGTAGGCTGAGGGAAGAAACCACGTTGCCGCGAGGTTGAGGTGGTATGGATCCGAGGCAGGCCGGCATGAAGGGGAGTGACCGATGACCGCGATGCGACAGCTCGTCGGCGAGGTTCTCCGCGCCCGCCGTATCGCCAAGGGGTTCACGCTCCGCGACGTCTCCGCCCGGGCCCGCGTGAGCCTCGGCTACATCTCCGAGGTCGAGCGTGGCCAGAAGGAGCCGAGCTCCGAGTTGCTGGCCGCACTCGCCGGAGCCCTCGACGTCCCGCTCTCCAAATTGTTGCTCGATGTGAGCGCCCTGCTCGCCATCGAGGAGGCCCCACACCTGTCCAGCGCAGACCTGGCGAGCGTCTCCTCCATCGCGCCCGACGTCTCCGTCAACGCGGCCTAGTCCCGCTCGTGCGACACAGCGAGTTCTGGGCGCGGATGGAGCGCCAGCTCGGCACCGCCTATGCCCAGGTGTGGGCCGACACGCAGGTCATGCGGGCGCTCGACGGCCGCACCGCGCGCGAGGCGCTCGACGCCGGCGAGACGCCGAAGCTCGTGTGGCGGGCCGTTCACCAGACGCTCGAGCTCCCACCCTCTGAGCGCTAGCAACTCCCGGCTCAACTCCTGGCTGCGGACACGGCGTGTCGTGCCCCATCGAACATCTGTTCGTACTAACGTCGTGCACAGGTTGACGTGACGAGGACGTCCTCCACAGGCGGGTCGACGAGGCCCATGAATGTCTGTGGGTCCTCCTAGCGTCGAAGACAACCGGCCGCCACCGAGAGAACGGATCCCTGCGATGCCTCCCAAGACCTCTTCCAAGAACGCCGAGCGCGCAAGCGCCGAGCGCGACGCTCCCACCCGCGACATCAACGGTCGCGAGATCGCCGACCGCAACGACACCGACCGCGACAAGGCGCTCGACAACGCCGTCGCCCAGATCCACCGGGCCCACGGCAAGGGCTCGGTCATGCGACTGGGCGAGCGCAGCCGCGCCCCCATCGACGTCATCCCCACCGGATCCACGGCGCTCGACATCGCCCTCGGCATCGGCGGGCTGCCCCGCGGCCGGGTCGTCGAGATCTACGGTCCGGAGTCCTCGGGCAAGACCACGGTGGCCCTGCACGCGGTCGCCAACGCCCAAAAGTCCGGCGGCGTGGCCGCGTTCATCGACGCCGAGCACGCGCTCGATCCCGACTACGCCCGCAAGCTGGGTGTCGACACCGACGCGTTGCTCATCTCCCAGCCCGACAGTGGCGAGCAGGCGCTCGAGATCGCCGACATGCTCATCCGCTCCGGCGCGCTCGACATCATCGTCATCGACTCCGTCGCGGCGCTCGTGCCCCGCGCCGAGATCGACGGCGAGATGGGCGACAGCCACGTCGGTCTGCAGGCCCGTCTCATGAGCCAGGCACTGCGCAAGATGACCGGCGCCATCAACGGCTCGGGCACCACGGCCGTCTTCATCAACCAGCTCCGCGAGAAGATCGGCGTGATGTTCGGCTCGCCCGAGACCACCACGGGCGGCAAGGCGCTCAAGTTCTACGCCTCGGTCCGGCTCGACGTCCGGCGCATCGAGACGCTCAAGGACGGCACCGACATGGTCGGCAACCGCACCCGCATCAAGGTCGTCAAGAACAAGCTGGCCCCGCCGTTCAAGCAGGCCGAGTTCGACATCATGTACGGCCAGGGCATCAGCCGCGAAGGCAGCCTCATCGACGTCGGTGTCGATACGGGCTTCGTCCGCAAGGCCGGCGCCTGGTACACGTACGAGGGCGACCAGCTCGGGCAGGGCAAGGAGAACTCCCGCCAGTTCCTCAAGGACAACCCCGACCTTGCGGACGAGCTCGAGAAGCGCATCAAGGAGCACATGGGAGTCGGGCCCCAGGTCGACCAGCCGGCCGACGTGCCCGACGCCGAGCCGCCCGCCGACATCGAGTTCTGAGCGTGTCGCAGATGGCGCGGCAGGAGCCACCTGCCACGGACAGCGACGCACCAGCCGATCCGGAGTCGGTGGCCCGCACGATCCTGCTGCGGCGGCTGACCGATCAGCCCCGCAGCAGGGCCGAGCTGGCCGGATTCCTGGCCAAGAAGCACGTGCCCGACGACGTCGCCGAGCGCGTCCTCGACCGGTTCGAGGAGGTCGGCCTGATCGACGACGAGGACTTCGCCCGGTCGTGGGTGCAGTCACGTCAGCGCAGCCGGGGTGTCGCTGCGAGGGTCCTGGCCATGGAGCTGCGCCGCAAGGGCATCGACGACGACACCTCCCGCGAGGTGCTGGCCGATCTCGACCCGGAGGTCGAGCGTCAGAATGCCCACCGCCTGGTCCAGAAGAAGCTGCGATCGATGCGCGGCCTCGACTCCACCACCCAGATCAGACGACTCACCGGCATGCTCGCCCGCAAGGGATACGCGCCCCAGGTGGCCTTCGACGTCGTGCGAGCCGAGCTCGAGGCGGTCGAGATGCAGGAGCCAGAGAGCACCTAGGGAGCGGTCGCTTTCGGCCGTACGTTGAGGTCATGAGGATCTCGCGCGTGGCGATCGCCGTCGCGACAGCTGGTTTGCTGGCCGCGTGCACGGGTGAGCCGCCCGAGCCTGACCCGACTCCCACGCCCAGGCCATCCGTGTCGGAACCTGCGGAGGCGCCGCAGTTCGAGGTGGAACGCGTGCTCGACGACATCAGGCATCTGGCGCGCGAGATCGGTCCTCGGCACGGAACGTCCGATGCCTACCGGGAGGCCGCCGACTGGGTGGAGCACCGGTTCGCCGAGCTCGGCTACACCGTCACGCGTCAGCAGGTCGACGTGCCGGCCGGCACGAGCTGGGGAATCCGGGTGCCCGCCGGCCGCGCACCGAACGTCATCGCCTCACCACCGGGCTTCGACGACACGGCACCACACCGCATCGTCGGGGCCCATCTCGACACGGTTCCGCAGGCGCCGGGCGCCGAGGACAACGCCTCGGGCGTTGCGGTGATGCTCGAGCTCGCGCGGGTGGCCGCCGATTCCGAGCGACCGATGCGATTCATCGCCTTCACCTCTGAGGAGCCACGCGGCCCGGGCGACAACCTCCACCACTTCGGGTCCCGCGCGTACGTCAAGGCGCTCACGGGCCAGCGGCGCGACGCCGTGCAGGCGATGGTCTCCCTCGATCGGGTGGGAGTTCGTGGCAAGGCTGTCCCACTCTGCACCGGCGGGACGGGTACGCAGCGGGTCCGCGGGCGGCTCGCCGCCATCGCTCGCGACGTCGACGTGCCGACCAGCCTCTGCAACAACAACCGGGCCAGTGACCACTGGTCGTTCGAGCGCGACGGCCTGGCGGCCGCGCGGGTCGGCAGCATCCCGTATGCCGCCTACCACTCGGCCCGCGACCTGCCGAAAGTCGTCGATCGTCGTCAGCTCGAACGCGTCGGCGCGATCATGACCGTTTGGGTGCAGCCGGCAGCGTGACTCACGGCCGCAGGTCATCGAACGGCGGCTTGCTGGTCTGCCGGATCCGGTCGAGGATCGCCGCGGCCCGGTTTCCGCTCACCGCGCGCGGCGTGAAGCCGGCATCGATGACGTACGGCACGGGGCGGATCGCCACGACCCGACCGCCGCGACTCACGATCTCGACGAAGATCCCTTCGTTGGTCTCCCGCATGAAGTCCATGTCGAACACGAAGTTGCCGAGGGAATGCACGACGGTGCCGTCCCTGATGCTCTCCCAGCCCTGCACCCAGTGCGGGTGACCCCCGACCACCACGTCCACTCCGGCATCGACGAGCGCGCGGGCTATCCGCCGCTGGCTCGGCTCCGGCTTGTTCGTGTACTGCGTGCCCCAGTGCGGCAGGGCGATCACGACGTCCGCGTCGAGGCCGCGGACCGAATCGGCCACGCGTTTCAGCGCCGTGCGATCCAGCGGGCCGGTTCGTGGTGGTGCGTTGATGCGATTCGTCCCGGGGGAGTTGCGGCTTGCCGCGGGGGTCTCACCGATCGAGTCGGTCGCGATGAATCCCACGCGCACGCCGCGCACGGTGATGACCACCGGTCGCGCGGCCTGGGCGAGGTCAGCGCCGCCGCCGACGGTGCGGAAACCGCCATCCTCGAGCTTCTCGAGTGTCTCGACGATCGCGTCCTCGCCGAAGTCACCGAGGTGGTTGTTGGCCACCGACAGCAGGTCGTACCCGGCCAGCTTCAGCCCCTGAAGTACCGAGGGGGAGGCGCCGAAGGAGTCCCCACCCTGCGTGGGAGGTCCGGACTTCGAGAGCGTCGACTCGAGGTTTCCGACGGTGATGTCGGCGGACGCGAGTCGTTCGGCAAGCGGCCTGAAGACGGCGGACGGATCGCCGCGTTGCTCGAGGCGGGCGCCGACGCGACGGCCCAGCATGATGTCGCCGGTGATCGTGGTGGTGACGACGGCGCCGGGCTTCGTGTTGGACTCCCGGCTGAGGACGAAGTCGCTGCCCGCCCGCAGCGGGTCGGCACCGTCGATGGTCAAGGCCCGGACCCGCGGGGTGACGTCCTCGGCCGGCACCACCGCAACGGCATCGGGATCGCCGGCGACCGCGTCGACGGACTCGACCACGCGCAGTGGGCCGGGCTTGGCACCAAGATCGGCCCAGTCGTCGGCATCGCCATCGACCACCGCGCGAGCCTGGGTGAGCGTCAGGTCGTCGACGTCGCGGGACAGATGCGTGACAACGGCCAGCGGCACCTCGAACCGTGGAGACGGAGCGGGGGTTGGGCTCGGTCGTGCGCCATCGGTGCAGGCGGAAAGGGCCAGCATCCCGGCGAGGGTTCCGGCTGCCATCCCCGAGATCCGTCGAGCAGGGCCCATCGTGGGGCCAGCGTAGGCGTTGACCCAGACCGGAGGGTCAGTCGAGCTCCTTGCGCAGCCGTTCGACGATCTCCTTCTCCGAGGCGTAGTACGCCAGCCCCCATTCGGCCACGTGGGCGGGGAAGCGCACCTCGTGGCGGTCGGCGAGCATCTCGCGAACGGCCTCGAGATCGCGGCGACGTTCGGCCAACTGCTCGAGGTAGTCGTCGAGCATGCCGCGGACCTCTTCGGGGCTCATGAAGCTGCCCAGCATCAGGCGCAGGGCGATCGGGTGCTTGAGGGTCGGGAACTCGGTCGACGACGTGCGCAGCCACTCGTCGAGGGCGGCACGTCCTTCCGGCGTGATCGCGACCCGCCGCGTGGTGCGCTTGCCATCCGGAACTTCGGTCGAGGTCACGTATCCGTGCCGCGCGAGCCGCTCCAGCTCGGAGTAGATCTGGCTCATCGCGGGGGAGACCCAGTAGAAGCGCAACGTCCGGTCGGCCCGCTGCTTGAGCTCGTACCCCGTCATGCCCGTGGCGGAAGTCTCCTGGTCGAACACCAGCAGGCCCAGGAGCGCGAAGGACGTCGTTGACAGCCGTGACGGCACGGATCTAGCGTACTGTTCCAAGTAGGAAGAGTCACGGAGGAGGGGCCATGACTGAGACCGTGCTTCTGGTGGGAACCCGCAAGGGTCTGTTCGTGGGACGGTCGGACGCGGACCGATCTTCGTGGACCTGGGACCCGCCGCAATTCCCGATGCAGGAGATCTACTCGGTTGCCCTCGACGTCCGCCCTGACCAACCGCGGTTGCTGGCCGGCGCCACCAGCCCGCACTGGGGGCCGCAGGTGTTCCGGTCCGACGACCTCGGGCGCACGTGGTCCGAGACGTCCGGGGGCGCCATTCGCTTCCCCGAGGACACCGACGCCGCGCTCGAGCGCGTCTGGCAGCTCCGTCCCGCCCCCGAGGGCCAGCCGGGCGTCGTCTACGCCGGCACGGAGCCGTCGGCCATTTTCCGCTCCGACGACGGCGGCGAGCACTTCGAGCTGGTGCGCGGCCTGTGGGACCACCCGCACCGTCCCACGTGGCAGCCCGGCGGCGGCGGCCAGGCCATCCACTCGATCGTGCCCCACCCGACCGATCCCGACGTGGTCACCGTGGCGATGTCGACCGGTGGGGTCTATCGGACCGAGGACGGCGGGACGAGCTGGACGCCCTACAACCGCGGCATCGGCGCCGAGTTCATCCCCGGCGAGACGCCCGAGTACGGGCAGTGCGTCCACAAGATCGCCATGGACGCGGGCGACCCGGATCGTTTCTACGCACAGAACCACGGCGGCGTGTTCCGCACCGACGACGCGGCGCGTTCGTGGACCCAGATCGACGACGGGCTACCGGCCGACTTCGGCTTCCCGATCGTCGCGCATCCGCATCGACCCGAGACGATCTACGTCTTCCCGCTGGTGGCCGCTATCGAGCGCTTTCCGCCGTCGGGCAAGCCCGCCATCTGGCGATCCGACGACGCGGGGGAGACGTGGCGCGAGACCGGCCCCGGGCTCCCCGCCGAGGCGCACACCGCGGTGCTGCGCGATGCGTTCAGCAACGACACCGCCGACCCGGTCGGGCTGTACGTCGGCACCCGCCACGGCGCCGTGTGGGTGAGCAACGACGAGGGCGGCACCTGGGCCGAGGTTCGGATCCAACCTCCCCGACGTGCTTGTGCATCCGCGCCGCCGTGCTTCCGTAACTGAGGTGTGACGAGGCCGACGCTGACAGCAGTACTGTCACGGTCCTAGACTCCGGGCATGCCGTCGACTCTCGATCTCTACAAGAAGACGACCGCGCTGCCCCAGGGCAAGCGCGTCTTCTCCCTGCTGTTCAGCCAGAAGGCGCCGTACTTCGCGTCGATCCACCTGCAGGTACGCGAGATGCGCCCGCACTACGCGGAGATCAAGATCCCCAAGCGCCGCAGCGTGCAGAACCACATCGGCACCGTGCACGCCATCGCCGTCTGCAACGGTCTCGAGGCGGCCATGGGCCTGCTCGCCGAGGCGACGACGCCCGAAGGCCACCGCTGGCTGCCCAAGGGCATGGAGGTGGAGTACCTCGCGAAGTCGACCACGGACCTCATCTGCACCGCCGAGACCACGGAGGCCGACTGGGCCGGCGCGCCCGACGTCCCGGTGACGGTCAAGGCCACCCGCAAGGACGGCACCGTCGTCGTGCAGGGCACCATCCGACTCTGGGTGACGCCGAAGAGCTAGTTGTCGCCGGCGCCGCCGAAGTCGCCGGCCACCGACTGCCCCCCAGCGGCCTGCGCCCTCACCTGACCGGCGATGATCTCCACCTGACCCGACTCGCTGGTGCTCAGGCGTCGCTGGAGCCACGACGCCAACCAGGACAGCAGGACGTTGAGCACGATGTAGATCAGCGGCGAGAACGATCGCGGTCGCGAACTTGTTGTCGAACGTCCGCCAGATCTCTCGACCGGTGACCGTGAGTCCGGTCGCGAGCGATGTAGAAGCCGAGGCTGGTGTCCTTCAGAGCGACGATGCACTGGCTGATGATGGCGGGGAGCATGATCTTGATCGCCTGCGGCAGCAGGATGATGCGCATCACCTGGTTCTTGCGCATGCCGACCGCGTACGCCGCCTCGGACTGGCCGTTTGGCACGGCGTTGACGCCGGCCCGGAACACCTCGGCGAGCACCGATCCGTTGTAGAGCATCAGCCCGAGGACGAGCGGCGTGATCGTGTCGAGCGGGTATGCCGTCATGGCCCAGATGAAGAGGATCAGCATCAGCAGCGGCACGGCCCGGAAGAACTCGACCACGGTCCAGGACGGCCATCGCACCAGCGGCGTGATCGGAGAGCTTGCCGACGCCGAAGAGCACGCCGAAGATCACCGCTCCGATGATGGCGAGGACAGCGGCCAGGATCGTGTACAGCAGCCCTTCGAGCAGGAGCTCGATGATCGCGGGCGTGACGAATGGCTCCCACTTTTCCGCGGTGAACTGGTCCTCGACGGCCAGCTTCCAGATCACCGCGACGGCGATCGCGATCAGTCCGACAACCGTGGCGATGGCGATCAACCGGTGACGTCGGAGCGCCACGGGTCCTGGTGCGTCGAACAGGACGGAGCTCATCGGGGATCACCGCCCATCGCCGCTCGAGCAGGTAAGCGCCGAATGAGATCGTCTCGACGATGATGATGTAGCCGAGGGCGATGCCGAGGAAGATGATGATGCGTTCGGTGGCGTAGTCGTTGAGCAGGCCCTTCGATCGGAACGTGGCCTCGGCGATGCCGAATCCAGCCGCGAGCGAGGTGTTCTTGGTCAGCGCGATGAAGACGCTGGCCAACGGCGGAACGACGAACCGGAACGCCTGCGGGAGGATCACCTGGCTCATGGTCATCGCTGAACGGCATGCCGATCGATCGTGCGGCCTCGGCCTGACCGAGCCGGATGCCGTTGACCCCGGAACGGATGCACTCGGCGACGAACGACGCGGTGTAGATGCCCATCGCCAGCGTGATCATCATGAAGAAGCCGAAGTCGATGCCGATCTCGGGCAGTCCGTAGTAGGTGAGGATGATCAGGACGAGCAGAGGGCGTGTTCCGGAAGAGTCGTCACGTACGCCGATCGCTGAGCGCCGCAGGATCGACACCGGGCTCACCCGCGCGACGCCGACGAGCGTGCCGATGACCAGGGCGAGTGCCGCCGGAGACCAGCAGCAGCTTGATGGTCTCCCAGGAAACCCTTGAGGATCAGGTCCCAGTTCTCGGTCAGGGCATCCATCGCTCACCTCCTCCCAACGGTGACGGTGTCGTGCCGGGCCCGCTGGTCACGGACCCGGCACGACATCTGCATGGTCAGCCCTCGCAGGGATCCGGCGTGGGCGCCTCCGGCGGCTTCGTTGCCGGACTTGCCGAGCGTCGCGTCGAAGGCCTTCTCGAACGCGCCGTCCTCGAACGCAGTCGTGATCGTCTCGTTGAGGAACTCGCACAGCTCCGGGTGATCCTTGCTGTACCCGATGCCGTAGCGCTCCTCGGAGAACGGCTCGCCGACGACCTTGAGCGCGTCAGGATCCTCCGCGGCGTAGCCGAGCAGGATCGCACCGTCGGTGGTGACGGCGTCGACTGAACCGTTCTTCAGCTGGTCGACGCACTCGGAGTAGGTGTCGAACCCGGCCGGCTCCGCTCCGTACTTCTCCTCGACGGTGGCGATCGACGTCGACCCGGTGACCGAGCAGACCTTCTTGCCTTTGAGGTCCTCCGGTCCCTTGATGCTGTTGTCGTCCTTGGCGACGAGCAGGCTCTGACCGGTGACGTAGTACGGACCGGCCTGGCCCACGATCTGACGACGTTCATCGGTGATCGAGTACGACGCGAGCACGAAGTCGACCGTGCCCTTCTGCAGGAACGGCTCGCGGTTGTCCGAGATCGTCTCGACCCACTGGATGTCGTCGGCCTTGATGCCGAGCTGGCCGGCGATGATCTTGCCCATCTCCGGGTCGATGCCGGTCGGCGTGTCGGACGTGGCCGACTTGAAGCCGATGCCCGGCTGGTCGTACTTGACGCCGATCTTGACCTTGCCGGCCTCGGCCAGCTCCTTCATGCGGGTGCCGTCCTCGAACTTCGCGGCGGCATCGTTGACGACCTTGGCGTCGCCTCCGCCCTCGTCATCCCCGGCATTGCCACAGGCCCCGAGGATCAAGGCCGCGACAGCGCCGATGACGGCCAGTCGTGTCCGTTTCATGATCGTTCCCTTCGTCAGTGCTTCAGGATCTTGCCGAGGAAGTCCTTGGCCCGATCCGTTTGTGGGTTGGTGAAGAACTCTTGGGGTGTGCTCTCTTCGACGATGCGACCGGCGTCCATGAACAGCACGCGGTGGGCCGCCGTGCGGGCGAATCCCATCTCGTGAGTCACCACGATCATCGTCATGCCGCCCTTGGCGAGGTCGACCATCACGTCGAGGACTTCCTTGATCATCTCTGGGTCGAGCGCGGACGTCGGCTCGTCGAAGAGCATGACCTTGGGGTCCATCGCCAGCGACCGCGCGATGGCGACGCGCTGCTGCTGACCGCCGGAGAGCTGCGCCGGCAGCTTGGACGCCTGCGCTTCGATGCCGACGCGCTTGAGCAGCTCCATGCCGCGTTCGTTCGCCTCGGACTTGCTGTGGCCCCGGACCTTGATCGGGCCGAGCGTCACGTTCTCGAGCACGGTCTTGTGGGCGAACAGGTTGAACGACTGGAACACCATGCCGACGTCGGCCCGGAGCTCGGCCAGCGCCTTGCCCTCCTCGGGCAGCTTCTTGCCGTCGATCGCGATGGTGCCCTCGTCGATCGTCTCCAGGCGGTTGATGGCGCGACAGAGCGTCGACTTGCCGGAACCCGAGGGGCCGATGACCACGACGACCTCGCCGGGGGCGATCTCGAGATTGATGTCTTGCAGCACGTGGAGCTCGCCGTACCACTTCTGAACGTCCTGCATCGAGACCATGAGCGTCGAGTCGGCCATGCGTCAACCTAGCCCGGCTGATGGGTGTACCCGCAAGTGCTGGAGCCGTTGACACCCAATCGTCACCTGGCAAACGGCGCAGGTTAGCGGTCGAAGTATGCCCATTTCGCCGTTACCTCGACCCATAGGCGCGGCCACGCGGTAAGGTTCTCGAGCGTTTCTCGACGAAACATGCCTCAGAGGAGCAAGCCAATATGGCGAAGCAGGAAATCATCCAGAAACCCATCGTGAAGGTGATCGACGACTACGACGGCGCCGAGCTACCTGATGACACGAAGCCCGTCCGCTATCAGTTCAACGGCCGCACCTTCGACCTGTACCTGAGCGCTTCCAGCCGCAAGGCCGTCGACACGTTCATCGCCGACCTCACGGACGGCGCGGAGGAGAAGCAGAAGTCGGGACGCGGCGACCAGATCAAGGCTCCGTACACGATCCACGACCTGCGTACCTGGGCCAAGCGGAACGGCCATCAGGTCAGCCGCAACCGCCGCGCCCCGAACCAGGTCATCAGGGCGTTCAACGACGCCCACTGACTCTCCTCGTAGAGTTGGTCCCTCGATGAAGACCTACGAGGTGCGCACCTACGGGTGCCAGATGAACGTGCACGACAGCGAACGGCTGAGCGGACTGCTCGAGACCGCCGGTTATGCGCGTGCGGAGTCAGGGACCCCCGACCTCGTCGTGTTCAACACCTGCGCCGTGCGCGAGAACGCCGACAACAAGCTCTACGGGAACCTCGGACGCATCGCGAGCGTCAAGGCCGCGAACCCGGGCATGCAGATCGCGGTGGGAGGCTGCTTGGCCCAGAAGGACCGCGACACCATCACCCAGCGTGCCCCGTACGTCGACGTCGTGTTCGGCACCCACAACATCGGATCCCTGCCGGTGCTTCTCGAACGTGCCCGCATCCAGGAGGAGTCGCAGGTCGAGATCCTCGAGTCGCTCGAGGTGTTTCCGTCGACCCTGCCCACCAAGCGCGATTCGGTGTTCGCGGCCTGGGTCTCGATCAGCGTCGGGTGCAACAACACCTGCACGTTCTGCATCGTGCCGAGCTTGCGCGGCACGGAGAAGGACCGCCGGCCCGGTGACGTGCTGGCCGAGGTCGAGGCCCTGGTGGCCGACGGTGTCGTCGAGGTGACACTGCTCGGGCAGAACGTCAACTCCTACGGCGTCGAGTTCGGCGATCGCCTGGCGTTCGGCAAGCTGCTTCGAGCTTGCGGCGACGTCGACGGGCTCGAGCGGGTGCGTTTCACCAGCCCGCACCCCAAGGACTTCACCGACGACGTCATCGCCGCGATGGCCGAGACCCCGAACGTCATGCCCCAGCTCCACATGCCCCTGCAGAGCGGGTCCGACCGCGTGCTCAAGGCGATGCGGCGCTCCTACCGCCGCGAGAAGTACCTGGGCATCCTCGGACGCGTGCGCGCCGCGATGCCCGACGCCGCCATCACCACCGACGTCATCGTCGGGTTCCCCGGCGAGACGGACGAGGACTTCGAGGCGACCCTCGACGTCGTCCGCCAGGCCCGCTACGCCAGCGCGTTCACGTTCCAGTACTCGCAGCGCCCAGGCACCCCGGCAGCCGAGCTGGCCGACCAGGTGCCGAAGGATGTCGTGCAGGAGCGCTACGACCGGCTCACCGCACTCGTCAACGACATAGCGTGGCAGGAGAACCGTCGACTCGTCGGCGCGACCGTCGAGCTGCTGGTCGCCGACTCAGGCGGCAAGAAGGACGGTGCGACGCACCGGCTCACCGGGCGCGCCCGTGACAACCGCCTCGTGCACTTCGCCCCCGGCGACGAGCGCGTCCGGCCCGGCGACATGGTCGAGGTCGTCCTGACGGGAGCAGCGCCTCACCACCTGCTCAGTGACATCCCGCCGTCGTCCGTCCGGCGCACTCGCTCGGGCGACGCCTGGGAGTCGCGTCAGGGCCAGACCGAGGTGAGCACTGTCGGCCTGGGCATGCCGTCGGTCAGGCCGTCGACGGCCGCAGTCTCGTCAGCGTGACGGTCTGACGACGACGCGCCGCCACAACGGTGAGCGCGAGGGCCAGCACGGTGAAAACGCCCAGGGCGAGGAATGTGCCGCCGACACCCTCGCTCCCGCCGGCTGTGGCCGCGCGCAGCCCGTCCACGACGTGGCTCATCGGCAGCAGGTCGTGCAGGAATCCGAAGAATCCCGGTGACGTCTCGACCGGGTACGTGCCGCCGGCCGCGGCCAGCTGCAGCGCCAGGAGCACGAGGGCGACGAACCGTCCGGTGCCGCCGAGGAGGGCCACCAGCATCTGGTTGATCGCGGTGAACGTCACCGCAGCGCCGACCGCGACGCCGAGGAACAACACCTGGCTGGCCGGGTCGACGCCGACGATCCACTGCAGGACGCCTACCAGGAGGGCCGCCTGGAGAAGAGAGAGGGCGAGGCCGGGGACGAATCCGGCGAACGCGGTGCGGACGTCGCCGGCGGTCGACGCGATCGCGCGGTCGGAGAGCGGCCGCAGCAGCAGGAAGATCGCCATCGCGCCGATCCAGAGCGCGATCGCCATGAAGTACGGGGTCAGCGCCTCGCCGTTGTTGCTCACCTTGTTGAGTCGGTCGGCCGCGTCCACCACAGGGGTGGCGACGGTCTTCGACATCGTCTCCCGCTCGGACTTGTCGTAGTCCGGGACGGCGCCCGAGCCTTCACGCAGGCCGGTGCTCAGGTCCTTCGCGCCGCCGGACAGCTGGCCCGCTCCATCGCTGAGCTTCTTCGTGCCGTCCGAAAGCTCGCTGGCACCCGTCGCGGCTTTGTCGATCGAGCTGACGAGCAGCGGCACGTTCTTGGCGAGCTCCTCGTTGCCCGTGGCGACCTGATCGGCGCCGTCGGCCAGCTTCTGGAACTGCTGCGCTGTCCCGCCCATCTCGGTGCGGACCTGCTGGACGAAGGCCTTGAGCTCGCCGGTGCGGCCGGCGGCCTCCTGGATCTGCTGGCAGTCCATGCCCTGCGACGGACGGGTCTGGCACTGCCGCGCCAGCTGCTGCAGCAGCGCGTCGAGGCGAGCGATGTCGGCGTCGGCGTTCGCCGTCGCATCCGTGAGGGCCCGGCTGAACTTCTGCACGAGGACGTTGATCTGCGCGATGCCGTCGGAAACCTGCCGGGCTCCTCCGGCGAGCTTCTTCGTGTCCCGCGGCATGGTCGACATGCCGTCGCTGAGCTTGCCGAGACCGCTCGACAGCTCGCCCGCACCACCGGCGGCCTTCCGAGTGCCGTCAGCGAGCTCGTCTGCGCCCCCGGCCAGCTTGCCGGCGCCATCGGCGGCCTCGCCGAGCTTGCCCTTGAGGTCGGAGAAGCTCAGGTAGACGTTGTCGAGGTACGTCTCGGTGACCTGGGCGTTCAGCGCCGACTTGGCGGCGTCGACGATGGCCTGGGCGATCGTGCCGTTGACGTAGTTGACGGCGTCGTTGGTGCGCAGCTCGAGGTGGCCCTGCACCGCGTCCTGCGGGTCGTCTGTCGACGTCGCGGCCTTCGACAGGTTCTCGGGGATGGTCAGCACGGCCTTGTACTCACCGTCGACGAGACCCTGCTGGGCGTCCTTGGCGTCGGTGAGCACCCAGTCGAAGTTGTCGTGGGAGTCGTCGCTGGTCAGGTTGCCGGCGAGCTCCCGCCCGACCGCGACCGGCTGCTTCTTGCCGTCGGGACCCTTGATCTCCACGAGCTTGTCCTCGTTCACCACGGCGGCCCGGACCTCGTCGAGACGACCGGTCGGGTCGATGTTGGCCCACACGTACAGGGCGGCGAGCAGCAGGGGGATCACCGTGACGGCGGCGATGGCGGCGCGGGCGAGGCGGCTGCGGCGGAACCGGGCCAGCTCGAACCAGGGCAGGGCGGGGGAGGGCATCAGATCATCAGCTCGTTGAGGATGCGGTGGGTGTCGAGCTCCAGCAGGTGGAGCCGTTCGGATGCCGGCGGCGCGGACTCCGGCGAGTGGACGCTGGCCACGACCGTGACGTCGCGGCCGATCAGGAGGCGGTCGAGCGCCGACCAGAACAGGGCGATGGCCTCGGACGACCGGAGGCCGTCGACATCGTCGATGACGACGATGCGGGGGTTCTCGGTGAGCGCCAGGGCCACTCCGAACACCTTGCGCTCCAGGGAACCGAGCGACGAGAGGGGTTCCGTTCCACGCACGTCGTCGGCGAGGATTCCGGCGACCTCACGCGCATACTCAAGCGAGTGGTTCAGTTCGTCACGCACCGGTTCGATGCGGGACCGGCTCACCCACAGCCCGATCGACCTGATTGACAGCCTCTCGGCGATGAGCTGGTCGACGGTGAGGTCGTCGTCGAGGTCGTTGACACCGCGCATCTCGGCGAGCGCGACCGAGCGTCGCACCGCGATGGTCTCTTGCGGGAGCAGGTGGCCGTTGACGCGAAGACGTCCGGTGTCGAACGCCATCCGACCGGCGATCGTGAGCAGCAGGGCGCTCTTGCCCGAGCCGCTGGGGCCGTGGACAAGCAGTCGGTCGCCGGCGGGCAGGCTGATCGATACGTCGTTGTAGACGAGCCCGTCGGGTCCGGACAGCGTCAGGGCGGACGCGCTGACCGCCTCGGTCGAGCCGGGCGACGGCCACGACTCCAGCCGGACCCGCTCATGCAGTCCGACTCCCTCGACGTCGACGTGCGGAAGCCACGAGCTGAGCCGGCGCGGCATGCTCCAGGCCTTCCGGCCGAAGAGCTGGAGCACGGCCGGCGCGAACAGCATGCGTACCAGGAAGGCGTCGGCGAAGACGCCGATGGCGAGGGCGAAGGCGATCGGCTTGACGTCCGGGTCGCCGTCGGGCACGAACGCGGCGAAGACCGCGAGCATGATGACCGCCGCTGCCGTCACGACGCGCGAGCTGCCGACGAAGCCGTCCGTGATGGCTCGGTACGGGTCGTCGGAGCGCAGGTACTCCTCCTTCATGCGGGACATGAGGAAGACCTCGTAGTCCATCGACAGCCCGAACAGCACGGCCATGAGCATGATCGGGAGGAAGCTGATGAGCGGCCCGGTCTGGTCGACGTTCAGGATCGTGCTGAACCAGCCCCACTGGAAGACGGCGACCACGGCGCCGAACGACGCGCCGGTCGACAGCATGAACCCGATCGTGGCTTTCACCGGGACGAGGACCGAGCGGAAGACCACCATGAGCAGCAGCACGGAGAGCCCCACGACCACGAGACCGAACGGAAGCAAGGCGTCCTTCAGGCGTTCGGACACGTCGATGCCGGCCGCGGTGAGCCCGGTGACGGCGATGTCGATGCCGTGCTCCTTCTCCCAGGCCGGCGCCTCGTCACGGATCGCGTGCACGAGGTCGGCGGTCCGCTGCTCCGCCGGGCCGGAGTCGGGGATGACCTGCACGACCGCGGTGTCCGCCGTTTCATTCGGGGTGGCGAGGCCGATGGCCCGCACGCCGTCGATCCGCCTCAGGTCGCGCTCCAGGTCGTCGACCACGCCCACCGGGTCGCGGGACGAGATGATGTCTGCCGTCACGAGCAGCGGCCCGTTGAACCCGGCGCCGAACTCCTCCTCGACGAGCTCGTGCGCCACGCGCTGAGTGGAGCCCTCGGGCGCGGTGCCGTTGTCGGGCAGAGCGAGCTGCAGGTCCTGGGCGGGAATCGTGGACACGCCGAGAATGACGACGATCGTGGCGATCGCCGCCAGCGGGAAGCGCGTGACGGCTGCCACCCATCGACGGGAGAACGATCCCGGTGGCCGTTCGCCGTCCTTCGGCGCCAGCCGGTCGCCAGCCCGCCCCAGCAGGGCGGGCAACAGCGTCAGCGCCACGGCCACCGCGATGACGACCGACAGTGCGGCGACGACGCCGGTGATGGTGAGGAACGGGATGCGGGCGATGGCAAGGCCGACCAACGCGATGACGACGGTGACGCCGGCAAACACGACCGCCGACCCTGCCGTGGCCACGGATCTGGCCGCGGACTCCTCGGCGTCGATGCCCGAGGCCAGCAGCTCGCGGTGCCGGGAGACGATGAAGAGTGCGTAGTCCATGCCGACAGCAGTACCGATCATCAGGGCGAGCAACGGTGACGACGTGGAGATGGTGATGAAGCCGGCAGCGGCGAAGGTGATCGCGGTCGTGACGATCACGCCCGCCAGGGCGGTGATGACGGGCATGACCGCGGCCCGCAGCGACCGGTACATCAGGAACAGGACGATGCCGGCGACCACGACGCCCACCAGCTCGACGAGCGACACCTCCGAACCGGTGTCGGTGAACATGTCCCCGCCGAAGGCGGACTCGTAGCCGGCCTTGACGAGCTGGTCGTCAGCGTGCTGGACGGCTTCCTTCTGCTTCTCCGTGATGTCGGTGAAGCCGCCGGTCAGCTGGATCTGCACCTGCGCGGCGCGATGGTCCGCGCTGATCGAGATGTCGGCGACGTCGTCGGAGTACGGGGAGAAGACGTCGCTGACGCCGTCGACCGCCTTGATCCGGTCGATCGCGTCCTCCACGAGCTGTCGAGAGGCGGCGTCGTCGATGCGCTTGCCTTCTGGCGCGACGGTGACGAGGTACGCGGACGCACCGCTCAGCTGCGGGAACGTGCGATCGAGGGCATCGATGGCCGTCTGCGACTCGGTGCCGGGGATGTTGAACTCGTCACGGGTGTTGCCTCCGAGCGTGATCGCGGCCGTGCCGGTGACGACGATGACCAGCAGCCAGGCCGCCATGACGCGGCGGTGATGCCGAAAGGCCCATCGGCCCAGCGCGTAGAGGGAGTTCGACACAACCCGACGATACGTTACTGTCTTGGATACAGCAATGTATCGAAAGTGTTAGCATCGCCACATGACTGAGGCCAAGGTCGCCGAACGCGCGACCGCGTCCACGGGTGTTCGCCGCCGGGCTGCGACGCGCGAACGACTCCTCGACGCGGCCCGCGTAGTCCTCGCCGAGGAAGGCATCCAGGGCGCGTCCGTCGAGCACATCTGCGAGCAGGCCGGCTTCACGCGTGGTGCGTTCTACTCGAACTTCTCCACCAAGGACGAGCTGCTGCTTGCCCTCTGCGACCGCGAGCGTGACGACATGTTCGACAAGCTGCGCACGGCTGCTGATCCGAGCGCGCTCGCCGGACTCGACGTCAACGACGCCGTCGGGGTCGTGTTCGATCGATTCCTGATGCTGCAGCCGCCGGACCGCGAGTGGTTCCTCGTGCAGAGCGAGTTCGAGCTCCGAAGCGTGCGCGACGACCCGGTGGGCCGTCAGTTCCGGGCCGCCTGGACCGGGGTCAACCGCGAGGTCCAGGAGTTCATGGTCACGATCCTCGAACAGATCGGGCTGCGTCTGACCATGGATCCGCACGATGCGCTCGTGATCCTGATGGGCACCTACGACATGGTGCTGCGCGAGGCACTCATCGAGAACCGCCCGATGGACGCGGATCTCCTGCGGCGGATCATGCCCTCGCTGCTGCTTTCCGCCACGGAGCCGGTCGACTCCTGACAGTGGCAGGATGGGCGCATGGCGCTCACCATCGCTCAGGACCCCACAGCCGACAAGATCCTCTCCGAGAACCCGTTCGCCCTGCTCACGGGCATGCTGCTCGACCAGCAGTACCCGATGGAGCACGCGTTCCGCGGTCCGGCGAAGATTCTCGACCGCTTCGGTACCCTCGACCCGGCCGCCATCGCGGCAGCCGAGCCCGACGCGTTCGCCGACCTCTGTGCCACGCCGCCGGCCATCCACCGATACGGCCGATCCATGGCCGGACGCGTGCAGGAGCTCGCCCGGTACGTCCTCGATGAATACGACGGCGACGCCTCCCGCCTCTGGACCGAGGCACGCAGCGGTGCCGAGCTCATGAAGCGGCTGCGGGCGCTGCCCGGATACGGGGAGCAGAAGGCCAAGATCTTCACAGCCCTCCTCGCCAAGCAGCTGGACGTCAAGCCGCGGGGCTGGACCACGGTGGTGGGCGACTACGGCAAGAAGGGCTACCGCTCGGTGGCGGACGTCGTGGATGCCGAGTCACTCGGCAAGGTGCGCGCGTTCAAGAAGCAGAAGAAGGCGGCCGCAGCCGCGGGCTGACGGTCAGATCGGCCGCGTGCCGGCGAGGTGGGGCTTCAGGAGCACTTCGGGCACCACACAGGAACCCTCGGCCGCCATGTCCATGCGCTTGTTGATCGGGTCGCCGTCGGAAGTACGCGGCACCCGGAACACAGCGTTGTCCACGCCGCGGCGCTGCTGGTCCAGGTAGTTCTCCCGGCCGGCCACGAGCGACTCCCAGTCGGCGAGCCAGGCGTCGAGCGGCTCGTCCGACTCCCGCACGTCCGAGCTGAGCTCGCGGATGCGCTCGACCATGTTCATGACCGCGGTGTTCTGGTCGGCGAGCCCGTCGAGCCGCTCGTCGGGCGGCCCGTTGACGGGGAGCCCTTCCACCGTCGACGTCATCAGCCGGCACTCGCGGGTGGCGACCTTGATCACGCGCTCGTCGTCGATGAATCCCGGGATGTCGCGCTCGGCGTTGATGGCGAGGTAGGTGGCGGCGGTGCCGAAGGCAGCCAGGCCGATGACGCCTCCCACGATCGCCGCGACCAGCCACAGGCGAGCGACGGGAAGAGGTGGGAAGCGCCAGATGCTGTCGGGCGGGTAGGGCCGCGACTCTGGCGGTTCGAGCACGCTCCCATCGTCGCACGCAGGTGCGTCACTCCTGCTCGGATAGCCTCGGGACGTGATCGTTGCCGCCGCGGTGTGCCCCCATCCGCCCGTGCTCGTGCCCGAGCTGGCGGCGGGTGCTGCGGCCGAGCTGGACGATGTTCGGGCGGCTGCACTGGAGAGTGTCGCCGCGCTGGTGGCGACGCGTCCCGACCGGATCATCGTGCTCGGCACGGGTGATCTGACGTACCCCGTCGACGAGCTGGCCGGCGGCACGCTGGCCGGTCACGGCGTCGACGTCCGCGCGGGCGGTGACGACCTCGTGCTGCCGCTCAGCCTCACGATCGGCGCCTGGCTCCTCGACCGTGCGGGGTGGGACGGCCCGCGCACGTACACCACGACGTCGGTACGCACGGATGACAGCGTGGCCTTGCTGGTCATGGCCGGCGGAAGCGCCCGACGCAGCCTGGCGGCCCCGGGCTACCTCGACGAGCGGGCCGAGGCTCACGACGCCGCGATCGGGTCCGCACTCAGTGCTGGTGACTCCGACGCGCTCGCCTCACTCGACGTCGATCTCGGCGACGAGCTCCTGGCCCCGGGCACGCGCGCCCTGGTGGTGCTCGGCGAGATGACGAAGGGCGCCGACGTCACGGCGACTCTGCGCTGGGACGGGGCGCCCTTCGGCGTCGGCTACTGGGTGGCCGACTGGACGGTCGACTGACCTTTACTGGGAGGAACCGCCTCCGGCGGGCGGGGGACCTCCACTCCCCGGCTCCTCGTAGGCGTCCTTGGCCTTCTCGGCCGCGTCGTCGATCTTGTCGGTGTACTTGCCCTTGGTGGCCGAGTCGACGGCATCGGCAGCCTTGTCGATGCCCTGGTCGATCTGGTCGTCGTGCTCCTTGGCGAAGTCGACGGCCTTGTCCTTCAGCCCGCCCTTGCCTCTCAGCTTGTCCAGAAATCCCATGGCGTCCCTCCAGATCGCTGCGGGCACGGTGGCCCGATGCTCCGGACACTACTGAAAGACTGACGGCATGTCGCCGCACGATCGCATCGTGGCCGTGGTCGGACCGACCGCCGGCGGCAAGTCCGACCTCGCGATCTCGATCGCGCACCGGCTCGATGCTGCCGAGATCGTCAACGCCGACTCGATGCAGCTCTACCGCGGCATGGACATCGGCACGGCCAAGGTGGCGCCGGCTGACCAAGTGGGAGTGCCACACCACCTCCTCGACGTCCTCAATGTCACCGAGGACGGCAGCGTCGCCGAGTTCCAGCGCTCGGCCCGTGCGGCGATCGCGGACTGCCTGGCCCGCGGCGTGACGCCGATCGTCGTCGGAGGCTCAGCCCTGTACGTGCGAGCGGTCGTCGATCCGCTCGACTTCCCCGGCACCGACGCCGGCGTCCGCGCGCGCTGGGCGGCCGAGCTCGAGGCGCAGGGCGCCGAAGCGCTCCATGCCGTGCTGGCGGAGCGCGATCCCGAGGCCGCGGCGCAGATTCTGCCGTCGAACGGCCGCCGGATCGTCCGTGCGCTCGAGGTCGGCGAGCTGACCGGAGAGCCGTTCGTGGCGACGATGCCGGGGTACGAGTCGATCTACCCGGGTCTCCGCATGATCGGCCTCGACGTCCCACGCGACGTCCTCGACGAGCGTCTGGAGCGTCGGGTCGACGAGATGTGGGAGCACGGGTTCGTCGACGAGGTCGTGCGTCTGTTGGCGCAGGGCCTCGATGACGGGCCGACCGCGTCGAGGGCGCTCGGCTACCAGCAGATCCTGGCCCACCTGCGCGGCGAGATGTCCGAGGACGAGGCCCGTGCAGCCACCGTGAGCGGCACCCGGAAGTTCGCCCGTCGTCAGGACCGGCTGTTCCGCAAGGACCCCCGCATCACCTGGCTGCCCTTCGACAGCCCGACGCTCGTCGACGACGCGTTGGCTGTCGTTGGCTGAGCCTCCGCTGCATTGTCGGCCACGCCGGCAAGGCGTACGTTCGCCGGATGAGCGATCCGGACAACATCTTCGCCGCCGCGGCCGACACCATGGCCCACTTTCGCGCCACCGTTGATCAGCGTCCGGTGGCGCCACACGTCGAGTTCGACACCATCCGCGACGGCTTCGGCACGACCTTGCCGTTCGACCCGTCGCCGCCGGAGACCGTGCTCGATGACCTGATCAGGGCAGCAGACCCCGGCATCACCGCGAGCGTCGGCCCGCGCTACTTCGGCTTCGTGGTCGGCGGCGCGCTGGAGTCGGCCACGGCGGCGGACATGCTGACCGCCGGATGGGACCAGATGGCCCTCAACGCGATCGCGTCACCTGCGGCGATCGCTGCCGAGCAGGTCGCCGGCGGCTGGGCGAAGGAGCTCCTGGGCATTCCGCCGACAGCATCCGTCGGCTTCGTCACCGGTGCGCAGGAGGCGAACACCGTTGGTCTGGCCGCGGCCCGTCATCACGTCCTCGCGGCGCGTGGGTGGGACGTGGAGCAAGGCGGCCTCCAGGACGCGCCACGCGTGCGCGTCCTGGTCGGCGACGAGCGGCACAGCACCATCGACCGATCACTCCGGCTGTTGGGGCTGGGCACCGGCTCAGCGGTCCCGGTACGGACCGACGGCAACGGCGCGATCGACGTCCGGCACCTCGAGGAGGTCCTCGCCGAGGCGGACGCCCCGACGATCGTCTGTCTCCAGCTCGGCAACGTCAACACCGGCGCCTGTGACGACCTCGAGCGCTCCTGCGCGGTTGCGCACGACCATGGCGCCTGGGTGCACGTCGACGGCGCGTTCGGGCTGTGGGCTGCCGCCTCGCCCGCCCACCAACACCTGACCCGCGGCATGGAGCAGGCCGACTCGTGGGGCTGTGACGTTCACAAGTGGCTCAATGTCCCCTACGACGGCGGGCTGGTCTTCATCTCGCGCCCGGATGTGCATTCCGCTGCGACGTCGATGACGGCCTCCTACCTGGTGGGAGCGGGAACCGGCGGCTCCGATCTCGTCCTCAACGCGTCCCGGCGGGCGCGTGGTTTCGCGGTCTGGGCCGCGATCCGTGAGCTCGGACGAAGCGGCCTGGCCGAGCTCGTCGAGCGCAACTGCACGTTGGCCCGTCGCTTCGCCGACCAGCTCGGCGAGGCAGGGGCAGAGATCGGCAACGACGTCATGCTCAACCAGGTGCTCGTCAGCTTCGAAGACGACGCGACCACGGATGCCGTCATTGAGCGGGTCCAGCAGGACGGCACCTGCTGGATGGGCGGCACGACATGGCGCGGTCGCAAGTACATGCGCATCGCGGTGTCCAACCACACCACCACGGAGGCCGATGTCGACCGCTCGGTCGAGGCGATCCGGCGCTGCTGGGCGGCCGTAGACTAGCGACATGACGTTTCCATGGCTCAAGGGGCACGGCACGGAGAACGACTTCGTGCTGCTTCCGGACCATGACGGCACCGTCCACGGCCAGCTCGACGGCGCCTTCGTGGCCGCCCTCTGCGACCGTCGGCGCGGTATCGGCGCCGACGGCGTCATGCGTGTCATCCGCACGTCAGCGCTGGGTGAGAACTCGGCCGGCGAGTGGTTCATGGACTACAAGCAACCACGACGGCTCGCTCAGTGAGATGTGCGGCAACGGAATCCGCGTTTTCGCTCTCCACCTGCTGCAGGAGGGCCTCGTCGACGCCGGAGAGCCGATCGTCATCGGCACCCGTGGCGGCGACAAGACGATCACCGTCGACGACGACGGCATCTTCAGCGTCGACATGGGTGTGGCCGAAGTGCGTGGCACGTCCAAGATCACCGCGGCCGGACACACCTGGGAGGCCCAGGACATCCGCACCGGCAACCCGCACGCGGTCGCGTTCGTCGACAGCCTGACCGACCCCGGTCCGCTCCTCGACGCTCCCGAGCACGACACCGAGACCTACCCCGACGGCGTGAACGTCGAGTTCGTCGTGCGTCATGGCGCCCAATACGTCGAGATGCGCGTGCACGAACGCGGCTCGGGCGAGACCCGCTCGTGCGGCACCGGCGCGTGCGCGGTCGGCCTGGCCGCCGCCCTCGCCGACGGAGCCGAGCGACCGGTGACCTACCGCGTCGACGTCCCCGGCGGCACCCTGCACGTCACCTGGACCGAGGACGACCACTTGATCCTCACCGGACCCGCCGAGATCGTCGCCCGTGGCGACATGGAATGGACCGCATGACGACCGACGAATCCCGGCGCGATCAGGACGACGGACTCGACCTGGAGGAGCGCAACTCACTGCGTCGCGTCGCCGGACTCTCGACCGAGCTCGAGGACATCTCCGAGGTCGAGTACCGCCAGCTGCGGCTCGAGCGCGTCGTGCTCGTGGGCGTCTGGACCGAGGGCACGGCGGAGGACGCCGAGAACTCCCTCACCGAGCTCAAGCTGCTCGCCGAGACCGCCGGCTCGGAGGTGCTCGACGCGCTGATGCAGCGACGTCCGAAGCCCGACCCGGCCACCTACATAGGCAGCGGCAAGGTCGACGAGCTGCGCGACGTCGCGCACGCCACCGGCGCCGACACGATCATCTGCGACGGCGAGCTCGCACCGAGCCAGCTCCGCAACCTCGAGGACCGCACGAAGGTCAAGGTCGTCGACCGCACCGCGCTGATCCTCGACATCTTCGCCCAGCACGCCAAGAGCGCGGAGGGCAAGGCGCAGGTCGAGATGGCCCAGCTGCAGTACCAGACCCAGCGTCTGCGCGGCTGGGGTGGCCAGCTGTCCCGGCAGGCCGGCGGGCGGGCGGCCGGCGGCGAGGGCATCGGTGGTCGTGGACCCGGTGAGACGAAGCTCGAGACCGACCGTCGCCGCATCCAGGCGAAGATCGCCAAGCTGCGACGCGAGCTCGCCGCCCTGCGCACGGCCCGCGACACCAAGAAGGCCCAGCGGCGCCGCAACGCCGTGCCGTCGGTGGCGATCGCGGGCTACACGAACGCCGGCAAGTCCAGCCTGCTCAATCGCCTCACCGGCGCAGGGGTGCTCGTCGAGGACGCGCTGTTCGCCACCCTCGACCCCACCACGCGCCGCACCCAGACGTCCGACGGCCGCGTCTACACGCTGTCCGACACCGTCGGGTTCGTCCGGCACCTGCCGCACCAGCTGGTCGAGGCGTTCCGCTCCACGCTGGAGGAGGTCGCCGAGTCCGACCTCGTGCTGCACGTCGTCGACGGGTCCCACGCCGACCCGGAGGGTCAGATCGCGGCGGTGCGTGAGGTGCTCCTCGAGATCGGCGCGGCCCAGGTGCCCGAGATCATCGTGGTCAACAAGGCCGACACCGCCGACCCGCTCGTCGTGAAGAACATCCTGGCCAGAGAGCCGCACGCCGTCGTAGTCAGCGCCCACACGGGTGAGGGCATCGACGAGCTGCTCTCGGCGATCGAGGCCGACCTGCCGCGACCGTCGACCCTCGTCGACGTCGTGGTCCCGTACTCACGGGGCGACCTGCTCAGCCAGGTTCACGAGACCGGCGAGATCGAGCTGCTCGACCACGCCGAGGACGGCACGCACGTCGTCGCCCGCGTCTCCGACGAGCTCGCCCACCAGCTCAAAAACTCGGTGGTTGAGTAGGCCCGAGGAACCGGCCCTGGGGGCACCTCCCGCGAGCGCCAGCGAGTGGGGGAATCGAAACCACGACGTTGGATCAGGCTCGAAGCCTCGGCGCCAGGAGCGCCGGATCGTCGATGGCGGAGCCGTTGGCCAGCTCGTCGGCCAGGTCCCGGGCCCAGGTCTGTAGCCCCGCCACGTCGATGCGGTACGGAGGGTCTTCGGCGTAGTCGCTGATGTAGTCGGCGCCCCGACGCAACAGGGTGATGGCACCGACCGGGTTCTCCCGGGCCATGTGGGTCAGGCCCACGGCTAGCTGGGCCAGCCCCTTCCAGAGGTCGTGCTCGTCGTCTGGACCGGTCTTCCACGCGTCCTCGAACACCTCGTGCGCATGGAACGGCTTGCCGTCGTCGAGCAGTCGCTGTCCCTCTCGGATGGTCTCCTCCGGTGAGCGTTCGATGCCCTCAGGCTGGCGTTCGACGCCCTCTTCGCCATAGGGGAGCGGACGGCCGAGCCCGTCGCGCGGCCGAGCGTTGCGGGCTCGGCCGTCTTCGTCTCGGTCGCGATCCTCGGGCACCCTCCGATCGTGCCACGCCTACCGCCCGCCGGAATCTGGACCCGGTCGAATCGTCAGCACTACGATCGCATCGAAGGATCGGGGACCTGCGAAGGGAAACGATGGAAATCTTGGACCGGCTTGCGGCCGGCGTCGATCAGGCCGCCGCCGTTGTCGCGCAAGTTCCACGAGACCGCTACGACGACCCGACGCCCTGCGAGGGATGGAGCGTCGAATACGTCATCAACCACATGATCCAGGCCCTGACCATGTTCCGGGAGATCGGAACCACGGGGAGCCTGGATCCGGCGACGCTGGAAGGCGATCTGATCGGCGCCGATGCGGCCGGGTCGCTCAAGGAAGCCGGCGACGCCGCCGTGGCGGCATGGTCGGAGCCGGGGAAGATCGACGGAATGGCCGCGATGCCGTGGGGCGAGATGCCGGCCGCCTTCGCGTTGCAGCTACCGTCGCAGGACATGCTCGTGCACAGCTGGGATGTCGCGATTGGCGCCGGGCTCGACATCGATTGGAATGACGACCTCGTCGAGTCGGTGGCCGCGTTTGCGGAGGCGAACATGGGCGATCCTGCGATGCGCGGCAATGACTTCGGACCACCGGTGGAGGTGTCCGCCGATGCCGACCGGATGACGCGTCTGCTGGCCTTCCTCGGCCGCCATCCGGAGGGCACCGCCTGAGTCTCGGTTGTGGATCGTCGTCTCTCGGTGTGAGATGCGGCGACTAGGCTCCACGCGTGCCCTCGAAGCCCGACGTCAAGACCGTGCTGCACGCGGCCGTCGAGGCGGTCGGGGGCACCGAGCGGCCGGGTCAGGTGACGATGGCCGAAGCCGTCCGAGAGGCTCTGGAGTCGGGCACGCACCTGCTCGTGCAGGCCGGCACCGGCACCGGCAAGTCGCTGGCTTACCTGGTGCCGAGCCTGCTGCGAGGCAAGCGAGTGGTGGTGGCCACGGCGACGCTCAACCTGCAGCACCAGCTCGTCGAGCGCGACATCCCCGCCCTCAAGGACGCCGCCAAGGCCACGCTCGACGAGATACCCCACCACGCCGTGGTCAAGGGACGCAGCAACTACGCCTGCCTGCACCGCATCCGCGAGGGCGCACCCGACGACCAAGGTGTGCTCGTCGAGGTTCCCGACGGGTCGCTCGGTGGCGAGGTGCTCGAGCTGCGCGAGTGGGCGGAGAAGCAGGCCACCGCGGGCAACATCGCCGACAAGGACTCCGCGCCTGCACACACCGAGCGCGCCTGGCGTCAGGTGAGCGTCAACCATCGTGAGTGCCTCGGGGCGTCCCGGTGCGCACACGCGCTGGAGTGCTTCGCCGAGCGGGCTCGCGAGGACGCCCAGCACGCCGACCTCGTCGTCACCAACCACGCGCTGCTCGCCATCGACGCGATCGACGGTGTGCCGATGCTGCCGGAGTACGACGCGGTCATCGTCGACGAGGCGCACGAGCTCGCGGCCCGCGTCACGCAGGCCGCCACCGACGAGCTCGACCCGGCGACGATCGAGCGGGCTGCCCGCCGGGCGCGTGCGCACGTTGACGCCGGCACTGCGGTCGACGACCTCACCGACGCGGCCGATGCCTTTCCGAGGTGATCGCCCGCACCGAGCCGGGACGCATCGACATCCCCGCGGAGCCGCTGCTCGAGGCGCTCGCGTTGGTTCGCGACTCGGCCCGCGCCTGCTTCTCGGCGTTTCCCAAGGAGAAGGCCGACATGGAGGGCGACGCCGCCCGGCAGCAGGCGCGCGGGATGGTCGACGACGTCCGGCAGATCGCCGAGCGCATGGCGGTCAAGCCGGAGACGGAGGTGCTGTGGCTCGACGAGAACCGCAACGGCCCGCGGCTGCACATCGCGCCGATCGACGTCTCGTCGCGGCTGCGCGAGAAGCTGTTCGAGGAGAAGACGGTCGTGCTCACGAGCGCCACGTTGACGCTCGGCGGCGGCTTCGACCCGCTGGCCGCCTCGCTCGGCCTCGAGCCGGGCGACGACTCGTGGACGTCCATCGACGTCGGCTCACCGTTCGACTACCGCAGTCAGGGCATGATCTACGTCGCCAAGCACCTGCCGGCGCCGGGCCGCGACGGGCTCGGTGACGCCCAGATCGACGAGATCGCGTCGTTGGTGGAGGCTGCCGGCGGACGCACGCTCGGGCTGTTCTCGTCACGACGCGGAGCGGAGCAGGCCGCCGAGGCCGTGCGCAAGCAGCCTGCCCGACCTCGACATCTGGTGCCAGGGCGACGCGCAGCTTGCCCGAGCTGGCGCGGCGATTCGCAGCCGAACCGGCCACGTGCCTGTTCGGCACGCTGAGTCTCTGGCAGGGCATCGACCTGCCTGGCGACACGTGCCAGCTGGTGATCATCGACCGCATCCCGTTCCCGCGGCCCGACGATCCGCTGATGAGCGCCCGGCAGCGCCTGGTCGAGAAGCGCGGTGGCAACGGCTTCATGACGGTCGCGGCGAGCCACGCCGCGCTGCTGCTCGCGCAGGGCACCGGCCGGCTGATCCGTCGCTCGAGTGATCGTGGCGTCGTGGCCGTGCTCGACCCGCGTCTCGTCACGGCGCGCTACGGGTCGTTCCTCGCCGCGTCGCTGCCGGACATGTGGCGCACCACCGACCACGACACCGTGATCGCGGCCCTGCGTCGCCTCGACGAAGAGGCGTCAGACTGACGGGTTCCGACGCGCCTTCAGCACGGTGTCGGTGATGGCGACCTTCTTGCCGTCCGGATCGATCGCCGTCCGGGGCCGCGCCTCACTGACCTGCACGTCCCACTCGTCATCGAGTTGTTCGGCGATGTCGTCGGCGGTGAAGAAGAGCTCCTCGACCGGCGGCCGCGACATCGTGGTGTCGAGGTCGGACGGATGGTGCGCCACCACCAGGAAGGTGCCGCCCGGCGCGACCGCATCGGCGAGCCCGCCATACACCTGCGGCCGGATGTCGGCCGGCAGGTGGAAGAACTGGGCTGACACGAGGTCGAACGACCGGGCCGGAGGCGTCCACGTCAACAGGTCGTGCTGCACCCACATGACCTGATCGCTCAGGCCACCTGCATCGACGGCGGCAGCTGCCCGGTCGAGCGCGACCTGGGAGACGTCGGTGCCCAGCACCTGCCACCCGCGTCCTGCGAGCCAGAGGGTGTCGGCACCCTCGCCGCAGCCGACGTCGAGGGCGCGTCCGGGCGGCAGGTCGGTGGCCTCGGCGACGAGGACCGGATTGGGCTTGCCGCTCCACAGTGCGGGCGCTGAGCCGTAGTGCTCGTCCCAGAACGCACCGTCGAAGTGCCACTCGACGTCGTCGTGGTCGGCGCCGTGCTGATGACTGTGCTCTTGGTCGGTCACCCGACCATCATGCCCGGGACGTGGTTTCGATACGCCGCTCGTTCCTCGCGGCTACTCAACCACCGAGGCACCGGTGGTCGAGTGCCCCGCGAGCGCCAGCGAGTGGGGTGTATCGAGACCACTCAGACGCGACGCAGGACCGCGGTGACCTTGCCCAGGATGGTGGCGTGGGTGCCGTCGATGGGGGAGTAGTCGTCGTTGTGCGGGAGCAGCCAGACCTGGCCGTCCTTGCGCTGGAACGTCTTGACCGTCGCCTCGCCGTCGAGCATGGCGGCGACGATCTCGCCGTTCTCGGCGACCGGCTGCTGACGGACGACCACGTAGTCGCCGCTGCAGATGGCGGCGTCGATCATCGAGTCGCCGCTGACCTCGAGGAGGAACAGGGTGCCGTCGCCGACGAGCGACTTCGGCAGCGGGAAGACGTCTTCGATGCGCTCCTCGGCGAGGATCGGGCCGCCGGCGGCGATGCGTCCGACCATCGGCACGTACGTGGCCGCGGGTCGCGCGTCGCCGATGCCGGTCTCGTCGTGCCCGGAGTCGGCAGAGGCGCTGAGCGTGCGCCGGGCGTTGAGCACGTCGGGCAGGAAGATCTCGAGCGCGCGCGGACGGTTGGGGTCGCGCTTGACGTAGCCGAGCTTCTCGAGCACCTGCAGCTGGTGGGCGACCGATGACGTGCTGGCCAGACCCACGGCCGCGCCGATCTCGCGCATGCTCGGCGGATAGCCGCGCTTCTCGATCTCCTCGCGCAGGAAGACGAGCACCTTCTGCTGGCGCGGAGTGAGCCCGGTGAGGTCGTCGACGGGGCCGTCGGGGAGCTCGCGGACGGAGTTGCGGGAGCCCGGCGGACGCCCGCGTCGAGGCTTGTCGGCGGTGGGCTTGGTGTCGTCGCTCATGGGTTTCACCGTAGACCCGCGCGACGGATTGTTCAAACATATGTTCGATGGCGTGTCGCCGCCCCGAATGGCCTAGATTGAGGCTGTGACCAAGACCCTCGTGAAGCCCGGCAGCCCCCGTTCCGCCGTGGTCACGGGTGCTGCGCGCGGCATCGGGCGTGCCATCGCCGCCGAGCTCGTGGGCCGCGGCTACCAGGTCGTCGTCACCGACCTCGACGCCGAGTCGGCCAAGGTGACCGCCGGCGAGATCGGCGCGCCGCTGGGGCTCGGGCTCGACGTCACCGATCCCGCAGCCACCCGTGGCGTCGTCGAGGAGGCCAAGATCCTCGCGCCACTGGGGGCCTTCGTGGCCAACGCCGGCGTCGGGTTCGACGGCGACCTCACCGACCTCACCGAGGCGCAGATCCGCACGCTCGTCGACGTCAACATCCTCGGCGTCGTGTGGGGGTCGCGCATCGCCACCGACGTGTTCCGGGCCCAGGCCGCGGACGGCAAGCGCGGGGTCAAGGGCGGCGACATCGGCGTCACGGCGTCCCTCAGCTCGCACGGCCCGGTGCCCGGCCTGAGCATGTACGCGGCCACCAAGGCCGCCGCGCTCTCGTTGGTCACGTCGTTGTCGGTCGAGCTCAAGAAGGACAAGATCCGCGTCCACGCCATCTGCCCGGACGGCGTCGACACCCAGATGGTGCGCGAGATGGAGACCGGCGGCCAGGCCCAGGTCCTGGTCGCGTCCGGCACGTTCTTCCAGCCGGCGCAGGTGGCTCGTGAGCTCGTCGACATGTTCGGCACCCGACGCGTCTACCGCACGATGCCGGTGTGGCGCGGCCTCCAGACACGCATGACGGCCTTCGCACCCGGGCCGACGATGCGACTCGAGCCGGTGCTCGAGCGGATCGGACGCCGCAAGATCAAGAAGGGCAAGTTCGTATGACCTATCTCGTCGTCGGCAAGCGCGACGGCGAGCGCTGGCAGCTCGACGTCAAGGACGTCGGCAGCACCTCGGCCGACGACCTGCCCGGCATCGAGCCTGCCGTGCGTGAGCTGCTCCGCCAGAACGGCGTCGAGGATTCCGACGACGTCGACCTCCAGCTGCTGATGCCCGACTTCGAGGTCGACCTCTCCGAGCGCCAGGTGCCGCGCGGCTCGACGTTCGACCGCTCGATCGTGAGCGGGGTCATCCTGCTGGTCGTGGCCGTCGCCGCGATCGCGCTGCTGGTCACGTTGCTCATTCGCTGACGGCCTCCGTGGCGCGACCGGCGCCCCTAGACTTCGCGCATGGATCCGGTGCCCACGCACTACCTCGATCGGGACGGCGCCGCGCTGGCCTACCAGGTCGTGGGCGAGGGACCGGTCGACGTCCTCAGCGTCATGGAGATCGTCTTCCATGCCGACCTGTGCTGGACGGATCCGGATATCCATCACCTCTTCGAGCGTGGAGCGAGCTACTCACGCACCGCGTACTTCCAGCGACGGGGTTTCGGGCTCTCCGATCGGCTCACCTACTCGCCGACCGTCGAGCAGCAGGCTGACGACGTCATCGCGGTGATGGACGCGATCGGGATGCGCCGGGCGACCCTGGTCGGCACAGCGGGCACCTGCGCTGCGGTGGCACTCGTCGCGGCTCGGGAGCCCGCGCGAGTCAGCGGGCTCGTCCTGTTCAACCCGATCGCCCAGGGAGCCGAGTCGGCGGGGGAGATCCAGGGTTGGACCGACGCCGAGATCACCCCGTACCTCGAGGGCTATCGAGAGGCGTTCGCGAACTGGGGATCCGGACGCATGATCGACATGTGGGACCCCGTTCAGGGGACCGCCTACAACCGTCGGTTGATGGGGCTCTTGGAGCGATCATCGGCCACCCCGGCCGCGGCCCAGGCCTACTTCGACTGGATCCTCAAGCTCGACATCCAGGACGTGCTCAGGTCCGTTCGAGTTCCCACCCGGGTGCTCCGAGTGCCGACCAACACCGTTCCGGAAGGGGCTTCGCGCTACGTGGCCGAGCTGATACCGGGCGCGACCCTGCACGTCCTACCGGAGACGCTGCCCGGGGCCTCGATCGGCCAGGCCTATCTTCCGGTTGCCGACCACATCGAGGAAGTCGCCACCGGGTCCGTCCACTCCGCCGACGCCGACCGGTTCCTCGGCAGCGTGCTCTTCACCGACGTGGTCTCCTCCACCGAGCTGCTGGCCAGCGTCGGCGACGCGCGATACCGGGAGATGCGCTCCTCACACGAGCGGCTGGTTCGGCTCGCCGTGGAGAACAGTGGCGGCGAGCTCGTCAACGTCACGGGCGACGGCACCCTGAGCGTGTTCGACGGGCCGAGCAAAGCGGTCCGGTGCGCCGAGGCGATCTGCCGGGACGCCGCCGAGACCGGGATCGAGGTTCGCTGTGGCGTTCACACCGGCGAGCTCGAGCGCGACGTCCTGAACGTCACCGGGTTGAGCGTGCACATCGGTGCGCGAGTCGGTGCCGCCGCGCGCCCGGGGGAGGTGCTCGTCTCCAGGACCGTCCACGACCTGGTCGCCGGCTCGGGGCTGACGTTCGCCAGTCGCGGCGACCACGAGCTCAAGGGCATCCCCGGGCAGTGGGAGCTGTTCGCGGTCACGCACGCGGGGGAGCAGGCGGGCAGCCTGCCGGCCGAGAAGTCGATGCAGACGACGATGGACAAGATGGCCCTCGAGTCGGCCCGTCGGGTCCCGGCGCTCTCCCGCGCCGCCCTGCGCATGGCCAATGCCTTCGAACGGCGCCGGGCGCGCGTGGCTAGCTGACGACCTCGGCAGCTTTTGCCTCCAACGGCGCGTGCTCACGCACGGCCTCGATCGCGGACCCGAGCAGCAGTGCGTAGGTGCCGGCCCACAGCCACAGCAGCAGCACGACGACGCCGGCCAGGGCTCCGTACGTCTTGCCGTAGCTGCCGAAGTTGTCGACGTACAGGCTGAAGCCGACCGACACCAGAAGCCAGAGCCCACTCGCGATCAGCACGCCCTTGCCGACGAGCCGGGGTGGGTCGTCCGGGCGATCCGGTGCGACACGTAGCAGCACCGCGATGCCCACGATCACTCCGGTGAGCAGCAGCAGCCAGCGTCCCGCCTCCAGGGCGACGCGGAGGCCGGGCACGTCGACGACCGCGTCGAGGACGGCCGGGACGACGGCCACCAACGTGAGCGTGGCGGCCATGAAAACGATCGCCGCCAGGGTGAGGCCGAAGGCCAGCAGCTTGCGCTTGACGAATCCGCGCGTCTCGTCGAACCCGAACATCAGGTTGACCGCGGTGATGAGGTTGCCGACGCCGCCGCTGGCGCTGTACAGCGCCAGCACGAGGGCCAGCACCAGGCCGATGCCGAGCGACCGGTTGTCGGTGGACGCCACCGCCTCCATCTGTCCGGTGACCAGAGACGCGGCGTCGGCCGGGAGATTGGCGGCAATGCGATCCGACTGACGCGCGATGGAGAGCGGGTCCGCCACCAGCCCGTACGCGAGCACGCCGGCGATCATCGCGGGGAACAGGGAGAGGAAGGCGTAGAAGGCCACACCGGCCGCGAGAAGCGAGGCCTGCTGGGCCTGCGCCTGCTTCCAGGCGGCGAGAACGGTGCGGCGGGGGGACGGCATGCGACGACCGTAGTGCGCCTCAGCGACACGCGCGACTCGACCATGTGTTCGAACAATTTTGGACTGGTATTCCAGTGAAAAGTGGCCAGTGATCGGCACGATGTTCGATTACCACTGGTATTTGTCGGCGGCCCGTCCTATCGTCGTACATGTGTTCGATCGAACGTCTGTTCACCCATCGAATGACATCGAGAACAACGTACGGCCGAGCACACCAACTTCATCGAAATCCGTCTCACTTCCCCCTCGGAGGCACTCATGAGCAGCATCCTTCTCGACGACATCGGACTCGACCGGCCGGTGCGTCATCTGCACCTCGTTCCCGCGGCGCCGCAAGCCGCCGTTCTGCGGCTGACGCGTCGTGGACGCATCGCCGTGCTGCTCGCGGCCCTGCTCACGCTCGCCGTCTTGGTCGTGGCACTCGGCCCGTCCACCACCGCCACCGGTGACGCCGGCGCGCCGGTCGCCACCCGCACGGTCACGGTCCAGCCCGGCGACACCCTCTGGAAGCTCGCCTCCCAGGCCAACCCCAACGGCGACATCCGCCAAACCGTCGACGACATCATGCGGCTCAACTCGCTCGTCAGCGCCGCGGGCCTGCAAATGGGCAGCGAGGTGGCGGTCCCGGTCTACGAGTGAGCTCGTCCCCCGAGCGGGCTCACTCGTGCTCGCACGACGACGCCCCGGCACCGACAGGGAAGCGGTGACGGGGCGTCGCCCTTCTCGGTGGTTGAGTAGCCGCGAGGAACGAAGCGGATGGGGGCACCGCCCGCGAGCGCCAGCGAGTGGGGGAATCGAAACCACGCACCCGGCACAATGTGCGTATGCGTATCCACGTGGTGGCCGACGACGCGGACCGTGAGGGCGGGTTCGTCGTCGAACGACTCATCCAGCGGAGCGCCGAGATCGTCTGGCTCGACCGCGACGGCCTGCCGGTCTTCGCCGACCTCGACGTCTCCTCGATGCTCCTGCTCCTCGGGTCCGATCGCGGCGCCCACGAGCCCGGGAGCATCGAGGTCGTCAAGCGCGAGTCGGCCCTCGCCCGGGCCGCGCTGCGAGCCGACGTCCCGGTGATGGCGATCTGCTACGGAGCCCAGCTCCTGGCGCGGGCGCTCGGCGGCACGTCCTACGAGGCCGACGACCCGGAGCTCGGCTGGCGCCGGGTCGACACGATCGACAACGTCCTGTGCCCGGAGGGCCCGTGGGCTCAGCTGCACACCGACGTCTTCACCGCCCCGCCGACCGCCCGGGTGCTCGGCACGTCCTGGTACGGCCCGCAGTGCTTCGTCGACGACAGTCTCGGCGCCCGGTCGATCGCCTGGCAGTTCCATCCGGAGGTCACCACCGAGACCTACAGCCGGTGGATCGACGAAGACGAGGGCATGATCCGCGCCGCCGGCGCGGATCCCGACGAGCTGAAACGCCAGGCGATGTCGAACGCCGCCCGCAGCCGCAACGCGGCACACCAGCTCACCGACGACGCGCTCGAGTACCTCGGCGTGGCCCTCGCGTCCGCCGCCTGACGGCGACGTCACACGCGCACCATCAGTCCCGCGACACGCCGGTTTCCGGGCCGCGCTAACGGCCCTGACCTCGGCAAACAACCGACCCCGGAAAAAGTGTCGGAAGCTTCCACCAATCTGTTGTGAAGGCCCCATCCCAGGCGTACAGTGGCACAAGATCTAGTAGTTACAAACGTGTTCTTCGTCCACATCTTGTGCACAGGGCGAAGGCCACTACCCACAGGAAACAGCCCGGAATCCACACGGTTTCCACACTTTCGTCCCCAGGACGGCGGCCGGAACACCCGGGGCTTCGGTATGAGAGGAGCACGCGATGCACTGCCCGTTCTGCAAGCACACCGACACCCGCGTGCTCGACAGCCGCGTCGCCGACGAAGGCGGAGCCATCCGGCGTCGCCGGGTCTGCTCCTCGTGCGAGAAGCGCTTCACCACCATCGAGCAGATGCAGCTCACCGTGCTCAAGCGCTCCGGCGCCACCGAGCCGTTCGCCCGCGACAAGGCGATCGCCGGCGTCCGCAAGGCCTGCAAGGGCCGGCCGGTCTCCGACGACGACCTGGCCCGCCTCGGCCAGCAGGTCGAAGACACCCTGCGCGAGGGCGGGTCGGCCGAGGTGGCCGCCCACGAGGTCGGCCTGGCCGTCCTCGAGCCCCTCAAGGCGCTCGACGAGGTCGCCTACCTGCGCTTCGCCAGCGTCTACAAGTCGTTCGGCTCGGTCGACGACTTCGCCACCGAGATCGCCAGCCTCATGGCCGCCGGCGCCGACACCGAGCTGCGGCAGGCCACCGCGTCGTCCAAGAACCCAGACCTCAAGAACACCGAGAAGTAGAACCACCCACCCCCACCGCGAAACAGGAGCACACCAATGACGGAGACGGTCGACGGGCCCACAGCCCGTAAGAACACCAAGAAGGCCGGCAAGGGCCTCACCATCGAGCGCGTCTACACCACCGAGGGCGTCCACCCGTACGACGCCGTCACGTGGGAGCGGCGCGACGTCGTGCAGACCAACTGGCGCACCGGCGAGAACGTCTTCGAGCAGCGCGGCGTGGAGTTCCCCGACTTCTGGAGCGTCAACGCCTCCACGATCGTCACCACCAAGTACTTCCGCGGGGCGGTGGGCAGCGAGGAGCGCGAGTCGAGCCTGCGCCAGCTGCTCGACCGCGTCGTGCTCACCTACGTCGCGGCCGGCAAGGAGCACGGCTACTTCGCCACCGACGCCGACGCGGAGATCTTCGAGCACGAGCTCACGCACATGCTCCTTCACCAGGTGTTCAGCTTCAACAGCCCGGTGTGGTTCAACGTGGGCACCTCCAGCCCGCAGCAGGTCAGTGCATGCTTCATCCTCGCGGTGGATGACTCGATGGACTCGATCCTGAACTGGTACCGGGAGGAGGGCCTGATCTTCAAGGGTGGTTCCGGTGCGGGCCTCAACCTGTCGCGCATCCGCTCGTCCAAGGAGCTGCTCCGCTCCTCCGGCGGCACGGCGTCCGGCCCGGTCTCCTTCATGCGTGGTGCCGACGCCTCGGCGGGCACCATCAAGTCCGGTGGCGCCACGCGTCGCGCGGCCAAGATGGTCGTCCTCGACGTCGACCACCCCGACATCGTCGAGTTCGTCGAGACCAAGGAGCGCGAGGAGGAGAAGATCCGCGTCCTCCGCGACGCCGGCTTCGACATGGACCTCGGCGGCGACGACATCACCAGCGTCCAGTACCAGAACGCCAACAACTCCGTCCGCGTCACCGACGAGTACATGCGCGCGGTGGAGGAGGGCACCGAGTTCGGCCTGCGCGCCCGCACCACCGGCGAGGTCATCGAGTCGATCGACGCCGCCGAGCTGTGGGGCAAGATGGCGCAGGCCGCGTGGGCGTGCGCCGACCCGGGCATCCAGTACGACTCCACCATCAACGACTGGCACACCACGCCGGAGACCGGCCGCATCACCGCGTCCAACCCGTGCAGCGAGTACATGCACCTCGACAACTCCAGCTGCAACCTGGCCAGCCTCAACCTGCTGACGTTCCTCAACGACGACGGCTCGTTCGACGTCCCGAGGTTCGTCAAGGCCACCGAGCTGATCATCACCGCGATGGACATCTCGATCTGCTTCGCCGACTTCCCGACCGAGGCGATCGGCGAGACCACGCGGGCGTACCGCCAGCTCGGCATCGGCTTCGCCAACCTCGGCGCGCTGCTGATGGCGTCCGGCCTGGCCTACGACTCCGACGGCGGCCGCGCGCTGGCCGCGTCCATCACGTCGCTGATGACGGGCACGTCGTACCGCCGCTCGGCCGAGCTGGCCGGCATCGTCGGCGCCTACGACGGCTACGCGCAGAACGAGGCCCCGCACACGCGGGTGATGCGCAAGCACCTCGCCGCCAACGACGACATCAAGACGCAGCACTCGATCGACATCGCGGTGCACCGTGAGGCCACCAAGCAGTGGGCCGACAACCTGAAGATCGGCGAGAAGAACGGCTGGCGCAACGCCCAGGCGTCCGTGCTCGCGCCCACCGGCACCATCGGCTTCATGATGGACTGCGACACCACCGGCATCGAGCCGGACTTCTCGCTGGTCAAGTTCAAGAAGCTCGTCGGCGGCGGCTCGATGCAGGTCGTCAACCAGACCGTCCCGGCCGCGCTCAAGAAGCTCGGCTACACCGGCGAGACCATCGAGGCGATCGTCGAGTACATCGCCGAGCACGGCCACGTCATCGACGCTCCCGGCCTCAAGCCGGAGCACTACGACGTGTTCGACTGCGCCGTGGGGGAGCGGGCCATCAAGCCGATGGGCCACGTGCGGATGATGGCGGCGGCCCAGCCGTTCCTGTCCGGCGCGATCTCCAAGACGGTCAACATGCCGGAGAGCTCGACGGTCGAGGAGATCGCCGACATCTACTACCAGGGCTGGAAGCTCGGCCTCAAGGCGCTCGCGGTCTACCGCGACAACTGCAAGGTCGGCCAGCCGCTCTCGGACGCGAAGGCGAAGTCGAAGACGGTCGAGCCCGAGACGATCGTCGTCGAGAAGCCGATCCGCAAGCGGATGCCGCGGGCCCGCCAGTCGATCACCACGTCGTTCAGCGTCGGCGGCGCCGAGGGCTACATGACCTCCGGCGCCCACGAGAACGGCGAGCTGGGCGAGATCTTCCTCAAGCTCGGCAAGCAGGGCTCCACCCTGGCCGGCGTGATGGACGCCTTCTCGATCGCGATCTCCATCTCGCTGCAGTACGGCGTCCCGCTGGAGACGTTCATCTCGAAGTTCACGAACATGAAGTTCGAGCCGGCCGGCCTCACGGACGACCCCGACGTCCGGATGTAGCCAGTCGGTCATGGACTACGTCTTCCGCCGCCTGGCGCTGGACTACCTCGACTTCGACACCCGCTCCGCTCTCGGCATCTACACCGCCGACGAGCGCCAGCGCTACCTCGACACCGGCAGCCACCAGCCCATCAGCGGCGGCACGACGGCAGCCGAGCTGATCGAGGAGCAGGGCCCATCGGTGGTCGAGTCCGAGCGAGGAACGAGCGAGGGTATCGAGACCGAGCCGGCTCGAGACCCATCGGTGGTTGAGTCCGAGCGAGGAACGAGCGAGGGTATCGAAACCACCTCGACGTCGAGCTCAGGCCAAGCCCGCCCCGAGCGAAGCCCACACCTCAGCCGAGCTCCTGGAGGAGATCACCGGAGGCGCCATCGACAGCCCGCTCTGCATGACCTGCGGCACGAAGATGCGCCCCGCCGGCTCCTGCCACGTCTGCGAAGGCTGCGGCAGCACCAGCGGCTGCAGCTAAAGCAGGGAATGGCTTCCGAAAGGAGGGGTCGACGCGATCGATCCCTCCTTTCGGTGACTGCCGAAGTGGCAAGCTGTACTCGTGGCAAGCACCGATGAGGTCCCTTTTGAGGAAGTGAGCTCCTCGGATCTCGTGGTGGATCGAACGTATGTCAGCGGCGGAGCCAACCACGCGGGGGATGACCCGATCTCCAAGATTCTCCCGGTCGGGAACTCTGGAGGGTTCCGGTACAAGGGCAGCGTGAAGACGGCCGCTGTTAATTGCCTTGTGCTCTACACGTCAGCCGAAGATCCCGATTGGCCGGATCGACTTGATCGACAGACAGGAACATTCACCTACTACGGAGACAACAAGACGCCGGGTTCCGAACTTCACCAAACCCCGAAGCTCGGGAACCTACTTCTTCGACAGATGTTCGAGAACTCACAATCTGCGGATGGACGACTTGCAATCCCGCCAACGCTCCTTTTCGAGAAGGTTGGTCGTCGGCGCGATGTTAGATATCTGGGACTACTGGTTCCTGGGTCGACAGCGATCCCAGAGGACGAACAGCTCGTCGCTGTGTGGCGTACCCGCGATGGGCAACGATTTCAGAATTACCGTGCGACATTCTCCGTTCTGGATGTGCAAACGGTGACTCGCGCAGTGGCTCGACCAGATCCTTGCCGACGAGCCACTCGGGGCGGCGGCGCCACACGCATGGAAGCGTTGGGTCAGTTCTGGCGTGGCACGGCGGCTCGAAGCACCGAGCACGATCATGCATCGAACCCGCGACGAGCAAATGCCGCATTCGGCGCAAGGTCGCAAAGTATTGGAGTGCGTGCGGCAGCACTTCGAGAAGCGACCTCACGATTTTGAGAAGTGTGCGATCGAGATCTGGCAGATGATCGCACCATCGACCGAGGAACTGATTCAGACGCAACCGTCGCGTGACGGTGGGCGTGACGCCATTGGCTTCTATCGCATCGGCCCGCCCGCCGATCAGATCCAGATCGATTTCGCGCTTGAGGCGAAGTGCTACCTGCCGCACAGCCAGGTGGGGGTCAAAGAGGTTAGCCGCCTGATTTCCCGGTTGCGTTACCGCCAGTTTGGAGTACTTGTGACGACGTCATTCTTGGGGCAGCAGGCCTACAAGGAAGTTCGCGACGACCATCACCCGGTGGTCGTCGTGTCTGGCGGCGACATAGTTGCGACGCTGGAAAGACACGGGTGGGCGACGCCTGCTGCAGTGCAGTCGTGGCTTGACGAGAAGTTCCCCGCGGGTTCGATTCCTGACATGGCTTGGGAAGGCCACACAGCCGTAGAGGTCGATCCTCAAGCAGCAGACGTCCCTTACTCGAAGTCTTAGGATCGCGCGGCCGTGGAAGTCGCGTACGAAAACGGCACCTAGCGATGGGAATGGCTGAAAGAACTCACTGACGCAGGTCGAAGGTACGCGGCGTCATTCCCCAGTGATCAGCCACGCGTTAGGCCAGCTGTGAACGCCGGCGCTCAAGGTAGGCCCGCTCGGCGGGGTTCTCGGTGGCGGTGATCGCTGCGTCGTAGGCGTCGCGCGATTCGTCCGAGCGGCCGAGTCGGCGTAGCAGGTCAGCGCGGGTCGCGTGCCAGGCGTGGTAGCCGGTCAGGTCGAGGTCGTCCACCAGGGCGAGCGCGACCTGGGGGCCGTCGAGCTCGGCGATGGCCACGGCGCGGTTCAGCGCGACGACGGGGGTGGGGGAGAGCGCGTACAGCTGGTCGTACAGCGAGGCGATGCGGGCCCAGTCCGTCTCGGCGGTGCTGGGCGCGGCGGTGTGCAGGGCGCCGATCGCGGCCATCAGCACGTACGGCCCGGCGACACCCGGCTCCAACGCGGCCACGCGCGAGGGCGCTGTCCCTCGCTGAGCCGGGCTCGGTCCCAGCCGGCTGCGGTCCTGCTCGGCCAGGGCGACGAGCTCGCCGTCGGCGATCCGCGCCTCGCGTCGGGCGTCGGTCAGCAGCATCAGCGCGAGCAGGCCGATGGGCTCTGGCTCGTCCGGCAGCAGCTGGCTCACGATGCGGGCCAGGCGGATCGCCTCGTCGGAGAGCTCGGCGCGGATCGGCTCCTCGCCGCCGCTCAGATAGCCCTCGTTGAAGACGAGATACAGAACAGCGAGCACCGCGTCGAGCCGCTCGGACAGGTCGTCCGGCTCGGGGACGGTGAACGGGATGTTCGCCTTCTTGATCTTCGCCTTCGCGCGGGTGATGCGCTGCGCCATCGTCGTCTCGGCGACGAGGAACGCGCGGGCGATCTCGTCGACCGTGAGGCCGCCGAGCAGGCGCAGCGTCAGCGCCACGCGTGCCTCCGGAGCGAGTGCCGGGTGGCAGCAGGTGAACATCAGGCGCAGTCGGTCGTCCTCGACCACGCCGGTCGGGTCATGGGGTGTGTCGTCGCGAATCATCTCGGCCGCCTCGTGTTTGGCGTCACGGAGGTTCTCGCGGCGGATCTTGTCGATGGCGCGATGGGCGGCCGTGGTGGTGAGCCATCCGCCCGGGTTGGGCGGGATCCCGTCGACCGGCCACTTCTCCAGGGCGGTGACGAGTGCCTCGCCCGCCGCGTCCTCGGCGATGTCGAGATCGCCGAACCGGCGGGCGAGCGAGGCCACGACTCGGCCGAACTCCTCGCGGTAGATCGCCTCGATCCGCGCGTGAACCGCGTCCGTCACGCGGAAGGTTCCACCTGGAACGGTCGGACCTCGACGGGACCAGCGCACGCCTTCGACGCCTCGCCGGCCAGCTTGAGCGCAGTGTCCAGGTCGGGGAGCTCGAGGATCCAGAACCCGCCGAGATGCTCCTTCGTCTCGAGGAACGGCCCGTCGGTGACGACGACGGACTCCTTGGTGCCGTCGACGACAGTCGCCGTCGCGGGCTCCTCGAGGCCGCCCGCGAACACGGTCTGCTCCTTGATCTTCTCGTTGAACGCATCGACGGCGGCGAAGATGCTCTGCATCTCGTCCTCGGTGTAGTCGAGCTCGTCGCTGTGCACGGAGAACATGTACTGCGTCATGGTCAATCCCTTCGTCGTGGCGGCCGGATTGGCTGCCCTCATCATGACCACGAACGGGGTCGGGCGAATACGACAGGGTTCGAATTTCGTGCGAATTTCGCTGGTCAGGGAATGTCAGTGCTCATTTGTAGGTTGGAGGTGTCGTATTGGAGATGGCTCGTTCGTGGTGTAGGTGAGCGGGTGGTCATCCGGACTTCCGCACCGACCTACAAGGACACAAGATGACTTCGCGAACCCCCGTCGTCACGGCAGAACTGGACGAGACGTCCGATTCAGCCCCCAAGACTCCCCTCATCATCAAGCTGCTCGTGGCTTCGACGTTCGTCGTGATCCTCAACGAGACGATCATGATCAACGCGATTCCGCGGCTCATGGTCGATTTCGACGTCAGCCCGCGCACCGCGCAGTGGCTCTCGAGCATCTTCATGCTCACGATGGCGGCCGTCATCCCGGTCACGGGTTGGTTCCTGCAACGCGTCACCACCCGGAGCGCCTACACGGTGGCGATGACGACGTTCCTGGCCGGCACCCTGGTGGCCGCGCTCGCGCCGACGTTCGAGGTGTTGCTCGTCGCCCGCAGCATCCAGGCGGCCGGCACCGCGGTGATGATGCCGCTGCTCATGACCACGCTGATGAACGTCGTGCCCGAGAACGATCGCGGCCGGGTCATGGGCGACGTCATGCTCGCGATCTCCGTGGCGCCGGCATTCGGGCCGGTGATCTCCGGTCTCATCCTGAACGTCGGTTCGTGGCGTCTGGTCTTCGTGTTCGTGCTGCCGGTGGCAGGTCTGATCACGGCGCTCGGATTGCGACACCTGAAGAACGTCGGCGAGATCCAGGCCGGCCCGGTCTCCTGGCTCAGCGTGGCACTGGCCGGCGGCGGATTCGCGACGCTCGTCTACGGCCTGAGCGAGGTCGGTGCCCGCAGCGGCGGCCAGCTGAGCATCATCATCAGCGTCGGCACGGTGCTGGTGGCCCTGTTCGTCGCCTACCAGCTGCGGCTGCAGAAGTCCGGCAGCCCGCTGATGGACCTGCGGACGCTCAAGTCGCGCACGTTCACCGTCACGTTGCTGCTGATGTCGGCCGCATTCATGGCCTTCCTCGGCACGATGATCCTGCTGCCGCTGTACCTGCAAGACCTGCGCGACCTGTCCGCGATGCAGACCGGCGCGCTGGTCATGCCCGGTGGCATCGCGATGGGGCTGCTCGGTCCGCGGGTCGGTCACCTGTACGACAAGTTCGGCTCGCGCCCGCTCGTGATCCCCGGCTCGATCGTCATGGTCGCAGCACTGGCCGCATTGAGCCGGGTGGACGCCGACACGCCGTTCTGGCTGATCCTCGCCGAGCACGTCGTGCTGATGGTGAGCCTCGCGTCGATCTTCACGCCGGTCTTCACGCTCGGACTGGGTGCCCTGCCGCAGGAGCTGTACTCACACGGCAGCTCGATCCTGGGCACGCTGCAGCAGGTCGCCGGCGCGGTCGGCACTGCCGTGCTCGTCGTCGTCCTCGAGAACCGCTCGAAGAGCCATGATCGAGTCCGGAGCGACGCCCGACGCGGCGTTCGTCAACGGCCTGCAGTGGGCCTTCGTGGTCGGTGCGATCTTCGGCGTCGTCGTCATCGCCCTCTCGGTGTTCCTGCCGAGCAAGGTCGATCAACCGGCCAGCGTGCACTGACCTTCCAGGTTCCTCGGGTACTACGTTCTTGCTCTTCGGCGGTCAGCCAGCTGGCTACCGACGAAGAGCAAGAACGACCCCAGCGGCAGCACGCCGGGAATGTAGAAGCCGTAAACGACTACGTTCTCGAGGAAGCCGCTCGGCTCGATCACGCGGTGGCCGATGAACACAGCGGTGATCCACGGCCCGATCGCGTTCGCGTAGGCGCCGACGAGCAGCAGCCAGCGCCCGATGTCGACGCTTCGGCGCCCGGAGTCGATGTGGCCCCAGACGCCGGCAGCCGCCAAGACGACGATCCCGTTGACCATGCCCTCGAGGTGAGCGAACCTCCAGTTCTTGTACAAATCGCTGGTCACTGATTCCGTCGCTGCGGCGTAGGAGAAGCCGATGCCGGCGAGCAGCCCGATCAGCAGGACGACCGTTCCGTGGAAGGCCAGCTGGCGCTGGTTTTGCCTCACGCGCTCACTCGTGGTGACGGGTGAATCGGGGCGGGCTGCGTCTGTGGTCATCGTGTCCTCCTGATGTGCTCGACCATCGTGGTGCATCACGGCGGAAGGCGCCAGAACCGACGTTCCCGTCCTCTTCTAGGGTTGACGGTGTGCAACTCGTTGTCGGGGCGGTCATTGTCGACTCTCTAGCCAATCCGCAGCGCGTCCTCGCGACCCGACGCTCGCGACCCGAGGCCTTGAAAGGACGCTGGGAGTTTCCGGGCGGCAAGGTCGAAGATGGCGAGGCACCCGACGCTGCGTTGATCCGCGAGGTTCGGGAGGAGCTGGATGTGACGCTCATGCTGGGCCACGAGCTCACGCCATCGGGACGGGACTGGCCGATCTCCGACACCCTCACCCTCCGAGTCTTCCTGGCCGAGGTCTTCGTCGGCAGCCCGAAACCGGGGGAGTCGCACGACGAGCTGAGGTGGCTGACCGCTGATGAGCTGGACAGCGTCGACTGGCTCGAAGCCGATCGCGAAGCGGTGGCGATCGTGGCGGACGAGCTGTCGTCGTAGCCTGAGGCGGTGAGCCCGGACGAGATCGCGCGTCGCAGTGCGGACGCGATGTGGGCGGGCGACCGGGCGAGTCAGTGGCTCGGGATGGAGCTGATCGACGTCGGGCCGGGGACGGCGACGCTGCAGATCGAGCTCACAGCCGAGATGGTCAACGGCCACGACATCGGGCACGGCGGGATCACGTTCGCGCTCGCCGACTCGGCGTTCGCGTTCGCGTGCAACTCGCACAACCGCGTCACCGTGGCGGCGAGTGCGGAGATCAGGTTCCGACGGCCCACGAAGTTGGGAGACGTCCTGGTGGCCACGGCGGTCGAGCGCGACCGAGACGAGCGAGGCGGGTTCTGCGACGTGACCGTCACGGTCGGCGACGACGTCGTGGCCGAGTTCGTGGGGCGGAGTCGCGAGATCGGCGGAACGAACTTTTGATCCGAGGGATGTGGGTCTCCGGGACGATCGAGCGCTCTGACGCGCGATCAGCCCCTACGCGTCGCCCTGTTCCCGCTCCCAAGTGAACCTTCGCATCCCAACAATGACGCCCTGGGCGACGATGCCGATAGGCACCATGAATAGGCCGACTATTCCTACAAGTATCCCAACTGGAACCGCCCACGAAGCGTCCTCGGGGTTCTCGAAAGCGTATCCAATGAATGCGCCGGCAGGCACCACCGAGAGAAGTCCGACCACGATGAGCCAGATGCCACTCACCATCGGGGCTTGGCGACGCGAATGCGGCGTCCCTTCTGCTTCGCGGACGTCTTCAGTCCAGGCTTGTCCGTCGAACCAGCGTTCGACCTTGCCGTCCCGATACCATCCATATTTGGCAGGGGTTTCAGTCGTGGATGCCACATTCATAGCGTTGTTTCGCGCCCCGCGTTTGAACGGCGGTGGCTTCAAGGTCGGTAAATGCCAAGATCTCACTGAAACTGATCCGTCCAATCGGAGCCATCCCACCAACGTTGGCGACCCGAACCATCGTCGTACCAGCCAGCGACAACCTGGTCATCGTCAGCCTCACTCTTGTGCAGCGGCTGGTGGTCGTGAAGGGGCTCGGGACCGCGGTCAGCAAGTCCCGTGCGGTCATTCTTCTCAACGATTACCGCATTCCCGTTTGCCGTAACACCGAACACGTACGGCAAATACATCGTCCCACCACCGCTGCTTGCGGTCTCGGGCTCTAGGGTCAGGTAGTCAAAGTCAACACCAATCACAGCATTGCATCCGAGTGCATGCGCAGCTTCCTTGAGCTCAGTCAGTGCGTTTCGCCTGATGTGCACCAGAGACGCCATAAGGCTGGCCCCGACGTCGGTCGCTTGCGTTAACCAGCCTGCCGTCCCGCGGTCTATCTGCACCGCGTCGTCGCCAGAGATGTACCCCGAATATTTGGTGATGGTGTAACCCTCAAAACTGAATCCCGAGGTGATCAGGAGACTCGACAATGCTGTCTGCTTCTTCTGCTCAGCACGCTCACGATCGGCGTTCTCTCGCCCGATTCGTTCCTGTTCCTGCTCTTGGTACTGCTTGAAATTGGTCACGAGGCCGTCAACGTTTTCAGTACCGTCGATTTCAACTCCCCCCATCATTCCTGCCTTGTGCACAACTCCGATCTGCTTCAGCCAGTTCACGAAAGCGGTGTGATCGATTCCGTAGCTCCTAGCAACATCCTTAGATTTCATGACCGCTTCTTCTATAGAAGATATTGCTGGGCTTCGCGGTTGGTCGGGTCGATGTCAAGCACCAGGCCTGCTAACCGCCGTCTATTGATGGGCTCGTCTCTGCACTGCTGAAGTAGTGCTTGGATGTCCGCAGCAATTCCGATTACGGTGTCTCGCGGCGGCATGTCGCTGACTTGTGGTACGTATTTTGACTGACAGAAAACGCACACGATGAGGCCGTTTTCCTCAACGAGTTCCTTGCTCCCGCAGCGTCTGCAGTCGACCAGCTTCATGTGATTTCAACCTCACCAATCGCCTTGGTTCTACGAGAGCCCTAGGGCTTTTGCTTTCGCTGCGTCGTATTCGGCTTGCTCGATGAGCCCGGCTTCCAGCGCACGCTTGAGATCTTCCAACGACGCCACCAAGTCTTGCCCGCCAGGACTAGTAGTCTCGGTGCCTTCCGCGGTCGGCGGCTTTTGCATCATTTCGGAAAGGCCAATCGAGCCGGCGGCGATGCCAAGCCCCAGGATCCCCCCGGCACCTTCGGTGTCTCCGGCCGCCTGGATACCCGCAGCGGTGGATGCCTGAAGATTGGCGTTTCCTCTATTGCCAATCAACGCGTCGGCTCGCTGGACCGTCTTGAGTAGCTCCTTGGTGTCCTCGTCGTACTCAATTCCAACGATGGTGACCTTGGAGATGGCAAGACCCCTGGTTGTATTCCAGCGGTACGCCTCTTCGACCGCTTGCGAAAGAGACGTCGCGAAGCCGATCGAATCCTGCTGGATCCTGGTTATTCGGTGCTCTCTAGATGAATCATTTGTGTACAAACTGAAGGCAGAGGCGAGGGAGCTGACTACCTCAGAGAACAGTTGGTTCGCTGCCGCATTCGCTCGATCGGTGAAGTCGAACTTGCCGTGACCCTGTAGATAGGTGGCAGGAACGAACTGTTTCGCGAACATGATTGGGTCAACGATGTGGACGCTGTACGTGCCGTGAGTGAGGGCACCGACCTGCGCATTGAAGTACGCATCGTCCCAGTAAATTTCTGATTGAGTGCCGAACTTGTTGTTTGGCAACTCCTTCAAGCTGACAAACAGAGCGAGCTGCTGAGCACTTGGACGCCCGCCGAACTTGAATCGTTCCCAGGATTGAGTGACGAGCGAGCGCCCACCTTTATCTCCCGCGAAAATTGACTGTGAGTTCACATCGTCTGAATCCCAGACGTAGCCGCCTGGCTCGCTCGCGAATGCTGTCAATTCGGCGTCCTGGAAGAGCAGTAGGCCGTAGCCCTCGGGAACAACGATCTTGGATCCGTTGGATAGGACCGCCTGAGAGCCCTTTACGTCGGATCCCCGTCGAGCGTTGGTGCCCACCTGGACAGCGGGGAAAAGTGCAGCAGTGGGCTCAATGTCTGCCGGAACGGTCAGGAAGTCTCTCCACTGATCCGCCAGTGTGCCGCCCACCGCACCGAAGGCGGCTCTGATGAGTCCCATTTAGCCCTCCGGGCCGAAAAGGTTTGCCACGCGGATCCTAGTCCTCGCTGGCATGTCGAGGGCGAGTTTGGGACATTTCTGAGCCTCACCAACACGTGGCTGGCATCATGCCTCAAACGTTTTGGAGTGTTTATCGAGTCGTTTGCGTCAGCCTCTCCACCTAGACAAGCGACCGCCCCACGCGCTGGTGAGAGATGCGCAGGCTGGTCGATGGCAAAGGACTGCGGCTCCGGGAGTTCACCCGTAACATGCAGCGCATTCACATCCCGTTAGGGGACTCCCATGTCTGACAAGCCTCCCGCCGGCTGGTATCCCGACAGCACTGGCACAGTTCGCTGGTGGGACGGCGAGCAATGGACCGAACACCAGCCACCGCCACCGCCGACCCAGGCGGCACCCGCTGAAGCCCCGCCGGTCACGCCACCTCACGGTGACCCGATTCTCGCAGCAGCCGCGGCCACAGGTGAATCTCGACGCTCGGAGAGCGATCGACGAGTTGCTCTCGAGAACTCGTCGCAGACCGGTGACCCGACGGGAAGCGGCAAAGGTTTGGCGATGACCGCGCTGGGGGTCGCGATTGTCTCGTTGCTGTTGTGCTGGATCCCAATCGTCAACAACGCCGTCTTCTTCTTGGGCGTGATCGGACTCTTGCTGGCCGCGATCGCGTACAGACGAGCACGGAAGGGAGGGGCTGAAGGTCGGGGCATGGCTTTTGCGGCCATCCTCATCTCGGTGTTATCCCTGGTCGGAGTTGTCGGCACCCAGGCGTTCTACGGGTCAATCCTCGATGATGTGGGCGAGGCGTTCGAGGATGGAACCACCGACGGCGGATCCAAGCCTTCCGATGGAGAGAAGGAGAAGTCAGCCGAAGCCGAGGTCTTGCCACTTGGTGAATCAGCGAAGGTTGGATCCGAGTACACGGTTGCCATCACCAAGGTCAATCTCAACGCAGACGACGTTGTCGAACGAACGAACGAAGTTCAACGAACCGCCCGAGGGTCGGTACATCATTGCGACGCTCGACGTGACCTACTCGGGCGAGGATGAGGGAGACCCTTGGGTCGATCTGGCAAGCAAGTTCGTCGGGTCGGACTCTCGTCAATACGACTCGTCTGCCTGCGAAGCCGTCGTTCCTGACGAAGCCGGCGAAGTGCCCACCTTGAGCAGCGGCGGCCAGGCGAAGTTCAAGATCTGCTATGACGTGCCGCCCGATGCTATTGACGGCGGGAAGATCTTCGTCGACGACTCGACTGCGTTCGACACCGGTTCTCGGGTGTACTGGGCGATTCGATGATTTGAGCTCCACTCATACCGGCTTCGGTTGAGTGTTCCGCGGCGAGATCGGCGGAACGAACTTCTAGCCCGGCCAACGGTGGGACGATCGAGCGGTGCGCAGCGACATCGAGATCATCAGCCACGGGGTGCACCTGTCGGCGTGGCATTACGAGGCCGAGAACGACGACCTCACCACGCCGCGCGGGCGGCCGTGCGTGGTCATGGCGCACGGGCTGGGTGGCACGAAGGACTCCGGGCTCGAGCCGTACGCGGAGCGGTTCGCCGAAGCGGGGGCGGACGTCGTGTTGTTCGACTACCGCGGGTTCGGCCTGTCCGAGGGTGAACCGCGACAGATCGTCGACCACCGGCGGCACCGCGAGGACTACCACGCGGCCGTCGCGCACGCGCGTGCTTTGCCGGGGGTCGATCCCGATCGCATCGTGCTCTGGGGCACCTCGAACTCTGGCGGGCACGTCATCGCGGTCGCGGCGGACGATCCGCTGATCGCAGGCGTCATCTCCCAGGGCGCTGCGATGGACGGAGCCGCCGCCGTGCTGAACGTCTGGTCGTACGCCGGCCCACGTCAGCTGGTGCGGCTGACGGCGCACGCCGTTCTCGATCTGGCAGGAAGTGTCCTGAAACGCCGGCCGCACACCATCCCACTCATCGGCGAACCAGAGACGCTGGGCGCGATGACCTCCGACGACAGCCTGGCCGGCTACTCCGCCATTACCGGACCGTCGTTCATCAACGAGCTGGCGGCGCGCGGCGTCCTTCTGTATCCGCTCAACCGGGCGGTCACGCGAGCGAAGCGGCTGCGCATGCCGGTGCACCTCGTGATCGCGAACCACGACTCCATCGCGCCGCCGTCGGCGATGGAGAAGGTCGCGAAGCGCGCACGCGGGCCCGTTTGGGTGGAACGGCTGGACGTCGGGCACTTCGACATCTACGTCGGCGACCCCTTCGAGCGGGTCGTGGAAGCACAGACCGAGTTCCTCCGTTCGCTCTGACCGGGTGTCCGGTGGGCCGATTTCGCTGATTCTCGACGCCGCGTTCGTAGACGGCCAGCTATTCGGGCTTGCTACAAAGCTCTGCAGCCCGTTCGGGCGGGTTGGTCATTTGCCGACAGGCGTATGTGCTGAGGCGTGTGCGACACCGTCAGGACCGCTTGCGGTAAACCCGGCCCAGTTCGCGAACTCGTTACCACAGACGGCGGGGGCTGAATTGAGCTTCACCTGAACGGTCAGGTCTTGCTTTCCGCCGACGGGAAGCGTTGGAGTCGTGTAAGTCCCCGCGTTCACCGCGGACGTCACGTTCTGCAAGCCGTTCTTTACAGTGACCGAGAAGTGCTCGTGGCAAGTGTGACCGTGGCCCAGTAGCGATATGGCCGCGGGACTAGCTCCGTAGTTTTGAAGTCGCAGCGTGAATGACACCGTCTTGCCCGCCTTGGTTGCGCTTGAAGTGATCGACCGCCCGTAGATCGCACCCGCCGCGAACGGCTGCGAGCCTGACTTGAGGAACATGTGCGACTCTTCCTCCGCCGTAGAATTCGCGACGTTTGCTATCGCGTAACCGAGGTCAAGGAACTCGTTCGTATCTGGATCTCTTACCTCGAATGCGGAGTAGGACTCACCTATCGGTGGCGCACCAGCTGCAACCGTGATCTTTACCTTCATCACAAGTGAACTTCCGGCCGCAACAGCAGGCGTGAAGTAGGTATTGGCGACCTTCTTGTAGCCCTTGTACATGCTCGCCGAGATGTAGCTCTGTGAGCCCGGTGTCAGCACGATCTTGAACTGCTCAGCCGTGACGTTCGTATTGACGATTTTGAATTGGTACGTCCCAGGGGCTCCACCAGGCGCGATGTTGCGATGAAAGTACTGCGCTTGCGAGTAGACCGTCCCTGAACTTTTTCCGAACAGGATTCCGAGCGTCGAAGCGTTGGCTGGAGTGGTCGCAACCAGAAAGGCTGAGGCAACGGCCATCGTGGCCGCGAGGGCCGAAAGTCTGCGCATATTCGACATCGAGCTTCATTGGAGGAGTCCCCGAAGCAGTTCTGTGTACCACATCGGTCCACCGCATCTCAGCCGATTGCAGATGGTCGAGGTGCGCCTAAGGGACGTCGGGCACTTCGACATCTACGTCGGCGACCCGTTCGAGCAGGTCGTGAAGGCGCAGACCGAATTCCTCCGCTCGCTCTGACCCGCGCTTGCCCTGTGACTCCAGTCACACCACGATGGGGGCACGGCGTCACCACGACGCAGCCGGGACCGGGGAGCCTCCTTGCTCGCAGCACGCAACCTCGAGGTGGTCTACGACGACGTCGTGCTGGCCCTCCGCGGAGTGAGCCTGGACGTCCCGGACGGCGCGATCGTCGCGCTGCTCGGGTCCAACGGGGCCGGCAAGACCACGCTGCTGCGGGCGCTGACCGGGCTGCTCGACATCCACGACGGTGAGGTCACCAAGGGACGCGTCACCCTCGACGACAAGCCCCTGCACCGCGCCTCACCCGAGAGCATCGTCCGCAAGGGCGTGCGGCAGGTCCTCGAGGGACGCCGGGTGTTCGTCGAGCTCAGCGTCGAGGAGAACCTCCGGGTCGGAGCCCACACCGCCCGGGCCGCGATGGACACCAACCTCGAGCACGTCTTCGACCTGTTCCCGCTGCTGGCCGAGCGTCGGGGCAAGACGGCCGGCTACCTGTCCGGCGGCGAGCAGCAGATGCTCGCGATCGGCCGGGCGATGATGTCCGACCCCCGCTACCTGCTGCTCGACGAGCCCACACTCGGCCTCGCGCCGATCGTGGTGGAGAACATCCGTGACGTCATCGTGACGATCAACAAGGCCGGCACCGGCATCCTCCTGGTCGAGCAGAACGCCACGATGGCGCTGTCGATCGCCGACCACGGCTACGTGATGGAGACCGGCCGGGTCGTGCTCGACAAGCCCGCCGCCGCGCTGCTCAAGGACGACGACGTCCGCGAGTTCTACCTCGGCCTCCACCCGGGCGAGGACGGGCGCAAGTCGTTCCGCGACACCAAGCAGTACCGGCGCAAGAAGCGGTGGTCCGCATGAGCGAACCGGTCGCACGCCTCGACGACGTCCACCTCTCCTTCGCGGGCGTCAAGGCGATCGACGGGGTGAGCTTCGAGGTGCTCCCGCGCGAGCTGTTCGCGATCATCGGGCCCAACGGAGCCGGCAAGACGTCGCTGTTCAACGTGATGTCCGGCGTCTACCGGCCGCAGCAGGGCTCGGTGGAGTTCCTCGGGGAGAACATCCTCGGCCAGAAGCCGCACCGGATCGCCGCGATGGGGCTCGCCCGCACGTTCCAGAACATCGCGCTGTTCGAGCACCTCACCGTGCTCGACAACCTGATGCTCGGACGCCACCAGCACATCAAGTACGGCTGGCCGTCCGCCATCTGGTGGCGCGGTCGGGCCCGCAACCAGGAGCTCGAGCACCGCCGGTTCGTCGAGGAGATCGTCGACTTCCTCGAGCTGGAGAAGTGGCGCACGCTGCCCGTCGGCCTGCTGCCGTACGGCGTGCAGAAGCGGGTCGAGCTCGGACGCGCCCTGGCCATGGAGCCGAAGCTGCTGCTCCTCGACGAGCCGGTGGCCGGGATGAACCTCGAGGAGACCGAGGACACCGCCCGCTACATCCTCGACATCCGCGACGAGCTCGACATGCCGATCATCATGGTCGAGCACGACATGGGCCTGGTGATGGACCTCGCCGACCGGGTGATGGTGCTCGACTTCGGCACCGCGATCACCACCGGCTCGCCCGACGAGGTGCAGCGCCACCCCGACGTCGTCCGCGCCTACCTCGGCAAGGAGGTGGGCGCATGAGCAGCCCGGTCACCCGGATCCGCGACCACGCGGCCGCGATGCCGCAGGCGATCGCGCTGCGCGACAAGGACATGGGCATCTGGCGGGAGTGGACCTGGGAGTCGTACTGGGAGCACATCCAGCTCGCCGGGCACGCGTTCCTCGCGCTCGGGATCGAGCCGGGCGACCGGGTCGCGATCCACTCCGAGAACCGGCCCGAGTGGCTGATCAGCGACATGGGCGCCTGGCGGCCCGGGCCGCCTCGGTGGGGGTCTACCCGACCAACCCGGCGTCCGAGGTCGGCTACCTGCTCGGCGACTCCGGCGCGAAGGTGCTCGTCGCCGAGGACCAGGAGCAGGTCGACAAGACCCTCGCCGTGCTCGACCAGGCGCCCGACCTCCAGCGCATCGTCTACCTCGAGCCGCGGGGCATCCGGCACCGGTACGACGACGAGATGCTGATGTTCTGGGAGGAGTTCCTCGACCTCGGCCGCGAGCACCGCGAGCAGCATCCGGACGCACTCACGGACGTTCTCGCAGGTCAGCAGCCAGATGACATCGCGACGCTCGTCTACACGTCCGGCACGACCGGGCCGCCGAAGGGCGCGATGCTCACGGTCGCCAACGTCGAGTACGCGATCAAGATCCTGGCCTTCGAAGGCGCCTTCACCGACCCGCCGCCCGGCCCGGACGACCTCACGCTGTCGTACCTGCCGCTCGCCCACGTCGCCGAGCGCATCTTCAGTACCTGGTTCAACGCGGCCGCGGCCACCCAGGTGAACTTCGCCGAGTCGATCGAGACGGTGCCGGCCAACCTGCGCGAGGTGCAGCCGACGGTGCTGTTCGGCGTCCCCCGCATCTGGGAAAAGCTGCTCGCCGGCGTCGAGATCAGGCTGTCCGGTGCCACCTGGTTCAAGCGCAAGGGGGCCGCGTTCTGGCTCGGGGTCGCCGACCGGATCGGCACCCGTCTCGTCGACCACGGCGGCTCCCACACGACCGGGACGCGGCTGATGTACGCCGTCGGGTGGGTGTTCTTCTTCCGGGCGCTCAAGGACCGTCTCGGCATGCGCAAGGTCCGGTACGCGGCGTCGGGCGCCGCTCCGATCGCCCCGGAGGTGCTGCGGTTCTTCATGGGCATCGGGGTGCCGATGCACGAGGTCTACGGGATGACCGAGAACTCCGCGATCGCGACTGCCAACCGGCCCGGTCGCGTCCGGCTCGGCACCGTGGGCGAGGTGCACGCCGGCACCGAGATCAGGATCGACGACGAGACCGGCGAGATCCTGACCCGCTCGGACGGCACGTTCGCCGGCTACTGGCGCAAGCCGGACGCCACGGCCGCCGCGATCACCCCCGACGGCTGGCTGCGCACCGGCGACGTCGGCGAGTGGGTCGAAGGCACGCATCTGAAGATCACCGACCGGATGAAGGACATCATCATCACCGCCGGCGGTAAGAACATCTCCCCGTCGATGATCGAGAACGACCTGAAGGCGTCGCCGTACATCCGCGAGGCGATCGTGTGCGGCGACGGCCGCAAGTTCCTCTGCTGCCTGATCGGGATCGAGCTCGACACGGTCGGCGAGTGGGCCCAGCGCCGGCAGATCGGCTACAGCACGTACCGCGACCTCAGCGAGAAGGAGGAGGTCGTCGAGCTGGTGGCCGGCATCGTGAACGAGGTGAACGGCCGGCTGGCGTCGGTGGAACAGGTCAAGCAGTTCCGGCTGTTGACCAAGGAGCTCGACCACGAGGACGGCGAGCTGACCGCGACGCAGAAGGTCAAGCGCTCGGCGATAGCCACGATGTTCGGCGACACCGTCGAGGAGATGTACGCGGGGAGCAGCCGATGACCGAGCTCCTCGAGGTCGTGCTGCGCGGGCTGGGCACCGGCTCGATCTACGCGCTGCTCGCGCTCGGGTTCGTGATCATCTTCAAGTCGACCGGCGTCATCAGCTTCGCCCAGCCGGCGTTCATGCTCACCGGCGCGACGATCACCAGCTACGTCGCGCCCGCGATCGGTGTGGTGCTGTTCGCGGGGTTCTCGTTCTTCCTCTCCCTGGCCACCGCCGCTCTGCTGACCGCGCTGCTCGGCCTGATCGTCGAGCGCTCCGCCATCCGGCCGATGGTGGGCCGGCCGGCGTTCGTGGTCGCGATCATCACGATCGGGCTCGACATTGCCATTCGCATCGTGACCAGCGGGTTCATCGGACTGGGCGCCCGGCCGATCGCCAACCCGTGGGGCCTGGAGCGTGCCTCCTTCCTGGGCCTCCAGGTCCAGCAGCGTCACCTGGTGTCGCTGGCCACCCTGGTGGTGATCGTGGTCGTGCTGACCTGGTTCTACCGCTACACCCGCTACGGCCTGGCCATGCGGGCAGCCGCGTTCGACCAGGAGGCTGCGCTCACCCAGGGTGTCAGCGTGGGCAGCGTGTTCGCGATGTCGTGGGCGATGGCGGGCGCTCTCGCCGCCGTGGCAGGAACGCTGCTCGCCACGAATGCCGGGGTGGACCGCCAGCTGTGGATCATCGCGCTGCTCGCCCTGCCGGCCATCATCCTGGGCGGTCTCGACTCCCTCGAGGGAGCCGTGATCGGCGGTCTCGCCGTCGGCGTGGTGCAGGCACTCGTGGGCAACTACCAGCGCGACCTCGCGCCGTGGCTCGGCGACAACTTCGCCGTCGTCTCGCCGTACGTCCTGATGCTGCTGGTGCTGCTGGCCAAGCCGTACGGCATCTTCGGCACGCCGGAGGTGAGGAGGGTATGAGCACGACCACCGAGCCCCGACGCACCTCCAGGCGCCTGAACGGACGTCCGCATTTCTACCGCTCGTACGCGCAAGAGCTCGCCTTGTTCAACACCCGCCCGAAGCTGGTGTCGGTCGGCGTGATCATCGCGCTGGCGTTCGCGACCCCGTTCTTCGTCCAGGACTCCATGCTCCAGACGCTCGCCCTCGGGTTCGCCTTCTGCATCGGTGCCCTCGGACTCAACATCATCACCGGGATGGCCGGGCAGGTGTCACTCGGCCACGCGTTCTTCGTGGGCGTCGGTGCCTACACGGCAGCCGCGATCTCGGGCGACCCAGACGGCCGCGCGATCGGCTTCGGCATCACCAACATCCTCGTCTGGCTTCCCGCGGCCGGCCTGGTCGCCGCCGTAGCGGGCGTGCTGGTCGCCCCGCTGGCCACACGGCTCCGCGGCCTCTACCTCGCCATCGTCACGCTCGGGCTCGTGTTCATCGGCGAACACATCTTCCGGGAGTGGAGCGACCTGACCGGCGGCGCCGGCGTCGGACGCGAGGCGGCCACACCCGAGCTGTTCGGCTACACCTTCAACGAGAGTTCCGACTTCCTCACGAAGGACCAGAACCTCTACCTGTTGATGCTGGTGCTGCTGCTCCTGTTTGCCCTCGGCGCGCGCAATCTTGCGCGGTCGCGGGTCGGCCGTTCGCTCGCCGCCGTCCGGGACCGCGACATGGCCGCGGAGATGATGGCCATCAACCTGCCCGTCACCAAGACGGTGGCGTTCGCCATCTCGTCGTTCTACGCCGGCTGCGGGGGAGCGCTGCTCTACACGATCACCGGCTTCTTCGAGCCGACGTCGTTCAGCCTGCTGCTGTCGGTGCAGTTCATCGCCATGGTGCTCATCGGCGGGCCGGCACCGTGAGCGGCACGATCATGGGCGCGATGTTCATCTCGCTGCTGCCCTCGTTCACCCGCGAGCTCCCGTCGTACGTGCCGTTCATCTCCTCACAGGCGACCGTCACTCCCAACGTCTTCCAGCTCGAGTCCATCCTCTACGGACTGTTGATCGTGGCCTTCCTGCTCTTCGAGCCGCGGGGCCTGTTCGGCATCTGGGTGCGGATTCGCAACTACTGGAAGGGATGGCCGTTCAGCTACTAGGTCAGAGCATGCACGCAACCAAAGGAGTAGGACCGTGAAGGTACACAAGGCAGGAGCGCTGCTCGCGGCGCTCGCACTGGTGGCCACCGGCTGCAGCCGCGGTGGCGACGGCGGGGAGGCCGCGGCGGCTCCCGGCGTGACCGGGGAGCCTGTCCGGAGGCCGTCAACGAGGACAACGGATGCATCTACCTCGGCACGATCTCCGACCTGACGCAGGGCCCGTTCGCCCCGCTCGGCGTGGCGATCACCGAGTCGCAGAAGGCGTTCTGGCAGCGGGTCAACGAGGACGGCGGCGTCGGT
>CAWAZF010000003.1:0-70575 GCA_963786595.1 uncultured Actinomycetota bacterium
TTGGGACCTGCTACGGCCCCAGGATGCGACGAGCCGACATCGAGGTGCCAAACCATCCCGTCGATATGGACTCTTGGGGAAGATCAGCCTGTTATCCCCGGGGTACCTTTTATCCGTTGAGCGACGCCGCTTCCACTTGCCAGCGCCGGATCACTAGTTCCGACTTTCGTCCCTGCTCGAGCTGTCACTCTCACAGTCAAGCTCCCTTGTGCACTTACACTCGAAACCTGATTGCCAACCAGGCTGAGGGAACCTTTGAGCGCCTCCGTTACATTTTAGGAGGCAACCGCCCCAGTTAAACTACCCATCAGGCACTGTCCCTGATCCAGATAATGGATCTAGGTTAGATATCTAGTACGATCAGAGTGGTATTTCAACGTTGACTCCACTCGAACTGGCGTCCGAGCTTCAAAGTCTCCCACCTATCCTACACAAATCGAACCAAACACCAATACCAAACTATAGTAAAGGTCCCGGGGTCTTTCCGTCCTGCCGCGCGTAACGAGCATCTTTACTCGTAGTGCAATTTCGCCGAGTCCATGGTTGAGACAGCGCCCAAGTCGTTACTCCATTCGTGCAGGTCGGAACTTACCCGACAAGGAATTTCGCTACCTTAGGATGGTTATAGTTACCACCGCCGTTTACTGGGGCTTAAGTTCTGCGCTTCGCTTGCGCTAACGCGTCCCCTTAACCTTCCAGCACCGGGCAGGAGTCAGTCCGTATACGGCGTCTTTCGACTTAGCACGGACCTGTGTTTTTAGTAAACAGTCGCTTGGGCCTGGTCTCTGCGGCCTTCAACGCTTCTCGGAGCAAGTCCGATGACGTTTCCGGCCCCCCTTCTCCCGAAGTTACGGGGGCATTTTGCCGAGTTCCTTAACCATGGTTCACTCGATCACCTTAGTATTCTCTACCTGACCACCTGAGTCGGTTTGGGGTACGGGCGGCTCTGAAACATCGCTAGATGCTTTTCTCGGCAGCATAGGATCACTCACTTCGACTAGTACGTCTCCCCATCAGTTCTCAGGCATGTGAACGGCGGATTTGCCTACCGTTCGCCCTACGACCTTGGCCGCGGTCTACCATCGCCGCGGTTGAGCTACCTTCCTGCGTCACACCATTGCTTGCCTACTACCAGTTCGGGTCGTGCGCTCCGCCGGCCAGTGTCTCCGAAGAGACTGATGGCCGGTTTCGGGCACTTAGCATCACTGGGATCGGCAGGGTCGCTTCAGTGCCGGTACGGGAATATCAGCCCGTTGTCCATCGACTACGCCTGTCGGCCTCGCCTTAGGTCCCGACTTACCCAGGGAAGATTAGCTTGACCCTGGAACCCTTGGTCATTCGGTGGAAGAGTTTCTCACTCTTCATTCGCTACTCATGCCTGCATTCTCACTCGTGTCGCATCCACGGCTGGGTCACCCCGCCGCTTCGCTCGCGACACGACGCTCCCCTACCCATCCACACGACTGGACCACAAGGGCCTGTCTCATGTGTGAATGCCATAGCTTCGGCGGATTGCTTGAGCCCCGCTAAATTGTCGGCGCGGAATTACTTGACCAGTGAGCTATTACGCACTCTTTCAAGGGTGGCTGCTTCTAAGCCAACCTCCTGGTTGTCTTTGCGACTCCACATCCTTTTCCACTTAGCAATCGCTTAGGGGCCTTAGCTGATGGTCTGGGCTGTTTCCCTCTCGACTACGGAGCTTATCCCCCGCAGTCTCACTGCCGCGCTCTCACTTACCGGCATTCGGAGTTTGGCTGAGTTCAGTAAGCTTTTAGGCCCCCTAGCCCATCCAGTGCTCTACCTCCGGTAAGAAACGCGCGACGCTGCACCTAAATGCATTTCGGGGAGAACCAGCTATCACGGAGTTTGATTGGCCTTTCACCCCTATCCACAGGTCATCCCCCCAGTTTTTAACCTAGGTGGGTTCGGTCCTCCACGCGGTCTTACCCGCGCTTCAACCTGCCCATGGATAGATCACTCCGCTTCGGGTCTAGATGGTGCAACTCAATCGCCCTGTTCGGACTCGCTTTCGCTACGGCTACGGCTCTCGCCTTAACCTTGCTACACCACGCTAACTCGCAGGCTCATTCTTCAAAAGGCACGCTGTCACCCTTCACAAGGAAGAGCTCCAACGGTTTGTATGCACATGGTTTCAGGTACTATTTCACTCCCCTCCCGGGGTACTTTTCACCTTTCCCTCACGGTACTAGTCCGCTATCGGTCATCGAGGAGTATTTAGGCTTAGCGGGTGGTCCCGCCAGATTCACACCGAATTTCAGGGGTTCGGTGTTACTCGGGGTGACGCAAAAGAGCCATGAGCTTACGTGTACGGGGGTCTCACCCTCTGTGCCGCGACTTTCCAGTCGGCTTCAACTTCACTCATGGTTTCTTACTCTTCGTCCGCTCGGCAGAACGGACCATGCGGCCCCACGACCCCTCAGCGACAACGCCTGCCGGCTGTCACATCACTGAGGTTTAGCCTGTTCCGGTTTCGCTCGCCACTACTTCCGGAATCACTATTGTTTTCTCTTCCTGTGGGTACTGAGATGTTTCACTTCCCCACGTTCCCTCCAAACGCCCTATGTGTTCAGGCGCAGGTACCTGGACTTTCCTCCAGGTGGGTTTCCCCATTCGGACATCCCCGGATCACAGCTCGGTTGTCAGCTTCCCGGGGCTTTTCGCAGACTCCAACGTCCTTCATCGGCTCTCGATGCCAAGGCATCCACCATGTGCACTTAGTAGCTTGTTGTTACTACAAAGATGCTCGCGTCCACTGTGAAGTTCTCAAAATACGGTCGGTCCCGCAAAAGGTCCTCGCTGACCCGACAGCTGCCAGGTAGTTCGAGGGGTTTGCGGTCCAGAGGTTCAACTCGTAGAGCTGATCCCTCAGGACCCAACAGTGTGCCTGAGTCGGTGCCCGCGTCCGGTCAAGGTTCCGTTCTCCGAAGAGATGTACTGATGACCATCGGTCGTGCACCGAGCCAAATAGTCGACGATCCACTAATGAGCTGTGCTGCGCAGGACGAACGCCTGCGAACAACACGCCACTGGACAAGCTCGACCGAGGCCGGCTTGCCAATTTGCTCCTTAGAAAGGAGGTGATCCAGCCGCACCTTCCGGTACGGCTACCTTGTTACGACTTCGTCCCAATCGCCAGCCCCACCTTCGACGGCTCCCTCCACAAGGGTTGGGCCACCGGCTTCGGGTGTTGCCGACTTTCATGACGTGACGGGCGGTGTGTACAAGGCCCGGGAACGTATTCACCGCAGCGTTGCTGATCTGCGATTACTAGCGACTCCGACTTCATGGGGTCGAGTTGCAGACCCCAATCCGAACTGAGACCGGCTTTTTGGGATTCGCTCCACCTTGCGGTTTCGCAGCCCTTTGTACCGGCCATTGTAGCATGCTTGAAGCCCTGGGCATAAGGGGCATGAAGACTTGACGTCATCCCCACCTTCCTCCGAGTTGACCCCGGCAGTCTCCTATGAGTCCCCACCATTACGTGCTGGCAACATAGAACGAGGGTTGCGCTCGTTGCGGGACTTAACCCAACATCTCACGACACGAGCTGACGACAGCCATGCACCACCTGTATGGAGCCCAAAAGGACCTCACATCTCTGTGAGTTTTCCCCATATGTCAAACCCAGGTAAGGTTCTTCGCGTTGCATCGAATTAATCAGCATGCTCCGCCGCTTGTGCGGGCCCCCGTCAATTCCTTTGAGTTTTAGCCTTGCGGCCGTACTCCCCAGGCGGGGCGCTTAATGCGTTAGCTGCGGCACGGAGACCTTGGAAGGTCCCCACACCTAGCGCCCAACGTTTACGGCATGGACTACCAGGGTATCTAATCCTGTTCGCTCCCCATGCTTTCGCTCCTCAGCGTCAGGTAATGCCCAGAGAACCGCCTTCGCCACCGGTGTTCCTCCTGATATCTGCGCATTCCACCGCTACACCAGGAATTCCGTTCTCCCCTGCATACCTCTAGTCTGCCCGTATCGAACGCACGCTCAGGGTTAAGCCCTGAGTTTTCACGCCCGACGTGACAAACCGCCTACGAGCCCTTTACGCCCAATAATTCCGGACAACGCTCGGACCCTACGTATTACCGCGGCTGCTGGCACGTAGTTGGCCGGTCCTTCTTCTGCAGGTACCGTCACTTTCGCTTCGTCCCTGCTGAAAGAGGTTTACAACCCGAAGGCCGTCATCCCTCACGCGGCGTTGCTGGATCAGGCTTTCGCCCATTGTCCAATATTCCCCACTGCTGCCTCCCGTAGGAGTCTGGGCCGTGTCTCAGTCCCAGTGTGGCCGGTCACCCTCTCAGGCCGGCTACCCGTCGTCGCCTTGGTGGGCCATTACCCACACCAACTAGCTGATAGGCCGCGAGCTCATCCTTCTCCGCCGGAGCTTTCCACCTCCGATCATGCGAAAGGAGGTCGTATTCGGCATTAGACGTCGTTTCCAACGCTTATTCCGAAGAGAAGGGCAGATTGCTCACGTGTTACTCACCCGTTCGCCGCTCGTGTACTCCCGAAGGAGCCTTACCGCTCGACTTGCATGTGTTAAGCACGCCGCCAGCGTTCGTCCTGAGCCAGGATCAAACTCTCCGTTGAAAATTTCACCGGCTAGGCCGGCTCAACATCTTGTTCGATCCCGACAAACTATTTGCTGACAAATAAATTGTCGGAATTGTTCCATCGATCACGTCGACGAGCCGAAGCTCGTCTCTGCCATCGACGGGGGTATTTCTGATTAATCTCGTCGACTTTTGGCACACTGTTGAGTTCTCAAGGATCAGACGCACACGTCAGCGCTCGGTCTTTCGACCGAAACCGCTTCGGGGCAACTCGTCCAATTTACACTGCGCGTTTGCGCCGGTCAAACTGGGATCCTGCCTGGTTCCGGGTACCCGATCCGAGTGGATCTTGCACCCCGTCGTCGCAGGCAACGTCGGCAACATTAGGCGGTGCGCGGAGGCCGGTCAAATCCACCACACCGTGACCCCGGACACATCGCCGGATCAGGTGAGACGCACCCCGGAAACGGAGCGTTTTCCGCGCCTCAGCACCGCCCAGGAACCATGCAGGAGCTCGGCGCCGGACAGGTCGAGATCCGGGTCGTCGACGCGCTCGTTGTTCAGGTAGGCGCCTCCCTCGGCGACGGCACGACGCGCGGCGGACCTGCTGTCGACGAGATGCGTGGCCAGGAGAGCGTCCGTGAGCGTGGGTGCGTCCGCCCTCGGGAGGTCGACGGCACCGGCCTCGCGGAGGGCGGCGGCGAGCGTTGGCTCCGGCAGGTCAGTGAGCTCACCGCGGCCGAACAGGGCACTCGATGCCAGCTCGGCCGCCTCGACCTCGGACGGCCCGTGCACGAGTGAGGTGACCTCGGCGGCCAGCCGGCGTTGCGCCGTCCGGAGCCCGGGTGACTCCAGGTGCTCGACCATGAGGGCATCGATCTCGTCGAGGGCGAGAAAGGTGAACTGCTTGAGGTACTCGCCCACCTTCGCGTCCTCGGCCTGGATCCATGACTGGTAGAAGGCGTAGGGACTCATCAGGTCGGCGTCGAGCCACACCGTCCCGGTCTCGGTCTTGCCGAACTTGGTGCCGTCGGCCTTCTCGACGAGCGGTGTCGCGAGGGCGTGCACACGCGCACCTTCGGCCCGGCGGACGAGCTCGACGCCGGCGGTGATGTTGCCCCACTGGTCGCTGCCACCGGTCTGCAGAACGCAGCCGTGGCGGCGGTGCAGCTCGAGGTAGTCGAGCGACTGGAGAAGGACGTAGCTGAACTCGGTGTAGCTGATGCCGGACTCGAGGCGGCTGCTGACGACGTCGCGGGCCAGCATCCGGTTGACCGGAAAGTGCTTGCCGATGTCGCGGAGGTAGTCGAGCACGCCGAGCGACTCGGTCCAGTCGAGGTTGTTGACCATGGTGGCTGCGCTGTCACCCTCCAGGTCGACGAACCGGGCGACCTGGTCGCGGATGCGTTCGACCCACGCGGCCACGGTCTCCTTGGTGTTCATGACCCGCTCCCCCGCCTCCTTCGGGTCGCCGACGAGCCCGGTGGAGCCACCGACCAGGAGAAGCGGGCGGTGGCCGGCGAGCTGGAGCCGGCGTGCGGTGAGGATCTGTAGCAGGTTGCCGACGTGAAGGCTGGGCGCCGTCGGGTCGAACCCGACGTAGAAGGTGAGGGGTCCGGCCGACAGGGCTTCGCGCAGCGCGTCACGATCCGTCGCGTGCGCGACGAGACCGCGGGCGTCGAGGTCGTCGAGGACGTGGGTCACTGGTGCTCCTGGTTCGGCTGTGTCCCGATTCTTGCTCATCGGGCGGCGCGGGGGTTGCGGCGGTAGGCCGACACGCTGGGCTCGTCGGGAAGCCAGAACCGCCAGGGCACGTCTGCCGCCCGGGAGACGCCCACGCGTGGACCGCTGAGCACGTCATCGGCCGGCGCGACCTCGGGACCGAGGTGGACGCCTTCGGAGTCCAGCAGGTCGGCGCCGAGGTCATCGAGCGAGAGCCCGAGAGCGGCCGCGAGATTGCCGGGCCCCCGAGCCAGCAGCTCGTCAGGCGCGTTGCCGCGGCGACTCCTGGCGACGTCGATGCCGTCGACGACGGCCCCCGAACGGATCAGGACCGCGGACGCCTGGTCGGTGGGTCCGGTCACGACGTTGGCGCAGTGGTGGATGCCGTAGGAGCGGTAGACGTACAGGCGCCACGGCGGGCCGTACATGATCTCCGAGCGCGCGGTGCGGGTGTAGGCGTGCGATGCCGGATCGTTGATGCCGCCGTACGCCTCGACCTCGGTGATCCTGATCGTGACGCCGTGCCCGTGCAGCAGCCGGCCGAGCAGTCCGCGGGCACGTGCAATGACATCGAGGGGGACGTCGGGCTCGGCCATCGGGTTCAGAGCCGGGCGCGCAGCTCGGCGAGCTGCTCGCTCACCCGGGCCTGCGCGGTGCCGCCGCGGGCATCGCGCGAGGCGATCGAGCCCGCGACGCTGAGCACCGTCCGCACGTCGGGCGTCAGGTGCGGGGACACCGAGGCGAAGTCGTCGTCGGTCAGGTCGGGCAGGTCGATGCCGCGCTCCTCGCACGCCTGGACACAGGCGCCGGAGATCTCGTGCGCCTCGCGGAACGGGACGCCCTGACGGACGAGCCACTCGGCGATGTCCGTCGCGAGGGCGAAGCCCTGCGGTGCCAACGACTCGAGCCGGGCGGTGTCGAACGACAGGGTGGCCACCATGCCGGTGAACGCCGGGAGCAGGACCTCGAGCGTGTCGACGGAGTCGAACACGGGCTCCTTGTCCTCCTGCAGGTCCCGGTTGTAGGCGAGCGGCAGCGCCTTGAGCGTCGCGAGCAGACCGGACAGATTGCCGATGAGACGCCCGGACTTGCCCCGAGCGAGCTCGGCGACGTCGGGGTTCTTCTTCTGCGGCATGATGCTCGACCCGGTGGAGTAGCCGTCGTCGAGCGTGACGAAGCCGAACTCCTGGGTGTTCCAGATGATGATCTCCTCGGCGAACCGGGAGACGTCGACACCGATCTGGGCCATCACGTAGGCGAACTCGGCCACGAAGTCGCGGGCAGAGGTGCCGTCGATCGAGTTGGGCGTCGAACCGGTGAAGCCGAGGTCGGCGGCGACCTGCTCGGGATCGAGTCCGAGCGACGACCCGGCCAGTGCACCGGACCCGTACGGCGAGTCGGCGGCGACGCGCGCGTCCCACTCGGCGAGCCGGTCCAGGTCGCGGACGAGCGGCCACGCGTGGGCGAGCAGGTGGTGCGAGAGCAGCACCGGCTGCGCGTGCTGGAGGTGGGTGCGTCCGGGCATGGCCACCCCGAGGTGCCGTTCGGCCTGCGCCGCCAGCGACTCGATCAGCTCACGGACCAGCTGAGCCACCTGACGGCCGTGGTCACGCAGGAACAGCCGGAAGAGCGTCGCGATCTGGTCGTTGCGCGAACGGCCCGCCCGGAGACGGCCGCCGAGGTCCGGGCCCAGCCGTTCGATGAGCCCCCGTTCGAGAGCGGTGTGGACGTCCTCGTCGTCGGGCTGGGCGACGAACGTTCCCGACATGACGTCGGCGGTGAGGGCGTCGATGCCCTCCAGCATGGCCGCGAGCTCGTCGTCGTCGAGCAGGCCGGCCCGGTTCAGCACGGCGGCGTGCGCCTTGGACCCAGCCAGGTCGTATGGGGCGAGGCGCCAGTCGAAGTGCGTCGACTTGGAGAGCTCGGCGAGCGACGTGGTGGGCCCGGACGCGAACCGGCCACCCCAGAGGCTGGTCGGCTGGTCGGGATTTGTCTCGTCGGTCATCAGGTGTCCTCCTGCATCACGCGGGGAGGTCCGCGAGGGTGGTGAAGCGATCGGCGATGCCGGGTCCGCCGAGCGGGTCCCGACAGATGAGCAGCACCGTATCGTCGCCGGCGATGGTGCCGAGGAGCTCCGGCTGGGCGACGTGGTCGATCGCGGATGCCAGGAACTGTGCGGCGCCCGGTGGCGTACGGAGCACGACGAGGTTCGCCGAGGCGTCGGCGGAGACGACGAGCTCACGAACCAGTCGCTGCAGACGCCCGTGAGCCGCGGCGCTGTCCTCGGCCGCCCGGGGCGTGCGGTCGCCGCCCTCGCCCGGCACGGCGTACACCAGCGCGCCGTCGGGGTGACGCACGCGGACGGCGTCGAGCTCCACGAGGTCGCGGGACACCGTGGACGGGGTGGAATGGACACCCTGCGCGGTGAGCAGCTCGACGAGCTCGCCCTGCGACCGCACCGGCTCCTTGCCGAGCAGGTCGACGATGAGCTGCTGGCGGGCCGCCTTGGTGGCGGGGATGCGTGGTTCGGTCATCACGACTCCTCGGCTCGTTCGAGCAGCCAGACGAGCAGCGCCTTCTGCGCGTGCAGCCGGTTCTCGGCCTGGTCCCAGACGACGCTGCGCGGCCCGTCGAGGACCTCGGCCGCGATCTCGAGGCCGCGGTACGCGGGCAGGCAGTGCAGCACGATCGCCTCGGGATCCGCCTGGGCGAACGCCTCGACGCTGATCGCGTAGTCGGCGAACAACGCCAGCCTGGCTTCCTTCTCGTTCTCGTTGCCCATCGAGACCCAGGTGTCGGTGATGACCACGTCGGCCCCGGAGATCGCGGCAACCGGGTCGTCGGTGACGAGCACCGATCCCCCGGTTGCGGCCGCGATCTTCTCGGCGTCGGCGACGATCGCCGGCCGCGGTTGATGGCCGGCCGGCGCGCCGACACGGATGTGCATGCCGGCCGTCGCTCCACCCAGCAGGTAGGAGTGGCCCATGTTGTTGGCGCCGTCGCCGAGATAGGCGGCGGTGAGCCCGGCGAGGTCGCCCTTGTGCTCGCGGACCGTGAGCCAGTCGGCCAGGATCTGGCACGGGTGGAAGTCGTCGGTGAGGGCGTTGACCACCGGCACGCCGGCGTGGGCGGCCAACTCCTCGAGGTCGGCCTGACGGAACGTGCGCCAGGCGATGGCCGACGTCATCCGCCCGAGCACCCGAGCGGTGTCGGCCACCGTCTCGCCACGTCCGATCTGGGTGGTGCCGGTGTCCATGACGAGGGGCACGCCGCCGAGGTCGGCGATGCCGACCGAGAACGAGACCCGCGTGCGGGTAGAGGCCTTGTCGAACAGCACGGCCACCGTCTGCGGCCCCTCCAGGGGGCGGCGCCCATAGGGCTCGGCCTTCAGCTGGCCGGCGAGGGCGAGGACCGCGGCCTGCTCGTCCGGCGTCAGGTCGTCGTCGCGCAGGAAGTGCCTCATGACGCCGCCTCGTCGAGCAAGGTGAGCAGTGTCTTGACCGCGCCGTCCGCCTGGTCCTCGGTGAGGATGAGCGGCGGCGCGAGACGCAGCCGGTCGGGCGTCGGGTTGTTGATGATGAGGCCGGCGTCGAGAGCGGCCTTCTGGACGTCGGCCGACACCGGGTGCGTCAGAACGATGCCGATCAGCAGGCCGCGTCCCGTGGTCTCGGCCACCAACGGATGGTCCACGAGACCGGCGCGGATGCGGTCGCCGACGACGCGGGCGTTCTCGAGCAGTCCGTCGTCCTCGATCGTCGAGATGACGGCCAGGGCAGCCGCGGTGGCCACGGGGTTGCCCCCGAACGTGGTGCCGTGGTTGCCCGGCTGCAGGAGGGTCGAGGCATCCCCCAGCGCGATGCACGCGCCGATCGGGATGCCGCCACCCAGGCCCTTGGCCACCGTGACGAGGTCGGCCGTGACGCCGCTCCGCGTGTGGGCGAACCACTCGCCCGTGCGTCCGACCCCGGTCTGCACCTCGTCAAGCCACAGCAGGGCGCCGTGCTCGGACGCGATCCGACGGGCGGCGGACAGGTAGTCGTCCGGCGGGACGATGACGCCGGCTTCGCCCTGGATGGGTTCGAGCAGTAGAGCCGCCACAGAGTCGTCGACAGCGGCCTCGAGCGCTCCGACGTCGCCGTACGGAACCCACCGGACGTCGCCGGGCAGCGGCTCGAACGGAGCGCGGTACGCCTCCTTCGACGTCAGGGCGAGCGAGCCCATCGTCCGCCCGTGGAAGCTGCCCTCGGCGGCAACGACGGTGGTGCGCCCGGTGCGACGGGTCGCCTTGAAGGCTGCCTCGTTGGCCTCGGTCCCCGAGCTGGTGAAGAAGACCCGCCCGTCGGATCCGACCAGGTCGAGCAACTTCTCGGCGAGCTCGATCTGCGGGGTGGACGTGAAGAAGTTCGAGACGTGGCCCAGCGTGGAGAGCTGGGTGGTGACGGCGTCGAGGATCGCCGGGTGGGCGTGGCCGAGCGCGTTGACGGCGATGCCGCCGAGCAGGTCGAGGTACCGGTTGCCGTCGACGTCCCAGACGTAGGGCCCCTCGCCACGCACGAGCACGCGTTGCGGCGTGCCGAACGTGTTCATGAGCGCGCCTTGGTAACGCTCGATCCACTCCTGGCCCGTGTGTTCCTGGGCGGTGCCGTCGAAGCGCCTTGGCGCCGGGCCCTCGAACGTCATGTCTTCGCCTTGCCGCTCGTGGTGTACACGGCCGTGCGAACACGCGTGGGCACGTCGGGCAGCACCTGGGTGCCGACGCCCTCGTCGGTGAAGATCTCCAACAGCACGGAGTGGGGCTCGCGTCCGTCGACGACGGTCGCGCCCCTGACGCCGCCCTCGACCGCCTTCAGGCAGGCGGTCATCTTCGGGATCATGCCGCTCGCGAGACCGGGGATGAGCTCGGCCAGCGCCTCCGGCGAGATCTCGCCGATGACGTCGGTGCTGTTGGGCCAGTCGGCGTAGAGCCCTTCGACATCCGTGAGCACGAGCAGCTTCTCGGCATCGAGCGCGATGGCGAGAGCGGCGGCCGCGGTGTCGGCGTTGACGTTGAGCACCCGGCCGTCGACGTCCGGAGCTACCGAGGAAACCACCGGGATCCGACCGGCCTCGATGAGGTCGAGCACCGCCTCGGGACGCACGGAGATGACCTCACCGACCAGGCCGACGTCGACCGGCTGGCCCTCGACGATCGGCATCGTCTTCTCGGCGGTGAACAGTCCCGCGTCCTCGCCGGAGAGCCCGACCGCCAGGGCTCCGTGCCGGTTGAGCAGGCCTACGAGCTCGCGGCTGACCTGACCGGTGAGCACCATCCGGACGACGTCCATGGCCTCCGGCGTGGTGACGCGCAGCCCGGCGCGGAACTCCGACTCGATGCCGAGCCGGTCGAGCATCGCGCTGATCTGTGGGCCGCCGCCGTGCACCACGACCGGGTGGAAGCCGGCGAGCCGCAGGAAGACGATGTCCTCCGCGAACGCCTCCTTCAGCCGGTCGTCGGTCATGGCGTTGCCGCCGTACTTCACCACGACGATCTTGCCGTGATACTTCTTCAGCCACGGGAGGGCCTCGGCGAGGATGCCGGCCTTGACGGTCGCCTGCTTCCACGTCTCCGGGCTGTGCCCGTAGTCGGGGTCGACCTCGAGGTCGAGGTCGGGTGCGGAGTCATCCGGATGCTTCATCGTCTCGCTCATGTCGAGTAGGCCGAGTTCTCGTGGACGTAGGCGTGGGTGAGGTCGTTGGTCCAGATCGAGGCGCGTGCGTCGCCGGCCTTGAGGTCGACCGTCACGCTGACGGCCCGCTCCTCGAGGCTGACGGCGGTGGGTGACTCCCCCGGGCCGCTGTTGCGGCACACCCAGACATCGTTCAGGGCGACGTCGAGGTCCGCCGGGTCGAACGCCGCGTTTGTGGTGCCCACCGAGGCCAGCACGCGGCCCCAGTTCGGGTCCTTGCCGAAGATCGCGCACTTGAACAGGTTGCTGCGGGCGATGGAGCGTCCGACGTCGACGGCATCGTCCTCGGTGGCCGCGTTGAGGACGTCGATGGTGATCTCGTGGTCGGCGCCCTCGGCGTCGGCCAGCAGCTGCATCGCGAGGTCGTGGCACACCGCACGGAGCGCCTCGGCGAACTCGGCCGGGTCGGGGCTCTGGCCCGACGCGCCGCTCGCCATCAGCAGCACGGTGTCGTTGGTGGACTGGCAGCCGTCGGAGTCGAGCCGGTCGAACGTCGTGCGGGTGGCCGCGCGCAGGGCGGCTTCGGCCTGACCGGGGTCGAGCACGGCGTCGGTGGTGACGACCACGAGCATCGTGGCGAGCGCCGGGGCGAGCATGCCGGCACCCTTGGCCATGCCGCCGACGGTGTAGCCGTCACGCGTCACCACGGACTGCTTCGGGACGGAGTCGGTGGTCATGATCGCCTCGGCCGCAGCCTGACCTCCGTCGGGCTGGAGCAGCTCGAGTGCGCCTCGGACGCCGGTGAGCAGGTGGTCACGATCGTTGAGCAGGCCGATGAGGCCGGTCGAGCACACCTGAACATCGACCGCGCCGATGCCGAGCCCCTCGGCTGCCGTCTCGGCGGTCGCGTGGGTGGTGGCGAAGCCCTCCGGGCCCGTGTAGCAGTTGGCGCCACCGGAGTTGATGACGACGGCCCGCGCCGATCCGCCCTTGATGGCCTCCTGGCTCCAGAGGACCGGGTTGGCCTTGCAGCGGTTGCCGGTGAAGACGGCGGCCGCCGTCGACGACGGTCCGTCGTTGACGACCACGGCGACGTCGGACGCGCCACTGGACTTGAGGCCCGCGGCGACGCCGGAGGCCCGGAACCCCTGGGCCGCGGTGACGCTCACTGTGCTGCCCTCGTTTCGTTCGCTGCGCTCACTGTGCTGCCCTCGTTTCGTTCGCTGCGCTCACGGGGCCACCCCCACGGTCGTCAGACCGGTGGCCTCGGGGATGCCGAGCGCGATGTTCATCGACTGGACCGCTCCCCCGGCCGTGCCCTTGGCGAGGTTGTCCATCGCGCCGATGGCGACGAGCTTGGACGCCCGGGTGTCGACGGTGGCCTGCACGTGCACGGCGTTCGACCCGAGCACCGCCTTGGTCTGAGGCCACATGCCTTCAGGCAGGAGGTGCACGAACGGCTCGTCCGCGTAGGACTTCGCGTAGGCCTCCCGGACGTCGGCCACCGTGACGCCGTCGCGCAGGGGTGCGCTGACGGTGGCGAGGATGCCGCGGGCCATCGGAGCCAGGATCGGCGTGAACGAGACCACCGGGTCGACGGAACCGGCTGCTCGCAGGTTCTGCTCGATCTCCGGCGTGTGCCGGTGGACGCCCCCGACGCCGTACGCGCTCGCCTGGCCCATCACCTCGGACGCGAGGAAGTTCGGCGCCAGCTTTTTGCCGGCACCGGACGAGCCGGTGGGGGCGACGATCGTGAAGTCCGGAACGACGAGGTCGGCCAGCACGGCCGGCATCACCGTGAGCGTGGAGATCGTCGGGAAGCAGCCGGGCACGGCGATGCGACGAGCGCCGGCCAGCAGGTCTCGCTGGCCCGGGAGCTCGGGCAGGCCGTACGGCCAGGTGCCGGCCCAATCATGCGCACCGCCGCCGCCGTAGAACTCCTCCCAGTCCTCCTCACGGTCCAGCCGGAAGTCGGCACCGCAGTCGATGACGAGCACGTCGTCGCCGAGCTGGGCGGCCACCTCCGCGGACGCGCCGTGGGGCAGGCCGAGAAAGACGACGTCGTGGCCGGCGAGATGCTCGGCGTCGGTCCGGTCGAGGACACGGTCGGCGAGCGGGAGCAGGTGCGGCTGGAGCTCACCCAGCAGGTTCCCGGCGTTCGACGACGCGGTGACCGCGCCGATCGTGACGCCGGGGTGGCCGAGGAGGGTGCGCAGCACTTCTCCGCCGACGTACCCGCTCGCGCCGGCGACGGCTGCGGTGATCGTGCTCATCCTTCTACCCTTCCAGATCTCAGTCGGTTCCGAATTCCATGGCTGCGGCGTCGAGCGCCTGCTCCTCTTCGCTCTGGACCGCTGGGTTGTCCTCGATCCGGGTGGCGCCGCCCGCGGGCAGCTCACCGAAGAGCGTGCCGTTCTCGACGAGCACCTGGCCCTGGTCGAGCGGTTGGGCGGCGTAGAGCTCGAGCATCGCCCGCGAGTCGGCGATGTCGAGGTTGCGCATCGTCAGCTGGCCGATGCGGTCCGTCGGGTCCGAACGCCGCGTTCTCGGTGCGCTCCATCGACAGCTTCTCCGGGTGGTACGAGAAGTTGGCGCCCTGCGTGTCGAGGATCGAGTAGTCCTCGCCCCGCCGCAGCCGCAGCGTCACGTCGCCGCCGACGACCGAGGCGATCCAGCGCTGCACGGACTCGCGCAGCATCATCGCCTGCGGGTCGAGCCACCGTCCCTCGTACATCAACCGGCCGAGTCGACGACCGTGCTCGTGGAAGTTGGCGATCGTGTCCTCGTTGTGGATCGCATTGACGAGCCGCTCGTACGCGATGTGCAGGAGGGCCATGCCCGGTGCCTCGTAGATGCCCCGGCTCTTGGCCTCGATGATGCGGTTCTCGATCTGGTCGGACATGCCCAGGCCGTGGCGGCCACCGATCGCGTTCGCCTCGTGGACGAGAGCGACAGGGTCTCCGGCGAAGGTCTCCCCGTTGATCGCGACCGGGCGGCCCGCCTCGAAGGTGATCGTGACGTCCTCGGTGGCGATCTCGACCTCCGGGTCCCAGAACCTGACGCCCATGATCGGGTCGACGGACTCCAAGGACGTGTCGAGGTGCTCGAGCGTCTTCGCCTCGTGGGTCGCCCCCCAGATGTTGGCGTCGGTCGAGTAGGCCTTCTCCTGGCTGTCCCGGTAGGGAAGGTCACGCTCGGCGAGCCACTGACTCATCTCGGTCCGGCCACCGAGCTCGGCCACGAAGTCGGCGTCGAGCCACGGCTTGTAGATCTGCAGATCAGGGTTCGCAAGGAGCCCGTACCGGTAGAACCGCTCGATGTCGTTGCCCTTGAAGGTGGAGCCGTCACCCCAGATGTCGACACCGTCCTCGTGCATCGCCCGCACGAGGAGTGTGCCGGTGACGGCCCGGCCGAGCGGCGTGGTGTTGAAGTAGGTTCTGCCGGCCGACCGGATGTGGAATGCCCCGCACGCCAGCGCGGCCAGCCCCTCGTCGACCAGCGGGCGCTTGCAGTCGACCGAGCGCGCCAGCTCGGCTCCGTACTGCAGGGCGCGACCCGGGATTCCCTCGATGTCGGGCTCGTCGTACTGCCCGATGTCGGCGGTGTACGTGCAGGGGATGGCGCCCTTGTCGCGCATCCAGGCGACGGCGACCGACGTGTCGAGACCCCCGGAGAAGGCGATGCCGACGCGCTCGCCTCGGGGCAGGGTGGTGAGGACCTTGGACATGCCTCACATTCTTGCACATCTCTGCAAGTTCTTGCAGTGCGGGTTCCGGAGGTCTGCGCCAATCGGAAGACCCGTCGCCCCGCGCCGCCCTAATGTATGGGCCATGAGGCGGATCCTGCTGCGAGTGTTCGCGATCCTCGCGGTCGGTGCACTGCTGTTCATCCCCCTGCTCGCCGGACTCATCCCCTCGACCCAGTCGTCGTCGCCGGACCCCGTGCGCATCACCCAGTACGACGCGGACTACCGGATCGACGCGGAGGGCACGCTCACCGCCAAGGAGACGCTCATCGGCGACTTCCCGTACGGCCGCCATGGCATCTTCCGGTACTGGGACCTCAAGGACTTCGGCGACGAGCACGTGCGCCTCGTCCCGAAGAAGATCGAGATCACGCGGGACGGCGAGGGCGAGCCGGTGGACATGCTCTGGGAGAACGGGCGCAGGTTCCGGGTGGCCAAGGTCGGCGACGCCGAAGTGACGCTCAGCCCCGGCAAGCACACCTATGTGATCACCTATCGGATCCGCGGAGCGCTCGCGCCCGCGTCGATCGAGGCCGGCACGTCGTCGAGCTGGAGCGTGGAGGCCTCGAAGAGGTCGGTCTTCAACTGGCAGGTCGTCGCCGGCGGCTGGGCCATGGCGATGGACCGCGCCACGATCACGGTCGAGCTGCCTGAGGCGACCGGCGATGCGAAGTGCGCGATCCGGGACGGCAGGGCGTGCACCGTCACGGGTGCCGGTACCGACGCCCTCACCATCAGCGCCAAGAACCTCCCGCCGTACACGCCCGTGACCCTGCGTGCCGACGTGCCCGTGCCGACACCGGACCGGCCGAGCGTCCCGTGGGACATCGGCTACGACCGGCTGCTCGGACGCAGCGAAGTGGCCGCGATCGTCGTCGGCATCCTGGGAGCGGTGGCCCTCATCGTCGGCTACGCCTGGGACCGGCGCGCTCGCGAGCGTCAACCCGGCTATCCGGTCATGTACGAGCCGCCCGCCGGCCTCGGACCCGTGCAGACGGCGTTCGTGACGACCGAGCAGGTGCCCGCCAAGGCTCTCACTGCCACGCTGCTCTACCAGGCCGCACAGGGGCTCACCAAGCTCACGCAGGACGGCGACGACTGGATCATCGAGGGCATCGGCGACGAGAAGGCCTGGGCCGCCACGGATGACGTCACCCGGCACGTCGGCTCGAGCCTCGGCGTCACCACACCCGGTTCGAGGTTCGAGGCCGACGGCACGGTGTCGGCCGGCAGCACGCTGCAGTCGCTCAAGTCGAGCATCGACACCGTCACCGACACCTGGGCCACGGCCGCGGGCGTCCAGAGCCCGGCCAGGTCGGAACGGCTCGGCCGGGTGCTAGTCGGCGCCTCGGCGCTGCTCGCCGTGGTGCTCACGTTCTTCCCGCTGGGGAGCTCCCTCTACGTGATCCCGTTCGCGGCCTTCACGGTCGGTGCCATCGGCCTGCTGGTGCCCGGTGTCGGCCGCCGTCGCACCCTGCTCGGCCGCGACGTGTGGTCGAAGGCCGGTGGCTTCGAGCGGCTGCTCTCGACCGACTCCGCGAAGGACCGGTTCGACTTCAGCGGAAAGCGCGACCTGTACACCGCGTACATCCCCTTCGCGGTGGCGTTCGACTGCGCCGACCGCTGGGCCCGCAAGTACGAGAAAGCCACCGGCACCGAAGCGCCCACGCCCGAGTGGTACTCCGGCGGCACCGCCTCCGGGCAGCACTCGTTCTTCGGCGGCTCCGGCCCGTCGTTCTCCAGCTTCGAGTCCTCGCTGTCATCGTCCATCTCCGCGTACGCCGCGACCCAGTCGTCGTCCTCCTCCGGTGGCGGTGGAGGCGGCGGCGGTGGTGGCGGCGGTGGAGGCGGCGGTGGCGGAGGCTCCTGGTAAGCCCGCAGCACCCATCCCACGAGGAGAAGCACCATGACCCTGATCATCATCCTGGCCGCGGCTGCGGCCCTGGTCCTGTTCGGCATCTACGCGTTCAACAAGCTGCGTCGCGCCGACATCGCCTGCGAGGAGGCGCTCGGGGGCATCGACGTCCAGCTCACCCGGCGTGCCGACCTGATCCCGAATCTCGTCAACGCCGTCAAGGGCTACGCGGCGCACGAGCGCGCGGTCTTCGACGAGGTGACCGCCGCACGCGCCGGCGTCGCGAAGGCGGCCGAGCGCGGAACGGTCGCGGATAAGGCCGTCGCGGAGGCTCGACTCGACAAGGCGATCTTCGACGTGCTCGCCGTGGCCGAGGCGTACCCCGACCTCAAGGCGTCGGTCAACTTCCAGCAGCTGCAGACCGACCTGACCGAGACCGAGAACCAGCTCTCGTTCGCGCGGCAGTTCTACAACGACGCCGTCAAGAGCCTGAACAATCTCGTCAAGACGATCCCGTGGATGTTCTTCACCGGCATTGCGAGCGTTCACGAGCGGGAGTTCTACGACGCACCCGGCGGCCAGGAGGCACCGCCCGCCGTCCAGTTCTGACCGTCGGCGGCCGGCGGTAGCGTTCGGACATGGCCTACGACGAAGATCTCGCCGCTCGCATCCGGGAGCTCCTCGGAGACGAGCCCGGCCTCGTGGAGAAGAAGATGTTCGGCGGCCTGGCGTTCTTGATCAACGGCAACATGTCGGTCGCCGCCAGTGGGCAGGGCGGCTTGCTCCTCAGGACGTCGCCGGACCACGCCGAGTCACTGCTCGTGGTCAAGCACGCCGCGCCCATGGTGATGCGGGGTCGCGAGGTCAAGGGGTGGTTGCGGATCGATCCCGAGGGCGTGCGGACCAACGACCAGCTCCGGGGATGGGTCACGCGCGGCGTGGCCTACGCGAGGAGCCTGCCGCCCAAGTAGCCCGTCAGGTGCGCAGGGTCGCGCCGGCGGCTGTTGCGGCAGCCGCGACAGCAGCGTCGCGGGCCGCACGGATGTCATCGTCGGTGAGAGTGCGATCCGGGGCCCGCAGGCGCAACGCGAAGGCGAGCGACTTCTTGCCCGCCGGAACCTGATCACCGACGTAGACGTCGAACAGTCGCACGGACTCGATGAGCGGGCTCGCGTCCGCGAGCGCGTCGTGGACGACCAGCGACGGGATCGCATCGTCCACGACCAGGGCGAGGTCCTCCTTCGCGACTGGGAACGTCGAGAACCGCGGTCGTGGGCCGAGCTCGGGAGCCGCCTGGATGAGCGCGTCGAGGTCGATCTCGGCCGCGGCCACCGGTCCGGAGAAGCCGTACTGCCTCGCAACCCGGGGGTGCAGCTCGCCGGCGTGTCCGATGACGGACCCGTCGACCAGCAGTGCGGCGCATCGACCCCGGTGCCATGGCGCACGCTCCGCAGGCTCCACGGTGAGCCGCAGATGCACCGCCGCTGCCACGCGCTGGGCGACCGCCACGGCATCGCCCCAGGTAGCGGGACGTCCGGGGCCGGCCCATCCGCTCCGCAGGCGCTCCCCACCGATGACGTAGGCGACGTGCTGCGGCTGCGACGGCAGGGCTGCGGCGAAGGCCGCGAGCTCCTCTTCGGTGGGACGGCGGTCGACCCCGTAGATCGGCGCCGCCTGCGCGCCGGGCTGCGGCGTGAACACGCGGCCCGTCTCGACGATCTGCACATCCGTGTGACCCCGACCGAGATTCAGCTCGGCCGCGGACAGCAGTCCGGACAGCAGCGTCGTGGTCATGCCCGGCCGCTCGGCCGACAAGGGGTTCTCCAGCAGCACCTGGCGGCGGCGGGTGTCGTCAGCGGGCAGACCTAGCCTGTCGAAGTCGGACGGACCGGCAAAGGGGAACGTCTTGACCTCCACGAGGCCCGCACCGGCGAGCACCATGCCGACGCGTCGACGGAGCACCTGGCCGGTGGTCAGCCCACGTCCCGCGGGCGCCGGCGGCAGCGCGGACGGGACCTGGTCATAGCCGACGACGCGCAGTACGTCCTCGACGAGGTCGTACGGATCGGTGAGGTCGAACCGCCAGCTCGGCGGGGTCGCCGTGACCGAGCCGGAGTCGAGGGTGACGACGCATCCGTTGCCCTCGAGCGCCGTCACGACCGTCGACGCGTCGATCTCGACGCCGGAGACCCGGGTCGGCAGGTCGACGTCGATGGTGACGGGCGACCGCTCGGAGGCCTCGCCGACGACGGTCAGTCCATCACCGATGACGCCGCCGCCGTGCTCGACGAGAAGCTCCGCCACCCGCTGCGTGGCGCGGGCCGGAAGTGCCGGGTCGACCCCTCGCTCGTAGCGCTTCGACGCCTCGGAGATCAGCCGGTGCAACCGCGACGTGCGGGCGATCATGCCGGCCTTCCAGTGCGCAGCCTCGATCAAGAGGTCGGTCGTGGCGGTCGACAGCTCGGTCTCCGCCCCACCCATGACGCCGGCCAGGCCGATGGGTCCCCGGTCATCGCACACAACGGTGTCGTCGACGGAGAGCGTGCGCTCGACGCCGTCGAGCGTGGTGAGCTTCTCGTTCTCGGTCGCTCGCCGCACGACGATGCCGCCCTGCAGCGACGGGAGGTCGTAACCGTGGATCGGGTGGCCGAGCTCGAGCATGACGTAGTTCGTGACGTCGACCGCCAGCGAGATCGAGCGCATGCCGGCCTGCTCGAGGCGTTGCGCCATCCATGTCGGCGTCGGGCGGGAGGGGTCGAAGCCGGTGACGGTGCGTGCCGCGAACACCGGGCACGCGTCCGGGTCGTCGACCCGCACCGGGAAGCCCTCGCCCGTGAAGGGGACGACCAGATCCGCGGGATCGGCGAACGGCAGGTCGAACGCCAGTGCGGTGTCCCGGGCGACGCCCCGCATCGAGAGCGCGTAACCGCGGTCCGGATTGACCTCGAGCTCGAGCACCTCGTCGTGCAGGCCGAGCAGGGCCGCGGCATCGTCGCCGGGTTCGGCTACGGCATCCAGCACGAGGATGCCACTCGCCTCACCGAGCAGTCCGAGCTCCGGCGGTGAGCAGATCATGCCGTCGGAGGTGTGCCCGTAGGTCTTGCGCGCGGCGATGGCAAACCCGCCGGGGAGCACTGCACCGGGTAGCGCGACGACGACGAGGTCGCCGGCGCCGAAGTTGTGGGCGCCGCAGACGATGCCGCGCGGCTCACGCTCCCCCACGTCGACCGAGCACCAGTGGATCGTCTTGCCGTTCTTCTGCGGCTCGGGTTCCTCGCTCAGCACGCGGCCCACGACGAGTGGGCCCTCGAGGCCGGCGGCGGCGGTGTGGATCTCTTCGAGCTTGAGGTCGAACGTGGTGAGGCGGGCGGCCAGCTGAACCGTGTCGACCTCGTCCGGCAGGTCCACCAGCTCGCGCAGCCAGGCGACGGGCACGCGCATCAGAGACCGACTCCGAAGGGCTCGGTGAACCGGATGTCACCATCGAACAGGTCGCGCAGGTCGGCGATCTCGTAGCGTCCGGTGATGGTGCGGTCGAGACCCATGCCGAACGCGAAGCCGGAGTAGCGCTCGGGGTCGACGCCGCAGGCGATCAGCACCCGCGGATTGACGACGCCGCAGCCGCCCCACTCGATCCACCCCTCGCCCTTGCAGGTCCGGCAGTCGTCGACGACACCGGGCTCGTTGCGGCACACGTGACAGAGCAGGTCGACCTCGGCGCTGGGCTCGGTGAACGGGAAGTACGACGGACGGAACCGTGTCGTCGTCCCCTCCCCGAACATCGCCTCGGCGAAGTGGTCGAGCGTGCCCTTGAGGTGGGCCATCGACAGGCCTTCGTCGATCGCGAGGCCCTCGACCTGGTGGAACACCGGCGAGTGCGTGGCGTCGAGCTCGTCGGTGCGGAACACGCGTCCGGGGCAGGCGATGTAGATGGGCGGCTCGCGGGTGAGCATCGTGCGGGCCTGCACCGGCGACGTGTGCGTACGCAGCACCATCGCCGCACTCTCGGGCTTGACCCAGAACGTGTCCTGCATGGTGCGGGCCGGGTGCTCGGGACCGAGGTTCAGCGCGTCGAAGTTGAGCCACTCGGCCTCGACCTCGGGACCTTCGGCGACCTCCCAGCCCATGGCGACGAAGATGTCGGCGACGTGCTCGGAGATCGTGGTGAGCGGGTGTCGCGAGCCGACCGGCTCGACGTCCCACGGCAAGGTGACGTCGACCCGCTCCGCCGCGAGCATGCGCTCCTCCTCGGCCGCCTCCACCTCGGCGGCCCTGGCCGTGAGGGCGTCACTGACGGCGCCGCGAGCCTGGCCGACGCGCTGACCGGCCTCCTTGCGGGCCTGCGGCGGCAGGGCACCGATCTCGCGGTTGGCCAGAGCCAGGGGCGAGCGGTCGCCCGCGTGGTCGAGCCGTGCCTGTTTGAGCGCCTCCACCGTGTCCGCCGCCGCGATGGCCGCCAAGGCCTCGTCGCGCACGCGCTCCACTTCGTCGGCACGCAAGGGGGTCACCTCCACGGGGTCGTAGTCGGAGTTGGGCGCTGACATGCAGGCCTTTCGCGTTCGGAGTCGCTGGACAGTCTAGGGTCCGGCACCCCCTCAATCGGTCAGGGCATCCGGCTCGTTGATCGGGAACCAGACCCGGATCAGGGCCCCGCCGCCGTCGGAGTCCTGGATGTCGATGTGCCCGCCGTGCTGTTCGACGATGCCGCGGGCGATGTACATGCCCAGTCCGCTGCCTGCGCCCGGACCCGAGCGCCAGAAGCGGCTGAACACACGCTGTCGACTCTCCTCGGGGATGCCAGGTCCGTTGTCGTGGACCTCCAGGTTGACCCCGTCGGGCGATTCCGTGTTCTGCACGAGAACCTGCCTGAGGCCGAAGCCGTGCCGCACGGCGTTCTCGACGAGGTTCGTGACGACCTGGATGATGCGGTCGTCGTCGCCCCACACGATGTCGAGATCGTCGCCGATGGTGACCTCGAACGGCTCCCCCGTTCCGCCGGACATGGTGGTGAGCACGTGCCGCACCAGCTCGTCGAGCCGCACCGGTCCGCGCCGCAGCGTGAGCCGGCCGGCATCGATGCGCGCGGCGTCGAGGAGCTCGGTGATGAGCCGGCTGAGCCGGTCGGCGTCGGCGTCGACGGTCTCGAGCATCAGATGGCGCTGATCCTCGGAGAACCGGTCCCACTTGGTCAGGAGGGTCGAGGTGAAGCCCTTGATGCCGGTGAGGGGTGATCGCAGCTCGTGCGCCACGGTGGCGACGAGGTCGGAGCGCTCACGGTCGCGCTGGTTGCGCACCCGGGCGTTGCGGACGCTCACGATGACGCGCTGCACGGGCCCGCCCGGTCGGTCCCGCACGAGCCGCGCCGTGATCAGGTACTCGCTCCCCCGTGGCGACCACCAGGCCTGCTCGGAGATGCGGGTCCGCGTGGAGAGTCCGTCGTAGGGACGGCTGCAGGTGTACCAGGTGTTGCCGTTGAGGTCGTCGAACGGCAGTGCTTCGTCGATCTGCATGCCGATCATCTCGTCGCCGGTGGCGCGCGCCATGGATCGGATGCGGTCGTTGACGTACTCGACCTTCCCGTCCGGTCCGGCGATCAGGACGCCGTCCGGGAAGTCGTCGAGGTCCACGCTCGACAATCTAGTACCGAATGACTAGGACGCGCCCTAGGCCGACGAGGAGGAGCGACGCGCCCACGCGGTGGCGTACAGGCAGACGGCGGCCGCGGTGGCGAGGTTGAGACTCTCGGCCCGTCCGAAGATGGGTACGGCCACCACGGCGTCGGCCAGGCCCCGGATCTCCTCGGGAAGTCCCCACGCCTCGTTGCCGAAGACCCACGCGGTCGGCGGCACCGGATCGACGCGGGTATCGAAGATGTCACGATCGCCCGAGGCGTCGGCGGCCAGGATCTGCAGGCGGCGCGATCGCAGCTCGGCCACCACCTCGGGGACGTCACGATGGACGACGATCGGGAGGTGGAACAGGCTGCCCGCACTGGCGCGGACGGCCTTCGGATTGAGCGGGTCGACGCTGTCGCCGGCCAGGATGACGGCATCGGCGCCCACCGCGTCGGCGCATCGCACGACGGCGCCGGCATTGCCCGGGTCGCGGATGTCGGCGCACACGACGACGAACGTCGCGTCGGCCGGCAGCTCGGACAGCGAGCGCACCAGACTGCGGCAGCGGGCCACGAGGCCCTGCGGCGTGACGGAGTCGGCGACCTCGGCGACGACGTCGTCGGTGACCACGTGCCACTCGATGTCGGCAGCGATCGCCTGGGCCTGCAGCTCCGCGTGACGATCGGTGGCGTCGACGGACGCGAACACCTCGAGGACGACACCCGCCTCGGCAACCGCTTCACCGACCGCCTGGGGACCCTCGGCCAGGAACTCCTGCTCGGCGGCCCGGAACGAACGAGTGGCGAGCCGCCGAGCGTGCTTCACCCGTCCACTACGGACGGTGAGGGGCCCGGGACTCGCCACGCGATTCAGATCGTTGTCAGGCGGCGTCGTTGGCTGCGCCGTCTGTTGGGGCGCCGTCTCGAGGCGCATTGACGTCGGCCGGCAGGTTGTCCTTTGCGACCTGGACGAGCGCGGAGAACGCGGCGGGCTCGCTGATGGCGAGCTCGGCGAGGTTCTTGCGGTCGACCTCGACACCAGCAGCCTTGAGGCCCTGGATGAAACGGTTGTAGGTCATGCCCTCGGCACGGACGGCAGCGTTGATGCGCTGGATCCAGAGCCGGCGGAAGTCACCCTTGCGCGCCTTGCGGTCGCGGTAGGAGTAGACCAGCGAGTGCGTGACCTGTTCCTTGGCCTTGCGGTAGAGGCGCGACCGCTGACCGCGGTAGCCCGAAGCGCGCTCGAGGGTCTCTCGGCGCTTCTTCTGTGCGTTGACAGAACGCTTGACGCGTGCCATCTCAGTTCTCCTTCAAACGGGTACGTGGGGGCTGGGCCCATGGTGTTGGGCAAATACGTCGGGATCAGCGACCGAGCAGCTTCTTGACCCTCTTGGTGTCGGCCTTCGACACCTCGACCGTGCCGGCGAGCCGACGCGTACGGGTGCTGGGCTTGTGCTCCAAGAGGTGGCGACGGTTGGCCTGCTCGCGGCGCAGCTTGCCCTTGCCGGTGATCTTGACGCGCTTCTTCATGCCCGAGTGGGGCTTGAACTTCGGCATCTATGCCTCCATGTCTGGATCGAGGTTCTCGGAACGACGCCTGGGCTTCTTGGGCGTCGCGGTCTTCTTCTGTTCTTCGCGGTGGGCCTTCTCGGCCTCCGCCTCGGCCTCGCGCTCCGCGGCCTTCTCGGCGGTGCTGCGGGCCTTCTCGGCCTTCACTTCCGCCTGGGCTTCGGACTTCTTCTTGAGTGGCGCGATCACCATCGTCATGTTGCGGCCGTCCTGGCGGGGATGCGCCTCGACGATGCCGAGATCCTCGACGTCTTCGGCCAGCTTCTGCAGCAACCGGTACCCGAGCTCGGGTCGGTGCTGCTCGCGGCCTCGGAACATGATCGTGATCTTGACCTTGTCGCCGGCCCGGAGGAACCGCACGACGTGACCCTTTTTGGTGTCGTAGTCGTGCTGGTCGATCTTCGGGCGGAGCTTCATCTCCTTGATGACGGTGTTCGTCTGGTTGCGACGCGACTCGCGTGCCTTCTGGGCGGCTTCGTACTTGAACTTGCCGTAGTCCATGAGCCGGCACACCGGCGGACGTGCCGTCGGTGCGACCTCGACGAGATCGAGATCTGCTTCGGCGGCGAGACGTAGGGCATCTTCGATGCGGACGATGCCGACCTGTTCGCCGCCGGGGCCGACGAGTCGGACCTCCGGAACGCGGATGCGGTCGTTGACGCGCAGCTCTGTGGTGATGGATCCTCCTGTGGTCGTGTGGGAGGCCACGAAAAATGGCCCCCGTCCCGAAACGAAGGCCACCCAGGCGACGAATACGCGCCCTCTCGAGCACGGCTCACGCCGTCGGTCGGGCGTACCGACCGAATACCCCACGATCTTGCGATCGAGAAGGTGGGAGGTGGACCTCCACTTCAGGTCTCCAGACTACCAGCGTCCGTGTGCGCTCGTGAAATCGACCGGTCGGGCTCAGGCCAGCCAGGCCGGGCCTGCGTCGGTGCTCACCAGACGGTGTCCGGCCGCCAGGTGCTCGACGTCGGCCGTCTCGACCACGGTGAACGAGGGGCTGCCCAGGTCGAGCAGCACGGCCGCCGCGCCTTCGTCGATCGCGGCGCGGGCGGCGGCGTGCCCCCACACCGGGACCGGACGCGCCTCCCGGTTCCACGCGGTCATCGTGGCGACGCTGCTGAACGCCAGCAGCGCTGTGCGCCCGTCGGCACCCGTCATGAGGACGGCCGCCATGTCAGCCACCTTGTCCGAGTCCGAAGGGGTGTCGCTCAGCAGTGCCACGACCGGGACGAACACCCGGACGCCGCCGAGGACCGCGAGCACCCGGGTGTCGTCGCCGAATGCCTCGGCGAGCGCCGGGTCGACGGCGCCGTCGTCGTCGGGGAAGGCAGGCTCGGCGAGTGACGGTCGGTGCGTCACGAGATCCGCCGCACGAGATCCTGCACCGCGTCGCCGGCCGCATCGCCGTCGCTGCCCTGGATGGCGAACAGCATCACGCGTTCGTCGTCGTGCAGCACGAGGGTCGGCCACGGTGCGCCGCGGTTCATCGAGATGCCGCGCATCACGCCCCAGGGGATGCGCCGCCGGCGGTACCCGTTGAGCACCTCGATGCCGGTGTCGTCCACACGCACGTAGCTGCGACCGATGCCGTGCAGGATGGCCAGCATCGCCAGCAGCGTGAATGCCAGCGTGACGAGCTCGAACGGCGTGAACGTGATCTCCGGCGGCAGCGCGATGCCGACGACGATCGTGACGGCGATGAGCGCGACGCACCCTCCGTAGGCGACCACGCGGGCCCCCATCGGACGGTACGTCGTCACAGCCGGCACGCCAGGATGTCCGTCACGAGGATTCCGCGGGCACCGACTTCGAAGAGTGCGTCCATGATCTTCTGGGCTCCGTCGCGCGGCACCATCGAGCGCACCTCGACCCAGCCCTCGCGCCGCAGCGGCGATATGGTGGGCGAGTCGATGCCGGGCGTGAGCTCGACCGCTCGCTCGACGTGCTCGACCGGGATGTCGTACTCCATCATCACGTAGGTGCGGGCGACGAGGACGCCGTCGAGGCGACGCTTGAAGGTCTCGTACCCGGCGGGCATCCGTCCCTCACCGTTGTGGGTGATGAGCACCGCCTCGGACGACAGGATCGGATCGCCGAAGACCTCCAGGTCGGCCTGGCGCAGCGTGCTGCCCGTCTCGACGACATCGGCGATCGCGTCCGCGACGCCCAGCCGCACCGACGACTCGACGGCGCCGTCCAGCCGCACGACGGACGCCTCGATGCCGCGCTCGGCGAGGTAGGCCTCGACGATGCCCTGGTAGGACGTCGCGATGCGCGCGCCGGCGAGGTCGGCCACATCGCTCATCCGACCGGACGGCGCGGCGAAGCGGAACGTGGACGCGCCGAAGCCCAGCGGCATCGCCTCGGCGGCATGCGCGCCGGAGTCGAGCAGCAGGTCACGTCCGGTGATGCCCACGTCGAGCGTCCCCTCCCCCACGTAGATCGCGATGTCGCGTGGACGCAGGTAGAAGAACTCGACGTCGTTGTCGGCGTCGATCGTGACGAGGTCCTTGGTGCTGCGGCGCTGGCGGTAGCCGGCTTCAGCCAGCATCTGGGCGGCGGACTCGGCGAGGGCACCCTTGTTGGGCACGGCAACGGTGAGCATAGGTCTCTCTTTTCAGGCGAAGGTGACGGGCAAGCTGTGCTGACGAATGGGGGCACGGATGGACGTGTGGGTCGTCCACCCGTCACAGATGCGCGTAGACGTCCTCGAGGCCGATCCCCTTCGCGAGCATCATGACCTGGGCGTGGTACAGCAACTGGCTGATCTCCTCGGCGGCGCGGTCGGCGCTCTCGTGCTCGGCCGCCATCCAGGACTCAGCCGCCTCCTCGATCAGCTTCTTGCCGATCTCGTGCACGCCGGCATCGAGCTCGGCGACGGTGCGCGAGCCCTCGGGACGTGCGAGCGCCTTGTCGGCGAGCTCGGCGAACAGCTGGTCGAAGGTCTTCATCGTGTCCCCAGCGTATCGGCTCCACCGCCGCCACCCGCGCGGATCGTCGGGACCGTGGCATTCTGACGACCGTGAGGCTCCCGAACTCCGCGCACGAATCGCAGCCCTGGCGGATCCACGAGATCGTCGCCGACTTCACGCTCGAGGACGTCTGGGAGCTCCCGGCGGAGGGCGGGCCCGAGGACTTCCAGAAGCTGCTCGAGCTGGGCACGTCCCTCGACCCGGCCAACGCCGACTCCCTGCCGGCCCGCACACTGTGGCGCATCCGGGATCGCCTCGGCGCCTGGTTCGACCTCGGGCGGATCTCGGAACCAGATCACGGTGGAGGTGGGCTGCCGATTCCCGGGACGGACGAGACCTCGCTCGCGGAGCGCCTGCCGGACGACCTGCGTGCCTCGCCGTGGGACCACGACTTCGGGTCCTTGCCGTTCCACCCGCTGTACCGCACCGCCACCGAGGCGGCGGCGGAGATCTCGAACAAGACCGTGCACGGCGTGATGCACCTGGCCTGGGTCGACCAGGATGACGGTCGCTACCGAGGCCAGATGGCCGTCTACGTCAAGCCGCGCGGACCCTTCGGCACGGCCTACATGGCCTTCATCAAGCCGTTCCGCTACTGGGTCGTCTACCCGGCGCTCCTGCGCCAGGTCGAGCGTCGGTGGAACCGTCAGGCCTGATCAAGCCCGCGCAGCACGCTCCACGTCGACAGGGCCGCCTCCGCAGCCTCACGGCCCTTGTCCTCACTGCTCTCGGGCAGACCCGCGCGGTCGAGGGCCTGCTGCTCGTCGTCGCAGGTGAGCAGGCCGAACCCGATCGGCACACCGGTGTCGAGGGCCACGCGGGCCAGACCGTCGGTGGCGGCGGCGGAGACGTACTCGAAGTGCGGCGTGCCCCCGCGGATGATGACGCCCAGCGCCACGACGGCGTCGTACCCGGCGGCGGCGCAGGCCTGGGCCAGCAGCGGCAGCTCGAACGAGCCCGGCGCCCGCAGCACCGTGACATCGGTGACCCCGGCGTCGTTGAGGGCGCGTTGGGCGCCGGCGAGCAGACCGTCCATCACCGGCTGGTGCCAGCTGGACGCGATCACCGCGACCCTGGTCTCGGAGCCGTCGACCTGCAGCTCGGGCGCTCCGTGTCCACTCATGAGTCGTCCTCGGTCGGTTGGGCCAGCTCCGGCAGGTCGTGGCCCATCCGGCGGGCCTTGGTCTGGAGGTACCTGAGGTTGTCCGGCGTGGGCGCCACGTGGAGCGGCAGCCGCTCGGCCACCTTCACTCCGTAGGCCTCCAGGCCGGTCGCCTTGTCGGGGTTGTTGGTGAGGAGCCGCACCGAGGTGACGCCGAGGTCGCGCAGGATCTGGGCTCCCGCGGCGTAATCGCGCCCGTCCTCGGCGAAACCGAGGTCGAGGTTGGCGTCCACGGTGTCGCGGCCGCCGTCCTGAAGCGCGTAGGCCTTCAGCTTGCTCAGCAGCCCGATGCCGCGTCCCTCGTGGCCACGCAGGTACACGACGATGCCGCCACCCTCGGCGGTGATCGCGGCCATCGACGCCTGCAGCTGAGGACCGCAGTCGCAGCGCCGCGACCCGAGCACGTCGCCGGTGAGGCACTCGGAGTGCAGCCTCACCAGGATGCGGTCCTGACCAGGGTCGCCGTGCACGAGCGCGATGTGCTCGGCACCGTCGATGACGTCGCGGTAGCCGAGCGCGGTGAACTCGCCGAACTCAGTGGGCAGGCGGGTCTCGGCCAGCCGCTCGACCTGCGACTCGTGCAGGCGGCGGTACACCTGGAGGTCCTCGATCGAGACGAGCGCGAGCCCGTGCTCGTCGGCGAACTCACGCAGTGCAGGCGCCCGCATCAGCGTCCCGTCGTCGTGGACGAGCTCTCCGATGACGCCGGCCGCCGTCAGGCCGGCCAACCGGGTCAGGTCGACCGCCGCCTCCGTGTGGCCGGCGCGAGCCAGGACGCCACCCTCGTCGGCCCGCAGCGGCAGCACGTGACCTGGCTGGACCAGCTCGAACGGCTCCGTGGCGGAGTCGGCGAGCACCCGGCAGGTGCGGGCCCGGTCGGCGGCCGAGATGCCCGTGGTGATCCCGTCGCGGGCGTCGATGGAGATCGTGTACGCCGTGCGCATGAGCTCCCGGTTGTGCGGCGTCATCAGCGGGATGCCGAGCCGATCGAGGGTCTCGCCGTTGATCGGGGCACAGACGTAGCCGCTGGAGTGCCGGACGAGGAAGCCCATGAGCGCGGGCGTGGCCTTGCTCGCGGCGAAGATGAGATCGCCCTCGTTCTCGCGGTCCTCGTCGTCCACGACGACGACGGCCTTGCCGTCGCGGATGTCGGCGATGGCACGTTCGATGCTGTCGAGCCGGACTCGCTCCCTTGGGGTCCCAGCGGAAACGCGAGCGGAGCCGGCGGAGGAGAGGGCCGACCCTTGGGAGCGAGGGGTTTCGTGGGGTGAGGTCATGGTGAGTCTCCTTCGTTGCGAGCGGCGAGGAGCCGCTCCACGTACTTGGCGAGGACGTCGACCTCGAGGTTGACCCGGTCGCCGGGGTCGCGGGTGCCGAGCGTGGTGTCGGCGAGCGTGGTCGGGATGAGGGACACCGAGAACCACTCGTCGCCCGCCTCGACGACCGTCAGCGACACCCCGTCGACGGTGATCGAGCCCTTCTCGACCAGGTAGCGCGCGAGACCGTCGGGCAGCGAGAACCGCAGGACGTGCCAGTTCTCGCTCGGCGTACGGTCGATCAGGCGTCCGGTGCCGTCGACGTGGCCCTGCACGATGTGGCCTCCCATGCGGGCGCCGGCCGCCAGCGCACGTTCGAGGTTGACCTCGGAGCCTTCGACGAGGTCGCCCAGCGACGTCCGCTCGAGCGACTCGGCCATGACGTCGGCGGTGAACGCGTCGCCGTCGAGACCGGCCACGGTGAGGCAGCATCCGTTGACCGAGATCGAATCGCCGTGCGCGGCGTCCGTCGTGACGACGGGTCCGCGGATGGTGAGGCGCACCGCGTCGCCGAGCTGTACCAGCGCGGTGACGGTGCCCTTCTCCTCGACGAGTCCGGTGAACATCAGTCCATCTCCTCCCGCGGGCAGGGGCCCGGCGTGCCGATGATGCGGATGTCGGGGCCGATCCTGCGCAGGTCCTGGATCTCGATCGGGCGCAGGTCGGCCAGCGTGGTGGCCTCGCCCTCCAGCGCCGCACGGCCGGAGCCGAGCATGGCCGGGGCGATGTAGCCGATGACGCGGTCGATGTAGCCGGCGTTCCAGAACGCCCCGGCCAGGCGCGGCCCACCCTCCAGCCACACGTGCCGCACGTCTCGCTCGACCATGGCCTCGAGCACCGTGTCGGGGTCGCGGGTGGGCAGGACCAGGGTCGGAGCCACCCGGTCGAAGACCCGGAAGTACGACGGGATCGTGGTCTCGCCGACGACGACCCGGAGGGGCTGACGGTCGTAGGGCAGCGGAAGGTCGTCCTCCCCGCGCGCCGTGAGGCGTGGGTCGTCGGCGAGCACGGCCCCGGTGCCGGCCATGATGGCGTCGACCTCGGCTCGGAAGACCTGGACGTCAGCCCGCGCCTGGGCGCTGGTGATCCACTTGCTGCTGCCGTCGGGGGCGGCACTGAGGCCGTCCATGGTGGCGGCGTACTTCCAGGTCACGAACGGGCGCCCGCGGGTGACCGCAAACGTCCACTCGACGTTGAGAGCTTCCGCCTCGTCCGCCAGGACGCCGGACTCGACCTCGATCCCGGCCTTGCGGAGCGCCTTCACTCCCCCGGCAGCAGCCGGGTCGGGATCGGTCTGGGCGTGCACGACGCGCGCGACACCGGCGGCGACGAGCGCCTTGGTGCAGGGTCCGGTGCGTCCGGTGTGGTTGCAGGGCTCGAGCGTGACGACGGCGATGGCACCCTTGGCCTCGTCGCCGGCCTGGGCGAGCGCGTCGATCTCCGCGTGCGGCGTCCCCGCGCCGTGGTGAACCCCTACCGCGATCTCGGTGCCGTCCGGGCGTAGCAGGACGCATCCCACGCGAGGATTGGGGAGGGTGCGCGGCACGGCGCGCGCCGCCGCGATCGCCGTCCGCATGGCCTCGCGGATGCGATCGTCGGAGATGGTGCTGGTCGCCATCTGCTCCTCCGGTCCGGTGCTGGCGCACCTCCGGGGAGACGGGTCGCCGCCATGACACGTGGCGGTACCGGCGTGCGCCTCCCATCCGGACTTTCACCGTCGGTGCCGGAATTCCACCGGCTCAACCAAGTCCCAGACTGCAGGACCCGGGTCGCGGACTATGACCGCCGGCTCGGAATTTCACCGACCCCGGAGCACGCGAGCATGTTGCTCGTCAGTGGACAGTCTACCCGCCGGTCACTCGCCGGGTGCATGCTGCTCGGCCTGCAAGCGCAGCTGGGCGACCATGGCGTCCGGGTCGTCGGCGCCGAACACGGCTGATCCGGCCACGAACACGTCGGCTCCTGCCTCGGCGCAGCGGTCGATCGTCTCGGCCGAGACGCCGCCGTCGACCTGCAGCCAGATGTCGCCGCCATGCTTGTCGAGCAGCTCGCGAGTGCGACGGATCTTGGGCAGGCAGACGTCGAGGAAGGCCTGGCCGCCGAATCCGGGCTCGACCGTCATCAGGAGCACCATGTCGAGCTCCGGCAGCAGGTCCTCGTAGGGCTCGATGGGAGTGGCTGGGCGCAGCGCCATCGACGCCCGGGCGCCCTTGGCCCGGATCTCGCGCGCCAGCCGGACCGGGGCCTGCGCGGCTTCGACGTGGAACGTGACGCTCTGCGCGCCGGCCTCGACGTAGGCGGGTGCCCAACGGTCGGGCTCGGTGATCATGAGGTGGGCGTCGATGGGCTGGCGGGCTACCTTCGCGAGCGCCTCGACCACGGGTACGCCGATCGTCAGGTTCGGCACGAAGTGGTTGTCCATCACGTCCACGTGCAGCCAGTCGGCCCCGGCAACCCTTGCGGCCTCGGCCTCGAGGTTCGCGAAGTCCGCCGACAGCATGCTCGGCGCGATCTGGATACCCATGGTTCGCAGCCTACCGAGGCAGACGCCGCAGCACGGCCCAGAACATCGCGTCGGTGCCGTCGAGGTGCGGCCACAGCTGGTGGACGGACTCGACGGTCGCCCCCGAGATCGCGCCGACGACCTCGCGGGTCTCGGCGAGGTGCGGCGAGCAGGTCGCGTAGACGACGACGCCACCGGGACGGGTAAGAGCGATCGCCCGGGCAAGGAGGTCGCGCTGCAGCGGCACGAGCGTCTCGAGGTCGTCGGCCGTGCGCCGCCACCGCGCCTCGGGCCGGCGACGCAGCGCTCCGAGCCCCGTGCACGGCGCGTCGACCAGGACCCGGTCGAACGACCCGTCGGGCCACGGCCCAGCGCGTCCGTCGTGCTCGGTGACCTTGACGGTCGGCAGGAGGCGTACGCTCTGGCGCACCAGATCGGCACGATGGGGCTGCAGCTCGTTGGCGACGAGCGTCGCACCGCGCTGGGCGGCCAAGGCGCCGATCAGCGCGGCCTTGCCGCCCGGGCCGGCGCACAGGTCGAGCCATGCGGCATCGGGCCCCTCCAGCGCCGTGTCGGCCAGGGCCAGAGCGACCAGCTGCGACCCTTCGTCCTGCACGCCGGCCCGGCCCTCGCGCACGGCCGGGATCTCCCCGGGATCGCCGCCGTCGAGGATGCGGGCGTGGGGCGAGTGCCGACCCGCCTCCCCCGGCAGCTCGTCGGGCTCGCTCAGTCCGGGTCGGGCGACGAGCGTCACGCGAGGCGGAGTGTTGTCGGCCGCGAGCAGGGCTGGAAGGTCGCCGTCCGGGCGCAGGGCGTCGCGGAAGGCGCGCACGATCCAGACCGGGTGCGACGTGCGGATGGCGGTCGCGGCGTCGTCGTCGAGCCCCCGCGTGACGGTCTCGATCCATCCGTCGAGGTCCCGCTTGCCGATCGACCGCAACAGCGCGTTCGCGAAGTGGACCGGCTTGTGCCCGATCTCGCGCCGCACGACATCGACGGTGGTCGACACAGCCGCGTGTGCGGGCACGCGCATGCTGAGCAACTGGTGCGCACCGAGCCGAAGGGCGTCGAGGACCGGGGCGTCGATCGATCCGAGGCCCTTGCTCGCGACATGGTCAATCACCGCGTCATAGGTGCCTTGCCGGCGAACCGTGCCGTGCACGAGCTCGGTGGCGAAGGCCGCGTCGCGCCCGGTGATCTGGTGCTCCGTCAGCATCGCGGGCAGCACCAGGTTGACATAGGCGTCGCGTTCGGCGACGGCGCGCAACACGTGAAAGGCGACCTGCCGGACCGGGTCCGTCATGTCAGCCCCCGGACGAAGTCCGTCATTTCAGCTCCGCGACGTCCGGAAGCGTGGTGCCGCGCCCCCAGTCGGCTGCCGGCATCCGCTTGCGACCGAACGGCTGAACGTCGCCGAGCGCCACGTCCGTCGTCGCGGTGCCAACCCGGACCTCCTGCTTGCCGATGTCCAACCGGCCCGCCTCGAGCGTCGACTCCTCCAGCACGCGGACCGTCCCGAGCTTGAGGCGCTGGTCCGCCAGCATCGACCACGCGCCCGGATCAGGGGTGCAGCCGCGAATCTGCCGGTCGACGGCGAAGGCCGGACGGCTCCAGTCGACGTGGGCGTCGTTCGTGGTGAGCTTCGCCGCGTACGAGACCCCGTCCTCCGCCTGCGGGTGGGCGGCGATGTCGCCGGCCTCGATGTGGTCGAGGGCGTCCACCACCAGACCGGCGCCCTCCCGTGCGAGACGGTCGAGAAGCGTTCCGGCGGTGTCCTCGTCGCGGATGCGCTCGGTGATCATGCCCAGGACCGGACCGGCATCGAGCTCCTCCACCAGGCTGAACACGGTGGCTCCGGTGACCTCGTCGCCGGCCATGATCGCCCGCTGCACCGGGGCCGCTCCGCGCCATGCGGGCAGCACGGAGAAGTGCAGGTTGATCCAGCCGTACTCGGGCAGGTCGAGCGCCTCGCGGCGAAGCAGGGCGCCGTAGGCCACGATCGGGCAGCAGGCGGGCTGGATGGCTCGGAGGTGTTCGAGGAACTCCGGATCCGAGGGGGTCGCCGGCGTCAGAACCTCGATGCCGCGGGCGGCCGCGTGCTCGGCGACCGGCGAGGGGACTAGCCGGCGTCCGCGTCCGGACGGGGCCTCGGGTCGGGTGAGCACCGCCGCGACCTCGTGGCGGCTGGCGAGGATCGCGTCGAGGGTCGGGACAGACGTCTCGGGCGTCCCGGCGAACACGATCCTCACGGGCCCGAGTGTAGGAGGGCCACCGGTGGCTAGAACGTGAGTGGGTCGACGCGGACTCGCACGGGCGGCAGCTTGGCCGCGCTGCGCTCGGCCTGCACGCCCTGCAGGGCCGCCGCCAGCGCCGCGCCCTCACGCCGCGGCGCGCGCAGCACCAGTCGCTCGCCGTCGTCCGTTGGCACCGGGCCCAGCACCTCGGTGTTCTGCGTCCAGGCACGGGCGGCCAGCGGTTCGACGACGTCGGCCGGTCCGTCGACGGTGGCCAGCCGGCCGATCGGGGGCAGGTGGGTCTCGGCCCGGATGGCGAGCTCGCGTGCGGCGAGCCCGATCGGGTCGGCGCGCACCAGGGCCTGCAGGGATGCTGCGTCGCCGACGGCAACGGCGGGGGCGGTCTCCCGAGCCAGGGCGAGGGCGTTGAACCATCGCCGGTGCGACTCCTCGACCACGCGGACGTCGTCACGCGACAGCATCAGCCAGGTGTCCATCAGGACGACCAGCGCGTAGCCGCCCGGCACTCTCGGCTCGGCGCCGGGAGTGGCAAGAACGATCACCTGGCCCGGCTCGACCGCGTCCAACACCGTGTCGCCTCCCGACGTGACCACCTCGTGATCGGGGAAGGCTTTTGCGTACTCCTCGGCCGTTCGCACGTGTCCCAGGCTCGGAGCCCGGAGGGCATCTGCGCCACAAGTGGGGCAGGCCCACGGCGAGGGCTGGTGCCCGCACCAGCGACACTCCACCGGCTGACTGGCGCCGCCCTGGGCGAGGGGCCCGTTGCACTGCGGGCAGCGTGCCTGTGCCCGGCAGCGCTGGCAGGCGAGGGACGTACGGTAGCCGCGCCGCGGAACCTGGACGAGGACCGGCCCGTCGGCCGCGCGGATGGCCTGGAACACCGCGTGCGGCAGCCGGGCCGGTGCCCCTCCGTCGACGGCACCGTCGGTGACCTCGACGGTGGGCCAGCGGCGTCGGCGGGTGACCGGCTCGGCGACGAGGTCGGAGCTCCATCCGCTCTCGACCAGCGCCTGGCTCTCTGCGGTGCGGGCGTGACCGCCGATGAGCACCGCCGCTCCCTCGCGGGTCGCGCGGGTGAGCAGGATCTCGCGCGTGTGCGGGTACGGAGCCCGCGGCTCGGCGAAGAGGTCGTCGCCGTCGTCGAACATCGCGACGAGCCCGAGATCCGCCACCGGGGCGAACGCGGCTCCGCGGGTACCCAGAACCACGCGTATGGAGCCCCGGGCGACCGCGAGGTACGCCCGGTACCGCTCGTCCGGCTTCTGCGACCCGGTAAGCACGACATGCCGCCCCTCCCCCAGCACCGAGGTGAACGTCTCGTGCCACCGGGCCGCGTCGCGCACGTCGGGCACGCACACGATGCTGCCGCGTCCGGCATGGAGCGCGGCGAGGACCGCCTCGGCGACGGCTTCGGCCGGCTCATGGGCCGGGAGCGCCGCCCAGCAGGCCCGTGGCCGCTCCCCTGCCGCGAGGGCGGCGATGAACGATGAGCCGTGCGGCCACCACGACCAGGCATCGTCCGTGCGCGCCGGCAGCGCCCCCTCGGCGGCCACGCTCGGATGTGCCTCCGCGCGCGCATGGCGAGGTGGCACGGCCAGTCGGAGGACGTCGCTGAGCGTGCCGGCCCAACGATCAGCGACTGCCCGGCACAGCCCCAGGACGGTCTGCGACAGCACCGGCTCCGCCGAGACGACCTTGCTCAGGAACGCCAGGTCGCCCTCGTGGTCGCTCGTCTCGACGCGATCGACGACGAAGGCGTCAGTGAGACGTCCGGAGAAGCGCACCCGGACGCGGCAGCCGGGCACGACGTCCGCGTCGAGCGTCGTGGGGACGAGGTAGTCGAACGGACGGTCGAGGTGGGCCAGGGGCGAGTCGACCACCACGCGGGCCACCGGGAGCACCGGCGCTCGTTCGGGAGCCGGCTTGGCGGCCCGCTTGCGCGGCGTGCGACCAGTGACGGGAACGTCAGAAGGGACCAGAGCAAGCTGCTCCGGTCCCTCCTGGTCGGTCTGGTCCTGATCCGTCGCCACGCTGCTGTTCTACCAGCAGGCGGAGACGGGTTCAGGCGCCGGCGGCGGCCTTCAGGGCGTCCGCGCGGTCGGTCTTCTCCCAGGTGAAGTCGTCGAGCTCACGGCCGAAGTGGCCGTAGGCGGCGGACTTGGCGTAGATCGGGCGCATCAGGTCGAGGTCGCGCACGATCGCGGCCGGACGCAGGTCGAACACCTCGAGCACCGCGGCACGGATCGTCTCGACCGGCACCGTCTCGGTGCCGAACGTCTCGACGTAGAAGCCAACCGGGTGCGAGACACCGATGGCGTACGCCACCTGGACCTCAGCCTTGGTGGCGAGCCCGGCCGCGACGATGTTCTTGGCCACCCAGCGCATGGCGTAGGCCGCAGAGCGGTCGACCTTGCTCGGGTCCTTGCCGGAGAACGCGCCACCGCCGTGTCGGGCGTAGCCGCCGTACGTGTCGACGATGATCTTGCGGCCGGTGAGGCCGGCGTCGCCCATGGGGCCGCCGATGACGAACTTGCCCGTGGGGTTGATGTGTGACTTGTAGTCGGAGGAGTCGATGTCGTAGTTCGCGAGCACCGAGTCGATGACGTGCTTCTTGAGGTCCGGTGCGAGCTGGGCCTCCAGGTCGACGCCGTCCTCGTGCTGCGTCGAGATGACGATGGCCTCGACGCGCAAGGGCTTGTCGTCATCGTCGTACTCGATCGTGACCTGGGTCTTGCCGTCCGGACGCAGGTAGGGGAGGGTGCCGTCCTTGCGCACCGCGGTGAGCTGCTCGGCCAGCCGGTGGGCGATGGTGATCGGCAGCGGCATGAGCTCGGGGGTCTCGTCGCACGCGAAGCCGAACATCAGGCCCTGGTCGCCGGCGCCCTGGAGGTCGAGCGGATCGACCGATCCGTCGAGGCGGGCCTCCTCGGCGCGGTCGACACCTTGGGCGATGTCGGGCGACTGGGCGTCGAGCGTGATCTGCACGGCGCAGGACTCGCCGTCGAAGCCCTTGACCGAGGAGTCGTAGCCGATCTCCAGCACGCGGTCGCGGGCCACGCGGGCGATGTCGACGTACGCCTCGGTGGTGACCTCGCCGCCGACGAGCACCATGCCCGTGGTGACGAACGTCTCGCAGGCGACCCGGCTCTTCGGGTCGTCGGTCAGCAGTGCGTCGAGGACGCTGTCGCTGATCTGGTCGGCAATCTTGTCCGGGTGACCCTCGGTCACGGACTCGGACGTGAAGAAGCGGCTCACTCGAGTTCTCCTGGAAGCGATTCGGTGCCGACGGACATCCCGCCGTCAGCACTGGGTTGGAGGCAGTCTAGACGGAGATGTCCGCATGCTGGTGCAAAGGTCCGCATCCCGGGCATCACGGCGTCGTCACTCGGCCAGGGCGATGACGGCGTCCCACACCGCGTGCGCCAGGGCGATCTTCGGCCCGTGAGCCACCGGGGTGACCGAGCCGTCGGAGCCGAGGATGACGGCTTCGTTGTCGTCGCGGCCGAACACGCGCTCGCCGCTGACGTCGTTGACGACCAACAGGTCGCAGCCCTTGCGCTCCAGCTTCGCTCGGGCATGGTCGAGCACGGAGCCGTTCGCGTCGCCGGTCTCGGCGGCGAACCCCACGACGACCGGACGCTTGCTGACCCGGGTGTGCACCAGCTCGACCAGGATGTCGGGGTTCTCGACGAGGTTGATCTGTGGGGCATCGCCGCTCGGTGTCTTCTTGATCTTGGACTCGACCCGGGCGTCCGGACGGAAGTCTGCGGGCGCGGCGGCCATCACGACGGCGTCGGCGTCGGCGGCGGCGAGCAGCACCTCCCGGCGCAGGTCCTCGGTGCTCACCACCGGCACCAGCTCGACGCCGGCCGGCTCGGGCAAGGACACGTTGGCCGCCACGATCGTGACCGTGGCGCCGCGGGCGACCGCAGCCTCGGCGAGCGCGTAGCCCTGCCGGCCCGAGGAGCGGTTGCCGAGGAAGCGGACGGGATCGAGGTACTCACGGGTGCCGCCCGCCGACACCACCATGTGCTTACCCACCAGGTCTTGGACTCGCGACTCGAGAACGTTCATGCACGCGGCAAAGATTTCCACCGGCTCGACCAGCCGACCTGGACCAGAATCGGCACCGGTGAGGCGACCAGACGCGGGATCAAGCACCAAGACTCCACGTGACCGCAAGGTGTCAACGTTGGCGCGAGTACTCGCGCTCTCCCACATCTCGGTGTGCATGGCCGGGGCCATCACGACGGGACAGCGCGCCGTGAGCAGCGTGTTGGTGAGGAGGTCGTCGGCGAGGCCGTGCGCCGCCTTCGCGAGCAGGTTGGCCGTGGCCGGCGCCACGACGACCAGGTCGGCGTGCTGCCCGAGCCGGACGTGGGGCACCTCGTGGACGTCCTCGAAGACGCCGGTGCGCACGGGTCGACCGGACAGAGCCTCCCAGGTGGGGGCTCCGACGAAGCGCAGCGCAGCCTCGGTGGGGACGACCGTGACCTGGTGGCCGGACTCGGTGAACAGGCGCACCAGCGAGGCGGACTTGTACGCGGCGATGCCGCCGGACACGCCGAGAATGATCTCGCTCATCCGTGCCTCCAGTCGTCGGGAGGGTCAGGCCTCTTCGGGCTCGATGTCCTCGACGGTGAGCAGGTCGCCGTTGATCTCGCGGAGCGCGATCGACAGCGGCTTCTCCTGCACGTGCGTCTCCAGCAGCGGGCCGACGTACTCGAGCAGGCCCTCACCGAGCTGTGAGTAGTAGGCGTTGATCTGACGAGCGCGCTTGGCGCTGTACAGCACGAGCTTGTACTTGGAGTCGGCCTTCTCCAGAAGGTCGTCGATCGGGGGGTTGGTGATGCCCTCGGCGACGGAGCGCGTGGTGGTCACAAAGCCTCACAGTGCAGTGGGTTGGTCGTGCAAGATCGTCACGGCTGACTGCCGGACCTGACCAAGTCTACCAAGGCTGCGCAGGCCGACGCGACATCGGTGTTGACGATCGTGACGTCGAACTCCTCCTCGGCCGCCATCTCCTCGCGCGCGGTCTCGAGGCGACGGGCGCGTTCCTCGGCGTCCTCGGTCCCCCGGCCGACGAGTCGGCGCTCCAGCTCGGTCTGGCTGGGAGGGGCGAGGAAGACCATCAGGGCGTCGGGCATGCGCTCGCGCACCTGGCGGGCGCCCTGCAGGTCGATCTCCAGCAGCGCGGCCCGTCCGGCGGCGAGCTGCTCCTCCACGGGCGCTCGAGGCGTGCCGTAACGCGCCAGGCGGTGCACGACGGCCCACTCGAGCAGGCCGTCGGTGGCGACGAGGCGGTCGAACTCGTCATCGTCGACGAAGTGGTAGTGCAGGCCGTCGACCTCACCGGGCCGCGGCCGGCGGGTGGTGACGGAGACGGAGATCCAGATGTCGGGGTGGTGCTGGCGCACGCAGTCGGCCACCGTCCCCTTGCCGACCGCGGTGGGGCCGGCAAGGACGACGAGGCGGGAAGGAGCGAGGGGCTGGGGGGATGGCGGGGTTGGCCCGTCAGCCACCCGACTTGCCGCCCTTGCCGCCGAACTCCTTCAGCAGGGCCTGGATCTGGTTGGCGCCCAGGCCTCGCAGGCGACGGCTGTCGGCGATGCCGATGCGATCCATGATCTCCTTGGCCCGGACCTTGCCCACCGTGGGCAAGGACTGCAACAGGTCCCTGACCCTCAGCTTGGCGATGATCTCGTTGGCCCTGGACTCCTGGAGTACCTCGGCGAGCGTCGTTCCGCCCGTCTTGAGGCGGTTCTTCACTTCTGCTCGCAGCCGACGTGCTTGCGCTGCCTTTTCGAGTGCGGCTTGCCGTTGCTCCGGCGTCAAGATGGGGAGTGCCACAACTTCACCTCTCTGTTGAGGAACACGTGGTCACGTGAGTGTGATCTCGCATTCCTGCTGGACATTCTTCACGACGGCCCGGCGTTGCGGGGTCGTCTTGTTGAACGCCTCATACGCGTTGTTGAGCGTCTTGAGCTGCTCCGTGTCGAGCTTCTTCACCTTGTCCTCGTCCTGCATCTCTTCGAGCTTGATGCCGACCTTGTCCTGCGCGTTCAACACGGATGCGGTGACCTCGGCGAGCTCCGTCCAGTCCTTCTTGACGGCGGCGGGCGAGACCTTGGCGACGGACCGGAAGGCTCGCGCGTACGAACGGTATGCGGCGTTCGTGCGTTTCTCCCCGAGCGAGTTGAGCGTGGACTCCTGGTCCTTGACGGCGGTGCAGTAGGGATCCTCACCGACACATGCCGTCAGCGTGGTGAACACGACGAGAGTCGCGATCACGCAGGTGACGGCACGTTTCATTCAGGACTCCTAGTCGTACTGTGCATCTGCAGGGAGCGTACAAGTTCCGCGTTGACCTGGGCAGCAGAATCGCGGAGAGCCGTGACGTCGGATCCGGCGGCCAAAACCCCCCGTGACGTGGACGGAAGCACGTAGTCGGCGACCGAGCCGAACAGCCGGACCACGTCGTCGACCGTGCCGCCCTGCGCGCCGAACCCCGGGGCGAGCAGTGGGCCGTTGATCCCGAGGTCCTCCTCGGTGGACCCGATCGTGGCCCCGACGACTGCTCCGAACGAGCCCATCGGCGTCTTGCCAGCGTTCAGCTCACGCAGCTGGGACAGGATGCGACCGGCGACGGTGGCATCACCGCTGACGGCCTGCTGGACCTCCGGGCCCTCCGGATTGGACGTGAGGGCCAGCACGAAGACGCCGCCGTCGTGCTGCTCAGCGACCGTGAAGAACGGCTCGAGCGACCCGAAGCCGAGGAACGGGCTGACGGTGACCGCGTCGGCGCACATCGGGCTGTCCTCGTCGAGGTACGCCTCGGCGTAGGCGGCCGCGGTGCTGCCGATGTCGCCGCGTTTCACATCGAGGATCACGAGGGTGCCGGTGTGCCGCAGGTCCTGGATCGTCCGCTCGAGCACGGCCACGCCCCGCGAGCCGAAGCGCTCGAAGAACGCGGACTGCGGCTTGCAGAATGCGACGTGGCCGGCGAACGCGTCCACGCAGGTGGCCGCGAACCGCTCCAGCCCCTCGACCGAGTCGGGCAGCTTCCAGTGGTCGAGCAGCGCGGCGTGTGGGTCGATGCCGACGCACGCGGGCCCGTACGCGTCCATGGCCACCCTGGCCCGGGAGCCGAAGCTCATGACTCGGCGCGTCCCTTGCGGACGACCTCGGCCCACTCCTGCAGCGAGGCGACCTCGACGCGTTGCTCGATGAGCGCCTCGATGCCCTGTACCGCGGCTCCGAGGCCCTGGACGGTGGTGATGCACGGGATGCCCTCGGCCACGGCGGCCGTGCGGATCTCGTAACCGTCGACGCGAGGGCTGCCGCCGGAAGTCGTGCCGTGCGGGGTGTTGATGATGAGCTGGACGTCCTGGGCCTGGATCTTCTCCACGATCGTGCTGCCCGCGTCCGGGCCGTCGGCCTTCTGCTCTTCGTGCAGCTTGCGGATGACCGTGGCCTCGACGCCATTGCGTTTGAGGACCGAGGCGGTGCCGCTGGTGGCCAGGATCTCGAACCCGAGATCGGCCAGCCGCTTGACCGGGAAGATCATGTGCCGCTTGTCGCGGTTGGCGACCGAGACGAACACCTTGCCCGAGGTCGGCAGGCCGTTCTGGGCGCCGGCCTGGCTCTTGGCGTAGGCGATGCCGAAGCCGGCGTCGATGCCCATGACCTCGCCCGTGGAGCGCATCTCCGGGCCCAGCACCGTGTCGACGTAGCGGCCCTCGTACGTACGGAAGCGGTTGAACGGCATGACCGCCTCCTTGACCGCGACCGGGGCCGAGTCGGGCAGGATGCCGCCGTCTCCGGTGGCCGGGAGCACCCCGGCCTCACGCAGCTCGGCGATCGACTCCCCCAGCATCACCCGGGCCGCCGCCTTGGCCAGCGGAGTGGCGGTGGCCTTGGAGACGAACGGCACCGTGCGCGACGCCCGCGGGTTGGCCTCCAGCACGAAGAGCGTGTCGGACGTCAGCGCGTACTGGATGTTGATGAGGCCGAGCACGCCCACACCCTGCGCGATCGCGAGCGTGGAGGCCCGGATGCGCTCGACCTCCTCGCTCCCGAGCGTGATCGGAGGCAGCGCGCACGCGGAGTCGCCGGAGTGGACGCCGGCTTCCTCGATGTGCTCCATGACGCCGCCGAGGAACAGCTCGGTGCCGTCGTACAGCGCGTCGACGTCGATCTCGACCGCGTCGTCCAGGAACCGGTCGACGAGCACCGGGTGCAGCGGCGAGATCTCGGTGGCGCGGGCGATGTAGTCCTTGAGGGTGGACTCCTCGTAGACGATCTCCATGCCACGGCCGCCCAGCACGTACGAAGGACGCACCAGTACCGGATAGCCGATCTCGTCGGCGATGCGCTTGGCACCGTCGAACGTGGTGGCCGTGCCGTGCTTGGGCGCCGGCAGGTCGGCGTCGGCGAGCACCCGCCCGAACGCGCCTCGCTCCTCCGCCAGATGGATGGCGGCCGGTGACGTTCCGACGATCGGCACCCCGGCATCCTCCAGCCCGGCGGCGAGGCCGAGCGGCGTCTGCCCGCCGAGCTGCACGATGACGCCGGCGACCGGGCCGGCCTGCTGCTCGGCGTGCACGATCTCGAGGACGTCCTCGAGCGTCAGCGGCTCGAAGTAGAGGCGGTCGGAGGTGTCGTAGTCGGTGGAGACGGTCTCGGGGTTGCAGTTGATCATGACCGTCTCGTAGCCGACCTCGGACAGCGCCAGCGCTGCGTGCACGCAGGAGTAGTCGAACTCGATGCCCTGGCCGATGCGGTTGGGCCCGCTGCCCAGGATCAGGACCGCCGGCTTGGTACGCGGCTCGACCTCGGTCTCCTCGTCGTACGTCGAGTAGTGGTACGGCGTCTTCGCGGCGAACTCGGCGGCGCACGTGTCGACGGTCTTGTAGACCGGCCGGACGCCCAGCGCGTGACGCACGCCGCGCACGACCTCGGCGGTCATGTCGCGGAGCTTGCCGATCTGCTCGTCGGAGAACCCGTGCCGCTTGGCCCGGCGCAGGAGCGGGAGTGTCAGCTCGTCGGCGTCGAGGATCTCCATGGCGACCTCGTTGATCAGCAGGAGCTGGTCGATGAACCACGGGTCGATCGCCGTGGCGGCGAAGATCTCCTGGCCGCTCGCTCCGGCCCGCAGTGCGTCCATGACGTTCTTGAGCCGACCGTCGTGCGGGACCGCGATCTCCTCGAGCAGGGCGTCCTTGTCGAGGTCGACCCACCGGTGGCTCCAGTCGAACGGAGCCGACGTGTTCTCCAGGCTGCGAAGCGCCTTCTGCAGGGCCTCGGTGAAGTTGCGGCCGATCGCCATCGCCTCACCCACGGACTTCATGTGGGTGGTGAGCCGGGGGTCGGCGGCCGGGAACTTCTCGAACGCGAACCGGGGCACCTTGACCACGACGTAGTCGAGCGTCGGCTCGAAGCTCGCCGGCGTCTCGCGGGTGATGTCGTTGGGGATCTCGTCGAGGGTGTAGCCGATCGCGACCTTGGCGGCGATCTTGGCGATGGGGAATCCGGTCGCCTTCGACGCGAGAGCCGAGGACCTCGAGACCCGCGGGTTCATCTCGATGACGACGATGCGACCGTCGTCCGGGTTGACCGCGAACTGGATGTTGCAGCCGCCGGTGTCGACGCCGACCTCGCGGATGACCCCGATCGCGATGTCGCGCAGGCGCTGGAACTCCACGTCGGTGAGCGTCATCGCCGGAGCCACGGTGATGGAGTCGCCGGTGTGCACGCCCATCGGGTCGAGGTTCTCGATCGAGCACACGATCACGACGTTGTCTGCCGTGTCACGCATGACCTCGAGCTCGTACTCCTTCCAGCCGAGGATCGACTCCTCCAGAAGCACCTCGGTCGTGGGGCTGAGCGCGAGTCCGGAACCGGCGATCCGGTGCAGGTCGTCCTCGTCGTAGGCGAGCCCGGAGCCGCTGCCGCCCATGGTGAACGACGGCCTGACCACCACCGGGTAGCCGAGGTCCTTCACCGCCGCCAGGCAGTCGTCCATCGAGTGGCAGATGCTCGACTGCGCGACTTCGGCGCCCCACTCGCTCGGCAGTCCCTCGACGACGGCCTTGAACGACTGGCGGTTCTCGCCCTTCTCGATCGCCTCGATCGACGCGCCGATCAGCTCGACGCCGTACCGCTCGAGCACGCCGTCCTCGGCAAGCCGGATGGCGGTGTTCAGCGCGGTCTGGCCGCCGAGCGTCGCCAGCAGGGCGTTCGGACGCTCCTTGGCGATGACCTTCTCGACGAACTCCGGCGTGATCGGCTCGACGTAGGTGGCGTCGGCGAACTCCGGATCGGTCATGATCGTGGCCGGGTTGGAGTTGACCAGCACCACGCGGATGCCCTCGTCGCGCAGCACCCGGCAGGCCTGGGTGCCCGAGTAGTCGAACTCGCAGGCCTGGCCGATCACGATCGGTCCGGACCCGATGACCAGGACGCTCTCGATGTCGTCGCGTTTCGGCAACGTCACCCCCTCGCTTCCGCAGCCGGTTGTTCTTTGCTCTCCATCAGGTCGACGAAACGGTCGAAGAGGTAGGCGGCGTCGTGCGGACCCGCCGCGGCCTCGGGGTGGTACTGGACGCTGAACGCCGGCTGGTCGAGCAGAGCCAATCCCTCGACGACCTGGTCGTTGAGGCAGACGTGTGTGACGCGGGCCGGACCGAAGGGAGTGTCGAACGTGTCGTCCAGCGGCGCGTCGACCGCAAAGCCGTGGTTGTGCGCGGTGATCTCGACCTTCCCGGTCGTGCGGTCCTGCACCGGCTGGTTGATGCCGCGATGTCCGTAGACGAGCTTGTACGTGCCCCGCCCGAGCGCGCGCCCGAACACCTGGTTGCCGAGGCAGATGCCGAAGAACGGGAGGCGGCGGTCCAGGGCCTCGCGGAGCACGGACACCGCGTGGTCGGCCGTCGCGGGGTCGCCAGGGCCGTTCGACATGAACAGGCCGTCGGGCCCCTTCCCGTCAGACCCAGCGGCGAGGACGTCGTCGATGGTGGCCGCGGCGGGCATCACGTGGACCTCGATGCCCCGCTCGGCCATGCGGTGCGGGGTCATGCCCTTGATGCCGAGATCGATCGCGGCGACGGTGAACCGCTTCTCGCCGACGGCCGGGACGACGTAGGTCTCGTCGGTCGTGACGTCGTCGAGGAAGTTCGAGCCGGCCATCTCCGGCGCGGCGTTGACCCGGGCCAGGAGATCGCCGACGTCGTCGGACTCCGAGCTCACGGCGGCTCGCATGGCGCCGCGCTCCCGGATGTGCCGGGTCAAGGCGCGGGTGTCGATGCCGCTGATGCCCACCACACCCTGCTCGACGAGCAGGTCGTCGAGGGAGCGCTGGGACCGCCAGCTGCTGGGCACCCGGGCGGGGTCACGCACGACGTAGCCGTCGACCCAGACCTTGCGGGACTCGAAGTCCTCGTCGTTGACGCCGGTGTTGCCGATGTGCGGCGACGTCATGACGACGATCTGGCCCCGGTAGGACGGATCGGTGAGGGTCTCCTGGTAGCCGGTCATGCCGGTGGCGAAGACCACCTCGGCGATCGTGGTGCCGACGGCGCCGTAGGCCTCGCCGTGGAACGTGCGCCCGTCCTCGAGGACCAGGACCGCACTCGGGGATGTCATACCAGGACCCCTTGCAGCTCGCCGTCGAGCACCGTGGCGCGGCCGCGCAGGAACGTCGCCATGACGCGCCCGGGCACGGTGAGTCCCGCGTACGGCGTGTTGCGCGAGAGTGACGCGGTGGCGCCTGGATCGACGGTCCATGTGGCAGTGGCGTCGACGAGAGTCAGGTTTGCCGGTTCCCCAACCTCGAGGGGACGCCCCTGGCCGGTCACCCGTCCGATGGCGGCCGGACGGGACGACATCCGCTCGGCCACCTGGGCCCAGGTGAGCAGGCCGGGATCGACCATCGTCTGCTGGACCACCGAGAGCGCGGTCTCGAGCCCGAGCATGCCGAAGGCGGCGGCCGACCACTCGCACTCCTTGTCCTCCATCGGGTGCGGCGCGTGGTCGGTCGCGACGACGTCGATGGTGCCGTCGACCAGAGCCTCCCGCACCGCCTGGACGTCGTCGGCCGAGCGCAGCGGCGGGTTGACCTTGTAGATCGGGTCGTAGCTGCGGACGAGGTCGTCGGTGAGCAGCAGGTGGTGTGGGGTCACCTCGGCGGTGACGTTGATGCCGCGGCTCTTGGCCCACCTGATGATCTCGACGGAGCCGCGCGTGGACACGTGGCACACGTGCAGGCGCGACCCGACGTGCTCGGCGAGTAGGACGTCGCGGGCGATGATCGCCTCCTCGGCGACCGCCGGCCAGCCGGTGAGGCCGAGCTCGCCGGACAGCGGTCCCTCGTTCATCTGGGCGTTCTCGGTGAGACGGGGCTCCTGCGCGTGCTGGGCGATGACCCCGTCGAATGCCTTGACGTACTCGAGCGCCCGGCGCATCAGCACCGCGTCGGACACGCAGATGCCGTCGTCGGAGAACACCCGCACGCCGGCGGCCGAGTCGGCCATGGCGCCGAGCTCGGCGAGACGCTGACCGCCGAGACCCACCGTGACGGCTCCGACCGGCTGCACGTCGCAGTAGCCGCCCTCGCGGCCCAGGCGCCAGACCTGCTCGACGACGCCGGCGGTGTCGGCGACCGGATCGGTGTTGGCCATCGCGTGCACGCAGGTGAACCCGCCGCGCGCCGCGGCCCGGGAGCCGGTGAGCACCGTCTCGGCGTCCTCACGGCCGGGCTCCCGCATGTGGGTGTGCAGGTCGACCAGGCCGGGCAGCACGACCAGACCGCTCGCGTCGACCTCGTCCGCACCGTCGGGCGCGTCGAGATCTGTGCCGAGGTCGGTGATGACGCCGTCGGCGATCACGAGGTCGACCGCGTCCTCCCCCAACAGTCGGCCTCGGCGGATCACGGTCGTGCTCATGCCATCTCCTCGACTGTGTCATCGTCTGGCGTCTCGTCGGTCGGCGCTTCTTCTGCCGAGCCGCCGAGCAGCAGGTACAGCACCGCCATGCGCACGGCGACACCGTTGGTGACCTGCTCGACGATGACCGACCGGGCGTGGTCGGCGACGTCCGCACTGATCTCCATGCCGCGGTTCATCGGGCCGGGGTGCATGACGATGGCGTGCTCGGGCAGCCGGTTCACGCGGGCGGTGTCGAGTCCGTAGCGCCGGCTGTACTCGCGGGCGCTCGGGAAGAACGCCGCATTCATACGCTCGTGCTGGACGCGCAGCATCATCACGGCGTCGGACTTCTCCATGAGGGCGTCGAGGTCGTACGACGTTTCGACCGGCCAGTGCTCGACCCCGACCGGCAGGAGCGTCGGCGGCGCGACCAGCGTGACGTGGGCGCCGAGGGTGTCGAGCAGGAGGGCGTTGGAGCGTGCGACGCGGCTGTGCAGGACGTCGCCGACGATCGTCACGTGGCGACCCTCGATCTCGCCCAGGTGGCGTCTCATGGTGAAGGCGTCGAGCAGGGCCTGGGTGGGGTGCTCGTGCGTGCCGTCACCCGCGTTGATGACCGCGCCCTGGGTCCACTTGGCGTGGGCCAGGCGGTGCGGTGCCCCGGAGTTGTGGTGCCGCACGATCACGGCGTCGGCGCCCATGGCCTGCAGGGTCAGTGCAGTGTCCTTGAGACTCTCCCCCTTGGAGACGCTCGAGCCCTTGGCCGAGAAGTTGATGACGTCGGCCGAGAGCCGCTTGGCAGCGGCCTCGAACGAGATGCGGGTGCGGGTCGAGTCCTCGAAGAAGAGGTTGACCACGGTGCGCCCGCGAAGGGTGGGCAGCTTCTTGATCGGCCGGCTGGCGACCGAGAGGAGCTCCTCGGCGGTGTCGAGGATGCGGATCGCCTCGTCGCGGCTCAGGTCGCCCGCGCTCAGCAGGTGGGTCAGGCTCATGCCGCACCTCCGGTGATGCTCACGCCGTCGGATCCGTCGGTCTCGACCAGGCTGACCCTGACCTTCTCGGCCAACGACGTCGGCAGGTTCTTGCCGACGAAGTCGGCGCGGATCGGCAGCTCGCGGTGCCCGCGGTCGACCAGGACAGCGAGCTGCACGGCGCGCGGCCGACCGAGCTCGTTCAGGGCGTCGAGGGCGGCTCGGATGGTGCGGCCGGAGTAGAGCACGTCGTCGATCAGCACGACGATCTTGTCGTCGATGTCGTCAGGAAGGTCCGTGTGCTCGAGCGCGCGGGCCGGCTTGAGGCGCAGGTCGTCGCGGTACATCGTGACGTCGATGGCGCCGGCGGTGATCTCCCGGCCTTCGACCTCGCCCATGCGCCGGGCGACGCGACGGGCGAGATGGACGCCGCGCGTGGGGATCCCGAGCAGGATCACATCGGCGGAGCCGCGATTGCGCTCGAGGATCTCGTGGGTGATGCGCGTCAGGGCCCGGGCGATGTCGTTCTCGTCGAGAACGGTGCGTGCCTGCGGGTCGCCGGGGTTGTCAGACTGGGGCGCGTCAGCGGACGCAACCATGGCTGACCTCCTTCTCCGCCTCACGGGACGGCCGTTAAAGGATGTCGATGGTCGTTCAGAGGTCAGACTACCAGCGGGTTCCGACCTGTCGCACCGGCTCGGCGGATGCCGGAGCCCGGTGACGCGTTCCGGCGACGGAACGAGGGCCGGAGCCTACGCTGGAGCCATGACCGAGGAGGACGGCGCCACCGGCACGTCCACGTCGCGTCATCGTCCGCGGCGTTGGCAGCGCACGCGCCTGGTCGCGGGAGTCGTCGTTGCCCTCCTCGTGGTCGCGCTGGCCGTCTGGCTGCTGCGTCCGCCCGCCGACACACCGGCCGCCAGTCGTCCGACACCCACCACGACTCCGACGCCCACGCCCAGCCCGACGCCCAAGCCCGATCCGTGTGAGACCCAGGCGACCGAGCCGTTCTCGCCGACCCGGATCACCGTTCCGGGAACGGTACGCAACGCCAAGATCCTCGCCCTACCCCGCGACGGTCGCGATGTGCCGTCCGTGCCGCCGGTCTCCAACGCCGGCAAGCACCAGGTCGCGTGGGACCGTCCGCCAGGGATCGAGCCCGGATCACCGAAGGGCAACGTGCTGCTCAACGCCCACACCTGGCCGGACGGATCCGCCCTCGGCAACAGGTTCCTCAAGCGTCTCGACGAGGGCGACCGGATCATTCTCCGCGGCGACGATGCGACCCTCTGCTACGAGGTCGACCAGCGCGTCGAGGTGCGCGCGGGAGATCGGTCGACGAACTACTACGACCGGGAGGGACCCGCGCAGGTCGCGCTCCTCGTGTGCTCGGGTCGTCGGCTCGGTCCGGGCAACTGGACCCACCGGACGATCTGGTACGCGAAACCTGTGTAGAGAATTAGTCGCCGGGCGCGGTCGAGGCTTTCGACTGCACGATCGCGCTCAGCAGTCCGTTGACGAAACCGGGCGACTCGTCGGTGGAGAGATCACGCGCGAGCTCGACGGCTTCACTGATGGCCACGGCATCGGGGACGTCCTGGACGCAGAGGATCTCGTAGGCGGCGATCCGCAGCAGGTTCCGGTCGACGCCGGGCATGCGGTCGAGCGTCCAGCCGCGAGCGTGGGCGGCCAGCAGGGTGTCGATGCGCTCCTGCTCGGCGACGACACCTTCGACCAGCTGAACGGTGTACTCGTTGACCGGTGGGTCGTTTAGCTCACGACGCCCGGCCAGCGACCCGCCGAGGCTGAGCCCCTGGAGCTCGGACTCGAAGAGGATGTCCAGGGCGCGCTTGCGGGACTTCGTGCGTGCGGTCATCCCGACACGCGGCCGAGATAGCTTCCGTCGCGGGTGTCGACCCTGACCTTCTCGCCGGACGTGATGAACAGCGGCACCTGAATCTGCTTGCCGGTCTCCAGTCGGGCCGGCTTGGTGCCGCCGCTGGAGCGGTCGCCCTGCAGTCCCGGATCGGTTTGCTCGATGACGAGCTCGACCGACGCGGGAAGCTCGACGTACAGCACCCGACCGTCGTTCGTCGCGACGAGGGCGTCCTGGTTCTCGAGCAGGAAGTCGACCGAGGACCCCATCGCCTCCGGGGGAACCTCGAGCTGGTCGTAGGTCTGGGTGTCCATGAACACGTAGTTGGTGCCGTCGCTGTACAGGTACTGCATGTCCCGCTTGTCGACGGTCGCGGTCTCGACCTTGGTGCCGGCGTTGAACGTCTTGTCGACGACCTTGCCGGAGGCGATGCTCTTGATCTTGGTCCGGACGAAGGCGGGGCCCTTGCCCGGCTTCACGTGCTGGAACTCCACGACGGTCCACAGGTTTCCGTCGATGTTGAGAACCATGCCGTTCTTCAGGTCGTTCGTGGTGGCCATCAGGCGATCTCCAACAGGTCGGTGGTCATCGTGGTGAGCACCTCGGGATCAGCCGGGGTGACGAGCACGGTGTCTTCGATACGCACTCCCCCGCGTCCCGGTACGTAGATCCCCGGCTCCATCGTCAAGGTGGTGCGACGGGCCAGTCTACCGACGTGCCGGCGGCCGATGAACGGGTCCTCGTGGATCTCCAGGCCGACGCCGTGTCCGAGCCCGGTCGTGAAGTGCTCGAGCCACCCGGCGTCCTCGAGCACCTGGCGCGCGACCTCGTCGACGGACGCCACCGGAGCCCCCTCGCGGAGGGCCTCGACGCCCGCCGCCTGGGATGCCCTGACGGCGGCGTGGACCTCGCGCTGCCAGTCGTCGGCCCGGCCCAGCACGACGGTGCGCGTGCAGTCGGCGTGGTAGCCGTCGACGCGGGCGCCGAAGTCGACCTTCACCAGATCGCCGGCCTGCAGCACGCGATCGGTGGGGCTGTGGTGCGGGATCGCGGAGTTCGGACCCGACGCGAGGATCGTCTCGAACGCGATGGCCTCGGCGCCGAGCTCGAGCATGCGCCACTCCAGGTCGCGGGCGACCTCGAGCTCGGTGCGCCCCTCCAGCGGACCGTCCAGCAGGCCCTCCAGCGCATCGACGGAGATGCGGCAGGCGTGCCGCAAGGTGTCGATCTCGCCCTCGTCCTTGACCTCGCGGAGGCCCTCCACCATCCGTGCCGCCGGGACCGTCGAGACGCCGGCCTCCGTGAGCGCGGTGTGCGCGTCGACGCTCAGCGTGTGGGTCTCGCACGCCCACACTCCGGGCATGCGACCGGCCGCCTCGGCCAGCAGGTCGCGGGTGATGACGTGGTCGAGACCGGGAACCTCATCCATCGCCTGGTCGCGGTACCGGCCGTCGGTCAGAAACGTGCCGGTGCCGTCCGCGGCCAGCACGAGGGCGCCGTTCGAGCCGGTGAACCCGGTGAGGTACCGGACATTGACGAGCGTGGTGACCAGCAGACCCTCGACGGCATCGAGACCGGCCAGGGCGTCGACCGCGCCTCGACGGCGGGCGGCGAGCTGCTCGGCCGTGGGTGCAGTCACGGGCGAAGGGCCTGGTGCGCCTCGCGCAGGAGCTGCTCGTCGGGGCCGGCGAGGACAGTCGGGTGAGCCAGACCATCGAGCACCACGAAGCGCAGCTGGCTGCCTCGGGTCTTCTTGTCCAGGCGCATGGCCGCGAGCAGGTCGTCGAAGGGCGTGTCGTCCGTGGTCGGCAGTCCGACGGTGCCGAGGATCGATCGATGACGCGCCAGCAGCTCGCCGTCGATGCGGCCGGCGCGATGGGCGAGCTCGGCGACGAACACCATGCCCACCGAGATCGCCTCTCCGTGGCGCAGGCGGAAGCCGTGGACGCGCTCGAGCGCGTGGCCGAGGGTGTGGCCGTAGTTGAGCGCCTCGCGGCCGATTCCGTCCGTGGCGGTTTCGCGCAGGTCGGTCGCGACGGTGGCCGCCTTGACCGCGATGCCCTTGGCGATGAGCTCGGCGAGCAGCGACGACGCCGGGTCCAGCACGCTGTCGGGCGCCGCCTCGACGAGCTCGAGGATGGACGGGTCGGCGATGAAACCGCACTTCACGACCTCGGCCATGCCGCTGCGAAGCTCCTCGACGGACAGGGTCTCCAGTGCGTCAAGGTCGCACAACACCCCGGCGGGTTCGTGGAAGGCACCGACCAGGTTCTTGCCCGAGCCCGTGTTGATGCCGGTCTTGCCGCCGACCGCGGCGTCCACCATGCCGAGCACCGTGGTCGGCAGGTTCACGAAACGGACGCCCCGCAACCAGCTGGCGGCGACGAAGCCGGCCAGATCCGTGGTCGCTCCCCCGCCCAGACCGATCACGACATCGGACCGGGTGAAGCCGGCGTCCCCGAGGGCGTCCCAGCAGTGCGTGAGGACTTCGGACGACTTGGCCGCCTCGCCATCCGGCACTTCGACGAGCAGGACCTGGAGGTCGTCGGTGGCCAGGGTCTCCCGGAGGTGCTCGGCCCTCTCGCGCAGGGTGGGCGCGTGGACGATCGCGACGCGACGTGCGTCGTCGCCCACCAGCTGTCGAGCCTCGCCGGTGACGCCGTGCCCGATGACGACCTCGTACGGCGACGCGGTGCGCACCGTGAGCCGCGTGGTCATGACTGCTCCTGAATGACATCGAGAACCTGATCGGCCACCTGGGTGGGATCGAGCTCGTCGGTCAGCACCGTCAGGTCGGCGACCTCACGATAGAGGGCCAGGCGCGCATCCATGAGCTGCTTGAGCTGGGCCCGGACGTTGCCGAGCAGGAGCGGACGGCCGGTGCCGAGGCCAACCCTTCGGACGGCCTGGGTGAGACCGACATCGAGGAAGAGCACCCGGTGGTCGCGCAGCAGCTCGCGGGTGCGGTCGCTGAGCACGGCTCCGCCGCCGAGGGCGACGACTCCGTGGTGCTCGTCCAGCGCCTGCGCGACGGCCTCCTCCTCGAGCTCGCGGAAGCGAGCCTCGCCCTGGTCGATGAAGACGTCCTGGATGCTCGTGCCGGTGGTGGCCTCGATGTCGGCGTCGGTGTCGCGCACCGTGACGCCGAGTCGCGCCGCCAGCTCCTCGGCCACGGTGGACTTGCCGGCTCCCGGCGGCCCGACGATGACGATGACCGGGCCCGTCCGCGCGCTCATCGGTGCTTCAGGTTCGCGAGATACCCCTCGACGTTTCGACGGGTCTCGGGCACCGAGTCGCCGCCGAACTTCTCGACGACGGCCTCGGCGAGCACGAGCGCGACCATGGCCTCGGCGACGATGCCGGCGGCCGGGACGGCGCAGACGTCGGACCGCTGGTGGTGGGCCTTGGCCTCCTCGCCCGTCTCGAGGTCGACGGTGCGCAGGGCCTTCGGGACGGTGGAGATCGGCTTCATGGCCGCACGGACGCGGAGGATCTCGCCGGTGGACATGCCACCCTCGGTACCGCCGGAGCGTCCGGAGACCCGCTTGATGCCCCAATCATCGGCACTGCCTGTCGGCACCATCTCGTCGTGGGCCAGCGAGCCGCGGGTGCGGGCCAGCTCGAACCCGTCGCCCACCTCGACGCCCTTGATGGCCTGGATGCCCATGAGGGCGCCGGCAAGCCTCGAGTCGAGGCGGCGGTCCCAGTGCGTGTGCGATCCGAGGCCCGGCGGCAGGCCCTCGACCACGACCTCGACCACGCCGCCGAGGGTGTCGCCGTCTTTGTGGGCGGCGTCGATCTCGGCGACCATCGCCGCGCTGGTGTCGGCATCGAAGCAGCGCACCGGGTCGGCGTCGAGCGCCTCGAGGTCGCTGCGCAGTGGCACAGGGGCGCCCGACGGTGCCCGCACCGTGCCGAGCTCCACCACGTGCGACACCAGGGTCGCGCCGGTGGTCTGCTCCACGAACTGGGCCGCGATCTCACCGAGCGCGACCCGCGCGGCCGTCTCGCGGGCGCTCGCCCGCTCGAGCACCGGACGCGCCTCGTCGAAGCCGTACTTCTGCATGCCGACCAGGTCGGCGTGACCCGGGCGCGGACGCGTGAGCGGCGCGCCGCGCTTGAGTCCGGCGAGCGTGTCGGCGTCGACCGGGTCGGCCGCCATGACCTGCTCCCACTTGGGCCACTCGCTGTTGCCGATACGCAGTGCGATCGGGCTGCCGAGCGTGGCGCCGTGACGGATGCCGCCGACGATCTCGAGATCGTCGGCCTCGAAGCTCATGCGTGCTCCGCGTCCGTAGCCCAGGCGACGGCGCGCGAGGGCGGCCTGGATGTCCTTGCTGGTCACGCGGACGCCCGCCGGCAGTCCTTCGAGGACGGCGACGAGTGCGGGGCCGTGTGATTCACCGGCGGTCAGCCAACGGAGCATGTCGTCGATTCTCCCATGCTTGCTAGGTGGGCCAGATCGACGGACCCCACGCCGCGCCGACGATCGCACCGACCACCATGTAGGGCCCGAACGCGAAGCCGCTCCGGTCGACCCAGCCGAGTCGCGTGAACACCAGTCCACCGACGGCACCGAGCACGAACCCGCCGTAGACACCGCTCAGCGTCTCGGCGGTGCCGAGCGCACCCAGTGCGAGCCCGACCACGCCGGAGAATCGGACGTCTCCGTAGCCGAACACCCCGCCGCGGAACAGCCGGCCGGCCTGGTACACGAGCCAGAACACGGCGAACACCGCGACGTTGCCCACCAGTGCCGCGACGACGACGTCGCGGTCGTCGAGGAGGAACGCGGCCACGGCCACGAGAACCAGCGTCAGGACGTACATCGGCGCGACGACCAGGAACGGCAGCAGACGGGTACGCCAGTCGACGTAGGCCAGCCAGCTGCCGGCGCCGGCGAACAGAACCCAGACGGGCACCAGCTCCGGTGGCACGGACCAGGCCGCCACCGCGCCCATCGCCGCCGCGGCGCCGGCGAACCACCAGGCGAGATGCGGGGCCTGCGCGAGCTCGGCGTACACGATCTTGTCGTCGTCGGCGTCGGGCGGCTCCGGCAACCTGCTGATGACCAGCGGTCCGGCGGCACCGACGAGAGCGGCCGCCAGCGCGGCGATCGCGACGGTCACGGGTGTCAGCGGGAAAGCGCCGCGAGAGCCGCTCGGCGCAACAGGTCCGGATCGATGTCGCTCCCGGTCATCAGCTCCACCTGGAGCGCGGCCTGGTGGGCGAGCAGGTCGATGCCCGTGACGACGTCGAGCCCGGCGTTCTCGGCGGCCGTGGCCAACGGGGTGGGCCACGGGTTGTAGGCGACGTCGAAGACCGCGCGCGACGACTCGGCCAGCTCGTGCGATCGCGACCCGATCGCCTCGGCAGGGACCGTGGAGACCAACAGATCGACCTTCTCCAGGAGTGGATGCTCGAAGGACTTCACGACCACGTCGGCTCCGGCGCTCCGAGCCACCTGCGCGGCCACCTCGGCGCGGGACTCGTCCCGGACGACGAACTCGAGGTCCCGAAGTCCGAGCGCGGCCAAGGCGTAGCCGATGGACGTCGCCGTGGCGCCGCCCCCGACGATGCGGGCGGACAGGGGTTCGCTGAGGAGTCGTTCACGCAAGGCTCCCTGGGCGCCGGGCACGTCGGTGTTGTCGCCGTATCCGCGTCCGTCGTCAGGACCGAGCAGGATCGTGTTCACCGAACCCACGACGTTGGCGACCTCGCTGGATCGCTCGACCAGGCCCAGCGCGACCCGCTTGAGCGGCATCGTCAGCGAGAGCCCGCGCCAGTCGTCGCCGTCGAGCCCCGCGAGGTAGCCGGAGAGCGCGTCCTCGGCGACGTCGACGGCCTCGTACGACCAGTCGAGCCCGAGCTCGGCGTAGGCGGCGCGGTGCATGGCCGGTGACAGCGAGTGGGCGATCGGCGAGCCCAGGACGGCGCAGCGCATCCGGCGCTCAGCACTCCTCGTGGGTGCGGCAGTACTCGCGTGCCTTCTCGGCGGCGCGCTCGTGGTCGGCGAGGTTGTCGCTGAACACGGTGGTGCCCTTCTCGAAGTCCGGCACGAAGTACAGCCAGTCGCCGTCGGCCGGGTTGAGGGCGGCCTCGATCGTCTGCGCGCCCGGCGAGCCGATGGGCCCGGGCGGGAGGCCGGTGTGCTTGTAGGTGTTGTACTCCGACTCGCTGGCGCGTTCCTCCGGAGTGGTCCAGACATCGCCCTTCCGATTGCTGATGTAGGAGACGGTCGAGTCGAGCTGCAGGGCGATGTTCTGGTTGAGACGGTTGTAGATGACGCGTGCGACCTTGGGATAGTCCTCGCCGCGATTGGCCTCGTACTCGAGGATGCTCGCGACCGTGAGGACCTGCTCCTTGGAGAGATTGACCGCTCGCGCGCGCTCGTCGATGTTCAGCTCCTTCTCGACGTCCAATGTCTTGGAGACCATCTGCCGCAGCAGGTCGCGCGCCGACGTGCCCGGCTCGACGGTGTACGTGGCCGGGAACAGGTAACCCTCCGGGTTGCCGTTCGCCCCGGACGGCAGGCCGAGCTGGGCGGGCTTGTCGAGCACGGCCGTGACGTCCTTGGCCTTGATCTCGGACCCGGCCGCGATGGCCTGGACGATCTGACCGACTCGCGCGCCCTCCGGCACGACGACCCGGCCCTGCACGCGGTTGTCCTTGTCGAGCATGGCGTCGAGGGCGGACTTGGCCGACATCTGCTTGCGCAGCTGGTAGAAGCCGGGCTGGATCGTCTGGGCGCGAGCGTCGTCCAGGGACACCTGGTAGAACGCCTCGGAGCTCTTGACGACGTCCTTCGACGCCAGCTCGTCGGCGATCTGCCGGCCGTTCGCACCGGCGGGCACCTCGATGACGACCTTGCCGGTGCCCTGACCGGAGTAGTCGTCGGGGCCGTTCACGACGTCCCACGCCTTGAACATCCCGAACGCCAGGGCCCCCAGTACGAGCAGCAGCACGACGGTGCGGATCAGCCGGCTGCCGCGGGACGGGCCACGCGATGCGCGCCGGCCGCCCGGCCGGGTGCGACCGCTGCCGGAGACCATGTCGATTCCGCTGTGGCTCATCGTGTCCTCACCAGATCTCGCCCGGGGCGGTCCCGCGCGTGCGCTCGGCGTCGAGGGCTGCTTGGAGGATCACCGTGGCCGCGGCCTGGTCGATGATCGCGCGCTTGCCGGCGCCGGACCGTCCGCTCTCCCGCAGCAGACCGTCAGCAGTCATCGTAGACATGCGTTCGTCGACGAGCCGAACAGGCACAGGGGCGATCGAGTCGCGCAGGCCGGTCGCGAAGTCGCGCACCTTGACGGCCGCGGGACCCTCACGGCCCGACAGCGACAGCGGGAGTCCGACCACGCATTCCAGGGCCTCGTGCTCGGCGACGATCGCGGCGATCCGGGCGAAGGCGTCCGGGCCTGCGGCAACGGTCTCCAGCGGCGTCGCGAGCATGCCGTCGGGGTCGCTCACGGCGACCCCGATGCGGACGTCACCCACGTCGACACCGACCCGGCGACCGTGCCTCATCTGCCGCCCACGGCCCGGCACCCCCGCCGGGGACTCACGTCGACCTCGCGAGTCGCGCCTGCACGGCCGTGAGCGCTGCCTCGATGCCCCCGAGGTCCGTGCCCCCACCTTGGGCGACGTCGGCCTTCCCGCCGCCGCGCCCACCGATGTGTTCCGCGATGACGCCGATGAGCTCGTTCGCGGCGAGGCCTCGTTCCTGTGCCGCGTCGTTCACGGCCACCACCGCGGAAGGCTTGCCGTCACCCGTGCCGATGACGACCACCACGGCCGGGCGGCCCTGCAGACGTCCGCGGACATCGAGCGCGATGGAGCGGGCGTCACCGGCGCCGGCACCGTCAGCCCGGTGCCCCACGAAGGCGACGCCGTCGACATCGACGGCCTGGTCGGCGAGGTCGGCGGACGCGCCGACGAGCTCGGCCGACCGGAGCCGCTCCAGCTCCTTCTCGGCCGCGCGGAGGCGATCGACGAGCTTCTGGACCTGGGCCGGCACGTCGGTGGGGCTCGCCTTCAGCATCGTGCTGAGCTGCTGCACGAGGTCACGCTCGCGCGCGAGGTACTGGAATCCCTCCAGCCCGACCACGGCCTCGACGCGGCGGTTGCCCGCCCCCACCGAGCTGTCGGACGTGAGGACGACGGTGCCGATCTGCGACGAGCGCTCGACGTGCGTGCCGCCGCAGAGCTCACGCGACCACGGGCCGCCGATCTCGACGACGCGGACGTCCTCGCCGTACGTCTCGCCGAACAGGGCCAGGGCGCCGATCTCCTTGGCGCGGTCGAGGGACATGACGTCGGCCGAAACGGGCAGGTCCTCGCGCAACGCGCGGTTGGACACCGCCTCGACGTCGTGGAACTGCTCCCGCGACAGGCTTCCCGTCCATCCGAAGTCGAGCCGCAGGTATCCGGGACGGTTGTACGAGCCCGACTGCAGCGCAGTGGGGCCGAGCACCTCGCGCAACGCGGCGTGCACGACGTGGGTCCCAGAGTGCGCCTGGCGGGCGCCGAGGCGCCACTCCGGGTCGACCTGGGCCTCCACCGTCGTGTCGAGCACGAGCTCACCCTCGAGCACGCGGACCTGGTGCACGACGAGGCCACGCACCGGGCGCTGGACGTCGAGCACCTCGGCGCGACCCCCATCCCAGCTCATCGTGCCGGCGTCGGCGTTCTGACCGCCCGACTCGGCGTAGAACGGCGTGCGGTCGAGCACGACCTCGCCGATGCTGCCGGCGGAGAGCGCCGGCGCCGTCGCGCCCTCGGTGAGCAGCGCCAGTACGCGGGACTCGGTGGCCAAGGTCGTGTAGGCCTGCCAGTCGGTGGGTCCGTGGGCGTCAAGCGTCGCGCGGTAGACGGTGGTGTCGGCGTGGTGCCCCTTCTTGGACCTGGCGTCGGCCTTGGCCCGCGCGCGCTGCTCGGCCATGAGCGCGCGGAATCCGTCCTCGTCGACGCTGAGACCCTGCTCGGAGGCCATCTCCAGGGTCAGGTCGATCGGGAAGCCGTACGTGTCGTGCAGGGCGAAGGCCTGCTCGCCCGACAGCTGGGTGCCGCCCTGCTGCTGGGTGGTCGCGGCGGCGACGTCGAAGATCTGCGTGCCCTTGTCGAGAGTCTGGCGGAACGCCTCCTCCTCGGCATACGCGATCTGCGAGATGCGGGCGAAGTCGCGCTCCAACTCCGGATAGGACGCCTTCATGCGGCCGAGGCTCACCGGCAGCAGCTCCGGCAGGGCGGGGTCGTCGTAGCCGAGCAGCCGCATCGAGCGGACGGCACGTCGTAGCAGCCGCCGCAGCACGTAGCCGCGTGCCTCGTTGCCCGGGGTGACGCCGTCTCCGATCAGCATCAGCCCACTGCGGACGTGGTCCGCGATGACGCGGAACCGCACGTCGTCATCGTGGTCGGCGCCGTACTGCCGACCGCTGAGCTCGGACGCCCTCTCGATGACCGGGAAGATCTCGTCGATCTCGTACATGTTGCTCTTGTCCTGCAACAGGTAGGCGACGCGCTCGAGACCCATGCCGGTGTCGATGTTCTTGTTGGGCAGTGGGCCAACGACGTCGAAGTCGTCCTTGGCCCGGACGTTGGTGATCTCCTCCTGCATGAACACGAGGTTCCAGATCTCCAGGAACCGGTCCTCGTCGACGATCGGGCCGCCGTCGGGCCCGAACTCCGCGCCGCGATCGACGTAGATCTCGCTGCACGGGCCGCCGGGGCCGGGCACGCCCATGTGCCAGTAGTTGTCGAGCAGGCCGCGCTCCTGGATGCGCTCGTCGGGCAGGCCGATGACGTCCTTCCAGATCTGCCGCGCCTCGTCGTCGCCCTCGAGCACGGTGACCCAGATCGAGTCCGGCTCGAAGCCGTAGCCGCCGTCATCGAGCGACCCCGTGACCAGGTTCCACGCGTGCTCGATGGCACCTTCCTTGAAGTAGTCGCCGAAGGAGAAGTTGCCGTTCATCTGGAAGAACGTGCCGTGTCGCGTGGTCTTGCCGACCTCTTCGATGTCGAGGGTGCGGACGCACTTCTGCACGCTCACCGCTCGGTCGAACGGCGGCGTCTCCTGCTGCAGGAAGTAGGGCTTGAACGGCACCATGCCGGCGTTGACGAACAGCAGGTTCGGGTCGTCGAACAGCAACGGGGCCGACGGCACCACCGTGTGACCGGCGTTCTCGAAGTGCGCGAGGAAGCGTCGGCGGATCTCCGCGGTCTCCATCAGGGGGCGTCGCTCTCGCTCGGGAGCATGGGGGCGACAGGCGAGCGCAGTTGGTCGGTCTCGAGCCGAAGGGCCACCTCGTGCTCGTGCAGGGTCATGCCGTCGCGCAGCTCGCCGGCGAATGCACGCCACCCGAGCCCGGCGGCGGCGGCCTGATCGACCAGGCCCGGCATCGACAGCCGGTAAGCCGCCCGGCGTGCCTTGGTGGTGGCGTAGACGCCGGCCGCGGTGCCGGCGACGAACCACAGCGTGCGGCCCCTCATGACTCCACCTGGGTGGACGAGTGCGGACGTGAGGGGACCTCGCCGATCCACGACTCCGTCATCCAGTCGTCGGCGGAGGTCGGACGCGCCGCTCGAACCGCGCGACGGCCGGCCGCCAGTCGTTCGCGGCGACGCCGGCGGTACTCGCGCCGCATCAGCGCGGTGATGCGGTCGCGGCTCTCCGGCCGGAGCGCATAGGTGAGTCCGTGGAGGACGATCGCGAGACGTACGTGCGGGCGGCTGAGCGCGGCGCCCACGACCTGCTGGCCCGTGGGTGGCACGATGACGCGGCCGTCGATTCGGCGAGGCGCGAGCAGGCGATCGTCGTCGGCTTCGAAGGGCACCAGCACGGTGGTCTGCGGAGGACGTTCGGGCGCCACCGCAGGCGGCCGAGGTGCGGTCTCCGGTGGCTCGGCTTGCGCGGTGCGACGCGCCGCTCGGACCGCCACGACGGCGGCCACGACGGCCATCACCGCGAGCAGAGCGGTCACGGACAGCAGCACGACGTCGGTGGGCACGGGTACGAGGTTACTCGTCGCGCTCGGCAGGTCCATCGGGACTTGGCTCCCCACCGGGACGGTCGCGGAGGATCGCCCGGATGCGCTCGAGCCGCTCGGCGATCGCGGCCTCGGCGCCGTGCTCGCTGGGCTCGTAGTAGGTGACACCGTCGACGTCGTCGGGCGCGTACTGCTGACCGACGACGCCGCGCGGGTCGCTGTGCGCGTAAAGGTAGTCGTGACCGTGCCCGAGCTTCTTCGCTCCGGCGTAGTGGGCGTCGCGGAGTGCTGGTGGCACCGCACCGATCTTGCCGGCCTGCACGTCGGCCTGCGCGGCGTCCATGGCCCGGATGACCGCGTTCGACTTGGGCGCGGTTGCGAGCGCGATGACGGCCTGGGCGAGGGTGAGGCGCGCCTCGGGGAAGCCGATGAGCGCCACGGCCTGCGCGGCGGCCACCGCCGTCGTGAGGGCGGTGGGATCGGCCAGGCCGATGTCCTCGCTCGCCAGGATCATCAGGCGGCGGGCGATGAAGCGCGGGTCCTCCCCCGCCTCGATCATCCGGGCCAGGTAGTGCAGCGAGGCGTCGACGTCGGAGCCGCGGATGGACTTGATGAACGCGCTGATGACGTCGTAGTGCTGGTCTCCCTGCCGGTCGTAGCGCACGGCAGCTCGGTCGACGGCGAGTGCGGCGTCCTCGACCGTCACCTCCGCGCGGCCCTGCGCTGTGGCGGCTCCGGCCGCGGCCTCGAGGTAGGTGAGCACCCGTCGTCCGTCTCCCCCGGCCAGCCTGATCAGGTGCTCCTTGGCCTCGTCGGTGAGGGTGACCGAGCCGCCGAGGCCGCGCTCCTCGGTGAGGGCACGATCGAGCAACACGGCCACGTCGTCGTCGGAGAGCGAGCCGAGCGTGAGGAGCAGGGATCGGCTGAGGAGCGGCGAGATGACGCTGAAGTGCGGGTTCTCGGTGGTAGCGCCGACGAGCGAGACCCAGCGGTTCTCGACACCGGGCAACAGCGCGTCTTGCTGGGTCTTGCTGAACCGGTGCACCTCGTCGACGAACAGCACGGTCTCCGCACCGCTGTTGGCGAGCGCCCGCCGTGCGCCGGCGATGACCTCGCGCACCTCCTTGACGCCGGCCGAGACGGCGGAGATCTCGACGAAGCGGCGGTTGGTGTGCCGGCTGATCAGCGAGGCGATGGTGGTCTTGCCGGTGCCCGGCGGACCCCACAACAACAGCGTGAGCGGCTGGTCGCCGTCGATGACCTGGCGCAACGGTGACCCCGCCGCCAGCAGATGCTCCTGGCCGACGAGCTCGTCGAGCGTGCGCGGCCGCATGCGCACGGCGAGCGGTGCAGAGGCGTGATCGCTGCCGTCGAGACTGCCTCCGCCGGGCACGGGCACGGGAGCGTCCGGCAGGTCGAAGAGCCCGTCAGTACCCATGAGACGAACCCTGTCGCCCGGTAGCCATGCGATCGACCCTAGTCGTCGGTGGGGACGGGCTGTGTCTCCGAAGTCTGGGGCTTCGCGTCGACGCCGGCCTCCTTGCGCTGCTCCGCGGTGATCGGGGCGGGTGCGGCGGTCAGCGGGTCGTAGCCGCCGCCGGACTTCGGGAAGGCGATGACGTCACGGATGGAGTCGGCGCCGCTCAGCAGGGCACAGATGCGGTCCCAGCCGAAGGCGATGCCTCCGTGCGGCGGGGCGCCGTACTTGAAGGCGTCGAGCAGGAAGCCGAACTTCTCCTGCGCCTCCTCCTCGCCCAGACCCATGATCGCGAACACCCGCTTCTGGACGTCCTCGCGGTGGATACGGATCGAGCCGCCGCCGATCTCGTTGCCGTTGCAGACGATGTCGTAGGCCCAGGCCAGCGCGTTGCCGGGATCGGCGTCGAACGTGTCGAGGTCCTTGGGCGACGTGAACGCGTGATGCACGGCGGTCCAGGAACCGGAGCCGACCGCCACGTCACCGGCGGCCGTCGCCTCGGCGGCCGGCTCGAACAGCGGGGCGTCGACGATCCACACGAAGCTCCAGGCGGACTCGTCGATGAGGTCGCCACGACGGCCGATCTCGAGCCGGGCGGCGCCGAGCAGTGCCCGCGTCGTCTTGACCGGGCCGGCGCCGAAGAAGACGCAGTCGCCGGGCTGGGCGCCGACGTGGGCGGCCAGGCCGGCGCGCTCGTCGTCGGTGAGGTTCTTGGCGACCGGTCCGCCCAGCTCGCCGTCCTCCTGCACGAGGACGTAGGCGAGCCCCTTGGCACCACGCTGCTTGGCCCAGTCCTGCCACGCGTCGAGCTGGCGACGCGGTTGCGACGCGCCACCGGGCATGACCACGGCGCCGACGTAGGGCGCCTGAAACACCCGGAAAGGCGTGTGGGCGAAGTACTCGGTGCACTCGACGAGCTCTTGACCCATCCGCAAGTCGGGCTTGTCGGTGCCGAAGCGCCGCATTGCCTCCGCATAGGTCATTCGCGGGAAGGGAGCCGGGACATCGACGTCGATGAGCCGCCACAACGCCGCGATGATCTCCTCGGAGAGCTCGAGTACGTCGTCCTGCTCCACGAAGCTCATCTCGACGTCGAGCTGGGTGAACTCCGGCTGGCGGTCGGCGCGAAAGTCCTCGTCGCGGTAGCAGCGCGCGATCTGGTAGTACCGCTCCATGCCGGCGACCATCAGCAGCTGCTTGAACAGCTGCGGGCTCTGCGGCAGGGCGTACCAGCTGCCCGGGCTCAGGCGGGCCGGCACCAGGAAGTCGCGGGCGCCCTCGGGCGTCGACCGGGTGAGGGTGGGCGTCTCGATCTCGACGAAGTCGTGGGCATCGAGCACGTCACGGGCGGCCCGGTTGACCTTGCTGCGCAGCCGGATGGCCGCGGCGGGCTCGGCGCGGCGGAGGTCGAGGTAGCGGTGCTTGAGCCGCACCTCCTCGCCGATGGAGCCCTCCCCCGATGATGCCGCGTCGTCGACCGGGAACGGCAACGGTGCAGCGGCGCTGAGGATCTCGACGTCGTCGGCGATCACCTCGATGTCGCCGGTGGGGATTCCGGCGTTCTCGTTGCCCTCGGGTCGCTTCTCGACGGCGCCGGTGACCTTCAGGCAGAACTCCGAGCGCAGCTGATGGGCGATGTCCTCGCGCACCACCACCTGCACGACACCCGAGGCCTCGCGCAGGTCGATGAACGCGACGCCGCCGTGGTCGCGTCGCCGCGCCACCCATCCGGCGAGGGTGACCCGGTCACCGACGTTCTCGGCGCGCAGGCTTCCGGCGTCGTGGGTGCGGATCACGTGGTCTGCTCCTTGATCTGGGGGCTGAGGTCCTCGGCGGGCGGGCTCCACTCGTCCGGGTCGGCGCCGGCCTGGTCGCCGGAGCGGATGTCCCGCACGCGATGGCCGTCATCATCGGACGGCGGGAACCAGACGAACGGGATGCCGCGACGCTCCGCGTAGCGGATCTGCTTGCCGAACTTCTGGGCCGTGGCCGCGACCTCGGTCGGGATGCCGCGGGCCCGCAGGCGCGCGGCGACCTCGTCGCTGATGTCGCGCGACTCCTCGTCGACCAGGGCGACGAGGACGGCGGACGGCACCGAGCGGTCGCTCGTCAGGCCGTCGGCGAGCAGCGGCACGAGCAGGCGGGAGACGCCGAGGGAGATGCCGACGCCCGGGTAGGTGTGGCGGCCGTCGGACGCGAGCTGGTCGTATCGGCCGCCCGAGCAGATGGACCCCAGCTGGTCGTAGCCCTCCATCCGCGTCTCGAACACGGTGCCGGTGTAGTAGTCGAGGCCTCGTGCGATGCGCAGATCGGCCACGACGGTGACGCCGTCGACCGGACGGGTCGAGCCGACGACCTGGGCCAGCTCGGCCAGTCCGACGTCGAGCAGCTCGTGGGAGACGCCGAGCTCGCGTACCCGTTCGACGAACGAGGTGTCGGGCGTGGCGATCTCCGCCAGGGCCAGGCACGATCGCGCCTGATCGTCGGTGAGCCCGAGCCCGGTGAGCTGGGCGCGGACCGCGTCGGGCGTCATCTTGTCGAGCTTGTCGACCACCTGCATCACCGCGGCCGGTTCGGCAATGCCGAGTCCGCGGTAGAACCCCTCGAGCACCTTGCGATTGCTGACCTGCAGCGTCAGCTGCGGCACCGGCAGGCCGCCGAGCGCCTCGGCCATGACCTGCGCGACCTCGACGTCGAAGTGGAACGGCAGCTCGTCCTGGGCCACGACGTCGATGTCGGCCTGGGTGAACTCGCGGAACCGTCCCTGCTGCGGTCGCTCACCGCGCCACACCCGCTGGATCTGGTAGCGCCGGAACGGAAACTCGAGGCGTCCGGCGTTCTCGAGCACGTAGCGCGCGAACGGCACCGTGAGGTCGTAGTGGAGGCCGAGTCCGGCATCGCCCTCGTCCTCCCCCGCATGAATGCGCTTGAGGACGTAGACCTCCTTGTCGATCTCGCCCTTGCGCAGCAGCGTCTCGGTGGTCTCGACCGCACGGGTCTCGACGCTCGCGAAGCCGTGCAGCTCAAAAACGCGGCGCAGATGGTCGAGCACGTGCAGCTCGACGTTGCGCTCCGCCGGGAGGAGCTCGGGAAAACCGCTGAGACCCGTCATGCTTCTTGTAGCTCCCTCAGGAAGGGGTTGGTGGCGCGCTCGCGCCCGATCGACGTCTGCGGGCCGTGCCCGGGAAGTACCACGATGTCGTCGGCGAGCGGCAGCACGCGGTGGCGCAGGCTCTCCTGCATCTGCGGGTGGGACCCGCCGGTGAGGTCGGTGCGGCCGATCGATCCCGCGAACAGGAAGTCGCCGGAGAACATGACCTCCGAGACGGCCTCGGGCCCGTCGTAGTCGATCCGGTAGACGACCGTTCCGGGCGTGTGACCGGGCACGTGATCGACGGTGAAGGTGAGCCCGTCGACCTCGATCGACGCTCCGTCGACGGCGTCACGGACGTCGTCGGGCTCGGCGAACTCCGGCATCTCGCCCATGCCGACCTGCATGCGGAGCATCGCGGCCGACTCCCCGGAGATCGCGGCCATCGGGTCGGCGAGGAGGTGACGGTCGGCCGGGTGGATCCACACCGGGCACCCGTACTCGCGGGCGACGTCCTGGGCGCACCACATGTGGTCGAAGTGGCCGTGCGTGACCAGCACCGCGGCCGGCGTGAGGTTGTGCTCGCCCACCACCGCGTGGACCCCCTCCATGGCATCCATACCGGGGTCGACGAGCGCACATCCCGTACCCGGTCCACGCGAGATCACGTAGCAGTTGGCCTGCAGCGGGCCGGCCGGGAACGACGTGAGGAGCACGACCGACAGGGTACGCGAGAGCGCGATGCCTTCGGGCGGGTGCGTCCTCCTACACTGTCGGGCATGACTTCCGCCGCCGAGCACCCTTGGGGCCGCGTCGACGCCGACGGAACGGTCTACGTCCGCACGGCCGACGGCGAGCGCGTCATCGGCCAGTGGCCGGGAGGCGATCCGCAGGAGGCCATGGCCCTCTACGTGCGGCGGTTCGAGGGCCTCGAGGTCGAGGTCGACCTGCTCGAGAAGCGCCTCACCGGGGGCACCCTGGGCCCCGACGACGCCGAGAAGGCCGTCGCCACGGTCCGCCGCGAGGTGGCGGACGCCCAGGCCCTGGGAGATCTCGCGTCCCTGCTCATCCGCCTCGACGCACTGGCGCCGGTCATCGCCCAGCAGCGCGAGGAGCGCAAGGCGGCCCGCGCCGCGAAGGCGGCCGAGGCGCTCACCGCGAAGACCCGCATCGCCGACGACGCCGAGAAGATCGCCGCGGGATCGGACTGGCGCAACGGCGCCGACGCGCTCCGCGCGCTGCTCGACGAGTGGAAGTCGCTGGCACGGCTCGACCGCAAGACCGACGACGAGCTCTGGCACCGGTTCAGCTCGGCACGCACCGCGTACACCAGGCGCCGCAAGTCCCATTTCGCGGAGCAGAGCGTGCAGCGCGAGGCCGCCCAGTCCGTCAAGGAGAAGCTCATCGTCGAGGCGGAGGAGCTGTCGTCGTCGACCGACTGGGGGCCGACGTCCGGCAAGTACCGCGACCTCATGGCGCGCTGGAAGGCTGCGGGCTCCGCGCCGCGCAACGTCGAGGACAAGCTCTGGAAGCGCTTCCGGGCCGCCCAAGACGTCTTCTTCACCGCCCGCGACGAGGCCAACGCCGCACTCGATCAGGAGTACGAGCAGAACGCCGTCGTCAAGGAGGGCATCCTCGTGGAGGCCGAGAAGCTGCTGCCCATCGAGAACCTCGAGGTCGCGCGCCGGACCTGGCACGACATCGCCGAACGGTGGGAGGCCGCCGGCAAGGTGCCACGGGGCCGGGTCAAGGAGATGGAGGGACGGCTGCGCACCGTCGAGCGGGCCGTGCGCGAGGCGAGCGAGCAGGCGTGGAACAGCACCGATCCGGAGAAGTCGGCTCGTGCCGACGACATGATCGACAAGCTGCAGAAGGCCATCGACGACACCCGGTCCGACCTCGAGAAGGCCGAGGCCGACGGCGACAAGAAGAAGGTCAAGAAGCTCCAGGACGATCTCGCCTCACGCGAGAGCTTCCTCGAGATGGCCGAGAAGGCTCAGGCCGACTTCTCCTGACCGTAGGGCGCGCCTCCCCATCCCAGCGGCGCGACCGCGACCCCGCATCCCGACCGGCTGCGTTCTCGTCGGTCTGAGCACTACCCGGTGCGCATCCCTCCTCGGCCTTGCCGGATCGGGCGCGGAGCCCCGCTCGCTGACCCCTGGGATGGGGAGACACGCCCTACTGCGTGAGCCGGTAGACGTCGAAGACGCCGTCGATGGTGCGGACGGCCGAGAGCACGTGGCCGAGGTGCTTGGCGTCGGCCATCTCGAACGTGAACTTCGACTTCGCGACGCGGTCGCGGCCGGTGCTCAGCGAGGCCGACAGGATGTTGACGTGCTGGTCGGAGATGACCCGGGTGACATCGCTCAGCAAGCGGGGACGATCGAGGGCTTCGACCTGGATGGACACCAGGAACGTGCTCTGCGCGGTGGGCGCCCAGTGCACCGACACCAGCCGCTCCGGCTGGCTGGTGCGCAACTCCTTGAGGTTCAGGCAGTCGACGCGGTGCACGGAGACGCCCGACCCACGCGTGACGAACCCCTGGATGGCGTCGCCGGGCACCGGCGTGCAACATCGGGCCAGCTTGACCAGCAACTCGCCGTCCACGCCCTCGACGACGACACCGGCATCACCGGAGTCGGGCCGGGAACGACGCCCCACGCCGGGCATCGTGGTCGCCTCGGCGAGGTCTTCCTCCGCCCCCTCGCGTCCGCCGGCGATGGTGATGACGCGTTCCACGACGTTCTGGGCACCGACGTTGCCCTCCCCCACGGCCGCATACAGCGCGGACACGTCGGCGAGGTGCAGGTCCTTGGCGACGGCGTCGAGGGTCTCGTGGTTGAAAAGGCGGTGCAGCGGCAGGTTCTCCTTGCGCATCTGCTTCGCGATGTTGTCGCGGCCGCGCTCGATGGCCTCCTCACGACGCTCCTTGGTGAACCACTGCCGGATCTTGTTGCGGGCCCGCGGACTCTTGACGAAGTCGAGCCAGTCGCGGCTCGGGCCGGCATCCGGGGCCTTCGACGTGAAGATCTCCACGACGTCGCCGGTCTGCAGCTCCGACTCCAACGAGACCAGGCGTCCGTTCACGCGGGCGCCGATGCAGGCGTGACCCACCTCGGTGTGCACCGCGTAGGCGAAGTCGACCGGGGTGGCATCGGCGGGCAGCTGCATGACGTCTCCACGCGGTGTGTACGCGTAGACGCCGGCGTTGTTCATCTCGAACCGGAGCGAGTCGAGGAAGTCGACCGAGTCCTCGGTCTCGGACTGCCAGTCGATCAGCTCGCGGAGCCAGGCCATGTCCTCGCCGCTGGGCGCCTTCCCGTCCCGGCTCCTGGCTGCCCCGTCCTCCTTGTACTTCCAGTGGGCCGCGACGCCGTACTCGGCGCGCCGGTGCATCGCGAAGGTGCGGATCTGCAGCTCGACGGCCTTGCCCTGCGGGCCGATGACGGTGGTGTGCAGCGACTGGTACATGTTGAACTTCGGCACCGAGATGTAGTCCTTGAAGCGTCCCGGGATGGGGTTCCACCGCGCGTGGAGCACCCCGAGAACTCCGTAGCAATCGGCTACCGAGTCGACAAGGATGCGCACGCCAACGAGGTCGAAGATGTCAGTGAAGTCGCGGCCGCGGACCAGCATCTTCTGGTAGATCGAGTAGTAGTGCTTCGGCCGGCCCTTCACGGATGCCTTCAGCTTGGCGTGACGCAGGTCGGACTCGACGTCGCCGATGACCCGCTCGAGGAACTGCTCGCGTGACGGCGCGCGGTCGGCGACCAGCCGCACGATCTCGTCGTAGACCTTGGGATGGAGGGTGGCGAAGGCGAGGTCCTCGAGCTCCCACTTGATGGTGTTCATGCCGAGCCGGTGGGCCAGCGGGGCGAAGATCTCGAGCGTCTCGCGGGCGATCCGCTCCTGCTTGTCCTGGCGCAGGTAGCGCAGGGTGCGCATGTTGTGCAGCCGGTCGGCGAGCTTGATGACGAGCACCCTGATGTCGCGGCTCATCGCCACGACCATCTTGCGGATGGTCTCGGACTGGGCGGTGTCGCCGTACTTGACCTTGTCGAGCTTCGTGACACCGTCGACGAGCTGCACGACCTCGTCGCCGAAGTCTTCGCGCAGGCGGTCCAGCGTGTACGGCGTGTCCTCGACCGTGTCGTGCAGGAGTGCAGCGCACAGGGTGGGGGCCGTCATGCCGAGTTCGGCCAGGATGGTGGCCACGGCCAACGGGTGGGTGATGTACGGGTCGCCGCTCTTGCGGACCTGGCCCTCGTGCATCTGCTCGGCGATCGCGTAGGCCT
>CAWAZF010000004.1:0-948183 GCA_963786595.1 uncultured Actinomycetota bacterium
GTGAGTACGTGCTGCTGCACCGGGTGTGGGCCGGCGGCGTGGGCGTGCTGAGCCAGCTCGGCGCCACCGCGCACTTCCGGGCGATTCTCGAGGAGAACATGCCCGGGTTCGCCGACGGCTGACCGATCACGCGTTGACGAGCGCGAGGACCTGGTCGGCGTACCGCTCCAGCTTGGCGGGGCCGACTCCGGGCACGGTGGCCAGCGCATCGGGGTCGGCCGGCTTGGTCTCGGCGATCGCCTGCAGCGTGGCATCGGTGAAGACGACATAGGCCGGCACCTTGGCCTCGCCGGCCTGCTCGGTGCGCCAGGCGCGCAGCTTCTCGTAGAGCTCCTCGTCGTAGTTCGCCGGGCAGTCGTCGCAGCGTCCGCGCTTGCGCTCGGCGCCCACCGCGAGGGGGCGCTTGCAGATGCGGCACCGGGCGACCTTGCGGTCACGTGGCGATCGGGCCGTCTGACGGGCCTCGTGATCGGCGGGCAGGAGCGTGTCGAGGAATCGGCTGGGGCGACGGTTGCCACGACCGCCGGGTTTGCGGGCGGACGCCCAGGAGATGACCAGGGTGTGCCGGGCTCGGGTGATGCCCACGTAGAACAACCGGCGTTCCTCGTCGATCGCCTGCGGAGTGTCGGCGTGGACGCTCGGCATCATGCCTTCGTGCACACCGACGCAGAACACGGCGTCCCACTCCAGGCCCTTGGCGGAGTGCAGGGTCGCCAGGGTGACGCCGTCGGCGGTCGGCGCATGGACGTTCTCGGCGCGGCGGTCGAGGTCGGCCACCAGGGCGGTGAGGTCGGCGTCGGCTCCGCGCTCGTCGGCGAGATCGCTCGCCATGCTGACGATGGCGTGCAACGACTCCCAGCGGTCGCGGACCGCCCCGGTGCCACTCGGCGCCTCGTCGGTGTGACCCATGCTCGCGAGCACCGATCGCACCTCGTCGACGAGCTCACCGGCGGTGTCGTCGGGGGCGCCCCGCGCGGCCCCGCGGAGCAGGGTGATCGCCTGGCGTACCTCGGCGCGGTGGAAGAAGCCCTCGACGCCGCGCAGCGTGTAGGGGATGCCGTGCTTGCCCAGCGCCTCCTCGAACGCCTCGGACTGGGCATTGATGCGGAACAGCACGGCCATCTCGCGGTACGGCGTTCCGCGGCGATGCAGCAGGGCCATCTCGCTGGCGACGGCGTTGGCCTCGACGGTCTCGTCGGGGTGGCCGACATAGGTGACCGGATCGCCCGGCTCCGCCTGGGACTGCAGCCGCACCCCAGACGTGTCGGCACGCCCGCTGTCGAACACCGCATTCGCGACGGCCACGACCTGCGGCGTGGAGCGGTAGTTGCGGACCAGCTCGATGCGCTCCGCGTCAGGATGACGCTTGGTGAACGCCGCAAGGATCTTCGGCGACGCCCCGGCGAAGGAGTAGATGGTCTGGCGCGGGTCGCCGACGACGCAGATCTCGTCGCGGCCGCCCAGCCAGAGGTCGAGCAGCGTCGACTGCAACGGGTTGACGTCCTGGAACTCGTCGACGACGAACCAGCGGTACTGGCTCCGCACCTGGGCGGCGACGCGTTCGTCGTCGGCGAGGATGGCCGCCGTGACGAGCAGGATGTCCTCCATGTCGATGCGGCCACGCTCCCGCTTGACGTCTTCGTAGGCCGTCATGAGCGAGCCGACCGTGGCGGCGTCGAGGTCGGCAACCTCGCGGCGGGCGGTTGCGGACGCCGCGACGTAGTCGGCCGGGCGGATGTTGCTGACCTTGGCCCACTCGATCTCGGCCGAGAGGTCGCGCAGCAGCGGGGTGTCGGCGCGGAGGCCGAGACGGCGGACTGCCTCGGCGACCAGCCCGAACTTGGACTGCACGATCTCGGGGAACTCCGTGCCATACACGTGTGGCCAGAAGTACCGGGCTTGACGGAGAGCGGCGGAGTGGAACGTACGGGCCTGGACTCCCCGGGCGCCGAGGGCGGCGAGTCGGCCACGCATCTCGCCTGCAGCCCGGGTGGTGAAGGTGACCGCCAGGACCTCGTGCGGCTGGTAGACGCCCGCGGCCACCCCGTAGGCGATGCGATGGGTGATGGCGCGCGTCTTGCCCGTGCCGGCTCCCGCGACGACGCACACCGGACCGCGCAACGCCGTGGCGACGTCGCGCTGCTCCGGATCGAGGCTGTCGAGCAGGTCGTCGGCGTGCGGCACGGGACTCCTCGCGGACGGAATGGCGAGCGGGGCAGGATGGTTGGACTGAGTGCCAGACTAATCGCCGAAGGAGACACTCGATGCGCGGTGCTTTCACCATGTACTCGACCTCGTGGTGTGGCTACTGCCACCGCCTCAAGGGTCAGTTGCGACGTGAGGGCATCTCCTTCGACGAGGTCGACATCGAGACCGATCCGGGTGCGGCCAGGCTGGTCGAGCGGGCCAACCAGGGCAACCAGACAGTGCCCACCCTGGTGTTCTCGGACGGCTCGGCGCTCACCAATCCTTCAGTGGCCCAGGTGAAGGCGCAGCTCGCGTCGTAGCGGCCCAGCCTTCGAGATGTGGCCGATCTCCAACCGAAATCCCGGTCAAACAACTGGCAGAAGTGTTGGACCTCGGCCAAATCTCGGGACCGGGTTCGTTCACCAGCGTCCGCTGATCTCGCCGCCGTGCCACTTCTCCACCAGCCAGCGCGAGATCGACACGATCGGCGGCAGGAGCAGCTCCTCGGACGCCGTCAGCTCGGTGATCTCGGCGCGGGTGAACCAGCGTGCCTCCGCGATCTCGGCGTGGTCGACCTCGATGTCGTGCGTCAGGGCGGTGCCGTAGAAGCCCAGCATCAGACTCGACGGGAACGGCCACGGCTGACTACCCGCGAACTCCACCTCGCCGACCTCGATGCCGACCTCCTCCAACACCTCACGGCGCACGGCGTCGGGCAGCGACTCCCCCGGCTCGACGAACCCGGCGAGGGTCGAGAACCGTCCCTCCGGCCAGCTCGGCTGCCGGCCGAGCAGGGCGCGGTCGTCGCCGTCGGTGACGAGCATGATGACGGCGGGGTCGGTGCGCGGGAAGTGGGTGGCGCCGCACGACGGGCACTCTCGGGTGTGGCCTGCCTGGGCAACCGCGGTCGGCGATCCGCAGCGCGCACAGAACCGGTGCGTCTGGTGCCAGCGCGACAACCCCACGGCATGCACCGCCAACGACGCGTCCTCGGCGGCGACGGTCGGGCCGAGCATCCGCAGGCTCACCGGCTGCAGATCCTGATCGACGCGGTCGACCACCACGGCGCCGTAGGCGTGACCTCCCCGGAGCCCAAGGAACAGCCACTCGCCCTCCGGGGCGTCGTCGGCGTCGATCCAGCGGATGCCTGAACCGCCGTCCGAGGCGACGTGCTCGCCGCCGACCACCATGACCTTCAGGTCGGACTTGCGCCACGCGTCATCGGCGCGCAGATGGGCGGCGCGATCGTGCTGCGTGCGGTAGAAGGCGAAGTCCACGTCGTCAGGGTAGGACGTGAAGCCCGAGCACCTCTTCGAGCCCGGCGCGGTCGAGCAGGTCGTCACGCCCGAACCGGACCGTCTCCCCGAGCCGCACGTAGTAGAACGCCGCCGTGACGCGGTCTAGCTCGGTGCCGAGCAGCTCGGCCCAGGCGAGCCGGTAGATGGACAGCTGGAGCGGGTCGGCGTCCGCGTACCTGTTGGTCTTCCAGTCGACGACCTCGTAGCGCTTGGTGCCGTCGGGATCGAGGCTGGAGAACACCGCGTCGATGCGGCCGCTGAACTGCTGACCGCCGAGGACGAGCGAGAACGGCGCCTCGATCTGCTCGGGAGCGCGGGCCGCGAATTCCGAGTCCAGGAACATCTGCTTGAGGCGGTCGAGCTCGGCGTCGGTGTCGATGCCGGCATCACCCCGACCTGGCAGGTCGGTGGGGTCGAACAGACCCGTCATGCCGTAGTGGTCCTCGATCCAGGCGTGGAACCGGGTGCCGAATCGAGCGGCGGACGACGGGCGTCGGGGCATCGGCCGAGCCAGGCTGCGCGCGAATCCCGCAGGATCCTTCGTCAGCTCCATGGCCGACGTGGCCGACATCCTGGACGGCCAGGGCACCACGTGGACGTCTTGCACGCTCTCGGCGGCCTCGGCGGCGAGGAGCTCGAGATCGTGCGCCAGCGCATCGAGCTGGTCGAGCTCGATGCGATCGGCCTCGGACGCCTCGGGAATCTGCAGGCTGCCCTCGAGCGCCGCCTGGACGTCGGCCGCGAGCTCGCGACGGCCGTCGAGCCCCGGCCCCGCTGCCGGCCAGGGGATGCCGTCGGCCTCGACGAGATGCGGATTGGTGGCGTCCTGCTCCGGCGGGTCGGCCCAGTGGATCGGTTGGACCCCTCGTCGCCCGAGCCAGTCCTTGGTCGCGATGAGGAACTGCGAGGGACCGAGCGGCTTCTGCTGCGTGCGTCCCCAGTAGTGACCGGTGATGGTGAGCCGCCGGGCCGCCCGGGTGAACGCGACGTACGCCAGGCGCCGTTCCTCCATCAGGGCGTCCTCGCGGTCGGCCTCCTCGTAGGCCTTGCGCGCCGCCGCGGTCCACTCCGCGAGGGCCGGCAGGCTGGCGGCGTCGCCGCGCAACGGGCCCGGGAGCGTCTGGGCGCTCGAGATCCATCGGTTTCGCCCTCGTCCTGAGGGGAAGATCGTCGACGAGACCAGAGGGACGAACACCGTGGGCCACTCCAGGCCCTTGGCTCGGTGGATGGTGAGCAGCTTGACGGAGTCGGCCTCCGATGGCGTCGAGACCTCCATGCCGCCGGCGAAGAACCGCTCGGCCTCGAGGTACGCGACCAGGCCGGACAGGGACGCGTACCGGTCGGTGTGGGAGTAGTCGGCGATGGCCTCCAGCAACAGGGCGATGTTGTCGGCGCCACCGGTGATGTCGCCCGCCTCCAGCTCGAGGTCGAGGTCGAGGGCACGCACGCCACGGCGAGCGACGTCGAGCAACGGCTCGCCGACATGGGCTCGCACCAGGGAGACCAGTCGGGAGATCTCCAGGAAGCGGCTCCGCGCCTCGGAGGAGTAGGGCAGGTCGCCTGGATCGTCGACCGCGTCGGCGAGCGAGACGATCTCGGTCGGGTCGGTGCCCTCGACGGCCCGCCGCAGCTCGGACTCCAGGGTGGTGTCGTCGTCGCGGCCGAACGACCGACCGGTGAGCGTGGCCGCGCGACGCCCGAGAAGGGCAAGGTCGCGGGGGCCGACGCGCCACCGCGGCCCCGTGAGCAGGCGCAGCATCGCCGGGTTGGCGGTGACATCCTCGACGACCTCGAGCAGCGCCAGCAGGTCGAGCACCTCCGGCTGCGACAGCAGACCCTCGAGCCCGACGATCTCGAACGGGATGTGTGCCTCCCGGAGTGCCTGGACGATGGCGCCGTTCTCGCGAGCCACCCGCACGAGAATCGCGATGTCGCGCCACGGTCCGGGGGTAGCCTTGATGGCATCGACCATCACGGTGATCTCGGCATCGATGGTGGGGTAGAGGCCGACGTCGACGCGTCCCCCTGGCTCGGTGGCCGAGTCCAGCGGTTTCACCGCCTCGGACGTGGCGTAGAACGGGGCGACGACGTGATTGGCGATGTCGATGATCTCCGGAGCGCACCGTCGCGTCTCGGTGAGGCTGTACTGACGCCCCCGATCGCCGTCTGCGCGCGGGAAGTCGTCGAGGAAGTGCTCGAGGTTGCCGACCGCCGCACCCCGCCAGCCGTAGATCGCCTGGGCGGGATCGCCGACGGCGGTGACCGGGAAGCCACGGCCGCTCTCGGGGTCAGGGCCGGAGAACAGCGCCTGGAGCAGGTCGCGTTGCGCCACCGACGTGTCTTGGTACTCATCGAGCAGGACGATGCCGAACCGCTCGCGCAGCACCGCCCCCACTTCGGGCAGGAGTGCGAGCTTCGCGCCCCACGCCATCTGGTCGGAGAAGTCCATCACGCCGTCGTCGGCCTTGCCGGCGCGGTAGCGGTCGACGAGATGGCTCAGCTCGATGCGCTTGTGCGCCGCGGCCGCGGCGTCGCGGAGAACGGCCTGCGGACTGGCCGCGGCGAGGAACTCGCGGATCACGTCGTCGTCGTGGGCCCGCATCACCTCCGGCTCCACCAGGTGCTCGGACAGCTGAGCGTCGAGGTTCATGGCTTGGGAGACGAGGCTCGGCACATGCGTGGTGACTTCGCTCAGGTCGCCGGGGTAGGACTCGATCGCGCGGGCCATGCGCTGGAATCGCGACGCGTCCGTGACCAGTCGCAGGTCGGGCTCGACGCCCAGCCTCAGTCCGTGCTCGGTGATGAGGGAGCCGGCGAACGCGTGGTAGGTCGACGTCGTGGGCTCGCCGTCCGCGTCGGCGCCGAGCAGCTGCAGGCTGGCCCGGATGCGCTGCCCGAGCTCGGCGGCCGCCTTGTTGGTGAACGTCAGCCCGAGCACCTGCTCCGGCGGGACGCCCAGGTGACCGACCAGCCAGACGACGCGGGCCGCCATGACCGAGGTCTTGCCTGAACCGGCGCCGGCGATGATGACGCTGGGCTGGTAGAGACTGGGTTCGTCGAGACCGGCCGTGATGGCCGCGAGCTGCTGGTCGGTGAAGGCGATTCCCAGCAGCTCACAGAGCTGTTGTTCATCGCGCACCGGGTTCATCGGGTGCGCCCTTCGACGAGGATCGTCGCGCCCTCGTCCTTGGCCGGACAGACCCGCTCGAACTGGCAGTACTGGCACGACTTGGTGGATGCCGTGGCGACGAAGTCCTCCTCATGGAGGGCGTGGACCGAGCGCCGCAGCTGCTCGACCGCGAAGAACGGCTCGTCCGACCGCGGGGCGTCCTGCGCCTGGACCTTCGGGTAGCCCGGGGTGCGGGTCTCGTCGTTGCGCAGCTGCACGAGCTCGGCGCCGGCCGCGCCCGCCACTTCGGCACCCGGCAGTTCCGCGGCCGCGCCGTGCTCGACGGCGAGCTGGTAGAAGCCGAGCTGGGCATGCTCGGCAATCTCCTTTTTCTGGGGGGGATTCTTGGACGTCTTGAGGTCGACGACGTGGACGCCGTCGCCGGCGAGCTCGACCCGATCCATGGAGCCGGTCATCAGCACGTCGCGGCCGCCAACGTCGACCGGCACCTCGAACTCGTGCTCAGCGGCGAGGACTTCGCGACCGTGCTCGCGGTGCCACCGGCTGAAGCGGATGATGGCGTCGACGGCGGCTTCGTGCTCGCGCGCGCCGATCCAGGGGGCCGGATGCTCGAGCTGCGACCAGATGTCGTCGAGGTGCATGGCCAGCTGGTCAGGGTCGGCGTCGATGCCGGACCGCACGACCTCGGCGGCGATCGCGTGGACGATCGACCCGAAGCCCTGGGCGGCCGAGCTGCCACGCTCGCCGCGCGCTTCATGGGAGAGGAACCACTTGAGCGGGCACTCCTCCATCGTGGAGACCGAGCTGCCGGACAGCCGCAGCGGTTCGCCGGGGACGCGGATGGGTTCCTCGCTCGAGGTGAGCTCGCGCAAACCCCACCACCGGTCGGGGTGCGCCCCGCCCTGCTGGTCGACCACGTCGGCCAGGGCCACTGCCGCACGGGCCCGTACGGTCGGGCTGGTGGTGCTCTCGCCGATACGGCGCAGCTCGGCCACCGCACCTCGCAACGACAGCGCTCGCCGCGGCCGGTTCTCCGGCACCGGCAGGGTGCGCCCCTCCTCGTCGTTCACGTGGGCGTGGAGCTCGCCGACGAACCGCGATGGCTGGTCGCCGTCGTCGGAGCCGCTCGCCACCGCCGTGACGACCAGTCGCGTGCGTGCCCGGCTGCAGGCGACGTAGAACAGGCGTCTCTCCTCGGCGACCAGCGAGCGGGCCGAGGGCAGCGGGCGCAGGCCGTCGGGACCCATCCGCTCGACCTGGAGCAGGCTGCTGCGCCACCGCGCGTCTGGCCACTCCCCGTCCTGGACTCCGGCCACGACGACCAGCGGCCACTCCAGCCCCTTGGCGCGATGCGCCGTCATGAGCTGGACGGCCCGGGTGGGTGCGACGCGCTGGGCGAGGGTGTCGGCCGGGATCTGCTGAGCCTCCAACGCGGTCGCGATCTCCATGACCGACCGGTGGGCGTGCTGCTCCTCGGCCCGCGCGGCTTCGGCGAAGAGGGCGCAGAGCGCGTCGAGGTCGTGGTCGGCCTGCATCGCACTGTCGCCTCCGGCCTCGGACTGACGGCGGAGCCGCTCGGGCCAGTCGGTGCCGTCCCACAGGATCCAGAGCACCTGTTCGGCGGGATCGCCGGCCGCGATGGCGTCGGCCGCCTGTCGCAGCAACCGCGAGAGCGTTCGTGCGGACTCGACGGCGTCGCCGTCGGGCGTGCCCCGTTGGGTGGACGTGTCGAGCGCAGTCGGGTCGGCCACCGCTTCGGCCACGAGCAGCCGGGACGGCCGGGGGTGGTCGGGATCGCCCTGACGCAGCACGCGTCCGAGCCGACGCAACGACGCGGCGTCGAGACCACCCAGTGGTCCGGTGAGCAGCGCGGCCGCGGCACCAGGATCGATCGCCCGGCCGGACCGCAGGTCGTCTGCGGCGTGCAGGGCGGCCAGCAGGGTACGGACGGACGGCTCGAGAGCCAGCGGGACCTCGTCGCCCGCAACCTCCACCGGCACGCCGGCCGCGCCGAGCGCCCGGTGCAGGCGACCGAGATGCGCCCCGGAACGGACGAGCACGGCCATGTCGGTCCAGGGAACATCGTCGTGCAGGTGGGCCTCGCGCAGCAGCAGTGCGACCTGCTCGACCTCGGCGGTCGGCGACACGAAGGTGCGGATCTGGACGAGGCCCGCGTCGTCGCCCCGCGGGACCGGTGTGCGCAGCGCCTCGTACTTGCTGCCGTCGACGGCTCCGAGAGCACCGCGACCGTGCACGACGGATCGAACGGCCGCACCGATGGCGGATCCGTAGCGGTGGGTGTGCTGCAGGACGATCACCGGTGCAGAACGACCGTCGATGCCGAACTCGTGCTGGAAGTCGAGGATGCCGCGCACGTCGGCACCACGGAATCCGTAGATGGACTGATACGGGTCGCCGACCGCCACGAGGTCACGGCCATCGCCGGCCAGCGCCTGCAGGAACCGCACCTGGAGAGGGTCGGTGTCTTGGTACTCGTCGACGACCACGAGGCGGAAGCGACTGCGCCAGCGCTCGCGCGCATCGGCGTCGCCGAGCAGACGCACAGCCTGGAAGATCATGTCGGTGTGGTCGATGGTGTTCTCGAGCGCGGCGACCGACGTGTACTCGTCGAAGAAGCGTCCGGCGCTCTGCCAGTCGTCGCGACCGAGCTCGCGGCCGGCGGTCTCGACGTCGAGCGAGTCCATGCCGAGCGCGCGCGCCGACGCCATCAGCCGCTGGAGCTCCGTGGCCAGGCCGCGGGTGTGCAGGGCTCCGCGCAGCTCGCGCGGCCAGTCGATCGGGTCGCCGCTGCGGAGCAGCTCGGCGATGGCAGCGTCCTGTTCGGGCGCACTCAGGAGACGCATCGGGTTGGTGTAGAGGTCGGATGCCTGCTCGTTGCGCAGCAGTGCGTAGCAGAACGCGTGGAAGGTCATGGCCGGCGTGGCGGCGGTGGTGCGGTCGAGCCTCCGCGCGATGCGGCCGCGCACCTCGTCGGCGGCCTTGCGGCTGAACGTGAGCACGAGCACCTGTTCAGGGCTCAGCGCCTCCCGCTCGATGCGCTCGACGACGGTCTCGACGACCGTCGTGGTCTTGCCAGTGCCCGGCCCGGCCAGCACGAGCAGCGGCCCGCTGCCGGGAGTGGCCCCGTGCTCGACGACGGCCCGCTGATCGTCGTCGAGGGCAGGCGCGACCGCGGGTTCGCGGGCAGACGGCGGCTGCAGGACGTACTCGGGCATGAACCCATCTCACCACCCGCGACCGACAGTCAGGTGTCGACGTGCCAGAGAGCCTCGGCCATGTCGACGCGTCCACGTCGGACGGGTGTCTGCTCCTCGCGCCAGTGCGTCTGGGCGTCCGTCATGAGGTGCGGGGGAAGCGTGCCGTTCGCCCGGACGACGCGCCACCACGAGACGGCCGCACCCTCGAGGGCCATCACCCGTCCGACCTGACGAGCGCCACCCTCGCCGAGGGCGTCGGCGATCAGGCCGTAGGTCACGACCATGCCGGGCGGGACGCGCTCGACGAGGTCGAGCACCCGCTCGGTGAAGTCCACGCCGGTCTCCGGGCTAGTAGGCGGGCTGGCTCGGGTCGATCTGGTTGACCCAGGCGACGATGCCGCCGCCGACGTGGACCGCGTCGGCATAGCCGGCGCCCTTGACGATCGAGAGCGCCTCGGCCGATCGGTTGCCGGTCTTGCAGTACAGGACGACCTGCTTGTCGCTGGGCAGCTTCTCGAGCGCCGATCCGTTGCGGAACTCCCCCGGCGGGATGAGGACCGAACCCGGGATCCGGTTGATCTCGTGCTCGACCGGCTCACGGACGTCGACGAGGTAGAGGTCGCGTCCTCCGTCGGCGTGCTCCTTCAGCCACGAGCTCAGGGTGTGGACGGAGATCGTCGAGTCCGACGCGGCCTCGGCGGCCTCGTCGCTGATGGCGCCGCAGAAGGCTTCGTAGTCGTCCAGCAGCTCCGTCGGGACGATGCCCTCAGGATCACGCCGGATCTTGAGCGTCGTGTACCGCATCTCGAGCGCGTCGTAGACCATGAGGCGGCCGATGAGCGGGTCGCCGATGCCGGTGATGAGCTTGATCGCCTCGGTGACCATGACCGAGCCGATGGACGCGCACAGCACGCCCAGCACTCCGCCCTCGGCGCATGACGGCACCATGCCCGGCGGTGGCGGCTCGGGGTAGAGGTCGCGGTACTGCGGACCCTCCTGCGCCCAGAACACCGAGACCTGGCCCTCGAAGCGGTAGATGGAACCCCACACGTACGGCTTGCCGAGGATGACGGCGGCGTCGTTGACGAGGTAGCGGGTGGCGAAGTTGTCGGTGCCGTCGAGGATGAGGTCGTAGTCGGCGAAGATCTCGAAGACGTTGTCGACGTCGAGGCGCACGCCGTGCTGGATGACCGTCACGTACGGGTTGATCTCGGCGACCGCGGCGGCGGCGGACTCGACCTTGGGCCGGCCGATGTCGGACTGCCCGTGGATGACCTGGCGCTGCAGGTTCGACTCGTCGACGACGTCGTCGTCGACGATGCCGAGCGTGCCGACACCTGCGGCGGCGAGGTAGAGGAGGGCAGGGCTGCCGAGTCCGCCCGCTCCGATGACGAGCACCTTGGCGTTCTTGAGCCGCTTCTGGCCGGTCATGCCGACCTCGGGGATGATCAGGTGCCGGCTGTAGCGGCGAACCTCGTCGATCGTCAGTTCGTCGGCGGGTTCCACGAGTGGGGCGACCACGGAATCTCTCCTCAAGCAGCGGGGTGCTGTCATCGGTGCAAACATCGCGCCGACCACCAATGTTCCCTGACCCGCGTCGACCCACGACCGGTGGTCCGGATGGTGAGCATCCACCCACTACATTGGGAGCGTGAGCGAAGCCCTCCCCCTCAAGCAGCGCACCAACCGCCTCCCGCGGTCAGCACGTCGCGCGCAGCTGCTCGAGGTGGCCCTCGAGGTCTTCGTCGAGCAGGGCTACCACGCCGCCTCCATGGACGAGATCGCCGAACGGGCAGGCGTCTCCAAGCCGGTGCTGTACCAGCACTTCCCCGGCAAGCTCGACCTCTATCTGGCGCTCCTCGAGACGTCTTGCGACACGGTCATCGACGGCGTCAAGGACGCCCTCGCCTCCACCACCGACAACCGCCGACGCGTCCAGGCCACGATCGAGCTCTGGTACGACTACGTCGCCGACCAGGGTGCCGCGTTCCGCCTCGTCTTCGAGTCCGACCTCACCAACGTCCCGGCCGTGCGCGAGCACGTCGACCGCGTCATCCACGAGTCGGCCTCCGCCATCGCCGAGGTCATCCACGAGGACACCGGGCTGCCCGGCCCGGCCTCGCACCTGCTGGCCGTCAGCCTGGTCGGCATGGGCCATGTCGGCGCCCGCAACTGGCTGTCCGCCGACTCTCGGCTCAGCCGCACCGAGGCGGTCGAGCTCGCCGCCGGACTGGCGTGGCGCGGCATCGGTGGGTTCCCCATTCACGACGAACATCGTCACGACACCCCAGGAGATGAATGACCATGGAGGTCAAGATCGGCGTGCAGAACGCCGCCCGCGAGCTGTCGGTCGACACCGACCAGGACCCCGACGACGTGCTGAAGTCGCTGGAGACCTCGATCTCCGACGAGACGGTTTTCAGCCTCACCGACGACAAGGGTCGCACCGTGGCCGTGCCGGCCGACAAGGTCGCCTACCTGTACTTCACCGCCGACACCGGCCGCAAGGTCGGCTTCGGCCTCGTCTCGGGCTCCTAGCTACGCGGCCAGGCCGAGGCGCTCCATGCGCTCGGCGTGGGCCTCGGTGAGGCGCGTGAACATGCGTCCGATCGCAGCCAGATCCATGCCCGGCTGGTCGATGCCGCCGACGATCACGGCGCTCAGCGCGTCACGCTCGGCCACCACCATCTGGGCCTGGCTCAGCGCTTCACCCATCAGCCGGCGTCCCCACAGTGCGAGACGTCCGCCCACGCGGTGGTCGGCTTCGATCGCAGACCGCACCTGGTCGACGACGAACTCCGAGTGCCCGGTGCCACTGAGCGTCTCGAGCACGAGCTCGCGGGTCGCGGGGTCGAGGTAGGACGCGACCTCACGGTAGAAGTCCGAGGCCAGACCATCGCCGACGTAAGCCTTGACCAGGCCTTCGAGCCAGTCCGACGGAGCCGTCTGACGGTGGAAGCGCTCGAACGTCGCGGTGAACGGTGCCATCGCCTCGAACGGGTCCTCGCCGAGCTCGACGAGGCGGTCACGGAGCAGCTCGAAGTGCTGGAACTCCGCCACGGCCATGCTCGCGACCTCGACCTTCGTGTGCAGGTCGGGCGCCATCTTGGCGTCGTCGGCGAGCCGTTCGCACGCACTGATCTCACCGTACGCGAGAACCCCGAGCAGCTCGATGATGCCTGTCCGGTAAACGGGATCGTCAAACGCGGACGGCTGTGCCGACGGTGGGGGCACGTCCTGCTCTGCGTCCTTCTGGGCCATGGCATCGCAGCGTACCGAAGGCGCTGTGTCACGTACGGGGCGCGTCGGACGATAGGATGAGGGCAGAAAATACATCTGAGTCTGAAGAATTCGAGAAATCCCCTGACTACGTTCAAAGATCTGGGCGTCATGCCCGAGATCGCCGACGCACTTGATGACGTCGGCATCACCCATCCTTTTCCCATCCAGGAGATGACGCTCTCGGTGGCCCTCATGGGCACCGACCTCATCGGCCAGGCGCGCACCGGCACCGGCAAGACGCTGGCGTTCGCGATCCCCGTCATCCAGCGCACCGTCGCGCCGCACGACCCCGACTACGACCAGCTCGCCGCGCCCGGCAAGCCGCAGGCGCTGATCGTCACCCCCACGCGTGAGCTCACGATCCAGGTCGCCAAGGACATCGACACCGCCTCGGCCAAGCGCGGCACGCGCAACCTCACCATCTACGGCGGCGTGCCTTACGAGCCTCAGCTCGACATGCTGAAGTCCGGCGTCGACATCGTGGTCGGCACGCCCGGCCGCCTGCTCGACCTCGCCAACCGCGGCGCTCTCGACCTCTCGCACGTCAAGTCGCTGGTGCTCGACGAGGCCGACGAGATGCTCGACCTCGGCTTCCTGCCCGACGTCGAGGCGATCCTCGCCAAGACCCCCGAGCTGCGCCAGACGATGCTGTTCTCGGCCACCATGCCCGGGGCGATCGTCACGCTCGCACGCACGCACATGCGTCACCCCATGAACATCCGCGCCGAGTCACCCGACGAGGACCATTTGGTCCCCACCACGGCGCAGTTCGTCTGGCAGGCGCACGAGATGGACAAGCCCGAGGTCGTCGCCCGCATCCTGCAGGCCGACGACGTCGGTCGCGTGCTCGTCTTCACGCGCACGAAGCGCACCGCGCAGCGCGTCGCCGACGACCTCGCCGACCGCGGCTTCCCGGCCTCCCCGCTGCACGGCGACATGGCGCAGACCGCCCGCGAGAAGGCGCTGCAGCGGTTCCGCGACGGCAAGGTCAACACGCTGGTCGCCACCGATGTCGCCGCCCGAGGCATCGACGTCGCCGGTATCACGCACGTCATCAACTACAACTGTCCCGAGGACCACAAGACCTACGTGCACCGCATCGGCCGCACTGGCCGGGCCGGTGCGTCGGGCATCGCGGTCACCTTCGTCGACTGGGCCGACATGACGCGCTGGCAGCTCATCAACAAGGAGCTCGACCTGCCGTTCCCCCAGCCGCAGGAGACGTACTCCACGTCGGAGCACCTGTTCCACGACCTCGGCATCTCCCACGACGTCAAGGGTCGCCTCAAGCCGCCCTCGCCGAAGGAGCCCCGCAGCGACGGTGGCCGAGGCGGCGGACGTGGCGGTCAGGGCTCCAAGGGGCAAGGCGGCCGTCCGCAGCAGACATCGGAGGCCAAGGCGACCGAAGGTGGTCCGAGCCGCAGCCGCAACCGGCGTCGGCGCAACCGCACCCGCAGTGGACAGACCGTCTCCAAGACCGACTGAGCGCGTTCAGGCCGTGACGACGACCTTCGTGCCCACCGGCGCGAAGACCCACAGGGCGATGGCGTCGTCGCGCCACTGACGTACGCATCCGGCCGATGTCGGCGTGCCGAGCTCCTCCTTGCTCTGCTCGGGGCGGCCGGCGTTGTCGACCGGCACCGTGTGGAATCCGATCGGCGCGGTGAACCCGGTGGCGAATCGCACGAAGTACTCCATGGAACCGCTGTAGTCGAACGCCGTGGCGTAGCGCGACTTGGACTCCACCGAGTATGTACCGGGGTTGAGGTTGTCGAACTTGCTGCCCGAGACGAGATAGGTGCGCTCCACGTCGTCACCGCCCTTCACCAGCCAGACCCGTTGGGCGGACTCGGAGAACACGATGCGGCGGCCGTCGCCCGAGTCGGCGGGCAGGTCGCCGCTCTGCTGCACCCGGGCGGCGATCTCGGCCTGCTTCCTGAGGTCCTCAGCCGCGGCGTCCTGGGCGGCGATGACCTCGGACACCGGTCGCGACACGTCCGAGAGCGAGGCCTGTTCGAGCGTCGTCACTGCACCCGACGGCTGGGTCGGGGTCGCGGTCGGCCGAACCTGGGGCAGAACGACTACGGACGCCGTTCCCACCACGAACGTCACGACGAGGATGCGACCGAAGATGCCGAGTCGACGACGTTGCCGGGCGCGGTGGCGCGCGGCTCTGTCTCGGACGACCCGGGGGGAGGACACGCCCCCATTCTAGTGATCGGAGCCTCGGACGACCGACGGATCGACAGACCCGACGCTCAGTGCGGAGTGCCGTTGAGCAGGCCTGCCGCCACCTGGCGGTAGGCCTCCGCCCCCTTGTGGCTCTTGTTCGTGCCGAGGATGGAGCGACCGATGGCCGGCGCCTCGGCGAACCGGATGGTCTTGGGGATCGGCGGCGAGATGATCGGCAGCTCGTACGTCTCGCGGATGGCCGCCACGACGGCCTGGGCGTGCTTGGTGCGCCCGTCGAACATCGTGGGCAGGACGCCGAGGATCTCCAGCTCGGAGTTGATGAACTGCTTGACGTCGTGGACCGTGTCGAGCAGCTGACCCACGCCGCGGTGCGAGAGCGTCTCGGCCTGCACGGGTACGAGCACTTGCTGGGACGCAGAGAGCGCTCCCACGGTGAGCACGCCGAGCGTGGGCGGGCAGTCGACGAGGATCCAGTCGTAGTCGTCGGCCACCTTGTCGAGCGCGACCCGCAGGCGTTGCTCGCGTCCGGTGCGGTTGACCAGGGCCTCTTCGGCCTGCGACACGGTGATGTTGCTGGGCAGCAGGTGCATGCCGTCCTCGGTCACGACGATCGCGTCGTCGGCCTTCCTCGTGCCGAGCAGGACGTCGCCGACGGTGACGTCGACGTCCTCGGGATCGATGCCCAGCGAGAACGTCAGTCCGCCCTGTGGGTCGAGGTCGACGAGGAGGACCCGTTGGCCCTTTTCGACGAGGGCGGCACCCAGGGATGCGACCGTCGTCGTCTTGCCGACGCCACCCTTCTGGTTCACCACCGCGATCGTCGTCGTCACGGCTCACACGGTACCGCCCGACCGTCGACCAAGTGCCAGGCCGTGGGCGGCAGGGAGCCGGCCGATGTCTGGCATGCTTTCGTCATGAGAGGACGCGTGCTCGTCACGGGAGCCACCGCCGGCATCGGCAACGCCTTCGCCCGCGAGCTGGCACGTCGTGGCCACGACCTGGTGCTCGTCGCGCGCGACACCCAACGCCTCGAGACCGTCGCGGCCGGACTGCGCGAGAAGCACCACGTCGAGGTCGACGTGATCACCGCCGACCTCACCACCGACGAGGGTCTGCAGGCCACGGTCAACGCCCTCACCGACACCGCGCGACCGGTCGATCTCCTGATCAACAACGCCGGTTCCTCGCTCGCCGCCTGGTTCGGCACCACCGACATCACCGACGAGGACCGCCAGCTCGACCTCATGGTGCGGGCTCCGATGTTCCTCATGGACGCCGCGATCAAGGCCATGACCGGACGCGGTCACGGTGAGATCATCAACGTCGCGAGCGTCGCCGCGTTCACCCCACGGGGCACCTACTCCGCGCACAAGGCATGGATGGTCAACCTCTCGCGCTGGGCCAACTACCAGTACGCCGACGCCGGCGTCACCGTGATGGCGCTCTGCCCGGGATTCGTTCGCACCGAGTTCCACCAGCGCATGGGCGTAGATCCGAACGACAGCGTGCCCCGCTGGATGTGGCTCAAGGCCGACAAGGTGGCCAAGGCCGCGCTCGACGACCTCGACAAGCGCAAGGCCGTGTCGATCCCGACCGTGCGCTACAAGGTCCTCGCGACGATCTCCCAGTATGCGCCCAAGCCGCTGGTCGCGCGCATGGCGAAACGGGGTCGATGAGTACTCCGCGCACTCTCACGCTCCCCGAGGGCGTCGAGGCGACGGGCATCGAGACGCCCGTCGGCACGTTTGCCGGCCATGAGGCACGGGTGGACTCGCCGACCGCCCATGTGCTGCTGATCCCCGGTTGGACCGGCAGCAAGGAAGACTTCACGCCACTGCTGCCGCTGCTGGCCGATGCCGGCTTCGACGCCACCGCCTACGACCAGCGCGGACAGTTCGAGACTCCGGGCCCGCCCGGTGCCGACTACTCGCTCGACGGCTTCGCCGCGGACGCCCTGGCGATCGCCTCCGCGTGCAGCGACGGTCCGTCCCACCTGCTCGGCCACTCGTTCGGCGGGCTCGTCGCCCAGGAGGCCGCGCTCGCGAGGACGTCCGCCTGGCGCAGCCTGAGCCTGCTCGGCAGCGGGCCCGGGGCTCTCGGCGACACGCCGAACCGGCCCCTGACGAGGCTCCTCGACGCCATCGGCGTCGTACCCATGGCCGACATCCACCGGTTCCGCGAGGAGGCGACGGGCGTGAAGCGTCCGTCCGACATCGCTGAGTTCCTCCTGCGCCGATTCACGTCCAACGACCCGTTGTCGCTCAAGGCCATGACCCGGGCGCTCATCGAGGCACCGGACCGGATCGACGCGATCGCCGCTCTGCCGTTGCCGGTCTGGGTCGGACGGGGTGCCGACGACGACGCCTGGCCGCACGAGATCCAGGCAGCGATGGCGAAGCGGCTCGGCACCAAGATCCACGTCATCGAGGACTCGGCGCACTCCCCCGCCGTCGAGAACACCCAGGGCCTGGCCGACGTGTGGCTGCCCTTCCTGACGAGAGCGTGACCCTCAGCCGAGCAGGCGCTCGAGCTCCTCGGGGCTCGTCGTGTTGGCACCGAGCCGGAAGGCATCGGTCTTGCCCGTGCCGTGGTAGTCGCTCGAGCCGGTGACGATCAGGTCGTGGGCGGCCGCGATCTTCCGCAGCCCTTCACGCTGGGCCTCGTCGTGGTCGGGGTGGTCGACCTCGATCCCGTCGAGCCCGGCGTCGACGAGCTCGGCGATGCGGTCGGGCGTGAGCACCTTGTCGCTGCCGCGCGACCAGGGATGGGCCAGCACGGCCTTGCCACCGGCGGCTTTGACCAGGCGGATGGCCTCGGACGGTGGGAACCGAGTAGCGACCGACGTATCCGGGCATGCCCGGCTGCAGATACTGGTCGAACGCCTCGGAGCGGTCCTTCACGACGCCTTTGTCGATGAGCACGTCGGCCACGTGCGGACGGCCGGTGGATCCGGCGTCACCGGACTTCGCGAGGATCTCCTCCTCGGTGATGTCGATGCCGATGCGGGCGAACGCGGCGACGATCTTGGGCACCCGTCCGTTCCGACCGTCGAGCACCCGGCGCAGCTCCTCCACCAGGGGCTCGTCGCGGGGATCGACGTCGTAGCCGAGCAGATGGATGCTCCGGTGGTCGATCGCGGTCGACACCTCGAGACCCTTGACGAGGCGGATGCCGACTCGGTCGGCCGCCTCCTGGGCCTCGTCCCATCCCACCGTGGTGTCGTGGTCGGTGAGAGCCACGACGTCGAGGCCGGCCGCCTGCGCGTTCTCGATCAGCTCGGTCGGGGTGTCCGTGCCGTCGGAACGGTTGGAGTGGGTGTGGAGGTCGATGGTCACCCGATCAGGGTAGGGCGTGTCTTCCCGTCTCCGGTCGACAGGGCGCGGTGCATCCGCGCCCGATCCGGCAAGGCCGAGGAGGGATGCGCACCGGGGTTGTGCTCAGACCGACGAGAACGCCGCCGGTCGGGATGCGGGGTGCCGCGGCCCGGCCGGAGATGGGAAGACACGCCCTTAGGGGCAGTTCCACTGCTCGATCACGGGCGTCTCGCGGTAGTGCCCGAGCACGGACGTGGTGGCGGTACCGAGCCTGAACAGGCGCCCCTCCTCGATCGGCTGCTCGAGCCAGCGGGCGGCAAGTGCCGGCAGGGAGTGGCCATGCGCGAACACCAGCACGTCGCCGTCGACGGCCCGCACGCGGGCGACCACGCGGTCGAGCCGCTCGCTGACCTGCTCCGGGGTCTCACCGCCGGGGCTGGGATGCGTCCAGACGGTCCAGCCGGGCACGCTCTGCCGGATCTCTTCGGTGGTCAGGCCCTCGTAGTCGCCGTACTTCCACTCCGCGAGGTCGTCGTCGACCTCGGCCTCGAATCCGGCGAGCTCCGCGGTGCGACGGGCGCGGCGGCGCGGACTCGTCAGCACCAGCGCGAACACCTCCGACGACAGCACGTACCGGAGGCGCTGGGCGGCAGCCACACCGGCCTCGGTGAGGTCGACATCGGTCGTGCGACGTGTGGCGACCCGAGGCGCTCCACTCGGTCTCGCCATGGCGGACGAGCCAGAGCCTCACTCGGACTCGAACCGGGCCAGTTCTTGTCGGGCTGGGGCACCGGACGGCCTGGCTGCTCGCCGCCGCGCTCCTCCAGATAGGAGTTCTTGGGCACCATCACCTTGCGGCGGAAGATACAGACGACCTTGCCGTCCTGGTTGTAGCCGACAGTCTCGACGTGGACGACACCGCGGTCGTCCTTGCTCTTGCTCTCCCACTTGTCGAGCACGGTGGTCTCGCCGTACAGCGTGTCGCCGTGGAACGTCGGCGCGACGTGACGCAGCGACTCGATCTCGAGGTTCGCGATGGCCTTGCCGGAGATGTCCGGGACGCTCATGCCCAGCAGGATCGAGTAGACATAGTTGCCGACCACGACATTGCGACCGAACTGGGTCGTCTCCTCGGCGTAGTTGACGTCGAGGTGCAGCGGGTGATGGTTCATGGTCAGCAGGCAGAACATGTGGTCGTCGAACTCGGTGACCGTCTTGCCGGGCCAGTGCTTGTAGGTCGCGCCGACCTCGAACTCCTCGTAGCTGCGTCCGAACTGCATGCGTGCTCCTGTGGATGGGATGGAGTCGGTCAGAGGTCGATCGCGCGGCCGGGCATCCGGGCCAGCAGCTCCTGGGCCTTCGCCAGCAGCTTGTGCTCGACCAGCACCTCGTACTTGGTGGCGACGACCTTCTGCACCGAGCTGAAGTCGCGCTGGCCCCGCGTGGCCGCGTAGCCGATCAAGGCCCACACCACGCCGAACACGACACCGAACCCGAGGCCGGTGAGCACGGTCGTGAGCCAGCTGCCCTCCTGCGCGAAGATGCCGAGCAGCAGGCCGATCAGCAGCCCCAGCCAGGCCCCGGAGGCCGCTCCCGCCATCGCGACGCGACCCGTGGTGAGCCGGCCGGTGACCCGCTCGACCTGCTTGAGCTCGGTGCCGACGATCAGCACGTTCTGCACGGGAAACTCCTCGTCGGACAGGTAGTCGACGGCCTTCTGCGCCTCGGCGTACTTGTCGAAGACACCCAGCGACTGCGGGTACTCCAGCGAAAAGATCTCAGGCATGTCGTCGCCTCTCAGGCCTTGTAGTCCTCGAGGAGCCGACGGCCGATGATCATCTTCTGGATGTCGGCCGTGCCCTCGCCGATGAGCAGCATCGGCGCCTCCCGGTAGAGGCGCTCGATCTCGTACTCCTTGCTGTAGCCGTAGCCGCCGTGGATGCGGAAGGAGTCCTCCACGACGTCGCGGCAGAACTCCGCGGCGAGGTACTTGGCCATGCCGGCCTCGAGGTCGTTGCGCTCGCCGGCGTCCTTCTTGCGGGCGGCGTTGACGACCATGGCGTGGGCGGCCTCGACCTTGGTGCCCATCTCGGCCAGACGGAACAAGATGGCCTGGTGCTCGGCGATCTTCTTGCCGAACGTCTCGCGCTGCTGGGAGTAGGCGATGCCGAGCTCGAAGGCCCGGGTGGCCAGCCCCACCGCGCGTGCGGCGACGTTGACGCGGCCGACCTCGACGCCGTCCATCATCTGGTAGAAGCCCTTGCCGGGCTCGCCGCCGAGGATCTGGTCGGCCGAGATCCGGTGGCCCTCGAAGATCATCTCGGTGGAGTCGACGCCCTTGTAGCCCATCTTGTCGATCTTGCCGGGGACGGTGACGCCCTGCGCCGTCTCGCCGAAGCCCGGCTCCTTGTCGATCAGGAACGTGGTCATGTTCTTGTACGGCGACTCGCCGCCTTCGTCGGTCTTGACGAGCACGGCGACCAGGTTGGAGGAACCTCCGTTGGTCAGCCACATCTTCTGGCCGTCGATCGTGTAGTCGCCGTCGTCGCCCTTGACGGCCTTCGTGGTGATCGCCGCTACGTCCGAACCGAGTGCCGGTTCCGACATCGAGAACGCACCGCGGATCTCGCCGGTGGCCATCTTCGGGAGGTACTTCTTCTTCTGCTCCTCCGTGCCGTGCTGCATGATCATGTAGGCCACGATGAAGTGCGTGTTGATGACGCCGGAGACACTCATCCATCCGCGCGCGATCTCCTCGACCACCAGCGCGTACGTGAGCAGCGACTCGCCGAGACCGTCGTACTCCTCGGGGATCATCAGGCCGAAGATGCCGAGCTCCTTGAGGCCCTCCACGATGTCGGTGGGGTACTCGTCCTTGTGCTCCAGCTCGGTGGCGACCGGCAGGATCTCCTTCTCGACGAACTGACGGACGACCTTGAGGATCTCTTGCTGCTCCTCGGTCAGACCGTCGGTGGTGGCGAGGCGACCCATGGAAACTCCTGGTGACGGGTGGAAGCGGATCTTGACGCGGTGAATCCTACTGCTCAGTCCGCCTGCACCGGTGCCGGAGGTGGCCGTCGAGACGTCACCACCGCGAGCCCTGTGAGGATCATCACCAGCCCGACGTAGACGCCTACCGCGGGCGACTGCCCGAGGAACACGCCGGCGAGCACGGCCGCGACCGGTGGCTCGAGCAGGAGCAGGAGCGAGATGACGGTCGGGCTCATGACGGCGAGGAGGTGGTTGAGCAGGGAGTGCCCGAACATCTGGGCCGACACGGTGACCGCGGCGATCAGCAGCCATGTGCGGGCCGAGAACCCGGTGAGCTGCGTGCCCGTGACCACGCAGAGCATGCCAAGCACGAGCGCACAGATCCCGTAGCAGGCGAAGGTGTAGGCCGTGGTCGACAGCTGCGTGCGCACCGACTGACCGGTCAGGAGGTAGACCGCGGCGAAGACGCTGCCGGCCACGGCGAGTGCGTCCCCGGCCAGCGCCCGGCTCGAGAGCGTGAAGTCGACGCCCGTCACAACGAGGACACCGGCCAGGGCGACGACGATCCCCACCACCACGAACGGTGCAAGACGCACGCCGCGCACGCGGTCGTACAGCACCACCCACACGATCTGTGCGCAGACGAGCGCAGTCGCGGCAGCGACCGAGGTCAGCTTGAGCGCGGACACCCAGGTGGCGAAGTGGCCGGCCAGCGCAACGCCCGCGACGCCCGTGGCCAGCCAGTGCCGTCGCCCGAGCCCGGTGAGCTCGGCCCGCGACCGCGCGAGGGCGACCGGTGCGATCACGACGGACGCCGCGGCGTTCCGCCAGAAGGCGATCGCGAAGGCGGGCGCAGCCGTGCCGGCCATCAGCGGCCCGGACGCCGAGACACCCAGGATCGCGACGACGGCGAGGAAGGGGGTCATGAACCCAGAAGATCAGGTGCACGGCACCACGTCGACCTCGCTCTCGCACCGCGCCGCGTGTAGCGTCGACGACGTTCGTGGACGTCAGCTGCGCCGAGGCGCCTGACGTCAGGACATCAACCGGGGGGTTGCACACATGGACGGCCGCGCCGTGCGTATCGATGCGCCGTGTCGTCAGGTCGCGCCGCGATCCTTCTCGACCGTCACCTGAATCGAAAGGGTCTGTCTCATGCGTGCCTCGATCGTGCTCGGATCCGCGCTGACCGCTGCCGTCCTCACCATGATCGCCGCCGTGATCTCCGGCATCGTCGCGGCCGATCTCGTGTCGCCGAAGGACGGCGCCATCACCCGAGGCTTCCTGGTGGTCGGGGCGCTCGCGCTGACGTCCTACGCCTGGCGGCACGACCTGAAACCGTCCGACCGACCCGAGGCCCTGTTGCTCGGGCTCATGGGCGGCTGGGTGCTCAATGCGTCGAGCTGGACCGGTCACGCCTTCGTCGGACGGCTGTTCTCCGACGTGACGCCGGTGGCCATCCTGGTCGACCTCCTGCTCTGGACGATCGTCTCCCTCGGCTTGGTCGCGCTCCTGGCGCGTGCGCCCTCGACCGCGACGAGGTGAGGCTCAGCCCCAGGCGGTTTCGAGCTCGGCCAGTGCCGTCTCGAGGTGGGCCAGCAGCCGCTGCAAGTGCGGCACGCTCTTGCGGCAGCCGATGATGCCGACGTCGAGGTAGTTGTCGCGGCTGCAGAGCGTGATGTTGATGGCCTGTCCGTCGAGCACGATCGACACCGGGTACATGCCGTCGAGCCGGGCGCCGTTGTAGTACATCTGGTTCTTCGGCCCCGGGACGTTCGAGACGATGATGTTGAACGGCAGCCGCCCGTACTTGAGGAACCCGGGGAGCGGGGTCATCACCAGCGGCAGCACCTGCAGCGCGGAGAAGGCGAGGATCTGGTTCGGCGTGAGGTCGCCGAGCAGCTTCTTGGTCGAGCGCGACGAGTCGGCGATCTCCTCGAGACGTGTGGCTCCGTTCTCGCGGTTCGTGGCGAGGTTCACCACGATGGCGCCCACGGAGTTGCCGTCGCCGGCCTCCTTGCCGGCCGACTCGGCGCGAAGGGCCAGCGAGACGGGCACCATGGCCGTCATCGGCTCATCAGGAAGCGCATGCTGCTCGAGCAGGTACTCCCGCAGCGCCCCGGAGACCATGGCCAGCACGACGTCGTTCAGAGTCGTGCCCGACGACTTGGCCACCCGCTTGATGCGATCGATCTCCCAGGACTGAGCCGCGAATCGGCGCGCGCCGCCCACCCGACCGTTCAGGATCGTCTTGGGCGCGCGCGGCAGCGTGATGTCGCCGTCGCGGATGATCTGGCCGACGAACCTGGCCGATTCGGGCAGCAACCCGGCGACCCCGCCGGCCGCACCTCCGATTCCGCGCAGCAGTCCCAGCGGGTCGAAGCCACCGCCATCGGTGGGGGGCTTGCGCGGTGGCACCGCCCAGGGCGGGACGCAGTCACGGGCGTCGGGGTCCTCGGTCAGGGAGTGCTTCATCAGGCGGATCGCCGCCACCCCGTCGACCAGGGAGTGGTGGATCTTGGTGTAGACCGCGATCCGACCGTCCTGGAGGCCCTCGACGATGTGCGCCTCCCAGAGGGGACGGTGCCGGTCGAGCAACGCTCCGTGCCAGCGGGACGTGAGCTGCAGCAGCTCGCGGATCCGTCCCGGCTGGGGTACTGCCGAGTGCCGGATGTGGTGGTCGTGGTCGATGGTCTCGTCGAGGGTCCACCAGGTGTTGCCGAGCGAGCTGACCGGCTCCGCCGGGCGCCTGCGGAATGTGGGAGAGATGTTGTCGGTCCCCCTGAGGGACTCGAGGAGGTCCGTGACGACGTCGGGTCCCGCACCGTCAGGCAGCTCGAAAAGCTGCAGGCCGCCGACGTGCATCGGGTGCTCGCGCGACTCGGCCATCAGGAACATCGAGTCCGTGAGCGGCATGAACGACATTGGCGGAACCTCCCTCATCGGGGCGGGTGTGGGCCCTACGCTAGTGGCCGGACGTGCAGCAAGTCACTTCATGTGAAAAGTCGGTTAACGGCAGATCACACGACGAAAGGGTCCAGATGGTCACGCATCTGACGCTCGCCGCCGAGCCCCGCTACTTCAAGAGCTCGAGCGTGCAGTCCCGCCTGCTCGGGGTGGGCCTGCGTCACACGGTCCGGCCACTTCTCGGGTTGTGGGCCAGGCTGCCGTTCGACCTCTATCCACCGAACGTGGTCGACCACGTTGCGCGGTTGCTCCCCGTGCACGAGGGCACCAGCTGGCGAACGGTCGACCTCGGCCCGTGCTCGAGCGAGTGGGTGCTGGCCAAGGACGTCCGCGACGTCGATGGCGGCAACGAGCACGCGATCCTCTACTTCCATGGTGGCGCGTTCATCACCTGCGGTCTCAACACCCATCGCAACCTGGTCTCGCGCATCTCCTACGCCGCCGGCCAGCCGGTACTCAACGTCGGCTACCGGCAGATGCCGGCCGAACCGATCACCGAGTCCGTCGCCGACGGCGTCGTCGCCTTCCGCTGGCTGATCGACCAGGGCTACCGGCCCGAGCACATCACCATCGCCGGCGACTCCGCCGGCGGCTACCTCGCGTTCAGCGTCGCCCGCGCCGTGCTCGACGCCGGCTGGGGCCGCCCGGCCGGTGTCGTCGCCATCTCGCCGCTGCTCGACGTCGACTCCACCCGCAAGCGCAACCACCCGAACGCCCACCGGTGCGAGACCTTCCCGCTCAACGCCCTCGAGCGTTTCACCCGAGTCGCGCTGAAGGCCGACACCCGGCGTGGCATCTCCGGCCAGCGCGTCTGCCCGGTCGACATGCCGCTGTCCGACATGCCGCCGGCCGTCATCCAGATCGGTTCGCACGAGATCCTCATGCCCGACGCCGAGCTGATGGCCAACCGCCTGGTCGCCGCCGGCATTCCCTGCGACCTGCAGATCTGGGAGAACCAGGTGCACGTCTTCCAGGTGTCAGCCGCGTGGGTGCCCGAGGCCCGTCAGGCGATCGACGAGATCGCGCTGTTCGTGCAGTCTCTCGCCGACGGCACCATCGAGGCACCGATCGCGAGGAAGGCGAAGAAGGTCGCCAAACCTCGCGCCCGCGTCGCCGCCCGATGACCGCCTCTACGATGACCTGGTGAGCGACCTCGACCTCGTCACCGACCTGGCCAAGAAGTCCGGACTCGTCTGGATCGAGTTCGCCGGGCGCACCCAGGCGGTCTGGCACGAGCTGGTCGCCGAGTCGATCTGCGTGGTCGGGGACGGCGCCGAGCAACCTCTTCCCGACGTCAACGACGGCGACACCGTGACGCTGCTGCTGCGGTCCAAGACGAACCGTCAGCTGGTCGCCTCGGTGCCGGCCACGGTCGCGACGGTCGCGCCTGACGACCCGGACTGGGAGAACGTCACGACTGCGCTGAAGGGCGGGCGGCTCAATCTGCCCGACTCCGACACCGCGATCGAGCGATGGGCCCGCGAGTCGCGGGTGCTGCGGTTCACGCCGCACGAACCGGTCACCCTGGCCGGCGACCTCCCCCACGATCGCCGGCCGACGTCGCCGCGACTCTCGGGGTAACGTCGCCGACGTGGGAGTGTCATGACCGAGGTCCATCCCCCGAAGTCCGCTGCGGCCGGCGTCACCGGGGTCCGGGTCGCCCTGCAACGTGCGGTCTCGCACATGGGTGTCGCGCGCTCCACTCGCACGCTCCTGAAGCTCAACCAGACCGACGGCTTCGACTGCATGAGCTGCGCCTGGCCCGATCCCGATCCAGAGCACCGCCACACCGCTGAGTTCTGCGAGAACGGCGCCAAGGCCGTCGCCGAGGAGGCCACCCGCAAGCGCGCCACGCCGGAGTTCTTCGCGAAGCACAGCATCGCCGAGCTCGACGGGAACGACGAGATGTGGCTCGGCCAGCAGGGGCGCATCACCCATCCGATGGTCAAGAGGCCTGGTGGCACGCACTACGAGCCGATCGAGTGGGCGGCCGCCTTTGAGCTGATCGCGGCCCAGCTCAAGGCGCTCAGCAGCCCCGATGAAGCCATCTTCTACACCTCGGGACGCACGTCGAACGAGGCGGCCTTCGCCTACCAGCTGTTCGTCCGCGCCTTCGGCACCAACAACCTGCCCGACTGCTCCAACATGTGCCACGAGTCCACGAGCGTCGCGCTGGCCGAGGCGATCGGCATCGGCAAGGGCAGCGTCAGCCTGCGCGACATCTACGACGCCGAGTGCATCGTCATCGCGGGCCAGAACCCCGGCACGAACCACCCCCGCATGCTGCAGGCACTGGAGATCGCCAAGCGTCGCGGAGCCACGATCATCTCGATCAACCCGTTGCGCGAGGCGGGCATGGTCAACTTCCGCAACCCGCAGAAGCCCCGCGGTGTCGTCGGCAGAGGCGTCGACATGGCCGACCTCCATCTGCCCATCCGCGTCAATGGCGACCTGGCGCTGTTCCAGGCCATCGGCTCGCTGCTGGTCGAGTGGGACGCCCTCGACCACGAGTTCATCGATGCGCACACGCACGGGTTCGACGCGTGGGCCGAGCACGTGCGCGGCGTCGACCGGCAGCAGGTCGAGCGCGCCACCGGGCTCACCTGGAAGCAGATCACCGAGGCCGCCGAGATGATCCGCGACTCCGGCGCGACCATCTACTGCTGGGCGATGGGCCTCACCCAGCACCGCAACGCGGTGGCGACGATCCGCGAGATCGCCAACGTCGCGCTGGTGCGCGGCGACATCGGCAAGCGCGGTGCCGGCCTGTGCCCCGTGCGCGGCCACTCCAACGTGCAGGGCGACCGCACGATGGGCATCTGGGAGCGTCCGCCCGAGCACTTCCTCGACTCCCTGCAAGCCGAGTTCGGCTTCGACCCGCCCCGCGAGCACGGCCTCGACACCGTCGACGCCATCAGGGCGCTGCGCGACGGGCAGGCCCACGTGTTCCTCGGGCTCGGCGGCAACTTCGTGCACGCCGCACCCGACACCGACATCACACGCGCGGCGATGACCAACGCAGCGCTCACGGTCCACGTGTCCACCAAGCTCAACCGGTCGCACCTGACCTGCGGCGATACGGCGCTGATCCTGCCGACGCTCGGCCGGACCGAGAAGGACGTCCAGGCCGGCGGCGAGCAGTTCGTCACGGTGGAGGACAGCATGTCGTCGGTGCACGCCTCCCGCGGGCCGCTCGCCCCGGCCAGCAAGCACCTGCGCTCCGAGGTCGCGATCGTCTGCGGCATCGCCGAGGCGACGCTCGGACCCGATATGGACTGGGCGGGGATGGCGGCCGACTATTCGCACATCCGCGGGCACATCTCACGCGTCGTCAACGGGTGCGACGACTACGAGAGCAAGGTCGACCGCCCGGGTGGCTTCGTGATGCCGCACCCGCCGCGCGACTCCCGGGAGTTCCCCACCCCGAGCGGGCGGGCCGAGCTCGCCGTGTCACCGATCGAGGTGCTCCAGGTGCCCGACGGCCACCTTCTGCTGCAGACGCTGCGCAGCCACGACCAGTTCAACACCACGATCTACGGGCTCAGCGACCGCTACCGCGGCATCGAGGACACGCGCCGGGTCGTGTTCGTCCATCCGGACGACGTCAGCGCCTTCGGCCTGTCAGACGGAGCGATGGTCGACCTCGTCGGCCACTGGGACGGTGATGACGTCGAGCGCGTCGCTCAGGGCTTTCGGGTCGTCCCCTACGAGACGCCGCGCGGCACCGCCGCCTCCTACTACCCCGAGACCAACCCGCTCGTGCCGCTCGACTCGACCGCTGAGGGCAGCAACACCCCGACGTCGAAGTCCGTGATCGTCCGGCTCGAGCCGGCGAGTGGTCGCTCGGGATCGGATGCTGATGGCGCCCGCCAGGACAGCGTCGGCAGCGACGACGGACACAAGGCTCGGCCGGAGCCAGACCACCTGTCCTGACGTCAGCGGTCCTTGAACCACTTCCCGAACTCCGCGGGCTTGTCGGTCATGACGATGTCGGCGCCCACCCGGTTCGACTCTTCCCACTGATCAGTCGTGTTGATGTTCCAGACCATAACCTTCAGGTCGTTGGCCTGCAGCTCCTTCACATAGGCCAGCGAGGCCACGTCGTACCTGACGGCCACGCCCCAGAGGTTGTCCTCCAGGCTCGACACCGGCACCCGCTTGGAGACGAACTGCATCAGACGGAGATCCTCCACGCCGTCGTTCCGCGCTTCCTCGTGAATCTTGGCGAGCTCACCAGGAAGGCCCGAGGTGACGACGGTTCGTCCGGTCATCTTGGAGATCTTGAGGATGGTCACGAACTGCCGGACCTGCCGGCCGGTCTGCTCGACCTTGACCTCGGGGTAGAGCACGGCCCCGGGAGTCTTCGCGACGGCGGCCACAGCCTGGTCGAGAAGAGGGATGGGGTACTGCTTGCCGTCCTCCGTCGATGCGGGCGACCGGCACCCGTCCCTCATGTCCTCCCAGTTCTCGTCCTCGACGACGAATCCTCCGCCCTCGCACTGCATACCTGGCACCGTGTTCTTGTCGTGGACAAGCACCGGGAAGCCGTCCTTCGACCAGCGCACATCGATCTCGACCGCTGCACCGATCTTCGCCGCGTGCTCGTACGCCGGAAGCGTCTGCAACGGGAACTTCTCGTCGCCGCCGCGGTGCGCCAGCACGACCGGGGCGCCAGGTCCGCCGAGCTTGGGTGGCTTGGCTGCCGCACTGGTCGGTGCGGCAGTCGGGTCGTCCGTGCCGCCCTTCTTGTCGTCATCCGGCAGCAGGACCCAGATCAGCGCCGCGGCCGCCAGGGCCGAGGCGGCCGCCGCGATGATGCGGCCACGCGTCATGCGGAACGGGGTCGAATCGGGTCCCGGCTGCTTCGGCGGCTTCGGCGGCTTCGGCTCCTTCGGCGGCTTCGTTGACGCCGTGGCCGCGGCGGCCGGCGCCTTGGCCGGCGCTTCGTCCGCCTGCCCCTCTTGGAGGTCGACCAGCGTGCGCTCCATGACGTCGAGAAGGCGCTCGGTGTCGGCGCGGAACCGGGTGGGGCTGAGCTCGAGTGCCTGCCGGCGGACCATGGGCGCGATGCTCGGCGGGAGCTGGTCGCCGCGCGGCATCAACGCCCCCTCCACCAGGATGGGGATGAGCAGGACCTTGCGTTGCAGCGCGGCCTCGATCTCGAGACGCACGAAGTCGTCGGGGTCGTCGAGTCGCCTCGAGCCGTCCGATGATGCGATGTCGAGCCACTCCTGCCCGATCAGGGCGAGCAGGATGTCGCACGACCCGACGGCATTCGTGATGGTCTCGACGAAGTCGTCACCGAGCTCGATGGAGTCGACGTCCTTGAAGATCTGGTCCGACCCGAACCGTTCGGCGAGGCGGTCGTAGAGCCAGCCCGCCGGGTACGCCGAGTCCTGCCGCCGGTAGCTGATGAAGATCCGGCCGGTCGCGTCGGACGCTGAGTCGGTCATCTGCGCACTTCCTGCGTGTCCCGGAGTTCCCCGTCTACCATATGGGGGCGCGTGGCCCCGACTAGGAGGAATGCGGCGAATGCTCGACTGGCTGGCTGACAACACCGATCTCCTCGCGCTGTTCCTCGCCGTCATCGGGTTGGCTCTCGGCCTGTTCACCGTGTGGCTCTCCGTGCACCAGGCCCGCCTGAGCGCCTACACGCGCATGCACGAGATGCTCGTCTCGGCGGAGACCGCCCGGGGACGGCGCATCCTCTTCCTCGCGTACTCGCAGAACCATCTCCCGGAGCCGGGAGACGCCGACTGGGACGCCATCAACCAGTCGCTGGCGGTGTACGACACGCTCGCCGTCTACATGCAGCAGAAGATCGTCGACGAACGTCTCGTGATGAGTGCGTGGTTCCATCCCCTCTCCGCGATCCGCGAGCCGGCGAATGCGTGGGTTCGGCACCGCGCTGCGCACGGCGTCCGCAACCCGTGGCCGAACCTCAACTGGCTGCTCGACCATGCCGAGGCCTACCACGTCAAGCGGGGGTGCTGCACCGACGTGCGGGCTGCTGACTCTCCTGCGTGAGTCACGGATCGGCAACGAGCTCGAGCTCGTCCTGAGTGCGGGCGGAGACCCGCTCCTTCAGGTTCTCGAAGCGGGCAGCCAGGTCGTCGTCGTCTGACGAACCGCGCGCCCCGATCGAGATCGAGATCGGAATCGCGTCGTACAACCGGACTTCACGCTTGAGGTAGCTGTCATCCGTTCCTGATTCGAGTCCTGGCTTGCGGGTGAGCAGAACCCCGACGTCGTCACCGTCGATCCGAAAGCGTCCGCGCTCGAATCCGGCCGCCTGCAGGCTCGTTTCGAGTCGGTCGAGCCCGAACTCGTTGTTCTTCCAGCGAGCCACCACGACGAATCCCTTCTCGATGCGGCGGTTCCCCGTCCATCCGCACGTCATGGCCTCCTCCCAGGTGGCTTTGGGCTGGTAGGGGTAGTCACAGTCAAGGCTGTCCGCATCCAGCCCGGCCGCCCACAAGAGACCTGCCTTGCCCTTGAGTGCAGGACACAACTCGCCGGCCCCGGCGGTCCTTCCGTTCCAGCACTCGGTGTTCGAGGCGGCTGCGGTTTCAGGGGTTTCAGCCCGTGTTTCTGCCGGCGTGGGTCCATCCGCCTTCTCGTTGGCCGGCGTCTCGCCGCCACGGGTATTCAGGTAGATGCCACCCACCATGCCCAGAACGGCCAGCCCGAGAGCAATCGGCACCCATGGGATGCTCCAGGATCGGTCGCCCTGCTTCTCCGGTTCGACCGGTGATTCGGCCTCCGCCTGCTTCTCCAGCACGACCTTCTGCTCTGCCTCGGCCTGCTTCTGCAGCGCGACCTTCTTCTCGAGCTCCGCCTGCTTCTCCAGCTCCGCCTCCGCCTGCTTCTGCAGCGCGACCTGCTTGTCGAGTTCCGCCTGCTTGTCGAGTTCCGCCTGCTTGTCGAGTTCCGCCTGCTTGTCGAGTTCCGCCTGCTTCTCCAGCTCCGCCTCCGCCTGCTTCTCCGAACGAACGGCGTCAAGTGCGCCTTCGATCGCGTCCAAAAGCCGACTCGTGTCCGCGTCGAAACGCTTGGGGCTGAGCTCCAATGCTTGACGCCGCACGACCGGAGCGATGCTCGTGGGAAGCTGGTCGGCGCTCGGCATCACGGCGTTGTTGACGAGAATCGGAATGAGCAGGACGTCCCGGTTGAGAGCTGCCTCGATCTCAAGGCGAACGAAGTCGGTCGGGTCTTCGAGGCGCTTGGCCTTTCCACGACCGCTCGAGCGATGCCAGTTCGGACCGATGACTGCCAGGAGCACATCGCAGGAAGCCACAGCGTTGGTGATGACGTCGACGAAATCGCCGCCCAGCGGGATGGAATCGACATCCTTGAAGATGTGCTGCTTCCCGAATCGCTCCGCAAGCCGGTCGAACAGCCAGCCCGCGGCGTATGCATCGTCCTTCTGCCGGTAGCTGATGAAGATCCGCCCAGCGGCCTCCGTGACGGGATCAGTCATGACTCCACGTGCCTCCGGCATCTTCCCCGGCTCGATTATTGCGGGAAGATCGCGTCCTGAACTGTGAATACGGCGATTCCACGTTTACGGCCCCAGCGGCGTCAGCCTGCGTGGGCCGCGTCGGCCCGGCCGGCCAGGTGCTCGAAGATGAGGTGCGTCTCGGTGTCGCTGACCACACCTGTTCCGCTCAGATCGGTGACGATGTCGCGCAGGCCGTCGCTGCTGTCGGCCGCCACGTGCAGCAGGTAGTCGTAGGAGCCGGACACGAAGAAGACGTTGAGCACGTACGGTTTCTCGGCCACCGCGGCGGCGAAGTCGGTGAGCGACGACCGGGCGTCGGACCGTAGGCTCACCGCGATCATCGCCTGGATCGAGAGCCCGAGGACCTCCGGATCGACGTCCGCGTGGATGCCCCGGATCGCGCCGCGCTCGCGCAACGACCGCACCCGGGCCAGGCAAGTGGACGGGGCGATGCCGGCCTGGCGCGCGAGCTCGTTATTGGGCGTGCGGCCGTCGCGCTGGAGGGCGGCGAGCAGCACGCGATCGACCGCGTCGAGGGGCTGAACATCGTTCGGCGTGGGCATGATGTGGGGGCCTTTCATCAGTCGAATCATCGCCGTATGCGGTGGACGAGAGAATGATCTTCAACCATCTTGCCATGGGCGCGGCATTTGTTCACCATGGACCCATGCGAGTCGGAGTGCCCACTGAAGTCAAGAACCACGAGTACCGCGTGGCCATCACGCCGGCCGGCGTCACCGAGCTGGTACGCCGCGGCCACGAGGTCACCATCCAGGCAGGAGCCGGCATCGGCTCCTCCATCTCCGACGACGATTACCGCGCGACAGGTGCCACGATGCTGGACTCCGCGGACAAGGTCTGGGAGGGAGCAGATCTCGTCCTCAAGGTCAAGGAGCCCATCGCCGAAGAGTGGCGTCGCATGCGTCGCGGCCAGGTGCTGTTCACGTACCTGCACTTGGCCGCCGCCGCAGATGTCACGCAGGCGGTGCTCGACAGCGGCATCACCGCCATCGCGTACGAGACCGTGCAGCGTCGCGACGGCTCGCTGCCGCTGCTGGCGCCCATGTCCGAAGTCGCCGGCCGCCTCGCCACGCAGGTCGGCGCCTACCACCTGATGCGGCCGCTCGGCGGCCGCGGCGTGCTGATGGGCGGCGTGCCCGGCACCGAACCGGCCAAGGTCGTCGTCATCGGCGGCGGTGTGTCCGGCACGCATGCCGCTGACATGGCCGTCGGCCTGCACTCCGACGTCACCGTGCTCGACCTCAGCGTCCCCCGCCTGCGCGAGCTCGACTCGCGCTACCGCGGGCGGGTTCACACCCTCCACTCCAGCGCCCACGCCATCGACGAGGCGGTGCTCGACGCCGACCTCGTCATCGGTGCGGTGCTGGTGCCGGGTGCCCGGGCACCCAAGCTGGTGAGCAACGAGCTGGTGTCGCGGATGCGGCCGGGTTCGGTGCTCGTCGACATCGCCATCGACCAGGGCGGCTGCTTCGAGGACTCGCACCCCACCACGCACGCCGAGCCCACATTCCGGGTACACGAGTCGGAGTTCTACTGCGTCGCGAACATGCCCGGCGCCGTCCCGCGCACGTCCACCTACGCGCTGACCAACGTGACGATGCCCTACGTCGTCGCGATCGCCGAGCACGGCTGGCACGACGCTCTCGCCCAGGACCCGGACCTGTCCCTCGGCCTGAACGCCCACGACGGCCGGCTCTACCAGCACTCCGTCGGCGAGGCGCTCGGCCTCGAGACGGCCGACCTGCTGCCCCTGCTCGCCGGCTGACCCCGCCACACCCCGGCGGGGGTGCCGGGCTACGGGCGGCTGAGACAGTAGAGACCATGTGGATCGGCTGGATCGAGCTCGACCTGCGCCTCGGTGACGTGCACTCGCTGAAGACGAAGCGGTCGATCGTGCGCCCGATCGTCACCGAGCTGCGCCGCCGCTTCCAGGTCACCGCTGCCGAAACCGACCACCTCGACCTACATCGCCGCGCCGGCATCGGCGCGAGCATCGTCGCCGCCGACCGCGCCCACGTCGTGGAGGTGCTCGATGCCATCGAGCAGCTCGTCGCCTACCACCCAGAGACCGAGGTGCTGTCCGCGCGCCGCCACATCGGCCGCTCCGACGACTCGTGAGTGCTGTGACACCCGCCCTACGACAGGTCCTGCTCATCTCGACATACTGAGGACATGCGAAATCCCCGTGCCTTCCTGCGGCCGCTGGCAGTCGGTGCGCCGACGCCGGTCGCGGACATCCCGTTCAAGCCGTCGCGGATGATCCATTTCTTCGACCCGAGCAACGAGAAGATGCAGGCCAAGGTGCCCGACATCGCCGCGAAGGTCGACATCATCCTCGGCAACCTCGAGGACGCCATCAAGACGGAGAACAAGGAGGCTGCTCGTCAGGGCCTCGTCGACATCGCGAAGAAGACCGACTTCGGCCAGACCCAGCTGTGGACCCGAGTCAACAGCCTCGACTCCCCCTGGGTGCTCGACGACCTCATCACCCTCGTCAGCGAGATCGGCGACAAGCTCGACGTCGTGATGGTCCCGAAGGTCGAGGGCGCGCAGGACATCCACTACGTCGACCGCCTGCTCGCGCAGCTCGAGGCCCGCGCCGGCCTCGCGGAGCCGATCCTGGTCCACGCCATCCTCGAGACCGCCGAGGGCGTCACCAACGTGGAGGAGATCGCCGCCGCCAGCCCGCGCATGCAGGGCATCTCCCTCGGCCCGGCCGACCTCGCCGCCAGCCGCCGCATGAAGACCACGCGCGTCGGCGGCGGGCACCCCGGCTACCTCGTGCGCTCTGACCCGACCGGTGACGACCTGGACGAGGGCCGCACCACGTACCAGCAGGACCTCTGGCACTACACGATCGCGCGCATGGTCGACGCCTGCGCGGCGAACGACATCCTCCCGTTCTACGGGCCGTTCGGCGACATCAAGGACGTCGTGGCCTGCGAGGACCAGTTCCGCAACGCCTTCCTGCTCGGCTGCGTCGGGGCATGGAGCCTGCACCCGGTGCAGATCGACATCGCCAAGAAGGTGTTCTCCCCCGATCCCGCCGACGTCGCGCACGCCAAGAGGGTCGTCGAGGCGATGGGCGACGGCTCCGGCGCGGTCATGATCGACGGCAAGATGGAGGACGACGCATCCACCAAGCAGTGCATCGTGATGCTCGACCTCGCCAAGGCTCTCGCCGAGCGTGATCCGGAGCTCGCGGAAGCATACGACCTCTGATGGCTGACGCACTCGACCCCCGGCGTTCCGTCCTCTACATGCCCGGCGCCAACGAGCGGGCGCTCGAGAAGGCCAAGGGCATCGACGCGGACGCGCTGATCCTCGACCTCGAGGACGCCGTCGCCCCGGACGCCAAGCCGGAGGCCCGCGACCGGGTGTGCGCCGCCGTCGGTTCGGGCGAGTACGGCCACCGCGAGCTGACCATCCGGGTCAACGGCATCGGCACCGAGTGGCACGACGCCGACCTGGCTGCGGCGGCGGCGGCCGGTCCGGACGGCGTCATCGTGCCCAAGGTGAACTCCGCCGACGAGGTCCGCTCACTCGTCGACGCGCTGGAGAAGGCCGGCGCGCCCGACCACACCACGCTGTGGGCGATGGTCGAGACCCCGATCGCGATCCTCCACGCGGAGGAGATCGCGGTCGCGCACGAGCGCCTCGCCGTGCTGGTCATGGGCACGAACGACCTGGTCAACGAGACGTTCTCGCTGCACGTGCCCGGCCGGGCGCCGCTGCTGCCGTCGCTCACGATCGCTCTGCTCGCCGCGCGAGCAGCCGGCAAGGTCATCCTCGACGGCGTCTACAACGACGTGAAGGACGCCGAGGGCTTCGCCGCCGAGGCGCGTCAGGGACGCGAGATGGGCTTCGACGGCAAGACCCTGATCCACCCCAGCCAGGTCGAGCCGACGAACGAGGCGTTCGCCCCCAGCGAGGCCGACGTCGAGCATGCCGGCGAGGTCATCGAGGCCTACGAGGCGGCCCAGGCCGAGGGTCGCGGTGTCGTCACGGTCAACGGACGGATGATCGAGCACCTGCATGTGCGCGATGCCCAGCGCATCCTCGCCCTCCACGAGGCCATCACCGCTCGCTGAGCGCAAACGACGGGTGGCGACCCCATACACAGCGTGCACAGCGTCACCACCCGTCGCCTGCCAGGTAGCGGTTCTAGCGATTCGCGCGAAGCCCGAACAACTCGTGGTGGATGGCGTCCTGTTGCTGGCGTGCCTTGCGTCGCTGACGCACGGACTCCAGAATCACCAGGCGATCGATCTCGGAAAGCTCATCCCAGGCGCGCTTGCCGCGGGCCCGACGGGACTCGAAGATGGCCACGTCCTTCACCTCCCCTCTGTCCGTACCGGTCGTCGGTGAGGAGTCGGTGAGGTTCTGTGCGGGCATGAGTCGTGGATCGAGTTTCGTGGTCATAGCGCGCCTCCTTTCTTGATGGGTTGATGGGTGGGCAACAGAAAAACGCTCCGGATGTCTCATCCGAAGCGTTGACCGACGTACTGACAGAAACTACGTCGAGAGCACTGCTCCGGAGGTGGGACCGGCGAAGAGCATGGCGGGGTCGCGGAACGACACGGCCTGCGTGATGGTGAGTGAGAACTTCTTCACGGGTATCCACCTCCTTCTTCGTGCGTGACGCTCCGGGACCGGAGCGACTCAGGCACGTTATCGCAGGTCACGCATCGCTGTCGAGACCGACGCGCCGACCATCTCAGTGTTCGAGCTTCAGCGCCCGGGCGATCGTGAAGAACAGGTCGGTCTGATCGGTCAGTCCCACGACGTTGGCAGACTGCGGTCCGTACCCGGCGACCCGCAGCTGGCTGCCGGTGTGCTGCTGCGAGCCGCCCTGCGGTGCGGTGCCGTACGAGAGCGTCATGGGACTGCCCTCGTCCGTCAGCAGGTTCACGGTCAGGCCCGGCGTGGTCGATCCGGCCTCCACGATCTGGCTGGTGTGGGCGTGGTCGGCCGTCACGAACACGGTCGTGTGCTCGTCCTTCTTCGCGAACGTCATCGCCACCTGCACGGCCTCGTCGAGGTCGACGGTCTCGCCGATCTGGCCGCAGGCGTCGGCGGCGTGATCCTTCTTGTCGATGCTGGCGCCCTCGACCTGGAGGAAGAAGCCCTTCTGGTCGCCGCCGCCGAGCAGCTTGATGGCCTTGCTGGTCATCTCGGCGAGCGACGGCTGAGAGGCCGGTCGGTCGGGATTGTCCTCGCACCGCGCCGGAGCCTTCGACCCTCCGGTCGACGTCGCCGGCGGACCGATCCAGCGCACCGGCAGGTTGCCCGGACCGAAGAGGCCCAGCACCGGGGACTTCTGGTTCGCCTTGGTGATGCCGTCGAGCGAGTCGCGGTCGTCCACGAGCTGGTAGCCACGCTGTTTCGCCTGCTCCAGCAGCGTGACGTCCTTGTACTGGCCGGCGGTGGCCTTCTCGTCGAACGTCGTCCCACCGCCGCCGAGCGTGACGTCGGGACGCGTCGTCAGGAGCTGTTCGGTGATCGAGCCCGGGCCGTCGTTCTCCACCGCCGCCTCCGGACACGTGCTCGTCGTCTTGACCGGGCCGTAGCAGGACCTCGCCGAGATGTGTGCGACCTGCACGGCCGGCGTCGCGTCCTGGATCTCCGATGTCGTGACGTCGCCGGTCTTGTAGCCCTTCTTCTTCGCCAGCTCGAGGAGCGTCCGCCGGGCCTTCCCGTGGATGTCCACGCTGACGGCGTTGTCGTAGGTCTTCGTGCCGGTCGCCCAGGCGCTGCCAGTGGCGGCGGAGTCGGGCACGTAGTCGGGCTTGCCGTCCTTCGTGAGCGAGTACGTCGTGTACTGGCCGGTGAGCGGCAACGCGTCGATGCCCGGGAAGCGGCCGCCCGCGCCGTGCTCGTAGTTGCGGGCCGACGTGATCTCCGAGTCGCCCATGCCGTCACCGATCAACAGGATGACGTTGTTGGCACGATCGCCGTCGACGGCCTTCTTGACGGACGACGACTGGTCACCATCCAGGCGGGTCGCGCCGCCGTGATCGGCGAGGCCGGATGCCGCGAAGGCTCCGGCTGCAGTGGTGGCGACGAGGAGGCCGGCGGCGAGGGCGGCGGCTGGGCGAGGTGAAGGGCGGAAGATCCCCCGAGATGTCTTCATGACGGCAGCCCATCAAGACGAGGTGAACGCCGGGAGACGACGCGACGAACGGTCGCGATCAGGTGTCAGTCGAAAGAAGGACACGATGAGCAGACGAGACACGAGAGCGCCTGCGGAACACGCAGTCGTCGCTTCTCGCTCGACTCATCACAGGTAGAGGCCGGTCTGGCCCTTCTCGATGCGCTCCGATGCGACCGCGTGGAGGTCGCGCTCGCGGAGGAGCAGGAAGTCCTCGCCGCGGACCTCCACCTCGGCCCGGTCGTCGGGGTCGAACAGAACCCGGTCGCCCACCTGCACGGAGCGCACGTGGGCACCAACGGCCTCGACCCGCGCCCACGCGAGCCGCTTGCCCATGCTCGCCGTGGCGGGGATGACGATGCCGCCGGTGCTGCGCCGATCGCCCGCCTCCTGATCGAGGGAGACCAGCAGCCGGTCGTGCAGCATCCGGATCGGCAGCTTGGCCGGATCAGCAGGCATGTCAGCGCGTCAGTCGACGGATGAGCACGAACACGGTGATGACCGCTGCCGTGCCGGCGACGACCGGCACGATCGTCTCGAACTTGGGCGAGCCCTGCTCGTCGACGAAGTGGCTCTTCACGCTGTGCAGACTGCGCTTCGCGATGCTGCGGGGATGGGCACGGTCGACCAGCTCGTCGACCGTGCTGGCCAGCCGTAGCCGGATCTGCTCGATCTCGTCGACCAGCTCGTCGGTCTCGGACTTGCCCACGGGTGCCTCGCTCAGATCGGGAACATCGGTATTGAAAGGATAGAGCCCATGACGACGCGCCTGCAGCCCGGAGACACCGCACCCGACTTCACCCTGCCGACGGACACCAGCGAGACGGTGACCTTGTCCGACCTGCGGGGCGGCCGCGTCATCGTGTACTTCTACCCGACAGCGATGACACCGGGATGCACGAAGCAGGCCTGCGACTTCAGCGACTCGCTCGACGACCTCGAGGCCGAGGGCTACACCGTGCTCGGCATCTCGAAAGACACCACGGAGCGGCTCGCGAAGTTCCGCGAGAAGGAAGGCCTGACGATCACGCTGCTCTCCGACGTCGACAAGGAGGTCCTGACGTCCTGGGGCGCCTTCGGCGAGAAGAAGCTCTACGGCAAGGTCGTCGAGGGTGTCATCCGCTCGACGTTCGTCATCGATCCCGACGGCAAGGTCGAGGTCGCCCAGTACAACGTCAAGGCCACCGGGCACGTCGCGAAGCTGCGGAGGGATCTCGGGCTCGACGCGGCATAGGCCTATCCTGTGCACCGGGCCGAAGTGGTGGAACTGGTAGACACGTGGCGTTTAGGTCGCCATACCTTCGGGTGTGCGGGTTCGAGTCCCGCCTTCGGCACAGAGCAATCGACGACCTATGGCGCCGGGATCTCGCCAGATCCACGGACGATGAACCGCGTGGGCACGACCACGCGCTGCGCCGGGGACTCGTCGCCGTCGATGCGGGCGAAGACGCGTTCGGCGGCTAGCCGGCCGATCTGGATGGCGTCCTGCGCGATGACCGTGATGCCCGGCTGCAGCAGGTCGCCGAGCGGGAGGTCGTCGAAGCCCACGAGCGCCACCTCCTGCTCGAGGCCGAGGCTGCGCAAAGCCCGGATGGCGCCGACGGTCACCAAGTTCTGAGCGGAGAACAACGCCGTGGGCGGGTCGCTTGCTTCCAGCAGCGATCGCACCGCTGCCTCGGCGACGTACTCGTTCGTGAGTCCGTCGATCGCCGGCGACGCCGCACTGCTCACACCGAGCGCACCGACACCCTGCAGAAAGCCCTCCAGTCGGGCACTCGCGGTGGCCAGCGTCGGACGGTCGCCGAGGAAGGCTATGCGACGGTGACCGAACGACGCGAGGTGCTCGACGGCCTGCCGCGCGCCGCCCTGGTTGTCGACCGCGACGCAGTCGGCGTCCAGACCGACCGGCGGACGGTCGACGAACACGACCGACATGCCGGCCGCGATCTCGGCGGCCAGATAGGCGTGGTCATGGCTCGCCGGCATCAGGATCAGGCCGTCGATGCGCCGGGTGGCGAGTGCGTGCACGAACGGCTGCTCCCGCTCGGCTCGCTCGTCGAGGCTCGCCGAGAGCACCGAGACGCCGAGCTCCTGGGCGACGTCCTCGGCCGCGCGGTGCAGGGCCGCGTCGAACGGGTTCGCCACGTTGGCCAGAAGAAGTCCGAGGGTGAGCGAGCGGCGGTCGGAGCGACGCAGGCTTCCCGCGGCAAGGTCGCGGCGGTAGTTGAGCTCGTTCATCGCGCGCTCGACCCGCTCGGCCGTTGCTTTGGCCACGTAGGCCTCACCGTTCACGACGCGCGAGACCGTCTTGATGCCGACCCCGGCACGCTGGGCGACGTCCTTCATGGTCGCGCGCCCTCGGGGCGGAGGGGCCGCCTGGTCGTCCGACATCGATGTCACCTTTCGGTCAGTGCCGTCCACCATAGTGGTTGACGCGGGCTCTCTGGTGAGGTAGAACTCACGGTAGACCAACCTGACATCGTTGTCATGACCTGAGGAGAAATCGTGTCACGCACCCACATCGGCCGCATCTGCGCCGGGCTCGCGCTCGCGCTCGTCGGCACACTCGCCCTCTCGGCCTGCGGATCAGACAGCGGCGACGGCGACGGCAACGTCGGCGTCTCGCTGATCGTCAAGACCACCACCAACCCGTTCTTCGTCGCGATGCAGGACGGCGCGAAGAAGGCCGCCAAGGAGCAAGGCGTCGATCTGACCCTGGCCGCCGGCAAGTCCGACGGTGACGAGGCCACCCAGATCCAGGCGATCGAGAATGCGATCTCCCAGGGCCAGAAGGGCATCCTCATCACGCCCAACGGCCCCGGCGTCGTCGACGCGATCGAGAAGGCCCGCGACCAAGGCCTGTTCGTCATCGCCCTCGACACCCCGCCGGATCCGGCTGACGCAGTGGACATCACCTTCGCGACCGACAACTTCGCCGCCGGCAAGGCGATCGGTTCGTGGACGGCCAAGAAGCTCGGCGGAGAGAAGGCCACGATCGCCATGCTCGACCTGTTCGACGACAAGGTCGTCTCGGTCGACTACAACCGCGACCAGGGCTTCCTCGAAGGCATGGGCATCGACACGAAGGACGCCAAGAAGAACGGCGACGAGGCCAAGACCGGCAGCTACAGCGGCGGCGACTACGAGCTCGCCTGCAACGAGGCCACGAACGGCGCCGAGGACGGTGGAACGTCCGCGATGGAGACCTGCCTGTCGAAGAACGACAACATCAACGTCGTCTACACCATCAACGAGCCCGCCGCCTACGGCGCGTACCAGGCGCTCAAGAGCGCGGGCAAGGAGAAGGACGTGACCATCATCTCCGTCGACGGCGGCTGCGCCGGAGTCGGCTACGTCGAGGAAGGCGTCATCGGAGCCACGTCCCAGCAGTACCCGCTGAAGATGGCGTCCGAGGGCGTGAAGGCCATCGCCGCGCTGGCGAAGGACGGCACCAAGCCGAAGCCGACGGAAGGCCTCGACTTCTTCGACACCGGTGTCGCACTCGTCACCGACGAGCCGCAGGACGGCGTCGAAAGCATCGACACCGCCGAGGCGAAGTCCATCTGCTGGGGCTGACCCTGTGGGGGCGGCGGGACGTTCCTCCCGTCCCGCCGCCCCATCCCCTTGCCAGCCGACCACCGGAGGACGAGCATGACCACCTCACCCACCCGTCCGAACCTCAGGAGCGATCTGCCATGACCGAGGTCCTCGTCCAGGACCGCGAGAGCGAGACCATCGCCCAGCGCATCCACCACGTGCTGCACCGCCATCCGGCCCTCAGCCCGGCGTTGGTGCTGGTCATCTCGATGATCGTGTTCTCGATCCTCAACGACCGCTTCCTCGCCCCGCAGAACCTTTCCCTCGTCGTGCAGCAGGTCGCCGTGATCGGTGCCCTCGCCGTCGGGCAGACGCTCATCATCCTCACGTCCGGCATCGACCTGTCGGTCGGCGCGCTGATGCTGCTGTCGACGATGGTCGCCGCGCGGACGGCGTCGGTGAACGGGTTGCCCGGACCGCTGGCGCTCATGATCGGGCTGGGGGTCGGCATCGCCGCGGGCCTGTTCAACGGTTTCCTCGTCACGAGGCTCAAGCTGCCGCCGTTCATCGTCACGCTCGGCACGCTCAACGTGTTCACGGCGCTGATGCTCCTGTACTCCTCGGGCTCGAGCGTGCGAGGCTCCGACATGCCCGGCCTGATGACGTGGACAGGCACCGTGATCACGCTCGGCGACGTCCGCATCACCACCGGCGTCATCATGATGATCGCGCTGTATGCCGTGGTGTCGTTCGCGCTGAGCCAGACCGCATGGGGCCGGCACGTGTACGCCGTGGGCGACGACGCCGAGTCCGCCCGGCTCTCCGGCATCTCGGTGCGGCGCGTCCTCCTGAGCGTCTACGTCACCGCCGGGGCGACGTTCGCCCTGGCCGGCTGGATCCTGATGGGCCGGATCAACGCCGCCAGCCCGAACGCCGGCGTCGACGCGAACCTCGACTCGATCACCGCCGTGGTCATCGGCGGCACCAGCCTGTTCGGCGGCCGGGGCGTGCTCTGGGGCAGCCTGATCGGTGCGCTCATCGTCGGCGTGTTCCGCAACGGGCTCTCGCTCGCCGGCCTCGACGTCCTGTACCAGACGCTCGCGGTCGGCATCCTCGTCATCGTCGCCGTCTCGGTCGACCAGTGGATCAGGAAGGCGCGCGCATGAGCACCCCCGTGAGCGACCAGCGGCCCGTTCTCCAGGCGAAAGGCCTGGTCAAACGGTTCGGCAACGTCGTCGGCCTTGCCGGTGTCGATCTCGAGCTGTACCCGGGCGAGGTGCTCGCCATCATCGGCGACAACGGCGCCGGCAAGTCCACGCTCATCAAGTGCCTATCGGGAGCGCACGTGCCCGACGCCGGAGAGATCCTCGTCGACGGCGCGGCGGTCGAGTTCGAGAACCCGCAGGATGCCCGTCGCGCCGGCATCGAGACCGTCTACCAGAACCTGGCCGTCTCCCCCGCGCTCGACATCGCCAGCAACCTCTACCTCGGCCGCGAGGAGCGGCGGCCCGGCTTCCTCGGCTCGGCGCTGCGCCTGCTCGACAAGAAGGGCATGCGACGTCGGGCCCAGGAACAGGTCGAGGCGCTCGGGATCACCACGTTGCAGTCGATGACCCAGGCCGTCGAGACGTTGTCCGGCGGCCAGCGTCAGGCGGTGGCCGTCGCGCGATCGGCTGCGTTCGGCTCGAAGGTCGTCATCCTGGACGAGCCCACGGCGGCACTCGGCGTCCGTGAGACCGCCCAGGTGCTCCGCCTCGTACGCGACCTCCGCGACCAGGGCCTTCCGGTGATCATCATCAGTCACGACATGCCCGCCGTGTTCGAGGTGGCCGACCGGATCCAGGTGCAGCGCCTGGGTCGTCGCGTCGCGGTGATCACGCCGGACAGCCACACCCCCTCCGAGGCCGTCGCCATCATGACCGGCGCGGTCGAGGCAGCCTGAGGACGGGGTCCGCCATGCTCCTCGTGGTCGGTGAGGCGTTGGTCGACGTCGTCGAGCAACCCGACGGGAAGCGCACCGCGCATGCCGGCGGGAGCCCGGCGAACGTCGCGGTCGGGCTCGGCCGCGTCGGCCTCGAAGTCACTCTGGCCACCGCGCTGGCGAACGACGCCCATGGCGAGCTGATCCGGTGGCACCTTGCCGAGTCACGCGTGGATGTGCTGGCCTCGGCCGCCGAACGCACGTCGTCGGCGGTGGCCAGGCTCGACGAGCACGGGTCCGCACGCTACGAGTTCGACGTCTCGTGGGATCCCGGTCCGATCAAACCCGAGGAAACCCCCGTCGCGGTCCACACCGGCTCGATCGCGGCCGTGCTCGACCCGGGAGCCGGCGAGGTCGAGGCGCTCGTCCGTCGCCTGCACCCGACCACCATCGTCACGTTCGACCCGAACGTCAGGCCGTCCATGACGCCTGATCGCGCCGCGGCCATGGCCCACATTGAGGGGCTCGTCGTGCTGGCCGACGTCGTGAAGGCGAGCGATGAGGACCTGGCCTGGCTGTACCCGGTTGAATCGCTCGACGCCGTTGCCGAGCGCTGGCTTGGAGCCGGTGCGTCGCTCGTCGTGGTCACCCACGGAGGAGACGGCTCGGTTGCATGGGCCCGCTCCGGACGCGTCGACGTGCCACTAACACCGGTCGACGTGGTCGACTCGGTGGGCGCCGGCGATGCCTACATGTCCGGACTCATCGTCGCGCTGCACCTCGAGGGCCTCCTCGACGCGAAGGATCGCGACAGGCTTCGCCAGGTCGACGCAGGCACGGTGCAGCGGCTGACGGCAATGGCGGCACGGTCCGCGGCTCTGGTCGTCGGACGCGCCGGAGCGGAACCACCCTGGCGGGCCGAACTGCTCGGCTAGTCGCTGAACTGCCGCACACAGCGGGCTCTGGCCCTAGTCTGGACAAGTGCCCGAGACACAGTACGCGCGCTGTGGTGACCTGAGCCTCGCCTACCAGGTGTTCGGCTCCGGTCCGGTGAACATCGTCGTGTCCGGGTCGTTCGTCACGAACGTCGAGGTGCTGTGGACCTCGCCGGAGTACAAGGCATTCTTCGACCACCTCGCCACGTTCGCCCGTGTGTTGATCTTCGACAAGGCAGGTGTCGGCATGTCCGACCCCATCGCCAAGGTGAGGACGATCGAAGAGCGGGTCACCGAGATCGAGGCGTTGATGGATGCGGCCGAGTTCGAGCAGGCCGCGCTGATCGGGTTCAGCGAGGGCGGCGCGGCATCGATCCTGTTCGCCGCCATAAAGCCCGAACGGGTGCGCGGCCTCGTGATCATCGGGTCGACGGCGATCAATCCCGTGCCAGTCACGATGGACTGGGAGGACGTGGTGGACATGGATCCGTCCATGTTCGTCGAGTACATCGGCGACATGCTCGGCGACGCGTACACGCCCTCCGAGCAGCAAGTTGCTCGCTTGCAGCACGTCGGGCGCGCAGTGCGTGACTCGTGGGGCACGGGCGAGGCGATGGGCCTGTTCATGCCCTCCGTTCGTTCTCGTCAGCAGCTCGGCATGATCGAGCGGGTCAGCGCCAGCCCGGGAATGGCGCGAGCGACCCTGACCGCGATGACCGGTCTGGACCTGAGAGCGGTCCTTCCCACACTCCGCGTGCCGACGCTGGTGATCCACGCGATCGACGACGTCGTGCCCGTGCAGCTCGGTCGGTATCTCGCGGATCACATACCCGAGGCCAAGATGCTCGAAGTGCCCGGATACGACCATGCTCCCTGGTTGTACGAGGGCGACGTGACCGTCGACGCCATCGAGGAGTTCCTGACCGGCTCGCAACATCGCGCACAAGCTCAGCGAGCGCTCCGTACGATCCTGTTCACCGACATCGTGGGTTCCACCGAGCGCGCGGCAGCGATCGGCGACGAACGCTGGCACGCGTTGCTCGATCGCCACGACGACGTCACTCGCACCACGGTCGAGCTGTACGGCGGCCAGGTCGTCAAGGGCACCGGCGACGGCCACCTCGTCACCCTCGACGGCCCGGCCCAAGGGATTCGATGTGCCGAGGCTCTGCTGTCGGCCGTCGAGCCGCTCGGCATCGAGCTCCGGCTCGGCGTCCACACCGGTGAGTGCGAGCTGATGGGTGACGACATCGGAGGCATCGGAGTGCACATCGCTGCCCGCGTCATGTCGGAGGCCATGCCGGGCGAGATCATGGTCTCGAGCACGGTGCGGGACCTCGTCACCGGCAGCGGCATCGGCTTCGATGATCGCGGCGTCCGTGCCCTCAAGGGCGTTCCCGGTGAGTGGCGGCTGCTGGCCGTCGATCGCGCCGGAGCAAGTCCGACGTCCCGTGAAGGCCGCCTGGCTGCGCAACCGACGCCGCCAATGAGTGAGGGCTTACGACGCTCCGACCGCGCCGTCGCCGTGGTCGCCCGACGCGCCCCGGCCGTCATGCGGGGATTCTCTCGGCTGTCGAGCCGCGCTTGACCGGGAGCCGGATCAGTCGAGGAGCTTGGGCAGACCCTTCGCGAGCTGTCGCGTGATGGCCTGGCCCACCAGGCCCGCCATTCCGGGCACCGGGGCGTCGAAGCCGATCCGGTAGTCGAGCTCTGTGCCGCCGTCGCTCGTCGGCGTCAGACGCTGGACGCCCCAGTGCCCCCTGAGCGGTTTGCCGCCCGAGCTGATGCGGTACTCGATGAGACTGTTCGGCTCGGCAGCGGTCACCGTCTCCTCGATGGGGGGCAGTGGACCGATCTTCAGCCGTCGTGTCGACCCGACGCCGTTGCGGGACGCATCACCGTCGCGGACGCGTGTGACCTTGGCGCCCATGACTCGACCGAGCTCCTCGTGCTCGGAGAGCGCTTCGAAGACGGTGGCGGGATCGGACCGGTAGGTGTGCGTGACGTGAACGCGCTGCGGGGCTGCCATGGGCGATGAGTGTAGGCCCTAGGCTGACGCTCTGATGTTCCGCATGCTGTTCCATGAGCCGAGGATCCCCGGCAACACCGGCAACGCGATCCGTCTCGCTGCGGCCACTGGCACAGAGCTGCACCTCGTCGAGCCGCTGGGTTTCGACCTCTCCGACGCCCAGCTGCGTCGCGCCGGGCTCGACTATCACGACCTCGCGGTGATGACCGTGCACCCGGACCTCGACACGGCGTTCTCCGAGCTCGGCCGGGCGCGGGTGCTCGCGTTCACCACCGCGGCGGATCGTCTCTACACCGACGTCGCGTATGAGCCGGGCGACGTGCTCATGTTCGGTGCCGAGCCTGACGGACTGCCCGACGATGTGCTCAACCATGCCCGCATCACCGACCGACTGCGCCTCCCGATGCTCCCCGGGCGTCGATCGATGAACCTGGCCAACTGCGCGTCGATTGCCGTCTATGAAGCGTGGCGCCAGCATGGATTCAGCTGACAGGCGACCGCCGGAATCGGAGCATCGCGCTACCCAGGGCCCGCATCAGTCGTGGCGTCCGGTGGGCGCCGGCGAGCAGGGCCCGATCGCGTCGGCGCAGCGTGGCCAAAGGCCCTGGAGTGAGAGCGGCGACATCGGGGGCGACCTCGCTCACTGGCCTAGCGTCGATGCGCCCGTCGCCGGCGGCGGCGTAGAGATGCCACTCGTCCGGCACGCCCTTCAACGTGTGGGTCCCACGGTCGGTGAACTCGATGCCCGACCCGAGCACGAGCTCTTTCACCGTGCTGGAGACGACGATCTCCCCCGCCCCGGCGTGCGCGACGATCCTGGCGGCGACGTTCACCGCGATGCCGGCCAGATCCTCACCCCGTCGGTCACACTCCCCGGTGTGGATTCCCGCGCGCATCTCGAGCCCCAACGTCAGAACGGCCACGTCCATCGCGCGGGCAGCGCGAATCGCCTTCGCCGGCCCCTCGAAAACCGCGAGAAAGCCGTCGCCGAGGGTCTTGATCGCCCGGCCACCGAAGTTCTCGATCTGCGCGCGGACTACTTCGTCATGGCGCTCGACCAGTGCGTTCCACCGCTCATCACCGAGCTCGGCGGCTCGCTCTGTCGACGAGACGATGTCGGTGAACAGGATCGTCGCCAAGGCGCGTTCTGGATCGGCTCGGTGGCGCGTCCCGGTGAGGAACTCCTCAATCTCGTCGATGACGAGCTCCCAGTCACCTACCCAGATCAGGTGATCGTCGCCCGGGAACTCGACGTACTTGGCGCCTGGGACCTTCTGAGCCAGATACCGTCCGAGCTCGACCGGGACGAAGCTGTTCTCCCGATTCAGGATCAAGGTGGGTGAAGAGATCCGTTCCAGTGCTGCCCTGACATCGATCAACTTGCACGCCTGCAACACGGCCACCGCCATTCCGGGACTCGCGCAGATGCGTTCTCCGCTGCCGTAGACCTGCAGCGCGCCCGGCACGGACATCGCGCTGGGCGCCCACAGCTCACCGATGACGTGTCCGCTCCCCCAGTCGAAGGCCCCCTCGGTGAACATGCTCCACAATCGCTCGAGGGCCGGTTCGCCGGGAAAGTAGTCCGGAGCTTCAACCCATCTCGCAGCCGTCTCGTGCAAGATCAGTGCGTCGACTCTCTCGGGGTATGTGGCTGCGAACAGCATCGAGGGCGAGCCGCCTTCCGAGTAACCCCACAGGACGGCATGGTCGAGGCCGACGGCGTCCATCACCACCCGGATGTCCTCAACCCGCTGTTCGGTGGACGGCGGACCGGACACCGGATCGGACAACCCGGTTCCCGGTTTGTCGAACATCACCAGCCGTGCGAACGACGTGATCCGCCGGAGCATCGCGTTGGCCTGGGGATCGGTCCACAGCAGCGACATGTGGGAGAGGATCCCGTTGACGAGCACGATGTCGATCGGCCCGTCGCCGACCACTTGGTAGGCGATGCTGATCTCGCCCTTCTTGGCGTACTTCGTCTCAGGTGCCATCGAGTGCCCCCCGGCGCTTGCGGTGCAGGTAAGGCCGGCCGATCGTGCGCAGAAGGCCGGGCGTGCGATGCGCACCGGCGAGCAGTGCACGATCACGGAGTCGCATCGCCGCTCGCGGTCCCGGCGTGAGGGCGGCAACCTCAGGCGACACCTCGCTGACGGGACGGGCATCGGTGCGCCCGTCGCCGGTGACGGCATAGAGGTGCCACTCGTCCGGCACGCCCTTGAGCGCGTACGAGCCGCGTTCGGCGAACTCGATGCCAGACCCGAGCACCAGTTCTCGGACCGTGCTCGACACCAGCACCTCGCCGGCCCCGGAGTGCCCGACGATCCGCGCGGCCACGTTGACCGCGATCCCGGCGAGATCCTCTCCGCGGCGTTCGCACTCGCCGGTGTGGATCCCGACGCGGATCTCGATTCCCAGGGGCCGGACGGCATCGCTCATGGCTCGCGCTGCGCGGATGGCTTTCGCCGGCCCGTCGAACACGGCAAGGAACCCGTCACCGAGTGTCTTGACGGCCCGTCCGCCGTAGCGCTCCAACTCCGCCCGGACGACCTCGTCGTGGCGCTCGACCAGTGACCGCCATCGCTGGTCGCCGACGTCCGCGGCTCGCTCGGTAGACGACACGATGTCGGTGAACAAGATGGTGGCCAGCGCTCGGTCGGGGTTGGACTGGTGCCGGGCCCCCGTGAGGAACTCCTCGATCTCGTCGATTGCCGGCTCCCAATCTCCGAACCAGATCATGTGATCCTGGCCAGCGAGCTCCACGTACTTCGCAGCCGCGATCTCCCCGGCCATGTGCCTGCTGAACGCGACCGGGATGATGCTGTCCGTGTAGTGGAGGATCAGGGTGGGAACGGAGATCCGCGGCAACGCGGCACGGACGTCGGTGACCTTCATCGCCTCGAACATCGCCGCCGCCATGCCCGGGCTCGCACAGATCCGCTCCACACTGCCGAAGATCGGAACTGAGCCCGGAACAGTAGCCGCGCTCGGTGCCCACACTTCGGCGATGCCCCCGTCGCCCCACCTCGGCACCCGTTCGTCGACCAGCTTCCACATCTCGTCAAGGCGATCCTTCTGGTCGGCCAGGTAGTCAGGAGCCCAGTCCCACTTCGCTCCGGACTCCAGCAGGACCAGCGCGTCGCATCGCTCGGGATACGTCGCCGCGAACAGCATCGAGGGCAGGCCACCCTCGGAGTAGCCCAGCAGTGAGGCACGCTCCAGGCCGACGGCGTCCATCACCGCGCAGATGTCCTGCACCCGCTGCTCTGCCGATGGAGGCCCGGCGATGGGATCGGACAGGCCCGTGCCCGGCTTGTCGAACATGACCAGCCGCGAGAAGGAGGTGAGCCGCCGGAGCATCGCATGGGCCCCGGGATCACTCCACATCAGCGCCATGTGCGAGACGATCCCGCTGGACAGCACCAGATCGATCGGACCGTCGCCCACGACCTGGTAGGCGATGCTGATGTCACCCTTCTTCGCGTATCGCGTCTCTGGCGCCGGCATTCGACAACCGTAGTGCCGATCATCGACAGCCGACTCGGTAACACCACGGGAGTCGCGCTACCACGCGATGGCATCGATCTCGTCGATTGTCCCGAACCATCGATCGGTCCGGACGTATCCTGCTCCTGCTTCTCGGGAGGATTGCCGTGTCCAGATCGGTCCTGCGCACCAGCGTGGTCGTCGTCATGTCCATCGCCTTGCTCGTGGCCTGGCAGAGAGCCGGCGAAGGCGAGCCGACAGCGGACGGGCCCTTCAAGGGCGGCATCATCGTGGTCGGCGACTCCATCACGGCCGAGTACAACGACGACGAGGGCGACGACTTCCAGGGTTGGTGGAGCATCACCCCAACCGGGCCGGCAGCCGAGCCCTCGCGGACCGGGTCATCGCCGCCCTCGAGTAGCTAGCCCAGGGCCTCCGCGACGTGCGGTGCGATGGCCGCGAGGGCATGGCCACGATGGCTGATGCGGTCCTTCTGGGCCGGCCTCAGCTCGGCGGTGGAGAGGTCGTATCCCTCGGCGGCGAACAACGGGTCGTAGCCGAACCCACCCGTGCCCTGCTCGGCGCGCAGGATGCGACCGCGCATCTCGCCGCTCTCGACGACCTCGATGCCGTCGGGTGTGCAGAAGGCCATCGCACAACGGAACGTGGCGCCACGACGCTCGTCGGGCACGTCGCCGAGCTGGCTGAGCAGGAGGGCGTTGTTGGCCTCGTCGCCCCTGTCGTCCTTCGCCACCCCACTCCAGCGCGCCGACAGCACCCCCGGCATGCCGTTGAGGGCGTCGACGCACAGGCCCGAGTCGTCGGCCAGGGACGGCAGGCCCGTGGCCGCGAGGCAGGCACGGGCCTTGAGTCGCGCGTTTCCCTCGAACGTCGTCTCGGTCTCGGCGGGCTCGTCGTACGGTACGACGTCGTCGAGCCCGAGCACTGCGTTGCCGGGCAGCAGCGTGTCGAGTATGCGACGGAGCTCGGCCAGCTTCTTCGCGTTGCGCGACGCGAGCACCACCCGGCGAGACGTCATGTGCCGAGTGCCTCGGTCTGGAGTCGGGTGAGATCGGCGCAGCCCTTCGCCGCGAGCGTCAGCAGGGCGTCGAGCTCGGCCCGGTCGAACGGCGCACCCTCGGCCGTGCCCTGGACCTCGACGAAGGATCCGGAGCCCGTCATGACGACGTTCATGTCGGTCTCGGCCCGCACGTCCTCGACGTAGGGGAGGTCGAGCAGCGGCGTGCCGTCGATGATGCCGACGCTGATGGCGGCGACGGACTCGACCAGGGGCTCACCGACGAGGGCACCCGCCTCGCGCAGGTGCGCGACGGCGTCGGACAGGGCGATGTAGGCACCCGTGATGGCTGCCGTGCGGGTGCCGCCGTCGGCCTGCAGGACGTCGCAGTCGATCGTGATCGTGTTCTCGCCGAGGGCGCTGTAGTCGATCGCCGCGCGCAGCGAGCGACCGATCAGCCGCGAGATCTCGTGCGTGCGTCCACCGATACGGCCCTTGACCGACTCGCGCTGCGAACGGTCGTGGGTCGCCTGCGGGAGCATCGCGTACTCGGCCGTGACCCAGCCCAGACCCGAGCCCTTGCGCCAACGGGGCACGCCTTCAGAGGCGGCAGCGGCGCACAGCACGCGGGTCTTGCCGAACTCGATGAGGCAGGAGCCCTGCGCGTGGTCGAGCCAGTGGCGGGTGATCGTGACAGGGCGGAGCTCGTCGGGAGCACGTCCGTCTTCGCGGGAGGTCATGGCGGCGAGCCTATCGAGCGGCTCAGACGCGTGGGTCAGAGCTCGTAGGTGGCGTCGGACACCACGAGGTCGAGCGGGCCGTTCCATGTCGTCTTGGCGTCGGCCTCGACCTCGGCTCGGTCGGTCCACGCCGGGATGTGCGTGAGGAGCAGGCGGCTGACACCGGCTGCAGTCGCGGCTTCGCCCGCCTGCGCGCCGGTGAGGTGCAGATGAGGAGGGTTGACCTTTGACTCCACGAAGGACGCTTCGCAGAGGAACAGGTCTGCGCCGGCGGCGAGCTCGTTCAACTTCTCGCTGGGCCCGGTGTCGCCGGAGTAGACGAGCACGTGGTCGTCCGTCTCGAGCCTCATCGCGTAGCACTCGACCGGATGGTCCATGAGGGCCACGGTGAGGCGGAACGGGCCGAGCTCAACGGTCTCGCCGTCCTCCCAGTCGTGGCACGAGAAGTGGCTGAGGATGCCGGGGTCCGGCTCGGGACCGTAGGCCACGGCCAGGAAGCGCGCTGCGCCCGCGGGGGCGAACAGCGGGAGCTGGGCCAGGGCACCGTCGGGGTGGTACCGGCTGACCACGTAGAAGCCGGCGAGGTCGAAGCAGTGGTCGGCGTGCAGGTGCGAGATGGCGACGGCATCCAGGTCACGGAGGTCGATGTACCGCTGCAACGCGCCGAGCGCCCCATTGCCGAGATCGAGCACCAGACGGTAGGTGCGACCCTCGAACGGCGCCTCCACCAGGTAGCAGCTCGACGGAGAGTCGGGACCGGGGAACGAGCCCGCACAACCGATCACCGTGAGTTTCATGCCACTCATGCTGTCACCACCCAGGAGAACTGTTCAACGGACTCCACTTCGGGCCCCAGGAATCGGCGCCCGAGGACCCCGAAGTCCACGGGTCGACCCGTGGTCAGGAAGTGGTGCTGCGGCTCGGGGGCACCGAGGTCGCGTTCGAGCCCCTCACGCACGAGCAGCGCGTAGACGTCCTTGGCCGTCTCGTCGGCACTGGACACGAGGGTGACGTCCGGGCCCATGACGTACGAGATGGCCCCGGTGAGCAGTGGGTAGTGGGTGCACCCGAGCACGAGGGTGTCGACGCCGGCGTCGACGAGCGGCTCCAGGTACTCGTGGGCGACCGCCTCGATCTCGGGGCCGCTCGTGACACCGGCCTCGACGAGCTCGACGAAGCGCGGGCACGCCTGGGTATGCAGCTCGACGGACGGGTTGGCCGCGAAGGCGTCGTCATAGGCGCGGGACGTCGCCGTGGCCTGCGTGCAGATGACGCCGACCTTCCCGTTGCGGGTGGCGCTGACGGCACGGCGCGTGGCCGGGATGATGACCTCGACCACTGGGACGTCGTAGCGCTCCCGGGCGTCACGCAGCACGGCGGCGCTGGCGGAGTTGCAGGCGATCACGAGGGTCTTGACGCCCTGCTCGACCAGGTGGTCGAGACAGTCGAGGGCGAACTCGCGCACGGCGGCGATCGGCTGGGAGCCGTACGGCTGGCGAGCGGTGTCACCCAGGTAGAGCACGGGCTCGTGCGGAAGCTGGTCGATCACGGCCCGGGCGACGGTGAGTCCACCGAAGCCGGAGTCGAAGATGCCGATGGGTGCGTCCGCCACAACCGTCAGAGTACGGAACCGGAACGGTTCATGGACAGCGGATGTGCCGGATGCCCTATAAGGGCAACTTCGGCTGCGGCGGCGCGTGAGACGGGTCGACGCCGTCGAACAGGCTGGAGACCGACTCGCCGGCGTGGATGCGCGCGATGGCCTCGGCGAAGAGCCGCGACACGGTGCGCACCTGTAGCTCGGGCCAATCGTCGGGCGGCGGAACCGTGTCGGTGGTGACGACCTCGGTGATCGACGGGTGGTCGCGCAGCCGCTCGACCGCCTTGCCGGTGAACAGCCCGTGCGTGCAGGCCACGGATGCCTCGGGGCAGCCCTCCTCCTCGAGCTTGTTCATCAGCTCGACGATGGAGCCGCCGGTGGCGATCTCGTCGTCGAGCACGATCGCCGTCTTGCCGGAGACGTCGCCGACGATGGCGTCGATGACGACCTTGTCGTCAGCCTGACGCTGCTTGCTGCCGGCCGCGACCGGCACTCCGAGGAGACGGGCGAACAGCGACGCGGTCTTGGCGTTGCCGAGGTCGGGCGACACGACCACGGTGTTGCTGAGGTCGCGCCCGCGGTAGTGGTCGGCGAGCTCACCGATCGCGGTGAGGTGGTCGACCGGCGTGCTGAAGAAGCCGTGGACCTGCGGCGCGTGCAGCGTCATCGTGACGACGCGGTCGGCGCCCGCCGTGCTGAGCATGTCGGCCACCAATCGGCCGCCGATGGAGATGCGCGACGCGTCCTTCTTGTCCGACCGTGCGTACGCGAAGTGCGGGATGACGGCCGTGACCGACTCAGCGGACGCGCCACGGGCGGCATCGATCATCAGCAGCAGCTCCATCAGGTGGTCCTGCGTGGGCGGGACCAGCGGCTGGATGATGTAGACGTCCTTCTTGCGGCAGTTGGCGAGCAGCTGGATCTGCAGGCAGTCGTTGCTGAAGCGGACGGTGTCGGATGCTGAGGGTGGTTGGCCGAGCTCGGAGCAGATCTTCTCGGCGAGTGGACGGTGCGCGCTCCCGGAGAACACGACGATCTCGCTCACGGGACCGAGGCTATCCGACGCGAGCGCCCGACGGCACCCACTTGATCGAGCGTGTTCCGCTCAGGCCCAGAGCTGGCCGTCGAGGCGGTCCTCGGCGTCGTCCAGCGTGCCCTCGTAGGCGCCGGTCGAGAGGTACTTCCAGCCTCCGTCGGCGACGACGAAGCAGATGTCGGCGCGCTCTCCGGCCTTGACCGCTTTGTCGGCCTGGCCGAGCGCGGCATGCAGGATCGCACCGGTGGAGATGCCGGCGAAGATGCCCTCCGACTCGATCAGCTCGCGCATGCGGCGCACGGCGTCGCGGGGCCCGACGGAGAAGCGCGAGTCGATCAGGGAGTCGTCGAAGAGCTCGGGGACAAAGCCTTCGTCGAGGTTGCGCAGCCCGTAGACGAGCTCGCCGTAGCGCGGCTCGGCCGCGACGATGCGCACGTCGGGCTTGTGGTCCCGGAAGTAGCGGCTGACACCCATCAACGTGCCGGTGGTGCCGAGGCCGGCGACGAAGTGCGTGATGGTCGGCAGGTCGGTGTGGATCTCCGGGGCCGTGCCCGCGTAGTGGGAGTCGGCGTTGGCCGGGTTGCCGTACTGGTAGAGCATCACCCAGTCGGGATGCTCGGCCGCCATCTCCTTGGCCACTCGGACGGCCTCGTTGGAGCCGCCGGCGGCGGGTGACGGCACGATCTCCGCGCCCCACATCCGCAGCAGCTGCCGCCGTTCCTCGGACGTGTTCTCGGGCATCACGCAGATCAGCTTGTAGCCCCGCATCGAGGCGGCCATCGCCAGCGAGATGCCGGTGTTGCCACTGGTGGGCTCCAGGATCGTGGCGCCGGGCGTGAGGCGTCCCTCGTCCTCGGCGCGCTGGATCATGTGCAGCGCCGGGCGGTCCTTGATCGACCCGGTCGGGTTGTGGTCCTCGAGCTTGGCCCACAGCCGGACGTCCTCTGACGGAGACAGCGTCGGGAGGCCGACCAGCGGCGTGTTGCCGACCGAGTCGACCAGCGAGTCGTATCGCAAGTCAGCCGCCGGCGACCGCTGTGCCGATGAACCGCGGCCCGCCTCCGGCGACCGCGGGGAGGATGACGACGGTGTCGCCGTCGGCCAGCGTCGTGTCGAGGCCGCCGGTGTAGCGGATGTCCTCGTCGTTGACGTAGACGTTGACGAACCGACGTACTGTCACATCTTCTGGCCCGTCTTCGACGAGCCGCTCCTTGATGCCGGCGTGGTTCGCCTCGAGGTTCTCGATGAGCTCGGCCACCGTGTCGCCCTTGCCGTCAACGGCGCGCTCACCGCCGGTGAACGGACGCAGGATGGTGGGGATGCGGACCTCGATGGCCATCAGTCGGCTGCCTTCTGTGTCGTGGGTACGTCGTCGGCATAACGCTCGACGATGGTCACTTCTTCCTCGCTGACCTCGCCGTCGACGATACGGAACGAGCGGAAGTCGACCGGTCCCGCCTCGTGCGCCCCGTCCCTCGTGGAGACCAGCACGTAGTGGGCGCCGGGCTCCTGCGCCAGTGAGATGTCGGTGCGCGACGGGTACGCCTCCGTGGCGGTGTGCGAGTGGTAGATGACGACCGGCTCCTCGTCGTTGTCGTCCATCTCGAGGTAGAGCTTGAGCAGGTCGCCGGAGTCGAACTCGTAGAACGTGGGCGACATCGCGGCGTTGAGCATCGGCACGTGCCGGATCGGGAGGTCCGAACCGGCAGGACCCGCGACGACGCCGCACGCCTCGTCGGGGTGGTCGCGACGGGCGTGCTCGACGATGGCGTCGCGCGTGGCGCGGTCGATGGTCAGCACCCGTCCAGCCTATCGACGCCGTTCGGACGGCCCGGCGAGCGGCCGATGGATGGACACCGTCAGCTGAGCGCGCTGACCAGCGTCTCCTGCACGTAGCCCAGCCAGTCGTACAGCTCGGTCATGGCAGCGACCGCTTCGTCCTCGGACTGGTGCAGCAGCATCGCGTCCTCGTCGGCCTCGATGCCGAGACGGACCGCGAGGGACAGCCGGACGTCGGTGAGGGTGCGCAGCCAGGCCTGGACGGCCCCCGGGTCGAGCTCGACCTCCAAGGACTCCTCGCTGTCCTCGTCGAGCTCGTCGAGGCCCGCCTCGCGCAGCGACGCGAGCACCGCCTCGGCGTTCGCGACCTTGGCGGACGTGAGCGACCGCTCGGTGAATCGACGGAACTCGGCGGACTCGTCGGAGTCGCCGCGATAGGCGTCCGGCAGCAGGCGCTGGAGCACCGGGTCGTCCGGCGGCAACGACGGACCCCCGCTGAGACCCAGCTCGCCGGCGAGTGGATCGGGATCGGACGCAAGCTCGCCGTTGCGGTCGCGCAGCAGCTCGACCACCTGGCTCGTCAGGCTGGCGATGACGTGGGCCTCGCCGGGCTCAAACGTGGCGCAGAGGCCGCCGCGGCGGCGCTTCTTGAACGGTTTCACTCGTCCGCCCGCTGCAGCGTGGCCCAGAGCCCGTACTCGTGCATCGCCTGCACGTGGCGCTCCATCTGCTCACGGCTGCCGCTGGACACGACCGCCTTGCCCTCGTGGTGAACGGCCAGCATCAGCTCGGTGGCCTTCTCCTCGGTGTAGCCGAAGTAGTTGCGGAACACATAGGCAACGTAGGACATCAGGTTGACGGGGTCGTTCCAGACGATGGTGACCCACGGGTTCTCGAGCTCGACGACGTCCTCGACGTCGGTCTCCTCGATCTCCACAGGGGTCGGCGTGGTCACACCCCCATTGTGGCCCACCAGCGCCGACGGCAAAATCCGGATTCTGACCCAGGCTCACAACGGCTGGGAAGTCAGTCAGGAGACTGATTCCACCTTCGCGGAGGCGTCGAACTTCACGGTCACCGACTCTTCCGTGCCACCCGCCGTCTCGGTGCAGTAGACGAACTCGTCGCCGAGGCGGGAGTGTGGCTGGCCGGCGGCCCGGAGGACCTCCTCGACCGTCGAGCCGATCGCGAGGCCGAGGACCTCGGTGTCGAGCTTGGCGGCGTCCGGGTCGCGGCAGGCGTCGTTCGAGATGCCCTCGGCGCGCTCCCACATCTGCAGATAGGCCTCGGCTCCTCGTGCCATGTCCACGGCGATGTCGTCACCGCCCTGCTTGCGCAGGTCCTCGATCCAGTCCGGGTAAAGGCCGTAGTGCGAGACGCCGTCGACGTTGATGTCGTACGTGCGCTCACCGCTGACCTGCTGGTCGATGGTGACTCCGCCGAGACCGTCGAACGGGTACGTCACCTTGTTCGGGGCGTTCGCACCTCGTGGGTTGCCCTGCGCGCCGAGCCCGTTGATGTCGGCGCCGTAGCCGAAGCCGAAGTAGTAGCGCTCGTCGGCCCAGGCCAGGTGCTGCTCCCACTTCTCGACGAACCCGGTGCTGTCGCCCGCGTACGGCGTGATGGTGCCGCCGGCGTTGTAGATCCGCGGGTACGCGTCCGGCGTCGACCAGGAGTGGCTGGAGAAGACACCCGGGTAGCCGAGGGCCTCGGTGCGGTCCAGCGACGCCTTCCGGGCCTTGACGCTCATGTGGTCCGGATCGAAGATCATGTGCTTCTCGGCCATCCGCTCGATCAGGTGGTCGCCCAGCGTCGACAGGCCCTTCGTGTTGCAGGTCGGCGGGGCCGGATAGATGGGCAGGACGCCACCGAGGTGGAGCTGGGCGATCGCGCCGAACAGCTCGTCCTGTGCGGGCGTTCCGGCCGGAACCGAGGTCAGCTGGGTTTTGTCCTCGACCCCGGGCACTTGGGGCTCGGGGCACTTCTGCATGTCCCAGAACCTGCCCGTCTCCAGCAGGTTCGCGAGGTTGACCATCGGCGCGACGGCCCCGGCGTCGCCGGCGACGCCGGCCAATGCGTTGTCGAACTTGTTCACCAGCTCCATCTGCCGCACGCCCATGTCGTGGGCGTCGTCGAGCCGGGCGTCGATCTGGTCGGCGGTGCAGCGCGGACGGGTGCCGCCCTTGACCGTGCAGCCGAAGGGCACGCTGGTCTCGATGCCCATCACGACGGCCAACTTGCCCGCGTTGATCACGGAACGCGCCTCGAACGGGTCGGTGACGATGCGGTACCAGCCTCGGCCGGGTCCGCCGTACTGCGCATCGATGTACCGCTCGAGCTTGCGCATGTCGTCGGCCTGAAGCTTCAGCGACTTGGTGTCGTCGCACGGGTTCTTGCCGAGCGGGTAGATCTGGCACAGCTTGTTGTTCTCGACGAGCAGGTTGACGAGGATGCGCTGCCCGCCGCGCCACGAGCGCTCGAGCCACTTCCAGTAGGTGCCCTCGTGTGTCAAGGAGTCGGGCGCCGGCCAGTCCTTGAACGTCGGCCATCCGACCGGGTCGTGCGTGCCGACCGGCAGGCCGGTGCGCGTGAAGTTCTCCAGCACGGCTCCGGTGCCGTTCGCGATCTTGTGGTCCGGGCAGTCCTGCAGCGCGGCCTCGACACCGTACGGGTGCCACGGGCGTCCACAGTGCACGTTGCCGCCGAGGAACTCGAAGGCCATGCCGTGGGTGTGCCCGTCGAGGTAGCCGCGCACCTCCTGGTGGGACGTCTCGCCGCCGAATGCCGGACCCGTCACGTTCACTTTGGCCTCGGGCCATTCCTGGCAGCCGGTCGTCAACCGGAGCTCGAACGGGGTGCCGGCACTCGTCGAGACCAGTTTGGACGTCGCGTTGACCGCGACCGCGCGATTGAGGTTCGGCAGTCGGAACGTGGCCGCCGACCCGGACATCGTCACGGTGAAGTCCATGTCCTTGCCCGGCGTCGGCGTCGAGACGACGTTGACAGGCCGAGAGCCGACGAACTCCTTGTCGTTGTCCCAGAGCAGATAGCTGCCGAGGTCGGTCGCCTGGAAGTGGAAGGGCTCGGCCCCGGCCGCGTCGGCAGCGGTCGCCGCGTACCCGGTGCCGGAGCGGACGACCCACTTGTCGTTCGTCGTGGACTGCAGGGCGTAGCAGCCACCGGCCATCTCGTACTTGTCCTCGGGGACGTTCGCATGCGCACGCAGCTCGGCGCTCTGGGTGGGTACGAGGTCCGGATCGAGCTCGTCGCGCTGCTCGCTCACGACATCGGCGCTGGCCAGCGCCTCGGCCGCGGTCGTCGGATCCTCGGTCTCGTCGGTGAGCGGCGCGCGGGAGATCGCGTTCTTGAGGTCCTGGGATGTCTGCCCGTGGAACTGCTGGGCCCACGAGACGTACGCGGGGAACGTCGCCATCGTCAGGGCGAGCGTGGTGATCGCCACCGTGATGGGCCAGAAGTGACGGTGTCGCCGCAAGCCGCGCATGTGACTCCTTCGGTTACTCCCCGGTCACAACGACCGCAGCGTAGCGGAGGTCACGATCGTCCGACAGCAGTTCGTCCGATGGCCCTGACGCCTGACTCAGATCCAGCGCCGCACGCGCTTCGTGTACTCCAGGTACTCCGGCCCGAACTTCCGCTCCAGGTAGGTCTCCTCCCGGGCGATGACCAGCCGATCGACGGCGATCAGGACGAGCGGCAGGAACAGCAGCGCCCACATCAGCCCGAGCAGGAACGCCAGGCCGACGTACAGCGTGGCCATGCCGAGGTAGATCGGGTTGCGGCTGACGCGGTACGGGCCGTCGACCACCAGGGCTGTGCTCGGCTTGAACGGGATCACCGGCGTGCCGGCCCGCTTGAACCGCGCAGCCGCCAACCCGTCGAGGGCGAGCCAGGCGAGCACACCCAGCACGGCGATCGCCACCGATACCGGACGCGGTGGTCCGGACGTCGACCGGAGCGCCTCCGCGAGGCCACCTGCGGCGAGCCCTGCGACGTAGATCAGGGGTGGCGGCAACGGCACACCGGCGGTGTCGCGCCGACCTGGAGTCGGATCGGGGTCGGTCATCGCGCCGATCCTAGGCGTCGCCCGGAGCGTCTCCCTCGCCGTCGTCCCCGGTATCCATGCCGTCCCAGATGTCCTTGCACTCGGGGCAGACGGGGAACCGTTGCGGATCGCGGCTCGGCACCCACACCTTGCCGCACAGGGCGACCACCGGGGTGCCCATGACCATCGCCTCGGTCAGGGTGTCGGCCGGGACGTAGTGCGAGAAGCGTTCGTGATCGCCGTCCTCCGTGCGCAGCTCGGTGCGCTCGTCGTGGACGGTCTGGGTTCCGCGTCCGAACATTCCCATCCCGTCATGGTAACCACGTGAGGGGCCCGAGCTAATTGATGCCGGGGTCCGGCGGGAACGTGGCCCAAAAGCGCACGTCGTCGGCCTGGCGTCGCAGCACCTCGCGCCACAGCGTCTCTGGTGTCGGCGAGCTGAGGTCGGACTCGAGGGCGTCGACGGCGACCCACGATCCCTCGAGGAGCTCGTCCTCGAGCTGCCCCGCACCCCATCCGGCGTAGCCGGCGAAGACGCGCAGCCCGGCGAACTGGCCGTCGCCGGGAAGCGGCCCCTCGAGGTCGACGAGTCCGACCCGGCCGGCCATCTGGCGCCAGCCCAGGGGCGGGAGCCCGTCCGCGAGAACACCGACGGCGAGCGCCGAGTCCATCGCCACCGGACCGCCGTCGAACAGGCACACCGGCGCGTTGACGTAGGCCCCCCATGCAGGCAGGACGTCGTCGACGTCGGAGTCGAGTGGACGGTTGACGATGACTCCCAACGCACCGTCGCCGTCGTGGTCGAGGATGAACACCACACTGCGCAGAAACGGCCCTGCATCGATGGCCGGAGTGGCCACCAGCAGCCGGCCTCGCAGCGTGTCCATGCCTCTATGATGCCCACATGTCCGACCAGTCGGCGGTACCTGAGGAGTTCACGGTCGACCAGCTCGCGGCGAGGGCCGGAATGACGGTCCGAAACGTTCGGGCCTACGCGAGTCGCGGCCTCATCGACGCCCCTCGGCTGCAGGGACGGACGGGTTACTACACCCTCGATCACCTGCAGCGGCTGCAGCTCATCCGGGAGTACATCGACCGCGGCTACACCCTCTCGGCCGTCGAACGGGCTGTCAGCCGCACCTCACGCACGTCGGCCGGTCACACGCTCGATCTCCTGCGGCTGCTCGACGAGCCGCAGCACGACGCCGAGCCGGAGATCATGTCGCGCGACGCGCTGGCGGCCCTGGCGGGTGTGCCTCGTGACGACGCGCTCATCGTCGCCATGGGTGAGTTCAACCTGGTGGAGTGGCTCGACGACGAGGATGTGCGGCTCCTGCAGCCCACGGTCGTGCGGGCCGGCGCCGCCGCGGTCGCCCTCGGGTTGGATCCCAAGACGGTCATCAGCCTGTTCCCCCTGTTGTCCACCAACCTGCGCGAGATCGCCGACGCCTTCGTGTCCGGCGTGGCCACGGAGATCTTCCAGCCGTTCCTCGACGCCGGGATGCCCGAGGACGAGTGGCCGCGCATCCTGCGGTCGATCGAGAGCCTGCTGCCGGTGGCGAGCCAGGTGATGCTCGGCATCTTCCGCCGCCAGCTCAGCGAGGCGATCGACGGCGAGATCGGCCAGCAGCTCAGCGAAGTGGCCGCCGCCCGACCCGATGGTCCACGGGCGGCCAACGGCTAGGAACGAGACAACCCGCCCCTGCGCCTTGGGGAGGGACGTGCGGCGCGGGGGCGGGTGGCTCTGGTGCGGCTCAGGCCGCGAGTGCGTGACGGAGCCGGGCCATCAGGCCGCTGGTGGCTTCCGCCGTGCCCGACTGGTGCGTAGTCGGCGGAGTCACGGGCCTTCTCGACGACGAATCGGCCGCGGGCCTCGAGCTCGGGGTGCTCGTCGGGCACGCCGGCGGCGATCGCCATGAAGCGGTTCTCGTGCGCCAGCGCCTTGGCCATCTCCGGTCGGCGGAGGTTGGTGTCCAGCAGGGCGCGAGCGCCGGGCATGGCGGACGCGGCCGCCTTCCAGGCGTTGATGGCCGTCATCTCGGGCTCATCGGAGCCTTCGGTGAGCTGGATCTCCATTTGCCCATTGAGTCGCTGGAACCAGCGCATCTGGACGTCGAGCAGCAGGTCGGTGGAGTCCTCGAAGACGTTCTTCGCCTCCGGGACGATCTCGATGGCCTCATCCACGGTGATGTCGCGACGCCGGTCGGCGACCGCGAGCACCTCGCGCAGAACGGGCGTACGACGGTTGTAGGCATCCCAGGTCATGGTGGTGCTCCCTTCGTTCCCGTCAGCCGAGGTTCCATACCCTCGGTATGTATCAAGTATCCAACCCTGCACAGACCCAAACAAACTCTCGGTATGTGACGCTCACCACGACCACGTAAGGTGGATTGCCTATGGCCAGCACAGCAAAGGTGAGCCCCGGCAAGGTCCTCCGCGCCGCCCGCAAGTCGACGCGGCGACAGGACTATTCCTCGAGCACCAAGCGCGCGCTTCTCGAGAACGCCACCCAGCTGTTCACCGATCACGGATATGCCGGCACGTCGCTCGACGAGGTCGTCGCCGCGGCCCGGGTCACCAAAGGTGCCCTGTACCACCACTTCCCGAGCAAGCTGGCCCTCTTCGAGAGCGTCTACGACCGCATCCAGGAGAAGACCACGAAGGAGATCGAGAAGGAGATCAACCGCGTCAAGGATCCGTGGGAACGCGCTGCCGTCGGCCTACGGGCGTTCCTCGACGTGTGCCGCGAGCCGCAGTTCCGGCGCATCGTCCTGCAGGAGGGTCCGGTGGCCCTCGGGCACGAGCGCTGGACCGAAGCCGAACGGGCCGCAACGCTCGGCATCGTGCAGCGAACCGTCGATGCCCTGCTCAAGGACCTCGGCGGCGGCGAGGAGCTCAGCGAGTCGTTCGCGATCGTGTTCTACGGGGCCATCCGGTCGGCATCGGAGTACGTCGCCGACGCGCAGGACCCCGAAGCGGCCGCCCGCGAGGTGCAGGCCACGATCGGAGCGATCCTGGCCGGCATGCGGCTGTTGCCGACCATCGGCCTGGAGGTCGAGAACGCGGGCCAGACCATCACCGGTCAGTAGTTGACGCGGCCGGCACCCTTCGGGACGGCCTCCAACCAGACCTTGCCCGGGTCGATCGTGAGCGGCTTTCCGTCCTCCGTCTCGAAGCTGATCGTGTCGCCGAGCGACGGCTTTTTCCACGTGCCCTCGATGGCGACGCCGTCGCGCAGGACGACCGCCCGTCCGGAGCCCTCGATGACGGTCTCCGGCACCGGGTTGCCGGCTGGATCGCGGTAGCCCGCGTCACCCACCCGGCAGAACATCACGATCAGGGTGTCGGCCTCGAACTCCTGGCCGGGGGCCGCGTGTCCATTCCGTCGCGTCCAATGACCCCCCTTGAACTTCCACTTCGTCCCGACGGAGTTGGAGAACCGCACGGTGGCCCTGGTGGCCTTCTTCGGCTCCGGCGGCGCGGAGGCGGTGTCCGACGGATCCGGGGTCGGCGTCGGCTTGCCGACGTCCTTCGGTGCCGTCCAGGAGAGATAGGGCCCGGGGATGCTGTTCTTCTTCGCCGAGGCGCCGAGACGCTTCAGGTTGACCACGACGTTGTAGGGAGCCGCCTTGGCGTCGCGGCTGAAGCCCGGGCTGCTCTCGGTGAACGTGCGGACGCCGGCGGTGTGGATGCGCCGGGCAGCCTTGGGCGCGCCACCGGAGGCGACGACCTTGCCACCGACCGGCAAGGCAATGCCGATGTCGGTGGTGCGCAACGACCGGACGTGGCCGACCTTGGTGGGAAGCCTGGAGTAGAAGAGCGCGGCGAGTCGTGTCAGGCCGCCCTCGACCAGCTCCTCGACGACCAGATCGGCCCTGTCGACTCCGTACTGCGGGGCGCCGTTGGCCGTGTTCTCGACCTTGACGACGAACACCGGGTTGTCGGGCCGGCCGTCAGGCATCGGCAGACCGGTGAGGGGCGAGATCTCGACGAGCTTCTCGCTGTCGCTCTTCTTTGCGGACGGATCGGAGGACCCGCCGTCGTCGGAGCAAGCACCGAGAACGAGCGCCGCGGCGGCGGCGAGCGCCAGGAGTCGCAACTTCATGCGGCCCAGCATGCCGCAGCCGGACAAGGCATTCGGGGACCACCCCGGCGAGTCCGACGACGAGCATTTGTGTAGCCTGCGCGCTTGTCCGACCAGGCTGCGACGATGGTGGAATGTCAGTCCCCCACTCGCTGCGCTCGCGGGAGGTGCCCCCAGCAACGAACCGCTTCGCTCCCGCGACGCGCGAGTGGTTCTCGCAAGCCTTCGCGGCGCCCACGCCGGCGCAGGTCGGCGCCTGGGAGGGCCTCGACCTCGGCGATCACGTCCTGGTGGTGGCTCCCACGGGCTCGGGCAAGACCCTCGCGGCGTTCCTGTCGAGCATCGACCGGCTCCTGCACACGTCGCCGCCGGTTCCCACCGATCGCAAGCTGGGCACCCGGGTGCTGTACGTGTCTCCGCTCAAGGCGTTGGCGGTCGACGTCGAGCGCAACCTCCGTTCACCCCTCGTCGGCATCACCCAGGCCGCGGCCCGGCGCGACGAGACCTTTCACGAGGTCACGGTCGGGGTCAGGTCGGGCGACACCACGCAGCAGGAGCGACGACGACTGGTCTCCCACCCGCCCGACATCCTCATCACCACTCCGGAGTCCCTGTTCCTGATGCTCACGTCGGCGGCGCGCGAGTCGCTGCTCGACGTCGACACCGTCATCGTCGACGAGATCCATGCGGTCGCCGGCACCAAGCGCGGCGCCCACCTCGCCCTCTCCCTCGAACGCCTCGACGGGCTGCTCGCGCGGCCGGCACGACGGGTCGGACTCAGCGCCACCGTGCGGCCGCACGACGAGGTCGCCCGCTTCCTGGGCGGGCGTGCGCCGGTACGCATCGTGGCGCCCGAGAGCGAGTCCCTGCTCTCCCTCGACGTCACCGTCCCCGTCGACGACATGACCAGCCTCGGCGAAGCGGGTTCCATGTGGCCGCACGTCGAGGGCGACCTGCTCGACCGTGTGATGGAGGTGCGGTCCACCATCGTGTTCTGCAACTCCCGCGGGCTCGCCGAGCGACTGACGGCCCGGCTCAACGAGGCCTGGGCTGAGCGGCAGGGAGTCGCCACCTCGGATGCGAGCGGACGCACTCCCGCCCAGCTCATGGGTGGCAGCGCGACCGGTCAGGGCGCCGAGCCGGCGCTGGCCCGGGCTCACCACGGCTCGGTCAGCAAGGAGCAACGCGGCCTGATCGAGGACGACCTCAAGTCCGGGCGTCTGCGCTGCGTCGTGGCCACGTCCAGCCTCGAGCTCGGCATCGACATGGGTGCGGTCGACCTCGTCGTGCAGGTGTCCACGCCCCCGTCGGTGGCCAGCGGACTGCAGCGTGTGGGTCGAGCCGGGCACCAGGTCGGCGAGGTCTCGCGCGGCATCCTCTACCCCACTTCACGCCACGACCTGGTCGGCGCCGCCGTCACGGCCGAGCGCATGCGCAGCGGGCTCATCGAGCAGCTGGTGGTCCCGGCCAACCCGCTCGACGTCCTCGCGCAGCACACGGTCGCCGCCGCGGCTCTCGAACCACTCGACGTCGAGCAGTGGTTCGACGTCGTCCGTCGCAGCGCGCCCTTCTCCGTCCTGCCGCGCTCGGCGTTCGACGCCACCCTCGACCTCTTGGCCGGCCGTTACCCGTCTGATGAGTTCGCCGAGCTGCGTCCGCGGCTGGTCTGGGACCGCGATGCCGGCACGCTCACCGGGCGTCCCGGTGCGCAGTGGCTGGCCGTCACCAGCGGCGGCACCATCCCCGACCGGGGCATGTTCGCCGTCACGCTCGCCGAGGGTGTCGATGAGGCGGGTGGGAGGTCGGGCGGCCGACGCGTCGGTGAGCTCGACGAGGAGATGGTCTACGAGTCGCGCATCAACGACGTCTTCGCGCTCGGCGCCACCAGCTGGCGCATCCAGGAGATCACCCACGACCGCGTGGTCGTCACGCCGGCGTTCGGTGAGCCCGCCCGCTTGCCGTTCTGGAAGGGCGACACGATCGGGCGACCGTACGAGCTCGGAGCCGCCATCGGCGACTACGTGCGGCGCAACCTGGAGGGTGCGGAAATCGGCGACCTCGACACCCGGGCCGGCTCGAACCTCGCATCGTTCCTGCTCGAGCAGCGCGAGGCCACCGGCATCGTCCCCACCGACCGCACCCTCGTCGTCGAACGCTTCCGCGACGAGCTCGGCGACTGGCGGGTCGTGCTGCTCTCGCCGTACGGGAGACGGGTCCACGCACCGTGGGCCCTGGCGGTGGGAGCCCGCATCGTCGAGCGCTTCGGCATCGACGGCTCGGTCGTCGCCTCCGACGACGGCATCGTCGCGCGCCTGCCCGACACCGGCGGCGAGCCGCCGGGCGCCGAGCTGTTCGTGTTCGAGGCCGACGAGCTCGACGAGATCGTCACCACTGAGGTCGGTGGGTCGGCGCTGTTCGCGTCCCGCTTCCGCGAGTGCGCCGCCCGCGCCCTGCTCCTGCCGCGCCGCAACCCCGGCGCCCGCGCGCCGCTCTGGCAGCAACGGCAGCGCTCCGCCCAGCTGCTCGAGGTCGCCCGCAAGTACCCCGAGTTCCCCATCCTGCTCGAGACCGCCCGCGAGTGCCTGCAAGACGTCTACGACCTGCCGTCGCTCGCGCTCCTGACCCGCCGCATTGCTTCGCGCGAGGTGCAGCTCGCCGAGGTCACCACCGAGCGAGCATCGCCGTTCGCCCAGGCCTTGCTGTTCGGCTACGTCGCCTCGTTCCTCTATGAGGGCGACACCCCGTTGGCGGAGCGACGGGCAGCGGCGCTCACCCTCGACCCGACGCTTCTCGCCGAGCTGCTCGGTCGGGCCGAGCTGCGCGAGCTGCTCGACCCGGAGGTGATCGAGCGAACCGAGGCCGAGCTGCAACGCCTCGCCGACGACCGCCGGGTCACCGGCGTCGAAGGAGTTGCCGACCTGCTGCGCCTGCTCGGGCCGCTCACCACTGAGGAGGTTCAGCATCGCCTGTCCGACGGCAATGCCGGTCCGTGGCTCGAGGAGCTGCGCGACAGCCGGCGAGCCATCGAGGTGCCGATCGGCGGTCAGGTGCGGTGGGCTGCCGTCGAGGACGCCGGCCGTCTACGCGACGCGCTGGGGGCGGCCCTTCCGCTGGGCGTGGCCGAGGCCCACCTGGCGAGCGTCGACGACCCACTCGCCGACCTGCTCTCCCGCTACGCCCGTACCCACGGCCCGTTCACCACGGCCGAGGCCGCCGCTCCGTTCGGCCTCGGCACGTCCGTGGTCGCCGACGTCCTGCGCCGCCTGGCCCGCGACGGACGCCTCACCGAGGGCGAGTTCCGCCCGCAGGCGACCGGAAGCGAATGGGTCGAGCCCGGCGTGCTCCGACGTCTGCGCAGCCGGTCGCTCGCCGCCGCCCGCAAGCAAGTCGAGCCGGTCGATCCGGCGGCTTTCGCACGGTTCCTGCCGTCGTGGCAGAGCGTGGGTGGCTCGCTGCGTGGCTCCGAGGGCGTGCTGGCCGTCGTCGACCAGCTCGCCGGGCTCTCCCTTCCCGCATCCGCGTGGGAGAGTCTCGTGCTTCCTGCCCGGGTTGCCGACTACTCCCCCGCGATGCTCGACGAGCTGCTCGGCGCCGGAGAGGTCGTCTGGACCGGTGCCGGCACCCTGCCGGGCAGCGACGGGTGGGTGCAGCTCCATCCGAGCGATCTCGTGCTCCCGGTGCTGCGTGACGTCCCCGAACCCGACACGACCGGGCAGGCCATCCTCGACGCGCTCGGCGGCGGTGGAGCGTTCTTGTTCCGCCAGCTCACCGCGTCCTTGGACGAGTCCGACGACACGCTCGTGGCGGAAGCGCTGTGGCAGCTCGTCTGGGCCGGACGGGTCGCCGGCGACACGTTCGCACCGCTACGCGCGATGCTCGGCGGTCGTGGTGCGCATCGCTCGTCGTCACGCTCGCCCCGTGCCCGCCTGCGTGCCGGCCGCGGACGCGCCTCCTCCATTCGGATGGCTCAGCAGGGTCCGCCCACGGTGTCCGGGCGGTGGTTCCGGCTCGATCCGTCCGAGACCGACCCCACGAAGCTGCAGCTGGCCCGCACCGAGGCGCTGCTCGGCCGTTACGGCGTCATCACCCGCGGCTCGGTCGTCGCCGAACAGACACCCGGAGGCTTCGCCGCCACCTATCGAGTGCTCCGCGAGCTCGAGCAGACCGGCGCATGCCTGCGCGGCTACTACATCGACACCCTCGGCGCAGCTCAGTTCGCATCGCCGGCCACGGTCGACCGGCTGCGTTCCCACCAGCGCGATGACGACGACGCCTCCGACGCCGAGGCTCTGGTGCTCGCGGCCACCGATCCGGCCAACCCGTTCGGCGCGGCCCTCCCCTGGCCCGACGTCGTCGACGCCGACGAGTCGTCCCGCCACCGGCCGGCACGCAAGGCCGGGTCGCTGGCGGTGATCCACGACGGCCACGCGGTGCTGTACCTCGAGCGCGGCGGACGCAAGGTGCTCGTGCTCCACGACGACCCGGCGCGCCTCAATGCGGCGGCCACCGCACTCGCCGCCCTGGTGCGCACCGGCCGCGTGCCCCGCCTCACCGTCGAGACGGCCGGCGGACGGTCGATCGGTTCCACCGCTCTCGGCGAGGCACTGCGCGAAGCCGGGTTCGTCCCTCATCCGAAGGGGCTCCGGCTCGATGCCCGAAGGTGACACCGTCTGGCGCACCGCGCAGCTCCTGCACGATGCACTCGCCGGCCGGCCCCTCACCCGTTCCGACCTCCGCGTCCCTCAGTGGGCGACCCTCGACCTGCGGGGCGTCACCGTCGACGACGCGGTCAGCCGTGGCAAGCACCTGTTGGTGCGGGCCGGCGACGTCTCGCTGCACACCCATCTGAAGATGGAAGGCGTCTGGCACGTCTATCCGCGCGAAGGGCGCTGGCGACGTCCCGCGCACACCGCCCGGGTCGTGCTGGAGAACGACGATCACCAGGCGGTCGGGTTCTCCCTCGGTCTGGTCGAGGTCCTCGAGCGCACGGCCGAGGACGCCACCCTGGCCTGGCTCGGGCCCGACCTCCTCGGCCCCGACTGGTCGCTCGACGAAGCCGTGCGCCGTGTGACCGCCGATCCCGAGCGCCCGGTCTTCCTCGCCCTGCACGACCAGCGCAACCTCGCCGGCTTCGGCAACGAGTACGTCAACGAGCTGTGCTTCCTGCACGGACTGCTGCCCACGCGTCCGGTCGGCAAAGTCCCGGACGTCGGCCACGTGATCGGGCGCGGGCAACGCCTGATCAGCGCCAACCGCGACCGACTCACCCGCGTCTTCACCGGCAACGCCCGTCCCGGTGAGGAGCACTGGGTGTTCGCGCGCGACCGTCGTCCATGCCGGCGCTGTGGCGCCACCGTGCAGCGGGGCGAGCTGGGCGACGACCCGGTCAAGCACCGCAACACGTTCTGGTGCCCGAGCTGCCAGAGGTAGCTCAGCCCGCCCGAGCGACCTCGCGCTCCCTAGTCCAGACCATGGCTTCGTCGAGGTCGCTGCGCCGGCTGTCCCAGGAGTCGAGGAACCAGTTCTGCCGGATCGTCCATGGTGAGGTGGTGCCCTGCTGCGGCAGGATCCCGGCCACGCGTTGCACATAGCCAGACTGCAGGTTGAGCAACGGGGCCGAATCTCCTTCGGCCCCGACCGGGTCGGGCATGCCGAAGGCGTAGCCGTTCTCGTCCATGTGGTTGATGAGCCGGCAGACGTACTTCGAGGTCAGGTCGGCGCGCAGGGTCCACGACGCGTTGGTGTAGCCGACGCACCAGGCGAAGTTCGGGATGCCGCTGAACATCATCCCCTTGTAGACGTAGACCCCGTGCGAGTCGATCTTGCGACCGTCGACCTCCATCTCGATCTGGCCGAACGCCACCACCTGGAGGCCCGTGGCGGTGACGACCAGGTCGGCAGGGAGGTGGTCCCCCGACTCCAGGTCGATGCCGTCCTTGGTGAACCGGGCGATCTGGTCGGTGGCGATGGACGCCTTGCCGGACTTGATGGTGCGCCAGAGGTCGCCGTTCGGGACGATGCACAGGCGCTGGTCCCACGGGTTGTACTTCGGCTTCAGGTGCTTCGTGTCGAAATCATCGGGGAGTGCCCGACGAGCCCGCCATATCAAGAACCTGCGCGCGGGCTTCGGGAACCGCTGCGAGAACACGTAGAAGCCGATGGCGATCGCGGCATTCTTCCGCCGGGTCAGCCGGTGAGCCAGGCCGAGGGGAAGCACCTTGCGCAGGAAGGAGGCGATCGGGTCGCCTTGGGGCAGCGACGTGATGTAGGTGGGCGAGCGCTGCAGCATCGTCACGTGCTTGGTGCGGTCCGCCATCGACGGGATGAGGGTGACGGCGGTGGCGCCCGAGCCGATCACGACGACTTCCTTGCCGTCGTAGTCGACGTCCTCGGTCCAGAACTGCGGGTGGACGATCTCACCCTCGTAGTCCTCGAGGCCGGGGAAGTCCGGAGTGAAGCCCTCGTCGTAGTTGTAGTAGCCACTGCACAGGTACAGGAACGAGGCCGTAACCACGACCGCTCCGTCATCGCTGTCCGCCTCGACCGTCCACTGCGCGTCCTCGGACGACCATGAGGCCCGGGTGACTCGATGTCCGTACCGGATGTGCTGGTCGATCTTGTTCTCGTGTGCCGTCTCGTGGATGTACCGGCGGATGTCCTCGCCGTCGGCGATCGCGTTGCCGTGGGTCCACGGCTTGAACGGGTAGCTGAGCGTGTACATGTCGGAGTCGGAGCGGATTCCGGGATAGCGGAACAGGTCCCAGGTGCCGCCGGCGGCCGAGCGCGACTCGAGGATCGCGTACGTCTTGCCCTTGCACTTCGTCTGGAGGCGATAGGCGGCGCCGATGCCGGACAACCCGGCTCCGACGATCAGCACGTCCACGTGGTCTGACATCGGAAACCTCCGGGGGGAGTCGGTGACGTGAGACTAACTAGGATCGACCCGTGACCGCCACCGATGAGACCGACGTCCCACTCGACGCCGACCCGCGCGAGCACCGGAATCCCCACGTCCTGATGACGATCACCGGGGCCATCGGCCTCGCCGCAGCATTCCAGCTGACGGTCGACAAGTTCACCCTGCTGCAGAACAAGATCGACGGTGTCGACACCGCGCTCAGCTGCGACTTCAGCGCGTTCGTGAGCTGTGGCGGCGTCATGGACTCAGCGCAGGCCGAGGCGTTCGGCTTCCCGAACTCCATCATCGGCATCATCGGCTTCACCGTGGTGATGACGCTCGGGGTGATGCTCTGGACCGGCGCACCCGTCGCGCGATGGGTGTGGACCGGCCTGCAGCTCGGGTGCCTCTTCGGCATCGGCTTCGTGACGTGGTTGCAGTTCCAGAGCATCTACCGCCTCGACCTGCTGTGTCCCTACTGCATGGTCGTGTGGGTGGTGATGATCCCGCTGTTCGTCTCGGTGACGGCGTGCAGCCTGCGGGGCGTGGCGCCACGAAGCGCCGTGACCCGGTTCGTGTCCAACTGGTCGGTGCTCATCATTGCGCTCTGGTACGTCGGTATCGCGAGCGCGATCTGGTTCCACTTCGGCGACCGGCTCTGGGCCTGAAGGTCAGCCTTCGAGCTCGTCGAGCGTCTTCGCCAGGGCGAGGTCGCGATCGGTGATGCCGCCGGCGTCGTGGCTGCTCAGCCGCACGTCGACGCGGTTGTAGACGTTCGTCCACTCCGGGTGGTGGTTCGCCTCGTCGATGGGACCCGCCGCCCGCTGCATGAAGTCCATCGCGGCCGCGAAGTCGTCGAATGAGTACGTCTTGGTGAGCGCGTCGCCGTCGTTCGTCCAGCCCTCGAGCTCGGCCAGGGCGGCGTCGACGTCGGACGGGTCGAGGGTCATGTCAGATCATCTGCCTTCGTGAGACGGCGTCCTTAGACGCGACCTTGCCACGACCCGCGTCCCGGCACACTTCGATTCACTCTGCCTGATTCACGAATGTGAAATGGCCTCCACCCAAAACCGGGGTGGAGGCCATTTCACTTTCGTGGAGCTGCCGGGAATCGAACCCGGGTCCTCTGGCGCAGATTCAGGTCTTCTCCGGGTGCAGTTCGTCTCTCGCTTTTCTCAGCCCCGGAGCTTGGACGAACACGTCTCCGACAGGCTCAGCCGCAGAAAAGTCCCGATCACGCCCTACGGCGATTCGTGATCAGCAAGTCCCCTTGATGAGACAGACGATCCGGGACGGGGACGCTCCCGGGTCTGCCCTTCACCAGTCGCTGTCAGGCAGCGAGGGCGAAGTCAGTGCGCTTTGAATCGGCACTTGTAGTTTCCAAGGGACGTTTGAGAGATGACCTTGGATTCTCTACCCGCTTCTCCTGAATCGAAACGACCACAGTCGAAACCGATCAGCCCCTCTTGAATTATCAACAGCGCTGCTCGCGCAGCACCCTCCATGGTACCTCGGTCAGACGACATCCGTTTCCGGCGCTTGGACGACCTCGTCGAAGCGCTTCGGCTTGCTGATCAGGCTGACCGCAAGGACTCCGGCCACAGCGAGCATGCCCGCGCAGATCAGCATGCCGATGCGGAAACCAGGGCTGAACACCTCCGGCGAGGCGAAGTTTGCGCCGGCAATGCCCGCGATCGGCGGGATGGCTGCCACCGCGAGAAGGCTCGAGGTGCGAGCGACGGCGTTGTTGATGCCCGAGGCGATGCCGGTCTGGTCGGCGGGCGCCGACGCCAGGACGGCCGTCGTCAGCGGCGCGACCAGCATCGTGAGCCCGATGCCGAAGACAATGCCGCCACCCATGACGTCGATCAGGAAGTTCGGGTGCTCGTCGATGCGGAGGTAGATGAGCATCGCGAGCGTCATGATCAAGGGTCCAAGCGTCATCGGCCATCGCGGCCCGGCGCGGCTACCCCACGCGCCGGCACGCCCGGAGAACAGCAGCATGAGAATCACCGGGGGAAGCGTCGCCAAGCCGGCCTCGAGTGCCGAGTATCCGGACACGTACTGCAGCTGGAGGACCAGCAGGAACCCGCTGCCGCTCAGCGCACCATAGATTGCGAAGGTACAGATGTTGGCGGCGGTGAACACCCGGTCGCCGAACAGGCTCAGCGGGACCAGCGCATGCGGCGTGCGCCACTGATGCACGACGAAGGCGATCAGCAGCAAGACACCCAGCGACGTCGGCCACCACTGCTGCTCGACCAGTCCGTACGTCATGAACGCGAGGCTGGCGACGGTGAGTGCCGCGCCGCCGAGATCGAGGCGGCTCTGCTCGCCCTTGGTCTCCGGCACATGGCGAAGCGTGATGAACACGACGGCCAGGGCCAGCGGGACGTTCACCCAGAAGACCGAACGCCAGCCGAGCTGGTCGACCAGCCAGCCACCGACGAGCGGGCCGGCTCCGGTCGTGATGCCAGAGAAGCCGGACCATACGCCAATCGCCTTTCCACGATCGGCGGGATCGATCGACGAGGAGATGATGGCGAGGCTTCCTGGGGTGAGCAAGGCGCCCCCGATGCCCTGCAGCGCTCGCGCAGCGACGAGCACCTCGATGGACGGGGCGGCGGCGCACAGGATGGAGGCGACGGCGAACCAGATCACGCCGACCAGGAAGATGCGACGTCGTCCGAGCCGATCACCCAACGAACCGGCGACGAGGATCAACGCCGCGAGCGTCAACGTGTAGCCGTTGACCGTCCACTGGAGCCCGGCCAGACCAGCGTCCAGATCGCGGTCGATGTCCGGCAGGGCGAGGCTGACGATCGAGCCGTCGAGGAATGCCATGCCCGAGGCCAGGATCATCGCGGTGACCAGCCATCGCCCCTGCGCGCTCGCGAGCTTCATGCCATGGCCTCATCGCCGGTACCGAACACCCGCACTCCGTTGTTCCAGAGCACGTCACGCATCCAGTCGTCACCGAGGTCGAGACGCTGGAGCACCTCGACCTGGTGGGCGTATTCGTAGGGGATGTTGGGGAAGTCGGTGCCGAACAGGATGCGGCCCTGAAGACCGGGGAGTCGCCTGACGATCGCCGGATCCGTGGGCTGATCCCAGAAGTCGACGAAGGCAATCGTCGTGTCGAGCATCACGTTCGGGTAACCCTCGGCGAGGTCCATGAATTCCATCGTCTCCGGTGCCCCGAGGTGGGCGATGACCAGACGCAGCTCCGGGTGGCGGGCCAGCACGCGGGCGACGCCGTCCGGCCCGGTGTGGCGACCGGGTGCCGGCCCAGACCCTGCGTGGAGCACGATCGGCGTCCCGGACTCGGCCAGCGCACCCCACACCGGCTCGAGCAACGGGTCGTCGGCCGCGAAGTCGCCGACCTGGAGGTGCGCCTTGAACACCTGGACGCCCGCGTCGACGAGCTTCGGCACGTAGTCCGCCGCTTCCGGCTCGGGAAAGAACGTCGCCGACCACAAGGTGTCCGGTGTGCGCTCGGCGAAGCCACGCGTCCAGTCGTTCAGGAATCCGGCGATGCCCGGCTTGTGCGCGTAGGAGAGTGAGGTGAAGCGCCGTACGCCCATCGACCGCAGGTACTCGACGCGTTCGTCGTCCGTGCCGCGGTACTGGATCGGCCACAGACCCGCCGGCAGCGTGCCGGCGCCGTCGAAGTACGCCCACACCTTGGCCATCACCCGCGGGTGCATGAAATGCACGTGGATGTCGAAGAGCCCGGGAATCCCGAGCTCTGCCTCGAACGCCGGGAGCTGGTCGTCCTTCACTCCATCCCCTTGAGCCGCCGACCGACCTCGCGCTGCGCATCAGCCTTGGCCTGACGCTCGGCGATCGCGTGGCGCTTGTCGTACTGCTTCTTGCCGCGCGCGAGCGCGATCTCGACCTTGGCGCGGCCGTCCTTGAAGTACAGCGAGAGCGGCACGATCGTCAGACCCTTGGACTGCACGCGCTGCTCAATGCGGTCGATCTCCTGGCGGTTGAGCAGCATCTTTCGACGTCGGCGGGTTTCGTGGTTCGTCCACGTGCCCTGCGTGTACTCCGGGATGTGCACCTGGAGCAGCCAGGCCTCGCCCTTCTCGACCTCCCCGAACCCGTCGACCAGGGACGCGCGACCGGCACGCAGCGACTTCACCTCGGTACCGGTGAGGACGAGTCCGGCCTCATACGTGTCTTCGATGTGGAAGTCGTGGCGTGCCTTCTTGTTCTGGGCGACGATCTTGCGCCCGGTCTCCTTGGCCACCTGTCGATTGTGTCAGGGCGCTCAGAGCCAGCCCATCGGGTTGGTCGTCTTGCCGTTGGCGATCACCATGAAGTGCAGGTGGCAGCCGGTCGAGTAGCCCGTGCTGCCGACATAGCCGATGACCTCGCCGCGCGAGACGTGTGCTCCACGGCTCTTGGCGTACCGCGACAAGTGGTTGTACGTCGTCACCACGCTCTGGCCGCGCTTGATGCCGTTGTTGACGATGACGCGGTTGCCGTAGCCGCCGTTGTAGTACTGCTCGATGATCGTGCCGGCGGCGGCGGCGTGGATCGGCGTTCCGCAACCCGCGGAGAAGTCCGTGCCGTCGTGGAGCTTGTAGACGTGGGTGATCGGGTGCCGGCGCATGCCGTACGGGGACGTGATGGGGCCGCCGACCGGGCGGGACAGTGTCCCGCCGCTGTCGCCGCCGGCACCCTTGCCTCCGGTCTTCCGGTCCTTGGCAGCCAGGGCGGCGAGGCGAGCGTTCAGTCGGGCCCGTTCGTTCTCGAGCTCCTTGAGTCGCTTCTCGTCCTCGCGCTTGATGGCCGCGGCGGAGTTCCTGGCCGTCGCACGCGCGCCGACGAGGCGGTCGACCTCCTGCGCCTGGTCCTCCGCGTCGGCCTCGAGCTGCTGCTTGCGCTCGAGGTTCGCGGCCGCAGCCGCGCGAGCGGCGGCGACCTCGTCGCGCAGCTGCTGCACCTTCTCGCGGTTGAGCTGAAGGATGACCTTGGACGCGGCCAGGCGCTGCATCGTGGCGAGCTGCGCGTCGCTCACGGACTCGCTGAGGCTCATCTTCTGCGAGAACTTCGTGGGACTCTCGCCTCGGAGCAGGTCGCCGAAGGCCTGAAGGCCGCGATCGCCCTCCTGCAACGACTCGACGGTGAACTGCTGCACCCTGATCTCGGAGGTCTCGAGCTCCTTCTTGCCCTTCGCGAGCCTGGCCTTGGCGGCGTCGAGCTCGGCCTCGCTCTTGGCGAGCTCGGCCTGCATCTGCGCATCCCGTGCCTCGGCGGTGGCGAGCTCGCCTCGCGTCGAGCCGAGGTGCGTCTCGGCGGCGTCGAGCTGGCGCTGGGCCTTCTTGAGAGCAGAGACCGCGCCGGCGAACTTCCTGCTGGACTCGTCGAACGCCTTCTTCGCGCCCGAGATCTGCCCGCTGACGCCCCGCTTCTGCTTCTTCAGGTCACTCGTGTCGTCGGCGGACACCGGGCTGGCGAACGCCGCCGCGACGAGCGCGAGCACGACGAGACCGGCCATGAGGGCCTTGCGCGTGCTGGTGACCATGACCTCGACCCTGGGGAAGACCCCTCGCGAGCGAGAGGGTGTCGACGGATGTGACTGGAGTTACTCATGTGACTCTAGGTCATCAGCATCGGGCGTCAAGGCATTTGCTGCGGGACGCGCGTCAGTGCCCGCGCCTGGGCGATCAGCTGGATCGGTCAAACGGCGGGATGGACGCTCAAGAACACGTTGACGGAAGGACTGCTGAAGTACATGAAAAGACCGAGGAAGCCACACGACGGTGACGTGACCGGGCTGTTCAGCGTGACCGTCGCCTTGAGGTCTCGTCGCTTGCCCGGGTCGAGCAGGACGGTGGAATACGTACCGGCAGAAATCGCCGAGGTGACGTCCGTCGATCCCTGCTTGACCTTCAGCGACATCTCGGGGCACGGGATGAGAGTCGTGCTCGACACGGGTATCGAGGATGGTTCGGTCCCGTGATTCACCAGGCGAATGGTGAAGCGGACGCTCCCACGAACCCTGACCGAGCCTGGGTAGAACTGCTGGCCGGTCACTGGTCCACCGACGTACTTCTGGCCGTAGGAGCCTCCCAGGTATAGGTCTGTGCTGGTGTTGCCGACCGGGTTTGCTCCCACGACTGGGGCAGGAACACCCACCTGCAGGCCAGCCGCATCAATCTGGTCCTGCGTATCGGGGTCCCGAAGCCGCACCTTGGGGCCGGGGTCAGGATAGATGTCCTGCTGGGTGGTACCGGCAGGAACCGACACCTTCACCTTGAAGCTGTACGTCTTTCCGGCGCGGATGGACGGGGAGGTGAATGAGCCGGCGACCTGAGCGCTCCCTCGGTACAACTGGGTGACCAGCTGCGAGGTGTTGGTCAGGGCCACGTCGAAAACGGCTGAGTCGCCGCCGTCATTGACGATCTTCAAGTGGAAGTACTTGCTCTTTCCCGGAGGGATCACCCACGCCGAGCCACCTTGTGCCGTATAGGCGCTGCCGGGCCCTCGGATGAGCAGGTGCCCCGACACTGCGGCACTCGCCGGCGGAGCCACCGCAACGAACATCACCACGACCATTACGAAGGCGAACAGCATCCGCGGGACTTGGCGAACAGCAGTGGAACGGAGGATCGGATTCACGGCACGCGACTCTCGCTGGCCCCGAGGGAGTGCGAGAACAATCTCATCAATCCACCGCGCGTGGCAGCGGGTATTTCCTACCATCTTGACTAGTCCATTGGTGCCACCGATGCCCTGCACGGCACCATGGGCGTACTACACGTCCAGGTACTTGCGGGTCATCACCAGGGTCGGAACCAGCGCCAGCACCAGGGCAAGCACGGTCGTGTAGCCCATGACCATGATCGACTCCTGCCATCGCACCCAGGTCGTGATCTGCCCCAGAGTGTCGCGCAGGTAGCCGTAGACGACGACGTACATGAAGATGCCGAGCCCGAGGGCCGCAAGGGCTGCAGAGATCAGGGCGGCCAGCATCGACTCGAGCACGAACGGCAGCTGGATGTGCCAGCTGGACGCGCCGACGAGCCGCATGATCCCGATCTCGCGGCGACGCGCATAGGCGGTCATCCGGATGGTGTTCGAAACCTGCAGGATCGCGGCGATGACCAGCATCAGCGCCGTGCCGATGGCTGCGTACTGCATCTTCTCGAGGATCTCGAAGAGCGGGCCGAGGAGCTTGCGCAGCGAGTTGACGCCGCCGACGCCGTCCATGCCGGAGACCTGGCTGACCACGCCGTCGAACTCCTGCGGGTTCTTGAGCGTCACGAAGTACGACTCCGGAAAGGCGCTCGGACCGAGGGTCTCCAGCTGTTTCTTGCCCGTGTCGGTCTGACCGAGCAGCTCACGGGCCTGCTCGTAGTTCTCGGCGGGGGTGCGGACGTTGAACGACTTGACCTCGGGGTTGGTGTTCAACGCCTCCTTGACCGCGGCCTTCTGGTCGTCGGTGGCAACACCACCGAGGCACGTGGCGCTCGGCGAGTTCTTGGTGCACAGGTTGACCTGCAGCTGCAGGCGGTCGCCGAAGTACTTCTCGGTGCGCTCGGCCTGGCTCTGCATCAGCAGGCCGAGCGCGGCAAGGAGAAGCGACACGGTCATGGTGACGACGAGCGAGATCGTCATCGACTTGTTCCGGGACAGGCTCGTACGGAGCTCACTCAAGGTGGTCCTCATGCTCGCCTCAGCTCTGGTATCCGTAGATGCCGCGAGCCTCGTCGCGGACGATGTGCCCGTCGTCGAGCTCGATGACGCGCTTGCGCATCTGGTCGACGATCGTCGAGTCGTGCGTGGCCATGACGACGGTGGTGTCGGTGCGGTTGATGCGGTCGAGCAGCTTCATGATGCCGACGCTCGTGGCGGGGTCGAGGTTTCCGGTCGGCTCGTCGGCGATCAGGATCATCGGCCGGTTGACGAAGGCGCGGGCGATCGCCACGCGCTGTTGCTCACCGCCGGACAGCTCGTCGGGCATGCGGTGACCCTTGCCGCCGAGGTCGACGAGCTCGAGCGTCTCGGGCACCAGCTTCGCGATCTCGTGGCGTGACTTGCCGATCACCTGCAGCGCGAACGCGACGTTCTCCGACACGGTCTTGTTGGGCAGCAGGCGGAAGTCCTGGAACACGGTGCCGACCTGGCGGCGCAGCTTGGGGACCTTCCAGCTGGAGAGCTTGTTGATCTCCTTGCCGGCGACGTAGACGCGGCCGGCAGACGGCTGCGTCTCGCGCAGCACGAGCCGGAGGAAGGTGGACTTGCCCGAACCCGAGGCACCGACGAGGAAGACGAACTCGCCCTTCTCGACCTCGAGGTCGACGCCCTGCAACGCAGGGCGTTTCTGCCCGGGATAGGTCTTGGTCACCTTGTCGAAACGAATCACTCGGACGAGTCTAGGCAGACGGTGCCACGGTGCTGCGGAGGCACGCTTCTTCGGCGGTTGGCCCGGCGAGACCTCAGCGCAACGGCACGAAGCTGTACGCGCCGTGAGCCGTGATGTCGGCGTCCTTCGATGAGGGCCCGGTCCGGCGCACCCGCGTCATGGTCGCCCCCACCGGCACGACCATGATGCCGTCGTCGGTGAGCTGCTCGACGAGCTCACCGGGGAGCCGACGCGCGGACGCGGACACGAGGATGCGGTCGAACGGTGCCTCCGCCGGGAGGCCGAGGACGTCGGGATCGGAGGGCTGGATCGAGGCCCACGGTGTGCCCTGCCGCCCCAGGTTCGCCGCTCCCCACGCGGCCAGGTCCGGCTCCAGCTCGACGCCGAACACGGACCCCGAGGGCCCGACCAGGTGGGCGAGCAGCGCGGTCGTCCAGCCGGAGCCGGACCCGACGTCCAGCACCCGGTGGCCGGTCTCCAGCTCGAGCAGGCGCAACATGGCGTGCACGGTGCGCGGCTGCGAGTTCGTCTGGCCCAGCCCGATCGGCAGCGGACCGTCGTAATCGGCCGCGGAACGGTCGTCCGGGCGCAGGAACTCGGCGCGGTCGACCACGGCGAAGGCAGCGTCCACGTCCACGAGGGGCATCTCAACAGTCAAGCACCGACGACCTTCCTGCTTCCGGGAGAAACTGCAAGATCTCGTCGGTCCGCGCCTCCTACCTGTGACACCGACCAGGAGAAGAAGGATGAGCCATGGCCGTAGGATCCGGGCATGAACGCGGCGTCCGGGGAGGCCGGACCTCCCGACGCGGAGCTCGTCGCGGGCGTTCTCGCCGGGGACCGGGAGGCCTTCGCCACGGTCTACGACCGTTACGGCGACCGGCTCTACGACTTCGCCCACTCGATGCTCCGCCACCGCGAGGAGGCGGAGGACGCGGTGGCCGACGCATTCGTGATCGTCGCGGAACGCCTCGGGCAGCTGCGCGACCCGGACCGGCTTCGGCCCTGGCTCTACGCCATCGTGCGCAGCGAGTGCCTGCGCCGGCTCAAGGCCCGCAAGCGCGTCGCCTTCGGCGGCGAGGAACAGCTGGTCGACATGGCTGACACGACCATGACCCCGGATGCGGAGGCGGAGGTGTCCGCGCTGCGCGATCTCGTGTGGGACGCATCGGCCGGCCTGGCCGAACGCGACCGGGCGATGCTCGACCTGCACCTGCGTCAGGGACTCGAGGGTGCCGAGCTCGGCGAGGCGATGGGGGTCAGCGCGTCCAACTCCTACGTGATGCTGAACCGGTTGCGCGGGCAGGTCGAGCGCTCGCTCGGTGCGCTGTTGATCGCCCGTCTCGGCCGCGACGACTGCGACGAGCTCGACGGCATCCTGGTCGACTGGGAAGGAAGCTTCTCACCGCTGGTCCGCAAGCGGGTGGCCCGCCACGTCGACCACTGCGACGTCTGCGCGGACCGCCGTCGCAAGATCATCAGCCCGCTGGCTCTGCTGGCCGGGGTGCCGGTCATCGCCGCGCCGCTGTCGCTGCGTGACCGCGTCGTCAACGACACCCAGCTGGTCGCCTACTCGGGATCAACGACTGGGCCGACCACGTCGTTCTGGGGCCGTCGACGCAACCAGGGTGCCGCGGCCGGAGCCGCGGCGATCGTGATCGCCGGGACGGTGCTGATGTGGCCGAGCGGGGACGACCCCGGTTCTGCACCCACAGCCGCGGAGCAGGCCACCTCCATCCCGGAGCCGACGCCGACCGAGACTCTGTCGCCCACCCCGTCCGCCGACCAGGCATCCGGCACGCTCACCGTCTCGACCCAGCTGATCGATCTCGGCACCGACCGCACCTCGGCGCCGGTGCTGCTGACCAACACCGGCGACGCCTCCCTGACCTTCCGAGTCGGCACGTCAGTGCCGTGGCTGTCCTCCTCCACGGCCGGCGGCACGATCCCCGGAGGTGGGAGCGCAACTGTCGTGATCGCGGCACAGCGATCCAACATCTCGGAGGGCAGGGCGAAAGGCGGGATCTCGATCGTCTGGGACCGCGGCACCACGCCGGTCACCGTCCGCCTGACTCAGGGACGCCCGCCGAGCGTCGGGCGCCCGTCCCTCGGGGCCTCCTCGTGCGGGTCCGGCGGCCGAACCGTCAAGGTCAGCGCCACGGCGTCCGACGACTCCGGCCTCGACTCGGTCGTCCTGCGGTGGTCCGGACCCTCGGGACCGGGAAGAGCCACGATGTCCGCCTCGGGCTCGACCTGGTCCGCCACGATGGGGCCGTTCCCCGTGGGCGGGAACGTGAGCGTGAGCGTCACCGCCACCGACAAGCGCGGCAGCTCCACCACCGGGCCGTCGACGACCACGAGCGTCGACCCGTGCCCGCAGTAGTGGCCGAAAAACCGTAAGACCCGCCCATCTGGGTGCTCCTACACGTGTCCGAGACACGAACCGGGAGACCACGATGAACCGCACACTCCGCACCTCCGCCCTGGCCGCTGCCCTCACGATCGTCGTCGGCCTCGGCGGCTGCGCCCAAGAGCCTGATCCCACGCCATCGGTGTCCCCTGCTGTCACCGAGGTCGCGACGCCGGTCGCGAATCCCGGCAAGCCGACCGGCGTCGAGATCCCCGTGATCGCTGTCGACGAGAAGCTGCACGGCGTCGGCCTGAACGCCGATGGATCGATGGAGATGCCTGCCTTCGGCGACGCCGCGTGGTACGACCCCGGCCCGCGACCCGGCGGGGCAGGGCCGGCCGTACTCGTCGCGCACGTGCACGGACCTGCCGGCGCGGACGTCTTCTCTCGACTGCATGAGCTGCAGATCGGCGACGAGGTGACCGTGCACCGGACGGACGGCGCCTCGACGTTCGTCGTCGACGGATCGGAGCAGGTGCCCAAGGAGGACCTGCCGCTCGACCGGATCTGGATCGAGACCGAGGCATCCGCCCTTCGCCTGATCACCTGCGCCGGCGAGTACGACCCGAAGATCGGCGGCTTCCCGGACAACACGATCGTCTACGCCCACCTGGCCTGAAAAAGCTTCCTCGAAAAGTGCAAGGACGCCCCGGAGCTCGGGACTCCTACCCACACACACCAACAACACGGCATCACCACCACAAGGAGAACCACCATGAAGCGCATCGTCAGCACCCTCGCCCTCGCCGCTCCGCTGGCGACCGTCGCCCTCACCCTGGGCGCCACCCCCGCCGCGGCTCAGCCGGCCGACCCGCCGCTCGACAAGATCGCGAATCCCGAGCTGGTCCCGGACATCCCCGAGGACGAGCTCCCGCAGCCCGAGGAGCCCGAGCTCCCGGACGGCCCCGGTGAGATCAAGGACCAGGATCCCTGCCCGACGCACGGACCGTGCGGCGACGGCCCCGGGGACGAGAAGGATCCCGGCGACGACGGCGAGAAGGACCCCGACGACGGGGACGACTTCAAGAAGCCGAACCGCATCGACGCGGGTGCCGGCTCGACCGACGGAGGCATGGAGCTCGCCTGGGTGATGGCGGGCGGAGGCCTCATCACCGCCACCGGCGCGGCGTACGCCGTCCGCAGCCGGGTCCGCGCCCGGGCCTGATCCGGGAAGGGAAGGCCGCCCCACACCTCGTCTCGGGGGGTGTGGGGCGGTCTCGTGTCTAAACGACGACGTCCTGGGCGCGGCGCCAGCGGATGCCGGCCTCGATGAAGTCGTCGATCTCGCCGTCGAGCACCGCCTGGGTGTTGCCCGTCTCGAACTCCGTGCGCAGGTCCTTGACCATCTGGTACGGGTTCAGCACGTAGTTGCGCATCTGGTCGCCCCATGACGCCTGCACGTCACCGCGCAGCTCGTCGAGCTGGGCCCGCTCTTCGGCCTTTTTGAGCGCGAGCAGCTTCGCCTTGAGGATCACCATGGCGCTCGCCTTGTTCTGCAGCTGGCTCTTCTCGTTCTGACAGCTGACCACGACGCCGGTGGGAATGTGGGTGAGTCGGACGGCCGAGTCGGTGGTGTTGACGCTCTGCCCGCCGGGGCCGGACGAGCGATAGACGTCGACCCGGATCTCCTCGTCGGGGATGTCGATCTCGTCGGTCTCCTCGAGCACGGGCACGACCTCGACCGCGGCGAACGACGTCTGGCGGCGGCCCTGGTTGTCGAACGGCGAGATGCGCACGAGCCGATGCGTGCCCGCCTCGACCGAGAGCGTCCCGTAGGCGTACGGGGCCGTGATCGCGAAGGTGGTCGACTTGATGCCGGCCTCCTCGGCGTAGGAGACGTCGTAGACCTCGACGCCGTACCCGTGCCGCTCGGCCCAGCGGATGTACATGCGCTGCAGCATCTCGGCGAAGTCGGCGGCGTCGACGCCGCCGGCGCCGGAACGGATGGACACGAGGGCGTCGCGCTCGTCGTACTCGCCGGAGAGCAGCGTGCGGACCTCGAGCGACTCGATCTGGGTGCGCAGGCGTCCGAGCTCGGTCTCGGCGTCGGCCATGGCCGCGGCATCGTCCTCCTCCTGCCCGAGCTGGACCATGATCTCCAGGTCATCGAGGCGCTGACGCAGGCCGGTGATGCGCTCGAGGTCGGCCTGCAGGGTGGAGAGGCGGCCGGTGACCCGCTGGGCGTTGGCCTGGTCGTCCCAGAGGTCGGGGGCACCGACCTCCTGCTCCAGCTTGGAGATCTCGGCCCGCATGGCGTCGAGGTCGAGCACCTTCTCGATCGACGTCAGGGTCGCGCCGAGCTCCTTGATCTGCTCGGGATAGTCGACGTTCGCCACCCGACGAGACTACCCAGCGCCATCGACAGGCAACCGAGGGGCACGCGTCAGGATTTCTCCCACGGAGCGGGGACGGGCCAATACGCCTCCATGAAGGCGGCCATGGCCGAGTCGTGCTCTTCGGCGGGCAGGTCGTTCTCGCCGGTGTCGTTGAGACAGAAGCTGTCGAGGTGACGCCGCGCCAGGATCTCGCGCATGAGCGGCTGGTGCTCGCGGCTGCCCGCCTTCACGTAGCGCGACCGGATCAGGCCGTGGACGATCTTGCCGGCCTCGACTCCCCAGGCCTGCACGAAGCACGTCGCGAAGGCATGGTCGGACAGCGACCGGAACCGGCTGTGCATGGTCTCCCGCCACTCCTCCGGGTACTTCTGCTCGAGCTCGTCCATGACGCTGACGCGGAGGGCATAGGGGGCGTGCAGATAGCTGTGGACGACCGTGCGGCCGAACTCCTGCGCAAACAGGTCCCGGTCGTTCTTGCGGTAGGCGAAGAACAACCGGTCGAGCTCCGACTTCGGACCGGGCGGGATGAAGACGCCGGACTGGAAGGCCACCGCCTGGCCGACGGGGGTGAAGAACATGCTCGGGTGGAGCATCCGGCCCAGGAAGAAGTCGTCGTTGAAGTAGACGAAGTGCTCCGAGATCCCCGGAATGTGGTGCAGCTGGGACTCGATGGCATGGGAGTTGAAGGTCGGGAGCGCCGCAGTATCGGCAAAGATGTCGCGGTGGTCGACCACGGTGACGTCGGGGTGGTCAGCTTCGAGCCAGTCGGGGACCTGGTGGTCCGTCACGACGTACAGGTGCCGGAACCACGGTGCGTACATCGCCACCGAGCGCAAGGAGTACTTGAGCTCGTCCCGGTTGACGAACCGGGCGGCGACGTGCGGATCGGACAGGCGCCCGCCGGCCTCCAGCAGGTGCTGGTCGCGCCGTGCCGTCCATGCCGGGTCGCCGTCATCGAGCCACGTCCACACGAAGTCGATGGGGAAGTCGATGTCGTCGTTCGTGGGCTCGAGCATGTCGTGCGTGGTGGCCACGCTTCGATCGCCGAAGGTGATCGTCGCGTCGGGGGCCAGGCTCGGCAGGGCGAAGCCGCGGCGGGAGGCATTGACGAGGCCGGGCGCGACGAGATCCTTGGTCTCCTCGTCCTGCGCCCAGAACTCGATGCCGCAGCCCTGCTCGGGCCCGTAGACCAACGTGCGCGAGGTGGTGACCACGGATCGATACACCACGATCGCGCCAACCGGGGCGGCGTCGCCGATCTGGCGGGCCATGACGGTGCCCCGGGTCTCGCCGAGCTCGTCGAGCAGGTCGACGTAGAACGGAGCGGCGCGCAGCTTCTTGGCCAGGGCATCGACGACGGCCGCGCGGTCCTGCTCCTGGACCGCGATACGTCCCGGCTCGAACCGGTCCGAGACCAGGATGTGCGGGATGTCGGCCTGCTCGAGCACCGTCACGACGTCGTGGAGGTTGTCGTTCCAGATGTCGCTCTCGAGCTGCGAGTCGTGCACCTCCGCCAGTCGTCCGTGCCACCGGACCAGGCTCGGATCCTCGGCGGCCAGCGCGTCCTCGGCCTTCCGGAGGTCCGGAGTCGGCTCCGATGACGGATCGATGGGGAGGGCCAGCGCCGCCTCGACTCCGAGCCGCCGTGCCCCGCGGCCGGTAGTCGTTCCCCGGGTGAGCTCCTTGAGGAGGTCGTCCCAATACTCATCGGCGTCAGTCGCGGTGACGCCCTGAGCCGACGGTGCGTTCTGCGGCGCGAGCGGGCCGGGCTCACGCTTCACCAGGTGCGACAGGAGCTCGTGGATCGACGCCGCGTCCTCCGCAACGGCGTGAGCGCCGGGCTCTCCGGACACGATCGCGGAGGCCGCGCACGACCCGACGACCACCACGGGCACGCCGCGGGACAGGGCCTCGACGGCGACGTCGGCGGAGTCGTCGTCGTCGGACGGCCCGACCAGGATGGCGTCCACCCCGGAGTCGACCTCGGCTCGCCACGTTTCGTGCGGGCCGAAGATGATCGAGCCGTGCCGGCCGCCCTGGCTGATCGCGCGGCGCCCTCGCGGTTCACCGTCGACGCAGACGTACAGCTGGGCCGACGGCAGCGACTCGGTGACCTCGAGGAAGGCGTTCTCCACGATCTCGATGAACGGTGAGTCGTTCGCGCCGCACACCGCGAACGTCAGAGCCTTCGAGGCACGATCGCCCTGCGTCGTCGTCGGGGCCGGAACGCGGCGAGGCTCGATCGCCACCTGAGGCGCCGAGGCGCCGAAGTAGTCGTCCAGCGCGACGGCGGTCGTGTCGCGGTAGGTGACCACGGCATCGGCGCGGGCCAGGGCGCCGAGGACCTCGGGTGTCGGCATGCCCGGGTGCAAGGTGATCACCGGGACCGTCGCCGGAGTGGCATCGCTGACCAGCGGCGTAAGCCTCCCGTCGGACACCACGACGACGTCGGCGTCCATGGTCGACAGGGCGTGGCCCAGCTCGAGCACGGCGATCCGCGGCAGCTCCGTGTCCGGTTCGTACTCCGACCTCGGCGCGAACGAGACGAGGTGCAGGAGGTCGGCCGAGAGCGAGTGCTTCCGGGTGGGTTCGCTGAAGGTCTTGGTCTCGACGAGCAGGGCACGCTGCTCAGCCTCAGGCGCGAGCGAGGGCACGTCGCCGGACCAGATGCTCATCAGGAGGACGTGGTGGCGGCCGGCCAGCTGGTTGACGGCCCGGACGGCGCGTCGCCTCGCCGCAGAGGTGGGCTCGGGCCGGTCGGTGACGACGACGATCTTCATCCAGCGACCTTCCCGGGCATCCGTTCGGACACGACTCGCAGCTCGCCCTCGGACTGCGACCTGACTCTGAGCCGCACGAATGTACCTCCCGGCAGTGCGACGACCGTGGCCGGGACGTACACCTCACCGGCACGGAACAGCTCGGGACGCGGAGCGCGGCCGAGGATCCATCGATCGCTCCCGTCGCTCAGCACGAACTGTGCCTCGCAGACACCGTCGAGCGAGGAGAGCTGGCGGAGTGGCGCGTGGAGCTCGAACTCGCCATTGACGCACGTCACGTCCACGGGGATGACCTCGAGGTGACGAGCGACGACGGCCGCGCCCTCCAGCCGGGTGGCCTCGGACGGTGCGAGTCCGTGAATGACGAGCCGGGACGAGGATCGGTCGACTCGGGTGACGTGGGCGAGGCCCGTGCGTGCCGCGCTGAGGCCGAGCATCGGGGACGTCCGAGCACGCACCAGACGGCGCATGGCTGAGCGGACTCCGTGCTGCCGGACGAACGACAGCAGTCGGGCCATCCTCGCTCGGATGGCGGTCACGGTCCGCATCCGTCGAGGGTATCGAGTCTGTGGTGAGATTCCTGCATGGACTCCGCGACGTCAGGCGACTGCCGGTTCTGTCGCATCGTGGACGGAACGGTCCCTGCAGAGATCGTGCTGGACGAGGACGACGTGGTGGGGTTTCTCGACATCCGGCCGGTGTTCAAGGGCCACACCCTGCTCGTTCCGCGTGAGCACGTGGACACCCTGCTCGAGCTTCGCGAGCCGCTCGTCATGCCGTTCTTCACGACCGGGCAGCGGGTCGCCGCCGCGATGACGACCGCCCTCGGAGCCCAGGGCACCTTCGTCGCGATGAACAACGTCGTGTCGCAGAGCGTCCCGCATCTCCACCTGCACGTGGTGCCCCGCACGAAGGGCGACGGCCTGCGCGGGTTCTTCTGGCCGCGCACCAAGTACCGCGACGGCGAGGCGGCCGAGTACGGCGAGAGGCTGCGCGACGCCCTGCGTCGATGACGCGCAGATCCCCGGGATCAGGCGAGCCACGGCCTAACCTGACAGCGTGAATCGCACGGCCGCTCGGGTGGTCGCCATCCTCGGCATGGTGACGATGTGGCTGATGGTCAGCTCGCCAGCCCATGCCGACCCGCCCACACCGCCGGTGCTCAGCACACCGGCTTCCCTCACGATCGACGTTGCCGACCAACCGATCACCTTCTCTGGCATGGTGCCCACCGCTGAGCTGGGCGTCTTCAACCAGGTACGTATCGACCGAGTGCCGCCACCAGCCGACCCACCGCCGGTCTGTGTAGCACTGGTCCAGCCCGACGGTTCGTGGACGTGCGATGGAGAGATCCTCACGGTGGGCACCCACTCACTCAATGTGCTCTGGAGCAACGGGACCGATCCATCCGCCAGCACACCGATCGAGCTGGAGATCGTCGACCCGCCTCCTCCGCCGCCGCCGGTCACGCCGCCGTCGAACCCCTCCCCGACCTCGGCGGCGACCACTGCCGCACCCCAGTTCGTCCCTCCGCTGCTGCCCACGGATGAACCCACCACCGAGCCCGACCCCGTGGTCGAGCCGCCCGTCGAGGCATTGCCCGAGATCGTCCCCCACCCGCCCTCTGAGCTGACCACCGAGGACGAGGCCCTGGCCACCTGGGACCCGAGCGACCATCCGAAGGAGGTGCTGACCATCGGCGTCGCGACCTTCACGGCGCTCGCCCTGATCGGTCCGGCGGGCCTGGCCCTGAGCAGCATGGCCGGGGCCGGCGCGACGGTGGCCGTCGCCGCCGCCGCTGCGACGTCGGCCGGCATCGGGTCGAAGAAGGGCGGCAGCGTCAAGGCGGCCAAGGTCAAGTTCGCGAAGTTCTCCGGCGAGGGCTCCGGCACCGGCGACCAGTCACGGACCTGGCACACGCCGGGGTGGGAGAAGACGGACGCGTGGGGCCTCGCCGTGCCCCTCTGGCTCGCCACCCGCTCGCCGCTCACCGCTCGCATCCTGATCGACGGCGCCTACCTGCGAGCGATGTTCGGATCGACCTGGATCCTGGGCATCCTCGGCGGGCTCGGGCTGGGCATCGCCGCAGCCAACGACACCGGCGGCACGCCCATACCTCCGAGCCTCGTGCTGACGTCCGCTTTGCTCGTGCTCGCCGTCTTCGACGCCACTTGGGGAGCCGCCGGCGTCATCGGGTTCGGCGTCGGGATGCTGATCTGGCGATCCGGCGAGCTCGGGTTCGCGCCGTCTGTACGCTCCTTCCTCGGACTCGCGGCGCTGTGGTTCGCGATCCCCTTGATCGCCTCGGCTGCCAGGCCGTTCCGGCGCTCCGTCCTCGCCGACCGGAAGTACGCCTGGGACCGGTTCGGCGATGCCGTCATCGCCACCCTGATCGCCGGATGGGCCACCCAGAAGACGATCGGTGGACTGCCCGGTCTGTCCGGCCTCGACCTCCCCATCGCCGAGGACGCCAACCGGCTCGCCTTCATCGCCATGGCGGCCGTCGTCGCGCGGGTCCTGTTCGAGGAGTTCGCGGCATGGCGGTACCCGCTGAGGCTGGGAGCCGTGGCGACCGGCAAGCTGCCTTTCGCCGGGCCCGGCCAGCGGCTGTTCGCGACCGGGCTGCGCACCTTCTTGTTCGTGTTCCTCGCCATCGCCTTCATCGGCAACTGCTGGCAGCTCTGGGTGGGCACCATCCTGTTCGTCGTGCCCCAGGTGCTCTCGATCTACGAGCGCTCGTTCCCGAACTCCGAGCGACTCAACCGGATCCTGCCGTCCGGGATCGTCAAGGTGCTGGTGATGCTGCGTGATCGGCAGCTTCTTCGGCAAGCTGGTGTTCTCGATCCTGGAGAATCCCGACACGATGATGCGCAACGGATTCATCCTGATGTCGCTGCCCGGGCTCGCGTTGTCGCTGATCGGGCTGTTCGGCCACGACGGACCCGACCCGGAGTGGACGTGGCCGCGTCAGGTGCTCGGCGGCGTCATCGTCGTGGTGACCGTCGGCCTCGTGCTGACCGGGTTCTAGAGCTCAGATGCTCTTGCGGCGGAACTCCTTGACCTCGATCGGCTTGTCGGCTCCGTGCGACTTCTCGCTGGTGTCGTGCTCGGCGCCCTCGGCCGTGGCGTGACGGTTCTTCTGCTTCTTCTCCAGCGCCTCGCGGAACTTGGCCTTCATGTCGTCGTCGGTCATGCACCCTCCTGCGTCACCACCCACACTAGCCACGGCGCGGCTGGAAACCGTCCGAGGGATGGGCCACCCTCGAGACATGCCCTCCGAGGATGACGTCCGGCGCATCTGCCTCTCGTTGCCGGGCGTGGTCGAGCGCGAGAGCTGGGGCCAGCCGGCGTGGTTCGCCCGCACCCTGATGGCCCGGATCTGGGAGTCAGGCGTCTTGACGGTCAAGACCACCGAGCGCGAGGCCTTGGTGGGCGACGACCCTGCCACGTACTTCTGGACGCCACACCACGACAAGTCACCCAAGCTCGTCCTCGTACGGCTCCCACAGGTGAAGTCGGACGAGCTCGCCGAGCTCCTCGAGGAGTCCTACCGGATCGCCGGTGCTCCCAAGACCGGCTAACCGCGGCGCAGTTGTGAGGTCGCGTCGGCGACGATCGTCGTGCTCGACGTCCAGCCGGGCGGCGTGAGAGCCAGGTCGAGCTCTCGCTCCAGGTGCACGCTCACCGTGTCGCCGTCCGACCTCACGTCGACGACTCGGAGCTGCTCCCCCGCCAGGTAGTCGCCGACCAGGCGCCGGGCTTCGGCGGGGTCGAGCACGACTCGGTGGTCGGTGTAGAAACCGGGCTCGTCGAGGCCGTCGGCCGCGGCGAGGGCGGCACCGTCGGCGAGGTTGTTCAGGCGTTGTCGCTCGAGGAACGCGGCCGACGAGTCGACCACGACCACGGTGAGGAGTCCCAGCAGCATCAGGAAGCCGATCGTCATGACGGTGATCGTGCCGCGCTCACGCTTCATGACCGTCCCGCGCGGTAGGTGCCGAACGACTCCGTGTGGATGCTGTCGACCGCGATGCCGCCGAGGCGGTCACCCAGCGCCGACGGCGTGAGGGGCAGCGGCTGAACGGTGTGGACGATCACCCGCACCGACGAGCCTGGTTGCAGGCAGTCGGCCGGGCCGGGCGCACAGGAGATGACCACCCGGGCATCGACGTCGAGGTCGTCGAGCGCCACCCGAGCGGCGACTCTCGCCCGTCGCTCACCGGCGGCTGGATCGGCCGCCTGTAGATACGCCCGGGCCGCGGACCTGCTCGCGGCCGACACCGCGTACGACGCGCGCTGCGTGTCGAACACGGCGATGAGGACGTAGACGAACGGGAGGAGCAACAGGATCGTCAGCCACACGAACTCGACCGTCGCCGAACCGCCCTCGCTGCGTCGCGTCATGGCGCCATCTCCTGTACAGCATGTCCCTCGGCGGTGATCTCGACAGACGGTCCGAGGAGTCCCAGAGCCGGGACGCGGGCGTGCACGGCGACCTCGACGGCGGGCACCCCACCGAGTGACGTGAGGGTGGCGGTGACGTCGTCGGCGTACCGGTCGGCGAGTCCCCCGCGGATGAGCTCACGCGCCCGCGCGACACCATCGGCCGGCGTCGCGCCCAAGGGAGCCGCGGCTCTCGCGCCGTCCGATGCCGCGGCGGTGAGGGTGTTGCGGACATGCAGCACCAGTCCGACCTGGGCGATGCCGAGCACGAACGGCACGAGCACCACCATGACGAGCACGAAGTCGACGACGGCCGACCCCCGTTCGCGCTCAGCCCCCGACGGCAGAGAGCGCATTCTCGAGCATCGAGCGGAGCTGGGGTCCGGCTACCGCGGTGAGGACGGCGACGAGACCCGCGGACATCACGGTGATCATCACCCAGCCGGGCACGTCGCCGCGTTCATCGCGTTCGGTGAGCAGGTAGGACTTCATCTCGGTTCCTTTCTCATGACGCCAGGTGCAGTCCGACATAGCCGGGGAAGAAGGCGAAGACGACGGTGACCGGGAGGATGAGGAAGACGACCGGGATCATCATCGCGACCTCCTTGCGCCCGCCGGTCTCGATGAGGTCACGGCGGGTGGCCTCGCGGACGTCCGCAGCCTGGGCGTGCAAGACATCGACCAGCGGCGTGCCGCGCTCCACGGCCACCGCCAGCCCCTCGGCGAACCGGGCTATGCTCGGCACCCCGGTGCGGGCGGCGAGTGCGTCGAAGGCTGCGGCGACCGGCGTCCCAGTACGAACGTCCGCGAGAACCTGGCCGAGCTCCTCGCCGAGCGATCCATGGATCACGCGGAGGATGCGTTCGATGCCGGCCATGGGGCTCTCACCGGCGGCGACGGCCAGTGCGAGGAGGTCCGCCACGACCGGGAACTCTGCGCGCAGACGCTCCTCCCGAGCGCGAACCTGGGCCGACAAGCGGTTGTCGCATCCCAAGACGCCGAGCACGAAGCCCACCAGGCACAGGACGAGGAGGGCCGGAACACTTCCGCCTCGCGCCGACCACACGAATGTCGCCAACACGGCGGAACCGGTGAAGCCGACGATGCCCCAGATCACCTGCCGGACCCGGAACTGCTCGAGGGTGGTTCGGGAGCCGAGGCGGACCAGCCGGCGCTGGACACTGGCCGAACCTCCGAGGATGCCGCCCACGATGTCGGCTGCCGCGCGCAGCATCGGCCCGAAGACCGCTCCGGTGACGCCCGGCCGTGATCCCGACTCGACGTAGGGGTGGACGTCGCGCACGTAGGGCAGCACGCGGGTGTCGAGGGTCGGTCGACGGACCCGCCGCCAGCCCGACAGGACGAGGGCGACGCCTGCGCCGAGCAGGGCGCCGACGACCGCGCCGCTCATGCCAAGACCCGTCGCTCGGTGGGGAGCCGGCCGATCCAGAGCATCAGCCGGTAGGCCACCACACACGAGATCGCTCCGACGACGAGGACGACCGCCCCGGTCGGCGACGCATACCGCGCCACGACGTCGCGCTGGAAGCTCATCGCGAGCAGCACAGCCCACGGAGCCACGACGGCGAGCCGGGCGCCATTGACCGTCCATGACTGACGTGACTCGAGCTCGCCGCGGGTGCGGAGATCGTCGCGGAGGAAGCCCGACAGCGCGCGGAGCATCCGGCCGAGATCTCCTCCGCCGACGTCGCGTGCGATGCGAAGGGCCTCGATGACGCGATCGCCGACCGGATCGGCGACGCGCGTCTTGAGCAGGTCGAGGGACTCGTCGAACCGGCCGGTGGCCTGGTAGTCGCGACCGAACCGGACGAAGGGGGCGCGCAAGCCTTCGGGTCCGCGCTCGCCCAGCTGGACGAGCGACTCCGGGAGCGAGAGCCCGGCGCGCACCGCGGAGGCGAGGTTGTCGACCGCGTCGGGCCACAGCTCGGCATGCTCTCGGAGACGGCGCTGCGCGCGACCGCGGAGCAAGGCGATCGGCAGCACCGCGGCCAGCACCCCGAACACCAGTCCGATGTACAGGACGCCCGAGATGGCCGACATCCCGAGCGTCGCCAGCACGAACGCACCGGTAGACAGTCCGACCAGGCTGCCCGGGGTCACGTCGTCGAGTCCGGCTCGGGCGAGGAGAGCCGGCAGCCCGACGCCGTGCACGCGAGGTCGGGGGCGCCAGTCGGGGTCGCTGAACGTCCAGAGGACCAGGACGAGCCCGACACCCGCGAGCAGCCCGATCAGGGCGCCCATCGAACCGTCCCGGAAACGGAGACGACCGGACCGAGCACGTCGTCCAGGTCGATGCCGGCCGCCTCGAACGCCTCGCGGCGGGCGGGCATGCCACCGTCTCGAACCAATACCCCGTCGCGGCGGGTGAAGACCGGCTCGCTCTCGATCATGCCGTTTTCGACGCGGCCGGTGACGGCCACGACCTCGCGGACACGACGCGCACCCTCCGCGTCGAACGCGGTGTGGACGACCAGGTCGACCGAGGACGCGACCGTGGGCACGACGAATCCGGCCCCGATGTTCTCGCCCGCCAGGAGCGGCAGCGTGCACATCTTGACTAGCGCCTGCCGGGCAGAGTTGGCATGGATGCTGACCATGCCGGGCAGCCCGGCATTCAGGGCTAGGAGGAGATCGAGGCACTCGGCGGAGCGGACCTCGCCGATGACGAGTCGAGACGGCCGCATCCGCAACGCCTCCTTGACGAGTGCCCGCAGCGTGATCTCGCCCGTGCCCTCCAGCCCGGCCTGACGCGTCTGCAGAGCCACCCAGTCCGGGTGGCCGCACTTCAGCTCGAACACCTCTTCGGCCGATACCAGGCGCTGCGAGCCGGGAATGGCCGCTGCCAGGCAGTTGAGCAGGGTGGTCTTGCCCGCCTGCGTGCCCCCGGAGACCACGATGTTGAGTCCGGCGAGGACGCTCGCGTAGAGGAAGGTTGCGGTGGCGTCGTCGACGGTACCGAGGGTGACCAGGTCGTCGAGGTTGTGGGCCTTGGCGACGAACTTGCGGATGTTGACCGCGGCGAAGTCGCGGCTGATGCCCTCGAGCACGACGTGCAGTCGATGACCACCGGGCAGCATCGCGTCGACGAACGGCTGGCTGATGTCGAGCCGGCGTCCGGACGACGACAACATCCGCTCGACGAGCTCGCGCACCTGCGACGCCGTGAGCATCGTGGGTGTGAGCTCGTTCCGGCCGTCGCGGGCGATGAAGACGCGGTCGGGCTGGTTGATCCAGATCTCCTCGATCGTCGGGTCGTCGAGGAAGGACTGCAGCGGTCCGAAGCCGGAGAGGTCGGCCACGATCTGACCGACCACCAGGTCGGGCTCGTCGATCGCGCGCACCACACCGGTCAGGCTGCGTCGCTCGTGCTCGGCGACGACATCGAGCGCCAGGCTGCGTACCGCCGCGGCGTCGTGGCGCGGGTCGATGCGACGCTCGCGAACCAGTTCGCGGACGCGCTCGGACAGCGCAGGCGCTTGAGAATCCATCCCCCGATGGCCCTTTCCCCCGAAGAGCAATGGGGTGATCCTGCCCCATCGAGGCGGTCAGTGGAAGACCGGGCGGCCGCGGTTGTGGGAAATCCGATTTGGACGAACGGACTACCCGCAAGTAACCTCACGTGGGTCGGCCTCGTGCCGGCAAGACAGCTCCCAGATCGCCATCGGGACGGGTACCGCATCTCGGGTCCGCCTCGCCGGCACTGGTCGACACGGCACACGGGTACGAGCGTGGCGCGGTTGTCTGGCCCGGAGGCATCGGACAAGATCGACCTGTGATGTCGATGAAGCGCGCGCTCATGACGTCCCTGCTCACCCTCGGTCTCGTGACCGCCGGCGCCGCGCTCACCTCCGCTCACGCCGACGACCCCATCGACGTCACCGGGCAGATCACCGACGAGACGGGTGCACTCGGAGCCGATCAGGCCGAGGTCCGCCTCGAGCTGGACCGCTTCTTCGACCGCACCGGCCTCCAGCTCTACGTGGTCTACGTCCCGACGTTCGGCGACCTCACCGGCGAGGAGTGGGCCGCTCGCACGTACGAGAAGTCCGAGCTCGGCCGGGCCGACGTGCTGCTGGCCGTGGCCACGAAGGACCGCGCGTACGGCTACGACACCGACAACCCGACGTTCTCCGACCAGGACCTCGAGACGGTCGACCGCACCAGGATCCTGCCGGCTCTGCGCAACGACGACTTCGCCGGCGCCGCGATCGCGGCGGCCGACGGCTACGGCGACATCGCCGAGGACGACGGCCTGCCGTGGGGCTGGATCGTCCTTGCCATCGTCCTGGTGCTCGCAACCGGCGCCCTCGTCGTCCATCGCATCCGCCGGCGCTTCGAGCGGAGTCACCACGTGCTCGACGAGCACGGCAACCCCGTCGACCCGGCGGCCCTCCTGGACTCCGAGGAGCTCGAGGAGGTGTCCAACCGTGCCCTCGTCGCGGTCGACGACGCGCTCCTCACCTCGAACGACGAGCTCCGTCACGCCGAGGCAGAGCACGGACGTCATCAGACCGACGGGTTCCGCTTCACCGTGGACCGGGGCCGCTCCTCGATACGTGAGGCGTTCAGACTGCGCCAGGAGCTCGACGACACCCCGAACATGCCCGATCAGGCTCGGCGGAGGGCGGCGTCACGCATCATCTCGATCTGCGAGGAGGTCGACCGCTCGCTCGATGTCCGGGTCGAGGCGTTCGATGCTCTCCGCGACTGGGGCAACCGCGTCCCGCAGGTGCTCGACGGCCTGGTCGACAGCGCCGACGAGCTGGCGGCCCGCCAGCCCACCGGGCAGGCCGGTCGACTGGTGACCGCCGCGATGGAGCAGATCGAGCGTGGCCGCAGGGCGCTCGCGGACGACGAGCCGAAGAATGCACTGGTCCACGCACGCGCCGCCGAGGAGGCCGTGGCACAGGCATCGACGCTGCTCGACGACCAGACCGACAACCGCACGGCCGTCGACGACTACATCACGACCCGCCGCGCCGCCGTTCGCGCACCGGCGAGGGCACGGCTCACCGAAGCGGGTCGCCACCTCCGCGCCGGCAACCCGGCCGAGGCCGAACGGCTGGTCGACGCTGCGCGCACCGCTGCCGAGTCCGATGTGGCGGCCTGGAACGAGCGGCAGGAGACGCGCGGCGATCGACGCCGCTCACCCAACGTCGAGACGCTGGTGCTGGCGGGCATCCTGGTCAAGCCCATCGGCCGCAACGGACTGGGCGGCATCGGCAGCCTGCTCGGAGGCTCGACGCACGGCGGTGGATCCGGCGAGCCGTACGGTGGAAGCGAACGCCCCGGCTCGACCCGCACCCCGGGAAGCTTCGGCGGCACGCGCACCCGCGGCCGCCGTGGCGGCGGCGGCCGCTTCTAGACCCGCACCACCTCACGGAAGAGAGAGCACCATGGCCCAGCGACAGTCGATCCTCGGACGCATCACCCAGCTCACGCGCGCCAACATCAACAACATCCTCGACAAGGCCGAGGACCCCGAGAAGATGCTGGACCAGCTCGTCCGCGACTACACGAGCTCGATCGCCGAGGCCGAGGAGGCCGTGGCCCAGACGATCGGCAACCTGCGCATGGCCGAGGCCGACCACGCCGAGGACGTCGCGTCCGCCAAGGAGTGGGGCGCCAAGGCGCTGGCGGCCTCGCAGAAGGGCGACAACCTCCGCTCGTCCGGCCAGGGCGGCGAGGCCGACAAGTTCGACAACCTCGCCAAGATCGCCCTCAGCAAGCAGATCGGGTTCGAGACCGAGGCCAAGCAGGCCGCCCCGAGGATCGCGTCGCAGGGCGAGACGGTCGAGAAGCTCAAGACCGGCCTGGTGCAGATGAAGGTCAAGCTCGGCGAGCTGCAGACCAAGCGCGACCAGCTCGTCGCCCGGCAGAAGACGGCCGATGCGCAGGCCATCGTCCAGGACGCCGTCAAGTCGATCGACATCCTCGACCCCACGAGCGAGGTGTCGCGCTTCGAGGAGAAGGTGCGGCGCGAGGAGGCACGGGTGGCCGGTCAGGCCGAGCTCGCCGCCTCCAGCCTCGACGCCCAGTTCGAGGAGCTCGAGGGCGACAGCACCGCCGCCGAGGTCGAGGCCCGGCTCTCCGAGCTGAAGGCCGGCGCCGGCACACCGCCCGAGCTCGAGACGGAAGCGGCCGACGGCAGCACCTCCGATCAGTAAGCCTGGTTCACGGGACGTCCTCGCCTGACAGAACCCCTGCGGTTCCGGCATCCCGCGCATACGATCACGGCATGCACGATGACCCCGGCATCGTCTGTCGCAGCTGCGGCCATGGGAACCCGGAAGGGTCCCGATTCTGTGGACTCTGCGGCGAGTCGCTCGCGGTCGAGACCACATGCACTGGGTGCGGCCAGGAGGTTCCGGCCGGGTCGAAGTTCTGCAACCAGTGCGGCACGCCCGTCGGGGCACCTCCGCAGGCTCCACTCACGATTCCCGACGACATAGCCTGGAAAATCGATGCCGGCCGCGAGTCGCTCGAAGGTGAACGCAAGCAAATCACCGTCCTCTTCGCCGACGTGCAGGGATCGATGGACCTGGCCGAGAAGCTCGATCCGGAGTCATGGCGAGAACTCATGAACCGCTTCTTCCAGGTGCTCGCCGACGCCGTCCACCACGCCGACGGGACGGTCGATAAGTTCACCGGCGACGGCATCATGGCGCTGTTCGGCGCCCCGATCGCCCGCGAGGACCACGCCCAGTGCGCCTGCCGGGCTGCGCTGGAGATGATCGACGGCGTCGCCGCACTGGCCGCCGAGTTGAGCACCGAGGGCATCGACCTCGCCGTCCGCATCGGGATCAACTCCGGCGAGGTCGTCGTCGGCTCCATCGGCGACGAGGGCGAGATGGAGTACACCGCGATCGGTCACACCGTCGGCCTGGCCCAACGGATGGAGTCGCTGGCCGAGGCCGGAAGCGCCTACCTGACCGCGCGGACGGCGGCCCTGGCCGAAGGCTATTTCGAACTGAGTGCACTCGGCGAGCGCGAGATCAAGGGCGCGAGCGCACCGCTCAAGGTCTTCCGGCTCGAAGGGGCCGGCACGGCGCACGGGTCCTTGGACGTGTCTCGGACGCGAGGACTGTCGAGCTTCGTCGGACGCGCGGACGAGGTGGCCGAGCTCCAGGCGGCGTTCGCGCGATCGCTGGCCGGGGTCGGCGAGGTGATCGGCGTCGTCGCACCCGCCGGGGTCGGCAAGAGCCGCCTGTGTCAGGAATTCACCGATCAGTGCCGCGACCGTGGCATCCGCGTGTACCAGGCGCAGTGCGAGGCACACACGCGAGAGATCCCGCTCGTCCCCGTGCTGCAGATGCTCCGATCCCGATTCGGAATCACGGCCACGGACTCCGACGCCGAGGCGCAGGGCAAGATCCTGTCGGAACTGCTGGCACTCGAGGCCGACCTCGGCACGGCCGAAGACCTCGAGCTGGTCTACGACTTCCTCGGCGTCAGGGCTCCGGACGCACCAGAGATCCCGATGAAGGGGGACGCCCGGAACCGGCGCCTGCGCGATCTCGTCCGCCGGCTCGTGCAGGCGACGAACCGGGAACCGAGCGTCGTCCTGGTCGAGGACCTGCAGTGGGTCGATCCGGCCAGCGCGGTGTTCCTCGAGACCATGGTGGAGGCCATTCCCGGGAGCGGCGGCCTCGTGGTCGCCACCTTCCGCCCCGAGTACCGAGCGGGCTGGATGTCAGGATCCCACTATCGTCAGATCCCTCTCACGACCCTGCCGCAGGATGCACTTGAGGCGCTGCTCGGCGAGTTGCTCGGACCAGATCGATCCCTCGACGGCCTGTCCGAGCTGATCGCCGAACGCACCGGCGGCAACCCGCTCTACGTCGAGGAGATCGTCCGGGAGCTGGACGAGTCCGGAACTCTCGACGGCGAGCGTGGCGCCTTCCGGATGGCCCGCGAGATCGACGAGCTGCCGGTGCCGCCGACCGTCCAGGCGATCATCGCGGCACGCATCGACCGACTCACCCCTGAGGCGAAAGTGACGTTGCAGACCGCAGCCGCGATCGGGTCCGAGACCAGTCGGGAACTGCTGTCGGAGGTCGTCGATCTGGACGACGAGGCGCTCGACGGGGCCATCAGGACGCTGATCGAGACCGAGTTCCTGCACGAGACCGCCCTCTACCCCGAACAGATCCTGGCCTTCCGTCACCCGCTGACCCAGGAGATCGCCTACGGCTCTCAGCTCGCCCAGGCCCGGGCCCGCGCCCACACCGCCATTGCCATGGGGCTGGAAGCCACCGACCCCGAACGCGCCGACGAGAACGCCGGCCTGATCGCCCAGCACTACGAGCGCGCCGGCGAGGCGATGAAGGCCGCCGAGTGGCACATTCGGGCGATCGGGTGGGCCGGCTTGCGCGACCCGATGGCGTCGATCCGCCACGCTCAACAGGTCGTCGCGCTCGACGACGTCATCCCGAACGATGCTGGCGGTGACATGGCGCGACTCACTGCCCGCCTGTATGTGGCCACCATGGGTTGGCGGGTGGGCGCCAAACTAGCGGTCATCCAGCAGGCATATGACGAGGGCGTCGTCATCGCCGAGCGGACGGGGAACGAGATGCTGCTCGCCCTCCTCCACACCGCATTCGCGCCTTGTCCTCTGACCTGCGAGGGACGTCTTGACGAGTCTCTACGAATCGCCACGGAGGCTGAGCGGCTCGCAGATGCCCTGGGCGACCCGGGACTACGCGTGCTGACCAAGACCTTTCTTCCGTACCTGCTCTGGCTTCAAGGTCGGCTCGAGGATTCGGTGGCGATGTTCGATGAGACGCTGGAGCTGACGGCCGACGACCCAGACATCCCCTTCAAGGAGGTCATCGGAAGCCCACGGGCTTGGGCACTTACGGTCCGCGGGGCGCTCCTGTATTGCCTCGGCCGACCGGAGGAAGGGCGACAGGGCTTGGACGACGCGATCCGGCTCGCCGAGGTGGAGGACCAGGAGACGCTCGGGTGGGCTCACATGTTCGCTGCGTCGGTGCACTTCTCAGGTGGCGAGATGGCCGTCGACGAGGTCGTCCATCACGCCCAGACCTGCTTCGACATCGCTGAGCGCCTGGGCGACGCCTTCTCGCGGTCCTGGGCCCGGTTCTGGCTCGGCTATGCCGCTTTTGTGAAGGGCGATGCCGAGCGGGCGGTCCGTGAGTTCACCCGCTCTCTGACGGAGATCGAGGAGCGTGGCGCTGGGCGAGAGGCTATCTCCCTGATCCATCGTGGCCTGGGTTCTGCTCTCGTGGCCGCCGGAGAAGTCGACCGGGGCATCGACATAGGTCGCCGAGCCATCGTCTTGGCGGAGGACTTAGGTTCGATCCACAACGAGATGTGGGCCCGGGAGGCCGTGGCCGTGTCACTGCTCGAACGCGGCTCCGCCGAAGACGTCGCGGAAGCGGCCGAGCACCTGCGGCTGGCTCTTGAGATCGCCCAGCGCATGGGCCACGTGCTCTATGTCGAGCGCATCAACCGCGATCTCGAACGCATCCCCACCATCGCCTGATCAGCTGAGTGCGTCCGGATCCGTCACCGGCGTCCGGCAGACGAAGTCACGGCACACGTAGGCAGCAGGCTTCCCGTCGACCTCGGTACGCCCCACGAACAACGGGATCGGCAAGCCGGCCTCACCTGCCACGACGACCGCGCCGGGTGAGGTCAGCCGCAGGGCGGCTCGGTGCAAACCGTCGCGCTCGGATCGAGGACCGACGACGGCGACCTCGGCCGGACCGGCGAGCATCGCCTCAGCAGCGGCAAGGCTCCAGCCGGCGAAGCGTGGCGCCTGACGCGAGACCTCGGCGGCCGAGGCGAGTCCGGCCGCGGCTGCCTCGCGGTAGCGGTGCTCGCCGCTCACCGCGGCGAAGGCCACGAGCGCCGCCACCACGGCCGACGTGCCCGAAGGTGAGGCGTTGTCAGAGACGTCCTGCGGCCGCACCACGAGCGTCTCGGCGTCGTCCGCGGTGTCGTAGAAGCCGCCGGAGGGATGGGCGAAGCGATCGAGCACGGCGTCCAGGAGCACCCGGGCGCGGTCGAGCCAGACCGGGTCACCGGTGATGCCGAGCACGGCGATGAATGCCTCGGCCACACAGCCGTGGTCCTCGAGCACGGCGGCGTGGCGTCCGGCCGTCCCGTCACGGGATGCCCGGACGAACGCGCTGCCCTTCTCTCCGGCGCCATGGACGTCGACGAGCAGCGTGGCGGCAGCGACGGCGGCCTCACCGAGCGACGGGTCGTCGAGCAGCACCGACGCCTCGGCCAGAGCGGTGATCGCGAGACCGTTCCACGCGGCCACGACCTTGTCGTCGCGGGCCGGGCGCGTGCGCTCGGCCCGGGCGGCGAGCAGGCGGGTTCGGATGCCGGCCCAGCGATCCGGGTCGTCTGGGTCGTCACGCAGCTGGAGCGTGGAGAACCCTCGTTCAAAGGTTCCCTCGCCCGTGACGCCTAGCAGCTTCGCCGCCCACGCGCCGTCCTGCGCACCCAGCAGGCGCATGAGCTGGTTCGGGTTCCAGACGTAGAACGTGCCCTCGTGGCCGTCGCTGTCGGCATCGAGCGCGGACGCGAAGCCGCCCTCGCTCGTGCCCAGCTCGTCGACGATGAATCCGGCCGTCTCCCGGGCCACGCGTTCCGCGATCGGCGAGCCGGACTGCCGCCACAGGTGAAGGTAGACGCGCAGCAGCTGGGCGTTGTCGTAGAGCATCTTCTCAAAGTGCGGGACCCGCCAGAACCGGTCGACGCCGTAGCGGGCGAAGCCGCCGGCGAGCTGGTCGTAGATCCCACCGCGTGCCATTGCGTCACACGTGGCCGTGACCATCTCGAGCGATCTCGAGTCGCCCGTGCGCGCGTGCTGACGCAGCAGGAACTCAAGCACCATCGACGGCGGGAACTTGGGGCTCGCCCCGAAGCCTCCGGCGTCGTCGTCGTGCTGGGCCGAGAGCGTCGCCGCGGCAGCGTCGAGGTCGTCCGCGTTCAGCGCCTCGCCGCCGAGGTCGGCCGCCTGCTGAAGGTGACCGATCACGTCGGCGCTCACCGCGCGCACGTCGTCGCGCCGGTTCTCCCAGGCGTCTGCGAGGGCCTGCAGCACCTGGGTGAAGGCGGGCATGCCCTGCCGCGGCTCGGCCGGGAAGTAGGTACCGGCAAAGAACGGCTCGCCGTAGGGCGTGAGAACGCAGGTCATCGGCCATCCGCCCTGACCCGTCATCGCCTGGGTGGCGCGCATGTAGACGGCGTCGATGTCTGGCCGTTCCTCGCGGTCGACCTTGATGTTGACGAAGTGGTCGTTCATGAACGTCGCCGTGGCCGGGTCCTCAAAAGACTCGTGCGCCATCACGTGGCACCAGTGGCACGCCGCGTACCCGACACTGAGCAGGATCGGGCGGTCGAGCTCCTTCGCGACGGCCAGCGCCTCAGGCCCCCACTCCCACCAGTCGACCGGGTTGTCGGCGTGCTGGACGAGGTACGGACTGGTCGAGTCGACGAGTCGGTTGGCCATGCATCCCAACGTAGACGCGGTCGACGAATGCCGTTCAGCTTGGTGGGTCGTCGTCCTTCTCGCCCGGCCACGGCTCGGCGGCTCGCTTGGAGTGCTTGACGAATGAGCGCAGGAGGATGACGAGCGCGAGGATCAGGATGCCTACGACCAGCATCGCGAGCCATCCCGGCCTGACGTTCTCGGGAGTCAGGGGGACGTCGGCCGTGGCGACGCGGAGCAGCAGGTCGGGCATGGGTCCAGCCTAGACATCGCCCCTCGTCACGTTCGTAGCAGTACTCGTTGGTCGGTTGGTCGGGCCGCGTCTCGCGGGATGTAGTTCATGGGTGGTCGGGTGGGTTGTTCGATGGGGCGTCCGTGTTTGGTGGTGAAGGCGAAGCTGCCGGTGCCGTTGGCTTCGATGTTGAGGTGTTCGCGGTGGACGAGGTGGTGGCAGCGGACGCAGAGGCCGATCATGTGGTCGAGGTCGGTGGTGCCGCCGTGGGACCACCAGGTGACGTGGTGGATTTCGAGGTGGGTGTTGTGGCAGCCGGGTGCCGCGCAGGTGCCGCGTTGGCGGGCGATGATGGCGCGGCGTTGTTTCCGGTTGGCGTGGCGGCGGGTGCGGCCGACGTTCAGGATCTGGGCCTGCTCGGGGTTGCCGCTGGTGGTGAGGATGGGGGTGAGGTCGGACTGGCAGGTCAGGTAGTCGAGGAGCTGGGGGCCGATCGCACCCGAATCCGGCCAGCTGGGCGGAGGGGCCGTTCGGTGTCGACGATGACCGACAGCTGGGGCCGGATGCCTTTGTCTGACGGCAGACCGGCATCGAGCATTGAGGTGAGCATCTGGTCGAAGGCGTCGACGCGACGTTCGGAGCCGGGACGGGAGTCGTCGGCGTCGCGGGGCGCACCCAACGTGTCCAGAACCTGCTTGAACTTCGCCCCGGTCGCGGTGTTGAGGAAGCCGTTGACATGCCAGCCGTCCGGAACCGGATTCACCTGGAGGTCCTGGCGGTCCATCCCCTTGGCCCACGCCTCATCCAAGGAGTCGGGGTAGAGGGCTTCGCGGAAGTCACGCATCACCTGGCGCAGACCCGCCGGCTCATGAGTCAGGGCAACATCGAGCAGCCAACCCTCGCCGTCACGAACCTTCCGGGCGCCGATGTGTTTGAGCCCGTAGGAGAACACCGCCACATGATCGAGGCGGATCCGCCCCGCCGCAGCAGCCTCGCCCACAGCCGGCAGGTCACGCATCGCGGCCGCCGCCCGTATCAACGTCTTGGTCTGAGGAGCATCGAGACGCAACTCGTTACGAGCCCAGGTGGTCACCGACGAGGCGCCGTCGAGCTCGTAGTCCTTGGACTCCTGCAACGCCGCCAACTCCTCGGCCTTCACGGCATCGAGAGCATCTTGGGCGGCCTGAATCGCCTTCAACCTGGTGCGGCAGTCACCAGATGTCAGGGCATGCGCAGCGTCTCGCAACCGCTCGACCGTGACCCCCGAATCCATATCCCAATTCTAGTCGAACACATGTTCGCACACCAGTGGAAAACCCTGTGACTTCAACGAATTTCCAGACTCGTTCATCGATGCGGACGGGTCACCGTGCACCGTGCGAAAGCGTCGGCGCAAGCGGCGAGAATGAGCCTGTGACCGCCACCGTCCTCAGCCGCCGGCAGCTCAACCGGGCGACGCTGGCCCGCCAGATGCTGCTCGAGCGTTCCGGCGTGACCGCGCTCGACGCGATCCGCTTCTTGGTCGGATTGCAAGCTCAAGAACCGCCCGATCCCTACATCGGGTTGTCGGCCCGCCTTGCGGGGTTCGACACCAAGGAGCTCGAGACGCTGATCCTCGATCGCCAGGTCGTGCGGCTCGTGGTGCAACGCGGCACGGTGCACGCCGTCACCGCGGACGACTGCCTGCTGCTCCGGCCGCTGGCGCAGCCGATCCTGACCCAGCAGCTGCACAGCCACAGCGACTACCGGGGCCGGTTCGAGGGCGTGGAACTCGACGACGTCATGGCGTACGCGCACGACGTGCTGTCCGAGCAGCCTCGAACCACCCGCCAGCTCCGCGAGGCCATCGGCGAGCGATTCCCGCAGCACCACGCGGCGGCGCTCGCATTCGCCTGCCGCAATCTGTTGCCGTTCATCCAGGTGCCGCCGAGGGGCCTGTGGGCGACGCCCGGCCAGGTCGTCGGCACCACGGCCGAGGCGTGGATCGGCCGTCCGGTCGAGGCGAATCCGTCCGTCGACGACGTCATGATGCGGTACGTCGCCGCGTTCGGACCAGCCACCGTGCAGGACGCGGCCACGTGGTCCCGGTACACCGGGCTGCGTGAGGTGTTCGATCGCCTCCGGCCCCGGCTGCGCACCTTCCTCGACGACGACGGCCGCGAGTACTTCGACGTCCCCGACGGTCCGCTCCCGGACGAGGACACGCCGGCGCCGGTGCGCTTCCTGCCCCAGTTCGACAACCTCCTGCTCTCGCACGCCGACCGGAGCCGATTCACCGCCGGCGGGGACTACTCCGAGATCTGGATGAACACCACCGGCTTCCTCGGCAACGTCCTCGTCGACGGGATGCTCGTCGGAATGTGGCGCTTCGACCAGCCGACCAGGATCGTGCAGAAAGCCACGTCCCCGGGCGTCCTGACGATCACCACGCGTCCGCTGCCCCGGCGGGACGTGGTCGCTGTGGAAGCCGAGGCACACCGGTTTATCGAGTTCGTGTCCCCTGGCGGTCGGCACGACGTCGTTGTCACCACCCCGGAGTAGCGTCGGCGCCAAGCGAACAAGGGGACACCATGAGCAATCGCATCGTTCACTTCGAGATTCCGGTCGACGACCAGGAGCGAGCCAACGCCTTCTACGAGGGCGCTTTCGGCTGGGAGATCACGTCCATCCCTGAGGTGGGCTACACCGGCGTGGCCACCGGTCCCGCCAACGAGCAGGGACCGACGGAGCCCGGCTACATCAACGGCGGCATGTTCAGGCGCGAAGAGTCGCTCACCACACCGATGCTGACCGTCGACGTGGTCGACATCGATGCGGCGCTCGCCGCCATCGGCAAGCTGGGCGGCGCGACCGTCCGCGAGAAGTTCGCCGTCGGCGACATCGGGTTCGCGGCCTACTTCACCGACACCGAGGGCAACGTCGTCGGACTCTGGGAGAACCCGTCGGGCTGAGGTCGCTCTACCGCAGGCCGGCGAACAGGTCGTCCTCCGGCACCGACGTCTCGACGTGGCTCGTCACGAGCTGGTAGTCCTCGGTGGGCCACGCCTCGGCCTGGATCTCGCGCGGGATGGCGAAGAACCAGCCGTTGGGGTCGATCTGGGTGGCGTGGGCGAGCAGCGCCTCGTCGCGCACGTGGAAGTACTCGGCGCACTCGACCCGGGTGGTGAGCCTGGCCTCGTACTCCTCGTCGCGCTCCCAGTCCTTGAACCGCTCCGCGTACGGGTTCGCGATGCCGTGGCGTTCGAGCGCCTCCCCGATCGCCTCCATGCGCGTGTGGCTCCAGCTCAGGTGGTAGTAAAGCTTGGAGACTTCCCATGGCTCGCCGGCGTCGGGGTACCGGTCGGCATCGGCAGCCGCCTCGAAGGCGTAGACGCTGATCTCGTGGCACTTGATGTGGTCGGGGTGCGGGTAGCCCCCGTTCTCGTCGTACGTGGTGAGCACATGCGGACGGAACGAACGGATGAGCCGCACGAGCGGCTCGGCGGCCTCCTCGAGCGGCACCAGCGCGAAGCAGCCCTCGGGCAGCGGCGGCTTCGGGTCGCCCTCGGGCCAGCCGGAGTCGACGAACCCCAGCCAGTCCTGCCGGATGCCGAGGATGTCGCGCGCCCGGGCCATCTCGTCGCGGCGGATCTCGGCGATGAGCGCGGGATTGTCGATGATGCCGGGGTGGTCGAAGCTCGGGTTCAGCACATCGCCGCGCTCGCCCCCGGTGCAGGTCGCCACGTGCACGTCGACGCCCTCGGCGACGTATCTGGCGGTGGACGCCGCCCCCTTGCTCGACTCGTCGTCAGGGTGGGCGTGCACGTGCATGAGCCTGAGCTGATCTGCCACGCATCCATCCTTTCACTGTGATCAACCCGACACCGTTGGGACCCGACCTACGACCTGAGTCGGATGCGGCCGCGATGACGGCCACGTGACGATGAGGCATGTCCACTTCTGAAGCGGTGCTCGTCACGGGCGCCTCGACCGGCATCGGCCGAGCCATCGTCGAGCGTCTCGCCCAGGGCGGCACGCGCGTGTTCGCCGCCGTCCGCGACCTGTCCACCGTCGACGAGCACCCGCTCGTCACACCCGTCCGACTCGACGTCACCTCCGCGGATGAGGCCAAGGCCGCTGCTGACACCGTGCGCGACGCCCTGGGCGACACGAAGCTGCGCGGCATCGTCAACAACGCCGGCATCGCCGTGGGCGGACCATTGGAGTTCGTCGACCTCGAAGAGCTTCGCCGTCAGTTCGAGGTCAACGTCTTCGGCCAGATCGCCGTGACCCAGGCGTTCCTGCCGCTCCTGCGCGACCACGGCCCATCGGACCCCCGCATCGTGTTCACCAGCTCCATCAACGGACGGGTCGGGCCACCGTTCATCGGTCCGTACGCCGGGTCGAAGCACGCGCTGAACGGCATGGCCGAATCGTTGCGCCGCGAGCTCCTGCCGTGGGGGATCCGGGTGTCGGTGCTCGCACCGGCGACCGTCTCCACACCCATCTGGGACAAGGCCACCGACCAGGTCAAGGACGCGGCCGAAGGGCTCCCCCCGCGCGGGATCGAGCTGTACGGCAAGGCGATCCAGACCATGCAGAAGATCGTCGCGGGGGCGAACGACGCAGGGATTCCCCCCTCGCAGGTCGCCGACGCGGCGCACCATGCCCTGTTCTCCCGGCGCCCCAAGGCCGAGTACCTGATCGGCCGCGAGGCCAAGGCGGTGGCGGCCGCGTCGACGCTGATCCCTTCTCGATCGTTCGACAAGCTCGTCCTTCGCGTGATGCGTAACTCCTGACCAGCTGCTCGCCTGAGACACTGGGCGGCGTGACCGACCTGTCCGATCGCTACGGCACGCGCGGGCGTCCGCGCTGGTTGTGGGTTGCGCTCCTGGCGGTCGGGGTGCTGATCGGCGTCGCCTTCGCCGCGTGGGTGGCGTTCCAGCCGAGGCCGGTCACGGCCCAGCTGTACGGGTACGACGTCGTCGACGACCACCACGTGGCCATCACGCTCAACGTCCACCGGCCCGAACCAGTCGCCGTGAGGTGCACCGTTTACGCGCAGGCGCACGACCACTCGATCGTCGGCGAGAAGACCGTCACCGTGCCCGCCGGCACGCGTGAAGACACCCGTGTGAGCATCACGCTGGAGACCGAGCGACGGGCGGTGACGGGCGTCCTTCGCACGTGTCAAAGCGTGGATTGAGTGATAATCTTGGTGTTTCACCCCGGGCACGTGCCTGGGGTGCCGCACGTAGAGGGAGTGAGCTAGCTCATGACACAGCCCACCGACACCGAGACCATCTGGGTGACGCAGGAGGCGTACGAGCGCCTGCAGGAGGAGCTGGAGCATCTCAAGGGAGACGTGCGCGCCGACATCACCGCCAAGATCTCGGCTGCCCGCGACGAGGGCGACCTGAGCGAGAACGGCGGCTACCACGCCGCTCGCGAGGAGCAGGGCAAAAACGAGGCCCGCATCCGCCAGCTCGAGGACCGGCTGCGCCGCGCCGAGGTCGGCGACAAGCCGGCCGACGACGGCCTCGTCGAGGCCGGCATGAAGGTCACCATCCGGTTCAACGGCGACTCCGACAACGAGACGTTCCTGCTCGGCTCGCGCGAGCTGCTCAGCATGGACAGCGCCGTCGACCTCGACATCTACTCGCCCACGTCGCCGCTCGGCGCGGCCATCCTCGGCAAGAAGGTCGGCGACACGGCCTCCTACGACGCACCCAACGGCTCGACGATCACCGTCGAGGTCGTCGGCGCCGTTCCGTTCTGACGCGTCGCGGACTCAGACCTTGGCTCGAGCCGGCGGAAGTTCCCACTCGTCGTCGGGCGTCCTGAGGATCGCGACGCCGACCACGGCGAAGGCGACACCGTTCGCCGCCCAGGCGGCCGCATCGAGCTCTGGGCTGCCGAGGATCACGAGCGCCACGAAGTGGAGCGGTTGAGCGACCAACGTGACGATCGCCGCCCAGGTGGGCACGGTGCGCGACCGCAGCAGCGCGATCCCGAGCAGCACCGTGCCGATCACGTGGCCGAGCACGAAGATGCCCACGGCGATGTCGAACGACGGATGGGTGGTGGCGGCGAGCTCGGTCAGCGTCGCCTCGTCGAGCCCGGCCCGCGCGCCCGTCCACAGCACCAAGTCACCACCGAGCATGTAGGTCAGCGCGAGGTACCCGGGGACGACGAGCAGCAACGCGGCAGCCGTCAGCCTGGGCGCGGCGCGTCGGGTCAGCCGCCCGACCGCGAGCACGCCGGGCAGCAGGGCGAAGGTGGCGACGAAACCGAGCCAGAGGACGACCGACTGCTGGTCCTCGGACGCGAGGACGTCGGCCGCCGTCTCGCGTGGGGTCGTGGCCGAGAAGTACGGCAGGACATAGCGCAGACCGGCGACCGCGAGCGGGCCGATCGGGAGAACGATTGCGGCGAGGAGGCGGGACGCGTGACGCAGGTCGGCGCCGTCCGCCAGTTCGGCTGTTGAGCTTCGGGACATGGTGACCTCCGGGAGAGGTGGATCTCCTTGGAGCATCGCGTGGTTCTCGTCGCTGCGAATGGGTTGCCGTTCCCGATCTCCACGGGAGGATCTCCCGGGACCTGGGTGCGGGCTCCCCGGCTTCAGATGACGGCGTGGCCGATCTCGAGCAGCCGGCGGGTGACCTCCGCGCGGTGATCAGGGCCACGCGTCGCCCCCTCGATCTCGACGTCCACCTCGCGCACACCGATCCCCTCCATGGAGCGGTCGTGGGTGACGTTGATGACGTTGACCTGCAGGTTCGCGAGGTCGGCCAGGAGGCGCATCAGTCCTCCCGGTTTGTCGGAAATCCGCACCCGCAGGTGGATGAAGCGGCCCGCGGCCACGAGGCCGTGCCGGATGACGTCGAGCAGCAGCAGCGCGTCGATGTTGCCGCCGGACAGCACCGAGACGACCGGCCCGGTGAACTCGCCGGGACGGTCGAGCAGCGCGGCGACGCCGGCGGCGCCGGACGGCTCGACCAGCATCTTGCCGCGCTCGAGCAGGCCGAGCAGCGCCTGGCTCATCGACTCCTCGCTCACGGTGACGACGCCGTCGAGCTGTGACGCCACAATCTCGAACGGGATGTCACCGGGCCTCGCGACGGCGATGCCGTCGGCCATGGTCGAGCCCATGACGGCCGTGAGCGGATGACCGTCGGCGAGCGACCCGGGATAGGCCGCGGCGTCCTCCGCCTGCACGCCCACGACGTGAACGTCCGGGTACCTCTCGCGCAGCAGCGCAATGCCGGCCGCGAGGCCGCCACCGCCCAGCGGCACGATGATCGTCTTCACGTCGGGCACCTGCTCGATGATCTCGAGACCCACGGTGCCCTGGCCGGCGATGATGTCGGCGTGGTCGAAGGGGTGGATGAGCACGGCCCCCGTGCGGTCGGAGAACTCCTGCGCTGCCACCAGCGCTTCCGTGACGCCGGTGCCCGAGAACTCGACCTCTGCTCCGTAACCCTGGGTGGCCGCGATCTTGGGCAGCGCCGCACCTTCGGGCATGAAGATCGTGGCCTTCGTGTCGAGCATCGACGCGGCCAGGGCGACTCCCTGCGCATGGTTGCCGGCACTCGCCGCCACCACGCCGCGGGCTCGCTCCTCGGGGCTCAGCCGCGAGATGCGCAGATACCCGCCACGGATCTTGAACGATCCGGCCCGCTGGAGGTTCTCGCACTTGAGGTAGACGGGCGTGCCGACCCGCGTGGTGAGCCACCGCGAGTGCAGGGAGGGCGTCTCCTCGATCACGCCGTCGAGGACGCTGCGCGCCGCCTCGACGTCGGAGAGATCCACGGCGGTCAGCCTAGGCCGGTTCCGGTTCAGGAGGGAGCTCTTCCGGGGTCGCCTGGAAGTCCCGGGCGGTCGCCGCGAGGTGCCGGACGATCCCGTTGAGGCAGGCCGCCAGGGGAACCGCGATGAGGGCGCCCACGACACCGGCCACGACGACACCCGCGGCGATCGCGATGATGATCGCCAGCGGGTGGACAGCCACGAGCTGACCCATGAGGAACGGCTGCAGCACGTGCGACTCCAGCTGCTGCACCGCGATCACGGCGAGCAGCATGAACAGCGCCGTCCAAGGGCCTTGCGCCACCAACGCCACCAGGACCGCGACCATGCCGGAGATCAGCGCGCCGATGATCGGGATGAAGGCGCCGAGGAACACCAGCACTCCGATCGCCAAGGTGAGTGGGACGCCGAGCACCCAGGCGGCGAATGCGATGCCCATGGCGTCGATCAGCGCCACGACGACGGTGGCTCGGACGAACGCGGTGAGCGAGCGCCACGCCGTCTGGCCCGACGAGTGCACGCGCTCACGGGACGCGCGGGGGAACAGCGCGACGATCCAGCTCCAGATGCGGTCGCCCTCGTAGAGGAAGAAGAACGCGGCGAACAGCGCGATGAAAAAGCCCGCGATGGCGTGCGTGATCGTGGCACCGACCGCGCTGATGCGGGTGAGCACCGAGCTGTCGGTCGTCGAGATCGCTGACTTGGCCTCGTCGATCCAGCTCTGCAGCTGGGCGTCGCTGAGCCCGAGCGGTCCGGTGCGGGCCCAGTCCTGCACCTGCGAGATGCCCTCGACGACGTTGGCTCTGAGGTCGTCCACCTGGGTGGACAGCTGCTGGCCAACCAGCGCGAGCATGCCGAAGAACGCTGCCAGCATCGTGATGACGACGATGAACGTGGCCAGCAGGCGCGGCACACGGTGCTCAGCGAGCCAGTCGACGGCACCGATCGTCAGCGCCGTGCCGAGCACGGCGACGGCGATGGGGACCGTGATCTCGGAGAAGTAGCGCAGCAGCCAGATGACCAGGAAACCGGCCGCGGCAATGAGCAGCAGCCGCCACGCCCAGCTGGCCGCGATCTCCACGCCGACCGGGACCTCGTGCTTGCGTTTCACGTCTCCAGTCACGCGGTTGAGCCTAACCGTAGGCTGGGACCCGAGAGGTGGTCCCGCCATGATCTTCGGCAAGTCCAAGAGTCAACTCCCTGATGCCTCCGAGGCCCTTCCCGGCCGTGAGACACGCCAGTTCGCCGTCGGCGACCGCCACCTCGTGCTCGGCAACCCGATCGAGACCGACCCGCCCCAGGGATTCGAAGCCGTCGTCGTCGGACTCGGCTGCTTCTGGGGCGAGGAGAAGACGTTCTGGGAGATCCCGGGCGTCTGGTCGACGTCGGTCGGCTACGCCGGCGGCGTCACCCCGAACCCCTCGTACGAGGAGGTGTGCACGGGCCGCACCGGTCACGCCGAGGTCGTGCGCATCATCTTCGATCCGGCCGTCTTGTCGTTCCAGCAACTTCTGCAGGTGTTCTGGGAGAACCACGACCCGACCCAGGGCATGCGCCAGGGCAACGATCGCGGATCGCAGTACCGCTCGATCATCCTCACCACGACGCCCGAGCAGCAGGAGATGGCCGAGAAGTCGCGCGAGCACTACCAGGAGAAGATCACCGCGGCAGGCATGGGGCAGATCACCACGACGATCCAGCCGCTCGGGGAGTATTACTACGCCGAGGACTACCACCAGCAGTACCTCGTCAAGAACCCGTTCGGCTACTGCCCGATCCACGCCACCGGGATCTCCTACGCGTGACGCCCACGGGCGCGGTGCCCGACCTGGTCGGGCCAGACCTCCGACTGCTGTTCGTCGGGATCAACCCGAGCATCATGAGCAGCGAAACGGGGTTCCACTTCGCGCACCCGGTCAACCGCTTCTATCCCGCATTGCGCGGAGCGGGCATCCTGCCCGATGACGTGCTGACGCCCGCGCAAGCGGCTCCCGTGCTGGTCGAGCGCGGCGTGGGCATCACCAACCTCGTGGCGCGTCCGAGCGCGCGGGCCGATGAGCTCGATGACGACGAGCTCCGCGACGGGCGGGCGAGGCTGGAACGCTTCGTGCACGAGCACACACCGCGCGTGGTCGCGGTCGCCGGCATCACGGCCTACCGCACGGCGTTCGGCGAACGGCGCGCCCGGCTCGGCCGCCAGGAGACCGGCATCGGCGAGGCCGAGCTGTGGGTCGTGCCCAACCCGAGCGGGCTCAACGCCCACGCGACGATCGCGACCCTCGCCGCGGCCTATCGCGAGGTTGCCCTCGCTGCCGGCGTGGTATTACAGTAGGCCACATAGTTGTAGCCAAAGTGTAATGCCCACTGGGAGACCTGTGCCAACCACCGCCACGCTGGTTCGACCGCTCACCGCGCGATCGGTCGTGTTGAGCCTGCTGCTCGGCGCCCATCCGCCACGGCTGCCGGTGCGCGACATCCTCGACGCGGGTGAGGCGTTCGGGCTCGCACCGGCGACGGTGCGGGTCGCACTCACGCGCTTGGCGCAGGCCGGAGACCTCGTCAGCGAGCAGGCCGTCTATGCCCTCAGCCCACGCCATCTGGAGCGGCAGCGGTTGCAGGACGCCGAGATGGATCCGCACCGGCTTCCCTGGGACGGCGGCTGGGAGACGATCGTCGTGACGTCGACCGGTCGTGACGCTTCCAGCCGCGCCGGCCTGCGACGCCGACTCGCGTCCCGACGTCTCGTCATGGTGCGTGAGGGCGTGTGGATGCGTCCCGACAACATCCCGCGCGACGACTCCCCCGAGCCCGACACGATTCGGCTGCTCGCACGTCACGATGACCCACAGACTCTGGCCGGTCAGCTGTGGGATCTTCCGGCGTGGGCCGCGACCGGCCGCGAGCTGCTCGACGCGACCGCCCACGGCAGCACATTCGCCGACCGGTTCACCGGCGCCGCCGCGCTCGTCCGGCACCTGCGCACCGACCCCGCCCTGCCCGACCCACTCCTGCCCGACGATTGGCCCGGCGCCGCGATGCGTCGGGGCTACGAAGACTTCCGATCCGAGATCAGGCGACTGCGCACCGAAGGCTCGTCTTGAGCCCGTCGAAAGGAGAGTCATGAGCACGACCCATGAGGTGACCAACCAGGTCCCGCCGCTCACCGGCCACGACACCGCCGAGTACGCGGTCTTCGAGGAGTCGCTGCGCCGCGAGGGCGCGACGTCCTCGCTCGAAGAGCTGCACGACGTCGGCCGGCAGGCCGGCAGCGCGCATGCGATCGCGCTCGGCGACCGGGCCGAGGCGCATCCGCCGGTGCTCCACACCCATGACCGCTACGGCCACCGCATCGACCAGGTGGCGTACGACCCGAGCTATCACGCGCTGATGGAGCTGTCGACGGGATTCGGCCTGCACGGCACGCCGTGGGCGTCCGACGACCCGCATGCCCATCTCGTGCGGGCAGCCAAGCTGAGCGCCTGGGGCCCGGTCGACGCCGGTCACCAGTGCCCCATCTCGATGACGTACGCGGCGGTGCCGGCGTTGCGCGTCGACCCGGCGCTGGCCGCGCAGTACGAGCCCGGGCTGACCGCGGCGGGCTACGACCCGGCGTTCCGCCCACCGGCCCAGAAGCAGTTCCTCACCGCCGGCATGTCGATGACGGAGAAGCAGGGCGGCTCCGACGTCCGGGCGAACACCACCCATGCGCAGGAACAGCCCGACGGCACCTACCGGATCACCGGGCACAAGTGGTTCACCTCTGCCCCGATGTCCGACCTCCTGCTCGTGCTCGCCCAGGCACCCGGCGGACTCACCTGCTTCGTCGTGCCGCGCGTGCTGCCGGACGCCACGGCCAACGGCATCCGGCTCCAACGGCTCAAGGACAAGCTCGGCAACCACTCCAACGCGAGCGGCGAGGTCGAGTACGTCGAGGCGGTCGGCTGGCGGCTCGGCGACGAGGGCCGCGGCGTGCCGACCATCATCGCGATGGTCAACATGACGCGGCTCGACTGCACCATCGGCTCGGCGAGCTCGATGCGGGCAGGCGTGCTTCAGGCGTCGCACCATGCCGCGCACCGTCAGGTGTTCGGCGCCCAGCTCATCGACCAGCCGCTCATGCGCAACGTGCTCGCCGACCTCGCCGTCGAGGCCGAGGGCGCCACGACCGTCGCCCTCTGGCTGGCCGCCCTCACCGATCGCGCCGAGTCCGGCGACGAGCACGCCGCGATGCTGCGGCGTGTGAGCCTGGCCGTCAGCAAGTACCACGTGTGCAAGCGGTCCCCGATCCACGCAGCCGAGGCGCTGGAGTGCCTGGGTGGCAACGGCTACGTCGAGGACTCCCGCATGCCGCGGCTCTACCGCGAGGCGCCGCTGATGTCGGTGTGGGAGGGATCCGGCAACGTCGCCGCCCTCGACACGCTGCGCGCAGCCGCCAAGCAGCCGGAGTCGCTCGAGGTCTTCCTCGGCGAGCTCGACGAGGCCCGCGGTGCCGACCGGCGCTACGACGCCTTCGTCGACGAGCTGGGTTCGGCATTCACCGACCTCGAGTCGATCGAACACCGAGCCCGTCGCGTCGTCGGCGACATGGCCACCGCCTTGCAGGGCTCGCTCCTCCTGCGGCACGGGCATCCCGCCGTCGCCGATGCCTTCGCGGCGAGCCGACTCGGCCGCGACCGCGGCGACGTGTTCGGCACCCTGCCGACCGGGCTGGACCTCGCGCCGATCATCGAGCGGTGCACGCCCAAGGGCACCGGCGAGCCGCAGCCGGTGATCGCATGATTTCCCCACGGAACTGCTCCCTCCACTGCATCAAGCGCGAGCCATTCGTCTCAGGTCGGTCGCACTTCCGCGGGGACCCCGAATGAGCACCGCCGGCGAGCGTCCCGCTGCATGGCGCGAGGGCGCGCTCGAGGGGGACGACTCGCTCTACGCCGGCCGCGAGCGGTCCGAATCCGGGCGTGACTACCGGACGCTGACCTACGAGGTCACTGGTCGCATCGCCCGCATCACGTTCAACCGTCCCGAGCAGGGCAACGCCATCACCAACGACACCCCGGCGGACCTCTCGCACGCCATCGAGCGTGCCGATCTCGACCCCCGCGTGCACGTCATCCTGCTGTCCGGGCGCGGCAAGGGATTCTGCGGCGGCTACGACCTGTCCATCTTCGCCGAGAACGCCTTCGCGTCCCCGGACGACGAAACCGACGACGCCACGGGAACGGTGCTCGACCCGCTCGTCCAGATGAAGAACCACGATCCCAGTGGCACCTGGGACCCGATGGTCGACTACGCGATGATGAGCCGGTTCAACCGCGGCTTCTCCAGCCTGCTGCACGCCAACAAGCCCACGGTGGCGAAGCTGCACGGGTTCGCCGTCGCCGGCGGGTCCGACATCGCGCTGTTCGCCGACCAGATCATCTGCGCCGACGACGTCCGCATCGGCTACCCGCCCACCCGCGTGTGGGGCGTGCCGGCAGCCGGCATGTGGGCGCACCGCGTCGGCGACGCCCGGGCGAAGCGCATGCTCTTCACCGGCGAGCTCATCGACGGACGCACGGCCGCCGACTGGGGTCTGGCGGTCGAGTCGTGGCCGGCCGACGAGCTGGACGCCCGCACCGAGGCGTTCGTCGAGAAGATCTCGCTGCTGCCGGTGAACCAGCTGATGATGGTCAAGCTCGCCCTCAACAGCGCCCTGCTCGCCCAGGGCGTGGCCACGTCGGGGATGGTCAGCACCGTGTTCGACGGCGTCTCCCGCCACACCCGGGAGGGCTATGCCTTCCAGATGCGGGCCGCCACCGTCGGGTTCCGCGAGGCCGTGCGCGAGCGCGACGAGGCCTTTGGCGACGACAAAGCGAGCCGGGAGTAGATCAGCTCGGTTGCCAGCCGGGGTCGCGCCCGGCAAGCCCGAGGGCCTGGTCGAACGTCGTCGCTTGGTTGGTGATGGTGACGACCGGCCCGAACAGGCTCTCAGGCACCTCACCCTTGCGGCTCTCGGTGAGGAACCCGTGCACGACGGCGGCGCTCGCCGGGTCGGGGTCGTAGGCCTGGCCGGTGCCCTTCGCGAGGTCCCAGCCGTGCAGCACCACCTCGTCGAGCGCGACGAGGCCCGCGACCTCGCCGGGCAGGTCGACGCCTCCGGCCCGGGTCATGCCGGCCCACGCGGACGGGTCACTCCACGCGGCTGCAAGCGCTTTCAGCTGCGCGGGGATCCGCTCACGCCAGCCGTCGGCCAGGACCTGCCCGAGGGGCTCCGGCGCGTGGTCGGTCATGTCGCCGAAGTCCTTCTCCGCGGCAGCGGTGAACGCCAAGGACAAGCCGTCCAGGTGCGTCAGGATGTGGCGCACGGTGTAGTCAGGGCAGGGCGTGGGACCGTCGAGGACATCGTCGTCGACACCCGCGATGAGCGACGCGGTGAGCCGAGTTGCCGGTTCGAGGTCGGGCAGGTCGGGCATGGTCCCTCCGAGAATATCTATTCCTACTAGGAATAGGAGCCTAGCACCGTCCCGATCCGATCAGAGCGAGGAGCCGAAGGCACGAACGCTGGCCCCGAAACGATCCGGGTCGTCGTACCACGGAAGATGCCCCGCCCCGGTCCACACCTCGAGCTCCGCGTCCGGGAGGGCTGACGCCAACCGCTCGCCGATCTCGGCGCCGCCGACCGTGTCATCGGTACCCACCAGCACCTTGCAGGGAACCTTGATCCCGCCGAGGTCCGAGACATCGAGGTCGAGCGACGGGTCGAATCCTCCCAACCACGTGCCGAGCCCGCGGATCATCGCGGCGTCGTTGCGCAGGGTGTCGGTGTGCCGTTGCCACGCCAAGACCCAGTCGAGAAGTGGACGAGGGATGCTCCCTGCGGCCAGAGAGCGTTGGTGGCCGTACGAGCGCAGGGACATCATCATGCTGGCGCGCGTCGCCGGCAGCCGAGGCAACAAGCGGCCTACCAGCGGCGTTCGTACGGCCGACGCCATGCTGGGCGCGGTCCAGCCAGGGACGAACGCGGGACATCCGGCGAGGAAGACACCCGATACTCGTTCGGCATGCGCCGACGCAGACCTCAGGGCGGAGAAGCCGCCGAACGAGCAACCCACCAAAAGCGCTCGGGCGATACCGAGCGCGTCCAGGACGTCCACCGTCAGCTCGGCGACGTACGTCGGCAACGTCGAGACACTGGGGGGCTCGTCCAGCGGAACGCTGAGCCCGGTCCCGGGACGATCCAGCAGGAGACACCGGAAGTCCGGCAGGCGGGCCGCGGCATAGGCCCAAGTCGCGCCGGCATCCGGACCTCCGGAGAGGAAGAGGATCGGGTCTCCTTCCCCGACAGACAACACGCGGGCTCTGCGGCCCACGCGGGGGAGGTCGATCCACTCCTCCCGGGGCGCGACGTGTGCGTCCTCGAAGAGCCGGTCCTCGGCCCGTCGGTAAGCCTGTACATCCATGACATTCACCTTTCATTACGCGTTACGTAACATGTAACGTAACACGTAATGATACGTTGTCAACATGCCCCGCCCACGAGTTCATGACGAGGACACGCGAGAGGCACTGCGCGCGGCCGCGGAGCGCTTGTTCGACGAGCACGGTGCCGCCGGCGTGACGGTGCGCGCCGTGGCGGACGAGGTCGGCACGACGACCCGGGCCGTCTACAGCCTGTTCGAATCTCGCGACGCCCTGCTCGTCGATTCCATGCAGGTGCGGGCCTACGAACTGCTGGAGCTGTGGCTGGACGAACAGGAGGAGACGTCGGACCCGGCGCGTGACCTGGTCGAGGCCGGAGTCACGATCTTCCGGAGGCTGGTCGTCGAGCATCCGGCCCTGTTCCGCATCACGTTCCAGCGCGTTCTCCCCGAGTTCGACCCCGGTCCAGAGGTCATCGCGGCACGCGAGAGCTCGCTGCGCCGCCTCACCGCCAAGGTGGCTCGCCTCGACGAAGCCGGCCTGCTCGCCGGGACACCAGTGGGCGAGGCCGTCGTGACGTTTCAAGCGCTGTGCGAAGGACTGGGCAACCTCGAGATGCGCGGGGCGATCATGCGACTTCTCCCGGCAGGCCAGGAAGCCGAGATGTGGCGGAACGCCTTCCGCGTCCTGGTCGAAGGCCTCACAACACCATCGCTGCCGTCCAGCAACACGTGACCCCTTCTGCGACTCGTCGAGCGACCCTCGCCTCGCGGCGTTTTGACGTCAGCGGTTGTCGCGCTGGCCCTCGGCGATGCCTGCGGACACCTTCGCGCCGCCGCCGGCCTTCTGCACCTTCGCTGCGAACTCCGGAAGCGAAGAGATGAGCAACCCACCGGCCCGCATCTCGACCGGGGCGACCACGACCTCGGCGCGGTCACGACGGATCGCCTTCACGACACCGTTCGCGACGTTGTCGGGCGACACCGTGCGGGTGCCCGGCGGCAGCTTCGCCTTCGAGTTCGCGAACATACCGGCCTCGCGCACGAAGCCCGGCTCGACGATCGAGACACCCACACCGCGCTCGGCCAGATCCTGACGGAAGCCCAAGGCGAACCCGCGCAACCCGAACTTGGTGGCGTTGTAGAGCGAGCTGTTGGAGGACGCGATCTTGCCGGAAACGGAGCCGATCATGACGATGTGCCCTTTGCCGCGCTCCACCATGCCGAGGGCGGCCGTGCGGGCCATGACGATTTGCGAGTGAAGGTTGACGGTGATCGCCCGGGCGATCTGCTCGGGCGTGTACTCGAACAGGTCCCCTGACGAGGAGAGGGCCGCGTTGGCGACCAGCACATCGATGGGCCCGGCCTCCTGCATCAGTCGGTCGACCTCGGCGAGATCCTCGAGGTCAGCCACAATGGATGTTGCTCCGAGCTCCTTGGCCAGCGGCTCGAGGACGTCGAGGCGACGGCCGTTCAGCACGAGCTCGGCGCCCTCCTTGGCGAGTCGCCGGGCAATGGCCTGGCCGAGGCCGCCGGTGGCCCCGGTGACGAGTGCGCGGGATCCGCGCAGGTCGATGTGTGCGGTCATGATGGTGCTCCTTCTAGAGGCCTCTGCTCTTGCTGAAGCGCGCGGAGATGCCTTGGTAGCCCGATCCGGTCAGCCGAACGAATGCGTCCATCGCCTTGGCGTCCCAGCCGACCAGCACGCGCGCGCGTCCCCGCTCTACAGCGCGGAGGATGACCCGCGCCGCCTTGTCGGGGCTCATCTGGGCCAGCTTGTCGAACTCCTTGGAGAGCTTCTCGTGATCGCGCCCCTCCGCCTGGTCGGCGTTGCGTGCGATGTTGGTCTTGATGCCGCCCGGGTGCACACAGGTGACCTTGACCGGACGCTTCCCGACGAGCATCTCCTGGCGCAGCGCTTCGGTGAACCCGCGCACCGCGAACTTGGCCGCGTTGTAGGCGCTCTGCGTGGGCACGGCGAAGATGCCGAACACGCTGGAGATGTTGATGACGTGGCCGTCGCCGGACGCGATCAGGTGCGGCAGGAACGCCTTGGTGCCGTTGACGACGCCCCAGAAGTCGACGTCCATGATCTTCTCGACGTCCTTGAACGACATCTCCTCGATGCTGCCGGTGTAGGCGATGCCGGCGTTGTTGAAGATCATGTTGACGCAGCCGAAGTGCTCCGCGACGGCGTTCGCGTACGCGAGGACGAGCTCGCGCTCGGCGACGTCGAGGTGATCGCTGCGGACGTCTGCTCCCTGCTGTTTGACCAGCTCGAGCGTCTCCGCGAGGCCCTGGTCGTCGACGTCGCTGATGGCGAGCTTCGCGCCACGTCGGGCGAGCTCGACGGCCAGCGCGCGGCCGATGCCGGAACCGGCTCCGGTGACGACGGCGACCTTGTCGGTGAAGTGGGTCATGACGGTCCTCTCAGACTTCAGATACCGGCAGTATCCGAAACCGACCGTACCCGATCGCGGGTTCACGCGCCAGCAGTGTGATGGCGCTCTCAGGCCCGACGACGGCGCGGCGTCAGCCGGACACTCGGCAACGGAGGCGCCGGGATGAGCTGGCCGTCGTGACCGTCGACCTGACCGAAGCGTCCGGTGGCCTGCTCCCAGTCATCGCGGGCCTTCGCGATGTCGTCGTGGCTCCGCCCGATGAAGTTCCACCACATGACGAGCGACTCGGTGAACGGCTCACCGCCGATGAGCAGCGCCGTGGCGTCGCGCGCCGCCACGAGATCGACCGACGATCGCCCGGGCTCGAGGTATCTCATCTGCCGGTGGGTGAGGTCGAAGCCGCCGACGCGCACGGGCCCGTCGACCGCCAGGACGGCGTGCTCGAACTCCGGCTGCAAGGGCACCGTGGCGGTTGCGCCGGCGCCCAGGGTCAGCTCGGCCCCGACCAACGGCGAGTACGTGGTGGCGGGCGACTCGGCGTCGGCGAGCTGGCCGACGAGCACGATGGCGCGCCAGCCGTTGCCGCCGGTGCGCGGGAGGTCGGGCAGGTGCTCGAACGCCGCCGGGCCGGACCGCGAGCCGTCGGGCAGCGCGACCCAGAGCTGCAGACCGTGCATCATCGCGTCGTCGCCGACCGAGAACTCGGAGTGGGAGACACCGTCGCCGGACGTCATGAGGTTCAGCTCCCCCGGCTTGAGGACGACGTCGCTGCCGAGGTTGTCGCGGTGACGGATGTCGCCGGCCAGGGGCCAGGTGACGGTCTGCAGCCCCGTGTGCGGATGCGGCAGCACGTTCATCGCCTCCCGAGTGGGCCCGAAGTGGTCGACGAAGCACCATGCGCCCACGGTCGGCAGCTCGCGGTGCGGGAGGGTGCGGTGGACGGTGAGTCCACGGACGCCGCCGAGAGGCACTGCGCGGGGCTCGAGCAGGAGGTCCCCAGTCATGGCGTCAGCGTACGCGGCACGGCGTCGTAGAGTCGCGACGTGGACCTCCCCGAGCTGCCCCCGAACATCCGGGTCGCGACGCCCGATGACGTGCCGGCGATCGGCCGCATGATCCGCGAGCTGGCCGCGTTCGAACGCGAGCCGGACGCCGTGAAGGCCACCCCGGAACAGCTGCAGGAGGCCCTGTTCGGTCCAGATGCGGTCGCATCGGCGCTGATCGCGCTCGACGACGGTGGCGAGCCTGCAGGATTCGCGCTCTGGTACCGCTCGTTCTCGACCTGGGAGGGCGTCCCGGGCGTCTACCTCGAAGACCTCTACGTGTCCGAGAGCCAGCGCGGATCCGGACACGGCCGGGCCCTGCTGTCGGCGTTGGCCCGCATCGTCGTCCATCGCGGTTGGAGCCGGCTCGAGTGGGCGGTTCTGCGCTGGAACAGCGAGGCGATCGCGTTCTACGACTCCCTCGGAGGACGGCCTCTCGACGACTGGCTCACCTACCGCCTGTCTGGCGATTCTCTGGACACGCTGGCCTCCTGACTGCCACGGTATGGCGTAACTCGGCACAGAACGCGTCGTTCTCTTCTCAGGGTCGAGCCCCGAAGGAGCACGTATGCGCCGAGTCGTCATGATCATGGTGGTCTCCCTTTTTGCCGTGCTCCTGCCATCCATCGCCGCCGAGGCGCACGTGGAACGCCCGGCCTACTGGCCGGACCCGAAGCCGGACTGCACCATTCCCGGTGACTCCCCGTGTGCCGGTGGAGAGGTCCCAGAGGCCAAGCCTCTCGAGACGGCGCTGGACGGCGCACCGCCTGGGGAGACCCTGGTGGTCTGCCAGGGCAACGACTCGATGACCCGGCTGAACGCGGCGATCGACCACGCCCGCACCAATGGCTACGACATCCGGCCGAACGACCATCGGGGCTTCTCCGAGGACGAAGCCGCGGCGCTGCTCGAGATCAACGAGGAGCTCCTCACTCGCTGCGAGTACGACGAGATCCAGGAAGCCGTGACGGCGGCCGGCAACAACGACCGCGTCGTCGTGATGCCCGGGCTCTACGAGGAGCCGACCGCACGGTCGCAGCCGACGTTCGACCCGGCGTGCGACCAGTACGAGGTTCCGGCGGAGAGCGGCGATCCCGGAGCGCTGAGCCACGACTACCAGTTCCACTGCCCGAACGACGCGAACCTCGTGGCGGTGATCGGCCGCGGAGTCGACACCGGGCCGGTGCCGGCCCCGAAGGCGAACCGTCACGGCATCCCGAACCCCGGAGCCTGCATTCGCTGCAACCTCCAGCTCGAAGGCTCCGGCGTGAGCGCCGACGACGTCATCGTCGAGGCGGGTGACGCGAGTGCAGGGAACGGTGGTCCGTCCGCGGTCGGCCACGAGAAGGACGTCGGCATCTTCGTCGACCGGGCCGACGGATTCGTCCTGCGCAACGTCACCGTGCGCCACGCGCGCGAGCACGACATCTACGTCCTGGAAACCGACGGCTACCTGCTCGACCGGTTCAAGACGTTCTACGCGGGGGCGTACGGCGTACTGACCTTCGTGGAGGACCACGGGGTCATGCAGAACTGCGAGGCCGCCGGCAACGGCGACGCGGGCCTGTACCCCGGCTCTGGAGCTGATTCCTTGGGCAGCAAACGATACAAGCCCTTCTACCCGACGTCCCGCTTCAGCCAGGTCGTGCGCTTGTGCGACGCCCACCACAACACCGGCGGGTTCTCGGGCACCGACAGTCACGGAACGCAGATCACCGAGAACAACTTCTACGACAACGCGCTCGGCTACACGACCGACGTGTTCACTGCGCCCGGTCACCCGGGCTTCCCGCAGCACAGCAACGTCGTGGAGAACAACAACTTCTACGACAACAACTTCAACCCGTACGAGGCCGGATCGGACGTGGACCCGTTCATCCCGGCACCGGTCGGCACCGGGATGTGGATCGCCGGCGGCAACCAGAACGTCGTCCGCGACAACCACTTCTACGACAACTGGCGGCGCGGCGCGATGCTCTTCGCGGTGCCGGACGCCCTCGTCTGTGGTCCGCCTCCGGTGGGCAGCGCGACGCCGGTGCCCGGATGCAACGTGCTCGGGTTGACGACCTCGCACAACAACCGTTTCCACGGCAACACCATGGGTGTGAGTCCCGAGGGCGAGGTCAAGGCGAACGGCAAGGACTTCTGGTGGGATTCCTTCCCGACCAACCGGGGCAACTGCTGGTGGGCGAACACCGCTGCCCCGGGCAAGAAGGTGACCAGCTCGCCGAACAACCTGCCCAAGTGCCTGGGCGGCACGGCGCCACGGACGAGCATCGGCACCAGCAACCTGCTCAACGAGATCGAGCTGGTCGCCTGCTTCGCCGGGTTCACCTTCGGCCCGTACCCCGAGGGCAACCCCACGCTGTGCTCGTGGACGAAGACGCCTCCTCAGCCCAGCAGCAGCGCGGCGCTGAAGGTCGACACCACCGGGCAGAAGAAGGGTCTGGCAGCAATCTGTGCCAACGGGCTCGCGACGCGATTGTGCAAGCCCTACAAGGCGGAGCTCACGGGAGTCGACAGCAAGACCGCTGTTGCCCTCGAGAAGGCCCCTGACCCGTTCGCCGGTGTCAAGCCTGCGGCTTCGGAGGGACCGCTGAGCAAGTTCACGTGCAGCTGGTGGCGCAACGCCGACGCAGAGCACCGACTGGGCATCGTGCAACGGATCCGGAACTTCGCGACCGGCAAGGTCGACGACGGCGCCAAGGCACTCGGGTACGGCGCCGGCATGTCGGATGGCCGGGCCGCGAAGCTGTTCGAGGACCGGTGCACCACCGCCCACGCGGGTTCGTTCGCGCTGTACAAGCTCTACGGCGCGGCCGCCCCGTTCGCATCCCTGACCAAGTGACGGCTCAGACGAGCATGCGTTCGCGCAGTCGCTCCAAGGTTGTCGGCATCGCCGCCGGCGTCGAGGAACCAGCCCTCGACGCCGCCCGGGTGCTCGTCCCAGACGTCGAGCACGCCGTCGAGAGCCTCGGTGGAGACGAGGTAGAACGACACCGGAACAGTGGGCTCGAGGATGTCGCGTCGCAACCGGGCGTCGATGGCGCCGCGGGCGTCGTCGGTGAGTAGGTAGTCGGCGATCACGTCGTCGTGGCTGACCCCGAGCAACCGCAGGACCAGCGCCACGCCGACGCCGGTGCGGTCCTTGCCGGCCGCGCAGTGGACGAGGACCGGTCCGTCGGCATCGGCGACCTCGCGGACGAGGTCGACCAGCATGTGTGCGGCGTCCTCGAGCACGACGGCGTAGAGCGCAGCGAGCGAATCGGCGCCCTGGTTGCCGGGACGCAGCGCGTCGAGCAGCGGGAGGTTGACCAGACGCACCTCCTCGAGATGGGCCAGCGGGTGGCCGTCGCGCAGCTCGAACGGCGAGCGGAGGTCGATGACGACCGACGGCGGCCAGGCGAGATGGTCTGGCACGACGTCGTCGCGATCGGGCAACGCGCTGCGCAGCAGGACACCGGCGCGCACGCGGCGGCCGTCGGCGGACGAGACGCCCGCGACGTCGCGGAGGTTGGGGAGATCGACTGGCACGCGTCAATCCTAGGTCGGTGCCCCGACAGCGCTCACCGCGTCACCCGGTACGTCGGGCAAGGTGCTCCACCGGGCGTCCGCGGTGAGCATCGTGCCGGAGCTGATGGAGAGCCAGGAACTGCTCGACCTCGAGGTACTCGAGCCTGCGCTGCGCGAGCGCCGTGCTCGCCACCATGGCGTTGCGCCGGGACGCTTGATTCACATCGGCGTACCACTGCGTGGCGCGCCTGGTGGCGAACCGGAGCAGATTCTGTGTCCCCATCACGTGATCGACGGTAGGGAGCGCCCGCGTCCACTGCGTCAACGCGATGTGACGAGTGTGTGAACTCCCCGATTTGGTTGGACCGGCAACTAAAATGGGCGGCATGCGTCCGCTCCCCAAGCCGGCCGTCTCGGCCGCCGTCGGAGCGGGAGCGGCAGTCACGGGCTACTACGGCGTCCTGATCGGTGAAAGCCTCATGGCCCGCCGAGCCATCGGCATGACCGAGGACCGGCCACCCTCCGCCGACGGCGTCTACGGCGACGACCTCCCGGGCCAGCCGATTCGCTGCCTCCTGCTCGGCGACTCGGCCATCGTCGGCTACGGCATGACCACGGCCGACGCCACCCCGCCGGCGCTCCTCGGCATCGGCCTCGCCCACGTGCTCGACACTCCCGTCGACGTGCACAGCGAGGCAGTGGTCGGCGCCCAGACCGAGGATCTGCGCGAACAGATCAACCGTGGCCTCACCTACCAGCCAGACATCGCCGTCATCGTCATCGGCACCAACGACGTCACGCATCAGCTGGTCGGGCCGCACGCGTCCGCGCGCGTGCTCGGCGCAGCGGTTCGCCGGCTCGTCGCCGCCGGCAGCGAGGTCGTGGTGGGCACGTGTCCCGACCTCGGCACCGTCCAGCCGATCCCCCAGCCGTTGCGCTGGGTGGCACGCCGTCGCAGCCGGGCGCTCGCGCGCCGCCAGATGATGGCCGTCGTGGCCGCCGGCGGACGCGCAGTGTCTCTCGGCGACCTCCTGGGCCCGATCTTCACCGAGAAGTACGACCTGATGTTCGGCGCCGACCGCTTCCACCCGTCCGCGACGGGCTACGCCAACATGGCCTCGGTCCTGGTGCCGTCGATGGCGGCCGCGATGCGTGAGCGCGCCACCGAGGCCTCCGCCGTCACCGAGCCGCCACGCGATCTGATGTCGCTCGACGAGGCGGCGGACCGTGCGGGACGGCTGTCCGGCACCGAGGTCTCCCAGCAGGGCCGCTGGGCCACCGTGCTCCGCCGCCGTCGCGCGAGCTGACCCTGAACAGACGAACGACCGGTTCCTCGGGGAACCGGCCGTCCGCGCTCTTGCGCCTAGTCGTTGCCGCGCAGGATCGCCAGGATCCTGAGCAGCTCGATGTACAGCCAGACGAGGGTGACGGTGAGGCCGAAGGCGGCTCGCCACGACTCACGCTCCGGCAGGCCGGCCGCGACGCCCTTCTCGACGAAGTCGAAGTCGAGGATCAGCATCAGCACGGCGAGCACCACCGCAGCGGCCGAGACCAGAAGGCCCAACGTGTTGAAGCCGCGCAGGCCGCCCGACTCGAGCACGCCGGTGAGGCTGAGCACGAAGTTGATCAACATCACGCCCACGAAGCTGAAGATCGCGATCGTGACGACCTTGCGGAACTTGTCGGTGACCTGGATGTTGAAGAACTTGTACGCGGCCAAAGTGCCGCCGAAGGCGACCATCGTCGCCAGAACCGCCTGGAAGACGATCGTGGGGTCGCCGACGTACGAGGCGATGACCTTCGAGAACGCGCCCACGAACACGCCTTCGACCACCGCGTAGGCGATGACGAGACCTGGGCTGACGATCTTCTTGAAGGAGTTGACGAGCGACAGCACGAGGCCGATCAGCGCTCCGCCGATGGCCAGCGAGAACGCCAAGCCCTGGGCTGCCTGCGCCTTCGACGGATCGACGTCGGCGAGGTCGCCGATGAAGAACCACGCGGCTGCGGCAGCGAGAATGACGAGACCCAGCGAGATCGCGGTCTTCTCGACCACGGTGTCGAGGGTCATGCGGCCCTGGCCACGCTCGGTGTGCGTCGGGGACGAGCCAGGGGTGTCCAGGTCGACCTTCCACTCGGACGGGCGGGTGGCCACGGCTCCGCCGCGACCGTTGAAACCGTCGCTGCGGGCGAAGACCGGGTTGTTGCTCTGCATGGTTCCTCCGGGGATCAGACGTCAGGACGACGTCGGTGACTTCACCCTATACAACGACCTGGCCTGCCGAATTGCTCCCGATCGGGTGGGTGATTTGGTCGCCACCCTGGACCTGGTCAAGGACGGAATGTCGCTGGTCAGGGGGCGATGCGGTGGGTCGCGCCGTAGGCGTTGAAATGCCCGTCGCGGTTGAACGCCAGGAGGGTCAGGCCGGCGGAGGCTGCGTGCTCGACGGCCAGGGACGACGGCGCCGAGACGGCCGACAGCACCGGGATGCCGGCGAGATGCGCCTTCTGCGCCAGCTCGAACGATGCCCGGCCCGACACCTGGAGCACGGTGCCGCGCAGCGGGACACGACCGTCGCGCAACGCCCAGCCCACGACCTTGTCGACGGCGTTGTGGCGGCCGACGTCCTCGCGCAGGCACAGCAGCTCGCCGGCAGCGTCGAACAGACCAGCAGCGTGGACGCCGCCGGTGCGGTCGAACACCTCTTGGTGCTGCCGCAGGCGCTCGGGCAGGTCGGCCAGCAGCTCACGGCCGAACGTCGTGTCGTCGTCGGCCACGGCCGCGTGCGCGACCTTGTGCACCGCCTCGATGGACGCCGTGCCACAGATGCCGCACGAGCTGGATGTGTACACGTGCCGGTCGAGGGAGGCGTCCGGCGGCTTCACTCCGGGCGCCAGCACCGCTTCGACGACGTTGAACGTCTGACGGCCTTCATCGTCGGTGCCGGCGCAGTACCGCATGGCGACGAGCTGCTCGGCCGACCAGACGACGCCCTCGGAGACGAGGAAGCCGGCCACGAGGTCGAAATCGTCGCCGGGTGTGCGCATCGTGACGACGTAGGGCGAGCCGTCGAGCCGCACCTCCAGCGGCTCTTCGACGGCCAATGCGTCCTCGTGCACCGTCGTGCCGTCGGCGTCGAACCTCTCGACCTTCACACGACGGGTGCGGCGACCAGCCACTCAGGACTCCTCGGCCACGCGGACGCACAGGGCGCTGGCGGCGTCGATGGCCTCGCGGACGTCGTCGGCCTTGCCACCGGCTCGTCCGGCGGCGAACCCGGCGATGAACGTGGTGAGGGGTGCCGCTGGGCGCACCACGGCGTGGGCCGCGTCGGCCGCGAGGTCGAGCACCTGGTCGACGTCGACGTCGATCTCGTCGATGCCCAGCTCGGCGGCCACGGCGGCCACCCAGTCGTCGAGGGAGATGTCATTCATCGGGTCGTTCCTCCGCCATCTCTCGATCGTGCCACGTGTCGACGTCCACTGTCGCCCGCGGAGGCAGGGCGATCTCGGTGAGGACGAGCGGGGCGAGCAGTCGATGCACGGCGAGGTCGGTGAGGGTCTCCTGCGCGGCCACGGCGTCGCGGAGGGCGGATGTCGACACGACGCACAACAGGTGCTGACGACGACCTCCGGCGTCGACGGCCACGACGCCATCGGCTGTGCCGTCGTCGGGTCGTGCGTCGAGCAGCGGGCCGACGGCCTCGGCGACGAACGGGTAGTCGCAGGCGGCGATCAGCACCCACGGCGACCTGACCTCCGCGAGACCGGCTCCGATGGCCGCCGCAGGACCCCCGAACCTCGGGCTCTCTTGCACGACCACCGCATCGGGAACCTCGACATCACTCACCACGACGACGGCTGCTGCGCCGGCCACGGCATCGAGCGTGCGGTCGAGCAGCGAGCGTCCTTCAACCACGAGATCGGCCTTGGCCACTCCCCCGAGCCGGCTCGCGCGACCGCCCGCGAGCACGATTGCGTCCCAGGCGAGATCGGTCATGCGTCCAGTGTGGCTGGTCAGGCCGCTCGCGCGAGTGGTGATCCGCGGGCGAGCTGGAGTCGTCCGGTGTGGATGAGGGTGTGGCACTTGCGGCACAGGCCGATCAGGTTGTCGAGATCGGTGGGTCCGCCGTTGGACCACCAGATCAGGTGATGGTTGTGGGCGATGGGATGTCGACAGGCGGGTGCGGCACAGATGCCGCCTTGCCGCAGGGAGATGGCTTTGGCCTGGCGCGGGGTGGCGAGGCGTTCGGTGCGTCCGACATCGAGGACCTCGGTGTTCTTCTCGATGGTCGTGATGAGGAACGGGGTCAGCTCGGCACCACACAGCAGGTGGGCCAGCAGGGCTGGTCCGATCGGCCCGAAACCTTCAAGGTGGCTGGCTTCAGGTCGAGGTCCAGCGAACGCCTGCGCCTCGTCGTTGGCCATCGCCTGCAGGGTTTCGGCGTCCACGGTGACGTTGATGTGCGGACGGATGCCGTTGTCGGCGGGCAGCCCGTGTTCCAGCACGGTGGTGCAGATCTGGTCGAGGGCCTCCATCCGTCGTTTCGACGGGGCCCGATCATCGGCGCCGTCACGTGGCACGGACAGGTTCTTCAGGATCGTGTTCAGCTTCGCGCCGGTCTCGATGTCCAGGAACCCGGTGACATGCCAACCCTCGACGGTCTTGGCGAGGCGGATGTCGCGCTTGTCCATCCCCTTCAACCACGCCTCGTCCAGATCGTCCGGATGGATCAACGCGCGAACCTGACGGACCTTGGCATGGAACTCACCCGGCGGAGCGTGCTTGGCGACCTCCAACAGCGGCGCCTCGATCAGCCGCGTCTCCTCGACCCCCACATGCTTGAGGGCGTAGGTGAACGACTCGACATGGTCGAAGGAGATTCACCCGACCGCGCCGCCTCACCCACCGCCGGCAGATCCCGGAACGTGGCCGCCGCCCTCACCATCTGACGGGTCAGGCCCGCATCCTGGTGAAGCTCCCGCCGAGCCCAGGTGCCGACGCTCGACGCACCCTCAGCCTCATGGGCCTTGGTCTCGTCGATCTCGGCCAAACGTGCCGGCCAACTCGCGGCGTCGATCAACGGTCCGATCGCGGACCGCCAGAGCCTCGGACCTCATCGGTCGCCGAGCGTGGTGACCGACCGCATCGCCCGCGCAGCATCACGCATCGTGGCGATGGTGGTCTCGGCGTCCCCCGACATGCTCCAAACCTACCAGAACACGTGTTCGATAAACCATCCCTTTTCCCCAGTTCAGCAGTAGTTTCTGGTCACGCTTTGACGTCGTGGAGGTGGTGCTCGATGTCGTGCAGGAAGTACTGCGCGAGGGTCGCAACGGTGAACGACGATCCGTCGCTGCGTCGGCCCGTGCGGGTCCACGAATCAGCAGGCACGGCGTCGAAGACGTCGGCGACTCGCTCCCCCGCCTCGACAAGCTGCGGCGCGACGTCGGCCGGGTCCTGGGCGTCGTAGTGGTCGGCCACCGCGGTCTCGTCCTGGTCCCAGTTCTCGAACTCCGGGTCGTCCTGCTCGAGCATCAGCGCGGCGCGGCCGGCGAAGACCCGGAACACGTCGCGCACATGACACGCGTACTCGGTGGGCGACCAGGTGTGGTCGTCCGGACGCTCGCGGGCGTCCTCGCGACCCAGCGCCTCCTCCCATCGCGGCAACGTGGTCCGGATGCGGTCGCCCACCGTGGTGGGGTCGACGTCGCCGGCTGCGAGGCCGCACTCGGGGCACGGCTCGCGCAGCACCCACGTCCAGTCCTTGGTGTCGGGGGTGATCGCCATGAGCGTCAGCGTGACAGATCGCTAGGGTTCGATCCATGGACTCGGCGGCCGAAGTGCATCGAGATCACGCCAACTGGCGGCGGGAGCCGGTGTCGTTCCACCGCCGGGGCGGGCGACTCAAGGAGCGTCAGCAGCGCGCCTGGGACGACCTGCACGGGTCGCACGTCGTCGACCTTCCGCGACACGGGCCGAGCACGTCGGTCGACCCCGCCTACCGCCTGGACGTCGAGGCGCTGTTCGGCCGGCGCGCACCACTCGTCGTCGAGATCGGCTCCGGTCGCGGCGAGGCACTCGTTGTCGCGGCGGCCGAGCATCCCGAGCGCGACTTCCTCGGCCTCGAGGTCTATGTCCCCGGCGTCGCCCAGACGCTCGTGACGATGCGCCACCAGGGCGTCACCAACGTACGGCTGGCCGTCGTCAACGCCACCGAGGCGCTGGCCACCATGCTCGAGCCGGGCTCGGTGCATGAGCTATGGACCTGGTTCCCCGACCCCTGGCACAAGAAGCGGCACCACAAGCGTCGTCTGGTCACGGTGGCGTTCACGCAGCTCGTCGCCCGCGTGCTCGAGCCAGGAGGAACGTGGCGGTTTGCCACCGACTGGGACGACTACGCCCACGTCGTCGCCGAGGTGATCGCCGCGTCACCGCACGTCGACGGCGGACCGGTTCCCCGCCACGACGGCCGGACCCTCACGCGCTTCGAGCGCAAGGGCGTGGCCGCCGATCGCACGATCCACGACCTCGCGGCGAGACCTACACTGAGGTCGTGACCGAAACCACCCACGCCGAGACGCTCGGCATCACCGAGGGATCGGTCGTCTGGGTGGTGGCCGACTCCGTGGAGGAGACCGCGCTGCTCGACCCGCTCCCCACGGGGGCCGAGACCGTCGACGAGCCGATCGACGGCATGGACGCTGCGGTGCTCCTCACCGACAACCTCGCCAAGCTGGAGGTCCGTCTGGATGAGGTCCTGCCCTCGCTGGGCTCGACGCCGGTGGCGTGGATCTCGTACCCGTCGGGCAACCCGCGCGAGATCGACCGCGACGCCCTCGTCACCCTGGTCGGCGAGTACGGCTGGGGACTGGGTCCCGAGGTCCGGCTCGACGAGACGTGGACCGCAGTGCGCCTGCGTCAGCTCTGAGCCGTCACGGGTGTCGGAGGCGGGTGATCCAGAGGCCCGGCGGAACCCGCTCGTCACCGTCGACGACAAAGCCGTGCCGCACGTAGAGGGCGACCGCCGGTGCGTTGTCGCGGCCGGTCGAGACCCGCACCGGACGACCCTCCGCCCGATCGAGCACGGACTGGAGCAACGTGGTGCCGATGCCCTGACGATGTGCGGCGGGGTCGACCATCAGACGGTCGATGTCGAGGTGGTCGCCGTGGTCCCGCCACGCGATCGCGCCGACCAGCTCGACTCCGCGCCAGGACACGAGGTAGCGGCCGCGCCACGCCGGCAGGGTCACGTCGTCGTCCTGCAGGGGCGAGATCCGGTCGTCACCGATCAGCTCGGCCTCCCCGCGGTAGGCGGCGTGCTGCAGCCGCAACAGTTCGCGCGCGAACCGGGGGTCGAGAGCCGGATCCGGCGTGGCCAAGATCATGGCCCCAACTTAGGCCGTGGCGTGGGAGGATCGTGCCTCCCGCGTAGAGGAGCGACATGAACGACGCCAAGGGCACCATCGTCCTGATCCACGGCCTCTGGATGACCCCGAAGAGCTGGGACGGCTGGAAGGCCCGCTACGAGGCGGCCGGATACTCCGTGGTCGTTCCCGCGTGGCCCGGCGTGAGCGACGACGTCGAGGCGATGCGTCGCGACCCGTCGGCCCTGAACGGCCTGCGCATCTCGGCGATCGCCGACCACCTCGCGCGGATCATCGGGAGCCTGGACGAGAAGCCGATCATCATGGGCCACTCCTTCGGCGGACTGATGACCCAGCTGATGCTCGATCGCGGTCTCGGCTGCGCGGGCGTTGCCGTCGACGCGGCCCAGAGTGCCGGCATTCCGGGCCTGCCGTGGAGCGTCGTCCGGGGGCTCATGCCGGTGTTCGGCAAGCCGTGGACCGTCAATCGCACGGTGCTGTTCTCCCCCAAGCAGTTCCGCTACGCGTTCACCAACACCCTGACGCAGGATGAGTCCGACCGCGTCCATGACGAGTTCGTGATCCCGGCCCCGGGCAAGCCGCTCTGGCAGGCCGCGACGCACATGTTCATGAACACCGGCGACTCCAAGGTCGACTACGCGAAGCCGGATCGCGCTCCCCTGCTGTTCATCGCCGGCGGTTCCGACCACGTCGTCCCGGCGTCGGTGAACCGCAAGAACGCCAAGCGTTACAAGTCCGGCGTGGTCGACCTGAAGGAGTTCCCGGGCCGCACGCACCACACCGTCGGACAGGACGGCTGGGAGGACGTCGCCGACTTCGCGCTGGCCTGGTCCGAGAGCCACTGAGTCGGCCAGTGCTCCCGGTGGGGCTCGAACCCACACTGGGGCGGTTTTAAGCCGCCTGCCTCTGCCGATTGGGCTACGGGAGCGTGCACCAGCCTAGGCTGACGACATGGCGGAGCTGCAGTGGACGACGGCGTTCATCGACCTGCCGCGACACGACTTCGATGCCGGCACGGCCTTCTGGCGGGCCGTCACCGGGAGCGGGATCTCGGCATCGCGCGGAGAGCACGACCAGTTCGCGACGCTCGTGCCGCGCGACGGCGACCCGTACCTCAAGGTGCAGAGGATCGCGGACGGTCCGGGCGGCATCCATCTCGACCTGCACACCGACGACGTGCCGGGGTTCGTCGAGCACGCGACGGCGAACGGCGCGCGGGTGAAGCAACCCGGAGACTATGTCGTCATGACCTCGCCGGGCGGGTTCACGTTCTGCGTCGTCCCGCACCCGCCCGGCACGACGATTCCGTCGCCGGTGCCGTGGTGGGGCGGCACGAGCATCGTCGACCAGGTCTGCCTCGACATCCCCGGCGTCCTGCACGAGGCCGAGACGGAGTTCTGGGCCAGGCTCACCGGCTGGGAGCACACGGAAGGACGCTTCGCGGAGTTCAGCGGTCTCGAGCGGCCCGAGGGTCAGGCGCTGCGGCTGCTCTTGCAGCGGCTCGACTCCGACGACGGACCGGTGCGTGCCCACCTCGATCTCTCCAGCGCGGATCGGGTGGCCGAGGTGGTCCGACACCGCTCGCTGGACGCCGAGCTGGTGCGCGAGACCGGAAACTGGACGGTGCTTCGAGATCCCGTCGGCCTCGAGTACTGCGTGACCGATCGGGACCCGGCTACCGGGATCCTGCCGCCGGTCCGCTGACGTCGACGACGTTCGCGAGCGGGCGTCCGTCCTGCAGACGGGCGACCTGGTCGCGCACGAGGGCCTCAACCCGGTCGTGCATGGTCGTCACGGCGCCGCCGACGTGCGGCGAGACGAACACGCCGGGCGTGGACCAGAGCGGGTGCTCGGGCGGCAGGGGCTCGGGGTCCCAGACGTCCGACGCGATCCGGATGTGACCGCTGGCGGCATGACGCGCGAGGGCATCGGTGTCGGCGACCTTGCCGCGCGCGACGTTGACCACCAGGGCGCCGGGCCGCATCGACGTGAGGAAGGCGTCGTCGACGAGGTGGTGGGTGTCCGGCCCGTATGGCACCGCGACAACGACGGCGTCGATGCCGGGGAGAAGCGACCGCAGCTCCCCGATGCCATGGACGTCACCGTGCTCGTCCTGCCGGGCCGTGCGGGCCACCCGGACGAGGTCGACGCCGAATCCGTCCAGTCGGGCGTGCACCTCGGTGCCGATGCCGCCGTATCCGAGCAGCATGACGCGCGAGCCGAGCAGACCGTGGTGCCAGGCGCGCACCCAACGGCCCTCGGGCATGGCGCGCGCGAACTCGTCGAACCCTCGCAGCGCGGCGATGAGCAGGCCGACCGCGATCTCGGCGGTCGGACCCTCGTGCACGCCGACCGCATTGCACCAGGTGATGCCGTCGGGCACGTGGCCGATCGCGTCGTCGTAGCCCAGCGCCTGGGTCTGGACGGCGCGGATGCGGTCCGCGTCGAGGAGGCTCAGGTCGCCCGCGAGCACATACGGACGCACGGCGAGATCGATCGGGCCGCCCCCCGGCAGTGGGCTGGCGAAGTCCCAGACCACCAGGTCGACGTCCGGGAGATCGGTGAACCTGGCGTGGGTGCGCTGGTCGGGCAGGCTCAGGCGCAGCGTCATGCGGTGCCCTCCGCTGCAGGCTGCCCGGCGACACCCAGGGCGATGCCGTCGAGGATGTCATGCTCGCTGATGACGACTGAGTCGCTGTCGAGCGGCAGCAGCTCGAGCACGCGGTCAAGCACCAGCGCGCCGCCGCCGATGACATCGGCGCGACCCGGGTGCATGAACGGGAGGGCGCGGCGATCGGCCACGGACATCTGCACCAGTGACAGGCAGGCCGACTGCAGCTCGTCGACCGAGAGGCGTGCCCCGTGGATCGCGTCGCGGTCGTAGGACGGGAGGCCGAGTGCGTGCGCCGCCACCGTGGTGACCGTGCCTGCCACTCCGACGACCGACGCGACAGGCTCGAGTCCCGCCACGGCGGGAGTCAGCTCCGAGTCGAGGTGGTTCATGGCGGCGGTGACCTCGGCGACAGGAGGCGGATCGCTCGGAAGGAAGCGCTCGGTGAGACGCACCGAGCCGATGTCGAGGGACGTCGACCACGTGACCACCGCGTCCTCGCCGAGCACGAGCTCGGTGGAGCCGCCGCCGATGTCGACCACGAGCGTGCGCGTGGGGCCGAGGCCGCGGGTGGCTCCGACGAACGACGCCAGCGCCTCCTCCTCGCCACTGAGCACCTGGGGTCGCACCCCGAGGATCGACTCGACGGCGTCGGCGAATTCGTCGGCGTTCTCGGCGTCGCGTGCCGCCGACGTGGCGCAGAAGCGGACCCGGTCGGCGCCGAGCGTCGTGATCAGCTCGGCGTACTCGCAGGTGGCCTGCAGCGTGCGGTCGATCGCCTCGTCGGCCAGGCGCCCAGTGGCGTCGACGCCTTGGCCGAGACGCACGATGCGCATCTCCCGCACGATCTCTGCTTCGGTGTCGTCAGTGATGTCGGTGATGAGCAGGCGGATCGAGTTGGTGCCACAGTCGATCGCGGCGACCCGGTCTCGGCGGGGCATGGCTCGAGGATAGCGGCGCCTGCCGTGGTCCCGGGCAGGCCGCGACAGACATCACGATCCGCAAAGCCAGCGCTTGCGGTCCCGCCCGGTGCTCAACGATTGGACCAGGCAAAGAGCCTCATGCAAACGAGCTACTCAGTCTCGCGGTCGCCATGTCGCTCGCATGTGTAGAGCATGTCAACGCAGGTCAGAGTCGTCGATTCTTCTGCGCCGATAGCGATTGGAGCGTAATTTGACGAGCGGGGACAACTCCACGACAGGACACCGCTCATGCGCGACACCCCCCACCTCGCCGTCATGAGACCTGATTCCACCGTCAAGAGTCACGGCTCCTTCCGCGTTCGTCAGGATCCCTTCTCCGTGCTGGATGGAGGCGGCCATGGCAGGTGAACCCGATGACGTGTTCTATGCGCACCTGACCAGGGAGCTCGCGCGCGGTCGACTCACACCGTTCCTCGGGGCCGGCGTCAACCTGGTCGGACTCGACGTCCGCCAGGACTTCACACCGGGAACTCGGCTACCGAGCAGCGCGGAGCTCGCGAACGCACTCGCGACCGAATACCGCTATCCCGGCACCGACAAGGACCTCGATCTGGTGCGGGTCGCCCAATGGGTGTTCTCCCGCCTCGGCAGCGAGACGTTGTACGAGTTCATGCACTCCATCTTCGACCACGACTTTCCCTCGACCGCACTGCATGACGTGATTGCTTCGATGCCCGATGTCGTGCGCGGCCAACCACTGACCGAGTACCCCCTCATCATCACCACCAACTATGACGATGCGCTTGAACGTGCCTTCACACGGCAGGGCGAGCCATTCGACGTGCTCACCTACGTGGCGACTCAGGACAACATCGGGCGCTTCCGGCACACCGACGAGACGGGCAACACGCAGATCATCAAGTCGGCGAACCGCTACCGCGGTGTCACTCTGACCGAGCGCCCGGCCATCGTGAAGCTCCACGGCGCTGTGCACCGTTCGTCCGAGGCGGTGATCCTGGACGACAGCTACGTGGTCACCGAGGATGACTACATCTCGTGCCTGACCCGCACTGACATCGTCGGATACCTGCCACCGGCAGTCGCCCGACGGATGCAAGGCTGCCACTATCTCTTCCTCGGATACAGCCTGCACGACTGGAACCTGCGCGCCATGCTCCATCGCATCTGGCGCGACCGGGCCAGGCAGAACAACTCGTGGGCCATCGTCTCCAATCCAGACCCGCTCGAGGTCGAGTCGTGGCGGTCCCGCGAGGTCGTGATGTACGACCTCGACCTAGGTGCGTTCGCCACTCGGCTGGCCAGCGAGTTCCAGTCGCTGCCCGACCACACCGTGGCGCCATGACGACGTCGGAGGATCCGCCGCCGGGTTCAGGTCCAGGCGACGTGGAGGGAACATCCTCGCCGTACCAGGGCCTGATGCCCTACACCGAGGCGAGCGCGGACCTGTTCTTCGGCCGCGAGCAAGACATCCTGCTGATCGCAAACGTCGCCCGTGCCAACCCACTCAGCGTCTTGTACGGACCGTCCGGCGTCGGCAAGAGCTCTGTGCTCCAGGCGGGCGTGCTGCGACACGTCCGCGATGAGAACGCCCGCCGCCTTGAACAGTACGGCGCCATCGAGACGGTGGTTGCGTATACCAGCGACTGGCGCGACGACCCGCACGCGATGGTCGCCCGGGTCGTGAACGACGCGTTTCTCGATGCCCTGGGATCAGCGCACGACCCCGCTCCGGGGATGCTGGACCCCAACGCCATCCTGCAGTTCTGCTCCATGCAGAGCGTCGACCTGCTGCTGATCCTCGACCAGTTCGAGGAGTTCTTTCTCTATCACGCGGAGGACGCCGAAGCGTTTGCCGATGAGCTGGCTCAGCTCCTGCTCCCAGGCGCTCGGGTCAACGTGCTCCTCGCCATCCGCGAGGACGCCCTTGCCCAGCTGGACGGGTTCGAGGACGCGATTTCGGGAGTGTTCGACAACACGTTGCGACTCGAGCACCTCGACGAGGAATCGGCTCGTGCGGCGATCACCGAACCACTCCGGCACCACAATGAGCTGGTCGAGCCGGGAGTGCGTCGCGAGATCGAGCCTGCCTTGGTCGACGCGCTCATCGACGAACTGCAGGCCGGTCGAGTTCGCGTCGACCACGCGGGCGGCCACGGTGACAGCGCGGAACCGGCCGATCCGACATCACGCGACGTCGTTCGGGTCGAGGCGCCCTTCCTGCAACTCGTTCTCACCCGGTTGTGGGACGAAGAGGCGCAACGCGGATCACCCCTTCTGCGGGTTTCGACACTCCGCGAGCTCGGTGGAGCGCAGGAGATCGTGCGCCAGCACCTCGACCGAGTGGTCCACCTCTTTAGCAACGACGAGCTCCGCCTGATGGTGGATGCCTTCGGCCACCTGGTCACCCCGTCCGGCTCCAAGATCGCGCACACCGCCAGCGACCTGGCCGCACTCACCGCTCATGACCCAGAGGCCATGACAAGCGTGCTGCGCCGCTTGTGCCGAGGCGATCAGCGCATTCTGCGTGAGGTTCCGGGCCCGCTGGACCAACCAGACGCAGAGCCTCGCTTCGAGATTTTCCACGACGTGCTCGCTCTCGCCGTCCTCGACTGGCGGCGCCGCTGGCTGGCCGACGCGACCGTCCAGGCGCAGCAGGCCCAGCTGGCCGCCGCCAAAGACGAGGCCGAGTCGCAGGCCCACGAAGCTCACCGGCGGCTACGCCGCGCCCGCCTGGTCATTTCGGGTCTCGGACTTCTGGTCGCCGCCTGCCTCGTGCTCGCGGTGTTGGCCGTGAATGCACGGGACCAAGCGGCGCGCAACGCTGCGCTCGACGACGTCAACAAACTACTCGCTACGGACCCGTCCGAGGCTCTGACGAGAGCTCTTGAGTCGTGGGAGCCAGGTGCCGAAGCCGAGTACGAAGACGCATTCCGCATCGCCCTAGACTCCGCCGACACTGATGTCAAGCTGATCCTTGGCTCACCGGTGGTCGCATCGTACTTTGTCGGCGAGGAAGACCTCGCCACCGTAACCGAAGACGGATACGTGCGGTGGTGGCGAGGAGGTTTCGTTCGGGGGCGTTACGAGCTCCTTGAGACCCCGACAAGAGAAGTCGAAGTGACACCCGAAGACAAGACGGACCGACTGGTCTCCGCGACTCAGGCAGGTGACCAGGAATACATCGTGGTTTCGACTGATGCTGGCCTCGGTTTCGCGGTCGGCCGCACTGGCAGCGTGACAGAACTGGGCCGACCTTTTGCGAGCATGAACGTGGTGGGGTCGGAGGGAGGCGCGGGCTCGTCAGTCCTGGTGTATGACGACACCACGGACGACGCCAGCGTGTACGACGTGCCCAGCGCGTCACAAATCGACCTTCCGAACTTTGAAACTGACCTGATCAACGCATCGTTCGACAAGACCGGTCGATATCTCGCCACTTTCGCAACGGACACCCGGGTGCGAGTGTGGGATGTGAAGTCACGCACGCTCATCAGGTCTGTTGCAGTCCAGAGCCATTCTGGTGAGGACGTCGTGCGTGTCGAGGGCGTTTTCAAGTCTCCCGGCCAGGACCAGCAACCCCAGTTGGTGCTCGCCGTTGATACGGCGAGCCAACAGGACATGCATACATGGGATGTCTTAGACCGCCGGTCCCCCAGCTTCTTCTCTGAGGGCTTCTCGGCGCGAGACGTCGACGTTGACGCGAATGGCCGTCTCGCTGTGGCGACCAACAAGTGGGTCGAGTTGGTCACCAAAGACGACTTTGAGGAGTACGGAGAGGCCAACAAGGACTACGTCACACATGTGCGGTTCCAGCCATCCAATCGCCATGTGTTCGCGCTAGCCACCAGAGCCGGCAACGCGGAGCTGTACGACGAAGGGAGCAGTCACCCGCTCTGGCGCTTTCAGGGGCATCGAGGGCCGATCACCTCTCTTGAGTTCAGTGCCACCGGCAGTCACATTCTCACCTCAAGCGACGACGGCACAGTTCGTGTGAGGCCGATGCCAATGCGGGAAGTCATCTGGCGGAGGGATCCCGGCTATTTCGTACTTCACGCGAGGCATACCGCAGACGGTCGCTACCTCGTGGGTGCGGATGAGACTGGTGAAGTGGTTCGCATTGATCGGAAGGACCCGAAGGCCGAACCAGTCAGCGACAGCGTAAGCGGCCGCCCGCTGAGCATTGACCCTGCGCCGAGTGGCTCAGCCGCAGTCGTCATCCCCTTCGGGGGCTACACCGACAAACCTCTGTTCGCGACATTCGATGGCTCCGCGTCGCCCGAGCTGAATGGCGTCGAAGGATTCCTTACCGTTGCCCGGTGGAATCCGAACCGAGACGATCCCCAGATCGTCGGCGGCACTGACACCAACACCCTCTCGTTCTGGGACCCGAACACCGGAGACATCGCCAAGACCGTTGCTCTTGGTGACCCGCGATTCGAAGTCATCACATTGGAGTATTCGAGGAACGGTTCGCATCTTGTGAGCATGTCCGAGGACGGCAGCATGCGCATCATTCGCTCCTCAGACGGGAAGATCGAACGGAAGTGGAGAGCGCCCTATTCCAGCGCACTAGCCATCAGCGATGACGGCCGATTCGTCGTCACAGCGGGTGATGCTGATCGAATCGTTCGAGTGTGGGACGCAAGGAATCTGGCGAACGGCCCGTTGCATGAACTAACACAAGCCCAGGGACACGGATTCATCCAAAGCGTCGGCTTCAGTCCCCATCCCTCACGCCGCGTCGTGGCTACGACAGCAGAAGGCGTCACACATGTCTGGGAAGCGCAGAGAGGCCAACTCCTTGCATCGCTTCGCTCCCATGGGGATTACGTCAGCGATGCGGAGTTCGACCCGAAGGATGTCGACCGCATGGTGTCGGCCAGCGACGACTCGACCATCTCCTCGTACACCTGCGAGACCTGCCGTCTGTCAGCGAATGAGCTCGAAGGCGCCGCGCAAGAAGGAGCCGTTGACGTGATCACGGCGACCGCCAAACCAACGAAAGCTGCCCCCTGGGCCATCCGGCCTTTCGACTTCGCCACGAGTGAACGCGGCAACTGATCATCGCCGCGCTGTGTCTGCGCACTCAGTGCCGGCCCACCAGTCGCCGAGCAGCTCGACGGCCTCGTCGCCAAGCGGGTTGACGCCCGGCCCCACGGCGAGCGCATGACCGACGAGCACGTGCAGGCACTTCACTCGATGCGGCATGCCCCCGGCCGAGATGCCGTCGATCTCGGGAACGTGATCCAAAGCCTCGCGCTCGCTCAGGTAGGCGCGGTGCGCTTCACGATAGGCCGAGGAGAGACTCTCGTCGGACGCCAGCCTCCCCGTCATCTCGGCCATCAGGCCAGACGCCTCCAGCGTGCCGATCGCACCGGACAGCCGCGGGCACGTGACGTAGTAGAGCGTCGGGAACGGCGTGCCGTCGGGCAGGCGCGGCTCGGTCTTGACGACGTTGGGATGCCCCGACGGGCAGCGGGACGCGACCTCGACGATGCCGCGCGCGGGGCGTCCGAGCTGCTCGGCCACCGTCTCGAGGTCGGCTGGCGCGATACTCACTGCTTCTTCAGCACCTCGTCCGGGTCCTGCACGGGCTTGACCTTCCGGGGCTCCTTGCCGGCCTGCTCCACGCTCTCCCAGAGAGTGTCGTACCACTGCCGGTCCTCCGCCGACGGCGGTGCGTCGAGCGTCGGGACCTCGCCCTGCACCGACCCGTCGCTGCCGATGACGCGGTAGCCGACCTCGCCGGGCATCACCCAGCCGAAGCGGGCGCGGGCCTGCTGCTTGATGAACGCCGGGTCGTCGAAGCGGGCCCTGGTGTCCTTGAGCTGGCCGATCGCGTCGCGCCGCATCACGAGCTCGGCCTTGGCCGACTGGATCTCACCGCGCTGCTCCCACCAGGCGTGCAGCGCGGACGTGTACGACGCGACGAGGAGCAGCACGACCGACACGAGCACCACGGCGCGGGTGGTGAACCGCGGCGCCAGGCGGCCACGCGGCGCCGCCGGCCGGTTTCGCCCACTGCCGACGGGACGCCGACTCGCCGACGAGGACCCGCCGGGACGCCGAGTCGACCGACCCGGACCGCGCGGCTGGGTCAATCGGCGGGTCAGGCGGGGGGCCATGGACCTAGAGCACCAACCGCGGGAAGGCGGACGCGCCGGCGTACACGGCCGCGCCGCCGAGCTGCTCCTCGATGCGCAGCAGCTGGTTGTACTTGGCCACGCGGTCGGAGCGGGCCGGGGCGCCGGTCTTGATCTGGCCGCAGTTCGTGGCGACCGCCAGGTCGGCGATGGTGACGTCCTCGGTCTCGCCGGAGCGGTGACTCATCATGCAGGTGAAGCCGTGGCGATGGGCGAGGTCGACGGAGTCGAGGGTCTCGGTGAGCGAGCCGATCTGGTTGACCTTGACCAGCAGCGCGTTCGCGGCACCTTCGCTGATGCCCCGACCCAGGCGCTCGACGTTGGTGACGAACAGGTCGTCACCGACGAGCTGGACCTGGTCGCCGATGGCCTCGGTGAGGGCGATCCAGCCGTCCCAGTCCTCCTCGTCGAGCGGATCCTCGATCGAGACGATCGGGTACGAGGCGACGAGGTCGGCGTAGTAGTCGGCCATCTCTGCGGACGTCTTGGCCGCTGCCTCGAACGTGTAGGTGCCGCCGTCGCAGAACTCCGAGGCCGCGACGTCGAGGGCGAGGCCGATGTCGGTGCCGAGCGCGAAGCCGGCCTTCTCGACCGCTTTCGCGATGAGGTCGAGCGCGGCCCGGTTGGACGGCAGGTCGGGCGCGAAGCCGCCCTCGTCGCCCAGGCCGGTGGACAGGCCATCGGCCTTCAGCACCGACTTGAGTGCGTGGTAGACCTCGGCGCCCTGGCGCAGAGCCTCGGCGAAGGACGGTGCGCCGATCGGCGCGATCATGAACTCCTGGACGTCGACGTTGGAGTCGGCGTGGGCGCCGCCGTTGAGGATGTTCATCATCGGGACCGGGAGGACGTGGGCGTTGGGGCCGCCGACGTACCGGAACAGCGGGAGACGGGCCGAGTCCGCGGCCGCCTTGGCCGCGGCCAGCGAGACGCCGAGGATCGCGTTGGCGCCGACCTTCGCCTTGTTGGGTGTGCCGTCGACGTCGAGCATGGCCTGGTCGATGGCACGCTGGTCGTCGGCGTCGAAGCCGATGAGCGCCTCGCCGAGCCTGGTGTTGACGGCGTCGCAGGCCTTGCGCACGCCCTTGCCGAGGTAGCGCTGGCCGCCGTCGCGGAGCTCGACCGCCTCGAACTGGCCGGTGGAGGCGCCGGACGGCACGGCTGCACGACCGATGGTGCCGTCGTCGAGGGCGACCTCGACCTCGACGGTGGGGTTGCCGCGCGAGTCCAGGATCTCGCGGGCGCCGACGGCTTCGATGGTGGCCAAGAGAGTTCTCCTCAGGAGGTTTCGGCGTACCGGGACAGCCTAGTCGTGCGCCCCAGCCGTACCGAGACGGCTCACCGTTCGGCGCACCACGTCACCGCTGCCGCTTCTCCTCGGCCTTGATCCGGTTCCACTGCGCGTCGACCTCCTCGGCGGAGGTGACGACGGCGTCGCCGAACACGTGTGGGTTGCGCCGCACCAGCTTGGCCGTGATGCCCGCCGCGACGTCGTCCACGTCCCAGCCGTTCAGGTCGTCTGGTGTGCCCTCCGCGGCGACCGCGGCATGGAAGACGACCTGCATCAACAGGTCGCCCAGCTCCTCGCGCAGGTGCTCGGTGTCGCCCGACTCCAGGGCCTCGAAGGTCTCCTGGGCCTCCTCCAGCACGTAGGGCGCGAGCGACTCGTGGGTCTGGAGCTGCGTCCAGGGGCACTCGCGCCGCAGCCGGTTCATCACGTCGACGAGATCGAGCAGGCGGGCACCGGGCAGGTCGTGGGAGCCCAGCACGATCTCGACCGCCGCGCCATCGCCCCCAACCAGCGAGTCTGCGAGGTCGCGGGCCCATTGCAGGTCGCCGGGAGGAGCGATCCACACGACGTTCTCGTCTCCGGTCGGACGATCGGGAGAGACATCGACGTCGATACCGGCCGACCGGATGCCCTGTACGTGGGGTCCGTCCTCGGCCGTGAGCACGCGGTCGGCAGAGCGCAGCGCGTCCCACGCCTCGAGCGTCAGGATGCCGGGTGCGACACGAGGGCTGACGACGAGGACGCGCATCAGCTCGAGCACTGCTGCGTGGCTGGAAGCCCCTTCTGGTCCGACGCCTCCGGCGCCTTCACCGGCACCGAGAGCGACCCGGTCGCCGCCTTCTGGGTGCCGTCTCTGTCGATCCCGAAGCGTGGGTCGAATCGGACGTCGCGCTGGCCGATCTCGGCCTGGATCAGCTGAAGGCCCTGGTCGCGCAGCTGTTCGGCCTCGGCGTCGGGGTCGTCGACCTTCTCGGCACCGAGCAGATCGGCGATCGCGTACGTGCGCTGGGCGTGGTTGATGGTGTCGACCACCAGGTCGAGCTCGTCGTCGGGAACCGAGGCGGCGATGTCCTTGCGCTGGGCCCGGGTGATCTCGTAGGTCGACGGGTTGGGGGTCAGCTTCGCATCGTCGGCCATCTCGCGTGCCACGACCCCGACGACCAGGTCGGTGACGGCCTGGCGGCGGACGTCGGCGTTGCTGATCGGCGTGCCCGGGCCCGCGGACAGCACGGCGAGCCGGCAGTAGACGGTGGCGACGTCGTCGGCGCGGCTCATCGGGATCGTGGTGTCGCCGACGACCGCAGCGGCGCCGGGATGGACCGATCCGCAGCCGGCCAGCACCATCGCCACCGCGGCCGCGACGAGGACGCGGAGCTTCATGGCGCCACCCTACCTACGGTTCAGGCGGGCGGGACGAGGGTGTCGACGACCGTGCGGGTCCACTCCAGCAGCTCGCGATCCCGCAACGGAATGCCACCCACCGGCGCGGTGCGGGGATGTGGAACGAGAGCGACCTCGGCGGCGTGCTTGTAGATGCTCTTGGGGTGGATGCGACGCAGGCGGAGCTGGGACGACTCCGGCAGCGCGACGCCGGCGAACCGGACGTTCGAGCCGGCGGCGGTGACCTCGTTGAGACCGGCCTCGCGGATGCGGACGCGCAGACGGGCGACCTCGAGCAGGGTCTCGACGGTGGCCGGCGGCTCGCCGTAGCGGTCGTCGAGCTCGGCCCGCAGCTCTTCCACCTCGTCGGTGGTGCGGACGGCGGCGAGACGCTTGTAGCTCTCGAGGCGAAGCCGCTCGCTCGGCACGTAGTCGTGCGGCAGGTGGGCCTCGATGGGCAGCTCGATCTTGACCTCACGCTCCGGAGCGCCTTCGCCCCGGAACTCCGAGACCGCCTCCCCGACCAGGCGTACGTACAGGTCGAACCCGACCTCGGCGATGTGGCCGGACTGCTCGCCGCCGAGCAGGTTGCCGGCGCCGCGGATCTCCAGGTCTTTCATGGCCACCTGCATGCCGCCGCCCAGCTCGGAGTGCTGCGCGATCGTGGCCAGGCGGTCGTGGGCGGTCTCGGTGAGCGGCTTGTCGGGCGGGTAGAGGAAGTACGCGTAGGCCCGCTCTCGTCCGCGCCCCACGCGACCGCGCAGCTGGTGCAGCTGCGAGAGGCCGAGCGTGTCGGCGCGCTCGATGATCATCGTGTTGGCGTTGGAGACGTCGAGTCCGGACTCGACGATCGTGGTGCACACGAGCACGTCGAAGCGCTTCTCCCAAAAGTCGACCATCACCTGCTCGAGCTTGTGCTCCCCCATCTGGCCGTGGGCCGCGGCGATGCGCGCCTCGGGCACGAGCTCCTGCAGACGTCGCACAGCCTTGTCGATGCTCTGGACCCGGTTGTGGATGTAGAACACCTGGCCCTCGCGCAGCAGCTCACGCCGGATCGCCGCTGTGATCTGCTTCTCGTCGAATCCGCCGACGAAGCTCAGCACCGGGTGGCGTTCCTCCGGCGGCGTCGCGATGGTCGACATCTCGCGGATACCAGTGATCGCCATCTCGAGTGTGCGCGGGATCGGCGTCGCGGACATGCTGAGCACGTCGACCGCTGCCCGAAGGTGCTTGAGGGCCTCCTTGTGCTCGACGCCGAAGCGTTGCTCCTCGTCGACGATCACCAGGCCGAGATCCTTGATCCGGATGCCCGGCTGGAGCAGGCGGTGGGTGCCGATGACGAGGTCGACCGAGCCGTTCTCGAGGCCGGCGAGCGTCTCCTTGGCCTCGCGATCGCTCTGGAACCGCGACAGCGGACGGATGGTGACCGGGAACTGGCCGAACCGCTCCGCGAACGTGGCGAAGTGTTGCTGCACGAGCAGGGTCGTGGGCACCAGCAGGATGACCTGCTTGCCGTCCTGGATCGCCTTGAACGCGGCCCGCACGGCGATCTCGGTCTTGCCGTAGCCGACGTCGCCGCACACCAGCCGATCCATCGGCACGGTGCGCTCCATGTCGCGCTTGACCTCGTCGACCGTCGAGAGCTGGTCGGGCGTCTCGACGAACGCGAAGGCGTCCTCGAGCTCGGCCTGCCACGGCGTGTCCGGGCCGAAGGCGTGACCCTTGGTGGCCTGACGTGCCGCGTACAGCTTGATGAGCTCCCCGGCGATCTGACGGACCGCCTTGCGGGCGCGGTTCTTGCGGGTCCCCCAGTCGGAGCCACCCAGCTTGTCGAGACTCGGCTGCTCCCCGCCGACGTAGCGGCTCACCTGGTCGAGCTGGTCCATGGGCACGAACAGGCGGTCGCCCGGTTGTCCCCGCTTGCCGGGCGCGTACTCGATGACGAGGTACTCGCGTGCCGCACCGTGAACCGTGCGGTTGACGAGCTCGAGATAGCGTCCGACGCCGTGCTGCTCGTGGACGACGTGGTCACCGGCGGCGAGCTCTAGCGGGTCGACCTGCTTGCGCCGCCGCGACGGCATGCTCGCCCGCTCGGCTCGCTCGGCTGCTCGCTGCCCGACGAGGTCGTCGTGGGTGACGACGACGAGATCGCTCGCGGGCAGCACCAGCCCGTGACCGAGCTCCCCGCACAGCACCTGGACGACCCCCGGGGCCACCTCGGCATCGAGCGATCCGGCGATGTCGTGCTCAGCCAGCCACTCGACGGTGCGCTGGGCCTGGCCGTGACCGGGCACGACGATCACGACGCGTCGCCGTGCCGCCAACCAGCCACGGATGTCGTCCAAGGCCGCCTCGGTCTCGCCCCGGTAGGCCGGGGTCGCCCCAATGTCGGAACCGGACGTCTCATCGTCGAGACCGAACGGCGAGAGACCCAGCCATGCGTGACCGAGCGCGCGCGTCTCGTCGTGAGCGTCGTCGAGGGTGCGGAACGCGGCCGGGCCGAGGTCGATCGGTGCCTCCGCGCCGGTGGCCGCGGCCGCCCACGACGCCTGGAGGAACTCCTCGCTGGTGGCGACGAGGTCGTGGGCGCGGGCTCGCACTCGCTCCGGGTCACAGATCAGGACGGAGCCGGAGCTGGGCAGGAGGCTGACCAGGGATTCCATCTCGCCGACGAGCACGGGTGCCAGCGACTCCATGCCCTCGACGGCATGGCCTTCGGCCAGCTTCGAGAAGAGCTCGGCCAAGGAAGGGTGCTCGACGGCCAACTCCGCTGCCCGCGCCCGCACATCGTCGGTGAGCAGCAGCTCGCGGCAGGGCGGTGCCCACAGCTCGTCGACCGCATCGAGCGAGCGCTGGTCGGCCACCGCGAAACGCCGGATCTCCTCGACCGCGTCGCCCCAGTACTCCACCCGCAGAGGGTGCTCCTCGGTGGGCGGAAAGACGTCGACGATGCCGCCGCGCACGGCGAACTCGCCCCGGCGCTCGACCAGGTCGACGCGCACGTACGCGGCCGCGGCCAAGTCGCGCACGAGGTGCTCGAAGCCGTGGTCGTGGCCGATCGACACGGACACCGGCGCGAGGTCGGCCAGCCCTTTGACCTGCGGCTGCAGCAGCGATCGCACCGGTGCGACGACGACGGTCAGCTCCGACGGGTCGGCGTGGACGAGGCGACGTAACACCGCAAGGCGACGACCGACCGTGTCGGAGCGCGGCGAGAGCCGCTCGTGCGGCAGCGTCTCCCACGCCGGGTAGAACGCCACCTGATCAGGGCCGATGAGATCGCCGACCTCGGCGACCAGGTCCTCGCCCTCGCGCGCGGTCGCGGTGATGACCAGCACCGTGCCGGCTCGCGAGAGCGCGGCGACCGCGAACGGCCGGAGCGCCTCGGGACCGCGCAAGGTGAGCTCGTCGGCTCCGTCACGCTCGACGAACCGGGCCACGCCCGGATCGGACCCGACGAGGCCGGCCAGCGGACTCAGCGGGGCGACGAGCCCGGCGGTGGAGGTGCTCACCGGTGGCCAGCGCTCATCGGTTGTAGGTGCTCTGGGTGGCCTCGAGGCCGTGCGTCATCAGGCTCTCGACGGCGTCGGCCGCCTCTTCGATATAGACGGGGAGGTCCTTGCGTTCCTTGGTCGAGAACGTCTTGAGCACGTGGTCGGTCACCTCGGTGCGCCCGCCCGGCCGGCCGATGCCGATGCGGACGCGCAAGTAGTCGCCGGTGCCGAGCGCACTGCGGATGTCACGCAATCCGTTGTGGCCGTTGTCGCCGCCGCCGAACTTGGCCCGCAGTGAGCCGAACGGGAGATCGAGCTCGTCCTGCACGACGATCAGATGATCGGGCTCGACGTCGTAGTACTTCGCCAGCGTCGAGACGGCGCCGCCGCTGTCGTTCATGAACGACCGGGACCGGCCGAGCACCGCGCGCTCCCCGGCGAGTCGACCTTCGACGACGTCGGCCCGCTTGGACGTGTGAGCCTTGAACGCACCGCCCATGCGCGACGCCAGCACGTCGGCGACCAGGTAGCCGACGTTGTGCCGGGTGGCGGCGTACGTCGGACCCGGGTTGCCGAGCCCGACGACCAACCAGGTCACTCTTTCTCGGAGTCCCCACCAGCGGCGTCGCCCTCGGCGGACTCGCCCTCGGCGACCTCGCCCTCGGAGCCCTCGCCCTCGGCGCCCTCGCCCTCGGCACCTTCACCCTCGGCACCTTCGGCTTCGGCAGCGGCGGCGATCTCCTCGTCGGAGAGGTCGTGCTCGATGCCCGCCTCGGCCTCGGCCGCTTCGAGCTCGGCCTCGATCTCCTCGGCGGTGGGCGCGGCGATGATGTTGACGATGAGCCAGTCCTCGGGGATGGCCAGCGTGCTGCCGGCCGGGAGGTTCAGGTCGCCGGCGTGGATCTGCGAGCCGATCTCGAGGCCCTCGATGGACACCTCGACCGACTCAGGGATGTGTGTGGCCTCGGCCTCGACCGAGATGGTCGAGTTCTCGGTGACGACCAGCGCCTCCGGCAGGGCCTCGCCCACTAGGTGGACACGGATGTCGACGGTGACCTTCTGGCCCTTCTTCACGAGCAGCAGGTCGGCATGCTCGATGACACCCCGGAGCGGGTCGCGCTGGACCTGCTTGGGAATGCACAGATGCGTGTCGGAGCCCAGGGCGATCGAGAGCAGCGCGTTGGAGTTCTTCAGCGCGAGCGCGAGGTCGTGGCCCGGGAGGGTGATGTGCGTCGGGTCGATGCCGGAGCCGTACAGCACGGCGGGCACCTTGTCGGCGCGCCGGATGCGGCGGGCGGCGCCCTTGCCGAACTCGGTGCGGTTCTCGGCGGCGATCTTGATCTCGGCCACGGGGTTGATGCTCCTCGGAAGTACTTGGTCGGCGGTGTCGTCGGTGTCGTCGGATCGGGACAGGACGCTCGACACGGGACTCAGCACTGGAGCACCCTGTCGATCACGGCCTGGGACATGAGTCCCGGCCCTCGCCGAGGCAACCCGCAGAGTCTATCGCAGCGCCCGCCGGCTCTGAAATCGGCGTCAGCGGTTCTTCTTGCGCGACTTGCGCTGCTGCTTCGCCTTCTGCCGGTTCTTGTTCTTGACGTTGCTCTGCCGCTGGCGGGCCTGGACCTCCGGATCGCCGCCGGCCGTGGCGTTCTCGCCGCGGACCTCGACCTCGCCGCCCTCGGTGGGGGCGGAGTACGAGAGGTTCTGCGCCGCCTTGCGCTCCTGGAGGCCCTTCGCCAGCAGCTGAGGCTGGGCGCCGACCGAGTCGGCCGGGGACGCGGTCTCCGCGGGCTCCACCTGGACGTCGAGGTTGAACAGGAACCCGACGGACTCCTCCGCGATCGCGTCCATCATCGCGGTGAACAGCTCGAAGCCCTCACGCTGGTACTCCACGAGGGGATCGCGCTGCGAGTACGCGCGCAGGCCGATGCCCTCGCGCAGGTAGTCCATCTCGTAGAGGTGCTCGCGCCACTTGCGGTCGAGCACGCTGAGCACGACGCGGCGCTCCAGCTCACGCATGATCTCTGCGCCCAGCTCCTCCTCGCGACGCGTGTAGGCGGCCTGGGCGTCGTCGGTGACGAGCTGCTGGAGGTACTCGCGAGCGAGCGCCTCGCGGCCGCCGGCCTCGGCCTCGACGCCTTCGACGGTGAGGCCGATCGGGTAGAGCGTGCCGAGTGCCGTCCAGAGCTGGTCGAGATCCCACTCCTCGGGGAATCCCTCGGTGGCTCCGGTGATGTAGGCACCGGTGACCTCACCGATCATGTCGTGGACCCATTCCTGCATGTCCTGGCCCTCGAGCACCTGACGGCGCTCGGTGTAGATGACCTCACGCTGGCGGCTCATGACGTCGTCGTACTTGAGGATGTTCTTGCGGGTGTCGAAGTTCTGAGCCTCGACCTGCGCCTGCGCCGAGGCGATCGCGCCAGTCACGCGCTTGTTCTCTATCGGAACGTCGTCGGGGATCTTCATGGTCTGGAGCACCCAGTTGACCCAGTCGGCCTTGAACAGGCGCATCAGGTCGTCCTCGAGCGAGAGGTAGAAGCGGGTCTCGCCGGGGTCGCCCTGACGTCCGGAGCGGCCGCGCAGCTGGTTGTCGATGCGGCGCGACTCGTGCCGCTCGGTGCCGATGACGGCCAGGCCTCCGGCCGCGGTGACCTGCTCGTGCTCGGCCTTCACCTGCGCCTCGATCTGGTTCAAGGTGTCGGGCCACGCCGCCTCATACTCCTCGGAGTCCTCGAGCGGGTCGAGGCCCTTGTCGCGCAGCGCCTGGTCGGCCAGGAACTCGACGCTGCCGCCCAGCATGATGTCGGTGCCGCGGCCGGCCATGTTGGTGGCCACGGTGACGGCACCCTTGTGACCGGCCATCGCAACGATGGAGGCCTCGCGCTCGTGCTGCTTCGCGTTGAGCACCTCGTGCGGGACACCCTGCTTGCGCAGCTGCTTGGAGAGGCGCTCGCTCTTCGCGACGCTGGTGGTGCCGACCAGGATCGGCTGCCCCGAGGAGTGCCGCTCGACGATGTCGGCGACCACGGCGTCGAACTTGGCGTCCTCGGTGCGGTAGACGAGATCGGGCTGGTCGACCCGGGCCACCGGCTGGTTGGTGGGGATCGGCACGACACCGAGCTTGTAGATCTTGTCGAACTCCGACGCCTCGGTGAGCGCGGTGCCGGTCATGCCGGCGAGCTTGTCGTAGAGCCGGAAGTAGTTCTGCAGCGTGATCGTGGCGAGCGTCTGGTACTCCTCGCGGATCCGCACGTTCTCCTTCGCCTCGATCGCCTGGTGCAGGCCCTCGTTGTAGCGGCGTCCCTCGAGGATGCGGCCGGTGTGCTCGTCGACGATGAGGACGTTGCCCTCCATCACGACGTAGTCCTTGTCGTTCTTGAACAGCTCCTTGGCCTTGATCGCGTTGTTGAGGAAGCTGATGAGCGGGGTGTTGACGGCGTCGTAGAGGTTCTCGATGCCGAGCTGGTCCTCGACCCGCGCGATGCCCTCCTCGGTGACCGCGATGGTGCGCTTCTTCTCGTCGACCTCGTAGTGGGTGTCGATCTGCATGGCGCCGACGATCTTCGAGAACTCGCCGTACCACTTGACCTCGTCCTCGGTGGGGCCGGAGATGATCAGCGGCGTGCGGGCCTCGTCGATGAGGATCGAGTCGACCTCGTCGACGATCGCGAAGGCATGACCGCGCTGCACGCAGGCGGCGAGGTCGTCGGCCATGTTGTCGCGCAGGTAGTCGAAGCCGAACTCGTTGTTGGTGCCATAGGTGATGTCGGCGCCGTAGGCGACGCGGCGCTCGTCCGGCGTCATGCTCGGCAGGATCATGCCCACCGTGAGTCCGAGGAAGTGGTAGATGCGGCCCATCCACTCCGCGTGGTATCGGGCGAGGTAGTCGTTGACGGTGACGACGTGGACGCCGCGACCGTCGAGCGCGTTGAGGTAGCACGGGAGCGTGGCGACGAGGGTCTTGCCCTCACCCGTCTTCATCTCGGCGATGTTGCCGAGGTGGAGGGCGGCGCCGCCCATGATCTGCACGTCGAAGTGGCGCTGGCCGAGCACCCGCCGGGCGGACTCCCGCACCGTGGCGAAAGCCTCGGGCATCAGGTCCTCGAGGGATTCGCCCGCTTCGAGACGTTCGCGGAACTCCTTCGTCATGCCCCGCAGCTCGTCGTCGCCCATCGCGGAGAACTCGTCCTCGAGCGCGTTCACCTGCTTGGAGACCGCCTCGAGCTGGCGAAGGATCTTGCCTTCGCCCATGCGAAGAATCTTGTCGATGACCTTGGGTGGCACAGAGCACTCCTGACGAGCTGACGGACTGGTTCAGTCTAGGCGAGGGTCAGAACCGTGCGCCCAGAGCAGTGGCGAGGTCGCCCTTCCGGGTGACGGACACGGAGTCCAGGCCCAGCCAGCTCGCCATCAGCGACAGCTCGGCAGCCAGCTCGGTGGCCGTATCCCCCGGCGCATCGGGCTCGGCCCATGCGCTGAGAACCCGCAACACCCCCGCCGCGCGGTCGGCCTTGAGGTCGACCCGGGCGACGAGCCGGTCGCCGAGCAGGAACGGCAGCACGTAGTAGCCGTGGACCCGCTGGTGGGCGGGGGTGTAGATCTCGATGCGGTAGCGGAAGTCGAACAGGACCTCGGTGCGAGTGCGCTCGAAGACCAGCGGGTCGAACGGGCTCAGCAGGGCGCGGGCCCGCACGGCGCGCGGCCGGGCCGCCTCCGCGTGCAGGAACGCCGGACGCTTCCAGCCGGTGATGATGGCGGGCAGCAGCTCCCCGGCGTCGACCAACGTGGTGATCGCCCGGGTGGTCGGCTCCGGCGCGAGTCGGAAGTAGTCGCGCAGGCACTGCGCCGAGCCGATGCCGAGCGCGGTGGCCGCGTGACGCACCAGCTCGACGTGCGCTTCGTCCGGGTCGAGCGGTGGCATCTCCAGCACGGGCTCAGGGAGCACGCGTTCGGGGAGGTCGTAGACCCGCTCGAACGCCGAGTTGCGGCGGGCGGCGGTGACCTCGCCCTTGTAGAACAGGTACTCCAGGGCGATCTTGACCTCGGACCAGTTCCAGCCCCAGTCGTCCGTGTTGCGCGGGGCATCGTGCTCGACCTCGCGCGCCGTCAGTGGCCCGTTCGCGCGGACCTCGTCGAGGACCCAGGCGACGAGTTCGGGCTTCTCCTCGATGATCCGCGCCATGCTGCCCCACATGCGGGCGCCGGACTCCATGCGGAACCGGAACGCCGGCCTCAGGTTGACGTCGACGAACGCCGCCTCGTGCGCCCAGTACTCGAACAGGCGGCGCGGAGATCGTCCGGCAGCCCGATGGAGCAGGTCGACGTCGTACGGGCCCATGCGCGAGTACAGCGGCAGGTACTGCGCACGCTGCAGCACGTTGACCGAGTCGATCTGGAAGAACCCGAGCCGGGCGATGGTGGCGTTGAGGTGCCGACTGGTGACCGCGGCCGGACGGGCCCGGGTGAAGCCCTGGGCTCCGAGCGCTATGCGGCGCGCCTGAAGCGGGCTGAGCGAGGTCACCACCCCAGCATGGTCGGTGCCACCGACACCGTGCGCGCCAGATCTGGGCGTCAGGTCTGGTCGTCGAGCAGGTTGCTGCGCACGGCGAACATGGCGGCCTCCATGCGCGACTTCATCTGAAGCTTCTCGAGCATGTTGCGGATGTGGTTCTTGACCGTGTTCTCGCTGATGAACAGCTCTTCGGCGATCTCGCGGTTGCTCTGACCGTGCGCGACCTGACGCAGCACCTGCAGCTCACGGGCGGTGAGCTGCGCAGCCGGACTCGGGCTCTTGGTCATGCTGACGAACTCGTCGAGCAGCTTGGTGGCCATGCTCGGGCTGATGAGCGACTGCCCGCTCGCGACGAGCCGCACGGCCTCGGCGACCTGGTCGTATGTGGAGCCGTCCTTGAGCAGGTATCCGGAGGCGCCGCTCTTGATCGACTCGTAGAGGTCGGTCTCCTCGTCGCTGGCGGTCAGCATGATGATGCCCGTGGACGGCGAGATCTCCTTGATCGCGGCGCAGACGTCGACGCCGCCGCGTCCGGGCATGCGGACGTCCAGGAGCACCACGTCGGGCGGGTTCAGCTCGACCGCGGCGACGGCCTTGTCGCCGTCGTCGACCTCTTCCAGCTCGAGGGTGTCGTCGGCGCTGAGCACCATCTTCACCCCACGACGGAACAACTCCTGGTCGTCGACCAGGAGGACGCGGATACTCACATCCCGATCAGACACGCTTCGATCATGCCACGAGGTGCCGGAGAGGACGAGATGAGCGGCCTGCCGCCGCGTGTCAGTCGGCGACGTCGAGGTGGATGACGCCGTAGTCGTAGCCCTTGCGCAGGTAGACGACGCTCGGGCGCATCGAGTCCTTCTCCATGAACAGGAAGAAGTCGTGGCCCACCAGCTCCATCTCGTGGAGAGCCTGCTCGAGCGTCATCGGCGCGGCCTCGTGGGTCTTCTCGCGCACGACGAAGGGGCCGTGGTCGCCCTGGACCTCCATGCCGCCGACCGAGTGCGTCGGTACGCCGACGTCTTCGGGGCCCGGGACGAGGAGATCGTCGGGGACATCGGCCGTGGCTTCGGCCAAGGAGGTGGGCTTGTGCTGACCGTGGCTGATGCGGCGACGGTCGGTGGCGCGGCGCAGACGCGACTCGAGCTTGTCGATCGCGGCGTCGAGCGCGGAGTGCTGGTCGGTGGACGCCGCCTCGGCCCGGACGGCCGGGCCCCTGGAGAGCAATGTCATCTCGACACGGGCGGCCTTGTCGTACTGGCGGTGGTTCTTCTCGTGGGTGACCTCCACTTCGACGCGGAGGATCTTTTCTCGCTGGTCGTACTTGTCGATCCGGTGGAGCTTCTCGAGCACATGTTCCCGGAACCGGTCGGAGATCTCGCTGTTCCGACCTGTGACGACGATTTCCATGGGGCCTCCCAAACCGTTGACCGATTGTCCGGACCTTGGCTCACGCCTTATCTGTGACGGTAGACCGCGAATGGCCCACTTGCCATAGATGGGGCGAAGTCATCCGCCACCGCCGCTGCCACCACCTCCTTCACCCCGGAAACCGGCCCCGCCGAGCCTGGGTCGTTCGTGTGGTCGATGGGCGATGGTGGCGGCGGCGCGCACCCGGTGGCCGACGACGGTGAGCGCCCGGACCGCCTCGCCGATGGTCGCGCCGGTGGTGACGATGTCGTCGACGACCACGATCTCGCGACCGCAGAACAGCGGTTCACGGGCCTCGAAGGCTCCGTGCAGGTTACGGGCACGCTCGCGCGCGCCCAGCCCGGACTGATCGGCCGTCCTGCGCGCCACCCTGAGCGCCTGCCGCACGACGACGTCGGCGCCGGCGGCGCACAGCAGTCCGGCGGCACCGTGGGCGAGCTGGTCGACGACGTCGGCTCCGCGAGCCATCCGGCTGCGCCGGCTCGTCGGCACCGGCACCAGCAGGGCTGACGCCGAGTCGTCCATCACCTCGGCGACCGATGTGGCGAGCAGGTGAGCCAGCGGACGGAGCAGGGCGGTGCGGCTCTCCTCCTTCCAGGCCACGATCGCCAGCCGCAGCACGTCGGCGTGCTCACCCGACGCGGCGACCGGCAGCGGACGAGTGCGCACCATCGCGGGACGCGGCTCGATCGCGACGGAGCAGGTCGCGCACAACGACCTCGACGGTCGGCCGCACCCGGGACAGGCCGCACCCAGGAGGAGATCGACGGCGGCGGTCGCGAGATCCACCCGGCAAGGCTGGCGCGCTTGGCGCCGACCCGAGCCGGGCTGTCGACCCGATGTGGACGCCCGCCGGCACTCAGTCGCCGGTGGACAGGCCGGAGAAGCGCCGGTCGTCGATCAACGACCACGAGCCATCCACCGGGAGGTGCCAGAGCCGGCCTCGGCCGTCGAGGACCCAGCGCGCGGAGTTCTCGTCGGCGCGGCCGGCCAGAACGGCAGCGTCAACATCGGGCAGCAACGGTCCACCACCGGTGTCGCCGCCGGTCAGGTCGGTGCCGTCGAGCCCGACGTCATAGAGCTGCACACCGGCATCGCTCGCGCCGAGGAACCCGAGCCGGGTGGTGGACGACCAGGTGACCGAGTGCGGATCCACGACCCCGATCGACAGCCGCAGTGGCTCGCCGAGGCTCGTGAGCCGATCATCCCGGCCACGTCGCAGCGGCCCGACGTAGAGCGATGCGCCTCCGCCGTCGACGGCGGCGACCGCATAGCGGCCGCCGTCGGGCGACATGGCGAACGACCGCACGGTCAGGTCGCGCAGACCCCGAGCCGGAAGCCCACGCGTGCGCCCGTCCTCGACGACCCGCACCTGCGTCGAACCATTCGGCCGGTCGACGAGCCAGAGACGGTCGTCGAGATCCCACCGGGGTGCGACGAGCCGGCTGCCGTCGACGTCGAACGGATCCTTGCCGGCCCGATCGGTGACCCGGACCTGGTCTCGTCCGCGCAGCACAGCGGCCACGGCGTCGTCGCCGACGGCGACGTCGACGGCGCCACTCGCGTCGCTCCCCCACACACCGTCGACGGGGCGCACCGTGGTGCCGTCGATCTCCACCAGCTTGTCGCCGACGACGGCGTACGTGTGGTCGTGGCCCGACGGGGGACCGAAGCCGCCCCACGAGTCGACCGGATGCACGCGCTTGCCCTGAGAGGAGAGGATCGTTGTGCCTCCGAAGATGCGCACGCCGCGCAGGCCGGGCACGGACCGCAGCGTCCAGACGATCTGGGCGGCCAGACGGTCGCGCTCTCGGCCGGACAGCTTGGCGAGCGAGGTCGAGAACTCCACGTCCGCCACGTCATCGGTACCGACGGTGACGGACGGCCGCAACGCCCCCGCACTCGGAACGTAGGTGCGGAGCGTGCCCGGGGTGCGGCCCGGACCGCGGGCGAGGGCGGTGACCAGACCCGTGGGCAGCTGTTCTCCGACCGCGAGGTGCACCAGGTCCGGCACGAGTCGCTCTCCTGGCGCGTCGAAGAAGTAGAGCGAGAACGGACGGAAGTAGTCGTCGTAGTAGGTGCGGGTGACCATGACGCCGTCTTGCGGGTCGCTGATCCGCCACTGTCCCTTCACCTTCTGCAGGACGTACGAGCGCGGCTTCGCCGCGCCGGCCATCTGGAAATGGCCCTGCCGATCGAGGCGCCCGACCGGGCTGGTCTGCAGGTCGACGACGACGGACTCGTGCTCGGCGTCGAGCTGCACGGTCTCGGACAGGTCCACCTCGGGGTTCGTGTACACGGTGACGCCCTCGGACGACCGCCAGCTCCTGGCGGCCTGCGGTGTCAGGTACAGGGCCGCGGTGCCGGTAGAGACCGGGTAGGCCAGCATCGCGTCGAGGTATCCGCGCACGATCTGCTGGGGGGACGCGCCCCTGGACGGACCGACCGGCGCGTAGCGCACGGTGCTCTGGTCGGGCCCGCTGTCCTCGGCCACGCGCTCGACCGGCCCGGACGACGGGATCCCCGCGCACCCGGCGAGCACGAGTGCGATCGCGGCCGCCGCCCACCAGCGACTCCTCCGTGGGGCGGTCATGCGAAGACCGGGCGGACCAGCGGTGCCGGTCCGCCGCCTCCGTCCTTCTGCTCGTCGGCGGACGGGACGGACTTGGGGAGGGTGAGCACGAACTCGCTGCCCTCGCCCGGTCGACCCCATGCCTGCAGCGATCCGCCGTGCAGCACGGCATCTTCGCGCGAGATCGGCAGGCCGAGACCGGTGCCGCCCTGCGTCCTGGCCGGATCGGCTCGCCAGAACCGGTCGAAGACGCGGATGTTCTCGTCGCCGGTCAGACCGACTCCGAAGTCGCGGACCGCGAGCGAGACGTGCTCGTCGTCCTGGGCGACCTCGATCTCGATGACGGGTGACCCGCTGTACTTGGCGGCATTCGTCAGCAGGTTGCGGACGATCCGGTCGATGCGCCGGATGTCGGCCTCCACCACCGCCGGCTCGTCGGCGCCCACGACCCGCACGTCGATGCCCTGCCGCTCCAGGAGCGGGTCGTCCGCGGCGGCGCGGGCGATCGCGGCGAGGTCCACGGCGTCGAGCTCGAGCCGGGCCGCACCGGCGTCGAACCGGCTGAGGTCGAGCAGGTTCGACAGCAGCTCCTCGAAGCGGTCGAGCTCGCTCTGGAGCAGCTCGGCCGAGCGGGCGGTCTGCGGGTCGAACCGCTCGCGCGCGTCGAACAGCACGCCGCTGGCCATCTGCACGGTCGTGAGCGGGGTTCGCAGCTCGTGGGAGACATCGGAGACGAACCGCTGCTGCAGCCGAGACAGGTTCTCGAGCCGGCGGATCTGGCTCTGCAGGCTGGCGGCCATCTGGTTGAACGACGTGCTGAGGCGCGCGATGTCGTCTTCGCCGCTGACGTGCATCCGTTGCTCCAGGCTGCCGGCGGCGTACCGCTCGGCGATGCGTCGGGCCAGGCGCACCGGGTTCAGCACCTGGCGCGAGACCAGCCAGGCGACGCCACCGACCATGAGCACCATGGCCACGCCGCCGAACAGCAGGGCCTGCCGGACGAGGTCGAGCGTGGCCTGCTGCTCCTTCATCGAGAACAGGTAGAACATCGCGTACGAGTCGCCCGTTCGCGGCGCCCGCAGTTTGCTGCCGACCGCCACGGCCGGCTCGGGCTGGTCCTGACCGAGCACCGACAGACCCGAGAAGCTCCAGTACGTGCCTGAGGAGCGGATGACGTCTCTCCGCAGGTCGGACGGCAGCGAGCCGGGAGCGATCGCGGCCGACGAACGCACCGGGGTGTCCTCGCCGCCCAGCGGTCCCTCGAGCACCAGCTCGTACGCGCGCCGGCCTCCCCGGACGCCGGTGAGCGAGTCGACCATCTGGGTGAGTGCCTCGGCCTGCGTTTCAGGCTCGGACTCCAGCGCGGCGTCGAGCTGCGACTGCGCGACCGCGAACCCGGAACGGGCCTCCGCGATCGCCGCCTTGCGCCGCGAGTCGGCCAGTCCGTCCGCGACGTCGCTGAGCAGCGCCCAACCCGTCGCGCCGACGACCATGGTGCTGAGCAGGATCGTGCTGGCGACGACGCGCGTCTGGATCGACCGGCGCCACAGGTGCGTCACGTTGCGCATGGGTCGCCCGGTCTCATCGTGGGTGACTCATTCGGGCGCGATCGCCTGGTACCCGACACCGCGCACGGTGCGGATGACCTGCGGGTCGTCCGCGTCGTCCTCGATCTTCGACCGCAGCCGCGTCATGTGGACGTTGACGAGCTTGGTATCACCCGGGTGGTGGTAGCCCCACACCTTCTGCAGCAGCGTCTCGCGGGTGAAAACCTGCTCAGGGTTGCCGAGCAGGCACGCGAGCAGGTCGAACTCGAGGGGCGTGAGGTCGAGCGCTTCACCCTTGCGGGTGACGGTGTGGCCGGTGGGGTCGAGCACGATGTCGCCGAACTCCAGCGGCTCGACCAGCTGATCGGTGCGCCGCAACCGAGCCCTGATGCGGGCGACGAGCTCGGTGTTCTTGAACGGCTTGGTGATGTAGTCGTCGGCGCCGGCCTCCAGCCCACGGACGACGTCGGGGGTGTCGGACTTGGCTGTGAGCATGATGATCGGCACCGCCGAGGTCGCCCGGATGTTCCGGCACACGCTCATGCCGTCGAGGCCGGGCAGCATCAGGTCGAGCAGCACGACGTCGGGCTTGAACGAGGCGAATGCCGCCATCACCTGGTCACCGGAACGGATGACCTCCGTGGTGAGCCCCTCGCCCTCGAGCACGATGGAGAGCATCTCCGCGAGTGAGGCATCGTCGTCGACGACGAGGACCCGATCGCGTTTGCTCCGCCGGTAACTCATCTCATCACCGGCTCAGTAGCGGTAGTGCTCCGCCTTGTAGGGTCCGGCGACGTCGACACCGAGATACTCCGCCTGGTCCTTGGTGAGCTCGGTGAGCTCGACGCCCAGGGCGTCGAGGTGCAGGCGGGCGACTTCCTCGTCGAGGTGCTTCGGCAGGACGTGCACGCCGAGCTCGTACTGACCGGCCTTCGAGAACAGCTCGATCTGCGCGAGCACCTGGTTGGTGAAGGAGTTCGACATCACGAACGACGGGTGGCCGGTGGCGTTGCCCAGGTTGAGGAGACGACCCTCCGACAGCACGATGATCTTCTTGGCATGGCCAGACTGATCGGGGGGGAAGATCCACTGATGGACCTGGGGCTTGATCTCGTCCTTGACGATGCCGGGGATCTTGGCCAGTCCGGCCATGTCGATCTCGTTGTCGAAGTGGCCGATGTTGCCGACGATCGCCTGGTGCTTCATCTTCTCGAAGTGCTCGACCGTGATGATCTCGAAGTTGCCGGTCGCCGTGATGAAGATGTCGGCGTCTTCGACGACCGAGTCCAGGCGCTTGACCTCGTACCCGTCCATGGCGGCCTGCAGCGCGCAGATCGGGTCGATCTCGGTGACGATGACCCGCGCACCCTGTCCGCGCAGCGACTCGGCCGAGCCCTTGCCGACGTCGCCGTAGCCGCACACGACCGCGACCTTGCCGCCGATCATGACATCGGTGGCGCGGTTGATGCCGTCGATCAGCGAGTGGCGGCAGCCGTACTTGTTGTCGAACTTGCTCTTCGTGACCGAGTCGTTGACGTTGATCGCGGGGAAGAGCAGAGTGCCGTCCTTGAAACGCTCGTAGAGACGCAGCACACCTGTGGTGGTCTCCTCGGAGACGCCCTTGATGCCCTCCGCGTGCTTGGTCCAGCGCTGCGGGTCGTTCTCGAGCGAGCGTGCGAGGACCCGCAGGACCTCCTTGAACTCCTCGTTGTCGGTGGACTCCTGGGGCGGGACGGAGCCGGCCTTCTCGAACTCCACTCCCTTGTGCAGGAGCAGGGTGATGTCGCCACCGTCGTCGAGCAGCACGTTCGGCCCTGCGCCCTCGAACTCGAACACCTTCTCGGCCTCGTCCCAGTACTCGGCGAGGGTTTCGCCCTTCCACGCGAAGACCGGGGTGCCCTGAGGGTTCTCCGCGGTGCCGTTCGGCCCGACGACGACGGCCGCGGCCGCGTGGTCCTGCGTGGAGAAGATGTTGCAGGTGGCCCAGCGAACGTCCGCGCCGAGGGCCACCAGGGTCTCGATGAGGACCGCCGTCTGGATGGTCATGTGCAGCGAGCCGGCGATGCGGGCGCCGGCGAGAGGCTTGTCGGCACCGTAGCGCTCGCGCATGGCCATGAGTCCCGGCATCTCGTGCTCGGCAAGGCTGATCTCCTTGCGTCCGAACTCGGCCAGGGACAGGTCAGCGACGTTGAAATCCATGAGCGTCATCGTACCGGGGCGTCGGTGCTGCTCCGCACCGACATCGGCAGGTCCGACTCCGCCCCGACTCGCGCTCTTTCGAGACCGCGGCTAGCGTGTCCGATGGTGCTGTGGCGGGGGTCGCAGTGCGTCTGCAAGGGGGGCTTCACATGACCGACAGCATGCCGTCACGTCCATCCGCTCCACCGGGACCGGGCCGCCTGATCGCCGCGTCGGTGAGCCTGTCGATCGCCATCGTCGTGCCGCTCCTGGTGTGGACGTATGCACGTACCACGCCGGACATCGGCGGTATCCCGTTCTTCTTCTGGTACCAGTTCCTGCTCGTGGTCGTGTCGGTCCTGCTGACCACGATCGCGTTCCGCCTCGTCGCGTCGCACGACCGTGACCGTCGCGCCGCGCAGGGCCTCGGACCCCGTCATGATCGCTCTCCGCGAGGGGGCGGTGACGCATGAACGGCGTCGATGGCGTGGCCTTCTCGGTCTTCATCTTCTTCTTCCTGCTCGTCACCGTCATGGGCTTCCTGGCGGCCCGCTGGCGCCGAGCCCCCGACCTCGCGTCCCTCGACGAGTGGGGTCTGGGCGGCCGCAACTTCGGCACGTTCATCGCCTGGTTCCTCATCGGCGGCGACATCTACACCGCGTACACGTTCATCGCGGTGCCCGCCCTGCTCTACGCAGGCAACGCCACGGGCTTCTTCGCGGTGCCCTACACGGTGATCCTGTACCCGATCATCTTCGTGTTCCTGCCGCGGTTGTGGTCGGTCTCGCACCGTCGCCGCTACGTGACGCCGGCCGACTTCGTCCAGGGCCGCTTCGACTCCAAGTCCCTCGGCCTCGCGGTCGCGTTCACCGGCATCCTCGCGACGATGCCGTACATCGCGCTGCAGCTCGTCGGCATCCAGGCGGTGCTCGACGTGCTCGGCCTCGGCGGCGGCGAGGACGCCGGCTGGTTCGAGAAGGACCTGCCCCTGTTCGTCGCGTTCGCCCTGCTCGCCGCTTACACGTACTCCTCGGGCCTGCGGGCTCCGGCGCTCATCGCGTTCGTCAAGGACACGCTCATCTACCTGGTCATCATCGTGGCGGTGATCTACCTGCCAACGCAGCTGGGCGGCTGGGGCAACATCATCGACACGGCGGGTGCGTCCTTCAACGCGTTCAACCAGGACAACGCCGACGCCATCGCGGCCGGCGATGCCGCGCCCAAGGGTCTGGTCCCGGAGATGGGTGCGGCGCAGTGGGCGTATGCGTCACTGTCGCTGGGCTCCGCGCTCGCGCTGTTCATGTACCCGCACTCGGTGACGGCCGTGCTGTCGACGAGAAGCCGCGACATCATCCGTCGCAACGCAGCACTGCTGCCGGCATACTCATTCCTTCTGGGCCTGCTGGCGCTGCTCGGTCTCGCCGCGATCGCGGCGGGCGTCAAGGTCGACAACGCCCAGCTGGCGATCCCGCAGCTGTTCGAGCAGGAGTTCAGTCCGTGGTTCGCGGGTGTCGCGTTCGCGGCCATCGCGATCGGCGCGCTCGTGCCGGCGGCCATCATGTCGATCGCCGCGGCGAACCTCTGGACGCGCAACATCTACAAGGCGTTCATCAAGCCCGATGCGACCGACGCGCAGGAGGCGCAGCAGAGCAAGCTCGCGAGCCTGTTCGTGAAGCTCGGCGCGCTGGTGTTCGTGCTGGCGCTGCCGAACGACTTCGCCATCAACCTGCAGCTGCTCGGCGGCATCTGGATCATCCAGACGCTGCCGTCGATCGTCATCGGCCTGTACACGCGCTGGTTCCACCGCTACGCCCTCCTCGCCGGCTGGGCCCTGGGCATGGTGTGGGGCACCATCGCGGCGTACAACAAGCCGGTCGTCGGCGACCCGGACTCGCACTTCGGTGGGTCCGTCGGTCCGCTCGAAGTGTTCGGCATCCACGTCACCGACAATCTCATCTACTTCGGGCTTACAGCGCTGGTGCTGAACCTGCTGGTGTCGACGGTGCTGACGTTCGTCTTCCGGGCCGCAGGTGTGTCCGCTGGCGTCGACGACACGCGCCCGAGCGACTACCACGCCGATGCCGGCGACCCGGAGGTTGCCGACGAGCTGGACGCCATCACGACCCCGCCGTCCACGTAGGGCTAGTGGCTCGGAGCCTCGGGGACCTGCGGACGCTCGTCTGGCACGTAGTCGTCGCGGTGGATGTCGGGCTCGAGGAAGACCTGGGTGGCCATCGGCTCGGCGGCGCGCAGTGCGCGCTCGGCTGCGTCGATGGTCGCCGCGACCTCCGCGGCGGTGGCTCCCGGCGGAACCGCGATCTTGGCGGCCACCAGAAGCTCCTCAGGCGCCACGTGCAGCGTCTTGAGATGGATGATCCGCTCGATGCCGGGCGCGGACGCGACGGCGTCACGGATGCGGGCGACCGACTGGGGCGTGGCCGCCTCACCGACGAGCAGGCTCTTGACCTCGATGCCGAGGATCACGGCGACCGACACCAACAACGCACCGATGACGGCCGAGCCGACCACGTCGAAGTACAGGTTGTGTGTGAGCAGTGCCAGCCCGACGCCGGCGAACGCCACCGCGAGACCAAGGAGGGCCGCGAGATCCTCGAGCAGGATGACCGGCAGCTCGGGCGCCTTCGCGCGCCGGATGAACGCCCACCAGCTGTGGTCGCCGCGTACCTTGTTCGTCTCGATGATGGCCGTGCGGAAGGAGAGCGACTCCATCACGATGGCGAGGCCGAGCACGATGAGCGGCACGTACTTCCATCGGCTGGTGAGGAGGCCCCCTTCTTCGTGACCGCCGGCCAGTTCCACGAGCTTGTGATACGCCTCGTACAGCGCGAACAGACCACCGACGCTGAACAGCACGATCGACACGATGAACGCATAGACATAGCGCTCACGCCCGTAGCCGAAGGGATGTTCCTCAGTGGCCTCGCGCTGGGCCCGCTTGCCGCCCACGAGGAGCAGTGCCTGGTTGCCCGCATCGGCCACCGAGTGGATGGCCTCGGCGAGCATCGATGCCGACTGCGTCAGGGCCCACGCCCCGAACTTGGTGACCGCGATGCCGGTGTTGGCCAGCAACGCAGCGACGACAGCCTTGGTACCCCCGCTGGTCGACATCGCTCAGCCCTTGGAGGAGAGGTCGCGCGCCTCGTCGACGAGCATCACCGGAATGTCACCCCGCACGGGGTAGGCGAGCTGACACGCGTTGCAGACCAGCTCCTCGGCGTCGTCGTCGACGAACAGCGTGGCCCGGCACTGCGGGCACACCAGGATGTCGAGCAGGGCGGGGTCGAGGTTCATGCGCACACTGTACTGAGCGTCAACTGAGGTGGCTTCGCGCCGGGCGGCTGCGCCGCACCACGCTCAATCCGCTCCGACGTCCTCCCCCACCGCAGAGCGGCGGGCCGTGCCCCCAGCACAGTCGTCAGTCTTCGCGGATGACCTCGAGCACGGCGTCGCGAACGCCGGCCATCGTGGCGTCGTCGGCGCCCTCGACGTTGAGCCGCAGGAGCGGCTCGGTGTTGGACGGCCGCACGTTGAACCACCAGTCGCCGGCGGTCACGGTGAGTCCGTCGAGGTGGTCGAGATCATGCTCGGCGTACGCCTCCTCGAGACGGGCGAGAACCGCGGCCGCGTCGTCGACCCGGCTGTTGATCTCACCGGACGAGGAGTACCGCGAGAACTCGGCCATCAGCCCGCTCACGGGTCGATCGGTCTCCGCGAGAGCGGCCATGACGTGCAGGGCCGCGAGCATGCCGGAGTCGGCGAGGTAGAACTCGCGGAAGTAGAAGTGGCCGGAGTGCTCGCCGCCGAAGATCGCGCCGGTGCGCGCCATCTCGGCCTTGATCAGCGAGTGACCGACCGGCGTCCGCACCGCGGTGCCGCCGTGCTCGGCGACGATCTCGGGTACCGCCCTCGAGGTGATGACGTTGTGCAGGATCGTCGCGCCGGGCTCGATCGCCAGGTGTCGGGTGGCGATCAGGCCGGTGATGGCCGAAGGCGACACGACCTCGCCGGTCTCGTCGATCACGAAGCAGCGGTCGGCGTCGCCGTCGAACGCGAGCCCGATGTCGGCGTCGTGCTCGCGCACCGCAGCCTGCAGGTCGACCAGCGTGGAGTGGTCGAGCGGGTTGGCCTCATGGTTCGGGAACGTGCCGTCGAGCTCCAGGTAGAGCGGCACCAGGTCGACGTCGAGGCCGGAAGCCCGCAAGGCGTCGAAGACCGCGGGGACGGTGTGGCCGGCCATGCCGTTGCCGGCGTCGACGGCGACCGTGAGGCGACGACCCCGGACCGGAGCAAGGCCGAGCAGCGTCATGACATAGGTGTCGAGGAACTCGAGCTCTTCACGCTCCCCGGGAGGGTCGACCGGTTCGGGATCGGCGTCGAGCCAGGGGCCGGCGGCCTCGGCCATGGCGGACAGCCCGGTGTCGAGGCCGATCGGGCGGGCACCGGCGCGGCACATCTTCAGTCCGTTGTCGCCGGCGGGGTTGTGGCTCGCCGTGACCATGACGCCGGGCACGTGGAGCACTCCCGAGGCGCAGTAGAGCAGGTCGGTCGACGCCAGTCCGACGTCGACGACCCCTGCGCCTCTCGACCGGATCCCGTCGGCGATCGCACCGGATATCTCCGGCGAGGAGGCCCGCATGTCGCGGCCAACGACCGCCTTGCCGCGGCCGTCGCTGATGTCGGTCTCGTCGGCGAACGCGGCTCCCAGGGCGCGGGCGAGGGGGGCGTCGATCTGGTCGGGCGAGCGGCCGCGCACGTCGTACGCCTTGACCACCGCCTGGAGGCGTGGATGCATCACACCGTTTCTGGGTCGGGGGCGACGGGGTCGGGTACGAGCCGTAGTGCCGGCGGGCCGGGTTCGGGCTCCGGCGCAGGCCGCCCTGCCTCGCGGACGGCGTCGGCCAGGGCGAGCAGGTCGTCGTGGGTCGGCTCGATCGTGGCGGGGTCTGGCGCCAGCCGCAGCACGTTCCATCCCCGCGGCGCGGACATGCGCTGCGAGTGGTCGGCACACAGGTCGTAGGTGTGAGGCTCGGCCAAGGTGGCCAGGGGTCCGAGCACGGCGGTCTGGTCGGCATAGACGTACGTCAACGTCGCCACTGCCGGCTGGGAGCACGCAGACCGCGTGCATCGTCGTGATGCACCCACGTCGTGAGGGTAACCGGCGGCCGCGACGCGCGGCGTGAGGCTCACCGTCGGGGGTGCCAGGCATCGGCGGCATAGGCTGCAGATCATGGAGCCAGGCGCCGACATGCATGGTCCCGGCGCGAGCCTCAGCGGCATGGCACACCTGGGCGGTGTGGTCAGCGGTCCGCGTCCCGGCCGGATGCGCGACCGACGGGGCCGTGGAGCACGGGGACCGATGGCCCTGCCCGGCCCGCTGTCGCCCGGCAGCGTCCCGTCGCACCGCACGCCGCGGCAGCAGTTCGACGTGCTCGTCGAAGGTGTGCTGGCCGCCCTGGAGAAGCACTTCGCCGCCGAGCCGGACCCGGTCGACGTCGTGGTCGAGGAGGCGCCCCTGCTCCCACCTGAGTGGTCCGACGAAGTGCCGACCAGCATGGCCGTGACCAGCGACGCCGGGGGTCGCATCGTGCTGTATCGGCTGCCGATCAGTCAGCGGTGCGCCGACTCGATCCAGCTGGAGGACGCGGTCTGGCAAGTGCTGCTCGACCGTCTCGCCGAGGTGTGGCACCTCTCGCCCGACGACATCGACCCGCGCTGAAGAAAGGCCCTCAACTACCCGACCTGGCGGACCTGGGGTCCGAGCACCCTGACCGGAGCCCCGGTGAGCCCGAGTGAGGCGATGCCGCTCCCGCGGCGGTAGGTGGCCGCCCCGACGACGGTGCCCTCGGCCCGCACGACCACGTAGGCCACGTCCTTCGCGTCGAGCACCTTCGTCGAGGCCAGGTCGACCCTCTTGGTGGTGCCGCCCTCGACCGAGACGTCTGCCGTTGCCTGGCGACGCAGCCGCTCGTCGTACGCCTCGAGGTGCACCTCAGCACCGCGACCCGGTGCGGAGAGGACGAGCTCGGGGGCACGCGTGCCGGTGCCGAGGTCGACCGGCACGACCGCCGGGCCGTCGAGTGCGGGCAACGCCTCCACGACCGCTCGATCCTTGGTGTTCGGGGCGACCCGCATCGAGGCCGCGACGGGCTGGTCGGACGTCAGCCGCAACGCCGCTGCGTCTGAGCCCACCGACTTCGGCACCTCGACCTCCGTGAACCGTCCGGCGTCGACCTTGACGGACTCGAGTCGTTCGGGCGCGAACGTGCCCTTCGCCGCGATCACCTGGACTCCCACACGGGCCGTCGACGTGCCCGGGTTCAGGAGCATCAGCGTGCGCGTGCCGGCACCCGACGGAGCTCCAGCCACGACCTGCTGACGGTGCGGGGCGGCGGTCGGATCCAGCGCTTCCGAGCCCCGGAAGACGGCGGTCGACGAGTCGATGGCGGCGACCGTGAGTGACCCCCGGCGACGGTCGACCCGCACGGCGAGCTCCGCCTCACCGGCGGCGAGATCGCGCAGGTCGACGCGTCGGACGGTGTGCGGGTCGACGAGGATGCCAATGGCGTCGACCGCGTCGATCCGGCCCTGAGGCCCCCAGAACGAGACGTCGGCGACGGCCGGTGACGACGAGAGATTGGTGAGCACCAAGGTCGACAGGTGCTTGGCGTCCGAGCCGACGCCGAGGAACCAGCTGTCGTCGACCGTGGGCGGGCACGAGCCGACCACGAGACCGCCGCCCTTAGCCTTGCGGGCTAGCTCAGCGAAGAAGCCCACGGCCCCCGAGCCGCGGCCACGCTGATCCATCGTGACGCCGTCGGCATCGACCGTGTCGCGTCGCCACCGGGTCGCGTCGCCGAGCGAGTCGACCGGCATGCGGTCGGGCAGGCTCCTGGCGGTCGCCGACGTCCCCGCGACGACCTGTCCGGCCGACACCGAGACTCTGGTGCCGCCCGGGCATGCGTAAGCCGAGCGGGCGACTGTGACCGGCTGGGGTGATCGATCGGTGTCGGAGCCGTCGGGGAGCAGGACGGCAAGGGTGAGCAGCAGCCCAGCGGCCACCGGAGGCGCGACCGTGCGCACCCGCTGCCCGAAGGTCGTGCGGACCCGCCGCCGTGCCCGGGCTCCATCCGTACTCGTGCTCATTCCGGGCTCCCCGCGGAAGTGCGACCGACGATGCAACGAGAGCCGACGACGATGACGTTCGAAGAGGGAGCAGTTCCGTGGGGTCAAACTCATGTTTCGACCAGCTCTTCGTCGTCGCCGAGGGCCTCCGGCACGCGGCGGCGGCGGACCGGGGCGGTGAGGATGATCGCCGCGATCCAGACGAGCACCTGCACGGCCGAGACACCCAGGCGCCACACCGGAGCCTGGTCTTGACTGCGGACCGGATCGACCGCGAGCGTCCAGACCCGCGAGTCGGGCCGGTCACTGCCGGCGGGCTCGAGCAGGGGTGCGGAGTCGATGCGCCGGGCCACGTCGGGGTCGGCTCGCGGCGCGTAGATGGCGTCGACACCGACCTGCTCGAGCGCGCGGATGTCACTGGCCGACGCTCTGGCGAGCAGCCGACGGACGGCCGTCTGGGTCTGCGCCGCACGCCCAGGATCGGGAGTCAGCGCCTCCTGCCCGAGAAAGGGTCCCATCCCAGCCACGACGCGGACGTCGACGCCCCGGGCGACCGACCCGGTGACGACCACGGTGTCTCCCGGACGTTCGGCCAGGAACGCCGGCACGGTGGTGGACCGGTTCTTGACCAGCGGATCGTCCACTCCACGCCACAGCCACCAGGCACCTGTGCCGACGGGGAGCAGCAGCGCTGCCACGGCGAGCGCCGCGACGATCTGCCTGGGCAGCCCAGCCGCCTCGGGGGCCGCGAACATCACCGCCGTCAACAGCCCGGCGACCCACACGACGACCGGTACCCCGACCCAAGGGGTGATCGCGGCCGGACCGGCTGTGGTCGAGTACGTGACGGCCGTTCCGAGGACGGCGAAGCCGAGGCCGATCAGCGCCACGACCCAGCAGACCTGGACGTAGACGCGCGAGTGGCGGGGCACGAGCGCCAGGACCGCGAGCACCAGCAGCCCACCACCGAGCCACACCGGCGCCGAGCCGGGGCCGCCGGCCCGGCCGAGCGCCAGCTCGAGCACCGACGCGTCGCCGGGCACCGGGAAACCAGCCTCCCACCAGGTGCGGAACGGATGCCCGGCACGCTGCACGACCCACGGACCGAGCAGGAGGAGCGGAACGAACGCGGCGATGATGCCGTCGCGCAGCACCCAGCGACCCTCCAGCACGAGCAGGAGCACCAGACCCACGAGGCACAACGGGAGCACGACCGGCGCGAAGGCCGCCCCGACCGCGATCCAGATGCCGAGTCGGAGACCGAGCTGCCACCCCGGCACGTCGACGAGCTGTCCGGCGGTGTTCACGATGATCGGCAGCACGATGAGTGCCACGACGGTGCCGATGCGGCCCTGGGCGACGGCGCCTGTGGCCACCACGGCGAGTGCGTAGGAGACCGCCCACACGATGCGCAGTCCTCGACGTGTGGTGAGCCGGCGCCCGAGGCGATGCGCCGCGAGTCCGGCGAGCGGCACCGCGAACAACATGAGGACGGTGATGACGACGCCCGGCCGGAACCAGACCGGCGTCGCCAGCGGCGGCGAGAATCATCGAGAAGACCGGACCGATCGACGTACTGCCCAGCCCGATGTCGTGTCCCCGCTCCCACATGAGCATCCACCAGTCGCCGGCGCTGCCCGGCGCGGGCGGCAGCGCCCCGCCGTGCAGGGCGCCACCGGAGATGCCCCCGAACAGCCCGCGGCCGGCGACGAATGACAGGGCGACGAGCGCCAGCACCGTGGCCAGCCACGGCCGGCGCTCGAGGAGGCTCGGACCCTCGTCGAGGTCGTCGGCGTCATCAGGACCTTGCTCACCAAGGGTGGATCGACGCCCGACGGTCTCGACGGCTTCGGGCCGCACCAACGCGACGATCGTGTCGCGGATCGCGTCGAACCCGTGCCGGTACGGCAGCCAGAAGGGCGGGAACAGCTCGCGGATGTCCCGGTCAGTTCGGCGCGACGTGGCGGCACGGGCGCGGCGGGCGGCACGCATCTCGAGCGGGTGGAGGTAGACGGCCCGCAGGGCGAGCAGCTCGTCGCTGGCCGACTCCGGGTCCTTGCCGATGAGGAAGCCGATCACGCGCAGGAGCGAGCCGACGAACAACCGCACGTGCTGCCACCAGACGTGTGGCGCCGACGTGTTGGCGAGCAACGTGTAGATCGCGGCACGGCGTGGCTCCCAGTGCGGGACATCGCCCGCGGTGCGTCGGCGGGTGCCGCGGCGGCTCGCCTCGGCGTGGAACATCACGCCGCCGGGAGCCGTGCTGGTGCGATAGCCGGCGCGCGCCACCCGCCAGCCGAAGTCGATGTCGTCGAAGTACATCGGAAGTGCCGGGTCGAAGCCGTCGAGCTCGTCCCAGACGTCGCGGCGCACCAGCATGCCGGCGCTCGTGACGGCGAGCACGTCGCGCGGCCGGTCGTGCTGGCCCGCGTCGGGCTCACCCGTCTCGAGACCCGTCTCGCGCGAGCCGGTGTTCGTGACCGTCAAGCCCACCTCGAGCAGTCGCCGCAGCGACGGCCACTCCCGGATCTTCGGCCCGACCACCGCGATGTCGTCGTCCGACGTCGCGACGTCGAGCAAGCCGGCGAGCGTTCCCGGCAGCACGGAGGCGTCGTCGTGGAGCAGCCAGATCCAGTCGGTGCGAGGCAGCGCCTCGACACCGATGCGGATGGCTTCTCCGAAGCCGGTACCGGACGGTGCGTACGTGATGCGCTCGGCGCCGAAGGAGTCACGGAGGAGGTCGGCGCACCCGTCGGTGGAGCTGACGTCGACGACCCGCCAGGCCGCCGGCGCATGGAACATCTCGGCGAAGGAGGTGAGGACTTTGGGTAGCCAGGCGGCGCCGTTGTGAGCGACCATGACGGCCCCGACGGTCGGTGGATCGTCGAGCCAATGGCGCGTCGATCCGGTTTCGTCCATGAGCGTGGAGCCTAGTAGACGACACCTGACCGCTCAGGACAGCGCCCACCCGTCGCAGGCCCCGGAATTCCGGGATCTGGCAGGACGATCTCGATGGGTCAGGCGCGCTTCTTCAGCTTGCGGCGCTCACGTTCGGACAGGCCGCCCCAGATGCCGAACCGCTCATCGTGGGCGAGGGCGTACTCGAGGCATTCACCACGCACGTCGCAGGTCAGGCAGACTCGCTTCGCCTCACGCGTGGACCCCCCCTTCTCGGGGAAGAACGCCTCGGGGTCAGTTTGCGCGCACAGAGCGCGCTCCTGCCACATGAGCTCCTCGTCGTGATCGAGCTCCAGACCCTCATCGAATGACATGCCTGAAATTACACTCCTGTGCTATCTCATATGTCAAGCGGAAATCCAAAGTTCACCTGATCGTCGGCGTGTCGCCCGCCCATCGCCGCTGGTGGACCGGCTGACACGATAGCCACATGCGGATCGCTTTTCTCGCCGGTGGCGACGGCAGGGACCTCGCCCAGGCCCTGGCGGGAGGTCTGGGGGCCGACGACACGCTCGATGTGATCGTGCCGGTGACCCGTGACCACTGGGCGCACGGCCTCAAGCGCTGCCCCGACGTCGACGCGTTTCTGGCTCATGCTCGCGGCGCCGTCTCGGCTCCGACCTTCGCGGTGGCCGACGAGCTCTCCGCGGTCGGCTTCACGCCGTCGTGGATGCGGCCGAGCGATGCGGACATCGCCCGGCAGATCGTCCGCACCGAGCTGCTGCAGGCCGGCTACACCCTGGGTGCGGCCACGGCCGCCATGGCCGCGAGGGCGTCGCTGCCGTTCGGCCTGCTCCCCGTCAGTGACGACCGCGCCGAGCTGCACGTGGTGGTCGAGGATCCGGACGGCCGCCGGGCCGTGCACGTCGAGGAGTACCTCGCCGATCGCTCCGCCCATCGACCGGTCGACGCCACGATCGTCACGACGACGTGGACGGTCTCGGCGGAGGTCCGCGACGTCGTTGCCGCCGCCGACGTCGTCGTGCTCGGGCCGTCCTCCCCCGTGCTCGCACTCGACCCGCTCCTGGCGGCGCCGGGCCTGCGCGACATCATCACGGCACCCCTGCTCGGGGTCGAGAGAGACGCGCCCGAGCCCGCCGGCCTGGGCGCCCTCGCCGTGTCGGCTGCCCTTGTTCCCGCGGCGCACGTCCGGAACGACGCGAACGCCGTTCTCGACGCAGCACGCGACGCCGTCGGGGTAGGCCGATGACGCTCGACCGACTGCTCGAGAGGCTCCCCGACCCGGCGCGCCCCTTCCTCACCTACTACGACGACTCCACCGGCGAGCGGGTCGAGCTCAGCGGCGTCACCACCGCCAACTGGGTCGCCAAGACGTCCAACTTCCTCGTCGACGACCTCGACGCCGCACCAGGCACGAGGGTCCGGTTGGGCCTGCCCTCGCACTGGCTGCGATTCGTGTGGGTGCTCAGCTGCTGGTCCGTCGGCGCCGCCGTGGTCGACACCGACGCCGGTATCGGTCTCAGCGGCCCTGACCTCGTCGCCGACGAGCCGGTTCGAGTCGCGGCGTCCTTGCGCCCGCTCGGCGGGCGGTTCGCCGAGCCGCCGTCGGGCTTCCTCGACATCGGCGCCGAGGTTCCCGCGCATGGCGACGTGTTCGTCGCGTTCGAACCGCCAGGCCCCGGCACGCTCGCCCTCGACCTCGACAGTCGGCGCATGACCCAGGCCGAGCTGACCTCGGCCATCGAGCCGTCGGCCGAGCGACTGCTGGTCGAACCGGGACCGCTCGCGCGCGACGTCGATCTGCTCGTGGCCGCCGGCCTCGGTGGCGGTTCCCTGGTCGTGGTCGCCGATGCTTCGGACGACGTGCGCGCCCGCCTCGCAGAGCAGGAGCGCGCCCGGCCGGCCTAGCCGGATCCACTACACTCATCGGTGCCGAGGCGGCCGCCCGTCATCAGCCCCCACCACAGCACGAGAGGGCCACCATCGCATGAGTCTCGCCGAGTACGCGGCGCGCGAAGGGCTGCACAAGGTCGGCGGACGTCCCCCGCTCGGTGCCTACCTCGTCGACGTCTGGCACCGGCGCGCGTTCATCTACTCGCTGGCCCGCTTTCGCATCGAGGCCGAGAACGGCCGCAACCGGCTGGGCATGGGCTGGGTCATTCTCAAGCCGCTCATCAACGCCGCCGTCTACGGCACGATCTTCGGCATCCTGCTCGGTTCCCGGAGTCGTCCCGACGACTTCGTGCTGTTCCTGGTCATCGGCGTGTTCATGTTCGAGTACTTCTCGAGCTGCTTCACCTCGGGTGCGCAGTCGATCACCAAGAACGCCAACCTCGTGCAGAGCCTCAGCTTTCCCCGGATGTCGCTGCCGCTCGCCCTCGTGACTCAACGATTGCTGCAGTTCGTCCCGATGATCGTGATCATGATCGTGCTGGTCCTGGCCTTCGGCAAGACACCGCAGTGGACCTGGCTCCTGCTCATCCCGCTGGTCGTACTGTTCACGGTGTTCAACACCGGGCTGACCCTCATCACGGCGCGGCTCACCGTGCACTTTCGCGACATGACCCAGCTGCTGCCGTTCGTGTCGCGATTCTTCTTCTACACCTCGGGCGTCTTCTTCAGCGTCGAGCGACGCTTCGGCGACAACCCGGCGGTCATGCGGGTCGCCGATGCCCAACCCATCCACGAGTTCATGGACCTGGCCCGCGGCGTCATGCTGACCGGCCCCGACTACGGCATCAAGACCGAGTACTGGGCCTACACCTCAGCGTGGGCATTCGGGGTGCTGGCCATCGGCATCGTGTACTTCTGGGCTGCCGAGGAGCGCTATGGCCGCACCGACTGACGACCGTCGGCCGGCTGTCGTCGTCGACGACGTGCACGTCGAGTACAAGGTGCTGGCGACCGGCAAGCGGGCCTCGGCCGAGGACTCGGCCCGCAAGCTGATGCATCGGAGCCGCAAGACGCGCACCGTCCACGCTCTCAAGGGCGTCTCGTTCACCGCGTACGAGAGCGACAGCGTCGGCATCATCGGCTCGAACGGGTCGGGCAAGTCGACGCTGATGCGGGCCATCGTCGGGCTGACGCCGACGTCTCAGGGCTCGATCTACGCCTCCTCGCGCCCGAGCATGCTCGGCGTGGGTGCCGCACTCATCCGCGACCTGTCCGGCGAGCGCAACGTCATCCTCGGGGGTCTCGCGCTCGGCCTCACGCTCGAGGAGATCGAGGAACGCTTCGACGAGATCGTCGACTTTGCCGGCATCCGCGACTTCATCGAGCTACCCATGCGCACCTACTCATCGGGCATGACGGCGCGGCTGAAGTTCGCGATCGCGACGGCCCGCGAGCACGACATCCTCATCGTCGACGAGGCGCTCGCGGTCGGCGACAAGACGTTCCGCAACCGGAGCGAGAAGCGCATCCGCGACATCCGCGACAACGCGGGCACCGTGTTCCTGGTGAGTCACTCGATGCAGTCGATCCGCGACACGTGCAACCGGGTGATCTGGATCAACAAGGGCGAGCTGATGCTGGACGGCGATCCCGACGACGTCATCGAGACCTACGAGGACTCGATGAAGTAGGCCGCGTTCGCCGTCAGCACGCCTCGTCGAGGTCGTCGGTGTTGCTGGCTGTGCCCGGATTGTCCCGAGTGCCGGCGGAGGCCGACGTGCTCGGGCTCGGGTCCGGACTGGTCGAGGCGTCCGGCGACGAGCCGCCGGGCGACTCCGATTCCGCGATCGCGTCCGCGATCATCCGGTGGATGCGGTCGAAGTCGGGGGCCTGGACGGAGACCTTCGGCGGCACCAGCGAAACTGTCGCGACCCGCTGCCCGCGCGACTTCAGCGCGAGCTCGGCGAACTGTCCGAGCTCCTGGGCCGGCATGTTGGTGCGGAGCAGTCGCTTGCCCGACGTGGCGATCTCCTGGGCGTTGAGCACCACCTTCTGGGGACTCAGCTGGTCGGCCATGTACTTCATGAGGCACTTCTGCCGGCCCATGCGCACGTAGTCGTCGGACTGGTAGCGGCTGCGGGCGTACCAGAGCGCGTCCTCACCATTCAGGACCTGCTTGCCCGGCTCGATGTACTGCTGCTTCCAGACGGTGGTGCTGCCGAACTTCGCGATGCGGGTCTTGACGTCGACCTCGACGCCGCCGACGGCGTCGACGAGTGACTCGAACCCCTTGAGGTTGACCATCGCGTAGTAGTTGATCTTGAGGTTCGTGGCGCCCTCGATGGCATCGATCGTGGCGTCGAGACCGGGATCGTCGCTGTTCGGGTAGAGGTCCTTGCGGCTCTCGGCGGCGGTGTGCACGGCGTTGAGCAGGCACTGCGTGCCGCAGTTGTAGCCGCTCGGGTACAGGGTGCGCATCGGGGAGCCCTCGCTGAAGGGCACGTTCTGCAGGTTGCGCGGCAACGAGACCAGCACGGTGCGGCCGGTGCTGGCGTCGATGCTCGCCACCGTCATCGAGTCCGGACGGATGCCGATGCGGTCCTTGCCGGAGTCCGAGCCCAGCAGCAGGATGTTGTAGCGCCCCTCGAGCGGTGCGGACGTCTTGGTGGCCGTGAAGACGTCCTGGATCACCTGCCGCGGCGCGTCGATCGCCTGCGAGGCCACTACTGCCGATGCCCCCACGCCCAGGACCAGCGCCGTGTTGACGAGCATGACGAGCCCGCCGCGCACGAGGTTGAGACGGAACGGCCTCGCCATGCGCCAGGCATCGATCAGCAGGGCGATCCAGGCGATGGCCACGAAGGCCACTCCGAAACGAGCCGCGAGCAGGACGTCGGTGTCGGTGAACGCGTCGAGCACGCCGGAGCGGTTCGTGCGGAACCTCCAGGCGAGCACGCCACCCGCCGTCAGGAGACACGCCCATCCGAACAGCGCGACGACGCCCACCGAGCGTCGTCCGACCGCGAGCTGGGCCGAGCCGGGGGCGACCACCGTCATGCCGCAGAGCGCCAGGGCACGCCGGAATCGGACGCGCGGCGAGTCGAGGTAGTCATCCCAGTAGCCGCGGCCCAACAGCGTTGCCTTGTGTGATCTGTGGCCCATGCATCCTCACGTCAAGAGGCGAAGCACCCATTATCACCGACGAATGGTTGCCTCCGTGCGTTCAGCCCGGCCACGACGCGGGCTCAGCAGAGGGCGTCGAGATCCTCGGTCTGGTTGGCCTTGCGGGGGTCCTTCTTGTCCTGCGCGGTGTCGGGAAGCGACAGCCGGGCATCGAGCACGCCACCCGCCGCACCGGAGCCGCCCTCGGCCTTGGCGATCGCCTTGTCGATGAGGCGGCGGACCTTGTCGAAGTCGGGGTTGCCGGTGAAGATCACCGGGGGCACCAGGGAGACGGTCGAGACCTTCTGCGTCCTCGCCTTGAGCGCGAGGTCCATGAACGTGCCCAGCTGCTTCGCTGGGATGTCGGTCGTGAGGAGGCTCTTGCTCGAGTCGGCGATCTTCTCCACGTTCATGAGCACCGTCTTGGGACTCAGCTGGTGCAGCATCGCGTTCATCACGCACTTCTGCCGGCCCATGCGCGACCAGTCGTCGTTCTGCACCCGGCTGCGCGCGTACCAGAGGGTCTGCTTGCCGTCGAGCTTCTGTTCGCCAGCCGGGATCCAGCCCCGGATCGGTGCGCCGATGCCGCCGATCGCGGTGCGCTGCTTGACGTCGACGGTGACGCCGCCCACCGCGTCGACGAGCTTGGCGAACCCGCGCAGGTTGACCATCGCGTAGTAGTTGAGGTCGAGGCCGGTGATCTCCTCGACGGCCCCCATCGTGGCCTCGACACCCGGCTTCTTCTGACCGAAGAGGTTGGCGTGGTCGTTGGCCCAGGTGTTGACGCCGTTGAGCTCGCAGCCATCGCAGTCGAAACCGCGCGGGAACCGCTTGGCCATGACCGAGCCCTTCGGGAACGGAACGTTCTCGAGGTTGCGCGGCAGGCCGATGAGCACGGTGCGTCCCGTCTCGGCGTCGATGCTGGCGACGGTGAGCGAGTCCGGACGCAGGCCGGTGCGGTCGGGACCGGAGTCGCCGCCGAGCAGCAGGACGTTGTACCGACCGGACTCGGGACCCGAGACCGTGTCGGCCGCGAACACCGTGCCGATGAAGCCGTGCTGCACGGCGACCAGGTGGGCCGCGAACAGCATGGTGCCGGCGGTGCTGAAGCACAGCACGCCGTTGACGCCGGTCATCCAGAGCCGGTGCTTGCGGTCGAGCTGCAATGGTCGGCCGAGACGCCAGGCGTCGAGCAGCAGGGCGACCCAGGCGACCGCTCCGGCGGTGAGGAGCCAGCGGCCGAGCGTCAGCACGCGTTCGTTGGTCAGCAGGCTGAACAGTCCGCTGCGCGACGTGAGCGACAGGAGCAGGACGAACCCGCCGACCAGCAGGCAGCCGAGCCACACCCGAAGCGCGATGCGGCCGATCCGGCGGTTCCCCATCACGAGCTGGGCCGAGCCGGGCATCAACAGGGTCATGAAGGTGAGCGTGAGGGCCCGCCGGAACTGGACACGTTCGGAAGCCTGGGTGGCGTGGGCGTACGAGCCGCCGAACACGCCCACGCGTTCGTCAAGCATGGGGTCCTCACTGGGGAAGGAAATGAGGTCCTGTCGATCGAACCACAAAAGTCTCGAGTAGAGGTCGAGGGCTCGCCGCGACACGCGGCTTTTCCTCGCTCGCCCACACCCGTCGAGTACGGGGGCGCGGACAGTGGTCCGGTACCCTCGCCGCATGCCAGACGAGCGCCCGAACGGCGGATACGACTGGCTGTACGGCAGCGGTTCCGACACTCGCCCGACCACCGTGCAGCCGACCGAGCCTCGCGGCGACGACCTTCCCCCGCCCGACCTGCCGCCTCCCGGTGCGATCCGCGGCCGTGGCGCGCGCCCTCCGAAGAAGAGCTCAGGACGCCGGGCACTGCGTATCGCGTTGATCCTGGTTGTCGCGTGGCTGCTGTTCCTCGTCGCCGTCCCCCTGTGGGCCTGGTCGTCGTTCAGCACCGTGGACGCCGATCCCGGCGGCGACCGGCCCGAAGGCCAGCCCGGCGCCACCTACCTGCTGGTGGGCTCGGACAGCCGCAAGGGTTTGTCGAAGCAGGAGCAGCGCGAGCTCACTACCGGCAAGGACACCGGCGGCCGCGGCCGCACCGACACGATCCTGCTCCTCCACACCGGCAGCGGTCCGTCGCTGCTGCTGTCCATCCCGCGTGACTCGTTGGTGCCGATCGAGGGCTACGGCACCACCAAGATCAACGCGGCCTACGCCTTCGGCGGCCCTCAGCTGCTGGTGCAGACGATCGAGCAGAACACCGGTGTCGAGATCGACGACTACGTCGAGATCGGGTTCGGCGGCCTCGTCAAGGTGGTCGACGCGCTGAACGGTGTCGAGATCTGCCCGAAGAAGGCGCTGAAGGACAAGGACGCCGGGCTCGACATCGCGAAGGGCTGTCAGAACGCGGACGGGAAGACGGCGCTCGCCTACTCACGCAGCCGCAAGGCCCACGTGACCGGCGACATCGCGCGGGGGCAGAGCCAGCGCGAGGTGCTCGGCGGCATCGCGGAGAAGACCAAGTCGCCGTGGACGTTCATCAACCCGGTGCGCTACGTCGGGATCAACTCCGGGGCCGCGAGCTCGGTGCAGATCGGTGAGGGGATGGGGCCGATCGCACTCGCCCGTTTCGCCCTGGCGCTCTCGTCGGCCATGGGCGGTGGCGGTCTCAACTGCACGGTGCCCATCGCGGACTTCAGCGTCCGCTGGGACCGCGAACGTGCGCTGAGGATGTTCGGCCACATCAAGAACGACACGACCGACGAGATCGGCAGCCTCTGCACGAAGGACGGTCTGCCGAAGGGCTGAGGCCCGGAATCGTGTCCTGAAGCGGTCCTCCTAGTGGAAGCCCGCCTCGCCGGCCGGATTGCGGAGCTTGTCGCCCTTGGCGCGCGCGGAGTCAGCGAGCTCTTGCTGGAACGTGGCCATCCGGGCGGTGAGGTCGGGGTCACCGACGGCGAGGATGCGAACCGCGAGCAGACCGGCGTTGCGCGCTCCGCCGATCGAGACCGTGGCGACCGGAACACCCGCAGGCATCTGCACGATCGAGAGCAGGGAGTCCATGCCGTCGAGGTGCTTGAGCGGCACGGGGACACCAATGACCGGGAGTGGGGTGACCGAGGCGAGCATGCCGGGCAGGTGGGCCGCGCCGCCGGCACCGGCGATGATCACGTCGAGCCCGCGGCCCTGCGCCCCGCGTCCGTACGCGAGCATCTCGTCGGGCATCCGGTGCGCGGAGACGACGTCGGCCTCGAAGGCGACGTCGAACTCGCCCAGCACGGTGGCGGCGTCCTGCATCGTGGGCCAGTCGGAGTCCGATCCCATCACGATGCCGACACGGGCCTGATCAGTCATGAGTCACTCCGTCTGTGAACAGTGCTGCTGCGCGACGCGCCCGGGCGAGCACGTCGTCGAGGTCGTTGCCGAGAGCGGTCACGTGTCCGACCTTGCGACCGGCCTTGACCGCCTTGCCGTACAGGTGGATCTTGACGTCCGCTTCCGCCGCGAGCACGAGCGCACGCTGCGCCTCGAGGTCGTCGACGGCGCCACCGAAGATGTTCACCATGACGGCCCACGGCTCCCGCGCGTCGGCCGACCCGAGCGGGAGGTCGAGCACCGCGCGGAGGTGATTCTCGAACTGGCTCGTGCGCGCGCCGTCGATCGACCAGTGCCCCGTGTTGTGCGGGCGCATCGCGAGCTCGTTGACGAGCAGGTGGCCATCGGTGGTTTCGAACAGCTCGACCGCGAGGATCCCGGTGACGTCGAGCTCGGTGGCGATGCGCTCGGCGATGGCGCGGCCCTCGGCGTCGAGCACCGGATCCAGGTCGGGCGCGGGCGCAACGACCTCGGCGCACACGCCGTCGACCTGACGTGACTCGACAACCGGGTAGGCGACCACCTCGCCGGACGGCGAGCGGGCGACGAGCGCGGAGAGCTCACGGCGGAAGTCGACGAGCTCCTCGGCAAGGAGTGCGCGATCAGAAGACAGCGGCTCATCGGCCTCGGCCGACGAGCGCACGACCCACACTCCCTTGCCGTCGTATCCGCCGCGGGTGGTCTTGACGACCGCCGGGTAGCCGAACGCCTCGAGGTCCTCGAGCGACGCGATGGGAGCGTTGCGCGGACACGGGACGTCGAGCTCCGCAAGCCGCGCTCTCATCGCCCCCTTGTCCTGGGCGAACAACAAGGCCTCCGGGCCCGGCCGGCACGCGTGCCCCTCGGACGCGAGCGTCCGCAGGTGCTCCGGCGGTACGTGCTCGTGGTCGAAGGTGATGACCGGGACGCCCGCGGCCACGGCGCGCAGGTCGTCGATGTCGGTGTGGTCGCCGACCCGATGGTCGGGGATGACCTGGGCGGCCGAGACGTCCGGCCCCTCGGCGAGCAGGCGGAGACGGATGCCGAGACCGATCGCGGCCGGCTGCATCATGCGGGCGAGCTGGCCTCCCCCGATGACGGCCAGGTCGGCCTGCGGACTGCTCGCACTCACGTCTTCACCTTAGGGGCGCGGAACCCGCGCCGACGGCTGACGGTGATGGGCGCGACTTCGCCGAAGCCGCGCAAGGGGCGGGCCGGCATCCGGCGGCAGTCGAACTCGCTCGAGTCGAGGGCCTCGGCCGTGGGATGGTCGACGATCACGCGGTTGCTGCGGGCCACGTGCGAGAGCCGGGCGGCCAGGTTGACCGGCGGGCCGAAGATGTCGCCGAGTCGGCTCAGCACCGAGCCGGTGGCCAGGCCGACGCGGATGGCCGGCATCTCTTCCTGCGACCCCACACTGACGATGAGGTCGAGGGCGGTGATCGTGGCGCTGCGGGCGTCGGCGTTCACGAACAGGGTGGCGTCGCCGAGGGCCTTGATGACGCGACCGCCATGCCCGGTGACGACGTCGGTGCAGCGGTTCTCGAAGTTCTCCACCAGCGCACCGAGGCTGATGTCGTCGAGCTCGTTCGAGAGTGCGGAGAACCGCGACATGTCGGCGAACCCGACGGTCATCGTGGTGGACAGCAGCTCCGCGTCGGCCGCCCCGAGGGCTTCGACTCGGGCGGCCGCGGCGGCGAGATGACGGCGCCACGCATAGATCATCAGCCGCTCGAAACCAGGCTCGGCCTGCTCGGCCAGCGCCACCGCCGCCTCGAGCCGGCTCTGGGCGCGCCCCTCGCCCACGTGGGTCTCGACCTGCTCGACGAGCGTCGCCACCTGCCAGTCGGCCAGCCGCGACATCGTCTGCCCAAGCGCACGGGTCATCCGGAAGACTGTCTCCTCGTCGAGCAGCCCACGGTCGAGCGCCGCCGCGACGATGGAGATGGCCTCGACGTCGGACTCACCGTAGGTGGGATGGTCACCCGGATCGGGGAACCCGAGGGCGCGCCACAGTCGCTCGCCGCGCTCGAGGCTCAGACCGCCCTGGGACGTGACCTCCTCGCCGGTGAGACCCGGGTCGGCTCCCAGGATCAGTCGGGCAAGCTGGTCCCTGAGCTCCTCCCTCTGCCCGCTCCCGGTTTCAGATCGATTCATCACTCGTCCGGTGCGCATCATCGACCAGACGGGTGACGGTGCGGTGGACGGCCTCGATGTGCGGGATGTCGCGCAGCTCGAGACCGGCCTGCTCGCTGGCGTCGTGGATGACGAGGGTGCCGCAGCCGAGGATGCGGTCGTTGAGGTTCTTCTCGAACGCGACGTCGTTGATGCGGCTCAGCGGGATGACCCGGCCGGTGCGCGTGAGAATGCCCTTCTGCTCAACAAGGCGCTTGTTGGTGAGCGTGTACGTCCAGAGGAGCCACCGCAGGAACGGAATCACCGCGCCCCACAGGGCCAGCACGACCGCCACGCCGATGATCACCCAGCGGGCGATGCCGTTGCCGCGGTCGCCGACGGCCGCGGCCAGGTAGCCGCCGGCCGTTGCCACGGCGAGCAGGATGACCAGGGGGATGAACAGCACCTTCACGTGGGTGCGGGTGGTGGTGACGGTCTGCTCACCGTCGATCATCAGCTTGCGCGGCAGGGTCATGACCCGATTTTGTCACGAAGACCCAGGGGCGAAGAGCCGCGCCCTAAGAGGGCCTGACATGGGTGATGTCACCGGCGCTGACGGGCGTGCCGCCGACGACGAGGCGTCCGACGTCGTCGACGTCCTCGGCACGTCCCTCCAGCGTCGATCCGTCGGGCAGCGCGACGGTGACGTCGGACCCGAGGGTCACGCAGCGCCGCACGTACGAATCGCGCACGCCGGCCGCGGGATCGCCTCCGGCTCCGCGCCAGGCCCGGTAGAGGGCCTCGAGGTTGCGCAACAGGAGCCGCAGCACGACGGTGCGGTCGGTCTCGGAGGCGTCCTCGAGCAGCAACGACGTCGCCGTGTCGACGGGCAGCTCGTCGGCGCGCATCGAGACGTTGAGTCCGACGCCCACGACCGCGGCCGGGCCGTCGGAGGTGTCGACCCGCTCGAGCAGGATGCCGGCGATCTTGCGGCCGTCGACCTCGACGTCGTTGGGCCACTTCAGTCCCACCGCGACGCCGCACTCCTCGACCGTCGCCGCGACGGCCAGACCGACGAGCAGGGGAAGCCACACCCACTGCCCGGCCGGGACCTCGGTCGGGCGCAGCAGCACCGACACCGCGATGCCGGAGCCTTCCGGCGACTCCCAGACGCGGTCGAGGCGCCCCCGGCCCGCGACCTGGTGGTCGGTGGTGTGGACGGTGCCCTCGGCGGCACCTGCGCGGGCCGCCTCCGCGAGGTCGACGTTGGTGCTGGCGGTCGAGGACGTGACCACGACATCGGTCCAGAAGCTGCCCGGGCCCACCAGAGCGGCCAGCAGGGCCCGCGCGTCGAGCGGCGGTCGGTCCAGGTCGCTGTACGACATGGCACCAGCCTCACACACCACCCGGAGACCACGGTCAGTACGCTGACCCCCATGACCGAGGCTCCCCAGGACAACGCTGCCGAGATCACCGAGCACCCCGAACTGCACACGACGGCCGGCAAGCTGGCCGACTTCCAGCGCCGGCGTCAAGAAGTCGAGGTCGAGCACGCCCAGGAGGCGCACGAGAAGGCGGCCTCGCGCGGTCGCAAGAGCGCCCGCGAGCGCATCGAGATCCTGTTGGACGACGGCTCGTTCGTCGAGCTCGACGCCCTCGCGCGTCACCGCAGCACCGCGTTCGGCCTGGAGAAGAAGCGTCCGATCGGCGACGGCGTCGTCACCGGCTACGGCACCGTCGACGGGCGCCAGGTCTGCGTCTTCGCGCAGGACTTCTCCATCTTCGGCGGTGCCCTCGGCGAGGTCTATGGCGAGAAGATCGTCAAGGTCATGGACCTCGCCATCAAGAGCGGCTGCCCGATCATCGGCATCAACGAGGGCGCCGGCGCCCGCATCCAGGAAGGCGTCGTGTCGCTCGGTCTGTACGGCGAGATCTTCACCCGCAATGTGCACGCCTCGGGCGTCGTCCCCCAGATCAGCCTCATCATGGGTTCCTGCGCCGGCGGCCATGTCTACTCCCCCGCCATCACTGACTTCACGATCATGGTCGACGGCACGTCGAACATGTTCATCACCGGCCCCGACATCATCAAGACGGTCACCGGCGAGGAGATCTCGATGGAGGAGCTGGGTGGTGCGCGCACGCACAACACCCGCAGCGGCAACGCCCACTACATGGGCGCCGACGAGGACGACGCGATCGAGTACGCCAAGGCGCTGCTCTCGTTTCTTCCGCAGAACAACATGGAGGAAACCGAGCCATACGATGACGTGGCTGATCTCGACCCGAACGACACCGACGTCGCGCTCGACACGCTGGTGCCGGACTCGGCCAACCAGCCCTACGACATCCGGACGGTCATCGAGGCGACCCTGGACGATCGAGACTTTCTCGAGGTCCAGGCACTGTTCGCCCCCAACCTCGTCGTCGGCTTCGGCCGGGTCGAGGGCCGCAGCGTCGGCGTCGTCGCCAACCAGCCGATGCAGCTTGCCGGCTGCCTCGACATCGACGCCTCCGAGAAGGCCGCCCGCTTCGTGCGAACGTGCGACGCGTTCAACATCCCGGTCCTGACGTTCGTCGACGTGCCCGGCTTCCTCCCCGGCACCGACCAGGAGTGGAACGGCATCATCCGCCGCGGCGCGAAGCTCATCTACGCCTACGCCGAGGCCACCGTGCCGCTCGTCACCGTCATCACCCGCAAGGCCTACGGCGGCGCGTATGACGTCATGGGGTCCAAGCACCTCGGGTCCGACATCAGCCTCGCGTGGCCGTCAGCCCAGATCGCCGTGGTCGGCGCGTCCGGCGCGGTCGGCATCCTGTACCGCAAGGAGCTGAAGGAGTCCGGCGACCCGGAGGCCCGTCGCGCCGAGCTGATGACCGAGTACGAGGACACGCTCTGCAACCCGTACCTGGCGGCCGAGCGTGGCTACATCGACGCGGTGATCGCGCCGCAGGAGACCCGCGCCGAGGTCGTCAAGGCACTGCGGCAGCTGCGCACCAAGCGCGAGACGCTGCCGCCCAAGAAGCACGGGAACATCCCCCTCTGATGGCCGACGACGAGTCAGCCGAGGCTCTCCCTCCCAAGCCCGTACTGCGGGTGGTCAAGGGCGACCTGACCTCCGAAGAGCTCGCGGCCCTGGTGGCCGTCATCGCCGCCCGCAGCGCCGCGGCCGCGAACGCCGCCGCCCGGGTGGCGAAGCGTCCGCGCAGCGAGTGGGGCCACCCCGCCAGCCTCGCCCGCAAGCCACACCGCTTCGGCGCCGATCAGTGGCGCCGCTCCGCCTGGGGCTGAGCATGCCCCCGCGAGCGCTGGTCGACCTCAGTCCAGCCGACTGGTTCGTCAAGCCGGACCACGTGTGGCAAGAGCTGGTGTGCGTCGGGCCACCCGGCTACGAGGCCTATGTACGCGTTCTTTACGACCTCGAGGGCGAATCGGAGCGGGACGTGAACGGCCTCATGATCCAGGCCGTTCGGGACATCCTGGAGCCGCACACCTCGACTCCGGACGACTGCTTCTTCGGATGGTGGGTGGGGGCCGGTGTCGACCCGCCCGTCCAGCCTGCCGGTCCGATCTTCTCGATCACGACCTGGATCGATGAGGCCCAGGGGCGGTACTCCATGCGCGACTACCACCTCTACGCCGGGACCCTGGCCGACGCTCGCGACTTCGAGGTCGAGTCCTCCGACTTGGCCCACCTCACCTGGCCCGCCGACCGCGCCTGGTTCATGGCCGCCGACACCGACCCCGAGTGGTTCGGCGTGGGAGGCCCCCAGGCCGCCATCGACGAGCTGCTCGCCGACGCTTCGATCAACGCGGTCGACGTCGTGTACGGCGAGGCGGCGAGGAACGAATGAGCCTGACCGCGTCAACGCCGAGATGTGTGACGTAAGTTGCCACTCGTCGCCCACGTGGAGGCGACGTTCGTCACAAATCTCGCAGGAGGGGACCACATGAGAGTCGTCCTCGCGTCCGCTTCCCCCGCCCGACTCGCGACGCTGCGGTCGGCGGGGCTTGACCCGGAGGTCGAGGTGTCCGGAGTCGACGAGGAGCAGATGACGTCGCACGACCCGGCCAACCTCGCGGCCGCGCTCGCCCAGATGAAGTGCCGTGCCGTGGACGCCCGGCTGCAGGACCCCGAGGCGCTCGTGATCGGCTGCGACTCCGTGCTCGCGTTCGAGGGAGAGATCCTCGGCAAGCCGGGGGACGCTCGCGAGGCCTTGGCGCGGTGGCGCAAGATGCGCGGCAGCTCCGGGGTGCTGCACACCGGGCACTGCGTCCGGCGAGGCAACCGCGAGTTCGTCGAGTCGGCAGCCACCATCGTGCACTTCGCCGACGTGACCGACGACGAGATCGATGCCTACGTGGCGACCGGCGAGCCGCTCCAGGTGGCCGGGGCGTTCACGATCGACGGGCTCGGCGGCGCATTCGTGCGGGGCATCGAGGGCGATCACCACACCGTCGTGGGGGTCAGCCTGCCGCTCCTGCGCGACCTCGTGGGCGACCTCGGCGTCCGCTGGACCGACCTCTGGGTCTAGCCCGTCATTCGGCGGGCAGTCCGAGGCTTCGGGCGATGAGGATGCGCTGGACCTCCGACGTGCCCTCGCCGATCTCGAGGATCTTCGCGTCGCGGTAGAACCGGGCGACCGGGTACTCCTCCATGAAGCCGTAGCCGCCGAAGACCTGCGTGGCGACCCGCGTGGCCGTCACCGCAGCCTCCGACGTGTAGAGCTTGGCGATCGATGCGGCCCGCTTCAGCTCGGCGTGCTGGGCGCCGGAGTCCTTCAGCGCCGCCGCCTGGTAGGTCAGGGCGCGGCCGGCCTCGGCCATGACGGCGAGATCCGCGATGGGGAACGCCACGCCCTGCTTCTGGCCGATCGGGATGTCGTCGAGCGTCGTGCGCTCTCCTGCGTACTCGACGCACAGGTCAAGGCAGGCCTGGATGCAGCCGACAGCCAGGGCCGAGATGGCGATGCGGCCGTCGTCGAGCGTGGACAGGAACTGCGCATAGCCCCTGCCTTGCTCGCCGAGCAGGTGATCGGCGGGGACGCGTGCGTCGGAGAAGCTCAAGGGGTGCGTGTCCGAGATGTGCCAGCCGAGCTTGTCGTAGGGCGGACCGACCTCGAGGCCCGGAGTGTCGGCGGGGACGATGATGGCGGAGACCTCCGCGCGTCCGTCCTCACGATCGCCGGTGCGGGCCGCGACCGTGACGAGGGAGGTCATCTCGCTGCCGGAGTTGGTGATGAACTGCTTGGAGCCGTTGATCACCCATTCGTCGGTGGCCTCGTCGAGCGTGGCCCGGGTGCGGAGACCTCCCGCATCCGACCCGGATCCTGCCTCGGTGAGCCCGAAGGCCGCGAGTGAGTCGCCGGCCACGAGGTCGGGCAGCCAGCGCTCCTTCTGCTCGTCGGTGCCGAACGTGAGGATCGGGTTGATGCCGAGACCGACGGCCGCCTCGAGCGTGACGCCGATCGACTGGTCGACCCGTCCGAGCTCCTCGATCGCGACGCAGAGGCTGGTGAAGTCGCCGTCGGCGCCGCCGTACTCCTCGGGAGAGGTGATGCCGAACAACCCGATCTTTCCCATGGCTCGCACGGCGTCGACCGGGAAGTGATGGTCGCTGTCCCACTTGGCCACGTGCGGCGCGATCTCGCTCTCGGCGAACTCGCGAACGGTCTGACGGAAGGACTCGTGCTCACGTGTCAACGTCATGTCTCCCATGTTAACGCTCGTTAACCTATCCGCCCAAACCGACGTCCGGCGAGTTCCGACGACACCCTGCATCTAGACTCTTGACCGCAATCCGCATCGGCACCGGCATGAGGAGATCGTTCGTGAGCAAGCGCCCCACCGATGGGCTCAGCAAGGTGCTCGTCGCCAACCGCGGTGAGATCGCCGTGCGGATCATCCGCGCCTGCAAGGACTCCGGCATCGGCAGCGTCGCCGTCTACGCCGAGCCCGACCGCGACGCCCTCTTCGTCCGCCTGGCCGACGAAGCTCACTCCCTCGAGGGCGCGACACCCGGCGACTCCTACCTCGCCATCGAGAAGATCATCGCGATCGCCACCAAGACCGGTGCCGACAGCATCCACCCCGGCTACGGGTTCCTCGCCGAGAACGCCGACTTCGCCCAGGCCGTCGTCGACGCCGGACTGATCTGGATCGGTCCGCCGCCGGCGGCGATCGAGAGCCTCGGCGACAAGGCCAAGGCCAAGCACATCGCGCAGAAGGCCGACGCCCCACTGGCCCCCGGCACCAAGGACCCGGTCGAGAGTGCCGATGAGGTCGTCGCGTTCGCGAAGGAGAACGGGCTGCCGGTCGCCATCAAAGCGGTCTTCGGCGGCGGCGGTCGTGGACTCAAGGTCGCCCGGACGCTCGAGGAGATCCCCGAGCTCTACGAGTCGGCCGTCCGCGAGGCCGTGTCGGCGTTCGGCCGCGGCGAGTGTCTCGTCGAGAAGTTCCTCGACCAGCCGCGCCACGTCGAGACCCAGTGCCTCGCCGACACCCACGGCAACGTCGTGGTCGTCTCCACCCGCGACTGCTCGCTCCAGCGTCGCCACCAGAAGCTCGTCGAGGAGGCCCCAGCGCCGTTCCTGTCCGACGAGCAGGTCAAGACCCTCTACGACTCGAGCAAGGCGATCCTCAAGGAGGCCGGCTACGTCGGCGCCGGCACCTGCGAGTTCCTCGTGGCCCGCGACGGCACCATCAGCTTCCTCGAGGTCAACACCCGCCTCCAGGTAGAGCACCCGGTGTCCGAGGAGGTCACCGGCATCGACCTCGTGCGCGAGATGTTCCGCATCGCCGCGGGCGAGGAGCTCGGGTACGACGATCCCGAGATCGTCGGCCACTCCATCGAGTTCCGCATCAACGCCGAGGACGGCGGACGGGGCTTCCTGCCCGCCCCCGGCACCCTGACGAAGTGGGCCCCACCCTCAGGGCCCGGCGTCCGCCTCGACGGCGGCTACGAGGAGGGCGAGACCGTCCCCGGCGCCTTCGACTCCCTCGTCGCCAAGCTCATCGTCACCGGCCGCACCCGCGAGCAGGCGCTCGAGCGGTCCCGTCGTGCGCTCGACGAGTTCGTCGTCGACGGCATGCCGACGGTCATCCCGTTCCACCGCACCGTCGTCGACGACCCCGCCTACACGGCAGAGAACGGCGACTTCACGGTTCACACGACATGGATCGAGACCGACTTCGACAACCAGCTCGAGCCGTACGTGGCCTCGGGCGAGGACCCCGACGAGCCGGTCGAGCGCGAGCGGGTTGTCGTCGAGGTCGGCGGCAAGCGTGTCGAGGTCGTGCTGCCGGGTGGTCTCGGCGCCACCGCCGCCGTGGCCGGCGCCAAGAAGCCCAAGCGCAAGGGCGGCGGAGGCGGAGCTGCCGCAGCGAGCGGCGACTCGCTGACGTCGCCGATGCAGGGCACCGTGGTGAAGGTCGCGGTCGAGGACGGTCAGGACGTCGAGGAGGGCGATCTCGTCGTCGTCATCGAGGCCATGAAGATGGAGCAGCCGATCAATGCCCACAAGGCGGGCACGATCAGCAAGCTCTCGGCCGAGGTGGGCGCCACGATCGGCTCCGGCGCGGTCGTCGCCGAGATCTCCTGACGACGGGCGTTTCTCGCGGGCTCATCCCGTGGTCATGACGTCGACGACGAACCGACCGAGCTCCTCTCCCGCATCCTCCTGCAGAAAGTGCCCGGCATCGGCGATCGTGGAATGACGTCGACCCTGGGCGCCGGGTACGCGCTCCTGGAAGACCTTCTCCCAACCGCGGGTGGCGGGGTCCCCGTCGGAGTAGCAGGTCACGAACGGGCGCTCGAAGTGCTCGAGGGCCGACATCGTGCCGCGGAGGATCTGCGCGCCCTCGTCGTTCGGTGTCAGCGGAAGCAGAGCGGTCATGTGCCGCAGCCCGGCACTGTGCGCCTCGTCCGGAAACGGCGCGTCGTACGCGGCAAGCGCGTCGGGTTCGACCGGGCGGGTTGTCGCGACACCGACGAAGAAGCTGGCCTGCAGGTGAGGGGCCCGCTGGGTGTAGAGCAGGTAGTCGAGCAAGGTCGCCTCGACGATCACGCGCGACCCACCATCGCCGTGCAGCGCCCAGGTCAGCTGGCCGGCCATCGCGGGGTCGGCCGAGTGCAGGATGGTGTTGGCGGCCACGACTCCCGCGAAGCGGTCGGGCTCGGCCGCCAGCACGCTGAGCCCGATGGGGCCGCCCCAGTCCTGAGCCACGAGAGTGACGTCGCGCAGGTCCAGTCCGGTCACCAGGCTGCGGGTCCAGGCGATGTGGCGAGCCAGGGTGTGGTCGGTCCGCTGGACCGGTTTGTCGGAGCGGCCGAAGCCGATGTTGTCCGGAGCGATCACGCGAATTCCGCGCTCGACCAGCACGGGAATCACCTTGCGGTACAGGTAGGACCACGTCGGCTGTCCGTGCAGCAGCAGCGCGATTGGTCCGTTCTCGGGCCCTTCGTCGACGTAATGCATCCGTACCGGAGCGAGCCCGTCTGCGCCGACCGTGGCGTATCGAGGCTGGAAGGGGAATCCGGGCAGATCCAGGAAGCGGTCATCGGGCGTGCGAAGAACAGCAGGGGTCATGGCTCGGCGACCCGTCAGGGAAGCGATTCACCGACCGCCGGCGCGTCGGCCGGCGCCTTCTTGTCGACCTCCCCGTACGCGACGCCGGCGGCCCACACGATGGCGGTGACCGCGATCCAGGTCCAGGTGCCGTCGATCGCGAATCCGCGACGCGGCACGACGAGGTCGGTGACCGACAGGGCCACGAATGTGAGCACCAGCCCGCCGAGGATGGTGTAGCCCCGCACGAACCGGTTGACCGTGCCCACGACGACCTCGTGCAGCGTCACCCCGAGTGCGGTGAACATGACGACCGCGACCACGAACCAGCCGAACCGGATGTCGAACCCGTCGAACAGCCACGCGGCAGCGGCGAGCGAGAAGGCGTTGGCGACCGCCGAGATGGCGAGCGACGTCAGCAGCGGTCTCATGGCGCCGAGTATCCCAGATCCTTCACGAGGAGGCCTGGGTCAGAACGTGAACCAGTTGGACCGCAGGCCGAACGCGGACCGTGCGTCGTTGCCCGAGATCGTCTTCGTGCCCTTGGATCCCCTGATCTCCAGCGACGTCACCCGACCGCCCCAGTCGCCGTGGCCGTTGCGCTTCGTGACGCTCAAGGACTTGAGCGTGCCGACCGAGGAGTACTTCGACTGGATCGTGGAAGCCGACACCGACTTCGTCCAGTCGTGGTTGGCGTTGCCCGACCAGTCGTCCCAGGAGTCCTTGACCGCCTTGAGGTACGGCTGGCTGCCCGGGGAGCTGTAGCCGCCGGACGAGGAGGAGAACTGTGCGAATGCCGGCTTGCCCTCATAGGTCAGGATCTTGCCCGCCGTGGCCTCGACGGCCTTGTCGGTCGCGGACGTCTCGACGTCGGCACCGCCGTACACCTGGCAGGAGGTGGTGTCGCAGATGTCGTAGTGACGGCTCGAGGTGATGGCTCGCGCTCCGTAGGTGCGGGCCGCGACCGACTGCGCCTTGAGGGTCTCGGCGTGCCAGCTGGACGGCACCTCACGAGCAACGACGCCGCGCGTGTAGTTCTCGATCGAGAGCGCGTTGACGGTGTCGCGGCTCGTGGAGCCGGACTTCGGCACCGCCGAGCGGAGCGCCGTGCGATACGTGCGGTCCGGCCCGGACGGCATCACGAGGTCGAGGGTCGAAGCCTCGAACTGGGCGTCGCCGGTCCACGTCGTGCTCTTGTAGGCCTTCCAGGTGCTCGACGTGCGGTAGCGCAGCGACGACTTCTTCTTGTCACTCGACAGCGGGTCGATGCTCCACCGGATGACCTTCTTGCCACCGATCGTGTCGGGCAGATCGAGCGTCTTGCCCGAGGACACGTACCGCAGCTTGAGCCCGCTGCGGCCCTCGACCATCACCGAGTTGGTGTCGTCGGCGGTGACCAGCACGCGGATGGTGCCGCTCTTCGAGCCGATGTCGGTGCCCGGGTAGTAGTGGTCGAGGATCTCCCCGTACTTCTTGCCGTCCCGGGCCGCACCCTCGGCGCCGTACTGGCCCATCCCGATGCCGTGTCCGTACCCGTGCCCCTTGAACGTGAAGGACTTGCTCGACGGCACCGACACCGCCCGGGTCGACGTCGACGACGAGGCGTTCGTCGCCGTGCTGGTGCCGCCCGGCTTGACGGTGTCGACCTCGGTGCGCTTGCCCGTGCTGGTGACCGCGAACAGGTCGTCCGTCCCGTCCACCGTGTACGAGAAGTACGCGTTGCCGTGCGAGCTGCTCCGGTCGGTGCCGATCTTCGTCCAGCCCGACGACGTCTTGCGGTACAGGTACACGTCGAAGACACCGTCGGGGTAGTTCGCGGCGACCTGGATCTTGTCGCCGTCGCCGAACGTGGCTGGGTTGGTGGAGAGGTTGCCGGTCTCCGGGTAGTTCTCCGGCTGGACGCCGGCCGCCTTCGTGGTGGCCACCACGGTCGAGGAGTACGACGAGCCGAGGCCGTTGGTGCCAGTGGTCCGCACCTGGGCGTAGTACTTCGTCCCTGACTTCAGGCCGGTGAACTCCTTGTTCAGCTCGACCGCCTTCACCTTGACCGGATTCGACATCGACGACGAGGTCGACAGTGCGACCCAATAGTGTGACGCGTCGGCGACGGCCGACCACGCGAACGTCAGCGAGGACGAGGTCTGGCTGGTCGAGCGCAGTCCCGTCGGTGTGTCGGGCGGAGAGTTGCTGCCGCCACCGCCGCCGTCGGCGAGGAGGTCCTCGACCCGGTCTCGCAGTCCGCCGCTGGCCGACAGCCAGGCGTAGACCTTCGTGCCCGGGCACTCGGTGGACACCACGTTGCGGTGGCCGGCGATGCGGTTGAGCGTCTTGCCGCCCAGGGAGTAGGTGCCCTTGGCCGGGACGTCGTAGTCGGAGAATCGCCAGGCCACGAGGTCGACCGTCGCGGACTTCATGGCGGCCGTCGCGTCGGTGCTGGTGAAGGTTCCCATCAGCGAGACGCCCATCGTCTCCTCGTTGACGGGACCGTTGCCGGCGTGGGCACCGCGGACCGGCTTGTCGATGCCGCCGGCGCGGCCTTCGAAGATCTGGCCGTACTTGTCGACCAGGAAGTTGTAGCCGATGTCGCACCAGTCGCGGCCGTTCATGTGGTACGCCTGCGTGGCCCGCACGATCGACGCGGAGTCGCTCTTGGAGTAGGAGTTCGAGCCGGCCGTGTGGTGGACGACGGCGCCACGCGTGGTCGATCCGTATCGCGGGGAGTCGCACCCGCCACCGCTCTTGGCACCCCAGCTGCTGCGCGAGATGATCGGCGGCTGGTTCACCGAGGCGGCGACGGGAGTCGTCGCGGCGAACTTGCCGGGGTCGACGGTGGCGACCCGGAGGTCGCGGGGGGTGGACGGCTCGTCGGCGACGACACGGACGGCGACGGCGTCGGCGTGATCGACCCACTGCGGCTCGGTGCCCGGACGGCCACCTTCCGTCCAGGTGTTCTCGAGGTCGAGGTGGAGCTCGCTCCATCGGCTCCACTGGCCGTCGTTGCGCCACCGCACCTGGACGTCGGCGTCGTTCGGCACGCCGGATCGCCAGGTGACACCGACCATCGAGAACGTCTTGACGTCGGTGGGTGCAAGCTCGGCCACGGTACGAGGGCCGTTCGAGGGGGCGGCCGGCTCGGCCTTCGGAGCCGCCTTCTTCTCGGACTTCTCCGGCTCCGCGGCCGCAACGACGGGGACGTCGTGCTCGGAGACGACGACCTGCGGCGACGCGTTGACGTCCTCGCCGAGACGTCGTTCGACTCCGTCTTGCCAGACCATGACGGAACCCAGCAGAACGGCCACGAGGCCAAGGGGCAGGAAACGCAGAATCACGCGCCGAGAACGCATGTCTTTTCCAATCGTGTGAGAGCGGCTGAACGGGGAAGAGGTGGGGACACCGCTGGTGACATTAGACAGGACTCGTAGCGCCTTGACCAGCGCTTTTGTGGCACGTTCCGCTGACCTGCGGAACTACACGCGTGTGATTACACGCTGGGAGGTCCCACCTGACGATGGAGACGCCGGGCCGCCTCGGCCACCGACCCCGACAAGGACGGATAGATCGTGAACGCGTCGGCCACGTGGTCGACCGTCAGCGACGAGGAGACGCTCAGCGACACCACGTGGACGAGCTCGCTCGCCCGGGGACTCACGATGACGCCGCCGATGACGATGCCGGTGGACTTGCTCGAGAAGAGCTTCACGAACCCGTCGCGGATGCCCTGCATCTTCGCACGCGGGTTGGCGGCCAGCGGAAGCATCGCCACGTCGAACGGCGTTCCGGCCTCCTCCATCTGGACCTGGGAGAGTCCGACGGTGGCGATCTCCGGCGACGTGAAGATGTTGCTGGAGACCTTCGTCAGGTCGAGCGGGTGCACGGCGTCGCCGAGGAGGTGCGACATGGCGATGCGGCCCTGCTGCGCGGCGACGGACGCGAGCATCAGGACACCCGTGCAGTCGCCGGCGGCATAGACGCCGGGAGCCGACGTGCGCGACACGCGGTCGACCTTCACGAAGCCCCCGTCGTCGAGCTCGACACCGGCCTCCTTCAGTCCCAGGTCCTCGGTGTTCGGCACGGAGCCGAGCGCCAGCAAGCAGTGGGAGCCGTCGACGGTGCGGCCGTCCGTGAGGGTGACGCGGACTCCATCACCGTGACGCTCGACCGAGGCCATGCGCGAGCGGTCCATGACCGTCATGCCGCGACGGGTGAAGACGTCCTCGATGAGGTTGGCGGCGTCCTCGTCCTCGCCGGGCAGCACCCGGTCGCGGCTCGACACCAGGGTGACCGGTGAGCCGAGCCCGTTGTAGGCGCTGGCGAACTCCGCCCCGGTGACGCCGGAGCCGACCACGATCATGTGCTCGGGCAGCTCCCGCAACCCGTAGAGCTGCTCCCAGGTGAGGATCCGGTCGCCGTCGGGCTGCGCCGTCTCGATGACCCGCGGGTGGGCGCCGGTGGCCATGAGCACACCCTGGGCGTCGATGCGGCGTTCCCCCTCGCCTGTTGTCGCGATGACGGCTCCCCCGCCGGACGGGTCGAGGGTGGCTGTGCCGGCGAGAACCTCGATGCCGCTGGCCTCGAGTCGCTGGCCGATGTCGGCCGACTGCGCCTTCGCCAGCGCCATCACCCGATCGTTGGCCACGGCGATATCGGCCCGCGCCTCGCGGGGCACGTCTACCCCGAGCTCGGCCGAGGACTCGACCTCGGTGAGGAGGTCGGAGGTGGCGATGAGTGTCTTGCTCGGCACACAGTCGGTGAGCACGGTGGAACCGCCCGGGCCATCACGCTCGACGAGGGTGACGTCGGCCCCCAGCCGCGCCGCGACCAGCGCGGCCTCGTACCCCCCGGGCCCGCCGCCGATGATCGCCACATGAGTCACCCGGCCATTGTGTCGCACGTCGCTCGGCGTTCCGTAAGGTACGACAGGTGAATCCCTCCGACCTCGCCCGACAGGCCGCCGACGCACTCGCCGAGCGCACCGGTGGGGCCAAGCATGATGTCGCGCTCGTCATGGGCTCGGGCTGGCTGCCCGCGGCCGACGCCCTGGGAGATCCGGAGCACGAGTTCCCCGCCGCCGAGCTGCCGGGTTTCAGCGCACCGGCCGTCGAGGGCCACGGCGGCACCATCCGGTCGGTGCGCGTCGGCGACCGGCGATTGCTGATCTTCCTCGGACGCACGCACTTCTACGAGGGTCTCGGAGTCGCCTCCGTCGTGCACGGCGTCCGGACGGCGGCAGCAGCGGGCGTCCGCACCGTGGTGCTCACCAACGGATGCGGCGGACTCGACCCGTCCTGGACGCCCGGCACGCCGGTGCTGATCCGCGACCACATCAACCTCACCGGAACGTCGCCCGTCGAGGGGCCGAACTTCGTCGACCTCACCGACCTGTACTCGGCGCGGCTGCGTGACCTCTGCCGTGAGGTCGACCCGTCGCTGGACGAAGGCGTCTACGTGCAGTTCCCCGGGCCCCACTACGAGACGCCCGCCGAGATCGGCATGGTCAAGGCCATCGGCGGCTCGCTCGTCGGCATGTCCACGGTGCTGGAGGCGATCGCGGCTCGCGAAGCGGGCCTCGAGGTGCTCGGCCTCTCCCTGGTCACCAACTTCGCGGCCGGAATCACCGGCGAGCCCCTGAACCACGACGAGGTGCTCGAGGCCGGCCGCGCGTCGGCCACCCGCATGGGCGCCCTGCTTGCCGCCGTCGTGCCCAACATTTGACGGAGTATCTGAGCCGAATGGACCTTCTCGAACGCGCCCGCGACTGGCTCGGCCAGGACCCCGACCCGGTCACCCGCGACGAGCTACAGCACCTGATCGACACCAACGACTCCGCGGAGCTGGCGGATCGCTTCGCCGAGCGGCTCCAGTTCGGCACCGCCGGGCTGCGCGGCGCCCTCGGCGCCGGCCCCAACCGGATGAACCGGGTGATCGTCGCCCAGGCGGCATCGGGGCTGGCCGCCTACCTGCGCGAACACGAGGTCAACCCGAGCGTCGTCATCGGATACGACGCGCGACACAACTCCGACGTCTTCGCGCGCGACACCGCCGAGATCATGCAGGGCGCCGGCGTGGATGCCCACCTGCTCCCCGAACCGCTGCCGACACCGGTCGCGGCTTTCGCCATCCGCCATCTCGGCTGCAGCGCCGGCGTCGTGGTCACCGCGTCGCACAACCCGCCGCAGGACAACGGCTACAAGGTGTACCTCGCCGACTCGAGCCAGATCGTGCCGCCGGCCGACGCCGACATCTCCGCGCAGATCGACGCCGCCGGGCGGGTCGACGAGATGCCGCGCAGTGACGCCTACGCGGTGCTCGGGCCCGAGGTGGCCGAGGCCTACATCCAGGCCGTCGCCGCCCTCCCCCACGACGGCCCACGCGACATCGTGACCGTCTACACGCCGATGCACGGGGTCGGTCGCGACACCTTGGTCGACGTCGTGCGCCGCACCGGGTTCCCGGACCTGCACGTGGTGCGCGAGCAGGGCGACCCTGACCCGGACTTCCCGACGGTCGCGTTCCCCAATCCCGAGGAACCCGGCGCGATGGACCTGGCCCTCAAGCTCGCGTCCGAGGTTCATGCCGACCTGATCGTCGCGAACGACCCCGACGCAGACCGCTGCGCGGTCGGCGTGCGCGAAGGCGCGGGTGAGGCGTACCGGATGCTCTCGGGCGACCAGGTCGGGGCGCTGCTCGCGGACTTCTGCCTGCGTCGCGGCATCACCGGAACATATGCGGCCTCGATCGTCAGCTCGGACCTGCTCGGCCGCCAGGCCGCCGCGTTCGGACAGCCGTGGCAGCAGACGCTGACCGGGTTCAAGTGGATCGGCAAGATCCCCGACCTTGCCTTCGGCTACGAGGAGGCGCTCGGCTACAGCGTCGCGCCGCACATCGCCCGCGACAAGGACGGCGTCTCGGCGATCATCACCGTGCTCGAGATGGCGGCTGCCCTCAAGGCCGAGGGCCGCACGCTGCTCGACCGGCTCGACGACCTCTACCGCGAGCACGGCCTGCACGCCACGAGCCAGCTATCAGTGCGCGTCGACGACCTGACAATCATCACCGAGGCCATGCAGACCCTGCGGGCCGCACCGCCGGACGTGCTGGGTGGCCTCGAGGTGGTGCACGTGGACGACCTCATCGCCGGCTACCGGGGCTTGCCGCCGACGGACGGCATCCGGCTCGGTCTGGGTGAGAACGCACGCATCATCTGTCGTCCGTCCGGCACCGAGCCCAAGATCAAGTGCTACGTCGAAGTGGTCGTGTCGGTCACTGACTCGATGGACGCGGCTCGCCGTGAGGCCGACGACCTGATCGCGAGCATCAAGACGGACCTCGCGGCCGCGCTGGGGCTTTAGCTGACGAGCGCCACCAGCAGAGCCACGAACCCAGCCGTGGAGAGCACCGAACGGACGAGGTTCCAGCGAACCCATGGCCCCTCGAAGGCCTGGCGGAGCGATGCCGGCGATTCGGCCGCGGTCACGCCGGCCTCGAGCCGATCGTTCAAGGGCACGTTGAGACCCATCGTCACGAGGCCTGCGGCCACGACCAGGACGGCGCCGGCGACGAGCCACCAGCGCGCGCCCTCGTCGTCGAATCCCAGGATGGCGGCGGCGATGGACGCGAGGGTGCCGCCACCGAAGATGAGCGCCAGCACCGGGTTGAGGATCGCGACGTTGATCTCGCGCATCGCGTGGACGAACGTCGAGTCATCAGCGCGGCGAAGCCCGGGCATGACGGCGTAGTCGAAGGTGACGAAGAGTCCGGCGAACAGTCCGGCCAGAAGAGCGGCGATGATGGTGACGGTCTCGTTCATGACGCCATCATCGCTCACCGAGTGTCAGGGAAGCCCTTCGAACGGGTCGGTCAGCGCGGGCGTCCCCGCGGCTCGCTCGGGCCACGCCACCACCGCCCAGTCCCGGCTGACGACCTTCTGCCACCGCTCGACGTCTTCGGGATCGTCGCTCATCACGTGGTGCTGGCTCTTGTGCTCGCGCAGCCCGGCGACGATGCGGTGGGCGACGGGCCGGCAGTCGACGACCAGCCCGATCTCCTCATCCGGCACGCCGCGCATGTGGTAGACCTTCGTCGGATCGAACAGCGCCAGACCCTGCTCCGCCCTCTGCCCCTGCCAGCGCTCGAACACCGTCTGAGGAATGGCACTGTGCAGGAGCCGCCGGAAGGCGGTGCCGGTCGTGCTCGCGTGGCGGGCGAAGGCCGCGTCCGTGGCCGCCCCGATCGCGATGTGGTCGGGGTGGGCGAAGATCCCGTCCGGTCCGAACGTCCCCACGACGGTGGGCTGCTCCTCCTCGAGGATCGCCGCGACGGCCTCGACGAGCTCGTCGAACGGCACCTGGTCGACTTCCCCGTCCGGGTAGCCCATCCACACGTGCCGGTCCGGCTCGCGTCCGAGAGCCCGCCACGCAGCTTCGTCCTCCTGCTGGCGGATGCGGCCCAGCGTCTCGCGCGTCGCCGGAAAGCCGTCCCTGATGTCGCCACCGCCGCCGTCGGTCGCGTGGATGAGGATGAAGCGAAAGCCCGGGTCCTCGGCGTGCAGAGCCACCATGCCGGCCATGCCGTACGCATCGTCGTCGGGATGCGCCACGACGACCGCCAAGCTCAGACCAGGATGCTCGGGTGCGGCCGTCATGGCCAACAGTCTGCCGTTCGTCCCACTGGCCTCACGAGCGAGACGCGCCGTACGCTGGAAGGCGCGGTCCGGAACCGGGATCGCGAGGGAGGACATTCGTGACAGGCGCAACCGCGTCACTGCGGAGGACGCTCGAAGGTTTGCCCGGCGTCGACGCCGTCGGGCTCGAGGCCCGGGCGGCCTCGCTGGGCACCCGCTCGATCAAGACGGCGTCCAAGCAGTGGGCCATCGATCTCGCCATCTCGATGGTCGACCTCACCACGCTCGAGGGCTCCGACACCCCCGGCAAGGTGCGGGCCCTGTCCGCGAAGGCGCTCAACCCCGACCCCAGCGACCCGTCCTGCCCGTCCGCCGCCGCCGTGTGCGTGTACCCGGACATGGTCGCCACGGTGCGTGAGGTCGTGGGCGACCACCTGCATGTGGCCGCGGTGGCCACGGCGTTCCCGTCCGGACGCGCCGCTCTCGACATCAAGCTCGCCGACACCCAGGACGCCGTCGAGGCCGGGGCCGACGAGGTCGACATGGTCATCGACCGCGGCGCGTTCCTCGCCGGCGACCTCGACAAAGTCCACGACGAGATCGTCGCGGTGAAGGAGGCGGCCGGAGCGGCCCACCTCAAGGTCATCCTCGAGACCGGCGAGCTCCAGACGTACGACAACGTCCGGCGCGCGTCCTGGCTGGCGATGGAGGCCGGCGCCGACTTCATCAAGACCAGCACCGGCAAGATCCAGCCGGCGGCCACGCTGCCGGTCACGCTACTGATGCTGGAGGCCGTGCGCGACTACCGCATCGCCACCGGCCGCCAGGTCGGTGTCAAACCTGCCGGCGGCATCCGTACGTCCAAGGACGCAATCAAGTACCTCGTCGTCGTCAACGAGATCGCCGGGGAGGACTGGCTCCACCCCGACTGGTTCCGCTTCGGAGCGTCCTCGCTGCTCAACGACCTGCTGCTGCAGCGCCAGAAGATGATCACCGGCCACTACTCCGGCCCCGACTACGTGACGTTGGACTGACATGACGAAGTTCGAGTACTCACCCGCACCCGAGTCGCGCACGATCGTCGACCTCAAGAGCTCGTACGGCCTCTACATCGACGGTGAGTTCGTCGACGGGTCCGGCACGTCGTTCAAGTCGATCAGCCCGGCCACCGAAGAGGTCCTGGCCGAGGTCGCCGAGGCCACCGAAAGCGACGTCGACGCCGCCGTCAAGGCCGCCCGGCACGCCTTCGAGAAGGTCTGGGGCCCGATGCCCGGACGCGAGCGGGCGAAGTACCTCTACCGCATCGCCCGCATCATCGCCGAGCGCAGCCGCGAGCTCGCCGTGCTCGAGTCGCTCGACAACGGCAAGCCGATCAAGGAGTCGCGCGACGTCGACGTCCCCCTCGTCTCGCAGTGGTTCTTCTACTACGCGGGCTGGGCCGACAAGCTGGGCCATGCCGGACAGGGTCCGGACCCGAGGCCGCTCGGCGTCGCCGGCCAGATCATCCCCTGGAACTTCCCGCTGATGATGCTGGCCTGGAAGATCGCGCCGGCGCTCGCGGCCGGCAACACCGTCGTGCTCAAACCGGCCGAGACCACGCCGCTCACCGCGCTGCTGTTCGCCGAGATCTGCCAGCAGGCCGACCTGCCGCCGGGCGTCGTCAACATCATCACCGGAGCCGGCCCGACCGGCCAGGCGCTCGTGGAGCATCCCGACATCGACAAGATCGCGTTCACCGGCTCCACGGCGGTGGGCCGCGAGATCGCCCGGTCCGTCGCCGGCAGCCACAAGAAGGTCACGCTCGAGCTCGGCGGCAAGGCGGCCAACATCGTGTTCGACGACGCCGCCCTCGACCAGGCCGTCGAAGGCATCGTCAACGGCATCTTCTTCAACCAGGGCCATGTGTGCTGCGCCGGGTCGCGCCTGCTCGTGCAGGAGAGCGTCTACGACGAGGTGCTCGAACGCCTCAAGCGGCGCATGGCGACCCTGCGCCTCGGCGACCCGCTCGACAAGAACACCGACATCGGCGCCATCAACTCCGCCGAGCAGCTCGCCCGCATCCGGGAGCTGTCCGCGATCGGCGACGCCGAAGGAGCGGAGCGCTGGTCGGCGCCGTGCGAGATCCCCGACCACGGCTTCTGGTTCGCGCCCACGATCTTCACCGGCGTCACCCAGGCCCACCGCATCGCCCGCGAGGAGATCTTCGGGCCGGTGCTCTCGGTGCTGACATTCCGTACACCGGCCGAGGCCGTCGAGAAGGCGAACAACACGCCATACGGGCTGTCCGCGGGCGTCTGGACCGAGAAGGGTTCGCGCATCCTCGCGATGGCCGACCAGCTGCGCGCCGGCGTCGTGTGGGCCAACACGTTCAACAAGTTCGACCCCTCCAGCCCGTTCGGCGGCTACCAGGAATCCGGCTATGGCCGCGAGGGCGGCCGGCACGGGCTCGCCGCGTACCTGAAGGGGCCCTCCTGATGAGCCCCCATCAGACCAGCAGAGTGAGCGTGCGCAAGACGCACAAGCTCTATATCGGCGGCGCGTTCCCCCGCTCGGAGTCCGGGCGCACCTACGAGGCGCTTGACGCGAAGGGTCGTTTCGTCGCCAACGTCGCCAAGGGCTCGCGCAAGGACGCCCGCGACGCTGTGCGGGCGGCCCGGTCGGCGTTCGGCGGCTGGTCCACGCGCACGCCGTACAACCGGGGCCAGGTCATCTACCGGATCGCCGAGGTCATGGAGGGTCGACGCGACCAGCTGGTGTCCCAGCTGCGCGAGGCCGAGGGCATCACCGCCAGGAAGGCTGAGGCCCACGTCGACGCCGCCATCGACCGCGTGGTCTGGTACGCGGGCTGGGCCGACAAGTACGTGCAGGTGCTCGGCAACGCCAACCCGGTCTCGGGGCCGTTCTTCAACCTGTCGTCCCCCGAGCCCACCGGTGTCGTGGCCGTCGTCGCACCTCGCGACCCGCTGCTCGGCCTCGTCAGCACTGTGCTGCCGGCCATCACGACGGGCAACACCGTGGTGGTCGTCGCGAGCGAACCGCACCCGATCCCGGCTGTCACCCTCACCGAGATCATGGCCACCTCCGACATCCCCGGCGGAGTGGTCAACCTGCTCACCGGCAGCCCGGCCGAGATCGCGCCCTGGCTCGCCACGCACCTCGACGTCGACGCCCTCGACCTCACCGGCATCGACGACGCGGAGCTGGCCCGCTCGCTCGAGTCCGACGCCGCCCAGGACCTCAAGCGCGTGCGTCGGCCCGGTGATGACGACTGGCTCGCCGAGCCGAGCCTCGGTCGGCTCCAGTCGTGGGTCGAGATCAAGACCGTCTGGCACCCGATCGGGGTTTAAGGGCGTGTCTCCCTGTTCCGGTTCGAGGTGCGCGTGGGGTCGCGCTCGGCTGGCAAGGCAGAGGAGGGAGGCGCGCCCTAAGCCTTGAGCGAGGCGTACGCGGGCTTGATGACGTCGTTGATCAGGGTCAGGCGCTCGTCGAACGGCAGGAAGGCGCTCTTCATCGCGTTGACCGTGAACCAGCGCAGGTCGTCGAGGCCGTAGCCGAACGCGTCGACGAGGAGGTTCATCTCCTGGCTCATGGACGTGTTGCTCATCAGGCGGTTGTCGCAGTTGACGGTGACGCGGAAGCCGAGCTCCTTGAGCATGCCGATGGGATGGTCGGCGATCGTCGTCATGCCGGGCACAGCGTGGGTGTGCAGGTTCGAGGACGGGCACATCTCCAGCGGGATGCGGCAGTCGCGCACGTACGCGGCCAGCCGGCCGAGCACTGGATGGGACGGGCCAGAACCGTCGGGATTTGGCAGGTCGATGTCGTCGACGATGCGCACACCATGGCCGAGCCGGTCGGTGCCGCACCGCTGGATGGCCTGCCAGATGGACGGGAGCCCGAAGCCCTCGCCGGCGTGGATGGTGAAGTGGGAGTTCTCGCGGCGCAGGTACTCGAACGCCTCGAGGTGCAGGATCGGCGGGAAGCCGTCCTCGGCACCGGCGATGTCGAAGCCGAAGACCCCTTTGTCGCGGTACTCGACGACCAGCTCGGCGATCTCGAGGCCGCGCTTCGCGTGTCGCATGGCCGTGAGCAGCTGGCCGACCACGATCGGGTGGCCCTGCTCGGCTGCGAGCGCACGACCCTCGTCGATGCCGGCCTGCACGGCGTCGACGGTGTCGCGCAGACTCAGGCCGGCGGACAGATGCTGCTCGGGAGCCCAGCGGAGCTCGGCGTAGACGCAGCCGTCGGCCGAGAGGTCGAGCACCGACTCACGGGCCACCCTGGTGAGGTCCTCGGCCCGCTGCATGACGGCGACGGTGTGCACGAACGTCTCGAGGTAGCGCTCGAGCGAGCCGGACGAGGACGCCTCGGCGAACCAGGCGCCCAGCGCGTCGGCGTCGGCCGGCAGCTCGTGCCCGATCTCGGCGGCGATCTCGGCGACCGTGCTCGCGCGCAGGCCGCCGTCCAGGTGTTCGTGCAGGGCGACCTTGGGTGCTGCGGCTACTTGTTCAGGGGTCGCGCTCATCCGGCGTCCATGAGCAACGTGACGGTCTCGGCCACGCAGGCGGGCTTGTCGGCGCCCTTGATCTCGATGGTGTGCTGCAGGGTGATCTGCTGGCCCTTCTCGAGGTCCTTCACGTCGATCATCTCCACGCGGTTGCGCACCTTGGAGCCGACGAGGACCGGGGACACGAAGCGCACCTTGTTGAGTCCGTAGTTGACGCGCGCGACGTCACCGGCGAAGGCGTAGACCTGGGCGCTCAGGAACGGGAGCATCGACAGCGTCAGGTAGCCGTGCGCGATCGTGGCGCCGAACGGACCGTTGGCCGCGCGCTCGGGGTCGACGTGGATCCACTGGCGGTCGCCGGTGGCGTCGGCGAACGCGTCGATGCGCTCCTGGCTGACCTGCACCCACTCACTGACTCCCAGCTCCTTGCCCGAGGCGGCAGCGATCTCTTTTCTGTTGTTCAGCACGCGCATGGCATCCAACCTAGCCAACTCGGTCGAGCACGATGCTGGCCGATGCGTCTGGCGCCGATCCGCCCTGCGTGTCGATGTCGAACGACCCGTCGAGGGCGGCCAGGGCGCGGTCGAAGCGCTCTGGCTCGTCGGTGTGCAGGGTCATGAGCGGGGCACCCTCGTGCACCTCGTCGCCCGGCTTCGCATGCAGCACCACACCGGCTCCGGCCTGGACCTGTTCGCCCGGACGCGAGCGTCCGGCCCCCAGCCTCCACGCGGCCACGCCGACGCCGAGCGCGTCGAGACGGATCAGTGTGCCGCCCGCCGCGGCGGTGACGACGTGGGACTCCCGCGCCTGCGGGAGCGGCGCATCCGGATCGCCGCCCTGGGCCTCGATCATCCGACGCCAGACGTCCATGGCGCGCCCGTCGGCGAGCGCATCGGCCGGGTCGACGTCCGTCTGGCCGGCCGCGGCGAGCATCTCTCGTGCCAGCGCGAGGGTGAGCTCGACGACGTCTCGGGGTCCTCCTCCGGCCAGCACCTCGACCGACTCGGCGACCTCGACGGCGTTGCCCGCGGTGAGCCCGAGCGGGGTGTTCATGTCGGTGAGCAGGGCGACCGTCGTGACGCCTGCATCCGTACCGAGCGCGACCATCGTCTCGGCGAGCTCTCTCGCGTCCGCTTCCGATTTCATGAACGCGCCCGATCCGACCTTGACGTCGAGCACGAGTGCGCCCGTGCCCTCGGCGATCTTCTTGCTCATGATCGAGCTGGCGATGAGCGGGATGGCCTCGACGGTGCCGGTGACGTCGCGCAGCGCGTACAGCTTCTTGTCGGCGGGAGCGAGACCGCTGCCGGCCGCGCAGATGACCGCCCCGACGTCGTCGAGCTGAGCCATCATCGCGTCGTTCGACAGCGCGGCATTCCATCCGGGGATCGACTCGAGCTTGTCGAGCGTGCCGCCGGTGTGGCCGAGCCCGCGTCCGGAGAGCTGCGGCACGGCGACGCCGCAGGCCGCGACGAGCGGGGCGAGCGGGAGCGTGATCTTGTCGCCGACGCCGCCCGTGGAGTGCTTGTCGGCGGTCGGCCGCGAGAGTCCGGAGAAGTCCATCCGCTCGCCGCTGGCGATCATGGCGTTCGTCCAGCGGGCGATCTCCTCACGGTCCATGCCGTTGAGCAGGATCGCCATCGCCAGCGCGGACATCTGCTCGGGGGCGACGACGTCACGCGTGTAGGCGTCGACGACCCAGTCGATCTGCTCGTCGCTCAACCGTTTGCGGTCGCGCTTGGTGGCGATGACGTCGGGTGCGTCAAATGGTTCGGTCATGACTTCTCCAGTCGAACGTCGAGGCGATCGAAGCCGCGCAGCACCCAGGTCGCGCGCCGAGGTGCAGGCGAGGCAAGCTGCAGGTCAGGCCAGCGCTCGAGCAGCCGGCTGAACGTGATCTCGAGCTCGAGGCGGGCCAACGGCGCTCCCAGGCAGAAGTGCAGACCCATCCCGAAGCCGACGTGCGGGTTCGGGTCGCGTCCGACGTCGAGGGTGCCGGGTTCGGCGAAGACGAGCTCGTCGCGATTCGCCGAACCCATCAGGCAGGCCACCGTCTGGCCGGCCCGGACCGCGGTGCCGAGGACGTCCACGTCCGCCGTGGCGGTGCGCTCGAACAGCTGCAGCGGAGCGTCGAAGCGGATCAGCTCCTCGAGCGCCGTCGCCATCGGCACCGAGCCGGACGTCACGCGCTCGAGCTGGTCAGGGTGGGTGAGCAGTGCGTGCGCCCCGTTGCCGAACACGTTCACCGACGCCTCGTGACCGGCGTTCAACAGCAGGACCACGGACGCGACGAGCTCGTCGTCGCTCAGTCGTGTAGTCCCTGGGGGCACCTCCCGCTTGCGGGGGACACGTTCGGCCAGCAGGTCGCTGATGAGGTCGTCGGCCGGCTGGGCGCGGCGCTCCTCGACCACGGCCCGCACGTAGTCGGCGAACGCGGTCGAAGCGGCCACCGCTTCATCCCGGGTCTTCTCGTCGATGTCGTGCTCGTACATGTGCACGATGGCCTGCGACCAGGCCCGCAGCTGCACGTGGTCGGCTCGGGGGATGCCGAGGAGGTCGGCGATCACGAAGACCGGCAGCGGCTCGGCATACCCGGCGAGGATGTCGACCCCGGCTGGGGTGCCGGGCCCTGGGCGGCGATGAGCAGAGTCGTCGAGTCCGTCGAGGAGGCCGGCGACGAGCTCTTCGATGCGTGGTCGCAGGCGCTCCACGTGGCCCCTCCCGAACGCACGGGAAACCAGCAACCGGAGCCTGTGGTGAGTCTGATCTTCGCTCTCCATCATCTGGTGACGGTGGAGGGCGTTGAACGGTGCCATCTCGTCCAGCGGCTGCCGGTCGGTCCAGATGCGGCCGAAGGCCCGATCGCGGAGCACCCGGCTGACGGCGTCGTGCGTGGTGGCGAGCCAGCGGTCACTCGGCTCGTGCCACACCATCGGAGCTGTCTTGCGGAGCTCGGCCAGCACCGGATACGGATCGGCGACGAAGCCGGGGTCGGCGAGGTCGACCGTCAACGCGTCTCCAGGTCGTTCGCCCCGAAGGCGTCCGGGAGCACCTCGGCCATGGTCTTGATGCCGGAAGGAGTCGCGAGCTGCATCTCGGCGCCGCCGTTCTCCCAGAGCAGCTGGCGACAGCGGCCACAGGGCATCAGCCTCTCGCCGTTGCGGTCGACGCACACCATCGCGACCAGCCGGCCGCCGCCGGTGCCGTGCAGCGCCGAGACGAGGCCGCACTCCGCACACAGACCGAGGCCGTACGACGCGTTCTCGACGTTGCAGCCAAGCACCACGCGCCCGTCGTCAACCAGGCCCGCCGCTCCCACCGGGAAGTTCGAGTAGGGGGCGTACGCCCGCTCGAGCATCTGGGTCGCGTAACGGGTGAGCGACTCCCAGTCCACCTCGTCGCTCATCCGACGCGCCCCCGTCGATACTGCTGGCCATCGGCCGCGGGCATGCGAAGTCGTTGCGCACCGAGAGCGAGCACCAGGAGCGTCGTGACGTACGGCGTCATGGAGGTGAAGTCGCGCGGCACCGTGTCGGTGCCGAGGTACCAGGCGAGCAGCAGGACGCCGACGACGCCGAGGCCGGCCGCCGCCCGCAGGTTGCCGCTCACCGCGCGGTACGCCGCGTACGCGAGCAGTCCGATCGCGAGCAGCAGGAGCAGGGCGTGGACGGCGTCGGCGTTGCGGAGCCGCAAGGAGTCGGTGTAGCCAAAGGTGAAGGCGCCGGCGAGCAGCCCACCGGGGCGCCAGTTGCCGAAAATCATCGCCGCGAGCCCGATGAAGCCACGTCCGCCGGTCTGGCCGGTGTTGAAGCCGCTGGACGCCACCAGCGCCAGGAAGCCGCCCCCGATGCCGGCGAGCCCGCCGGAGATGGTGACCGCGATGTACTTGTACAGGTAGACGTTGACGCCCAGGGTCTCGGCCGCCTGCGGGTTCTCGCCGCAGGACCGGAGCCGGAGCCCGAACGGCGTGCGCCACAGCACGTAGGCCGAGAGGGCCACCAGGGCGAACACGACGATGCTGAGCGTCGACAGGCTGGTGGTGAGGGCGCCGACGAACGCGGCGACGTCGGAGATGAAGAACCAGCCCTTCTCTGCCAGGTCCAGAGAGACGTCGGAGATGCCGGGCACCGTGATCTTGGTCGGCGACTCGAGGCCGACGAGCTGGCGCGGTCCGCCTCCCTGCAGGTCCGGGAACACCGCCTCCGCGAGGAACGTCGCCGCACCGGCCCCGATGAGGTTGACGGCCACGCCGGACACGATGTGGTCGACGCCGAAGGTCACCGTGGCCACCGCGTGCAGCAGGCCACCGATGATGCCGAACAGCGCGGCGCCGACCACGCCCGCCCACGGGCCGCCGTGGTACGTGAAGAACGCGGCACCCCAGGTTCCGAGGATCATCTGACCCTCGAGGCCGATGTTCACGACGCCGGCGCGCTCCGCCCACAGCCCGCCGAGCGCCGCCATGAGGATCGGGCAGGTGGCGATAATCGCCGCCCGGATCGTGCCGGCCGAGGAGATGTCGTCCGTGTGGGTGATGATGCGCACCAGCGACACCATGGCGATGATGCCGACCACCAGCACGAACCAGTACTGGGTGACCTTGCGGGCTGCGGTCTCGACGGCCGTGCTCATGCCGACGCCTCCACCGGTGCGAGCTCCTGCGCGACGACGCGTTGCTCGAGTCGCGAACGCCAGCGGCGCACCACCTCGTAGGCCACGACGACGGCGAGCACGGCCACTCCCTGGGTGATCTGCACGATGCTCGGCGCGATGTCGGTGCTGAACGTCAGCGTGTTGGACTGCGCGGTGAGGAACGCGAACAGCACGGCGCCGAAGAGCATCCCGAGTGGCTGGTTGCGTCCGAGCAGCGCCACTCCGAGGCCGGTGAAGCCGAGCCCCACCTGGAACGACGTGCCGTACGAGCCGGCTCCCCCGAACAGCGCGGGCATCCAGATGAGGCCCGCAACTCCCCCGGAGAGCAGCATCGCGATGACGATCATCCGCTTCGGGTCGATGCCGCTGGCCACCGCCGCGGTCTCGGACTGACCGCTGGCGCGTAGGTCGAACCCGAACCGCGTCTTGGTGAGGAGCACCCAGAACCCCACGCCGAGCAGGACGGCGAGAATCACGAGGAACCACACCTGGCCGTCGCGTGGCTCGTACGGGGCGAAGCCGTCGAGGTGGCTGCTGTCCGGCAGCTTCTCGGTGTGCACCGTGTTGCCCTCGTGGACCCCGTAGCGGTTGAGCAGGTAGCCGACGAGCGTCACGGCGATGGCGTTCAGCATGATCGTGGAGATGACCTCGCTGACCCCGCGCGCCGTCCTGAGCACGCCGGCGATGCCTGCCCAGGCCGCGCCCACCACCGCGGCAACCACGAGGGCGGCGACCACGTTGAGGAATCCGCCGAGAAGGGCGGCCCCTGCGAACGACGCCGCCGCAAACGACGCGATCGTGTACTGCCCCTCCACGCCGATGTTGAACAGTCCCATCCGGAACCCGATGGCGGCCGACACCGCCGCGATGTAGATCATGGCCGTCTGGTTGACGACGTTGACCCGGATACGCGGCAGGGGGTTGCTGAACATCGCCGTCCAGAAGTCGCCCGGCGAGCTGCCGGCCGCGGCGATGACGACCGTCGTGGCCAGCACGGCGACGATGACGGCGATGAGCGGAGCGAGCAGCGCCATCCCGACGGCCCGGAGCCGAACGGAGGCGTTCATGCCGCCTCACCACCCGTCATCGCCGCGCCCAGGTCCTGCGGCGTGACGTCACCCGGGTCGAACGTGCCGACCATGCGGCCGCGCAGGATGACCTGGATGGTGTCGGACAGGCCGATCAGCTCGTCCAGGTCGGCCGAGATGAGCAGGACCGCAAGGCCGGCCCGGCGGGCCCGCTTGATGTGCTCCCAGATGGCGGCTTGGGCGCCGACGTCGACGCCGCGGGTCGGGTGGGACGCCACGAGGAGAACCGGGTCGCCGCTCATTTCCCGGCCGACGATGAGCTTCTGCTGGTTGCCTCCGGAGAGGGTGCGAGCCGGGACGTCGATGCCCGGCGTGCGGACGTCGTACTGCTCGACGATGCGCTCGGTGTCCTTACGCGCGCCCGATCGGTTGATCCACGGACCTTTGGCACTCGGCGGACGGGTCTGGTGCCCGAGCACGCGGTTCTCCCACAGCGGCGAGTCGAGGAGAAGGCCGTGCCGTTGGCGATCCTCGGGGATGTAGCCGATGCCGGCTTCGCGCAGCTTGCGGGTGTGCCAGCGCGTGACGTCGCGGTCGCCCAACTGCACCGTGCCCGACGTGGGGATGCGCATGCCCATGATCGTCTCGACGATCTCGGTCTGCCCGTTGCCCTCGACGCCGGCGATGCCGAGCACCTCGCCCCGCCGGATCGACAGTGAGATGTCGGAGAGCAGGCTGCGTCCGAACTCGTCGACCAGCGCGACGCGGTCGAGCCGCAGCTGGACGTCGTCGGTGACGGTGGACTCTCCGGTCTCCGGCGACGGCAGCTCGGCCCCGACCATCATCTCGGCGAGCTGGTGCTTGGTGGCCATGGCCGGGTCGGCGGTGCCGACCGTGGTGCCGCGGCGCATGACGGTGATGTCGTCGGCGATGGCCAGCACCTCGTCGAGCTTGTGGCTGATGAACAGCACCGAGTTGCCGGCCTCCTTGAGCTCGCGAAGGTTGTCGAACAGCGCGTCGACCTCCTGAGGCACCAGCACGGCGGTGGGCTCGTCGAGGATGATGATGCGCGCGCCGCGGTACAGCACCTTGGCGATCTCGAGCCGTTGCCGGGCCGCGACGCCGAGCTTCTCGACGAGCACGTCGGGCTCGAGCTCGAACCCGAACCGCTCGGAGATGCGGGCGAGCTCGGCGCGGGCGGCATCGCCGATGCCGTGCAGCTTCTCCGCGCCGAGCACCATGTTCTCGAGCACCGTGAGGTTGTCGGCGAGCATGAAGTGCTGGAACACCATGCCGACCCCGTGCTCGATGGCATCGGTGGGCGACTTGAAGTCGACCTCGGTGCCGCCGATGCGGATCGTGCCCTCGTCGGGACGCTGCACTCCGTAGAGGATCTTCATCAGCGTCGACTTGCCCGCCCCGTTCTCGCCCACCAGGGCGTGCACCGTGCCCGGACGGATGTCGACGTCGACGTCGTGGTTGGCGACGACACCCGGGAACCGCTTCCCGATGCCGATGAGCTCGACGGCCAGGGCATCACTCGCCACAGGTGCTCCTCCTCGTACAAACGGGCCTGGGCCGCACGCTACCGCGCCGGCCCAGACCCGTCTCGTGTCGCGATCTACGGCGTGGTCGGAACCTTGGTCTCGCCGCTGACGATCTTCTCCTTGTAGCCGTCGATGTCGCCGGCGATGTCGTCGACGAATCCGCCGGACTTCGAGTAGCCCACACCGTCGGCCTTCAGGTCGTAGACCTGGTAGCTCGTCAGCGCCGTGCCACCGTCGACCGACTTGACGAAGTCGTAGGTCGCCGTGTCGACGCGCTTCAGCATCGACGTGAGGATGTGCGGCTTCTGCGCCTCCGTGGCCGTCTTCCACTGGTCGGAGTCGACGCCGATGGCCCAGTTGCCGTCTCCCGCGTCGACCGCGGCGTCGAAGACGCCCGCTCCGGAGCCACCGGCGGCGTGGTAGACGATGTCGGCACCCTTGTCGAACTGGCCGGTGGCCGCGGACTTGCCGCCCGCCGGATCGCCGAAGCCCTTGAGGTCGGACTCCTGGATGTAGCTGACCAGCACCTCGATGTCGGGCTTGGCCGCCTTGGCGCCGGCCACGTACCCGGCTTCGAACTTCTTGATGAGGTCGTTGTTGACGCCACCGACGAAGCCGACCGTGCCGCTCTTGCTCTTCTCCGCGGCCGCCACGCCGACGAGGTAGGAACCCTGCTCCTCGGCGAACCCGAGGTAGGCGACGTTCTTGTTGACGTCCTTGTCGGGATCGAAGCCGTCGACGACGGCGAAGTTCACGTCGGCGTAGTCGGGGGCGACCTTGTTGATCGACTCGCTGTAGGCGAAGCCGACCCCGATCACGGCCGTGGCGCCGCCATCGGCCATCTGGCGGAGGCGGTCCTCACGGGCGGACTCGGCTTCACCATCGGTGGCTTCGCCCTCGACACAGGTCGCACTGAACTCGTTGACGGCCTTCTCGAGGCCCGCGTACGCGGAGTCGTTGAACGACTGGTCGCCGCGGCCGCCGACGTCGTAGGCCAGACCGATCTTCGGTCCGTCGCCCTTGGCGGTCTTGCAGACGTCCTTGCTGGCACTGGTCGTGCCGCCGCCGTCCTTGGAGTCACTGCCGCAGCCGGTGAGGGCGAGTACGGCAACGACGGCGACGGCGGAAAGCTGGGTCAGTCGACGCACAGTTCCTCCTCGATTTGCGGCCGGGTCCCCGGCACCCTCGCACCCTAGTCGGCAGCGGGCGCGGACGGCAGGCCTGCGGAGGTACGTAACCGATTCTTCACCCGATGGCGGCGTGGGCCAGCACGGATGCGGCGACGGCGATCGAGCGCTCGTCGACCCGGAAGTTGCCCTGGTGGAGGTCGTAGGTGGCACCGTCGGGAGTGCGCGTGCCGAGACGGCCCATCGCACCGGGCACGGATTCCACGTACCAGGCGAAGTCCTCGCCGCCGAGGCTCTGCGTTGTGGTGGCGACACCGCCGGGGCCGACCGCCTCGCCCACGGCCCGGCGCAGCAACTCAGTGACCTCGAAGTCGTTGACCACCGGGGGCACACCTCGGATGTAGGTGACGCCGGCGCTGACGCCGAACGGCTCGAGGATGTCGGCGATGAGACCGCGCACGAGGTGCTCGGCGGAGTGCCAGGCCGAGGCGTCGAGCATGCGCAGCGTCCCGCTGAGCTCGCCCTGCGCAGGGATGACGTTGGCCGCGTTGCCGGCTCTCATGTGACCCCACACCATGCTGGCGCCGGCCCGCGGGTCGAAGCGTCGAGACAGCACGGCCGGCAGCTGGGTGACCAGGGCGCCCATGGCGTAGGTGAGGTCTTCGGTGAGGTGCGGGCGCGAGGTGTGGCCACCGCGCCCGGCGAGCGTGACGTGGATGCGGTCGGACGCGCCGGTGATCGGTCCTTCGCGGAGGCCGACGTGACCGACGTCGAGAGTCGGGTCGCAGTGCAGCGCGAAGATGCGCGAGACCCCCTTGAGGACTCCGCCGGCGAGCAGCTTGAGTGCGCCACCGGGCATGACCTCCTCGGCGGGCTGGAAGATCAGGCGGACGCCGACCGGCAGGGTCTCGAGCTCGTGCAGCCGAGCCAACGCCACGGCGGCTCCCACGAGACCCGCGGTGTGGACGTCGTGACCGCAGGAGTGTGCGACACCCGGCACCGTCGAGCGCCAGGGGTCGGACGTGGTGTCCTGGACCGGAAGCGCGTCGAGGTCAGCGCGCAGCGCGACGATCGGCCCCTCCTTCGGTCCGATGTCCGCCACCAGCCCGGAACCGTCGAATCGCTCGTGCGAAATGCCGTTCTTGTCCATCCACGAGGCGACGACGTCGGTCGTGCGTTCCTCGTGCCACGAGAGCTCGGGAAAGGCGTGCAGATCGCGGCGCAACTCGATGAGGTCAGGAGTGATGACCTCGATCGTGCGGCTGATCTGCTCGTGGGGCACAGACTCAGGATACGCGCACGTCAGGCGCCGAGTGCGGTCCTCATCTGTTCGACGGTTTCGTCGGCGAGCTTCTCCAGGGGCCTCCGTGCCAGCACCGGAGCGAGGACGTTGACCGGGAACGGGAAGTCAAAGACCGCCCGGTAGTGGATCTGGGTGCGGCCGCCGTCGGGGGTGAACGTCAGGTGGTCTGTCGCAGTGGTGCGGCCGTTCCGGCCGCGACAGACGAACGAGCTGGGGCGGTCGTGACCGATGGTCTCGTACTCCAGCTCGACCTCACGCTTCATGAACCGCGAGCGGTTTCGATACGTGGTGCCGACGCCGCCGTCACCGGACAGGCGCCGGGTCTCGATCGTCCCGGGATCCCACTTCTCGGTGTTCTCGAAGTCGCTGAGGAAGTCGAAGACGTGCCCGATCTCGCGGTCGACCATGAAGGTGCGCTCGACGTGCATACACCGAGCGTACGGCGGCGGCCTCGCGCCGCAAGTGCTCAGTCTCCCCCTCGGTCCGACGCACGTACCAGGCGGTGACGACGGCGATGCCGAGACCGGCGAGCACGCCGGATCCCACGAGTGCCGTGCGGGGGCCGAGGGTCTCGGCGACCCAACCCATGACCGGGGCGACGAACGGCACGCTGCCGATGAAGACCATCACGTAGAGCGCCGCCACGCGACCACGCATCGCCGGGGTCGACGTCATCTGGATCATCGCGTTCGCGGTGGTGGCCATGGTCAGGATGCTCAGGCCGACCAATGGCAGGACGGCCATGTACGAGTAGTAGGTCGGCATCAGGCCGGACGCGATCTGGACGACCGAGAACGAGAGGCCCGAGAGCACGATGAAACGCAGCCGGGGCCCTGCCCGCCGCGCAGCGAGCAACGAACCAGCAAGCGAGCCCAGGGCCAGCGCCGACCCGAGCACACCGAACTCGCTGGCACCCTTCCCGAACTCGTCGGTAGCCATCAACGCGCTGGTGATCTGGAAGTTCATGCCGAACCCGCCGAGGAAGAGGACGCACCACAGCACGAGGACGAAGTCCGGACGCGACCGCACGTAACGCAGGCCTTCCCGGACGGCGCCGGAGCCGGGCGCGATGACCGGCGTCGGAGTGAGCCGGCCGGGATCGAGCATGCTCAGGGCCAGGAACGCCGCGCCGTAGCTGGCCGCGTTCACGAGGATCACCCAGCCGGTACCCGTCGCGCCACCGCCCAGGGCCGCGATGAGCAGCCCGGCGACCGCCGGACCGATCAGGCGCCCGGCGTTGAATGACGCGGAGTTGAGGGCCACGGCGTTGCCGAGGTTCTCGAAGCCGACCATCTCCGGCACGAACGACTGGCGCGCGGGCGCTTCGAGCGCGCGGCCGATGCCGAACACGAAGGCGATCACGAACACGTGCCATGACTGCACGACGCCGGTGACCGCGAGCACGCCCAGCAGCGCGGCAGGCACCGCCATCATCACCTGCATGACGCGCAGCACGGTGCGCTTGGAGAAGCGGTCGGCGAGGACGCCGCCCAGCGGTGAGAGGAGCAACGTCGGCAGCAGCTGCAGCGCGATCGTGATGCCGAGCGCGGAGCCGCTGTCGGTGAGCACGAGCACGAGCCACGCCTGGGCTGTGGTCTGCATCCAGGTGCCGATGTTCGAGATCAGCGAGCCGGCGGCGTAGACGCGGTAGTTGCGGACGTGCAGGGAGCGAAACGTGGGACTCACTCGCGGGCCAGCCTCTCGAGGAGGTCGGAGGCCTCCCGGAGCGTGGTCCGTTCGGCGACCGTCAGCGAGGCGAGGCGCGCGTCGAGCCACGCGTCGCGGCGGTGCTGCTGCTCCACGATGAGTGCCTCACCCTTGTCGGACAGCCGCACCAGCACCTGTCGACGGTCGTCGGGGTGCTGCTCGCGCACGATGAAGCCGTCGTCGGCGAGGCAGTTGAGAGTGCGCGTGATCGACGGGGGTCGGACGCCCTCGCGCTCGGCGATCGCGCTCGGAGTCACCGGACCCATGAGCCGGACGGTGCCGAGTACCGCGAGCTGGGTCGGCGTCAGCTCGGAGTGCCGCTCCTGACGGAGACGGCGGTTGAGATGGGCAACGGACCGAGCCAGTCGCTGCGAGTCGGTAGGCATACCTTTAGCATAGGTCATTACCCATGCTAATCAAAATGCGAAAGCGTCAGCCCTTGCCGGCCTTCTTGCTGCGCCGGATGAACATCGGGTCGAACTTGAGGTCGACCACACGCTCCTTGAGCGGGATGAGTGCGTTGTCGGTGATCTTGATGTGCTCGGGGCACACCTCCGTGCAGCACTTGGTGATGTTGCAATAGCCGAGCCCGTGCTCGTCCTGGGCCGATGCCTTGCGGTCGAGACCCTCCTCGGCCTCGGCGGCGTCGAGCGGGTGCATGTCGAGCTCGGCGATCCGCATGAGGAATCGGGGGCCGGAGAACGCGACCTTGTTCTCCTCGTGGTCGCGGACGACGTGGCAGGTGTTCTGGCACAGGAAGCACTCGATGCACTTGCGGAACTCCTGCGAGCGCTCGACGTCGACCTGCTGCATCCGGTAGTCGCCCGGCTCGAGGTCGGAGGGCGGCACGAACGCCCGCACCTCGCGCGCCTTCTCGTAGTTGAACGAGACGTCGGTGACGAGGTCGCGGATGACCGGGAAGGTGCGCATCGGCGTGATCGTGACGGTCGACTCCCTCGGGAGCGTCGACATGCGCGTCATGCAGAGCAGCCGCGGACGTCCGTTGATCTCGGCACTGCACGAGCCGCACTTGCCGGCCTTGCAGTTCCAGCGCACCGCCAGGTCGGGCGTCTGGGTGGCCTGGAGGCGGTGGATGACGTCGAGCACGACCTCACCCTCGTTGACCTCGACGTCGTAGTCGACGAAGTCACCGCCCTCGTCGTCGCCGCGCCAGACGCGGAAGTTCTGCTGGTAGCCCATCAGTCGGTCCCTCCAGGGAGATCTGCGGCGGTGTAGTACTTCTTCAGCTCATCCATCTCGAACAGCTCCATGAGGTCCGGACGCATCGGGATCTGGTCCTGGCGATTGATGTCGACCGAGCCGTCGTCGGCTTCGGTGCACACCAGCAGGATGTTGCGCCACTCGGCGTCCATGCCCGGATGGTCCTCGCGGGTGTGGCCGCCGCGGCTCTCCGTGCGGATGATCGCCGCCTTCGCGACGCACTCGCTGACGAGCAGCATGTTGCGCAGGTCGAGCGCGAGGTGCCAGCCCGGATTGAACTGGCGGTGCCCCTCGACGACCATGTTCTTGGCCCGCTCCTTCAGCTCACCGAGCTTGTCGAGCGCCTCCTGGATCTCGCTCTCCTGGCGGATGATGCCGACGAGGTCGTTCATCGCCTGCTGGAGCTCCTGGTGCAGCGTGTACGGATTCTCCGCACCCTCCTGCGAGCCGTCACCGAACGGCGCCACGGAGCGCTCCTGCGCCTCTTTGACGTCCGCGTCGTTGAGCGCCGGGCGTGCCGACAGGCCGTCGACGTACTCGACGGCACCGGCACCCGCGCGTCGGCCGAAGACCAGCAGGTCGGACAGCGAGTTGCCGCCCAGCCGGTTCGAGCCGTGCATGCCGCCGGAACACTCCCCGGCCGCGAACAGGCCGGGCACCGATGCCGCGCCGCTGTCAGGGTCGACCTCGATGCCGCCCATGACGTAGTGGCAGGTGGGACCGACCTCCATCGGCTCCTTGGTGATGTCGACGTCGGCCAGCTCCTTGAACTGGTGGTGCATCGACGGCAGCCGCTTGATGATCGTCTCGGCCGGCATCCGGCTGGAGACGTCGAGGAAGACTCCGCCGTGCGGTGATCCTCGACCGGCCTTGACCTCGGAGTTGATGGCGCGGGCCACCTCGTCTCGCGGCAGCAGCTCGGGCGGACGACGGTTGTTGTCGGCGTCCTCGTACCAGCGGTCGCCCTCCTCCTCCGTGGTCGCGTACTGCGCCTTGAAGACGTCAGGGATGTACTCGAACATGAAGCGCTTGCCGTCGGAGTTGGTCAGCACGCCACCGTCGCCTCGTACCGACTCGGTGACGAGGATGCCCTTGACCGAGGGCGGCCAGACCATGCCGGTGGGGTGGAACTGCAGGAACTCCATGTTGATCAGCGAGGCGCCGGCGCGCAGCGCCAGGGCGTGACCGTCTCCGGTGTACTCCCACGAGTTGCTGGTGACCTTGTACGACTTGCCGACGCCGCCGGTGGCCATCACGATCGCGGGCGCCTCGAACAGCAGGTGCCGGCCGGACTCACGCCAGTAGGCCAGCGCACCGGCCATCGCGTCGCCGTCCTTGATGAGGTCGGTGACCGTGCACTCGGAGTAGACCTTGATGTTGGCTTCGTAGTCGCCGTGCTCGGCGAAGTCGTCCTGCTGCAGGGAGACGACCTTCTGCTGCAGCGTGCGGATCATCTCGAGTCCGGTGCGGTCGCCGACGTGGGCGAGGCGCGGGTAGGTGTGACCGCCGAAGTTGCGCTGGCTGATCTTGCCCTCGGGCGTGCGGTCGAACAGCGCGCCGTAGGTCTCCAGCTCCCAGACTCGGTCGGGCGCCTCCTGGGCGTGCAGCTCGGCCATGCGCCAGTTGTTGAGGAACTTGCCGCCCCGCATGGTGTCGCGGAAGTGCACCATCCAGTTGTCGTTGGGGTTCACGTTGGCCATCGCCGCCGCACATCCGCCCTCGGCCATGACGGTGTGCGCCTTGCCGAACAACGACTTGGAGATGATGGCCGTGCGCTTGCCCGCCAGGCGCGCCTCGATGGCCGCGCGCAGGCCGGCGCCGCCGGCGCCGATCACGATGACGTCGTACGAGTGCGTCTCGATCTCGCTCACGAAGCCAGTCCTCTCAGTTCACGATGCGGGGATCGGAGTACCAGTCGGCCGCCAGGCCCCAGATGTAGAAGTCGGTGATCGCCAGGCTGGCGAGCGTGACCCAGGCGAGCAGCATGTGCCGCCCGTTCAGCGTCGAGACCCAGCCCCACAGCTTGTAGCGGACGGGGTGCTGCGAGAAGTGGTTGAGCTTGCCGCCGATGATGCTGCGGCACGAGTGGCACGACGCCGTGTACATCCACAGCAGGACGACGTTGGTGATCAGGACGATGTTGCCGAGGCCGAGCCCGAACTCGCCGTCGGCGGTGCGCAGGGCGAGGATCGCGTCGTACGTGTTGATCAGCGAGATGATCACCGCGGCGTAGAAGAAGTAACGGTGCAGGTTCTGCCCGAGCAGCGGGAACCGCGTCTCGCCGGTGTACTTCTGGTGCGGCTCGTTGACGGCGCACGCCGGGGGCGACAGCCAGAACGCCCGGTAGTACGCCTTGCGGTAGTAGTAGCAGGTCAGGCGGAAGAGCAGCAGGAACGGCAGGCTCAGCACGGCGTAGGCCGGGATGAACCAGAAGTCCGGCAGGAACGTGCCGAAGTGGGCGGCCTCCGGGATGCAGGCGTTCGACGTGCACGGCGAGTAGAACGGCGTGAGGTAGTGGTACTGCTCGACCCAGTAGTCCTGCTTCATGGCGGTCCGCGTCACCGCGTAGGCCACCCAGGCGAGGAGCCCGGCGGCCTGGATCGCCGGCGGGAACCACCAACGGTCGGTGCGGAGGGTGCGGGCGGTGATCGCGGCGCGACCGGCGCCGGTGGCTCCGGAGGATGGAGCGGGAGAGGTGGTCGTCATGCCTCGTCGATTCGCTCAGTGGCTGGCTGCCAAGGGAGTGCTAGTCCGGTCACCGTATGCCCGCCCGGCGCAGGGGCGCAAAGTCATAGTGAGGTAGCCATTCATAGCCTCCGTCTATGCACCGTCTAGGGTGAATCTCATGCAGGTCCAGCAGCTCGCCTACTTCGCGGCCGTCGCCCGCACCCGGCACTTCACCCGCGCCGCCGACCTCGTGGGGGTGTCCCAGCCGACGCTGTCGAAGCAGATCCGGGTGCTGGAGAACGCGCTCGGCTCCCCGCTGTTCGTCCGCAACCGCGGGCAGATCGAGCTGACCAGCGCCGGAGAGGCACTTCTCCCCCATGCCCAACGCATCCTCATCGACGTCGAAAGTGCCCAGCGGTCGGTGGACGAGGTCACCGGACTCCGCCGCGGACGGGTGCGGCTCGGGGCCACGCCGTCGCTGTGCGACGGGCTGCTGCCCGACCTGCTCACCCGGTTCCACGATCGCCACCCGGACATCGAGCTGGAGGTGCAGGAGGCGGGTTCGCGCGTGCTCACCCGCGAGCTCGGCCAGGGCCGCCTCGACCTCGCACTCCTGATCGTGCCGCTGCGCTCCGACAGCTCCATCGAGGTCGGAGCCATCGAGACGACGTCGATCCGGCGCGAGCGTCTCGTGCTGGCCAGCCCGGTCGACGCCGACCTGCCCGACGTCATTGCCGTCGCCGCTCTGCGCGACCTGCCGCTCGTCATGTTCCGCGAGGGCTACGACCTGCGCGAGGTCACCCTCGGCGCCTGCCGGGCGGCCGGGTTCGAACCGCGCCTCGCGGTCGAGGGTGGGGAGATGAGCGCGGTGCTGCGGTTCGTCGAGGCGGGCCTCGGGCATGCTGTTGTGCCCGAGATGGTGATGGGCAACCGCCCGGCGCTGCGCGCGACGCGCATCGTGAAGCCGTCGTTGCGACGCGAGATCGCCCTCGCCCATCGACCGGACGGGCTTCAGCTGGCCGCCCTGGCGTTCCGCGACGAGCTGCTGGCCACGTTCCCGGCGGTCAGGGACTAGGAGCGAAACGCGGGGGCAAGGGCGAAGTGGTGCTGCGGCTCCCAGCCGGCCTCGTCGTCGTGAAGGTAGAGCGCGAACTCGTCCACCACGAACTCACACTCGAAGTCGCGCAGCTGTTCTGCGGCGCCGTCCAGGGCCGCGTCGTCGAGGTGGTGTGCCACCGTGACGTGGGGGTGGAACGAGAACTCGGACCGCGGGGCGCCGACGGCGTCGCGCAACCGCCGGGCGAGGACCTCCGTGGCCATGAAGCCGACGTTCACGGTGACGAACACGACCGGGGAGATCGGTCGGAACGTGGCGGTACCTCGCAGCCGCATGCGGAACGCGGGAACCGCGCCCGCCGCCTTGTCGAGCCTGGCCCGGACCTCGTCGAGGTCTTCGGCGTCGACTTCGCACGGAGGGAGCAGCGTCACGTGACTCGGCACCGTCTCGGCGAGCGGGTCGCCGAAGCCGGCGCGCATCGCGCGCAGCAGCGTCCCGTGTGGCTCGGGCACGGCGATCGCCACCCCGTAGGTGAGCTGCATCAGCCGGCCGGCACGAAGCCGGAGCGGTCGTAGACGGTGGCCAGGGTCTTTGCGGCGACGTCGCGGGCACGGGCGGCACCGGCGGCGAGGACACGGTCGAGCTCGCTCTTGTCGTCGAGCAGTTCCCGGGTACGAGAGCCGAACCCGTCGACGAACTCGGCGACGAGATCGGCGAGCGCCACCTTGAAGTGCCCGTACTGCTGACCCTCGAACTCGGCCTCGATCTCGGCGATCGGGCGGTCGGTGAGCGCGGAGTGGATCAGGAGCAGGTTGGAGATGCCGGGCTTGTCGGCCGGGTCGAAGCGAATCTCGCTGCCGGAGTCGGTGACCGCCGAGCGGATCTTCTTGGCCGCCGTCTTGGGGTCGTCGGTGAGGTTGACGACGCCGGAGTGCGAGGCGGCCGAGCCGCTCATCTTGGCGGTCGGGTCCTGCAGGTCGTAGATCTTGGCGGTGGCCTTGACGATGTACGGCTCGGGCACGGTGAACGTCTCACCGAAACGGTGGTTGAAGCGCTGGGCCAGGTTGCGGGTCAGCTCGATGTGCTGGCGCTGGTCCTCGCCGACCGGAACCTTGTCGGCTTGGTACACGAGGATGTCGGCCGCCATCAGCACCGGATACGTGAAAAGACCGACGCTCGCCGAGTCGCGTCCGCTCTTGGCCGTCTTGTCCTTGAACTGGGTCATGCGGTTGGCCTCGCCGAAGCCGGTGATGCTGCCGAGCACCCATGCCAGCTGGGCGTGTTCGGGCACGTGGCTCTGCACGAACAGTGCGCTGCTCTCGGGGTCGACGCCGGCCGCGAGCAGCTGGGCCGCCGCGACGTAGGTGCGCTCACGCAGCTGCACAGGGTCGTACTCGACGGTGATCGCGTGGAGATCGGGGATGAAGTAGAACGCCTCGAACTCGTCCTGGAGGGCCACCCACTGCTTGAACGCCCCGAAGTAGTTGCCGAGATGGTACGAGTCGGCGGTCGGCTGCGCGCCCGAGAGCACTCGCGGTCGACGGGTGGGCTCGGGCATGGTGTGCATTGTGCCAGCAGGTCAGCGGGTTCCCTGACCTAGGCTCGGGGCGTGGTCGACGTCGAGAAGTGGCAGGTTCCCGAGGTCGTCCACCTGCTCGGTGAACAGCTCGACCACTGTGGCGCGCCGTCGCTCTCGGTCACCACCGGACGCACGATGACCGTGAAGGCCCGGCCACGCGACGACGACACCATCAACGTCTGGGTCGACGGTCGACGGTCATCGCTGCCGACGGCGGTGGCCGCGACCCTCGACCACTACGGGATCGCTTCGGGCAGCGCCGACATCGTCATCGAGTCCGACGCTGCGCTCGCGCTCCACGACGGCCTCGCGCTGATGATCGTCGACACCGGTGTCATGGCACTGCCCGACCGTCGCGACGAGTGCCACCAGGCCGCCGATGCGCTCGGCCTCGAGCGCCTCGCCGAGGCGGGCCCCGATGCCGTGCTGAAGATCGACGACGAGTCGCTCAAGGCCCGCACCAGGCACGTCATCACCGAGACGGCGCGCGTTCGTGCGGCGGCGCGGGCCATCGAGTCCGAGGCCTGGGATCAGCTCGGGACCATCCTCACCGCGTCCCACGCGTCCCTGCGCGACGACTTCGAGGTGACGTGCGCCGAGCTCGACGTGGTCGCCGAGGCCGCGCTCGAGGCCGGGGCACTCGGCGCGAGGGCGAGCGGTGGCACCGTCATCGCGCTCGCCGCCGGCGACCGCGTCGCAGCCGTGCGCGAGCTCGTGGAGGAACGCTTCGACGTTGCGGGGTGGCCACGCCCGGACATCGTCGCCACGCACGCGACGGTGTGGCACAGATGAGTGAGATCGGTGCGGGAGCCGCACGATCGGCCATGTGAAGGGACGTCGGCAGGGTCGCAGCGATGCCATACTCATCGCATGATCCGCACGCCGCGCGGCGTGTTTCCGGCCGTTGCGCTCGTCATCGCCACCATGCTGACCGCCTGCGAGCAGAAGTCCGCTCAGGAGCCCGACGACTCAGGCTCGCCATCACCGAGCACTGCAGCGAAGCCGGCCGACATCGTCATCGATCTGGCTGAGCTCGAGAAGGGCCCCGCACCAGAGATCGGTTGGCGGCAAGGTCGCACCGTGCACGACGACGGCCGGGCCATCCGGCTGACCGGCAACGAGCATGCCGACGTGGCCGTCCTCGGAAACCGCATCATCACCCGCGGCCCGAACAGGTCTGGCGACACCGAGGTGCAGGTGCGAGACAGGCAGGGGACGATCACGGATCGCTATCCCGATCCCCTCAGCCGGCTGGTCATCAACGGCGAGCGCACCATCGTCGCTTGGATCGCCGAGGACAACACGCCGATGGTGATGCAGACCGGCCACAAGAAGCCACTGGAACTCCGGCGCGAGCCGAAGGGATCCCAGGGCGACGCCATCGCCGTGCTCGGTAACGACTGCTTCCACGACCCGGAGGAGGTCGAAGGATCCGGTTGCTCGGTGTTCTTCACGCTCACGCGCAAGACCAAGTCAGTACCGTTCGTGGTGTCGAACCATGGGATCGTCGATCAAGCCGACACCAAGATCACTGACCTGCTGGACGTCTCCGACGACGGCGCACTGATCGGCATCGTGGACTCGTCGGCAGCCAAGTTGTGCAGCCGATACGAGAGGGATGACACGTCGTACCGGACCTGCGACCACGTCCTGGATGCGTTCTCGCCAGACGGCGAGAGCATCTTCGGCTATTCGTCCGAGATCACCGAAGGCCCGGCCCTCGACGCGATCAACGTGTTCGATGCCGTCACCGGCAAGACCCGTCTCACGGCTCGCAGCCCGGCCGGTTCGGCCACGATCTGGGAGACGGCCTGGGAGGACCGTGCACACCTTCTGGCCATCGTGAACCAGGACGAAACGACCTGGGCGATCGTCCGCATCGGCGTGGACGGAAAGGTCGAACTCGCGGCCGGCCCGGTGAAGGAATCCGAGAGCACGACGGTCTTCGGCTTCACCACCCAACCCTGATGCCGAACGGCGGGTTCGTGGTGCCTGCGTGACACGTGGGAAACTGGTCGGGTGACGACCCGACGCATCGCCTACCAGGGTGAACCTGGCTCCAACTCCCACCTCGTGTGCAAGCAGCACTACCCGGACTGGGAGGCGGTGGCGTGCGCGTCGTTCGAGGACGTCTTCGCCGCGGTCGAGAACGGCGACGCCGAGCTGGCGATGATCCCGATCGACAACTCGATCGCCGGCCGGGTGGCCGACATCCACCATTTCCTGCCCGACTCCGGCCTGCACATCATCGCCGAGCACTTCCTGCGGATCCGGTTCCACCTGATGGGCGTGCGGGGCGCGACGCTGGAGACGATCACGACCGCGCACAGCCACGTGCACGCACTCGGCCAGTGCCGCAAGATCATCCGCAAGTACGACCTCAAGCCGGTGATCTCCGGCGACACCGCCGGTGCCGCGCGCGAGGTGGCCGAGGCCGCCGACCCCACCCAGGCCGCGATCTCTCCACCGTTGGCGGCCGAGATCTACAGCCTTGAGATCCTCGCCGAGGACGTCGAGGACGAGGACCACAACACCACCCGGTTCGTGGCGCTGTCCCGCGACTTCGTGAAGGCTCCGGCCGACAACGGGCCCGTGGTGACGTCATTTATCTTCAACGTCCGCAACCTGCCGGCGGCGCTCTACAAGGCGCTCGGCGGCTTCGCGACCAATGGCGTCAACATGACCAAGCTGGAGAGCTACATGGTCGACGGCGCGTTCACCGGGGCGACCCAGTTCCTGGCCGAGGTCGACGGACACCCCGACGACGTCGGGCTGAAGCGGGCGCTCGAGGAGCTCGAGTTCTTCTCCACCGATGTGAAGATGCTCGGCGTCTACCCCGCGGACCCGTTCCGCGCCACGGAGCAGTGACGGGACCAGCATGTCCGAAGGCCTGAGCTGGCCTCTGTCTGTCCCGGTCCTCTCCGACGGCGTGGTGACGCTGCGGGCGCACACGCCCGCCGACATCGACGACATGCTCGTCATGGCGCAAGATCCCGTGATGGTGCGGTACACCGCCGTGCCCGATCCGAACACGCGTGAGGACAGCGAGAACTACGCGTTCAGTGTCGTCGGGGGCGGATGGGACGCCGGCACGCACTTCGGCTGGGCGCTCGAGGTCGACGGACGGTTCGCCGGCAACGTCGACATCCGGGGCGGCAAGCCCGTGGCCGACCTCGGCTACGCACTCCATCCGTGGGCGCGCGGTCGCGGGCTGATGGTGCGAGCCGTGCGGCTGGCCGTGGACTGGGCCTTCGCCGAAGCGGGCGTCGAGATCGTGCACTGGAACTCCCACGTCGGCAATGCGGCGTCGCTGCGGGTGGCCCACCAGGCCGGATTCACCCTGCACGGAGTCATCCCCGGGCTGCTGCACGAGCGCGGCCGGGTCATCGACGCCTGGACGGCGTCCCGGCGCTTCGGCGACCCGCCGGTTCCGCGCGGGCGCTGGGCGGAGTCGACGGTGATCGAGACCGAGCGCTTGCGGCTGCGGCCGTTCGACGACGCCGACGTCCCCCGCGTCGTCGAGACGTGCTCCGACGAGACCACCCGGCACTGGTTGCACGGCCTGCCCCACCCGTACGTCGAGGCCACCGCGCGCGGCTACCTCGCCGACTGCATGTGGCAGGCCGCGACCGGGGCGAAGGCGACGTGGGCGGTCGCCGACCGGAAGACCGACGTCCTGCTGGGCAACGTGGCCGTGATGGACATGGTCGGCGTCAACCCCACAGGTGGCGAGATCGGCTATTGGACCCATCCGGACGCCCGAGGTCGCGGCGTGATGACCGAGGCCGTCCGCGCCGTGGTGCAGCATGCCTTCGATCCGTCCGGGCTCGATCGCGCGCGGCTCGTCCTGCACGCGGCCGCCGGCAACCCCCCGAGCAACGCGATCGCCGTCGCCGCCGGCTTCAGGCACTTCGGCACGCAGACCGCCGCCGAGCTGCTCGGCGACGGATCGCTCGATGATCTGCACGGGTACGAGCTGCTGCGCTCCTCCAGATAGTTCGGGCCAGCTAGCCGTTCAGGGCGGGCGTGCGCCGGAGCCACCACTCGCCGATGGCCACGTGCATGGTGAACGCCAGCCAGAAGGCCACGCCGAACATGGTGTGGTCGGGAGCCGCCGGCGTCGTTCCCCCGGACATGCCCTGCTCGATCCCTTCGAAGATGCCCACCCAGATCCGGATGGAGCCGATGCCGACCGCAACGGCAAAGGCCCGGATCATCCATCGCCGGTGCTGCGGCACGTTGTCGCCGCGGATGGCGCGGAAGGCCAGCAGCAGGCAGGCCAGGAACCACGTGCCGAAGACGACCGTGGCCAGCGACTCCGCCGTGCCACCCCACGCGAACGGGATGCCGAACAGCAGCGCGAAGACCGCACTGACCAGCGCACAGCCGAGCAGAACCCGGCCGAGCCGCCGGTGCACGTCGTAGTGCTTCGTGCGGAAGCGACGGCTCAGCTGGAGCGGCGCCCCGAGCAGGTAGACGACGCCGGGCGCGATGTGCAGGTAGCCGCGCCACGGGCTCTCGACATAGCGCTCGGCGAAGTCGTCGTCCGGCCTCGTGCCCGCCAGGATGCTCGGCCAGTCGGACATGACCCGGATGGCGGCGAACACCAGCACGATCGCGATCAACGTACCGATGGCCATCGCGGCCGTCCGCACGAGTCGCGGGCTCGCCGACTCCGCCTGCGTCGTCTGGACCACGATCGAAATCTTGCACGTCGCCGAGGTCGGTCGGCAAATGCGCATAGTCTCGGCGTGATGAGTCACGATGCGATCGTCGTCGGGGCGGGCGTCGCCGGCCTGACCGCTGCCGACCGCCTGGTCGCCGCCGGGCGGGACGTGATCGTGCTCGAGGCGAGGGACCGTGTCGGCGGACGGACCCTGACCGTGGACGTCCCCGGCGTCCCGGGTCTCCGCGTCGACTCGGGCGGCCAGTGGGTCGGACCCGCCCAGCACGCGTTGCTGGCCGAGCTGACGCGGTTCGGGCTGACCACGATCGACCAGGCCGGCGGCGGTCAGGACCTCGTGAGCCTGGGTGGCCGGCTCAGCCGCTACACCGGGGCCACGCCCCGACTCGGTCCGCTGACCGTGCTCGACGTGGGCCTGGCGCTCCGACGATTCGAGACGCTCGCGGCGACGGTTGCCCTCGACCGGCCGTGGGCGACGCCGGGTGCCCAGGCGCTCGACGCCCAGACGTTCGAGACGTGGATCCTGCGCCACTGCCGCACGGTGAGGGGGCGGGCGTTCTTCCGGATCTGTTGCGAGGCGGTGTTCGCGACCGAGGCAGCGAACCTGTCCCTCCTCCACGCGCTGTTCTACAGCCATTCCGGCGGCGGGCTGGAGCACCTGATCTCCACCGAGGGCGGTGCCCAGCACGCCCGCGTCGACGGTGGCATGCAGCAGGTCGCCGAGCGGCTGGCATCCGAGCTGGGCGATCGGGTGCGGCTCGACGAGCCGGTCTCCGCCATCACCCACAGCAGTGCCGGCGTCCGCGTCATGACGGATCGCGGTACGCACGAGGCGTCGCGTGTCATCATCGCGGTTCCGCCGACGCTCGCCGGTCGCCTGCACTACGAGCCGCCCATGCCGAGCGCACGAGATGCGCTCACCCAGCGAATGCCCCAGGGCTCGGTCATCAAGTGCCACGCCGTCTACGACCAGCCGTTCTGGCGGGACGCCGGACTCAGTGGCGAGGCGGCCGGCGACACCGCCCCCGTCAAGGTCGTCTTCGACGGCACGCCGCCGGAGGACGGGGCACCCGGCGTGCTCGTCGCGTTCGTCGAGGGTGCCGACGCGATCCGGCTCTCCTCCGCAGCCCCGGACGAGCGGCGGTCTGAGGTCCTCGACGTGCTAGCCCACTACGTCGGCGACGACGCCCGGCGCCCGGTGGCGTTCGTCGAGCGCGACTGGGGCGCCGAGCCGTGGACGCGCGGCTGCTACGGGGCGCACCTGCCGCCCGGCGCATGGACGCAGGTCGGGGCCGCCCTGCGCGAGCCGGTGGGCTCGATCCACTGGGCCGGCACGGAGACCGCGGAGCGCTGGTGCGGCTACATCGACGGCGCGATCACGTCCGGCGAGCGCGCCGCGGCCGAGGTGGACGCGATGCTTCCACGATCCGCCACGACGTCCGAAGAACTACGCTGACCGTCATGAACAACGCCGTCAGCGCAGCGATCGGGGCGGCGGCCGGCATCGGGACGGACATCGCGACCGAGAAGCGGGCGCCGAGGCATCGTGCCCTGGTGCTCGCCGGTGGGCTGATCACGGCGGCGGCGATCTACCCGATCGCGCGGACGGACCGCCGACTCGGCTGGCCGTTGGTGCGAGAGATCGCCGGGATGGTGGCGGCCGGCGCGATCGCCGCGTCGGCCGCCCGCTCGACTCCGACGTCGGCCAGGAACCTCGTCGCCGCCGGGTGGGCGGCACACGCCGTCTTCGACATGGTTCACGACAGCGGCGACGACTCGCTGATCCCGAGCTGGTACCCCGCGATGTGTGCGGGCTACGACCTCGCGGTCGCGGGTCGCCTGGTCACCGCCTAGGAGGAGACGGTGGACGGCGTTCACGACATGGGCGGCATGCACGGCTTCGGCGCGGTCCCTGTCGATGACGACGAGGCGGTCTTCCACGAGCCGTGGGAAGGCCGGACCTTCGGACTGATGATCGCCACCGGAGCGGCGGGGCTTCGCTCGGGATCGATCCGTCCCGGCATCGAGGCGATCGACCCGGCCACGTACCTCGGATCGAGCTACTTCGAGCGGTGGGCCCGCTCCGTCGAGTCCGGGCTGATCGACGGCGGCACCCTCACGTCCGCCGACATCGACGCACGCGTCGATGCGCCCGAGCCGCCGCGGGAGCATCAGGACGACTCCGACCCCGAGATGGCGAGGCGCCTCACCGGCGCCCTCGTCGACCGGCCGCGCGAGCCGAGCGGGGACGATGTGCCCGCCCGATTCGGCGTCGGCGACAGCGTCACGGTCAAGCGGATGGCACCCGACGGGCACCACCGGTGCCCGCGCTACGTCCGCGGCGCCACTGGCACCATCACGCGTTTGCCTGGCGGATGGCCGCACGCCAGCGGCGACGGACCACCCGAGGCGACCTACACCGTCCGCTTCGCCATGGCCGACCTGTGGGGCGACGACGCCGAGCCGGGCTGGCTGTACATCGACCTCTGGGAGCGGTATCTGCAATGAGCGACGAGCACGGACATCACCCCAGGCCCAAGAGCGCCAGCGAGCAGCGCGTCGAAGCCATCGAGGCTTTGCTCGTCGAGCGCGGCCTGATCACGTCAGACGTCGTCGACGCCATCGTCGAGACGTACGAGCACGACGTCGGACCGATGAACGGCGCACGGGTCGTCGCACGGGCCTGGGTCGATGCCGGAGTACCGCGCCCGGCTGCTCGCCGACGCCACCCGCGCCGTCGGTGAGCTCGGGTACGGGGGCGCCGAGGGCGAGCACCTGGTCGCGCTCGAGAACACCGCGGACGTCCACAACGTGGTCGTCTGCACGCTGTGCTCGTGCTACCCGTGGCCGGTGCTCGGCCTCCCGCCGCAGTGGTACAAGAGCTTCGCCTACCGATCACGCATGGTGCGCGAGCCGCGCGCGGTACTCGCGGAGTTCGGCACGACCGTGCCCGACGAGGTCGAGGTGCGGGTCTGGGACTCCAGCGCGGAGGTCCGCTACCTGGTGCTGCCCCTCGCGCCCGACGACGTGGCCGGACGCGACGAGGACGAGCTGGCCGGCCTCGTGACCCGCGACCACATGATCGGCGTCCTCCGGTGAACGACGCCCATCGGCCGCCCGAGGATGTCCCTCGCCGCAACGGCGAGCTGGCGTTCGATGCGCCGTGGGAGAGCCGCGCGTTCGGACTCGCGGCCGCGTACCTCGAGGCATCCGGCCAGGACTGGACGGCATTCCGGACGCACCTCATGTCCGCCATCGCCGACCTGCCCGACACGACGCCGTACTACGAGGCCTGGGTGGTCGCGCTCGACCGGTTGCTGGCGGCCGACGGGCTCGCCACTCAGGGGTCCGGAGGCTGAATCGCCGTCTCACTTCGCGAGATGTGGCGTTAGTCGATAGAAATACTGTACTTTAGGTCGAACGAGCACGCGCCCTGGCGTGCCCTGACGACAGGCAGACCATGAAGAACCCCTCCCGCACCCGACTCGACGATCGCGGTCGCGATCAGCGCGAGCGTTGCCCTGCTGGCCGCCTGCGCCCCGTCGGGCGGCAGCTCCAGCGACGCCGAGAAGACCACCCTGTCGCTCGTCGGCTTCGCCGTTCCGAAGGCCGGCAACAACGCCGCCCAGGCCGCGTTCGCCAAGACGGACGAGGGCAAGGGCACGAGCTGGAAGGAGTCGTACGGCGCCTCGGGCGACCAGAGCCGCGCCGTCGCCGGCGGCCTCAAGGCCGACTACGTGCACTTCTCCATCACCCCCGACGTGACCCGGCTGGTCGACGAGGGCATCGTCGCCAAGGACTGGAACGCCGGCCCGAACAAGGGCATCGTCACCGACTCGGTCGTGGTGCTGGTCGTGCGCGAGGGCAACCCCAAGAACATCAAGGGCTGGGACGACCTCGCCAAGGAGGGTGTCGGCATCGTGACACCCAACCCGGGTTCCTCCGGCGCGGCGCGCTGGAACATCCTCGCCGCCTGGCAGCACATCATCGCCGGGGGCGGCAGCGAGGACGACGCCAAGGCGTACCTCTCCAAGGTGTTCGCCAACGTCAAGGCGCTGCCCGGCAGCGGCCGTGACGCCACCACGGCCTTCCAGGGCGGCACCGGCGATGTGCTGATCTCCTACGAGAACGAGGCCATCCTGGCCCGCCAGAACGGCGAGAAGATCGACTACGTCGTCCCGGACGACACGTTGAAGATCGAGAACCCGGCCGCGGTCACCGAGAACGCCGACCCGAAGGCGAAGGCGTTCCTCGAGTTCGTCCTCACCAAGGAGGGCCAGGAGCAGTACGTGTCCAAGGGCTTCCGCCCGCTGGACTCGGTCGAGGGTGTCACGGTCGGCACCGTCGAGGGAGCCAACGACCCGGAGAACCCGTTCCCGACGCCGAAGAAGCTGTTCACGATCGATGGCGACCTCGGTGGCTGGGACGCGCTCACGAAGAAGTTCTTCGACGAGAAGAAGGGCATCATCACCGAGCTGCTGGCGGAGTCCGGCAAGTCGTGACCGTCGACACAGCACTCGCGCCGGGAGCGGTTCGACGACGCCGCTCCCGGTCCGCGACCTCGCTGACGCGATCCTCAGGCCTCGGCCTGGGGATCGCGTTGACGTGGTTCAGCCTGCTCGTGCTCATCCCTCTTGCTCTCGTCGTCATCCAGTCGGTCGACGGAGGCTGGGAGACGTTCCGGGACACCATCACCAGCCCCCAGACGGCGGCCGCCCTGCGTCTGACGGTGTCGCAAGCCTTCATCGTGACGCTGGTCAACGTCGTCATGGGCACGCTCATCGCCTGGGTCCTCGTGCGCGACCACTTCCCCGGCAAGCGGCTGCTCGAGGTCATCATCGACATCCCGTTCGCCCTGCCCACGATCGTGGCCGGTCTGGTCCTGCTCAGCCTGTACGGCCCGCAGAGCCCGATCGGCATCAACGTCGCGAACACCGAGCGGTCGGTGTTCCTGGCCCTGTTGTTCGTCACGCTGCCGTTCGTGGTGCGGACGGTGGAACCCGTACTGCTCGAGCTCGACCCGGAGGTCGAGGAGGCGGCCGCTTCGCTCGGCGCCAGCCGGTTCACGACACTGCGCCGCATCCTGCTGCCGGCGCTCGCACCGGCCATCACGGCGGGCGCAGCGCTCTCGTTCGCGCGGGGCATCAGCGAGTACGGCTCGCTCGTCCTGCTGTCGGGCAACTTGCCGCTCAAGACCGAGGTCGCGTCGGTGCGCATCCTGTCCTACATCGAGAACGGCAATGAAGCGGCCGCGGCCTCGGTCGCGACGATCCTGCTGCTCGTCGCCCTCTTGGCGATCATCGTCCTGCAGGTGCTCTCGTCGGTGGTGGCCCGCCGTGGCTAGCCGCTTCGCGCAGCCGACGACGCGGGGCACGTACGTTCGACGCGCCATCGTCGCGACCTACCTGTTCCTGCTCGTCGCCTGGCCGGTCTCGCTCGTCGTGGTCAAGACGTTCGACGGTGGCCTCAGCAACCTGCAGAACGCCCTCACCGACCCGACGGTCGTCTTCGCCCTGCAGATGACCGTGTACGTCTCCGTCTGGGCGGTCGCCATCAACACGGTGTTCGGTGTCGGCATCTCCCTCCTGCTCGTGCGCTACGACTTCCCGGGGCGCGGCGTGCTGTCGGCCCTGATCGACCTCCCACTGTCGGTCTCGCCCGTCGTCGTGGGTCTCGCCCTGCTGCTCGCCTACGGCGGCACCGAAGGCCTCTTCGGACCGACACTCGAGTCGGCCGGCCTGCAGATCGCCTTCGCCCCCGTCGGCATCATCATGGCGACGGCATTCGTGAGCCTCCCGCTGGTCATTCGCGAGCTCGTGCCCGTGCTGCACGAGATCGGCACCGACCAGGAACAGGCCGCCAAGAGCCTGGGCGCGCGGCCTTGGCAGACGTTCCGCCGCATCACGCTGCCGTCGATCCGCTGGGCCCTCGTGTACGGCGTGGTGCTGAGCCTCGCCCGGTCGCTGGGCGAGTTCGGCGCGGTCAAGATCATCTCCGGCAACGTCGCGGAGCAGACGCAGACGGCGACGCTCGTCGTCGAGCAGAAGTACCAGGACTTCGAGCAGGGATCGGCCTACGCCACCAGCTTCCTGCTCGCCGCGATCGCGGTGGCGGCGCTCGTCGTCGTCACCGTGCTCCGACCGAAGGAGAACCCCGATGGGGATTGAGATCCGCGACGTCAACAAGAACTTCGGCGACTTCGTCGCGCTGGAGGACGTCACCCTGAGCATCCCGACCGGACAGCTCACCGCACTGCTCGGGCCGAGCGGCGGCGGCAAGTCGACGCTGCTGCGCATCATCGCGGGGCTCGAGGCCGCCGACAGTGGCACCGTTGTGATCGACGGCTCCGACGCCACCGGGCTGCCCGCGCAGAAGCGCAACGTCGGCTTCGTGTTCCAGCACTACGCGGCGTTCAAGCACATGACGGTGGCGAAGAACATCGCGTTCGGCCTGGAGATCCGCAAGCGGCCCAAGGACGAGGTCGAGGCCAAGGTCGAGGAGCTGCTCGCCCTCGTGCACCTGACCCAGTTCGGGCACCGGCTTGCCGTCCCAGCTCTCCGGCGGCCAGCGTCAGCGCATGGCGCTGGCCCGCGCGCTCGCCATCGAGCCGACGGTGCTGCTGCTCGACGAGCCGTTCGGCGCCCTCGACGCGAAGGTCCGCAAGGAGCTGCGCGACTGGCTGCGCCGACTGCACGACGAGGTCCATGTGACCACCGTGTTCGTCACGCACGACCAGGAGGAGGCGCTCGAGGTCGCCAACAGCATCGTGGTCATCAACGACGGGCGGATCGAGCAGATCGGCACGCCCGACGACCTCTACGACCGTCCGGCCAACGATTTCGTCCAGTCGTTCCTCGGACCCGTGACCCAGCTGGGTGGACGCCTGATCCGTCCGCACGACATCGACATCTCGAAGCACGAGGTGGCCGCGAACAGTCCGGGCAAGATCACCCGCTGGACGCGGGTCGGGTTCGAGATCCGGCTCGAGGTGACGACGGGACCAGCAACCCGAGCCCGTCCAAGTCGTCGTGACGCGTGCCGAGGCGGATGCCCTCGACCTCCACGTCGGCGACCAGGTGTGGCTACGCCCCGTCGGCCCCGCGTGAGCGGGCGAGACCCACGGCGAAGATGACCAGGCCGCCGACGGCGAGAGCGGCGCCGACGAGGCTGGGAGCCCGGTAGCCGTACCCGGCGGCGATGACGATCGAGCCGAACCAGGCGCCGAGCCCGTTCGCGATGTTCAGGGCCGAGTGGTTGAGTGCGGCGCCGAGCATCTGGGCGTCGCCGGCCACGTGCATGAGCCTGACCTGCAGGTTGATGGCCAGCACGGATCCGAGACCGCCGACGACGAACACCAGGACGACGGCGGGAACGACCAGCGCGGCGCGTCAGGAAGAAGAGCACGAGGGTGGCGATCATCGTGGCGAAGCCGAGGAGAACGGCCCGCTCCACGTTCCAGTCGGCCAGTCGGCCGGCGAGCCAGGTGCCGGCGACCGAGCCGACGCCGAATGCGAAGAGGAAGCCCGGCACGGAGCCGGACGACAGGTCCGTGACGTCGGTGACGATCGGGTTGATGTAGGTGTACATCGCGAAGAGCCCACCGAAGCCGACCATGCCGGCGGCCACCGCGTACAGCACCTGAGGCCGCCTGAGCGCGGTCAGCTCAGCCCGGACGGTCGCCTGCGGATTGCCCGGCTGGTGCGGCACGACCAGCAGCACCAGTGCGGCGGTGACGAGGGCCAGCCCGAGCACCGCCCAGTAGGCGCTGCGCCAGCCGAGGTGCTGTCCCAACGCTGTGCTCGCAGGAACGCCCGCGAGCGTGGCGACGGTGAGACCGAGCATCACGCCGCTGACAGCCCGGCCGCGCCGATCGGGTGCGACGAGCGACGCGGCGATCAGGGAGGCGACACCGAAGTACGCGCCGTGCGGGAGACCGGACAGGAAGCGCGCCGCCATCACCTCCCAGTAGCCGTGGGAGAGGGCGGTGAGCGCGTTGCCGAGACCGAGAGCCAGCACCAGCCCGATGGCGAGCTCACGCCGCGGAAGGCGCGCCGCCAGCGAGACGATCACCGGGGCGCCGACGACGACACCGAACGCGTACGCGGAGATGATGTGGCCGGTGGTCGGAATCGACTCGTCGATGCCGGTGGCGATGTCGGGCAGCAGGCCCATGGTGACGAACTCCGTCGTGCCGATCGCGAACCCGCCGAGGGCCAGCGCGAGGATCGCCAGGCCGACATGCGACGTGCGGGCACGCGGGACGGTCTGGATCGAGGTCACCTTTGGGTCAAGTCCTGCTGCCCGGCCGCTATTCCGTGGGTCGGCGATGACACGCTGAGGCCATGCGCCGCATCACCGTCGACGAGCGCCGCGCCCGACTCGGCGTCCGGCACGCGCTCGCCGAGGGAGTCGGCAACGTCGTCGATGCCGCGCGCGCCGTGGTGGGCCTGCATGGCACCGATCCCGCCTCCACGTTTCTCGCCGCCCTCGCCCGCACGCCCGAGGCCACGGTCGACGACATGGAGCGTGAGTTGTACGACGACCGCACCTTGGTGCGGGTGCTAGCGATGCGGCGCACGGTGTTCGCGGTGCCGCGCGAACACGTCGGCACCGTGCTGGTCGGAGCCGGCGCCGACATCGGTCGTCAGCAGCGCACGCTGCTCGCGAAGCTGCTCACGGAGTCCGGCGTCACCGACGATCCCGACCCGTGGATCGACCGTGCCGAGGCCGCCGCCCTGGCGGCCATGCACGGCGCCGGTGAGATCACCAGTACCGAGCTGGCCACCGCAGACCCCCTGCTCGGCACCCGCGTCGAGCTCGCGCCCGGCACCAAGTACGCCACGACCGCGAGCATCGCGAGTCGACTGCTCACGCTGATGTCGGCCGAGGGCAACGTCGTCCGCACCCGCCCGCGCGGCGGCTGGACGTCCACACAGTTCCGCTGGACCACGCTCGACGCATGGGTCGGCCACGTGGAGCTCCCGGACACCGACACCGCGTCGTCCACGGTGGCTCGGCTCTGGCTCACGTCGTACGGGCCGGCCACGGTCGACGACCTGCAGTGGTGGACGGGCTGGACCAAGACACGCACCAAAGCGGCACTCGCGACGCTCGACACCGTCGAGGTCGACCTCGACGGCGCCACCGGACTGCTGCTGGCCGACGACGCCGAGCCGGTGCCCGAGCCCGATCCGTGGGTCGCCCTGCTCCCGGCCCTCGACCCGTCGGCGATGGGATGGAAGCACCGCGACTTCTGCCTCGGGCCGCACCGCGACCAGCTCTACGACGTCAACGGCAACGCCGGGCCCACCGTCTGGGCCGGCGGACGCATCGTCGGCGGCTGGGCGCAGCGCGACGACGGTGAGGTGGTGGTGCGGCTGCTCGACGACGTCGGCACCGACGTGTCGACGCACATCGACGAGCGAGCCGCCGCGCTCACCACGATGCTCGGCGACGTCCGCCTGAAGGCTCGGGCCCGGGGCTGGACCCCGGTCGAGCGCGAGCTGCGCGCATGAGCCGTCGTCACTCGAGCGTGTGCAACTACGGTGTGAGCATGCAGCCGACGCAGCCGGGCTGGTACTGGGACCCGAAGGGGATGCCCAACCTGTTCCGCTGGTGGGACGGCGAGGATTGGACCGATCACGTCAGCGTCATCCGCGATGTCGGACCACCCCAGCCCAGCCCGACGTTGTCACCGGGTGACGACGGCCGCTTCCACGCCGGCCGGCTCTCCTGTGCCGCCCGGCCCGAGCCGTGGACTTGGAGCCCCGACTACCCGCACCTCGTCGACGCGATCGGGCAGCAGGTGGTCGTCGGCCACACCCCGCGCGGCGACTACATCGGCTGCATCTTCATCGGCGGGGTGCCGGATGAGTACCTCGTCGGCGACCTGGCCGCCACGGGGGAGGCGTTCTCGTCCGCCATGCTGAGCGCGTTCTACCCGGCGGAGAAGCCGCACGACCCTCCGTCGCCCGAGCCCGGTGAGCTCCAGGGCCACGAGACGTGGCGGCTCGTCGTTCCCCTCGACGTGAACGACGATCACCTGGGCTTCGCGCGCGAGGACGCCGTGTTCGTGCTCGTCGACCTCGACGAGAGACCCGGCGTCCTCTACGCCAGCCTCCCCGACGTGCCGGACGTCGCGATGCCGTCCACGGACGAGCTGATCGACGACCTCGCCATCGACGGCTAGGGCCCCGGTCAGCCGAGCTGGGCGAGGACCTCGTTGAAGGTCTTCGACGGACGCATGACGTCGGTCGCCTTGCCGTCGTCCGGCCGGTAGTAGCCACCGACGTCGGCCGGCGATCCCTGGACGGCGAGCAGCTCGTCGTTGATCGTCTGCTCGTTCGCAGCGAGGTCCGCGGCCACCTCGGCGAACGCGGCCGCCAGCTCGGCGTCCTCGGTCTGCGCCGCGAGCTCCTGCGCCCAATAGAGCGCGAGGTAGAAGTGACTTCCCCGGTTGTCGATCTCGCCGGCCTTGCGGCTGGGCGACCGGTTCTCCGCGAGGAAGGTGCCGGTGGCGCGGTCGAGGGCGTCGCCGAGAAGCTGGGCCCGGGCATTGTCGTCGTACGAGGCGAGGTGGTCGAGGCTGGCGGCCAGCGCGAGGAACTCGCCGAGGCTGTCCCACCGCAGGTGGTTCTCCTTGAGCAGCTGCTGCACGTGCTTGGGGGCCGAACCGCCGGCGCCGGTCTCGAACAGCCCGCCGCCGTTGATGAGCGGGACGACCGAGAGCATCTTGGCGCTGGTGCCGAGCTCCAGGATCGGGAACAGGTCGGTGTTGTAGTCGCGCAGCACGTTGCCGGTGACCGAGATGGTGTCCTCACCGCGACGGATGCGCTCGAGCGAGAAGGCGCACGCCTCGGCCGGCGACATGATCTCGATCTGCAGGCCGTCCGTGTCGTGGTCGGAAAGGTACTGCTCCACCTTGGCGATGAGGTTGGCGTCGTGGGCGCGCGTCGGGTCGAGCCAGAACACCGCGGGCGTCTGCGAGGCACGCGCGCGGGTGACGGCGAGCTCGACCCAGTTGCGGATCGGCACGTCCTTGGTCTGGCAGGCGCGCCACACGTCGCCTGGGCTGACGCCGTGCTCGAGGAGCACCTGTCCCGACCCGTCCACGACCTGCACGGTGCCGGCGGCCTGGATCTCGAACGTCTTGTCGTGGCTGCCGTACTCCTCGGCGGCCTGCGCCATGAGGCCGACGTTGGGCACCGAGCCCATCGTGGTGGGGTCGAACGCGCCGTGCGCGCGACAGTCGTCGATCACGGCCTGGTAGATGCCCGCGTAGGAGCTGTCGGGGATGACGGCGAGCGTGTCGGCCTCCTGGCCGTCCGGGCCCCACATGTGCCCCGAGCTGCGGATCATGGCCGGCATCGAGGCGTCGACGATGACGTCGCTCGGCACGTGCAGATTGGTGATGCCGCGGTCGGAGTCGACCATCGCCAGCGGCGGTCCGTCGACGAGGCCCTGCTCGATCGCGGCCTTGATCTCGGCGCCGTTGGGCAAGGCGTCGAGGCCGGCGAGAATCGAGCCGAGTCCGTCGCTGGCGCTGAGGCCGGCCGCGGCGAGGTCGTCGCCGTACCGCTCGAACACGGTGGGCAGGAACGCCTTGACGACATGACCGAAGATGATCGGGTCCGAGACCTTCATCATCGTAGCCTTGAGATGTACCGAGAACAGGACGCCATCGTTCTTGGCGCGGGTGATCTGCGCCGCGACGAACTCGTCGAGCGCGGCGGCTCGCATCACGGTGCCGTCGACGACCTCACCCGCCATGACCGGGAACGCATCCTTCAGAACTGTGACCGTGCCGTCGTCGGCCACGTGCTGGATGGCGATCGAGCCGTCGCCGTCGATGACCACCGACTTCTCGTTGGAACGGAAGTCGTCGGCGCCCATGGTGGCGACGTTGGTGCGGGAGTCGCTGCTCCACGCGCCCATCGAGTGCGGGTGCGAGCGGGCGTAGCTCTTGACCGACGCCGGAGCACGGCGGTCGGAGTTGCCCTCGCGCAGCACCGGGTTGACGGCGCTGCCCTTGACCTTGTCGTATCGCGCGCGGATGTCCTTCTGCTCCTCGGTGGAAGGACTCTCCGGGTAGTCCGGGAGCGCGTAGCCCTGCGACTGGAGCTCGGCGATCGCGGCCTTGAGCTGCGGGATCGAGGCACTGATGTTGGGCAGCTTGATGATGTTGGCCTCGGGCGTCTTGGCCAGGGCCCCCAGCTCGGCCAGGGCGTCGCCGGCCTGCTGGTCGGGGGTGAGGTGGTCGCCGAACAGGGCGATGATGCGGCCGGCCAGGGAGATGTCGCGAGTCTCGACGTCGACGCCGGCCGTCGACGCATACGCCTCGATGACCGGGAGGAAGGAATAGGTGGCCAGCAGCGGCGCTTCGTCGGTGTGCGTGTAGATGATTCTCGCCATGCCGATGGCCTCCGTGGACGTCGATTGAGTGCGAACTTCACGGTATCGGAGCAGCCGCCGGCGCCAAGAGCGGCCTTATGCTGTGCCCGACTGGGAGGAGGCGACATGCAGGAATCGTCGATGACCGCACGCCTGGGTGCCGAGGCTCTCGGCACGTTCTGGCTGGTGCTCGGGGGATGTGGCACCGCGGTGCTCGCCGGTGACGACGTCGGTACCCTCGGGATCGCCCTGGCCTTCGGCCTCACCGTTCTCACCGGCGCCTACGCGTTCGGACATGTCTCGGGCGGCCACTTCAACCCCGCGGTGTCGGTCGGGCTCGCCACCGCCGGACGCTTCTCGTGGCGCGACGTGCCGTGGTACGCGGCGGCGCAACTGGTGGGAGCCACGGTGGCGGCCACGGTGCTGTTCGTGGTGGCCTCAGGTCGCAGCGGGTTCGACGCGTCAGCGTCCGGATTCGCGACGAACGGCTACGCCGAGCGGTCCCCGGGCGGCTACAGCCTGCTGGCCGTGCTGATCACCGAGATCGTGCTCACCGCGTTTTTCCTCTTCGTCATCCTGGGCGCCTCCGCCAAGCGCGCTGCCGTGGGATTCTCCGGCCTCGCGATCGGCCTGGCGCTGACGCTCATCCACCTCGTGAGCATCCCGGTGAGCAACACCTCGGTGAACCCGGCCCGCTCGCTCGGCGTCGCGTGGTTCGCCGGCGGTGAGGCGCTCGGCCAGGTCTGGCTGTTCATCGTCGCGCCCGTGATCGGCGCCGCCGTCGCCGGCCTCAGCCACGCGCTGATCGTCGGCGACGCCGACTGAGTCAGCTGAGGTCGAACCGGTCGAGCTCCATCACCTTGACCCACGCGGCGACGAAGTCCTGGACGAACTTCTGCTTGGCGTCGTCGCTCGCATAGACCTCGGCGAGGGCACGCAGCTCGGAGTTCGACCCGAAGACCAGGTCGACCCGGCTGCCGGTCCAGGTCTGGCCTGACGCGGTGGTGCCGGTGAACGTCTGGGCGGAGTCGTCGGTCGGCGTCCACGTGGTGCCGATGTCGAGCAGGTTGACGAAGAAGTCACTGGTCAGCGAGCCCGGGGTGGCCGTGAAGACGCCGACGTCCGACCCGTCGTGGTTGGCGCCGAGAACACGCAGGCCGCCGACGAGCACGGTCATCTCCGGGGCACTCAGGGTGAGCAGGTTCGCCTTGTCGAGCAGCAGGTATTCGGCGGGCAGCCGGTTGCCCTTGTCGAGGTAGTTGCGGAACCCGTCGGCGGGCGGCTCGAGCGGGGCGAACGACTCTGCGTCCGTCTGCTCCAGCGTCGCGTCGACGCGACCTGGGGTGAACGGGACCTCGACGTCGAGGCCGGCCGCCTTCGCGGCCAGCTCGACGCCGACGCCTCCCGCGAGCACGATCAGGTCGGCGAAGGAGATCTGCACGCCGGAGGACGCACGGACGCCCTCGAGCGTGCTCAGGACGGTGGCCAGCCCGGACGGGTTGTTGACCTCCCAGCCACTCTGCGGCTCGAGACGGATGCGCGCGCCGTTGGCTCCGCCGCGCTTGTCGCTACCGCGGAACGTGGACGCCGATGCCCACGCCGTGGTGACGAGCTGTGACGCCGACAGGCCGGAACCGGCGATCTCGGCCTTCAGCGTGGCGATGTCGCCTGCACCGACGGGCTCGTGATCGGCCTCTGGAAGGGGGTCCTGCCAGATGAGCGGCTCGGACGGGACCTCCGGGCCGAGGTAGCGAGCGATCGGCCCGAGGTCGCGGTGGGTCAGCTTGAACCAGGCGCGCGCGAAGGCATCGGCGAGCTCGTCGGGGTGCTCGAGGAAGCGCCGCGAGATCGGCTCGTAGATCGGGTCGACCCGGAGCGACAGGTCGGTGGTCAGCATCGTCGGGGCGTGAGTCAGCTGCGACGGGTCGCCGGCGTTCGGCACGGTGTTGGCTCCGGCGCCGTCCTTGGGCGTCCACTGGTGGGCGCCGGCCGGGCTCTTCGTCAGCTCCCACTCATAGCCGAACAGGATCTCGAAGAAGCTGTTGTCCCAGGCCGTCGGGGTGTTGGTCCAGGTGCCCTCGAGGCCGCTCGTGATGGCGTCGACGCCTTTGCCGGAGCCGTAGCTGTTGCTCCAGCCCAGGCCCTGCTCCTCGAGCGCTGCGCCCTCGGGCTCGGCTCCGACGTGCTCGTCGGGGTCGGCGGCGCCGTGGCTCTTGCCGAAGGTGTGGCCGCCGGCGATGAGCGCGACGGTCTCCTCATCGTTCATCGCCATGCGGCGGAACGTCTCGCGGATGTCGCGGGCCGCGGCGAGCGGGTCGGGCTCGCCGTTAGGGCCCTCGGGGTTGACGTAGATGAGCCCCATCTGGACCGCGCCGTACGGCTCCTCGAGCTCGCGGTCGCCGGAGTACCGCTCGTCGTCGAGCCAACCGGTCTCCGGACCCCAGTAGACGTCGGCCTCCGGCTCCCAGACGTCCTCACGACCGCCGCCGAATCCGAAGGTCGTGAAGCCCATGGACTCCAGGGCGACGTTGCCGGCGAGGACCATGAGGTCGGCCCACGAGAGGCTCTGGCCGTACTTCTTCTTGACCGGCCAGAGCAACCGCCGGGCCTTGTCGAGGTTGCCGTTGTCGGGCCAGCTGTTCAGCGGTGCGAAGCGCTGCTGCCCGGCGCCGGCGCCGCCACGGCCGTCGCCGATGCGGTAGGTGCCGGCACTGTGCCAGGCCATGCGGATCATGAGGCCGCCGTAGTGACCGAAGTCGGCGGGCCACCAGTCCTGCGACGTGGTGAGAACGTCCTCGATGTCACGCTTCACGGTGGGCAGGTCGAGGCTGGAGAACGCCTCGGCGTAGTCGAAATCGGCACCGAGCGGATTCGCGACGTCGGGATTCTTGGCGAGGATCTTCAGGTTCAGATTGTTCGGCCACCAGGTGCGGTTCGCGTCGCCGGCAGTCGGGTGGGTCAGCCGCTCCTGGGCGCTCGCTCCGGCCGCCTCCTCGGGCTCGTTCATCTCGCCGACGACGGCGTCCGGCTGTTCGTGGTCAGACATGCGCTTCCTCCCGGGTTGTGGAACAGGCGGGGCACAGGCCCCAGTAGATGACTTCGGCCTCGTCGATGGCGAAGCCGTGGCTCTCGGACGGGTCGAGGCACGGCGCCTCGCCCACGGCACAGTCCACGTCGGCGATCGCGCCGCAGGAGCGGCACACGACGTGGTGGTGGTTGTCGCCGGTGCGCGCCTCGTAGCGGGCGACCGCCCTCATGCCTTCACCGGCCGGCTGGATGCGGCGCACGAGGCCGGCCGCGGTCAGGGCCCGCAAGGAGTCGTAGACGGCCTGATGGGAGACCTCGGGAAGCTCGCCCCGCACGGCACCGATGATTGACTCGGTGTCGGCGTGCGGATGGGCCCCCACCGCTTCGAGCACGGCGACCCGCGGACGAGTCACGCGCAGCGACACGGCGCGCAGCGACTCTTCCGGCTCGGTCGGGGACACGCGCCGAGTCTTGCCGCTTTTCTTGAACGAGTCAAGAAAACGATCGGCATCGAATGCCGGATCCGGTCGCTCGACGGGCTGCGCTAGTTTCGGAATGTCATCCGACCCCTCAAGGAGCACATCGTCGTGAGCACCACACCCGTCAAGGTCGCCGTCACCGGGGCCGCCGGCCAGATCGGCTACAGCCTCCTGTTCCGCCTCGCCAGCGGATCGCTGCTCGGTCCTGACACCCCCGTCCAGCTGCGCCTGCTCGAGATCACGCCGGCCCTCAAAGCGCTCGAGGGCGTCGTCATGGAGCTCGACGACTGCGCCTTCACCACGCTCGACTCGGTCGAGATCGGCGACGACGCCACCCACATCTTCGACGGCGCCAACCTGGCCCTGCTCGTCGGCGCCCGCCCGCGCACCAAGGGCATGGAGCGCGGCGACCTCCTCGAAGCCAATGGCGCGATCTTCACCGCGCAGGGCAAGGCGCTCAACGAGGTGGCGGCCGACGACATCCGGATCGGCGTCACCGGCAACCCGGCCAACACCAACGCCCTGATCGCGATGACGAACGCCCCCGACATCCCGCAGGAGCGCTTCAGTGCGCTCACGCGTCTCGACCACAACCGCGCGCTGTCGCAGATCGCGGCGAAGACCGGCGCCAAGGTCGGCGACATCACGAAGATGACGATCTGGGGCAACCACTCGGCCACGCAGTACCCCGATGTGTTCCACGCCGAGATCGGCGGCCGCAACGCCGCGGAGGTCATCGACGACCACGACTGGATCGAGAACGACTTCATCCCCACGGTCGCCAAGCGCGGCGCGGCCATCATCGAGGCCCGCGGTGCCTCCTCGGCCGCCTCGGCGGCGTCGGCCACCATCGACGCGGCTCGCGACTGGCTCACCAGCACTCCCGAAGACGACTGGGCCTCGATGGCCGTCGTCTCCGACGGTTCCTACGACGTGCCCGAGGGCATCATCTACTCCTTCCCCGTCATCACGTCGAACGGCGAGTGGGAGATCGTCCAGGGACTCGAGATCGACGAGTTCAGTCGCGGCAAGATGGATGCCACCGCCGCCGAGCTCATCGAGGAGCGCGACGCCGTGAAGGAGCTCGGTCTCATCTGAGCCGGGATCCTCCCGATTTGTGACGAAACTCGCCTCATCGGGCCGACCCCTTGACCACTTTCGTCACAAATCGCGGGGACGGGCTCAGGAAGGCCCGGGCGGCACGACCAGGGCGAGCACGCAGAGGCTGACGCCCAGCGTGGCCGTCCAGAAGATGTCGAAGGCCTTGCCGCGCACGCGCAGCATGCCGACGTGCTCGGCCGGCACGACGACCCGCGCCAGAGCCGCGACCACGAACGTGATGCCGACCAGCATCAGGCCGGCCCGCCAGGGTCCGCTGATGACCATCACCAGGCCCGCGAAGACCCCGAACAACAGCAGCAGGTAGATCTGCGACCCGCGGCTGCGTGGGAGGCGGAACTTCACGTGCCCACCCCGGCAGCCAGACGCTTCTCCGCCACCTCGACCACGTTGCTCAGCAACATGGCGCGTGTCATCGGGCCGACGCCACCGGGGTTGGGCGCCACCCAGCCGGCGACCTCGCGCACAGACGGGTGCACGTCGCCGACGATCTTGGCGGACTCGTCGCGGCTCACCCCGACGTCGAGGACGGTTGCACCGGGCTTGACCATGTCGGCGGTGATGATGTTCGGCACTCCAGCTGCGGCGACGACAATGTCGGCGCGGCGGACCTCGGCGGCGAGGTCACGGGTTCCGGTGTGGCACAGCGTGACGGTGGCGTTCTCGCTGCGCCGGGTCAGGAGCAGCCCCAGCGGGCGTCCGACCGTGATGCCGCGACCCACGACCACCACGTTCGCACCGGCGATCTCGACGTCGTGGCGTCGCAGCAGCTCGACGATGCCACGGGGTGTGCAGGGCAGCGGGGCGTCCTTGCCCAGCACGAGCCACCCGAGGTTGGTCGGGTGCAGTCCGTCGGCGTCCTTCGACGGGTCGATGCGGCCGATGATCGCGTTCTCGTCGAGGCCACGCGGGAGCGGCAGCTGGACGATGTAGGTCGTGCAGGCCGGGTCGTCGTTGAGCCCGTCGACCGCCTTCTCCACGTCGGCCTGCGACGCGGTGGCGGGCAGCTCGACCCGGATGGACTCCAGGCCCACCTCCGCACAGTCCTGGTGCTTGGCGTTGACGTACCAGCGGCTGCCCGGGTCGTCGCCGACCAGCACCGTGCCCAGCCCGGGCACAACCCCCTGCTCCCGGAGGACCGCCAGTCGCGTGGTCAGCTCGGCCTTGATCGCGGCCGCCGCCGCCTTGCCGTCGAGGATCTGAGCCGTCACGGGGACGAGTCTTGCACGCGAGCCGGTGTCAGTCGGCGACGGGCAGATCGATGAACGACGCCGCCGCGGAGTTGTGCTGGAGCCGGTACACGCCACCGAGGAGCTGGGCCAGCTTCATGGGCGGCGGAAGCAGGTGCGGGGTGTCGCCGGTGCCGATCAGGAGTCGCAGCGAGTGCCCTTTCTCGACCGTCTCGAACGCGGGCCGGATCTCGATGTCGTACCGGGTGACCGTCCGCGCCGGCACCCGCTGCTCGGCTGCCTTCGTGTGCGGGTGGTAGGGCAGTGCGTACGCGTCGCCGGTCGACATCCAGCTCTTCTCGGCGTCGATGGCTCGGGCCGACCCGAGCAGCGCGCCCGCGGTGATGTCGGTGATCTCGCCGTCCGGCGCGACGTCCTGCAGCGTGGCGACGAACATCGTCTCCGGTCGGTTCGAGACGGCGCGCAAGGTCAGGCCGATCGGCCCGGCGAGCCGCAGGTCGGACGCCAGCGGCCCGGTCTCGTACACGACGTCACCGGGCTGCGGCCTGGACAGCGGCGGGTACTTCTTGCAGGTCTCGTACATGTCCCGGAAGATGCCGGCGCCCCACTGGTTCAGCGATCGCTGGCAGTACAGCGACAGCGGCTTCCAGATGATGGAGTCCGACGCAGTGCTTCCGGTGGGGGCTTCCGTCGGCGCCTCGGAGCCGAGCTTCTTGCCCGGCTGGAGGTAGTAGCGCTGGTACGACGCCTGCTCCGACGGGTACCCCGCGATGTCGTAGCGCGCCCCGCCGGGCTCGATGACGTGCAACGGCGTGGTGGTGTCCAGGACGCCGGTGTCGACGCCCTTGAGCCAGTGGTCGAACCACGCCAGCTCGCGGCGGAGCAGGTCGGCGCCTTCGCCCTGGTTGCCGTGGTCCCACGGTCCCGTGAGCAGCTGGAAGCGCGGATCGGCAGCCTGGCCCGAGGCCATCGGCGCCCAGACTGACCTTCCGGCCGCGGCGTTCTGCAGTCCGCTGTAGAGCAGCGGCTCGCCCCGCTGGAACACGTCGTACTGACCGCCGACGAGGTAAACGGCGACGTCGTTGTCGACGACCTTCTGCAGCACCCGCTGGGGCGCACGCTCCTGCCAGTAAGCGCTGTCGTAGACGCGTCCACGCTGGAACAGCGCGTCGAGCCCGGTCGTCAGCTCGAACGGGATGCCGGCGAATCCGTGCTGGATGCCGAGCCGGATCGCGTCCAGCGGATCCTTCGGGCCACGCTCGACGGCCGGAGTGAGCGTGCGCAGCCCGAAGTAGCCGGCGATGAGGCCCAGGCTCGACTCCATGTTGACGATGCCGCCCGCCACGAAAAGGTCGCGGTAGGGGTCCGACGCGGTCGCGATCGGGAAGATGGCCTTGAGCGGCGAGTTCGGGCCCACCTCGGCGGCGGTGAACACCTGGTCGATCCCGAGGTACGAGCCGCCGATCAGCCCGACCTTGCCGGTGCTGTTCGGCAGGCCGGCCGCCCAGCGCACGAGCTCCGCGCCGTCCTCGGCCTCCTGCGTGCCGAAGAGCTGCGACCGCCCCTCCGAGCCCCCGGTGCCGGCGACGTCCACCATGACCCCCAGGTAGCCGCGCTTGATCAGCTCGTGGTCGACCGTGCCGAGGCCGATGTCGCCGACGCTCTTGCCGTACGGCGTCTGCACGAGGATCACCGGGAACGGTCCCTCGGCCGGCGTCTTCGTCCCCTTGACCGCCGGTGCGTGGATCGCCGCGCGCAGCACGCGGCCGTCGGGCATCGTCACTGGGATGTCGGTCGTCGTGACCACGTCATATGTCGCCTCGCCGGGCTGCCAGGGATCCTCCGCGGACGCCGGCGCCACCGGTGCGAGGAGGAACCCGGCGACAACAGCCAAAACGGCAAGCACGCGACGCATAGACTCCCTCTCAGACGTGGCGTAGAAGTGCGACGAACGTACAGATCAGCCGATGGAGAGTCAATTGGTCACACGAGCCCAGCTCGCGCAGGGGCGGAGCCGACAGCGCCGCGACGAGCTGCTCACGGCGACGATCGAGCTGTTCGCCGAGGGCGGATCGCGCATGGTCACCCATCGCGCCGTGGCCCGGCGAGCCGGCCTCCCCCCGGCCACCACCACCTACTACTTCGCGTCCATCGAGGAGCTGCTCCGCGAGGCGCTCGCGGCCCACATCGAGCAGTGGACCGCCGACCTCGCCGCCCTCACCGATCTCGACCTCGGCGCCAAGATCGGCCTCGACGACGCGACCGGCCTGGTGAGCCACGTGTTCGCGCAGCGCGGTCCGGAGGTGGCGGCTCTCGAGCTGTCGATCTTCCTCGCGGCCACCCGCGACCCGGCCCTGCGCGACTCCGCCACGGAGGCGCTCCGCCAGTTCGAGCAGCTCGCCGTGCGCGTGCTATCACGCCTCGGCGTCGACGGGGCCGAGCCGCTGGCGGCCTCGATCATCGCGATCATCGCCGGCACCGCCCTGCGCCGTCAGTCCGGCCAGTACACCGAGCAGGAGGAGGCCCGCCTGATGACCAGGGCCGTCCGCGACCTCATCGCCGCCTACGTGCTGGGCGAGGAGAAGGTGGCCGCGCTGCTCAAGCGCTAGTGGAAGAAGTGCCGCGTCCCGGTGAAGTACATCGTGACGCCGGCGGCCTGGGCCGCCTCGACGACCGCGTCGTCGCGGATCGACCCACCCGGCTGCACGATCGCGCGCACTCCGGCCGCGATGAGGATCTCGGGCCCGTCGGGGAACGGGAAGAACGCGTCTGACGCCGCCACGGCTCCCTGCGCCCGCTCTGCCCCGGCCCGCTCGACCGCCAAGCGGCAGGAGTCGACCCGGTTCACCTGGCCCATGCCGACACCGACCGAGGCGCCGTCCTTGGCCAGCAGGATGGCGTTCGACTTGACCGATCGCACGGCCGTCCACGCGAAGGCGAGGTCGGCGAGCGTGTCCTCGTCGGCCGGCTCGCCTGCGGCCAGCGTCCAGGTGGAGGGGTCGTCGCCCCCCTGGTCGTCGAGCACGGCATCCACGCGGTCGACCGACTGGATCAGGATGCCGCCGTTGATCGGACGCATCTCGATCGGCTCCGGGTGCTCGCCCGCCGGGAGCCGCAGGATGCGGATGTTCTTCTTGGCCTGCAGCACCTCAAGAGCGCCGGGCTCGTACTCGGGCGCCACGATGACCTCGGTGAACACCTCGGCCACCTGTTCCGCCATCGCCACCGTCACCGCGCGGTTGGCCGCGATGACGCCGCCGTAGGCCGACACAGGGTCGCACGCGTGGGCCCGTGCATGGGCCTCGGCGATGTCGGCGCCGATCGCGATGCCACAGGGGTTCGCGTGCTTGATGATCGCGACCGCCGGGGCGTCGAAGTCGTGGGCCGCGCGGCGGGCGGCGTCGGTGTCGACGTAGTTGTTGTAGGACATCTCCTTGCCGTGCAGCTGCTCCGCGGTGGCCAGCCCCCCGCGCCAGTTGCGGTACAGCGCGGCCGCCTGGTGCGGGTTCTCGCCGTACCGCAACACCGCCGACTTGTCCCACGTCGCCGCCACGAAGTCCGGGAACACCGAGCCGTCGTCCGGCACGGTGTAGCCCGATCCGAACCAGGAGGCCACGGCGACGTCGTAGGCGGCGGTGTGCGCGAACGCCTGGGCTGCCAGCTTCTTGCGCTGCTCGAAAGTGAAGCCTCCGGCCGCGAGCGCGTCACGCACCTGGTCATACCGGTCGGGTGAGACGACCACCGCGACGCTCGGGTGGTTCTTGGCCGCCGCGCGAACCATCGACGGTCCGCCGATGTCGATCTGCTCGACGCACTCGTCAGGAGACGCACCAGACATCACCGTGTCGAGGAAGGGGTACAGGTTGACGACGACGAGGTCGAACGGCTCGATGTCGAGCTCGGCCAGCTGGGCGACGTGCGAGTCGAGCCGCAGGTCGGCGAGGATGCCGGCGTGGACGCGCGGGTGCAGGGTCTTGACCCGGCCGTCGAGGCACTCGGGGAAGCCGGTGAGCTCCTCGACCGGCGTGACCGGCACGCCGGCCGCCTCGATGGTCTTCGCCGTCGAGCCGGTCGACACGATCGAGACTCCGGCGGCGTGGAGGTCCCGGGCAAGGTCGTCCAGCCCGGTCTTGTCGTACACCGACACGAGGGCTCGGCGCAGCGGGCGCGTACCCGACGTTGGTCCGGGCTTGGTCACGACTCTTCTCCTGGGGTGGTGGCGGTCCGGTGGTCGACGAGCTCGTGCGCCAGGCGACCGACCCACTCGACCAGCATGGCGCGTTCCTCGGTCTTGATGCGCTCGTGCAGGGTCTCGACGTCGTCGTCGTCGAGCACCGGCACGGCCACCTGGGCGATGATCGGCCCGGTGTCGACACCCTCGTCGACCACGAACAGGGTGGCGCCGGTGATCTTGACGCCGTGATCGAGAGCGTCGCGCGGGGCGCTCATGCCGGGGAACGACGGCAGGAGCGACGGATGGGTGTTGATCGTGCGGCCGCCGAACAGGCCGAGGAACGCCGGGCCCGCCAGCTTCATGAAGCCGGCCAGCACCACGAGGTCGGGATCGTGCGCGGCGACGGCGTCGGCCATGGCCACGTCCCAGTCGGCGCGATCGTCGTGGTCGGCGACGCGGACGACGAACGTCGGGATGCCGGCCCGCTCGGCGCGGGCCAGGCCCTCGATGTCGTCGCGGTCGGAGCCCACGGCGACGATCTCGGCCTCGTACTCAGGCTCCGTCGTCGGGCTCCCCTTCGGTGGCACCGTCGCGTCGATCAGAGCCTGGAGGTTGGTGCCACCACCGGAGACGAGGACGACGACTCGGGCCGTCCGGTGGCTGGTCCGACTGCTGGGGGGCACGGGCGCCACGATAGTGCGCCACCACGGCGCCGATGGCACCCCCCATCGCCAGCACGGGCACCGCGACGAGCAGAGGCATGAGCAGCGGCGGACCGGCCTCGGCCATGCGCCCGGGGCCGATTCCACCTCCGGATACGGCGATGGCTACACCCACCCCAAACCCGGCGACCGCGCCGGACGCCGCGCCATGAGCGAGCCGGTGCAGGAGGTCCGAGCCCGACTCGTCGACCGCGCCGAGCTGGTCCCTTCTCGGTGGTGGGTCGGTCCGCACACCGGCGACCACGCCGGCCAGCAACGGCACGAGGCCGAGCAGGAACACCCAGTCGCCGAACGCTCCTGGAGCGGGCAGTGCCGCGAAGGGCGGGAACCCGGGCACCGCACCGAGGTGGGACCCGGTGAGGTCGACGGACGTGTCGGTACCCAGAACGATCCCCGGGCCGAGCAGCACGGACGTCGCCCAGAGCACGAGGGTCGGCATCGCCAGCACACAGGTGACCGCGAGGACGAGCCCGCCGCCGGCGCCCGGATCGAGCAGCGCCCACAGGTCGGCGGCGCGGTCGAGATGCACGGTGAGCAGCACGACGACGAGCGCCGCGGCCGACCCGAGCAAGGTCACCACACCCCACCACGCCCCGCGGACGACGGCCCGGACGTCGGCACGGTCGGTGAACCACAGCATCTCCGTGCGGTCGTGCTTGCGAGCCGCGCCGATGGCGCTGCCGATTCCCGCGACGGCGAACGCGCCGAACGCCGCCCGGACGACGGACGTGTGGAGCTCGCCGGTGTTCGTGACCGCCGACAACACGGCGGCCACGGCACCACAGGTGCCGGCCACCGTCGCCGCATAGGGCCCGAGCTCCTCGACGGGATCGGCGACGATCCAGCGAGCCGCCTGCGCGACCAGGAGGAGGACGAGCACGGTGGCGCCGAGGGGTACCAGCCGGACGGACGTCCCCTCGAGGGCCAAACCCGACCCCTGGGCGACCAACCATCCCTGCACTGCCGAGCGCAGCAACCCCGTGACGGAGGTGCCCGAGGCGCCCTGCGCGAGCAGCGACAGCACGCCGCTGACGGCGATTCCGAGCCCCATCGCCAGACCCGCGGTCAGGAAGGCCGGCCGCAGGTAGGGGGTCGCGGGAGGCTCGGGCACCCGTTCATCCAACCTGTAAAGTTGCGCTGTTGCACCCAGGCACGCCGGACCACCGGGCAGGTGCCGGGCCCCGGCGGCAGTGTGAGGGAGAGGAGAGCCGATGACCCGCGTCGACGAGTTCAACAACTTCTACTCCTCGACCTCGGCCACCGCTCTCAAGGCCACCTACGCGGTGTGTGGCGACCGCCAGGTGGCGTTCGATGCCACCGTCGACGCCTACCGGCGCGCGTGGCGCGACTGGACCAAGATCCGCAACCACAACCCCCTCGGCTGGGTCCGCAACGAAGCCTGGAAGCTCACCGCGCTGAGCCGCTCGACCCACCCCTTGCGCCGCAAGCACGAGGAGGACGCCGACGTCGACATGCTCGAGGCGCTCGGTGAGCTCCAGGTCGACAACCGCCGGCTCATCGTGCTGCTCACCCTCGGCCAGTCCGACCTGGAGGAGGCGTCTCGCGAGGTCGGCATCCCCGCGCAGCAGGGCATCGAGGCCGTCACCGCGTCGCTCGGCAAGCTCGAGGTCCGGCTCGGCCAGTCGCTGAGTGACATCGAGGAGCGCATGCACGCCCTCGGCTCCGTCACCCGCCTCCTCGAGATGCCTCCGGCCGACACCATCCGCCGACGGGCCCAGGTCGGTCGCCGACGCAACACGGTCCTGCTCGTCGCCGCCGCGTTCGCGCTGGTCGTCGGCGGCGGCTTCGTCGTCACCGATGGCGACGCCCTCGAGACCAGCGCGGCGCTCCCTCACCGCGAGAAGATCGGCTCCGAGGGACCCGACCTCGTGCTGCAGGCTCAGAAGATCGGTGCCGACGACCTCCTCTCGAGGTCGCAGGTCAAGCGTCTCGACCCCGCCGGCTCCTGGAAGGTCGTCGGCACCGACGACGACACCCAGTCCACCACGCCCTATGCCACCTGCCCGACCAAGCGCTTCGCCGACAAAGATCCGCTCCGCGCGTTCGTCCGCACGTACGAGGTGCCGGGCAAGTCGAACGAGCGTGTCGCCCAGGCCATCGAGGTTTCGCGGAGCGCCGACCAGGCCGAGGAGGCCTACCTGCGGCTGGTCCGCTGGTACTCCGACTGCGAGCACCCGCGCGTCCAGCTCGTGGGCTCGTACGTCGTGCAGAGGCCGTTCGGTGACTTCCGCATCCTCCGGCTCCGCTCGCACCGGTCGCCTGAACGCACCTTCACCGTCGGCTTCAGCCATTCCGGCACCGTCACGAGCACCTTGGTGCACGAGGTCGACGGCGCCGAGGGGCCCGACATCACCGACTTCGCCCGCACGCTGAACGACTCCGTCGCCAAGGTCTGCAAGGAGAGCGGCGGGCGGTGCACCGACGACATCGAGGTCGCCGGCACCGATCCGCCACGCACGTCGGAGGCGCCGGCGTTCCTCGGCATCGTCGACCTGCCTCCCATCGCCGACATCGACCAGGTGTGGGCCGGGGTCAAGCCCGGTCCGGCGAGGGTCAACCCGGCCGCGACCCAGTGCGACTCGGCGAACTTCAGGACGAAGTCGGTGCGGTCGTCGCAGTCGCGCATCTTCGTCATCCCGGAGGCGAGCGACCTGCCGCAGGCGTTCGGCGTGGCCGAGACCGTCGGCCGCTTCAAGTCCGAGGACGACGCCAAGGCCTTCGTCAAGGAGGTCGAGAAGCGAATCGGCAAGTGCCCCAAGGCCAACCTGTCCGCCGAGGTCGACCAGAGGAAGCCGATCAAGTCCGGCGCCGACCGCGGCACGGCCTGGCGGGTCGGGCTCGAGGTGAACAAGAAGTCACGCGTCTACTACCGCATGGCGATCGTGCGCCAGGGCTCCGACGTCGCCCAAGTGACGTTCACCCCGTCCGGCAAGTACGACATCAGCCAGAAGGAGTTCGTGGCGGTGGCCACCCGGGCCGCGCAGCGCCTGGTGTACCTTCCGTAGACCGACGAGCGCAGCGAGAAGCGTCGAAGGAGGTTGAGCGCGTCGCGGCGAAGCCGCCCGTGGCCGAAACCTCGTGAGTCGAAGAGCTCGCGTCAGTTGTGGTTTCGATACGCGCTCGTTCCTCGCGCTACTCAACCACCGGAGTTAGAGCTCCCTCAGAATCTCTCTCATCAGGTCGGCGGTCTCGGACGGCGTCTTGCCGACCTTGACCCCGGCGGCCTCGAGGGCTTCCTTCTTGCCGGCCGCGGTGCCCGAGGAGCCCGACACGATGGCGCCGGCGTGGCCCATCGTCTTGCCCTCCGGCGCAGTGAACCCGGCCACGTAGCCGACCACCGGCTTGGTGACGTTCTCCTTGATGAACTCGGCCGCCCGCTCCTCGGCGTCGCCGCCGATCTCGCCGATCATGACGATCGCCTTCGTCTCCGGATCCGCCTCGAACGCCTCGAGGGCATCGATGTGCGTGGTGCCGACCACCGGGTCGCCGCCGATGCCGATCGACGTCGAGAAGCCGAAGTCGCGCAGCTCGAACATCATCTGGTACGTCAGCGTGCCCGACTTCGACACCAGGCCGATCGGGCCCTTGCCGGCGATCGTGGCCGGCGTGATGCCGGCGAGCGCCTCGCCCGGGGTGATGATGCCGGGGCAGTTGGGACCGATGATGCGGGTCTTCTTGCCTTGGGCGTGGGCCCAGAACTCCGCGGTGTCCTGCACCGGCACGCCCTCGGTGATGATCACGAGCAGGCCGATGCCGGCATCGATCGCCTCGATGACGGCGTCCTTGGTGAACGCCGGGGGCACGAACGCCACGGAGGTGTCCGCGCCGGTCTGCTCCATGGCCTCCTCGACGGTGCCGAAGACCGGCAGCTCGACCTCGCTGCCGTCCGCGCCGGTGTGGGTGACCGTGCTGCCCGCCTTGCGCGCGTTGACGCCGCCCACGATGTTCGTCCCGGCCTTGAGCATCAGGGCGGTGTGCTTGGTGCCCTCGCCGCCCGTGATGCCCTGGACGATGACCTTGGAGTCCTTGTTCAGGTAGATCGACATGGTTCCCGTCCTCAGGCGTTCGCGAGCTCGGCGGCCTTGTCGGCCGCGCCGTCCATGGTGTCGACGAGGGTCACGAGGGGATGGTTCTTCGCCTCGAGGATCCGACGTCCTTCTTCGACCGCGTTGCCGTCCAGTCGAACGACGAGCGGCTTGGTGGCGGTGCCGCCCAACAGGTCGAGCGCGCCGACGATGCCGTTGGCCACCGCGTCGCACGACGTGATGCCGCCGAAGACGTTGACGAAGACCGACTTGACCTGCTCGTCTCCGAGGATGACGTCGAGGCCGTCGGCCATGACCTGCGCCGAGGCGCCGCCGCCGATGTCGAGGAAGTTCGCGGGCTTGACTCCACCGTGCGCCTCACCGGCGTACGCGACGACGTCGAGGGTGCTCATGACCAGCCCGGCACCGTTGCCGATGATGCCGACTGCGCCGTCGAGCTTGACGTAGTTGAGGCCCTTCTCCTTGGCCTTCGCCTCAAGCGGGTCGGCTGCGGCCTTGTCCTCGAACCGGGCGTGGTCCTCGTGACGGAAGTCGGCGTTGTCGTCGAGCGACACCTTGCCGTCGAGCGCCTCGAGCACGTTGCCCTCGAGCCGGGCGAGCGGGTTGACCTCGACGAGGGTGGCGTCCTCCTCGACGAAGACCTTCCAGAGGGCGAGCACCATGGTGACCGCCTGGTCGGTGAGCTCGGCCGGGAACTTGGCCTCGGCGACGATCTCGCGGGCCTTCGCCTCGTCGACTCCGGTGCCCGGGTCGATCGGGATCTTCTTGACGGCGTCCGGGTTGGTCTTGGCGACCTCCTCGATCTCCACGCCTCCCTCGACGCTGGCGATGCAGAGGTACCGGCGGTTGGCGCGGTCGAGCAGGTAGGAGAAGTAGTACTCCTCCTCGATCGTGGCAGCGGGGGCGATGAGCACGCGATTGACCGTGAGGCCCTTGATGTCCATGCCGAGGATCGCCTGGGCGTGCTCGTGGGCCTCGTCGGGCGTCTTCGCGAGCTTGACGCCGCCGGCCTTGCCGCGGCCGCCGGCCTTCACCTGCGCCTTGACGACGACGACGCCGAGCTGCTCGGCTGCGGCCCGCGCCTCGTCGGGGGTGGTGGCGACGATTCCCTCGGTGACGGGGACGTCGTGCTTGGCGAACAGCTCCTTCGCCTGGTACTCCATCAGATCCACGGTGATGTCCGTTCTTTCTCAGTGAGAAATGAGCGTTCGTGACTCTAGCCGTTCGCCACCCGGCCGACATCCTTGGGTCCGTCGGCGTACTTTGACACCAGAACTGTCACGGAAGGACGCCGATGAGCGCCACGCGGATCGCCACCACGGATGTCGAGCTCAGCCTGCAGGTCAGTGGCCGTGAGGAGGGTCCGGTCGTCGTGCTCGTGCACGGGTTCCCCGACAACCGCAGGGTCTGGGAGCGGGTGGTCGACGATCTCGGGCACGATCACCGAGTCGCCACGTACGACGTCCGGGGCGCCGGTGAGTCCACCCCGCCATCGTCGCGGGCCGGCTACAAGATGGGCCGACTGATCGACGACCTCGTCGCCGTGCTCGACGAGGTCGCTCCGGACGGTCGGCCCGTCCACCTCGTCGGCCACGACTGGGGATCGGTCCAGCTCTGGGGTGCAGTGATGCGCGAGGCCAGCGACGCCCGCCTGACCGGACGGATCGCCTCGTTCACGTCGATCAGCGGGCCGGGCCTCGACCTGTTCGGCCACTTCTGGCGGAGCGGGCTGCGGCAGCGCCGGTTTGGCACGGTCGGACGTCAGCTCCTTCATTCCTGGTACATCGGGCTCTTCCAGGTCCCGTTCGTGCCGGAGCTCGCGTTCTCGCGTCTCGGCGGTCGCATCCGCAACCTGCTCGAGAGCCGCCAGCAGCTCGACGGTCACTGGGCCGACGACACGTTCCGTGACGACGCCCGCAACGGCGTCAACCTCTATCGCGCCAACCGGCTCGAGTTCCGCCGCTCGACCACCGCCGTGCCGGTGCAGCTGATCGTGCCCACCAAGGACGCCTTCCTCACTCCCGCGGTGTACGACGACATTGAAGCGTTCGCACCGAACCTGCGACGTCTCGACGTCGTCGCCAACCACTGGGTCGTGCAGACGCAACCACAGTTCGTGGCCGACGCCGTGCGGGCCTTCGTCAAGGACAACGACCGCAACTGAGAGGGTTCACCCACCTACCGGGCGAACCGTGACGTGGCCAACCCCGCGCTCGTTGAGCCACGCATGCAATCGCTCGGCCTCGCCCTCCCCGCCGACCACCGCCTCCGTGGCGTCCTCGGCGACAACGGCACGGCCGATCTCGTCCACGTCGAGGTCGGCACCGAGCAGGACGACCTCGTCTCCACCGTCGCGCAGCCGGCGCGCGGCGTCGCGCGCGCGATCGGCATCGAACCCGCCCACCACGACGCGACGTCTGGCCATGCCCACAGTGTGACGCCACGGCGTGAGAGCCCTCACACCTGGCCGCCGGAGGTCGCCCGGGCCTCGCTCCAGGACCCCGCGCACCCCGTGATCAGCCCACATTCACCAGGTCTGCACTTTGACGTTACTCGCGAGTCCCCTAGACTCGACGAGTTCGTGCCACCACCCCGGAGGTTTTCTGCGTGAGTTCGTCAGCGCCCAAACGCCGACTGGACGTACGCCAGCAGACCCCACAGCGGTCGAGCGGCAGACGTGCAGCCACCCGGCGACGCCGACGCAGCTTCCGTCCCACGCCCGCGATGGCCGGCGCATTCGCCCTGGTCATCGCAGGAATCGGCTCCTCCGTCGCCTCCTCGCACACCGATCGCGACGTGCTGAGCGCCAACTACCAGACCATCTCCGCCAACTACACCGGTGGTGGCGGTGACGCCGGAGCGGGTGCTGCCGTCGACGTCAGCCGCGACTTCGACCGCGCGCTGCTCGAGGAGCAGGCGAAGAAGCAGGTCGCGCAACGGGCCATCGCCCTCAAGAACCTGCAGGCGAAGACCCAGAAGCGCGCCGACCAGCTCAAGAAGAACCAGTGGGTGCTGCCGGTCACCGGCTACCGCCTCTCCGCGCGGTTCGGCGCCCGCAGCTCGCTGTGGTCGAGCGGCATGCACACCGGGCTCGACATGTCCGGCCCGTCCGGATCGACGATCGTGTCTGTCGCGGCCGGCACGGTAACCGCCACCGGCTACGAGGGCTCCTACGGCAACCGCACGATCGTCACGCTGCAAGACGGCACCGAGGTCTGGTACTGCCACCAGAGCCGCTTCGCCGTCTCCCCCGGCGACAAGGTCGATCCCGGTCAGGTCCTCGGCTACACCGGCTCCACCGGCAACACCACCGGTCCTCACCTCCACATCGAGATCCATCCCGGTGGCGGCGACGCGGTCGACCCGATTCCCGTGCTCCAGCAGCACGGCGTCAATCCCTGACCGGACCCGGGCGGCATTCCCCGCGATTTGTGACGTAGATCGTCACGATCCCGGCAAGGACACGCGAGTTTCGTCACGAATCTCGAGTCCACACGGCATGCCGCGTCCACAATCTCGCTCAGCGGCATGGCCGTTGACGCTTGGTCGCCCTGAGATGGGCTCGTGCCGCAACCCATCGACATTCCAGGGCCGCTCAGAACCCGTCCGTTCACGACGTCAGAGGCCGCGCTATCGCACGTGTCGATTCACGTGCTTCGTGGACGTCGATTCATTCAGTTGTTCCGCGGAGTCTGGGTCTCCGCCGAACTGGCGGTCGACGAATCCATGCGTATCGCGGCGGCTCGGCTGCTCTTGCCGGCCGATGCTGCCCTCAGCCACGTGTCCGCACTTCGCCAGTTCGGAGCCACGTTGGGTCGCGAGTCGCCGCTGCACTTCTCTACGAATACGACCACCCAGACCCGACTTCGGGGCGTCACACTTCACCGACGCCTGGGAAGACTGAGCCCAAGCGACGTCGACGGCGTACCCACGCTCGGCCCCGATCGAACCTTCGTCGACTGCGCCACGCTGCTGGGACTGCGCGACCTGGTCCGCGCCGGCGACTGGCTGGTGCGCCTGGGCCTCACGACCCCGGAAGTCCTGCGGGCCTACGCGGCGGAGCGGCATCTCGACGGGGTCGTGCGGGCGCGACGAGCTTCCACGTTCGTCGCAAGTCGCGTGGACTCCGTCACTGAGACGGACGTGCGGTTGCTGCTGCGATTCGCCCGCCTTCCGCAACCCGAGGTGAACGGGTGGATCACGGACGCTGCTGGGAACGCCCTGGGACGAGGCGACCTCGTCTTTCGTGAGTACTGGGTCATCGTCGAGTACGACGGATGGCATCACGAGCGGGACGCACGCCAGCGGCAGAAGGACCACCTCCGCCGCGAGCGACTGGAAGCAGCTGGCTGGCGGCTCATCGTCATCACATCCGCCGACATGTCCAATCCCTCAGGAATCGTCCAGCGGGTCCACGCTGCGATTGTCTCTGGTGGTTATCGCGGGTCCGGACCCATCATGAGCACCACGTGGCGCCGCTGGTTTGCTGCATCCTGATCCAAATCCCCGCGATTTGTGACGTTTCTCGCGACCCGTGGAGGCGTCCATGACGAGGTTCGTCACAAATCGCGGGGATATCGCGGGCTCAGAGCTTGTCGACGGGGGCGTAGCGCAGGAGCAGGCGCTTGACGCCCTGCGACCCGAAGTCGACGGACGCCACGGCGTTGTCGCCCTGGCCTTCGAGCGCGATGACGGTGCCCAGGCCGAAGCTGTCGTGACTGACCCGATCGCCCGGGTCAAGTGACGGGATCTCCCGCGAGCGTGACGACCGCGCCGCCACCGTGGACGAGCGAAAGTTCGACGAAGCGGCCGGCCGGCGGGTCCACTGCGTCGGCGCCTGGGCCTCGCGACGCCAGTCGAGCAGGTGGTCGGGCAGCTCGTCGAGGAACCGGGACGCCGGGTTGTACGACGGCGCGCCCCACGCCGACCGGCTCGTTGCCCGGGTGACGTACAGCCGCGAGCGAGCCCGCGTGATGCCGACGTAGGCCAGACGGCGCTCTTCCTCGAGCTCCGTGGAGTCGCCGAGCGAACGCATGTGCGGGAACACGCCGTCCTCCAGGCCGGTCAGGAACACCACCGGGAACTCGAGTCCCTTGGCGGTGTGCAGCGTCATGAGGGTGACGAGGCCGTCGCCCTCGTCGGGCACCGAGTCGGCATCCGCCACCAGCGAGACCTGCTCGAGGAAGGCAGCCAATGAACCCCGGGTGAGGTCGTCCGGCTCGGCGCCCGCCTCCTCGTCCGACATCGTTCCCGCACCCACCACGAACTCGCGGGCCACTGCGACGAGCTCGGCCAGGTTCTCGACCCGGGTCTCGTCCTGGGGGTCGTTGCTCTGCTCGAGGGTTCCGAGGTAGCCGCTGCGGGTGAGCGCGGCCTCGAGCACGGCATCGGCCGGCTCCCCGGACTCTGCCATCTCCATCAGCGCGCTCATCGTCTCGACGAACGCGTTCACCGCCGTCAGCGACCGGGTGGCCAGGTCGCCGGTCTCCTCGGCGCGCCGCATGGCCTCCCAGAAGGAGGTGCCCTCGCGCGCGGCGAAGCGCTCGATGGACGCCTGCGCACGGTCGCCGATGCCGCGCTTGGGCTCGTTGACGATGCGACGCAACGACACGGTGTCGAGCGGGTTGACGAGCACCCGCACGTAGGCCAACGCGTCCTTGACCTCCTTGCGCTCGTAGAAGCGCACACCGCCGACGACCCGGTAGGGCAGGCCCACCCGGATGAAGACTTCCTCGAACACACGGCTCTGGGCATTGGTGCGGTAGAACACCGCGACGTCCGACGCCTTGGCGTCACCGGAGTCGGTGAGGCGGTCGACCTCGTCGGCCACGAACTGCGCCTCGTCGCGCTCGTCGTCGCCCACGTAGCCGACGATCTTCTCGCCGTCGCCCTCCGCCGACCACAGGGTCTTGTCCTTGCGGCCCTCGTTGCGGCTGATGACGGCGTTGGCCGCGGTGAGGATGTTCTGGGTCGAGCGGTAGTTCTGCTCGAGCAGGATCGTGGACGCTTTCGCGAAGTCGTCCTCGAACTCGAGGATGTTGCGGATGCTGGCCCCGCGGAACGCGTAGATCGACTGGTCGGAGTCGCCCACGACCATGAGGTCGGACTCGTCGTCGCACAGCTCGCGGATGAGCGCGTACTGCGCGTGGTTGGTGTCTTGGTACTCATCGACGAGCACGTGGCGGAACCGGCGGCGGTACGTCTCGCGGACGTCGGGAAACGCCTGGAACAGGTGGACGGTCATCATGATGAGGTCGTCGAAGTCCATGGCGTTGGCGGCCTTGAGCCGGCGCTGGTAGTGCCCGTACGCCTCGGCGTAGAGCTCCTCCGTGGGGTTCTCGGCCCGGCTCCCCGCCGACTCGTGGTCGACGAGCTCGTTCTTGAAGTTCGACACCCAGTGCAGCACCGCCCGCGGGTTGACCCGCTTGGGGTCGAGATCCATGTCGCGGCACACGAGGGTCATGAGCCGGCGGGAGTCGGCCGCGTCGTAGACGGAAAACGACGAAGTGAAGCCGAAGCGGGTGGCCTCACGCCGCAGGATGCGCACGCATGCGGAGTGGAACGTCGAGACCCACATCGCCCGTGATGCCCCGCCCACGAGGGCAGCGACCCGGGACCGCATCTCGGCCGCTGCCTTGTTGGTGAACGTGATGGCGAGGATGGAGCCCGGATGTGCTCCGCGGGCGGCGATCAGCCATGCAATGCGGCGGGTGAGCACGCGGGTCTTGCCCGAGCCCGCGCCGGCGACGACCAGGAGCTGGCCGATCGGGTGCGAGACGGCGTCGCGCTGAGCGTCGTTGAGGTCCTCGAGCAGCGTCTCCGACCGGGGGGTTCGCCGTCCGGTCGTGGGACGCTCGTGGCCTTCGGGGGGCTTGGCCTTTTCGGGCACGGGGAACGGCAACGTCATCGTCGTCCCAGCGTACGTTCAGGTGACGACACAGACGGCGGCGCATCGCCGCCGCAGGGGACCCGCGCCGTGCTACAACGGCGGGATGGAACTCCTGCGCATCGACGCCGCGAGCAGCGAGGCGCCCTACGAGCAGGTGCGCCGGCAGATCGCCGAGGCCGCTGCCGCGGGGCTGCTCGCGCCCGGCCATCGATTGCCGACGGTGCGGAAGCTCGCCACCGACCTGGGGGTCGCCGCGAACACCGTGGCCCGCGCCTATCGCGAGCTCGAGGCAGACGGCGTCGTCGAGACGCATGGACGTGGCGGCACGCTCGTCGCCACCCGTCGCATCGGTGACGCGGACGCCGGCGACGCCGCGATGGCGTACGTGCGCACGGCCCGCAACCGCGGGTTGTCCCTCGACGAGGCGCAGCGTCTCGTCGAGACCACCTGGCTGCGCTGACGAGCCTCAGACGTCGAGCGTGCCGATCTCGGGACGATCCGGCCCGAAGTGGCGGTACATCACGCGGCGGCGCACCGTGGCGCCCCACCGCTGCAGGTAGCGCTCCCCCCACGCCGTCCGGCCGATGATGCGGAACCGCACGAAGTTGAGCACCAGGACGTACGGGAGGACCCAGGGCGGCCGCAGCGGCAGGCCGAACTCGCGCATGCTCTTCGGCCCGAGCAGCGTCGTCATCATGCTCAGCAGGCGCTCGCGCGACATCCATCGACCGAGGCGAGCGCCCCGATCGAAGTGCAGGTCGTTCTGCGCCGCGACGATGGCCTGCGCCAGCCGGGGGCCGGCCTCGCTGATCCCGGCCTGGGCGATCAGGATGTGGTAGTTGAGCTGGTGCTGCTCCCTCTCGGTGTCCACGAGCCAGGCGTCGTCGACGCCCATGAGCCAGCCGATGTACTTCCACAGGTGCATGACGGCCCGTGACTCGTCCGGCGTGATCCGGGCGCCCATGGCGCGCGAGCCGAGCACCAGGACGCCGCTGAACAAGCCCAGCGTCGCCGCCTGGTCACTCTGGTTGATCGGAACACCCCACCGGGCGACCTCCCACCGCGGGGTGAAGGTCTCGTTGACGAGGGCGTGCATGACGCGTACGTGCAGAGTCAGCTGGAAGCCTTCACCGTCGCGTCGCATGCTGTGGGGCTGGGCGACCGCCACCGTCCACTTCTGGGTCTCCCCCAGTCGCCGCCGCGTCATGTCGCCGGCGAGGCCGCCGGTGGCGACGAGCAGGTCGGTCGGGCCGCCGAAGCGGTAGCCCCCGAGCAGCGACAGCTGCAGGAGCACGTCGGCGGCGTTCTGGCCGAGGCGCCGCGCGACGCGGCCGCCTTCCTCGACCAGCTCCCAGTCCACCCAGTCGGGAACGGTGTCGACGACGTCGAAGAAGGCACGCAGGGCACGAGGAGCGTCGTCCACGGCGGCGATGCCGCCGGCGATCGCGATTTGGAGCTGGTTCCTCGTCACCCGCTCCGGGTCGTCGGCCGGAAGCCGCATCGCCCGGGCGAGCTCGGCGCCGAGCTCGTCCTTCTGCATGAAGCCCTCGCCCAGGCGCTCCATGAGCTGCTCGTCGAGCTCCTTCACACCGGCGAAATGGCGCAGCACCCGGCCGAGGTGCGCGCTGCGCTTCTCGTCCGCGCGGTACCGACTGGGGAAGGCCGGCGACGGCTCGTGTCTGGCGACATCCGAGGTCAACGTCATGCCCCCAGCATGACACGAGCGATCACTCGCATACAATTCGCGTATGACACGCACGCCGGCGGGAGCCCGCAAGATCCCGCAGCAGGAACGCTCTCGCCTCATGGTCGAGCGCATCGTCGAAGCGGGGCGCACGGTGCTGCTGCGCGACGGCTACGACGCCGCATCCACGAACCGGGTGGCGGCGGAGGCCGGCATCAGCCCCGGCTCGCTCTACCAGTACTTCCCGAACAAGGACGCGGTGATCTCGGCGGTGGTCGAGCACTACTCCGACCACCTCGGCGACCGCATCACGGCGACGCTCTCGGACCGCTTCGACGAGACGGGGCCGGCGCTGGTGCAGGCCACCCTCGAGGCCCTCCTCGATGCGCTCGAGGAGAACGCCGAGTTCCTGCGCGTGGTCAGCGACGAGCTGCCCCGCGCCGAGAACAGCAGCCGGGCGGAGGCACTCGAGCAGCGCATCGTCGGGCTCGTCGGCGCCTACATCGCGGCGCGTCGGCATGAGGTCCGTGACGTGCAGCCGTCCACGGCCGCCTGGGTGCTGGTGCGCGCGATCGAGCACCTGACCGTCCGCTACGTGCTCGAGCGCCCGCCGATCGATCGCGACGTGTTCGTGTCCGAGCTCGTGCTCCTCGTGTCCGGCTACCTCCCGGAGGTCTGACCCGCCCGCCGGCCTGTGGCGCGTGAGACTCCTGGGGTCATACGTTGGAGCCATGGCACAGATGAGCATGAACAAGGTCATCCACGGCGCTGTCCGGCGCGATCTCGACCGGTTCGTCGGAGCCCTTTCGGGTTTCCCGGACGGCGACGCGAACCGGGCCAGGGCGCTCGGCACGGCGTGGGACAACTTCGACTTCCAGCTGACCTACCACCACGAGGGCGAGCACCGGATCGCCTGGCCGGCGTTGGTGTCGGTCGGGGTAAGTCGCGAGCTGCTGACCACCCTCGACGGCGAGCACGACGCCATGGCCGCCGCGCTGACCGAGGCCCGCGCGGCCATGACCGCCCTGCGCGGCAGCGCAAGCGCCGAGTTCGCCGCCCAGGCCCACGCGGCGTTCACGGCGCTGCGATCGGTGACGATCGACCACCTCGACCACGAGGAGGCCGAGATCGAGCCGGTCTACCTCGAGAAGTTCGACACCCCGGAGCTGCAGGCGATGGGCAAGCAGTTCGGCCGTGACGCCAGCCCGAAACAGGCCGGAACCTTCTTCGCCTGGCTGCTCGACGGCGCCTCGGATGCGGAGCGCGAGACGCTGCGTGGCTCACTCCCCGGACCGGTCCTGGCGATCCTCACCGGGCTCTTCGGACGCCGGTACAAGCGCGACGTCGCGTCGGTGTGGGCCGCCTGACCTCAAGGCCTCGATACGCCGGACGGGCTTCGCCCGTAACACACTCGACCTGGCCGGACGCTCCTCGCTTCGCTCGTCGGCCCGACTCAGATCAGGCGGCGGTCGTTGGCCCAGCGGGTCAGCTCGTGACGGCTGGACAGCTGCAGCTTGCGCAGCACGCTTGACACGTGCGTCTCGACGGTCTTGATGGAGATGAACAACTCCTTCGCCACCTCCTTGTACGCGTAGCCGCGGGCGATCAGCCGCATCACCTCGCGCTCGCGCTCGGTGAGCCGGTCGAGGTCCTCGTCGACCTGGGCGATCTCGATCGTGCCCGCGAAAGCGTCGAGCACGAATCCCGCCAGACGCGGCGAGAACACCGCGTCACCGCCGGCCACGCGTCCGAGTGCGTCGATCAGCTCCTGCCCGGAGATGTTCTTGGTGACATAGCCACGGGCGCCGGCCCGGATGATGCCGATGACGTCCTCGGCCGCGTCGCTGACCGACAGTGCGAGGAAGGTGGTGTCGGAACCCAGCTGCTGAAGCCGGCGCAGCACCTCCATCCCTCCCCCACCAGGCATGTGGACGTCGAGCAGCACGACGTCGGGACGGGTCTCCTTGATCAGCAACACCGCGGTGTCGACGTCCTCGGCCTCGCCGACCACATCGACGCCTTCGCCGCGCTCCAGCTCCGCCCGGACGCCGGTGCGAAACATCGCGTGGTCGTCGACGAGGACGACACGAAGGGTGGTCATGCTGGCGTCTCCTGACTCGTGGCCGGCGCAGGTGCATCCCCGCGGAGCGGCAAGCGCATCGTGACCTCGGTGCCCTCACCCGGAGCGCTGCGGATCGAGACGGTGCCGCCGTGCCGCTCGACCCGCCCGACGATGGAACCACGGAGGCCGAGCCGATCCTCGGCCACCTGCTCGGGGTCGAACCCGGCGCCGCGGTCGCGCACGAACACCTCGGCCGTGCGGCCGTCGCACTCGGCGTAGACGTCGACGCGTCCCACCCGGGCATGCTTCGCGGCGTTGACCATGGCCTCGCGCGCCGCGCGGGCGAGCGCGGCGACGTCGGAGTCGAGGGTGGCGTCACCGACTCCGACGACCTCCACCGTGACGTGATGAGCCTCCTCGACCTCCACGGCGGCGGTCCGTAGAGCGGCCAGCATCGAATCGCCGTGCTGGTCCTCGTCCCCGTACAGCCAGGCTCGCAGGTCGCGCTCCTGGCGCCGGGCCAGCGTGGCGACCGCCGCGGGGTCGTCGGCGTTCTTCTGCAGCAGTGCGAGCGTCTGCAGCACGGAGTCGTGCAGGTGGGCGGCGACGTCGGCCCGCTCCTGCGAGCGGACCCGCTCGCGGCGCTCGGCCGCCAGGTCGCTGAGGAGCTTGGTGATCCAGGGGCCGAGGATCAGGGTGACCCCGACCAGGGCGATCCCGGTGGCCGAGGCGACGTCGACGAGACCGCCGAGCCCGCGCTCCTGGCTCAGCACGTACACGGCGGCGATAGCCACCATCGCCACTCCGGCGGCGACGCGGCCCGCGAACGCCCAACCGGAGGTCTGCCGCATCCAGCGCTGCCAAGCCACGTCGTCGAGCTGGCGCCAGATGACGGCGATGCCCACCAGGCCGACGAACAGGGGAAGCAGCAGCGAGCCGTCGACGCCGCGCCCGGTGACCTGCAGGAGCAGCAGGATGCCGGCGCCGATCGCACAGACGGCGATCGTCTGCAGCACCTCGACCGCTCCGATGCGGCCCCGGCCGGTGCGCAGGCCGCGTCGCTCCGCAGACTCGAGGCCGGCCGGCAGGGTCGGCTCGGCCAGCGGCAGGAGCCGCCACAGGATCAGGTAGGCGAAGATCCCCGCCCCGTTGAAGAACGTCGCCACGACGAAGCCCACTCGCACGAACAGGACCGGGACCGCGACGTGGTCGGCGAGCCCGGCGGCAACGCCACCCACCAGACGGCGGTCGGCGGGCCGGCTGGCGCGTCGATAGGTCGTCGCCGCTGGAATGCTCACCCGACGATCGTCACACGCGCGGACAGGCACGCGCCAGAGAGGACGACCCCTGCCCCACCCTGAGCTGTCGGCGCACCGGAACCAGGGTCGTACCCGATGGTGCGCAGGTCCCGGGTTGGTCACGATGGGGACATGAATGAGACCCAGGACCATCCCGGCGACGATCGCACCGCCTCGGCGGACGACCCGCAGCGGGACGAATTCGACTCCGGTCGGCTGCGCACGATCGCCGACATGCGGCGCTCTCGCGACGACCGCGTGCTGGCTGGTGTCTGCTCCGGCGCGGCGAAGTACCTGAACGTCGACCCGGTGGTCATCCGGGTCGTCATCGCGGTGCTGACCTTCGTCGGCCTGTCCGGGCTCATCCTCTACCTTGCGGCGTGGTTCTTCCTCCCGAGCGAGGACGCCCACCACGCGGTCGAGCCGAGCATCGCCGCCGACTGGTTCAACCTCGACAAGAACGAGGAGCAGGTCCGCATCATCGGGCTCGTCGCGGCTGCGGTGCTCGCGGCCCTCGCCGTCGTCGGCGACAGCCAGTGGGCGTGGTGGGGTCTTCCCTGGGTCCTGGCTCCGCTCGCGATCCTCTACTGGTTCTTCGTGGTGCGTCCGCGCCGCAGGACCCCCGACGACAGCGATCCCGGCACCAGCAATCCCGGCACGAGCGATCCCGTGACCACGGACATCGAGCACACCGCCGTGCTGCCGGCCGGCGGTGACACCGGGCCCGCTCCGGCACGAAGGGTCAAGCGCAAGCGCGAACCCGGCTCGTCGGCACTGATCGGACTCACCCTGTCCGTCGCCGCGATCGCGGTCGCGATCACCGTGCTGGTGGGCGAGGCGAGCGACGGCGTCGAATGGACGACCTACCTGGCCGTCGCACTGGGCGTCGTGGCCGCCGGGCTCCTGGTCGGAACATTCTTCGGACGCCCCGGTCCGCTCATCCCGATCGGCCTTCTGCTCACCGCGGCGCTGGCCGTCGGCTCCCTGATGCCGAGTGGCGGCATGGGCGAGAAGATCGTCAACCCGCAGACCGCCGCCGCCGTCGACGGCCAATACAAGCACGGGCTCGGGCAGATCAAGTTCGACCTCACCGACGTCGACGACATCGATCAGCTGCTGGGCAGCACGATCCGCCTGGAGAACGGCGCCGGTGAGATCAAGGTGACGGTGCCCGACGACCTCAACGTCGCCATCGACGCCCAGGTCGACGGCGGCGAGATCAGGGCATTCGACCGCAAGACCAGCGGCACCGATGCCAGTCTCGTCCTCCCGCCCGACGACGCCGCTCAGCCCGCACTCACGCTCCACATCAGGCAGACGTTCGGAGGAATCGAAGTGATCGAGCAATGAACCGCCACCCTTTCCGCTGGGACGCCATCGCCTTCGGGCTCTTCTTCCTGGCCGTGCTCGGCCAGTGGGCCGTCTGGGAGCGCAACCTGCTCGATCCGGACGAGCTGGCCTACGTCGCGGCCACCGCGCTCATCGCTCTCGGGGTGCTGGGCATCGCGGGCACCGCCATCAGCGCCAGGTCCGCGCGCACAGCACCGTTCACGCCCCAGGCCGCGGCGACCGAGGAACTGGACGACGCCGAACCGAGCGAGACCACACCGAACGACAACGACGACGCACCGACCCATGGAGGGAACCCCGCATGACCACCGAGAAGCGACTTCAGCGCAGCACCGACGACCGATGGATCGGAGGGGTGTGCGGCGGGCTCGCCGACTACACCGGCGTCGACGCCGGCCTCATCCGCCTGATCGTCGCCGTCGCCACCATCCTCGGCTTCGGCTCGCTGATCGTGGCCTACGTCGTGGCCTGGGTGATCATGCCGAAGGCCGATCCGTACCAGGCCCGCCCGACCACACCTCCCGCGCCTGCACCGCCGTCCGAGTGAAGTCCGAGAACATCCCGTCGATGCCGGCGTCGAGGAAGGCGAGGTACTCCGGGAGCACGTCGCCGTAGTCGGACCTCTCGTCGCCGAGCCGGAGGTTCGCCGGCAGGAAGGCGTTCTCGTCGCGCATCGTCCAGATGTGTACGTCGAGCCCCGCCTCGTGGGCTCGCTCGACGAGTCCGGTCGGCTCACCCAGGTTGCCGGCGTCGTCGAGCGCGATCACCAGGTTCTTGAACGGACCGATGGCGTCGGCGTAGGAGGCCACGTGCTCCAGGCCGTCGGCGGTCATGAGATCGGCGTAGGTGCGGGGGTCGCCGGCCGCGACGAAGTCCGCCGGCGCCCCTCGCGGCGACATGAGCTGCACGAGGAAGAGCGGCGATCGGTGACGCAGGTCCTGCAGGTTGTCGGACTCGAACGACTGGATGATCACCGGAGCGGCCTCGTGGTTCAGCCCGAGCCGCTCCAGTGCGTCGACGAGGAGGTCGTTGAGGTTGAGGCCGAGACCGGCGAAGTACGTCGGGTGCTTCGTCTCCACGTAGACGCCGACCGGTGTGCCGCGACGCCTGAAGCCTTGCTCGGCGATCGCCACCACCTCGTCGAACGTGAGGATCTTCTCGAGGCCGCCGAGCGCGACGTTGTCGGGACGCACGTCGGGGATCCGCTCCTTGGCCCGCAGGGTCTTCAGCTCGGCCAGCGTGAAGTCCTCGGTGAACCACCCGTCCTTCGTCGTCCCGTCAACGGTCTTGGTCGTACGACGGTCGGCGAACTCGGGGTGGTCCGCGACGTCGGTCGTGGACCCGATCTCGTTCTCGTGCCGCACCACGAGATGCCCGTCCTTCGACGCCACGACGTCGGGCTCGATGTAGTCGGCCCCCTCGTCGATGGCCAGGTCGTACGACGGCCGGGTGTGCTCAAGACGGAGTCCCGGGACTCCGCGATGGGCGATGACGAGCGGGTGGGCGAATGGGGGCACCTCCCGCGAGCGCAGCGAGTGGGGGACGGTCACAGGCTCATCATGCCGGTACCTTTTCCCCGTGAAACCGTTCCTGCTGCTCGCCACCCGCGCCGAGGACCTCGCCGCGGACGACGAGTACGCCGAGTTCCTCCGCTGCGGTGGGTTGGCCGAGCCTGAGCTCGAGCGGCGGCGACTCGAGCGCGACCCCCTGGGTGCGGTCGACCTGGACGTGTACTCGGGCGTGATCCTCGGCGGTAGTCCCTACACGATCACTGACCCGGAGCACGAGAAGTCATCCGCGCAGGTCCGTGTCGAAGCCGAGCTCATCGAGCTGATGGACGAGATCGTCGCTCGCGACTACCCGTTCCTCGGCGCGTGCTACGGCATTGCGATCGTCGGTCGCCATGAAGGCGCCGTCATCGACCGCACGTTTCCGGAGCCCGTCGGGGCGACGACCCTCCGCCTCACGGAGGCCGGTCACGCCGATCCGCTCTTCAGCGTCCTCCCGGACGTCTTCGAGGCGTTCGTGGGGCACAAGGAGGCGATCACGAAGCTTCCCGACCACGCGGTCCACCTGGCGTCATCGGCGGCGTGTCCGGTGCAGGCGTTCCGGGTGGGCGCAAACGTCTATGCGACCCAGTTCCACCCCGAGCTCGACGTGCCGGGCATTCAGACCAGGATCGACATCTACAAGACCTACGGATACTTCGCGCCCACCGAGGCCCAGGGGCTGAAGGACGCAGCTGCCGCAAGCAACGTCGTCCACCCACCGGCCGTGGTGCAGCGTTTCGTGGAGCTGTACGCCCGCTGATTCAGCCGCCGTCGACGTGGCGGGTAGCGTTGCCGTGTGAGCGATCGGCGGTTGTTCCCGCGGGGCAGCTGGCCGGAGACGGCGCGGATCGCCGAGTTGCTGCGTCAGGAGACGATCGGCGGCGTCCTGCTCATCGGAGCGGCGCTCCTGGCGCTCATCGCGGCCAACCTCGGCGACACCTACGCCGACATCCGCGACACCGTGATCGGTCCGTCCGCCCTGCACCTCGACCTCTCCCTGGGGACCTGGGCCGCGGACGGACTCCTGGCGATCTTCTTCTTCGTGGTCGGCCTCGAGCTGAAGCGCGAGTTCGTCGCCGGCGACCTGCGCGACCCGCGACGCGCGGCGGTGCCGATCATTGCCGCCGTCGGCGGCGTTGCGCTGCCGGCGATCATCTACGTCGCCGTGAACGTCAGCGTCGACGGTGGCGAGGTTCGCGGCTGGGCCATCCCGACTGCCACGGACATCGCCTTCGCGCTGGCGGTCCTCGCCATCATCAGCACCCACTTGCCGTCGGCGCTGCGGACGTTCCTGCTGACCCTTGCGATCGTCGACGACCTGCTGGCCATCACGATCATCGCCTTCTTCTTCACCGACGATCTCGAGATCGGCTGGCTCCTCGTCGCCCTGATCCCGATTGCCGCCTTTGCGCTACTCGTGCAGAAGCGAATGCCGTCGTGGTGGTTGCTGATGCCGCTGGCTCTCGCGGCGTGGACTCTCGTGCACGCCTCAGGAGTACACGCCACGGTGGCGGGGGTCATGCTGGGATTCACGGTGCCGGTCCTGCATCGGGACAGAGAGGACGGTCGCGGCCTGGCCGAGCACCTCGAGCACGTCGTTCGGCCGCTGTCTGCCGCCGTGGCTGTCCCGATCTTCGCCTTCTTCTCGACCGGCGTCGCGATCGATGGCTGGGATGGGTTGACCGAAGCGCTCCGCGACCCGATCACGACGGGCATCGTCCTGGGCCTGGTCGCCGGAAAGACGGTCGGCGTCCTCGGGGCCACCTGGCTGATGGCGACCTTCACACACGCGCGCCTGGACGACGACCTTTCCTGGTGGGACATCCTCGGCCTGTCGATGCTCGGCGGCGTCGGATTCACGGTCTCGCTCCTCATCGGCGAGCTCGCCTTCGGGCTGGGCAGCGAGGCCGACGAACGCGCCAAGATCGGGGTCCTGGTGGGGTCCATCGTGGCCGCGACGGCCGCTGCAGTGGTCCTGCGGGCCCGGAACCGGGTCTACCGCCGCATCGAGACGGCCGAACGACTCGACAGTGACCACGACGGCATCCCGGACCTCTTCGGCGAAGTTGATCACTGAGCCGGTTTCCGCCATCGTGGAGGCGGCGAGCCGGGAAGTCTGGTCGGCACTGCCCAGCCCGGTCGGGCTGGGCTTCACTGTCGATCGATGGGAGTTCCCGTGACTTCAGCCGTCACCCACACCCGAAGCGTCGTACGCTGCCCGTGTGCATGCCGAGCAGATGGCCGAGGAATACCCGGTCCTGACCATGGAGTCGGACGCGCTGGAGGCCGCCCGGCTTCTGGCGGAGCACCGACTGCCGGGGATCGTGGTGACGGACTCGGACCGCCCGCGCTCGATCCTTCCCGCGTCTCAGGTGGTCCGCTTCCTGGTTCCCAGCTACGTCCAGGACGACCCGTCGCTGGCGCGCGTCCTCGACGAGCCGATGGCCGACCAGGTCGCGAAGTCGCTCGGCGGGAAGTCGGTGGGCGACCTCGTCCGGCACGGGACGACGCCCGAGCTCGCCGTGGTGGACGCCGACGACACCATCATCGAGGTTGCCGCCATCATGGCCAGGCTCCGGTGCCCCCTCGCCGCAGTGATGCGCGACGACCATCTGATCGGCGTCATCACGGCATCGCGGCTGCTGCAGGCCGCGCTGGCAGCGGAGTAGCAGCCCTGATCGTGACCGGGGCTTCGACATGACCGCGGTGATCGCCGTCGCGGTGTTCGTGGCCGCCTACGTCTTCATCGCCACCGAGCGGATCCACAAGACCGTGGTCGCGCTGGTCGGGGCGGCCTTGGTGCTCGGCCTCGGGGTGGTCCATTCCGAGGATGCGTTCTACTCGCGCGAGACGGGCGTCGACTGGGACGTCATCTTCTTGCTCCTCGGCATGATGATCATCGTCTCCGTGCTGCGCCGGACCGGTGTGTTCGAGTTCACCGCGATCTGGGCGGCCAAGCGCGCTAAGGCATCGCCGCGACGCGTGATGGTGTTGCTGGTGCTGATCACGGCGGTGGCATCGGCGCTGCTCGACAACGTCACCACGGTGCTCCTCGTCGCTCCGGTCACACTGCTGGTGTGTGATCGACTACGGACCGATCCGGTACCGTTCCTGATCGCCGAGGTCTTCGCCTCGAACATCGGCGGTGCGGCCACCTTGATCGGCGACCCGCCGAACATCATCATCGCCAGCCGGTCCGGGTTGACGTTCAACGACTTCCTGATCCACATGGCCCCGATCGTGGTGGTCGAGATGATCGTCTTCGTCGCCATCCTCCCGCTGTTGTTCCGAGGGCCCTACACGACCGATCCGGATCGGGCCGTCGACGTCATGGCGCTCAACGAGCGCGAGGCCATCGAGGATCCGGCGCTGCTCATCAAGTGCGGCGTGGTGCTCCTGGGTGTGTTCGTCGCGTTCGTCGGCCATCCGGTGTTCCACATCGAGCCGTCGATCGTCGCCCTGCTCGGTGCAGGAGTCCTGGTACTGATCTCTCGCAGTACGCCGCAGCAGTACCTGTCCAGCGTGGAGTGGGAGACACTGCTGTTCTTCGCCGGCCTGTTCATCATGGTCGGCGCGATGATCCACACCGGAGTCATCGGCGACCTGGCCGAGCTGGCCACCGAGGCAACGGGCGGCGACGCGGGCGTCGCCAGCATGCTCATCCTCGGCGTCTCCGCGGTCCTCTCCGGCATCATCGACAACATCCCCTATGTCGCGACGATGAGCCCGCTGGTCCTGGATCTCGTCCAGAACACCGCCGACCCGGTGCAGGGACAGGCCCTGTGGTGGTCGCTGGCCCTGGGCGCCGATTTCGGGGGGAACCTCACGGCCGTCGGCGCCAGCGCGAACGTCGTGGTGCTCGGCATCGCCTACCGCAACGGCACCCCGATCTCGTTCTGGGAGTTCACCAAGAAGGGCATCGTCGTCACCGCCGTGACGATCGCCGTGGCCGCGCCGTACGTCTGGCTCCGCTACTTCGCCTTCGCCTGACCCGCGTCCTCACTCCCACTCGATCGTGCCGGGTGGCTTGCTGGTGATGTCGACGACGACGCGGTTGACCTCTTCGACCTCGTTGGTGATGCGCGTCGAGATCCGCTCCAGGACGTCGTACGGCAGCCGGCCCCAGTCGGCGGTCATGGCGTCCTCGCTGGTCACAGGTCTGAGCACGACCGGATGTCCGTAGGTGCGGCTGTCACCCTGGACGCCCACCGAGCGGACGTCGGCGAGCAGGACCACCGGGAACTGCCAGATCTCGCGGTCCAGCCCGGCGGCCGTGACCTCCTCGCGGGCAATGGCGTCGGCCTCGCGCAGGATGTCGAGCCGCTCGGCGTCGACCGCGCCGATGATGCGGATCGCCAGACCGGGCCCGGGGAACGGATGCCGCCACACCATCGCCGGCGGCAGCCCCAGCTGCTCGCCGACGTGGCGGACCTCGTCCTTGAACAGGGTGCGGAGCGGCTCGATGAGGCGAAACTGCAGGTCGTCAGGCAGGCCCCCGACGTTGTGATGGCTCTTGATGTTGGCGGCGCCCTCGCCACCGCCGGACTCGACGACGTCGGGGTAGAGCGTGCCCTGCACGAGGAACTCGACCGGGGTGCCCCCCTCTCCATCGGCAGAGCCGTCAGCGACGATCTCGCGCTCGGCCGCCTCGAAGACGCGGATGAACTCGCGGCCGATGATCTTGCGCTTGAGCTCGGGATCGGTGACGCCGGCGAGGAAGCCGAGGAACCGCTCCTGGGCGTCGACGACCTTCAGTTCGACCCCGGTGGCCTCGACGAAGTCGCGCTCGACCTGCTCGGCCTCGCCCTGACGCAAGAGGCCGTGGTCGACGAACACGCAGGTCAGCTGGTCGCCGACCGCCCGCTGGACGAGCGCTGCTGCGACCGCGGAGTCGACCCCTCCGGACAGTCCGCAGATGACGCGCCGGTCGCCGACCTGCTCGCGGATGGCCTCGATCTGCTCCTCGACGATGTTGGCGCTCGTCCACGTCTGGGCGCAGCCGGCGATGTCGACGAGGAAGTGCTCGAGAATCGCCTGCCCGTGCTCGCTGTGCATGACCTCCGGATGCCACTGGACGCCGGCCAGCCGCCGCTCGACGTGCTCGAACGCGGCCACGGTGGCCCGCGGCGACCGGGCGTTGACCGTGAACCCGTCGGGGGCCGACACGACCTCGTCGCCGTGCGACATCCAGGACGTCAGGACGTCGGGGAGGCCGGTGAGCAGCGTGCCGGGCTCGAGCACCGACACGGCGGTGCGTCCGTACTCACGCTGACCCGTGCGGGCGACGTCGCCCCCGAGCGCCTGCGCCATCGCCATGAAGCCGTAGCAGATGCCGAAGACCGGGACTGAACCGTCGACGATGGACGCGTCGAGCTGCGGCGCACCCGCCTCGTAAACGCTCGACGGACCGCCGGACAGGATGATCGCCGCAGGCTTGCGGGCGAGCATCTCGGCGGCCGGCATCGTGTGCGGAACGATCTCGGAGTACACCTTGGCCTCGCGCACGCGACGAGCGATGAGCTGGGCGTACTGAGCCCCGAAATCGACGACGAGAACGGTGTCATGATCGGGGTTCACGGCACGATCGTATCCGCCCGAAAATAAATCGAACTGGTAGTAACCTCTCGGACTAATCCTCGTTGAACCGAGTGGATCTAACTACACTCCCTCCCGTTAGATCATGTGCCCGCTCCTCGTGGCACACACCAGGGCCCGACCCGTGAGCTCCCTCCAGGTCGGGTCCTGCTTTTTCTGTAGGCCGACAAGCAAAGCGAGGAGCGCCGGAAGAGGTTGAGCGCGCCACGCCGAAGGCGTCCGTTGACGAAACCTGGTGAGCCAATGCGCTCAGCTGGGATGTGGTCTCGATACACCCGCTCGTTCCTCGCGGGCACTCGACCACCGAACGGTCAGCTGACGCCGACGATGGGCAGCCGCAAGGCGGCGGGGGCGTCGTCGGGGACGATCGGGTTCTTCGGCTGCACCGGCTGCACGGCGCGGTAGGTCTCGCCCACGGCCGGCCGGGTGTCGGTCTCGCCGCGATTCGGCCACATGGCCATCGCACGCTCCGACTGGGCCGTGATCGTCAGCGACGGGTTGACGCCGAGGTTGGCGCTGATGGCCGATCCGTCGACCACGTGGAGGCCCTCGTGGCCGTACAGGCGGTGGTACGGGTCGATGACGCCGGTCTCCGGACTGTCGCCGATCGCGCAGCCGCCCATGAAATGCGCCGTCATCGGCACGTTGAACGGCTCACCGATCGTGCCGCCGGGCGTGCCCTTCATGTGCTTGGCCATGAGCTGCACGGCCTCGTGCGCGGGCGGGATGAACGCCGGGTTCGGCGCACCGTGACCCTGCTTCGACGTGAGCTTGCGCCGGCCGGTGATGCCACGCTTCGTGAACGTGGTGATGGAGTTGTCGTGCGTCTGCATGACGAGTGCGATGATCGCGCGCTCCGACCAGTGCCGCAGGTCGTAGAGCTTGAACAAATTGCCCTTCTGCCGCCACATCTCTCTGAGCCAGACGCGCCACCGCGGGGTGTCGGTGCTGCCGTCCGTGAGAACGGTCTGCAGCAGCGACATCGAGTTCGAACCCCGTCCGTACCGCACCGGCTCGACGTGCGTGTGCTCGTCGGGGTGGAACGACGACGTGATCGCGATGCCGTGGCTGTAGTCGATGTCACGACCGTCGGCGATGGATCCGAGCAGCGCCTCGGAGTTCGTCCGGGTGAGCAGCCCGAGCCGCTGCGAGACGGCCGGCAGGAGGCCGCGGTCGCGCATACGGTGCAGCAGCTTCTGGGTGCCCATCGTGCTGGCCGCGAACACGACGTGCTCGGCGGTCATCGTGCGGTGCGGACGGAATCGGCGGTTGGTTCGACGAGTCTCGACCTCGTAGCCGCCGCCCGGCAGCGGGCGCACCGCCACCACGGTCGTGAGCGGACGGATCTCGGCGCCGTTCTCCTCCGCGAGGTACAAGTAGTTCTTCATCAAAGTGTTCTTGGCGTTGTGACGGCATCCGGTCATGCACTCGCCGCATTGCAGGCAGGCGTTGCGCTTCGGGCCGACGCCGCCGAAGTACGGGTCGCCCATGTCCGCCCCGGGTTCGTCACCGAACACAACGCCGACCGGAGTGTGGTGGAACGTGCCCTCGACGCCCATGTCGGCGGCCACCTGTTTGATGACGCGGTCGGCGGCGGTCTCGAGCGGGTACGTCGTGACGCCGAGCATGCGTTTCGCCTGGTCGTAGTAGGGCGCCATCTCGCTCTTCCAGTCGGTGATGTGCCCCCACGCTGGGTCCTTGTAGAACGGGTCGAGCGGCTCGTAGAGCGTGTTGGCGTAGACGAGGGACCCGCCGCCCACACCGGCACCCGACAGGATGAGGACGTCCTTGAGCTTGTCGATGCGCTGGATGCCGTAACAGCCGAGCTGCGGCATCCACAGGAACTTGCGCAGCCGCCACGACGTCTTGGCGAAGTCCTCGTCGCGGAAACGTTTGCCGGCCTCGAGCACGGCGACCTTGTAGCCCTTCTCGGTCAGCCGGAGCGCCGCGACGCTCCCACCGAACCCGGATCCGATGACGATGACGTCGTGGTCGAACTCGCTCATGGAACCTCCCTACGCGCAGTGTTCATGCTCGGGGGGTGCGTCGGAGCACCTTGAGCCCGATGGTGAGGATCTTCGCGTACGTCTCGGGTTTGAGGAAGGCCGGGCCGGCGACCGGGAAGCCCCGCTGCACGGCCACGGACTGCGGCTCGGTGTAGCGGTGAATGCCCTCAGCACCCTGCCGGCGCCCGAGCCCGGAGTGCCGCATCCCGCCCATCGGGGCGTCGATGCTGCCGAAGGTGGCCGAGAAGCCCTCGTTGATGTTGACGGTGCCGGCCTTGACGGTCGCGGCGATGCCGCGGGCCTGGCGGACCGGCCCGTAGATGCTGGCGTTGAGGCCGTACTCGCCGGCGTTGGCGAGCTCGACCGCTTCGTCGACCGTGCCGTAGCGGTACAACGAGACGAGCGGACCGAACGTCTCGCCGGCGAAGCACTCGGCAGCGTCGGTGACGTCCTCGAGCACCGTGGGCTCGAAGAAGTACGGCCCGAGGTCGGGGCGCGCGTTGCCGCCGGTGAGGACGGTGGCGCCGTTCACGACGGCGTCGTCGACGTGCTTGGTGACGGTCTCCAGCTGGGCCGGCGAGACGAGGGAGCCCATGTCGGCGTCCCAGTCGAGGCCCGCGCCGAGGGCCAGGGCGTTCACCCGACGCACGAAGGCGTCGCGAAACTCGTCGTAGAGGGCGTCGGGCACGTAGAGCCGCTCGATCGAGACGCACAGCTGACCGGCGGACGAGAAGCACGCATTCACGGCGCCGGCCGCGGACTTCTCGACGTTCGCGCCGGGCAGCACGATCATCGGGTTCTTGCCGCCGAGCTCGAGTGAGCAGCTGACCAGCCGGTCGGCCGCCTGCCGCGCGATCAGCGAGCCCGTAGCCGTGGACCCGGTGAAGCAGATGTAGTCGGCGCGCTCGATGATCGCGGTGCCCACGACCGACCCCGCGCCGCTGACCACCTGCCACACCTCGGCCGGGAACCCGGCGTCGCGCAACAGCTCGACTCCGGCGAGGGCGATGAGCGGGCTCTGGCTGTCGGGCTTGTGCACGACGGTGTTGCCGGCCGCAATGGCGGGCAGTCCGTCGGAGATGGCCATCGTGAGCGGGTAGTTCCAGGGACTGATGATGCCGACGACACCCTTGGGGACGTGGTTGACCCGCACCGATGTGAGGCCGGGCAGCACGCCGGAACGACGCTCTGGCCTGAGATGGCGACGCAGGCGACGCGCGTAGAAGCGGGCTGTGAGAGCGAGGTGGGCGACCTCGTCAAACGCGTGCGAGCGCGACTTGCCGGACTCGACCTGGATCAGGTCGAGCAGCTCCTCCTGCCGCTCGAGCACCAGGTCGTGCAAGCGGAGCAGGGCACGCCGGCGCTCGCGCAGCGACGTCTGCGACCAGGTGAGCTGGGTCGCGCGGGCGGTGTCGAAGGCGGCTTCGACGTCGTCGATGCTCGACTTGGGGATCTCCGCGACCGGTTCGCCGGTCAGCGGCGAGACGGTGGTACGGCTCTCACCCGAGGTGCTGCGGATGAGGCCGGTGAGCTCGGCGATGCGATCCTGCGACACGGCATCGCGGGCCGTGCGCGCAGCGGCGGGAGTGGACATGGCCGACACGATACCGCTGGTATGACACCGATGCTGTCACATGGATCACGTGGCTCAGGCCAGCAGCCCCTCGCCCCAGAAGCCGTTCGGCCCGACGCCGGGCGGGCAGGCGAACAGCCCGGAGCCCACGTGCACGATGTACTCGTTGAGCACGTCGTTCTGCGTTCCGGCCAGGCGACGCTGCACCCGCACGAACTGCTTCACGGGGTCGCGCTGGAAGCTGATGAAGAACAACCCGGCGCTGAGCTGCCCCAGGCCGTTCGAACCGTCCGCGAAGTTGTAGCCGCGGCGCAGCAGCTTGGTGCCGTGGTTCTGGTCGGGGTGGGCGAGGCGCACGTGTGCCTTCGCCGCGATCACGGGTTCGCCGTCAACCCCCTTGGCCGTGAAGTCGAGCTCGTCGAACTCGTCGCCCCCGCTGACCGGCCCGCCCGTGCCCTTGCGGCGACCGATGATCGCCTCCTGGCCCTCGAGCGACTCGCGGTCCCACGTCTCGATGCGCATGTCGATCTTGCGGGTGACGAGGTACGAGCCGCCGACGAGCCAGTCGGGCCCGTCGCTCTTTCCCACCCACACGAAGTCGTCGAGGTCGCGGGCGTCCTCCGCCTTGATGTTCGCCGTCCCGTCCTTGAAGCCGAGCAGGTTACGGGGAGTGATCTGCGCCGTGGACGTGGACGACGTGCGCCCGAACCCCATCTGCGAGTACCGCACGGACGCCCGGCCGAACGCGATGCGCACCAGGTTGCGCACGGCATGCACCGCCACCTGCGGGTCGTTTGCACAGGCCTGGATGGCGATGTCGCCGCTGCAGATCGCCGGGTCGAGCCGGTCGCCGGAGAACGCCGGCAGCTCGGTGAGCAGGTCGGGCTTCGCACCGTCCAGCCCGAACCTGGTCCGGCCGTCCTTCTCGAACAGCTGGGGACCGAAGCCGATCGTCAACGTCAGCCGTGAGGCGGGCAGGCCAAGAGCCTCACCGGTGTCCTCGGGCGGGCCGAACGGCGACCCGGCGACAGCGCCGTGGACACCGACCTCGTTGCCCTGGGTCAGCTTGCGGGCCGCCTGGGTCCAGTCGCGCAGCAGCGCAACGAGGTCGGACCGCTTCTCGCTCGTCATGTCGAGGGCGACGAAGTACATCCGGTCCTGGGCCGGCGTGACGATGCCGGCCTGATGACGTCCCTCGAACTCGACCGGCAGGGCGTCGATGTCGGGCACGACCTCGTCGTGCCCGACACCGAGCGCATACCCTCCCGCACCGGCCGCCAGCGCTCCGGCGCCGGCTGCGCCGAGGAGCGATCTCCGGGACAACCCGGACGTCCTCTGGCTCATGCCGACTCCGTCACTTCGTCTCGGCCACGACCGAGGCGACCTTCGAGATCGGCTCACTGAGTGCCGCGACGGCGTCGGATAGCTCCTTGACCTGCGCCTTCGTGAGCTCGTCGTAGAACGTCCAGCTGCCGTCGTCCTTCTGGTACGTGTCGAGCTCGGCGTCGAGCTCCTCGAACCGCTGGTCGAGCAGGGTGACCAGCTCGGGGTCGCGGTCCTCCAGGACGGGACGCAGCGCGGCGATGGCGGCCTGCGAGCCCTCGATGTTCGCCTTGAAGTCCCACAGGTCGGTGTGGCTGAACTCGTCCTCCTCACCGGTGATCTTGCCGGTGGCGACCTCGTCGAGCAGAGCCTTCGAGCCCTGCGCGAGCTGCAACGCGGTCAACGGCTGCTTCTCGCTCTGGGCCACGACCTTCTCGATATTGGACAGCAGGTCGTCGGCGTACCTGCCCATGCCCTCCGTGTTCCCTTCGACCCAGAGCTGCTTCTCGATGCGGTGCCAGCCGGTGAAGTCGCGCCCCTCGGCCTTGGCATCGGGCTCGCGGCCGTCGGTGAGCGGGTCCAGGTCCCCGAAGACCTCGGCGACCGGCTCGATGCGCTCCCAGTACGTGCGGGCCACCGGGAAGAGCTCCTTCGCCTCGTCGGTCTTTCCGGCCTTGACGGCGGCGACGAACTCCTCGGTCTTCTCGATGAGTGCCTTGGCCTGCGCCGCGACGTAGCGTTCATAGCTCTTCGCGGCTTCCTTGAGCTCCTGGGAGTCGGACAGCTTCTTGGCGGGGCCCCCGGTGACCGTCATCGTCTGGCGGATGCCGTCGCCCGCCATGCCCGGCTTGCAGGCACCTTCGTACGTGCCCTTCGGCAGGTCGACGACCAGGTTGCGGGTGAGGCCCGGCCCGATGTTCTCGACCTCGCCCATGACTCGGTCGCCCTCGGCGTAGACGTAGAACTCGGTGACCCTCGAGCCGTTGTTGGTGACCTCGAACGTCAGGGCGCCGGCCGCCAGCTTGGCGGCCGAGAGGTCGCACGAGGAGTCGGAGGCGTCGACCTTGACGTCCCGGACGGCGGCGGAGTCGTCACCGCACGCCGTGAGTCCGAACACGGTCAAGGAGAGCAGGCTGACGGAGGCGAGAGTGGACTTCATCAGGCACGGATCCTTCGGTGAGGCTTATTAGGTAAGCCTCACCATACTGATGGAATCGACGGGTGTGCGACCGGGGTCGATACCTCACTCCGGGATGGGCGGAGGAGCCTTGACGAGCTCTTTGTCCATCCACGCATAGCGAGTGGCGAACCAGTTGCGCAGCCACGTCAGCTCGCTGGCGTACGACGACGTGTGCGGGTGGTACCGCGTACCGAACGACTCCCAGACAGCGCGATCGTTGGCCGCCACCTGCTTGCCGAGGTCGTAACTGTCGATTCCCCCCAGCTTCGTCACGGCGCGGCTGACGCCGGGTGCGCTCACGCCGGCGAACGCGCTCTTCTTGGCCGCCCAGCGGTCGTGCAGGGCCTTCAGGAATCGTGGGTCCTTGATGATGCGGGTGAACCAGTGGATCTTGTTCGTGTCGTGGCTCGAGGACCCGCCACCGCGCATCCACCAGCCGGTGGGCGAGGCGATGGTCGACGAACAGCTCGTGCACGCGCCGGCGCTGCGATCGAAGTCCCAGATGGGGCCCAGGAAGAGCTTGTCGGGGTCGTTCGGGTTGCTGGGATCGACCGAGTTAGGGTCGACGTCGTTCGTGTAGAAGAAGTTGCTGCGGTAGAAGTCCGCGTCGTTGTCCTTGGTGAACTCGCGGGACAGGTAGTAGTCGACTGCGGAGGCGAGGTCGAGGTACGTCTGCCAGTCGTCCTGCGGCGCCAGCGTGGAGTAGTGGACCTTACTCCAGTCCTTCTTGCCGTCGGCCCCGTAGAGCACGGTCTCGAAGTTCTGGATCTTCTTCTTCATCGCGGCGATTTTCGCGGTGGTCAGGCCCTCCGGGTCCTCGTCGCCGTTGTCGAGCTCCTTGAACTCGTCGGGATCCTTCCAGGCATAGTTCAGGCCCGACTTGCCGACGAAGCCCGGGACGCCGTCTTCCTTCCAGTGCGGGTCGATCTCGATGACCTGGCCGGTCTCCGCGTTCACGTTCACGCGGTTCTTGTCGATCTTGATGGACTCGGTCAACTGGTAGCTGCCGATGTACTTGCCGTTGAGGAACACCTCGGCGAACGTGCTGGCGGGAGTCCACTTGAGGCCCTCGAGCATCCGGCCGAGGTCCCAGGCGACCATGCTGCGCACGAGGGTCCAGTCGCCGTAGTTCGCGAGCAGGATCCACGTCTTGTCGCTCTTCATGCCAAACGGCTTCTGCTTGTCCTCGAACTTGAGCTTGTACGGCTTCTTCGCCTTGTCGGCCGAGGAGTTGCCGCGCACGGCGATGGTCTCGAGGTCGAAGGTCTCGGTCAGCTCCGCACCGGTCCTCAGGACGGCCTTGCCCTCGTAGTCGACGCCCTTGGTGACCGGGTTCTTGCCGGAGTCGGTGGTCACGTAGACGACGTTGGTGCCGAGGGTCTTCGGGCCGCCCGACACGTCGCTGGGCGGCCGGGGCGTGAGCGTGCTCACCTTGGTGCGCTGGCCGGTGTCAGCCAGCCCGAAGTACTCCTGCGGGCCGTCGAACCTGACGCCCTTGACGTAGGCGTTGCCGGCCGCGCTGGTCTCGTCGTGGCCGACGGGAACCCACTCGTCGCCGTCCTTCGTGTAGACCGTGACGTCGAAGATGCCGTTGGGGAAGTTGGCGAGCACGGTGCCCGACCGTCCGTCGTAGACCTTGGTCGCCGGATCGATGGAGATCGTGCCGGTCTCGGGGAAGTTCGCCGGGTCGATGATCGTCGACGTCAGGGTGTCGGCTTCGGTGGTCTCGCCGTTGGCCTTCTGGGCGAACAGCTGCTCGCCGCCCTTCACCACGTAGTTCGAGAAGTAGGCGTTGCCGGCCGCGCTGCTCTCGTCGGTGCCGACGGCGATCCACACGCCTCCGGACTTCCGGTAGAGCGTGACGCCGAAGACGCCGTTCGGGAAGTTGGCCACCACCTTGACCTTCTGGTCCTTGGTGAAGACGGCAGGGTCGACGCTCAGCGATCCGGTCGGGTTGGCGGAGGGCTCGACCTTCGGCGTCGGGTTGAGCTTCTTGACCTCGGTACGGCCGGTCGGGCCGGCCGTGATGCGGGCGTAGATCTCCTGGGCGCCGTTCACCTGGTAGTTGGTGAGGTAGGCGTTGCCGAAGCCGTTGCTCTCGTCGGTGCCGATCGACGTCCACGCGTCGGGAGCCGTCTTCTTGAAGAAGGTGACGGTGAAGACGCCATCGGGGAAGTTCGCGGCGAGCTTGACCGACTGACCCTCGGTGAACGTGGCTGGGTCGACCGAGAACGACCCGGTGTCGGGAGTGGTGCCCGGCGCGATGGCCACCGGCGCAGCGCTGCCCGGTGAGACCGCCAGCGAGGCGAACAGGGCCGCCACGGCGGTGAGCACGACGGCAAGGACGGATCGGCGCATGTGAGTACTTCCCCAAGGTCAGTCGAGGCGCGCTCTGGGCACCTCAGGCTGGAATCAAGCCTAGCGGAAATCTGAGAGCAGACATGCCAAGTCTCAGTAAACAGGTTGTGAATGTCAACGGAACGACCCGGACCCGGTCACGGGATGGGCGGAGTCGGCTTGGCGAGCTCAGCGTCCATCCACTTGTAGCGATCGGAGTACCACTTGCTCACCCACGCGATCTCGCTGGCGTATGACGACGTCTTCGGCGTGTACCGGCCGCCCGCGTTCTGCCAGATCTTGCGGTCGTTCGCCGCGACCTGCAGGCCGAGGTTGTAGTCGTCGCCCCCGCCGAGGGCCGTCACGGCGGACGTGACTCCTGGACCCACTCCGCTGGTTGCACCGATGGATGCGTAAAAGCCCTTGGAAGCGTCCCAGCGCGTCTTCAACGCCGCCAGGAACCGCGGGTCCTTGGTGATGCGAGTGAACCAGTGGATCTTGTTCGTGTCGTGGGTCGGAGAGCCGTCGCCCCGGGCCCACCAGCCCGTCGGCAACGTGACGCTCGTGTCGCCGGCCGGCTTGGCTCCGGCACTGCGGTCGAAGTCCCAGATCGGGCCCATGAAGAACTTGTCGGTCGACAATGGGTCGACGTTGTTCGTGTAGAAGAAGTTGCTGCGGTAGAAGTCCGCGTCGTTGTCCTTGGTGAACTCGCGGGCGAGGTAATAGTCGAGCGCGGAGTCCATGTCCAGGTAGGTCGTCCAGTCGTCCTTCGGCAGCAGCGTGGCGTAGTGGATCGTGCTCCAGTTCTTCTTGCCGTCCGCGCCGTAGAGCACGGTCTCGAAGTTCTTGATCTTCGTCTTCATTTTTTCGATCTTGTCGTTGGTCAGGCCCTCGGGATCCTCACCGCCACCCTCGAGCGTCTTGAACTCGTCGGGGTCTTTCCAGGCGTAGTTCATGCCCGACTTGCCGACGAAGCCGGGGACGCCGTCCTCCGCCCAGTGCGGGTCGTGCTCGATGACCTGTCCGGTCACCTTGTTGACGTTCACCCGGTTGCCGTCGATCTTGATCGACTGAGCCAGCTGGTAGCTGCCGAGGTACTTGCCGTTGATGAACAGCTCGGTGAATCGGCTGTCCGGCGTCCACTTGAGCCCGACGAGCTTCATCCCGATGTCCCACGCGACCTTCGTTCGCACGAATGTCCAGTCGTTGTAGTTGGCCAGCAGGAGCCAGGTCTTGTCGCTCTTCATCCCGAAGGGCTTCTGCTTGTCCTCGAACTTGAGCTTGTACGGCTTCTTGGGGTATCCGGCCGTCGTGTTGCCGCGGACGGCGACCGTCTCCAGGTCGAACGTCTCGGTGGGGACGCCGGCGGTGGTGAGGACGGCCTTGCCCTCGTAGTCGACGCCCTTGGTCTTCGGCGTGCCCGCGTTGTCGGTGGTCACGTAGACGACGTTCTTGCCGAGCTGGGCGGGTCCGCCGGTCACGTCGTTGGGCGGTCGCGGCGTGAGGGTGTCCACCTCGGTGCGGCTGCCCGTGCTGGTGAGCGCGAAGAGATTCTGCGTCCCGTTCACCTGGTACTTGCTGAAGGACGCGTCGCCGGAGCTGTTGCTCGTCGCCTGGGCGACCGAGGTCCACACCCCCGGAGCGGTTTCCTTGAACAGGGTGATGCCGACCGTGCTGCTGGGGAAGTTCGCGCTGACGGTGATCGACCGACCGTCGTAGAACGTGGTCGGACTGGCGGCGAGGGCGCCCGTCTGCGGGAAGTTCTCCGGCTTGACGACCATCGGCGTCAGAGGGTCCGTCTCGGTGCAGTGGTCGTCCGACGACTGCGCGTAGACCTCCTGGGCCGCATCGACCTTGTAGTTCAGGTAGGCATTGCCGGATGAGTTGCTCTCATCGGTGCCGATCGACACCGAGCTCGTGCCGACCTTCTTGAAGAACGTGACCAGCTTGAGAGCCTGCGCGTTGGGGAAGTTGGCATTGAGCTTGATCGTCTGACCCGCCGAGAAGGTCGCCGGAGTCGTCGTCAGGTTGCCGTCGTCGACGCACGACGGTGCGGTCTGCACGGTCAGGGTGTCGACCTCCGTCACCTCGTCGAGGTGCGGGCCTTCGGCCACCTGCGCAAAGATCTTCCGGCCGTCATGGACCACGAAGCCGTTGAGATACGCATTGCCGTACGTGTTGGCCTCGTCGGTTCCGGCGACCTCGAAGTCGTCCGACCCGACCGAGCTCTCCTGGTAGAACGTGACGTCGTTGAGCCCGATGTTGGCGTCGAAGTTCGCATACAGCTGGACCGCCTGACCCTCGGTGTACCCGGTCGGAACGGTCGACAGCTTGCCGGTCACGGTCCCGGAGTACGGGACGCCTTTCGCCAGGCCGGGCGCGGTGGCGCCGGGTGAACCGGTGAGCGATACGAGCGACGACACCAAGAGTGCGAGCGTGGTGGCGAGTGCAGATCTGCGCATGACGAATGTCCCGGGTCACTGAGTCTCGGTGATCGGAACACCAAGAGGCTGAAGCCAGCGTAACTGTGCCCTGACGCGCTCGTTCACAGATTCGCGGATTCGTCCCGTGAACGCTCGAGTGCTACCGCAATTGGCTGTCGATCCAGGCGAATCGCGCCTGGTACCACGTCTTGAGGAACGCGATCTCGCCCTGGTAGGTCGTCGCTCGGGCCGGCAGTCGCTGCGGGGAGTCCGGGCCCCATCGGGCGCGGTCGTTCTTGGCGGCGACGCCGACCTTGGCGACCTCCCGATCAATGCCCTGATCGGCCATGTCTTTGAAGAACCCCCGCTTCTCGGCCCACCGCTGCTTCAACGCGTCGAGGAACACCGGATCCTGGGTCATCTGGACGTACCAGTGCGTCTTGTCGGTGCTGTGGTTCGGCGAGCCATGACCTCGGAGCCACCAGCCCTTGGGGCTCGCGACCGTGGTGCCGGACTCGGTCTGATCCGGCTTGGAACCCGCGCTGCGATCGAAGTCCCACACCGGCCCCATGAAGAACGGCGCGTCCGACGAGTAGTCGTCGGTGTAGAAGAAGTTGCTGCGGTAGAAGTCGCCGTCGTTCTCCTTGGTGAACTCCTTGACGAGGTAGTAGTCGACCGCCGAGTCGAGGTCGAGGTACTTCGTCCACCCGTTCTCGGCGTCCTTGAAGTCGCTGCCGTAGAGCACCTTCTCGAAGCCGAGGACCTTGGCCTTGAGCCCAGCGACCTTGGCGTCGGTGATGCCTTCCTCCCGATCCTTGCCCTTCTTGGTCTCGTCGGGGTCCTTGAACGCGTACGGGATCTTGTGGTCGCCGTAGAACCCCGGGACGTCGTCCTCCTTGAAGTGCGAGTCGACCTCGACGACGACGCCCTTGTTCTTGTCGATGTCGATCCGGTTCTTGTCGATCTTGATCGACTCGGAGATCTGGTAGCTGCCGACGTACTCGCCGTTCACGTACAGCTCGGTGAACGCGCTTCGAGGCGTCCACGCGAGTCCGTTGAGCCCCGCCCCGATGTCGTAGCCGAGGGCGGTGCGGACGAGGCTGCGGTCGCCGTAGTTGGCGAGCAGGATCCACGTCTTGTCCTCGGGCAGGTTGAAGGGCCGGCGGGACTTCTTGAACTTCATCTTGTACGGGTGCTTGACCTTCGGCGCCGAGGAGTTTCCGCGCACCTCGAACTCGTCGACCCGCAACGGCTTGCTCGGCTCGCCGTCGGTGACGAGCACGGCGTTCGCCTTGTAGTCGGCTCCCTTGACGATCGGGTTCTTGCCGTCGTCGACCGTTACGTAGATGACGTTGTTGCCGAGCTTCGCCGGTCCCTTGGTGAACTTCGTGGCGGTGGACGTCGCGCCCTCCGTGCCCCCGATGACCTCGCCGACCAGGCGGTAGAAGCGGGAACCCTTGATGTCGAAGGCAATCTTGGTGCGGCCGTGCTGGTCCTCCCGGCCGGTGTCGATCTTCTTCCACGTCGAGCCGTCCAGCCACTGCAGCTCGAACGTGCGGCCCGCCTTGCGGACCTTGGTCTCGCCGATCGCCGTGCCGGAACGACCGGCGCGCACGATCGACAGCGTGACCTCGTCCTCCACGGTGGAGACCTTCACCGCCGCCGTGACCTTCCGGTCGAGGTCCGACGTGGCCGGTGCGACAACCCGGTAGCTGGCCGAGCGTTCCCTCTGGCTCGTGGTGAACGTGTAGGTGCCGTCCGCCGACGTCTTCGTGTCCGCAACGTCGGTCCAGCCCTCGTCGAACGACTCGAGCGTGACCGGCCGCGCGCCGTCGGTACCGATGGATCCGCTGACCGTGAACTTCTCGCCCACGAACGGAGCCTTGTTCGACACGGTCGGTACGTCGTCGCCGCCGGCGCAGCTGCTGAGCAGGACGGCCAGCAGAACAGCGGCGAGGAGCAAGGCGGATCGACGCATGGAGAGCTTCCCAGACTGGTCGTTGGTGGAGGCGACGACTGCACGCCTCAGGCTGGAAGCATCCTACCCTGTTGCTGAGAACAAGCCCGACATGTCTCAGCATTCAGTGCCGCTAGCGCAGCTTGCTGTCCATCCACGCGAACCGCTTCTGGTACCAGTCCTTGAGGTAGGCGATCTCGCCGGCGTACGTCGGGGCGCGGGCCGCCAGACGCCCGCTGTCGATGGCGCCGAACAGGGCCCGGTCGTTCTTCGCAGCGACGCCGACCTTGGCCGCCTCCCGCTCGACCCCGTGGTCGGCGATGTCCTTGAAGAACCCCCGCTTCTCCGCCCATCGCTTCTCGAGCGCCTTCACGAAGACCGGGTCCTGGAACAGCTGGACATACCAGTGCGTGCGCGTGGTGCTGTGGTGCTGCGACCCCTTGCCGCGGAGCCACCAGCCCTTCGGGCTCGCGATCGTCGTCCTCGTCTCCACGGCATCGGGCTTGGCGCCCGCGCTGCGGTCGAAGTCCCAGATCGGGCCCATGACGAACTTGGAGGACGAGGTGTAGTCGGGGATGTAGAAGAACGTGCTGCGGTAGAAGTCGCTGTCGTTCTCCTTCGTGAACTCCTTGGCCAGGTAGAAGTCGACCGCCGAGTCGATGTCGAGGTACTTGGTCCATCCTTCGTCCGGATCCTTGAGATCGCTGCCGTACAGCACGTCCTCGAAGGCGAGGATGCGCGACTTCATGCCGGCGATCTTGTCGTCGGTGATGCCTTCCTCGCGTTCCTTGCCCTTCTTGCGCTCGTCGGGGTCCTTGAACGCGTAGGGGATCTGGTGGTCCCCGAAGAATCCGGGCACGCCTTCGTCGTCGTAGTGCTTGTCGACCTCGACGACGATGCCCTTGTACTTGTCGATGTTGATCCGGTTCTTGTCGATCTTGATCGACTCCGAGAGCTGGTAGGCGCCGCGGTAGACGCCGTTCAGGTACAGCTCGACGGGGGTGCCACGAGGCGTCCATCTGAGGCCGTCGAGGCCGGCGCCGATGTCGTAGGCGATCTGGTTGCGCACGAGCGTGCGGTCCTGGAAGTTCGCGAGCAGGACCCAGGTCTTGTCCTCGGGCAGGCCGAAGGGCCGGCGCGCCTTCTTGAACTTCATCTTGTACGGCTTCTTGATCTTCGTCGCGGTCGTGTTGCCACGCACCGCGAACTCGTCGACCCGCAGCGGCTTGCTGATCTGCCCGTCGGCGATGAGCACGGCGTTGGCCTCGTAGGGGGCCTTCCGGACGACCGGGTCCTTGAACTCGTCGGTGTTCACGTACAGGACCTTCTCGCCCAGCTTCTTCGGACCCTTGGTGAACCGCGTGGCGGGCGACGTGGCGCCCTTGGTGCCCGCGACGACGTCGCCGACGAGGCGGTAGAACCGCGAGCCCTTGACAGCGAAGTCGATCTTGGTGCGGCCGCGACCGTCGTCCGGGGCGGAGCCCAGCTTCTTCCACTTGGAACCGTCCAGCCACTGCAGCTCGAACTGGCGTCCGGCCTTGCGGACCTTGGCCTCTCCGATGGCCGCGGCCGTCTTGCCCGTTCGCACCACCGTGAGCGTGACGGAGTCGTCGACCGTGGCGACCTTCACCGGCGCCGTGGTGTGCGCCTGGTGCTCGCCCGACGCGGGAGCCACGACGCGAAACCGCGACGGCGCGTCCAACGACGTCGTGAACGTGTAGGCGCCGTCCGCCGTGGTCTTCGCGTCGGCGACCTTGCTCCAGCCCTCGTCGAACGACTCGAGGGCGACCGGACGCGCACCGTCGGTGCCGATGTCGCCGCTGACCGTGAACTTCTCACCCACGAACGGAGCCGTGTTCGACACCGTCGGGGCGTCGTTTCCGCCTCCGCAGCTGGCCAGCGCGAAGCTCATCAGTGCGGACGCGACGGCGATGGAGACGATTCGGCGCATCAAGGGGATCCTGTTTCGTCGATCAGTGCGTGTGGTCACACTAATCGGCGATCACCCCTGCGTCACCGCTTTCCGGACTGGTCACCGGCTATGGATGGCATGAAACCGGCACCACGCTGAGAGGCCGCGAGTGCGCTCTCAGTCTCACAGGTTGTTGTTGAAGAACGTGTAGCGCTTTTGGTACCAGTCGGTGAGGTACGCGACCTCGCCGTTGTAGCCGGTCTGGCCGCCAAAGGTATGGGCGTTGTACCGCTTGGGCTCGTTCTTCCACCGCTCGCGGTCGTTGGCGGCTCCGACGCCGATCGCGGTCTTGGCGTCGACGGTGTCGAGGGTGTAGGTCTTCTCGAACTCGCCCTTCACGAACTGCCAACGCGCCTTGACGAGGTCTTCGAACTTGGCAGCTCCCGTGGTCTTGAAGAGCTGGGCGAACCACTGGGTCGTGTAGTTGACGCGGCCGCTGTCGCTCCGCGTGCCCGTGCCCCGCACGTACCACCCGTTCGGCGAGTTGACGAACGTGTGACCCGTCGAGTCCGGGTCGACGTTGCCGGCACTCCGGTCGAAGTCCCAGGCAGGGCCGAAGTGGAGCTTGTCCTGCAACACCCCCGGGATGGGGTTGTTCGTGTAGAAGTAGTTGCTGCGGTAGAAGTCGGAGTCGTTGTCCTTCGTGAACTCCTTGACCAGGTAGAAGTCGATGGCCGAGGCGACGTCGATGTAGTCCCCGTACTGGTTGCGCGTCGAGGCGCTGTACAGCTTCGACTCGAAGGCGTTGATCTGGTTCTTGATGTTGGTGAGCTTGGTGCCGTTGACGTCCGCGGGGTCGGAGCCGACCTCGTCCGGGTCCTTGAACGCGAAGGCGATCTTGCCGAGGGTCGACTTGAAGCCCAGGCTGGAGCTGGCGACGCTGTTGCCGTCGGTCTCCATGATCATGCCCGTCTCCTCGTCGATGTCCACGCGGTCGCCGTCGATCTTGACCGACTCGACCATCAGATAGGCACCCACGTACTGGTCGTTGACGAACATCTCCACGTAGCGGCTGTCCGGCGTCCAAGGGATGTTGCCCATACGGCGACCGAGCTGGAGCCCGACCCTGTCGCGCATGGCCGACTGGTCGAGGTAGTTGGCGAGCAGGGTCCAGCTCTTGTCCTTCGTCATGCCGAAGACGTTGGCCGGTGCGTTGATGAACTTCAGCTTGTAGGGCTTCTTGGTGTAGTCGGCGGTCGAGCTTCCTCGCACGCCGAACTTCTCCAGCGGCGTGTCCGTGACGACATCGACGTCGTTCACGCGCAGCGTGGCCGTGCCGGTGTACTCGTTGCTCGTGCTCGTGGGGTAGACGCCGTTGGCGACGTCGACGTGCAGGACGTTCGGGCCGAGCTGGGCCGGCCCCGGCATGTACTTGATCTGGTTCGAGTTCAGCGAGCCCGCCGCGAGGCGGTAGGTGCGGGTCGACCACTGGCTGCCACCCGGCGTGAACGGGATCTCGACCTTGCCACTGGCATCGGTGTTCACCGCGCTGCCGATCTGCGTCCAGGTCGAGCCACTGCTGTTGTACTGGAGCTTGAGCGGAATACCGGCTTGCGGCGCCGCCACGATTCCGTAGGCGGTGGCCTGGCCCAGACCGACCCCGCAGTCGTTCCCGTTGCAATCACGCTCGACGCTCAGCGTGACGGCGGTCAACGGCGTGCTCGGCGTGAGGGTGTCGATCTCGGTGCGCTTGCCCGTGGCGGTGAGCGCGAAGAGATTCTGGGTGCTGCTCACCTGGTAGTTCGGGAAGTACGCGTTGCCGGAGCTGTTGCTCTCGTCGTGCCCGACGTCCGTCCAGACGCCGGGGGAGGTCTCCTTGTACAGCGTGACGTCGAAGATGCCGTTCGGGAAGTTGGCGGACACCTTGATCGGCTGGTTCGCGGCGAACGCCGGCGGATCCGTCGTCAGGTTGCCGGTGTCGGGGTAGTTGTTCGGATTGATCGGGCCGGGGGCGGTCGGGGTGATCGTGATGACCTCCGTGACCTCGCCGAGGTGGGGTCCCTCGACCACCTGAGCGAAGATCTTCTGCACGCCGTGCACGACGTAGTCGCGCTTGTAGGCGTTGCCGTACGAGTTCGCCTCGTCAGTTCCGATCGGGGAGTAATCGTCCGTGCTGGTCTCCTCGTAGAAGGTCACGTCGTTGATGCCGATGTTGGCGTCGAAGTTCGCATACAGCTCGATCGTCTGGCCGTCGACGTACGTGAAGGGCGTGGTCGACAGGGCGCCCGTGTCGGTGCCGGTGTAGGCGATGCCGGCCGGCTGCAGGACGGCCGCCGTCGGACTCGACACGGCGACGGTCGAGGCGATGAGTGCCAGGGTCAGGACGAGAGCAGGGGAACGACGCACGTGAAACTCCTGATGATGAAAATGTGCGATCCCCCGAGTGATCTATCCGAGGATATGGCTGAGATTCCGGCGTGTCCGGCGTTTGTCAGAAGTTCACCCGGAGGCCTTGATCACACGCCCTGACCGGCTCAGAAGACCTTCTCGAAGCACCGGGAGTAGGTGACCGCCTCGTAAGGCGGAAAGACGTCGATCGGGGTGTAGCCGTGCCGCTCGTAGAAGCGCAACGCCGCGTGCTGGCGATCGCCGGTGTGGATCACCACCCGGGGCACTCCCTCGTCCTGCGCGCGACGCTCCACCGCCGCGAGGAGGGCGTCGGCGACGCCACTCCCCCGGGCCTCCGGCACCACGTACATCCGCTTGATCTCCAGGTCCCCGGCCATCGCACCGGCCAGGGTGCGCAGGCAGGCGTGCCCGACCGGGCCACCGTCCTCGTCGTACGCCACGACCGTGACGAGCACCGTCTGCGGATCGAGCACCTCGGAGGTGAAACGGTGCTCCGACGCCGGGTCGGACGCGTACAGCGAGTCGCCGTAGGCCTGGTGGGCCGCGCGGAGCGCCACGGCGTCGGGATGGTCGAACGGGACGTGCTCGATCCTCAACCCCGACGACGACCTCGACGCGCTGGAACTCCTTGAGGTCGGTGTAGCCGGTGGTGGCGAGCGCGCGACGCAGCGCGCCGATGAGGTTCATGGTGCCGTCGGGCACCGACGAAGGGCCGAACAACACGGCCTCCAACGTGCCCACGCTGCCGATCTCGACCCGCTCACCGCGGGGCAGCTCGGCATGCCAGGCCTCGGCGCCCCAATGGAACCCGCGGCCCGGCGCCTCGACCGCGCGCGCGAACGGCGAGCCGATCATCACCGCGTCGGCCCCGCAGGCGATGGCCTTGGCGATGTCGCCGCTGCGGCCGATCGATCCGTCGGCGATGACGTGCACGTAGCGGCCGCCGGACTCGTCGAGGTAGTCGCGACGGGCCGCGGCGACGTCGGCCACCGCGGACGCCATCGGCACGGCCACGCCGAGCACCGAGCGGGTGGTGTGCGCGGCACCGCCACCGAACCCGACGAGTACCCCGGCGGCGCCGGTGCGCATCAGGTGCAGTGCCGCTTGGTGGGTGGCGCAGCCGCCGACGATGACGGGGACGTCGAGCTCGTAGATGAACTCCTTGAGGTTGAGGGGCTCCGTCTGCCCGGAAACGTGCTCGGCCGAGACCGTGGTGCCCCGGATGACGAACAGGTCGACGCCGGCATCCACCACAACATCAGCGAACTGCTTGGTGCGCTGCGGCGAGAGTGCGCCGGCCACCGTGACGCCGGCATCGCGCATCTGCTGGAGACGGGCCGTGATGAGCTCGGGCTTGATCGGTTCGGCGTAGATCTCCTGCAGCCGCCGGGTGGCCTGGGCCGCGTCGATGGACGCGAGCTCGTCCAGCAGCTTCTCCGGGTTCTCGTAGCGGGTCCACAGGCCCTCGAGATCGAGCACGCCGAGACCGCCGTGCCGGCCGAGGGCGATCGCCGTCTCCGGGCTCATGACCGAGTCCATCGGCGCGGCGATGACCGGCAGCTCGAAGCGGTACGCGTCGATCTGCCAGGCCGTCGAGACCTCCTCCGGATCGCGCGTACGACGGCTGGGCACGATCGCGATGTCGTCGAAGGAGTAGGCGCGGCGGCCGCGCTTGGCCGTGCCGATCTCGGTGTCCATGCGCTCAGCGTACGCAACCTGGCGGGGCGTACCGCGGCGCGTGAGTGAGCCGCGACACCGCCCCGGTTGGTGGACACCGACGAGGGTGGATGCGAGGATTCGGGCCAAGAGGGTGGAATGGCGGCCCGCTGGGTCGCCCTGAGCAGGAAGTTCCCGGTGCCAACATGCGCAAAGATCGCTTCGCCCCTGACCCGGCGACCATTGCCCGGCTCAAGGAGCTGTCGGGTCTCAGCGACAAGGAGGTGCAGCAGGTCGCCGAAGCCGGACGACTCGTGCACCTGCCCGAGAGCTGGACGCTCATCCATGAGTCGACCCCGTCCGACAACGCGTACTACATCCTCGAGGGTGAGGTCTCGGTCCGTCGGCAGAAGCAGGAGGTCGCGACCGTGGGCCCCGGCACCTTCATCGGTGAGGCCGCGATCATGAATCACTCGCTTCGCTCGGCTGCCGTGGTCACCAAGACCAACGTCACGGCCCTCAACTTCACGCCCGACGCCGGCCGCCAGCTGACCGAGAGCATCCCCGCGATCCGTGAGGCGATCTCCGCCGCCGACAGGGCGCGACTCGAGGCCAACCAGGGCGAATGACGAACGACGGGGAGCCTGAGCTCGACCCGTCCGTCGTCATCGACGCCATCGCCGAGCTGATGCTCGGCGAGGTGCCCCATCTTCGGCGCGCCGACGTCTCCGAGCAGTCCGGTGTGCCGCCGGACGTGGCGCGGGCTCGGTGGCGAGCGCTCGGCTTTCCCGAGGCCGATGACGACGACGTCGCATTCACCAGCGCCGACGTCGAGGCGTTGCGCCTGACCCAGGAGCTGATCGGTCTCGGCGTGATCGACGCCGGCACCGAGCAGGCCTTCATCCGCACGATCGGACGCTCGTTCGCCCGCCTCGCGGAGTGGCAGGCGCGGGCCTTTCTCGGGTCGATGGTCCCGACTGATGCCGATGCGGACGAAGCAGCCGCGCAGCTCGAGATGCTGCAGAAGGTCGTCCCGCTCGGCGAGCGTGTGCAGGCGTACATCTGGCGCCGGCATCTCGTCAACGCGTCGAGCCGCCTGCTGCTGACCGGATCCGACGACACCGACATGGCACCGATGTGCGTCGGATTCGTCGACATCGTCGGATACACCACCCGCAGCCGCCACATGTCGCGCACCGAGCTGACCGACATGGTCGAGCGGTTCGAGGAGGTCACCACCGGTCTCATCACCGATCACCACGGCCGCGTCGTCAAGACGATCGGTGACGAGGTGCTCTTCGAACTCGACGACACCAGGGAAGCCGCCCTGCTCGCGCTCGAGCTGCTCGACCAGCACCTCGACGACGACGCCTTCCCACAGGTCCGGATCGGGATGGCCCACGGCAAGGTCCTGCACCACATGGGTGATGTCTTCGGGCCGGTGGTCAACATGGCCTCACGCCTCACGTCGGTGGCCCGACCCGGGAGCGCGGTGGTCGACCGGGCCATGGCCGAGCTGGTGCGTCACGAGGACGACCTGCGCCTCAAGCGCATGCGGCGGACGTCCGTGAAGGGCTACGAGAACCTCGAGCCATGGTCACTGAAGCGGCCGAGGGAGGAGCGCGCCTAGCGTCCGCTGTAGTTGGGGGCCTCGACCGTCATCTGGATGTCGTGCGGGTGGCTCTCCTTGAGCCCGGCGACGGTAATGCGGACGAACCGGCCGCGCTCCTGCAGCTCGGGGATGGTGTTCGCGCCCACGTAGAACATCGACTGGTGCAGGCCGCCGATGAGCTGGTGGGCGACAGCGCCGAGCGGGCCTCGGTAGGCCACCTGGCCCTCGATGCCCTCGGGCACGATCATGTCGTCGCTGGTGACATCGGCCTGGAAGTAGCGGTCCTTGGAGTACGACTGCTTGCCGCGTGAGGCCATCGCGCCGATGGAGCCCATGCCGCGGTAGCTCTTGTACTGCTTGCCGCTGACGAAGATCAGCTCGCCCGGGCTCTCCTCGCAGCCGGCCAGCAGCGAGCCCACCATGACGGTGTCGGCGCCGGCGACGAGGGCCTTGGCGATGTCGCCGGAGTGCTGGAGGCCACCGTCCGCGATGACCGGGACGCCGGCGGGCTTGCACGCCAGAGACGCCTCGTAGACGGCCGACACCTGCGGAACCCCGACGCCGGCCACGACCCGCGTGGTGCAGATGGAGCCGGGCCCGACTCCGACCTTGACCGCGTCGACGCCGGCGTCGACGAGTGCTTGCGCGCCCGCGCGCGTGGCGATGTTGCCACCGATGATCTGGACGTCGTCGAAGGTGCGGTCGGCCTTGAGGCGCTCGACCATGTCGAGCAGCAGCTTGGCGTGGCCGTGGGCGGTGTCGACCACCAGCACGTCGACCCCGGCCTCCCGCAACGCGTTGGCGCGGTCCCACGCGTCGTCGAAGAAACCGACCGCGGCACCCACGAGCAGGCGACCGTCCGCGGCCTTGCTGGCGAGCGGATACTGCTCGGACTTCACGAAGTCCTTGACGGTGATGAGGCCGCGCAGGTGGCCTTCGTCGTCGACGATCGGCAGGCGCTCGCGCTTGTGCGCACGGAGCAGCGCCGAGGCGTCGTCACGGCTGATGCCGAGCGGGCCGGTGATGAGCGGCATCGGCGTCATGATCTCGCCGACGGTGCGGGTGGCCCACTCCGCGACCGGGACGAAACGCAGATCGCGGTTGGTGATGATGCCGAGCAGCTTGTCGTCCTGGTCGACGACCGGGAGGCCGGAGACGCGGTACTCGCCGCACGTCTCATCGAGCTCCTCGAGCGTGGCCTTCGGGTGGATGGTGACGGGATTCGGGATCATGCCCGTCTGGGTGCGCTTGACGAGGTCGACCTGGTACGCCTGGTCATCGACCGAGAGGTTGCGGTGCAGGATGCCGATGCCGCCCTCACGCGCCATCGCAATGGCCATGCGCGCCTCGGTGACCGTGTCCATGGCGCTGGAGAGGAGCGGGATCCGCAGATCCAGGCCGCGGGTGAGGCGGGACGTCGTGTCGACCTCACTCGGGATGACGTCGGTCTCCCCCGGCAGCAGCAGGACGTCGTCGTACGTGAGCCCCAGTGCGGCGAACTTGTCGGGAATGCCAGGCTGCTCCATGCACCAATGTTACCCGTGGCCTCCGGCGTCCCCAGAAGGCGCGGCTGCGTCGGCCGTCACACCGGCCCGAGCGCCGTCAGCAAGCCCCGGATGGCCGCGACGAGTCGGTCGGTCTCGAAGCGGCGTGGGTCCTCGAGCAGGAGACGGCCGAAGTGCTCGAGGACGGCGAGCAGGGCGTGTGAGACCACCTCGACGTCCAGCGCCGGGCCGCCCCGCAGCGCGAGGCCGACCTCGAGGAGCTGCCCGATCTGACGGCGGACCCGCTCCCGGTCACGATCGATACGGGCCCGCACCATCTCCGGCGTGCCGTTCGGGGCCAGGAGGATCGGCCGCCACGTGTGCGGGTCGTCGGTGATCGCGCGGATCATCCGGACGGCGGCACCGACCAGGAACTCGTCGGGCGCCGCCATCATCGACCCGCCGTCGGACATCGCCTCCTCGAGCTGGGCCAGGGCGCGAGACTCCTGCCGGTCGAGCAGGGCGGTCAGCAACGGTGCCAACCCGTCGAATACCCCATACACGACCGGTCGGGTCACGCCGGCTTCACGGGCGATCGCCTCGACCGAGACGCCGGCGTAGCCGTCGCGCACGATCACCGCGATCGCCGCGTCGAGGAGCTGTTCGCGGCGCACATCGACGGGGACACGAGCGGCATAGGGCCGGCGGGTGGTGGACGTCACGCTTGCCAAATTACTACACCTATGTAGTAATTGCATCCATGAACCCGCAGCTGTCGGAGGAACGCGTCGTCGAAGGTCATGAGGACTACGGGTTCTTCGGGCCCCAATCCGTCACCTGGAAGGTCTGGAGCTACCCGACGTCCCTGACGATCGGATTCCAGCGGTCGGTGGTCGTCGAGGAGCTCGACCCGGCCCTGATCGCCGCCGTGGACGCGACCCAGGCCATCGTGGATCGTCCGCGCACGCGTTACGACCGCACGCTGAGGTACTTCGCGATGGTGGCGTTCGGCGACAGCCGGTCCACCTCGAAGGCCGCGGACATCCTGGTCAAGGTCCACTCGAAGGGCATCGGCATCGAGCCACTGAGCGGCCAGCCCTACGACGCCAACGACCCGGACTCACAGCTCTGGATCCATCTGACCGCGTGGCACTCGATCCTCTATGCGTACGAGAAGTTCGGCCCCGGACGGCTCAGTCCAGCGGAAGAGGCGAAGTACTGGCAGGAGTGTGCGATCGCCGCGGAGCTGCAGACCTGCTCCCCCGACGACGTGCCGCGCAGCCGCGAGGGCATCCAGGAGTACTTCGCGTACATGCGCCCCCGCCTCGCCGGGTCCGAGGCCGCGCAGCGGATGATGGCGCACCTGCTGCGCTCCGAGATCATGATGCCGCCGGTGCCGGCGGTGCTGCGTCCCGGCAACTGGGTCGTCGCTCGGGTGCTGAGGGCCGGAACCCTCGCGACGATGCCGCACTGGATGCGCTCGCTGGGCGGACTGCGCCAGTCCCGCCTCACCGACGTGCTCGTGACGGTGGTGCTGCGGATGTCCTTCCGGACGGTCCACCTGAGCAGGAGGCTCGAGCTGATGCTCCTGCAGGTGCTGTCACCGATGACCGTGCCGGTCGTGAAGCCCGTGCTGCTCGGCGTTCCGCCGACGAACCCGGTGACGCTCACGCCGACCGAGGCGCGGCAGCGCTACGGGTACGACAAGCCGTCCGAGGCGCACCTCGCGCTGCGCGCCAAGCAGGCCAACAAGGTCTTCGGTGAGGGCGGGACGCCCAGCGACGAAGGCATCATCGAGTCGCAACAGATCCTCGGCTCGATCGCCTGACGACGGTCAGTCGACCAGGCTGACGCGCAGGTCGGCGGGCAGGAGCCGGCGGGCCGCGACGAGGCGCTCGGCGACGACCACCGTGATCGCCTGGGCGGCCATGATGCCGAAGAGTACGAGCACCTGAACCGTGGCCGCCTGGACCGACGAACCGCCGCCGAGCATCACGCCGATGAACGCGCCCGGCAGGGTCACGAGTCCCGTCGTGCGCACCTGGTCGAGACCGGGCAGCAGCGCCTCCGGCGACCGTCGATGGATGATCTCCTCGATGGCCTGCGCCGGGAGCAGCCCGAGCGACAGGGACGCCTGGTACTGCGAACCCTCTTCACGCAAGGCCGCGAACGCCCGCCGGGCAGAGAGCGTGTGCGCCGTCATGGCATTGCCGACGATGATGCCTGCGACGGGGATGAGCGCGATGCCTTCGGCCGGCACGGCTCCGCTGGCCAGGACGATGGCCAGGACCGGCATCATGCCGGCTCCCACGGCGAGCGCCACCCACGCCCAGGCATGGTCGGCTTCCACGCGGCGTCCAGTGGTGAAGACCGCGACCCCGAACGTCACGACGACGAGCGCGGCCGACAGGCGCAGGTCGTCGACGACCGCCTGGATGACGAGGGCGATGAGCGCCAGTTGCACCAGGGCGCGAACCGCCGCGACCAGCACCGATCGGTCCATGCCGTAGCCGCCAACGCGATGCGCGCCGAGGGCGAGCAGGAGAAGTGCCGCAAGCGCGAACGCGACCGGCCAGCCCGGTTCGATCGTCACGGTCCCACGCTAGTGGCCAGTGATCGCCAACGACGGCGCCCGCCCTCCATCGGAGGGCGGGCGCCGTCGTTGTCGGCCTCAGTGCGAGTGACCGGCGTGGGCGTCTTCTTCCTCGGCCGGCTTCTCGACCACCAGGGTCTCGGTGGTGAGCAGCATGGCCGTGATCGACGCGGCGTTGGCGAGCGCGGAGCGCGTCACCTTGACCGGGTCGAGGACGCCCTGGGCGACCAGGTCGCCGTACTCGCCGGTGGCCGCGTTGTAGCCCTGGCCGGTCTCGCGGACCTTGGCGACGACGACCTCGCCGGAGGCACCGCCGTTGCGAGCGATCCACTCCAGCGGGGAGTCGCATCCGATGCGGACAACGCGCACGCCGACCGCCTCGTCGCCGGTGAGCCCGAGGTCGCCGTCGAGCACGGCCACGGCGTGGACGAGGGCCGAGCCGCCGCCGGCGACGATGCCCTCCTCGATGGCTGCACGGGTCGCCGAGACGGCGTCCTCGATGCGGTGCTTCTTCTCCTTGAGCTCGACCTCGGTGGCCGCGCCGACCTGGATGACGCAGACGCCGCCGGCCAGCTTGGCGAGACGCTCCTGGAGCTTCTCGGTGTCCCAGTCGGAGTCGCTGAGGTCGATCTCGGCCTTGATCTGCTTGACCCGGGCCTCGACCTCGCCGGCGTCGCCGCCGCCGTCGATGATCGTGGTGTCGTCCTTGGTGACGACGATGCGACGGGCGCTGCCGAGCACCTCCAGTCCGACCTGGTCGAGCTTGAGGCCGACGTCCGGAGTGACGACCTGGGCGCCGGTGAGCGTCGCGATGTCCTGGAGCATGGCCTTGCGGCGATCGCCGAACGCGGGCGCCTTGACGGCCACCGACGTGAACGTGCCGCGGATCTTGTTGACGACCAGCGTGGACAGTGCCTCGCCCTCGACGTCCTCGGCGATGATGAACAGCGACTTGCCGGCGCCGATGACCTTCTCCAGCAGCGGCAGGAGGTCCGAGACCGACGAGATCTTGCCCTGGTTCACGAGGATGTACGCGTCGTCGAGGACCGACTCCATGCGCTCGGTGTCGGTGACCATGTACGGCGAGAGGTAGCCCTTGTCGAACTGCATGCCCTCGGTGAACTCGAGGTCGGTGCCGAGGGTGTTGGACTCCTCGACCGTGATGACGCCGTCCTTGCCGACCTTGTCGAATGCCTCGGCGATGAGCTCGCCGATGCGCTCGTCACGCGATGAGACGGTGGCGACTGCGGTCATGTCGCCCTTGTCGTCGACGTCACGGGCCAGCTCACGGAGCTTGTCGGTGACGGCCTCGACGGCGGCCTCGATGCCCTTCTTGAGGCCGACCGGGTTGGCTCCGGCGGCCACGGCGCGCAGGCCCTCGTGGACCATGGCCTGGGCCAGCACGGTGGCCGTGGTGGTGCCGTCGCCGGCGACGTCGTTGGTCTTGGTGGCGACTTCCTTGGCGAGCTGGGCGCCGAGGTTCTCGAAGGGGTCGTCGAGCTCGATCTCACGCGCGACGGTGACGCCGTCGTTGGTGATGGTCGGCGCGCCCCACTTCTTGTCGAGCACGACGTAGCGGCCCTTGGGGCCGAGGGTGACCTTGACGGTGTCGGCGAGCTTGTCGACGCCGCGCTCGAGGGCGCGGCGGGCGTCCTCGTCGAACTCGAGGATCTTGGGCATGATGTTCCTTCTGAGGTCTGGTGGTGGAAGTGAAGCGTCCCGGCCTCTCGTCGAGAGACCGGGACGTCAGATCACGAGACGACGGCGAGGACGTCGCGGGCGCTGAGGATGAGCAGATCCTCGCCCCCGTACTTGACCTCGGTACCGCCGTACTTGCTGAAGATGACCTTGTCGCCGACAGAGACGTCGAGCGGGACGCGGTTGCCGTTGTCGTCGACCCGACCCGGGCCTACGGCGATGACCTCGCCCTCCTGCGGCTTCTCCTTGGCGGTGTCCGGGATGACGAGACCGGACGCGGTGGTCTGCTCGGCCTCGATCGCCTTGATGACAAGGCGATCCTCGAGCGGCTTGATGGTGACCGACACTGGTCGACCTCCCCTTTCAACGGGTGAACGCGGTTGGCAATCTCATTGCTGAGCGCCAAGGGAAATCTAGCACTCGCCCCCACAGAGTGCTAACGGGACGCCCTCGCTGGCGCTCGGGCTCACTCGCGCTCGTTCTCGTCGCTTCGCTCCTCGCTATGGTCACCACAATGGACCTCGCGACCTTCGAGCAGCTGCTCTCCCCCGCCGGGCAGGACCTGCTGGTCGAGGTCGACGCCCGGGCCGGGGCCGAGTCGGACCTCGCGCTCGGCACGAGCCTGCGTCGTTCCCATCCGGCCGAGCTCGTCGCCGCGGCGGTCACCCAGCACCAGCTGAGGTCCAAGGCTCGCGGCAAGCTCGGCGATGACGCGGCCCGCATGTACTTCACCCCGGATGCCCTCGAGCAGGCCACCCGCGCGACGGTCGCCCGGGCGCGGGCCAGGCGACTGACGGCGTCCGGTGTCACGGCCGTCGTCGACCTGGGCTGTGGCATCGGAGGCGACCTCGTGGCTTTCGCCCGCGCTGGCCTGCGCTTGCGTGGCGTCGAGCGCGACCCACTGCGGGTCGCCGTCGCCCGCGCCAACCTCCGAGCCCTCGGCCTCGACGGCGAGGTCGTCGAGTCCGACCTCGGCCAGGTCGAGGTGCGCACCGACGAGGTGCCGTTCCTCGACCCCGCCCGTCGCGACGCGCACGGACGGGTGTTCGACCCCGCGGCGATGACGCCACCGTGGGAGGTCGTCTCGACGTATCTCACGCAGCCCGCCGTGGTCAAGACGCTCCCCGGTATCCCCCACGGCCTCCTTCCGGAGGGCGTCGAGGCGCAGTGGGTCACCGACGGTGGCGACCTCGTCGAGGCCTGCCTGTGGGGCCCTGGTCTCGCGACGGCACCACGACGCGCCACCGCGTTGCCATCCGGAGCGGAGCTCATCGGCTTCGGCGACCCCGGCACCGTCGGCGATGTCGGGGGCTGGCTGCACGAGCCCGACGACGCCGTCATCCGCGCCGGCCTGGTGGGCGAGCTTGCGACCCGGATGGAAGGTCGCCTCGTGGACGCGCATCTCGCCTACGTCACGACGGATGACGCCGGTTCGGACGCCCTGGCCCGCTCGTTCCGCATCGTCGAGGAGCTGCCCTACCGCGAGAAGCCGATGCGGACCGCGCTGGCCGCCCACGACATCGGGACGCTGACGGTCAAGAAGCGGGGCGTCGACGTCGTGCCGGAACAGCTCGTCAAGCGACTCCGCCTCAAGGGCTCTCAGTCGGCGACCGTGATCCTCGCCCGCATCGACGACGGAGCCCGCGCCTTCTTGGTGAAGGAGGCCTGACCCCGAGATGTGGCCGATCCTCAACGCTTTCATGACAGATCCGCCGAGATTTCGGTGCGAAATCCGCCAAATCTCGAGGACACGCGACCGCTAGCCTCGTGCCATGCGCATCGACCTCAACGCCGATCTCGGGGAGTCCTCCGAGCGGTGGGAGTCGGGCGAGGACGTCGCACTGCTCAGGCTCGTGACCAGCGCCAACGTCTGCTGTGGGGCATATGCCGGCGACGACGAGCTCATCTCCGCCACGTGCGCGGCATGCGTCGAGCACGGCGTGGCCATCGGGGCGCAGGTCGGCTACCCGGACCGCGAGGGCTTCGGTCGCGTGCCGATGGACATGGCCGCCGACGCCCTCACCGAAGAGGTCGCGGGCCAGGTCGCCCACCTCGCCGACCTGGCCAAGGCCGTCGACGGCGAGGTCACGTACGTCAAGCCGCACGGCGCCCTCTACAACACGATCGTCAGCGACGAGGTGCAGGCCGCGGCCGTGGTTGAGGCCGTGCGCGAGGCCGGCGTCCCGATCGTCGGCCTGCCCGGAGCCGCGTCCCTCCGGCTGGCCCGGGCGGCCGGTGTGGCGGTGGTCCTCGAGGGCTTTGCCGATCGCGGCTACACGGACGAGGGCACGTTGATCCCGCGGTCGGAGCCGGGTGCTCTGCTCGCTGCTCCGCGCGACGCGGCGCTCCAGGCGGTGCGGCTGCTGCATGACGGCGTCGACTCGATCTGCCTGCACAGCGACAGCCCCGGCGCTCTCGACATCGCACGAGCCGTCCGGGTCGCGCTGGAGTACGCCGGTGCCGAGGTGCGGCACCCGTGAGGCTCAGACCGTGCGGCGACCGCGCGGTGCTGATCGACTGCGCGTCGCTCGACGAGGCGCAGGGATGGTTCGCGGCCCTTCACGGGGAAGCCGAGGCGGTGCTGGGCGCCCGGACGGTGCTGCTGCGCGGTGAGCCCTCCGAGCTGCGCGTACTGGTGAACCGCAGCGAGCCACAGGACATCACGAAGACGGAGCCGGTCGACGAGATCACGATCGAGGTCGTCTACAACGGTCCAGATCTGGCCGACGTCGCGAGCCACACCGGCATCTCCGAGCAGGAGGTCGTGGCTGCGCACACGGGCACGCCGTGGACGGTCGCCTTCGGTGGGTTCGCGCCCGGGTTCGCCTACCTCGTCGGCGGCGACGAGCGACTGGTCGTCCCGCGCCGCGAGTCGCCGCGCACGAGCGTTCCGGCCGGATCGGTCGGGCTGGCAGGCGAGTTCAGCGGCGTCTACCCGCGGTCGTCGCCCGGCGGCTGGCAGCTGATCGGGCGCACGAACGCCGTCATGTTCGACGTCGACCGCAGTCCGCCTGCACTCCTGGCTCCCGGCGCACGCGTGACCTTCGTGGAGATCTCGTGAGCCTGGTGGTGGTCGATCCGGGTCCCCTGACGCTCGTGCAGGACGCGGGCCGTCCCGGCCTCGGCGACCAGGGCGTCGGCGCGTCCGGGGCCTTCGATCGCGCGGCGATGCGCCAGGTCCATGCGCTCCTGGGCGATCCGGTCGAGGCCGCCGTTCTCGAGGTCCTCGCCGGCGGACTGCGGCTGCGCGCCGAGGCCGAGCACCGGCTCGCCGTCACCGGCGGCATCGGCCCGGTCCATGTCGACGACGAACGGGTCGAGCACGGGCGTGCCTTCGTGGTGCACGAAGGTCAGGAGGTCGCCATCGGTCCGATCGGGCTCGGCCTGCGCGCGTACGTCGGCGTGGCCGGCGGGGTTCAGGTCGAACCGGTTCTTGGCTCGCGTTCGGCCGACACGATGAGCGGCCTCGGGCCGGTGAAGCTGGCCGCGGGCGACGTCATCGAGGTCGGCTCACCCGCGCACGCCGCGGAGGTGGAGGACGTCCCAGCCCTCCTGACCAGCGGCACCACGGTGGTGCAGGCCATTCCCGGCCCCCGGGACGACTGGTTCACCGACGACGCCGTCCGCGCCTTCTACTCGACCGAATGGACCGTCTCGCCCCGCTCCGACCGCATCGGCGTCCGTCTGGAGGGCCCGGCGCTGGATCGCCAGGTGAAGGACGAGCTGCCGAGCGAGCCGTGTGTGCGTGGCAGCGTGCAAGTGGTCTCGGCAGGGATGCCGGTGGTGCTCGGTCCCGATCACCCGGTCACCGGCGGTTACCCGGTGATCGCGGTCGTGGTCGACGACCACGTCGACCGGCTCGCGCAGGTGCGCCCCGGCGATGTCGTCCGATTCTCGCGTAAGCCCACCCCCTGAGCCGCCTCGCTGTCAGGATGCGGCCATGAAGGATCTGCGTCGCCTCGTCGTGACCCTCGTCATCGGCTCGTTCTCCGTCGCCGCCCTGCTCGGCATCATCGCGCTGCTCGGCGGCGGCGAGCTCGGCGAGACCGAGGGCCGAGTCCTGCTCACCACCGTCATCGTGGGCGTCGAGTCCATCGCGGTGCTGTGCTATCTCGCCGTCGCCGGCAAGCGCTCGGCGCTGGTCGGACTGGCCGGAGGCGTGATCTCGCTCGTGCCGTTCTCGCTGGCGCTGTGGCTCACCTGGGGCGGCGAGGAGCCGCAGTGGCTCTGGGACGTCTTCGGGGTGAGCGTCACGATCGCGGCGACCTTGGCCCATGCCTGTTTGCTGCTCGCTCTCCATAGCGGCCGGCGAGTCCTGCTGCTCGCGGGAACGCTGATCGCGATGGCGATCGTCGCGGGGATGATCTCCAACGCCATCGTCAACGGGGAGAACCTCGGCGACCTCTACTGGCGCACGTTCGGCGTGATCGCGATCCTCGACGTGCTCGGCACCGTGGTGTTCGCCGCGCTCGGACTGTTCAGCCGGCGCGCGAGGGCCGGTGGTGAGCCGGACCTGATGACACCCGCCTTGGAGTCGCGTGTCATCGATGCGGCGCAGTCGCGCGGCATCTCCCCGGCCGAGCTGATCTCCGAAGCCCTCGACAACTTCCTGCGCTAGGTTTCCTCGCTCCACTCCGCGCGGGTGACGATCGCCCGCAGCTCGTCGCGGTCGGGCGTCGCCCGAGCCGGGTCATTCGGCCAGTCGGCGACCTGCTCGCCGGCCCAGTCGGCCCAGTCGGCCACCAGCTTGTAGAAGTCCGTGAGGAACGCACCCACCAGCATCGTGGGAGCGGCACGCGCCTGGAACTCGGTGTCGCCATCCAGGAAGGCTCGGCCGGCCGCGAGATTTCCCACGTTCCGCTCCTCGGCCCAGGACCGGGCCGCCGCGAGGGTGGCCAGCGCGTCGTCGCGCGTGCCCTGGTCGGCGAGGAAGAGCCGCAGCAAGGGCTCCGCCTCCAGCGCGATGCCCACCGACGGCTCGGCCTGCCAGGCGGCCAGCGCCCGGCGTCCCTTGGTGGTGATGGTGTAGACAGCACGCCGCCGCTTGCCCACCGTCTCGGTGTGGGCCGTCGCCAACCCCAGCGCCTCGAGCTTCTTCGGCTCTTCGTAGAGCTTGCTCTTCGCCCGCGGCCAGAAGCGGCCGAGACTCCACTCCATCTGTCGGGTGAGCTCGTAGGTGCTCCACGACCTCACGGCGAGCAAGCCGAGGATCGCGTATGACGTCGTCGTGAGCCGCTGGCTCCTTGACATGTGGTCCCTCCGGGCGTATGACTGGGTAGTCCCTTTGGGACTATATACCTCCCGACAGGAGTCGCCATGAGCGACACGACCGACATCCAGGTGGATGCCACCAACACCGAGCAGCTCGAGGCCTGGGACGGCGGGGAAGGTGACTACTGGGCGGCTCATGCGAATCAGTACGACGCCTGCATCGAGCGCTATCACCACGCCCTACTCGATGCTGCCGCGATCGCTCCCGACGACGCCGTCCTCGACATCGGCTGCGGCTCCGGCCAGACCACCCGCGACGCGGCACGTCGAGCGGTTTCGGGCCAGGCCACCGGCATCGACCTCTCCTCGCGCATGCTCGAAGTGGCACAAGCCAGGGCAGACCAGGAGGGCGTCGACAACGCCAGATTCATCCAGGGTGACGCCCAGATCCATCCGTTCGAGCCGGGGTCGTTCGACGTGGCATTGAGCCGCACCGGCAGCATGTTCTTCGGAGACCAAGCCGCCGCCTATGCCAACATCGCCCGCGCCCTGCGGCCCGGGGGCCGTTTGGCGCTTGCCGTCTGGCAGCCGATGTCGGAGAACGAGTGGTTCACCTCCTTCGTCGGCGCACTTGCTGCCGGGCGCGACCTCCCGGCACCACCGCCTGATGCGCCGAGCCCGTTCTCGATGAGCGAACCCGACCGGGTGGGTCCGATGCTGGAGGCGTCGGGTTTCGACGACGTCACCTTCGACGAAGTGCGAGCCCCGATGGGGTTCGGAGCCACGGCGAGTGACGCCCACGGCTTCATCCTCGGCCAGCTCGGCTGGCTCGTCGCCGACCTCGACGACAGCTCGCGCCAGGCCGCCCTGGACGCGCTCATGCGGACGATGCAGGAGCACGAGACGCCTGACGGCGTGCAGTTCGGGTCCGCGATGTGGCTCATCACCGCCACGAGGGCCGACCAGTGAGCTACTTCGTCGTCACCCGCGAGGCCGGGCCCGCCTGGACCGAGGGCAAAGGCACCTTCGAGCAGCCGGGCGCCAACGACCACGCGATGTTCATGAACGCGCTCGCCGACGAAGGCGTCGTGCTCTCCGCCGGACCGCTGGCCGGGACCGAGGCCGGGCGTATTCGTGCCCTGGTGATCCTCGATGCCGCCGACGAGGCCCAGATCCACCAGCGCCTCGCCGACGACCCCTGGACCGTGTCGGAGCACCTGGTCATCACCAGCGTCGAGTCGTGGAACATCTTCGTCGGCGCCGATCGCATGGCCGCAATCCAGAGCTAGGCGGCGACGACCTGGGTGACCGGCATGCTCGAGTCGGCCGGCAGGTCGAGCGACGACGGCGGCAGACCGCGCCGGACCACCTCGGCTCCCAGCGCGGCGATCATGGCGCCGTTGTCGGTGCACAGGCCCGGCCGCGGCACCCGAACCGTGATCCCGGCCTCGGCGGCGCGCTCCTCGATCAGCTCGCGCAGGCGACCGTTGGCGGCCACCCCGCCACCCACCACGAGCGTGTCGAGGTCGTGCGCCAGGCACGCCTCCACGGTTTTGCGGGTCAGCACGTCGCAGACGGCGTCCTGGAAGGAGGCGGCGACATCCGGCACCGACACCGGTCGGCCCATGCGCTCCTCGTGCTGCACGTGCCGCGCCACCGCGCTCTTCAGCCCGGAGAACGAGAAGTCGTACCGGTGCTGCTCCAGGTCGCGCGGCCGGGTGAGGCCGCGCGGGAAGCCGATCGCGGTGGCGTCACCGCCGCGCGCCTCGCGGTCGATGTGAGGACCGCCGGGGTAGGGCAGCCCGAGCAGACGTGCGACCTTGTCGAACGCCTCTCCCGCCGCGTCGTCGATCGTCGACCCGAGCATCGTGACGGCCTGGGTGATGTCGTCGACGAGCAGCACCTCGGTGTGGCCGCCGCTGACGAGCAGGGCACCCACGCGCTCCTCCAGGCGTCCGTGCTCCAGCTGGTCGACTGCGACGTGCGCCACGAGGTGGTTGACGCCGTAGAGCGGCTTGTCGTGCGCGAGGGCGAGCGCCTTCGCCGTCGCGACGCCGACGAGGAGCGCGCCGGTGAGGCCGGGACCGCAGGTGACCGCGATCGCGTCGACGTCCTGCACGCGCACGCCGGCCTCGGCGTAGGCCTGCTCGAGCGTCGGCACCATCGCCTCGAGATGGGCCCGGCTCGCGACCTCCGGCACGACGCCGCCGAACCGCACGTGCTGGTCGACGCTGGACGCGACCGCATTGGCCAGCAGCTCGGTGCCTCGGACGATGCCCACACCCGTCTCGTCGCACGAGGACTCGATGCCGAGGACCAGCGGTTCCGTCACGGGCTCAGTGTGTCAGGGTTGATCGATGACGCGAGAGGATCGGCCCCCCGAGGGCGAGAGCTGGGACGAGAAGAACCTGTTGCTGACGATGCTGCGCTACACCCAGCAGACGGCGGTGGCCAAGGTGGAGGGCCTCAGCCAGGAGCTGGCTCGTGCCACGCCACTGGAGACGTCACCGCGGATGTCGCCGGCGAACGTGCTCAACCACCTCCGATGGGTCGAGCGCTCCTGGGTCCAGGAGCGCCTGCTCGGCGGCGAGGACGACGGCCCGTGGACCAGGGAGAACCCCGACGCCGAGTTCGACGAAGGCTCAGCGCTCTCGCTGGACGAAGTCATCCGGCTCTATCAGGAGGAGGCGGAGCGCACCCGAGCCGTGTTCGCTGAGCACGACCTCGACGCCCTCATGGCGAAGGCCACCCCCAAGCGTCCGCTCACGGCACGTTGGATCCTGCTCCACCTCATCGAGGAGACCGCGCGCCACAACGGACACCTCGACATCCTGCGTGAGATGGCCGACGGCGCCGTCGGAGACTGACGGACTCAGACGTCGACGTAGACGTCGTCGCCGTCGACCGTCACCGCATACGTGGTCAGCGGTGCCGGCTTGCGACCCAGCGCGATCAGCTTGCGTGACCACCGCGGCATGTCACGGCCCGCGAAGCCGGGCGCCCAGTCCCGGTTCTCTCCAGTGCCGAGATCGAACCGCGAGTTGTGCCACGGGCACGTCACCTCGCCGTCGGCGAACCGCATCCCGCCAGGCCCCTTGGTCAGCGGAAATCCCAGGTGCGGGCAGCGATCCTTCGCCGCGCACACGTCGTTCCCGACGCGACCCACGACCACCGGAGTGCCATCGGCGTCGACGGCGTGCAGCTGTCCGTCACCGAGTTCGGCGACTGAGCCGACCCTGACGCGGCTCATGAAGCCCGCCCAACACGGCGGGCAGCGCGAGCCACCTTCTCCTCCTCGTCGAGCCGACGGGCCTCCTCCGGCGTGGGCGCCAGCCCACCGTGACGCGCCGGGGCCCACCACTGACCCTCGGGCCGCAGAGGGTACTCGGAGATGGCCTGGTCGAGCAGGGCCGACATCGAAGCGCGCAACTGCTCGGTCTCCGCGACCGGGTCGGCGCCGGTGACCTCGAGCGGCTCCCCCACGTGCAGTGCGATGGTCTTGCCACGGCCCTTCAAGTCGGAGGGGTGGTCCTTGGTCTTCAGCAGCTGGGTGCCCCAGGTGACCATCGGGATCAGCGGGACGCCGGCCTCGGCGGCCATCCGCACGGCCCCGGTCTTCAGCTCCTTGATCTCGAACGAGCGGCTGATGGTGGCCTCGGGGAAGATGCCGACGATCTCGCCGGACCTGGCGTACTCGACGGCATCGCGATACGACTGCTCACCCTGTTCGCGGTCGACGGAGATGTGGTGGAGCGAACGCATGACCGGCCCGGAGATCCGGTGGTCGAACGCCTCCTTCTTGGCCATGAAGCGCACGAGGCGCTTGCTCGGTTGCGCGGCGAACCCGTCGAAGACGAAGTCGACGTAGCCGATGTGGTTGGCCGCCAGGATGGCGCCGCCCTGGCGCGGGATGTTCTCGGTGCCCGACATCTGGAACCTCATGCCGAGGAGCTTGAACAGCGTCTTGGCGGTGAGGATGACCGGTGGGTAGGTGATGTCGCGCATCTGCCGAGCCTAGTGCGTGCCTCCCCGTCCCGGCTCGATCAGTGAGAGGGACATCCGCGCCCGGTCCGGCAAGGCCGAGGAGGGATGCGCACCGGGGTTGTGCTCAGACCGACGAGAACGCCGCCGGTCGGGATGCGGGGTTCCGCGAGCCGAGCCGGGGCGGGGAGGTACGCACTGGTTCACAGATGTTCACTCAGTCGTCGGGGACGACGTGGACGGCGGCCTCCTCGGCGCTGGCGGCCGCACCGTCGATGCCGACGTCGTCGCCCACGAGGTCCTTCTCCGTGTCCTCACCGCCGCCGCCACCCGGGTCGACCAGACGCCCGGACCGTAGGTCTCCCACCTCGTCGTCGACCGGCACCTGGGCCTCCTCGTCGGCATACGGGTCGGCATCGGGTTCCTCCTGGGAGAGCCGCTGATCGAGGCTCTCGCCCTGCACGGCCTCGTCGGCCGTCGAGCCGAATCCCTCGCCCGGGCCCCAGTTCTCGGCCGGCGAATAGCCCTCGTCGAGGACGTCGCCGACACCTCGGTCGACGAGGGTGTCCTCCTGCTGCAACTGATCGAGGTTTTCCGACGCCTCGAAGCCGTTGTCGTCGGGCTCGATCGGCGTCTCGCTCATGCCTCCAGACTGTCACGATGGTGGATGGGCGCAAGCTCCATCACCACGGCGTCGATACCCGATCCGTAGTAGTCGCGGCGACGCGCGACCTCGACGAAACCCGACGCGACGTAGAAGGCGAGAGCCGGCTCGTTCGTGTCCGCGACCTCGAGCATCATCCGCTCGGCGCCGCGCTCCACGGACTGCTCCTGAAGGGCGGCGAGCAACGCACGGGCCACGCCATGACGTCGCTCGGCGGGCCGGACGGCGATGCGGGTCAGGTCGGCCACGTCCGCGATCACCGCCGCCGACGCATAGCCGACGAGCGCCTCGTCCTGCTCGGCACCGATGACGATGCGGCCGGGGGCGGTGAGCTCGAGGTCGACCAGGGCGTCACTCCAGGCGTCGTCGCCGAACGCGTCATGCTCGATCGCCATGATCGCGGCGGAGTCGTCGGGAGTCGCGGGGCGGATCATGCCTGTTTGGGCAGCACCAACGGCGTGGCGTCCGGTCGACGGAGGTAGAGCGGCTCCAGCGGGAGCTCGACGACCGAGCCGGCGACCACCGCCTGCGCGAGCGCAGCCGCCGACGGATCGAGCGGCCCGTCGAGGGCCGTCAGGACGTCGGGGTGGAGCGTCGCCCCGCGTCCGATCATCGGCATGCCGGCGTGAAGCTCGGCGAGGTCGCTGGGGTAGGAGACGTGCGGCCCGTCGACGCGATCGACGCGCCCCGTCGCCGGCCGGTAGTGCGCCCAGTAGACCTCCTTGCGACGTGCGTCGGTGGTGACCAGGAACTCCCCCTCCTCGGCGCCGCTCTGGGCGTGCTCGGCGGCGAGGATGTCGAGGCTGCACACGCCGTGCGTCGCGATGCCGAGCGTCGAGCCGAGCGTCAGGGCGGTGACGACTCCGACCCGCAGCCCCGTGAACGGTCCAGGGCCGACGCCGACGGCGACATCGGTGAGGTCGGACATCGCCGCACCGGCGTCAACCAGGGCGGCGTGAATGGCGGGCGCGAGCAGCTCGCCGTGGGCCATCGAACCCTCTCCCGACGCCGCGGCGACGACGCCCGACCCGTCGTGCACGGCGACGGTGATGGCCGGTGTCGCCGTGTCGAACGCGAGCAGGAGCATAGCAAGGAGCCTACGAGAGGAGGGTGGAACGCAGCGGAACTCCGGCCCAGCGTGGGCCGTTGGGCTTGACGGTGACGACCCGCGGCTCGTGGTCGTCGCCGTCCGGGAGGCTGTCGTCGTCGATCGCGGTGCCGAGCGGGTCGATCGGACGGACCCCGCGCACTTCTATGGTCACCGACAGCCAGCTGTCGTTGAGCTGCTCCGCCACGCCGGCGCCCCACTCGACCACCGTGACGGACCCGTCGGCCGACGCGTCGAGGTCGAGGTCGTCGACCTCCTCGGCACTGCCGAGCCGGTAGGCGTCCACGTGCACGAGGGCGGGACCGTCGACAAGGGACGGGTGGGTGCGCGCCAGCACGAACGTGGGCGACGTGACCGGCCCTCGCACGCTCAGGGCGTCGCCGAGCCCCTGCGTGAACGTCGTCTTGCCGGCACCCAGGTCGCCGGTGAGCACCAGCAGGTCGCCCGGACGCACGAGCTCGGCCGTCCGGCCCGCGAGCTCGTGCATCGCCTCCGGTGTCGGCACCTCGCGCGCGAGCCACAACGTCTTGCCGAACTCGATGAACGCGCCGTCGCGGCGCAGCGGGTGATACCGCCGGCGCGACCAGAACTGCACGGTGTCGGGCAGCTCCTCGCGCACCCGGAGCCAGATGCCGTCCTTGCCCCGTTCCTCGGCCGTGTCCTCGGCCACGCCGACCATGGCCGACGCCACGCCACGCGCCTGCAGGTCGGGGTCGACACTGACCCGGCGCAGGCCGAGGAGTCCCGGCCGCGACTCGTCGAAGAGCAGCGCGCCCATCGGCTCGCCGCGGCGTTCGACGAGCAGCCCGCCGGATCCGGCCAGCGCCTCCGCGACCGACTCCACCGTCTCGTCGAGTGCCGTGCTGGGCGGGTCGAGCGTGGGCCGGGCACCGAACGACCGGTGGATGATGTCGACGACCGCCTCGGCGTGCTCGGGCCCGGCGTCGATGACGTCGAGGGCTGTCGTCACGTAGCGGTCTTCTCCGCGAGGTTCGAGATCAGCTCGGTGACGCGCACGTGCTCCTCGAACATCGCCATGTGGCCGGTGTCCTCGAAGATGACCAGCGACGAGCCGGCGATACCGTCGGCGATCCGCCGGCTGTGACTCAAGGGTGTGACGAAGTCGTGCGTGCCGGCCACGACGATCGTGGGGACCTCGGACAAGGTTTCCAGGGCATGCCGGACGTCGAGCTCCGCGAACATCGGGTGGAAGTCGGTGAGCACGCGGGTGGGGGCGTGCAGGATCATCTCGTTCGTCATGTCCACGTGCCGCTCCTGGGCGTTCGGCCCCAGACCGAACCGACGCACGACGGAGAAGCTGTTGAAGCCTTTCCCCCAGTCGACGATCGGAGCCGCCCGGCGGGCGAACGGGACGATGCGTCGTGCGGCGGGCGACGACACGAGAGGGAGGCGGCTGCTCGTGCTGACGAGCATCACCCCGACCACGGTGTCGCCGAACAGCTCGGGGTGGTCGGCGGCCAGTTGCATGATCGTCATTCCGCCCATCGAGTGTCCGACGAGCACGACCGGACCGGTCGTGCAGGCGTCGATCACCGCGTGAAGATCGGCGGCAAGGTTCTCGATGGTGCTGCTGGCGCGGTCCGCGACATCGGACCCACCATGGGAGCGATGGTCCATGAACACCATGCGGACGTGGCCACGGAGGGCGAGCCGCTGGTAGTGCCAGGAGTCGAGCGTGCAGAGGACACCGTGCACGAACACGATCGTGGGCAGGTGTGGCGCCTCCAGCTCGGGCTCGTCGACTTCGACGTTGATGCGGATGCCGTCGGAGGACACGACCTTGCGGGTCGCGGAGTGGACCGAGCCGAATGCGATCTCCTCACCGCGGCGAAGCCTGCGGCGCTCGGTCTGTCGGTTGTTGAGGACCTTGGCCGCGACTCCCGCTGCCACGAAGGCTCCGGCGGTGGTCGCGATCTTGGTCGCCGCGCTCATCGAGCTCCTCGGTAGGTGCGTACGGTGCGGCCGCCGATGCGCGTGACGACCTCGTAGGTGATCGTATCGGCGACGTCCGCCCACTCCTGGGCCGTGGGTTCGCCATCGTCGCCCGGCCCGAAGAGCGTGACGACGTCGCCTCTCTCGGCCGGGAGGTCGCCCAGGTCGACGACCACCTGGTCCATGCAGATGGTGCCCGCCACCCGGACCCGCTGACCCGCGAAGGCCGCCTGGACCCGGTTGGACGCATTGCGCGGCAAGCCCTCGGCGTATCCGACCGGCACGAGGCCGAGCGTCGTCTCGCGTTCCGTGGTGTAGCGATGGCCGTAGGAGACGCTCGTGCCCGCCGGCACGCGCTTGACGCCCGCGAGCCGACCCCGCAGTGTCATCACCGGCCGGAGGGGCGTGGAGAACGCCATCCGGGGCGCTGGCGCGAGCCCGTACGACGAGATGCCGACGCGCACGAGGTCGAGGTGCGCGCTCGGACGGGCGAGTGTGGCGGCCGAGTTGGAGAGGTGCAGCAGGCCCGGAGCGAGGCCGGCGGCTTCGAGCTCCTCGATCGCCTGAATGAACGCCTTCTCCTGCGCGTCGTTGGCCGGGTGACCGGGATCGTCGGCGCACGCGAAGTGCGACCACGTTCCGGTGTGCTCGAGTCGGCTCGCCGACTGCGCCGTCGCGGTGGCCTCGACGAGGCGGCTCCACTCCTCGCCGAACGCTCCGTTGCGGGACAGGCCGGTGTCGACCTTGAGCTGCACCCGGGGACGGGACGATGCCGAGGCGAGGATCTCCTCCAGCTGCTCGACGGACGATGCGGTGACCTCCACGTCCGCCTCGACGACGGACGCATAGTCGGCGCCCGGGGCGGCGAGCCAGCACAGCACCGGCCCGGTGTCGCCCAGGGCGCGCACGGCCAAGGCCTCGGCCGGTGTGGCGACGCCGAGCCACGCGGCACCTGCCTCGCGGGCGGCGCGAGCGCACTGCTCCATCCCATGTCCGTAGGCGTTCGCCTTGACGACGGCCATCAGCGCGGAGCCGGGAGCGCAGGCAGCCAGTGCCTCGATGTTGGCGCGATAGGCGTCGAGGTCGATCACCGCCTCCGCCTGCGGGTCACTCACGCTTCACCCCAGTCGCGGACGTCGTCGAGAGTGCCGTCGAGGAACGCCGCCACGGTGCCCGGCAGCGCTGCCGCGACATCGGATGCCGTGATCGGACCTCCCCGGTTGGCGCGCACACCGGCGGCCCCGTGCAGGAAGGCGGCCAGCGATCCGGCGTCGTGCGGATGGAGCCCCGACGCCAGCAGCGACGCAGCGAACCCGGCAAGCACGTCGCCGGCACCCGCCGTGCCCAGCCACGAGGACCCGCTCAGGTTGATCCTGGTCGCGCGGCTCTGCGTCACGACGAGGGTCCGCTGCCCCTTGAGCAGCACCGTCGCGCCCCAGCGGTGGGACGCCTGGGTGGCGTGGCCGAGCGGGTCGGCCTCGACGTCGGCGCGGTCGACCCCCAGCATCGCAGCGAGCTCGCCGGCGTGTGGGGTGAGCAGCGCCGGGACGAGAAAGGTCACAGGCAGATGCTCGAGGGCGGCGGCATCGACGACGACGGGAACGCCGTCCTCGAGCGTCCGGGCGAGCTGGTCGGCGACATCGTCGCCGCCACCCGGGCCGACCACCCAGGCCTGCACGCGCCTGTCGCCGGCGACGACCTCGGGCGCGCGATCGACGATGCGCGCGCTCAGCTCGGGCGTGCCGACGAACCGCACCATGCCGGCGGGGCCGGCCTGCGCGCCGGCGACAGCCAGGTGAGCGGCGCCGGCGTACTCCTCGGAACCCGCCGCGACCCCGACCACACCGCGGGCGTACTTGTGGCTGACCGGGCTGTCGAGCCACGCCAGCGCGGGGCCGAGGAGGTGACGGTCGGTGACCTCGATGACCTCGAGCACGGGCTCGGGCAGGTGCGGAGCAAGCCCGATGTCCACGAGCCGGGCGATGCCGGCACCGGCCCTCGACGCGGCCGGACCACAGAGCAGGGCGGGCTTGTAAGTGCCGAAGGTGACGGTGGCGTCCGCTCGCACGGCCGGCCCCGGCACGGTGCCGCCGTCGACGTCGACTCCGGACGGTACGTCGACCGCGACGGTGTGCGGACGTCGCTCGTCGATCCAGGTGGCCCACTCCTCGGCGCGTCCGGTCAAGCCGGGCCGGGCGCCGATGCCCAACACGGCGTCGAGACACCACCGCTGCTCGGTAGGTGCCTCCACGACCTGGGCACCGGCAGCGAGCGCGACGGCCAACCCGTCACGGTGCACCTTCTCGTCATCGAGCAGGCACAGATCGACCCGCACGCCGCGGTCGAGCAGGTGCGCGGCCGCGTACAGCGCGTCGCCGCCGTTGTTGCCGGGCCCGACGAGGGCGACGACCAGCTCACCGGCCGGGATGACGTCGAGCGCGTCGGCCAGCCCGCGGGCGGCGCGCTGCATGAGCTCGCCCTCAGGCAGGGTCGCCATGAGCACGTCCTCCGCGGCCCGGATGTCGGAGACACTGTGTGCCGTCAGCACTCGACCACCACGAAGGCCGTCGCGACGGATGTGTCGTGCGAGATCGACAGGTGTGCGCTGGTGATGCCGAGCTCCTTGGCGCGCGCCTCGGCCGCGCCGTGCAGCGCGAAGGACGGTGCACCGGCCTGGTCGGTGACGACCTCGATGTCCTGCCACGACATGCCCGCCGGCGCCTTGAGCGCCTTGACGAACGCCTCCTTGGCGGCGAAGCGGCCGGCCATCGACTCCACGGAGAGCGCGGCCTCGGCGTCGGTGAACAACCGCGAGCGAAGCTCCGGCGTGCGTTCGAGGCTGGCCTCGAACCGAGTCAGGTCCACCACGTCGACTCCGACGCCCCAGATCGTCATGGCGTCACTCGACGGTGACGGACTTGGCGAGGTTGCGGGGCTGGTCGACGTCGTGGCCGAGCTGGTCGGCCAGCTCGCACGCGAATACCTGCAGCGGCACGGTCGCGACGAGCGGTTGCAGGAGCGTCGAGACCTTGGGCAGCCGGATCAGGTGGTCGGCATACGGCACGACGTCTTCGTCGCCGTCCTCGGCCAGCACGATGGTGAGCGCGCCACGAGCCCGGACCTCCTGGATGTTGCTGACGACCTTCTCCTGCAGCTGGTCGCGTCCGCGCGGAGGGACGACGACGAACACGGGCGTGCCGTCCTCGATGACGGCGATCGGGCCGTGCTTGAGCTCGCCGGCCGCGAAACCCTCGGCGTGGATGTACGCGAGCTCCTTGAGCTTGAGCGCGCCCTCCAGCGCCACCGGAAAGCCGACGTGCCGACCGAGGAACAGGATCGAGCGGGACCCGACCAGGTCGCGGGCGAGCTTGCGGACGCCGTCGGCCTCGTCGAGCATGCGCTGGATGCCGGCCGGAACCGTGGCGAGCTCGTCGACCACCTTGCTGATCTCGTCGCCGTACTTGGTGCCCTTGACCTGCGCGAGATACAGGCCGAGCAGGTAGCACGCGACGACCTGGGCGAGGAATCCCTTGGTGGACGCGACGGCGATCTCGGGGCCCGCGTGCGTGTAGATGACCGCGTCGGACTCGCGCGGAATCGTCGAGCCGTTGGTGTTGCAGATCGACAGCACCTTCGCGCGCTGCTGCCGGGCGTACCGGACGGCCATCAGCGTGTCCATGGTCTCGCCGGACTGGCTGATCGAGACGACCAGCGTCGTCCGGTCGAGGATCGGATCGCGGTAGCGGAACTCCGACGACAGCTCGACCTCGCACGGCGTGCGCGTCCAGTGCTCGATGGCGTACTTCGCGACCATCGCCGCGTAGAACGACGTGCCGCACGCGATGACGACGATCTTGTCGACCTCGCGGAGCTCGCCGTCGGACAGTCGCATCTCGTCGAGCTGCAGGCTGCCGTCGGGCGCGTGCCGGCCGAGCAGGGTGTCGGCGACGGCGTGCGGCTGCTCGGCGATCTCCTTGAGCATGAACCAGTCGTAGCCGCCCTTCTCGGCGGCCGAGACGTCCCAGTCGACGTGGTAGGCCTTCGTCTCCACGGGCCCGCCGTCGAAGTCGGTGATGACGACGTCGTCGCGGGAGATCGTGACCACCTGGTCCTGGCCCAGCTCGATCGCCTCGCGGGTGTACTCGATGAACGCGGCGACGTCGGAGCCGAGGAAGTTCTCGCCCTCTCCGCGTCCCACCACCAGCGGGGAGTTGCGTCGGGCACCCACGACGACGTCGGGCTGGCGCGCGTCGGCGATGACGAGCGTGAACGCGCCCTCGAGTCGCCGGCACACCGCACGGACGGCGTCGGACAGGTCAGGTGTCTGCTCGAGCTCGTCGTGCAGCAGGTGTGCGACGGTCTCCGTGTCGGTCTCGGACAGGAGCTCGTGGCCGGCCGCCTCGAGCTCGCTGCGCAGCTCGGCGAAGTTCTCGATGATGCCGTTGTGCACGACGGCGATGTGGCCGTCGCTGTCGAGGTGAGGGTGCGCGTTGCGGTCGTTGGGGGCGCCGTGGGTGGCCCACCGCGTGTGGCCGATGCCGGTGTGCGACTCGGGCAGCGACTGCTCGGCGAGCAGGGCGTCGAGGTTGGCGAGCTTGCCGGCCTTCTTCGCCGTGGCCATGGTGTCGCCGTCGACGACGGCGACGCCTGCGGAGTCGTAGCCGCGGTACTCGAGCCGCCGCAGGCCCCCCATCACGACGTCGAGGGCCGACCGATGGCCCACGTACCCGACGATTCCGCACATGAAGTCAGGGTACAAGCGAGTGAGGCGAGCGCAGTGAGCGCAGTGACGCGACGAGGGGCTCGCGTGATCCGGCCGACTGCGTTCACTGCCGAGCCGATTGAGCTTGGCCCCGAGCCCTCAAGGGGCACCGGCGAGTGCGGCAAGGGGTCCGAGTGAGCCGACCTGCACGGGGAGCGGCAGGATGGGCGAATGGCCAACGGACGCGACGGTCGCGAGCAGTCGCCGTATGTGGAGCTCGAGCGGTCCACGTGGGCCGATCTCGCCGAGAACGTGCCTCAGCCGTTGTCGGCCGAGGACATCGAGCGCCTGCGCGGTCTCGGCGACGAGCTGGACATGGACGAGGTCCGCGAGGTCTACCTGCCGCTCACCGAGCTCATCAGCCTGCGCATCCGGTACGCGGCCGACCTGTGGCGGGCCACCGAGACGTTCCTCCACGAGCCCCAGCCCGAGCGCACACCGTTCGTCATCGGCATCGCCGGTTCGGTGGCGGTCGGAAAGTCCACCACGGCCCGCCTGCTGCGCGAGCTGCTGGCCCAGTCGGCGGAGCATCCCCGGGTCCAGCTCATCACGACCGACGGCTTCCTGTGGCCGAACAAGGAGCTCGAGCGCCGCGGCATCCTCGACCGCAAGGGCTTCCCCGAGTCGTACGACCGCAAGTCGCTGCTGCGTTTCGTCATCGACGTGAAGTCCGGTGTCGATCGGGTGGACGCGCCGGTCTACTCCCACCTCACCTACGACCGCACCGACGAGGTCGTGACGGTCGAGAGGCCCGACATCGTCATCGTGGAAGGCCTCAACGTCCTCGCGCCGGCCAAGCAGCGCGGCGACGGTTCACCAGGCGTGTCCGTGAGCGACTACTTCGACTTCTCGATCTACGTCGACGCGTCGAGCAAGGACATCCGCAGCTGGTACATCGAGCGGTTCCTCAAGCTGCGTCAGACCGCGTTCGCCGATCCGGCCTCCTACTTCCACCGCTACAGCGCCCTCACTGACGAGGAGGCCGACGCCAAGGCGGGCGAGCTCTGGGACACCATCAACTGGCCGAACCTCCGCGAGAACATCCAGACCACCCGCGGCCGCGCCACCCTGGTGCTGCGCAAGGACTCCGACCACACCGTCAAATGGGTGCGGTTCCGGAAAATGTGAACCCTAGGGCTGCGTCTTGATCGAGATGCGCGGGGTGGTGTAGTCCGAGCGTGACGTGCCGCCGTCCTCGAGCGAGGCGATGTCGAACGTGTATGTCGTGTTCGGCTGCAACCCCGTGATCGTCTTCGACTCGGTGGTGCCACCACTGACCTCGACCTTGGTACGCGGACCCGAACCGATGCCGTAGAAGATGCGATAGCCCTCGGCGCCGACGGCCTTCGTCCACTTCACCGAGATGCGGTTCGTGTACTGGTTGGACTTCTTCGCGAAGTTGGTCGGCGGCAGCAGGTTGCTGGTGCTGACGGTGAGGATCGGCGTCGAGTACGGCGACTCGGTGGCATTCGACTCGATGGCCAGGACCTTCACGTTGTAGGCCTTGCCTCGTGTCAGCCCCGTGATCGACGCGGTGTCGACGTCGCCGACGGTGAGCGTCTTGGCCGTTCCACCGGTTGACAGCACGTAGTTGACCTTGTACTTCGTGGCGCCCGGCTTCTTGGTCCACGCGATCGTGAGACCGGTCGCGGTGCGCGAGGTCATGTGCACGTTCGTCGGTCGGTCGGTCGGCGCAGCCGCCGTCGTGACCGTGAGAGGAGCCGACGGTGCCGATTCGATGTTGCCGGCCTTCACCGCCGTGATGTCGAACGTGTACTCCGAGCTCGGCGAGAGGCCCGAGAACTTGCCGGTCGACACGTCACCGACGTTCTTGGTGGACCGGACCCCGCCGCTCTTGGTCTTGCCGAGGATGTAGCTCGTCGCGTCAGGGACCTTGGTCCAGGCGAGGGACACGGACGTGGACGTCTTCGACGGCGAGCTCAGATCGTCAGGCGCCACGAAGGCATCCGGGTAGTCGGTGAAGCTGCTCGTGGTGAACTCGTCGATGTACGACTTGCGCAGCCCCTTGCTCTCATCAGCACCAGGGGTCGCGTCGCCGTAGTACGTGGTGTCGCCGGAGTCGGTGATCAAGGTCGTCGACCCGCCGGCGGTGAGCGGGTGCGGCACCGAGACGATCGACTCCCAGGCACCAGTTCGATTCTGGTCCGGATTTGGCAGGTCCTTGACGCCGACCGCCTTGTGGTTCGGGTTCCCGTCCCAGGCGAACAGCTTCCATTCCGGGCTGGCGGAGCCTGCCTGGGCCGAGATCAGGTACTCGTCATCACTGTTCTTCCGGATCTCGCGGATCGTGCGGCCACCGAGGTCCAGGAAGACGGGCTCGCCGAACTCCGGCGTGCCGGTCAGGAGCGGGCTGAGGTTGGTGATCGGGACGAGGATCGCCTTGCCACTCTTGATCGGGGCGCGAAACGCGAGGTAGCCCGTGGTGGTGCTGCCCGGCGCCAGCTCGAAGCCCTCGATGTTGAACCCATCAGGATCGTTGGCCTTCTTTCCGTCAGCCTGGCCTGCAGTGAAGCCAAGCGTGCTGCCGTGAGAGACGTCCCACGCCTTGATGACCTCGCGGAGGCCGTTCCGCTTGGAGACGAATGTCAGCGTCGTGTCGGCTCCCGAGCCCGCGATGGCGGCCGTGAACATCACGTCGCGTGCAGGCTTGAGGCTGCCGTCGCTGCTGCTGTTGCCGTGCGAGCCCAGGACGTACAGCGTGTCGTTGGCACGCGCCATCGACTCGAGGTCGGCGTTGGTCCCTCCGATGTCGCCCTCGAAGTCGAACTCCTTCACGGGGCGGTTCGACTCGGACTTCTTGTAGAGGCGGACCTTGTTGTCCTCGGAGCTCACGGCGATCGCATAGCCATCGCCGACGTCGACGGCGCTGGAGAGGTCGGAGGAGTCATAGAGGTAGCGGCCGCTCGCCGACGCCGGCGCAGCGGAGGCCCCGTAGGTGACCTTGGCGGTGCCGACGCCGTCATGGTCATCGGTGACCGTGAACGTGATCTCCGCGCGACCCACGGCGGACGGTGTGAACGACACCGCGCGCTCCAGCCCGGAGCCGGTGACCTCGATGGCGGAGTCGGGGATGACGGTCGTGTTGGACGAGTGGGCTTCCACCGTGAGGTCGGCAGGATCGGTGTCGGTGTCGGCGAGTGTCAGCGTCGTGCCCGGATTGTTGGCGTCGCCGAGCGTGCCGCCGACCTTGGAGTTGGCCACCGAGGCGGTCGGGGCGTCCGTGGCGACGGTGCCGGGATCCCAGCTGGTCGGCGCAAAGGCCAAGCCGCGGAAGGCATGTCCCGCAGCCGCCGTGGCGACCGTCGACTCGGGGCCGAAGCTGGCCGCGCCAGCGGCACCGGTGTCGTTGAACTTGACCAACTTGTCGCCCGACGAGGTGGTGGCGAACAGCTCAACCGTTCCGCCGCTTACACGGCCGGTGAGGAATGTGAACGCTGCCGTGGACTTCGTGCCGTTGGCCGACCAGGTCGACCCGTCACTCGTGTACTTGCGGATCTCGTCGTTGATGTCGTCGTCGTTGCTGTCGAGCGCGACGTAGGCGGTGTCGATACCGGCAATGGCGTCGCTGGCGTTCAGCAGGACCATTCCGGTGGGTACCGGGAGGTCAGCAGTCGAGATGGCAGCGCCCAACCGGGTGATGGCCGACTTCGAGCTCGGCAGACCCGAGCCGATCTTGCCCAGACCAGCCAGCGTCGTCTTCTCCGAGACCGTGTACAGGTCGCCACCAGCGATCTGTACGCCCCGAGTGTTCTTCTGGTCGGCGCCTGCACCGTTCACCTGACCGGCGATCCCCGTCCTGGTGCCGCCGCCCAATGCGACCGAGAAGACACCCGTGTCCGCTGCGGCGTTGTTGCCGCTGACGTAGAACGACGATCCGGTGTCGGTGGCCACACCGCGCGGGTGGGCCTTGTTCAGCGCGGTACCGAGGACAGTCGAGGTGTCCACGGTTGCATTGCTACTGATGCGGGCAACCGAGCGCTGGACCGCAGGGCCCCACGTGAACGTCTTGGTGGCAACACAGGCCGGCTCAGTGGCCAGGGTGGTCGTCAGCGTGTCCTTGGGCTTGGTGGGTGTGGTGGTCTTCTGGATCGAGCAGTCGGCCCCATACGTGGTGTCGGTCTGTCCCGTGACGCCCTCCGCGTGGTTGTACCCACCGATCACCAAGGAGTTGCCATCGGAGCTACGAGCCAGCGCTCCGTTTCCGTTGGAGCTGCCAGCGAGCGTGAAAGCGCCGTCGCCCGTGGCGGGAAGGTTGACCGGCTTCGCGAACGACTTGCTGCCATCGACGTTGACCGTCTTGAGAGAGACAGGGGAAAGGTTTGACGTGGTGCCATCGACGTCGACGACCACGAGCTGATCGGGGTCAACGGCGGAGGCACCTTGCGGCGCTGCGACGGCGGCCATCGTGCCGGCCACCAGGGCGAGCGAGACGAGCGCGTGGCGCGCGCGAGTGACCGAGATGGGGAAGGTAGGCATGTGGGGTCCCTGTTCGTGAATCGGGTCGTCGGCCGCGAATCGTCCAGACGGACCTCGACAAGGTTACTAGAAAACGCAGCGAACCAACGCCAACCCCACGATCGCCGGACTAGTTCACCCAGTATTCACGCTGAGTCACGCTCAGACCGACTTCACGTACTCGCCCACCCAGGCGGTCTGGCGGAACCCGAGCGCCGCGTTGACGCGGATCATCGGCTCGTTGCCGGCGGCGTTGTAGGTCGTGATGCGACGGCGGCCGGCGAGGAGGTCCGCCGACTCACGCATGGTGGCCACCTTGAGCGCGAGGCCGAGCCCGTGGCCGCGATGGGTCGGCAGCACGAGCGTGTCCCACTGGTACACCTCGCCGCCGTCGGCCGGGAAGAGCAGCTGCGTGTGCCCGACGACCTCGCCGTCGTCACTGACCGCGATGCTCACCTGGGGCGTGCGACCCTGCTCGACCCACTGGGCCTCCTCCGCGCGAGCACGCGCGACGTCCCAGAACTCGTTCTCCAGCTGCGCGTCTCCGCCCGGCGCCTCCTCGTTGATCAGCTGCCGCACGTCGACGTAGCCCTGCACCCACTGATCCGGGCACGGTCCACGCCAGGAGTGGATCGTGTAGCCGTCCGCGACGTCCGGCGGTGGGAGCGCGGCCGGCAACGGGAGCTCCCGCATGGCGTCCATCAGGTCGAGCCTGAACCCGACCGCCTCGGCGAACGCCTGGGGAACCGGATCCACGGCATCCATCTCCCAGACGGCTTCGCCGTACAGGACGGAGCGGTCGGCGTCACGGGCGATCTCCTCGATGGCCTCGACGACCGCCGCGGCATGACCGCGACGTCGCTGCTCGGGAACCGTGAAGGCGTCGACGTAGACGAAGTCATGGTTGTCGCGCAACGGCAGCTCCACCGTTCCGCCGGTCACCGGCGTGCCGTCGTCGTCGCGGCCGAGCAGCACGACCCTGTCGACGTAGTCGTCGGGCCGCATGCCGACCCGCTTCTCGACCGCCGAGTACGGCTGGTCGACGTCGCGCTGGTGGGCCCGTTCGTACACGTCGTGGAAGGTCGAAAAGGCTTCGTCGTCGCCGATGTCGACGCGCTCGATCGTGGTCACGACCCGATGCTAGGTGGAGCTGCAAGGCCTCAAACGCCGCCCTGGTGGCCGAGTCGGCATCGGGTTCGACAGAATGGGGCGTCCGCACCCGGCTCCACGAGGAGCAACCACGCCATGACCGATCAACCCGGCGACTCCGGTCGACCCCCCGCACAGGAGTCCGACCCGGGTACCACGACCCCGCGCGAGACTCCTGAGTCTCCGCAGACGGTCCCGGGGGCCAACGCCGGCATGATGTGGATCTACGTCGCCACCGGCGTCATCGGCGTCCTGACGGTGCTCCTGGTGGGCACGATGCTCGTCGTCACGAGATCCGGGCCACCGAGCGAACCGAAGGCCACCGCTTCGCCCGCACCGACCACACCGACGGCGACGAAGCCGGCTGCGGCGGAAGGATCGACGAACATCGAGTGCGACGGGACGTTTATCGTCGAGATCGCCCGGAGCACGACGGAGTCCGCCGATGCCGGCGTCGAGAAAGCGGCCGCGGAAGCACGTGGTGGCAAGTTCCTCGACGGCGCGGCCTCGTGCTCGACCTACGCGGACGAAGGCGTCCGCCGGGTGGCCTACGTCGGACCCTTCGACACGTTGGCGGCGGCCTGTGCGGCGCGGGTCAAGCACGGTGACGTCGGAGCGGTGCTGCACCGGATGAACGCCGACCAGCGCGGACACAGCTACTGCGCCTGCCGGAACAACCCAGCCTTGCCGGTGCTGCAGGCGGATGCGGGTACGGACGGGGACGTCGCCACGCTTCTCCTGGTCAGCGAGGTCCAGAGGATGCTCAAGGAGCTCGGCTTCTTCAAGCCGAAGATCGCCGGAGATCCGTTCGGTCCGCGAACCATCTCGGCGGTGCAGGCGTTCCAGACCGACCGACAGCTGTTCGCCAGTGGCGTCGTGGATCAGCAGACGTGGACCGCGCTGCGGCGCAGCAAGGGTGACGGCGGTCGCCCGTTCTGCTGAGCCGTGCGCTAGGACGGGTCGGACTCGAAATCGCTGATCCTCGTGCCCAGCTCGTGCCAGCCGAGCTCGGCCTCGGCGCGCGTGTCCCTCACCATCTCGCCGACCAGCCGAGCCACTTCCTCGATCGTCACGATGCCGTCCTCGAGCGTGGGGTTCTGGTCGGTCATCACCGAGATGATCACCGGCGAGCCGTCGACCAACACCCGCCCCGAGCTGTTGACGACCCAGCCCTCAGGGTCCCGGACCCAGCCGACCTTGGTCTGCACGGTCGTGTCGCGGTCGGCCAGGACGGAGACTCCGAACCGCTGGCTGGGAACGACGCGTGACATGGCGTCCTGCAGCAATGCGTAGGTCGGTGCGGAAGCCGGGTCCAGCACGCGCTCGAGCAGCTTCACCACGTCCCGCGGAGAGGTGACGGAGTGTCCCCAGTACCCCTGGTCGCCGATGCGGACTCCCGACGTCCCGTACGCGTCCTCGAGGCCCTGCTCGACGCCGACACGGCCGCCGAGCGCGAAGTAGGCCCGCAGCGCCGGGTCGTTCTCGCTGCGGACGAGCATCTGCTCGGCGTCGAGGCGCTGAGCGGCGGTGAGAGGCTCACCGGTACGCCGGGCGCGCCACGACATGAGAGCCACGAAATGGACCTTCACGAGACTCGCCGTCTCGAAACGACCGGTGCCGTGGTCGAACCAGGCGCCGGATGCCTCGTCCAGGACGCTGACCGCGACGTGGGCTCGCTCGGAGACCTGGTCGAGCCGTTCGGCCACGCGTTGCCGGGCACTGCGTTCGTCGACTGTGAGGCTGGGCTGCAACGACAGCAGCTGCAGCTCGCCGCCCCAGGGCAGCGTCGCGGCCTGACCCACCGGTGGCGTGGCCGCCGGCACCGTCGTGGCGATCAGGAGCAGCACGATGACCACCAGACACACGACTCGCCCGGCACGGCGGATGGTCGTCATCGTCACAGGGCGAGGGTCGCGCGCACGACTCCGGCGAGGTGCTCGGCAACCTCGTGGGCGAGCTCGGCGGTCGGTGCCTCCACCATCACCCGGACCAACGGCTCGGTGCCGGACTGCCGCAACAGCACCCGGCCGGTGTCGCCGAGCCTGGCCGTGGCCGCAGCCACCTCGCCCAGCAGCACCGGGTCCGTGTCGGCCCGCGTCTTGTCGACGTCGGGGACGTTCAGGAGCACCTGCGGGAGTCGCGTCATGACGGTGGCGAGGTCGGCGAGCGACTGAGCCGTGGCGCACATGCGGGAGGCGAGATGGGCGGCGGTGAGCACGCCGTCGCCGGTCGTGGCGAAGTCGTCCATGATGACGTGCCCGGACTGCTCGCCGCCCAGCGTGAACGAGCCGGCGCGCATCGCCTCCAGCACGTACCGGTCGCCCACAGACGTCTGCAGCACCGTGATGCCGGCCCGCTCCATCGCCTGGACGAACCCGAGGTTGCTCATGACCGTGGCGACCACGGTGTCGTCGTGCAGCCGGCCCTCGTCGCGGGCGGCCAGCGCGAGGATCGCCAGGATGTGGTCGCCGTCGACGACGTTGCCGTGGGCGTCGACGGCCAGGCACCGGTCGGCGTCGCCGTCGAACGCGAAGCCGGCGTCGGCGTCGTGCTCGACGACGGCCTTCTGGAGGTCACCGAGGTGGGTCGACCCGCAGTTGGCGTTGATGTTGTGGCCATCGGGCTCGGCGTGGATCGCCACGACCAGAGCACCGAGACGGGTGAACACCTCCGGGCCGACCTCGTACGCCGCACCGTTCGCGCAGTCGAGGACGACCTTGAGTCCTTCGAGACGTGCCGGAACCGAGTCGACGAGGTGCTTGACGTACGTGGTGACGCCGGCGCGGCTGTCGCCGATGCGACCGACGTCGACGCCGGTGGGGCGGTCCCACGGCTCCTCGAGGCGCTGCTCGATGAGCAGCTCGATGTCGTCGTCGAGCTTGTGGCCCCCGCGGGCCAGGAACTTGATGCCATTGTCGGGCATCGGGTTGTGGCTGGCCGAGATCATCACGCCCATGTCGGCGTCGAGGATGCCGGTGAGGAAGGCCGCGCCCGGCGTGGGGATGACGCCGAGGCGATGGACGTCGACGCCGGCCGACGCGAGTCCGGCCACGACGGCCGCCTCGAGGAACTCCCCGGACGCTCGTGGGTCACGGGCGACGACGGCGGTGGGTCGCTGGTCGGCGAACGCTCCGGCCTCCCCGAGCACGTGGGCGGCCGCGACCGAGAGGTCGAGCGCGAGCTCGGCCGTCAGGTCCCGGTTGGCAAGGCCGCGAACCCCATCGGTACCGAAGATGCGGCCCACTGGATCGCGCTTGCTGCTCAGCGCTTGCTGTACTGGGGAGCCTTGCGTGCCTTCTTGAGGCCGGCCTTCTTGCGCTCCTTGATGCGCGAGTCGCGCGTGAGCAACCCGGCCTTCTTGAGCACCGGACGGTTGGCTTCTTCGTCGACCGCGTTGAGCGCGCGGGCGACACCGAGGCGGAGCGCGCCGGCCTGGCCGGTCATGCCGCCGCCGGTAACGCGGGCGATGACGTCGAACCGACCGTCGAGGCCGGTCTCGGCGAAAGCCTCTTTGGCGATCTGCTGGTGCAGCTTGTTCGGCAGGTACTCCTCGAGCGGCTTGCCGTTGACGGTCCACTCACCGGTGCCGGGCACGATGCGGACGCGGGCGATGGCCTCCTTGCGACGGCCGGTGGCCGCGGCGGGAGCGATCGTCGCCGGCTTGTCGGGCAGGTCGGCTGACGGGCTGGTCTCGGAGGTGTAGACGCCCTCGTCGTTCAACTCGATGTCGGTGTCGACGTCGGCGGTCTCGGGGGTCTCGGTCGTGTCTGCCACGGGGTTCTCTTCTGTCGTCACTGGGAGATCTGAATGATCTCGAACGGCTGGGGCTTCTGGGCTGAGTGCGGGTGCTCGGGGCCTGCGTAGACCTTGAGCTTCTTGATGAGCTGACGGCCCAGACGGTTCTTGGGAAGCATGCCCCGCACCGACTTCTCGATGGCCTTGCGGGCGTCCTTCTCGAGGAGGTCGCCGTAAGCGATGCTCTTGAGGCCGCCCGGGTACCCGCTGTGGCGGTGCGCCAGCTTGTCGGTGCGCTTCTGGCCGGAGAGCGAGATCTTGTCGGCGTTGACGATGACGACGAAGTCGCCACCGTCGACGTGGGGGGCGTAGGTCGGCTTGTGCTTGCCGCGGAGCAGCGTGGCAGCCTGGACCGCGAGACGGCCGAGAACGACGTCTTCGGCGTCGATGAGGTGCCACTGACGGGTGATGTCAGCTGGCTTCGGGCTGTACGTGCGCACGGCGTGACCTTCTCGTTGATCGTTTCAGTGGTTTCTGACTGCTGATCGCGTGATACCACCAGCGTGAATCCGCTGGGTACGACGACGTACAAGACTAACCGGCCGCTGCCCCTGGGGTCAAAACGGGAGACCGCCCGCGGACGGTGCGCCCCGGCGTTCGCCCAAACAAGTGCACAGCCCCTCTGTGCAGGACGCGATGGCCCGCACTAGGTTGGAACGGCCGCGGGCACCCCCGCGCAACCCGAACAGCGGACCGGCACAGGAGATCCATCGTGACCGACAACCCGACGCTCACCGTGCGCGACAACCGCACCGGCGACGAGTACGAGCTCCCCATCACCGACGGCGCGGTCAGCGCCACCGATGTCGGCAAGATCGGCAAGACCGACGACCAGGCGGGCATCGCCGTCTACGACCCCGGGTTCACGAACACCGCGTCATGCCGCAGCGCCGTCACGTTCATCGACGGCGAGGAAGGCATCCTCGAGTACCGCGGCTACCCGATCGAGCAGCTGGCCGAGTCGTCGACGTACCTCGAGGTCGCCTACCTGCTCATCCACGGCGAGCTGCCCACCGAGGCGCAGCACGACCAGTGGGTGCACGAGATCACGTTCCACACGTTCGTCCACGAGAACCTCAAGAGCCTCATGCAGGGCTTCCGGTACGACGCGCACCCCATGGGCATGCTGCTCTCGAGCGTGGCCGCACTCTCGACGTTCTACCCCGAGGCCCGCTCCATCGCCGATCCCGACATCCGCCACGACCAGATCGTGCGCATGATCGCCAAGATGCCCACCCTCGGCGCGTGGTCCTTCCGCCACGCGCAGGGCAAGCCGTACGTCTACCCGGACAACGACCTCACCTACACCGAGAACTTCCTGTCGATGCTGTTCAAGATGAGCGAGCAGACCTACGAGCCCGACCCCCGCCTGGCCCAGGCCCTGGAGGTCCTGTTCATCCTGCACGCCGACCACGAGCAGAACTGCTCCACCAACGCCGTCCGCTCGGTCGGCTCGAGCCAGGTCGACCCGTACTCCGCCGTGTCGGCCGGCGTCGCGGCGCTCTACGGGCCGCTGCACGGTGGCGCCAACGAGGCCGTGCTCCGGATGCTCAAGCGCATCGGCAGCAAGGAGAAGGTCAGCGAGTTCATCGACGGCGTCAAGAACGGCGACGAGCGGCTCATGGGTTTTGGGCACCGCGTCTACAAGAACTACGACCCGCGAGCCAAGATCATCAAGAAGGCCTGCGACGACGTCTTCGAGGTCACCGGCGTCAACCCCCTGCTGGAGATCGCCCAGGAGCTGGAGAAGATCGCCCTCGAGGACGAGTACTTCGTCAAGCGCAAGCTCTACCCGAACGTCGACTTCTACTCCGGGCTCATCTACGAGGCGCTGCAGTTCCCGCCGGAGATGTTCACGGTGCTCTTCGCCATCCCGCGCACGTCCGGCTGGCTCGCCCAGTGGCTCGAGCTGGTCGACGACAAGGAGCAGAAGATCGCCCGGCCCAAGCAGATCTACACCGGCGATCGCCGGCTCGATTTCGTTCCCGCGTCCGAGCGCTGGGCCTGAGCTCGCAACCGTGACAACAGCGCCGACGCAGGGGTTGCCCCTGATCCGGATCGGCGGCCTCGTGGTCTCCGTCGCCCTCATCGGCGTGGCGCTGGCGTGGACCTACCTCGGCATGCGGGCGATCATGGATACCGGTGGCGCCTGTGCCACCGGCGGGCCGTACGTTCCCGTGCAGCCGTGCCCTGAGGGAGCGTCTGCCCTGCTCAGTGCCGGGATCCCGCTGCTCCTGCTGGCGACGTTCGCCGCCTCCGGCATCGCCTGGACGCTGCGCGCACCATCGCTGCTGCTGCTCATGTGGTTCCTGCTGTTCGGCTCGCTCGGCTGGAACTTCCTCGAGTACTCCTTCGGCGAGGACGAGGTGGCCTACGGCTGGCTGATCCCCGGGATCATGTTCGAGCTGATGGCGCTCCCTGCCCTGGTGTTGTGGTTCGGGTCAAGCTGGCTCCGCGGCTTCGTGACGGAACGCCCGCCGTCGGACAGCGGCATCCGCTGGAAGCTCGCCTACATCGCCCTGCTGGGCGTCGGTGTCGCGCTCGGGGTGCAGACGTTCAACGCCTGGACCTGACATGCGCCTGCGTATCGACCTCTCTTATGACGGCGCCCGGTTCCACGGGTGGGCCGCGCAGCCGGGGCTTCGAACGGTGCAGGGCGAGGTCGAGGCGGCCATCACGACCATCCTGCGGCTGGCGTCTCCCGCCATCCTGACCTGCGCCGGACGCACCGACGCGGGCGTGCACGCCCGCGGCCAGGTCGCGCACGTCGACCTCGACGACGCCACCCACGAGGTCGAGCATCTCGCCCGACGCCTGCGGAGCCTCTTGCCCGACGACATCCGGCTCCGCTCGCTCGGGGAGGCGCCGGACGGCTTCGACGCCCGCTTCTCCGCCCTCGAGCGGCGCTACACGTACCGGCTACGCGACCGCGGGCCGGCCGACCCACTGGCCCGTGGCCATGTCGTCGACTGGCCCCGCGAGCTCGACGTCGACGCCATGAACGCCGCCGCCGAGCCACTGCTGGGCGAGCACGACTTCGCCGCCTTCTGCAAGAAGCGCGAGGGTGCGACCACCATCCGCACCCTTCTCGCGCTGCACACCGATCGCCGGGACGACGACCTCCTGGAAACGACAGTCCGTGCCGACGCGTTCTGCCACTCGATGGTCCGCTCGCTCATGGGAGCGCTCGTGGCCGCCGGCGAGCGGCGCTTCGATCCCGCGTGGACGGCGGACGTGCTCCGGGCCGGCGAGCGCGACGCCCGGGTGCGGGTCATGCCCGCGCATGGCCTGGTGCTCGAGGATGTCGTCTACCCACCCGACGACGCTCTGGCCGAGCGGGCCGACGAGGCCCGGCAGCGCAGAGGGCATTAACCGTCTCGGGGTTGGCAATGAGACACTGGATCAATGCCGGCCACCTGGGACGAGTTCCTCGCGCTCGGCCTCACCTATCCCCGTATCGAGGCGAACGCTCTGTGACCGAGCACTACTTCAGCAATCGGCCCACCGCGGAGGAACGTCGCCGCCGTGTCCGCTTCAGCGCCTGGGGCAATGACCTCGAGCTCGCCACGTCCAGCGGCGTCTTCGCCGGTGAGGGCCTCGACAAGGCCACCGCCATCTTGCTGCGACAGACCAACCCGCCTCCGAAGGACGCCACAGTGCTCGACCTCGGTTGCGGTTGGGGCCCGATCGCCTGCTCCATGGCCGTCGCCTCACCGGAGGCGACCGTGTGGGCCACCGACGTCAACGAGCGTGCCATCGAGATGACGCGTCTCAACGCGGAGTCGATGGGTGTCGACATGCGCGTTGAGATGCCTGCGGACTTTCCGGTCCGATTGAAGTTCGACGCCATCTGGTCGAACCCGCCCATCCGCATCGGCAAGGCCGCCCTGCACAAGATGTTGCTGGAGTGGCTGCCCCGGCTGAAGCCGGAGGGACGCGCCCACCTGGTCGTCGGCAAGAACCTCGGCGCCGACTCCCTGCAACGCTGGCTCGACGAGCAGGGCTGGCCCACCGATCGCATGGCGGCCGAGCAGGGCTTCCGCGTGCTGGCCGTCCACCGCCCCTGACATGAAGCTGGGCTCGGCCACGCCTGACGACCCGCTATCCCCGGCCTGGACTCCGACCTTCGCCCCGGTCGGGCGATTTGTCCGCGAGGTCGTGCCCGTCGTCCCCGGCGGCCGCTACCTGGGCACGGACGCCAGGGGGCACCACGAACTGATCCAACAGGCGGCCACGGATCGTGGCCTCACCATCAAGGTCATCGGGAAGACGACCTACTTCTACGACGGGCAGCTGGCCGTCGGAGGCATGGCGGGGTGGGTGCCCAGCCTGGTCGGGCGCGGCGCGCACGCCGTGCTCAGGTCCAAAGACCTGACCAAGCAGTTGTTCGAGGCAGCCGGCGTGCCGACTCCGACGGGCATCACCGTGGATCCTGACCAGTTCGACGTGGCTCTCGCCCATGTGCGGGCCGCCGGCCGACCGCTGGTCCTCAAGCCCACCCTCGGGGGTGGTGGCGCAGGCATCACCTGCGGGATCACCACCGAGGACGGACTCCGTGCCGCGTGGGACACGGCCACACGCGCGATGAGGATGAGGACGAACCCCAGATTCGTGCTGGAGGAACTGGTCGAGGGCGTCGACGTCCGCGTGTTCGTGGTCGGACGTCGCGCCGTCGCAGCGGCCACCCGCCTGCACTGCCACGTCGTGGGTGACGGCAGCCACAGCATCACCGAGCTGATCGACGAGAAGCAGCGGTGGCGCGCCGAACACGTCACCCTGTTCGAGTTCGACATGGTCGTCGACACCGAGCTGTTGGCGCAGGGCGGGCGCACGGTCCACGACGTGCCGGCCGCCGGCGAAGTCGTGGTGCTCAACGGCATGGCCAACGTGAGTGTCGGCGGGGAGGGTGTCGACGTCACCGAACTCGTCCACCCCGACCTGCTGGAGCTAGCGATCGAGGCCACGCGGGCGATCCCCGGTCTCGGACTGGCCGGAGTGGACTTGATGGCGCCTGACATACGCTCCCCCGACGGCGCCGTCGTGCTGGAGGCCAACGTCGGGGCCAACATCCTGATCCACCACTGCCCGGCCTACGGGCATCCGCGAAACCCGGCCGGAGACATCATCGACGAGATGATCGCGACCGCCCGACGCACCTGACATGACGACGGCCCGGCGACCCTCGAAGGGTCACCGGGCCGTCGTGTTCGGACTACTTGTCGTCGTCGGCGTCGGCGTCGGCGTCGGCTTCGATCGCCTCGGCGACCTGGTCGGCGGCTTCCTCGACATCCGCCTCGGCGACCGTCTCGTCGTCGGTGCTGTCTGACGACTCGTCGGCGGCCGGCTCGTCGACCTCGGCCTCGGCGACCGGCTCGGCGGTCTCGTCGACCTCGGCCTCGGCGACGGCCTCGTCCTCGACCGGGGCTTCGTCGGGCTCCACCGCAGCCGGCTGAGCCGCCTGCTGTACCGACTTCTTTTGGGCCGGCTTCTTCGGCGTCTGGTTCTGGGCGCCGAACTCCTTGGCCTCGACGATCTCGATGACAGCCATCGGGGCGTTGTCGCCCTTGCGCGGACCGATCTTCGTGATGCGCGTGTAGCCGCCGGGACGGGTCGACATGGCCGGCCCGATCTCGGTGAACAGCGTGTGCAGGACGTCCTGGTCACGGATGACCTTCACGACCTGGCGGCGGTTGGCCACCGTGTCGATCTTGGCCTTCGTGATGAGCTGCTCGGCGTACGGACGCAGGCGTCGTGCCTTGGCCTCCGTGGTCGTGATGCGGCCGTTCTCGAACAGCGCCTGCGCCAGGTTGGCGAGGATCAGGCGTTGATGAGCGGGGCTGCCGCCGAGGCGTGCTCCCTTGGTGGGCGTTGGCATGGTCTACATCTCCAGATTCGTCGGTGCCGGGGCGAGCGGCAGGTCAGTACTGCTCGTCCTCGGCGAAGCTGGCGTCGTCGTCGTAGGCCTCGATGGCCGCCGTCGGGTCGAAACCGGCCGGGCTGTCCTTGAGCGCGAGGCCCATCTCGGCGAGCTTGGCCTTGACCTCGTCGATGGACTTCGAACCGAAGTTGCGGATGTCGAGCAGATCCTGCTCCGAGCGGGTGATGAGCTCACCCACGGAGTGGATGCCCTCGCGCTTGAGGCAGTTGTAGGAGCGGACCGTGAAGTTGAGGTCCTCGATCGGCAGGGCCAGATCGGCGGCCAGCTGCTCGTCGACCGGCGACGGGCCGATGTCGATGCCCTCGGCCTCGATGTTGAGCTCACGAGCCAGACCGAACAGCTCCACCAGCGTGGAACCGGCCGACGCGATGGCGTCGCGCGGCAGCAGGGACTTCTTGGTCTCGACGTCGATGACGAGCTTGTCGAAGTCGGTGCGCTGCTCGACACGGGTGGCCTCGACCTTGTAGGTCACCTTGAGCACCGGCGAGTAGATGGAGTCGACGGGCATGCGGCCGATCTCCTCCTCGCCGGTCTTGTTCTGCGTGGCCGAGACGTAGCCGCGGCCACGCTCGACGACGAGCTCGATCTCGAGGGTGCCCTTCTCGTTGAGCGTGGCGACGTGCAGGTCGGGGTTGTGCACCTCGACGCCCGCCGGCGGCTCGATGTCGGCCGCCGTGGCCGCACCCTTGCCGGTCTTGCGCAGGTACATGACGACCGGCTCGTCGTTCTCGGAGGAGACCACGAGGTCCTTGAGGTTCAGGATGATCTCGGTGACGTCCTCGGTGACGCCGGGGACGGTCGAGAACTCGTGCAGGACGCCATCGATCTTGATGGACGTGACGGCCGCACCCGGAATCGACGACAGCAGCGTGCGCCGGATCGAGTTGCCGAGGGTGTAGCCGAAGCCTGGCTCGAGGGGCTCGATGACGAACCGCGAACGGTAGTCGTCGACGACCTCTTCGGACAGGACGGGGCGCTGGGCGATCAGCATGTGTTCTTCCTTTCCGGCCCAACCTCTATTTGAAGGACCGGGTAGATGGTGACGATCAGATCTTGGAGTAGAACTCCACGATCAGCTGCTCCTGGATCGGAACGGTGATCTGCTCACGGACGGGGTTCTGGTGCACGAGGATGCGTCCGCGATCGGGCGAGACGTCGAGCCACGCCGGGACGGTGTCCTGGTCGTGGGTCTCGCGCGCGACGATGAACGGCGTCGACTCCAGCGACTTCTGCTTGACGTCGATGATGTCGTGCTTGCTCACCTGGAACGACGGGATGTTCGTCTTGACGCCGTTGACCAGGAAGTGGCCGTGGGTCACGAGCTGGCGGGCGTGCCGACGCGTGCGGGCGAGGCCGGCACGGTAGACGACGTTGTCGAGACGGCTCTCCAGGAGCGAGAGCAGGTTGTCGCCGGTCTTGCCGGGCCTGCGGTGTGCAGCTTCGTAGTACTTGCGGAACTGCTTCTCGAGCACGCCGTACGTGTAGCGCGCCTTCTGCTTCTCCTGCAGCTGCGTGCGGTACTCGGACTCCTTGACGCGGGCGCGTCCGTGCATGCCGGGCGGGTAGGGACGACGCTCGAAGGCGGCGTCGCCACCGACGAGGTCGACGCCGAGACGGCGCGACTTCTTGGTGAGGGGGCCGGTGTAACGAGCCATGGTTCAGAGCCTCCGGTGCTTGGGTGGGCGGCAGCCGTTGTGCGGGCTGGGGGTCACGTCGGAGATGGTGCCGACCTCGAGGCCGACGCCGCTCAGCGACCGGATCGCCGTCTCGCGGCCCGAGCCGGGGCCCTTCACGAAGACGTCGACCTTCTTCATCCCGTGCTCCATCGCCTGACGACCGGCCGACTCGGCGGCCATGCCTGCGGCGAACGGCGTGGACTTGCGCGAGCCCTTGAAACCGACGGTTCCGCCGGAGGCCCAGGCGATGACGTCGCCTGCGGGGTCGGTGATCGTGACGTGGGTGTTGTTGAACGTGCTCTTGATGTGGGCTTCGCCCTGAGCGACGTTCTTCTTCACCTTGCGGCGCGTCTTCTTGGCGCCAGTGGTCTTGGGGGGCATGTCAGGCCTTCTTCTTTCCGGAGACGGTGCGCTTGGGACCCTTGCGCGTGCGCGCATTGGTCTTGGTGCGCTGGCCACGGACGGGCAGGTGCGCGCGGTGGCGACGGCCCTGGTAGCTGCCGATCTCCATCTTGCGGCGAATGTCGGCCGTGACCTCGCGGCGCAGGTCGCCCTCGGTCTGGTAGTTGGCCTCGATGTGGTCGCGGAGTGCGACCAGCTGGTCGTCGTTCAGCTCGTGGACCCGGAGGTCGGGGCTGACGCCGGTGGCAGCGAGGGTCTGGTTGGCACGGGTGCGCCCGATGCCGAAGATGTACGTGAGTGCAACCTCGATGCGCTTCTCGCGCGGGAGGTCGACTCCGATGAGGCGTGCCATGTAGGCAGTTCCTTCCGTTCGGCAGAGGTGTCGGCGTCTGGGGCGTCCCGGCTGCCTCCAGCCGGGCCCCGGCCTCTGCGCCGGGGGTGGCACCTGGTCTGCACCAGGTGAGCCATCAAACGTTGTTGTTGCTGGTGAAGAGGTCTAGCCCTGCCGTTGCTTGTGTCGTGGGTTCTCGCAGATCACCCTGACCGTGCCGTGGCGACGAATCACCTTGCACTTCTCGCAGATCCTCTTCACGCTCGGATTGACCTTCATCGCTCTACTTCCGGTCTCGTTGCGTGGACGTATTGCTGTATTGAATTGTTCGCATCGCAAGCGATGCTCACTTGTATCGGTAGACGATGCGACCGCGGCTGAGGTCGTACGGCGACAGCTCCACCACGACCCGATCCTCCGGGAGGATGCGGATGTAGTGCTGGCGCATCTTGCCGCTGATGTGCGCGAGGACCTTGTGCCCGTTGGCCAGCTCCACCCGAAACATCGCGTTGGGCAGCGCCTCGACAACGGCGCCCTCCATCTCGATGACGCCTTCCTTCTTCGCCATGACCTCTTCTTCGCTCGATTCATCTGGTGCCGGCAGCACGGCGCGCGCGGATCCCGCCCGCTGGAAACGGGCCCCATCAAGTGCGGGACAGGGAAAAGCGCGGCTGAACAGCCGACAGGTCAGTCTACGCCGACCAGCCAGCCCGGTTCAAATCGGCCCGGCTCCGCTCGATCAGTCGCCGTTGTCGAGCTGGCTGTTCATCCAGAGCCAGCGCTTGTCGAGCCAGTCGACGAGATAGTCGACGTCGGAGCCCCAGGAGCCCTTGACCACTTGGTACTTGCTGATCTTGCTGCCGTGGCTCCACTTCTTGTAGTTCTCGGCGGCGGACGTGTCGATGAGCCCCTCCTGCTGGCGCAGGTAGGTGATGACGTCGTTGAGGTCCTGGTCGACCTCGTTCCAGCGCTTCTTCACCGCCGCACGGAACGTGGGGTTCTCGTTCAGCCGGTTGAACCACGTCTTGGACGACTGCATCGCCGACACCCCGAGCGGGTTGCGGAGGTACCAGCTCGACGGGCTCACGACGTTGCCGGCGCGGTTGGCCGAGCCCATCGCGAGGTCGAAGTCCCACAGCGGGCCGAGGCGGATCTTCCCGCCGCGCGGCTTGTACATGTAGACGCTCGCCCACATGTTGCCGTCCACCGGCTTGAGGAACTCCATCGCGATGTAGTAGTCGGCGGCCGAGTTCATGTCGATGCGCGACGTCCAGTCGGTAGAGCTCGCGCTGCCGTCGAACAGATCCGTGTCAGCCTGGTCGACGTAGCTGTTGATCCACTTGCCCATGTTGCCGCAGTAGTCCTCGTCCTCGGGCTCGTTGAGGGCCAGCCAGCCGTGGCTGTTTGCGGTGAAGTTGTAGTACCCGCCCTTGCGGAAGTCCCACTCCGTCAAGTAGGTGCCGCTCAGGTCCGGATGGTTGAGGTTGGAGCAGAAGGGAGCCGTGTCGTCGTCGGACTTCAGCTCCTCCTCGTCGATGCGGCCGCCCTCGAGGTTGACGCGCTCGCTGAGGATGTACGCACCGCGGTACGACCCGTTGACGTAGAGGTCGACCGCCACCTCCTTGGGTGTGTAGTCGAGGAAGCCCATCTGCTTGCCGACGAAGTTCGCGGCGGAGTTGCGCAGGAGCGAGCGGTCGTAGTCGTTGGCGATCAGGGCCCACTTCCGGCTCTTGCCCATGCTGCACAAGTCGTACTTGCCCTCGTCGGCGGCCTTGGGGAACTTCAGGTTGAAGCCCTTCTTCGGGAACGACCACGAGTAGTTGCCGCGGCCCCTCATCTCGGCCTCGAACGGGGCGACGGCCGAGCAGGTCTCCAACGCGCCGTCCTTGTTCTGGTCGGTCTTCCCGCTCTTGATGGAGAACTGACCGTCGAACCACTTGGTGCGGGTGTTCACCGACTCGCCGTCGTTGGAGTTGAAGTGGACGGTGGGCACGCCGGTGTTCTTGCTGCCCAGCGGCGCGGCGAAGGTGACCGTGTTGGTCGAGACGCCCCCTGCGCGGGCGCGGTACTGGTGCGAGACCTCGAGGGGATCGGAGATCTGGAAGTACGTGTAGCCGCTCGCACGTTGCGTGTCGGTGGAGATCGTCTTCCAGGAGCCGTCCTTGATCGTCTTGACCTGCAGCTCGGTCTTCACGCCGGTTTCGATCGGCGTGAACTTCGCCCGGGCGTCGTGACCGTTGGGGTCCAGCACGATCGGGTCGAGAACACCGCTGGTGATCGCGGACGCCGGGGTGGCGAGGCCGGAGCCCAGCGTGACGACGAGCACCGCGGCGAAGAGCACGGCAAGGAAGGAGTTGGTGGGTTTCGTGTTCATGTGTCCCCGCAGACATGTTCGTTTTCAGCACCGTTGCGGATGTCGAACGGCGTTGGCCCCCGCACGACCCATCGAAGGCACCCTACAACAACGGCTTGGTGCCGTGAACGAGCGACTGCGGTTCGCCGCATTCGTTCACCGTCAGTTCAGCTCGCCGTTCATCCAGCTGCGACGGCTGCTCATCCAGCTCTTCAGGTAGGAGACCTCGGCGTTGAAGGAGCCCTTGACCACCTGGTACTGGCTCAGGTGCTCCTTGACGCTCCACTTCTTGAAGTTCTCGTCCGCGGACTTCTGGATCAGCGACTTCTGGCCGTCGATGAAGCTGGACTGGCTCAGATTCGGGTAGACCTGCTTCCAGCGGGCCCGGACGGCGCTGCGGAAGTCCGGATCCTCGATGAGCCGGTTGAACCATGTCTTGGACGACTGCATCGCCGACACTCCGAGCGGATTGCGCAGGTACCAGCTGGACGGGCTCACGACGTTGCCGGCGCGGTTGGCCGAGCCCATCGCCAGGTCGAAGTCCCACAGCGGGCCGAAGAACAGCTTCCCGTTGCGCTGCTTGTACATGTAGACGCTCGCCCACATGTTGCCGTCGACGGGCTTCATCAGCTCCATGCCGATGTAGTAGTCGACCGCCGACGCCTGGTCGATGTACTTCTTCCAGCCGTTCGAGTTGTCCTTGAAGCCGCTGCCGAACAAGGCGGAGTCGGTCTGGTCGAGGTAGCTGTTGATGTAGTTGACCTGCTGCTGGCTGATGCCTTCGTCGTTGCCCTCGTTCTCGGGCTCCTTGATGCCGACGATCCCGCGCGACCCGGCGGTAACGTTCTTGTCGGCGCCCTTGCGGTAGTCCCACTCGAGGATGTAGCCGCCGGTGACGTTCGGGGCGACGTTGTTCGGGTGGCTCGGATTGTTCTCCTGGCCTGGCGACTTCAGCTCAGGGATGTTCACCCGCTGGTCGTCGACCGTGATCCGCTCGATGAGGATGTACGACCCGCGGTACGACCCGTTGACGAAGAAGTCGACGGGCTTGGACGCGGGCGTCCACGCGAGCCTCGTCAGGGCCTGGCCTACGTGCCCGGCGACGGTGTTGCGCAGGAGGGACTTGTCGTAGTGGTTGGCGACCAGGGCCCACTTCTTGCTCTTGCCCATGCCGCAGAGGTTGAGCCCGTCCTTGAGCTTGAGCGTGAACGACTTCTTCGCGAACGTCCACGAGTAGTTGCCGCGGCCCTTCATCGATGCCTTGGGGGTCGTGCCCACCGCGCCGCAGCCGGCCTTCGAGCTCGACGTCATCGAGAACTCGCCCTCGAAGTAGCGGTCGCGGGTGTTGACCGAGTCGCCCTCGTAGGCGTTGAAATGCACCTGCGAGAGCCCGGTGGGCCTGGAGTTCGGTGGCGCCGCGAACGTCACGATGTTCGAGGTGGCGCTCCCGCTCGTGGCGCGGTACTGGTGCGCGACCTCACGGGGGTCGGAGACGCTGAACGTCGTACGACCACTGGAGCCCTGCGTACCGGTGGCGATCGTCTTCCACCCGGGCGTCTTCGTCTCGTCGGTCTCGGTGGTCTTGATGGTCATCATCTGGAGCGACGTCTTCTGGCCCTGGGTGGCTGGCGTGAACGTCGCGGTGACCGTCTTGCCGCTGCCCGTGATGGGTGCGAGGGTCGCTCCGGCCGCCGTGGCGGCGCTGATGGGGACCAGGAGGGCCAGGCCCGTCGCAGCAGCGATGAGTGTGGTCGTGAGTGTCTTCACGGGTGTCCCCAGGGGAGTCCAGGATGACGCCGCCGAAGCCGCGTCAGTGCCTGCCGGGTAGCAGATACCCGCCCCATCATGCCGTGAGACGCCGGGTTGTGGCCCTCAGGGGTCGATCTGGACCGGTGCCCGGGAAGCGGCAGGGCCCCGGAACCGCGGTTCCGGGGCCCTGCCGTTCTGGTTCCGATCAGAAGCCGGAGCCGCCGTCGAGCCAGGACTTGCGCCCGTTGGCCCAGGTGCGCAGGTACGTCCAGTCAGCGTCCAAGTGCCCTTGAGGACCTGCACGTCGCTGATGCGCGACTGTGTTGCTCGCACTTGTTGAAATTGCGTCTGGGCCGACTGCGTGATCATGGCCTTCTGGTGCGTCGAGGAAGGTGCCCGGCTCGTCAGGCTGCCCTTGATCGACGTCCCATCGCTGGGCGACGGCGGTCCGGAAGGACGGGTACTCGTTGAGCCGGTTGAACCACGTCTTGCCGTTCGACGTGTCCTGCTGGGCCGAGACTCCAGGTTGTTCTTCAGGTAGAAGCCCGACGAGCTGACCGCGTTGCCGGCCCGGTTCGCCGAACCAGCCGCGAGGTCGAAGTCCCACAACGGACCGAAGTAGAGCTTCGTCCTGGCCGCGAGGCTTGTACATGTAGACGCTGGCCCACATGTTGCCGTCGATCGGCTTCATGTACTCCATCGCGATGTAGTAGTCGACGGCGGAGTCCCTGTCGATGTAGCTGTCCCACGCGGTGCACCGGCATGCAGGGAGCTGTCCACCTTGTTGAGGAGGCCCTGATGTACGCTTCTGCTGCCGAGCTGAGCCCTCGCCGTGTTGTTGCCGTTACCTCGCGGTGCGACCGTAGTCGTTCTCCGGCTCCTTGACGCCGACATAGCCGCTGTCGGAGCCCAGGTGGGCGTTGTAGTCGGCGCCCTTGCGGAAGTCCCACTCCAGGACATAGCCACCCGTGATGCACGGCTGGGTGTTGTTCGGGTGGCTCGGGTTCGCCCTTGAGCTCGTCGCCGCTTGACCCCGTTGCATCTTCGTCATCTCCGGCCTTGAGCTCGGGACATTCACTCGGGCTCTGATCAATCGCGATGCGCTCGATCAGGAGGTAGGTGCCCCGGTATAGCCGTTCAGGTAGAAGTCGACCGGCACGGACTTCGGCGTCCAGGCCATGCCGTTGAGCTTCGAGCCGACGTATCCGGCGAGGCTGTTGCGCAGGAGCGACTTGTCGTAGTCGTTGCGACACGAGCGCCCACTTGTTGCCCTTGCCCATGCCGCACAGGCTCGGTCTTCTTGTCGATCTTGAGCGTGAACGACTTCCGGGAACGTCCACGAGTAGTTGCCGCGGCCCTTCATGACGGACTTCCTGATCGCGGCTCGCGCGCATCGGCGCATGCATGGCGGCCGTGCACGCTCGGCGATCTTCGAGCTGGCGGTCATCGCGAATTCGCCCTCGAAGTAGTGGTGCGGGTGTCGACCGAGGCCTGCTCGTAGGTGTTGAAGTGCACCTCAGACAGGCCGGTGCGAGATGCCGTACGGATTGTCCTCCTGACCAGGGCGCGAACTTGACCTCATTCGTCATGGTCGTCCCGGACTGGCTCGGTACATGTGCTCGACCTCGAACTTGTCGGGGACGGGCTGAACGTGGAATCGCCGTTGAAGTTCGCGTTGCCCGTGGCGATCGCTTCCACGGGCCTAGGCAGTCATTGGTTATTCCGGATCGAACCCGCCGCGGCCATGGGTTCGATCTCGTCCGTCTCGTAGGTGCAGATCCGCTGGATCTCGAGCTTGGTGGCCTGGCCGTTGACCTTGGGGGGTGAAGTGCGCCGTCCAGGCCTTGCCGAGGGTCGTCGGCGGCGTTCAGCGTGCCGCCCGGCGGCGGGGCAGCCTCGCCGGTGTAGGTGTCGGTCTCGGTCTCTTCGTCGTTGACGTCCTCCGCATAGATGTCCTGCGCGCCTGCGGCGATCGTGTAGTTGAGATACGCGTTGCCGTTGGTGTTGGCCTCGTCGGTACCGATGGTGGTCTGGGTTCCGCCGACGACCTTGTAGAAGGTCACGTTGCGGACGCCACCGCTGAAGTTCGCGTAGAGCCGGACCTGCTGTCCCGTTTCGTACGGGGGGTTGACCGCGATCGAGTTGTCGGCCTGACTCACCAGCTTGAGCACGCCGGTGGGCGGAGTCGCATCGTCGACGCCGATGTCAGCCGAGGACGGTGAGGCCAGAAGAACCAGCGGCAGCAAAGCGGCGGTGATCACGGCGAGGACGGTTTTGAAAGTCTTCATGCTTCGATTCCCCAGGGGGTAGGAGTCCGGTCACGGCACCACAAGAGATGGCGCCACACGACCTTGTCAATCATGCCCTATGAGGGCAGAAGCGTCCGCCAATTCAGCGGAAACCTCCTGTGAACACGCGGTGATCGCCGTCACGGTTCATACCGGTCGATGAGCCGCGACAGCACGATCGACGTGTTCGTGTGGGCGATGTTCGCCGTCTCGTCCCGCACGCGTTCGAGGGCCCGCTCGAGGTCGCGCACGTCACGGGCGACGATGTGCAGGATGGCGTCGGCCGGCCCGGACACCGTGGCCGCCACATGGACCTCGGGCACCTTGGCGAACGAGGCCCGCAGGTCATCGGGTGAGACGGCGCCCTGGCAGTGCACCTCGACGTACGCCTCGGTGGTCCAGCCCATGTGGTCGGCGTCGATCACCACCGTGAAGCCGCGGATCACGCCGTCGCTCACGAGCCGGTCGACTCGACGCTTCACCGCCGGCGCGGACAGCCCCACCCGGTTGCCGATCGCGCCGTAGCCGGCCCTGCCGTCCTCCAGCAGGTGGTCGAGGATCTTGCGGTCGAGAGCGTCCATGACACTCATACTTGCAAGGAATCTCCGAAAACGAGCCGATGACGCAAGAAATCGCGGCAACCATGAGCGATTTCGGGTTCGTGCTGCAGCGATCGGGCGAACTAGCATTGATTCATTGCACACTTCACGAGGGAGGCACCGTTGACGATCATCGACACCCGGACGCAGCTGCACCAGACACCGGCGCCTCAGCGCTCGAAGCGCCGCGCGCGCACTCGCCACTACGTGATGTGCCGCCCCAGCCACTTCGCGGTCGAGTACGCGATCAACCCGTGGATGGACCCGTCCGTGCCGGTCGACGCGGACCGCGCGTCCGCGCAGTGGGACGTCCTGCGCCACGCCTACCTCGCACTGGGGCATCGGGTCGACGTCATCGCGCCCGTGCCCGGCCAGCCGGACATGGTGTTCGCCGCCAACGGCGGAATCACGGTCGGCGGCCGCTCCTACGGTGCCCGGTTCCGCCACCCCGAGCGCGAGGCGGAGGCCCAGGCGTTCGCCGACTTCCTGCGTGCGCAGGGCCTCGACGTGACGGAGCCGACGCAGGTCAACGAGGGTGAGGGCGACTTCCTGGCCCTCAGCACGATGATCCTGGCGGGCACCGGCTTCCGCACCTCGCTCGAGGCGCATGTCGAGGCGGCCGAGGTGCTCGACCGTCCGGTGGTGTCGCTGCAGCTCGTCGACCCCCGCTTCTACCACCTCGACACCGCCATCGCCGTGCTCGACGACGGCGGTGGCGACGCCCCGGCCGACATCGCCTACTACCCTGGCGCCTTCAGCCCGCACAGCCGTCGCACGCTCCGCGACCTGTTCCCCGACGCGGTGCAGGTCTCCGAGATGGACGCCCTGGTGCTGGGGCTCAACGCGGTGAGCGACGGCCTCAACGTCGTGCTACCCACCGCCGCCACCGGTTTCGCCGAGATCCTCGAGGACCGCGGCTACGTGCCGGTACCGGTCGAGCTCGGCGAGCTGCTCAAGTCCGGCGGCAGCGTCAAGTGCTGCACCATGGAGCTGCACGCCTAGACGGTCAGGTCATCCACGCGATCATCCGGCTGGCGAGCTCCGGTCCGCAGTCCTCCTGGATGAAGTGGCCGCCGCGGATCCGATCGTGCGGCTGTCCCTTCGCTCCGGGCACGTGGCGGATGAGCCACTTGTCGGCGTTGCCCAGGATCGGGTCGTTCGTTCCGAAGACCGTCAGGAACGGTCGCTCGAACCTCCCCAACGACTCCCAGGCCGCCCGGTTGGCCGGGACGGCGACGTCGTCGGGGTCGGTCGGCACCAGCCGCGGGAAGGCGCGAGCTCCGGCCTGGTACGCGCGCGACGGAAACGGGGCGTCGTAGGCGGCTCGCACCTCGCGGCCGATCTTGGTGACCGTGCCGACCTGGACGATGCGGCCGGCCGGGAAGACCGGCGTCAGGACGGCGAACGCGCGCCATGCCTTGAAGCCGATCGGCATCTTTCCGACGGCGGTGGGCAGGAAGCCGTCCGCGATCATGATGCGGGCGAACCGTTCGGGCTGCTCACCCGCGATCCGCAACCCGATGAATGAGCCCCAGTCCTGCCCGAACAGCGTGATGTCCGTCAGACCGACGGCGTCCATCCAGGCGGTGACCCAGTCGACGTGGCGCTGGTACGTGTAGTCGGCGAGCTTGGCCGGCTTGTCGGACTTGCCGAACCCGATCAGGTCGGGCGCTAGCACCCGGAACCCGGCATCGACGAGCGGCGGGATCATCGTGCGGTAGAGGTAGCTCCAGGTGGGCTCGCCGTGCAGCAGCACCACGACAGCGCCGTCACGCGGGCCTTCGTCGACGTAGTGCATCCGCAGGGTGCCGTCATTCGAGTCGATCGTCGCCCAGTGCGGCTCGAACGGGTAGTCGGGCAGGTCGGCGAATCGCTCGTCGGGAGTTCGGAGCGCATACATGACGTCACTCTAGGGCGGCCAGCGCCGCGGCTCCCCCGTCGAGTGCGGTGAGCACCCAGATACCCGTGTCGGTGAGCGTGAAGGTGTGCTCGAAGTGCGCCGACCACGAGCCGTCCCGGGTCACGACCGTCCAGTCGTCGGCGAGCACCCGGGTGTCGGCCGAGCCCAGCGTGACCATCGGCTCGACGGCCAGCGCGAGACCGCGCACGAGCTTGGGTCCGCGGCCGCGGCCGCCGATGTTGGGCACGTCGGGCGGCTGGTGCATCGCCGAGCCGATGCCGTGCCCGGTGTAGCCCTCGACGATCCCGTACTCGCCCCGGGAGCGCACGAACGTCTCGACGGCGTGGCCGATGTCGCCGACCCGGCCCCCGAGCGACGCGGCCGCGATGCCACGCCACATCGCCTTCTCGGTGACGCGCAGGAGCTCGGTGACCTCCGCGGGGACGTCGCCCACGGCCACCGTGATGGCGGCGTCACCGTGCCAGCCGCCCACGATCGCGCCGCAGTCGATCGAGACGACGTCGCCATCGCGCAACCGGCGAGGTCCGGGGATGCCGTGCACGACCTCGTCGTTCACCGACGTGCAGATGACCCCCGGAAAGCCCCCCGCCCCGGAGGGGCCATGTGCGCCGTATCCCAGGAAGTTCGACGTCGCTCCGTGCGATCGGATGGTGTCGTGGGCGAGCGTGTCGAGTTCGCCGGTGGTGACGCCGGGGCCGACGGCCTCGCGCAGGACCTCGAGCGTGCGTCCGACCACCAGGCCGGCCTCGCGCATGACGGCGATCTGGTCGGGCGTCTTGATCTCGACGCCCGAGCTGAAGAGGCCCACGGCGCTAGATCTCTAGCGCCTCATCGATGCGTCGGGAGATCTCGTCGACGTCGCCCATGCCGTCGACCTCGCGCAGCAGGCCGCGCTCGCCGTAGATCTTGAGCAGCGGGGTCGTCTCGGCGGTGTAGACCTCCTGCCGATGACGGATGACCTCTTCGGTGTCGTCGGCACGTCCACTGGTCTCGGCCCGCTTGAGCAGCCGGGCGATGAGCTCCTCGGGGTCGACGACGAGGGCGATGACGGCGTCGAGCGGGCGGTCGAGGTCGGCGAGCATGGCGTCGAGCGTCTCGACCTGGTCGACCGTGCGCGGGTAACCGTCGAGGATGAACGAATCGGCGTCGTCGCGGGAGATCCGCTCCTGCACCATCGCGTTGGTGACTTCGTCGGGCACGTACTCGCCGGCGTCCATGTAGCGCTGCGCGGTGCGACCGAGCTCGGTCTGCTCCTTGACGTTCGCCCGGAAGATGTCGCCGGTCGAGATGTGCGCAGCGCCGATGCGCTCGGCGAGCGACACGGCCTGGGTTCCCTTGCCCGCACCCGGGCGGGCCCATGATGATGAGGCGCATCAGCGGAGGAACCCTTCGTAGTTGCGCTGCTGAAGCTGGCTCTCGATCTGCTTCACGGTGTCGAGACCGACGCCGACGATGATGAGGATCGTGGTGCCGCCGAACGGGAAGTTCTGGCTCGCGCCGAGCAGGGCGATGGCGATCATCGGGATGAGGGCGATGAGTCCGAGATACAGCGCACCGGGTGCGGTGATGCGGCTCAGCACGTAGGCCAGGTAGTCCTGGGTCGGCCGGCCGGCCCGGATGCCCGGGATGAAGCCGCCGTACTTCTTCATGTTGTCGGCGACTTCTTCGGGGTTGAAGGTGATGGCGACGTAGAAGTACGTGAAGAAGATGATCATCGCGAAGTACGAGATCATGTAGTACGGATGGTCGCCCTTGACGAGGTGGCCGTTGATCCACGCGGACGCCGCCCCCTCGGGCTGGAACTGCGAGTACAGCGCCGGCAGGTACATCAGGCTCGAGGCGAAGATCACCGGGATGATGCCGGCCTGATTGACCTTGAGCGGGATGTAGGTCGAGGATCCGCCGAACATGCGGCGGCCGACCATGCGCTTGGCGTACTGCACGGGGATGCGCCGCTGCGCCTGCTCGATGAAGATCACGCCGGCGACCACCACCAGGCCGACCATCAGGACGACCATGAACGTCGTCCAGCCCTTCTGCTCCTTGATCAGCCACAAGGCACCGGGGAAGGTGGCGACGACCTGGGTGAAGATGAGGATCGACATCCCGTTGCCGATGCCACGGTCGGTGATGAGCTCGCCGAGCCACATGATGACCGCGGTGCCGGAGACCATCGTCAGGACGATCAGCAGGTACTGCGCGATCGAGTCCTTGTTGTACATCAGGTCGCCGCACTCGGCGCCACCGAACAGCTGGCCGCTGCGCGCGAGCGCCACGATGCCCGTGGCCTGCAGGATCGCGAGCCCGAGCGTCAGGTAGCGGGTGTACTGGGTGATCTTGGCCTGGCCCGCCTGACCTTCCTTCTTGAGCGCCTCGAGCCGCGGGATGACCACGACGAGGAGCTGGAGGATGATGCTCGCGGTGATGTACGGCATGATGCCGAGCGCGAACACCGTCAGCTGCAGCAGCGCGCCGCCGGAGAAGACGTTGATGAGCGCGAACAGGCTGCTGTTCTCACCCTGGGACGCGATCTCGATGCACTGCCGCACGTTGGCGACGTCGATGCCCGGTGCCGGCATGGTGGAGCCGAGGCGGAACAACACGACGATGCCGAGCACGAAGAGGATCTTGCGACGCAGGTCCGGAGTCCGGAATGCGTTGACGAAGGCGCTGAGCAGCACGTGCCGGTCCTCCTCGGGCCGTCGGGAATGTCGCCTGGGGCAACGGGGGCGAGCCTAACAGTCGGCCACACGAGGTGGCCGACCGTCACAGCTCGGTGATGCTGCCGCCGGCCGCCTCGATCTTGCTCTTGGCGGAACCGGAGAAGTGGTGCGCGGAGACCTGGACCGCGACGGAGATGTCGCCGCCACCGAGCACCTTGACGGGCCGGCCCTTGCGGACCGCGCCCGCGGCGACCAACGCGTCGACGTCGACGGTGCCGCCCTTGGGGAACAGCGTGCCGAGGCGCTCGACGTTGACCACCTGGTACTCCTCGCGGAACGGGTTCTTGAACCCCTTCAGCTTGGGCAGGCGCATGTGGATCGGGATCTGTCCGCCCTCGAAGCCGGCCGGCACCTGGTAGCGGGCCTTGGTGCCCTTGGTGCCGCGACCGGCCGTCTTGCCCTTGGAGCCCTCGCCGCGACCCACACGGGTCTTGGCCTTCTTGGCTCCGGGAGCCGGGCGCAGGTGATGGAGCTTGAGCGTCATGTCAGTCGACCTCCTCGACGTCGACGAGATGCGGGATGGACTCGACCATGCCGCGGATCTCGGGACGATCTTCCTTGACGACGACGTCGCCGATGCGCTTCAGACCCAGCGAACGCAGGGTGTTGCGCTGGTTCTGCTGGCGTCCGATGCCGGACTTCGTCTGGGTGACCTGGAGCTTCGTCATGACGCCCCCGCCCCAGCTGCAGCCTTGTCGTCCTCGGCCTTGGCCGACGCCTCGGCGATGCCTTCCTTGCCGGCGCGAAGCAGGGCCGCCGGGGCGACCTCTTCGACCGTGAGGCCACGGCGCTTGGCCACGTCCTCCGGGGACTCGAGCGTCTTGAGGGCTTCGACGGTGGCGTGCACGATGTTGATCGCGTTCGACGAGCCGAGCGACTTGCTCAGCACGTCGTGCACTCCGGCGGCCTCGAGCACGGCGCGCACCGGACCGCCGGCGATGACACCGGTACCGGGCGACGCCGGGCGCAGGAAGACGACACCGGCGGCGGCCTCACCCTGGACCGGGTGCGGGATGGTGCCCTGGATGCGCGGGACGCGGAAGAAGCTCTTCTTCGCTTCCTCGACACCCTTCGCGATCGCGGTGGGCACTTCCTTGGCCTTGCCGTAGCCGACACCGACCTGACCGTCGCCGTCGCCGACGATCACCAGAGCGGTGAAGCTGAAGCGACGTCCACCCTTGACCACCTTGGCGACACGGTTGATCGTGACGACCTTCTCGATGTAGTTGGACTTGTCGCCACCACGGTCAGACCCGCGACCTCGACGGTCGCCGCCTCCGCGGCGCTGCTGGTTGCTCATCAGAACTCCAGTCCTGCTTCACGGGCGCCGTCGGCGAGTGCCGCGACGCGTCCTGCGTACTTGTTGCCGGCCCGGTCGAAGACGACCGTAGCGATTCCGGCTGCTTTGGCGCGGTCGGCCACGAGCTCGCCGACCTTGCGGGCCTTGGCGGTCTTGTCGTCCGACGACGAGCGCAGGTCGGCCTCCATCGTCGAGGCCGACACCAGGGTGCGGCCCTCCAGGTCGTTGACGACCTGGGCGACGATGTGCTTGCTGGAACGCGTGACGACCAGCCGGGGACGGTCCGCCGAGCCCTCGAGCTTCTTGCGGCCCCGCACCTGACGGCGCAGGCGTGCCGCCGTGCGTCCGGTCGTGCTCTTGTTGTGCCTGATGGAGATGGCCATCACTTACCAGCCTTTCCGGCCTTGCGCAGCACGCGTTCGCCGGCGTAGCGCACGCCCTTGCCCTTGTACGGCTCGGGCTTGCGGAGCTTGCGGATGTTCGCGGCGACCTCGCCGACGAGCTGCTTGTCGATACCGTGCACCGCGAACTTCGTGGCCGACTCCACCGAGAACGTGATGCCCTCGGGCGCATCGAACTTGACGGGGTGGCTGAAGCCGAGGTTCAGCTCGATCGCGCCGGGCCCACGGGCCATGACGCGGTAGCCGACGCCGACGATCTCGAGCTTCTTCTCGTAGCCCTCGGTGACACCGAGGACCATGTTGTTGATGAGGGAGCGGCTCAGGCCGTGCAGCGCCTTGTTGGTGCGCTCGTCGTCGGGACGGCCCACCTCGAGGCTGCCGTCCTCACCACGGGCGACCGTGATGGGCTCGGCGACGGTGTGGGCGAGCTCGCCCTTGGGACCCTTGACGTGGACGTCCTGGCCCTCGATGGTCACTTCGACACCCATGGGAACGGCGACGGGCATCTTGCCGATTCGCGACATAGTGCTCTACCTCTCCGTTCTCACCAGACGTAGGCGAGGACTTCTCCGCCTACGCCCGTCTTGTTGGCCTGCCGGTCGGTGAGGAGGCCCTGGCTCGTGGAGATGATCGCCACGCCGAGGCCACCGAGCACCTTGGGCAGGTGGGTGGACTTCGCGTAAACCCGCAGGCCGGGCTTGCTGATGCGCCGGATGCCGGCGATCGAGCGCTCGCGGTGCGGGCCGTACTTGAGGTCGATGGTGAGCGTCTTGCCCACCTCTCCCTCGGCCGGTTCGGCGACCGAGAACCCCGTGATGTAGCCCTCCTGCTTGAGGATGGCGGCGACGCCTTCCTTCAGCTTGGAGTACGGCATCGTCACGGAGTCGTGGTACGCCTGGTTGCCGTTGCGGACACGCGTCAGCATGTCGGCGATCGGATCGGTCATGGTCATGGTTCTGTGTTCCATTCCTGCCGTGGTTTCACTTCCCGTGCCCTTCTGGGGGTGAGGGAGGACCTGCGGCGGTCGGTGGTGGTTACCAGCTGCTCTTGGTGACGCCGGGGAGCTCGCCGCGGTGTGCCATCTCGCGCAGGCAGATGCGGCAGAGGCCGAACTTGCGGTAGACCGACTTCGGCCGACCACAACGCTGGCACCGGGTGTATCCGCGCACGGCGAACTTGGGCTTCTTCGCCGCCTTGTTCCTGAGTCCGGTCTTCGCCATCTCAGTTCTCCTTGAACGGGAAGCCGAGCCGGGTGAGCAGCGCGCGTCCCTCGTCGTTGTTCTTCGCCGTGGTGACGATGGTGATGTCCATGCCGCGCGAGCGGTCGACCTTGTCCTGGTCGATCTCGTGGAACATGGCCTGCTCGGTGAGACCGAACGTGTAGTTGCCGCTGCCGTCGAACTGACGCGGGCTGAGCCCACGGAAGTCGCGGATGCGGGGCAGGGCCAGCGTGAGCAGGCGGTCGAGGAACTCCCACATGCGGTCGCCGCGCAGCGTGACGTGCGCACCGATCGGCATCCCCTCACGCAGCTTGAACTGCGCGATGGACTTGCGGGCCTTGGTGACCTGCGGCTTCTGGCCGGTGATGGCCGTGAGGTCGCGGAGGGCACCCTCGATGAGCTTGCCGTCACGGGCCGCCTCGCCGACGCCCATGTTGACGACGATCTTGGTGAGGCCCGGGACCTGCATGACGTTCTGGTAGTCGAACTCCTCGCGGAGCGCGGGGAGGATCTCCTCGCGGTACCGCGCCTTCAGGCGCGGGGCAGCGGTGGTCGCAGCCATACTCAGAACTCCTTCCCGGTCTTGGTGGCGACGCGCACACTGCGCTGCGCCGCGTAGGTGGAGCCGTCGGGACGGCTCTTGGTGACCTCGTCGCGACGGAAGCCGACGCGTGAGGTGGTCTTGTCGCCGTCGGCATCGACCACGAGCATCACGTTCGAGATGTGGATCGGGGCCTCGGTGGTGATGATGCCGCCGGTGCTGGCGCCACCGGTCTGGCCGGCGCGGGTGTGCCGCTTGACGCGGTTGACACCCTCGACGATGACGCGGTCGGCCTCGGTGAGGACCTCGATGACCTTGCCCTCGACGCCCTTGTCGTTGCCGGCGATCACCTTGACCTGGTCACCCTTCTTGATGCTGACGGTCTTGTTGCTGGATGCCATCTCAGAGCACCTCCGGAGCGAGCGAGATGATGCGCATGAACTTCTTGTCGCGCAGCTCGCGACCCACCGGGCCGAAGATGCGCGTACCGCGCGGGTCGCCATCGGGCTTGAGCAGGACGGCGGCGTTCTCGTCGAACTTGATGTACGAGCCGTCCGGACGACGACGCTCCTTGACGGTGCGCACGACGACGGCCTTGACGACCTCGCCCTTCTTGACACCACCACCGGGGATCGCGTCCTTGACGGTGGCGACGATCGTGTCGCCGATACCGGCGTAACGACGACCTGAGCCACCGAGGACACGGATGCAGAGGATCTCCTTCGCACCGGTGTTGTCGGCGACCTTGAGTCGCGACTCCTGTTGAATCATCGGTCGTCTCCTACTTGGCCTTCTCGAGGATCTCCACGAGGCGCCAGCGCTTGGTGGCCGACAGCGGACGCGTCTCCATGATGAGGACGCGGTCGCCGAGGCCGGCACTGTTCTGCTCGTCGTGAGCCTTGAGCTTGACGTTGCGGCGCAGCACCTTGCCATAGAGGGCGTGCTTGACGCGCTCCTCGACGTTGACGACGACGGTCTTGTCCATCTTGTCGCTGACGACGAGGCCCTCGCGGACCTTGCGCGCGGTGCGTTCGTGCGCGGTTGCTTCGCTCACTGTGGTGTCCTTCTTGTCGTTCATGCGTCTACCGCCTCGATGATTCCGAGCTCGCGCTCGCGGATGACCGTGTAGATGCGCGCGATCTCGCGGCGCACGGTCTTGAGTCGGGCGGAGTTGTCGAGCTGACCCGTGGCGTTCTGGAAGCGCAGGTTGAACAGCTCTTCCTTGGCGTCCTTCAGCTTCTCGTCGAGGTCGTCGGCGCTCAGGGCGCGCAGCTCGGCGGCGGTCGTGGATGCTGCCATCAGAGCTCACCTGTCTCTCGCGTGATGAAGCGGGCCTTCATGGGGAGCTTGTGGATCGCCCGGCGCATGGCCTCGCGAGCCGTGATCTCGTCGACACCCGACAGCTCGAACATGATGCGTCCGGCCTTGACGTTGGCGATCCACCACTCCGGCGAGCCCTTGCCCGAGCCCATGCGGGTCTCGGCGGGCTTCTTGGTGAGGGGACGGTCCGGGTAGACGTTGATCCAGACCTTGCCGCCACGCTTGATGTGACGCGTCATGGCGATACGAGCGGACTCGATCTGACGGTTGGTCACGTAGTGACCCTCCATCGCCTGGATGCCGAAGTCGCCGAAGGCGAGCTCGGTTCCACCCTTGGCCATGCCGCGGCGCTTGGGGTGGTGCTGCTTGCGGTACTTGACCCGTCGGGGCATCAACATCAGCTGGTCCCCCCTTCGGTGGCCGGGGCTGCCGCAGCGGCAGCAACCTCGGGCGCGGCCGGTGCCTCAGCCGGCGCAGCGGCGGGCGCACCCTGTGCTGTCTCAGCCGCCCGCGGCCCGGCACCCCCGCCGGGGGCGTCGTCGCCCTCGCGACCGGGACGACGTCCGCGCGTCGGGCGGGAACGACCGGGAGCGGCCGCACGCTTGGCCGCCTCGGCCTCACGCTCGGCGCGGGTTCCGGCGACCTCGCCCTTGTAGATCCAGACCTTCACACCGATGCGGCCGAAGGTCGTGCGGGCCTCGTAGAAGCCGTAGTCGACGTCCGCGCGGAGCGTGTGCAGGGGCACGCGGCCCTCGCGGTAGAACTCCGAACGGCTCATCTCGGCGCCACCGAGGCGGCCCGAGCACTGGATGCGGATGCCCTTGGCACCGCTGCGCATGGTCGTCTGCATCGCCTTGCGCATGGCACGACGGAACTGCACACGGCCCGACAGCTGCTCGGCCACGCCCTGCGCGACGAGCTGGGCGTCGAGCTCGGGAGACTTCACCTCGAGGATGTTGAGCTGCACCTGCTTGCCGGTGAGCTTCTCGAGGTCGCCACGGATGCGGTCGGCTTCGGCGCCACGGCGACCGATGACGATGCCGGGACGCGCGGTGTGGATGTCGACGCGGACACGCTCACGCGTGCGCTCGATCTCGACGCGGCTGATGCCGGCACGATCCATGCCCTTGGTGAGCATCTTGCGGATCTTGACGTCCTCACCGACGTAGCTCGAGTAGAGCTTGTCGGCGTACCAGCGGCTCTTGTGGTCGGTGGAGATGCCGAGTCGGAACCCGTGCGGGTTGATCTTCTGTCCCACTATCGGTTCCCGCCCTTCTTGCTCGTGGTGGTCGTGGTGGTTGGGGTGGCCTCGGCCGGCGTGACGACGACCGTCAGGTGGCTCGAGCGCTTGAGGATGCGGTTGGCCGCACCCTTGGCGCGCGGGCGCCAGCGCTTCATGGTCGGGCCGTCGTCGACCTGCACCAGGCTGATGACCAGCGACCCCCGGTCGAGGCCCTCCGTGGTCTCGGCGTTGGCGACGGCGGACTCGACGAGCTTGTAGAAGTTCTCCGCCACGGCCTGCGGCGCGAACTTGAGGAGCGCGAGCGCCTCGTCGACATCGAGACCGCGGATGAGGTCGCCGATGCGGCGGGCCTTCTGCGGGGTGACACGGACGAAGCGGGCCACGGCGAACGCGCCCTCGGCGTCGCCCAGGAGTCGCTCGCGGCGGGCGCTCACGCCCTCACGGGTTGCTGCACTCATCGCCTGGTCGCCTTTCGGTCGTCCTTCTCATGACCGCGGAAGGTGCGGGTCGGGGCGAACTCGCCCAGCTTGTGACCCACCATCGCGTCGGTGATGAACACCGGCACGTGCTTGCGGCCGTCGTGCACGGCGATCGTGTGTCCGATGAAGGTCGGCAGGATCATCGAGCGACGCGACCAGGTCTTGATCACGGTGTGGGTTCCGGCCTCGTTCTGGGCGTCCACCTTCTTGGTGAGGTGGTCGTCCACGAAGGGACCCTTCTTGAGACTGCGTGGCATTGGTCAGGCCTTCCTCATCGTCCGGACTTGCGGCGGCGGACGATCATCTTGTCGCTGGGCTTGCTCTTGCGGGTGCGGCCCTCGGGCTTGCCCCACGGGGAAACCGGGTGACGGCCACCGGAGGTCTTGCCCTCGCCACCACCGTGCGGGTGGTCGACCGGGTTCATGGCGACACCGCGGACGGTCGGGCGCTTGCCCTTCCAGCGGTTGCGGCCGGCCTTGCCCCAGTTGATGTTGGACTGCTCGGAGTTGCCGACCTCGCCGATGCTGGCGCGGCAGCGGACGTCGACGTAGCGCATCTCGCCCGACGGCAGACGCAGCTGTGCGCGGTTGCCCTCCTTGGCGACGAGCTGGACGCGAGCGCCGGCGGAACGACCCATCTTCGCGCCGCCACCGGGACGGAGCTCGATCGCGTGGATCACCGTGCCGACCGGGATGTTGCGCAGCGGCAGGTTGTTGCCGATCTTGATGTCGGCGCCGACACCGGCCTCGACCGTCTGGCCCTGCTTGAGGCCCTCGGGGCAGATGATGTAGCGCTTCTCGCCGTCGGCGTAGTGCAGCAGCGCGATGCGGGCGGTGCGGTTGGGGTCGTACTCGATGTGAGCGACCTTGGCCGGCACGCCGTCCTTGTCGGCCCGACGGAAGTCGATGACGCGGTAGGCGCGCTTGTGACCGCCACCCTGGTGACGCGTCGTGATGCGTCCCTGGTTGTTGCGGCCGCCCTTCTTGGGCAGCGGCTCCGTGAGCGACTTCTCAGACGTCGTGCGGGTGATCTCGGCGAAGTCGGCGACGCTCGAGCCGCGACGGCCCGGCGTGGTCGGCTTGTACTTGCGAATGGCCATTTTCTACTCAGTCCTCAGCTCGGGCTCGAGAAGATGTCGATGCTCTGACCGGCAGCAACGCTGACGATCGCGCGCTTGGTGTCCTTGCGCTTGCCGAGCCCGTTGCGGGTGCGGCGAGCCTTGCCCTTGCGGTTCATGGTGTTCACCGCGGTGACCTTGACGCCGAAGATCTTCTCGACGGCGATCTTGATCTCCGTCTTGTTGGCGTCGGGGTGAACGATGAACGTGTACTTGTTGTCGTCGAGCAGGCCGTAGCTCTTCTCGCTCACGACCGGGGCGATGAGGACGTCGCGGTGGTCCTGGTGCACGGTGGTCACTGGTCGTCTCCTGCCTTCTTCTTGGCGGGCGCCTTCTTGGCGGGAGCCTTCTTCGCGGCGGTCTTCTTGGCTGCGGTCTTCTTGGCTGCGGTCTTCTTGGCCGGTGCCTTCTTCGCAGCGGGCGCCTTCTTGGCTACAGCCTTCTCGGCGGCGGCCTTCTTCGCAGCCGGCGCCTTCTCAGCAGCGGCCTTCTTCGCCGGTGCCTTCTTCGCAGCAGGTGCCTTCTTCGCGGCCGGGGCCTTCTTGGCCGGAGCCTTCTTCGCCGGCGCCTTCTCGACCTCGGTGACGGCCTTGCTCAGCGAGATCGTGTCGACGCCCTCGCCGGCCCGGGCCTCCACGAACGCGTCGTAGGCGGCCTTGGTGAAGACGAGGTCATCGCTGCGCAGCACGTCGTACGTGTTGAGCTGGTCGAAGGTCAGCGTCTCGACGTCGGCCAGGTTGCGCAGGCTGAGCGTCGTGAGCGAGTCGTCGCGCTCGAGGACGACGAGCACGCGCGGACGGCTGGTGAGCTCGCTCAGCGCGGCGACGGCGGCCTTGGTGGACGGGACGTCGCCGGTGACCAGCGAGTCGACCACGTGGACGCGACCGTTGCGGACCCGGTCGGAGAGGGCACCGCGCAGGGCGGCGGCCTTCATCTTCTTGGGCGTGCGCTGGTCGAACGATCGCGGGGTGGGGCCGTGGACGACGCCGCCGCCGTTGTACTGCGGGGCGCGGATCGAGCCCTGGCGTGCGCGGCCGGTGCCCTTCTGGCGGTACGGCTTGCGGCCGCCGCCGCGGACCTCGCCGCGTGACTTCGTGTCGGCCGAGCCCTGACGCGCCGCGGCGAGCTGGGCCACGACGACCTGGTGGATGAGGGGGATGTTGACCTGCACGTCGAAGATGTCGACAGGCAGCTCGACGTCGATGGTCTTCGCCATGTCAGGCTCCCTTCGCTGCGGATCGGATGACGACGAGTCCGCCCTTGGGGCCGGGGATGGCGCCCTTGACGAGGATGACGCCCTTCTCGAGGTCGATCGCGTGGACCGTGAGGTTCTGGGTCGTCACCGTGTCGGTGCCCATGTGGCCGGCCATCCGCAGGCCCTTGAACACGCGGCCCGGGGTGGCGCAGCCGCCGATCGAGCCGGGCTTGCGGTGGTTGCGGTGTGCGCCGTGCGAGGCGCCCACGCCGTGGAATCCGTGGCGCTTCATGACGCCCGCGAAGCCCTTGCCCTTGCTGGTGGCGGTGACGTCGACGACGTCGCCGGCGGCGAAGATCTCCGGGGAGATCTCCTGGCCCAGCGTGTAGTCCTCGATGGCCTCGGTGCGGATCTCGACCGTGTGGCGGCGCGGCGTGACGCCGGCCTTGGCGAAGTGGCCCGCGGCGGGCTTGTTGACCTTGCGGCCGTCGATCTCGCCGAAGCCGAGCTGGACGGCGCTGTAGCCGTCGATCTCGCGGGTACGGATCTGGGTGACGACGTTGGTGTCGGCGGCGACGACCGTGACCGGGACGATCTTGTGGTCGGCGTCCCAGACCTGGGTCATGCCGAGCTTGCGGCCGAGGAGGCCGCGCGCCGTGGCGGTGCTACTGGTGCTCATGCTCGCGTCTCCCCTCAGAGCTTGATCTCGATGTCGACGCCGGCCGGAAGGTCGAGTCGCATGAGCGAGTCGACGGTCTTCGGCGTCGGGTCGATGATGTCGATGAGCCGCTTGTGGGTGCGCATCTCGAAGTGCTCGCGGCTGTCCTTGTACTTGTGCGGTGAACGGATCACGCAGAACACGTTCTTCTCCGTGGGCAACGGCACCGGGCCGGCGACCGTCGCGCCCGTGCGCGTGACCGTATCGACGATCTTGCGCGCAGAGCTGTCGATGACCTCGTGGTCGTAGGCCTTGAGCCGGATACGGATCTTCTGTCCCGCCATGCTCTGTCGTCCTTCTCTCGTACCGCTGTTCTTGGCTCGTCTCGCCCGGGTCGGGGGAGCGATCTCGCCGCTCCCACCGCCGACCCCCGAGGTCGGGCGTGTCGCGGCGCGCACAGCGCGCGAAACACATCCAGATCTCGAGTTGGGTGGTTGGACTCGCAGTGGGCGCCGGGTTCCATCGGAACCGACACGCGTCGCGGGTCAGGCTGGCCCTCAGGTTCGGTGCCACCCTCATGCCCAGCGTGAGTTCCGGACGAGCGACACCCCAGCGGACCGGCCGGAGCAACCGCACTAGTCTGACAGATTCCCGCGGGGTTGTACAAATCGAGACCACTGCGGATCAGCGATGAACGTGCGGCTCGCTGTCGGCGTGGCCTGCGGGTTCGATCTGGAACGTCGAGTGCTCGACGTCGAAGTGGTCGGCGAGGCATTCGCGCAGGCGATCGAGCACGGCGTGCGCCTCCCCCATCCGGGTCACCGAGTCGTCGACGACGACGTGGGCGCTCATCACCGGCATGCCCGACGTGATGGTCCAGACGTGGAGGTCGTGCACGTCGATGACGCCGTCCGTGGACAGGATGTGGCTACGCAGCTCCTCGAGGTCGACGCCGCGCGGTGTGCCCTCCAGCAGCACCTCCGCGACCTCGCGCAGCAGCGAGATCGCTCGGGGCACGATCATGGCGGCGATGACGAGCGAGGCCACGGCATCCGCGGCGTCCCAGCCGGTCGTCAGGATGACGGCGGCCGACACCAGCACGGCGACCGAGCCGAGCGCGTCGCCGAGGACCTCGATGTAGGCACCCCGGACGTTCATGCTCTCCTCGGCGCCGGAGCGCAACAGGAGCAGGCCGACGACGTTGACGGCCAGTCCCAGCCCGCCGGCACCGAGCACCAGCGTCGCGTCGATCTCCGGTGCGTCGCCCAGGCGCCGAACGGCTGAGATGGCGATCCACGCGCACAGACCGAGGAGCCCCAGCCCGTTGAGGCCGGCGGCGAGGACCTCGGTGCGGTGGTACCCGAACGTCCGGCGCGAACCGGTTCGACCCATCTGCGCCACGGAGATGGCGGCGAGCGCCATCACGATGCCGGCGGAGTCACCCAGGACGTGTCCGGCGTCGGCCAACAGGGCCAGGCTGCCGGTGAACCAGGCTGCGACGGCCTCGACCGCGAGGACGACGAGGGACATCGCCAGCACGAGCGCGAGGCGTCTACGGTGACGGACTCCCGTGCCCTGGGTGTGGTCATGTCCCATGGATCGAGGCTAGTCCCCTCGTCGTGAACGACAGAACCCCCGGACCCGAGGGTCCGAGGGCTCTGCAGCAGCGAGCTGGTCAGCTCACTTGTTGATCTTCGTCACGCGACCGGCGCCGACGGTGCGGCCACCCTCGCGGATGGCGAAGCGCAGGCCGTCCTCCATGGCGATCGGCTGGATCAGCTGAACGCTCATCGAAGTGGTGTCGCCCGGCATGACCATCTCGGTGCCCTCGGGCAGCGTGACGACGCCGGTGACGTCCGTGGTGCGGAAGTAGAACTGCGGACGGTAGTTGTTGAAGAACGGCGTGTGACGGCCACCCTCCTCCTTGGACAGGATGTAGACCTGACCCTCGAACTCCGTGTGCGGAGTCGTCGACCCGGGGGCGATGACGACCATGCCACGCTCGACGTCCTCGCGCTTGGTGCCGCGCAGGAGCAGTCCGACGTTCTCGCCGGCCTCGCCGGTGTCGAGGAGCTTGCGGAACATCTCGATGCCCGTGACCGTGGTGGTCTGCTTGTCCTCGCGGATACCGACGATGTCGACGGTCTCGTTGACCTTGACGATGCCGCGCTCGATACGCCCGGTGATGACGGTGCCACGACCGGTGATCGTGAAGACGTCCTCGACCGGCATGAGGAAGGGCTTGTCGGTCTCACGGGTCGGCATCGGGATGTACTCGTCGACCGCATCCATGAGCTCGAGGACCGACTGGCCCCACTTCTCATCACCCGCGAGGGCGGGCTGCGCCGCGACCTTGATGACCGGGACGTTGTCGCCGTCGAACTCCTGCTCGTTGAGCAGCTCGCGGACCTCGAGCTCGACGAGCTCGAGGATCTCCTCGTCGTCGACCATGTCGCACTTGTTGAGCGCCACGACCATGGCCGGCACGCCGACCTGGCGGGCGAGCAGCACGTGCTCACGCGTCTGCGGCATGGGGCCGTCGGTGGCGGCGACCACGAGGATCGCGCCGTCCATCTGAGCCGCGCCGGTGATCATGTTCTTGACGTAGTCGGCGTGGCCGGGGCAGTCGACGTGGGCGTAGTGACGGTTCTCCGTCTGGTACTCCACGTGCGCGATGGAGATCGTGATGCCGCGCTGCTTCTCCTCGGGTGCCTTGTCGATCTGGTCGAACGCGTAGTCCTCGTTCAGATCGGGGTACTTGGTGTGCAGCACCTTGGTGATCGCCGCGGTCAACGTCGTCTTGCCGTGGTCGATGTGACCGATGGTGCCGATGTTCATGTGCGGCTTCGTCCGCTCGAACTTCGCCTTAGCCACTGGGGCTCCTTCTGTTGATGATTTCTGCTTGAGATTTGACGCCGTAGGTCCGCGGGGAACCTCAGGCCACCTTATTGGATGGTCCGCTGGTTACTCTCCGCGGGCCTTCTTGATGATCTCCTCGGCCACGGCCTTGGGGACCTCGGCATAAGAGTCGAACTGCATCGAGTATGACGCCCGACCGGAGGTCTTCGACCTCAGGTCACCGACGTACCCGAACATCTCGGACAGCGGCACGATCGCCTTGATCATCTTGGCGCCGCCGTAGCCTTCTTCCATGGCCTGGACCTGGCCGCGCCGCGAGTTCAGGTCGCCGATCACGTCACCCATGTAGTCCTCGGGCGTGTGGACCTCGACCGCGAACACGGGCTCCAGCAGAACCGGGTCGGCCTTGCGGGCGGCCTCCTTGAAGGCCATCGAGCCGGCGAGCTTGAACGCGAGCTCGGAGGAGTCGACGTCGTGGAACGCGCCGTCCTGCAGGGTCACCCGCACGTCGACCATCTGGTATCCGGCGAGCACGCCGAACTGCATGGCGTCCTGGGCGCCGGCATCGACCGAGGGGATGTACTCCTTGGGGATGCGGCCACCGGTGACCTTGTTGACGAACTCGTAGCCACCCTCGCCTCCAGCGGCCACGCCGGTGGGCTCGATGTCGATGATGACCTTGGCGAACTGGCCGGAGCCACCGGTCTGCTTCTTGTGCGTGTAGCTGACCTTCTCGACCTGGCGCTTGATGGTCTCGCGGTAGGCGACCTGCGGCTTGCCGACGTTGGCCTCGACGTTGAACTCGCGCTTCATGCGGTCGACCAGGATGTCGAGGTGCAGCTCGCCCATGCCGGCGATGATCGTCTGCCCGGTCTCCTCGTCGCCGTGGACCTGGAACGTCGGGTCCTCCTCGGCGAGGCGCTGGATGGCGGTGCCGAGCTTTTCCTGGTCGCTCTTGGTCTTCGGCTCGATGGCGACCTGGATGACCGGTGCGGGGAAGGTCATGGACTCCAGCACGATCGGCTTGTTCGGGTCGGCGAGCGTCTCGCCGGTGGTGGTGTCCTTGAGGCCCATCACGGCAACGATCTGGCCGGCGCCGACGGATGCGATCTCGGCACGCTTGTTGGCGTGCATCTGGTAGATCTTGCCGATCCGCTCCTTGCGCCCCTTGGTGACGTTGAGCACCGAGGTGCCCGCCTCGAGGCGCCCGGAGTACAGCCGCAGGTAGGTGAGCTTGCCCAGGTGCGGGTCGGAGGCGATCTTGAACGCCAGCGCCGAGAACGGCTCGTCCTCGGAGGCCTCACGGGTGTCCTCGACGCTTTCGTCCTTGACGTCGTGGCCCGTGATCGCGCCGACGTCGATGGGCGACGGCAGGTAGTCGATGACGGCGTCGAGCAGGGGCTGGACGCCCTTGTTCTTGAACGCCGAGCCGCACAGCACCGGGACCAGCGAGGCGGCCAGGGTGGCGCGGCGGATGCCGGCCTTGAGCTGCTCGGGCTTGAGGTCGTGCTCGTCGAGGTAGAGCTCGGCGACCTCGTCGTCGTGGTCGGCGAGCGCCTCGATCAGCGTCTGGTGCGCCTCCGCGGCGGCCTCGGCCATGTCGGCCGGGATCTCCTCGACCTCGTAGTCCTCGCCGATGACGGTCTCGCCGCGCCACACGAGGGCGCGCATGCCGACCAGGTCGACGACGCCGATGAAGTCGGCCTCGGCACCGATGGGCAGCTGCAGGACGAGCGGCGTGGCGCCGAGGCGCTCACGGATGGTCTTCACGCAGTAGTCGAACGAGGCACCCGTGCGATCGAGCTTGTTGACGAAGCACATGCGCGGCACGCCGTACTTGTCGGCCTGACGCCACACCGTCTCGGACTGCGGCTCGACGCCGGCGACTCCGTCGAACACGGCGACGGCGCCGTCGAGGACGCGCAGGTTGCGCTCGACCTCGACGGTGAAGTCGACGTGGCCGGGGGTGTCGATGATGTTGATCTGGGTGTTCTTCCACCAGCAGGTCGTGGCGGCCGACGTGATGGTGATGCCGCGCTCCTGCTCCTGCTCCATCCAGTCCATGGTGGCGCCGCCGTCGTGGACCTCACCGATCTTGTAGTTGATGCCGGTGTAGAACAGGATGCGCTCGGTCGTGGTCGTCTTGCCGGCATCGATGTGCGCCATGATGCCGATGTTCCGGACGCGAGTCAGGTCGGTGGTGATGTCAGTAGCCACGAGTGGGGTGCTTTCCTTGGTTGCCTAGAACTGGACAGTCGGCTGGATGTGCCGATTACCAGCGGTAGTGGGCGAAGGCGCGGTTGGCCTCGGCCATCTTGTGCGTGTCTTCGCGCTTCTTGACGGCGCCGCCGAGGCCGTTGGAGGCGTCGAGCAGCTCGTTCATCAGGCGCTCGGACATCGTCTTCTCGCGGCGTTCCGCGGAGTACTTGACGAGCCAGCGCAGTGCGAGAGTGGTCTGGCGCGAGGCGCGGACCTCGATCGGCACCTGGTAGGTGGCGCCGCCGACGCGGCGGCTCTTGACCTCGAGGCTCGGCTTGACGTTGTCGAGCGCGCGCTTGAGCGTGATGACCGGATCGGTGCCGGACTTCTCACGGGTGCCCTCGAGGGCGGTGTAGACGATGCGCTGCGCGGTCTGCTTCTTGCCGTCGAGCAGCACCTTGTTGATGAGCTGGGTGACCAGCTGGCTGCTGTAGACCGGATCGGTCTCGATGGAACGCTTCGGCGCGGGACCCTTGCGAGGCATTCTTACTTCTCCTTCTTCGCGCCGTACTTGCTGCGGCCTTGCATGCGGCCTTTCACGCCCTGCGTGTCGAGCGAGCCACGGACGATCTTGTAACGAACACCCGGAAGGTCCTTCACGCGACCGCCACGGACGAGCACGATGGAGTGCTCCTGCAGGTTGTGCCCCTCGCCGGGGATGTAGGCCGAGACCTCGGTGCCGCTCGAGAGCTTGACGCGAGCCACCTTGCGCAGCGCGGAGTTCGGCTTCTTCGGCGTCGTGGTGTACACGCGGGTGCACACTCCACGTCGCTGCGGCGAACCCTTGAGGGCCGGCGTGCTGGTCTTGACCACCTTGGTCTGGCGGCCCTTGCGGACCAGCTGGTTGATCGTGGGCACTACACAACTTCCTTCGTTCGGACTGTCGGGGTGCTGCGCGACGGCAGCCACCACGAAATCCGAGGGCACGACCGTCAGCCTGAAAGAGTCCAGGCACAGCGGTTAAGACTACCGAAATGCTCCACGAGATACAAAACCAACGAGAGCCGCGGGTACGATCGGGCGCATGTCGCTGGATGCGGAGCGAGAACTCACGTGGAAAGACAACGTCCGTCCCGACGGCGCAGGGCCTTTTGCGATCAACGACGCCACGTTGGTCACATCACCCGACCCATCGTTCAGGGGCATGGTGGCCGCGATGCAGGCAGATGTCGCCGCCTTCAAGAACCATTGGAACGAACCCATTGTGCGTCGTCTCTACCCCGGGCTCTTCATTGCCTGGTCCCACCGGCTCGCTCACACTTTGCACGTCCGAGGACAACGCCCGCTGGCGATGATGGTCATGTGGGCATGCCATGCCATGACGGGCTGCGAGATCCGCCCCGGTGCCGTGATCGGCCCCGGCTTGATTGTGATTCACCCGTCTGGCGTGGTCATTGGAGGCGGGACCATCGCGGGCGCGCACCTTCAGCTGTACGGCGGCAACACTCTTGGGACCAACGGGGTACAAGGTATCCACGGTTCACCGCGCATCGGAGACGACACCATTTTCTCCCCGCACTCGATGGCACTCGGGCCGGTGGTGATTGGAGATGGCGTCGTCGTCGGTGCCGCGTCGCTGGTGTTGGGCGACGTTGCCTCTGGCGCCAAAGTGAAAGGCATTCCCGCGAAGTAGCCGGACCCAAGGTCGCGGCCATCGACGCCACCATCCGTGCCGCGTTCGAAGGCCTCTCGCCTGCCTCGCAGCCGCGCAGCTTCCGGTTCGTCGACCAGATCTCCACCGCCGACCACCAGCTCACCCGGTGCGCCGATTCCGACCGGTCGTCCGACGGGGTTTGACAGCGGACCCGACCTGATCGACGGAGCTTGATCGGCTGACGTCATGCGCCAGGAGCTGTGCGAGGTGCAGGGCCCGGATGTCGGCAAGGTCGTCGAGCTGGGTGCGGCACGAGAACCCGTCGGCGAGGACCACTGCTTCGGGGCCGGCGTCACGGACGGCGGGCAGCAGCTGGTACTCCGCGATGGCCACGGAGACGTCGTAGTGTCCCTTCTCGACGCCGAAGTTGCCGGCAAGGCCGCAGCATCCCGCGAGCCGGGTGACGCTGGCGCCGGTCCGCTCGAGCACGGCCAGGTCGGCCTCGAAGCCCATCACCGACGCCTGGTGGCAGTGCGGCTGCACGACGATCTCGGTGCCGGTCAGGTCGGGTGGGTTCCAGCCGTCGGTGCGAGAGAGCAGCTCGGCCAGGGTCAGCACTCCCCCGGCGACCTCGGCGGCGCGAGGATCGTCGAGCAGCTCGACTGCATCGGAGCGCAGTACCGAGAGGCACGATGGCTCCAGGCCCACAACCGGGACGCCCGCGGACACATACGGGTGCAGCTGCTCGACGGCACGTCCGACCAGTTCACGGGCGGTGTCGAGCTGCCCGGTCGTGATCCAGGTCAGGCCGCAGCACTGCGGCCTCGCGAGCGTCTCGACCTGGTAGCCGGCCGCCTCGAGGACGTCCATCGCGGCGAGACCACCGGCGGTCGAGAAGTACTCGGTGAAGGAGTCGGCCCACAGCAGGACCCGCGATTTGGTCGATTCTTGCTCATTCGCAGCGCCATTTCCCGCGGATTTCGACCGAATCGCGGGCAGGGCGATCCGAGAGAACCGCTTCGTGGCGAACATCGGCAGGCTGCGCCGCTGGTCGACGCCGGCGATCCAGCGCGCGATCGACCGCAGGCCCGGAGTGCGCAGACCCAGGTTGGCGATCCAGGCCATCGGCGCCAGGAGCCGCGCCCAGAGCGGGAGACGTCCGAGCACGTAGTGGCTGCGCGGACGCCGCCGCCCGCGATAGGTCTGGTGCAGCACCTCGGACTTGTAGGTGGCCATGTCGATGCCGGTCGGGCAGTCGCTGAGGCACCCCTTGCACGACAGGCAGAGGTCGAGTGCCTCGTGCACCTCCGGAGCCGCGTATCCCCCGGTGACCAGGCGCCCGTCGACCATCTCCTGGAGCACCCGGGCACGGCCTCGGGTGGAGTCCTTCTCGTTCCGGGTCGCGAGGTAGGACGGGCACATGACGCCCCCGGATGCGCTGGAGTCGGCGATGCACTTGCCGACGCCGGTGCAGCGGTGGACGGCCTGGCCGAAGTCGCCGTCGTCGTGCAGCAGACGGAGCCCCTGCCTGGCCGGAGCGAGTCCCGGCTCCCAGCCACGACCCGATCCGCGCAGGTCGGCGTCCAGCGGCGCGGGCTCGACGAGCACACCCGGGTTGAGGAGGTTGGTGGGGTCGAAGACGTTCTTGACCGCGCCGAACATCGCCAGCGTCTCAGCCGAGTACATCAGCGGCAGTAGCTCGGACCTCGCTCGTCCGTCACCGTGCTCGCCCGACAGCGACCCGCCGTGGGAGGCCGTGAGACGCGCTGCGTCAGTGACGAAGTCGCGGTAGACGGCATGGCCGCCGGGCTCGTCGAGCGGAAAGTCGATGCGGATGTGCACGCAGCCGTCACCGAAATGGCCGTACGGGACGCCGTGTACCCGGTGCTGCTCCAGGAGCGCCTCGAAGTCGCGCAGGTAGGCGCCGAGGTGATCCGGCGGAACCGCGGCGTCCTCCCAGCCGGACAGTCCCGGACGCTCGAGCGTTCGCGCGGCCAGCCCGGCACCCTCCTCGCGGACGCGCCACAGCACCGACTGCTCGCTGCGGTCGATGACATGGCGATGCGCCAGCGCATCCGACGCCGCGACGACGCGCTCCGCGGTGCGCGCGATCTCGGCGGCGTTCTCGCCGGCCAGCTCGATGTAGAGGAAGCCGTCGCCTTCGGGCAGGCCGGGCACCGAGCCGGCCCCGTGGGCGCCCCGGTAGACGTCGACGATGCGGGCGTCGAGTCCCTCGCAGGCCACCGGCCCGAACGGGAGCATCGCCGGCACGTCGTCGGCGGCGTCCGCCATGGTCGGATATCCGAGTACCACCAGGTGCCGCACCGTGGCGTCGCGCACGAGGTCGACGGTGGCGCCGAGCAGCACGCCGAGGGTGCCCTCGGTGCCGGCCATGAACGAGGCGACGTCGAAACCGCGCTCGGGGAGCAGGTGCTCGAGGCTGTATCCGGACACCTGGCGGCCGAACGTGCCCATCTCCGTGCGGATCCGCCCCAGTCCGTCGGAGACGATCGCCCGGAGGTGGTCCAGGGTCGGCGAAGCAGGCGACAGATTCCTGCCGATGCTGAGCCGCTCGCCGGCCACGGTGACAACCTCGAGACCCGCCACGTTGTCGGCGCTGCGTCCGTAGCCGAGCGCGCGGCTGCCGCAGGCGTTGTTGCCGATCATGCCGCCGATCGTGCAGCGGGTGTGCGTCGACGGGTCCGGGCCGTACCGGAGCCCGTGCGGCGCGGCCGCGCGCTGCAGCGAGGCGTGGACGACGCCCGGGTCCACGGTCGCCGTCCGGGCTCCCGGATCGACGTCGTGGACGCGGTTGAGGTGCTTGGCGAAGTCGACGACGACGCCGGCGCCGACGGCGTTGCCGGCGATGGACGTGCCGGCCCCGCGTGCGGTCAGCGGCACATTGGTCGTGGCGCATGCCTCGACGACGGCGAGCACCTCCTCGACGTGCCGCGGCCGCACCACCACCCGGGGCACGACGCGGTACAGCGAGGCGTCGGTGCTGTAGAGAGCACGCGTGAGACTGGAGTCGTCGACGTCCTGGACTCCGCGTCGTCGAAGCTCGGCAACGACGTCGCCACTGCTCACCACAGCTCGATCGACTCGTCGAGGATGCCGGCGATGTCGTCCTCGGTGACCTCCCGTGGCGCCGTGGCCAGCAGGCGCTGCTGCTTCATCGCGCCCTCGACGAGCGCGTCGATGTCGCCGGAGCCGAAACCGACCTCGGCCAGCCCGGACGGGATGCCGACCTCGCGCATGATGCCCGTGAGCACGCGGGGCAGGTGGTCGGCGGGGTCGTCCGGCAGCTCGGCCCAGTCGCCCATCGACCCGCGCGACAGCAGCTCCGCCGCACGCATATGCCGCTCCGGGGCCGCCGAGAAGGTGAACCCGAACGCGGCGGGAGCGGTCAAGGCGACAGCCATGCCGTGCGGCACCATCGCGTGGTCCGCGTCGTACCCGTCCGGACGGAAGTCGCGGACCTGACCGGCGATGGGATAGGCGTTGGCGTGCGGGATGTGGACGCCCGCGTTGCCGAAGCCCAGTCCGGCGAACGTGGCGGCCAGCGCGACCTGCGTGCGCGCCTCGAGGTCCTTGCCGTCGTGGACAGCCGTGCGGAACGCGTCCGACATCAGCACGAGCGCCTGCTCCGACCACATGTCGGCGATCGGGTTCGACCCGCAGTACGGCACGCGTTCGTCGGCGGTCTTGTGCTCGTACGAGGCATAGGGGCGCGCGGTGTAGCTCTCAAGGGCATGGCACAGGATGTCGAGACCGGCAGCCGCGGTGACCCCGGGCGGCTGCGAGAGGGTGAGCTCGGGATCGACCACCGCGAGGGTCGGGCGCAGACGAGGGTGCGAGATGCCGGTCTTGACGTGCTGGGCCAGGACGTCGAGCACGCAGATCGTCGTGCTCTCGCTGCCGGTACCGGTGGTGGTGGGTACGGCGATGAGCGGGAGTAATGGGCGAGTCGGGGCCTGGCCGCGTCCGACCGGGGCGTTGACGTAGTCCATGAGGTCGCCCTCGTTCGTGACCAGCAGGTTCACGGCTTTCGCGGTGTCGATGCTGCTGCCGCCGCCGACGGCCACGACGGCTTCGAACGGGCCCTCGGAGCGGGCGAACTCGATGGCCTCGATCATGCTGGCGTCGGTGGGCTCGACGCGAGCGCGGTCGAACACCACGGCCTCGACCCCGTCAGCGCGCAGGGAGTCGGCGATCTCGTCGGGCGCTCCGGTCGCGGCGACTCCCGGGTCCGTGACCACCAGCACGCGTCGAGCGCCCAGCTGGCCGAGGTCGAAGGCGAGCTCGTGGCGCGCACCGACGCCAAACTTGAGCCCGGGGGCACCATAGGTGAAGACGGTCTCGGGACGCTCGGGCCGGAAGCCTGTCACGTGACCGCCCTCCTCGGGATGGAACAATGAGTCGTCAGAGCCGAGGATACGGCGTCCACACCCGGCGACCGGACCGACCATGGGAGGGATCAGATGAGACGACGGGCCGCCGTCATGGTGACCGCGTGCCTGCTCATCGTCCTCATGGCGGGGTGCGACCAGGGCTCCGGTGGCTCGTCGCCCGATCCGTCCGCCACGTCTGACCGCCCGGTGCCCACCGACGTCTCCGAGCACGAGTCCGGACCGGAGAGTCCGATCGCGTACGGCCTGCAGGTGCCGCGCGGCGCGACCCAGGTCGGCCCGCTCGTCCGCTATCGCAGCAAACGGCTGATCGAGGCGTACAAACCCGAGCTCGACGCGGCGCAGGCCCAGCGCGACGCCGAGCAGCAACGCCGCCGCACCGAGGCCGAGGCCAACGGCACACCGCTGCCGCCGCCCACACCGACGCCCACCACCGAGCCCAGCGACGACACGTTCAACCTGCTCGACAACCCACCGAAGCCCGATACCACCATCTCCCTGATGCGCATCGACGGTTCGCCGACGCAAGTCGTCCGCCGGATGGCGGCGCAGATCGACACCGTGCTGCCCGAAGCCGGCATCAAGAGCTCCGACATCACCACCTACTGCGACGAGACCAACCGCCGCATCACAGGATGCAAGGTCACGGCTGAGGGCAAGACCGCCAATGACCGCGACCTCAAGATCTCGCTCTCCGTCGACCCGGGCGACGTGAAGACCCGCACCGCTCCCCCGTCGTCCAACCAGAACCCGGTGATGGAGCTGAAGGTCGAGTACGTCGGCGATCCACGACGCGGCCAGCTCGACCGCCGCGGCGACGGTGACGTCGACGTCCCCCGGGACGTCAAGAGACCCGACAAGTCCGCCCTCATCTGGCCGCGCATGGACGAGGACGCGCCGTCCACGGCGCCGTTGCTCAACGACTGGCGCGCGCCGCTAGGGTCGACGCTGCTGCTCAGCGGGTTCAAGCCAGATTTCGCGGCGGTGGCGACCACCAAGGCGCTCGACGCCGACCGCATCGCATCGACGTTCGCCAAGACCGTCTCCGAGGAGCCGGCGAAGGACGTGGTCGAGGACCTCAACGAGATCACCACCACCTACACCGCCAAGGGCAAGAACGGCGAGGTCGCGATGGCCAGCTACGTGCTGTCGGCCCGGGGCTACTACGCGTTGCTCTTCTACACGCCGCCAGGCAAGTAACGATCGAGGTGGTCGAGCACGTGCTCGACCACCGGGAGCAACGGACCGGGCGCAGCCTCGGGCGCTCTGGGAGGCAGCTCGGCGAGCGGCACCCACCGCACCTGGTCGGTCGTCCCGTGCTGCTCCATGACGCGCGGCGTGACCGTCGTGTCCACGTCGATCGCGTAGAGCAGGTGGACGCCGTGGAAGTCCTCGTACTGATCGCCCCGGCCGAGCTCGACGACATGGATGTCGTGCACGTCGACGAGACGGCGAGAGCGGGCCCGGAGACCGGTTTCCTCGTAGAGCTCACGCTCGACCGCCACGTGCGGCGACTCACCGTGGTCAACACCACCGCCGGGCAAGGCCCACCACCCGGTCGGATAGCCGACCGTGGAGATGCGGGTGAGCAGGAGCGCATCGTCATGCACCACCACGGCGTAGGCGCCGAGCCGCTGCGTGCGAAGACGTGCGTCTCCGTCGGCTTGGTACACGTCCCTCCAAGGTCGATCTCAGTATCGACCATTAAAGTCGATCACGATGACCGCGCTCGAACCGTTGCCCGTGACGACCTCCCCACCCAAGGAGCGGGTGGCCTACCTCGACAACGCCCGCTACTGGGTGATGCTGCTGGTCGTCATCGGACACTCGCTCACCCAGTTCGGCGGCATCGAGTCGGCGCGCGCCGTCTACGTGTGGATCTACGCGTTCCACATGCCGTTCTTCGTCCTCATCTCGGGCTACACCGCGCGACGTTACGTCGGCGACGCCCGGCAGGTGCGACGCATGGTCAGCACGCTGGTCGTGCCCTACCTCATCGTCGAGACGTCGCTTCAGCTCATCACTCGCCACTACGGCGAAGGTCCGGATCCGATGTTGATCCTCTCGCCGCAATGGCTCGCGTGGTTCCTCGCGGCCTTGTTCGTGTGGCGTCTCACCACCCCGATCTGGCGGGCGCTGAAGTACCCGATCACCACGTCGATCATCATCTCGCTCACGGTGGGTCTCTTCGAGCTCCCGAACGTCCTGTCGCTGCCGAAGATCCTCGGCTTCCTCCCGTTCTGGGTCATCGGCCTGCACATGAGCCGCGAGCGGTTCGAGCGGCTGACCGAGCGTCCCATCCGCATCGTCTCGGGCCTCATCCTCATCGCGGCGTTCGTGATCTGCTACCGGTACTCCGCCGGGTGGGAGACCGACTGGCTGCTTTGGAAGCAGCGCTACGACGAGTCACCCCTCAGCGCCACCGCCATCGAGGGCGTCATGCAGCGAGCCGAGCTGCTGGCCATCGGGCTCCTGCTCTCGTTCGCCGCGCTGTCGCTGGTGCCCAAGCGCCGCTCGTGGACGACCCGCCTGGGCGGCCGCACGATTTACACCTATCTGCTGCACGGCTACATCGTCCTGATCCTCAGCCTGGAGTTCGACGTGTTCAACCGCATCGAGCGCTTCGGCGTCCTCGCCGTGATCTGCACCATCATCGGGGCGATCATCGTGGCGAACCTGCTCATGACGGCGATCGTCGCCAGGATCTTCCGGCCGGTGTTCGAACCGAAGCTCACCTGGATGTTCCGGGCCATCTCGGAGCGAGACCCCGCCACCGGCGACAAGACGACACCGTCGGCGCCCACAGCACCATCGCCTTGACGACCGGCACAGCGATGCCCTGACGAAACAGAAGGCCCCTGCCAACGGCAGGGGCCTTCGTGTCGTGCTCGCTCCTGCGGTGCCTACTCGTACGACGTGAAGTCGAAGTCGTCGAGCTGGACCGGTGCGGTGTCCGGCGCGCCGAAGCCGTAGTCGTACGACTCGTAGCCGGTGACCGCGTAGGCCGCCTGGCGGGCTTCCTCGGTCGGCTCCACCCGGATGTTGCGGTAGCGCTCCAGGCCGGTGCCCGCCGGGATGAGCTTGCCGATGATGATGTTCTCCTTGAGACCACGCAGCGCATCCGACTTGCCGTGAATGGCGGCGTCGGTGAGGACGCGGGTCGTCTCCTGGAAGGAGGCGGCCGACAGCCACGACTCGACGGCCAGCGAGGCCTTCGTGATGCCCATCAGGACTGGTCGGCCGGAGGCGGGCGTGCCACCCTCGGCGACGACGCGACGGTTCTCCTCCTCGAACCTGGCCCGATCGACCAGGTCACCCGGAATGAGGTTCGAGGCACCCTGCTCGATGACCGTCACGCGACGGAGCATCTGGCGCACGATGATCTCGATGTGCTTGTCGTGGATCGCCACACCCTGGCTGCGGTAGACGTCCTGGACCTCGTCGACGAGGTGCTCCTGCGCCCGGCGGACACCGAGGATGCGCAGGACTTCCTGCGGATCGGGGGTGCCGTGGGTGAGCTGGTCGCCGACCTCGACGTGGTCGCCGTCGCCGACGAGCAGCCGTGAACGCTTGGTGACCGGGAACTCCAGCGGCTCGGAGCCGTCGTCGGGCGTGACGACGATCTTGCGGGTCTTGTCGGTGTCGTCGATGGTGACGCGACCGGCGACCTCGGTGATCGGCGCCTTGCCCTTGGGCTGACGGGCCTCGAACAGCTCGACGACGCGCGGCAGACCGTGGGTGATGTCGTCACCGGCCACACCGCCGGTGTGGAAGGTGCGCATGGTCAGCTGCGTGCCGGGCTCGCCGATCGACTGGGCCGCGATCGTGCCGACCGCCTCGCCGATGTCGACGAGCTTGCCGGTGGCCAGCGAGCGTCCGTAGCACTTCGCGCACGTGCCGGCCTTGGCCTCACAGGTGAGGACCGTGCGGACCCGCACCTCCTCGATGCCGGCCGCGACCAGCGCGCCGATCTCTACGTCGCCGAGGTCTCCGCCGGCCTCGACAAGGACGTTCTTGGACTTCGGGGCGGTGATGGCGACCGCCGCGTTGCGCGAGTAGGCCGAGGTCTCGACGTTCTCGGCGGGCACCAGGGTGCCGTCGTCGAGGCGCGTCGCGATGACCTTGGGCAGACCACGCTCGGTGCCGCAGTCGTCCTCACGGATGATGACGTCCTGGCTGACGTCGACGAGTCGACGCGTCAGGTAGCCGGAGTCGGCCGTGCGCAGCGCGGTGTCGGCCAGACCCTTGCGGGCGCCATGGGTGGCGATGAAGTACTCGACCACCGACAGGCCCTCACGGAAGTTGGCCTTGATCGGGCGCGGGATGATCTCGCCCTTCGGGTTGGCCACCAGGCCTCGCATGGCGGCGATCTGGCGCACCTGCATCATGTTTCCGCGGGCACCGGAGTTGACCATCATGTAGATGGGGTTGTCCTCGTGGAAGGTCTTCTCCATCTCGGCGGAGACCTCTGCGGTGGCCTGGGTCCAGATCTCGATGAGCTCTTGGCGACGCTCGTCCTCGGTGATCAGGCCCTTGTCGAACTGCTGCTGGACCTTGGCGGCCTGAGCCTCGTAGGTGGCGAGGATCTCGGGCTTGCGCTCCGGCGTGACGACGTCCTCGATGGAGATCGTGACGCCCGAACGAGTGGCCCAGTGGAAGCCGGTGTCCTTGAGCGCGTCGAGTGCCACGCCCACGTCGACCTTGGAGTAGCGCTCGGCAAGATCGTTGACGATGACGCCGAGCTGCTTCTTGCCGACCTGGTAGTTGACGTACGCGTAGTCCTCGGGCAGCGCCTCGTTGAAGATCGCGCGACCGAGGGTGGTGTCGATGGACTCAACGGTGCCGTCGGCGCCGGTGATGCGGATCTTGACCTTGCTCTGCAGGCTGATCTCGCCACGGTCGAAGGCCATGATCGCCTCGGCCATCGAGCTGAACCCGCGACCCTCGCCGGGCTGGGCGTCACGCTCGAGCGTGAGGAAGTACAGCCCGATGACCATGTCCTGCGTAGGCATGGTGACGGGTCGACCGTCGGCCGGCTTGAGGATGTTGTTCGTCGAGAGCATGAGGATGCGGGCCTCGGCCTGCGCCTCGGAGCTCAGCGGCAGGTGCACGGCCATCTGGTCGCCGTCGAAGTCGGCGTTGAACGCCGAGCACACGAGCGGGTGGATCTGGATGGCCTTGCCCTCGATGAGCTGCGGCTCGAACGCCTGGATGCCCAGACGGTGCAGAGTTGGCGCACGGTTGAGCAGCACCGGGTGCTCGGTGATGACCTCTTCGAGGACGTCCCACACCTCGGCGCGAACGCCACGCTCGACCATGCGCTTGGCGCTCTTGATGTTCTGCGCGTGGTTGAGGTCGACGAGCCGCTTCATGACGAACGGCTTGAACAGCTCGATCGCCATCTGCTTGGGCAGGCCGCACTGGTGCAGCTTGAGCTGCGGGCCGACGACGATGACCGAACGGCCGGAGTAGTCGACGCGCTTGCCGAGCAGGTTCTGACGGAACCGGCCCTGCTTGCCCTTGAGCATGTCGGAGATCGACTTCAGCGGACGGTTGCCCGGTCCGGTGACCGGACGGCCGCGGCGACCGTTGTCGAACAGCGAGTCGACGGCCTCCTGCAGCATCCGCTTCTCGTTGTTGACGATGATCTCCGGCGCACCGAGGTCGAGCAGGCGCTTGAGCCGGTTGTTCCGGTTGATCACGCGGCGGTAGAGGTCGTTGAGGTCGGACGTGGCGAAGCGGCCACCGTCGAGCTGGACCATCGGGCGCAGCTCCGGCGGGATGACCGGGACCGCATCGAGGACCATGCCTTCGGGGCGGTTGCTGCTGCCGAGGAACGCCGACACGACCTTGAGGCGCTTGAGGGCACGGGTCTTCTTCTGGCCCTTGCCGGTGGCGATGATCTCGCGCAGCGACTCGGCCTCGGCGTCGAGGTCGAAGCTCTGCAGGCGCTTCTGGATCGCCATCGCGCCCATGTAGCCCTCGAAGTACTTGCCGAAGCGGTACGTCATCTCGCGGTAGAGCAGCTCGTCGCCCTCGAGGTCCTGGACCTTGAGGTTCTTGAAGCGGTCCCAGACCTCGGTGAGGCGGTCGATCTCGCGCTGGACGCGGTCGCGACGCTGACGTGCCTCGCGCTCGGCGGCGTCCTTGACCTTGCGCTTGGCGTCGGCCTTGGCACCCTCGGCCTCGAGAGCCTTCATGTCCTCTTCGAGCTTGGACATGCGCTCGTTGACCTCGTTGTCACGACGCGTCTCGAGCTGCTTGATCTCGAGGTCGATCTTGGTCTCGAGCGAGGAGAGGTCGCGGTGACGCGCGTCCTCGTCGACCTGCGTGATCATGTAGGCCGCGAAGTAGATGACCTTCTCGAGGTCCTTCGGGGCGAGGTCGAGCAGGTAGCCGAGCCGGCTGGGAACACCCTTGAAGTACCAGATGTGCGTGACCGGGGCGGCCAGCTCGATGTGGCCCATGCGCTCGCGACGCACCTTGGAGCGGGTGACCTCGACGCCACACCGCTCGCAGATGATGCCCTTGAAGCGCACGCGCTTGTACTTGCCGCAGTAGCACTCCCAGTCGCGGGTGGGGCCGAAAATCTTCTCGCAGAAGAGGCCGTCGCGCTCGGGCTTGAGCGTGCGGTAGTTGATCGTTTCAGGCTTCTTGACCTCGCCGAACGACCACGCGCGGATGTCGTCCGCGGTGGCGAGGCCGATCTTGAGCTGATCGAAGAAGTTGACGTCGAGCACGATGAATCCCTAAACCTTTCAGACTTCTTCGACGGAGCTGGGCTCGCGGCGGGACAGGTCGATGCCGAGCTCCTCGGCGGCACGGAAGAGATCCTCTTCCGCGTCGCGCATCTCGACGGCGGTGCCGTCGGAGGAGAGCACTTCGACGTTGAGACACAGCGACTGCATCTCCTTGACCAGCACCTTGAACGACTCCGGGATGCCGGGCTCCGGCACGTTCTCGCCCTTGACGATGGCCTCGTAGACCTTGACACGGCCGAGGATGTCGTCGGACTTGATCGTGAGGAGCTCTTGCAGGGCGTACGCGGCACCGTAGGCCTCGAGGGCCCACACCTCCATCTCACCGAAGCGCTGGCCACCGAACTGGGCCTTACCGCCGAGCGGCTGCTGGGTGATCATCGAGTACGGACCGGTCGAGCGGGCGTGGATCTTGTCGTCGACCAAGTGGTGCAGCTTCAGCATGTACATGTAGCCGACCGAGATCGGGTCGGGGAACTGCTCGCCGGAACGTCCGTCGAACAGCACCGCCTTGCCGTCGGGACCGACGAGTCGGTCGCCGTCGCGGTTGGGCAGCGTGGACGCCAGCAGGCCGGTGATCTCGTCCTCACGGGCGCCGTCGAAGACCGGGGTGGCGATGTTGGAGTCGGCCGGGGCCTTGAGGGCACCGATCTTCTTCAGTCGCTTCTGCCAGTCCTCGGTCTGTCCCTCGACCTGCCAGCCGTTCTTCGCGACCCATCCGAGGTGGGTCTCGAGGACCTGACCGACGTTCATGCGTCCGGGGACGCCGAGCGGGTTCAGGACGATGTCGACGGGCGTGCCGTCCTCGAGGAACGGCATGTCCTCGACCGGAAGGATCTTGGAGATGACGCCCTTGTTGCCGTGGCGGCCGGCGAGCTTGTCACCGTCGCTGATCTTGCGCTTCTGCGCGACGTAGACCCGCACGAGGTGGTTGACGCCGGGGCTGAGCTCGTCGCCCTCCTCGGCGTTGAACACACGGACGCCGATGACGGTTCCGGACTCGCCGTGCGGCACCTTGAGCGAGGTGTCGCGCACCTCGCGCGCCTTCTCGCCGAAGATCGCCCGGAGCAGACGCTCCTCGGGGGTCAGCTCGGTCTCGCCCTTGGGCGTGACCTTGCCGACGAGGACGTCGCCGTTGTTGACCTCGGCGCCGATGCGGATGATGCCGCGCTCGTCGAGGTCGGCGAGCATCTCCTCGGAGACGTTCGGGATGTCGCGGGTGATCTCCTCCGGGCCCAGCTTGGTGTCGCGGGCGTCGACCTCGTGCTCCTCGATGTGGATCGAGGTGAGGAGGTCGTCCTGGACCACGCGCTGGGAGAGGATGATCGCGTCCTCGTAGTTGTGACCCTGCCAGGGCATGAAGGCGACGAGCAGGTTCGTGCCGAGAGCCATCTCGCCCTCGTCGGTGCACGGACCGTCGGCCAGGGGTGCGCCGACCTCGACCCGGTCGCCCTCGGCGACCAGCGGGCGCTGGTTGGTGCAGGTGCCCTGGTTGGAGCGACGGAACTTCGCCAGGCGGTAGGTGGTGTTCGTGCCCTCGTCCTCGATGATCTCGATCGCGTCGGCCGAGACCTCCTTGACGACACCCGCCTTCTTGGCGACGGTGACGTCGCCGGCGTCGACGGCGGCACGGAACTCCATGCCGGTGCCGATGAGCGGGGCATCGTTGCGGATGAGCGGGACGGCCTGACGCTGCATGTTCGAGCCCATGAGCGCGCGGTTGGCGTCGTCGTGCTCGAGGAACGGGATCAGCGCGGTCGCGACCGACACCATCTGGCGCGGCGAGACGTCCATGTAGTCGACCTCGGCGGCCGGGCGGAGCTCGGCCTCACCGCCGCGCTGGCGGACCAGCACGGCCTCGTCGACGAACTTGCCGGTGTCGGTGAGCGGCGAGTTGGCCTGGGCGATGATGAAGCGGTCCTCGTCGGTGGCCGTGAGGTAGTCGACCTGGTCGCTGACCTTGCCCTTGGTGACCTTGCGGTAGGGCGTCTCGACGAAGCCGAACGAGTTGATGCGTCCGTACGACGCGAGCGAGCCGATCAGGCCGATGTTCGGGCCTTCCGGCGTCTCGATCGGGCACATGCGCCCATAGTGCGACGGGTGGACGTCGCGGACCTCGTAGCCGGCGCGCTCACGCGACAGACCACCCGGGCCGAGGGCCGACAGACGACGCTTGTGCGTCAGGCCCGCGAGCGGGTTGTTCTGGTCCATGAACTGGCTCAGCTGCGACGTGCCGAAGAACTCCTTGAGCGCCGCGACCACCGGGCGGATGTTGATGAGCGTCTGCGGCGTGATGGCCTCGACGTCCTGGGTGGTCATGCGCTCGCGGACGACCCGCTCCATGCGGGCCAGGCCCGTGCGGAGCTGGTTCTGGATCAGCTCGCCGACCGTGCGCATGCGGCGGTTGCCGAAGTGGTCGATGTCGTCAGCCTCGACGATCGTGCTGCCGGCCGGCGCGGCGATCTCCGTCTCACCGGCGTGCAGTGCGACGACGTACCTGATCGTGGCGACGATGTCGTCGATGGTCAGCGTCTGCTGGTTGAAGACTTCTTCGACACCGAGCTTTTTGTTGATCTTGTAGCGACCGACCTTCGCGAGGTCGTAGCGCTTGGAGTTGAAGTAGTAGTTGTCGAGCAGCGTCTGGGCGGCCTCGCGCGACGGCGGTTCACCCGGGCGCAGCTTGCGGTAGATGTCGAGCAGGGCTTCGTCCTGCCCGGCGACGTTGTCCTTCTCCAGCGTGAGCCGGATGGACTCGTACTGGCCGAACTCCTCGAGGATCTCGGCCTCGCTCCAGCCGAGCGCCTTGAGCAGCACGGTGACGCTCTGCTTGCGCTTGCGGTCGAGGCGGACGCCGACGAGGTCGCGCTTGTCGACCTCGAACTCCAGCCAGGCGCCGCGCGACGGGATGACCTTCGCGGTGTAGATGTCCTTGTCGGACGTCTTGTCGGGCGTGCGCTCGAAGTAGACGCCCGGCGAGCGGACGAGCTGGCTCACGACGACACGCTCGGTGCCGTTGATGATGAAAGTGCCCTTGTCGGTCATGAGCGGGAACTCGCCCATGAAGACGGTCTGGGACTTGATCTCGCCGGTCTCGTTGTTCATGAACTCGGCGGTGACGAACAGCGGCGCGGCATACGTGACGTCGCGGTCCTTGCAGTCCTCGACCGAGTACTTCGGAGGCTCGAAGCGGTGGTCGCGGAACGACAGGCTCATCGTCTCGGAGAAGTCCTCGATCGGGGAGATCTCTTCGAAGATCTCCTCAAGCCCGGACTTGGACGAGACATCTGAACGGCCGGCGGCGAGAGCCTCGTCGACCCCGGCTTTCCAGGAGTCCGACCCGATCAGCCAGTCGAAGCTGTCGGTCTGCAGCGCAAGAAGCTCCGGAACCTCGAGAGGTTCGGCGATCTTGGCGAAGGAGATGCGACGGGGTGCGTTCTGAACAGGTACGGCGGTGGTGCGCGAGGCGGCCAAGAGGGATCCTTCCAAGGGCTCGCAAGGGGTGGCACGATATGAACTTCGGGCGCACGCCAGAGAACCCCGGTCAAGGGCAGCCTGGGCAGACGGGCGAGCGCGAAACTTCAGTCTAGCCCTGCATACCGAACGAATGCAAGCCGGGTGCTTGACAAACGTACATCCGGTAGGGAACGCTATTCGGCTTTGTCTGCAATGCCAGTGCTCGTCGTGGGGCCTTGCCAGCAAAGCCCCTGTCCCTGTGGCGGCTTGTCGGCCTTCATGCAGGGCTTTGCAAGCAAGGCCCTCGGCCTGCGGCGAGCCGTTCGTCTCGCTTACAGGGCCTTGATGTTGTTGACGAGCCAGCGGCCGTCCTGCTCGACCATCACCAGCTCGATGCGGTTGCCGAAGACGGTCGGCTTTTCCTCACCGTCGGCCACACGCGCCTGGTCGATGAAGACGAGGATCGTCGCCCGGTCGGAGCGGCACGTGTCGCCACACTCGATGGCGGCGGCGTTGCGGACCGTGGCCTTCACCTGGATCTTGCGCTGCGGCGCGAGGTCCTGGAGCGCCGGCGCGATCGACTCGAACTTCTTGGCGAAGGACGTGGTCATCGTCGCCTTGGCGTCCTTGAGGTGATCGTCCAGCTGGTTGTACTGGTACGTGAAGATCGCCTCGCCGGCGGACGCCGCCGCGGTGGCGGCCTTCTCGTGGGCCTCGACGATGCCGCTGTCGTCGCGCCACTCGCCGAGGCCCCGGACGCCGAGCATGGCGCCGACCACTACGGCCACGACGGTCACGACGACCAGGAGGCCGAACCGTCCGGACACGCGCGGCAGGGTGAACCGGCGCTTGGGGGTCTCGATGGCGGACGGTGGGCCCTCTGGCGTCACCGGCCGCGACGGCGCTTCCGGAACGGGAGGCTTCGGAGTCTGGGTCTTCGATGCCTTCGGTGCTTGGGGCTTCTGCGTCGGGCGGAGCTTGGCGGCCCGCTTGACGACCGACGGCTTCGGAGCGGCAGTGCCGGGCTTCGACTCCCCCGCGATGCGACGACGGCGCGGTGGCTGCGGCGTGCTCACTGGTCGTCCCCCTTGGCGTCCGGGCTCGGAGTCGGCGTCGGCGTCGCCTCGTCGAGCTCCGCGCCCAAGGTCGGCACGGCGTCGAACTCCCGCACGCGCCACTCGTCCTGGTAGCGGCCGAGGGTGACCGACCAACGGAAGCGACGCTCGACAGCAGTCTTCTCGCCGGTGGACTTGACCGACGCGTTGACGGCGACCAGCACGACCGCGGAGTCCTTGTCGATGGAGTCGACGGCGGTGGCGAGCACCTTCGCGTCGCCGCTGGTCTGCTTCTTGTCGCTGATCGCGCCGAACATGGCGTCGGTGATCTTGGTGAACTCCTTGAAGTACGCCGGGGTCATCAGCGTCTTCACCCGCCGCTGGTAGTCCGCCTTCTTGCCGATGCTGTACGTGTTGAACGTGACCGCGAAGTCGGACGCGCGGGTGACGGCCTCCTGCCGGTCGCGCCGGGAGTCGTCGCCACTCGCGAGGGCAGGGACGAGGAGCCCGGCGACACCCATGAGCACGCCGACGACCGTGAGGATCGACAGCAGACGGATGGGTGTGGCAGAGGGGTTCAGTTCGAGGCTGGACCGAGCAGAAGCCACTTCCAAGAGTCCTTTCCGGGTGCTGACGCCACCGGTGCACGTTCGTGGTAGGGATGCCCGATTGCACCGCCACCGTTCTTGTGGAGCTCCACGAACCTGGGATTCATGGGCACCTTCTGGTCATTCTTGCAGTCGGTGCCAACGTTGAACTCGATGTCCTCGAGCTCGTTGGGCGCGCGGACCTCTCGATACCCCGCGTCGTCATCGTCATTGGCGCCGGGTTTGAACAGGCAGGCCTGTGACGGCTGGCCCGGGTCAAAGATCAGGCCGATGCGACCGGCCCAGTTCTCGTCCACGTCGCCCGGCTCGGTCTGGCTCGTCGCGGTGAAGGAACCGTGAATGAGGTACGGGAACAGGATCGAGATGACCTCGATGCCCTTGTGGAACTCATCGACCGACTTCGTGACCGTGTTGAGGTCGTTGAAGATCGACTGGAGGTCCTCGTTGTTCTCCTTGACGACGTCCTTGACCAGGCGCGCGCTCGACGAGCCTTCGTCGAACAGGCGACGGATGTCCTTGTCGGACTTGACGAGGGTGTCCGACAGCAGGGCCAGGTCGCTCGTGAAGGACGAGAACTGGCCACGCTTGTCGACGAGCGTCTGGAGGACGCTCGACGAGCCGCGGATCAGCGAGCGCGTCACCTCGAAGTTGTCGTCGGCGGTCTGGATGAAGGACGTCAGCGTGTCGATGATGATGCCGAGGTCCTCGCCGTTGCCAGAGAACGCGATGCCGAGCTCGTTCACGAGGGTCTTCAGCGACTCGGTGTCGATCGACCCCACGAAGGCGCTCGCGTCCATCAGGATCTTGGTCGTGTCGATCGGCACGCTCGTGCGGGACAACGGGATGTTGCTGCCCTTGTGGAGGTACGGCGAGCTGTTGCTCAGCGGCTGCAGGTCGACGAACTGTTCGCCGACCGCCGACTTGTTGGCCACGAGGGCCTTCACGTCGTCGGAGATCTTCGGAGCGTTGTTCTCGATGTCCAAGGTGGCGCGGACGCCACTCTCGGTGAACTCGAGCTTGCCGACCTTGCCGACCGCTATGCCTCGATACGTCACCTCGGCGCCGGCGAAGATTCCTCCGGAGTCCCTCAGGTCCGCAGTCACGGGGAACGACCGGTCGACGACCAACCGGTCGAGGTTGGCGTAGCGGCCGCCGACGAAGGCGCCGCCCAGCACGGTGACCATGGCGAAGATGATCAGCTGGATCTTCGTGAGCCGAGTGATCATGAGGTCACCGCCGGTCCTACCAGGAGCCTGCCGAATTCGCTCTGCTGGGCGGTGACCAGGCTGCTCGCCGGTGTCCGGCACATGCGGAGCAGGGAGCAGACCACCTCGGGCTGCTCACCGGTCCCGGTGGCGCCTTGCCTCTGCGGGTTCAATCCGCCCAGCAGGTCAGGCAGCTTCGGCACCGCGGAGGCGCTCGGCTTCTGAGCGGCCGTGCCGTTGCTCTCCAAGGCGCCGAAGGGCAACGTCACTCCGCCCATGGACAGGAGGCCGGCGATCAACTGAGCGGCTTGCTCGGGATTCAGGGCGAGATTGATGTCCAGGTTGATGTAGTCACCGAAGCACGCGCCAGTCCTCACATCGCTCAGGTCATTGGAGCAGCTGGACAGGGCCCGCGACGTCCCCCCTCCATTCGAAGCGCCCGTGAACAGACTGTCGGGGAACGGGTAGGTCAGCAGGGTGAAGGCGTTGGCGATGCTGTCGCCGGCATTGGCCAGCTCACGGAGGACGGGCTCGAGTCGCCTGAGGTCGGTCAGCGTGTCTTCCTTCGAACGCCGGATGACATCGGTCGCGACATCACTGAGACGGTCCAGGGACTTGAGCAGGGCCACGAGGTCGTCGCGCTGCTTGTCGAGAATCTTGAGCGCCGGCGGGATGTCGTCGAGTGCACTGGTGATCGCCTTGCGCTGGTTGGTGGTGGCGACCGAGAGGCGGTCGATCTTCTCCAGGGCGTCCAGGATCGACTGCTTGTTCTCGTCGAGCACGGTGACGAAGGTCTCCGAGTTCTTCAGCAGCGCCTTGATCTCCGGCTCGTTGCCGTCGAGCGTCTTGTTGAGCTCGCGCACGATCGTGTTGGTCTTCTCCAGCCCACCGCCGTTGAAGAGCAGGGCCGCGGCGCTCAGGATCTCCTCGAGCTCGGGGTTGCGGCCGGAGCGTTCGAGCGGGATGACGTCGCCGTTGCTGAGCCGGCCACTGCCGCCGTCCTCCGGCGTGGCGATGGAGACGAACTTCTCGCCGAGAAGGCTCGTCTGCCGGATCGTGGCCTCGGCGTCGTCGGGCAGGCGGGTGTCACCGTTGATCTGCATGGTGATCTCGGCATGCCAACCCTTGACCCTGATCTCGGTCACCTTGCCGACCGAGACGTCGTCGACGCGGACGCCGCTCTGCGGCACGAGGTCGAGCACGTCGCGGAACTCCGCCTTGATCGTGTAGGGGTTGTCGCCGAGGTCGGCACCACCGGGAAGAGGCAGCTCATACGGCGAGAACCCGCATCCACTCACGCCGACCGCGATGACGGTGGCGACGATGCCGAGACGAACCCTCGCTCGGGCAGCGAGCGTGGTCATGGGTTCACCCCCAGCAACTCGGTCAGATCTTGGGTCGTCTTCTCCGGGCTGGGTGTCTCGGCTCCGCCGGCCGCGACGCCGCCCTTCGCGGTGGCTCCTTGGAGGTCCGGCAAGAGCGAGTCGAGAAGATTGGCCAGCGTGTCGCAGATCTCTTCGCCCGGCCCGAGGGGGTCGGACAGGATGTTGCAGAGCAGCGCGGGGAGCTCGCCCGGGTTGGTCAGGAGGTCGCCGAACGTCTTGCCGAGATCGGCCCTAGCGTCCAGCGTTCCGGTGTTCGGGTTGCCACCGGCGAGTCCGAGGTCGCCCAGGGACACCGGGGCATCCACGAGGGTGTGCTCGATGTCTTCGTTGTGTCGCGCCAGCACGGCAGCGAGTCGCTGGAGGTTGTCGACGTTGTGGCGCAGCGTCGTGCGGTTGTCCTTGATCAGCTTCCGCACGTCGATCAGGGCCTTGCTGAGGAACTCCAAGGTCTTGGCGAGATCGTCGCGCTCGGCCTCGAGGACGTTGGAGACGCGTGCCGTGCTGTCGAAGAACGACCGCACCGACGAGTCGTTGCGATTCAGCAGATTGACGAACTGCTCGATCTCGCGGATGCTCCCGAAGAGTGCGTCCTTGTTGTTGGACAGCGTCGTGCTGAGCTTCGCGAAGTTGTTCAGCGTCTCGTTGAGCTGCTGCCCCTGCCCGTCGAGCTGCTTGGCCGAGTCCTCGATCAGGCTCGACAGCGAACCGTTCTTGTTCGCACCCTGCGGGCCGAGCGCGACCGACAGGTCGTCCAAGGACTTGAAGATCTCGTCGAGCTCGACCGGAACCGCGGAACGGTCGATGCCGAGCTTGGCGTTGTCCTGCAGCACCGCGCCACCTGAGTACGCCGGCGCGAGCTGCACGAATCGGTCGCCCACGATCGCCGGGGAGATGATGACGGCCTTCACGTCGGCCGGCAGCCGGACATCGGGCGAGTACGAGAGCGTCACCTCCACGTGATCACCCTGCGCCTTCAGTGTCTCGACCTTGCCCACCGGCACGCCGAGAACCCGCACGTCCGAACCCTTGTATAACGAGTTCGTGCTCGTGAAGTCGACCGTGACCGTGCGCTCGAGGTCGTTCCTGGTGAAGACCAGGACGACGGCGGCGACCAACGCCAGCACGACGAAGACGGTGAGGACCTTGGTGAGTCCGGCGAAGCGAGAGAAGAAGTTCATCAGGGCCCACCTCCCCCCACCTTGATGAAGACGTCCCACCACGGGCCGACCGCCAGCGAGTCGCCCAGCGCGTGAGCGAAACCGGGCACGATGCGCAAGGCCTCGTCGAGGCTGGCCTCGTTCCGTCGGAGCATGTCGGTGACTGTCTCCAATTGCGTCAGTGCCGGGTGGAGGTCGGACTTCACGTCCTTGACCAGAGCTCGGAGCTCCCGGGAGATCTCGGTCGTCGAGACGAGCAGGCGGTGCACGGCCGCGCGCCGCGCGCTGATCGCGTCGAACAGAACCGTCGCGTCCTTGAAGAGGCGCTCCAGGTCCGGCCCACTGGCGTTGAGGACGGTGGAGACCTTCTTGAGGTTGACCAGCAGGGTGTTGATCTGCTCGTCGCGGGCCGCCAGATTCGCCGACAGGTCGGACACACCCTTGATCGCGCCGCGGAACTCCTTCGGGGTCCTCGCTGCGACCTGAGCGAGCGTGTCGAGAGCCTTCGAGACCTCGTCGATGTCGAGGGCATCGGTCGTGGTGCTGAGATCGGAGAACGCCTCCACGACGTTGTAGGGCGCCACGGTGCGCGACACGGGGATCGTCGCACCCTTCTTCAGCTCGCCGGCCCCCGATGGCGTGAGTGCGAGGAACTCCGCGCCGAGGAGCGTGCGGACCTTGATCGCGGCGCCGGTGTCCTTGCCGAGCTCGGTGCCCTTGTTGATCTTGAACTCCACGTCGACGTGGTCGCCCTTGAGCTCGATGCCGGTGACGTTGCCGACCGATACGCCGGCGACGCGGACCTCGTTGCCGCCCTTGAGACCGCCGATCTCGGCGAACTGCGCCGTGTACGTGTCGCCCGCTCCGATGATCGGCAGGCGGTCGGCACGGAACGAGGCGAGGAGCAGCAGCGCGATGGCGATGAAGCCGATGACGCCGATCACCACCGGGTTGCGTTCGCGGAAGGGCTTCATGGCTGCTCCCCCTCCAGCGTGTCGCAGCGGTCGCCATCGCCACCGAGCTCAACCTGCAGGAGGCCCTCGATGATGCTCTTCAAGGGTTCGGGCACATCGTCGACCTTGAGGGTCATGTTGCAGAGGTACTGGTTGAAGATGCTTCCGCTTTCCACGAAGTGGCCCAGCTTGTTCATCTTGATCGGCATGATCTGGAGGGAGCTCTCGAGCTGGCCCAGGGTCTGGTCCTCGCTCAGGTTCTTGGTGAGCCGACGCAGCTCCTTGATGTCATCGCGGATGAGCGGGCGCCCGTCGACCAGTAGACTCGCCGTCTCCTCGGTGAGCTCGGAGACTGAGTCAAGCGAGTTGAGGATCGCCTGCCGGTCCTGCTTGAGGCCTCCGACGAACTGACGCAGCGTCGAGATGGTGTTCCTGAGCTCGGCGTCGCGGTCGCCGAGCATGTCGAGGACCTCAGAGAGGTTCGTGACGACGTTGCCGATCAGCTGGTCGCGCCCGGCGAGGGTGTTGGTCAACGACGAGACGCGGCCCAGGAGGCTCTGGACGTTGCCGGCCTCGCCCTGCAACGTCTGGACGATCTCGAATGCGAGCTTGTTGGTGTCTTCGGGGTTGAGCGCTTCGAACACGGGCTTGAAGCCGTTGAGCAGCACGTTCAGGTCGAGGGCGTCCTGCGTGCGCGAGAGCGGGATGGTGCTTCCCGGCTTCAGCGCGGTGGTGGCGCCGTCGGCTCCTTGAGCCAGGGCCATGTAGCGCTGCCCGACGAGGTTACGGAAGCGCAGGGTGGCTGTCGTGTTCTGGGTGAGGTTGGTGTCGGGGTCGACGCCGAACGTCACGAGGGCCTTGTCCTTCTGGACGATCTCGACGTTGCTGATTGAACCGACGGAGACGCCGGCGATGCGGACGTCGTCGCCCTTCGCCACGCCGGTGACGTCGGTGAAGACGGCCTTGTACTCGTCGCGTGATCCGAACCCGCCGTTGCTCAACGTCAGGGCCAGGACGATCGTCGCCATGCCGGTGAGCGCCATGAACACCATCAGCTTGATGAGTGCGGAGAATGATTCGGCATCCAGCTTCATCGGGCGTTCACCCCCGCTCCACGGACCACGGGGCTGAGCAGGAGCGACGCGACGTCGGGTACGTCCGCGACGGGTACACCGCTCGTGGCGGCAGCCAGGCGGTTCAGCTCGGTGCGCTGAATCGGCGAGTCGACCCCGAGGAGACTCGGCTCGAAGTAGCCGGCGTCAGCCAGGCTGGCGACGGCGGCCCTCTCGTAGTCGGCGTCAGTGCCGAGCTTGCCGTTGTGCGAGTTCTGGATCCCGATCATCTTGAAGACGCTCGGGTCCGGGCCCGGCCACGGGTTGGCCTGGCTGAACGGATTCTCGCCGGCGGCGAACTTGTCGAGGTCGTCGCAGACGCTGCCGAGCCCGTTCGGCCCGCCGTTCGGCTTGTAGCCGTGGATGTCCGGATTGGTTTCCGGAAGGGAATCGATCTCGGCCTGGGTCGGGATGACCGGGTGCTCGCCGGGAGGGCTGGGCCTTCCCCTCCCATCGCCGATGACGTACTTGTTCGGCTGGGGCGAGACCATCTCGAGGTCGATGTGCAGCGTCAGGCCACGGAAGACGCTGTCGAGCCGCTCGTCGATGAGACGGTCATAGGCCTTGAAGAAGCACGGGAAGGTCGAGGAGTACTTCTCCGCCACGCCGAGCGGGGTGACGCTCTGCGCGGCGACCGCCACCATGTCGCCGCCGCTGGCCTTGAACAACGTCGTCAACGTGTCAGACAGACGCCGGCTCTCGTCGAAGAACGCCGCGAGCTGGGTGCGCTTGTCGACGATGGTGTTGCTGGTGATCACTGAGTTGCGCAGCAGCTTTCCGAACGTGGGCATGCTGCCGGCGTAGGAGTCGGACACCTGGCCGAGCTTGATGATGTCGTCGACCGCAGCCTGCGACTCGGGATTGAATTTCTTCAGGTAGCTGTTCAGAGTGACCAGTTGGTTGCCGAACTCCTCACCGCGGCCCTCGAACGTGGTGGCCAGGGCGGACAGCGTCGTGGCCAGGTTCTTGGGCTCGACCGCCGTCAGGAGCGGGTAGATGTCGTTGAGCAGCTTCTCGAACTCGATCGGGACGACCGCACCCCGGATCGTGTCGCCGGCTTGCAGCTTCGCCCCACTCGGTGAGTCGGACGGGATCAGCGACACGTACTTCTCACCGAACAGTGTCTTGGGGACGATCTGGGCGGATACGTCGGCCGGCACTTCGTCGATGAGCTTCGGGTTCATGCCGAGGGTGAAGTTGACCTCGTCGCCGTCGACCTTCACCTCGCGGACCTCGCCGACGATCATGCCTCGCAGCTTGATGTCCGCGTTCTCGGGGAGGCTCAGGCCTGCCTTCACGCCGGTGAGCGTGACGTTGTCGTAGTTCACGAACGACTTGTTGAAGAATGCCCATGTGAGCCACACGAGGAAGACCAGGACGGCGAGCAGCATCACGCCCAGGGCTCGCCGGGAGCCTGTGCGTTCAGCAAAGGGGGTGCGTGCCACCGATCAACCCGCCAATCTGACGGTGACCGTGGTGCCCCAGATCGCCATCGAGGCGAGCAGGTCGACGACGTTGACGGCGACGATCGAGGTCCGGACTGCACGGCCGACGGCCACACCCACGCCGGCCGGTCCACCGCTGGCGTAGTAGCCGTAATAGCAGTGGATCAAGATCACGACGACGGCGAAGATCAGCACCTTGCCGAACGACCACAAGACATCGCCTGGAGGCAGAAATGTATTGAAGTAGTGGTCGTAAGTGCCAGAGCTCTGCCCATTGATCTGGGTGATCGTGAGTCGAGTCGCGAAGTACGACGCCAGCAGACCGACGATGTAGAGCGGCACGATGGCGACGAGGCCGGCGAGCACGCGCGTGGTGACGAGGAACTGCATCGAGGGGATGGCCATCACCTCGAGGGCGTCGATCTCCTCGGAGATCCGCATGGCGCCGAGCTGGGCGGTGAAGCCACATCCGACCGTGGCCGCCAAGGCGATGCCGGCGACGATCGGAGAGATCTCACGGGTGTTGAAGTAGGCCGATACGAAACCGGTGAGCGCGGCGGTTCCGAGCTGGTCGAGCGCGGCATAGCCCTGGATGCCGACCTCGGTGCCGGTGAAGAAGCACATCGAGACGACGACGCCGATGGTGCCGCCGATGACAGCCAGGGACCCGCTGCCCAAGGTGACCTCGGCCAGGAGTCGGTAGATCTCGCGGCTGTAGTTCTTGATCGTGAACGGCACGGCCTTGAGGACGCGCAGATAGAACAGCATCTGCGTGCCCGCGTCGTCGAGCGACTCGAGCGGCTTGTTGTACGCCCCTGACAGTCTGTTGGCCATGGCTACATTCCCTTCGGAGGAACGAGCTGGATGTACACGGCCGAGATGAAGAAGTTGACGATGAACAGCAGGACGAACGTGATGACGACGGCCTCGTTGACGGCGTCACCGACGCCCTTGGGTCCGCCCTTGGCGTTCATGCCCTTGTAGGAGGCGACGATGGCGGCGAGATAGCCGAACACGAGGGCCTTCAGCAGGCCTTGGTACATGTCGGGCAGCTGGGCCAGGGCAGTGAAGGACGCGATGTAGGCCCCTGGCGTTCCGTTCTGGAGGACGACGTTGAAGACGTAGCCGCCGGCCACGCCGACGATGGAGACCAAGCCGTTGAGGAAGACCGCGATGAGCATGCAGGCCAGGACGCGAGGGACGACCAGCCGCTGGATCGGGTCGATGCCGAGCACCATCATGGCGTCGAGCTCTTCGCGGATCTTGCGGGCACCGAAGTCGGCGGCGATGGCGGAGCCGGCCGCGCCGGCGATCAGCAGTGCTGTCGCAATGGGACCGGCCTCACGGACGACCGCGAGGACGGAGGCGGAACCGGTGAACGACTGGGCGCCGAACTGCTTGATGAGTCCGCCGACCTGAAGCGCGATGACCGCGCCGAAGGGGATGGAGACCAGCGCGGTGGGGATGATCGTGACCGTGACGATGAACCAGGCTTGCTGGAGGAATTCCTTGAGCTGAAAGGGACGTCTGAACAGCGCGACGCTGACGTCCAGCATGAACGCGAAGAGGTCACCCGCGACCCTCGCGGGTGCGGCCACGCGGGCCGTGGTCACTCAGGGCCACCAGGCCCCGGCGCCAAGGCCATGCTCTCGCCGAACGACCCGGGCGGTGGTGTGATGCCGTTCTCGCGGAGCCAGGAGCCCGGCTCGCGGGCGGCACGGCGCGGACGGCCGTCGGACGTCTCGATCTGGCGCGGGATCGGAGGCAGCGGCGGCATGTCGATGTCCTTCTCGGCCGCGAGCTCGTCGGCGTCCTTCTCTTCGCTCATGCCGATCGGGCCGACCCGCTGGGCGTTGAGGAACTGGGCGACGACGGGCTCCTCGCTGGAGAGGAGCATCTCGCGCGGGCCGAACATCGCCAGGTGCTTGTGGTAGAGCAGGCCGATGTTGTCGGGCACGGTGCGGCAGCTGTTGATGTCGTGGGTCACGATGAGGAACGTCGCATCGATCTGAGCGTTGAGGTCGATGAAGAGCTGGTTGAGGTACGCCGTACGAACCGGGTCGAGGCCCGAGTCAGGCTCGTCGACGAGCAGGATCTCCGGGTCGAGGACGAGGGCGCGGGCGAGGCCGGCGCGCTTGCGCATACCACCGGAGATCTCACCGGGGAGCTTGTTCTCCGCACCGAGCAGACCGACGAGCTCCATCTTGTCCATGACGACGTCGCGGATCTCGGTCTCGCTCTTCTTGGTGTGCTCGCGCAACGGGAAGGCGACATTGTCGTAGAGGTCCATCGAGCCGAACATGGCGCCGTCCTGGAACAGCACGCCGAACAGCTTGCGGATCTCGTAGAGCTCCTTCTCGGAACAGTTGGCGATGTCGGTGCCCTCGATGAAGACACTGCCCTCATCGGGCTTGAGCAGACCGATCAGCGTCTTCAGGAGCACGGACTTGCCGGTGCCTGACGGACCGAGCATCACCGAGATCTCTCCGGCCGGCAACGTCAGCGTGACGTCCTTCCAGATGACCTGGCTTCCGAAGCTCTTTGTCAGACCCTCGATGACAACCTCTGTTCCCACGGAGGCCCTCCTTCTGACCGTGGCTCCGACCGGGCTGGAGCGGAATGCTGAACGTGTGACCCAAGACACTCATGGTAACGACATCTCAGGGCCGAGGTTACGACTTCGGCACCGTGGGGTGACCGTGCCGTGACCTCGGATTCGCATGACCGTATCAGCATGTAACGCGGTGTCACCGACGTGACCCCCCTCACGTGTCGTCAGCACGCGACGACGCCCACCCCCTGAGGGGTGGGCGTCGTGGTGATTCGGTTACCGGAACGTCACTTGACGGTGACGGTGGCGCCGGCGGCCTCGAGGGCCTCCTTGGCCTTGTCCGCAGTCTCCTTGTTGGCCTTCTCCAGGACGGGCTTCGGAGCACCCTCGACGAGGTCCTTGGCCTCCTTGAGGCCGAGGCTCGTGAGCGTACGGACCTCCTTGATGACCTGGATCTTCTTGTCGCCGGCAGCCTCGAGGACGACGTCGAACTCGTCCTGGTCGGCAGCAGCGCCGGCGTCACCGCCGGCAGCGGCGGGAGCACCCGCGGCGGCAACGGCGACCGGAGCGGCGGCCGTGACCTCGAAGGTCTCCTCGAACTGCTTCACGAACTCGCTGAGCTCGATGAGCGTCATTTCCTTGAATGCTTCCAACAGGTCTTCGGTCTTGACTTTCGCCATGGTGGCGTCCTTCCTTCGGTGAGACCCCGAGGGGGTCCCGATCGGATCGGGCGGTTCAGCCCTCGGTTGTCTCTGCGGCGTCTGCAGAGTCTGAGTCGGTCTCGGCGGATGCCTCGACCTCGGGTGCCTCGTCGGCTCCGTCGGTGTCCTCGGACGTGGTGTCCTCGGCTACCGGTGCCTCGTCGGCGGGTGATTCGTCAGCGGGTGCCTCTTCGGCGGGCGCCTCGTCGGCGGGTGCTTCCTCGGCGGGTGCTTCCTCGGCGGGTGCCTCGTCGGCAGGTGCCTCCGCGGCAGGTGCTTCCGCGGCGGGTGCTTCGCTCTCGACCTTCGCCTGCAGGGCCGCGAGCAAGCGCGCGGTCTGCGAGAGCGGGGCGTTGAACAGCGAGACCGCATTCGAGAGGCTCGCCTTCATGCCGCCCGCGAGCTTGGCGAGGAGGACCTCGCGCGACTCGAGGTCGGCCAGCTTCTGGATCTCACCGGGCTCGAGGACCTTCCCGTCGAGGAAGCCCCCCTTGATGACGAGCGGCGAGTTGGCCTTCGCGAAGTCGCGCAGGCCCTTGGCTGCCTCGACGACGTCGCCGGTGATGAAGGCGATGGCGGTCGGGCCGACGAGAAGCTTCTCGTCGAGCTCGACGCCTGCCTCCTTGGCGGCGATCTTGGTCAGCGTGTTCTTGGTGACGAGGTAGTTCGCGCTCCCGCCGAGCGAGCGCCGCAGTTCCTGCAGCTGCTTGACGGTGAGACCGCGGTACTCGGTGAGGACGGCGCCGGTCGACTCACGGAAGCTCTCCGCGAGCTCGGCAACGGCTGCTTCCTTGTCCGGGCGTGCCATGTGTCTCCTTCTTCCAGGTGCGGAACCGGAGTCCGGATGGCCGACCTATGAGAAACGCCCCGGCGCAGGGCACGGGGCGGGAGTCATCGGCGGGTGTGAGCCGTCGTGGATGACGCTTCGTGGTCCTGCGCGGGCCGCCCTAACGGGCTCTTCGGGTTCCCCGGGTGGGGATCCGACCAGCGGTCTTCGGTGTGGTCAGTCTAGAGGACGCCTCTACGCGCGACCAAATCTGAGGTCGACCGAGCGAGCGAAGCGAGCGAGCGTCGGGCCAGGTCGAGTGTGCACGGGCGAAGCCCGTCCGGCGTATCGAGACCAGGTGAGAGGACTACGAAGCGTCAGTTGTGGTTTCGATACGGTCCTCGTTCCTCGGGCCTACTCAACCACCGAGGATCGTTCGGCTCAGGAGGGTGTGGGCGAGGAACTGCCGAGCTGGCTGAGGAAGTCCTTGTCGGTGATCTCGGACGCCTTGGGCTTGGCGATCGAGACCTTCTCGCCCCACTTGGAGTAGTCGATCGTCATCGCGGTGCCGTCGCCGCCACCGACGCCGGGCAGGTTGGTGAGCATGCGACGCGGCAGGTTGTCGGGGCCGACGTAGATCGTGTACTTCAAGGTCTTCGGCAGTGCCTCGCCGGCTTTCTCGGCGTGGGGGAGCTTCGAGGTGTCGATGCCGATCACGTACGGCTGCGCCTTCACGCCGTCCAGCTCGATGGCCTTGCCCTTCTGGTCGAAGCTGCTCACGGCATCCTCGAAGTCCTTGAACTGCTGCGACGGGTCGAGGCTGGCGACGATCTCGGCGTACTGCTTGCCGATCGGGTTGCTCTCGTCGGTGAGGTCGAGCTTGGCGAACTTGTTGCTCGTCATGGGGCCGAAGTTGAGGTAGAAGACCTCGTCGACGAGACGCATCTCGATCGAGCCGAGACCGGCCTGGCCGGAGTCCATCGTCATGGCCATGGCCGTGTCGGCGGGGGTCTCGCCCACCTTGAGGTCGCCGTCGGCCTTGACCTCTTGCCCGACGACCTTCACCGACATCTTGACGTGGCTGGTGGATGCCTTCGCCTGGGCCTGGGTGACCTGCTCGAAGAAGTTGGCCTTCGTGAGGGTGCCGCCGGCCGTCTGGCCGACGCCGTCAGCCGTCGGTTCGGTCTTGTCGCTGCACGCGACGAGCGACCCGCCGGCCACGAGCACGAGGGCCGCGACGGCGGTGAGCTGCTTCAGTCGATCACGCATGCGGCGAGCATACGTGGGCGGTGGTCAGCCCTCGTCGTCCGCGGCAAAGCCCTTGGTGCGGCTCGTGTCGACCGGGACGCCTGGTCCGTTGGTGGTCGAGATGGTGACCTTCTTGACGTACCGGCCCTTCGAGCTGGCGGGCTTGAGGCGCAGGATCTCCTCGAGCGCGGCACCGTAGTTCTCGGCCAGCTGCTCGGCCGTGAACGAGGCCTTGCCGATGACGAACTGCAGGTTCGAGTGCCGGTCGATGCGGAACTCGATCTTGCCGCCCTTGATGTCGGAGACGGCTTTGGCGACGTCGGTCGTGACGGTGCCGGTCTTGGGGTTCGGCATCAGGTTGCGCGGACCGAGGACACGGCCGAGGCGGCCGACCTTGCCCATCATGTCGGGGGTGGCGACGACGGCGTCGAAGTCGAGCCAGCCCTCGTTGACCTTGTCGACGAGCTCGTCGGCGCCCACGTGGTCGGCGCCGGCCTCACGGGCGGCGTCGGCGTTCGCGCCGGTGGCGAAGACCAGGACCTTGGCGGTCTTGCCGGTGCCGTGCGGGAGGTTGACGGTGCCGCGCACCATCTGGTCGGCGTTGCGCGGATCGACGCCGAGTCGCATGGAGACGTCGACGGTGGAGTCGTAGTTCTTGCTTCCGGACTCCTTGGCCAGCGTGGTGGCCTGGAGCGGCGTGTAGACCGCGTCCTTGTCGATCTTGTCGGCGACGGCGCGGTACGCCTTGCTGTGCTGTGTCATGACTGGTTCCTTCTGTTCGGTGTTGCACCAGGTGTGGTCGGACGGGCCCAGCTGGCCCTGCCACGTATGCGGTCGTTCAGTCGGTGGTGACGCCCATGGAGCGGGCGGTTCCCTCGACGATCTTCATGGCCTGCTCGATGTCGTTCGCGTTGAGGTCGGGCAGCTTGGTCGTGGCGATCTCGCGGACCTGGTCCTTGGTGATCGACCCGACCTTCTCCTTGTGCGGGACGCCGGAGCCCTTCTTCAGGCCGGCGGCCTTCTTGATGAGCTCGGCGGCCGGAGGCGTCTTCGTGATGAAGTCGAACGTGCGGTCCTCGTAGATCGTGATCTCGACGGGCACGACGTTGCCGCGCATGGACTCGGTTTCGGCGTTGTAGGCCTTGCAGAAGTCCATGATGTTGACGCCGTGCGGGCCGAGCGCGGTACCCACGGGGGGCGCCGGGTTGGCCATGCCGGCCTGCAGCTGCACCTTGACGACGGCTGCGACTTTCTTGCTCTTGGGAGGCATTGTTCAGGTTCCTTGATTCGTTGGGTTGATGGCGGTCTTGCTCAGACCTTCTGGATCTGGGTGAAGCTGAGCTCGACCGGCGTCTCGCGGCCGAAGATCTCCACGAGGGCCTTGACCCTCTGGGCATCGACGTTGATCTCGGTGATGGTCGCGTGCAGCGTGGCGAACGGGCCGTCGACGACCATGACGGAGTCGCCGGCGACGAAGTCGGCGAACTCGACCTTGGGGGCCTTTGTCTGCTGCCCCTCCCCTGATCCAGCGGCTTCGGTCGACGACGCGGCGACCTCGGCCTCCACGGCCGGGGCGAGCATCTGCTCCACCTCGGCCAGGCTCAGGGGCACCGGCTGGTGGGAGTTGCCCACGAACCCGGTGACGGACGGGGTGTGGCGCACGACGCCCCAGGACTCGTCGGTGAGGTCCATGCGGACGAGCACATAGCCCGGCAACACGGTGCGCTTGACCAGCTTGCGCTGGCCGTTCTTGATCTCGGCGACCTCCTCGGTGGGCACGACGACCTCGAAAATGAAGTCCTCGGCGTTGAGGGAGGTGATGCGGTTCTCGAGGTTCGCCTTGACCCGCTTCTCCATGCCGGAGTAGGTGTGCACGACGTACCAGTCGCCGATCTGGCTGTGGAGCAGCTCGCGGAACTCGGCGAGGGCGTCCGCGGTGGCGGGGTCGGCAGGCTCCTCGGTGGCGGCAGGCTCCTCGTCCGAAGGCTCCTCGTCCGAAGGCTCCTCGGTCGCGGCCTCGTCGTCAGCGGCCAGCTCCTCGTCCGCAGGCTCCTCGGTCGCGACGGGCTCCTCGGTCGCGGCCTCGTCGGGAGTGGGCTCGTCGGCGACGACGTCCTCGACGACCGGAGCCTCCTCGACCGCGTCGTCCTCGACGACCGGCGCGTCTGCGGCGTCCTCGACGGGCGCGTCCTCGACAGCGGCGTCCTCGACGGGCGCGTCGACAGCGTCGTCGACGGGGACGTCGTCGACGTCGACGCTGTTCTCGTTCATTCCTTGGCTCACGGTGATCCTTCAGTTCCTCACGCGAAGATCGCGAACATCGCCTTGCCGAACCCGAAATCGAGTCCTGCGACGACCGCCATCATGAACAACACGAACACGAGCACGACGAAGAAGTAGTTGACCACCATCGGACGGGTGGGCCAGACCACCTTGCGGAGCTCGGCGATCACCTGGCGGTAGAACGTTGCCGGTGACGTGCGCCCGGTCGTGCCGGAGAGCTCGTGACGTTCGCTCACGGTGGTGATCCTTCCTTCGTCTTGGTTGCTGTGTTCCCGCACGGCCCCGTTGCCGCTGGTCCGTGCTTCGCACGGCACGAGGGACTTGAACCCCCAACCTTCGGTTTTGGAGACCGATGCTCTACCAGTTGAGCTAGTGCCGTAGGTCAATCCCCTCACCGGCGCCACACCCTTGCGAGGGCATGACGAACTAGCCTGAGAATTCACCGGTCAGTCAAGTGTACGGGTTCGCCCGGCGGTGAGTCGAACCGGCCGATCGGGACTCGCGCGCGGGTACGCCGATGCACTAGAACCAAGACATGGTCGCCGCACCGAGCATCTCTTACTCCATCACGGTTCGCCTCGAGATCGCCTCGGGAGGAACGGCCGTCAGCGAGCTGACCACGACCGTCGAGGACGCCGGTGCGATCGTCACGGCGCTCGACGTCTCGCCGTCTGGTGCCGACAACCTGGCGGGGGTGCCGGGCCGCGGGCGGCAGGAACGACTCAGAATCGACCTCACCTGCGCCACGTCCGGCACTGAGCACGCCGACCGAGTGGTCGGAGCGCTCGAGTCGCTCGACGACGTCGACGTCCACAAGGTCTCGGACCGCACGTTCCTCATGCACCTGGGCGGTGTCATCGAGACGAAGGCGAAGCACCCGCTGCGCAACCGCGACGACCTGTCGATGATCTACACGCCAGGTGTGGCGCGCATCTGCCAGGCCATCGCCGCCGACCGCGAGGACGCCCGTCGATTGACGATCAAGCGCAACAGCGTCGCCGTCGTCAGCGACGGTTCCGCCGTGCTGGGCCTCGGCAACATCGGTGCGTACGCAGCCCTGCCGGTGATGGAGGGCAAGGCGGCCCTGTTCAAGAGCTTTGCCGACATCGACGCCTGGCCCATCTGCCTCGACACCCAGGACGTCGAGCAGATCGTCGAGACGGTCGCCGCGATCTCCCCGGGCTTCGCCGGCATCAACCTCGAGGACATCTCGGCTCCCCGGTGCTTCGAAGTGGAGGCGCGGCTGCGCGAGCGGCTCGACATCCCGGTGTTCCACGACGACCAGCACGGCACGGCGATCGTCGTCCTGGCCGCGTTGCGCAATGCCCTGCTCGTCGTCGACAAGCGGATCGAGGACATCCGCCTCGTCATGGCGGGGGCGGGGGCGGCCGGTACCGCGATCCTGAAGCTGCTCATCGAGGCCGGCCTCAGTGACGTCGTGGTGTGCGACGTCGGCGGCGTCGTGCACGCCGGTCGTGGTGACACCGACGAGTCGTTGCAGTGGATCGCGACGAACACGAACCGGGGCGGTCTCACCGGCGCGCTCAAGGACGTCCTACCCGGAGCCGACGTCTTCGTCGGCGTCAGCGCGCCCAACCTCATCGACGCCGAGGACGTCGCCGCCATGGCCGAAGGCTCGATCGTGTTCGCCCTCGCCAACCCGGATCCCGAGATCGACCCGATCGTGGCCCGACGCCATGCCACCGTCGTCGCGACGGGGCGCTCGGACCACCCGAACCAGATCAACAACGTGCTCGTCTTCCCCGGCATGTTCCGCGGTCTGCTCGATGCGCAGAGTCACGGCATCACCCCTGCGGTGCTGCTTGCGGCCGCGGACGCGATCGCGTCCACGGTGGCCTACGACGAGCTCGGCCCCAACTACATCGTGCCGAGCGTCTTCCATCCCGACGTCCACACGAAGGTGGCCTCGGCGGTCCGCAGTGCCGCCTCTGAAGCGGCGCGCCGTTGAGGCCGATCGCCGGGCTGCCGAAGGCGCACCTGCACCTGCACTTCACCGGCTCGATGCGTCACACGACGCTGCTCGAGCTGGCCGAGCGCGATGGGCATCGCCTCCCGGCAGCCCTGGTCGAGGACTGGCCGCCGCAGCTGGTGGCCACCGACGAGAAGGGATGGTTCCGGTTCCAGCGGCTCTATGACGTCGCCCGTTCGGTGCTGCGCACCGAGGACGACGTGCGCCGGCTCGTGCGGGAGGCCGCCGAGGACGATGCGGCCGACGGCAGCGTGTGGACCGAGATCCAGGTCGACCCCTCGGGCTATGCGGCGAAGTTCGGCGGACTCACGACGTTCACCGACCTGGTGCTCGACGCCGCCCGCGACGCTGCCGAGCGCGCCGGCATCGGCATGGGTGTCGTGATCGCCGCCAACCGGACCCGGCACCCGCTGGACGCCCGTACGCTCGCACGCCTCGCCGCGCAGTACGCGGGTCGCGGCGTGATCGGCTTCGGGCTCTCCAACGACGAGCGTCGCGGCGACACCCACGCGTTCGGGCCGGCCTTCGCGATCGCCGAGCGGGCCGGCCTGCTGCTCGTGCCGCACGCCGGTGAGCTGCGCGGCGCGCCCCACGTCGCCCAGTGCCTCGACCACCTCCGACCCGACCGTCTCGGACACGGAGTGCGCTCGGCCGAGGACCCCGACGTCATCAAGCGCGTGGTCGACGCCGGGGTGGCGCTCGAGGTGTGCCCGACGTCGAACGTCGCCCTCGGCGTCTACAGCACGTTCGACGAGGTACCCGTCCGCACGCTCCTCGCCGCAGGGGCAGACGTCGCGCTCGGCGCCGACGACCCCCTGCTGTTCGGGTCCCGCCTGGCCGGCCAGTACGCGGTGCTGCGCGCCGCCCAGGAGCTCACCGACGTCGAGCTCGCCACCCTGGCCCAGATGTCGCTCCGGAGGTCGCTCGCCCCCGACGACATCCGCGAACGCGCCCTCGAGGGCGTCGACAAATGGCTGGCTCGACCCGACGAGGATGATTGACCGCGTGACGCAGCATCTCCAGGTGTCGGCACCCGACCACCCGCGCGCCACGGCGGCGCTCGCGGTCGGGCTCGTGTCGCTGCTGGGCGCGGTGTTCGTGCTGCCGGCCGCGCTCGGGCCGCTCGCGTGCTACCTCGGTGTTTCGGCTCGCCGTGCCATCGAGCGCGAGCCGCACCGCTACGGCGGGCAGGGGCAGGCCACCGCCGGCCTGGTGCTCGGCATCATCGCGAGCGCAGTGCTCGCGCTGCTCGCCGTGATGTCGCTGTTGTTCGCCACCCTGTTCGCCCTGGCCTTGCGTCTCGACACCGGCTACGGCGGCTGACTCGGAGGGAGAGCGCTCTAAAGCTCGCAGCCGACCAGCACCGGCTCGGGCACGAGGGTGACGCCGAACGCCGACCGGACTCCGTCGCGGACCTCGCGGGCGAGCGTCAGCAGCTCGTCGGTGGTCGCTCCCCCTCGGTTGGTGAGGGCGAGCGTGTGCTTGGTCGACAACGACACGCGACCGGAGCCGTGACCCTTGGAGAACCCCGCCTGCTCGATGAGCCAGGCGGCGCTCGTCTTGACCGAGCCGTCCGGCTGCACGAAGCGCGGGGCGCCCTCCGGCAACGCATCCGCCTCGGCCGCAGGAACGATGGGGTTGGTGAAGAAGGAGCCGGCACTCCACGTGTCGTGGTCGTCGGCGTCGAGCACCATGCCCTTGCCGCGTCGTAGCTCGAGCACCGCCTCGCGCACGCGGGCGGACGGGGCGCGACCGCCGAGGTCGACTCCCAGCGCCCGGGCCAGCTCGGCGTAGGCGACGGGGGCACCGAGGTCGCCGAGCGGGAGCTGGAACGTCACCGACAGCACGACGAAACGGTTGGGCTCGACCTTGAACCGGCTGCTGCGGTACGTGAACCCGCAGTCCGCCGTCGCGACGGTGCGGACGACGCGGTCGAACCGGTCGAAGACGCGCACCGACGCGATCGTCTGGGAGACCTCCTGGCCGTACGCGCCGACGTTCTGGATGGGCGTGGCACCCACCGATCCCGGGATGCCGGACAACGCCTCGACCCCGGCCCACTCCTCGTCGACCGCCCGGGCGACGATCGCGTCCCAGGTCTCGCCGGCCTGCACGGTGACCATCGCTCCGCTGCACGAGTCGAGGTCGACGACGACCCCCTGCGTGAGGACCCGGATGACCGTGCCGTCGACTCCTTCGTCGGCGACCACCAGGTTGCTGCCGCCGGCGACGATGAGCAGCGGGTCGCCGCCCTCGTCGGCGATGCGCACGGCGTCGACCAGCGCGTCCTCGGTGGTGGCCTCGATGACCGCCGGGGCCGGACCGCCGAGACGCAGCGTCGTCAGCTCGGCAAGGTCCATGGGTTTGAGCCTAGGGGAACGCCGACGACCCCCGGCCCATGCGGACCGGGGGTCGTGCGGAGTGCTGGGAAGGCGTCAGCGCGTCTCGCGATGAACGCGGTGCGTCTTGCAGCGCGGGCAGTACTTCTTGATGTCGAAGCGATCCGGGGTGTTGCGCCGGTTCTTCTTGGTGATGTAGTTGCGCTCTTTGCACTCGGTGCACGCCAAGGTGATCTTGGGTCGAACGTCGGAGCTCTTGCTCGCCACGGGTCTGCCTCGATTTCGTTGGTCTCGCTGGGTGTGGTGCTGTGCTGCTTGGTAGCGGGGGCGGGACTCGAACCCGCGACACCACGATTATGAGCCGTGTGCTCTAACCACCTGAGCTACCCCGCCACGGGTCACGAGCCTACTCGCGTCCCAGAGCCCCTTTACGGAATCGAACCGTAGACCTTTTCCTTACCATGGAAACGCTCTGCCGACTGAGCTAAAGGGGCAAGCCGACGACCAAAGATACCGGTTGGGTCGACGATCTCGAAATCGGGTCGACGAGCTCCTAACCCGCTGCTCGGGCCATGCGGGCGGGCCAGGCCGGGCCGCCGTAGATGAAGCCCGTGTAGGCCTGGACGAGGTCGGCTCCGGCGGCCAGCCGGTCGCGCACGTCGTCGGGTGTCGTGACTCCGCCGACACCGATCAGGGCGACCTTCCCGGCGGTGCGCGGCCGCAGCCGAGTGAGCACCTCGAGCGCCCGGTCGCGCAGCACGGGCCCGGACAGCCCGCCGGCTCCGGCGGCCTCGATCGTGGCGCGGTCGGTGCGCAGCGAGTCGGGACGCGCGATGGTCGTGTTCGTGGCGCTGATGCCGTCGACGCCCAGCTCGAGGACCAGGTCGGCGACGGCGTCGACGTCGTCATCGGCCAGGTCGGGCGCGATCTTGACGACGAGCGGGACTCGCGGGCCGCCTCCGGGAGCGTCGCTCACCTGCTTGACGGCGGCCAGCAGAGGACGCAGCTCGTCGACCGTCTGCAGGTCGCGCAGGCCCGGTGTGTTCGGGCTCGAGACGTTGACGACGAGATAGCTGGCGAAGGGCGCCAGCAGCCGGGCGCTCTCCACGTAGTCGGCCACGGCCTCGTCGGTGGGCACGACCTTGGTCTTGCCGATGTTGACGCCGATCACCGCGTCGCGTCCGATCCTCGAGCGGCGCAGACGATGGAGCCGGCTCGCGACCACCGCGGCACCGTCGTTGTTGAACCCCATCCGGTTGACGACGGCCCGGTCGTCGACGAGCCGGATGAGCCGCGGGCGCGGGTTGCCCGGCTGCGGCCGTGCCGTGATGGTGCCGATCTCGACGTGCCCGAACCCCAGGCCCAGGAGCCCAGGCACCGCGCGGGCGTTCTTGTCGAAGCCGGCGGCCAGGCCGAAGGCGTGCGGAAACTCGATGCCCATCACGGTCCTGGTCGCCGACGGGACGTGGATGGCCCGGCGCGTGAAGGGCCCAGCGGCGCGGATCGCGACGAACGCCCGTTCGTGGGCCTTCTCCGGGTCCATCGCGGCGAACACCGAGTCGAAGAACGCCTGATAGACCACGTAGCCAGCGTATCGGCCGACTTGATGCCCCGACGATCCTGTCGTCGCGCGCGACCTGCGGCGCAGTTTTCACTAGACTCCGGCCATGACCGCACCTCGAGTGGTCCAGCGCCAGTGCCCCCTGTGCGAGGCCCACTGCGGGATCCGGGTGGCCGTCATCGACCTCCCGACACCGACGGTGCAACGTATCGATGGTGATCCTGACGACGTTCTGAGCCACGGCTACATCTGCCCGAAAGCCACAGCACTGGCGTCGTTGTATGAGGACCCCGACCGGTTGCGCTCACCGATGCGGCGCGTCGGCGACGAGTTCGTGCCGATCGGGTGGGACGAGGCGTACGCCGAGATCGGACGCCGGATGCGCGACCTCAGGCAGCGCCACGGCCGCGACGCGATCGGGCTGTACCAGGGCAACCCGTCGGCCCACTCGAACGCGCCCATCGCCGTCGAGAACCTCAAGCGGGTACTGCGGAGTCGCAACGTGTTCTCGGCGTCCTCACTCGATCAGTTCCCGCAGTACCTGGCGTCGACGCTGATGTTCGGCGACCACTTCATCCTCCCGATCGCGGACGTGGACCGCACCGACCACCTGCTCGTGCTCGGCGCGAATCCGGCGGTGTCCAACGGGTCGATCACGACGATGCCGGACGCGCGCGGACGGCTGCGGGCGATCCGCGAGCGCGGCGGACGCGTCGTGGTCGTCGACCCGCGCCGCACCGAGACGGCGCGCCTGGCCACCGAGCACGTCTCGATCCGTCCCGGCGGCGACCCCTACCTTCTGCTGGCGATGCTCCACGTCATCTTCCGCGACGGACTTGATCGAGCGCCGGGCTGGGTTGTTGGCCTCGCCGAGATCCGCGCGCTCGTGGCCGACCATCCACCAGCGGCGGCCGAAGGTGCCACCGGCATCGAGGCCGCGACGATCGAGCGCATGGCCCGCGAGTTCGCTGCCGCACCGTCCGCCGTGGCCTACGGACGGCTCGGGGTCTGCCACCACGAGACCGGCTCGGTGACCCACTGGCTGATCAACGTCCTCAACGTGGTCACCGGCAATCTGGACCGGCCCGGTGGCGCGATGTTCCCCTCTCCGCCGGTCGACATAGGCCGCCTGCTCCGCCGGGTGTGGGGTCCGTCGGCGTACGACAAGTACCGCAGCCGCGGCGCGAACCTGCCCTCACTCGTCGGTGAGCTGCCCACGGCGGCCATGGCCGACGAGATCACACGGCCCGGTGCGCGCCAGGTGCGCGGGATGCTCGTCGTGGCCGGCAACCCGGTCGTGTCGGCGCCCGACGGCCGTGCGGTCGAGGCGGCGATGCGCCAGCTGGATCTCCTGGTGTGCGTCGACCTCTACCTGAGCGAGACAGCCCGGCTCGCCGACTTCGTCCTTCCCCCGGTGAGCCAGCTGGAGCGCAGCGAGCTCGACATCGTCTTCCCGTCCTTCAGCGTGCGCAACAACGTCCGCTACTCCCCACGCGCGATCGAGCCACCGCCCGGCAGCCAGGAGGACTGGGACATCCTGCTCACCCTCGCCGCCGAGCTGACCGGACCCGGTCCGGTGCGGCGGATACTCCGAGCGCTCGTGCGGCGGGTCACCGCGGAACGCGTGATCTCGGCCTTGATCTTCACCGGGCCGCGTGGACCGCTGCGGCGCGGCCGGCGCGGCCTCACCGCTGCCCGCGTTCGCCGAACCCCCGGTGGCATCGACCTCGGGCCGCTCGTGCCACGTCTGCGCGAGATCATCCGCACCCCAGACCAGAACGTCCGGCTCGCTCCGCACCTTCTGCTCGACGCCGCGACGGGCATGGGCGGCGCCGCCGTTCACGACGGCCTCGACCTCCAGCTCATCGGACGCCGGCATCTGCGCAGCAACAACTCCTGGCTCAACCGCATCCCGGCGATGGGCAAGGGCAAAAACCGGTGCACCGTGCTGCTTCATCCGGACGACGCGCAGGCCCGCGGCGTGCACGACGGCGACCTCGTCGTGGTCCGCTCGAAAGTCGGTGTGGTCGAGCTGCCGGCCGAGGTCAGCGACGAGATGCGTCCCGGTGTCGTGAGCATCCCGCACGGGTGGGGCGGCGACGTCGGATCGAACGTCAACACGCTGACCGACAGTGCGCTCGTCGACAGCCTGTCCGGCAACGCCGCCGTCAACGCCGCGTGGGTCTCGGTGGCCGCCGCGCTGGTGCCGGCGCCCTGACCCGTGGACACGACGACGGTGGTCGGCGTCGTCCTCGCCGCGGGCCTCGTCGCCTTCCTCGTCGGGGCCTCGTTCTGGCGGCTCGACTACGAGCAGCCGCCGGCCAAGTCGCTGCCGCTGATCCACGCCGACCGGAGGCGTCGCGCGTGGATCCACGCCTGGATGCTGGTCGCCATGTTCATCACCCCACCGGGGGTGGTCGGGCTCTCATTCCTGCTCGACGAACAGGGCGCGGCGCTCGTTGCGGTGATGGCCGCGTTCGTCTACGCGCTCGGAGCCGTCTGCATGGTCGTGCACCTGGTCTTCAGGCTCACCGTGACACCGTGGGCGGCCGAGCGTGCCGTTGCGGACGGGGCGCCGCCAGACGGCTACGCCCCTCTGGCCGAGTGGTCCGGACGGCTGTACGTCGTCCACATGTGCGCGTCGTACGCCGCGTTCGTGATCCTCGGCGCAGCCGTGCTCGCCTCGGACCCGCTGCCCGCGTGGACCGGTTGGGTCGGGCTCGTCTTCGGAGGCGGCTGCCTGCTGGGGTTCGTCGCCACGCGCTTCGCCGGGCCGTTCAACCCGCCGTTCATGGCGCATCTCTACACCGGTCTGCTCGGCGTCGTCGTGCTGCTCACCTGACCGGGAGGCGCAGCGCGAAGACGGCGCCGCCCGCCGCGCCTACCCGGTCCCGAGCGGAAGGAGCGCCTCGACCCGGCCGCCTGCCTTGCGGGGGGCGGCCGTCAGCGTTCCGCCCACCTGCTCGGCCCGCTCGCGCATGGACGCCATGCCCACCCCCGGCTGCCAGGAACGTGAGCCGGAACCGTCGTCCTGCACGGAGAGGCGCAGGTCGTCGCCGCTGACGCTGAGCTCGACGGCCGCGCGGGTTGCCGCCGCATGCCGCGCGACGTTGGTGAGTGCCTCGACGACGATGCGGTAGGCGGTGACCTCGGCGGCGGCCGAGAGCTCCGGCAACGGATCCGGCGCCGAGATGGTGACCTTCAAGGGCGTTCCCCCATCGGCATGCAGCGTGGCGGCGTGCTGGCGCACCGCACCGAGCAGTCCGAGCTCGTCGAGCGCCGGCGGCCGCAGGCCCTCCACGAGCCGTCGGACCTCTGCGATGGCGGCGGACGTGTCGGCCCGGAGCTTCTCGAGCAGGGCGTCGGAAGCAGCCGGGTCGCTCGCCAGCTGGTTGCGGGCCGCGTCCGTGGCGAAGGCGACGCCGGAGAGCGTGGGGCCGAGCCCGTCGTGGAGATCCCGGCGCAGCCGGCGCCGTTCCTCCTCGATGGCGGTGATCGCCGCATTGCGTGACGTCTGGAGGTCGCGGGCGAGGGCTCGGGCACGCAGCGTCTGCGCGAGCAGCGGAGCGACGATTCGCAGGACGTCGGCGTCGGCCTGCGCGAGGGTCAGGTCGCCGGCCCGAAGGCCGACGACGATCTCCCCGACCGCGTCGCCACCGAGCTGCAACGAGAGCGTGCGGGTGTGGGTGACCTCGGTTCCGGACGTCGCGAGGGTCTTGCCGTCCGCACGCAGCGACGCGTACGGCAGCACGAGGGCCTCCCGGATGGCTCGCAGAGCCAGCACCGGGTCGTCGCCGATCTGGTCGGCCACGTGCGTAGCCGCCTGCAGCGGGTCAGGACGGTCGCCGAACAACAGCTGGTCGACGACGCCACGCAACAGGACGAGCGTCGGATGGAAGCCCAGGGCGAGCACAGCGCCGATGAGCCCCAGGGCGCCCGGCGACGGGTCGCCGCCGACGGCATCGATGCCCGAAACGATCCCGGCGAACACGGACAGGTAGACGATCACCGTCACGAACGTCACGACACCCCAGACGACCAGGCCGCGGACGTCCAGGAAGTCCGGGCGGACCACCCCGACCACCATCGCCGGCGCGACCGGGACGGCGAGAAGGGCGATGACAGGCTCGAGCCCGGTGCCAGTCCCGTCGAACGCGAACGCCATCAGCCCGACGGCCAGGCTGGCGGTGCCGAGGGTGACGGCCAACCACTGGAGTGCCATGCGGTCGGCGTCGGAGGCCGTCTCGATCCGCCACCACAGGTAGAGCATGAGGGTCAACCCGATGGCGGCGCCCATGGACTCGACGACGCCGTCGTTGTCGAACCCGATCATCGCGAACACACCGGCCGCGACGACGGTCACCGATGCCACAAAGTCCACTGGTCGTCGCCACAGCCAGTGCGGATAGGTCATCACCGCCACGGGCAGTGCCAGGTGGGTTGCGGCGATCGAGAAGCCAAGCTCTGCGGTCCGCGATACCCCACCGACATGGAGCGCGACCGCAACCGCCCCGAGAAGTGCCGCGACGGTCAGGGCTGCGCCGCTGAGCGCGGATCGGCGGGTCGCGACGAGGACGATCCCACTGATCCCAATGGCCGCGACCAGCAGGATCACGCACGCGACTGCCGCGGCCTCGGTCATCAGGACCGGCCCAGCCCCTCGTCGCGAGCACGGACGATCGCCGCGGACCGATCGGCGACCGCAAGTTTGGCGAAGATCGACGAGATGTGGTTGGCCACCGTCTTCGGCGAGAGGAACAGCTCCGCGGCGATGGCGGCGTTGCGCTGGCCGGCGGCGACGAGATCGAGCACCTCACGCTCGCGATCGGTCAGCTGCGGGAACGGCACATCGTCCGGGGCCGGGGGTGGGTCGGCGAAATGTTGCAGCACCCGTGCCGCCACACCGGGACCGAAGATCGCCTCCCCCGCGACGACGGCCCTGATAGCTCGGTCGATCTCGCCCTGCTCGGCACCCTTGAGCAGGTAGCCCTGCGCACCGGCCTTCATGGCGGCGAACACGGTGTCGTCGTCGTCGAACATGGTCAGCACGAGCACCGCGACGTCCGGAGTGGCGGCCCGGATGCGCCTGGTCGCCTCGAGGCCGTCGACGCCCGGCATCTGCACGTCCATCAGGACGACGTCCGGACGGGTCAGCTGCACCTCGCGCACCGCCTCTTCGCCATCGACGGCCTCGGCGACCACCTCGTACGCGGGGAGGGACTCCAGCAGAGCGCGCAGCCCGCCGCGCACGACGGGGTGGTCATCGGCGAGGACGACACGGATGACGGAATCGGTCATAGGGGCATTCTGGCCCCGCGACCGGTGCGGACACCCGGGATCGTGCACCTATTCAGGTCGGGAGATCTCCCGCAGAATGAGGAACGAGCACCGATCCGGCTCCGGTCCTCGGGGATCGATGGTGGTGTCACCACCCCGAATGAAGGAGATCATCATGCTCAGCACCAAGAACAAGATCGGACTCGTTCTCGCCGGACTGCTCGGCGTCGTCGACCTCCCTTCCGTCCTCGTGCCCACGCCAGAGGGCGAGGTGGGACCGCCCTACGGCATCCTCGTCGTCAGCTCCATCTGTGGTCTCGTCACTCTGGTCGCGGTCGTGATCGCCTGGGCGAAGGCCAACCGCGGCGCCATCCGTGTCGCCGCCGGAGCCCGCATCGTCTCGCTGCTCGCGGCTCTTCCGGCGTTCTTCGTCGACGTTCCGTGGTTCGTCAAGGTCGCGGTGACCGCGTTCACCATCGTGACCGTCATCAGCCTCGTGCTGATGCTGTCGCCGGCACGCCAGTCGTCACCCGTGACGGATTGAGGAGCCAGACATGATCGCCGTCGTCACCGTGCTCATCGCGTTCCCGGCTGGATACTTCCTCCGCAGCCACCTGGCCGCCAACGTCACCTATGCGATCGCCTACCTGTGGGCGTTCACGTTCCAGGGTCTCTATCTGACTCGATCCTGGGTCGGTGGCGACCATTCCGCCTTCGCGAAGGATCCCGATCAGCTGCCCATCTCCTACGGGCTCGTCGCCGCCGGCATCTTCGCCGTGGGGTTCGGACTCGTCGCAGTGGGCCACCGCCTGGGCGCCCGACGAGCTGCCAGCGTCGCCGGCTGAACCCGGTCCCTCGTGGTGGGGATGCGCTTGCCGCTCACGGCGGTACGCTCGTCCCCACCCACGAGGAGGAAGTCATGCGCATCTTCTCGAGCCTGATCGCCATCTGGCTGATCATCGGCCTGGTCGCCTCTTTCCAGCGCGACTACTTCGCCAACACCGACACCGAGTGCGGTGACGTCGGCACGATTCTCGTCACCGTCGCCGCCGGACCACTCAACTACTTCGGCGCCAACCCGAAGGTCGACTGCGAGACGCCCGAACCTTCCGCCTAGCGGTCTTCAGATCGCGCGCAGGAGCGCGGTGACGACGGCGGCCGCGAGGACGCAGGTGATCACCGATCCACCGCGCCACGCGACGATGCCGGCGGCGGCGACCCCGGCGGTGTCAGGACCCACGAACCACTCGTCGCCGTTCGCCAGCGCCGCAGTGACCACCAGTGAGGCGAGCACCGCGGCCGGCATGAAGGTCACGATCGAGGAGAACCAGGCCGGCAGCTCACGCCCTCCAAGAGCGATTGGTCCGGCGGCCTTGATCGCGAAGGTGAGGACGGCGACGAGGACGATCAGGACCCAGATGTTCATCGTACGAGCCCGATCAGTGCGGCCACGCTGGCGGCGAGGACGGGGATGCCGGGTGGCGTGAACGGCACCAGCGCCAGGGCGATGGCGCCACCGATCAGCGCGACCAGTCGGGTGCGCGGATCCTTGAGCTCACCGATCAGCAACACGAAGAAGAACGCGGGGAAGATGGCGTCCAGGCCGAAAGTCTCAGGATCGAAGAGGCTGTCACCGGCCAGCGCCCCGACGGCCGTGCCGGCGAACCACGTGACGTACTGCGGCGTCGTCGACCCGAACAGGAGCCACCGGTCGAACGTTCCATCGCGACGGTTGGCCAGCACCCAGGACGCGTCGACGACCGTCTGGCCTTGCAACGCCCGCGTCAGCGGACCACCGGGCAGCGACGGGGCCAGCGCGATGCCCATCGCCAGGAAGCGCGCGTTCATGAGTCCGGCGGCCGCGACCGCCGGCGCCATGCCACCGCCGCCGAGGAGGATCGAGAGGACGGCGAACTGGGCCGACCCGGCGAACACGATCGCCGAGGTGACGATCGCCTGTACGGCCGAGAAGCCGGCCTCGCGTGCAAGCACCCCGAACGACAACGACAACAGGAAGCCGGCGGCGGCGTAGGGAAGTCCGAGCCGGACGCCGCGACGGAACGATTGATTCATCGGGGCCCAACGTATCTGCGTCCGCCGACTGCCATCTGCCGGCTGTCAGGAGGACGGCTCGCAGACCTCCGACGTGTCAATGCGCTGGCCCTTCAGGTCCCGGTCGGCGCGGGCACGGCCGTAGTTCCAGGCGAGCCAGTCGTCGGTGGTGGTGTCGACGTGGACGAGGGCGCAGGAGCGGACGTGTGCGGACGAGTCGACGACCGTCGGGACGGCGTCGTCCGACAGATCGACGAAGTAGGCCCAGTCGACCTTCCCGGTCTGCTCGTATCGCTCCAAGTTGTGGCGGGCGATCCAGGCGTCGGGATTGATCGCGGCGAGTCCGAGCAGCATCCCGGCGGCACTCAACAGCGCCAAGCGCGGTAGCCATCGGCCCGACAATCCGATCCCGGCGACCAGGATGCCGACCACGATGAGCCCGATCCAGATCTCGAAGGCGTCGACGAGCAGGCGGAGCTGGGAGTAGCCGTAGGCCTCCTGGTAGAGGTTCATCCGGTACAACGCCGAGGCGACGACGACCAGCGTCAGCACACACAGGAGGCCGAGGGCGCCGCGCAGCCACAGCCGGTCCTCGCGGGTCTCGACCGAGGCCTTGTGGGATGCCGCCCAGACCACGATGAGGGTCAGCACGGTCGCCATGATCAGCTGACCGAAACCCTGGTGCACGTACTCGGCGTAGGTCAGGCCGGTGGTCCGCTGGAGGTAGTCGTGTCCACCGAAGAACACCGTCAGCTGCGCCACCAGGAACACGGCGAAGACGAGATCGATCAGCGCAACCGGCGCCAGCCACTCGTACCGGTTCTGAACCGGACGACGTCCACCCGCGACCACCGGGACGGGGGGCGGGTTGAGGGCGACATAGGCCGCGGCCAGGGTGATGCCAGCGACGGCGATGGCGATGAAGAACCGCGCGACGAAGTTCTGGACTTCCAGGTCGGGAATCACCCGGTCGGCCCACTCGGCGAACAGGGCGTCGGCGGAGGCGAACAACAGGCCGAAGACGATCAGGCCGAGCAGCGACCAGATCGCCGTACGCATCACCGCCGGGGCGCTGCCGGAACCGGTGATGCTGCGCAGCGTGCGGCCGAGCCACGGCATGCCGCGGAGGCCGGCGAACGGCCACGACGCTGCGGCCACGACGAAGTCGGGGAGGCTCCGGCCTCGCACCAGGCCCGCCACGCACAGCAGGCCGCCGATGAGCAGGCACGGCACGACGATCCACTCCGCGTCGCGAACGATGACCGGGACGCAGAGCAAGACGCACAGGCCCGCGCATGCCAGAGTGAACGGGTCGCGGCGGTTCTTCGCTGCATAAAAAGTCGTCGCGCCACCCGCCATCAGCAGCACGAACGCGCCCAGGCCGAAGTTCCGCTCGGGAAGCACCCAGCCGGCAAGAACGCCGACACCGAAGCAGGCCAGCAGGATGTCGCGCCGCGCCGACAGGCCGTGCTCGGGCCAGAACCGTCCGAAGAGATCGGCCATTGAAGGGCCGGCCGAGACCAGCTGTGCCGGTGGGGCCGGCGGGTTCTGGGTGGCGGGCATGGCGTTCTCCTCACGGACGGACGGCTGATCGGTGCCGGGCTGTTCGGGAATGGTCGGGTCGATCGGGATCACGACGCGCACCAGCGCACCGCGCTCCCCCTCGACCGGGTCGACGAAGCCGATCGACCCCTGGTGCAGGTCGGTGACCCAGCGGGCGATGGCCAGCCCGAGGCCGGTGCCACCGGTCTGTCCGCCGGTCTGCTCGCCGAGGGTGCCGAACCGTTCGAAGACCTGCTCGCGGCTCTCGGGCGCGACGCCCGGGCCCTGGTCCGCCACCTCGAGCCACCATGCGGCTCCCATGCCGGTCCCGAGCACGTGGACCGTTCCGTTCGGTGGACTGTGACGGGCGGCGTTGTCGAGGAGGTTCGCGACGAGCTGCTGAAGTCGCGCCGGATCTCCCTGCACGGTCAGGTCGGCCGGCGTGGCATGGACGTCGTACGACACCGCCTTCGGCGCGACCGCGGCCTCGGCGACCGCGCGCTCGAGCAGGTCTGACACCCGGACCGACTGCACGTCGAGCGGCGCGACGCCGGCGTCGACGCGGGAGAGGTCGAGCAGGTCCTCGACCAGGCGGCTGAGACGTTCGGCTTGGTCGAGCGCGGCCCGCAGCGCCTCCGGGTCGGGCTCGGCGACGCCGTCGGCGAGATTCTCGAGCACCGCGCACAATGCGGCCAGCGGCGTGCGGAGCTCATGGGAGACGTTGGCGACGAGGTCCCGCCGCTGCCGGTCGACGGTGGCGAGGTCCTCGGCCATGGTGTTGAACGCCCGTGCCAGCTCCCCCACCTCGTCGCTGGAGGTGGTGTGCACGCGTCCGGAGTAGTCGCCTCGCGCCATCTGCCGGGCCACCTGAGTCATCTCCCGGAGGGGTGATGTCATCCCGATGGCGAGCAGCTGGGTCACCGCCAGCGCCACCGCGATCGTGACGGGGATGCTCAGCCACGGAGCGACCGCACCCCCGGCGCCGATGGTGGCGAGCACGGCAGCGACGGCCACGCTGGCCGCGACGAGCACGCCCAGCTTGATCTTGATCGAGGTGACTCGATCGAGGGGGCTCTGCGGCGTGGTCACACGGTCTCCAGTGCGTACCCGACGCCGTGGACCGTGCGCACGCGCTCCGCGCCGATCTTGCTCCGCAGAGCCTTGACGTGGCTGTCGACCGTCCGCGTACCGGAGGCACCCGGCCAGCCCCAGACGTCGGCCAGCAGCTTCTCCCTGGTCAGCACCTGCCCGGGCGCCGCGGCGAGGCAGAGCAGCAGGTCGAACTCGGTGGGGGTGAGCCGCACCTCGTCCTCGCCGAGCCAGACCTTGTGCGCGCCGGGGTCGACGGTGAGGTCGCCCAGCTCGAGGGCTCGCGCCCCGACCAGCTCGGCCGCACGGTCGACTCGGCGCAGCAGCGCGCCGATGCGGGCGACCAGCTCCCGCATCCGGAACGGCTTGGTCAGGTAGTCGTCGGCTCCCACACCGAGTCCGATGAGGATGTCGGCCTCGTCGTCACGGGCGGTCACCATCAGGACGGGCACGGGCCGCTCCGCCTGGATGCGCCGGCACACCTCGTGACCGTCGTACCCGGGAAGCATCACGTCGAGCACGACGAGGTCAGGCGATGCCGTGCCGAACACCTCGACGGCGCCCGGTCCGTCCCACGCCTGGACGACCTCGAACCCCTCGGCGCGCAGCCGGTCGGTGATCGCCTGGTTGATCACCGGCTCGTCCTCGACGACGAGGATGCGGCGGGATGGGTCGACGGCCATGACTCGACCCTAGGAGCGGCAACGGTCGGGAGTGGTCGACAACACGTGAAGGTTCTGTGCAGATCGTCGTCATCGCAAAGGGCCCCGACCAGCGCTTCCGCTGATCAGAGGCCCTTCGCCGGTGCGTGGCAGGTGCAGGGTTCGAACCTGCGTAGGCAATGCCGTCTGATTTACAGTCAGATCCCTTTGGCCACTCGGGCAACCTGCCGGGGTTGTGTCACCCATGGGGCAACGACGAGCCACGATATCTCAGGCCCCTAGGCTGGGTGAAACCAGACCGTCGCCGCGCGAACCACAGGAGAAGTCATGGCCGACTCGTCGTTCGACATCGTCAGCAAGCTCGACCGCCAGGAGGCCGACAACGCCCTCAACCAGGCGGCCAAGGAGATCGCGAACCGCTACGACTTCAAGAACACCGGCGCCAAGATCGAGTGGCACGGCGAGGACGGCATCGAGATCACGGCCAACGCCGACGAGCGCGCCCTCGCCATCCTCGACGTCTTCAAGGAGAAGCTCATCAAGCGCGGCATCTCGCTCAAGTCGCTCGAGACCGACGAACCGCGGCAGTCCGGCAAGGACGTCAAGCTCAACGGCACGTTCAGCGAGGGCATCAGCTCCGAGCAGGCCAAGAAGGTCTCCAAGCTCATCCGCGATGACGGCCCGAAGGGCGTCAAGGTCCAGATCCAGGGTGACGAGCTGCGGGTGTCCAGCAAGAAGCGCGACGACCTGCAGGCCGTCATCGCTCTGGTGAAGGGCGCCGACCTCGACTTCCCCGTGCAGTTCACCAACCGCCGCTGAGTCCTGATTCGGCAGTTCGACTGCCAGTCCTTCCGGAGGCGCCTACGCTCACGGCGTGACAGGTCGACCGTTGCCACCTGCCGGTTGGTATCCCGACCCACAAGCACCTGCTGGCCATCAACGCTTCTGGGACGGATCCGTCTGGACCGAGGACCGCTGGGCTCCGCCAGAGACCGCGTCGCCGCCTGCCGATTGGTACCCGGACCCTCATGCCCCAGCGGGCCATCAGCGCTACTGGGACGGAACTGCCTGGACCGAGCACAGATGGGCTCCACCAGAGCCGATTCGAGAGCAGCCGATCCAAGTATCCGCGGCGACCTCGACCTCAGCCCCGGTGACCGACTGGGTGAAACGCCACAAGATCCTGACCGGACTCATCGCCGCAGTGACGGTGGTGTCGTTCTCCAGCGCCGTCGCCGGTACATTCGACGAGGGTCCTCCATCAAGCGAGACGCAGCCCGACGCGACAGGCGAAGGCGACAGCACCCCGTCGACGAACGACAGCGGTGACCCGGACGACAGCTCCGTGGAGACGACCGCCCCGACGACGCCGAAGCCCAACCCGCGGACCTATCGCGTGGTGCACGTCGTGGATGGCGACACCATCAATCTCGGGAATGGCGAGACCGTCCGGCTGGCTGGCATCGACGCGCCCGAGGTAGGCGAGTGCGGATACAAGCGTTCGCGCAACACGCTCGCCGGTCTCATCCTGGGGAAGCGCGTCACCCTGGGTGCGTCCGATGAGGATCACGATCAGTACGGACGTCTGTTGAGGTACGTCGACGTGAATGGCACAGACTCAGGCCTGCGCCTCATCAAGGCGGGACTGGCCGTCGCCAGATACGACTCGCGAGACGGTTACGGATTCCATCCACGGGAGCCGAAGTACATCAAGGCCGATCGGGCCAGCCCGGCCTTCACCTGTGCCAAGCCGGTCCCTCTCGTGCAGCAGCAGCCGAAGAAGAACTGTGCGCCCGGCTACTCGCCGTGCATCCCGCCATACCCTCCCGATCTCAACTGCCCGGACATCGGTCGCCCCGTGCAGGTGACGGGAAGCGATCCGCACGGGCTCGATCGAGACGGCGACGGAATCGCCTGCGAGTGGAGCTGAGGCCCAACGCTGACTCGTCGACCTAGGGCAGGTTGGCGATCAAGAGGTTCGGCCAGACGCTCAGGACGACCAGGGCGAGCGTGCCGATCACGGCGACGCCCGTCGCGAGTCGCACCGCGTAGGGCGCCGTCCCGGCTGCGCGCGGCTCCCCCGTTCCCGGGCCGACGACCACGACGACAAGTCGGAGGTAGTAGGCGAGTCCGATCATCACGTTGACAGCCATGACGACGGCCAGCCAGGTGACATCGCCGTCGACGACCGGCCGGAGCACGACGTACTTGGTGACCAGCCCCGCGACCGCGGGCGGGAACCCGGCGAGCGTGAGCACCGCGAACGCGAGCGGGAGGCCGAGCCACGGATCCGTGCGGGCGAGGCCCGCCAGCTCGTCGTAGGACGTGCTGCCGCGGGTGCGGAGGACGACGGCCAGGGCCGCGAAACCGACGATGTTGGCCAGCGCGTAGATCGCGAGGTATTGCAGGGGTGCACTCAATCCGGAGGCCGTGAAGATGGCCGCGGCCGGCGCGATCAGGAATCCGGCCTGGGCCACGGACGACCAGGCCAGCATCGCGACGCCGTCACGCTGGCGCAGGGCGGCGAGGTTGCCGACCGTCATCGAAGCCGCCGCCACGATGGCGATCACGGGCTGCCACGAACCGTCGGCCGGGCCGAGCCCGAGCGCAAGCAGCACCAGCAGCGCCCCGAGCGCCGCGGTCTTCGAGACCGACGCCAGGAAGCCGGCCACCATGACGCTCGCGCCGCGGTACGTGTCAGGCACCCAGACGTGGAACGGCACGGCGCCCAGCTTGAACAGCAGACCGACGATCGTCAGCACGACGCCGACCGAGACCACGGCGCCCGGCACCGACGGAGACTCGAGCTCGCGGCTCAGCCCCGCGTACGACAAGGTCCCGGTGGAGCCGTAGAGCAGGGCGATGCCCATCAGCGTCATGGCCGTCGACACGACGGACGTCAGGAAGAACGTCCACGAGGATGCGATGGCGCGTCGATCGCCCTGGCGCAGTCCGACGAGTGCGATCGACGGCAGCGCGAGCAGCTCGATGGCCACCACGAGGGTCACCAGGTCCCGCGCGCTCGCCATCACGAGACCGCCGGACGCTGCCGACCCCAGCAGCAGGTGGAACTCCCCCGCCGGCATCGCGTTCTCGGAGTTCATGACGATGGACGCGACCAGCACGAGCACCGTGCCGACGACGAGGATCAGCGAGAAGCCGAAAGCGATGTCGTCGATGCTTCCGGTGCGGAGCAGCTCCGCTCCACCGGCGAGCGTGCCGGCGAGGGTGGGCAGCCCCGACCCCAGCCAGGTGCGCCGCGGCGCGAAGGCGTCGACCATCAGGCCCAGCACCGCGCCGGTGAAGACGAGGGTGGCGGGACCGGCGGCCACCCAGTCGAAGGGGATGTTCATCCCATCACCCCCGCGCCCAGCAGGTCGGTGATGACGGTCGGCACCAGGCCGAGGAACACGATCGGGATCAGCAGGAGCACCACGACCACGGTCTCGCGGCGGGTGAGATCGGTGTCGCCGTCATGGGGTGTCGGCTCGCCCTGCAGGAGGGACCGGACGTAGCGGGCGACGTAGGCGGTGGCCAGGGCGATGCCCGCGGTCGCGACGCCGAGCAGCGTCCACGACATCGCGCGATCGTCGAGCCCGAGGTTCGGCTCGTAGACCGCGCGGAGCGTGAGGAGCTCGCCCCAGAACCCGGCGAAACCGGGCAGGCCCATCGTGGCGAGACCGCCCACCAGCAGGGCAACGGCACGCCAGGGAGCGCGCTCGTACAGGCCGCGCCCCAGCTCGCGCAGCGACGCCGTGCCGTGGCGCTCCTTGAGTGACCCGGCGAGGAAGAACAGCAGGCCGGTGATCAGCCCGTGGGCGACCGACCCGAACACCGCCGCCGCGATGCCGGTGTGGCTCATCGTCGCCAGGCCCAGCACGACGAAACCCATGTGGCCGATGCTCGAGTACGCCACCAGCCGCTTGAGGTCGTCCTGGACGAGGCACGCCAGTCCGGCCCAGACGATGCCGACCGCGGCCACGACCCCGATGTACGGGGCGATGCGCGCCGTCGACTCCGGAAGCATCTGGACGTCGAGCCGCAGCAGCCCGTAGGTGCCCAGCTTCAGGAAGACGCCGGCCAGCAGCACCGACCCGACGGTGGGTGCGCGGCCGTGGGCGTCCGGAAGCCATGTGTGCAGCGGCACGAGTGGAACCTTGACGGCCAGGCCGAGGGCGATGAGACCAGCCGCCAGCAGCGACTCGGTGCCGCGGATCTCGTCGATCTGCAGCGTGCCGGCCTTCAGGCCGATGACGACGATGCCGACGAGGAGCAGCGCCGAGCCGGTGACGGTGAACAGCAGGAACCGGGTCGCCGCCCGTCGCGCCTCGTTGCCTCCCGCACCCCAGCGGGCGATGACGAACCACATCGGGATGAGGGCCAGCTCGAAGAACACGAAGAACAGCAGCAGGTCCATCGACACGAACACGCCGATCGACGCCGCGCAGACCACGAGCAGCAGCGCGACGAGGCGCGGCGACGTGTCGGGCTTCAGCAGCCACAGGCAGCACAGCAGGGTCAGGAACGCTGTCAGCAGGGCGAGCGGCAGGGAGACTCCGTCGACTCCGACGTGGAGGCGCGCGCCGAGGGGCTCGATCCAGGCGTGGTCGAGCTCGCCCCAGGTGTCGTCCGGGCCACCGCGCGGCACCAGCGCGAGCAGGACGAAAGCCGCCAAGGAGGCGACCGACCCGGTGACGGCGGCCATCCGGCCGGCGAACCTCGACGGCAGAGCGACCAGGAGGACAGCGGCCGCGAGCAGCACGCCGAGGGCGGCGGCGATCACGAGCCCACCCCCGCGACGACCGCACCGACGACGACCAGCAACGCGCCACCGGCGACGATCGTGGCGTACACCTGCACGCGCGCCGACTGCACCGCACCGATGAGCCACGAGGCGCGCTGCGCGAGCCACGCACCACCGCGGGGATAGACGTCGATGCCGTCGGCGTCGACGTTGTCGACCACCCGAGCGGCACCCAGCACGACCGAGGGCACGGTCCGGACGAACACCGTGTCCAGGCCGAGCTCGGCGGCCAGGGGACGGCCGAACCGGACCCGCCAACCGTGGCCGCGCAGCCGCACCGCCGCGAGGATGCCCGCGGCGGCCACTGCCGTTGACAGCACGCCGATGCCGACGTGGAGCTCCTGTCCGATGGACAGGGCCAGACACGCGACGGCGAGAAGGAGGAGCGGGCCGACCATCGCCCGACGCTCGCGGTGCGCGCGTGCCGGGGCGCCGAGGAACGTCGCCATCCACAGCCGGGTCGCGTAGAGGGCCGTGACGCCTGAGGTCAGCACCGCCAGGACGAGCACGACCCAGGCGGTGCCACTGCCCAGCGTCGCCTCACCGTCCGTGGCGACGTGCAGCGCGTCGAGCACGCCGTCCTTGGAGAAGAAGCCGACCGTCGGCACTATGCCGGCGAGCGCGGCGAACCCGATCGTCATCGTCCAGAACGTGACCGGCAGCGAGCGGCGCAGCCCACCCATGGCCGACAGCGCACTGCTGCCGACGGCTTGCATCGCCACCCCGCAGCCGAGGAACAGCAGCGCCTTGAATGCGCCGTGTGACACGAGGTGCGTGATGCCGGCGTCGGCGTCGCTCGTGGACAGCGCGGCGAACATCAGGGCGAGCTGGCTGACCGTCGACCACGCGAGGGCTCGCTTGAGGTCGGTCTGCACGACCGCGAACAGCGCACCGAGCAGCATCGTCACCGCGGCCACCACGGCGAGCGTGGTCATCGCGACCTGCGACGTCTCGAACACCGGCAGCAGGCGTGCGAGGAGGTAGACGCCGGCCGCGACCATCGTGGCGGCGTGGATGAGGGCGGTGATCGGGGTGGGGCCGGGCATCGCGTCGGGCAGCCAGGTGTGCAGCGGCACCTGCGCCGACTTGCCGACCACGGCGAGGATGAGCAGCAGCCCGATCGCCGTGGCGTTGCGAGGCTCTTCCACGCCGGTGGCGATGATCACGTGCTTGATGCTGTAGCTGCCGTACGTCTGTCCCAGGACGATGATCGCCACGAGCAATCCAATGTCGGCGATCCGCGTCACGAGGAACGCCTTGGCCGCGCCGGCGCGCGCCTGCGGCAGCTCCCACGCGTGCCCGATCAGCAGGTACGAGCAGACGCCCATGACCTCCCAGCCGATCAGGAGCACGAACAGGTTGTCCGTGGCGACGACGGCGATCATCGCGACGAGGAACAGCACGATGAGTGATGCGTAGGAGCGGTAACGCTTGTCGTCGCCCATGTAGGCCGTGGAGTAGATCTGCACGAGCAGGGCCACGCCCGCGGCGAGCAGCATCACCGGCGCCGAGATCGAGTCGAGGTTGGTCGCGAGCGAGAGGCTGGGGAGGTCCGGCCCCACGTCGTTGCCGCCGTAGAAGGTGACGAACGATGCATCATCGCCGAGGTGCGGGATCGCCCACACCGCGACTGCCGCGGCCACGAGCACGGTGAGGATGACGTACGGCCAGCGCCTCATCCGACCGGCTCCCCCGACGCGGCGGCCTCATGGTCGACCGTGTCGACGTCGATCGTGCCGGTGGCCCGGAACATGGCCAGGACGATCGCGAGCCCGAGCCCGATCTCGGCGGCGGCCAGAGCGATGACGAACAGCGTGAGCACCTGCCCGGTATGCAGGGTCTCGGCGAACCAGGCGTCGAAGGCGACGAGCTGCAGGGTGACGGCGTTGAGCATCAGCTCCACGCCGACCAGCACGAGCACGGCATTGCGGCGAGCGAGCACGCCATAGAGCCCGATGCCGAACAGGGCAGCGGACAGCAGGAGCGGATAGAGCAGCGGCATCAGCGTTCCGATCCCGAACGCGCCAGCACGATCGCGGCGATCAGGGCGGCCAGGAGCACGACGCTGAGCACCTCGAATCCCAGCACCCAGTGGCGGAACAGCGCGTCACCGATCGACTCGGCGGTGCCCGGTAGCTCACCGGTCAGGCGTTCGCCGCGGAAGCCGGCCACCAGCACGGCGCCGAGTCCGCCGGCCGCCACCAGTCCGAGCACCGCCGCAACCGGGCGGTTCGCAGTGACCTCGGCCGACCGTGTTCCGGTGGGCGAGCGGGTGAGCATCAGGGCGAACACCACGAGCACGACGACCGCGCCGACGTAGACGAGCACCTGCACCCATGCGAGCAGCTCGGCGGTCATCAGGATGAAACAGCCGGCGACACCTCCGAGCGTGACCACGAGCCAGAGTGCGGCATGCACGAGCTGCCGGCTGCCCACCGCCAGCACCGCCGACGCGATCACGACGGCGGACAGGAGCAGGAAGACGACCTCAGCTGTGCTCACGGCGTCTCTCCGACGCGGGGCTCACCGGCGTCGCCCTCCTCCTGCTTCTGGCGGAACGACGCGAGCTCCTTGGACTCCTCGGCCCCGGCGTCGAGGGCCGGCGGCGGCGGAACCGTCCACATCCACTCGCGCAGCCGGTTCATGTCGTGGGTGAGGTCGACGATGTCGCCCTCGGCGTACGCGAACTCCGGCGACCAGTGCAGGGCGTCGAACGGGCACACCTCGATGCAGATGCTGCAGTACATGCAGATGGAGTAGTCGATGTCGAAGCGGTCGAGCACGTTCTGGCTGCGGTCCCGGCCGCCCTCGGTGGTGGCCGGGATCGTCTCCTTGTGCGAGTCGATGTAGATGCACCACGACGGGCACTCGCGGGCACAGAGCATGCAGGACGTGCAGTTCTCCTCCTGCAGCGCGATGACGCCGCGGCTGCGGGCCGGCAGCTCCGGCTCGTTCTTCGGGTACTGGGCCGTGGCGCTGCGACGTAGCATCGTGCGCAGCGTGACGGCGAGTCCCTGGGCCAAGCCCTTGCCGAACGTCATGTCGCCACCACCAGGATCGTCGTGAGCGTCACCTGGGCCAGGGCGGCCGGCACCATGACCTTCCAGGCCAGCGCGTTGACCTGGTCCTCGCGCAGCCGCGGGTAGGCGACCCGGGCCCAGATCACCAGGAACGAGACCGCGACGATCTTGAGCAGCATCCAGAGCGCCCCGACCTGGTCGGACCACGGCCCGGCCCAGCCGCCGAGGAACAGCACGGCCGTGAGGGCGGCGAGCAGGACGATGCCCGCGTACTCGGTGAGCAGGAACATCGCGAACCGCATGCCGCCGTACTCGGTGAGAGGACCCATGACGAGCTCGGCGTCGGCCAGCGGAGCGTCGAACGGCGGCCGCATCAGCTCCGCGAGTCCGGCGACGAAGAACACCACGAGCCCGGGCAGCTGCGCGAGCAGCCACCACGGCTCCCACGCTTCCGCGATGCCGACCAGCGACAGCGTGCCGGCAGCCATGGCGACGCTGGACGCCGCCAGCACCATCGGCAGCTCGTAGCTCATCAGCTGCGCGGCGACCCGCAGGCCGCCGATGTAGCTGTACTTGTTGGCGCTGGCCACACCGGCCATCAGCGTGCCGATGACACCGACGCTCATCGCAGCCAGGACGAAGAACAATCCGGCATCGAGGTCGGTGCCGACCAGCACGTCGCTGCCGAACACGGGACCGAGCGGGATGGCGACCATGGCGACGACGTACGGCACGATCGCGACTGCCGGGGCGAGCGCGAACACCGGCCGGTCGGCGGCGGTGGGGGTGACGCTCTCCTTCTGGAGGAACTTCACCCCGTCGGCCACCAGCTGGGCCCAGCCGTGGAACCTGCCGGCGTACATCGGGCCGACCCGGCTCTGCATGTGCGCCATCTGCTTGTGCTCCATCTGGCCGACCAGCAGCGGCAGGGTCATGAACGCCCCGATGACCAGGACGCACCGCAGGACGACGTCGAGAAGGTCACTCACTGTTCTGGAACCTGCTCACCGTCTGCGACCTCTCGGCTCCCGTCGGGCTCGGCTTGGGGCGGCCAGTCGTCGGGGACGCCCGGGGGCTTCATGCGACGACCACCGGTGCGGCTGGCGACGTCGTGATCAGACTCCCCCGGCTCCTTGGCACCCGGCCAGGGCTTGACGACGCGCGAGATGAGCACGAAGTCCTTGCGCAGCGGATGTCCCTCGAACCCGTCGGGGAGCAGCAGTGGCTCGAGGGGAATCCCGAAGTCGATGCCGAACATCTCGTGCGTCTCGCGCTCGTGCCACCCGGCACCGGCGTAGACGTCGGCGACGGACGTCACGGCGGGCGACTCGGCGTCGAGGAACGTCACGACCAGGAGGTGGTCCCAGGGATCCGGTCGCAGCACGTGGGCGACGAGCCGGAACCCCTCCGCCTCCTCGTCGACCGCAGACAGCCAGTCGAAGAACGTGTAGCCGTCGTCGCGGAGGTCCGCCAGTGTGTCGTGCCAGGCTTCTGCGTCGACGACGCGGTGCGGCGGCCCGAACTCGCCAAATCCTGAACGCACAGCATCGAGGCTCATGGCGCCTCGATCTTGGGCGTGAGCAGCGATGACGTCGATCGCTCGTAACGGTCGGCGAGGTTTTCCTGGGCGATCTGGTTCTGCAACGTGACGATGCCGTTCAACAGAGCTTCCGGGCGGGGAGGGCAGCCGGGCACGTAGACGTCGACCGGGATGATCTGGTCGACGCCCTTGGTGACGCAGTAGGAGTCCCAGTACGGGCCGCCGGAGTTGGAGCACGATCCGAAGCTGATGACGTACTTCGGCTCGGGCATCTGGTCGTAGAGGCGCTTGATGGCCGGCGCCATCTTGTCGGTGACCGTGCCGGACACGACCATGAGGTCGGCCTGGCGCGGGCCCGGCGCGAACGGGATGACCCCGAGCCGGATGAAGTCGTGCCGCGACATCGAGCTGGCGATGAACTCGATCGCGCAGCAGGCGAGGCCGAAGTTGAACACCCAGAGCGAGTAGCGGCGGCCCCAGTTGAGCAGGAAGCGTGCCGGCTTGGGCGCGAACTGAGTGCCCAGCCCCACCGACGGCGGTCCGACGGCGGGGAGCCCGAGACTCACCACATCAGTTGCCCGTAGCCCAACGTCCCCGCCGGCCGGCTGCATCAGCGAGTCCACGACAGGACCCCCTTGCGCCACGCGTAGACGAGCCCGACCAGCACGATCGCGACGAAGATGCCCATCTCGACGGCGGCCGCGACCCCGAGCCGCTCCAGCACGACCGCCCATGGGAAGAGGAATACCGCGTCGACGGCGAAGATCACGTACAGGAAGGCGTAGACGTAGTAGCGGATCGTGGACTGGGCCCAGCCTTCACCGACCGGGTCGACACCGGACTCGTACGTGACGCCCTTCTCGCGCGCGGGCACCCGCGGCCGCATGAAGGCGTTGAGCCCGAGCATCGCGGAGGCCAGCAGGATCGCTGCCACGAAGATGGCGCCGACGACCGCGTAGTCGTCGAGGAAGGCGCCCATGCAGGGAGTCTAGGGAAGTTCGCCGGTCGGGGTCGGCAGGCGGCTCGATCGGCGGGCCCATGGCCAGGTGAGCAGCGCCCAGACCGCGATGATGAGGGCGATCTCGATGACCACGTAGAGCGGCCAGGGGCCGAGCAAGTCGAGGATGGAGGCGCTGTCGGGCTTGCCGTTGAGGTACCCGTAGTTGGCGTCGGCGACGGTGTTGTAGACCATCACGGCCCCGGCCCACACGGCGGTGATGCCCACCGTGCGCCAGTACGTCACCCACGTGGGCAGAAGGCGCAGGCCGAACACCAGGTGGAACGCCGCCCAGACGATCAGCACGTGCATGGCCCAGAACATGAGGAATCGCGGTTCGGGAAAACCCGAGACGAGATCGGGCGTGAGCATGGCCTGCGTGGTCAGGGTGATGCCCCACAGGTAGGTGATGGTCGCGGCCTGCCGCGAGCGCGTCCAGAGGGCGTACACCGCGAACATCCAGGCGAAGTCGCACAGCTGGAACGGCAGCGACGTCCGCGGGTTCCACTCGTCGGGGAGCAGCTGCAGCACCTGCAGCGGAATGGTAACCAGCAGGATCGCGACGGCGAACGCACGGTTCCCGCCGGAGCTCGTGGCGCGACGTCCGAGCAGCACGATCACCACGACACCGACAACGCAGATCGCGAGCGCGACGAGATGCGACGGCCCGTAGGTCTCGAACCTGTCGGCCGCGACCGTCATCGCCGGACGGGTGCGGCCGCCACGAGGCTCGAGAGCTGCACGAGTCCGTCGATGTAGTCCCGGAGCTGTTCCGGGGTCTGTGTGTGAGGGCTGGAGGGGGTGGTGATGAGCGAGACGATGATGCGATAGATCCAGTCCACGACGACACGGGTGTCGAGGTCGGCGTCCACCGCCGCGAGCGCTCGCTCGAGCTGTTCGGCGAACATCCCGTGGATCCGATCGACCAACGGCCCGGACTCCGTCGTGAGCGCGGGAAGGATCAACTCGGGGTGCTCACGCAGCGCCTTCTGGAGCAGCATGTGCCCGCGTCCGTACCCCACGACGAACACGACGGCATCGACGAGACCGGACCGCAGGTCGTCCGTGCTGCTGAGCAGGGGCACTGCCGCGGTGAAGAACGCCTCGATCTCGCGGTCGCGCACGGCGTCGAGGATCGCGGTCTGGTCGCCCACGTACTTGTACAAGGTGGGACGCGACAGACCGGCGCGCTCCGCGATGGTCGCGTGCAGGCGCGCGTCGAGGCCCGACTCGAGCAGGCACTGCACGGCCGCGTCGAGAATGCGGTCGCGCACGCCGTCGTTGCCGGGTGTGACGTCGGTCATGGCTGCATCGTAGGTCGTTGACCAGACGGACGGCATCGTTTACGTTTCTTAGTAGTATGTAAACGTATGGACGTTCATCGGTTGGAGAAACCATGACTGCCACCCTCGACCGCGAAGTCGTCGCCCAACGCCTGCTGGGCGGTGCGATCAAGCGCTCGTACCAGCCCGAGGTGGACATCGACTGGGATGCCCCGATCCATCCGGAGAAATACTTCCTGCCGCCACCCGTCGTCTCCCTCTACGGCACGCCGTTGTGGGAGGAGATGTCCGAGGAGCAGCGCATCGAGCTGTCCCGCCAGGAGATGGCGAACGTCCTCTCGGTCGGCATCTGGTTCGAGAACGTGCTCAACCGCGCCCTGCTGAACGAACTGACGCGCGAGGACCCCCGCTCGGCCCACACGCATTACACGCTGACCGAGATGGGCGACGAGTGCCGGCACATGACGATGTTCGGCAAGGTCATCGACCGGGTCGGGGCCCGACCGTACGGCCTGCGCATGCGGGAGCGCCTCGCCATCCAGCTGCTGCCGTTCGCCCTGCGTGGCTCACTGCTCTGGGTCGCGGCCCTCGTGGGCGAGGAGATCTTCGACGCGCTCCAACGCCGGATGATGGACGACCCGCAGCTGCAGCCCCTCGTCTCGCAGCTGATGCGGATCCACGTCACCGAGGAAGCCCGCCACATCAAGTTCGCGCGCGAGGGGGTTGTCCGGCGCATGGAGTCCGCCGGGCGCCTGGAGCGAATCCTCACCGGCAACCTCGTCGGACTCGGCGGCCCGGTGTTCCGGTACGCCTTCTCGAACCCCGCGGTCTACCGTCGGGCCGGTCTCGATGTCGAGCGTGCCTCGCGGGAGGCCGCCGACAATCCCTACCTGCGCGATGCGCAGATCCTGGGCTTCGCGCCGCTGGCGCAGTTCCTGCGTGAGAACGGGCTGCTCGGCCCGATCGGCCGGCGGCTGTGGCGTCGCGCAGGCTTCCTGCCGTGAGGCTTCGGCGGCGGCGCATCCGACCGGAACGCTGGGTGCCCGAGCACGACGATGACGGCTACGAAGGCCGGGCGCAGTTGCACGTCGCGGACTCGACCATCGACGTCGACGTCGTCCTCGCCGGACACCTCGAGCCGCTGGACGGCCGCTACCACTGGTACGGCCGAGTCGTCCGCGACGACGCCGTCGACGCGGCCAAGCAGGGCGGCGCGACCACCATCGGGCTGTCGATCGGCGAGGGCACGCCCGCGGCCGGACGGCTGGAGGAGCACGACGCCTGGGGCAACGTGCGCATCACTGGCCTTGGTCGCCCGCCGTTCGAACGCGAACCCATCGAGGTTGATCTCATCGGTCGCTAGACCTTCGTCGTACAGTGCCGCTGGAGGATGGAGAACAGCGATGGCCGTCGACGTCAGCACCGAGATCCTGATCGACCGACCGGTCGACGTCGTGGCCGACTACGCCGTCGATCCGACGAACGCGCCGGAGTGGTACGTCAACATCGAGTCGGTCGACTGGCAAACCGAGCCGCCGGTCACGGTCGGATCCAGAATGAATTTCGTCGCCCGCTTCCTCGGCCGCCGTCTCTCCTACACGTACGAGGTCGTCGAGCTCGACTTGCCTCGCCGGTTGGTGATGCGAACGGCGGAAGGCCCCTTCCCCATGGAGACGTCCTACGAGTGGACCGACGCACGTGATGGCCGTACCACGATGACGTTGCGCAACCGCGGCGTACCCTCCGGGTTCTCCTCAGTCGCCGCGCCGATGATGGCCGTCGCGATGCGCCGCGCGAACACCAAAGACTTGGCACGACTGAAGCGACTGCTCGAGTCGCGCTGACTCTCTCCTGCCATGGCAGGACGAAATCCTGCCAAAGGCAGCCCGCCGAGATGATTCCGGGGAATGCCGGCCAGAGGCCGGGCGTAGGTTTCTGATGTGAACGAGTCCCGCAGCGGCCTGGCGATGGGTGCCGGGGCCTACTTGTGCTGGGGACTCTTCCCGCTCTACTGGCCGCTGCTCGATCCGGCCGGCTCGCTCGAGGCGCTGGCCCACCGCATCGCCTGGTCGCTGGTGTTCGTGGCGCTCCTGCTCACCGTCACGCACCGCTGGAGCGCGTTCCGGGCCATCTGGTCCAACCGTCGACGCGTCGGCTTCCTGGCGCTGGCGGCCGCCGTCATCACGATCAACTGGGGCACGTTCATCTACGGCGTCACGCACGACAAGGTCATCGAGACGTCGCTCGGCTACTTCATCAACCCGCTCGTCACCGTGCTGCTCGGGGTGTTCGTGCTCCAGGAGACGCTCCGGCGGGCGCAGTGGGTCGCCGTCGCGATCGGTGCGGTCGCCGTCCTCATCCTCACCGTCGACTACGGGCGCCTGCCGTACGTCGCCCTCACCGTCGCGTTCTCGTTCGCGACGTACGGCTTCCTCAAGAAGAAGGCCCAGCTCGGCGCGGTCGAGGCGCTCGGGGCCGAGACCCTGCTGCTCACGCCGATCGCCCTCACCTACCTCGGCATCCTCGAGGCCAACGGCACGCTTTCGTTCGGCCACGAAGGATTGCCCAACGCCCTGCTGCTCGCCGGCACCGGCATCATCACCGCGATTCCGCTGCTCCTGTTCGGCGGTGCGGCCACGCGACTACGGCTCACGTCGATCGGCCTGCTGCAGTACCTCGCGCCGGTCCTGCAGTTCGTGTTCGGCCTGCTGATCTTCCACGAGCCGATGGGTTCGGCTCGCTGGATCGGTTTCGTGCTGGTCTGGATCGCCCTGTTGATCTTCACGGTCGACGTCCTTCGCGGCGGCCGCAAACGCCGCGAGCTCCAGCGCGCCGCCGAGAATGTCGCCTGCTAGTCAGCGGCAGAGTGTCCGCTCGGCGGTCTCGCACAGCACATCCGCAGCGGCGTCGACGGAGAGCCCCCGCTCGGCGTGCAAGAGGTAGAACGCATCGAAGCTGGCCAGCACCCACAGGAGGTCTGAGGCCTTCTCGACCGTGAAGTCGTCTCGGAGGTATCCGTCCTCGGCGAGGCGCTTGGCCAGGTGCTTCAGCCCGCGCTTGCGATCGCTCTCCGACTTCTCGATCACCTGACCGAAGGCATCAGCGTCCAGTCGCGCCGTCGCGAAGAGCACGCGAAAGACATCGAGATCGCCGGCGAACATCCGGCACGCCGCCTTGGTGGCACCCCGGAGGTGCTCGAGAGCGTCAGGGTTCTTCACCGCCTTCGAGAGGTCGGGCAAGCCGGTGCGCGTGAACAGATCGTCGGCGAAGGCCTCGAACAGGCCGACACGGGAGCCGAAGATGACATAGATCGTCGAGCGTGCCACCTTCGCCAGTCGCGCCACCTGGTCGATGTTCACCGGTTCGGTCGGCGCGGTTCGCATCCGCTCGGCGACGGCGTCCAGGATCCGCTGCCGGGTCTCTGCCGCGGACTCGGCTCGGAGCTTCTGGGCGTACTGGCGGGACGGCATGCCGACATTCTTTCACATTTCAGTTGACACTGCGTCTTATGTACTACATGCTGTCGTTTGAAAGACATGCTGTCTGATGAAAGAAGGAAACTCATGTTGGCATCACTCACCGATGGACGGGCGCATCCGGTCGTGGTGGTCGGCGCAGGCCCAGCGGGCCTCACGGCCGCCGTCTCTCTGGCGCGTCACGGCATCGAGGTCCTCCTCGTCGAGCGACGCGCCGTGGGCTCGGACCTTCCCCGAGCCACCGTCCTGGGCGTCCGCAACATGGAGATGCTCCGCTCGTGGGGACTCGCCGACCGCATGCTGGCCGGTGGCGTCGACGTCGAGATGTCGATGCTGGAGATCCCCACCGTGGCGAGAGCCGCCGAGGGCCTCCGCATCGACGTCGGGTACCCCTCACCGACTCAGAGCGCCATGGTCAGCCCGATGGCACCGGCCAACGTGCCGCAGGACCATCTGGAGTCGGTCCTGCTCGAGCACCTGGCCACACTGCCCACTGCCACGATCGTGCGCGGTATCGAGGCCGTTGACGTCCGACACACGCCCGACCGCGCGGTGCTGACCTTGAGAGAGGTCAGCTCCGGAACGAGCTTCGAGCTGGCTGCCGAGTACGTCATCGCCGGGGATGGCGCCAGGAGCCGCATCCGTGCGTCGCTCGGCATTGACCACTCCGGCCTGGACGGCCTCATCGAAGGCGTCATGGTCGAGTTCCACGCTCCGCTCTGGGAGCTGATGGGCGAGCACCGGCACGGCGTGTACGCGATCAGCGATCCAGAGGGCACCGGAATCCTCGTGCCGGCCGGCCCCGATGACCGGTGGCTCTTCGGCACCGAGCTCGCCCGCGACCTGGCCGAGGACACCGATGCGGCTCGCGAGCTGTTGCGGCAGCGGATCGAGCGAGCCGTCGGAGTAGCCGGCATCCCTGTCCGGATCGACCGCTTCGGCTGGTTCACGTCGGCAGCACAGCTCGCCGACTCCTTCAGCAGCGGTCGCGTCTACTTGACCGGCGACGCCGCCCACCGTGTCACGCCGCGTGGTGGAACCGGTCTCAATACGGCCATCGCCAGCGGGCGCGACCTGGGCTGGAAGATGGCATGGGTTCTGCTCGGGTGGGCGCCGCCTGAGCTCCTGTCGACGTACGAGGACGAGCGTCGACCGGCCGTGGCCCACAACGTGACCCGTTCGGCCGACCCGGAGGGCGGCCGCCGCGATGCGATGTCGGAGCTGCAAGTCGATCTTGGTGGCCGTATCGCCCACGCCTGGGTCGATCCGGCGATGCCGTCCGGCGGAGAGCGACGCTCGACCATCGACCTGGTCGGACCCGGCCTGACTCTGCTCGTCGGCCCGGATGCCGGCGTGACCGACGGCGAGATGACTCGACCAGGAAGACCGCCGGTCACCACGGTGGCTCTCCCCCGCCTGGCAGCTCGGGCACTCGGACTCGGCCCCGCCGGAGCCATGCTCGTCCGCCCGGACGGCGTGCCCGTTGCGAGCTGGTGGGCCGTCGACGAGTCCCGACCGGATGTCGACCAAGCGATGACCACGTACTTCCGTCAACCGCGGGCGACCGCGACCACATCCAGGAGTGCAGCATGAACACCCCCAACGACCTTCGACAGATCCTCTTCGCCACGGTCCCGTTCAACGGGTACATCAACGTCGCGCCGCCCATCGCCCGTGGCATCGTCTCGCTGTGGCGACGAGCCGCCGCACGTCGGGCGCGTCGCCAGAGCGTCGCGAGGCGCCGCCTCTCGGCGAACAGCCTGTCGGCTAGATGAACTGACGGCGCAGGAACCGGACGGTGCGCTCCATGGAGCGCGGCCACTGCGGCCCGAAGGTGTGGCCCTCGCCGTCGTAGACGCGCAGGGTGACATCCGCGCCCGCGCTGTCCAGGGCCTCCACGGTGCGCCGGGTCCAGCGGATCGGGCAGCTGTCGTCGGACGATCCGTGGTGGATGAGGACCGGCTCGGTGACGCGGCTGAAGAACGTGCGCGGACTGACGTTGCGCCAGAACTCCGGGTTGTCGTCGGGCTCGCCGTACCGTCGCAGGATTCGTCTCGCGAGGTTCTCCCGGCCGGGGTTGGGGCGGATCCAGCGCTCGAAGTTGTCCACGGTGTTCGAGCTGACCGGTGCGAACACGACGGCCGCGTCGACCAGCCCCGGCTGGACCGTGAGCACGTTGTAGATCACGCCGCCACCCATCGACCGCCCCACGAGGGCGATGCGGTCGTCGTCGACCGGCCCGTCCCACGCGCGCAGAGCGTGCACCGCGTTGATGACGTCCTCGGTATAGCCGAGCCGCAGGCCGGTCTCGGCGTCCGGGTCGTCGTCGGACCCGGCGTGGTTGCGGTAGTCGACGTGCAGGGTCACGAAGCCCCGGCGGGCGAGCCAGTCCAGCTCGCGTCTCATCCCCTGGCCGTTCACGTAGACGTCCGTGTCGATGTGGCCGTGGGCGAGGACGACCACGGGGAAGGGCCCGGCGCCCCGCGGCACGTTGAGCACCCCGGTGATGCGGAGCTTGCCGCTGCGGTAGACCACGTTGTGCTGGCGGTAGGCCTCGGTGCTGCCGAGCTCGCGACGCAGCCGCAGTCCGTGACCGTCGTACTCGCGCTGCATGAGCGCTTGCAGCGAGACCGGGTGCGGCGGAGTCGGCGTCACCGTCGGTGACGCGCGGTCCTGAGCCGACCCTGCCGGCCGCTTCGCACCATCGTCAGTGCATCCGGATGCGACCAGCACCAGGAGCATCGCGCCCACGAGCAGTCTTGCCCTCACCGCTCCAGTGTGCCTCCCGGCCCGCTCGGCGGTTCGGGGATGAGGCGGTTCGCGAGCCGCTCTCGCACGTGGAAGAGGGCGTCGACGACGGTCTTCAGGCCGCACAGAAGTGCGACCGGGGCGACGTCGTCATAGGTGCCGTCCGGATGCCCGACTCCGAGCAGGAGGAAGAAGCCACCGATCACCGCCAGGTGCAGCACCACCATCCGCGGATACGGCAACATCATCGCCCGGCGTGCCGACACGACCTCGCGCTCACCCTGGCCGAACCAGTTGAGGCCGAGGGACACCAGGTGGCTGACCAGGATCGCGGCAAGCAGCAGCAACCATGTCCGAGGTCCCCCGGTGAACCCACCGGTCAACGCCGCGATGATGAAGGAGAAGAACCCGTGGACGACGGTGAAGATGCCGAAGTGCAGCGCGAAGAACCCCGCGATCGGCACGTTGCCGACCGGTCTGGCGTCGCCGACCGTCCCCCCGCGGGCGGTCAGGATCTTGATCGTGCTGGTGAACCAGACGACGACGTTCTCGAACCAGTAGACGATGAAGACATCACCCACGCCGGCGGCCCCGTTCAGCACCGCCCACAAGGGAAGCAGATTCGCGGCGATGAGGAGCATCGACGTGGTCGTGCGCGCGACCCGGCTCGGCAGGCGCGACCCGACATGAGCGAGCAGGTTGAGCCCGAGGATGCGGAGCAGGACGTTCACAGGGAAAGCCTAGGGAGTGGAGCGGACGGCTGGATTTGAACCAACGTCTTCGACCTGGAAGGTCGCTGTTCTGCCATTGAACTACGTCCGCACGCGGAGCTGACGCTCCGGTTCGACAGCGTAGCGTCGCCGGTCAGGTCAGGCGCGTGGCCAGCGTGTCACAGATGGCGTTCAGGGCCGTTCGGGCCGGCATGTCGGGCAGCTTGTCGAGCAGGGCGCGCGCCGTGTCGGCCTCGGCCTGCACGAACACCCGAGCCTCGTCCATCGCCGGGTGGGCCCGAAGCATCTCGAGCGCACGGGCGACGTCGGACTCGTCGGCAATCGGCGCGGACAGCAGGCGCACGAGCTCCTCATCGGTCGGGTCGGTCGACCGACGGGCAAGAAGGGTCGGCAAGGTCGGGACGCCCTCGCGGAGATCGGTGCCCGGTGTCTTGCCGGAGTCGCCGGCGTCGCTCACGATGTCGAGGATGTCGTCGCTCAGCTGGAACGCGACACCGATGCGTTCGCCGAACTCGGTGAGCGCATTCACGATGTCGTCGGACGCGCGCGACATGGTCGCGCCGAAGTGGGCCGAGGTGGCGATCAGTGAGCCGGTCTTGTCGGCCACGACGCTGAGGTAGTGGGCCAGAGGGTCGTCGCCGGCGCGCGGGCCGATCGTCTCGCGGATCTGGCCCTTGACCAGGCGGGCGAACGTGCGGGCCTGCACGCCGACCGCGTCCGGGCCGAGGGTCGAGACGACCTGCGACGCGTGCGCGAACAGGTAGTCGCCGACGAGGATGGCGAGCGAGTTGTCCCAGCGGTGGTTGGCGCTCTCGGCACCGCGACGCATGGACGCCTCGTCCATGACGTCGTCGTGGTAGAGCGTGGCCAGATGCGTGAGCTCGACGGCGGTGCCGGCCGGCACGACGTCGGGATGCGTCGGGTCGCCGAACTCGGCGCACACCATCACCAGCATCGGCCGGAACCGCTTGCCGCCGGCGTTGAGCAGGTGCGCAGCGGCTTCGGTGATGAACTGCTCGTCGCTGTCGATCACCTCCGCGAGGTGAATCTCGACGAGCTGGACGCCGCGACTGACGCGCTCCTCGAGCGCGTCGTCGGCGAACGCCACACCCAGACTCGTCACTCGCCCTCCTTCCAACGACCCGGTCTTCGGACGCGGTCAGCGAACGAACGCACCCGCGTGCTGCGCCAGGTCGAGCACCGGCCCCGGCAGGATGCCGAGGAACACCGTGGCCACAGCGGCCGCGGCGATGACCACCGTAGTCAAGGCACTCGGAACGGCCACCGTCGGCCCGTCACCCACGGGGTCGGTGAAGAACATCAGCACGATGACCCGGACGTAGAAGTACGCGGCGATGGCGCTCACGACGACGCCCGCGACCACGAGCGCCCAGTAGCCGCCGGACCACGCGGCGCTGAAGACGGCCCACTTGCCGATGAACCCCGCCGTGAGCGGGATGCCGGCGAACGACAGCATGAACAGCGCGAAGGCTCCCGCGAGGAGCGGCGACGCCTTGCCCAGCCCGGCCCAGCGCGAGAGGTGGGTGGCCTCGCCGCCGGCGTCGCGGACCAGGGTGACGATCGCGAACGCGCCGATCGAGGCGACGCCGTAGACCGTGAGGTAGAACAGCACGCTGGACACCGACGTGATGCGGCCCGCCGCCCCCACGAACGCACCGGCGAAACCGACCAGCAGGAAGCCGGCATGGGCGATCGAGGAGTAGGCGAGCATGCGCTTGACGTCGGTCTGGGCGATCGAGACCAGCGAGCCGAGCAGCATCGTGATCAGGGCGACGACCCAGATGGTCGGGCGCCAGTCCCACGAGGCTCCGCCGAAGGCCACGAAGAAGACGCGCAGGAAGGCGACGAACGCGGCGGCCTTGGTGCCGGCGGCCATGAAGGCGGTGACCGGCGTGGGCGCCCCTTGGTAGACGTCCGGCGTCCAGGTGTGGAACGGCACGGCGCTGATCTTGAACAGCAGGCCCACCGCCATGAGCGCGACGGCGGCGAGCAGCAGGTTCTCGCTCCCGGTGCGCGCCGAGACGGCGGCGTCGATCTCCGCGAACTCGAAGCTGCCGGCGTAGCCGTACGCCAGCGCGATGCCGTACAGGAAGAACGCCGAGGAGAACGCGCCGAGGAGGAAGTACTTGAGCGCCGACTCCTGGCTGAGAAGGCGGCGCCGGCGCGCCAGGCCGCACAGGAGGTACAACGGCAGCGACAGCACCTCGAGCGCGACGAACATCGTCAACAGGTCGTTGGACGTCGCGAACACCATCATCCCGAGCAGCGCGAAGACGGCGAGCGGGAAGATCTCGGTGTGCTCGATGCTGGCGGCCTGGGCCTCGGCCTCGCCGGCCGAGCCCGGAGCGTCGGCGGCGCGACCGGTGAAGGCGCTGAGCCCCGCGTCGAGCCGACGCTCGGCGAACAGCAGGAAGCTCATCAGCGCGAACACGAGCAGGATGCCCCAGGTGAAGACGCCCGGTCCGTCGATCGCGAGAGCTCCCTCGGTGGAGATCTGGCCACGGGCGGTCTGCGTGCCCTTGACGGCGTCGAGGGAGCGGTAGACGACGACCGTGTCGACCAGCGCGGCGAGCACGCCGACGACCGCGACGACCGCCTGGACGACGAAGCGCGGGCCGCGCGGCACCGCGGCCTCGACGATCGTGCCGATCACGGCGGCCGCGGTGATGATGAGGATCGGGGCGATCAGCGCGTACTCGACGTTCGGTCCGGCGATGGGCGGCAGGTCGGCGAGCGAACATCAGTGACCACCTTCCTGGGCCAGGTCGACCGGTGCCTTCGGGAGCCGGGTCGCCGTCACCGACATGGCTGACGACCTCGTCGATCGCCGGGTTGATGACGTTGAGCACCGGCTGCGGGTAGAACCCGAAGCCCGACGATCAGCACGAGGGCGGGCGCCAGCGCGGCGACCTCGCGGGGGCGCAGGTCGTGGACGCCTTCGTTGCCGTCGCGCAGCGGCCCGGTCATCGTGCGCTGGTACATGATCAGGATGTAGAGCGCGGCGAGCACGATGCCGAGCGTGGCCAGCACCGCAGCCCACGGGGTGTGCGTGAACGTGCCGGCGAGCACCATGAACTCGGAGATGAACGGCGCGAGCCCGGGCAGGGACAGGCTCGACAGGCCGGCCACGAGCAGCACGCCCGACATGATCGGCGCGATCTTCTGCACTCCGCCGAAGTCGCTGATGCTGGCCGAGCCGCGCCGGGCGATCATGATGCCCGTCACGAGGAACAGCGCGGCCGTGGACATGCCGTGGTTGAACATGTACAGCGTCGCGCCGGCCGTGGCGGTGGACGTGAACACGAAGATGCCCAGGATGATGAAGCCGAAGTGCGACACCGACGTGAAGGCGATCAGCCGGCGGATGTCGTCCTGGCCGATGGCCAGCAGCGCGCCGTAGAGGATGCTCACGACCGCGAGGCCGATGACCACCGGGCTGGCCCACTCCGATGCGCCCGGGAAGATCTCCAGGCACCACCGCAGCATGCCGAACGTGCCGATCTTGTCGACGACGCTGACCATGAGCACCGACGTGGACGGGGTGGCCGACGCGGCGGCGTCGGGCAGCCAGGTGTGGAACGGCCACAGCGGCGCCTTGATCACGAAGGCCGCCATGAACCCGAGGAACAGCAGGCGCTCGGTCGTGGTGCCCACGTCCAGGGCCGACAGGTCACTCAGCAGGTAGCTGGGGCTGCCTTCTCGTGCCGTCACCACATAGATGCCGACGATCGACGCCAGCATCAGCAGGCCGCCGATGAGGTTGTAGATGAGGAACTTGACCGCCGCGTAGCTGCGGTGCGGCCCGCCGTACGAGCCGATCAGGAAGTAGAGCGGCACCAGGGTCGCCTCGAACAGCACGTAGAACAAGAACGCGTCCGTGGCCGAGAAGACACCGATCGCAAGCCCCTCCAGCACCAGCATCCAGGCCAAGTACGAGTTGGCGCTCCTGTTGCCGGGCAGGCGATCGTCCCAGGCGGAGAGCACGACGATGGGCGTGAGCACCGTGGTGAGCAGGATCAGGGTGACGCCGATGCCGTTGACGCCGAGCGAGTAGAACGCCCCGAACTGCTTGATCCAGGTGTGCTGCTCGGTGAGCTGGTAGCCGCCGGCGCCCACCTCGTAGCTCGCCATCATCGCCAGTGACAGCACGAGCGTGAGCACGCTGAAGCCGACGGCGACGGACTTGACCGCGGCGGCGCGGTCGGACGTGCGTGGCATGAGGGTGACGACGAGCGCGCCCACGAGCGGCGTCGCGGCCATGAGGGTGAGCATCATGAAAGGGTCACCGCCAGGAGGGCGAGCACGACGAGGGTCGCTCCGGCGAAGAAGCTCAGCGCGTAGCTGCGGACGAACCCGGTCTGCGGCTTGCGCAGGGCCTGTGACGCGTCGCCGAGGCGGTCCGCGAGACCGGTCACGAAGCCGTCGATCCCCTTACCGTCGATGAACACCAGGAATCGCGTGAGGTGACGGGTGGGACGCACCGCGACCGCGTCATTGATCTCGTTGCCGTACAGCTCGTGGCGTCCTGCTCGCGCGAAGATCGAGACCGAGCTGTCGGCCGGCATCTCGCCGGCGATCGGCTCGCGGCTGTAGAGCACGTAGCCGAGGGCGACCCCCGCGGCGACGACCAGCGTGATGATGAGCGTCAGGACCCACGCAGGCACGGCGAGCTCGTGGTGCTCCGCGTGGCCGACGACCGGCTCGAGGAACTCGGTGATCCAGCCGCCCAGCAGCATCGCGCCGCCCAGCAGCGACAGCGCGCCGAGCGCGATGAGCGGGTACGTCATCACCTTGGGCGACTCGTGCGGGTGGACGTCCTCCTTCCAGCGCTGCTCGGAGAAGAACGTCATCATCATGAGCCGGGTCATGTAGAACGCGGTGACACCGGCACCGACCAGCGCACCGAGGCCGACCCAGAACGAGTGGCCGAAGGCCGTCTCGATGATCTTGTCCTTGGAGAAGAACCCGGAGAAGCCGGGGAAGCCGATGATCGCCAGGTAGCCGAACAGGAACGTGACGAACGTGATCGGCATGGCCTTGCGGAGGGCGCCGTAGTGACGCATCTCGACGTCGTCGTTCATGCCGTGCATGACCGAGCCGGCGCCGAGGAACAGGTTGGCCTTGAAGAACCCGTGGGTCAGGAGGTGGAAGATCGCGAACGCGTAACCGGCCGGACCGAGGCCGGCGGCCAGCATCATGTAGCCGATCTGGCTCATGGTGGAGCCGGCGAGCGCCTTCTTGATGTCGTCCTTGGCACAGCCGATCCAGGCACCGACGAGCAGCGTGACGAGGCCGACGAGGATCACCGCGGTGCGGGCCGTCTCCGAGGCGTCGAAGATGCCGTTGGAGCGGACGACGAGGTAGACGCCCGCCGTGACCATCGTGGCCGCGTGGATGAGGGCCGAGACCGGCGTGGGGCCCTCCATCGCGTCGAGCAGCCAGCTCTGCAAGGGCACTTGAGCCGACTTGCCGCAGGCTCCCAGCAGCAGGAGCAGGCCGAGAGTCGTCGCCACCGCGGCCGACGCGCCGTCGATCGATGCGTTCACCGGCGCGACCGCGGTCGTGCCGAACTGGGCGAACATCAGCATGATGGCGAGCGCCATGCCCAGGTCGCCGACCCGGTTGACGACGAACGCCTTGGTGGCCGCCGTCGCCGCGGAGTCCTTGTGCTGCCAGAACCCGATCAGCAGGTACGACGCGAGGCCCACGCCCTCCCAGCCGAGGAACATCACCAGGTAGTCGGAGGCCAGCACGAGCGTGAGCATCGACGCGATGAAGATGTTGAGGTAGGCGAAGAAGCGGCGGCGGCGAGCGTCGTGCTCCATGTAGCCGATGGAGTAGATGTGGATCAGCGTGCCGACGCCGGTGATCAGCAGCACGAACAGCCCGGACAGCGGATCGAACGTGTACGCCACGTCGACGTGGAACGGGCCGGCCTCGATCCAGGTGAACAAGGTGCGCGAGAACGAGCGGTCGGCCTCGTCGCGTCCGATCAGCTCGATGAACGCCAGGGCACCGATGACGAACGAGATCGACGAGGCGGCCGAGCCGATGAGGTGACCGACGCGGTCGCCCTCCTTGCCCCAGACCAGGAGGCCGAGGCCGGAGACGAGCGGGACCGCGACGAGCAGCCAGACGAGATCAAGCACCCGGTCTCCTAGAGCTTCAGCAGGCTCGCCTCGTCGACCGAAGCCGAGCGACGCGTGCGGTAGATGGACACGATGATGGCCAGGCCGACGACGACCTCGGCCGCGGCGACGACCATGACGAAGAACGCCGCCACCTGACCGTCGAGGTTGCCGTGCTGCCGGGAGAAGGCGACGAAGGCGAGGTTGGTGGCGTTGAGCATCAGCTCGACGCACATGAACACGACGATGGCGTTGCGGCGCACCAGCACGCCGGTGGCCCCGATCGTGAACAGGATCAGCGAGAGGGTGATGTACTCAGTCATCCTTCGGCTCGCCTCCCTCGGTGGCGTCCGAATCGGGTTCGACCTCGCCCCGCTCGAGCTCGCGCTCCACGGCCCCGATGTCGTCATCGAAGCCGTCGCGCAGCTGGCCGCGCGCGACCAGGCTGGCCGAGATGGACTCCTCCAGCGGGCGACCGTCAGGCAGCAGCGCGGGGGTGTCGACGGCGTTGTGCCGGGCGAAGACGCCCGGGGTGGGCGGGTTGCCGGGGTGCTTGCCGGTCTCGGCGTAGTCGCGCAGACGCTGACGGGCGAGGTCGGCCTGGCTCAGGGTCTTGGCGAGCTTCTCGCGGTGCGCCAGCACCATCGCGCCGAGCGCGGCGGTGATGAGGAGAGCGCTGGTGAGCTCGAACGCGAGCACGTACGGACCGAACAACAGCTCGGCCAGGCCGTAGGGGTTGCCGTTGGCGTTGGCGGCCTCCAGCCCGGTGACGCCGCCGGTGATGCCCTGCCCGATCGCGGCGACAGCAGTGAACCCGAACAACAGCCCCACCACGGTGGCCATGAGGCGCTGGCCCTTGATGGTCTCGGCCAGCGAGTCAGAGGTGTCGACGCCGACCAGCATCAGCACGAAGAGGAACAGCATCATGATCGCGCCGGTGTAGACGATGATCTGCACCGCGAAGAGGAACGGAGCGCCCTGGGCGGCGTAGAGCACGGCGAGGCCGATCATGACGATCGCGAGGCAGAGTGCCGCGTGCACGGCCTTGCGGGCGAACACCAGGCCGAGTGCCGCGACCACCATGAGAGGCGCGAGGACCCAGAACGTCGTCACGGCTCGTCCCCCGGTGCTCCGGGTGGATTGACGTCGGCGGACTCGGCCGGGTCGTTCGGGAGGAGGGGCAGCGTCTTGCCGCGGTAGTAGTCGTGGTGGTCGTCGCTGATGAGCATCGCGTGCGGAGGCTCGACCATGCCCGGCAGCAGCGGCGCGAGCAGGTCGGACTTCTCGTAGATGAGGTCGGCGCGGTTGTCGTCGGCCAGCTCGTACTCGTTGGTCATCGTGAGCGCGCGGGTCGGGCACGCCTCGATGCACAGACCGCAGAGGATGCAGCGCAGGTAGTTGATCTGGTAGACGCGACCGTAGCGCTCACCGGGGCTGAAGCGTCCGTCCTCGGTGTTGGACGCTCCCTCGACGTAGATGGCATCGGCGGGACAGGCCCAGGCGCAGAGCTCGCACCCGATGCACTTCTCCAGGCCGTCGGGCCAGCGGTTGAGTTGATGGCGTCCGTGGAAGCGCGGCGCGGTCGGCACCTTCTCGAACGGGTACTGCTCGGTGACGACCTTCTTGAACATCGTGCGGAACGTGACGCCGAAACCGGCGATCGGGTCCCACAACGTCTCGCGAACGGTGTTGGTCATCGCCGAGCCTCCTTCGGGGTGTCGACAGAGTCCGGCATCGGTGGGACGGGGTACCCACCGGCGAAGGCGTCGACCTCGTCGGACTCCTCCGGCTCGGTCGGTTCGGGCTCGGGCTTCTTCTCCGGGATCAGGAAGGTGACGAGGAAGAGCACTCCGGCGATGATGGCGGCCCACACCAGCGTCTGCTGGTCGAGCAGGTCCTCCTGCTTGAGCTTGCGGATGAACGCGACCGCCACGATCCAGGCCAGCGAGAACGGGATCAGCACCTTCCAGCCGAACGTCATGAACTGGTCGTAGCGCATCCGGGGCAGTGTGCCGCGCAGCCAGATGAACACGAAGATGAAGGCCAGGGTCTTGCCGAGGAACCACAGCACCGGCCAGTAGCCGCTGTTGGCGCCTTCCCAGATCTGCGCGATGCCGAACGGGGCTCGCCACCCGCCGAGGAACAGGGTCGTGGCGAGCGCCGAGACGGTGACCATGTTGACGTACTCGGCCAGGAAGAACAGCGCAAACTTGAGCGAGGAGTACTCGGTGTGGAAGCCGCCGACGAGCTCGCCCTCGGCCTCCGGGAGGTCGAACGGGGCACGGTTCGTCTCACCGACCATCGCGATGACGTAGATGACGAACGACGGGAAGAGCGGCAGGAAGTACCACGTGCTCGACTGGGCCGCGACGATCTCGGACGTCGACATCGACCCGGCGTACATGAACACGGAAACGAACGACAGCCCCATCGCGACCTCGTACGAGATCATCTGGGCGCTGGAGCGCATGCCGCCCAGGAGGGCGTAGATGGAGCCGGACGACCAGCCGGCGAGCACGATGCCATAGATGCCGATCGACGTGACCGCGAGGATGTAGAGCACCGCCACCGGCAGGTCGGTGAGCTGCAGCGGCGTGACGGTGTCGGTGAACGGGATGGTGACCTCGGGCCCGAACGGGATGACGGCCCAGGCGAGGAAGGCCGGGATGGTGGCCAGGATCGGCGCCGCGACGTAGACGACCTTGTCGGCCGCCTTGACGACGATGTCCTCCTTGAGGGCGAGCTTGACGCCGTCGGCGAGGCTCTGCAGCAGGCCGAACGGGCCGTGCACGTTGGGGCCGATGCGGTGCTGCATGCGCGCGACCACGCGGCGCTCGAACCAGATGTTGAACAGTGTGTAGACGACCAGGATCACGAAGATCAGGACCGCCTTGAGCGTGACGACCCAGAACGGCTCGTTGCCGAACAGCTCGCTCATCGGCCGGCCCCCTTCAGGGTGACGACGTCGCCGTGGCCGGCGCGGAGGGCCCGCAGGTTCGTGCCCGAGTTGGCCGGCGCCCACACGACCCCGTCCGGCAGGTCGGCGACCTCGGCGACGAAGGTCGCGCTGCCGGCATCGGTGGAGATCGTGGCGTCCGAGCCGGGCTCGATGCCGGCGGCTTTCAGCGTCGCGGCAGCGGCGCGCAGGACCGCCGGCCGAGCGGTCGCGTGGTACTTCGGCTGACCGTCCTGGCCCCGACCGTCGTCGATCATCTGCCGCCAGGACTCGAGGACGGCGGTGCCCTTCGCGGGTTTCGGTGACGCCGGAGCGTCGACGTCAGGGGCCGAGGTGCGGGCGCCGTCCCAGGGGCCGGTCTCCGTCATCGCCGCGCGGGCGGCTTCGGTGGTCTTGAATCCGAGCGTGGATCGGAGCTCCTCGGCGATGCCCGCGAGCACGCGGATGTCGGTGAGCGAGCCGGGCTCCTCCACCACCACCTCGAACGGGCGGAGGCGGCCTTCCCAGTTGACGAACATGCCGGACTTCGCGACGGCGGGTGCCACGGGCAGGACCACATCGGCGGCGCGGGTGACCTCGCTCTCGCGGACCTCGAGGCTGACGACGAACGCGGCGTCGAGCGCCTCACGGGCACGGGCGGGATCGGGAAGGTCATCGATCTCGACGCCGCCGACGAGCAGTGCGCCCAGCTTGTGGCTTGCGGCGTCCTCGATCATCGCGCTCGTGTCGCGCCCCGCGCGGGCGGGCAGGGACTCGACGCCCCAGGCGGCCGCGAGGTCGGCTCGGGCCTCGGCGTCCGCGACGGGTCGTCCGCCGGGCAGGAGGGTGGGCAGGCAACCTGTCTCGACGGCTCCGCGGTCGCCGGCGCGACGGGGCACCCAGGCCAGTTTGCCACCGCTGCGCTCGGCCAGACGGAGCGCGGCACTGAAGGCGCCGGGAACGCCGGCCAGGCGTTCACCGGCGAGAATCACGGCCCCGTCGGCCAGATCGAGAGCGTCGAGGGCGGCGGCCTCCTGGCCGGGCGCGGTGGCGACGAGCTCGCCGCTCATCTTGGCGAGCCCGCGCGTGGCATGGGCCGCCACCGCGACGACCTTGAGTCCGGACAGCGACGCCTTGCGCAGCCGCAGGAAGATCGCGCCGGCCTCGTCCTCCGGCTCCAGGCCGACGAGGACGACGGTCGACGCCTCCTCGAGGTCGCGGTACGTGACGGCGAGGTGCGTCGCGGCGACGTGGGCCGCCAGGAAGTCGGCCTCCTCGGCGGAGTGCACGCGGGCCCGGAAGTCGATGTCGTTGGTGCGCAGCACGGAACGCGCGAACAGGCTGTACGCGAACGCGTCCTCGGCAGTCAGCCGACCGCCGGGCAGCACGCCGACGCCGCCATCGGCGGCAGCCAGGCCGCGAGCGGCGACGGCCAGCGCGGCCGGCCACGACGCCGGCTCGAGCTCGCCGGACTCACCCCGAACCATCGGATGACGCAGCCGGTCGTCCTGGCTCGACCAGGTGAAGCAGAAGCGGTCCTTGTCGGTGATCCACTCCTCGTTGACCTCGGGGTCGTCGCCGGCCAGGCGGCGCATCACCTTGCCGCGCCGGTGGTCGACGCGGATCGCCGAGCCGCAGGCGTCGTGCTCGGCCACCGCAGGCGACGAGACGAGGTCGAACGGCCGCGACCGGAACCGGTAGTCGGCGCTGGTGAGCGCGCCGACCGGGCAGATCTGGATGGTGTTGCCCGAGAAGTAGGAGTGGAACGGCACGTCGTCAGCGATGCCCACTTGCTGCTCCGGGCCGCGCTCGAGCATCGCGATGAACGGGTCGCCGGCGATCTGCTCGGAGAAGCGAGTGCAGCGCGCGCAGAGCACGCACCGCTCGCGATCGAGCAGCACCTGCGCGGAGACGCGGGTGGGCTTGGGGAACGTCCGCTTGACCTCGGTGAAGCGCGTCTCGCCGCGACCGTGGCTCATGGCCTGGTTCTGCAGCGGGCACTCGCCGCCCTTGTCGCAGACCGGACAGTCGAGCGGGTGGTTGACGAGCAGGAACTCCATCGTGCCCTGCTGGGCCTTGTCGGCCACCGGCGACGTGACCTGCGTCTTGGCCACCATGCCGGCCGCGACCTCGAGGGTGCAGGAGGCCTGCGGCTTCGGGAAGCCGCGACCGTTGCCCGCGTCGGTGACCTCGACGAGGCACTGCCGGCAGGCGCCGACCGGCTCGAGCAGTGGGTGGTCGCAGAAGCGCGGGATGTCGACGCCGATGAGCTCGGCGGCACGGATGAGGAGCGTGCCCCGGGGAACGCTGACCTCGACGCCGTCGATCGTCAGGGTGACGAGCTCGACGGGCGCGACCTCGGTCGAGCGCTCGGCCTCGATGGTCATGCGACGCCTCCAGCCGCGACCGGTGCGAACAGGGTGGACGCGGCCGGCGGGAACAGCTCGCTCGACGGCGTGTGCATGCCGGCCTCGAGCTCCTCGCGGAAGTACTCGATCGCCGACGTGATGGGGCTGGTGGCTCCATCTCCCAGCGCGCAGAACGAACGCCCGAGGATGTTGTCGCACAGGTCGAGCAGCAGGTCGATGTCGCCCGGCTCACCCTGGCCCGAGTCGAGCCGCTGGAGCGTCTGCACCAGCCACCAGGTGCCCTCACGGCACGGCGTGCACTTGCCGCAGGACTCGTGCTTGTAGAACTCGGTCCAGCGCAGCACGCACCGCACGACGGAGGTGGTCTGGTCGAAGACCTGCAGGGCCTTGGTGCCGAGCATCGACCCGGCCGCCCCGACGGCCTCGTAGTCGAGCGGCACGTCGAGGTGCTCCGCGGTGAGGATCGGCGTCGACGATCCGCCGGGCGTCCAGAACTTCAGCTCCGAGTCCTCGTCGCGCATGCCGCCGCCGAGATCGAGCAGCTCGCGCAGCGTGATGCCGAGCGGCGCCTCGTACTGGCCCGGCGCCTTCACGTGGCCGGAGAGCGAGTAGAGGGTGTAGCCCTTGGACTTCTCGGTGCCCATCGATGCGAACCAGTCGATGCCGCCGGTGATGATGGACGGCACCGAGGCGATCGACTCGACGTTGTTGATCACGGTGGGGCAGGCGTACAGACCCTCGACCGCCGGGAACGGTGGCCGCAGGCGGGGCTGGCCGCGCCGGCCCTCGAGGGAGTCGAGCAGTGCCGTCTCCTCGCCGCAGATGTAGGCGCCGGCGCCGGCGTGGATGACGAGGTCGACATCGACCCCGGTGCCGTGGATGTCCTGGCCGAGGTGACCGGCGGCGTAGGCCTCACGGCACGCCGCCTGCAGGCGACGCACGACGTGCAGCACCTCGCCACGGACGTAGATGAACGCGGTCTTCGCGCGGATGGCGTGGGCCGCGATGATGACGCCCTCGATGAGCGTGTGCGGGCTCGCCATCATCAGCGGGATGTCCTTGCACGTGCCCGGCTCGGACTCGTCGGCGTTCACGACGAGGTACTTGGGCTTGTTGCCGGCCGGGGAGTCGTCCTGCGGGATGAAGCCCCATTTCATGCCAGTGGGGAAGCCGGCGCCGCCGCGGCCGCGGAGACCGGAGTCCTTGACGAGCTCCACGAGGTCGGCCGGGGCCATCGCCAGGGCCTTCGTGAGGCCCTCGTAGCCGCCCTGATCTTCATAGGCGGCCAACGTCCAGGCGCGGTCGTCGCCCCAGTTCTTGGTGAGGACGGGGGTCAGCGTGTCAGTCATCGTCACCCTCCTCGGCGATGTCGGCGGGCGACTCCTCGATCTTGGTCTCGGTCTCTGCGCGTGACGTGTCCGCCTCCTCGGCCGCAGCTTCTGCCGACTCGGTGGCGACCTTGGTGACGGTTCCCCCGGACCCGTCGAGTGACGGCGCGGCCCAGCTGTTCTCGCGCGCGATCTCCAGACCGACGAGTGACGGGCCGGCGGCGGCCGGGCCCTCGTCGACGAGGCCGTCCTCGAACCCGGCGAGCACCCGCTCGGCCTCGCGCCAGCTCGTGATCGTGGCACCTCGTGACGCGCGCACCGTGTCACCGGCGCGCAGGGAGTCGACCAGGTCGACGGCACTCTCGGGCGTCTGGTTGTCGAAGAACTCCCAGTTGACCATCATCACCGGGGCGAAGTCGCAGGCCGCGTTGCACTCGATGTGCTCGAGCGTGACCTTGCCGTCCTCGGTGGTCTCGTCGTTGCCGATGTCGAGGTGGTCCTTGAGGCGCTCGAAGATCGCGTCGCCGCCCATCACGGCACACAGCGTGTTCGTGCACACCCCGACGTGGTGCTCGCCCATCGGCCGGCGCTTGTACATCGTGTAGAACGTGGCCACCCCCGAGACGTCAGCCTGGCTGAGTCCGAGCATGTCGGCGCACACGTCGATGCCCTCGGCGGTGACACTGCCCTCGACCGACTGCACGAGGTGGAGCATCGGCAGGAGCGCGGATCTCGCCTGCGGATAGCGGCCCGCGATCTCCTTCAACTCGCCGCGGGTCTTGTCGTCCAGGCTCACCTGTCCACCCCTCCCATGACGGGGTCGATGCTGGCGATCGCGACGATGACGTCGGAGAGCATGCCGCCCTCGCTCATCACCGACGTGCCCTGCAGGTTGACGAAGCTCGGGTCGCGGAAGTGGACGCGGTAGGGACGGGTGCCGCCGTCGGAGACGGCGTGACAGCCGATCTCGCCGCGCGGCGCCTCGATGGCGGCGTAGGCCTGGCCGGCCGGCACCCGGAAGCCCTCGGTGACGATCTTGAAGTGGTGGATCAGCGCCTCCATGGACTCACCCATGATGTGCCGGATGTGCTCCGCGGAGTTGCCCTGCCCGTCGGCGCCGACGCTGAGCTGCGAAGGCCACGCGATCTTCTTGTCGGCGACCATGATCGGCTCGCCCTCCATGACCGCGAGGCGTCCGACGGCCTGCTCAACGATGCGCAGCGACTGCCACATCTCCTCGAGCCGCACCCGGAAGCGTCCATAGGCGTCGGGCTCGTCCCAGGTGACGACGTCGAAGTCGTACTCGTCGTAGCCCCAGTAGGGCTGGGTGCGGCGCAGGTCCCAGTCGTAGCCGGTGGCGCGCAGCACTGGACCGGTGAGCCCGAGCGCGAGGCAGCCGGCGAGCTCGAGGTGGCCGACGCCCTTGAGGCGTCCCTTGAAGATCGGGTTGGCGTTGCAGAGCGCCGCGTACTCGGGCAGCCGGCTCCGCAGGACCCGCACGGTGGAGTGGAGCTTCTCGATCGCACCGACCGGGAGGTCCTGCGCGACACCGCCGGGGCGGAAGTACGCGTGGTTCATCCGCAGACCGGTGATCATCTCGAAGCAGTCGAGGATGAGCTCACGGTCGCGGAACCCGCAGGTCATGACCGTGAGCGCGCCGATCTCCATGCCGCCGGTGGCGATGGCCACCAGGTGTGAGCTGATGCGGTTGAGCTCGAGCATCAGCACCCGGATGATCTGCGCCTTCTCGGGGATGTCGTCCTCGATGCCGAGCAGCTTCTCGGTGGCAGCGACGTAGGCGGCCTCGTTGGAGAACGGGGCCACGTAGTCCATGCGCGTGCAGAAGGTCACGCCCTGGGTCCAGGTGCGGTACTCCATGTTCTTCTCGATGCCGGTGTGCAGATAGCCGATACCGGCGCGGGCGTCCTTGACGGTCTCGCCGTCGATCTCGAGGATCAGCCGGAGAACGCCGTGCGTGGACGGGTGCTGCGGACCCATGTTGATGACCAGCCGGTCGCCCTCGACGGCCGAGGTGTCGATGGAGTCCCAGTCCTGGCCGGTGACGGTGAACACCGGCCCGGCGGTCGACTCGGTCGTGCCGGCGTACGGGTCGTCGTGGGTTGTGGTCACGAGTACGCCCTCCGCTCGTCCGGGGGCGGAATGGTGCCGCCCTTGTACTCGACCGGGATGCCGCCCAAGGGGTAGTCCTTGCGCTGCGGGTGGCCGGGCCAGTCGTCGGGCATCAGGATGCGGGTGAGGGCCGGGTGGCCGTCGAAGATGACGCCGAAGAAGTCCCACGTCTCGCGCTCGTGCCAGTCGGCGGTGGGATAGATGCTGACGACGCTCGGCACGTGCGGGTCGTCGTCGGGACAGGTGACCTCGAGTCGGATGCGGCGACGGTGCGTCATCGACAGCAGGTGGTAGACCACGTGCAGCTCGCGCCCCTCCTCGTGCGGGAAGTGGACGCCGCTGATGCTCGAGCAGAACTCGAACCGCAGCGACTCGTCGTTGCGCAGGTGGGTGACGACGTCGAGCAGAGCGTGGCGACGGATGAAGAACGTGATCTCGCCGCGGTCGACGACGACCTTCTCGATCACCGAGGTGTCTTGAGCGTCCGTGAGAGTGGAGAGGCGGTCGTAGACGTCGTCGAACCAGCCGCCGAACGGCGGCTTAGAGGCGCCGGGCATGATGACCGGCCGCGTCAGACCGCCGTAGCCGCTCGTGTCGCCCGTGCCGCTGACGCCGAACATCCCCTCGCGGACGTCGACGACCTCGAGCTCGCGGGCGCCACTGGGTACGAGCTCGCGCTGCACCTCGTGCGACGCGTCCTGGGTCGTGCCGGACGTGGAGTCGATGGTCGACTCCTTGTCGGCGGGCTTCTCGTCGGCCACTAGCGCATCAGGCCCTTCATGGCCGACGTCGGGACGGCCTGCAGTGCCTCCAGCTCGAGTTCCTCGATCTGCGCCAGGCGATTTGCGCCGAGCTTGCCGTGCTGGATGGAGTCGTGGAGCTTGAGGATGGCGTCGATCAGCATCTCCGGACGGGGCGGGCAGCCCGGGAGATACATGTCGACCGGCACGACGTGGTCGACGCCCTGCACGATCGCGTAGTTGTTGAACATGCCGCCAGAGCTGGCGCAGACGCCCATCGCGAGGACGTACTTGGGAGCGGCCATCTGGTCGTAGATCTGGCGGAGGACGGGTGCCATCTTGTTGCTGACCCGGCCGGCGACGATCATCAGGTCGGCCTGGCGCGGGGACGGTCGGAAGACCTCCATGCCGAACCGTGCGGAGTCGAAGCGCGGGGCGCCGAACGTCATCATCTCGATCGCACAGCAGGCGAGGCCGAACGTGGCGGGCCAGAACGAGGCCTTGCGCATGTAGCCGGCCAGGCCCTCGACGGTGGAGAGCAGGACACCGCTCGGCAGCTTCTCCTCAATTCCCACGTCGGACCCTTTCCGACAAGCCTGCGGTTTTCGCCAAGGCTGCGGCCCATGGCCCGACGCGGGGCCCCGGACATACTGTGCTTGTTGGGTCCTTCGCTTCGCTCAGTCCCATTCCAGACCTCCGCGGCGCCAGACGTAGGCATAGGCGATGAACACCGTGGCCATGAAGATGAACATCTCGACCAGACCGAACCAGCCGAGCGCGTCGAACGCGACGGCGAATGGGTAGAGGAAGATGATCTCGATGTCGAAGACGATGAACAGCATCGCGATGATGAAGTAGCGCACCGAGATGCGTCCGCCGCCCTCGGGCAGGGGGCTCGGCTCGATGCCCGACTCGTAGCGGTCGAGCTTCGCGCGGTTGTAGCGGGCCGGACCGGTGAGTGGTGCGATGCCGACGCTGAAGATCGCGAAACCGGCTGCCAGGACGCCCAACACGAGGATCGGCGTGTATGCGTTCACGGCGCCTCCCTCGAGCCGGTTCGGGCGAGGTGGTCACGACTATGTGTGCTTGTGAATGAGTTCACAACGTGACCACGCCCACACCTTACGCCCGCGCGAGCGCACGTGTAACTGAGGCCGGACTTACTTCTGGTTCTCGCGAGGTTCAGGGCTTGACGGAGCTGTGCAGAGCGACTACGCCACCGGACAGATTGAGCCAGTCGACCTTGCCCCAACCGGCCTCCACCATGCGCAGCGCGAGGCCACGCTGGTCGGGCCACGCCCGGATCGACTCGGCGAGGTAGACGTACGACTCGGGGTTCGACGAGACCCGCTCGGCGATGCGTGGCAGGGCCTTCATCAGGTAGTTGGAGTAGACGGCCTCGAACGGACCCCACGTCGGGGTGCTGAACTCGCACACCACGATGCGGCCGCCACGGCGGGTGACGCGCAGCAGCTCGCGCAGCCCCTGCACCGGGTCGTGGATGTTGCGCAGCCCGAACGAGATGGTGACGGCGTCGAACGTGTCGGAGGCGAACGGCAGCTGCATCCCGTCGCCCGCCACGAACGGGAGCTCGGAGCGGGCTTCCTTGCCCACCGTCAGCATGCCGAGGGAGAAGTCGCACGGCACGACCGTGGCGCCGGCGGCGGCGAACGGCTCGCTCGACGTGCCCGTGCCCGCCGCGAGGTCGAGCACCGTCTCGCCCGGCCGCGGGTCGACCATCGTGACGACCCTGCGGCGCCAGCGGCGGTCCTGACCGAGCGACAGGACGTCGTTCGTCAGGTCGTAGCGCTGCGCGACATCGTCGAACATCTGCGCAACGTCACGGGGCTGCTTGTCCAGGCCTGCTCGCGTCACCGGATCACTGTCCCACGGGTACCGTTGCTGCCGTGAGCAACCCCGTTCTCGGCGCCCCGGCCTTGGGTACAGCCACCCCGGCAGCCCTGCCGCTCGTGGTGCGCACCGTCGAGATCGACGACCCCGGACCGCTCCTGGCCCTCCTGCCGCGCGACGACAACGTGGCCTGGATCCACCACGGTGACGGACTCGTGGGCTGGGGCCGGGCCACGACGTTCACGACGTCCGGACCGCGCCGATTCACCGAGGCGGCCACGTGGTGGCGCGAGATCACGCGGCACAGCGTCGTGCGCGACGAGGTCGACGTGCCGGGCACCGGACTGGTGGCCTTCGGCACCTTCACGTTCGCCGACCACGCGCCGCAGACGGGCGATGCCGTGAGCCGCCTGACGGTTCCGGAGGTCGTCGTCGGGCGACGCGACGGACGCTCCTGGGTCACGGTCGTGGGAGCCGGCATCACCACCCCGCCCGAGGTCGCGGCCACCGATGTCCCGGAGTTCCCCGGCGAGGTCGCCTTTTCCGACGGACCCGTCGACCCCGACACCTGGCAGGACATCGTCGCCGACGCGGTCGGGCGCATCGCCGACGGCGGCATCGACAAGGTCGTCCTGGCGCGTGATCTCGTGGCCACGCTCGACGAGCCGCTCGACGTCCGCGCCCCTCTCACCCGTCTGGTCGCCGACTATCCCGGGTGCTGGACGTTCCACGTCGACGGCTTCTTCGGGTCCACTCCGGAGATGCTGGTGCGGCTCGAGCGCGGACTCATCACGTCCCGCGTGCTGGCCGGCACGATCCGGCGTACCGGCGACGACACCCACGACCTCGCCCTGGCCGCATCGCTGGCGCGCTCGAGCAAGGACCTCGAGGAGCACGAGTACGCGGTGCGATCCGTGGCCGATGCCCTCGCCCCGCACTGCACCAGCATGAACGTGCCGGAGTCGCCGTTCGTGCTGCACCTGCCCAACGTCATGCACCTGGCCACCGACGTCACCGGCGTCATCAAGCACGACGCCAGCGTCCTCGCCCTGGCCGCGTCCCTGCATCCGTCGGCCGCGGTGGGCGGCACCCCCACGGCCGATGCCGTCGCGCTGATCGATGACATCGAACGTCTCGACCGCGGTCGCTATGCCGGTCCGGTCGGCTGGATCGGCGCCTCGGGCGACGGCGAGTGGGGCATCGCCCTGCGGTCGGCCCAGGTCGAGGCGGAAGGCACCAGGGTGCGCCTGTTCGCGGGCTGCGGCATCGTGGCCGACTCGGTGCCGGCCGACGAGCTCGCCGAGGCCGACGCCAAGCTCATCCCCGTGCGCGAAGCGCTCATCGCGGACTAGAGGACACCATGACGGCGAGTCAGTCGGAGCGGGCACACGCCTTCCGCGAGCTCCACGAGGGCGAACCGTTCCTGTTCCCCAACCCGTGGGACGCCGGATCCGCACGAGTCCTTGCGGCACTCGGGTTCCCCGCCCTCGCCACCACCAGTGCCGGGCTCGCCTTCGCGCTCGGCCGGCTCGATGGCCAGGTCAGCCTCGACGATGTCGCCGACCACACCCATGCGCTGGTGGAGGCGACCGGCCTCCCGATCGCCGTCGACCTCGAGAACGGGTTCGGCCCGAACCCCGACGACGCTGCACGCGCAGTCACCCGGGCTGCTGAGTCCGGGGCCGTCGGAGGCTCGATCGAGGACTGGGACGAGGAGGCCGGTCTCTATGAGCTTCCGCTCGCGGTCGAACGGATCACGGCGGCCGCGGAGGCGGCGCGCAGCGTTGGACTTCCCGTTCACGCTCACGGCGCGGGCCGAGAACCATCTGCGCGGCCATCCGGACCTCGACGACACGATCGCCCGCCTGCAGGCCTTCGAAGCGGCCGGTGCCGACGTGATCTACGCACCGGGGCTGGCGAGCGGCGCCGAGATCCGCGCGGTCGCGGACGCCACGTCGGTACCGCAGAACGTGCTGGCCATCCCCGGCCTGACGATGACGGCCATCGTCGAGGCGGGCGGTCAGCGCGTCAGCGTCGGCTCACAGCTGGCCTGGGTGGCGGTGGGAGCGATGGCGCGCGCGGTCGACGAGATCCGCGCCACCGGCTCGTTCGAGGCCTTCGCCGAGCGGGTACCCATCAAGGACTGGCTGTCGCGCTGAGCCTCATGGAACGGCATCCTCCGGGTGTTCGAGTGTCGGGTACCGGGGGTCGAGCGAGTCGCCGGACGACTTTCCGGTCAGGCGTCGCTTGACCCACGGAGCCGCGTGGGTCCGCACCCAGTCGATGTTCGCGGCGCGGAGCTCCTTCTTCGTCAGACGCGGAGCGGGCGGCAGGTCGACCGGCACGAGATCGTGCTCGACATCGAGTGCGTCGAGCACGGCCATCGCCATCCGCTGATGACCGGCGCTCGACATGTGCATCCGGTCGTCCGCCCACATCCCGGCGGCCCGGTAGTCGCGCATGCGCCAGAAGTCCACCAGCGTCGCGCCGTGACGCTCGGAGATCTCGCGGACCAGCTCGTTGTAGACGGCGAAGCGTCCGCGCATGGTGCCGAACACCGGGTAGCCACCGGGGTCGAACGCGGTGAACACGAGGAGTCGGGCGCCGGCGTCGGCCAGCCGGCCGAGGGCGGCGTCGTACTCCCGGACGAGACCGTCGATGTCCACCGAGGGGCGCATGATGTCGTTGGCACCGGCATAGATCGTCACCAGGTCGGGCTCGAGCGCCAGCGCCGGCTCGATCTGCTCGTCGAGCACGGCCCGCATCTTGCGTCCGCGGATCGCCAGGTTGGCGTAGCCGAACTCGTCGGTACGGCTGGCGAGGACGTCCGCCGCGCGGTCGGCCCACCCGCGGACGCCGTTGGGGCGTCGGGGATCAGGGTCGCCGACGCCCTCGGTGAACGAGTCGCCCAAGGCGACGAAGCGGTGAAACGTCACCCGGACAGCCTAGTGAGCGGGTCGGAGGCTCAGCCTTCGACCAGCCCACGGCGGCGTGCGATGGCTGCGGCCTCGGTGCGTCCGGAAGCCCCGAGCTTGGCGAGGATGTTCGACACGTGCACCGAGGCGGTCTTGGTGCTGATGAACAGCTGGGCCGCGATCTCGCCGTTGGAGCGGCCGGCGCTGACGAGGGCGAGCACTTCGCGTTCGCGCGGCGTGAGGTCGGCCGTCGGCTCCGAGCCGCCCCGCGACCCGAGCTCGGCGAGCAGGGGCTGCGCGCCGAGCTCGCGCGCGACGGCGCGTGCTTCAGCGACGAGCTCCTTCGCCTCGGCCTCGCGACCTGACGCCTTGAGCACCGCGGCCAGGCGCGCGGCTGAGCGGGCCTTCTCGTACGGCTCACCCAGCTGGTCGAAGGATTCGTACACCTCGCGCCAGAGCCGCTCCATCTCCTCGGCGGAGACAGGATCGACACCGGTGACCCAGCGCAATCGCGCGAGCTCGGCGTGGACGCGCTGGTGCCACGCGCGGCCTTCGAGGCCGAGCGTGGGCCACTCGTTCGGCACCTGGTCGACCTCCGCGACGAGCGCTTCCGTGCGCTCGACCGCCTCCAGGTTCTCGGCCGAGCTGCGTCGTGGTGCCGCGGCGACGTACTGGGCGATGAGCAGGGCGGCCATCCGGAGCCGACCGGGGGTGAGAGTGGCGTGCCACCGGCGACCGAGCATGTCGACGAGGGCGTCGTGCGTCTCGGTGGCCGTCTCGATGTCGCCGGCGTTGCCTTGCAGGTCGATCATGGCCGTGCCGCTGTGGATCGCGAGGGCGACGTCGCGGTGCCATTCCGTGCGCAACCGCTCGATCTCCCCCGGCTCCGGCGTCTCGCCGCGTGCTGCCGTGACGAGCAGGCCGACGGCGTCGAGCGTGGCACTCAGCTCGGTCGGCATGGTCGGGTCGACGTCGCCCAGCGCCAGGGTGTCGTCCCACCGACCGCGCACGTACGAGGTGACCGCGGCGAAGAACCGGCCGTCGAACCCGTACGGCGCCCACGAGCGACCGGTGGCCTCGGCTCGGGCCATGCCCTCGCGGAACAGCTTCTCGGCCTCGGCGAGATCGCCGTCGTTGTAGAACAAGAAGGCGAGGTTCTGCCGCCCACGCAGCTCGCCGTGAACGTCCCCCGCCGCCCGGGAGGACTCGATGAGCTCGCCGTACCGGAGCTTGGCCTTGTCGAGGTCGACACCGCGAATGGCAGGATCGCGCGGCGACGTACTGGTCAGGTTGCGAGGCGACGTGCCGGTCACGCTCCGAGACAACAACAGGGTGAGCGTGGCCTGGGCGTCGACGACGATCTCGCGGTCGTCGAGCATCTCAGCGATCGAGACCGCACGGTCGGCGTGCTCGAGCGCCTCGTCGTAGCGATGAACGGTCGCGGTCGTGCGGGCCCGCAGCGCCTCGGCCCTCGCGCGCAAGGTGGTGGGCTCGTCGGGCACGACCTCCAGAGCCTGGCCGCTGGCCTCCAGCGCGTCGTCGTCGGCATCGGAGTAGTACAGGGTGTCGCCGAGGGAGACGAGCAACCGCCCCCGACCGGTGACGTCGGAGTCGGGCAGCATGTCGAGGTGCTCCCGGATCAGGTGGGTCGCCGTGCGCAGCTGCCCGGAGGCGACGAGCGCATCGACGGCGTCGACCACCAGTCCGACGACGTCGGTGTCGTCGGGAGCCGCGTCGAGGAGCCTGAGCGCGCGCCGGAAGTGGCCGGCGGCCTCGTCGTAGCCGCTGACCCGGACGGCGTCGCGACCCGCGCTGACGCTTGCGGTAAATGCGGTGGCGAGGTCGCCGGCGGCCTCGGCGTGCAGCGCGACCTCGCGAGCCGGGCCAGAACCACCGGGTCCGGTGAGCGCGGCGAGGAAGGCCGCGTGCAGGCGCTGGCGCTGGCCGGGCAGGAGATCGTCGTGGACCGCCTCGGCGAGCAACGCGTGCCGAAAGGTGTAGGAGTCTCCGTGCGAGACGAGCACCTTGTGATCGATGGCTTCGCGCAGGGCATCGTCGAGCCGTGGACCGTCGAGCCCGGCGACCTCGGCAATCAGGGCATCGGTCGCGGGTCCCCCGGCGCAGGCGACAGCGCCGACGACCAGGCGGGCATCGTCGGTGAGGCGGTCGAGCCGCACGAGCACGAGGTCGGCCAGGCTCTCGGGCAATGCGCCCTCGGCGAGGCCGGCGTCGAGCAGCTCCTCGGCGTAGAAGGCGTTGCCGGCGGCGCGGCGGATGATGGTCGACGCCCCCTGGTCGCTCAGCCTGGTGGCCTCGCGCGAGCGCAGGATCGCACCGACCGCGCCGTCGTCGAGGGGGCCGAGCTCGAGACGCCGGACTCCCGGCAGCCGCGACCACTCGGCAACCGCCGCGCGGAGCGGGTGCCGGCGGTGGAGGTCGTCCGTCCGGTAGCTGACGACAAGCGAGACCGGGTGGGTGAACCGCCGGGCGAGCAGGAACTGCAGCAGGTGACGCGTGGAAGCGTCGGCCCAATGGGCGTCCTCGACGACGAGCAGCACCGGCTGGTGGGACGCGAGGGTGTCGAGGGCCAGGGCCACTGCCGAGAGGATGTCGGCGCGCTCGCCCCCGTCGTCGGCCTCGGGCAACGCGAGGAGACTGGTGAGCGCCGGCGACTGCTTGAGCACCTCTTCGCGTTCATCGGGCTCCAGTGCGGCCAACGCCTCGACGAACGGCTGGAACGGCATGGCGCTGTCGCCGAGGTCGAGGCAAAAGCCCACGAGAACGCGCCGGCCGGCGTCGCGGGCCAGTGCGGCGAGCTCGGTGACGACGCGCGTCTTGCCGATGCCGGCGTCGCCGCCGAGCAGCACGGACTCGCCCTTGGACTCGGAACCGGGTTCGAGACCCAGAACCGAGACCAGCTCGGCGAGCTCCGTGTCGCGCCCGAAGATCGGCGCCGCTTGGTCGACGGCCATGACCTCCATCTTGTCGGACGACACGGACACCGAAGCGGTCACCGTCATCAAGCAGCCAGCGTGTACCGCCGGTTGCGGCGCAGGAACCTGCGGCGCCCGCGCACCGTGCGTCGCGGCTGGGCGCGGAATGCCTGGCGGGCCTGCGTGGTGCGCAGCGCCACCTCGGCGGGGATGAAGTCCTCGGGGCTGAGGAACATGATCAACACCTTCTCTTTCGTTCTGTGTCGATCGTGCGTGCCTGAGGTAGGCCCGGACATCGGGCGACTGCCCTAAGGTGGCCGGCGGCTACCTCAGATGCCCGAGTTCCCGCGTCTTCACCAGTCGGCGGGCAGGTCGGCCCGGGTGGCCGGACGCATGAAGTCGCCGGCCGGCTCACGCTGCCACCAGGTGCCGTCACGGCGCCGCTCCTCCCACGTCGTGAACCGGTAGCGGTAACGCCGCGCCCGGATGACGACGGGCGGTACGTCCGGGAACGGGTTGTGCCGCAGCAGCCGCAGGGTGTCGCGGTCACCTTCCAGCAGGCGGCCCATCAGACGCGGGAACCATGGCTCGGCGTACGCAGGCGACAGGGCGGCGAACCACATGAGCCAGTCCAGCCGCAGGTGGTACGGCGCGAACTGGCGCGGCCGACGGCGCGGATCTCCGGGCTTGCCGCGGAACTCGTACTCGCGCCAGCCGGTCTGGCCTGCCGGGTCGTCGGTGCCCTCGATCACGATCTCGAACCGCACCCGGGTCATGCTGCCGAACGCGCCGTAGGTGTTGACGAGGTGCCAGGCGTTGAACGACGCGTTCATCGCCTGCGTCCGGGAGAGCAGGTTGCGGACGGGCTGCCGGCTGAGCACGACCACGAGGAGCGCGAGTCCACAGCCCGCGATCACCCACCAGAGCGGCGCATCCGCGTGCCGATCGACCCACAGGAAGGGCAGGAGCCGCTGCCACACGGCGTCGGGGAGCACCGGCAGGGCCAACACGATGGCCAGCCAGTTGAGCCAGGCGAAGTTGCCACTGATCACGAGCCAGAGCTGGGTGGCGATCATGATCGCCGCGCACGTGCCGGCGACCGGCTGCGGGAGGAACAGGCCGAAGGGGACGACGAGCTGGGTGACGTGGTTGGCGGCGACCTCCACGCGGTGCAGTGGCCGCGGCAGCCGGTGGAAGTACCAGCTGAACGGTCCGGGCATCGGTTGCGTCTCGTGGTGGTAGTACAGGCAGGTCAGGTCGCGCCAGCACGGGTCGCCACGGAGCTTGATCAGGCCGGCTCCGAACTCCACCCGGAACAACAGCCAGCGCATGGCGATGAGCACCGGCAACGGTGGTGCGACGGTGTCATTGCCGAGGAAGATCGCGATGAACCCGGCCTCGAGTAGCAGCGACTCCCATCCGAACGCGTACCAGCGCTGGCCGACATTGACGACGGAGAGGTAGAGCGCCCACAGCACGAACCAGACGAGCATGGCGAGCGGCAGCGGCAGCCGGTCGGTGACCCCCAGCACCGTTGCGGCCGCGATCACGGCACCGGTCACGGCCACCACCACGAAGAAGCCGTCCGAGTAGTGCCGGTGGAAGATGCTGGGCTCCTGCCGGAACGACACCCGGCGCAGGTGGGACCGGATCGGCAGGAGACCGCGGTCGCCGAGCAGGGCACGGAACTGGTTCAGCGCGACGAGGAAGGCGACGAGGTAGACCGCGCCGAGCGAGCGTTGGAACACGAGCCTCGCAAGCGTGTAGTCCTCGGCGCTGAACCACTCCACGGGCGGTCACCGCTTGGGCAGCGTGCTCTTTCCGCCGTGCATGATGCCGATCAGCTTGGCCGCTCGGTTGTCGGTCTTGGCGTCGCGGGCGAACGTCGTGAGGGCCAGGAGCGGCTTGAAACGCTGCCTGGTGATCGCCTTGGCATAGGTGAACTCCTTGAGCCCGTCGGGCCCGTGGATGCGGCCGAAGCCGGACTCACCGACGCCGCCGAACGGCAGCGACGGCACGCCGGCGAAGGCGATGACGGAGTTGACCGAGGTCATGCCCGAGCGGACCCGCTCGGCGATGGCCATTCCGTTCTTCTTGGAGAACACGGCACCGGCAAGGCTGTTCTTCGTCGCGTTGGTGAGCTCGACCGCCTCGTCCATCGACGTCACCGGGTTCACAGCCAAGGTCGGGCCGAACGTCTCCTCGGTGATCTCGGTGGAGTCCTCAGGCACGTGGGTGAGGATGGTCGGCTGGACGAAGCGCTCGCCCACGCCGTCGGGTCCGCCCATCACGATCGTTGCTCCCTTCGCGACGGCGTCGTCGAGGTGGCCCTTGATGATGTCGATCTGCGACGGCATCGTGATCGGCCCGATGTTGGAGCCGTCCTCGTACCCGGCGCGGACGCCCTTGGCCTGGGTGGTGAGCTCGCTCATGAATCCGTCGAACACCTTCTCGTGCACGTAGACGCGTTCGACACCCACACACGTCTGGCCGGCGTTGGCCATGCCGCCCCACAACGTGGCCTCGGCCGCGGCTGCGAGATCGGCATCCTCGTCGACGATGAGCGAGTCCTTGCCGCCGGCCTCGATGATCACCGGCGTCAGGTTGGTGGCACAGGCCGCCATCACCTTCCGGCCGGTGGCTCCCGAACCGGTGAACGCCAGCTTGTCGACGTCCGCCAGGCACAGCGCGTTTCCGGTCGCGCCCAGTCCGGTGACGACCTGGAAGACCGGACGTCCGTGCACGACCTCGGTGAGGGTGTCGGCGAGCCACGTGCCGACGCCGGGCGTGTACTCGCTCGGCTTGAACACCACCGGGTTGCCGGCCGCGAGCGCGTAGACGATCGATCCCATCGGGGTGAACACCGGGTAGTTCCATGGCCCGATGACGCCGATGACGCCGAGCGGGTGGTACGCCACCGACGACGCCTGGTTGGCCATCAGCAATCCCGACGGCACCTTGTGTCGCCCGAGCACCTTCTTGGCGTGCTTGGACGCCCAGTCGAGGTGGTCGATGGCGAGGGCGATCTCGAGCTGGGCGTCGCCGTGCGGCTTGCCGGTCTCGCGATGCACGACCTCGCCGAGCTGGGCCATGCGGCGCGTGATGACGCCCTTCCACTGCTGGAGCAGGTCGGCACGACCCTCGAAGCCGAGGCCCTGCCACCAGTTCACCTCGCCACGGGCGCGCGCGACGGCGGCGTCGACCTCCTCGGCGGAGTGCACGGGGTACGTGCCGACGACGTCGCCGTTGGCGGGGTTGAGCGAGTCGAACGTCTTCGAGGACGTGGACCCGGTGATGCGGTCGATGATTGCGGTCATTGAGGGCGTGTCTCCTTATTCCGGTTCGAGGGGCGCGTGAGGTCGCGCTCGGCTGGCAAGGCAGAGGAGGGAGGCGCACCGGGGTGGGGGCACCTCCCACGCGCGCAGCGCGTAGGGGCGGCGGCGACCGACGATAATGCCGCCAGGCGAGATGCGACGCCGCGCGAACCCGGATCGGAATAGGGAGGCATGCCCTAAGACTCCTTGATGAGGTCGGCGGCTTTCTCGCCGACCATGATGGTGGGTGCGTTCGTGTTGCCGCGGGGCACTGCGGGCATGACCGAGGCGTCGGCGACGCGCAGGTTCTCGACGCCGTGGACGCGCAGGTCGGGGCCCACGACGCTGCCCTCGATCGTGCCCATCGCGCAGGTGGAGACGGGGTGGAACAGCGTCTGCGTCATCCGACCGATGCAGGCGACGATGTCGTCGTCGCTGGGGTCGGACATCGGTGGTTCGAACGGGCCGTCGAGGTGGCGCGCGATCGGGCTCTGCGCCACGACCTCCAGGGCATTCCGGTAGCCCGCGATCATGGCGTCGAGATCCGCACCGTCGTCGAAGTAGGCCACCTCGATCTCCGGGTGCCACGTCGGGTCCGAGGAGCGCAGCCGCAGGTGACCCCGGCTCTGGACCCGCACCAAGGTGGACCCGACCGTGATGCCACGGCGCACCGGCTCGTGCATCCCGTTGTCGTAGAACAAGGTCGGCGCCATGTGGAACTGCAGGTCCGGCGCATCGAGATCGTCCCGCGACTTGAAGAAGCCACCGGCCTCACCGACGTTCGAGGTCAGCGGGCCACGGCCGGCCTTCTGCGCCTTGAGCAGGTTGCCCATGGTGAGGTACTCGGCGAGGTCAGAGACGTCTTTCGTGTAGAACATCGCGACCGAGACGGGATGGTCCTGCAGGTTGAGGCCGACTCCAGGAGAGTCGACGCGGACGTCGATGCCCATCTCGCGCAGGTGAGCCCTGGGGCCGACGCCTGACAGCATGAGGATCTGTGGGCTCCCGATGGCTCCGGCCGACAGCACGACCTCGGCGTCCGCGGTCACCGTCTCGCTCACGCCCTCGCGGCGGTACGTGACGCCGGTGGCGCGGTTCCCGTCCATCTCGATGCGTTGCACAAACGCGTCGGTGCGCACCGTGAAGTTCGGACGGTTCCGGTTCGGGTGGATGTAGGCGTCGGCCACCGACCAGCGCCGACCCTTCTTGCAGGTGACCTGGTAGAGCCCCGCGCCCTCCTGATCGGCACCGTTGAAGTCGTCGGTGGGCTTGAAGCCCGCGGCGACGGCGGCATCGACGAACGCATGGCTGAGCTCGTGGGTGAATCGGCGGTCCTCGACGTGCAGTGGCCCGTCGGCGCCGTGGAACGGCCCACCGAGCCTGGTGTTGCCCTCGGACTTGACGAAGTACGGCAGGACGTCGTCGTAGCCCCACCCATCGGCCCCGTACGCGTCGCGCCACTCGTCGTAGTCGGCCCGGTTGCCGCGGATGTAGATCATCGCGTTCATGGACGAGCACCCGCCGAGCGCCTTCATCCGCGGCCAGTACGCACGGCGTCCGCCGAGCTGCTTCTGCGGCGTGGTCTGGTAGCCCCAGTCCCACTTCGTCTTGAACAGGGCGGAGAACCCGGCCGGCAGGTGGATCATGTCGTCGTCGTCCTCGGGGCCTGCCTCGAGCAGGAGGACGGAGACGCTCGGGTCCTCGGTGAGGCGGGTCGCGACGACCCCACCGGCGCTCCCGGACCCGATGACGACGTAGTCGAAGTGTTCGGTGGGCATGATCCCTCTCGGCCGCCTGGGACGTTCAAGGTACTGCGGGCCTCAACCTTGACACAACGGCTGTCACGGTGCGGGAGCGGCATGGAACAGTAGGCAGTGGAGGGAATGTGCCAGACGTGACCGCGGGAATCGACGCCGCCGCCGAGGAGCTGTACGGCGCCCGACCGGCGGAGTTCATCGCCGCGCGTGACGCGCGGGCCAAGGAGGCCCGGTCCGGCGGCGACGAGGGCCTGTACGCGCAGATCAAGGCGCTGCGACGTCCGAGTGCCGCGGCCTGGCTGGTCAACCTGCTCGCCAGGTCCGAGGAGGGACTCGAGGAGTTCCGCGACCTGTCGCACCGACTGCGGGATGCGCAGACCCATCTGGACGCTCCGACGATGAAGGAGCTGGCCCAGGAGCGCACGCGCGTCGTCGCCGGCCTGGTCGAGCGTGCCGTGTTCCTGGCCAAGGACGCAGATCCGACGTTCCGCGACACCGGAACCGTCCGCGACCAGGTGACGTCCACGCTCACGGCCGCAGTGGCGGACCCGACCGCCGAGGCCGCCGCCACGAGTGGCCGGCTGGTGAGCCCGCTGTCGTACGCCGGATTCGGCGAGGTGGACCTGACCGACGCGGTCGCCACGCCCCTCCACGTCGTCCGGGAGCAGAAGAAGCCGGTCGAACCGGCGCCGTCCCGCAAGATCGACGGACGCGCCCTGGCCAAGGCGCGCACGGCACTGGAGCGGGCCGAGGAACGGCTCGAGGAGACGGAGGAAGCGTTCGACAAGGCCAGGTCGGACCGGCACCAGGCGCGCCTGGACGTCAAGCGTGCCCAGCTCGCCGTCGACGAGCTCGAGAGCGACGACCTCTAGGCAGCAACGGCGTCGCGGACCGCCGCAGAAAGGGCGGCGGCGAGGGCTCGGCGGGAGTCGCGTGGCACGGGGACCTCGAGGACCCGGATGCCGGTGACGTCCTCGGCCAGGGCTGCCGTCAGCTCCGTCGCGGCCAGCAGCCGGTGGGGCACGTTGAACGCTTCGCACATCCGGCCGATGTCGGCGCCCGTAGGGGTGGCGTAGACGCGCTCGAAGACCTCGGCGAACTCGGGACCGCCCTGCTCCAGGGTGGCGAAGATGCTGCCGCCGTCGTCGGAGGCGACGACGATCGTGAGATCGGGCCGCGGCTCGCCGGGGCCGATCAGCAGCGCGTTGGAGTCGTGCAGGAACGTCAGGTCGCCGACGTAGGCCAGGGCGCGGACGCCCCGGTGGGGATGTCGGGAGGTTGGCGGCAGTTGACTCTGGCGCGCGAGCGCGGCACCGATCGCCGTCGACAGCGTGCCGTCGATGCCCGAGAGCCCGCGGTTCGCGATCACCCGACGCCGCTCCCCCACGGGGTACGGCCGGGCGACGAGGTCGAGGTCGCGGATCGGGTTGGACGAGCCCACCACGAGCATCCCACCGGGAGGAACCGCGGAACTCACAGCCAGGGCGGCTTCCAGGGGCGTCGCGCCGGGTTCACGGGCGACCGTGTCGTCGATCGCGGCCGAGGCCACCGCATCGGCCGTGCGCCAGGCGTCGAGCCACGTAGCCGCCGCCATGGCATCGGGTGCGACGTCGGGGGCGACCAGCCGCGCAGGGCCGGGCGGATGCGGGAACCGGCGCAGGTCGTCGGCCGGCACCACGACGTCGAGGTCGGCGCGCGCCAGGAGGTTGGTCACGGGGCGTGACAGCGTCGGGTGTCCGAACACGATGACCTGGTCGATCTGGGCGGCCAGCGGGGCGTGCTCGAGCAGCAGCCGGTAGGCGATGAGTGCGTGGTCGCCGTTGCGCGCACCGGAGCTCGGCTCGGCGAGCAGGGGCAGGCGGCCCTGCTCGGCGAACACCCGGGCCGGAGGTCCGGCGTCGTCGCCGGCCACGACCACGGCGTGCGGGAGCATCGCCAGCTCGGGCCCGTCGAGCGGAACACTTGGACCACCGTGCTCTTGCGTGGGTCGTACGGCCGGCTCCCAGTCGCCGGCCTCGACGAGTGGCTCGTCGAGCTCGAGATCGAGATGCGCCGGGCCGTCCGCCGTCGCCATCAGCGTGGCGACCGCCGTGGGATCTGCCGCGAACGCGATGCCCGGGAAGAGCCCGATCTGGTCGGTGGTCTGGTTGGCTCCGGTTCCACGCAGCCGAGCCGGGCGGTCGGCGGTCACCGCCAGCAGGCGAACACCGGCGTGCCTCGCCTCCAGCAGGGCGGGGTGCAGGTTGGCCGACGCGGTGCCCGACGTCGTGAGGACCGGCACCCATGATCGCGACGCCTTGGCGAGCCCGAGCGCGAGGAACCCGGCCGTGCGTTCGTCGACCCGAACGTGCAGCCGCAGTGCTCCAGCGCGGTCGGCGGCGGCCAGCGCGATCGCCAGCGGGCCGGACCGGGAGCCCGGTGCGATGACCGCCTCGCGCACGCCGGCGTCGAGCAGGTCGTCGACCAGCGCGCGGCAGACGGAGGTGGCGCTCACCGCGGGACTCGTTCGCTCTGGTCTCGCACCGAGGCGAGTCGAGCCTGCCAGCGCGCGTCGGTGTCGGCGTCGGCGGCGACGGTCTCGAACACCTTCTCGTCGACGTCGACCCGCCCGACCGGCAGGTGTCCGTCGACCGGAACGAGCGGCGACGCGACGACGTCGCCGTCGAGCAACGACGTGGTGCCGAGCCCGCAGGCGTACGGCAGCTCGGGAAGCGCCGCCGCCAGCGCGAGTCCCGCGGCCAGGCCCACCGACGTCTCGACCGCGCTGGACACCACCACGGGCAGGCCGAGCTTCTCGGCGATCTCGAGGCACGCGTGGACGCCGCCGAGCGGCTGCACCTTCAGCACGGCGATGTCGGCCGCCTCGAGCTGGACGACGCGCAACGGGTCGTCGGCGTGCCGGATCGACTCGTCGGCGGCGATCGGCACGTCGATGGAGAGCCGGAGCGTGGCCAGGTCTTCGACGGTGGCGCACGGCTGCTCGGCGTACTCGAGGTTGCCAACCGCGTCGAGCGTGTTGATCGCGATGCGGGCGTCGTCGACCGACCACGCGCCGTTGGCATCGATCCGCACACGGCCGGAAGGGCCGAGGGCATCGCGCACGGCCTCGACGCGGAGCAGGTCGTCGGCGAGGACCTGACCCCGCTCGGCCACCTTCACCTTCGCGGTGGTGCAGCCGGAGCGACGCACGATGTCGGCCGCGAGCTCCGGACCGACGGCTGGCACCGTGCAGTTGACGGGGACGCGGTCGCGGACGGGCTCGGGCCAGGGCCGCTCGGCGGAGTCGACCGCGGCGGCCAGCCACGGGACGCAGGCGTGGTCGTCGTAGCCGAGGAACGGACTGAACTCGGACCAGCCCGCCTCGCCGTGCAGCACCATGCCCTCACGCCGGTTGATGCCGCGAAACCGCGTCGGCATCGCGATGGCGAAGGTCCGGAACTGCACGGTTGCACCCTAGGGCGTGTCTCCCTGTTCCGGTTCGAGGGGCGCGTGGGGTCGCGCTCGGCTGGCAAGGCAGAGGAGGGAGGCGCACCGGGGTGGGGGCACCTCCCACGCGCGCAGCGCGTAGGGGCGGCGGCGACCGACGACAACGCCGCCAGGCGAGATGCGACGCCGCGCGAACCCGGATCGGAACAGGGAGACGCGCGCTTGGTCGGGCACACGTAGGTTGGCCGCATGAGCCAGATCGCCGTCGTGGGCGGCAACGGGAAGATCGCCCGCCACGTCATCCCCCAGCTCGTCGCGGACGGCCACCTACCCGTGGCACTCGTGCGGAACCCGACGTACCTGAGCGATCTCGAGCAGCTCGGTGCCCAGGTACGCATGCTCGACATCGAGCAGGACGGAGTCGATGCCTTCGCCACGGCCTTCGCCGACTGCGATGCGGTGGTGTTCGCCGCCGGCGGCGGACCGGACGGCAACATCGAACGCAAGCGCACGGTTGATCTCGGTGGTTCGCTGAAGTCCATCGACGCCGCCCGGCAGGCCGGCATCGGGCGGTTCGTCCAGATCTCCGCCATCAACGTCGACCGACCGGTGCCCGCCGACGGCCAGCCGGTCTGGAAGGCGTACGTGGAGGCCAAGCGCGATGCCGACATCGCCCTGCGGGCGAGCGGGCTCGACTGGACGATCCTGCGGCCGGGCCGGCTCACCGACGATCCTGGAACCGGTCTGGTGACGCTCGGCGATTCCGTCGAGCCCATGTCGAATCAGCAGAGGGAGATCCCGCGGGCGGACGTCGCCGCCGTCGTGGTCGCCGTGCTCGACGACCCCCGCTCGATCGGCCGCCAGTGGGACCTGGTCGGTGGTCAGACCCCGGTGGACGAGGCCGTCGCGTCGGCCTGACCCGGATGCGCCGCCCCGGGCGATGACGCGAGCTCCCTGAGCCGGGCCCGGTCGATCTTGCCGCCCGGCACCAGCGGCAGCTCGTCGATCAGCACCAGCTGACGTGGCGCCCACTCGCGGGGCAGGCCGCCCTCGGTGACCGCGTCGCGCAGGAGGTCGAGGCGAAGCCCGTCGAGGCAGAGCGCGTCGGCCGGCACCACGGCGGCGACCACGCGAGCTCCCCACTCGGGATCGTCGACCCCCACCACGGCGAGGTCGCCGACACCTTCGACCATCCTGAGCGCACGCTCCACCGCGGTGAGCGGCACGTTCACGCCGCCGCTGATGACGACATCGTCCATGCGTCCGAGAACCCAGAGCCGGCCCTCGTCGTCGATCTCGCCTCGGTCGGCGGTGGCGAACCACTCGTCGTCACGCGGGTCGTCGACGTAGCCGTCGAAGAGCACCGGCCCGGCGAGCATGATCTGACCGTCGTCGTCGAGGCGCAGCTTCACACTGTCGAGCGGGCGGCCCTCGTAGACACATCCACCGCACGTCTCCGTCATGCCGTAGGTGCGCACGACGTTGACGCCGGACTCCCTGGCGCGGTCGAGCAGGGCCGGATCGGTGGCCGCACCACCGACGAGGAGGGCGTCGAGGTCGGCGAGCACGCCCAAGCGGTCGTGGACGTCGAGCCGGTGAAGCTGGGTGGGGACGAGGGAGGCGTAGCGCGGTGACGAGTGGAGCTCCTCGAGGGCGGTCTCGAGGTCGTCGTGCTCCGACACGACGACCGGATCGGTACCGGCGAGGACCGACCGCACGAGAACCTGCAGACCGGCCACCCCGGTGACCGGGAGGTCGAGCAACCAGCGACCGGGCCCGCCCAGACGTGCCTGCGTGGCCCGGGCGGATGCGAGCACCGCGGCGTGCGAGAGCACGGCCTGCTTGGGCTCGCCGGTGCTGCCCGACGTACGCACGATGATCGGAGGGCCGCCGAAGCGCACCCACGGCTCGAGCAGGGCCTGCACCTCGCGGGTCGAGCCGCTGACCGGGCGCAATGAGGCCGTCATCGAGGGGGCTCCTCCTCGTCGAGCGGGTCGTCCATCTCCTCGCCCTCGACCTTCTTCGGCAGCGACTGGTAGATGGCGGCAGCCGCGACGAAGAGCGCCCCGATGGCGGCGACGACCTGGATCCACACCGTCTCGCTCGCCACGGCCATGAAGCCGAAGAACACGACCAGCACGACGAGCGCCCACGGGAAAGGCGGCTGCTCCATGGCGACAACATACGACCACGCGCCGACCCCCGCGACCACAATGCACCGCGGCGCGCTGGCAGACTTGCGGCCGTGACCGCTCCCGCCCGCGCCGGCCTGACCGAGTGGGTCGAGGGAGCCCGTCCGCGCACCCTTCCCGCGGCGATCGCGCCCGTGCTCGCGGGCACCGGTGCCGCCGCCCTCGACGACGGGGTCGTCTGGTGGAAGGCGCTGCTGGCCTTGGGTGTCTCGCTCTCCCTGCAAATCGGCGTCAATTACGCCAACGACTACTCCGACGGCATCCGCGGCACCGACGACGACCGGGTCGGACCACTGCGGCTCGTCGGCTCCGAACTCGCGTCGCCCCAGGCGGTCAAGCTGGTCGCGTTCGCCTTCCTGGGTCTCGGTGCCGTGCTCGGTCTCGTCCTGGCCGCCACCACGACCTGGTGGCTCCTGCTCGTCGGCGCGGCTGCCATCGGCGCGGCGTGGACGTACACCGGTGGCTCCAGCCCGTACGGATACCGTGCCCTTGGAGAGGTGAGCGTGTTCGTCTTCTTCGGCCTCGTCGCCGTCGTCGGCACGACGTACGTGCAGCTCGAGCACATCACGTGGCCGAGCGTCGTCGCGGCGGTCGGGGTGGGCGCGCTGGCCTGCGCGATCCTCGTGGCCAACAACCTGCGCGACGTGCCCACCGACACGGTGGCCGGCAAGCGCACTTTGGCCGTTGTGCTCGGTGATGCCCGCTCGCGCGTTTTCTACGTCGGGCTTGGCGTCGTCGCCGTGACCGCCGTCGTCGGATGTGCGTTCGCGACCCCCTGGGCGCTGCTCGGGCTGCTCGGCGTGCCGCTGATGGTGCGGGCGTCGCGGACCGTGGCCGCGGGTGCGTCCGGGCCGGCGCTCATCCCCGTCCTGCGTGACTCCGGCCTGGCCGAGCTCGTTCTCGCCGCCGGACTCGCCCTGGGGTTGACGCTCGGTTAGTCGACCTTCTGCCGAGCCCTCTCAGCCGGGAGGAGGGTGGCGATGCGCTCGACAATGTGGCGCAACGGGCTGCCCACGCCGAAGACGGCGCTGACGCCCATCGCGGCCAGAACCGGCTCGTCGACCGGCGGGATCGCGCCGCCCATCACCACCGGAACATCGTCGACCCCTGCCTCTCGGAGACCGTCGAGCACCGCCTGGCACTCCTCCAGGTGGTTGCCCGACAAGGAGGACAAGCCGACCAAGGCCGGGTCCTCCTGGATCACGATCGCGACCAGCTGTGCGGGCGTGGTGTGTCCGAGGTAGACGACCTCCATGCCGGCGTCGCGCAGAGCGTGGGCCACGACGATGACGCCACGCCAGTGGGCGTCCATCCCCAGCTTGGCCACCACAGCCTTGCCGCTGAGGGGGGAGGCCGACCCCACCGCTACCACAGCGGGAAGTGCCAGCGGCCGAGGTTGTCTCGCAGCACCGTTCCCACCTCTCCGACCGTGGCCTCGGCTGCGACGGCGGACACCACCGCCGGCATCACGTTGACACCGTCGGTGCAGGCCGCGCCCACGGCCTCCAGAGCCCCCACCACAGCCGGCTCGTCGCGTCGGGACCGCACCGCGGCGATGCGTCGCTGCTGGGCTTCCAGCGCTCCCGGCGGGAGCTCGAAGGGCTGGACGTCCACGTCCGCGCCACTGTCACCGTCGTCGAATCCGGCGTTGATGCCGACGACCAGCCTGCGCCCGTCCTCCAGTGCCTGCTGGTCGGCGAAGGCCCGCTTCGAGAGCTCGCTGTGGACCCAGGCGGTCTCCGTCGCCGCCACGAGGCCGCCGAGCTCCTCGATCTGGTCGAGCAACCCCGTCACCTGCTCCTCCACGGCGTCGGTCAGGTGCTCGACCAGATAGCTCCCGCCGAGTGGGTCGGCGCTGCTCGCCACCCCCGTCTCCCACAGGAGCACGTGCTGGGTGTGCAGGGCGATGAGGGCGGCGTGCTCGCTGGGGATCGACAGCGCCTCGTCGTAGCCGTCGACGTGCATCGACTGCGTGCCGCCGAGCACGGCGGACAGCGCCTGGATGGCGCTGCGGGCGATGTTGAGGTGGGGAAGCCGCGCTGTGGCCGTCACCCCGGCTGTCTGCACATGGAACCGGAACTTCTGCGCTGCCGGGTCGGTCACGCCCAGCTCGTCGCGCACGAACGTGGCCCACATGCGCCGGGCCGCTCGGAACTTGGCGATCTCCTCGAAGAAGTCGGCATGGGCGTCGAGGAAGAAGGAGATGCCCCGGAGGGCGGTCTCCGGCGGCAGGCCCCGGCCGATCAACTCCTTGGCTGCCGCCTGACCGTGGGCCAGGGCGAGGGCCAGCTCCAGGGGAGCGTCCGCCCCGGCCTCCCGGTAGTTGTAACCGGTGACGCTGAGCGGGTTCCATCGGGGCATCTCTCGAGCGCAGAACTCGGCCACGTCGCACGCCACCCGGAACGACGCCGCCGGCGGCAGCGCTTCGGGAGCGATCGTGATGGCCGTCTCCATGAGGAAGTCGTTCTGGCTGGTGCCTGCCAGAGTCCGGCGGTCGAAGCCCCGCCGCTCGGCCGCGGCCAGGAACATGGCCAGGTGTGGAGCGGCCCCCACCGGCTGCGACGAGACCAGGGACACGCTCACCGAATCGAGCGGGATTCCGGCGAACAGGTCGTCGAAGTCCTCGCAGACGTCGACGGCCACGCCGCCCCGGCCGACGTCGGAGGCTGCCCGGGGGTCGTCGGACCCCACGGCCCGCAGGCTCGGGTAGTCGAACACGCCGTTGATGCCGGTCGCGCCGCGGTCGAGCAGCATCCGGTAGCGCTTGTTGGTGTCGGCGGCGGTGGCGAACCCGGCAAGCTGGCGGAAGGTCCACGGCCGGCTCCGGTACATCTCGGGGTGGATCCCCCGGGTGAAGGGAAACGCGCCTGGACGGCCGAGCCGCTCGTCGAGCCCGGGGGCCACGTCGTCGGGGCCGGCCGCGGCCGGCACTGGGATGCCCGAGGCGGTGGTGTGCTCACTCATGCCGCAACTTCTCGGCCATGCCGAGGGCGCCCACATCGTGGTGTCGCGACACACTCAGCCGTTTCACAACGCGTACAGTAACAGCGGGCCGAGGATGAAATTCCCATCGGGTGCACCGACTCCTCAGAGGCCTGGCCGAGCCCGTGCTCGCCGCCGGCCTCACGCTCGGCTAGGCGAGTTCGGGGAGCACCCCGGTCTTCTCGAACTCATCGAGCGCGGCGGTGAACGGGGCGATGTCGATCCCGTGCTCGGCCAGCCAGCTGTCGTTGTAGTACGTGTGGACATACCGGTCGCCGCCGTCGCACAGCAGAGTGACGATGCTCCCGGTCTGGCCCGACTGGCGCATTCGGTCGACGACACCGAGCGACGCCCACATGTTCGTGCCGGTGGATCCGCCGACCGGCCGGTTGAGCACGCGCGACACCCATCGCATCGTGGCGATCGACGCGGCGTCGGGCACCCGCATCATGTCGTCGACGACGCCGCCGACGAACGACGGCTCGATCCGCATGCGTCCGATGCCCTCGATGCGCGACGGCGTGGCCGTGGTGACGTCGGAGCTGTCAGCGGCCCAGCCGTCGAGGAAGGCCGACCCCTCCGGGTCCGCCACGGCGATGCGGGTGTCGAAGCGGCGGTACCGCACGAACCTGCCAATGGTGGCGGAGGTTCCACCGGTGCCGGCTCCGACGACGATCCAGGCCGGGATCGGATGGCGTTCCGCGTGCATCTGCTCGTAGATGGACACCGCGATGTTGTTGTTGCCGCGCCAGTCGGTGGCGCGCTCGGCGTAGGTGAACTGGTCCATGTAGTGGCCGTTGCACTCGGACGCGAGCCGTCGTGCCTCGTCGTAGACCATGCCCGCGTCGTCGACCAAGTGGCACCGGCCGCCATAGAACTCGATGAGGTCGATCTTCTCCGGGCTGGTCGAGGCCGGCATCACCGCGATGAACGGCAGGCCCACCAGCCGGGCGAAGTACGCCTCGCTCACGGCCGTGGAGCCGCTCGACGCCTCGATGATCGTCGAGTCGCGGCACACCCACCCGTTGCAGAGGGCGTACAGGAACAGGGACCGGGCGAGCCGGTGCTTGAGGCTGCCGGTGGGGTGCACCGACTCGTCCTTGAGGTAGAGGTCGATGCCGTCGATCGGGAGCGGGAACGGGTGAAGGTGGGTGTCGGCGCTGCGGTTGGCGTCGGCGTCGACCCGGCGGATCGCCTCGGCGATCCAGTCGCGGTCCTCAGTCGACGTCTTCGGCACGACGCGACTCCTCGATGTGCTGCGACATCCGCTCGGCCCGGCCGCTGATGTGCTGCGCGAGGTCGTTTCGCAGGCGTCCGAGGGCGAAGTACGAGACGAGCGACGAGACGACGAGCGCGACCAGCAGCACGAACAGGTTGGCGAGTTCCGGATCGAACCAGATGGCGGCGATCGCCCAGACCACCGCGTACGTGACGGCGAACACGCCGAGCCGCGCGAGTGTGTAGAGCCAGAACGCCTTCATGGGTCCAGCCTACGTGGACCGTGCGTCGCGTTGGACCCGCGCCGGTACCGTTGATGCATGGGCAAGGCACTGATCGTCGTCGTCATCGTCGTGCTGCTCGTCTATGCCTTCTTCGACCTGCTGGCGACGCCGTCCGACCGCACCCGGTTCCTGCCTAAGTGGCTGTGGTTCGGCCTCGTCCTCATCCCCGTCGTCGGCCCGGTGCTGTGGATGCTGTTCGGACAGCGACGCGACCGCCCCAAGCCCCCGCCACCCCCGGGCGGCCAGTACGGCTGGCCCGGTGGTCGTCCGCCCGCCAAGGGACCCGACGACGACCCCGACTTCCTGCGCGGACTCTGATCCAATCGCTAGGGTTCGGCCATGAACCGCCGCGTGCGTGCTGCCTCGATCGTCGTGCTCCTTGCGCTCGCCGCCGGGTGTGGAGCGTCGGGGGACGATGCTCCTGCGGTCTCTGAACCAGCTCCCGGCACCTCGAGTCAGGGCTCAGAAGAGCCGAACTCCGATCTGGGCCGGGGCAAGGTCGACGTCCGTGACGAGCTGACGCAGTTCGTCGATCCGGGCGGGAACATCGGTTGCGCGATCGACCGTGACTTCGCACGGTGCGACATCGCCGAGCGGTCCTGGAAGCCACCGCGGGCGCCGAGGTCCTGCGACCTCGACTTCGGCCAGGGCATCACCGTCGCAGGGAACGACAAGTCCCGGTTCGTGTGCGCCGGCGACACCACCCTCGGCGCCGACGAGACCGTCCCACACGATCAGACGATCCAGGTGGGCCCGTTCGGATGCCGCAGCGACGAACAGGGGATGGTCTGCACGAACGAGGACTCGGGTCACGGGTTCCTCATCGGGCGAACAGAGTACGACCTGTTCTGACCCTTTCACTTCGCGTACGAGTGCAGACCTCCGACGAAGAGGTTGACGCCGACGAAGTTGAACACGAAGGTCGCGAAGCCGACGAGGGCAAGGATGGCCGCCGCCTTGCCCTTCCATCCCGCGGTGGCACGGGCGTGCAGGTAGCCCGCGTAGACGACCCAGGTGATGAAGGCCCAGACCTCCTTGGGATCCCAGCCCCAGTAGCGGCCCCACGCGTACTGGGCCCAGATCGGACCCGCGATGAGGGCGGCGAACGTCCAGATCGGGAACGCGAAGGCATGCACGCGATACGCCACCTGGTCGATGGCCGCCGACGACGGTATGCGCCACAGGAACCCGGACCGCGCCTCGACCGGGGTGTTCGCCTCCGCACGGGACTTCACCAGAAAGAGCACCGACGCGGCCGCGCCCACGAGGAAGGCCGAACCGGCGATGATCGCCCCGAGCACGTGGATGACGAGCCAGTAGGAGTGCAGGGCCGGCACGAGCGGACCGGCGGGCACGTAGACGAGCATCGACGCGCCGAGCACGACGGTGCCGAACCCGGTGATCATCGGCCCGACCCAGTCGATCGACCAGACGCGCACGAGCACGATGTAAGCGGTGAGCGCCACGAGGATGGCCACACAGCCGAACTCGTACATGTTGCCCCAGGGCACTCGCTCGGCGGCGAGCCCGCGACTGACGACGCCGACCAGCAGCACCAGCCAGGTGAGGACGGTGAGCGAGAACCCGATGCCGCCGGCGATGTCGGAGCGCTCCTCCGCGACCTCCTCGGGCGTCGAGGCCGGAGCGCCGGCTCCGACAAGCTCACGGTCCGGGGCGACGCGACGGGCGAGGGCCCACTGCGCGACGTACGCGAGGAAGGCCAGCGCGAGGACGCCGGTGGCCGCCGCGATCAGGTAGTTGGAGGCCTGGGCGTACCGCTCGAGGGTCATGCTCTCTCCTCGTCTGGCAATTCGTGGTGGAGCTGTGCTCGCAATTGGGTCATGAAGGCGTCCAGGTCCGATGGCAGGTCACCGCGCGGCACACGGTCCAGCACGGCGACCTCCACCACGGTACGTGAGTCGCGAGGGCGGGCGCGGATCCAGGTCCGCCGGGGCTTGATCGAGAGCGACAGGATCAGCCCGAGCACGCCAACGGCGATCGCGACGAGCGGCACCTGCACGAACGGTGACGAGCTGATCTGGAGTCGGGCGAACTGCTTCACACCGACGAGCTCGATGGTGCCGCCGCCGGGAAGGTCGGCCACCTGGCCGGGACTGAGACTGACCCGGAACGGAGTGCCGTCGTCGTTCTTCTCCTGGGTGAGCTTGTCCTTGTCGAGTACGTAGACCGACTGCGGCGTGCCGTCGTCGACCCCGAGGTCACCGCGGTAGACGAACAGCCCGACGAGCGGGTTGGCCGCGGCCGGGAACGCCGAGACCGGTGCCTCCTCCTGGCCGGTCGACACCGCCGTGGGCAGGAAGAAGCCTTGGAAGCCCAGCCCCTCCGGCCGGGCGTCGGGCACCTTGACGACGCCCGTCGACGTGTAGGTGCCGTCGGACGGCAGGAACGGCACGGCGTCCTCGAAGGCGACGTCGCCGCGGGCATCGACGACCTTGAAGACGGGCGCGTATCCCTGGCCCACGAGGAACACCGACGTGCCGCCGACCTGCAGCGGATGGTTGACCCGGATGGCGTACTTCTTGACTTCCCCGCCAGGGTTGACGACTACGCTGCCTCGTGCTGCGAACAGACGCGGCGCTCCTCGCTGCGGCCCGGACATCTGGAAGCGGGCGTCGACAGCACCGACCTGCATCGAGAACGGCGGCAGGTCGTCGGGGTCGAACAGGGCGCCGGAGCCGAAGTCGTCGTACTGCGTGAGGACGTTGGAGAAGCCGTCACCCTCGGTGACGATCGCCGAGCCGCGGTACCCGTACAGCGCCCCTACCGCGACGCCCACCAGCACTGCGACGACGCTGATGTGGAAGATGAGGTTACCGGTCTCGCGCAGGTGACCGCTCTCCGCACGGACCTCGTGGTCGACGACGTCGATGCGGGCTCGACCAAGCGCGCGCTGCCCGGCGGCCAGCACCTCTTCCGGAGAAGCCGAGGTCTCGAACGTCGCCGATGCCGGCAGCCGGTCGAAGTTCTTGGGAGCCTTCGGCGGACGTGCTCGCACCGCCTTGGCATAGACGATCGTGCGCGGCACGATGCAGCCGATCAGCGACACCATCAGCAGTAGGTAGATCGCACTGAACCACGGCGACGTGTAGACGGAGAACGCACCGAGTCGGTCGAGCCAGGGGGCGAGGTCGGGGTGGGCGATCCGGTAGGCCTCGACCGCGCGCGCGTCGACGCCGCTCTGCGGCACCAGCGAGCCGGGCACCGCGGCGATCGCGAGCAGCAGCAGCAGGAAGAGCGCCGTACGCATCGACGTGAGCTGGCGCCAGGTCCAGCGCAGCATCTCCCGGCGGTTCAGCTCCGGAGCGGCGTTCACCGTGCTCGACCGCTTCGTTCGCTGGCGCTCACAGAGGCACCTCGAATCGGCCGGTCCACGACTGCAGCTCGAGCGCCAGGTCGGTCCACCAGCCGGTGACGAGCAGGACGCCGACCGCGATGAGCAGCACGCCACCCGCGACGTTGAGCGCTCGCTGATGGCGTCGGAACCAGGTGAGCGCCCGCGTGAACCGGGCGAATCCGATGGCGGCCAGCAAGAACGGGATGCCGAGGCCCAGGCAATAGACGAACGTCAGCAGGGCGCCCCGCGCCGCGGTCGCCTCGTTGTTGGCGAGTGTCAGCACGGCGCCGAGCGTGGGGCCGATGCACGGCAGCCAGCCGAGCCCGAAGAAGACCCCGAGCACCGGGGCGATGGCCAGGCCGACGGTCGGTACCGCGTGGATGCGCACCTCGCGCTGGAGCAGCGGCACGAAGCCCATGAACACCAGGCCGAGCAGGATCACCAGGATCCCGGTGGCGATCGACAGCTCACGGTGATAGGCGAAGAGTTCCTGGCCGATCGAGCCGAACAGCGCTCCCCCGCTCACGAACACCGCCGTGAAGCCGAAGACGAACAGCGTTGAGCCGAGCAGCAGCCGACCGCGTCCAGCCGTGTCGAGGTCTTGCACACCGACACCGGTGACATAGGAGAGGTAGCCGGGGAGCAGCGGCACCACGCACGGTGAGAAGAAGGAGACGAGTCCCGCCAGCACCGCGATCGGGATCGCCAGCAGCAGCGAGCCGGACGCGACGGTGTCGGAGACGTCGTGAATCACGGTGCTGACTTCTTCTGGGTCGACTCGCGGACATCGTCGACCAGGCCGGCGAGCGTCGAGGCCGAGACGTCGTCCATGATGCGCACGGCCACGCGCCCGCGGTCGTCGATGATCCAGGTGGTGGGGATCGCCTGCGACGGGAGCGAGCGCGAGAACCCGAGCAGGTTGCGCCCCGAGAAGTCGGCGATGCTCCGGTACGGCGTCCGGTGCCTGCGGGTGAAGGCCAGCGCGGCCGCGGGCTTGTCGCGCACCAGCACGCCCACGAAGCTCACATTGCGGTCGGCGTACTGCGTCGCCACCTCGGCCAGCGCGGGCGCCTCCTTGCGGCACGGCGGGCACCACGAGCCCCACACGTTGACCACGAGGGTGTCGCCCGCGAGGTCAGCCGTCGACAAAGCCTTGCCCTCCAGGTCGTCGCCCGCGAGGACCGGCGCCTTCTCCCGGTCCTGAGGCGCGACGACGGTGATGGAGCCGTTGCCGCTCACATACCCACCCGTCGATCCCTGCGTCCCCACGCCTCCACAACCGGCGAGAACACCCACCAGCAGCACACCGATCCAGGTACGACGTGAGGTCATGCGCCGCCGACGAACTTCTTGCCGCTCCTCAGCTCCTCCGGGAGGAGATGGCCGGCCGGCTCGCTGTAGGTGAAGCCGTCGAAGTGGTCGTCGTCGAAGGTCAGGCTGGTGATGCTGGCGAGGGAGCACTGGCGCTTGCGCGGATCGTGGACGTAGGACTTCTCCTCGAACGAGCGCCGAGCGATCCACACCGGCAGCTGGTGCGACACGATGACGGCCTCGTGCCCTCGCGCCGCCTCGCGAGCGTCGGCGATGGCGGCGCGCATGCGCTCGGCGATGTGGACGTAGGGCTCGCCCCAGGACGGTCGGAACGGATTGCGCAGCTTCCACCAGTTGGCGGGACGACGCAGGGCGCCGTCGCCGACGCCGAAGGTGCGTCCCTCGAAGAGGTTGTCGGCCTCGATGACCCGGTCGTCGGTGCTGATCGGCACCTCGAGGATCTTCGACAGCGGTTCGGCGGTCTGCTGAGCCCGCTCCAAGGGCGAGGCGACCAGGTGGATGATCTCGTTCTTCGACAGGAAGTCGGCCGCGGCCGCGGCCATCTGATGACCCAGCTCGGACAGGTAGTACTCCGGGAGGCGGCCGTAGAGGACGCCGTCGGGGTTGTGGACCTCGCCGTGCCGCATCAAGTGCACGATCGTTCGGGTCATCAGGGCGTCCTCGTCGGTTCGGTCGCGGCGGCCGCGGCGCGGGCGGCCTCCGGCAGTGCCGCGGCCATCCTAGAGAGTGCCTCGTCGTCATGGGCCGCCGAGACGAACCAGCACTCGAACGCGCTGGGCGGCAGGTGCACGCCGGCCTCGAGCATCGCGTGAAAGAAGGCGGCGAAGCGCCACGCCTCCTGGGTCTGGGCTCCGGTGAAGTCGGTGACCTGCTCGGTGACGCCCCAGAAGACGCTGAACATGCTGCCGGCTGACTGGATCACGTGCGGGACGCCGGCCTGGGTGAGGGCATCGGTCACGAGCGACTGCGCGGACCCCGACCACGCGTCGACCCTGGCGTAGACGTCGTCGTCGGCGAGCCGGAGTGTGGTGAGGCCGGCCGTGGTGGCCACGGGATTGCCCGACAGCGTCCCGGCCTGGTAGACGGGGCCGATGGGCGCGAGCTGCGCCATCACGTCGTCGCGTCCGCCGAACGCCGCTGCGGGGAACCCGCCGCCCATCACCTTGCCGAACGTCATCAGGTCCGGGCGCCATCCCTCGAGCGCTCCGTCGAGGCCCCAGTGACCCGAACGCGTCACGCGGAACCCGGTCATCACCTCGTCGCTGATGAACAGCGCACCGTGGCTGCGGCACGTTTCAGACAGGAACTGGTTGAAGCCCGGTGCGGGTGGGACCACTCCCATGTTGCCGGCGGCGGCCTCGGTGATGACGCAGGCGATGCGAGGACCGAGCTCGGCGAACGCGGCCTCGACGGCGGCGCGATCGTTGTAGGGCAGCACCACGGTGTCGGCGGTGACGTGGGCGGGAACGCCTGGTGTCCCGGGCAGGCCGAGGGTGACCAGGCCGGAGCCGGCCTCCGCGAGCAGCGCATCGACATGACCGTGGTAGCAGCCGGCGAACTTGACGACCATGTCGCGGCCGGTGAACCCACGAGCCAGTCGCAGCGCGGACATCGTCGCCTCGGTGCCGGAGGAGACGAGCCGCAGCTGATCTGCCGGTGTGCGGGCCACGATCTCCTCGGCGAGCTCGACCTCCGGCGGGCTGGGCGTCCCGAACGACGTACCGCGGCTCGCCGCCTCCTGGACCGCCCCCACGACGTCGGGGTGCGCGTGGCCGAGCAGCATCGGTCCCCACGAGCCGATCAGGTCGACATATCGCTCGCCGTCGGCGTCGGTGAGCCACGCACCCTCGCCGCGCACCATGAACCTCGGGGTGCCGCCGACCGCCCGGAAGGCGCGCACCGGGGAGTTGACCCCGCCGGGTGAGACGCTGAGAGCGCGGTTGAACCACTGGTGCGACAGGTCTGGGTCACGGGGTGCGGACGTCACTTGGTCATTGTCGCTGGTGGGCGTCCGGCCTCCGTAACCCCGGGTCGGGCGAATCGTTGATTTCGACTGTATTCGGCATTCCTTGCCGCAGCGTTGACGGCAGTAGGTAACATCGGTTTACTCGGTGGCCCGGAACGGGTCATCAGGACGTTTTCGAGGGAGACATGGCCCGACAGCTCTCGCGGTTGCAGAAGGCAAGCGCACTTGTGCCGATGGCGGTTCTGGTCGGCGCCTGGGGCGCAGCCCTCACCAACTCGGGTCTGGCCACAGCAGCCGGCGGATCTGACTCCGACGCCATCCCCGACGTCCCCGCCAACGCATTCGACCAGCCGGCCACCGTCCAGAAGTCCCCCGGCGGCATCGATCCGCGCGCCGGGGCCGACGGCGCCGTCTCCACCCTCTCCACCAACGGCATCCCCTCGGCCGCGCTGTTCTCCTACCGCCACGCCGAGACGCTTCTCTCCAAGGCCGACAAGAGTTGCAAGCTCCCCTGGAACCTCGTCGCTGCCATCGGCCGCGTCGAGTCCAACCACGGCCGCAGCAACGGCAACACGCTGAGCGCCGACGGACTCGCCCAGCCCGGAATCTACGGCGCGCCGCTCAACGGCAAGGGCGTCGCCAAGATCTCCGACACCGACAACGGCGCGCTCGACAAGGACACGGTCTGGGACCGCGCCGTCGGACCCATGCAGTTCATCCCGGGAACATGGAGCAACGTCGGCGTCGACTCCGACAACGACGGCAAGAAGAACCCCCAAGACATCGACGACGCCGCCACGGCCGCCGGCATCTACCTCTGCGCCGGCAGCGACGACCTCTCCACCGACAAGGGCGCCGGGGCCGCAGTCAAGCGCTACAACCACTCCGACTCCTACGTCGACCTGGTGCTCAAGATCTCGGCCGCGTACGCCAACGGCGACTTCTCCCAGTCGCCCGATGGGTACCCGTCGTCCTCGATCATCACCAGCCAGTCCAACGACCAGACGCTGACGCCGAAGCAGCGCGACAAGGCCCAGCAGAACCAGGACGAGGCCGAGAACCCGGGCAGTGGCTCCGGTGGGGGCGGCACGGGCGGCGGAACCGGCGCGGGTACGGGCGGTGGCATCGGTGGCGGAACCGGCGGTGGCACGGGTGGCGGAACCGGCGGTGGCACCGGTGGCGGAACCGGCGGTGGCACCGGCGGCGCAACCGGCGGCGAGCCCACTAACGGGCCCGTTCAGGAAGTCATCAGCGAGACGACGGCCAGGGTCCGGTGCCTGGCGTCGGAGTCCCTGACTCCGTTGAACACGCGCACCGCCCGCGTCCAGGCCTGCGTCGACCGCCTGACGAGCTGACCGGCCGTCAGCGACGGGCGGCGATCTCCGCGGCCCAGTAGGTGAGCACGATGTCCGCTCCGGCACGCCGGATCGAGAGCACCGACTCGTCGATGGCTCGTTCGCGGTCGATCCAGCCGCGCTCGGCGGCGGCCTCGACCATGGCGTACTCGCCGGAGACGTTGTACGCAGCGACCGGCAGGTCCACGGCGGCGCGCACCATCGCCACCAGGTCCAGGTAGCCGAGGGCAGGCTTGACCATGACGATGTCGGCCCCTTCCGCGACGTCGAGCAGGGCCTCGCGCACGGCCTCGCGGGCGTTGGCCGGGTCCTGCTGGTACGTGCGCCGGTCGCCCTGCAAGGAGCTGTCGACGGCTTCACGGAACGGGCCGTAGAAAGCAGAAGCGTACTTCGCGGCATAGGCGAGGACCGCGACGTCCTCGTGCCCAGCGTCGTCGAGCGCCGCGCGAACGACTCCGACCTGCCCATCCATCATGCCGCTCGGTCCGACGAGGTGGGCGCCGGCCTCGGCCTGCGCCACCCCCATCCGGCCATAGATCTCCAGCGTGGCGTCGTTGTCGACGCGCCCTCGGTCGTCGAGCACGCCACAGTGGCCGTGGTCAGTGAACTCGTCGAGGCACAGGTCGGACATGACGAGGAGGTCGTCGCCGGCCTCCGTGCGGGCGTCGGCGATCGCGACGTTGAGGATGCCGTCCGGGTCGAGGGCACCGGAGCCGGTCGCATCCTTGTGCACGGGGACGCCGAACAGCATGACGCCACCGAGGCCCAGCGAGGCCGCTTCGGCGACCGCCTTGCGGGCGGACTCACGTGAGTGCTGCACCACGCCGGGCATGCTCGAGATCGGCTTCGGCTCCCGCAACCCTTCGGCGACGAACATCGGCAGGACGAGCTGCCGCGGCTCGACCGACGTCTCCGCGACCAGCCGCCGCATCGCCGAGGAGGAACGCAACCTCCGCGGTCGAATGATGGGGGGCCGGTCGGCAGGAAACATGGTCAGGCCTTCCGCCGTGACGACGGGCGACGTTGCGACGGCTTGGTGACGGGCTCACCGGACTCGAGGAACGCAAGCCGACGGGCCGCACCGAACTCGGCGAGGGCGTCGGCCAGGACCTCGACCGAGGGCTTCTCGGCGAGGACGTCGACCCGGAGCCCGTGCTCCTCGGCCGTCTTGGCCGTGGCCGGGCCGATGCACGCGATGATCGTCGACGCGTGCGGCTTGCCGGCGATGCCGACGAGGTTGCGCACGGTGGAGCTCGACGTGAACATCACGGCGTCGAACTTGCCGCTCTTGATGGCCTCCCGGGTCGGCGCCGGCGGCGGCGCGGCCCGCACGGTGCGGTACGCCGTGACGTCGTCGACCTCCCAGCCGAGCTCGATCAGGCCCGCCACGAGGGTCTCGGTGGCGATGTCGGCTCGCGGCAGGAAGACCCGGTTGATCGGGTCGAGCAGGTCGTCGTAGGGCGGCCAGTCCTCCAGCAGCCCGCGGGCGGACTGCTCGCCGCTCGGCACCAGGTCGGCGCGGATGCCCCAGGTGGCGATAGCCTCCGCGGTGCGTTCACCGACGGCCGCGATCTTCAGGCCCGAGAACGCGCGGGCGTCCAGCCCGTACTCCTCGAACTTCTCGCGGACGGCCTTCACGGCGTTGACGCTCGTGAACGCCACCCACTCGTAGCGGCCCTCGACGAGGCCCCGAACAGCCTTGTCGATCTGCTGCGGGTTGCGCGGCGGCTCGACCGAGATGGTCGGCACCTCCTCGGAGACGGCGCCGAAGGAGCGCAGCCGCGCGGCGAGACCGGCCGCCTGCTCCTTGGTGCGAGGCACGAGCACGCGCCAGCCGTACAGCGGCTTGGTCTCGAACCACGACAGCGCCTCGCGCATCGTGACGACCTCGCCGACGACCGTGATCGCCGGCGACGTCATGCCGGCGGCAGAGGCGTCGGCGGCGATGCCGGCCAGCGTCGAGACGAGGGTGGTCTGCTCCGTGGTGGTCCCCACCCGGGTCATGGCGACCGGAGTCTCGGGCGAGCGGCCGGCCTCGATGATGGCGTCAGCGACCTCGCCGATGCGGCCGACGGCCGAGAGCAGCACGAGGGTGTCGGCGCCCACGTGGGCCGACCAGTCGATCTTGGCGTCGCCGACGCGAACGACGGAGTACTCGCGGTTGGAGCGGTTCGTGAGCGGCACGCCGGCGTAGGCCGGAACCGCCGAGACCGAGGAGATGCCCGGCACGATCTCGAAGCCGATGCCGGCCTTCGCGCAGGCGAGGGCCTCCTCCGGTCCGGTCGAGTACGTGAACGGGTCGCCGGAGATGAGACGCACGACGTGGGCCCCGGTCTTGGCGTGCCGGACGACGAGGCGGGCGCGGGCGGCATGCGTCAGCGTTTCACCGTCGTCACCGACGCTCCCGTCGACGATCTCGACGTCTGCGCCGATCAGGGGGGCGACGAGGTCGACGTGCTCGGGCAGCTCGGTGATGACGACGTCGGCCTGGGCGAGGAGCTCGGCTGCACGCACCGTCAGGAGGCTGGCATCGCCCGGTCCGGCGCCGACGAAGCTGACGTGGCCCAGTGGACTGCGTCGCTTCGCGGGTGCAGGTGTGCTGGCGGATGCGTGGGTGGCTGTGTTCACAGTGCTGGATTCCTTCTTTTTCTGCCGTGTGGTCATGAGATGACGCCCATCAGGGAGGCGGCACCTTCGGCGAGCATCTCGGCAGCGAGACGCTCACCGACCGCGGCGGCATCGCTGGGCGAGCCGGTCGCGGACAGGCGGATGGAGGGCGTGCCGGTGATGTCGGCGACGACCGCGCGCAGCCAGAGCTCTTCGCCGTCATCGCCCCAGGCGACTTCGGCAAGGGCCCCGACGGGCGCGCTGCAACCTGCCTCGAGGGTGGCGAGGAGGCTGCGCTCGGCGGTGACGGCGGCCCGGGTGTCCGGGTCGTCGAGGGCGTCGAGCAGGCGAGTGGTCGCGACGTCGTCGGCGCGGCACTCGCAGGCCAGGGCTCCCTGGCCTGGTGCGGGAAGCATCTGGAGGGGGTCGAGGACCTCGGTCGCCTCATCGGCGCGGCCCAGCCGCAGCAGGCCGGCCCTGGCGAGAACGACGGCGTCGACCTCACCGGACGCGACGCGGCCGAGCCGGGTGTCGACGTTGCCGCGGATGCCGACGATGTCGACGCCGAGGCCGAGCGCGTTGATCTGCGCGGCGCGGCGCGGCGAACCCGTACCGACGGTGGCGCCCTGCGGGAGCTCGCCCAGGGTGAGGCCGTCGCGGGCGACCAGCGCGTCGCGCGCGTCCTCACGTGGCGGGATGGCCGCCAGCGTCAGCCGTGGATCGGCCGCGGTGGGCAGGTCCTTGAGCGAGTGGACGGCGAGATCGACCTCGCCGGATGCGACCGCCTCGCGCAGCGCGGCAACGAACACGCCCTGGCCGCCCAGGGTCGTCAGCGGAGCCTCGGTGCGGTCGCCCTCCGTGGAGATGGTGACCAGCTCGACGTCGGTGCCGTGCAGCTCGCTCAGCCGGGTGGCGACGAGCTGGGACTGGGTGGTGGCCAGGGCGCTGGCCCGGGTGCCGATGCGGATCACTGGTCCTCACCCCCGACCCGGGTGACGGCCTCGACGGCGGCCTGGTCGAGCGCGAACAGGTCGGCGAGGGCGTCGGCGTAGGTGAGGCCGGCCGGACCCTCGACGAGCTGCTGGACGCGCACGGTGGGTGCGTGGATCAGCTTGTCGGCGATGCGCTGCAACGAGCGGCGCACCTGTTCGATCTCTTCGGGTCGGAGCGCCGGCATCCGCGTGGTGATGCGCGCGACCTCGGCCTCGACGACCTCGGTGGCCATCGAGCGGAGGGCGACGACGGTGGGCGTGACGCGCGAAGCGGACTTGGCGGCCAGGAACGTGCGGACCTCGTCCTCGACGATCTCGCGGACCTGCTCGACGTCGGCGGCCAGCTCGGCATTCTCGGAGCGCTCCCCCAGCACGACGAGGTCGATGACGGTGACGCCGTCGATGAGCGTGGCGGACGGGTCGACGTCGCGCGGCAGGGCGAGGTCGACGAACGTGAGCGGGCGACCGGCAGACACCGCGGCGAAGACCCGCTGACGGTCGAAGACGACCCCGGCGGCACCGGTGCAGCTGATGACGAGGTCGGTGTCGGCGAGCTCGGCGTCGATGTCGTCCCACGCCACGGCGCGGACACCGAACGTGGCGACGAGCTCGTGGGCGCGCTGGATGGTGCGGTTGGCCACCGCGATGCGCTCGGGTGCGACGCCGCGGTCGACGAGCGTGCGGACGGCGAGGGTCGCCATGGTGCCCGCCCCGGCGACGAGGAACCGCGCGGTGGGTGCCTCCGCGACCTCTCCGGCGGCGTCGAGCCCGGCGGTGACGGTCGACGGCGCGAGGCGGTCGATGCCGGTCTCGGCGTGACCGCGCTTGCCGATGCGCAGCGCCTGCTGGAACAGGGCGTTGAGTGCGGGACCGACGGTGGCCTCGGCCTGGGCGCTGTGCAAGGCGTCGCGGACCTGACCGAGGATCTGGCTCTCGCCGAGAATCATCGAGTCCAGGCCGGCGGCGACGGCGAACACGTGGGCGACGGCGGCGTCGTCGTAGTGCACGTAGACGTGCTGGGCGAGCTGCGAGCGGTCGAGGTCGGCATGCTCGGCGAGCAGGCGCGAGACCTCCTCGACAGCGCCGTGGAAGCGCTCCGCCTCGGCGTAGATCTCGACGCGGTTGCACGTGGAGATGACCGCGGCCTCGGTGACCGACGACGTCTCGAGGGCACGGTGCGACAGCTTGACTGCCGCGTCGGTGTCGAGCGACGCGCGCTCGAGCAGCTCGATCGGGGCGGACTTGTGGGACATCCCGACGATCAGCACGCTCATGCCACCACCTCCGAGAGAAGCCCACGATACGAAGGTGCTGGCATGAGACCTTGATGGTTCACTCGCTGGCGCTCGCTCATGCTGTCACCTCCGCTGTGCCGTCTTCCGGTCCGTTCGCTGCCTTGCGCTGCTCGTGGTAGGCGAGGATCTGCAGCTCGATCGAGAGGTCGACCTTGCGGACGTCCACGCCCTCGGGGACGGTGACGATCGCCGGCGCGAAGTTGAGGATGCTGGTGACGCCGGCGGCCACGAGCGCATCGGCGACGTCCTGCGCGGCTTCGGCGGGCGTGGCGATGACGGCGATCGCGATGTGCCGGCGGCGCACGATCTTCGACAGCGCGGTCAGCGGCTCGACCGTGATGCCACCGACCTCGGTGCCGATGCGGGCCGGGTCGGTGTCGATGAGCGCGGCGATGCGGATGCCACGCGTGGTGAAGCCTCGGTAGGTGGACAGCGCCGAGCCCAGGTGGCCGACACCGACGATGACGACGTCCCAGTCCTGGGTCTGGCCGAGCTCACGGGCGATCTGGTACCGGAGGTACTCGACGTCGTAGCCGACTCCGCGGGTGCCGTACGAGCCGAGGTAGGAGAGGTCCTTGCGCAGCTTGGCGGGGTTGACGCCGGCCGCCGAGGCCAGCTGGTGGGACGAGCAGACGCCGATGCCCTGGTCGGCGAGCGTCGTGAGCGCTCGCAGATAGACGGGCAGTCGGGCCACGGTGGCATCGGGGATACGGAGTCGATCCATGGGCTCGGCGCCGCCGCCGGCAAGCCGGTCGTTGCGAAGTATGGTCACGGTGCTCCATCGCGACACGGCCCGGGATTGTCCCTGGGTGTGTTCTGGGACTGGCGCGCGGCGCGACGATCAGTTTACGAGCTTGTGAACGTGAGAACAAAATCGTCCCAAGGTTCGGGTGGGCTTCGTCACCCCGTCGAAACCGCCTGTCACGCTCGGCCGAGAGCCTTCTGGAGCCGCTCGGGGTCGACCCGCCAGAAGTCGTGCTGGGCGCCGTCGACGAACGCGACCGGCACCTGATCGGTGAACCGGCGGACCAGGTCGTCGTCGCCGGTGATGTCGATCGACGTCCAGGTATCGCCGGTGCGGGTACACACCTCGGCCACGACCTGCTCGGCCACGTCGCACAAGTGGCACGCCGGACGCGTGTAGAGCACGACCCGCGCGTCGTCCGCGTGCGCTGGGCCGTTCACGGCGGGGTCATCGCGCCCGGAGGCCGAGGTCCTCGCTCCGCGCCAACGCACGAAGTCGACCCTTGGCGACCTTGCCCGTGGCCGAGTGCGGCAACCCGGTGACCACGACGACTCGCGACGGCTGCTTGAACCGGGCCAGCCGCTCGAGACAGTGCTCCTCCACCGCGGCCGCCACGGCGTCGTGGTCGACTCCTTCGCCCGGGACGACGAAAGCGAGTACCGCCTCGCCGGTCTCCTCGTCAGGGGTGCCCACGACGGCGACCTCCACGACGCCGTCGACCTCGGCGATGACGTCCTCGACCTCGAACGGGTAGACGTTGAATCCGGAGACGATGACAAGCTCGCGCAGCCGGTCGACGAGCGTCAGGTCGCCATCGCCGTCGACGAGGCCGATGTCGCCCGTGGGGTACCAGCCGTCGTCATGCGGGCCGTCGACACCGTCGGGCCAATAGCCGGAGAACACGTTGTCGCCACGCACCCACAGCTCGGCCGGATCGCCAGGTGTGGCGTCGTCGCCGCTCGAGTCGACGACGCGGACCTCGATGCCCGGGAGCGGACGCCCGACCGAGCCCGGCTTGGGCGCCGCTCCGGGCTCACGTGGCGAGCCGAGCGTGGTCGCGATGACCGGCGCCGTCTCAGTGAGGCCGTAGCCCTGCTCGACGTGGAGGCCGGACGACTCGAAGAAGGTGGCGGCGAGATCGGGGTCGAGGGTCGAGGCACCCGACAGCACGAGTGTGACGCCGGCGAGCTTCTCACGCAGGTCGTCGCGACCGGCCCAGGCGGCGATGACCGGCGGTGCGAGCGGGAGGTTGGTGACGCCTTCGGTGGCGATCGTCTCGAGCAGTTGGGCCGGGTCGAAGCCGTCGACCATCAGCGTGCACGCGCCCTGACGCACGGCTTGCCCGAGCACCGCATTGAGCCCGTAGATGTGGAACATCGGCAGGAGGCCGAGGCAGACGTCGTCGCGCGTGACCGGCGGCGGGTCGATGGCCGCCGTCTGCTCGATGTTGGCGATGAGGGCACGGTGGCTGAGCATGACGCCGCGCGGCTTGCCGCTCGTGCCCGAGGTGTACAGGATGACGGCCAGCGCCTCGGCGTCGCGGGGTGCGGCGGGGTCGACGTCGGGTGCGTCCGCCAGGAAGTCGGAGAACGTGGTCTCTCCGGGGCGGGGGTCGATGCCGTCGACGACGATGGAGCAGTCGGACGCCCCCTCGGAGTCGACTGCAGCCCGCACCTGCTCGGCTCCAGCCTCGTCGCACAGCACGATCTTGACCTTCGCGTCGTCGAGCATGCGCCCGATCTCGCGCGTGGTGGACCGGGGGTTGATGGGCACGGCGACCATGCCGCCGCGAAGGATGCCGAAATAGGCGATCGGCAGGTCGATGCGGTTCGCCATGACGACGGCCACGCGCTGACCGGCCACCAGACCGCGCCCGGAGAGGGCTCGGGCGATGGCGTCCGCGGCCGAGTCGAGGTCGCTCCAGCTGAGCTGATGGCGTTCGCCGCGGTGCTCCACGAGGGCCGTGCCGTCTGGATCGCTCTCGGCCGCCTCACGCAGGAAGTCGCTGACGTTGACGGTCACGTGCCGAGTCAACCACACGCTCCGACGGCCCGGAGACCGTTACTGTCGGATGCATGCCCAGCACTTCCAGCGGCGATCGCAGGCGCAACCTTCAGTCGCGATCGGTGCTGGCCGGACAGGCCGCCGCGGCCGCCACAGAGGTCGAGCACGCGCTCGCCCCGGAGCCCGACACCACGGCCGCCGCCTTCTTCGACGTCGACAACACGATCATGCAGGGAGCGTCGATCTTCCAGTTCGCCCGCGGCCTTCATCGACGCAAGTTCTTCACCACCGGCGACATCGCCAGAGCCGCCTGGCAGCAGATGTACTTCCGGATCGCCGGCGTCGAGGACCCGGAGCACATCGCCAAGGCACGGTCCTCGGCGCTGGCGTTCATCGCCGGCCACAAGGTCAGCGAGCTCGAGGAGATCGGCGAGGAGATCTTCGACGAGCGCATGGCCGAACGCATCTGGCCGGGCACACGCGCCATCGCCCAGCAACACCTCGACCGCGGACAGCGGGTATGGCTCGTGACGGCCGCCCCGATCGAGATCGCGAACGTCATCGCCCGGCGGCTGGGCCTCACCGGCGCCCTGGGCACGGTCGCCGAGCACGTCGACGGCGTCTACACCGGCGAGCTCGTGGGCGAGATGCTGCACGGCGAGGGCAAGGCGGTCGCCGTCCGCTCGATCGCCGAGCGCGAAGGCCTCGACCTCGAGCGCTGCTCCGCGTACTCCGACTCGAGCAACGACCTGCCGATGCTCTCGCTCGTCGGCCACCCCTGCGCCATCAACCCGGACTCCAGGCTGCGCGCCCATGCCAAGGAGCACGGGTGGCGCATCCGCGACTACCGCACCGGTCGCAAGGTGGCCGTGATGAGCGGCCGGGTCGCCGCCGGTGGCGCCACCATCGCCGCAGCGTGGCGGGTGTCCCGTCGCCTCCGTCGTTAGCCTGACATGACCCTGAGGAGCGGCTAGACTCGCCACGATCTGGGGAGGGGAGTCCCGTGATTGTGTCGACGTCTGCACTTCGTGCGACGCTGGCGCTCGCCCTCGATCTTCCCGACGACCGGTCCCTCGCCATCGCCCTGGCCACCACGCACTCCCCCGCGACGCTCTCATCTAGCAGGGGCGGTGACACGCCGCCCGATCCCGACCTCGACCCCGAGGGCACTCGTCTGCGGGCCCTCGTCGAGCTCGCGCGCGACGGCGACACCGAGGCCTTCGGCCAGCTCTACGACCACTACGTGTCCGGCGTCTTTCGCTTCATCTACTACCGGGTCGGCTCGCGCCAGCTGGCCGAGGACCTGACGAGCGAGACGTTCGTGCGCGGCCTCCGCGCCATCCAGCGTTTCACGTGGCAGGGCAAGGACTTCGGCGCGTGGCTCACCACCATTGCGCGGAACCTCATCGCCGACCACTTCAAGTCGAGCCGTGCGCGGCTCGAGATCGTCTCGGACGATGTCCCGGAGGGTCGCACCACCGCGCGCAGCACGGAGGAGCACGTCCTCTCCCTCATCTCCAACGAGTTGCTGTTCGACGCGGTCAGCTCCCTTCCGCCGGAGCAGCGCGACTGCATCCTGATGCGCTTCATCCAAGGCATGTCGATCGCCGAGACGGCGGCTGCGCTCAAGCGCAGCGAGGGTGCCATCAAACAGCTCCAGCTTCGCGGCGTGCGCAGTCTGGCCAAACGCGTGCCAAGTGATCTGCGATGACGTCCATCATGTTCGATCCGCGTAACCTGACCAGCGTTTTCGTCGTTGATCCCTGTGCACCATCCGCGAACACAAGGACGTCCCGATGAACCGCCGGCTGCGCGACGAAGCCTGGGCCTTCGACGAGGCCTGGGACGCGCGCGCGCGCGGGGCCCGCGCGGGCTGGGACAACGAGATCGCCGACCTCGTCGCCTGCGCCGAGCACATCTGCGAATCGGCCGTCGCCGAACCCTCCGCCGAGTTCCGGTCGTCCCTTCGCACCCAGCTCATGACCGAGGCCACCATGGTCCTCGCACCCGCGCACGCGCGGCCACGCACGCACCGCCCGCTGGTACGTTCTCCGTCCTTCGCGGTGCGCCGCCGACTGGCCGGCGCCACCGCAGCGCTGGTCACCGCGGGCGGATTCGTCGGCATGGTCGGCGCGAGCGCCGAGGCGCTCCCGGGGGAGATGCTCTACCCGGTCAAGCGCGGCGTCGAGAACGTCGAGCTCGCCTTCCACAAGGACGATCTCTCCCGCGGGCGGTACCGCCTCACTCAGGCGTCCGAGCGCCTCGCCGAGGCCCGTCGCCTCACCGACGGCAGCTCGCCGCAGTCGCAAGAGCACGTAGCCGGTGTCCTCGACGACTTCGCCGAACAGGCCAAAGCCGGTTCCGGCGCCCTGTTCCGGTCGTACGGGCTCAGCGGGTCGGTCCAGTCCATCACCCTCATCAACGACTTCTCCGCCGCCGCCGCCGCCGACCTCGCGCATCTCTCCGGCAAGGTGCCCAGCGATGCCGACCAGTCCTTCCAGGCCGCCGCCATCACCGTCAGTGAGCTCGTCACCAAGGCCTCCAGCCTGTGCACCAGCTGTGGCACCGCCGACGTCGCCGGACTCGTCGACGCCGTGAATTCACTCGGCGGAGCGGCGAACCACACCGGGCAGTCTGCCGGGCCGACCGCCAGCGGCACGACCGACGAGCCCGGGAGCAAGTCCTTGCTTCCCACCCCTGACATCGAGGTCCCGAGCCTGCCGCTGGGCCAGGAGCCGTCGCCGTCGACCGGTTCGAAGGAAGCCCCGAAGGGCAACGACGTCACCGACCCGGTCGTGGGCGCGCTCCTCGGCGATGACGACGAAGAGGGTGTCGTGCCGAACCTGCTCGACAACCTGCTCAATCCGGGCGAGTAGCACGAATACTCGGTGGTTGAGTAGCCGCGAGGAACCACCGCTGGGGCACCTCCCGTAAGCGCCAGCGAATGGGGAATCGACACCACGTCCGTGAGTCGGCATGTCCACGCACCGGGTCTCGATGGGCCGGACGGGCTCCGCCCTTTACGCACTCGACCTGGCCGAACGCTCCCCCTACTCGCTGGCGCTCGTGGGGGGACCCCCACTCGCTTACACGCTCGTCGGTTCGACTCAGAAGAACGCGTTGCCGCGGTCGACGAGCAGGGCGTACAGCGTCTGCTGGATCGTCTCGCGCACCTGGTCGGTCACATTGAACAACAGCATCGGGTCGTCGGCCGCCTCAGGCTCGTAGGCGTCGGTGCGGATGGGCTCGCCGAACTCGATGATCCACTTGCTCGGCAGCGGGATCAGGCCGAGCGGGCCGAGGAGCGGGAAGAACGGGGTGATCGGCAGGTACGGAATGCCCAGCAGGCGCGCGAGCGACGGCACATTGCCGACCAGCGGGTAGATCTCCTCGGCACCGACGATTGAGACCGGGACGATTGGCACCTGGGCGCGCATCGCCGATGACACGAACCCGCCGCGGCCGAACCGCTGCAGCTTGTACCTCTCGGCGAACGGCTTGCCGATGCCCTTGAAACCTTCGGGCCAGACGCCGGCGAGCTCGCCGCTGGTGAGTAGGCGCTCGGCGTCCGCGGTGCAGGCGAGCGTGGCGCCGACCTTGCGGGCCATCTGACCCACGAACGGCAGCGCGAACACGAGGTCGGCGCCGAGGGGACGCAGGTTGCGACCGCTGTACTTCTTGACCGCGTAGCCGGTCATGAGGCCGTCGATCGGCACCGTGCCCGAGTGGTTGGCCACCAGGAGCGCTCCGCCCTCGGACGGAATGTTCTCGACGCCGCGCACCTCGAGCCGGAACCACTTCTCGGCCAGCGGCTCGACGGCACCGACCAGAACCTCGCTGATCTGGGGATCGAAGCCGAACTCATCGACCTCGAAGTCGCCGCTGAGCCGCTTGCGCAGGGCGGCGACGAAAGCGGCCAGGCGGCCTTCCCAGTCCGAGCCGAGCACGCGCTGGGCGGCCTGGGCGAGGGCGACCACGATCTCGTCGAGCGGGATGCCGGCCGGCATGGCGCCCGGCCCGGCGGTGCGGGTCTTGCGAGCGGCCTCCTCGGCGGCCGCGGCCGCTGCCTCGGCCGCGTCCTCGTCGGTGACGGCGCGCAGACGGGGCTTCTCGGACCTGGTCGACGTGCCGGCGCCTCCCGCCTGCGGGGCACGCTTCTGGGTCGTCTTCTGGGCCGTCTTCTGGGCCTTCTTCTGGGCGGCCGTCTTGGCGGTGGGCTTGGGGGCAGCCTTGGGCGGCTGCGAGCCGGTGGACTTTGCCTTGGTGACCGGCTTCTTCTCCCGCGGCGCTCCGCCGGCGAGTGATCGGGCGGCGGACGACGGCGACGTGGACCGGTTGCCCCGGCCCGCCTGGCCGCCGGAGCCGATGGTGCGGCGATCGTCGGTCATCGGTTACCCCCGACGGCGGACAGGACGCCGGGACGCTGGGTCACGCGGAACTGCTCGAACGTCTCCTCCGTGCTGAATATGGGCTCGTACCCGAAGATGTCGCGCAGGGCCGAGGTGTCGACGGCGCGGCCGTACATCAGCAAACGGTGAAGGTCGGGAGACATCTCGCCACCCATGGTACGAATCGCCCGCCCGGCCAGAGCGGCGAACCCCAGGGGCGGCAGCGGGATGACCGGCTTGCCGAGGCGTCGTGCCACCTGGGAGAGCAGCATGACCCCGTCGCCGGCGACGTTGAACGTCCCCGGCCGGTCGGAGACGACGGCTTCGGTGAGCACCGAGAGAGCATCGTCGAGATGCGTGAATTGCAGCCGGGGGTCGAAGCCGAGGGCCGACGGCAGCAGGGGATTTGCGAAGTAGTTGCGCAGCGGAGTCTCGATATCTGCATGAAGCACCTGGGCGAAACGCAGCGTCGTGATGATGACGCCCGGGCGTCGGCGCGAGAAGCCTCGCACGTAGCTCTCGACCTCGACGGCGTCCTTCGGGAACCCGGTACGCACCCCGCCCTGCGGCGCCGTGGACTCGGTGAACAGGGCCGGATCGCGAGGGGACGTGCCGTAGACGGCGGTGGAGGAGCCGAGCACGACCTTGGACACGAGCGAAGATCGCTGGCAGGCCGCGAGCAACTGCATCGTGCCGATGACGTTGCGCTCCTTGGCGCCGCTGCCTCCGCGGGCCAGCTCGGACGGGTTGACGTCGAGATGGACGACGACGTCGACGTCTTCGACGGCCATGACCTTGCCCACCACGGGGGTGCGAATGTCGGCGCGGACGAACTTCACTCCGCCGAGATCACCGTCGGGGGGTCGGGTGTCGAGGCCGACGACACGATCGATGCCGTGGCTCTCGCCCAGCTCGGCGAGGGTACGCGAGACGCGCGACGCGAAGGTGCCGGCGACACCGGTGACGAGAACGACCCGGCCCATGAGGACTACTTGCCGAGTTTGCGGCGCTGCACCCGCGTGCGCTTGAGCATCTTGCGGTGCTTTTTCTTGGACATCCGCTTGCGACGCTTCTTGACGACTGAACCCACAAGTGACCCTTTGACTTCGGTGGAAGAGGTCCCAAGCGTACAGTGCTCGATCTTGCCGCCCACGGCCCGGCACCCCCGCCGGGGTGAGCGGAGAAGGCCTCAGCCGGCCTGGAAGAAGGACTTGGACAGGTAGTCCGCCACAGCGCTTTCGGGTACACGGAACGAGCGCCCGACGCGGACGGCCTCGAGCTCGCCTGCGTGGACGAGACGGTAGACGGTCATTTTCGACACGCGCATCTGCGCCGCCACTTCAGCGACGGTCAGGAAGGTCGGCCCCGATGCCATGGTCCACCACCTGCTTCCGGTTACTCACTCGTCGCAGTGCGGCGAGGGGCACGCGCGCTCTCCGGCTTCCCCACCGGAGAGGAAGCGCGCGTGCTTGAGCCTGAGCGTAGTGCCTCCTGAGGTGTGAGGGATAGCAGAGTCGAAAGTTGCTCAGATTGCCATTTGGGGGCCGATTTCGCCGTTTCAGGCGCTCAAATCGATCCCGAGCAGCGGAAACGTCTCCTCGCGGGTGGCCTGCACGGAGCGGTCGAGCCAGCTGGCGGGGTCGTATCCGAGATCCCAGTCCCGGTACACCGGGCTGCGTCCGTCGGTCATCCGCTCCGGCGCCGGCCGGCCGGTGAGCTCCTGCACGGTGCTGCGCCAGGTGTCCGTCGTCGCGGTGTCCGGGTCGACCGGGGCGCCGGCCACGATCGCGAGCAGGTGCGCCCAGACGCGGGGAACGACGTTCGTGAGCGAGTAGCCGCCACCGCCCGTGATGATCCACCGTCCGCCGGTGAGCTCCTCGGCCAGCTGCTCGAGCGCGAGGTACGAGGAACGCTGCCCGTCGATGCTGAGCATCAGGTTGGTGAGCGGGTCGTCCATGTGGGAGTCGCAGCCGTGCTGGCTCAGGAGGATCTCGGGCTCGAACGCCCGCAGGACGTGGGGCACGACGGCGTGGAACGCCCGGAGCCAGCCGGCGTCGGACGTGCCCGGCGGAAGCGCCACGTTGACCGCCGAGCCCTCGGCGCCCGGGCCTCCCGTCTCGGTGGCGTAGCCAGTGCCCGGGAACAGTGACTGCGGGCCCTCGTGGATCGAGACCGTGAGCACACGCGGGTCGTCGTAGAAGATCGTCTGCACGCCGTCGCCATGGTGGGCGTCGACGTCGACATAGGCGACCCGTTTTGCACCGTGGTCGAGCAGCCACTGGATCGCCACGGCCGGGTCGTTGTAGATGCAGAACCCGCTGGCGCACCCTGGCATGGCGTGGTGCAGGCCGCCTGCGATGTTCGCGGCGCGCAGCGTCTGGCCGGTCCAGACCCGCCGCGCCGCCTCGACGCTGGCACCGGCGATGAGCGCGCCCACCTCGTGCATGCCGCCGAACACCGGGTTGTCGGGGGTACCCAGCCCGATCGACGGGTCGGCTTGGGTCGGGTCGGCGCTGATGGCCGACACGCGCTCGATGTAAGCGGGTGTGTGGACGCCGGCAAGCTCCTCGTCCGAGCTGGGCTCCGCGGTGACGACGTCCAGCAGGTCGACCACCCCGAGCTCGCGGGCCAGCTGCAGGGTGAGTGCGACGCGGACGGGGTTCAGCGGGTGGGACGGGCCGAAGTCGTAGGCGATGAGCCGGTCGTCGAAGACGAGCGTGGCGCGGTCGGGCATGGTGGGGAGCCTAGGCGCCCGAGAGCTCGGCAGAACGGCGGGCGGCGGCCAGCACCCCGGCCACCAGGGCGTCGTGCACCCCTTGCTCGTCGAACGCCTCGATGGCCGCAGCGGTGGTGCCGTTCGGCGAGGTCACGCGGCGGCGGAGCTCCGCGGCGTCGTCGCCGGACGTCGCCAGCAGCTTGGCCGCGCCGACGAGCGTCTGGGTGGTGAGCGTGCGAGCCGTCGCAACATCGAGCCCGGCCTCCACGCCGCCGTCGATCATCGCCTCGGCGAGGTAGAAGACGTAGGCGGGGCCGGAGCCCGACACGGCGGTGACGGCGTCCTGTCCACTCTCGTCGACGACGACGACCTCGCCGCCGGTGGCCAGCAGCTCGCGCACCTGCAGCAGGCGCTCGCCCGTGCAGGACGTGCCCGGCGAGATGCCGAACATGCCCTCGCCCACGAGGGCTGGCGTGTTCGGCATGGCCCGGACGACGGCGATGCTCTCGGGCAGGGCGGACTCGATCGTGGCGATCCGGATGCCGGCGGCCAGGGAGACGACCGTGGCGTCGGAATCGACCGCATCCGCGATCTCCTCGAGCAGGGCCGGAACGTCCTGCGGCTTGACCACGATGAGCACGACGCCGGCGCCGCCGACGGCCTCGGCGTTGCCGGTGACCTCGACGCCGTGACGCTCGCGGAGCTCGTCGGCACGCTCGTCGCGCTTCTCACTGACGACGAGGTCGGCGGCGTCGTGGCCGGCGTCGAGGAGGGCGGAGAGCAGCGTCTCGCCCATGACGCCGCCGCCGAGGATCGCGATCCGAGTCGACATGCGGGCCACACTAGTGGTGTGTCTCAGGAATGGCTTCACAGGACGAGCGGTGTCCGGGGCCCGGCTGACAGAGGCCGAGGAGGGAGGCGCACCGGGGTGGGGGCACCTCCCACGCGCGCAGCGCGTAGGGGGCGGCGGCGACCGACGAGAACGCCGTCAGGCGGGATTCCGGGCGACGCGAGGTGGAGCCATTCTTGGGACGCACCACTAGCACCCCATAATGTTCGCAGCGTGCGCCTGCGGATCGATCCCTTCATCGTCGCGTTGCTTGCGGCGGCCCTGGTGGCGTCGTTCGTCCCGGCGACGGGCGACGGGCTGGAGACGCTGAAGACCGTCTCGCTGGTGGCGATCGGGCTGCTGTTCTTCCTCTACGGCACCCGACTGTCGACGAGCGAGACGCTCGCCGGCCTGCGCCATTGGCGCCTCCACATCTTCGTCCTGGCCACCACGTTCGTCGCGTTCCCGCTCGCTGGCCTCAGCGCGCGGCTGCTCGAGCCGCGCCTCCTCACGCCCGCGCTGGCCAGCGGTGTTCTCCTCCTCTGCCTGGTGCCCACCACGGTGCAGTCGAACGTCGTCTTCACCCGGATCGCCGGCGGCAACGTGGCGGCCGCGGTCGTGAGTGCGTCCCTGTCCAGCCTCATCGGTGTCTTCCTCACGCCGGCGCTGGTGGCCTTGCTGATGACCGCCGACGCGACGGTCGACGCGAACTCGGTGCTGCGGATCGTGTTGCAGATCTTCGTGCCCTTCGTGGTCGGGCAGCTGCTACGTCCTGTTCTGGGTGCGCGACTGGCGGCGCAGGAGCCTCGGCTGCGGCTCTTCGAGCGTGGCAGCATCGTGCTCGTCGTGTTCGTCGCCTTCAGCGAGGGCGCCGAGGCCGACATCTGGTCGACGCTGACCGTCGGGTCCGTGCTCGCGCTCGTCGGGGTGTGCGCGGTGTTGCTTGCCGTCGCCACCGGATGGACGTGGGTCGGAGGGAGGGCGCTCGGCTTCAATCGACAGGATCGGATCACGGTGCTGTTCTGCGGCTCCAACAAGAGCCTCGCCAGTGGGCTGCCCATCGCGTCGGTGCTGTTCTCCGGTGGCACTCTCGCGCTCCTCATCCTGCCGCTGATGATCTACCACCAGATGCAGATCATCGCCGGGGCGATGATCGCCACCCGGCTCGCGCGCTCGCCCGACTAGCGGGGCTCGCCGGCGACGGCGAGACCGACGCCGAGGCCGATCATCGACATCCCGCCGACGGTGCCGACCGCCTCGCCACGGCGGCGCGAACGCCCGAACCACAGCCGCAGCTGGCTGGCGATGAGCGCCCACAGGCTGTCGGAGAGCAGGCCGATCGTGAAGGCGAGCAGACCGAGCAGGAACATCTGCATCTGCACGTGCCCCACGCCGCGGTCGACGAACTGCGGGAGCACCGCACCGAGGATCATGAACGCCTTCGGGTTGGTGACGCCGACGACGAACCCCTGCCGCATCGCCCGGACGAGCGGCACCGGCGGCCCCAGGGCCTCCGTGGCCGAGCTGTCGGCGTGGAAGTCGTGGCGGTGGCGGATGGCCTGCACCCCGAGCCAGACCAGGTAGACGGCGCCCAGGAGCTTCAGGACCGTGTAGACCTCGATCGACTCCTCGACCACGACGCCGAGTCCGAGCGCCACGAAACCGACGATCACCAGCAAGCCGATCGAGTTGCCCACGACCGTGGCGAGCGCGACGACGCGTCCGTAGGCGAGGGCGCGGCCGATCGTGAAGACGACGCTGGGCCCGGGAATGGCGATGAGGATGAGCGCTGCGACCCCGAACCCGAGCATCTGGTCGAGGGTGATCATGGCGCGATCGTATCCGTCAGCGAGAAGCGTGGACGTGGCCTCAAGGCGTTGGGTCAGACATCCGCGACCAGGTGGACCCGGTAGTCAGGACCTGAGCCGGCGCTCGCGGAGCACCAGGAAGACCGGCACCAGGAACGCGGCCGGTGAGCGGCACGGAGAGCACGGCCCAGAGCCATGGGCGCTTCATCCCGAGCCGGCGCGCCTCCACCACGACCCATACGACGACGGCGACACCGAGGACGAGGAGGTCGAGCGCGATGGTCGTCGTGGCGGCGTTCGCGAAGACGTCGTCGACGAAGGAACCGCCGTCAACGTTGACGGCAGCGATGCCGACGGAGAACAGCCCGATCGCGGCCAAGACCAACCAGAGCACTTGCAGGGGAGTGACACGCAACGAGTCCATGCCTGGAAGGTACGCCGATCGCGTCGGTCAGCGTGATGCGTGAAGACGGGCGAACGCGAGGGATTCCAGCAGGTCGGCCTCGCGGGCCTGCTGGTCACTCGCCTTGCGGGTGTTGATCTCCACGACGATCTCGCCGGCGTAGTCGGACGCCGCCACGTGCTCGAGGAGGGCCTTCACCGGCTGCGTGCCGCGGCCGGGGACGAGGTGCTCGTCCTTCGGCGACCCGGCTCCGTCGGTGAGGTGCAAGTGGGCGAGACGCGGACCGAGGGCCTTCGCCATCTGCAGCGCGTCCTCCCCGGCCGTGGCGCTGTGCGAGAGGTCGACGGTGACGTGGTCGTAGACCTCCCGGACCGGGTCCCAGCCCGGGGCGTACGCCTGGAACTCCCGCCGACCGGTCCGCCAGGGATACATGTTCTCCACGGCGATGATGATGGAGTACTCCTTCTCGAGGTCGGCCACGCCCTCGACGAACGCGCGGGCGTACTCGCGCTGCCAGCGGAACGGCGGGTGCACCACGACGACCTCGGCACCGACCTCGAGGGCCATCTCGGCACTCCGGTGCAGCTTGCCCCACGGCTCCGTGCCCCACACACGCTGGGTCAGGAGGAGGCACGGCGCGTGCACCGAGACGATCGGGACGTCGTGGAACTCGCTCAGGGACTTGACCGCCTCGATGTCGCTGCTGACGTCGTCGATGCTGACCATGACCTCGACACCGTCGTAACCGAGGCGGGCGGCCGCCTCGAAGCCGCTCGCCGTGGAGCTGGGGTAGACCGAGGACGTCGAGAGCGACACCCGCAGCTGGGCCTTCGCTTCGCGATCGGACGCGTCTGACACGGTCACCAGCGTAGACGTCTCGACATGAGCCATCAGAGATGGTCGAGGTGCTGCAGGAGCACGCCTTCGCGCAGCGCCCACGGACAGACCTCGAGCACGTCGAGGTCGAAAAGATCCATGGTGGCCTCGGCGACCACCGCACCCGCGGGGATCTGGTGCGCGCGATCGGCCGAGACGCCCGGGAGCTCGGAGAGCTCCTCGATGTCCATCGCGAGGAGCTGCTCGATCAGTCCCTGGAGGTCGGCACGGGACAGCTCACGCCGGACGAACTGACCCTCTTCCGAGGAGGCCGCCCCGCAGATGCGGGCGAGGGAGCGGAACGTCTTGCTGGTGGCGACGGCATGGTCGAACGCGCCCCCGCGCAGGACCGCGCCGGCGTCCTCGGCGATCGACGAACGCACGTGCCGGCGCAGCTCGTCATGGCTACGGCCGGCCGCCAGCCAGTCGCGCGTCAGCCGCCCGGCACCGAGCGGCAGCGACTGGGCGATGTCGGGTTCCTCGTCGGAGCCCACCGCGATCTCGAGGGAGCCGCCGCCGATGTCGAAGACGCCGAGGCGTCCGGACGACCAGCCGAACCAGCGGCGGACGGCGAGGAACGTCAGCCTGGCCTCGTCCTCGCCGGGCATGACCTCGACCTCGACACCGCTCGCCTCGCGCACCGCGGCGAGGACGTCGTCGGCGTTGACCGCGTCGCGCACCGCCGAGGTCGCGAAGGCGAGCACCGTGGAGCAGCCGTTCTCCTCGGCCTCGGCGCGCGCCTCCACGACGTACTTGACCAGGCGCGAGATGCCCTCGGCGTCGACGGCACCGTGTTTGTCGAGGTGCTCGGAGAGGCGCAACGACTCCTTGAACGTGTGCGCCGGGATCGGCGGGCCGCCGCGGTAGGCGTCGACGATCAGCAGGTGCCCGGTGTTCGACCCGATGTCGAGGACGCCCATGCGCATGCCGCCATCCTCCCACCGCGGACCGTGCCTGCCGGCGACCGCCGCGTACTCTGGACGAATGCCTGAGGTCGATCTGGGATTCCCCCGCCAGTGGGTCGAGTTCCCCAATCCGGCCGACGAGTCCGAGGTGTTCCGCTGCGACCTCACCTGGCTGACGTCCCGCTGGACCTGCATCTTCGGCGCCGGCTGCCCGGGCATCTTCGACGGCAGCCCCGACGCGGGCTGCTGCACGCTCGGAGCCCACTTCGCGGACGAGGCGGACCACCAACGAGTGGCCGAGGCGGTCGAACGGCTCACGCCGGAGCGCTGGGAGCGGCACGACGAGGGTCGCGCGGGCTGGACCGAGAAGGACGACGAGGGCGAGCTCAAGACCCGCACCGTCGACGGGGCCTGCATCTTCCACAACTCGCGCGACTTCGCCGGCGGCTACGGCTGCGCCCTGCACGGCCTGGCGCTGGCCGAGGGCGTCGAGCCGCTGACGCTCAAGCCGGACGTGTGCTGGCAGCTGCCGATCCGCCGCCAGTTCCGCGAGGTCGACCCGGGCGACGGCAGCACGTACACCGAGGTGCAGATCGGCGAGTACACCCGGGCCGGCTGGGGCCCGGGCGGCGCCGACCTCGACTGGTACTGCTCCTCGAACACCGAGGCGCACGTGGGCATGGAGCCGGTCTACGTCAGCAACCGTGCCGAGCTCGAGGCACTCATGGGGCCCGACGGCTACGCCGAGCTGGCCCGTCACTGCGAAGCGTTCGAGCACGCCGGCGTGCCCACACCTCACGCCGCGGATTGAGTGATCCCGGACCCGGTGTCCGGTCGAGATCAGCCATATGAAGAATGGCTGCATGCACCTCGACCACGTCTCGTTCGCAGCCGGACCCTCGGGCCTCGCCGCCACCACCGACGACTTGGGCAAGGCCCTCGGGGCGACCTTCCTCGATGGCGGTGCACACCCCCGCTTCGGCACCCGCAACATGATCCTGCCGCTCAAGAACCGCCAGTACTTCGAGATCGTGGAGGTGCTCGACCACCCCGCCGCCGACAAGGCCGTGTTCGGCCAGGCCGTGCGCGAGCGCTCCGATGCCGGCGGCGGCTGGCTGGGCTGGGTGGTCGCGGTCGACGACATCTCCGAGGTCGAGCACCGGATGGGACGCCATGCCGTCCCCGGCAACCGGCGCCGACCCGACGGCTTCAACCTCGAGTGGCAGCAGATCGGCGTGCGTGGCATGGCCGCCGACCCGCAGCTTCCATTCGTCACGAGCTGGCAGGTCGACCCGTCCGAGCACCCGTCGCAGATGGCGCCGACCGAGCTCGAGCTGACGGCGCTCGAGATCGCCGGTGACCCGCGGCGTGTGGCCGACTGGCTGGGCGAGGACGCCGTCACGGCGCTGGAGTCGATCAAGGTCGAGTGGGCCGCTCCGCACGGCGCCCCCGGCATCCTGGCCGCCACGTTCTCGACGCCGTCCGGCGACGTGCGCGTCTGAGACGCAGAATCGTCCTTCCTGACACCTAGGGTTGCCGCCATGGCGGCCACCAAGACCAAGACGGTTCGACCCGGCTACGCGTGCGCCGAGTGCGGCTGGACCACCCCCAAGTGGGTCGGGCGATGCGGCGAGTGCCAGTCCTGGGGAACGGTCGACGTCGTCGGCGGTTCCCGTCCGTCTGGCCGCACCGTGGCCGCGCCGGTCGCCTCACCGGCGCGACCCATCACCGAGGTGGAGATCGACGGCGCGCGCTCCGTGCCCTCCGGCATCGGCGAGCTCGACCGCGTGCTCGGCGGCGGAGTGGTGCCGGGCGGCGTCCTGCTGCTCGCCGGCGAACCCGGGGTCGGCAAGTCCACGCTCCTGCTCGAGCTCGCTGCCCGCTGGGCCCGCGCCGGCCGCCGCACGCTCTACGTCTCCGGCGAGGAGTCGGCGGCACAGGTCCGCCTCCGGGCCGAGCGCACCGGAGCCCTGCACGCCGAGCTCTACCTCGCCGCCGAGACCGACCTCGGTGGCCTGCTCACCCACATCGACCAGGTGGCACCGACGCTCCTCGTGGTCGACTCCGTCCAGACCATCGGCTCGGCCGACGTCGACGGAGTGCCCGGCGGCGTCACGCAGGTGCGCGAGGTCGCGTCGGCGGTCATCCAGCGGGCCAAGTCGGCCGGGATCGCCACCGTGCTCGTCGGTCACGTCACCAAGGACGGCTCAGTGGCCGGTCCCCGCGTGCTCGAGCACGTCGTCGACGTCGTGCTGCAGTTCGAGGGCGACCGGGCGTCGCGCCTGCGGCTGCTGCGGGCCGTCAAGAACCGGTTCGGCCCGGTCGACGAGATCGGCTGCTTCGACCTCGCCGACGCCGGCCTGGTGGAAGTTCCCGACCCCACCGGATTGTTCGTGTCCCGGCACGCCGCACCGGTCGCGGGCACGTGCCTCACGGTCACGATGGAGGGCCGGCGTCCGCTGCTGGCCGAGGTGCAGGCCCTGACGGTCGGCACCAACGCGCCGTCGCCCCGCCGCACGTCGAGCGGACTCGAGTCCGCTCGCGTCGCCATGGTGCTCGCCGTTCTCACCAAGCACTGCCGAGCTGACCTGTCGAAGCTCGACGTCTACACGGCGTCCGTCGGCGGCGCCCGTCTCGTCGAGCCGTCGGTCGACCTCGCCGTGCTGGTGGCCACAGCTTCGGCGATGACCGGGCTGGCGACTCCGTCCGACCTCGTCGCGCTCGGCGAGGTCGGTCTGGCTGGTGAGGTGCGTCCGGTCCGTCACCTCGTCGAGCGTCTGCGCGAAGCGGCCCGGCTCGGCTTCCGTCACGCACTCGTGCCGGCCGGATCCACCGGACTCGACCAGCTCGACGCGGACCTGCAGGTCACGGTCGTGCCGGACGTCGCGGCCGCTGTCGCCTGTCTCACCACCACCGTTGCGACCGCCGCGTCCTAGACTGAGAGCGGCCTCTCACCCCGACGTCCAGGAGCACCGTGGCGACACCGAACGACCTCCGGGCGACCCTGACGACCATCGCGCCGGGCACACCGCTTCGTGAGGGGCTGGAGCGCATCCTGCGTGGTCGCACGGGAGCGCTGATCGTCATCGGCCACGACCGCGAGGTCGAGGCCATGTCGACGGGCGGCTTCGCCCTGGACGTGCCGTTCTCGGCGACCGGCCTGCGCGAGCTGGCCAAGATGGACGGCGCCATCATCCTCGACAAGGACATCACCCGGATCCTGCGGGCGGGCGTGCACCTGATGCCCGACCCGTCGATCCCCACCGAGGAGTCCGGCACCCGCCACCGCACCGCCGATCGCGTCGCCCGGCAGACCGGCGTCCCGGTCGTCTCGGTCTCGGCGTCGATGCACATCATCGCCCTCTACCTCGACGAGACCCGCCACGTGCTCGAGGACGCCGGCGCGGTCATCGGCCGCGCCAACCAGGCCGTCGCCACGCTCGAGCGCTACCGCAACCGCCTCGACGAGGTCTCCGACGCCCTGTCCGCCCTGGAGATCGAGGACCTCGTCACCGTGCGCGACGTCGCCGCCGTGGCTCAGCGGCTCGAGATGGTGCGGCGCATCGCCGGCGAGATCGACACATACGTGCTCGAGCTCGGCGTCGAGGGCCGTCTGCTGGACCTCCAGCTGGAGGAGCTGATCGCGGGCGTCGACCCGGAGCGCGAGCTGATCGTCCGCGACTATCTTCCGGCCGGGCGGCGCCCACGCAGCGTCGAGCTGGTGCTCGAAGCGCTCGCGGCCATCGACTCGACGGCCCTCGTCGAGCTCGGCTCGGTCGCCGAGGCGATGCGCATCGGCCACGACGACACCCTCGACACCCCGCTGTCGCCCCGCGGCTACCGGCTGCTGGCCAAGGTGCCGCGGTTGCCCGCCACGGTCGTCGACCGGCTCATCGACCACTTCGGCAACCTGCAGAAGCTGCTGGCCGCGAGCGTCGACGACCTGCAGGCCGTGGAAGGCGTCGGCGACCAGCGGGCCCGCGGGGTGCGCGAGGGCCTGTCCCGTCTCGCCGAGTCGAGCATCCTCGAGCGGTACGTCTAGTCAGCTCTTCTTGTCGTCGGACTTGTCGTCGTCGTCCGACTTCTCGTCGGACTTCTTGTCGTCCGACTTCTTGTCGTCCGACTTCTTGTCGTCGTTCTTCGGCGGCGACGTGATGGTGAACTTCGTCTTGCCGGGCTCGCCACCGAGCGTGCCGATCTGCACCGTGTAGCGGCCCGGGGTCGCCCACCCCTCCTTCTTGGAGCACGCCGGACCGGATCCGCGGCCGCTCCACTCCACCGGCACGACGGTGGACCAGCCGGGTGCGAGATCGACCGGATCGTCGAGCAGGGCGGTCTTGCACACGGTGGAGTCCCAGATCGCCGTCTTGCCGGCGCTGATGATGACCAGGAGGTCGCTGCTGACCGCCGTGAACCGGCACGGCTTCTTGGACGTGGAGCTGATCGTGAGGTCGATGTCGACAGGACCGCGCGTGTGCTGGTCGTCCGGGACCGACGGGGTGATGCGGATCGACTCCGCGTTGCAGGCCCGGGAGTCGGACGGCAGCGCGACGGTGGTGGTGCCGTCCGTCGGTTCCGGCGTCGGAGTGGGAGACGGTGTGGCGGTGGGCGCCGGCGAGGACACCGGCCGCTCGTCGCTGACGTCCGGCCAGAAGTGCAAGCCGAGCCAGGCGATCAGGAGGAGGAGGGCCAGCAAGAGCAGTCGACGACGCCAGTAGATCTCCGCGGGCAGGCGTCGCTGACTCACATCTCCAACGCTAACCGCCGGAATCCCCGTGCGAAGATCGACGCGCCATGACACTGCAGGATGACCTGATCGACTGGTTCAGCACCGAGGCGCGCGATCTGCCGTGGCGGCGCGACACCTCCCCGTGGTCGGTGATGGTGTCGGAGTTCATGCTCCAGCAGACCCCGGTGAGCCGCGTGCTTCCCGTCTTCGAGGCCTGGATGCTCAAGTGGCCGACGCCTGCGGCGCTCGCGGCGGACTCGGCAGGCGAGGCGGTGCGCGCCTGGGGCCGGCTCGGCTACCCACGCCGCGCCCTCCGGCTGCACGCGGCCGCGACGGCGATCGTCGAGCGCCATGGCGGAGACGTGCCATCCGACCGCGACGACCTGCTGAGCCTGCCCGGCGTCGGCGACTACACCGCGTCGGCGGTGGCCTCGTTCGCGTTCGGCGGGCGGCACCCGGTGCTCGACACCAACGTGCGGCGAGTGTTCGCGCGCATCGTCGACGGCGTCGCGTTCCCGGCACCGTCCGTCACAGCAGCCGAGCGGAGACTCGCCGAGTCCCTGATGCCCGAGCGCGACGCCCACCGCTGGGCGGCCGCCACGATGGAGCTCGGCGCCCTTGTGTGCACAGCCCGTTCGCCGCGCTGCGAAGCCTGCCCCGTCGCGGACCGCTGTAGGTGGCGGGCGGCCGGATATCCCGAGCACGAAGGGCCGCCGCGCCGCGGACAGGCCTGGGCCGGCACCGACCGTCAGGTGCGCGGGCGCCTGATGGAGGTGCTGCGTGAGGCCGACGGCCCGGTCACCCGGGCCGCGCTCGATGCGGCCTGGGACGATCCTGCGCAGCGAGCCCGCTGCCTGAATGCCTTGGTGGCCGACGGTCTGGTCGAACCCCTGCCGGACCAGCGCTTCGCTCTCCCTGCCTGACCGGCTTACGCTGCAGACCATGGACCCGGTGCTCACGCAGTACATCGACCGGGATGGTGCCGCGCTGGCATACCAGGTGTTTGGTGACGGCCCGGTCGACATCGTGCACGCTCTGGAGATCACGCAACACCTTGACCTGATGTGGACGGATCCGGACATCCATCACAACTTCGAGCACGTATCGAAAGTCGCGCGGAACGTCCTGTTCCAGCGGCGCGGTATCGGCCTTTCCGACCAGGTGCCGTACGTCCCCACCCTCGAGCAACAGGCTGACGACGTGATCGCGGTGATGGATGCGGTCGGGATGCGTCATGCGACTCTCGTCGCCTGGTTCACCTCGTGCGGTGCCATGGCACTCGTCGCCGCCAGAGCACCCGAACGCGTTGACAACCTCGTCCTCGTCGACCCTCTGGCCCAGGGGCCGGACGTGTCGGGCGAGCTGCATGGCTGGACACGCGCCGAGACGCAGAAGGTCGTCGAGACGCTCCGGAACGTGGTCGCCACCTGGGGATCCGGAGTGGTCATGGACGTGTTCGACCCGGTCATGGACACCGCGTTCAACCGGAGGTTGATGGCCCTGCTGGAAAGGTCGTCGGCAACCCCCGCGACTGCGCGGGCCAACTTCGACATGCTCCTGCGACAAGACATCCAGGACATCCTGCGGTCGATCAAGGTTCCGACCCGTGTCATCAGGTCCTATGTCGCCGCCTGGCCCGAAGCTGCCGTTCGATATGTGTCCGAACTCATCCCGTCGAGTACGTACTACGTGCTTCCGCCCCCGCCGCCTGGAATGTCCATGGGAAAGGCGACGGTTCCTATCAACGATCACTTCGAGGAGATGGCGACCGGCACCCGGCATTCGGCCAGTGCGGATCGATACCTCGGAACGGTGCTCTTCACTGATGTGGTGTCGTCCACCGAGCTCCTCGCCAACGTCGGGGACTCGACGTACCGGCAGCTGCGTGCCGACCACGAACGTCAGGTTCGACTCGCGATCGAACGCAACGGTGGAGACCTCATGACGGTCACCGGTGACGGGACGCTGAGCGTGTTCGACGGGCCGAGCGCAGCGGTCCGATGTGCAGAGACGATCTGCCGCGAGGCCGAGGAAGCCGGCATCGCAGTTCGCGCCGGCATCCACACCGGCGAGCTCGAACGAGACGGCATGAATGTCACCGGTCTGACCGTGCACATCGGAGCACGCGTCGGCGCGGCAGCGGACCCCGGTCAGGTGCTGGTGTCGCGAACCGTCCATGACCTCGTGGGCGGATCCGGTCTGACCTTCGTCAGTCGAGGCGAGCACGAGCTCAAAGGCGTGCCAGGTCGCTGGGAGCTGTTCGCTGTGGCCCACGCCGGGGATCAACCAGAGGACCTGCCGCTGGAAGCGTCCATGCAGACACCGATGGACAAGATGGTGCTCCAGACCGCTCGCACGGCTCCGGCCTTCGTCAGGGCGGCGGTCCGGTTGGGCAACGCCATCGAACGTCGGCGGGCGCGCGTCGACTAGATCAGACGACCGACAGCTCCTGCCGGCCGCCGATGTCGACGGGTACCGACCCGACGGCGCCGGATGGCACGCAGCACGTGAGGTCGTCGCAGCACACCTGCGGCGGCGGTGACGCCTCGAGCGCCGCCTTGGCTTCGTCGAGCTGGGCGGCGTAGGCATTGAGCTCGGCGACGCGCGTGGCGATTTCCTCGTGCTTGTCATCGATGAGATGACTGACTCGAGCGTGCGCCGATCGGCAGTCGACACCGGCCCAGACCGGGAGAAGCTCGGCGACCTGGTCACAGGTCAAGCCGAGACGCCGTGACTGGGCGATGAACAGCAGCCGCGTGGAAGCTTCGGCGTCGTAGTCGCGGTAGCCCGCTGGGCTGCGCGACGGTGGTCCCAGGAGGCCGATGCGCTCGTAATACCGAACCGTCGAGACGGGCACGTCCGCCTGCTCCGCGAGCTGCGAGATCCGCATGCCCAAGGATAGTCCGAAAACGCTTGACCTTGCACCCATGTTCAAGGTTTAGCCTCGCGATATCGGGGCCGACCAAGGAGCAGACATTGATCGAGCACACCGCGTCCATGACGCTGAATCACCCGCCGGAGACCGTGTTCGACTTCCTCGCCGACTTCGAGAACGAACCGGCGTGGAATCCCGAGTGCATCTCCGTGGAAAAGACCTCGCCCGGCCCGGTCGCGAGCGGCGCGACGTACGTCGGCCGCATGCGCAAGATCGGGTCGGTGCAGATGACCTTGGACTCGCATGAGCCGCATCGTCGCTTCGTCACCAGCGAGCGTTCCCGCATGGCCACCGGTCGATTCGAGTTCCGGCTCATGCCGCATCCCGACGGAACCCAGGTCGAGGTGAATGCTCGGCTCACTCCGCGGGGCCCGTTCCGACTGCTGCAGCCGTTGATGCGGCGCGAGCTCGCGACCTTCCTCGACAAGCTCCCGGGATGGGTCCGCACGGGCCTGGAAACCCCATCATCGAAGCCAGCGGTGGGGTAGCCCGGGTTCCACGGGTCACGCCAGGGCGTCGGCCAGCTCCTCGACGATCTGGCGTGACTCGCGGGACTCGTCCAGCGGCCGGTCGAGCAGGATGCCGTTGAACGCGGCGTCGACGAGCGACGCGAGGCGACCGGCTCGCTTACCGGCGCCCGACCGCTCCAGATGGGCGACGACCTCGGTCATCCAGACGTCGTTGGACGCGCGCACCGAGCCGGCGTAGGGCTCCCGCCCGAAGAGTCCCAGGGCCGCGGCCTCGACGTAGAGGCGCTGGCAGCGCTGGAGCTTCGGCTGCTCGTACGCCTCCCACAGGTCGAGCACGGCCTGGCGCACCGACGATGATGGCGGCATCTCGCGGATCGTCCGCACCGAGCGGTTGCACGACGCCGCCAGCACCGCGGCGATGAGGGCGTCCTTCGAACCGAAGTGGTAGATCAGCATCCGGTCGCTCGTCCCCAGGGCAGCGGCCAGCGGCCGCAGGCTCAGCCCGATGAGGCCGTGCTCCAAGGCGTAGTCCGTGGCCTGTTCGGCCAAATCGTCGCGTTTGCTCATTGCGTCAAATGTAGCACCTGCTACAGTGGAGATGTAGCACCCGCTACAGAAGCCAGGAAGTGTTCACCATGTCCATCGCCGCCGGTCTGCTGTTGGTGGCCATCGCCATCGAAGTCGTCGCCACCGCTCTGCTGCCCAAGGCAGAGGGGTTCACCAATCCGGCATGGAGCGCCGTCGTCGTCGCGGGCTACGTCCTCTCCATCTGGCTGTTGACGCTCGTCGTTCGCGACATCCCCGTCTCCGTGGCCTATGCCGTCTGGTCCGGCCTCGGCACCGCCGCGATCACCGTCGTGGGCGTGCTGCTCCTCGACGAGGGCATCGACGTGCTCAAGGTCGCCGGCATCTCGCTCGTCGTCGCGGGCGTCGTCCTGCTCAACGTCCACGTCGCTCACTGAGCACACGACGAGACCCCCACCGCAAGGCGAATGGGGGCCCGGTCGTTGTCAGGTACCTACTCCTTGCCGGCCTCGACGGCAGGCGGGATCTCGGCCTCGGGAAGCTCGAGGTCGGCCTTCGCCGTTCCGGTGAACGTGAACGTGGCCTCCGGGCCTTCGCCCTCGACGTCGACCAGGACGATCTGACCAGCGCGCAGCTCACCGAACAGCATCTTCTCGGCCATCGCGTCCTCGATCTCCCGCTGCACCGTGCGGCGTAGCGGACGAGCGCCCAGCACCGGGTCGAAGCCCCGCGTGGCGAGCAGGTTCTTGGCCGCAGTCGTGAGCTCGAGGCCCATGTCCTTGTCCTTGAGGCGGATCTCGAGGCCCTCGACCATCATGTCGACCAGCTGGATGATCTCGTCCTGCGTGAGCGGCGGGAACACCACGACTTCGTCGACGCGGTTGAGGAACTCCGGCCGGAAGTGCTGCTTGAGCTCCTCAGACACCTTGGCCTTCATCTTCTCGTACGAGCCGGCGACGTCGTCGGTGCGGCTGAACCCCAGGTTGACGCCCTTGGAGATGTCACGAGTGCCGAGGTTCGTGGTCATGATGATGACCGTGTTCTTGAAGTCGATGACCCGGCCCTGGGAGTCGGTCAGGCGACCTTCCTCCAGGATCTGCAGCAGCGAGTTGAAGATGTCCGGGTGGGCCTTCTCGATCTCGTCGAACAGCACCACGCTGAACGGCTTGCGCCGCACCTTCTCGGTGAGCTGGCCGCCCTCTTCGTAGCCGACGTAGCCGGGAGGCGAGCCGAACAGTCGCGAGACGGTGTGCTTCTCGCTGTACTCGCTCATGTCGAGCTGGATCAGGGCGTCGTCGTCGCCGAACAGGAAGTTGGCCAGCGCCTTGGACAGCCACGTCTTGCCGACGCCCGACGGCCCGGCGAAGATGAACGACCCGCCGGGACGGCGCGGATCCTTCAGGCCGGCACGGGTGCGCCGGATGGCCCGCGACAGGGCCTTGATGGCCTCGTCCTGACCGATGACGCGCTTGTGCAGCTCGGCCTCCATGTTGAGCAGTCGGCTGGACTCCTCCTCGGAGAGCTTGACGATCGGGATGCCTGTGGCCAACGCCAGGACCTCGGCGATGAGCTCGTCGTCGACGACCGCGACGACGTCCATGTCGCCGGCCTTCCACTGCTTCTCGCGCTCGACCTTGGCGGTGATGAGCTTCTTTTCCTCGTCGCGCAGCGAGGCGGCGGCCTCGAAGTCCTGCGCGTCGATGGCGCCCTCCTTGCGGCGGCGCACGTCGGCGATCTTGTCGTCGAACTCACGCAGGTCCGGCGGCGCCGTCATGCGACGGATGCGCAGACGGGAGCCGGCCTCGTCGACGAGGTCGATGGCCTTGTCGGGCAGGAACCGGTCGGAGATGTAGCGGGCGGCCAACGTGGCGGCAGCCACGAGCGCCTCGTCGGTGATGGTGACCCGGTGGTGCGCCTCGTAGCGGTCGCGCAGGCCCTTGAGCATCTCGATGGTGTGCGCGACGGACGGCTCGGCGACCTGGATGGGCTGGAAGCGGCGCTCGAGCGCGGCGTCCTTCTCGAAGTGCTTGCGGTACTCGTCGAGCGTGGTGGCGCCGACGGTCTGCAGTTCGCCGCGGGCCAGCATCGGCTTGAGGATGCTGGCGGCGTCGATGGCACCCTCGGCCGCACCGGCTCCGACGAGCGTGTGGATCTCGTCGATGAACAGGACGATGTCGCCGCGGGTGCGGATCTCCTTGAGCACCTTCTTGAGGCGCTCCTCGAAGTCGCCGCGGTAGCGCGACCCGGCCACCAGGGCACCGAGGTCGAGCGTGTAGATCTGCTTGTCCTTGAGGGTCTCGGGCACGTCGCCGCGGACGATGTCCTGGGCCAGACCTTCGACGACCGTGGTCTTGCCGACGCCGGGCTCACCGATGAGGACCGGGTTGTTCTTGGTGCGGCGGCTCAGCACCTGCATGACCCGCTCGATCTCGTTCTCGCGTCCGATGACGGGGTCGAGCTTGCCCTCGCGGGCGGCCTGGGTGAGGTTGCGGCCGAACTGGTCGAGCACGGCGGACGTGCTGGGGGCGTTCTCGCTGGGCGCGCCGGCGGCCTCGGCCTCCTTGCCCTGGAAGCCGCTGACCAGCTGGATGACCTGCTGACGCACGCGGTTGAGGTCGGCGCCGAGCTTGACGAGGACCTGGGCGGCGACGCCCTCGCCCTCGCGGATGAGGCCGAGGAGGATGTGCTCGGTGCCGATGTAGTTGTGGCCGAGCTGGAGCGCCTCGCGCAGGCTCAGCTCGAGGACCTTCTTGGCGCGCGGCGTGAAGGGGATGTGGCCGCTGGGGGCCTGCTGGCCCTGACCGATGATGTCCTCGACCTGGCCGCGGACGGCTTCGAGGGAGATGTCGAGGCTCTCGAGCGCCTTGGCAGCGACGCCCTCACCCTCGTGGATGAGGCCCAGGAGGATGTGCTCAGTGCCGATGTAGTTGTGGCTGAGCATGCGCGCTTCCTCTTGCGCGAGCACGACGACGCGACGAGCGCGATCGGTGAACCTCTCGAACATTCGTCCCCCTCGGGCTTGTTCTGTGGTCTTTCAGTCTAGATGCGTCCGGAAAACCGCGCGGCGGTTGTCCGTATACCCGAACAACTGAGAGTGACACCTCGGTGTTCCGCCCGTTCGCCGTGGGCGTAACGCCTTGGGTTGAGTGCCGCGAGGAACGAGCGGTGTATCGAAACCGGCTATTCGCGGCGTGAGAGCGGGAAAAGAATGGCGTCGCGGATGCCGATGCCGAGCAAGAGCATCACCAGGCGGTCGACGCCCAGCCCCATGCCGCCGGCGGGAGGCATGCCGAACTCCAGCGCGCGGAGGAAGTCCTCGTCGACGTCCATCGCCTCGGGATTGCCGGCAGCGGCGAGGCGAGCCTGCTCCTCCAGACGCTCCCGCTGGATGACCGGGTCGTTCAGCTCGGAGTAGGCGACGCCCAGCTCGACGCCGTTGATGACGACGTCCCAGGCCTCCACGAGCCCGGGTGACATGCGGTGTCGCTTGGCCAACGGGCGCACGGACTCGGGGTAGTCGCAGACGAAGGTCGGCTGGATGAGCGTGTGCTCGACGAGCTTCTCGAACAGCTCGAGGACGATGTCGCCGGTCCCCCACTCCGGCCGCAGGACGACCTCGTGAGCATCCGCGATCGCACCCAGATCCTGCACCGGGGTGTCGAGGTCGACCGTCTGTCCGACGACCTCGGAGACCAGCTCGTGGAGGGTCGCCCGCCGCCATGGCTGCTCGAGGTCGATCTCGCTGCCATCACGTCCCGCGACAACGGTTCGATCAACGGCACGGGCCGCGTCGACGACGAGGTCGCGGGTCAGCTCGGCCATGGTGTCGTAGGAGCCGTACGCCTCGTAGGCCTCGAGCATCATGAACTCGGGGTTGTGGGTGTTGTCGACGCCCTCGTTGCGGAACGTCTTGCCGATCTCGTAGACGCGGTCGACGCCGCCGACGAGCGCCCGCTTGAGGTGGAGCTCGATGGCGATGCGCAGCAGTGCGCCCTCGTCGAACGCGTTGACGTGCGTGCTGAACGGCCTGGCGGCGGCACCGCCGTTGGTGTGCTGGAGCACCGGGGTGTCGACCTCGACGTACTCGCGCGCATCCAGCGTGGCCCGCAACGACTGCAGCACCTTGGCCTTGACCCTGACGTTCTCGCGCGCCTCGGGCCGCACGATGAGGTCGACGTAACGCATGCGGCTGCGGGCCTCGTCGGACAACGGCTTGTGCTCGACGGGAAGGGGCCGAACCGTCTTGGCCGCGAGCGTCCACTCCGTCGCCATCACCGACAGCTCGCCGCGCTTGCTGGTGATGACCTCGCCGGTGACGGCCAGGTGATCCCCGATGTCGACGAGGTGCTTGAAGTCGGCGAGGCCTTGCTCGCCGATCGCATCGAGGGCGAGCATCGCCTGCAGCTCCGTGCCGTCGCCCTCGCGCAGCCGGACGAAGCAGAGCTTTCCGGTGTTGCGGAGGAAGATGACCCGGCCGGTGACCGAGACGATCGCGCCGGTCTGCACGTCAGGCCCGAGCGCCTCGGCGTCATGCGCGCTGATGATCTGCTGGAGCGTGTGGGTGCGGGGGACGGAGACCGGGTAGGGGTCCACACCACGCTCGATGAGCTCGTGGCGCTTCTCGCGACGCACCCGCATCTGCTCGGGGAGGTCGTCGGTGCCGTCGCGGTCGTCGCTCACGAGCAGCAAGCCTAGTGTTCTGCCCTCGGCGGAGACGGGTGCGGGCTGAAACGCGATTCGCGGGTGCGACGACGTCAGCCGTAGAGTCGGGATGCCCCTCCCCTGACGAAGAAGGAGTTTCCGTGCCCGACGTCGCCCCGCTCCCCGAACGAGCCCGGCTGTTCCATGTCGGCATCCCCAAGTCGGGAACCACCTCGTTGCAGATGGCCGCCAGTGCCGGCCGCGAGACCCTGCGCAGCCATGGCGTCCTCTACCCGGGCACGAAGCTGAACCAGCGCGACGCCGTGCTGGGGTTCATGGAGCGACGGTGGGGATGGACGTCCGCGGGCATCCCGCCGCGGCAGGCCTGGGACGAGGTGATGGCCGAGATCGAGGCCGACACCGAACGGCGGGTGCTGTTCGGCCACGAGTTCGCCTCGGAGGCGGATGCGGAGACTGCCAAGCGCTTCATCGACGCGATCGGCGAGCGTCAGCACGTGGTGGTCACGTTGCGGAGCCCCGGATCGATCCTGCCGTCGGCCTGGCAGCAGTACGTGAAGGCCGGCGTGCCGATCGCGTTCGACGACTGGCTCGGCTCAGTCATCGCCGACCCGCCCGACCGGAGCGTCACCAAGGGATTCCACGACCGCAACGACCAAGCCGGCGTGGTCCAGCGGTGGGCCGGCGCGGCCGGCCCCGACCGCGTCACGGTCGTGGTGCTCGACAAGCAGCGCCCGGAGCTGCTGTTCGACACGTTCGAGCAGCTGCTCGGTCTTCCTTCTGGCACACTCGCCGCGCAGGAGCTCGGCGGGTTCGCCTCCAACCGCGGCCTCACCGTGCCCGAGGCGGAGCTCTTCCTCGCGCTCAACGCGATCATCCGGCCGCACAACATCGAGTGGGACGACTTCCAGCGCATGGTCCGCAACGGCGCCCTACGCCGTCTGATGGACCACCGGACCTCCGACGAGGAGCGTCCGATGCTGCCCCCGTGGGCCGTCAAGCGCGCGGCCGAGATCGGTGCCGGCTACGCGGAGGAGATCGCCGCCACGGGCGTGCAGGTCATCGGTGACCTCGCCCAGCTGGCCGAAGAGGTGCCGGCCCGCCCCCACGACGAGCCGCCGCCGGCGCACATCCCGGTCGAGCTCGCGGCCGAGGCGATGGCCGGCATGCTGTCCGCCGCGACCTACCGGGGCGCGACTTTCGACCAGAAGGACGAGCACGCCGCCGAGCGCGAGGTGGCCTTGCGTCAGGCCAGCATGAAGCGCCGCGGTCGGCAGTTCACGACCAAGGACCTGGTGTGGTTCGCCGCCGGATTCCTCGGGGCGCGGTTCCGACGGCTCGGAACGATGGTACGGAAGCTGCTGCCCGGCCGCTGACGCCTCAGTCGTGGTTCTTCTCGTGAACCAGCCGCAGGCCGGTGAGGGTGAGGAACGGGTCGCGGGCGGTGATGGTCTCGCACTGGTCGACGACGGCCTCGGGGAACGTGCCCGTGACGACGACGGAGACGTGCTCGGGGTCCACCTCCATGGCCTCGATCATGCGGTGGACGATGCCGTCGACCTGGCCGGCAAAACCGTAGACCACGCCGGACTGGACGGCCTCCTCGGTGTTCTTGCCGACCACACCGCGCGGCTTCGCCAGCTCGACGCTGCGGAGCTGGGCACCGCGACGCGCCAGCGCCTCGAGCGAGATCTCGACACCCGGAGCGATCGCCCCGCCGAGGTATGCACCCTTCTCGTCGACGACGTCGAAGATCGTTGCGGTGCCGTTCATGTCGACGACGATGGCCGGCCCGCCGTACAGCTCGGCCACCGCGAGAGCGTTGACGATGCGGTCGGCGCCGACCTCTCGCGGGTTGTCGGTGTTGATCGGCACCCCGGTCTTGACGCCCGGCCCGACGATCGAGACCGGCGCATTCGCGTAGTAGCGGTCGATCATGGCGCGGATCTCCACGAGGATCGATGGCACTGTGCAGCACACGCTCACCGCGGTCACCTCGGCGAGGGTCGTGCGGGTGACGAGGCCCTGCAGCACCAGGTACCACTCGTCGGACGTGCGGCGGATGTCCGAGGCGACGGTCCAGTGCGCCGTCAGCTCGTCATCCTTGAAGATGCCCAGCGTCGTGTGGCTGTTGCTGATGTCGAGCGCCAGGAGGGACATGGGTCAGTTCCGAACGTACGGGTTCTGAACCACGTCGCCCCTGGTCAACCCGGAGCCCGGCAGTGCCTCGGCCGGGTCGGTGCCCGTGCCGATGATGTGGTTCTCGGAGTCGACGAACACGACGTGCGGCTCGAACTCGCGAGCCTCGGCATCCTCCATCTGCCCGTAGGCGATGAGGATGATCAGGTCGCCGGGATGGACGAGGCGGGCGGCGGCACCGTTGATGCCGATGACGCCCGAGCCGCGCTCGCCGGCGATCGTGTACGTCTCCAGGCGGGCGCCGTTGTCGATGTCGACGATGTGGACGAGCTCGCCGGGCAGCAGGTCGGCCGCGTCGAGCAGGTCCTCGTCGACCGTGACGGAGCCGACGTAGTGCAGGTCTGCCTGCGTCACCGTGGCTCGGTGGATCTTGGACTTCATCATCGTGCGCATCATGGTTAGTCACTCCCCAGGGTGGCTCTGCCCAAACTGATTGTGATGTTGTCGATCAGGCGCGGCTTGCCGACCCGGGCCGCGATCAGCAGCCGCGCGTCCTGACCCGGTACGGGCTCGCCGAGGTCGGGGTCGGTCAACGTCAGGTAGTCGACGTCCATCGAGGCCCCATCGTTGGCACTGTCGATGACTCGGTGGGCAGCGGCGAGCACCGCGTCGGAGCCGTCGGCCGCGGCCGCGGCGCCGGCCCGCAAGGAGCGGTACAGAGCGGTCGCCTGCTCCCGCTCTTCCGGCGAGAGGTAGGCGTTGCGCGAGCTCAGGGCGAGACCGTCGGCCTCCCGCACCGTGGGGCAGCCCTGCACGTCGACGCCGAGGCACAGCGCCTGCGCCATCTGGCGGATCAGCACGAGCTGCTGGTAGTCCTTCTCACCGAACACCGCCACGTCCGGGCGCACCAGGCCGAACAACTTGGCGACCACGGTGAGCACGCCGCGGAAATGAGTGGGTCGTACCGCGCCCTCGAGCACGGTGCCGAGCGGTCCGGGGTCCACCGTCACGGTGGCGTCGAGCCACCGGCTGGGGGCCGGGCCCTGGGCGGCGCAGTACGGGTACATCGTGTCGACGGCGGGTGCGAACACGACGTCGACGCCCGCCTCGGCGCAACGCTCCAGGTCGGCATCGAAGGTGCGGGGGTACTCCTCGAAGTCCTCGCCCGGCGCGAACTGGGCGGGGTTGACGAAGATCGACGCGACGAGGGTGCCGCCGAGCGGCCGCGCGTGCTTCAGCAGCTGGACGTGGCCGTCGTGAAGCGCGCCCATGGTGGGGACGAGCGCCACGGCGTCGTTGCCGCGCGCGGCAGCGAGCTCCTCAGACGTCCGCGCGATCGTGAGGTCGCTCATGAGATGCCGATCGCCATGTCGGCCATCGCGTCCCACTCGGCCTCGCTGAGCGCCTGCCGGATGTCGCGGGCCGCGGCCGGAGCGAGACGGCCGTCAGCTTCGGCGCGGGCGGCAGTGGCGCGAGCCAGCGTGTTGTAGGCGTCGCGGGTCGCGGTCGGCGTGCCTGCCTCGGCGAAGGCGTCGGCGTGCGCACGGATGGTGGTGACGTCGCCGCGCACGACTGGCCCGGTGAGGGCGTCGTCGCCGAAGTCGAGGGCGTTGGCGAGCGCCGCGCCGAGCAGCGGCCGCAACACGGCGGCCGGGTCGGTGGCGCCGGCCTGACGGAGAAGGTCCATCGACTGCGCCACGATCGTGACGAGGTGGTTGGCGCCGTGGGCCAGCGCCGCGTGGTAGAGCGAGCGGTCGGCCTCGTCGATCCACATCGGGGTGCCGCCCAGATCGGCGACGAGCTCCTCGGCGAGGACGCGCTCGGCCGGTCCGGCGGTGAGGCCGAAGACGCAGGTGCGGTCGAGGTCGACGTCGGTGCCGGTGAACGTCATGGCCGGGTGGAAGGCGATGGGCCGCGCGCCCACACGAGCGAGAGCCGCGAGTGCGTCGGTTCCGTGGCGGCCGCTCGTGTGCAGCACGACCTGGCCCGGACGCGCGACAGGCGCGAGCTCCTCGGCGACACGGATGAGCGCGTCGTCGGGGACGGCCAGCACGAGAATGTCGGCGCGTGCGGCGATGTCGACCGGTGCGAGCACCTCCACGCCCGGGAGGAGGGTCTGGATGCGCAGCTGCGAAGCCGAGGAGCGACCGCTCACACCGACGATCGGATGACCGGCAGCACGGAACTTGGTGGCAAGGACGGCGCCGACTCGACCGGCTCCGACGACGCCCACAGATGAACGCGTCATGCGTTGAGTACCTTTCGTTCCAGTCCCACGAAGGGGTACCAGACAATTGGTCGTCTCCATTGTGGCACCTTGCGGCGAGCCTGCGGCATGATTCAGGTCACATCCGGCCCACCCAAAGGACTCTCACGTTGCCCGAGGTCGCGCTGCTCCTGATCTCCACCGCGGCCGTTGTGCTGGCGGGCTCACTGTTGACCGTCCTGATGCGACCCAACAGCCTCAGCGAAGTTGTCGTCGGAATCGGCGCCCTGTCCATCGTCCTGATCGAGGTGAACAGCCTGGTGGTGGGGGGCGTGCTCCGGGCGTATCGACCGGTTCCGCTGCTTCTCGGCGCGTTCGGCATGCTCCTCATCCTCGCGATCCCGCTGCTTCGTCGGCAGGGACGGCTGGCGGCAACGAACACCCTCCAGATACTGGGCGGTGGCCTCAGCGACGCCCGCCGCAGCGCGTTGCGGCACCCCGCCGTGCTGCTTCTCGGTGTTGCGGTGGTGGCCGCGTACGGGCTTCGGGCCTATCTGTCAGTGCGCCTCCCGAACACGGACTGGGACGGGTTGCTCTACCACCTCGTCGGCATCGACGAGTGGATCACCGAAGGCCGTATCACCCACAACACGTTCGTCGTGTGGGCGGACACGTACCCGCAGTCGGTCGAGTTGTTCGTCGGATGGACGTGCGTATACCTGCAGAACACGATTTACGCCGGAGTTTCGCAACTGCCGATTTTCCTGATCGGGGCGGCCTCCGTGGCGGGTCTGGCGCGTCGCATCGGCGCCCGACGTTCACACGCGGCGCTCGCCGGTCTGCTCTTCCTGGCGACGCCGGCGGTTCTGGTCCAGTTCGGGATGAACCTCGTCGATGCCGCAGCCGCCTCGCTCGGGCTAGCCGCGCTCTTTCTCGTCACCGGCCTCAAGCGTGCAGTAGACCTGGACCCGCACAGTCGCGCCCTGTGGGCGTGGCGGATGGCCGCGACCGGCATGGTGGCCGGACTCGCCTGTGCCGCCAAGAGCAGCAACCTGGTGCTCGCACCCCTCTTCGTGGCCTACGTCCTCTCCGTTCAGTGGACGAAGACCGGCGAGGCATCCGACCGGCCGACCGAGCGGCTGCGGCAATGGGTTCGTAACGGGTGGTCCGGCCCATCGGGCGTCCTGTTATGCGGTGTTGCCGCGCTGGCGGTCGGCGGCTACTGGTATCTCCGGACCTTGGTCAAGTACGGGAACCCGCTCTACCCCTTCGCCGTCGCGGGACTGCCCGGCCTCGGCACGGTGGAGGAGGTGATCATCACCTACAACACACCTCCACAGCTGGCCGGACGTACGACGATGGAGCAGGTCGCCCTCTCCTGGGCGAGCGACTTCGACCCGTCGCTCACGATCCTCTACGACCAGCGTCTGGGCGGGTTGGGCCTGCAGTGGATGCTCATCGTGCTACCGCTGGCCGTCCTGGCCACCGTCGTGTGGTGGCACAACGACCGGCGCGGCCAGATCGGACTGTTGGCGCTGGTCGTCGTCGGTGTCGCGGTGACGAGCCCGGCGACGTGGTGGGCACGCTATGTGCTGGTGGCCGCCGGTGCAGCCATGGCTCTGAGCGCGTTCGGGCTGACGTGGTTGATCGAGAGGATCAGGGTGCGCGGCGTCCGTGTCCTCGCGTCGCTCGCCCTGCTGGCCGTCGTCGGGACGTCGATGTGGTGGACCACCCGTTCGTTGCCATTCCTGGTGGAAGGCAAGGCCGACTTCCTGAGCCTCGGCTCAGCGCTCGACGTTGCTTCGCGCGACGACGGGGTGGCTCTTGTGTTCCCGTGGTACCAGTACCGTGGGTTGGATCACGTGCCGGACGAGGCGACGATCGCCCTCGTCGGCGAAGGGGCCCACCGCTTCAACCACCCCTACTTCGGCAATCGCTACGAGCGCGACGTGGTTGCCGTCGGCCCCGTTCGGGGTCCGGACCAGCTCGGCGCAGCGCTGGACAGGCAGGATGTTCGCTATGTGGTGCTCGACGCTGCGGACCCGGCGCTGGTGCGAGCGGTGACCGACGACGTCGCCCGATACCGACTCCTGAACCGCCCGTATGAACAGGCCCGGCCCGGGCCCTTCTACCTCTTCGAGTACTGCGAATCATCCGTCGGCTCAGGGAAGGGCGAGCGATGCTCCTCGGGCTGATCCGGTCGTTCCGACCGAGGCAATGGACCAAGAACCTGCTGGTGTTCGCCGCACCTGCAGCCGCGGGCGAGCTTTTCACGGACGAGATCTGGTGGCGCGAGGGCATCCTCTTCATCCTCTTCTGTGCTGCGGCGTCGGGCATCTACCTGGTCAATGATGCTCTGGACCTCGAGTCGGACCGGGCCCACCCGACCAAGCGAAACCGGCCAATGGCAGCTGGCCTTCTTCCAGTACCGGTGGCCTGGGCCACCGCTGCCGTGCTGATGACGGGCTCCGTAGCCGCTGCGGTGGTTTGGTGCAACCCGGTCACCGCCGCAGTCCTGGCGGCCTACGTCGTTCTCCAGCTGGCGTACTGCGTCTCTTTCAAGCACTTGCCGCTCATCGACATCGCCGTGCTCGCCTCGGGCTTCTTGTTGCGGACCATCGCCGGCGGCACCGTTGTCGACATCCCTCTCTCCCACTGGTTCCTGATCACCGTCGGGTTCGCGTCGCTGATGATCGCCGGTGCCAAGCGATACTCCGAGCTGACAACACTCGGCCATGGAAGCGGCACCCGCAGTGCTCTCGCCCACTACAGCCCCGAGTACCTTCGCTTCATCTGGCAGGCCGGCGCGACCGCGGCGATGCTGACCTACTGTCTCTGGGCCACCTCTGTGCCGGCCAATCCCACGGTGCTCGCCACTCGGGAGCTCTCGATCGTGCCCATGGTGATGGTCGTGCTGCGCTACTGCCAGCTGACGGACCGGAGGCGCGCCGAGGAGCCCGACGAGGTGCTGCTCCGCGATCGGGCGATCCAGGTCTTCGGGATCTGCTGGGCCGTCATCTTCGTGATCGCCGCCAGCCTTCGATGAGCGACGAGATGGGCGTCGCGATGCGCACGTTCGGGACGCACCAGGCTTTCTGACCGCCCTAGGGTGTCCGCATGCCCTTCCGGCCGTGGCGCGAGGCGTGGAGTGACGCTCTGTACGGTCCCAACGGCTTCTTCCTCCACTCGCGACCCACTGATCACTTCCGCACGTCGGTGACCTCGTCCGACGTGTTCGCGGCGGCGATCGCCCGACTGGCGCGCGAAGCCGGGCTCGGTGCGGTGGTCGACCTCGGCGCGGGCGGCGGCGAGCTGCTCGCACGCCTGCACGGCCTCGACCCGTCGCTCCGGCTCACCGGCGTCGAGCTGGCGACCCGGCCCGACCTCCCCGACGCCGTCGCCTGGACCGACGAGCTGCCCACCGAGATCGACGGTCTGCTCATCGCGCACGAGTGGCTCGACAACATCCCGTGCGACGTGGTCGAGGTCGACGACGCGAGGGTCGTGCGCCTCGTCGAGGTCGAGCCGGACACCGGCGCCGAGCATCTCGGCGACCGGGTCGAGTCGGACTGGCTGGAGCGCTGGTGGCCCCTCACCGAGCCCGGGACCCGGGCCGAGATCGGGGCGCCACGGGACGATGCCTGGGCCGACGCGGTCGAGCGGGTGCATGGCATCGCGCTGGCGATCGACTACGGCCACCACGCCGACGCCCGTCCACCGTTCGGCAGCCTGGCGTCGTTCGCGCACGGGCAGGAGGTCGACGTCGTGCCCGACGGCAGCCGCGACGTCACCGCCCACGTCGCCGTCGACGCGGTCGCCGCGCGGACCGGCGCCACCGTCGAACGGCAGCGCGACACCCTCGCCCGGCTGGGCGTCGACGGGACCCGCCCAACCCTCGACCTCGCGACGACCGATCCTCAGGCCTACGTCGTGGAGCTGGCCCGCGCGTCTGAGTCGGCCGAGCTGCGCGCCCGCGGAGGCTGGGGCGACTTCTGGTGGCTGACGACCGACACCCGCTCGACGAACGACGTGGAACACTGACGCCCATGAGCCAGTCGCGCGAGGTGACCGCCAGCGTCGGGAGCGGGTTCGCCACCACCGACATGGTGCTCAACATCGGGCCCCAGCACCCCGCCACCCACGGCGTCCTGCGCCTGCGACTCACGCTCGACGGCGAACGCGTCGTGCACTGCGAACCGATCATCGGCTACATGCACCGCGGCGTCGAGAAGCTCTTCGAGGTGCGCGACTACCGCCAGATCATCGTGCTGGCGAACCGTCACGACTGGCTCAGCGCGTTCAGCTCCGAGCTCGGCGTCGCCCTGGCCGTCGAGGACATGCTCGGCATGGAGGTGCCCGAGCGGGCGACCTGGATCCGCACCTTGCTGGCCGAGCTCAACCGCGTGCTCAACCACCTGATGTTCCTCGGGTCCTACCCGCTGGAGCTCGGTGCGATCACGCCGATCTTCTACGCCTTCCGCGAGCGGGAGACGCTCCAGGAGGTGATGGAGGAGGTCTCCGGCGGCCGCATGCACTACATGTTCAACCGGGTCGGCGGACTGAAGGAGGACATCCCGGCCGGCTGGACCGGACGCGCCTCGGACGCGGTGGCCGCCGTTCGCCGCCGGCTGGCCGAGATCGAGGACCTCGTGCTCGGCAACGAGATCTTCGCGGCCCGCACCAAGGGCGTCGGCGTCCTCTCGTCCGAGCTCGTGCAGGCCTACGGCGTCTCCGGACCCATCGCGCGGGCATCCGGACTCGACGTCGACCTGCGCCGGGACGAGCCGTACATGGCCTACGGCGAGCTCACCGAAACCCTGCGCGTTCCGACCCGCACCGAGGGCGACTGCTACGCGCGTTTTTCGGTGCTGCTCGAGCAGGCCAAGATCTCGCTCGACCTGGCCGATGCCTGCCTCGACCGCATCGGCTCGCTCGCACCCGGACCGGTCAACGTACGGCTGCCCAAGATCGTCAAGGCGCCCGAGGGGTCCACGTACGTCTGGACGGAGAACCCACTCGGGCTCAACGGCTACTACCTCGTGTCGCGTGGCGAGAAGACGCCGTGGCGGCTCAAGCTGCGCACCGCCTCGTTCAACAACGTGGCCGTTCTGCCCGAAATCGTCGGCGGATGTGTGGTGGCCGACCTGGTGGCAGTGCTGGGCTCGATGTTCTTCGTCGTCGGCGACATCGACAAGTAGGACTAGGCGGGAGTCGGGTCGGGGGCGGCCTTGCCGTTCTTGGCGTTCTCGTCGTCCTCGGGGAGACGGCACGCCCGCTCCAGCAGCAACGCGGCCACCAGCAGCAGGATGCCCGCGACGGCGGCGACTCCCCCGTTCAGGGCGCGCTCCTCGCCGAGCGGGGTGTCGAGGTCGCCGACGAAGGCCAGGGCGAATCCGCCGTAGCCGCCCGCGAACAGCGAACCCACGATGACGCACGAGCGCGACAGTGCGAGCATCTTGGCGGCGTGGTCGGACGTCATCCGCTCGTGCTTCTTGTGCAGGCTCTGCCAGGTGCTCCAGGCCAAGCCGCCCACGACGAGCGAGACGACGAACAGCGTGGTGGCGGCTCCCAAGCCGACGCGGGGCGGCGTGGCGTCGAGGCGCACCGAGACCGGACGCACCAGGAGCCCGATCACGAGGCCGATCGCGACCCAGACCGCGATGGTGAGGGCGGACGTGCGCCGGACGGGCCTCACAAAATGATCTCGAGGTCCTCGCGCTTGGTGACGCCGGACGTGTCGACGTCACCGATGAGGTCGGCGATGAACCCCTGCCCGGGGATCTCGCCCTCGGGATCGATCTCGAGCCACGGCACCAGCACGAAGCCACGCTTGTGCGCACGCGGGTGCGGCAGCTTCAGCTCCTCGTCGTCGCAGACGCGCTGGCCCACGACGAGGAGGTCGACGTCGAGCGTGCGCGGGGCTCCGGGCTCGGAGCGCTCGCGGCCGAAGGCATCCTCGATGGCCAGGGCGCGGTCGAGCAGGGTGTGGACGGTGAGGGTGGTGTCGATGAGCACGACGGCGTTGAGGAACTTGCCGGACCCGAAGGAGGCGTCGACCGGCTCTGTCTCGTAGACCGAGGAGATCGCGACGATGGTGACCTCGGGAGTGTCCTCGAGCGCGGCGACCGCGCTCTGGAGCCGGTTGAGCCGCTCACCAAGGTTGGACCCGAGTGCCAGGACCGCCTGCCGGATGGGCCGCATGCCACCGGTCATGGTGTCGGCGTCCAGTACATAGGGAGTGGGTGACTCGGTCACTGCTTGCTCCGCTCTATCGTGACGCTGACGTCTTTGATGGTCACTTCGACGGGCGCTTCGGGTTTGTGCACCGTCACGCTAGCCCATCGAACCGGGGGGTGTGACAGGCACAAGTCCACCATACGAAGGGCGACAGACTCAATGAGGTCGGCGGGCTCTCCGGTGATGACGTCGTGGATGTCCTGGGCGAGTCGGCCGTAGTCGACGGTGGCCGCCAGGTCGTCGTTCTGGGCGGCCGGACCGAGGTCGAGTCCGAGGCTCACGTCGGCCACGAACATCTGGCCGTCCCGGCGCTCGTGGTCGAACACGCCGTGACGTCCCCGCGCAGTGATGCCGCGCAGATCGATGCGATCGAGGCCTTCGGGGCAGCTCATGTGTCGTCCCCTTCGCGGTCGAGGTCGAGGACCGGCGAGGCGTGCCGCGACCAGAAGCGCCAGCCGCCGGAACCGGTGCGGTCGCGCACCAGGATGCTCGTGCAGACGGCTTTTCCACCCGCGAACGAGTCGACCGACGCCATGCCCTCGTCGGACAGGATGTTCTCGGTGCAGGTGACGACGGCGGTGTCGGGCTCCTCGGCGTCTGCGGGGAGCGTCGCGACGGTGATGTCGGTGAGGAAGAACTGGATGTATCCGACGTTGGCCATCAGCAGCGTCCACGAGCGCAGCACGGCGTCCGTGCCCCGCAGCTGCTCCGCACCCGGGTGGATGCACGACGTGTGTGCGTCGTCGACCCACAGTGACGCCATGAGGTCGAGGTCGCCGGTCTCGACGGCGTCGTAGAAGGCCCGGTGCGTGGTGAGCACGTCCTTCATCGCGGCACCACCGTTGGAAAGAACTGAGAATACGGCGGCACCGCGATGAGGTACCGATTGTTCACTCGCTGGCGCTCGCTCACGGAGACTCCTCGGGACGCAGGCGGGCGACGACGCGCACCGCGTCGGCGGTCGCGGCCGGCTCGTGCACCCGCACGCACCACGCCCCGGCCTGCGCGACGATCGTCGAGATGGCGGTCGTGGCGGCCTCACGCTGGTCGGTGGGACGCAGCTCGCCGTCGTCGTCGGCGAGGAGCTCGCCGAGGAACCGCTTGCGGCTGGCGGCCACCAGCACCGGATAGCCAAGAGCAGTGAAGGCGTCGAGGTTGGCCAGCACGGTCCAGTTCTGCTCGCCGGTCTTGGAGAAGCCGAGACCGGGGTCGATGACGATCTGCTCGGGCCGGACCCCGGCCGACAGCGCCTCCTGCACCTGCGTTCCCAGCTCGCTCACGACGTCCTTGACGACGTCGTCGTACTGCGTGAGCTTCTGCATCCCATCGGCGTGGCCACGCCAGTGCATCAACACGATCGGCACACCGGACGCCGCGGCCACCCGGGTCATGCGCTCGTCGGCTCGACCGCCCGAGACGTCGTTGATGAGCACGGCTCCGGCCTCGAGCGCACGCTCGGCCACCTCTGAGCGCATCGTGTCGACCGACACCGTGACGTCCTGAGCCACCAGGCCGGTGACGACGGGGATGACCCGGCGCAGCTCCTCCTCGGCGTCGATGCGCAACGCACCGGGCCGGGTCGACTCGCCACCGACGTCGACGATGTCGGCACCCTGGTCGACCAGGTCGAGCCCGTGGCGGACCGCCGTGTCGGCGTCGAGCCACCGACCGCCGTCGGAGAACGAGTCGGGGGTCACGTTGACCACCCCCATGACGCGGCAGCGTCCCGGCCTCAACAGACCAGAGGTCACGCGTGACTCCGCGCGGTGATGAGTCCCATCGCCTCGGCGCGGGTGGCGGGGTCGCGGAGCTGGCCACGCACCGCGCTGGTGATGGTCTTTGCGCCGCCCTTGCGCACTCCGCGCATCGACATGCACAGGTGCTCGGCCTCGATGACGACGATGACGCCGCGCGGCTCGAGGACGTCGATGAGGGCGTCGGCGATCTCGGTGGTGAGGCGCTCTTGCACCTGGGGGCGGCGGGCGTAGACGTCGACGAGACGGGCGATCTTGGACAGCCCGGTGACGTGCCCGCCCTCGCGCGGGATGTAGCCCACGTGGGCCAGGCCGACGAACGGGACGAGGTGGTGCTCGCACATCGACCAGACCTCGATGTCCTTGACCAGCACGAGCTCTTCGTGGCCGACGTCGAACGTGGCGGTGAGGACCTCCCGCGGATCCTGGTCCATGCCGGCCAGCAGCTCCGCGTACGACTTGGCGACCCGGCGGGGCGTGTCACGGAGTCCGTCGCGCTCGGGGTCCTCCCCGATCGCGATCAGCAGCTCCCTGACCGCCGCCTCGGCCCGCGGGATGTCGACGCTCAAGACTCGCCCGCCTGGTCGTCGCTGGGCGCACCCGGCACCGGTGCGTCCGGACCGGTGTCGGGCCCGATGACGTGCCCCGTCTCCGGGGCCCGGCCATTGGTCGAGCCCTCGACCGGCGGCACGGTGGACGGGATGCGCGTCTCCGAGCCGGTCCAGGCCGGGCGGATCTGCCGGCGCCGCAGTGGCTCGAAGATCTCGGCGACCTCCGCCTTGTCGAGCGTCTCCTTCTCCAGGAGCTGCTCGACCAGCGCGTCGAGGACGTCGCGGTTCTCGGTCAGGATGTCGAACGCTTCCTGGTGGGCCTGGGAGATGAGCTTGTTGATCTCCTCGTCGACGATCGCCGCCACGGCTTCGGAGTAGTTGCGGGCATGGCCGATGTCGCGACCGAGGAACGGCTGGCTCTCGTTCTCGCCGAGCCGGACCGCACCGAGCCGCTCCGTCATGCCGTACTGCGTGACCATGGCGCGGGCAAGTGTGGTGGCCTTCTCGATGTCGTTGCCGGCACCGGTGGTCGGGTTGTGGAACACGAGCTCCTCGGCCGCCCGGCCGCCCATCATGTAGGCGAGCTTGTCGAGCAGCTCGGCGCGGGTCTGGGAGTACTTGTCCTCGTCGGGCAGCACCATCGTGTAGCCGAGGGCCCGGCCGCGCGGCAGGATCGTGATCTTGTGCACCGGGTCGCTCTGCGGCAGGGCGGCGGCGACGAGTGCGTGCCCGCCTTCGTGGTACGCGGTGATGGCCCGCTCCTTGTCGTTCATCAGGCGCGTGCGCTTCTGCGGGCCGGCCATGACGCGGTCGATGGCTTCGTCGAGCGACGCGTCGGTGATGGTCTTCTGGTTGGTTCGCGCGGTGAGCAGGGCAGCCTCGTTGAGCACGTTGGCGAGATCGGCGCCGCTGAAGCCGGGGGTGCGGCGTCCCACGGCCTGCAGGTCGACGCCCGGGGCGATCGGCTTGCCGCGCGCGTGGACCCGAAGGATCTGGGTGCGGCCCTGGAGGTCGGGCGCCTCGACGCTGATCTGGCGGTCGAAACGGCCGGGACGCAGCAGCGCCGGGTCGAGCACGTCGGGACGGTTGGTGGCCGCGATGAGGATGACGCCGCCGCGCACGTCGAAGCCGTCCATCTCGACGAGCAGCTGGTTGAGTGTCTGCTCGCGCTCGTCGTGGCCGCCACCCATGCCGGTGCCGCGGTGGCGTCCGACCGCGTCGATCTCGTCGATGAAGACGATGGCCGGAGCGTTCTCCTTGGCCTGTTCGAACAGGTCGCGCACGCGACTCGCGCCGACGCCGACGAACATTTCGACGAAGTCGGAGCCGGAGATGGAGTAGAACGGCACGCCGGCCTCACCGGCGACGGCGCGTGCGAGAAGGGTCTTGCCGGTGCCGGGCGGGCCGTAGAGGAGCACGCCCTTGGGGATCTTGGCGCCGACGGCCTGGAACTTGGCCGGCTCCTGCAGGAACTCCTTGATCTCGCCGAGCTCCTCGATGGCCTCGTCGCACCCGGCGACGTCGGCGAACGTGGTCTTGGGGGTGTCCTTGGTGATGAGCTTGGCGCGCGACTTGGCGAACTGCATGACGCGCCCGCCGCCGCCCTGCATGTTGTTGAGGAAGAACAGCAGCAGGCCGAAGATCAGGATCAGCGGCAGCAGCTGCAGCAGGAACGACACGAACCCGTTGGTCTTGGGCACCTCGACGTCGAACGTCTTGAGCTTCTTGTCGGCGACGGCCTTCTCCGCCTGCTCGACCAGGCGCGCGCCCTGGTCGCCGAGCCACTTGGCGCGCACCTTCTTGCCGTCGGTGAGCGTCGCCTTGATCTCCTGGTCGCCCTCGACGAAGGTGACGTCCTTGATCTTGCCGTTGTCGAGGTAGGTGACCATCGTGGCAGTGCGGATCTCGCGGTATCCGCTGGCCGGACCCGACAGCTGGATCACCGTGATCACCACGATCGAGATGATGAGGATCCACAGCAGCGGGCCGCGGAACAGGCGCTTGACATTCATTGACGGCAGCGGGGCAGACCCCACTCCTCCTCGGGTACTTGACGGGTATCAGACGGTACACGCAGGCCCGTCATCGTAAGAACGCGCGGCGATGGGGCGAATGTTCCTCAGAGCCCCTGATGACGACCGGGGAGCGAGGACTCTGAGCGCCGCGCCGGATACCCTGACCGCGATGTTCCGCTCGATGCTCAGAACCCTGTTCAGGCGCCTGCCGCCGGTCGCGCGGCGCGACCAGCGCATCAGCGACCTCCAGCGAAGGCTCTCGACTCCAACCCCACCGGCATCGGATCCCTCGTTCTTCGCGATGCTGAACGCCGAGGCGCGCATGAACACGATGGGCCGGCCCGGTGTCAGCGTGATCCGGCACGGGAAGTTCTACGTCTACGACCTGGCTCAGTCCCATGGGATCGCCATCCCCGAGCAGCTCGGCCGCTGGACAGATCCTGGCGACATCCCCTGGGACGACCTGCCCGACCTCGCCGTCGTCAAGAGCATGCGCGGGAGCACGTCGCGCGGGGTGCTGCCCTTGCGGCGCTGCGACGGAGGCTGGCAGATCATCACCCACGATGACACCGTCCACACCGGCGGACAGCTGGCCGCACGCCTGGCCGCCTTGGTCGAGGAGGGCCGCATCCTGGGCCCGTTCGCCGCCGAGGAGTTCCTCGACGAGGACGGCTCGGGCACCCGGCCGCCCATGGACGTGAAGGTCTACGCCTTCTACGGCGAGGCGGTGATCGCCGACCTCCGGCGCTCCTCCCGGCACGGTGAGCTCTCCGCGTCCCGCCATCGCGTCGTCGATCGCGACGGCAAGGACCTCGTCGACACCTTCGCCGGCCGCCCGGTGGATCGGGAGCTCGAGGTGCCCGCCGTGCTCGAGGAGGCTTTCGACGTCGCCGAGCGATTGACGGTCGCCATCCGGGCCCCGTTCTCGCGCATCGACATGTACTGCCTCGGCGACCGGATCGTGTTCGGGGAGGTCACGCCCCGCCCCGGGTCGAACCAGCGGCACCCGTTCCCCCGAGAGGTCGACGCGCTGCTCGGCGACGCCTGGGAGCGAGCCCAGGTGCGGATGAGTCGCGACTTCGCCGCCGGACGCTCACCCGAGGTCGAGATGGGGCCGATCTCGACGGTGGCCGGCGTGACGGAGTCCGACCGAGCACCGGTCGACGCCGTGAACAACCCCTCATTCCAGGCTCGCCTGAACAGCGAGCGAAGGCTCCGCGCGCTGGCGAAGGAGCTCACCCCCGACAAGCCGCCGAGCGTGATCGCCCAAGGCAAGTTCTGGGCCTACGACCTGGCCCGCTCGCACGGGATCGACGTGCCGCAGCAACTCGGCCGGTGGCGGCGCCCCGCCGACATCCCCTGGGACGACTTACCGGACGATGTCGTCATCAAGAGCGCGTACGCCTCGGCGGCACGCGGCGTGTTCCCGCTGCGCCGGACCGGCGACGGATGGGTCGTCATCGGTGGAGCGAAGACGACCAGCGCCGAGCTGGTCGAGGAGCTCGACGAACGTCGCACGGAAGGCCGGATCAGGGGCCCGTTCGGGGCCGAGGAACTCCTCGACGGCGACGACGGCGAACTGCCGATCGACGTCCGCACCTACGCGTTCTACGGCCACGTCCCCATCGTGCTGCTCCGACGGCCGGGGACGCACGGCGATCTCGACACCGCGAGGTTCCGGCCGGTCGACGCCAACGGCGCCGACTTCATCGATGTCGAGCAGTACCCGGCACTCGCCGACACCGATCCGTCACAGCTTCCCCGCGAGCTCGCCGTCCTCGACACGAGCATCCCCGCCCCGAAGAACCTTCCGGAGATCATCGACGCCGCGCAGCGCCTCTCGAAGGCCATCAGGCTGCCGTTCGCACGCATCGACCTGTACGGCATCGACGAGCGTGTCGTGTTCGGTGAGGTGACGCCCCGGCCCGGAGGGCGCCAATGGCTCGGGCCGGAGCTGGACATCTTCCTCGGAGACGCATGGGACCGCGCGGAGGCGCGGCTCAGGCGCGACGTCGCCGACGGGGCATCCCTGGAACCCGAGTGGGGACCGCACGTCCATCCGGAGAACTCTCGATGAGCGGTTCAAGGCTCCGGTCGGCATTCCGGCGGCTTCCGCCGGTCGCCCGCCGCAACGAACGCGTCGCCGACCTCACCCGCCGCGTCAAGAAGCTCCGCAGCCAGAACGTCCGCCTCAAGCGCAGGCTGGCGAGCGGCGACCAGCTGACCCGGCCCTCGTACCGGGCGCTGATCCACGCGGAACGACGGCTAGAAGCGCTGAGAGGCGAGTTCGGCTTGCCCTCCACGAGCGTGATCAGGCATGGCAAGTTCTACGTCTACGACCTCGCCCGGTCGCACGGCTTCGACGTGCCCGAGCAGTACGCCCGGTGGGACGACCCCGGCGACATCGCCTGGGACGAGCTCCCTGACCTCGTCGTCATCAAGAGCGCCTTCAGCAGCACCTCACGCGGGGTGTTTCCGCTGCGGCGCGTCGGTGCGAACTGGGCGGTCATCACACGTGACACGGTCATGACCCCCGAGGAGCTGACGGCATCCCTGACCGACCTCATCGAGACGGATCGCGCTCGACCTCCGTTCGCCGCCGAGGAGTTCCTCGACCAGGACGGGTCCGGCGAACGCCTGCCGGTCGACGTGCGGGCCATGTCGTTCTATGGCGAGGTGCCCTTCGCCGCGCTCCAGCAGACGCTCGAGCACGCCAACAAGCACTCCACGACCTGGCGCTACGTCGACCGTGGTGGAGCGGACGTGCTCGACGAGCACCCGTCCCTCCGCGTCGACCAGACCATCCCGGTGCCGCCGAGACTCGAGGAGCTCTTCGACCACGCCTCGCGGCTGTCGGTCGCGATCCGCGCGCCCTTCTCACGGATCGACATGTACCGCATCGGTGACCGCGCCGTCTTCGGCGAGGTGACGCCACGGCCCGGCGGGCCCCAGTGGTTCGGGCCGGAGTTCGACGTCATGCTGGGTGAGGTCTGGGAGCGAGCCCTCGCCCGACTCGCCCGCGACGTCGCTCGCGGGATGTCGCCGGAACCGGAATACGGCCCGGATCGACGAGGAACGCACTAGGGCCCCCGCCGTGCCAGATCCCCTTGCCGACCCACGTGTCGGCCTCCCGCCGCTCGATCTCGCCGGCCTCGGCCGGGCCCTGCTCGAGTCCGACCGCCGCTATTTCGAGCTGGGCGCGATTCGCCGCGAGCTTCCGGGCGCCGAGATGGTGTGGCTCGAGGGCATGGCCGACCTCCCCGCGGCGGGGGTGGTCCACCGGGTCGTCCAAGACGAAACAGCCGACTCGGTCGCATGGGTCGGCGAGGTGACGGCGGCCCTGCTCGACACCGGCTTCCGTCAGGGACGCATCTACCTCGACGAGCCGCTTCCGCCCCTCGAGGCCCGGCTCGCCGCCGACGGCTGGACGATGCGTCGCGAGCCGGGGCTGGTCGCCCTCGCGACGGTGCCTAGGCGCACACCGCAGATCGAGCTCGTCCCGGTCCTGAGCGACGACGGTTGGGCCGCCAAGGGGCGCGTCCACCGGGCCGACGCCGTACGTCCCGACGGGCACGATGCACCGGCGTCACGATGGCTCGCCATGGAGAAGGTCCGTGTCGCCACCGGCGAGATGGAAGCCTGGCTGGTGGTCCGCGACGGCATCGTGTGCGGCACGGTCTGCACGATGGCCGACGACGTCGTCCTCAGGAACAAGAACCTCGTCGTCCATCCCGACCACCGACGCACCGGGGTCGGGCTGGGCGTCCTCGCCAGGCTCGACGACATGGCCCGAGCCCGCGAACTCGTGCTGGGCGCGTTCTCGGTCGCCGGCGAGGACGGCGCGCTCCTGTACCGTGCCGCGGACATGAGTGTCGTCGTGGAACAGCGCGAGTGGAGCCGACCCCTGGAGGGCCTGTGAGTGACGAACCGACCTGGCTCGACGGCTACCGCGCGCACGGCTTCGTGCGCATCCCGGCCGTCATCGACGCCGACGAGGTCGACGACCTGTCGCGCGAGTGCACGCGCCTGAGCGAGCTTCCCGGCGTGCTCGACCCCAACAATCTCCGGACCCGCGTCACCGCGGCGGGAACCGAGACGGTCGATCGGTCCGTCGATCGCATCGACCCGGTCACCGACCTGTCCCCGCTCCTGGCCCGGCTGGCCCAGGACGAACGGATCACGGCTCCGGTCGACGCAGCGGTCGGTGAGCCCGCCGTCCTGTTCAGGGACAAGGTGATCCTCAAGCCACCCGGTGCGGATGGTTACGCGATGCACCAGGACGCAGCCTATTGGGCCGACACTCAGCCGCCGGCCGGGAGCCTGGCGGCCATGCTCGCCATCGACCCGAGCGGGCCGGAGAACGGCGCCCTCGAGCTCGTGCCCGGCCGGCACCATCGACTCCTCACCCCCGAGGGGGTACCCGCTGATCTCGACCCGGCGGACCTTCCGGAACCGGTCACCCTGTCCCTCGACGCCGGCGACCTGGTGTTGTTCTCGCTCCTGACACCGCATCGTTCTGGCGGCAACAGCTCGACCACGTCACGCCGCACTGCCTTCTTCACCTACTTCCCCGCCAGCGCCGGTGAGGACCGGGCCGCCTACTACGAGGCCGCTCAGCGCAGGCTCATCGCCCAGCTACCACCCGAGCGACGCAGCCAGGCCGTCTTCCGCTGACCGCGTCAGGAGTAGACGTGCGGCGCGAGCGTGCCGATGCAGCGCAGATTGCGGTAGCGCTCGGCGTAGTCGAGGCCGTAGCCGACGACGAACGAGTTGGGGATGTCGAACCCGACGTAGGTGACGTCGATGTCCATCTGGATCGCCTCCGGCTTGCGCAGCAGGGTGGCGATCTCGACGGACGCCGGGCCGCGTGAGCGCAGGTTGGCGATCAGCCACGACAGCGTGAGGCCGGTGTCGATGATGTCCTCGACCACGAGCACGTGGCGGCCGGCGATGTCGGTGTCGAGATCCTTGAGGATGCGGACCACGCCCGACGACTTGGTGCCCGACCCGTACGACGAGATGGCCATCCAGTCCATCTCGAGGTGGCGGTCGAGACTGCGCGCGAGGTCGGCCATCACCATGACCGCGCCCTTGAGCACGCCGACGAGCAGGAGATCCTTGCCGTCGTAGTCGGCCTCGATCTGCTTCGCCATCTCGCGGAGCCGGTTGAGGATCTCGTCCTCGGTGAACAGGATCTGCTCGAGGTCGAGCTCGTTCTCGACGTGCTGCTGGTCCACGGGGTCAGCCTTGCACAGGGGTTCGCTCGAAGCGCAGGGCGTCCCCGTCCCGTGATGCGCTGATCCGGCCGGGCAGCTCCACCCGCGTCTGGCCGTGCCAGTCGGTGACCAGACGGTCGAGCTCGCCGACGTGCACGGCGGCCAGCGCAGAGCCGTCGGCACCGGCCTCGAGTGCGGCGCGGCGCAGGACGCGCGAGCGCAGCGCGGAGGGCATCGACGCCAGCAGTGGGACGTCGCACGGGTCGGCCACTTCGGAGGCGAGCTCGTCCAGAAGTGCGGTGTCGGCACGCAGCTGGTCGGCGGTGCGGGCGAGGGCCTCGGCGACCCCGCCGTCGAGGACGTCCTCCAGGAGCGGCAGCACCTCGTGCCGCAGCCGGTTGCGGCGGAACCCGCGGTCGGCGTTGTGCGGGTCGGTCCACCAGGTGAGGCCGCTCGCGGTGCAGATGGCCTCGGTGTCGGTGCGACGCAGCCCGAGGAAGGGGCGGCGGACGATGCCGTCGATCACCGGCATCCCGGCGATCGAGCGCGGTCCGGAACCGCGGCCGAGCCCGAGCAGCACCGTCTCGGCCTGGTCGTCGAGGGTGTGGGCCAAGAGCACTGCATCGACCGGTCGCGACCGCAGCACGGCATACCTCGCGTCGCGCGCGGAGGCCTCGGGACCACCGCCATGTCCGACCTCGACGGTCACGACCTCGGCGTCGAGGCCGAGTGCGCGGGCCTGCTCGGCCGCTCGAGCGGCGACCTCGGCCGAGCCGGACTGCAGGCCGTGATCGACGACCACCGCACCCGCCGTCCAGCCGGCCCGCTGCGCGACGAACGCCAGGCAGGCCGCGACGGCCAGCGAGTCGGCGCCACCGCTCAAAGCGATCTCGACCCGCGAGCCGGGCGGCAGGTCGTCGAGGGCGAGGCGAAGGCGGCGACGCCCTTCCGCGACGACCGGATCGAGTGCGCCACCCATGTCGCTGCCGCTACGCGTGGACGCGGGCGACCCAGGCGGCCGGGTCAGCGATGTCGGACTGCGTGGGCAGGTTGGCGGGCTCGGCCCAGACGGCGTTGAAGCCGCCGAGCCCGACTCGGTCGTTGACCTCGCGCACGAACACGGCGCCGTCGCGGTACTGGCGCATCTTGGACTCGACGCCGAGCAGACGCCGCAGCAGCCGGTCGAAGCCCGAGGCGCCCTTGCGGCGCTGGTCGAACTTGCGGCGGATGTCGGCGACGCTCGGGATGACCTCGGGCCCGACGCCGTCCATGACGACGTCGGCGTGTCCCTCGAGCAGCGACATGATGCCGGTGAGCTGGTCGACGACCGCGCGCTGACGCTCGTTCTGGAACAGCTCGGCGAGGGACGACTGCGACTCCCCACGCACGATGCGCACCAGCTCGCCCAGGCCCTCGGACACGAAGCGGCTCAGCGCAGAAGGGTCGAGCTCCGTGGCGTCGACGAACTCGCCGATGAGCGAGCGCATGTGGTCGCGCAGCCAGGGAACCGCGGTGAACTGCACGCGGTGGGTCTCCTCGTGCAGACACACCCAGAGCCGGAAGTCATGCGGGTCGACGTTCAGCTGCCGCTCGGCCTGCACGATGTTGGGTGCGACCAACATCAGCCGGCCACCCGCTGCACTCTGTGCATGACCGCTCTCCGCGGTGGGGCCTTCCCAGAACGGGTCGAACTGGCCGAGCACCTTGCCCGACATGAACGACATCAGCGCGCCGATCTCCGCGCCGCTGATCTTGGAACCGATGGCTCGGGTGGCACCCTTCGGCGCCTTGCCCTCGGACTCGAGGCGGGCGAGAACGGGATCGATCAGGACGCGGAACGTGGCCAGGTTCGCCTCGACCCAGCGTCGTCGGTCGACCACCAGGATCGGCGCCTCGGCGGAGGTCGCGTGCAGCTCGGTGAACGCGCGCACCGGTGCCTCCGAGGTGGCCGCGGCCTCACGCAGCTCGGCCACCACGTCCGCCACCTGCTCGGGGCTGATGTCCGGCCCGGGTCTGGACAGCCGCGTCGCCGTCTGGAGCGCGACGTTCCAATCGATCATGTCCTCTACGGTACGGTCACCGAACCAAAGCGCGCTCAGCGCGCGCGTTCGGGGAGGTCGAGTGGGCCACGCCGGAGGCGTCCGTCGTATCGAGACCTGGTGAGGCGACCTCCTCGGCTGGACGTGGTTTCGATTTGGCCTCGTCCCTCGGCCTACTCAACCACCGGTGGGTGAGCTACACGTGCAGTCGGCGAGAGCGGCGGCGACGCGGTCGAGGGCTGCCTCGGTGACGAACGGGTTGATCGACTTCGTGCGGTCGGTCATCACGGCGAACGCGATCGGCGTGCCGGAGCGGTCGGTGACGAAGCCCGCGAGGGAATGGACGCCGGTGAGGGTGCCGCTCTTGCCCCGCACCACCCCGAGCCCGGGATCCGCCTTGGCGAAACGCCTGGTCAGCGTCCCGGAGAAGCCCCCGACGGCCAGGTCGGAGACGAGGCTGTTCGTTCGCGATGTGCGCCCCGCGACTGCGACGGCCTCGGCGAGCGTCTGCGGAGAGATCCGGTTCTGCCGCGAGAGCCCGCTCCCGTCGTAGAGCAGGAGGCCTGACGCGTCGACGTCGAGCAGACGGAGCGCGGCCCGCACCGCGGCGACGCCGCCGTCGAACGTCGCCGGCTGGCCGACCTCGAGCGCCACGTGGCGGAGCAGGACCTCGGCCGCCTCGTTGTCGCTTTGCGCGATCATCGCCTCCACGATCTGGGCGACGGTCGCGCTCTTCACTGCGGCGATGGGGTGGGCGATCGACTGCGCCTTCTCCTCGCGCGGCCGCTCCTTGACGTCGATGCCCCGCCGTTCCAGAAGTCGTGCGAAGGTCTCGGCGGCAGCGCCTGCCGGGTCGTCGACGCGGACACCTTGTCTCGTTCCCCCGTCCACCCACAGCGAGGTGATCGGGGTGACGATCTTCTGGCTGACGTAGGACTTCTCCCAGGTCGGGCTGACCTCCGGCCCCTTGAACAGCGACGTTTCGTAGTCCAGGCGCACGGACGTGGCGTTGCCCCGACGCAGGGAGTCCGCGGTGCGGCGCGCCAGGGTCGCGAGGTCGGCCTCGACGGCATAGACCTTCTTGCGGGGCAGCCTGGTGACCAGGTAAGGGTCGCCGGCACCGACGAGGACGATGTGGTCCGGACGCTCTCCGGAACCGGCCATCGGCCCGCGCACGACCCGCGTGGTGAAACGCCGCTGCGGTTCGAGCTCGGTCAACGCGGCCAGTCCCGTGAGCAGCTTGGTCGTCGACGCCGGGACGTACGTGCCGGTGCCGACCGACCCGACGACCACGCCGTCCGCCGGGTCGATCGCCGCGAAGCCGACGTGCGACCCGAGGTCCTTGGAGCCGAGCCGGTCGCGCACGGCCGCCTCGATCGCGTCCGGGTCGAGCCGCCCCGTGCCTGCGCTCAGTGGCGTCGCATCACCCGGCCGTCCGTCGCGCGCGAGGGCGTCCGGCGTGGCGATCGCCGATGCTCCGCACTCGCCGTCGCAGATCAGCTCGTTGAGCCATCCCTTCGACCACAGCACGCCTGCTCCGGCGCCGGCGGCGGCCACCAGAACGAGCACGAGGACGAGCGTCAGCACGCCCACCCTGCCCTTCTGCCGCACCCTCACATGCGCCAGACTAGGAGACGTGATTTTCGACGTGACCGTGGAGATCCCCAAAGGGGAGCGCAACAAGTACGAGGTCGACCACGAAACCCATCGCATCCGGCTCGACCGCACCCTCTTCACCTCGACGCAGTACCCGGCCGACTACGGCTTCATCGACAACACCCTCGGACTCGACACCGACCCGCTCGACGCCCTCGTGCTGCTCCCGTCACCGACGTTCCCCGGCTGCGTCATCACCTGCCGCGCGATCGGCATGTACCGCATGACCGACGAGGCCGGCGGTGACGACAAGGTCCTGTGCGTGCCGGCCACCGATCCGCGTCAGGAGCACCTGCGCGACATCCACCACGTGCCTGAGTTCGACCGGCTCGAGATCGAGCACTTCTTCAGCGTCTACAAGGACCTCGAGCCCGGCAAGTCCGTCGAGGGCTCCACCTGGACCGGACGCGTCGAAGCCGAAGAGGAGATCCAGGCCAGCTTCGAGCGCTTCAAGGCCAACGGCGGCTACTGAGGCGTACATTCGTTCGCATGCCCGGCTGGAACGGCACGCTCGCCCAACGAGTGGCCCTCGGGCTGGCGCTGTTGAACGCGGTGTTCGGGGTCATCGGCCTGATCGTCCACCCGGACTTCGGAACCGGCTCGGACGTGAGCTCGGAACTGTTCCTGGTCGACTGGAACGGCTGGCACGCGGTGTCGGCGCTGCTGCTCGCAGCGACCGCGTTCATCGCTGCGGCCAAACCGCTCTGGGCGGTGGCCTTCCTCGCCGGCAACGTGGTCGCCAACGTCGGGGAGTCGGTGTGGGCGCTCTTCGACGGCACACCACTCGGGATCCTGGACTTTCCAAACGTCGTGACGGACCTCATATTTCATCTCGCCATCGCCGCGGTGTCCTTGGTCGCGCTGTTCGTCCAGCTCAGGAGGGATCGCGCGGCGCTACGCCGGCTCGCCACGCAGCAGGATACGCATGGTCTGCGCGAAGACGTCGACGTCGATCGTCGGGTCGAGTGAGCGCATCGCGCCGAGGCCGATGCCCAGGCTGAGCAGCGCAACGGCGGCCTTTTCGGCCTCCATCGGCACCTCGATGCCGGCGTCCTTGGTGACCCGGCGGATGAGGTCGGCCAGCGCCGCGGACACCTCACGGTGCCGCTTCACCAGCTCGCCGGCGACATAGGGACTTTGCCGGGCGACCGCGGCGAACTCCACCTCGAGCGCCGTCCATCGCGGGTGTCCGAGGCCTTCGCGCGCCCAGGCGGTGAAGGCGTCGATGCGGCCGTCGAGGTCGGTGTCGACGGTGAACGCGTCGATGACGCCCTCGATCTGCTCGTCGTGGATGCTGTCGAGCACCGCCATGCAGAGCTCCTCCTTGCCGGAGAAGTTGGAGTAGACGGCACCCTTGGAGAACCCGGCGGCGATCGCGACCTTGTCGAGCGAGCTGGCGGCGTAGCCGACGTCGAGGAACATCTCGCGGGCGACCTCGATCAGCTTCTCGCGCGTCTGGGCCTGCCGCTGGGCGCGGCTCGGACGGGCTTGATCGGTGTCAACAGTGGGGCTCACGAGTCACTCCTCACGTCGGGCACATCACATTGGCAGGCCATACAGATACCGATAGTATCCGAAATTGTGATCACCACGGATGTCATCGTCATCGGCACGGGGTTCTCCGGCATGGGCGCGGCCATGAAGCTGCGTGACGCCGGCCGGGACGACTTCATCGTCCTCGAGAAAGCGCACGACGTCGGCGGCACCTGGCGCGACAACACGTACCCGGGTTGCGAGTGCGACATCCCCAGCCACATGTACTCCTTCTCCTACGAACTCAATGACGACTGGAGCAAGAGCTTCTCCGGCCAGGAGGAGATCTGGGCGTACATGCGCAAGGTCGCCGATGAGCAGGGCATCCGCAAGTACATCCGGTTCGGCGTCGAGGTCACCGGCGCCACGTGGGACGAGAGCCGCAACCGGTGGACCGTCCACACCGAAGAGGGCGACGAGTACGACGCACGCGTCGTCATCGCCGGCGTCGGCGGGCTGCACATCCCGAACATCCCGGAGATCCAGGGCGCTGACTCGTTCGCCGGCCCACGCTTCCACTCGGCGGAGTGGAACCACGACGTGGACCTGCGCGACCAGAAGGTCGTGGTCATCGGCACCGGCGCCAGCGCCATCCAGTTCATCCCGATCATCGCCCAGGAGACGTCGCACCTCACCGTCTTCCAGCGCACACCCCCGTGGGTGCTGCCCAAGAAGGACAAGCCGACGCCGGAGTGGCGCAAGAATCTGTTCGCCCGCGTTCCCGGCGCCACCCGGCTGTACCGCAACGCGCTGTACTGGGCGCTCGAGTCGCGGGCCATCGCGTTCAACGGCCACCTCAACGTGCTGCCGCTCGCCGAGCGCATCGTCAAGCGCTACCTCGCCAAGAAGATCCCCGACGCCGAGCTGCGCGCCAAGCTGACGCCCGACTACCGGCTCGGCTGCAAGCGCGTGCTGCAGTCAAACACCTACTACGAGACGTTCCTGCGCGACGACGTCACGTTGAGCACCGACGGCGTGCGCGAGATCGTGGCCGACGGCGTCATCGACGCCAACGGGGTCAAGCACGAGGCCGACATCATCATCTATGGCACCGGCTTCCACGTCATCGACGCATTCGACTACCTCGACGTCAAGGGTCGCGGCGGCCTCGATCTGGCCACCCAGTTCCGCCAGAACGGCGTCGAAACCTACCTGGGCATGACCATCCACGGGTTCCCGAACCTGTACTTCATGCTCGGCCCCAACACCGCCCTCGGCCACAACTCAGTGGTCTTCATGATCGAGCAGCAGACGAAGTACATCGTCAAGATGCTCGAGGAGATGGACCGGCGCGGCGCAGTGGCCGCCGAGCCGACCAAGCCGGCCCAGGACGAGTTCAACACGGAGATCCAGCGACTCGTCGAGAAGGGCATCTGGACCCAGGGCGGCTGCACCAGCTGGTACCTCGACAGCCAGGGCAAGAACCGCACCATCTGGCCGAAGTTCACGTTCCAGTACTGGTGGGAGACCCGCAAAGTCCACTCCGACGATTTCACCTGGGAGCAGGCAGCAGCATGACGCTCACCCCGCAGGCCGACACGACGACGGGCATCCCGGCAGGCCCGCGCTGGCCCGCGTGGTGGACCACCTGGAAGTTCCTGAAGGATCGCAAGGCGATCATGCCGAAGCTGCACGAGCGCTACGGCGACACGTTCTCGATCAAGATCCTGCCCGGCCCACGGACGTTCGTGATCTTCAGCGACCCGGCCGACGTCAAGGAGATCTTCGCGGCCGACCCGTCACAGTTCCACGCCGGCGAGGGCAACACGATCCTCGAGCCGGTGATGGGCTCGCACTCGCTGCTGCTCACCGACGACGACGAGCACCGCCGCGCCCGCAAGCTGCTGATGCCCGCGTTCTCGGGTCCGTCGATGCGCGCCTACCGCCCGCTCGTCGAGGCCATCGCCCAGGCGGAGGTCGACTCCTGGGACGACGGCGGCACGCTCGTGACACTCGACCGCATGAACGCGATCACGCTCGACGTCATCCTGAAGGTCGTCTTCGGGGTCACCGACGAGGAGCGACTCGCGGTGCTGCGTCCCAAGGTCACGAAGATGGTCAACATCGGCGCCGGGATGCTGCTGGCGTGGTCGTGGCCCAACCTGTACCGCGTCCCGCCATGGCGGGGCTACTTCAAGAACCAGCAGGAGGTCGACGACCTCCTCTACACGGAGATCCGCGAACGACGTGCGGCCCACGACCTGGAGGGCCGGCACGACGTCCTGTCACGGCTGCTCCGCGCCGGCGAGGACGATCCGGACGTCGAACCCTTGACTGACGAGGAGATGCGCGACCAGCTCGTCACGCTGCTGCTCGCAGGACATGAGACGACCGCGTCTGCCTTGTCGTGGACGCTGCACGAGCTCGGCCGGCACCCCGACCTGCTGAAGCGAGCGGTCGAAGCCGCCGACACTGGGGACGACGCATTCCTCGACGCGTGCCTCAAGGAGGCCATGCGGGTTCACCCGGTCATCGACTTCGTGGCCCGGACGCTGCAGAGCGAGCAGGTCGTGGCGGGCCACCGACTGCCCAGGAAGGTCACGGTGACGCCGTCGATCATGCTGTCGCACAGCCGGGAGGCGAACTTCGCCGATGCGCACGAGTACCGCCCCGACCGCTTCCTGGCCCAGGGCGAGGTCGCCGCCAACACCTGGATCCCGTTCGGCGGCGGCGTGCGTCGGTGCATCGGCGCCGCGTTCTCACTGATGGAGGGCGCCGCTGTGCTCGGCGAGGTGCTGCGCCGCTACGAGGTGACCGCCGACCAGCCGGCGCCGAACCGCCTGCGCAACATCACGAACGTCCCGAGCGACAAGGCTCCCCTGCGTCTCACCGCTCGCTGACCCGACTCATCCGCCGCTCCAGGGCACGAACGCCGTGCATCAGCGGCCAGGTGAGGCCGACCCCGAGCGCCCAGCCGACGAGCACGTCGGAGAGCCAGTGCGCTCCCATGTAGACCATCGCGGCACCAATGACGAGACATCCGACGGCACCCATGAGTGCTGCCGCACGACGTCGCGAAGCGGACACCCACCAATCGGCCATCACGACGGCCACGACGATGGCCGAGGTGATGAGGGCGTGCGACGACGGCATTGCCGAACCCCCGACCTCCGTCAGCGCGAGGTCGGCCGGTGGCCGCGGCCGGTCGACCACCGGCTTGATCCATCCGGTGATGACGCTCACGGCGGCCAGGACGAACACCACCTGCAGCATCGGGCGCCACCCGCCGAACCACACGGCCAGGCACACCCAGACCACGCCGACCACGGCCAGCACTCCCAGCAGCTCGCTGACGGAGGCGAGCCAGACGACCACGTCGTCGAGGAACCCGATCCGGTGGGCGGCGCACCACTCGGCGACCGCCTCATCGACCGATGTCAGCACCCCGACAGGGTAGGCCGGTGCGATCAGCGGCGGACACGCGCCCGCAGACGCCTGGCGAGACGCCTGAGGGTCGACGTGCCTGCCGGTCGACGGGACAGGTTGCGTACGGGGTCCGGGTCCGGAATGGACACCACGATCGGTGGGGTGTCGAGATCGGCGACAGCGCGTGCAATGAGAGCCTCGAGCTCCGCAGCGGTCTGGTCCGTGATCGACCGCCGCAGATCCTCCGGCATCGGTCGCGCCCGGTCCTCCAACTGGTTGGAGAAGTACTTCTGGAGGAACAGCCGGGTCTCCCGCCGCTCGCTTGCGGAGCTCAGGTGCGGGTTGATGGCGAGGGCGATCTCCAGCCCCCGGGCCGAGAGGCTCCGGTTGCGGATCGCCGGGTAGTCGACGGTCGGCGGCTGTGGAAGGGCGGAGCGGGTCATGAACTGGCTCAAGAACTGATTCTGGCCGGCAGTGATCTCGGCGAAATCGCCCATGATCACCCGGTCGGCGCCGAACGCGTGCTCCAGTGCCTGCACCGCCGGCATCCAGTGGTGCGGGCCGCTGAGTGTTCCGTACCAGTCCTGGAACGAGTGCCACGCTCCTTGCTGAATGGTCTGCAGGTAGTAGGACTCCAGGAAGTCCGCGATCGGGCGGACGTAGTAGACGACGTGAGTGTCGAGCCCGTCGCAGGCTTTCGCCAAGCCCTCCGCACCCCGCGTCGCGTCCGGGTACAGACCCGGCTTGTCCGGCAGGAACGGGCGGCCCAGCGTGTTCTCGAGCGACATGAAGACCACTGACGGCCGCTTCGCGATCTCATCCTCGAGCCGGCTTCGCAGAGCTTCAGGGCGTTCGTGGAGCTTGTCGCCCCAGCCCACCAGCTGGTTGCTGGCGTCGTCTCGCGTGATCAGGCCGATGCCGAGAGCCAGGGTCCGCTGAGGATCGTCGCTGAAGTACCGCTGGATCAGCGAAGTGCCGGTCTTGTGCGCGCCCACGTGGATCACGACTCGCATGCACCGCAGCGTAGCCCGGCGCACCTTCACTACTGTTCGACCCATGCGCGCCGTTCACATTGCCACCCTCGACGGGCCGGCGGCCGTCGAGCTTGTCGACATCCCCCAGCCCGAGCCCGGCTCCGACCAGGTGCTGATCCGCGTGCGCGCGGCCGGCGTCTCGTTCCCCGAGCTGCTGCAGACCCGCGGCCTCTACCAGCTCCAGCCTCCACTGCCGTTCGTCCCGGGATCAGAGGTCGCCGGCGAGGTCGTGTCAGCGCCCGAGGGCTCCGGTCTCGCTCCGGGCGACCGGGTCGCCGCACTCGTGCTGCTCGGCGGGTTCGCCGAGCACGCCCTGGCCCCGGCCGACGCGGTGTTCCCCTTGCCCGACTCGCTCTCGTTCGAGAAGGGCGCGGCCATCCCGCTCAACTACATGACCGCGCATTTCGGGCTCGTCGCCCGCGGAGGGATCACCGAGGGCGAGTCCGTGCTCGTCCACGGCGCCGCCGGCGGGGTCGGCACCGCGTCGATCCAGGTCGCCAAGGCGTTCGGAGCCGGCAAGGTCGTCGCCGTCACCTCGACGCCCGAGAAGGGCGAGGTCGCCACGGCGGCCGGGGCGGACGAAGTGGTGCTCGCGGACGGGTTCAAGGACGTCGTGAAGGCGGCTGGGGGTGTCGACATCGTGGTCGACCCAGTCGGCGGCGACCGCTTCACCGACTCGTTGCGCTGCCTCAAGGAGGACGGCCGGCTGCTCGTCATCGGCTTCACGGCCGGCGAGATCCCGACCGTCCAGGTCAACCGCCTGCTGCTCAACAACGTCAGTGTCGTCGGCGTCGGCTGGGGCGCGTACGTGCTGCCACGCCAGGGATACGTGCGCGGCCAGTGGGACGCACTGCTTCCCCACATCGAGTCGGGTGTCATCGACCCGCCGGTCGGCGCGACGTTCGGCCTCGACGCCGCCGGCGACGCGCTGCTCACGCTGGACGAGCGGCGCGCCACCGGCAAGATCGTGCTGACACCCTGATCGTCAGGGACGGGTCATCTTCACGAGGGTGACCGTCTCGTCGCCGCCCTTGACGTACTTCTCCAGGACGAAGCCCACGCCCTTTGCGTACCACTTGTGCTCGAGGAGGTCCGGCTCCAGCTTGGTCGAGTCGGCCGTCTGGACGACGCCGTCGTAACTGCCGGTCGGCCCCGTGACGGACTCGTCGATCGAGAGGATCTTGCCCTCGTCCTCGGCCTCACCCACGTAGTACTCCTGGTAGTAGGACTCGCCGACGGTCGGCTTGCCCATCATGACCAGGCCCGCGCGGGCGCCGTCCACTCCGGCTTCCCACGAACCTTTGGTGCTCACCGTGGGTTCGGAGTAGGACTTGGTGTCCTCGCCGAGGTACCAGACGTTGCCCGCCTTGTCCTGGGCGTACCAGTCGTACGTGTCCTCGATGAGCTTCCCGCCCACCTCGGTCACCCGGTCGTGCACGACGGTCGCTGTGACTCCGTCGACGACCTTGGTTTTCTCGAGCACCGAGACGACGATGCGCTCCTCAACCTCTGAGCCCACAGCCTTGTACTCCCAGGTCGTTCCCGGCTCGAGTGGATAGTAGGGATTGTCGACGGTCCTGACGAAGTTGGAGGCGTCGAGGTTCGCCGGCCCGAGCTGCGGTCCGTCGCTTCCTCCACCCCCCTTGGCCTCTGAGCCGCACGCGGCGGCGAGGCAGATGAAGCCGATCGATGCGGCTGCCAGTCCTGTCCTGTTCATGCGCTCAGAGTGCGCCGCCGGCACTGAGGCCAACCTGAACCTGATATTCAGGGCGCGTTCAGTCGATGCGTGTCCCGGTGCGTCACGAGGCTCCCTCGGACAGCGCGATGTGCCGCTCGGCCGGTCGGCCGCGGCACTGCGCCTCCCCGATGGACGTCAGGCTGCCGGGTTGATCCTTCGGTCGCTCTGACGGTGCTGGATGACTTGCGCGTCGGCCCGTTGATCCTCGTGCCGAGCATCCCACCAGTCCATGACCAAGACACCCGCGAAGAACACCACGAGCACGCTCATCGACGCCAGGATCACCACGTCCATTACGTCCATGACAGTTCCCCTCTCCTCTTCAGCTCTTCGACCTTCCGTGGACAGCCTGCGCCGGCAACGCTGAAGCCAGCCTGAATGGCGGGAATTTCAGCGCGCATTCAGCCAAGTCGTGGGACCGTGAAGCCATGCGCATCCTCGTCGTGGAGGACGACCTGCACGTTGCCCGGGCGGTGAAGCGCGGCCTCGAGGCGGAGGGGTTCGCGGTCGACGTCGCTCTCAACGGCGACGACGGGCGGTGGATGGCCTCCGAGAACCCTTACGACGCGATGGTGCTCGACCTCATGGTCCCGGGTGTCAACGGCGACGTCCTCTGCGCGGAGCTGCGCGCGGCCGGCAACTGGACGCCGATCCTCATGCTCACCGCTCACGACAGCATCGACAACGAGGCCCGGGCTCTCGACAACGGCGCCGACGACTTCCTGGCCAAGCCGTTTTCGTACGTCGTGCTCGTGGCGCGCCTGCGCGCCCTGCTCCGTCGCGGGCGCAAGGAGCGACCAACTGTGCTCGAGGTCGGCGACCTGAAGCTCGACCCGGCGACCCATCGGGTGTGGCGAGCGGACCAGGAGGTGGCACTCACAGCCCGGCAGTTCTCACTCCTGGAGTTCATGATGCGCAGAGCCGGCGACGTGCTGTCGAAAGCCGAGATCCTCGAGCACGTCTGGGACTTCAGCTTCGAGGGCGACCCGAACATCGTCGAGGTCTACGTCCGCCAGCTGCGGCAGCGGATCGACGAGCCGTTCGGGTGCCACAGCCTGCAGACCGTGCGCCTGGCCGGGTACCGGCTGGATGCCGAGCACGCTCAGCACATCGAAGGGCATACGGGATGAGCGTCCGCCTCCGCATCACCGTGGTGGCGGCCCTGCTCACCACCGTGGCCATCGCCGTGGCAGCCGCCGCCCTGGTGCTGACATTGCGCGACTCCCTCATCGACGCCTCCGACGTCTCGTCACGGGCGCGGGCGAGGGAGCTGTCCGTGTCGGCGACGAAGGGACTGCTCGGCGACACCATTGCCAACATCGCGGAAGAGGGAGTCGCCCAGGTGGTCGCCGACAACGGCACCGTGCTCGCCGCGTCGGAAAACGTCAGGGGAGAGCCCCGGCTCACCGCCTTCGTCCCGGCTCGCGGCAAACCGACCCAACTGAACATCCACAACGCCCCGGACGACGACGAGAGGGAGAACTACCGAATGTGGGCGGTCCGCGGCGACGGCGTCACCGCCTACGTGGGCACCAGCCTTGAGGACGAGCGGGAGGTCATCTTCGAGCTCACGCGTTCCCTGGTCATCGGGCTCCCGCTCCTGGTGGCCGTCTTCGCGGCCGGCACCTGGCTGATGGTCGGCCGAACGCTGCGCCCGGTCGAGGACATCCGCGCCGAGGTGGCGTCGATCTCGCATCGCCGGCTGGACAGACGGGTGCCGACTCCGCCCACCAACGACGAGATCGGCCGACTGGCCCGGACGATGAACGAGATGCTCGGCCGACTGGAGGAGGCGTCGGAACGCCAAAGAGCATTCGTGGGCAACGCGTCGCACGAGCTGCAAAGTCCGCTGGCGTCCTTCCGCACCCAGCTGGAGGTGGCGGCGGCCCATCCCGATGGCGTCGACTGGCCGAGCCTCGCCACGAATCTGCTGGCAGACGGCAACCGGATGGAGGGACTGGTGCAGGACCTGCTGTTCCTCGCCCGCGAGGACGCCGAAACCACGCGGCCGACGACACCAGTCGACCTCGACGACGTGGTGCTCGAGGAGGTGGCGCGGATGCGGAGCACGTGCCCCGCAGAGGTTCACGCCGATGGCGTCAGTGCCGCTCCCTTGCCCGGCCACCGCGAGGACCTCGCCCGGCTCGTTCGCAATCTGCTCGACAACGCCTGCGCGTACGCCTCGAGCAGGGTCGACGTGACCCTTCGGACGACCGACGGCCACGTCGAGCTGACCGTGTCCGACGACGGACCCGGCGTCGCTGACGAGGACAAGCCGCGGATCTTCGAGCGGTTCTACCGCGCGGACCCGGTGCGCAACCGCCACTCCAGCGGGACGGGGCTGGGCCTGGCCATCGTCGCCGCCGTGGTGGAGGCCCACGGCGGGACCATCGACGTGACCGACGGCGACCCGGGGGCTCGGTTCGTGGTGGCGCTGCCGACCATGGGCTAGACATACATACGCTCTGTATGTATGTTGCGGCCATGACCCGACCCACTGCCCTCGGCATCCCGCGCGATGTCACGCTCGCCCATGCCACCATCCGCTGCTACGAGAGTGGGCCGGTCGACGGCCCGCCGGTCGTCTTCGTGCACGGGGTCCTCGCCAACGCCGATCTCTGGCAGCACGTGGTTCCCCTTGCATCTGCGGCCGGGCTGCGCTGCATCGCGGTCGACTGGCCGCTCGGGGCTCACGACCTTCCCGCGCCGGACGCCGACCTGACGCCACCGGGGGTGGCCGACCTGGTCGCCGAGCTGCTCGAGGTCCTCGACCTGCGCGACGTCACCGTCGTCGGGAACGACAGCGGCGGCGCCATCACCCAGATCCTCATGACCCGGCATCCGGAGCGCATCGGCCGCGTGGTGCTCACCCCGTCGGACTCCTTCGAGCGGTTCTTCCCGCCGCTGTTCGCGGCCCTGCCGATCGTGGCCCGCGTACCTGGCCTTCCCTGGGTGCTGACCCAGTCGCTCCGCGCCCGCTGGGCCCAGCGACTGCCGATCGCGTTCGGACGTCTGACCAAGCGCCCGATGCCCGATGACGTGGTCGACAGCTTCCTGGTGCCGAGCCGTGAGCACCGGGCGATCCGGCACGACCTCACCCGGTTCCTGCGCGGCGTCAGCCGCAAGCACACGCTCGCGGCGGCCGAGCAACTCCCGAAGTTCGAGCGGCCGGTGCTGCTCGCGTGGGCCCAGGAGGATCGCGTCTTCCCGATCTCGCTGGCCGAGCGACTCGCAGCTCTGCTCCCGGACGCGAAGATCGTGCCGGTCGACGACAGCTTGACGTTCCTGCCTCTCGACCGGCCGGAGGTGCTGGCCGACCTGCTCGTCGAGTTCGTCGGACGCGATGCCGCGGCGTAGCCAGGAAGAACGGCGGTCGTCGACCCGCGCCGCGCTGCTCGCTGCAGGCCGGGATCTGTTCGCGACGCGCGGCTTCGCCGGAGTGCCGGCCGAGGAGATCGTACGGACGGCCGGCGTCACGCGCGGCGCGATGTATCACCACTTCGGCGACAAGACCGAGCTGTTCGCCGCAGTGCTCGAGCAGCTGGAGGAAGAGATCACCACCGACTTGGTCGTATCGCTGACCGACGTCTCCGCGGAGGAGCTGCTCCCCGCGGCGATCTCCGCGTTCCTCGACATCTGCGACCGGCCCGAGGTGCAGCGCATCGCGCTCGTCGAGGCGCCCGTGGCGCTCGGCTGGGAGCGGTGGCGCGAGATCGAGCGACGCCACGGGCTGGGCCTGGTGAACTCCCTGCTCGAGGAGCGTGCCACGGCTGCCGGCACGACGGTGCCGCCGAACCTCGGCCAGGTCGTGCTCGGTGCCGTCATCGAGGCCGCACTTCTGGTCGCCCACGCGGACGACCCTGCTGCCGCGCGAAGTGATGCCGAGACCTCGCTCGGGGCCCTGCTCAGCGGTCTCGTCGCCTGACCTATCCTCTCGCCATGGCCGAGTTCAGCGGGTTCCCCGAGGCCGCACTCGACTTTTACGACGACCTCGAGATGGACAACACCAAGTCGTTCTGGGAGGCGCACCGCGCCACGTATGACGAGGCCGTCGCCGCGCCGATGAAGGCGCTCGTCGGGTCGCTCGAGCCGGAGTTCGGCACGGCCAAGGTGTTCCGTCCGTACCGCGACGTCCGGTTCGCGAAGGACAAGACGCCGTACAAGACCCACCAGGGCGCGTTCATCCCGAAGGGCCCGTCCACCGGGTACTACGTGCAGCTCGGCGCGGCCGGCGTGCGGGTCGGCGTCGGCTTCTACGAGGCATCGTCGGACCGGCTGGGGGCCATCCGACAGGCGATCGACGACGACGGTCATGGGGCCGATCTGGAGTCGATCCTCGCGCGTCTGACGTCGTCCGGCTGGGAGCTGGGCGGCGAGCAGCTGAAGACCGCCCCCCGCGGCTACGACGTCGACCACCCCCGCATCGCCCTGCTGCGGCACAAGTCAATGACGCTCGGCAAGGACCTCGGCTTCGCGCCGGTCATCCACTCCGCTCAGCTGCTCGATGAGGTGCGCGACGACTGGCGCGCGGCCACACCGTTCGTCGAGTGGGTGCTGGCGCACGCGGCGACCTGACCCGCACGCCTCCCTCGACCGCCGCGTCGCGAGGTGGCGTCGATCTTCGAGACCTTCTACCGAACGCTCCGAGGTGCCATACTGCAATGATCCGCCATCACGCTGTGAGGCTCCATGGCCATCGCGCTCCGTTTCCTTTTCGCGCTGATCCTTGTCGCCGCTTTGGCTTTGGTGCCGTCCCCTTCCTTCGCTGACGACATCGAGGGCACCGGCGGCGACGACACCATCACCGGCACCAACGGCAACGACGACATCGACGCCAAGGGCGGCGACGACACCGTCAACGGCGACGACGGCGGCGGCGGCAACGACGATATCGAAGGCGGCAGCGGCAACGACACCATCAACGGCGACAGCGATGGACACCCTCGTCGAGGGCGGCGACGACGAGATCGAAGGCAACGCCGGTGACGACACCATCAACGGCGACGGCAACGGTGCGTTGGTCGTCGGCGGCGACGACCAGATCGAAGGCGGCGGCGGCGACGACATCATCACCGGCGACGGCACCGTCGCGTGCACCGCAACCGCAAACTCCAGCGCCATCTGCGGCGACCTCCTCGGCGGCGACGACGAGATCGAGGGCGGCACCGGCGACGACACCCTCACCGGCGACGGCACCGTCGCGTGCACCGCACCCACAAACTCCGCCGCCATCTGCGGCGACCTCCTCGGCGGCGACGACGAGATCGAGGGCGGCACCGGCGACGACACCCTCACCGGCGACGGCACCACCGAGTGCATAGCCATCATTAGTTCCTCGTCCTCTGCGGCGACCTCCTCGGCGGCGACGACGAGATCGAGGGCGGCACCGGCGACGACACCCTCACCGGCGACGGCACCGTCGCGTGCACCGCAACCGCAAACTCCGCCCGCCATCTGCGGCGACCTCCTCGGCGGCGACGACGAGATCGAGGGCGGCACCGGCGGCGACACCCTCACCGGCGACGGCACCGTCGCGTGCACCGCAACCGCAAACTCCAGCGCCATCTGCGGCGACCTCCTCGGCGGCGACGACGAGATCGAGGGCGGCACCGGCGACGACACCCTCACCGGCGACGGCACCGCGGGTGCACCACAAGCCTCGTCCTCTGCGGCGACCTCCTCGGCGGCGACGACGAGATCGAGGGCGGCACGGCGACGACACCCTCACCGGCGACGGCACCGTCGCGTGCACCGCACCGCAAACTCCGCCGCCAGCTGCGGCGACCTCGTCGGCGGCGACGACGAGATCGAGGGCGGCACCGGCGACGACATCATCAACGGCGACGGCAGCGTGGAATGCACAGCCTTCGAGGTCTCAAGCGCCGTCTGCGGCGACCTCATCGGCGGCGACGACGAGATCGAGGGCGGCACCGGCGACGACACCCTCACCGGCGACGGCACCGTGATCTGCATCGACACCGAGATTTCCAACGCCGTCTGCGGCGACCTCGTCGGCGGCGACGACGAGATCGAAGGCGGCAACGGCGACGACACCCTCACCGGCGACGGCCTCGCGGCCTGCTTCGCCACCGACATTGGCGCCGTCTGCGGCGACCTCGTCGGTGGTGACGACGAGATCGAAGGCGGCAACGGCGACGACACCCTCACCGGCGACGGCACCGTTCTGTGTAATGTCTTCGAAGTTCCAGGGTGCGGAGACTTGGTCGGCGGCGACGACCAGATCGAGGGTGGCGACGGCGACGACGAGATCGCCGGCGACGGCTTCACCCTTTGCCTTGGCTTCGACGTTCTAGAGTGCGGCGACGTTGTTGGCGGCGACGACGAGATCGAGGGCGGCGACGGCGACGACACCCTGGTCGGCGATGGCATCGCCCAGTGCCTCGCGTTCGGCACAGGTTTCGGGTGCGGCGACGTGGTTGGCGGCGACGACAAGATCGACGGCGGCGACGGCGACGACACCTTGATCGGCGACGGCAGCACCGCATGCGCGGGCTTCGTCGTTGTCGAGTGCGGGGACGTGGTCGGCGGAAACGACCAGCTGTTCGGCGGGTCGGGCAACGACCTGTTGTTCGGTCAGGGTGGCAACGACCTGTTGTGCGGGGAGGAGGGGGACGACACGCTGACCGGCGGTGACGGGACCGACCTGGCCTGCGCGGTCGACGACAAGGGCGCCGCCGAGAAGGGCGAGGAGACCTTCTTCGACGTCAGCGCGAACGACGAGGTCCTCGACGACGAGGGCACCGGCGTCGGAGAAGGCCCCGGGACGCTGATCTACACGATCGTGGACATCATGGGGGACATCGTCGCCCAGTTCCTCGACCCGAACTCCGGCGAGCTCACCTACACCGCGGATGAGTCGGGGGTCATCAGGTACTCGGTCACCCGGGCGGGCAACCCGTTCACGACCTTCGCCGAGCTCGTCATCACCGTCCTCGGTGACGATGACGACGACTCCGACGAAGACTCGGACGAGGACTCGGACGAGGATTCCGACGAAGACTCCGACGAAGACTCCGACGAGGACTCCGACGTGGCCGCACTGCCCGACACCGGCGCCGTCACCGGACTGCAGCTGATCGGCAGCATGGGACTCGCCCTGATGGCCGGCGGCACCGGGCTCCTGGGAGCCACCCGCCGCAAGAAGGGCGACACGGACACCGACGACGCCACCGACGAAGCCGAGGTCTCGGCGGATCCCGTGGCCGTGGACGACGCTGAGTCACGCCGCGACCTCAGGGTTGCCGGCGGCGTCGGGCTCGCCCTGCTCATCGGCGGCCTGATGGTCGCGAAGACCACACGTTCGCGCAAGGCTTGACCCGATCCTGCACGATGATCCGCCGGGCTCGGGTATGAGGCGCGCGCGACCGACAGGTGCCCGACCGAGGCGACTCCTGATCGCCGTCCTCGGACTTGCCCTCGCACCTTCGGCCTGCGACTCCTCCGGTCCTGCGGACGATGCCGAGCAGATCAAGCCGGGCATCTGCGTCGCGGACGAGACCAGAGATCAGGGTGATCTGGTGCCCGATCTGTCGAGCGTCGTCGACTGCGGCAAGCCGCACGCGTACGAGATCTACACCATCATCGACCTGCCCAGGGAAACGCTGAGCGGCAGCTCAGCCCGACAGGACCGGATCGACAACCGCGACGAGCTCGCCCTGCCCAGCGAGCTGCCTGACGACTCACCGCAACGCGAGGCATTCGAGAAGTTCGCCGAGCGGTCGTGCGCGACATCACTGCAGCGAATCACGGGGTTCTACGAGCTGAAGCTCGGAGACGCCACTGCCGAGGACGCGCATGTCGTGCCGGCTCTGCGCGGAGTCGATGCGCTCTGGTACACGGTGATGCCGGAGAAGGAATGGCTCGAAGGACGCCAGCAGGTGGTGTGCAGCGCCCGGTTCGAGAATCCGGAGGACACCGAGCCCGGACGGACCCCGATCCTGCGGCAGGCCTCCACGGACAACCGGATGCTTCTCTCCAAGGTCGGTGGCACGGCGCTGCCCTTCGAGCTCCGCCAGTGCCGGGCGTACGACGAGAAGCGTCGTGAGGTCTCGGCGACGTCGTGTGCCGTGCCGCACGTCGACGAGGCACTGTTCTACTTCGATGCCGACGCCGTCTTCGACAAGAAGTTCATGACGAGCATCGAGAAGAACCCGACACCGAAGAAGTTCAACCGTCTCGACGACGTCTGCGCCGAAGCCCTCCCCCAGATCCTCGGCCCGGACTACGACAAGGCCCTGCGCGGCTTCGGCAGCGTGGCCCGGCGGTGGACCGAGGCCAACAAACCGGTCCGGTGCTCGGTCGGCCCCGTCAAGTTCCGGACGAACGACCTCCCGCCCGGCTCCCTGGTCGGCACGGGCGCCGAGAAGGTCGGGCTCATTCGCGCGAAGTGAGGCCGGTCGCAACCCGACGCAGCAGGTAGACGTCCATGACCCAGCCGGCGGCTTCCTTGACGGCGTCCCGTGCCGCTTCGATCGCCGGCAGGACGTCGGCCACGCGGCCCGCAACCAGGTGTTCGCTGGGTGTCCCCAGGTTGGCCCCCCACCAGATCTGCCAGTCGCCCAGCTCGTCGAGCGGCTCGAGCGAGCGGTTCAGCATGACGACGACGTTGTCCTGACCGGCGTCGACGGCCTCCCGGAGACGACGCCCGGTCGTCACGTGCACCGGATGCCCGACGTCGTTCAGCACGATGTGGTGCGCGGCCGCCAGCACTTGCAGGCTGGAGATGCCTGGTACGACGTCGACCTCGGCCTCGACCGTCCCGCGCTCCAGCACGCGCTCGATGACGCGGATCGTCGAGTCGTAGAACGCCGGGTCGCCCCACACCAGGAAGCCGGCGTCACCATGGTGGTCGAGCAGCGCCTTCTCCCAGGCGTCGGCGCGGGCCTCGTGCCAGTCGGAGACGGCGGCCTCATAGTCGGCCGGCTGACGGTCGCGATCAGGATCGTTCACGACGACGTACGTCGGGCTGTGGCCCACGTGCCGAGCGAGCAGCTCCGATCGTGCGGCGACCAAGGGATCCGGTGAGCCGGTCTCCTTCGCCTTGTCGGTGACGAGGAAGTAGTCGACGTCGTTCATCGCGCGAACCGCCTCGACCGTGACCTGGTCGAGACCACCCGACCCGATGCCGATGACCCGAATCTGTCTCATCGGTCCTCGAGATCGCCTTCGATGTCGAGGTAGACCTGCTGCATCGCGGCGACGATCTCCGGGTCCGGCTCGGCCCACAGCCCGCGGTCGGCCGCCTCACCCAGACGCTCGACGATGCCGCGCAGCGCCCACGGGTTCGACTTCTTCATGAACGCCTGGTTGTCCTCGTCGAGCACGTACTCCTTGGCCAGCGATTCGTACATCCAGTCGTGCACGACGCCGGCGGTGGCGTCGAAGCCGAACAGGTAGTCGACCGTGGCGGCGAGCTCGAACGCACCCTTGTAGCCGTGCCGCTGCATCGCGCCGATCCAGCGCGGGTTCACTACCCGGGCGCGGAAGACGCGCGCCGTCTCCTCCGACAGCGAGCGGGTGCGGACGGCGTCCGGCGAGGTGGAGTCGCCGACGTAGGCCTTGGGGTCGGCGCCGGTGAGCGCCCGCACCGTCGCGACCATGCCACCGTGGTACTGGAAGTAGTCGTCGGAGTCGGCGATGTCGTGCTCGCGGGTGTCGACGTTCTTGGCAGCGACGGCGATCCGGCGGTAGCTCGTGCGCATGTCGTCGGCGGCGGGCGCGCCGTCGAGGTCGCGTCCGTACGCGAACCCTCCCCACTGCGTGTAGACCTCGGCGAGGTCCTTGTCGTCGCGCCAGTTGCCGGCCTCGACGACCTGCAGGATGCCTGCGCCGTACGAACCCGGCGCCGAGCCGAAGATGCGTGTGGTGGCGCGCCGGTCGTCGCCGTGCTCGGCGAGATCGGCCTGGGCATGGGCGCGGACGAAGTTCATCTCGTGCGGCTCGTCGAGCTCGGCCACCATCCGCACCGCGTCGTCGAGCATCGCGATGACGTGCGGGAACGCGTCCCGGAAGAAGCCGGAGATCCGCACCGTGACGTCGATCCGGGGGCGGCCCAGCTCGTCGAGGGGGACGATGTCGAGGCCGCCGACCCGGCGGGACGCCTCGTCCCAGCGCGGCCGAACGCCGATGAGAGCCAGCACTTCGGCGATGTCGTCACCGGACGTACGCATCGCCGACGTGCCCCACACCGAGAGGCCGACCGATCGCGGGTACTCGCCGGTCTCGTCGACGAAGCGCTGCACGAGCGAGTCCGCCATCGCCACGCCGGTGTCGAAAGCCAGGCGGGACGGGACGGCGCGCGGGTCGACGGTGTAGAAGTTGCGGCCGGTCGGCAAGACGTTGACGAGGCCGCGCAGCGGGGAGCCGGACGGCCCGGCCGGGATGAACCCGCCGTCGAGGGCGTGCAGCACGGCGTCGAGCTCGTCGGTGGTGGCATCGAGCCGCGGCACGACCTGCTCGGCGGCGAAGCGGAGCACCCGCACGACCGTGGCATCGGCGTGCAGGTCGTCAGCCGCGGCGGGCTGCCAGCCGGCCTTCTCCATGGCCTCGACGAGCGACCGCGCCTCGGCCTCGATGGCGTCGACGGCTCCGGACTGCTCGGCGCCCTCGGTGAGCCCGAGCGCGGAGCGAAGGCCGGGCACGGCGCCGGTCTCACCGCCCCAGACCTGAGCCGCCCGCAGGATCGCGAGCACCAGGTTGATCCGGGCCTCTCCCTCCGGCGCCTGTCCGAGCACGTGCAGGCCGTCGCGGATCTGCGCGTCCTTGATCTCGCAGAGCCAGCCGTCGACGTGAAGGATGAACTCGTCGAACTCCTCGTCGTCGGGCTGATCGTCGAGTCCGAGGTCGCGGTGCATCTCGGCGGCGTGCATGAGGGTCCAGATCTCCGCGCGGATGGCCGGCAGCTTGGCCGGGTCCATCGCCGCGATGTTGGCGTGCTCGTCGAGCAGCTGCTCGAGACGGGCGATGTCGCCGTACGACTCGGCTCGCGCCATCGGCGGCACAAGGTGGTCGACGATCGTGGCGTGCGCCCGGCGCTTGGCCTGCGCGCCTTCGCCGGGGTCGTTCACCAGGAACGGGTAGACGAGCGGGAGGTTGCCGATCGCCGCGTCGGTCGCACAGGACGCCGAGAGCGCCGCGTTCTTGCCAGGCAGCCACTCCATCGACCCGTGCTTGCCCAGGTGGACGACCGCATGGGCGCCGAAACCGCGCTCCACCCAGCGGTAGGCGGCCAGGTAGTGGTGGGACGGCGCGAGGTCGGGGTCGTGGTAGATCGCGACCGGGTTCTCGCCGAACCCGCGCGGCGGCTGGATGAGCACGACGACGTTGCCGGCCTGCAGCGTGGCGAGCACGATCTCGCCGTGCTCGTTCACGAACAGCGTGCCGGGCGCCACGCCCCATGCCTCGACGACGTCGTCCATGAGCTCGGCCGGGAGGTGGGAGGTCCAGCGGCGGTAGTCGTCGGCACTGATCCGGACGTGGCTGTCCGTGAGGTGCGCCTCGGTGAGCCACTCCTCGTCCTGGCCGCCGGCGGCGATGAGCGCGTGGATGAGCGCGTCTCCGGCTTCCGTGTCGCCTCCGTCATTGTCTGGCATGTCGAGGAAGCGGGTGACCTCGCCATCGGCCGGTCCGAGGTCGTAACCCTCGTCTCGCATGCGACGGAGCAGGCGGATGGCCGAGACCGGGGTGTCGAGGCCGACGGCGTTGCCGACCCGGCTGTGCTTGGTGGGATAGGCCGACAGCATCAACGCGATCCTGCGCTCGGCCGGCGGCACGTGCCGCAGCCGCGCGTGGTTGACGGCGATGCCGGCCACGCGCGCAGCACGTTCGGGGTCGGCGACGTAGCGTGGCAGGCCGTCCTCGTCGATCTCCTTGAACGAGAACGGCGCCGTGATGATGCGGCCGTCGAACTCCGGGATCGCGATCTGGCTGGCTGAGTCGAGCGGCGTGACGCCCTCGTCGGAGGCCTCCCACTCCTCGCGGCTCGACGTGAGGCAGAGACCTTGGAGGATCGGGATGTCGAGAGCCTTCATGCGCTCGACGTCCCACGCCTCGTCGTCGCCACCCGCACTCGCCGAGCCCGGCGTGGTGCCTCCGGCCGCGAGAACCGTGACGATCAGGGCATCGAGGTCTCCCAGCGCTGCGTAGAGGTCGTCCGGCGCCGAGCGCAGCGACGAGCTGAAGATCGGGACGCCGACGGCCTGACCGGTCGCGTCGATCGCATCGGCCAGGACGTGGGCGAAGGCGTTGTTGCCGCTCGCCTCGTGGGCTCTGTAATACAGGACGCCGACCTCGGGCAGGTCGGAGCTGTTGAAGTCTCGCTCCGCCCAGCCCCACACCGGCAGGACGGCGGGCGGCTCGAAGCCCTCGCCGGTCAGCAGCACGGTGTCGGACAGGAACGCGTGCAGGTTCGCGAGGTTGGCCGGGCCGCCCTCCGCGAGGTAGCGGTGCGCCTCGGCGGCGACACCGATCGGCACCGTGGACATCTCCATCAGCTCGGCGCTGGGGAGCTGCTCGCCACCGAGGACGACGAGCGGGACGACACCGATGTGTGGCAGCACGAGCTCGCGCACGTCGTCGGCCGCGCCGAGCAGGCGGGCCACGACGAGATCCGCGTCGGCGACGGCCTCGGGTATCCCTCGCGCCGGGTTGGCGAGTGCGTAGTCGGCACCGGAGGAGCGGGCCGAGAGCAGATCGGTGTCGGACGTGGACAGGAGCGCGATGCGCGTCATGAGTTCCTTCGTTTTGCGCCGCCAAGGACTGAAGTCGTCAGCCTAACTAGGGCGCGATCACGTGGTTTCGTCGGTGTGGATTTCGGCTGCAACGCCAGATCAATATGTCGGTGGAGACCCCTAGGTTTGAAGCATGGAGACGACGACTGACCCCGGGCAGGTGATCCTTGACCGGATCGCTGCGCGGGAGGTCGAGCGGGCTCGTCTTGAAGCCGAAACGGCGGCCGACATGCTGGCCTTCGCCGATCTTCGTCGTCGCGAGGCGGAGCGGCACGCCGACCCGATGATCCGGGAGCTCGAGGCCGACTTCGCCGCCGACGAGCTGTCGCTCGTGGTCAAGGAGCCGACCCGAACAGTGCAGTGCCGGCTCACGGAAGCCCGGCGGGTACGCGGGCGGCTGCCCCTTACCTGGGAGGCGTTCGCCGCTGGACGCATCGATGCCTACCGGATGCGGCTGATCGCCTCGGCGGTCGACAAGCTGACCGACAACTACTCGACCATCGAGCTCGACCACTGGGTCGTCGACTACGCCTCCACCCACACCACGTCCCAACTGCGGGCCTGGCTCCGCCGGTTCGTGGCGAGGAACGCACCCGACCGGCGCGCGGCGCGCGCCGAGCACCAGAAGCGCTCCGTCTGGCTCAGCCACCAGGACGACGGCATGTCGTTCCTCTCGGCCTACATCCCGACACCGGACGCCATCCGCCTCGACGCGGAGCTGACCCAGCTGGCCAAGGCCGATCCATCCGACGGCCGCACCCTCGACCAGAAGCGCGCCGACGTGTTCGCGCGCGGCATGCTCGGCGACGGCTCCTCGGCCCGGGCGACCATCGGCGTGCTGGTACCCGTCACGTCACTCGCGGGACTCGACGACGAGCCGGGCAGCTCGTTCGACGGACAGTTCGCCCTTCCGGCACCCATGGTCCGCGAGCTCGCCGCCGAACCGGGCACGCTGTTCTACCGCGTGTTCACCGATCCGCTCGGCCGCATCCTCGACGTCACCGAACTCGGCCGCTTTCCGTCCCGAAAGCTCAGGACGGCCGTCGACATCCGCGATGGCACCTGCCGGTTCGCCACCTGTTCTCGGCCGGCCACCGAGTGCGACGACGACCACGTCATCCCACATCCACGAGGCCCGACGAACGGTGCCAACCTCAGCTCCCTGTGCCGACGGCACCATCGGATGAAGACCCATCTCGACGTCGAACCGATCGCCCTACAGGTTCACCGCGCCGACGAGGATCTCGCCCCTCAGCTCGTGTAGGCGGTCGCGTCAAGACGACGAACCGCGAGCGGCGCCAACCCGACGAGCAGGAGCAACGCGCCGAGCGGTAGCAGGTCGAGGTCGACCACGAACAGCACGAGCCCGACCAGCACGAGCGCGGGGCTCCACATCGGCATGAGATGTCGGACGGCCAAGAGGGTCAGCAACGCCAGCACTCCCAGCTGGAAGAGCAGCGGACCGGCGATCATCAACACGTCCGGGAGACCGGGAAGGTCCTGGAACAGGTCACCGAGGATCACCCAGACGAAGGCGGAGGAGCCGACGAGCCCAGCGATCGCGGCCACCACCGAGACGTCACGCAGCTTCCAGACCAGGGCACCGAACATCAAGAATGCGATCAGGAAGCACGTGTGTCCGACGTTCCAGGCCCAGCCGGGTCCATGCGAACCGTCCAGGCCGTCGACGAGCCGCAGCAATCCGTAAGCGAGTAGGAACAGCGGTCCACCGATCGTGAGCAGCTTCATGTCTCCACGATCACGGCCCGGCTCGGCACTCACCATCGGTGATCACCCTGGCGTCCCCCGCACCGTCCAAGGGATTTCGCACGGTGGGACGATGGGGCGCGTGACCGGAACCTCCCCCCGCCACGACGCGGACCGCTGCCCGGGTGTGCTGCGTCCGTGGATCGCGGACGACGGCGCCCTCGTCCGGCTGCGCCTGGTGGGAGGCGCGTTGTCCGCACAGGCGCTGGCCGATCTCGCGATCATCGCCGGCGACCACGCCGACGGTCACCTGTACCTCACCAAGCGGGCGAACATCCAGCTACGCGCCATCAAGCACGACGACGGCTGCGTGCCCGAGGAGTTCGTCGACGCGATCAAGGCGGCGGGACTGCTGCCCTCGCCGTCGCACGAACTGGTGCGCAACATCATGGTGTCGCCGATGAGCGGACGCGTCGGAGGTCAGGCCGACCTGCGCCCGGTGGCGCAGCGCCTCGACGAGCTGCTCTGCGACGACCCGGTGTTCGCGAACCTCGCCGGACGCTTCCTGTTCGTGCTCGACGACGGCCGCGGCGACCTCGTCGACCGCAGCCTCGACCTGGGGGTGATGGCGGTCGACGCGGGTGCAGCGCAGGTCCGGGTCGGCACGCAGCACTGGGGCGAGGTGGTGGAACTCGACTCCGTGCCTGCGGTGCTGCTCGACCTCGCCCGGCGCTTCCTCGACGTCAACGGCGACGGTGCGGACGCCTTGTGGCACGTCGACGAGCTGCCCGACGCCGGCGGCGACCTGCTCGGCCTGAACCACGCCCGCGACCTCCGCACCCAGGTCGCATCGCTGCCCGCACCGTACGGCGTCATCGCCCAGGACGACGGCCTCGGCGCCGAGCACGTCGCGGTCCCCGAGGGCGACCTCACCCACGACCTCGCCACCCAGGTACTGGCCCGCGCCGGACGCGAGGTCGTCGTCACCCCGTGGCGCAGCCTGTTGCTGCCCGACCTGGAGCGAGCGGATGCCTAGGCCACCGCGGCGCCCCCCTCGTCAATACCCGTACGAGGACGACGGTGCGGCCATCTACGTCGACTCGTTCTCGACCATCCGCCGCGAGAGCGACCTGTCCGGCGTACCCGCCGACGCCGAGAAGGTCGCCGTGCGGATGATCCACGGCACCGGCCAGACCGATCTCGTGCGCGACCTCGTCATCCATCCCCGCCTCGTCGCGGCGGCACGCGGCGCCCTGGAGGCGGGCGCCCCGATCCTGACCGACGCTCACATGGTGGCGTCCGGCGTCACGCGGGCCAGGCTTCCGAAGGACAACGACGTCGTCTGCCTGCTTCGTGACGAGCGAGTTCCGCCCCTCGCCCGCGAGATGGGCACCACGCGTTCGGCCGCGGCCGTCTCCTTGTGGGGCGGCTGGCTGGACGGCGCCGTCGTGGCGATCGGCAACGCTCCCACGGCCCTGTTCCACCTGCTCGAGATGCTGATCGACGGCGCGCCCCGGCCGGCCGCGATCGTGGGAGTGCCGGTCGGCTTCATCGGCGCGGCCGAGTCGAAAGACGCCCTTGCGGCATTCGGTGACGAGCACGGCATCGACATCCCGTTCCTCACCGTGCGCGGCCGCCGCGGCGGCTCGGCCATGGCCGCGTCGGCGCTGAACGCCCTCGCCCAGGAGCGCGAGTGAGCGGCCGTCTTTACGGGGTCGGGCTCGGTCCCGGCGATCCCGAGCTCGTCACCGTCAAGGCCGCCCGGCTCATCGCCGCCGCGGACGTGGTCGCGTACCACGCCGGTGTCGGCAAGCAGTCGAATGCGCGGCGTATCGCCGCCGGCTTCATCCCGGCGGGAGCGATCGAGGAAGAGCTGCGCTATCCCGTCACGACGGGCACCACCGACCACCCGGGCGGCTATGCCGGTGCGATGGCCGAGTTCTACGAGGAGTCCGCGGCACGGCTCGCCGCCCATCTCGAGGCCGGGCGAACCGTCGTCGTGCTGGCCGAGGGCGACCCGATGTTCTACGGCTCGTACATGTACATGCACGACCGCCTGTCCGAGCGCTTCGAGACCGAGGTGGTCCCCGGAGTGCCGGCGTTCGCCGCTGCCACCGCCGCCGTCGCCAAGCCGCTCGTGCGGCAGACCGAGGTGCTGACGATCCTGCCCGGGACGCTGCCCGAGCCCGAGCTGGCCCGTCGACTGGCCGATACCGACGGCGCGATCATCATGAAGCTCGGCCGCACGTTCTCTGCCGTCCGCTCCGCGCTCGAGCAGGCCGGCCGGCTCGAGGGTGCTCTCTACGTCGAACGCGCCTCGATGCCGGAGCAGCGTTGGCTGCCGGTCGCCGACGTCGACCCGGCCACCGTCCCGTACTTCTCCCTCATCGTGGTTCCTGCCAACAGCAAGCCGTCTTTGGAAGCACCGGTTCTCGAGTCCGAGGGGACTGCTGAGCTCCTCGTCGTCGGACTGGGGCCGGGGCCGGACCACTGGCTGACCCCCGAGGTCGAGCAGGCACTGGCGGAGGTGGACCACGTGGTCGGGTACGGCCCGTACGTCGAGCGGGTCCCGCAGCGGGCCGGGCTGCACCGGCATGCGTCGGGCAACACCGTCGAGGTCGACCGTGCCAGGCTGGCCCTCGACCTCGCGCGGAAGGGCGAGCGGGTGGCCGTCGTGTCCGGTGGGGACGCAGGGGTCTTCGGCATGGCCTCGGCGGTGTTCGAGGCCGCCGACGACCCGCTCTACGACGACGTCGAGATCCGGGTGCTCCCCGGACTGTCGGCCGTGCAGGCGGTGGCGGCTCGCGCGGGCGCGCCCATCGGCGGCGACTTCGCGGTGCTGAGCCTGTCCGACCGACTCAAGCCGTGGACGCTCGTCGAGCAGCGGTTGCGCGCCGTCGCGGAAGCCGACCTCGTGCTGGCGATCTACAACCCGGCGTCCCGGTCGCGCACCACCCAGGTCGCCGACGCCCGCCAGGTCCTGCTCGAGCGCCGCTCCCCCGACACCGTCGTCGTCGTCGGGCGCGACGTCGGCCGGGCCGAGGAATCGCTGACGGTCACCACCCTGGGCGAGCTCGACCCAGCGACGATCGACATGAAGTGCCTGGTCATCGTGGGATCGAGCAGCACTCGCGCCACTACTTCCGGACGCGTCTGGACCCCGCGGTTCGCCGCGGAGTGAGCTCAGGCGTCGTAGTCGACCCTGAGCTCCTGGCTGACCGGGTGTGCCTGGCACGTCAGGATGTAGCCGGTGTCGATCTCGTCGTCCCCGAGCACGTGGTTCTGGTCCATGACCGCCTGGCCGAGCAGGACCTTGGCGCGGCAGGTGCCGCACGCACCGCCGGCACACGAGTAGGGCGGGTCGATGCCCTGCTGCATCGCCGCATCCAGGATCGTCTCCCCGGTCGAGCGCAGCAGGAACGTCGTCTCCATCCCGTCGACCGCGACGGTCACCTGGCTCTCGATGTCCAGTGCGACCGAGCTGACAGCCGGTTCGGTGTGGAACACCTCCGTGAGGACACGTGCTCCGCGCGAGCCGAGCGATGTCTCCATGTCGTCGACGAGATCTTGGGGTCCGCAGAGGTACCAAGCGTCGACGGGTTGCGGCACCAGCTCGTCGACGAGCTCCGGCGTGACGCGACCGGACAGCTTCGCGCCGTCCTCGCGTGACAGCACGTGGTGGACGATGAGCCGGTCGCCCATCAGCTCGAGCTCGGCACCGAACATCGTGGAACCCGTCGTCTTGTTTCCGTAGACCAACGTGAAGGTGCTCTCGGGCTCCGTCTCGAGCGTCGTGGCGATGATCGACATGAGCGGCGTGATGCCCGAGCCTGCCGCGACCGCCGCGTACGTGCGCGATGCATGAGCATCCAGCGCGGTGTGGAAGCGGCCCGTCGGCGTCATCACGTCGAGGATGTCGCCCGGCTCGAGGTTCTGGTTGACGTACGTCGAGAAGGCGCCCTGGTCCAACTGCTTGACGGCGATCCGGAGGGTGTCCGCCGACACCGGCGCGACGATCGAATAGCTGCGACGGACGTCCTGTCCTTCCACCATCGCGCGCAGCGTGATGTGCTGGCCCTGGACATAGCGATACTCGTGGGCAAGATCGTCGGGAACCTCGAAGGTGATCAACGTGCTGTCGGCGGTGAGCGGTTCGACCGACTGCACGCGCAACGGATGGAAGATCGGCCGCTGAGCCGACGCGCGATCCGGCGTCGAGCCGAGCTCGTCGGTGAGCCGTCGCCAGGTCCGGTACTCCGCCGGAGTGAGCGACCGGCCGAAGACGGTCGATATCGCGGCGTTTCGGTCGAGGTACGCCTGCTCGTTGCGACGCCAGGCACGGACGTAGCGGTAGAACGGGACGCTCGGATGCAAGTGATGGACGAGGTGATAGTTCTGATAGAGGAACAGCGGGGTCAGCCACCACTCACCGCCCACGCGCACTCGGGTTGCGCGGTACTTGTCCTGCCGCTGGGTGAACGGCAACCCGTGGTGGGGCAGGTAGTCGAACCACCACGCAAGTACGCCCAGGCCCAGGCGCTGGGGGATCAGGAAGGCCACCACGAGCTCGGTGCCGTACCCGGCCAGGACAAGGCCGGTGAGAGCAGCTACGACGCCGACCGCGACGACCAGGCTCAGGACGACCTCCCCCCGTGGGCGCTGGGGGATCCGGCGAACGTAGAAGACGAGGTACCAGAGGTCGATCGTCATCCAGCGGACCGGCAGTTGCCACCACGGGCCCTCGCTGGTCCACGCGTCGGGATCGATCGACTTGGGTTCGTTGGTGTTGCGGTGGTGCTCGATGTGGATGAACTTGACCAACCGGAACGAGGCGTAGGGCGTGACGAACGGCACCGACATGTGTCCGAGGGCGTCGTTCAGGCGCGTGTTGGTGCTGATGGCGTGGTGAGTCGACTCGTGCAGCACGCTGAACATCAGGAACGTGACCGCGGCCCCGAGGGGAATCGTGAGCCACGGGGACCATCCCGCGGCAAGCGCGCCGTACATCTCCATGCCGAAAAGGCCCAGCGTGCCCACGTAGAGCACGATCGTCGGCCAGGCCACTTCAGGCACCCGCTCACCGGGGTCGGGGAGTCCCAGGACGGGTTGCTGCTGCGTGGTCGATGTCTTGGTCGGCACTGGATTCCTTCGGCTTCTTGACATTCTTCTATAATTTGTCGCCATACTTGACACTCAGAGCATATATGTCAAGTAGATCCCGCGCAACCGCGCTCGTCCTGGCACTGACACACTGGCTGTCGTGACGGTGAAGCGGGCCTTCTGGCAGGCGGTCGAGGTCATTCATGACGTCGTCTACTTCGCTCCGGACACGAAGGCGCGGTACGAGGCCCTCGGGCTCAAGGGCTACTGGATGGGCTACTTCGCGTCGCGGTCGGCCGCGCTGGGCACCCCGGCACCCGAGGTCGTCGTGGCCCTCTTCCAGGGGTTCGCGCCACGGATGGTCCATCGAGCGCTCCCCGACGCGTGGTCGATGGCCTCGCGGGACGACATCCTCGCCACGCGTCTCGACCTCGCCCGCGACAAGCTTGCTCCCGGTCTGGCCGACGCGGATGTCGAGCGACTGGCCAAGGAGTTGACGGCGATCTGGACGGCGCTGGACTTCGCCGGCAAGGGCCTCGCCGCAGCGCACGCGTCCTTGCCCGCACCGGACGACCCGGTCGGTCGCCTCTGGCACGCGGCGACGATCCTGCGCGAGTACCGCGGCGACTGCCACGTCGCGCTCCTCACCGCGGCCGGCCTGGACGGCGCTGCCGCGAACGCGCTCGCGGTCGCGGACGGACGCGTGACCGCGCAGCAGCGAGAGATGCGTGGCTGGACCGAGGACGAGTGGGCCGACGCCTATGAGCGTCTGCGCCGTCGCGCGTGGACGGACGAGTTCGCCACCATCACCGACAGCGGGCGGGCGGCCCGGGCGCAGATCGAGGACGCCACCGATCGGGTCTCGGCGAGCAGCTTCGACGAGGAGGCCCAGGCGCGAACGATCACCCTCGAGGAGGCCCTGGTGACCACCGCCCGCGCCATCGAGGCGTCGGGCGTCATGCAGTTCCCCAACCCGGTTGGGGTCCGCGCACCGTAGAACTTGTTCTATATTGACCCTCGGGGTCCACCGAGGAGACAGCCGTGGCACGTCGATTCCGCAGCTTCATCACGACAGCGTTCGTCATCGTGCTAGCGACGGTCGCCCTGGGCGGACCCGCCGACGCCGCGGACGTGCCCCGTCCCAGTCAAACCGGCCGCTGGATGCTTGACCCTGACGGCCGCGTGATGATCCTGCACGGCGTGAACATGGTCAACAAGACCGGCTCCCACGAACCCAGCGCCACGGGGTTCAGCGCCGACGACGCCGCGTTCCTGGCCGACAACGGCCTCACGACGGTGCGACTGGGTCTGATCTGGAAGTCGGTCGAGCCGAACCCAGGCGTGTACGACGACGCCTACCTCGAGAGCGTCCGCCAGACCACCGAGCTGCTGGCCGCCGAGGGTATCTGGACGCTGCTCGACTTCCACCAGGACCTCTACAACGAGCGGTTCCAGGGAGAGGGCGCGCCCGACTGGGCGGTGCAGGACGACGGGCTCCCGGCGGTGCCGGCGCTCGGCTTCCCGTTCAACTACTTCGGCATGCTCGCCCTGAACCGAGCCTTCGACCACTTCTGGAAGAACGACCCGGGACCCGGCGGCGTCGGCCTGCAGGACCGCTTCGCGGCCGCCTGGGCTCACACCGCCGAGTACTTCACCTCGACGCCCGGCGTGATGGGCTTCGACCTGTGGAACGAGCCGTGGCCCGGCACCGGGTACCCGCTCTGCGTCAACCCGGGCGGATGCCCCGGCTTCGACAAGAAGCTGAGTGCCTTCTCGCAGCGCGTCACCGACAAGATCAGGACGGTCGACGAGGACACGGTCAGCTTCTACGAGCCCAACGTGCTGTTCAACAGCGGTGCTCGCACCTCGGTGAAGGTCCAGGGCGACAATCTCGGGTTCTCGTTCCACGACTACTGCCTCTTCGACGTCGTCCCCGCCCCTGAAACCCTCGGGCTGGACCGTCCGGTTTGCGTGGTCCTCGACCGGATCCTCTGGGCGAACATGGAGCGACACGTCCGACAGCGCGATGTGACGCCGCTGCTGACCGAGTTCGGCGCCTCCGACCGCCTGGCGAACATCGGGGACATGGTCGACCGCGCCGCCGAGCACCGCACCGGGTGGCAGTACTGGGCCTACTGCGGTTGCGGCGACCCGACCACGACCGGTGGGGGCGACAAGCAGGCGCTCGTGTTCGACCCGCAGCAGCCGCCGACGAGTGCGAACGTCAAGACCGACAAGCTGAAGGTGCTCGCCATCCCGCACCCGACTGCTGTTTCCGGCACGCCGGTGTCGTACACGTTCAACCGCGCCACCGGGCTCTTCAGGCTCACGTACTCGACGCTGAAGGCGGCCGGAGGCGGACACTTCCCGGCCGGATCGCAGACGACCATCTCGGTGCCGCCTCTGCAGTATCCCAACGGCTACTCCGTCAACGTGACGCGCGGGACCGTCGTGTCGGCGCCGAACGCCTCCGAGCTCGTCGTCGAGCAACAGGGCACGGGTACGTTGCCAATCCGCGTCGTCGTGACCAAGAACTGAGGGAGGTCAGCCCTTGGCGGAGCGGTCGCGGCTCGGGGCGTAGAGGTACGACTCCGCGCCTCGGACGTCCTCGGCGAGCGCCCGGCCCACGAGGATGACGGCCGCCTGACGGAGTCCGGCCGACTCGACCTGGTCCGCCATGTCGGCGAGCGTCCCGCGCAGCACGACCTCGGACGGCTGCGAGGCGTTCGCCACGACGACCACCGGGCAGTCGGCACCGTAGTGGCCGGCGAGCTCGTCGGCGAGCTCGCGCGTGCGGGTGATGGCCAGGTGTAGGACGAGCGTCGCGCCGGTGCGCGCGAACTCGCTCAGCGCCTCGCCGTCCGGCATCGCGGTCGACCTGGCCTGGGTACGGGTGAGGACGACCGACTGGACGAGCTCGGGGACGGTGAGCTCAGCGCCGACGACCGCCGCCGCAGCGGCGTAGGCAGGGACGCCGGGTGTGACGTCCCACGGCACCCCGGCCTCGTCGAGGCGTCGGGTCTGCTCGTGCAGCGCCGAGTAGATCGACGGGTCGCCCGAGCAGAGCCGCACCACGTCGAGTCCCTCGCGGTGGGCGTCGACGACGACCGCGGTGATCTGGTCGAGGTCGAGGTCCTGGGTGTCGACGAGCCGCGCGTCGTCGCGGCAGTGGCCGAGCACGGCGGCGTCGAGGTACGTGCCGGCGTAGACGCAGACATCGGCGCCGCGGAGCAGCTCGGCGGCGCGCAGGGTCAGGAGGTCGGCCGCGCCCGGACCCGCACCGACGAAGTGGACGGTCACGGACCAACCGTCGGCTTGGTGGCCGACCACTGGGTGATCGCCCGCGACGGGGTCCACCCGGTGTACGAACCGATCGGAGCGGCGTGCTCGACGTGCAGACGGCTCAGCTCGCCGCCCTGCGCGGCGTAGCGTTCGGCGAGCAGGTGCTCGGTCTCCAGCGTCACGCCGTGGACGACGAGACGGCCGCCGGCACGCAGGGCGTCCCAGCATGCGTCGAGCAGGCCAGGCTCCGTGGCGCCGCCGCCGACGAAGATCGCGTCCGGCGCCTCGAGGCCCGCCAGCGCCTCGGGTGCGTGACCTTCCACGACGACGAGACCCGGCACCCCGAGCTTGACCGCGTTCTCCTCGATGCGCTTGCGCCGGTCGGAGCGCACTTCGATCGCGATCGCACGACAGCTCGCATGCGTCCGCATCCATTCCACGGCGATCGAGCCGGCGCCCGCGCCGACGTCCCACAGCAGCTGACCGGGAACGGGGGCCAGTCGCGCCAGGGCGGACGCCCGGAGGTCGCGCTTCGTGATCTGCCCATCGTGGTCGAACGCCTCGTCGGGAAGACCGGCCGTCCACCCGAGTGGCGGGCCACCGACACAGGTGACGGCGACGATGTTCAGTGCCGGCGCCGCCTCCTCGCCCCAGGAAGCCGCCACGCCGTCGACGCGCGACTCGTCGTCCGAGCCGAGGTCGGCCAGGACGGTCATCGCGCTGTCGCCGTAGCCGGCCTCCGTGAGCAGCCGGGCCACCTGCGCCGGAGTCGATCCGTCGGACGAGAGCACGAGCACTCGTCGTCCCGGCGCCAGGTGGCGAGGCAGTGTGCGGTGGTCGCGGACGACCTCGACCGACTCGGCCGACCATCCCAGCCACGCCCGCGCGACTGCGACCGACGACACCGCCGGCAGGATCTCGACCGCATCGGCGCCGAGGAGCTCGACCAACGTGGAGCCGATGCCCGAGATGAGCGGGTCGCCCGAAGCGAGCGCGACGACCCGTCGGCCGGACAGCTCGTCGAGGAGAACGGGGAGCCCGGCACGGAGCGGCGAGGGCCAGGCACGACGCTCGGCGGCCACCTCGTCGGGGAGCATTGCGAGGTGCCGCGTGCCGCCGAGCACGACGTCGGCCGACTCGATCGCGGCACGGCGCGACGCATCGAGCCCCGTCCATCCGTCGGCACCGATGCCGACGACGACCACCGCAGTGTCCATGACGTCTGAGGCTACCGTCGCCGACGACGAACGCTGAGGGGTAGCCTGAACCCGACCAACAGCTCGAGGTGCCCCGCAACACTGTGTGCATGATGCGCTCCGCGCACGGGGGGGAGAATCGGGAAGCCGGTGAGAATCCGGCACAGGGCCCGCTGCGGTGACCCGGAGAATCCGGGAAGTCCGAAGACCGGCCTCGAGCTGATCCATGGCGTCAAGGCGGGAGCCCCACGTGCCACATCACTACCCCTTCAGTGCCGTCGTCGGTGCCGACGACATGGCACTCGCCCTCACACTCACCACCATCTCGCCTGCCGTCGGCGGCGTGCTCGTGCGCGGCGAGAAGGGCACCGCCAAGTCGACGATGGTGCGCGGCCTCGCCTCGGTGCTGCCGCCCATCGAGGTCATCGCCGGCGACCGCTTCTCGACCGATCCGCAGGAGACGCACCCGCTCTCGCCCGACGGACCGTTCGCGGCCGATGCCCCCACCGAGAGCCGACCCGTCCGCCTCGTGGAGCTGCCGGTCGGCGCCACCGAGGACCGTGTGCTCGGGTCGCTGCACCTGGAGAAGGCGCTCAGCGAGGGCGTCACCACGTACGAGCCGGGGCTGCTGGCGCGGGCGCACCGCGGCATCCTCTACGTCGACGAGGTGAACCTGCTGCACGACCACCTCGTCGACCTGCTGCTCGACGCCGCGGCGATGGGTCGGTCGACCGTCGAGCGCGACGGTGTCTCGGTCGAGCATGCCGCGCAGTTCGTGCTCGTCGGCACGATGAACCCCGAGGAGGGCGAGCTGCGGCCTCAGCTGCTCGATCGATTCGGCCTCACCGTCGAGGTCTCCGCCCCGCGCGACCCGCTGTTGCGTGTCGAAGTGGTCAAGCGCCGCCTCGCCTACGAAGCCGATCCGGACGGGTTCGGCGCCCGCTTCGCCGATGCCGAGGCCGAGCTCACCGACCGCATCCAGGTCGCGCAGAAGCTGGTCGCGGAGGTCGAGCTCGGTGCGTGGGCGCTCACCAAGATCGCCGAGATCTGCGCCGCGTTCGACGTCGACGGCATGCGCGCCGACATCGTCACCGCACGGGCGGCCGCCGCGCACGCGGCGTGGAACGGCCGCACCGACGTGCTCAAGGAGGACGTCCGCGCCGCCGCACGCCTGGCCCTGCCGCACCGCCGTCGCCGCAAACCGTTCGACGCCCCCGGCATCGACGAGGACCTCCTCGACGCGATCCTCGACGACGACGAGCCCGAACCGCCACCACCGCCCCCGCCGCCCGGAGATGACGACTCTCCGCTCCAGGACGGTCCTGAGGCCACCGATGGTGAGACCACCCCGCCGGAGCCGCCTCCATCGGAGCGGGAGGCACCCGCGTCGGGCAGCGGCGTTCAGGACGTCACGGTCGATGCGGCCGGCAAGCCGTACCGACCGCGGCTGTTCACGGTCTCGGGCACCGGAGCCGGCGAGTCCGGGCACCGGTCGCGGGCCGTGACGCAGGACGGCCGGCGCATTGGCGCCGAGCGTCCCGGCGTCCGCACCGGCTCCATCCACCTGACCGAGACGATCCGCGCCGCCGCGCCGCACCAGCACAACCGCGAACGGGACGGCCAGCGCATCGCGTTCCGGGGAGACGACCTGCGGGTTGCCGTCCGGGAGGGCCACGAGTCGAACCTCGTGCTGTTCTGCGTCGACGCCTCCGGGTCGATGGCGGCCCGGCGCCGCATGGAGCAGGTCAAGACCGCGATCCTCTCCCTGCTCCTCGACGCCTACCAGCGCCGCGACAAGGTCGGGCTCGTCACGTTCCGCGCCGGCGAAGCCACCCTCACGCTGCCGCCCACGTCGTCGGTCGACATCGCCGCCGTCCGGCTCGACGAGCTCCCCGCCGGCGGGCGCACGCCGCTGGCCGAGGGACTGCTCAAGGCCGCCGAGACCCTGCGGCTCGAGCACGTCCGCGACCCGCGCCGCCGTCCCCTGCTCGTCGTCGTCACCGACGGTCGCGCCACCCACGGCGATGATCCGCTCACCCGCGCCCACGAGATGGCCGGCCACCTGGCCGACACCGGCGTCGCCGCCGTCGTCATCGACTGCGAGACCGGGCGGTTCCGGATGGGGCTCGCCCATCGGCTCGCCGAGCACCTGAAGGCGGAGTACGTCCCGCTCGGCGATGTGAGTGCCGCTGCCCTGACCGACGTCGTGAAGGGAGCGGCCTGATGCCGAAGGGTCAGCCGCTGGACGTCCCCGACGACGGGCTCACCACCAGGCAGCGCCGCAACCGCCCGCTGGTGATGGTGCACACCGGCGACGGCAAGGGGAAGTCCACGGCCGCGTTCGGCCTGGCTCTGCGTGCGTGGAACCAGGGCTGGGACATCGGCGTCTTCCAGTTCGTCAAGTCGGCCAAGTGGCGCATCGGTGAGCAGACGGTGCTCGAGCGCCTGGCCGAGCTGCACGACGAGACCGGTGCCGGCGGCCCGATCGAGTGGAACAAGATGGGCTCGGGCTGGTCGTGGTCGCGCAAGGAGGGTTCCGACGAGGACCACGCGGCCGACGCTGCCGAGGGCTGGCAGGAGATCAAACGGCGTCTCGCCGCCGAGCGCCACGACCTCTACGTGCTCGACGAGTTCACCTACCCGATGACGTGGGGCTGGGTCGACGTCGACGACGTCGTCGAGACGCTCGCCGGCCGGCCCGGACACCAGCACGTCCTCATCACCGGCCGCGGTGCGGATCCCCGGCTCGTCGAGATCGCCGACCTCGTCACGGAGATGCAGCACGTCAAGCACCCCTTCGACCACGGCCAGAAGGGTCAGAAGGGCATCGAATGGTGAGCTTTGCCCCGACTGGTGATCGCGGCCCCGGCGTCCGGTCACGGCAAGACGACGGTCGCCACCGGCCTGATGGCGGCGCTGCGCCGCGCCGGCCACACGGTCTCGGGTCACAAGGTCGGGCCCGACTACATCGACCCCGGCTATCACTCGCTCGCCACCGGACGACCCGGTCGCAATCTCGACCCGCACCTGGTCGGCGAGGAGCGGCTCGTCCCCCTGCTCCTCCATGGTGCACAGGGTGCCGACATCGCGATCGTCGAGGGCGTCATGGGCCTGTACGACGGGCAGATCGGCGGGGAAGGATTCGCCTCGACGGCACACGTCGCCACGGTGACCGGCAGCCCGGTCGTGCTGGTCGTCGACATCTCCCACGCGTCCCGCTCGATCGCCGCCGTCGTGCAGGGCATGGCCACGTGGTCGGACGGAGGGGGCGATCCATCCGCGCGCATCGTCGGCGTGATCCTCAACAAGGCCGGCTCGCAGCGCCATGCCGACGAGGTGTGCCGCGCCCTCGAGTCGACCGGGCTCCCGGTGCTCGGCGTGCTGCAGCGCGACGACGGCATCGTCGCTCCCTCCCGTCACCTCGGACTCGTGCCCGCCGCCGAGCGCGACGACGCGGCCCACGCCCTCGACCGCCTCGCGGACCGCATCGCCCGCGCCGTCGACCTCGAGCAGGTGGTTCGGCTCGCGCGCGAGGCCCCCGACCTCGACGAGGTTCCGTGGTCGGCCGACCTCACGCCGCCCAGCGAGCGTCGTCCGGTGGTCGCGGTGGCCGGTGGACGTGCCTTCACGTTCCGCTACGCCGAGACCACCGAGCTGCTGACCGCGGCGGGGTGCGACGTCGTGACGTTCGACCCCTTGACCGACGAGTGCCTGCCCGACGGCACAGCGGGCCTCTACCTGGGCGGCGGGTTCCCCGAGGTGCACGCCGCCGGGCTGTCCGCCAACTCAGGCCTGCGTGCCGCGATGCTCGAAGCCGTGCGCGGCGGGGTGCCGACGGTCGCCGAGTGCGCCGGTCTGCTCTATCTGTGCCGCAGCGTCGACGGCGCGCCCATGGTCGGCGCGCTCGATGCCGAAGCACGCATGACCGCGCGCCTCACCCTCGCCTACCGCACCGTCGACACCCCCTCTGACCACCTGCTCGCCACCGCCGGCACGCGGATCACTGGCCACGAGTTCCACCGCACGATCGTCGAACCGAGCGACCATTGGGCCACCGACATCCTCCACGCCTCCTACCTGCACACTCACTGGGCCGGCCACCCCGAGATGGCTCGGCGGTTCGCGGCCGCCGTGCATCAATGGTCGCCCGAAAGTGGTCTCGATACACCGGCTCGTTCCTCGCCGGCACTCGACCACCGAGCGCTCGAGGGCCGTATCGAGCCCATGAAGCAGCATCCGCTCCGGCACCACGGGGACGCTGAGCTGGCCGAGGGGCTGGTCGACTTCGCGGTCAACGTGCACGACGGGCCGAGGCCAGAGTGGCTCGATGCCGCCCTGCAGGCGAGCCTCGACGACGTCGGCCGCTATCCGGATGCCCGGGAGGCGGAGACGGGGCTCGCCCGACGGCACGGCCGCGACGCTTCCGAGGTGCTCGCGACCGCCGGCGCGGCTGAGGCGTTCGCGCTGATCGCGCGAGCCCGCGACTGGACCCGGCCCTACGTGGTGCATCCGCAGTTCACCGAGCCGGACGTCGCCCTCACCTCGGCCGGTCATCCGCCCGGGCACGTGCTGCTCGACGCCGGCTCCGGCTTCATGCTCGATACGGAGCGGGTGCCCGACGACGCAGACCTGGTGGTCGTCGGCAACCCCACCAACCCCACGAGCGTCCTGCACCCCGAGGCGTCGCTGCGTGCTCTTGCCCGGCCCGGCCGGCTGCTGGTGGTCGACGAGGCGTTCATGGACTCCGTGCCGGCCGAGCTCCACTCCCTCGCCTCGGCCCGCATACCCGGCGTTGTGGTCGTGCGCAGCCTGACGAAGCTGTGGTCGATCCCCGGTGTCCGAGCCGGCTATGTGCTCGCCGAGCCCACCGTCATCGCCGAGCTGCGCGCGCAGCAGTCGCCGTGGTCCGTATCCACCACGTCCGCCGCTGCGATGGTCGCCTGCTCCGGTGCGGAGGCGATCACCGAGGCCGCCGCCCGCGCCACCCGTCTGACCCAGTACCGGTCGGTGCTCCTCGACGGTCTCTCCGAGCTCGGCGTCGAGGTCGTCGCCGGCTCGGCCGGCCCGTTCGTGCTCGCCCGCGTCGGCGAGGGCGTCCACGGCCGTCTCCGGTCCGCCGGCTACGCGGTCCGTCGCGCCGACACGTTCCCGGGCCTCGATGCGGCCTGGGTCCGCATCGCCGTGCGGCGGCCCGACACCACCCGCAAGCTCCTGGCCGTGCTCCGAACCGAAGGGGGTGCACCATGAGCTCGAGGGAGCCGCGCGTAGGTGAGCGCATGGGAGTCGTCACCCTCGTCAGTGGCGGGCCCGGAGACGCGGGCCTGGTCACGGTCGCAGGCCGGGACGCCATCGCCGCGGCCGACGTGATCCTCACCGACCGCCTCGTGCCCCGGGCAGCGCTGGCGTGGGCTCGCCCGGACGCCGAGATCATCGATGTCGCCAAGGAGCCCGGCGGTCGTTCCACCGACCAGAGCGAGATCAACCGGCTGTTGATCGAGCACGCGAAAGCCGGCAACGACGTCGTCCGGTTCAAGGGAGGGGATTCCTTCGTCTTCGGCCGTGGCGGAGAGGAGCTCGTGGCCTGCGCCGACGCCGGGATCGAAGCTCATGTGATCCCGGGTGTCAGTTCAGCCACCGCCGTCCCAGCAGTCGCCGGCATCCCGGTCACGCATCGCGGACTCGTCCAGGCGTTCACGGTCGTGTCCGGCCACGTGCCGCCCGGACACCCGGACTCCACCGTCGACTGGGCCGCCCTGGCCCGCTCCGGATCGACCCTCGTCGTGCTGATGGGTGTGCGCACCCTCCCGGCGATCGTCGGCGCCCTCGTCGACAGCGGCCTCGACCCCGCCACCCCCGCGGCCGTGGTCGCCGACGGCACCCTGCCGAGCCAGCGGGTCGTCCGCGCCGACGTCGCCACGATCGCGACCGCCGCGCAGGACGCCGGCATCAGCCCGCCCGCGGTCACGGTGATCGGCGACGTCGCTGCCCTGGATCTCGGGCTCGACCGTTGATCTTCTGGGTCCGCCACGGTCAGTCGACCTGGAACGCGATCGACCGCATGCAGGGTCACGAGCTGTCGCCGCCGCTCACCGACCTCGGCCGCGCCCAGTCGGCGAAAGCCGCCGACGCCCTCGTCGGTCAAGGCGTCGTCCACCTGCTCAGCTCACCCGCCGTTCGAGCTCAGGAAACGGCCGCGATCATCGGTGAACGGCTCAGCCTCGAGGTCGTCACCGAGCCTCTGCTGCTGGAGAAGGGACTCGATGAGGTGATCACCGACGTCATCGTTCGCGTGCAGACCATGCTGGCGACCGACCTCCCTGATCACACCGTCGCGGTGAGTCATGGCGATACGATCGCGATCGCGATGGGTTTGCTCACCGGCACTCCACCGGAGCTTCCGGCCAACGGCTCGATCACCCCAGCACCCGGAGGTCCGCCATGAACATCACCGTGCCGAACGGCGTCACGACACCGGGGCTGCGGGGATACCTCGCGACACCGGACGGGACAGGTCCGTGGCCAGGGGTCGTCGTGATCCACGAAGCGCTCGGCCTCAACAACGACATCCGGCACCAGACCGATCGACTGGCCCAGAACGGGTACCTGGCCGTGGCCGTCGACCTGTTCTCCGCCGGGTGCGTGCTGCGCTGCCTCCGGCGGACCTTCGCCACCCTCTTGTCCGGCGCCGGACCGGCCTTCGGCGACATCGAGGCGACGCGGCAGTTCGTCGCGGACCGCCCCGACTCCACCGGAAAGGTGGGAGTCATCGGATTCTGCATGGGCGGAGGATTCGCCCTGTTGGCGGCGACCCGCGGCTTCGACGCGTCGGCACCCAACTACGGTCCACTGCCGAAGAATGCCGCCGATGTGCTCAGTGGCGCGTGTCCTGTCGTCGGGAGCTACGGAGGCAGCGACCGGACCATGCGGCACGCCGCTGCCAAGCTCGACACCGCACTCACCACTGCCGATGTCGTGCACGAGATCAAGGAATACCCGGAAGCCGGCCACTCCTTCATGAACCGACATCCGATCGGCCCGTTCGGTCCGTTCACCCGGCTCGAGAAGGTGGTCGGGCTCCACCACGATCCGGCGGCCACCGAGGACGCCTGGGCACGGATCACCGATTTCTTCGGCACGCACCTGAGGGATTGACCGCACGCCGGACCGGACGTCTAGGATGAACTCGCCACGCCCGAGGAAGCCGGTGAGAGTCCGGCACAGTCGCGCTACTGTGACATCGCCCAAAGAGATCGACACGGACGGTGAAGTCAGACCCGACGGCCTGGTTTGCCCAACTATCAGGGACGCACGCATCCCGTCAGGAGCTCACATGTCACAGGCCTCAATCGCCGCCACACCCGAGGTCGAGATCCCCTCGATTCCGGTCGCACAGCTCGCCCCCTGGGCGGCTTTCGTCTTCCTCGCAGCGGCCATCGTGCTGTTCTTCATCAGCGCTGACCAGGGCATCGTCTCGATCCCCGCAGGCAACGCCGTCCACGAGTGGGTTCACGACGGACGCCACCTGCTCGGCTACCCCTGCCACTGATGACACCTCGTGCGTTCCTGGTTCGCGGACTTCTCGCGGGCCTGATCGCCGGACTCCTCGGCTTCGCCGTTGCCTACACGGTCGGAGAGCCGCAGGTCGACGCCGCCATCGCCGTCGAAGAAGCGGCCGCTGCCCACGAAGCCGAGCACGCGAAGAACCCACCCGCTGACGGCCACACCCACGAGCAGGAAGGCGCCGGAACCGAGGTCTCGCGCGCCGACCAGTCGACCTGGGGCCTCGCGACCGGCACCCTGGCCGTCGGCATCACCTTGGGCGGCGTGGCCGGGCTCGCCTCGGCGTTCGCTGCCGGACGGATCGGGCGCCTGCGGCCGAGCCAGTCCACTGCGCTTGTCGCGCTGGTCGGCTTCGTGGCGCTCGGGCTGGTGCCGTTCCTCAAGTACCCGTCCACACCTCCAGCCGTCGGCAACCCGGACACGATCGCCTCGCGCACCCTCGAGTTCTTCTCGATGCAGGGCATCTCCGTTCTGGCCGCAATCGGCGCCGTGCTGCTCGCCCGCCGGCTGCTCGACTCGCGCGGCACCTACCAGGCGATCGTCGTCTCGGCCGGCACGTACCTCGTCGTCGTGGTCGTCGCCGCGCTGCTGTTACCGACCGTCAACGAAATCGGCGAGTTCCCGGGCGACACGCTCTGGTACTTCCGCCTGGCCTCGCTGCTGACGATCACCGCGATGTGGGCGACCATCGGCGTCGTGCTCACCGGGCTCGTCGGGCGGCTGTACGAGCGTGAGGCGTCCACGATCGCTCGTCGCAATCTGGCCGCCAGCCTGTGACCACCGTCGAGGCACCTTCGGCTGAGCTGCGGACTCGAGCCGAGGAGCGCCTGGCCGGGCTGGCCACACCCGCCGGGGCGCTTGGCCGTCTCGGTGAGCTGGCCGTCTGGGTGGCCACCACGCAGGGCGCCGTGCCGCCCGAGCCCGTCGACCGCGTTCGTGCGGTGATCTTCGCCGGTGACCACGGCGTCGCCGACCATGGCGTCTCGGCCTATCCGAAAGCCGTCACTCCGGCCATGGTGCGCACGTTCCTGGCCGGACGCGCCGGCGTCTCCGTGCTCGCCGCCCAGCACGACGTCACGGTGCGGGTGCTCGACATCGGCGTCGACGACGACCTCGCCGGGGTCGATCCGGCCGTTCAGGCGTTCAAGGTCCGACGTGGCTGTGGTGCCATCCACGTCGAGGACGCGATGACACCGGCCGAGACCCAGGCGGCGCTCGACGCCGGTGCGGCCGTGGCGGCCGAGGAGATCGCCGCGGGCGCTCAGCTGCTGGTCAGCGGAGACATGGGCATCGGCAACACCACGCCGGCGGCCGCGCTCATCGCGGCGTCACTCGGGGTGCCCGCAGCCGAGGTCACCGGACGCGGCACCGGCATCGACGAAGCCGCGTTGGCCCACAAGATCGACATCGTGCAAGCCGCACTCGACCGGGCCGGCGACCGTGTCGACGACCCGGTCGACACGCTGACGGCGCTCGGTAGCCCCGATCTCGCGGCAGCGGCCGGCTTCATGGCCGCCGCTGCGCATGCTGGGGTCCCGGTGCTGCTCGACGGGGTGATCTCCGTGGCTTCGGCCCTGATGGCGGAACGACTCGCACCGGGCGCTGCCGCGTGGTTCGCCGCCGGTCACCGTTCCACCGAGCCCGCGCAGACGCTCGCCTTGGACAAGATGGGGCTGGACCCGGTGCTCGATCTCGGCATGCGTCTCGGCGAGGGCAGCGGAGCGGTGGCCGCCGTGCCGATCGTCCGGTCCGCGGCCCTGCTGCTCCGCGACGTCGCCCTGCTCGCCGACCTCGACCTCGGCTGACCCGATGGGTGGTGGCCTGCGTGACGCCTGGCGGCTCTCCGTCGGAACCCTGACCGCGATCCCGGTCCGTCCGCCGGATCGCGTCGACCGGGACACGGCCGGCCTGTCGATGGTCCTCGCTCCCCTCGCGGTCGTTCCGCTCGGGGTCCTGGTCGCGCTGGTGCTGTGGGGCGGCCGCGAGCTCGGCGTGGCCCCCGTGGGCTTCCTCGCCGCCGGTGCGCTCGCACTCGGCACGCGGGCCTTCCACCTCGACGGGTTGGCCGACACGGCCGACGGCCTCACCGCGTCGTATGACAAGGAGCGGTCGCTCGCCGTCATGAAGTCCGGCTCGGTGGGCCCCGCAGGCGCGGTGGCCCTCGTCCTCGTGCTGATGATCCAAGCCGCGGGTTTCGGCACGCTCGCCTACGTGCAGCACGGTGCGATCGTCGCCGGGGTGCTGGTGTGCACGTCGCGCGTCGCGCTGACGTTGACCTGTGCGCGCGGCGTGCCCAGTGGGCGACCCGATGGGCTCGGGGCTTCCCACGCAGGGAGCGTCCCCCGCCTCGTAGCCGTTGCGGCCTGGCTGGCCGCTGCCGCGGTGTCTGCTGCTGCGGCCGAATGGAGCGGCGTGACGCCCTGGTGGCACCTGCTGATCGCGGTCGCGGTCGCCGCAGCGGTCGTCGGGCTGCTCGTTCGCCGTGCCACGAAGCGACTCGGTGGGGTGACCGGTGACATCTACGGTGCTGCGATCGAGCTGACCTTGGCGATCCTGCTGACGTCGCTCGCCCCCGAGTTCATCACGTTCGCTGGCTAGATCGACAGGGCGCGGCCGGCCACGATGAAGAGGACCTCGTCGCACTCGGCGGCGAACCGTTGGTTGACGATGCCGAGGAGATCGCTGAAGATCCGCCCGGAGCGCCGTTCCGGGACGACGCCCATCCCGACCTCGTTCGTCACCAGCACCACGGTGCGCTCGGTGCGAGCCAGGGCGTCGACGGCGTCGTCGAGCCGGGCGAACAGCACCTGCTCCCACTCCTCGCGGATGGTGTCCCAGCCGTCGAGCTCGTCGATCTGGGACGTCAGCCACGTGCCGAGGCAGTCGATCAACAGGGCTCCCTCGCCATCGCTGATGGCGGTCGCCAGGTCGCGCGACTCGAGGGTCTCCCAGTGACCGGGGCGGCGGGACTGATGCATCGCGATGCGGGCCGCCCAGTCGGGATCGGAGTCCTCATCCACAGTGGGACCGGGCGCGAGGTACGTGACGCCGGGCGCCGCGAGCAACAGCGACTCCGCGTGGAACGACTTGCCCGAGCGGACGCCGCCCGTCACCAGGACCTTCATGCCACCTCGCCACTGTCGGGGGCCTACCCTCGAACACGATATCGGCTTCGGCCCCGATGCCGTTGAGGATGCGTAGGAGGGCTCGCTGATGCTGGCACGCGCGGTGGGACTCGCCGCCGGATTCGCCGCCGACCGCCTTCTCGGCGACCCGGCCACCGGACACCCGGTCGCCGCCTTCGGGCACTTCGCCCACGAGGTCGAGCAGCGCGTCTGGGCCGACGACGAGGTCACCGGAGCCGCCTACACGGCAGTGCTCGTGGGTGGCGCCGGTGCGGCCGGGGCCATGATCGCCGGGGCCACGCACCGCCGACCCTTCTTGCGGTTCGCTCACAACGGCCGCCGCCACCTGGGCCGTGCTCGGCGGACGCTCGCTGAGGCGCGAGGCGGAGGCCGTTCGCCGTCACCTCGCCGCCGACGACCTTCCCGCCGCCCGACGCCGCCTGACCCATCTGGTCGGTCGCGACACCGACGCCCTCGACGAGGGCGAGATCTCCCGGGCCGTCGTCGAGTCGGTGGCCGAGAACACGTCCGACGCGGTCGTCGCCCCGCTCCTCGCCGGCGCGGTCGCCGGCGTACCGGGCCTGATGGTCTACCGCGCGGCCAACACCCTCGACGCGATGGTCGGGCACCGCAGCGTGAGGTACGAGCGGTTCGGACGCGCATCAGCCCGGCTCGACGACCTGCTCAACCTCGTCCCGTCGAGGGTGTCGGCGCTGCTCGCCGCAGCGCTCGCCCCGATCGTCGGCGGTGACACCCGACGTGCCCTCGACGTGTGGCAACGGGACGCGCCGCACCATCCGAGCCCGAACGCGGGCCCGGTCGAGGCGGCCTTCGCCGGCGCGCTCGGTGTGCGCCTCGGCGGCGTCAACACCTACCGCGACCGGGTGGAGGACCGGCACACGCTCGGCGACGGCCGGCCGGTCGAGCCCGACGACATCGAACGATCGGTCCGACTGGCCGAGGTCGTGGGCATGGCCGCGCTCGGCGTCGCCGCTCTCATCGCCCTCCGCCGTCGAACCGACCGACCCAGTCGGCGGCGGCCTGCGGATCGCTGACGACCTCGACGCCGACCGGACCGGGGCCGCGGCGGACGATCACCACGGCGGTTCCGCGCTCCGCTGCGACCGCCATCTTCGACCAGGTGTAGGAACCGCCGGAGTCCTTGGTCACGACGACGTCGACGTCGTGCTCGGCGAACAGGGCGCGCTCGTCGTCGAGGAGATACGGCCCACGGCTGAGCACGAGCGTCCAATCCTGCGGAAGGTCGATGGCCGGCGCGTCGACGGCCCGCACCAGCGTCAGGCGGTCGGCCAACGGCCCGACGAAGCGGTGGAGCGACTGCCGGCCCACGGTCAGGAACGGGTGCCCTCCCAGACGTGCGGCAGCGGCGGCCGCCGCGTCATGGTCGTCGACCCACTCCCACACCTCGGCGCCCGGCGCATCCGACCAGCCCGGACGCTCCAGCCGCAGTAGTGGCACGCCGTCGGCCGTGCAGGCGGCCACCGCGTTGGCCGTCATCCCCTGGGCGAACGGATGGGTGGCGTCGACCACGGCGGTCACGCGATTCTCCAGCAGGAACGCTCGCAGCCCGGACACTCCCCCAAAGCCGCCGATGTGCACCGCACCGACCGGCAGGCGCGGGCGTGCGACACGTCCGGCCAGCGACGACATGAACCGCGAGCCGGCGGCATCGAGCAACAGCGCCAGCTCACGCGCCTCGGCCGTGCCGCCCAGGACGAGAATCATGCGCCGGGTGGGAGCAGCGGGACGTCCGGGGCGCCGTCGCGGGCCAGAGCCAGCAGACCGTCGACGTCCAGGTGCTTCTCGGCGAGATCGCCCAGCAGGTCGAGCCGCGCCGCGCGTGCCGCCACGAAGCTCGCCGCCGACGGGGCGAACTCACGTTCCGCGGACGCGGCAGCATCGGCGAGGAAGGCGCGGCGGAACTCGTCCGACTCCAGGCTCCCGTGGTGCATGGTTCCGAACACGGACTCGTCGCGGGCTCCACCAAGGAACTCGTCCACGTCGCCGAGCTCGACGCGACCGTGGTGGATCTCGTAGCCGCCCTCGTCGTGCAGTTGCAGGACTTTGTCCGGCCCGAACGTCGTCGTCACATCGAGCAGCCCCAGTCCCGCAGCCTCGGCGCCCCGCACACCCTCGATGCCGTCCGGGTCGCTGATCGTGCGGCCCAGCATCTGGAACCCGCCACAGATCCCGAGCACCGGGCGCCCCGCCTCGACATGGTCGAGCACGGCCAGGTCGAGCCCACGGGCACGCAGCCAGCTGAGATCCGCCAGCGTCGCGCGGGTCCCGGGCAGGACGACGAGGTCGGCGTCGGCCATCGATCGCGGATCGGTGACGAAGGTGACGTCGACGCCCGGCTCGATGCCGAGCGCGTCCACATCGGTGAAGTTGCTGATGCGCGGCAGCCGGATCACCGCGACGCGCAGGGAGCCTTCGTCGCTCGACCGACGGCTCTCCAAGTCCAGGGCGTCCTCGGAGTCGAGCCAGACATCGGGGCTCCACGGCAGCACGCCGTGCACGCGGCGGCCGGTGATCTGCTCCAGCCGGTCGAGCCCCGGCCGCAGCAACGACTCGTCACCGCGGAACTTGTTGACGATGAAACCGGCCATGAGCCGCTGGTCGGCCTCGTCGAGCAGCGCGACCGTGCCGTACATCGCGGCGAACACGCCGCCTCGATCGATGTCACCGACGACGACCACCGGCATCCCCGCGTGCCGGGCCAGGCCCATGTTCACGTAGTCGCCGGCCCGGAGGTTGATCTCGGCCGGGCTGCCGGCGCCCTCGCAGACGACGAGGTCGAACCGCGACGCGAGGTCGTCGTACGCGGCGTACGCGGCCTCGGCCAGGTGCGTGCGACCGCCGATGAAGTCGGACGCGGCGATCTCCCCGGCCGGCCGCCCCATCACCACCACGTGGCTGCGCCGGTCTCCCCCCGGCTTCAGCAGCACCGGGTTCATCGCCGCCTCGGGCTCGACCCCGGCGGCGAGCGCCTGCACCCACTGGGCGCGCCCGATCTCGGAGTCATGAGCGCTCTCCGCGCCGGGCCGCCCGCGGACGACCATGGAGTTGTTCGACATGTTCTGCGCCTTGAACGGCGCGACTCGCACACCGCGCCGGGCGAACGCGCGGCACAGCGCCGTCGTGACGATCGTCTTGCCCGCATCCGACGTCGTGCCGGCGATGAGCAAAGCGGTCATGGGACCAGCCTAGGAGTCACCAGTAGTCACCCTCCGTCCGGCGCGAGTACTTTGAGCCCATGACGCTGTCAGATGAGCTGCGCATCGCCCTCGACGGCAAGTGGCGCCACGTGCGCGAACAGTCCCGGACCGAGCTGTCCGAGATGGATCTCCTCTTCGACCACGACCTCAGCCTCGACGAGGCGCGCGAACGCACGTTCCGTCAGCTCAAGGAGCTCGTGCCCACCGGCATGTCGGCCGCCGGATTCCGCGAGGAGCACGGCGGGGGCGGCGACCCTGGCATGGCGGTCACGGCCATCGAGATGCTGGCGCAGTTCGACCTGTCCCTCATGGTCAAGGCCGGCGTGCAGTGGGGGCTGTTCGGAGGCGCGGTCGAGAACCTCGGCACCCAGCACCACCACGACACGTACGTCCGCGACCTCATCAACCTCGATCTCGTCGGCTGCTTCGCGATGACGGAGACCGGTCACGGCAGTGACGTCCAGAATCTGGAGACGACCGCCACCTTCGACCCGTCCACGGAGGAGTTCGTCATCAACTCCCCGACGCCGAGCTCGCGCAAGGACTACATCGGCAACGCCGGCAAGCACGCGACGATGGCAGCGGTGTTCGCGCAGCTCGTCACGCGCGGCGAGACGTACGGCGTGCACTGCTTCCTGGTGCCGATCCGCGACGAGCACGGCGAAGACCTCCCCGGCGTCACGACGTCCGACTGCGGGCACAAGGGCGGTCTCGCCGGCGTCGACAACGGGCGCATCATGTTCGACGAGGTCCGCGTGCCACGTCAGAACCTCCTCAACCGATACGGGCAGGTCGACGAAGGCGGCGCCTACTCGTCCCCGATCGACGACACCGGGCGCCGGTTCTTCACGATGCTCGGGACGCTCATCCGCGGCCGGGTGAGTGTCGGCGGCTCGGCCAGCGCGACGGCGGAGGTCGCACTCACGATCGCCGGACGCTACGCGCTGCAGCGCCGGCAGTTCGGTCCGTCGCCGGAGCAGGAAGTGCTGCTCGCCGATTACCGGGTTCACCAGCGACGCCTGCTCCCGCTCATCGCCCGCTCGTACGCCTACCGCTTCGCCCAGAACCAACTCGTGGCCCGCATGCACCGGCTCCAGCTCGTCGACGAGCCTGACCCACTGAAGAAGCGTGAGCTCGAGAGCCGTGCGGCCGGCCTGAAGGTCGTGCAGACGTGGCATGCCTCGCGCGCCATCCAGGAGGCTCGGGAGATGTGCGGCGGTGCCGGCTACATGGCCGCGAACCGCCTCACGACGATGCGCGGCGACGTCGACGTGTTCACCACGTTCGAGGGCGACAACCACGTGCTCCTGCAGCTCGTGGCCAAGGAGCTGCTGACGTCGTATGCCTCGGAGATCGGCGGGCTCGACCCGGTGGGTCTGGTCAGGTTCGCGGCGAGCACGGTGACCGACGTCGTGCGAGAACGCAGCGTGGCGTCCCAGCTCATCCAGCGACTGATCGACGCCCGGCCCGGCGCCGGTGACGACCACGATCTGCTCGACCTCGGCACCCAGCTCAACATGTTCGAGGATCGTGAGGAGCACGTCATCGAGACGGCCGCACGCCGCCTGCGCCGTGCCTCGAAAGCCGATGACGACGAGGCGTTCGCCATCTTCAACGCCGCCCAGGACCACGTCATCCGGTGCGCGAAGGTGCACATCGACCGCGTGGTGCTGGAGGCGTTCACTGCCGGCATCGGCCGGTGCGAGGACGAGGAGGCACAGGAGCTCCTGCGCGACGTCTGCACGCTCTACGCGCTCAGCACCATCGAGGACGACCTGGCCTGGTTCATGGGCCACAACCGGCTCACGGACTCCCGAGCCAAGACCGTGACGTCCGAGGTGAACGCGATGCTCGAGAAGCTCCGCCCACATCTGCTCACCCTCATCGAGGGCCTCGGCGTGCCCGAGAAGGCCTGGGCAGCCGAGATGTTCGAGGGCTGATCGCGATGCACGAGATGGCAGCACGCATGGCGCTGGTGGCGCTGGCGATCGGCAACGGAGCCACCGGGCTCCTGGCGCGACTCGATCCCCGTGTCTTCTACGACGACTTCCCGTTCGGGCGTGGCTGGGTGCAGGCCGACGGCCCGTACAACGAGCACCTCGTGACCGACTTCGGCGCGGCACTGCTGGCGATCACCGCGTTATGCCTCGTCGGAGTGTGGCGTCCGACCCGCGAGTTGGTGATCGGCGCCGCGGTCGCGAACATCGTGCTGGGCGGATTCCACATCGCGTACCACGCCGGCGTGGCCGACCTGATGGGCACGACCGACAACATCCTGAGCTTCACGAGCATCGGCCTGGGCATCTTGCTCGGCCTGTTGCTCCTCCCATTGTCACGAGGTCTGCCTGCAGCCTCGCCAACGACCGTCTAGCCCTCGAAGTCGGTCGAGCGCAGCTCCCGCAGCAGCTCGTAGGCCTTCTCCTGCTCGGTTGGGGCGAGGGTGCCGACGGCGAACTCGATGTCGGTGAGCGCCGCAGTGGCCCGCTTGAGGACGCGGCGTCCCGCGGGCGTGAGCGACGCGAGGATTCGACGACGGTCGGCCGTATCGACTGTGCGGGCGACGAGACCCTGCGCCTCGAGCCGGTCGATCAGGTTGGTGACCGACGTCGGGTGAACCATGAGTCGCTCCCCCACCTTGCTCAACGGCAGCGAGCCGGACCGGCTGAACGACAGCAGCACGAGCACCTCGAACCGCGCGAACGTGATGTCGAACGGCTTGACCGCGGCGTCGAGCGACGCGAGCACCAGCTGCTGCACCCGCATGATCGACGTTGCGAGCCTCATGGGCCCGTCGTCGCCGATACGCTCGCTCCACAGCTCGCCGGCTCGTTCGATCGGGTCGAAGGCGATCCGCGGGGTGGTCGTCACGAGTCACAGCCTAGCCCGAGATGGACATTAATAGGAAGTCCAACTATCTTGTGTCCTAGGAAATTTCAGCGAGGATCCCATGAGCGACTTGCACGTCCCCGAGCATCCCGTTCGCTTCGTCACGTCGTCCGCCCTGTTCGACGGTCACGACGCGAGTATCAACATCATGCGCCGCATCCTGCAGTCACAGGGGGCGGAGGTCGTGCACCTCGGTCACAACCGCGCGGTCAGCGAGATCGTGGCGGCCGCGATCGAGGAGGACGTCCAAGGCGTCGCCGTGAGCTCTTACCAGGGCGGGCACGTGGAGTACTTCGAGTACCTCGTGGAGTCCCTCAACGAGCAGGGGGCCGACCACATCAAGGTCTTCGGCGGCGGAGGCGGGGTCATCGTGCCGGAAGAGATCGCGCGGCTGGGCGGATCCGGCGTCATGATCTTCTCGCCCGAGGACGGCCAGCGCCTCGGGCTGGCGGGCATGATCAACCAGATGATCGCGGCCTGCGACCACGACCTCTGGGACCTCGGTGCCGCCGATGCGGAGTCCTTGCTCGCGGGTCAGCGTGGCTCGATCGCCCGCGCCATCACCGGCGCCGAGACGGGCCGGCTCGACGATGCGCTGCGCTCGATCATCCACGATGCGGCCGAGGCCTCAAACGTCCCCCTGCTCGGCATCACCGGCACCGGCGGCTCGGGCAAGAGCTCGCTCACCGACGAGCTGATTCGTCGCTTCCGCACCGACCAGCAGGACAAGCTCCGCATCGCCGTGCTGGCCATCGACCCGACCCGGCGCAAGGGTGGTGGCGCGCTGCTGGGCGACCGCATCCGCATGAACGCCCTTGACGGCGACCGTGTCTACTTCCGCTCCATGGCCACCCGCGGCGGCCACGAGCACCCCGATCATCTCGATGACGTCATCGCCGTGCTGCGCGCGTCCGGATTCGATCTCGTGATCATCGAGACGCCCGGCATCGGGCAGGGCAGCGCCCCGTTCATCGTGCCTGGGGGCACCTCCCAGCACGGAGCGAAGCGGAGTGCTAGGGGGATCGTCGACCGCTCCATGTACGTGATGACGCCGGAATTCGGCGCCGCCTCCCAGCTGGAGAAGATCGACATGCTCGACTTCGCCGACGTCGTCGCCATCAACAAGTTCGAGCGGCGGGGCGCCAAGGACGCGCTGCGCGACGTCGGCCGCCAGCTCGTGCGCAACCGCGAGGCGTTCGGGAAGAAGCCCGGCGACATGCCGGTGTTCGGCACGTCGGCCGCCACCTTCAACGACGACGGCGTCACGGCGCTGTACCACCACGTGGCCGGCCTGCTCCGCGAGGACGGCCTCGGCCTCGACGACGGCGTGCTGCCGCGGGTCGACACGAAGGTCTCCACCGGGTTCGCCGCCGTCGTGCCACCGGATCGGGTGCGCTACCTCGCCGAGATCGCCGAGACCGTGCGCGGCTACCACGCCGATACCGAGCTGTTCGCGGAGCAGGCGCGACGCGTGCAGCGCTTCGAGGCCGTCGCGGAGGAGCTGGACAGCGAGGACGTCCGTGACCTGCTCGACCGGGCCAAGCGGGAGCTCCCGAGCGAGATCGCCGAGCAGATCGACGGCTGGCCCGGCGTCGTGGAGTCGTACTCCGGCGACGAGCAGGTCGTCGTGGTGCGCGACCAGGAGATCCACACGAAGCTGCGGCGCGAGTCGCTGTCGTCCTCGAAGATCCCCCGCGTCAGCCTGCCCCGCACCGGCGACCACGGCGAGCTCGTCTCGTTCTGGCGGCGCGAGAATCTGCCTGGCTTCTTCCCGTTCACGGCGGGCGTCTTCCGTTTCAAGCGCGACACCGAGGACCCGGCCCGCATGTTCGCGGGCGAGGGCGACCCGTTCCGCACCAACCGCCGATTCAAGCTGCTGTCCCAGGACGGCGAGGCCGACCGGCTGTCGACCGCGTTCGACTCCGTGACCCTCTACGGCCGCGATCCCGACCTTCGCCCCGACGTCTACGGCAAGGTCGGCACCTCCGGGGTCTCGGTGGCGACGTTCGACGACATGAAGGCGCTCTACGGCGGGTTCGACCTGGTCTCGCCGTCCACGTCGGTGTCGATGACGATCAACGGCCCGGCACCCACGGTGCTCGCGTTCTTCCTCAACACCGCGATCGACCAGGTCGTCGACACCTTCGTCGCGGACGAGGGTCGCGAGCCCACCGAGGCCGAGCGTTCCGAGCTGCGCGAGGCCACCCTGCAGACGGTACGCGGCACCGTGCAGGCCGACATCCTCAAGGAGGACCAGGGCCAGAACACCTGCCTCTTCTCCACCGAGTTCAGCCTGCGGATGATGGCCGACATCCAGGAGTGGTTCATCGAGCACCGGGTGCGCAACTTCTACTCCGTGTCGATCTCCGGCTACCACATCGCCGAGGCCGGGGCGAACCCCATCAGCCAGCTCGCGTTCACCCTCGCCAACGGGTTCACGTACGTCGAGGCCTACCTGGCACGGGGCATGGACATCGACGACTTCGCGCCCAACCTGTCGTTCTTCTTCTCCAACGGCATGGACCCGGAGTACTCCGTGCTCGGTCGCGTGGCCCGGCGCGTCTGGGCGGTCGCGATGCGCGACCGCTATGGCGCCAACGAGCGCAGCCAGAAGCTCAAGTACCACGTCCAGACGTCCGGACGCTCACTGCACGCACAGGAGATGAGCTTCAACGACATCCGCACCACGCTGCAGGCGCTCATCGCCATCTACGACAACGCGAACAGCCTGCACACCAACGCCTTCGACGAAGCCGTCACGACCCCGGGCGATGCGTCGGTGCGTCGCGCGCTCGCGATCCAGATGATCATCAACCGCGAGTGGGGTGTCGCGATGAACGAGAACCCCACCCAGGGCGCGTTCCTCACCGACGAGCTCACCGACCTCGTCGAGGCGGCGGTGCTCGCGGAGTTCGACGCCATCAGCGAGCGCGGCGGGCGTGCTCGGCGCCATGGAGACGGGATACCAGCGAGGCCGGATCCAGGACGAGTCGATGCTCTACGAGCAGCGCAAGCACGACGGGTCGCTGCCCATCATCGGCGTCAACACGTTCCTCAACCCGAACGAGGACGTCGTGCCGCCGACCGTCGACCTGGCCCGGGCCACCGAGGCCGAGAAGAAGTCGCAGCTCGACCGCGTGCTGGCGTTCCAGAAGGAGCATCGCAGCGAGGCCACCGAGGCCATCGCCCGGCTCAAGGAAGCCGCCACGTCCGACGGGAACGTCTTCACCGTGCTCATGGACGCCGCGCGGGTCTGCTCGCTGCAGCAAGTGACCGAGGCGTTCTTCGAGGTGGGAGGACAATATCGACGAAGTGTGTAGCCGAAAGGAACGCCCAATCCTGGGTCGGGCGAAGCCCGACGGGCCGGGCAGCGGCGGAGCCGCGACAGAGAGCGACGCAGGAGCGCGTCCCGCCCCAGAGAGATCGGTTCATCACCATTGGTCGGGCGAAGCCCGACGGCGGGCAGCGGCGGAGCCGCGACGAGCGCGACGCAGGAGCGCGTCCCGCCCCAGAGAGATCGGTTCATCACCATTGGTCGGGCGAAGCCCGACGGCCGGGCAGCGGCGGAGCCGCGACCGAGCGCGACGCAGGAGCGCGTCCCGCCCCAGAGAGATCGGTTCATCACCATTGGTCGGGCGAAGCCCGACGGCCGGGCAGCGGCGGAGCCGCGACCGAGCGCGACGCAGGAGCGCGTCCCGCCCCAGAGAGATCGGTTCATCACCATTGGTCGGGCGAAGCCCGACGGCCGGGCAGCGGCGGAGCCGCGACCGAGCGCGACGCAGGAGCGCGTCCCGGCCAGTATCGTCGCTCGGTGTGAGCGACCTCCCTTCCTACGACCAGATCGTCCAGCTGCCTGCCGTCGACGAGCAGGTGGTGCCGCCCGAGTTCATCGACGAGAACGGTCACATGAACATCCGGCACTACTTCGATGCGGCGTCGATCGCCCTCTGGAGGGTCTGCATCGCGGCCGGCATGGACGAGAGCTACCACGTGGAGCGCGGTCTCTCCCTGTTCACCGTCGAGCAGCACCTCCGGTACCTCAGCGAGATGAAGCTCGGCGACCGGTTCACCGTGCACGGCCGACTGCTCGAGCGCTCCGCCAAGGTGCTCCACGGGATGGCGTTCGTCGTGTCGCCGGACTCCCGGTCCCTCGCGTGCGCCTTCGAGGCGACCTACGTCCACGTGGACATGACGACTCGTCGGGCGGTTGCGATACCGGACGACATGGCCGCCCGATTCGACGCCGAGATCGCGCGCGGCGACGAGCTCGGCTGGGCCGCTCCGGTGTGCGGTGCCATGGGCGTGCATCGATAGCATCAGCCCGTGACCGACGAATCCGCTGTTCAGATCCCCGCCGAGCTCCTGCCCGCCGACGGCAGGTTCGGTTGCGGACCATCCAAGGTCCGCCGCGACGCTCTCGAGCAGCTGGCCGGACGTCACGACCTGATGGGCACGTCCCACCGGCAGGCGCCGGTCCGCGACGTCGTCGGACGGGTCCGTGAGGGCCTGGCCGAGTTGTTCTCGTTGCCCGATGGCTACGAGATCGTGCTCGGCAACGGTGGGTCCACGGCGTTCTGGGACGCTGCCGCGGCCGGCCTGATCCGCTCCCGGTCGCTGCACCTGGCATTCGGCGAGTTCTCGCAGAAGTTCGCCACCGCGGCCGCCCGCGCGCCGTTCCTCCAGGACCCGATCGTCGTCAGCGCCGAGCCCGGCACGGCTCCCACCCCGACCGGAGACCCGGATGCCGACGTCATCGCCTGGGCGCACAACGAGACGTCGACCGGGGTGATGCTCGACGTCCAGCGCCCGGCCGACGCGGGTGAGGCCCTGGTGCTCATCGACGCGACGTCCGGTGCGGGCGGCCTACCGGTCGACATGAGCCAGGCCGATGCCTACTACTTCGCGCCGCAAAAGTCATTCGGGTCCGACGGCGGCCTCTGGGTCGCAGCGCTCAGCCCAGCCGCGCTGGCCCGCGCCGAGGAACTGTCGGCGACGACCGACGGAAGATGGATCCCGGAGTCGCTGTCGCTGACGACCGCCCTCACGAACTCCCGTCTGAACCAGACCTACAACACTCCGGCGCTGGCGACGCTGATCCTTCTGGCCGACCAGGTCGACTGGATGCTCGCCGGCGGCGGCCTGAAGTTCTGCGTCGAGCGCACGACCGCCTCGTCGTCGTTCCTCTACTCGTGGGCCGAGGAGTCGGAGCATGCGACGCCCTTCGTCGCCGACCCGGCCCTCCGCTCGCTCGTCGTCGGCACGATCGACTTCACCGACGAGATCGACGCCGCGGCAATCGCCCGCGCCCTGCGCGACAACGGCATCGTCGACACCGAGCCGTACCGCAAGCTCGGGCGCAACCAGTTGCGCATCGGCATGTTCCCGGCGGTCGACCCGGAGGACGTCATGGCCCTGACCGCCTGCATCGACTGGGTCATCGCCCACGACGCGGGAGTGACGCCATGAAGGTGCTGGTCAAGGAGAACATCGGCGAGTCCGGCGTCGAGCTGCTGCGAACGGCCGGCTTCGACGTCGACCTCGGCTACGACTGGTCCGCGGACGACCTGCTCGAGCGCATCGCCGACTACGACGCGATCCTGATCCGGTCCGCCACGAAGCTGGACGCCGACGTCCTGGCCAAGGCGACCAACCTGCGGGTCGTCGCCCGAGCCGGCGTGGGCGTCGACAACGTCGACGTCACGGCGGCCACCCGGATGGGTGTCGTTGTCGCCAACGCACCACAGTCCAACGTCGTCACCGCAGCCGAGCACACGATGGCCCTGCTGCTCGCGCTGGCCCGCAACGTGCCCCAGGCACACGGGTCGCTCGTGGCGGGCCGGTGGGACCGCGCGAAGTTCACCGGCGTCGAGGTGCACGACAAGGTGCTCGGCATCATCGGGTTCGGCCGCATCGGCCAACTGGTCGCGCACCGGGCCCGCGGGTTCGGCATGCGCGTGGTGGCCTTCGACGCCTACATGGCCGAGGAGCGCTTCGGCGAGCTCGGCGTCGAACGGGCGGCCAGCGCAGAGGACGTCTATGCCGTCGCCGACTTCCTCACCGTCCACCTGCCCAAGAACGCCGACACCCAAGACTTCCTGAATGCCGAGGCGTTCGCGGCGATGAAGGACGGCGTGCGGGTGCTCAACGTCGCCCGCGGACCCCTCGTCGTCGACGAGGCGCTCAAGGACGCGCTCGACTCCGGCAAGGTGGCCGGTGCCGCCCTCGACGTCTTCCGCGAGGAGCCGATCACCCAGCACCCGCTGTTCGGCTACCCGAACGTCGTCGTCACGCCCCACCTCGGCGCCTCGACCGCCGAGGCGACCGACCGGGCCGGATTCCAGGCCGCCGAGCAGGTCGTGGCCGCGCTCACCGGCGCCCCGGTCACCACGGCGGTCAACGTCCCGGCGATCGCTGCGGACGACCTGGTCGCAGTCGAGCCGTTCCTCGGACTGTGCCTCTCGCTCGGGCGCATCGCGGCCGGACTCCTGCCGGCGACGTCGCTGGAGTCGCTGGAGGTCGAGTTCCTCGGCCGCGTCGCCGACCGTGACCACCGGCTGCTCACGATCCAGGTCGTCAAGGGTGCGCTCCAGGACCACACCGAGGAAGGGGTCAACGATGTCAACGCACTGGCCCTCGCCGCCGAGCGAGGCATCTCCGTCTCCACCACCAGCCGGCCGACCGCCCGCGACTTCACCGATCTCGTCCGCGTCACCGTCCGCAGCGGCGATGAAGTCACCCGGGTCGTGGGCACGGTGCTCGGGCAACGACACCGTCCGCACCTGCTCGAGGCCTGGGGCTCGCGGTTCAACGTCCAGCTCGAGCCGTACCTCGCGGTGTTCCGCTACCGCGACCAGCCCGGGATGCTCGGCCGCATCGGCACCGCGTTCGGCGATGCCGGCATCAACATCGTCTCGGCCGCGGTCGGCCACCGAGGCGATGCCGAGAGCGGTGAGGCCATCGTCATCGTCACGACCGATGCTCCGGTCCCGTCGACGGTGCTGGACTCGATGATGGCGACCGCCGACTTCTTCGACGCCCGCGCCATCAGCCTCTGAGCTATCGGTGGGCAAGTGCCCTGGATACCCCTAGGCTGGCGAGCACCCTAGGAGGAACCATGGACACGCAAACGTGGGTCTGGCTGTTCGTCGCCCTCTTCGTCGTCGTCATCGTGCTCGCGCTCATCGCCCGCGCACGCAGGTCATCCGAACGCGCCGATCCCTATGCCAGCGGCGACGACACCTCGCCGGGAGATGGCGAGTTCGGTCGTGACCGCGACATGGACCTCGACCGCCGCCGCGACGCGGACTTCGACGAGGACGTCTGACGAAAACCCCTGTTGAACTGGGGAAAAGCACTTTTCATCGAACACGTGTTCTGGTAGGTTTGGAGCATGTCGGGGGACTCCGAGACCACCATCACCACGATGCGGGATGCTGCGCGGGCGATGCTGTCGGTCACCACGTCGGCAACCATCAAGGCGAAGGCTTTGCGGTCCGCGATCGACGCGTTGTCGAGTGAGTTGGCCGGCACGTTGGCCGAGATCGACGAGACCAAGGCTCATGAGGTTGAGGGTGCGTCGAGTGTCGGCACGTGGGCGCGGCGTGAGTTGCGTCAGGATGCGGGTCTGACGCGTCAGATGGTGCGGGCCGGGAGAACGTTCCGGGATCTGCCGCTGGTGGGTGAGGCGGCGCGGTCGGGTGCAATCTCCTTCGCCCATGTCGAGTCGTTCACGTACGCCCTCAAGCATGTGGGGGTCGAGGAGACGCGGCTGATCGAGGCGCCGCTGTTGGAGGTCGCCAAGCACGCTCCGCCGGGTGAGTTCCATGCCAAGGTCCGTCAGGTTCGCGCGTTGATCCATCCGGACGATCTGGACGAGGCGTGGTTGAAGGGGATGGACAAGCGCGACATCCGCCTCGCCAAGACCGTCGAGGGTTGGCATGTCACCGGGTTCCTGGACATCGAGACCGGCGCGAAGCTGAACACGATCCTGAAGAACCTGTCCGTGCCACGTGACGGCGCCGATGATCGGGCCCCGTCGAAACGACGGATGGAGGCCCTCGACCAGATCTGCACCACCGTGCTGGAACACGGACTGCCGGCCGACAACGGCATCCGTCCGCACATCAAAGTCACCGTGGACGCCGAAACCCTCCAAGCGATGGCCAACGACGAGGGCAGGCGTTCGCTGAACCTCGACCTGGAGCCGGCCATTCTCGAAGGTTTCGGGCCGATCGGACCAGCCCTGCTGGCCCACCTGCTGTGTGGTGCCGAACTGACCCCGTTCCTGATCACGACCATCGAGAAGAACACCGAGGTCCTCGATGTCGGACGCACCGAACGCCTCGCCACCCCGCGCCAGGCCAAAGCCATCGCCCTGCGGCAAGGCGGCATCTGTGCCGCACCCGCCTGTCGACATCCCATCGCCCACAACCATCACCTGATCTGGTGGTCCAACGGCGGGCCCACCGACCTCGACAACCTGATCGGCCTGTGCCGCAAGTGCCACACGTTGATCCACACCGGCCGACTCCAGCTCGCCCGCGGATCACCACACGCCCAAGCAGCCTGACATCCTCGACGGGTGGGCCGAAGAACCGACGACCTCGGGTACGTCCTCGACGACAGACGGCCGGTGCGGCGTGTCGTCTCGCTCGTGCCGTCGCTCACCGAGGCCATCGCCGCCACACAAAGCGAGGCACTCGTCGGGGCCACTGACTGGTGCACGCACCCTGCTGATCTCGACGTTCCTCGCGTGCGAGGCACCAAGAACCCCGACCGAGCCGCGATCGCTGACCTCTCGCCGGACCTCGTCGTCGCCAACCAAGAGGAGAACCGCGAGATCGACGTCGAGCGGCTGCGCGCCGACGGTATCGCCGTCTGGGTGACGCGCATCCGCACCCTGGACGAGGCGTTCGCCTCGATACGCCGGCTGTTCGCGGACGCCCTCGGGTGGGACGCGCCGGCCTGGCTCGACGAGGCCGAGCGCGTCTGGTCCGACCGGCCTGCGCCAGGCGGTCCCCGGATTGCCGTCCCGATCTGGCGTGATCCGTGGATGGTCGTCGGCAGCGACACGTTCACCGGCGACGTCATCGCCAGACTTGGCTGGAGCCACGTCTTCGCCGACCATGCGGATCGCTACCCCCGCGTGGAGCTGGGCGAGATCGACCGCGACGACGTCGACCTCGTGCTCCTGCCCGACGAGCCCTACGCCTTCGGCCCGGCTGACGGACCCGAGGCGTTCACGCACGTTCCCACGGCGCTCGTGTCCGGACGCCTGCTCACCTGGTACGGTCCTTCGCTCGTCGAGGCGCGGGAACAGCTCGAGCAGCTCACTCCACCCTGACTCAGCCGACCTTCGCCAAGACGGTCTCGATCCCCTTCACGATGATCTCGGGTTGACCCTGCGGTACGTCGTGTCCACTCTTGCGAGCGATCACCTGGGTTCCGTCCGTCACCAGGCTCGCAAGATCCGTCTGCTGGGCGGCCCGCAGCCGATTGAACACCTCAGCGTCCCAACCGGGCGGCCAGCCCTCCTGCACACCGGCGGTGATGACGACGAGAGGTACGTCCGGGAGGGCCGGCGCCGCCTGGACCTGCTCGAAGGTCTCGAACACGTCGGCACCTTCGGCGTTCGCCTCCGCTGAACGGCGATCCTCCTCGATCTGCGCCTTCGTGAGCTCCGCCTCGAACTCCTCGACCTCGTCGGGGTGATTGGACTCGACCAGGACCAGGCCGGCGACGTCCCCGGGATGAGTGCTCGTGTAGAGCTGACTCACGAGCCCACCGAAGGAGAACCCCACGAGCACGTAGGGCGGCTTGACCTCGCCGGCCTCGAGGAGTGTGTGAAGGTCGTCGACCATGTCGCGAGCGGTGCGTGGCGGAGGAGTCGGCTCACTCGGGTCGATGTTCGCTCGGTCGTACGCGCAGACCCGCGTCGTCGACGCGACTCCGGGCAAGACCTTGTCCCACGTCTTGTGGTTGCCTTCCAGCCCGGCCTCCAGGATGACCGTTGGCCCGCCGGAACCGTCACACGACAGGTACATCTGCCGGCCACCGACATCGAACATCCCGTCGACCGGCTTATCCGTCTTGGTCGTCTTGTCAGCACCGTCGGATCCTGCGCAACCCGCAAGGACGACACTGCAGGCGAAGATGACCAAGGCACGGCGCATGGGAGGCTCCGATCGAAGGCGAGAAGGTGCCCACCATGATGCTCCTGCCGTGCCGATCCGTCAGCCCTGCACCTCGGTGTTCTGATTGGCCGTCAAGAGCCATCGGCCGTCCTCCTTGGCCATGACATACATCGGCGTGCCCTGGTTGCCGATCTGTTCGCCGTCGAGGGTCAGGTAGCGCTGGCGCACCTTGACCGCGGCCACGTCCGGCCGGATGAACAGGATATGCACCACCTCGTACGTCGCCGTCATGTCCGTCATCGCGCCGGGAAGCACCTGGTGCGTGAACGTCGAGATCTCGTCACGGCCGATCAGGAGCTTGCCGCCGCCGGTCGTCCATATCGCGTCGTGCCGGAACAGGCCGACGAACTCGTCGGGTAGCTCGCGCTGCTGGGAGTGCTCGAGGGTGGCGACGACGGCAGTGATCGTCTCGATGTCGGTGTCCATGACACGAGCGTGCTACCTCAACCGCACCTCAGGTCAAGCAAGGCGTCAGTCGTCCTCGCTGGCGGCGAGGGACTCGGCGGTCTTGCGGGCCTGCCGGGCCGATGTGCGCGGTGCCCGCCGTGCTTCGACGACGAACGGCTCGGCCGCGGTGACGTACGGCGTCTCGCCCACGATCGCGTTGTGGCTCCCCCAGACCAGGTACTTGGCGGTGAGGTTGATCATGGTCGCGAACCGGTTGCGATTGCCCAGGAGCGTCGCGACGTGCAGTCCCACCCAGATGATCCACGCCAGGAAGCCGGTCATCTTCGGCATGAACTTGATCTCGGCCACGGCCGACGCCCGCCCGATGGTGGCCATGGTGCCTTTGTCGCGGTATGCGAAGGGCTTGCGCGTCTTGCCCTTGAGGTCGGCCTTGATCAGCTTCGCGACGTACTTGCCGCCCTGGATCGCCGGCTGAGCCACTTGCGGCAGCTGCTCCGGGCCGATCGAGACATCGCCGATGGCGAAGACGTTGTCGAGCCCCTTCACCCGCCGCTGCTCGTCGGTCTCGATCCGGCCACCGCGGCCCTGCGGGACGCTCCAGTCGGCCACGGTCGGGTGGGTCGTGACACCGGAGGCCCAGACGACGATGCCGGCCGGCAGGAACTCCTGCTCGCCGCCCTTCTCGACGAGCACACCGTCCTCACGGACCTCCTTGACGGCTGTCTCGAGCCGGAGGTCGACGTCGCGCTTCTGCAGGGACTTCAACGCATACTTCTGCAGCTTCGGATGGAACGGGCCGAGCACCGTGTCCATCATCTCGACGAGGGTGATGTGGATGCGGTTGCGGTCCAGCTCGGGATACGTGATCGGCATGTCGTTGTTGCGCATCTCTGCGAAGGCCCCGGCGGTCTCGACGCCGGTGGCACCGCCCCCGACCACGATGATGCGCAGGTCCTGGTCCTGGCCGTTGATGGCTGCGTGCTCGAAGTTGGCGAACATCCTGTCGCGCACCTCGAGCGCCTGGGAGCGCTTGTAGAGCGGGATCGAGAACTCCTCGGCGCCGGGGATGCCGAAGAAGTTGGTGGTGACGCCGCACGCGAGCACCAGGTAGTCGAACTTGACGTCGACGGCTCCCTCGAGGTGCAGGATGCGCGACTCGTGGTCGATCGACTTGAGGATGCCCTTGAGGAAGCGGACGTTGCGCTGCTTGGCCCGGATCGCGCGCAGGAACCAGGTGATGTCGCCGGGGTTCAGGCTGGCGGTCGCCACCTGGTACAGCAGTGGGTTGAACGTGTTGTACGTGTGGCGGTCGATCAGGGTGACGTCGACGTCGGCGCGCTTGAGCTTGCGAACGGCGGCGATGCCTCCGAATCCGCCTCCGACGATGACGACGTGCGGACGCTTGCCGGACGATGTGGGGGGAGTGTCGGACATGCCCGCGATGCTACCGGCGCGGCGCGCCGGAGGCTCAACGGGCGCCGGCGGTCCAGGCCCGGGACTCGTCGCGGTTGAGCAGCACGATCACGGCCACCGCGGCCCCCGTGCCGAGCAGACCGAACGGCACCAGAACGACCCCGGCGGCGGCGGTGATCCACGAGAGCGCGAGCGTCGCCGCACGGCCCACCCGGAGCCGCGCCAGCAGCGAGATGCCGGCGGCGAGGCCGGCGACGGCGAGCGGAAGCATCACCAGACTGGCCCAGAACATGGCCCGCATGGCGTCCTGGAGCTCCCCGGCCGAGAACCAGTCGGCGAACGGGCCGTCTTGCACGACCCTGACGTACTCCTCGCGCGCGACGCCGTAGACGACCAGGTAGATGCAGGAGATCCCGCCGGCGAGCGCCGAGCCGATCATCGTGACCAGTCCCGCGGCCAGGACGGCACCGGGACGGTGACCGGTGGCCGTAGGCGGGGCCGGCGCCTCGACGGTGGGCACGCTCGGATCCGGCGCCGCCCACGGATTCGCCACAGGTGTCGCGTCCTCGACCGGCCGGGCCTCGCCGGCCGGAGCTTGCCGGGCTGCGTACCACTGCCGAGCCTCGGGGGACCACAGGAAGTAGGCGGCAGCGAGGAGGAAGAGACCCTGCACGAACCCGAGCACCCCGAACGCCAGGTAGACCATGCCCGTGATGATGGCCAGTACCGTGACGCCGATCCGCGACAGCCGGTCGCCGCGAGCTGCGAACACGGAGAACACCAGGGCCGCGACGAGCAGCAGCACGGAGCCCAGCCCGATCCAGCGCAAGGTGCCGAGCAGCTCGCCCATGGTCAGATCGAACCCGTCACCCCGCAGCTCCTTGAGGGCGGGCTGCAGCGCGTCCTGCATCTCGATCGTCCCCCAGTTGCTGAGCGCCTGGATCAGGTAGAGCAGCAGCACGAACGCACTGAACCCGACGAAGAGGCAGGCCAGGGTGACGACCCGTGGTCGGGGGGCGGCATTCATGGCACCTATCCCACCACGATGCTCAAACGGCCTCGACGGTGAGCGCATCCTTTCCCTCGTCGAGGTCCACTCGCACCGTGTCGCCGTCGCGCACCTCGCCGGCCAGGAGGGTCTTGGCGAGACGGTCGCCGATGGCCTGCTGCACCAGCCGGCGCAGCGGCCGCGCGCCGTAGGCGGGGTCCCAGCCGGTGACGGCGAGCCACTCCTTAGCGGCGTCGGTGACGTCGAGCGTGATGCGTCGAGCCTCGAGCCGGCGGCCAAGCGCCTCGAGCTGCAGATCGACGATGTGGGTGAGGTCGTCGGTGCTGAGCGCGTCGAACATCACGACCTCGTCGAGCCGGTTGAGGAACTCCGGCTTGAACGACGACTTCACGAGCTCCATGACGGCCTCGCGCGTGGCCGACTCGTCGAGAGTCAGGTCGGCTCCTCCTGTTCCACTCAGCAGGCCAGACCCGATGTTCGACGTGAGGACGAGGATGGCATTGCGGAAGTCGACGGTGCGACCCTGGCCGTCGGTGAGGCGGCCGTCGTCGAGCACCTGCAGCAGGATGTCGAAGACCTCCGGGTGCGCCTTCTCGACCTCGTCGAGCAGCACCACCGAGTACGGGCGCCTCCGCACCGCCTCGGTCAGCTGTCCGCCCTCCTCGTAGCCGACGTAGCCGGGAGGGGCGCCGACGAGCCGGGCGACGCTGTGCTTCTCGCCGTACTCACTCATGTCGATGCGCACGATGGCGCGTTCGTCGTCGAACAGGAACTCCGCGAGCGTCTTGGCCAGCTCGGTCTTGCCGACGCCAGTGGGTCCGAGGAACAGGAACGACCCGGTGGGGCGGTCGGGATCGCTGATGCCGGCGCGCGAGCGGCGCACCGCGTCGGACACGGCGACGACGGCGGCCTGCTGGCCGATCAGGCGTCGGCCGAGCTCCTCCTCCATCCGCAGCAGCTTGCCCGTCTCGCCCTCGAGCAGGCGGCCGGTGGGGATGCCGGTCCACGACGCGACGACCTCGGCAATGTCGTCAGCGCCCACTTCCTCATGAACCATCGACACTGCAGATGGCTCCGCAGCCTGCGCTTCCTCCAGCTGCCGCTCCATCGCGGGGATCTCGGCGTAGAAGAGGCGACTGGAGGTCTCGAGGTCGCCCTCGCGCTGCGCGCGCTCGGCGGCGACGCGGACCTCGTCGATGCGTTCCTTGATCTCACCGACGGCGTTGAGGCTTTGCTTCTCCGCCTCCCAGCGCTGCTCGAGTGCCCGGAGGGTCTCCTGCTTGTCGGCGAGCTCGACCCGCAGCTTCTCCAAACGGTCCTTGCTCGCGTCGTCGGACTCGTTCTGCAGGTGGAGCTCCTCCATCCGGAGACGGTCGACACTGCGCCGCAGCTCGTCGATCTCGACGGGGCTGGAGTCGATCTCCATGCGCAGCCGGCTGCTCGCCTCGTCGACGAGGTCGATCGCCTTGTCGGGCAGCTGGCGGCCGGGGATGTAGCGGTCGGACAGTGTGGCGGCCGCGACCAGGGCCGCGTCGGAGATGGAGACCTTGTGGTGGGCTTCGTAGCGCTCCTTGAGCCCGCGCAGGATCGCGATGGTGTCCTCGGCACTCGGCTCGCCGACGAAGACCTGCTGGAAGCGACGCTCGAGGGCGGGATCCTTCTCGATGCGCTCGCGATACTCATCCAGCGTCGTGGCGCCGATCATGCGCAGCTCGCCGCGGGCGAGCATCGGCTTGAGCATGTTGCCCGCGTCCATCGCGCTGTCGCCGCCGGCGCCCGCGCCGACCACCGTGTGCAGCTCGTCGATGAACGTGATGATCTGGCCGTCGCTGTCCTTGATCTCTGCCAGCACGGCCTTAAGGCGCTCCTCGAACTCGCCCCGGTACTTGGCGCCGGCGACCATCCCGCTGAGGTCGAGCGCCACGAGCCGGCGGCCGCGCAACGACTCCGGCACGTCGCCGGCGACGATGCGCTGGGCGAGCCCCTCGACGACGGCGGTCTTGCCGACGCCGGGCTCACCGATGAGCACGGGGTTGTTCTTGGTGCGCCGGCTCAGCACCTGGATGACGCGACGGATCTCGGCGTCGCGTCCGATGACCGGGTCGAGCTTGCCGTCACGGGCCACGGCCGTCAGGTCGACGCCGTACTTCTCCAGCGCCTGGTACGTGTCCTCGGCGTCGGCGCTGGTGACGCGGGAGCTGCCGCGGATTGACGCGAACGCGGCCTGCAGGGCGTCCGGCGTCGCGCCGGCCTCGGTGAGCACCCGGCTGACCGGTGACTCGACCGTTGCGATGCCCACCACGAGGTGCTCGCTCGACACGAAGTCGTCGCCGAGCTGGGCGGCGAGGTCCTGGGCGCGCTGCAGCACCTCGTGGGAGCTGCGCGACAAGGTGGGGTTGGCGACGCTCGGCCCGCTGGCGGCCGGAAGGCGTCCGAGCTCGTCCTTCAGCTGTTGGGCGACGACCTGCGGGTCGACGCCAGCGGCGGCGAGCAGAGGTGCCGCGGTGCCGCCGGTCTGGGTGAGCAAAGCGTCCAGCAGGTGCGCCGGCTCGACAGCCGGGTTCCCGGATGCCGCGGCAGCCTGAACGGCCGCCGCCAGCGCCTGCTGGCTACGGGTCGTGTAGGTCGAAAGGTCCATGGAGTCTCCTGGCCGAAGGAACGGTCTGAGAGTTCAACACTCGGTCATTTCAACGCTGACAAAGTTGAGTCCATTCCACTCAACTCAGAGACTTGAGTACCGATTGCGCCGCGTTGTAGCCCGCCATTCCGTGCACTCCCCCGCCGGGCGGAGTGGACGCCGAGCAGAGGTACAGACCCTTGGCCAGCCAGTAGGGGTTGTGGCTGACCCGTGGGCGGAACACGGTCTGCCACGGGGTGCCGGCGCCGCCGGTCATGTCGCCGCCGACGTAGTTCGCGTTCTCGGCGTAGGCCTCGGCCGGCGTGCGCACCGATCTCGCGACAATGCGGTCGCGAACGCCGGGAGCGAACCGCTCGATCTGGTCGATCAGGGTCTCGGTGGCGTCGCCCGTGTAGCCGTTCGGCACGTGCGCGTAGGCCCAGATCGGGTGCACGTCGCCCGCCGACCGCGACGGGTCGGCCAGGTACTGCTGGCACAGGAGCACGAACGGTCGCTCCGGCATCTTGCCGTTCACGGCGTCGGTGTCGGCGGCGACGATCTCCTCGATCGTGCCGCCCAGATGGACTGTTCCGGCCCGGCCGGCCGCCTCGTTGGTCCACGGGATGCCACCCTCCACCGCGAGGTCGACCTTGAACGCCGCCGGCCCGTGCTTCCACCGCCGGAGCGGGCGCGCCACCCGGCGGGGCAGCCGATGGGCGGCCAGAGTCAGCACCTGGTCGGGCGACGTGTCGAACAGCACGACGTCGGAGTCGGGCAGCTCGGTGACCCGGTGGCCGGTCTCGACCTTGCCGCCCGCGGCGAGCAGCACCGACTCGAGCGCGCTCGCGATCGAGGCGGACCCGCCGATCGCCACCGGCCATCCGTACGCGTGCCCGAAGACGCCGAACATCATGCCGAGCGCGCCGGTGGTGGGCAGGTTCAGCGGCGAGATCGCGTGCGCGGCCATCCCGGCGAAGAGTCCCCTGGCCTCGTCGGACTCCCAGCGACGGGCGATCATCGTGGCGGACATCAACGCCCGGAGCCCGAACCTGGCCATCCCGATCGGGTGATGGGGGATCGAGATGATCGGCCCGAACAGGTCGCCGACCAGCTCGTCGGCGCGGGCCGCGAGGGGCTCGTAGAGCCGCCGCCACGCGTCGCCGTCGGCCCCGAGGCCTGTCGCGGTCCGGTCGATGTCGCGGTACATGACCCCGGCGCGACCGCCGTCGAGCGGGTGCGCGGCCTCGACGTCCGTCCAGCCCCAGGCGAGGCCGTGCTCCTCGAGCTTCAGGCTTCGGAAGAACGGCGACGCGATGGCGGTCGGGTGGCCGGCCGAGCAGACGTCGTGGATGAGCCCGGGCAGGGTGAGCTCGGCCGAGCGCATGCCGCCGCCGATCTCGTCGTTGGCCTCGTGCACGGTGACGTCGAGCCCCGCCCGCGCGAGCACGATCGCGGCTGACAGCCCGTTCGGGCCGGAGCCGATGACCACCGCCGTTGTCATGCGTCCAACCTAGTGCGACCCGGCGAGCCCGCGGACGCGGAAGGGGAGGTCACCGTCCCACGGCTGGCGGGCGACCATGTCGGCCACGTCCACCTCGCCCTCCTCGATCAGACCACTGGCGGCGTCGACGATCCGGTACTGCTGCACCGGGTGCCCGAGAGGCTGCGACTCCAGCATCACGACCCGCAGCTCGCCCGGCGCGAAATCGCAGCGCTCCTGGACCGCAGCCAGCAGCGCCTCGTCGTGCAGGTGGCCGTCGCCGAAGTTCCAGCCGATCGCCGAGCCGGCCACCATCTCGCCGTCGAGGATGAACCGCCGCTCGTGGTCGTCCGCGGCGTGCGGGTACAGGCCGGCCATGGCGCGGCCGTGCGTGTGGAGGCCGCGGAACGCCCCGACCTTGCCCATCATCAGGTCGACGACCTCGGGCGGGTACAGCCGGGCCAGCTGGTGGTTCGGGAACCGCGCCGCCTTGGGAATCCGCTCGTCGTAGGTCCGCTCCGCGTCCGGGGTGAACAGCCAGACAGAGGTGGGCCAGTTGCCGGCGTAGTAGCGCATGGCCGGCAGGAACGAGATCAGCCGTGGACGCAGGTTGCCGAGGAGCACCGTGCCCACGACCAGCGCGAAGATGCCGAAGACGAGTGCCGGGTTCGTGGCGTCCGTCAGCCCGATCTCGGCGTACTGGCCGAACAGCCACGCGACGCCGAACATCATCATCACGTTCCACTCCAGCGGCACGCCCATCGGAATCGACGACAAGATGTTGAGGTGGAACAGGATCATGATCGTCGCGGCGACCCAGGTCACGGTGCCGCCGCTGCTCAGCAGGAGGACGAGGGGCACCGAGTACTCCACGACCGTGCCCGAGTGCGCCAGCGTCATCGCGACCCGTGAGGGCCGGACGTCCGTCTCGACGTCACGCCACAACAGGCGCTTGACCGGACGCAGCACCAGCGGCGCATTGCTCAACATCGTCGCGACCACATAGGGGAAGTGCTGGTTCAGCTTCGACGTCGCAGCACCCCACCACAGCGCCAGCATGACGAGCTTGGCGGCGAGCACCATGTCGACGAACGGGAGGAAGAACACCAGCGTCGTGACCCAGTAGTGCTCCGCCCGCGCAGCCAGGAAGATCGTTTTGTCGCGCAGGCCGAGCAGCGGGAGCAGCACCACGAGGGGCACGAAGCGGGACGGCTCGATCATCCCCTGCACGTCACCGCCGCGGTCGGCCGGCGCGAGCAGGATCCACAGCGCGGCCGCCAGCACCGCCGCGTAGAGGGTGACGTCGACGATCGTGCGCGTGGAGCCGCGGGTGAGCGGGACGCGCTCGGGCCACGGAGGCAGCCGGATCGTCCCGGGCCGCAGCCAGTACAGGAACGTGCCGATCGGCGGGAGGAAGCGCAGCGTGAGCGGCCCGAAGCCACAGCCGAACCCGAGCACTTCGAACAGCAGCGTCCAGACGATGACCTTCTGGAAGACGACCGGCTCGGTCCACCAGTCCGCGACGTCGCCCAGCGACCCGATCCCGGGCGTCGAGGCCGCGAAGGCAAGGCCGCCGAGGATGTAGAGGCCGATCTTGAGGAGGTAGAGCAGGTAGATCGCGTACGGCGTGCCGAATCCGTTGAGCGTCCAGTGCTGCTGCAGGGCCTTGGTGCGTTCGGCCCGCGGCAAGGCCCGCCATTGCTCGACGTCGACGTCCGGCAGGGTCGGTGAGACGAATCCCATGGGTGCTCCTCCGCATCCGTCTCCGGCGAGACTAGCGGGATCGGATGGTCCGTGGGAGTTCCTAGACTGGCGATCATGACGATCACCATCGGGGCCCACGTCGACCAGACCGACCCCATCGCGGAGGCCGCGGAGCGCGACACCACGCTCGTGCAGTTCTTCCTCGGCGACCCACAGGGCTACAAGGGGCCGGAGTTCCGCTATGCCGGAGGCGCCGACGGGCTGAAGGCCGACGCCGAGGAGGCCGGCATTGACCTCTACGTCCACGCGCCCTACCTCGTCAATGTCGCGACGACGAACAACCGGATCCGCATCCCGTCGCGACAGCTGCTCCAGAAGCACGTCGACGGTGCGGCGGCGATCGGCGCCAAGGGCCTGATCGTGCATGGCGGCCACCTCAATGACGACGACGATCCGGCGATCGGCTTTGACAACTGGCGCAAGGCGATCGAGGCCACCGACATCAAAGTGCCGATCCTCATCGAGAACACCGCTGGCGGCGACAATGCGATGACCCGCTACCTCGACCGGATCGCCGCCGTCTTCGATGCCATCTCGGCGGCATCGGGGTCCGAGATGGTCGGGTTCTGCCTCGACACCTGCCACGCCCATGCCGGCGGCAACTCCCTCGAGACGATCGTCGACGACGTCAAGGCGATCACCGGTCGCATCGACCTGGTGCACTGCAACGACAGCCGCGACGACTTCGACTCCGGCGCCGACCGGCACACCAGTCTCGGCCAGGGCAAGATCGACCCCGACCTGCTGGCCGCCGTCGTGCGCGACGCCGGCGCACCGGTCGTCTGCGAGACGCCGGGCGGCCCCGACGAGCACGTCGCAGACTTCACGTGGCTGCGCGAGCGACTCTGACCGTCAGGGCAAGTTCTTGTCGCCGCGGCGTGTTCGCGTCACAGCCCTGATGTGACGCAAGTCACGTCGTCGCAGGTCAGCGGGCTGTTTCGCATCGTGGGACGAGCCCGACGCGCTGTAGAACACGTTCTAGATTCGTCGCATGAGCAGACAGCTGAGAGTAGCCGTCGTGGGCGCCGGACCGGCAGGGATCTACGCCGCCGACATCCTCACCAAGGCCGAACTCCCGTCCACGGTCGAGTCGATCACCATCGACCTCATCGAGCGCGACCCGACCCCGTTCGGGCTCATCCGCTACGGCGTCGCGCCTGACCATCCGCGCATCAAGGAGATCGTGAAGGCGCTGAAGCGCGTGCTGTCGAACCCCGACATCCGCTTCTTCGGCAACGTGTCCTACGGCGACGACCTCAAGCTCGACCACCTCCGGCAGTTCTACGACGCCGTCATCTTCGCGACCGGCGCCCGCACCGACCGCGACCTCGACATCCCCGGTATCGACCTCAAGGGCTCGTACGGCGCTGCCGACTTCGTCGCGTGGTACGACGGCCACCCCGACGTCGACCGCGACTGGGCGTTCGAGCCGCACGCGAAGCAGGTCGCGGTGCTCGGCGTCGGCAATGTCGGTCTCGACGTCGCCCGCATCCTGGCCAAGACCGCCGAGGAGCTGCTGGTCACCGAGATCCCCGACAACGTCGCCGACGGCCTGCGGCGCAACGCCACCACTGACGTGCACGTGTTCGCCCGCCGCGGCCCGGCGCAGGTCAAGTTCACGCCGATGGAGCTGCGCGAGCTCAACCACTCCCCGAACATCGACGTCGTCGTGCATCCGGAGGGCTTCGAGCTCGATGGGGGCTCGATGGACGCCATCCGCGGGTCCAAAAGCGTCAAGCTCGTGGTCGACGTGCTGCAGAACTACCTGGCCAAGGAGTCCTCGGGTGCCGCACACCGCATCCACATCCACTTCTGCCAGAACCCCGTCGAGGTGCTCGGCGAGGACGGTCGCGTCGTGGGCCTTCGTACCGAGGTCACCGAGCTCGACGGCACCGGCAACGTGCGCGGCACCGGCGAGTTCGTCGACTGGCCGGTGCAGGCCGTCTACCGCGCGATCGGCTACTACTCCGACAACCTCGCCGGACTGCCGTTCGACCTCGCTGGCGGCGTGGTGCCCAACGACGCCGGCCGCGTCATCGACATCGACGGCTCGGCCCTTCCTGGCGCGTACGTGACCGGCTGGATCAAGCGCGGGCCCGTCGGCCTGATCGGCCACACCAAGTCCGACGCCGCGCAGACCGTCGAGCTGTTGCTCGCCGACCTCGACTCGTTGTCGGCTCCCCCGCAGCCGGAGCGCGAAGCCGTGGACACCTATCTGGCCGGCCGCGGCCTCGAGGTCACCACCTGGGAGGGCTGGGAGAAGCTCGATGCCCACGAGCTCGCCCTCGGTGAGACGCACCAGCACACCCGCGAGCGGGTGAAGGTCGTGCCGCGCGGCGAGATGGTACGCATCGCGCGGTCGTAGCCTCGTCGGGCAGGATCAGGGTGTGCCCATCGACCTGACCTTCCGCGGACGTCGCCTGGTACGCGACCGCGCGCTGGTCATGGCGATCGTCAACCGCACCCCCGACTCGTTCTACGACAAGGGCGCCACCTTCGCGCCCGACGTCGCGCTGACGACCGTGCGCCGGGCGGTCGACGACGGCGCCGACATCGTCGACATCGGCGGGGTCAAGGCCGGCCCCGGCGACCTCGTCGACGCCGACGAGGAGGCTCGCCGCACGGTGCCGTTCATCGAGCGCGTGCGCGACGTGCTGCCCGACGTCGTCATCAGCATCGACTCCTGGCGCTCGGATGTCGCGCGCCGCTGCCTCGAGGTCGGCGCCGACATCGTCAACGACACCTGGGCCGGGCACGACCCGGAACTGGTCGCCGTTGCCGCCGAGCTCCGCGCCGGATTCGTGTGCTCGCACACCGGCGGCGCCGAGCCCCGCACGCGTCCGCACCGCGTCGCATACGACGACGTCGTCGCCGATGTCGTGGCCGAGACCACCCGGGCGGCCACCGAGGCGGTCACGGCCGGGGTGCCGCGCGAGGGTGTGCTCATCGATCCAACTCACGACTTCGGCAAAAACACCTGGCACGGGCTCGAGCTGCTGAGGCGGATCGACGAGCTCGTGGCCACGGGCTGGCCCGTGCTGATGGCCTTGTCGCGCAAGGACTTCATCGGCGAGACCCTCGGCGTCCCGCCTGACGAGCGCCTCGAGGGGACGCTGGCCGCCACCGCGTTGGCCGCGTCGGCCGGTGCAGCGGTCTTCCGCACGCACGACGTCGTGGCCACCCGCCACGTGCTCGAGATGACCGCGAGCATCGCGGGCGACCGCCCGCCGACCCGAACGGTGCGGGGCCTTGTCTGACGCGCGCGAGGCGGCCGCCTGGTTCCGCCGCCGCACGTTCCCGACCACCGACGACGCCGACGAGGTCGCCGGGCTGCTCGCCGGGCGTCGTGTCAGCGTGGTGCTGCCCGCCCGAAACGAGGAGGCGACGATCGGCCACATCGTCAAGTCGATCCGCCGGCAGCTCGTGGAGCAGGTCGGCCTGGTGCACGAGATCATCGTCGTCGACTCGCGGTCCGCCGACTCCACGGCCGAACGGGCGGCGCGGGCCGGAGCGATGGTCTACCGAGTCGGGCCACGTGGTCGCGACGGCGGCAAGGGCGGGGCGATGCAGACCGGCCTGGCCCGGATGTCCGGCGAGGTCGGGGTGTACCTCGACGCCGACATCGAGGACTTCGACCCGGCCTTCGTCGTCCGTCTTCTCGACCCGCTGCTGCGCGACCCGTCGCTCGTCCTGGTCAAGGGCTTCTACGACCGGCCCTGGTCGGTGCCCGGCGGGGGTGCCGGGCCACGGGCGGCTGATGTGCAGAGCGGCGGTCGGGTCACCGAGCTCGTCGCTCGGCCGCTGATCCGCCGGGTCGAACCGCGGTTGCTCGGCCTCACCCAGCCCCTGGCCGGAGAGTGCGCGTTCGTCCGCGCACCGATGCTACGGCTGCCTTTCGTGTCCGGGTACGGGGTTGAGATCGGCATGCTGCTGCAGGTGCTGCGGGCGCATGGACTCGAAGCGCTCGGCCAGGTGGACCTGGGTGTGCGCCGGCACTCGCACCAGGATCTCGACTCCCTGGCGCGGATGACCGTCCAGCTCGAGAACGCCGCAGCCCTGTGCGTGGACGGCGGGACTCACCTCGCCGGCGAGCGCGTCGCGTTCTTGAGGACGGCCGCCGGTGCGGTCGAGATGCGCCGGGAGCACGTCCACACCTGGCTGCTACCGCCCCTTCGCGGCTAGACGACCATCGAGGCGAGCCGCTTGGCGATGATCCCCTCGGCCTCGGCCATGATCCCTTCGACCAGGTCGCGCACGGGAATCACGTCCTGAATGAGGCCCTGGACCTGACCGGCCCACCACATCCCGTCCTCCATGTCGCCCGCCTTGAGGACACGCTCACGACCACGCCGCCCGGAGGCGAGCTCGGCCACGTCGCCGAACTCCGCACCGGCCTGTGAGCCGATCGCGGCGACCTGCTCGCTGACGGAGTTGCGCACGACGCGTGCGGTGTTGCGGAACTCGCGGAACACCAGGACGGTGTCGCGCTCGTCGTTGGCGACGATCTGCCGCTTGACGTTCTCGTGGATCGGAGCCTCGTCAGTGGCCATGAACCGGGTGCCCATGTTCGCGGCACAGGCGCCGAGTGCAAGCGCTGCGACCAGGCCGCTGCCGGTGGCCAGGCCCCCGCTCGCGATCACCGGGATGGACAGCTCCCGCGCGGCCGCCGGGATGAGCACCAGGCCGGGCACGTCGTCCTCTCCCGGGTGACCGGCGCACTCGAACCCGTCGATGCTGATCGCGTCGACACCCTTGCGTTCGGCCGACAACGCGTGCCGCACTGACGTCGCTTTGTGGATGACCTTGATGTCGGCCGCGTGGAAGTCCGGCAGGTGTGGCTCGGGATTCGAGCCGGCCGTCTCGACCACGGTGATGCCGGACTCGACGATGGCGGCACGGTACTCGTCGTAGGGCACCGGGTTGATCGTCGGCAAGATCGTCAGGTTGACGCCGAACGGCCGTTCAGTGAGGTCGCGCGTGCGGGTGATCTCCTTGACGAGGTCCTCCGGCGTTGGCTGGTCGAGCGCGGTGAGGAAGCCCAGCGCGCCGGCCTCGGCGACCGCTGCGATGAGTGGTGCCGAGCCGAGGCCCGTCATTCCGCCACAGACAATGGGATGCCGGACGCCGAACAGCTCGGTGAACTCGGTGCGGATCATAGGGTGGAGCGTATCCAGCGAGACGGGAGCACTACATGCCGGCCGAGCGGCTCATGCCGACCCAGGAGTCAGCCGACCTCATCGACCTCGCCCGCACGATCGTCGACAAAGAGCTGCGTCCTCGCGTCGACGAGGCCGAGGCGAGCGGCGAGTTCCCGCGCGCCGTGTTCCGCGCCCTCGGCGGTCTCGGGCTGCTGAGCCTGCCGTATCCGGAGGAGTACGGCGGCGGCGGTCAACCGTACGAGATCTACCTCCAGGTGCTCGAGGAGATCGCCTCCGCTTGGGCCAGCGTCGGCGTCGGCGTCAGCGTGCATGCGCTCTCTTGCTTCGGCCTCTTCACCGCCGGCACTGACGAGCAGAGGAAGAAGTGGCTCCCGGAGATGCTCTCCGGAGACCTGCTCGGCGCCTACTGCCTGTCCGAGGCACACGCCGGATCCGACCCGGCCGCCATGCGCACTCGCGCGGTGCGTGACGGCGACGACTACGTCATCCGCGGCCAGAAGGCCTGGACCACGCACGGCGGCAAGGCCGACTTCTACAAGGTGATGGCCCGGACGTCCGATGACGGGGCGGCCGGTATCTCCTGCTTCCTCGTCCCGGCGGACTCGCCTGGCCTCTCGGCAGACAAGCCGGAGCTCAAGATGGGCCTGCTGGGCTCGACCACCTCGACCATGCTGTTCGACGACGTCCGCGTGCCGGTCGAGAGGCGACTCGGCGAGGAGGGCCAAGGGCTCAAGATCGCGCTCGCAGGACTGGATGCCGGACGCCTCGGCATCGCGGCGGTGGCGACCGGACTCGCCCAGAGCGCACTCGACGTGTCGGTCGCCTACGCCAAGGAGCGCGAGACGTTCGGCAAGCCGATCATCGAGCACCAGGGACTGGCGTTCATCCTCGCCGACATGGCCGCCGCGGTGGAGTCGTCGCGGGCCGTGTACCTGGCGGCGGCTCGCCTCAAGGACGCCGGCCGTCCCTACAGCCGTCAGGCCTCGATCGCCAAGCTCGTCACGACTGACAACGCGATGAAGGTCACGACCGACGCCGTGCAGGTGCTGGGCGGCGCCGGCTACACCCGCGACTTCCCGGCCGAGCGCTACATGCGCGAAGCGAAGGTCATGCAGATCTTCGAAGGCACCAACCAGATCCAGCGGCTCCTGATCAGCCGCTCGCTCGCCCGTTGACGGTTCGAGCGCCTACGCCAGGTGCTCGCCGAACCAGTCCACGGCCTTCGCGTACGCCTTCCCGGCCTGCTCCTTGTCGTAGTTGTCGCCCGTGGCGTTGAAGAACGCGTGGTCCACACCCGGGTACGTGACGATCTCGTGTTCCAGCCCGGCATCCTCGAGTGCGGCCTTCGCGCCGTCTCGTGTCATGTTCACGCGACTGTCGAGCTCGGCGTAGACACCGAGTACCGCCGCGTTCGAGTCCTTGAAGTCGGGGCCCTCCTCCGGCGTGGTGCCGTAGAACGGCACGGCGGCGGCCAGGCGATCCTCGCCGGACTGGACCAGCTGCCAGACCATCCCGCCGCCGAAGCAGAACCCGATGGCCCCGATCTTCGCTCCCTCGACGCGTCGCTCGAGCTCGTCGATCGCCGCGACCATGTCCGCGACGAGGTCAGTCGCCTCCGCTGCGCGGAGCTCCTGCATGATCTCGGCCTCATCCGCAAACGTCTTCGTTCCTCCACCGGACGACAGCAGGTCGACGGCCAGCGCCGAGAAGCCGCTGGTCACGAAGCGACCGGCGACCGACTTGATGTGATCGGTCAGTCCCCGGTTCTCGTGGATCACCAGGACCGCACCCTTCGGGTCGTTCGCGGCGGAGAAGGTCCCGAGGGTGTCGCGTCCACCCGGGCCGGGGAAGCTGATGTCCTCGGTCTCTGAGGCATCCGGACCGGCCGGCGGGGCGCCGGGGGTCCGGGAGGGGGTGGGAGTGTCGTCCTCGCGCGCACACGCTTCGAGCAGGGCGATGGCGGCGGGAGCTGCCAGTCCGAGGAGTGCCAGGCGACGCAACGCCTCCCGGCGGCTCAGGTAGCCGTCGGCGTGGTCGAGTGCGACTTCCTCTTGCAGGTACTTCCCCAGCGCCACGGCCTCAGTGTCACCCGACCGGGCGACATCCTCAACCCCAGCGTCAGAGTGCCAGCACCTGCACGTGGCAGGGGCCGTCATCCGAGCGCGTCTCGATCTTGCCGAGGTCGAAGCGCACGGATCCATGGGCCTGCACCGACGCGATGCGCTTCGTGCGCGCCACGGCGCCCGCGCCGTCAGCCGGACCGACGTGCACGGTGACCTTGAACGTGGCCGACTCCTTGGAGTCGTTGACCACGGCACCCGAGGCCGTCCACGTGCCCTCGTCGTCGCGTGTGCAGGTGAAGTCCCTGAGTGAGGCCGGGACGAGCGTCCCCTCGGCGACATTCGGGAGCGCTCCGTCCATCGCGACCTTCGTCGAGCCCGAGCCGGCCGTGTCCTTCTCGGGCCCACCGCCGACGACACCGCACGCCGCGAGGGCGAGCGTCAGCGCGAGAACCACGGCGAGGCGGAGGCGCATGAGTCCATCGCACCACGGACCACGCCCGGCCCCGTGACGACACGCGGCCGGGGTGCAACGCCGGCGCAACCGGGTACACGATAGGGATGAGCTTGATCCGCATCGTCCCCGGGAGGATCCGTGTTCTACCCACTCACCATCCGCGACTTCCTCGACCGTGCCGAGACGGTCTATCCCGACCGCATCGCCGTCGTCGACGAGCCCGACCAGCCGGCGGAGTCGTGGGGTGAGATCACGTACGCCGAGATGGCGCGACGGGCGCGGTCCCAGGCGGCCACGCTGGACGAGATGGGTGTGGCGGTTGGTGGACGCGTCGCGATCGTCTCGCACAACTCGGCGCGCTTCCTGACCTCGTTCTACGGCGTCAGCGGATGGGGACGTGTGCTCGTGCCCGTCAACTTCCGTCTGTCCGTGCCCGAGGTCCGCTACATCGTCGAGCACTCCGGCGCCGAGGTGCTGATGATCGATCCGGCCCTGAAAAACCTGGCCGACGAGGTCGAGTGCAAGCGCACGTTCATCCTCGGCGAGGACGACGACAAGATCTGGGCATCGTCGGCAGAACCCGAACCGTGGGAGGGCGATGAGAGCGCCACCGCCACCGTCAACTACACGTCCGGCACCACCGCGCGGCCCAAGGGCGTTCAGCTGACCCATCGCAACAACTGGCTCAACGCGACAGTCTTCGGCTGGCAGGCGTCGGTCGACGATCGCGACGTCTACCTGCACACGCTGCCGATGTTCCACGCCAATGGGTGGGGGCACCCGTTCACGGCCACCGGCGTCGGCGCGAAGCACATCGTGCTCCGTCAGGTCGATGGCACCGAGATCCTCAAGCGGGTCGAGCAGCACGGCGTCACCTACATGTGCGCCGCGCCGGCGGTCGTCGCGGCCGCCCTCGACGGAGCGAAGGAGTGGAGCGGCGAGATCCCGGGCCGCGATCGCGTCCGCATCATCGTCGCCGGCGCCCCGCCGCCCACCCGCACGATCGAGCGGGTGCGCGAGGAGCTGGGCTGGGAGTTCATCCAGCTCTACGGGCTCACCGAGACGGCGCCCTTGCTCACGATGAGCCGCATGCGCGCGGAGTGGGACGACCTCGACCCTCATGAGCAGGCGCGATTGCTCGGCCGGGCCGGCGCACCCGCCCTCGGCGTCCGCATCATGATCGACGACGACGGCGAGGTGCTGGCGCAGACCAACCACAACCTCGAGGCGTACTGGGAGAATCCGGAGGCGACGGCCGAGGCGCAGGCCGGCAACTGGTTCCACACCGGCGACGGCGGCACGTTCGAGGACGGCTACGTCTCGATCGCCGACCGCAAGAAGGACGTCATCATCACCGGCGGCGAGAATGTGTCATCGATCGAGGTCGAGGACACTCTCATGTCACACGACGCCGTCACCGAGGTCGCCGTCATCGGCATCCCGGACGAGAAGTGGGGCGAAATGGTCACCGCGCTCGTCGTGCTGGACCCGGAAGCCGGCGCCGTGAGCGCGGACGAGCTCATCGCGCACTGTCGCGAGAACCTCGCCGGCTACAAGACCCCGAAGCGCATCGAGTTCCGCGACGAGCTGGCCCGCACCGCCACCGGCAAGCTCCAGAAGTTCAAGCTCCGCGAGGAGTTCTGGATGGGGCAGGACCGCCAGGTCAATTGACAGTCAGGTCCAGTTGCGGTGGGCCAGGTGCGCGGGCACCGGGTTCACCTCGCGCTCGCGCTCGGCCACCCGTTCGGCCAGCCACTGGAACCACTCCCAGACCGTCTCTCGTCCCAGGTCACGACGGTCTTCCTCGACGTACGCGTGCAGCTTGCGCCAGGAGATCACGATCGCTCCGCTGAAGAAGTCGTCGATGAGGTCCATGGTGACCTCGCGGCGGAAGACGAGCACGCCGAGACTCTCGAAGGTGAGTCCGATCATGAACACCTGGTCCTCGCCGTCGGGGCCGAGGGATGCCCGGATCGCAGCGCGGTCCGCACCGTCGGGCAGCGAGTTGATGTGACGCAGTGCCGTGGTGAAGTCCCCGCTCTGGAACGACCGCACGAGGGCGAGCATGGCGTCGCGCTTGCGCTGCCGGCGGATGTCGAACAGCTGGGTGGCCGCAAACACGACACCGATCGTGACGGCTCCGGCGTTGACCACGTCGGCGACAACGGACCAGTTCATCCACCCGACCCTACTGGTCGCCGGCCTCCTCGCCGGCGAGGTCGGTCAGGGCACCGAACGGGTGATGCGGCTCGGGATACCAGTGCGCCGGGTCCTGCTCGCGCCACAGCCCGACCTCCTCCTGGGTCATCGTGGTCAACAGGACCGGATGGCCTTCGTCACCGGCGACCGGCCACCGGTCCGGATGCACGCCGACATAGGCCGCCACGGCCTCCGGGGAGGATCCGTCCTCCAGCACCACCTGGGCCGGGTCGAGCGGCACGAGGTCATACCGCTGCCCGCGCCCCTCGACGACGTCGAGCATCTCGACCTCGGCGTCGGTGCACATCGAGAGGAAGAACACGTCCTCGTGCTCATGGGCCGACACGAGCGTGGCCACGGTCTGCCCGTCACGACGCGCACCGTGGCTCCATACCGCCGCGAGCCCCGTGGTCTGGCACTCGAGATTGACGAAGGGCCCACCCTGCCGGACGACCTTCGACGGGCAGCGGTTCGACCCGAAGCTCAGCACCGGGGTTCGTCCGGCGAGCCCAGGTCGTCCGGCACGACGCAGCCACTCGTCGAGGCACACCGACTCGTCACCGGATCGCACCGCCCACCCCGATGGCGCTTCCGGGTCGACCTCGATGCGGTGCACCGTCGCGACGTCGTCGACCACGTAGGAGTGATCGGGCCAGTCGCCCGGGTACGGATGCTCGGGCCAGTCACTCGCCGGACGGGGCTCGGTCACAGCCTCCAGTCCACCACAGCGCGCCCGTCAGCACGCTTCGGTCACAGGCTTGCCGGCGTAACGGTCCAGCAGCCAACGCTGGGCCGGAGCGGCGTACTTGATCGCGCCGATGATGTGCTCGCTGAGCCGGTCGGTCACCAACGTGACCGGCGTCCCCTGGGAGCACCAGTCATCGCGCAGCGCCGGGGCGACCCGGTACGGGATGAGCTGGTCGAGCGTCGAGTGCCACAGGTAGACCGGCGCCGTGGGAGCGAGGTCGCCGCCCATCTTGAGCTCGGACATCACGGCCTGGGCCACCGGCTCGCCCAGTGGATCCGGCGAGTCGCTGTACTTCTTCACCGAGTCGAAGGCATGTGAGACCAGCTGAAAGAGGCACTGGTCCTTGATCTTGTCGCCGTACGCAAGGCCCTTGGCGTTGAGGACGCTCAGCAGCTCGGGGTACTCCCGCATGACACCGAACGCTGCCCCGACGAACAGGCCGCCACCGTCGAGCGTCCCGTCCATCGTGGACGCGGCCGCCTCGAGATCGGCAGGCGTTCCGCCCGCCGCGACCCCCACGAGGTTGATCTCCGGCGCGTAGTCGGGCTGGAGCTGAGCCGCCCATCCGGTGGCGAGCGCACCACCGGAGTAGCCCATCAACGCCACCTTCGTCGAGGCGCCGTCGAGCTCCGCCTCGGGGCTGGCCAGCGCACCGCGCACCGAGTCGAGGACGGCATGAGCTGCCATCGGTCCGGCCGCGAAGGCGTGCCGCGGGCCCTGGTGGTCGGGCACCACCACGGTGAGCCCCTTGGTCAGCGCCATCTTGACCAGGGCCGCCTCCTTCTCACCGCCGGTCTGGAGGAGGTACGACGGCTCGCACCGTGCACCCAGGCTGTCCGTGGCCGGTTGGTACGCCAGGAGGTGGTTCAGGTCCTTCCGTTTCGGCACCAGGATGGTCGCCGTCACCGCCGCAGGGCGGTCCTTGGCGTCGTTGCTACGCACCAGGATCTGGGTCGAGGTGGCGTTCATCGGAACACCGGGCACGACCTTCGTGTCGACGGGTCGCGAGCGGATCACCGTGCCGGGTGCGAGCTCGGCCAGATTCGCCGGCGCGGCGAAGAACGGGTCCGTGGCCGGGTCCAGCACCTTGGCACTCGCCGGACCGGCCGGTGCAAGCACGGCGAGCAGGACGGCGAGAACCGCCGCGATGGGTGTCGATCGACGGACGGTGGCCATGGCTCTCCCCGGGACAGAAAGTGAAACGTAGTCGTTTCAGATTCCTGATACCGTAGACCTGCAGCCGACCGCTGGCAAGACCTTTGGCCGAGATTCGAGGAGAACCGTGTCCGAAGCCGTCGCCCGTCGCTACTCCGGCCAGTCCGCCGACGAGCGGTCCGCCGCACGCCGCGAACGGCTGCTGGGAGCCGCGCGCACGCTCATCGGCACCCAGGGGTTCCCGGCGATGTCGGTCGAACGGCTGTGCGCCACCGCCAAGGTCTCGACCCGGACCTTCTACGAGCTGTACGACAACAAGGAGTCGATCTTCCTCGACCTCTACGAGCGGATCCTCGCGCGATCCCTCGACCATGCCGTTGCGTCCCTCACGGAGACGACCGGCCGCCACATGCGCGAGCGCGTGCCGGCCGCCCTGCTCGCCTACCTCGGCCCGATGATCGAGGACCCGCTGGCGGCTCGCATCGCCTTCGTCGAGATCATGGGCGCCTCACAGCGTCTCGAGGAACGCCGGCTCGAGTTCCGTGAAGGACTCGTGCGACTCGTGGAGTCGGAGGGGTCGGTTGCGGTGGAGCGCGGCGAGATCACCCCGCGCGACTTCCGCTTCGCCGCGCTCGCCCTGACCGGCGCCGCGAACGCGATCATCTACGACTGGGCCCGGAGGCCAGACGGAGAGTCCGTCGAGGTCCTCGAGCGGGCCCTGGCCGAGCTCGCCGTCACCCTGCTCGCCGACTGACGCGATCACTCCAGCACGAGCAGCAGGTCGCCGCCGGCCGCCTGGCAGGTGCCGACGATCGCGAGCCGCTTCACCACGCCGGCCATGGGGGCGGTGATCGACGCCTCCATCTTCATCGCCTCGATCATGGCGACCGCCTGGCCGGACACGACCTGATCTCCCTCGGCCACGAGAGGACTCACGACACCCGCAAAGGGAACGGCGACCTCCATCGGGTCAGCGTAGACGGCGACGACCGTCAGCGGCGTGGCTTGCGCCAGACGCTGATCTGGGTGTCGGTGACGCGGACCGGAAGGTTTTGCACGGTGCCGAGGGCCTGGCGGGCGGCGGCGAGGTCGGCCTGGAGCTCGGCGACCTTCTGCTGCAGCGCGTCGACCTGGTGCTCCAGCTCGATGACCCGCCGGACGCCTTCGAGTCCGAGTCCTTCGTGGGTCAGGCGCGCCACCTGGCGCAGCAGCTCGATGTCGCGCAGCGAGTACCGGCGGCCTCCGCCACCGGTGCGGCCGGCCTGGACGATGCCGAGCCGGTCGTAGGAGCGCAGGGTCTGCGGATGCAAGCCCGAGAGCTCGGCCGCCACGCTGATGACGAACACCTTGGCCTCGGGGCCAGGTGGAGTGAACGGCCCTCCGGTCGAACCGGAGCTCGGAACAGACATGTCAGCTCACCGCCTCTGGCGAGATGGACCCACGGGGATCGGTATCGCCGCGGGCGGCGCGGAGGGCCTCGACGGCAGCCCGCGACTCGTCGTCGAGCTCGGCCGGCACCTGGACGTCGATGGTGACGAGCAGATCGCCCCGACCGCCACTCCTGGTGGCCCCGCCCTTGCCTCGCGCACGGAACGTGCGACCGCTGGGTGTGCCGGCCGGGATGCGGATGGAGACGGACGGGCCGTCGAGCGTCGGCACCGAAATCGTGGCGCCGAGCGCGGCCTCGTCGAAGGCCACCGGCACGGTGATCGTGAGGTGGTCGCCCTTGCGTCCGAAGAGCTGGTGCTTCGCGACGTGCACGACGAGATAGAGGTCGCCGTCGGGTGCGCCGTCGCCCTTGCCGCCCTTGCCCTTGAGCCGGATGCGCTGGCCGTCCTTGACGCCCGCCGGGACGCGCACCTGGAGGGTGCGGCTCGACGGTGCACGACCGGAGCCGCGGCACGTGGTGCAGGGGTCCTCGACGACCATGCCGCGACCGCGACACTGGTCGCACGGCTCGGTCATGGCGAACACGCCACCGGACGTACCGGTCTGCATGCCGCTGCCCTGGCACTTGCTGCACACCTTCGGGACGGTGCCCGGTTTCGCGCCGGTGCCGTGGCACGTCGGGCACGCCTCGTCGCTGGTCATGCGCAAAGGCAGCGTGGCGCCCTCGACGGCCTGCTGGAAGGTGATGCTGGCCTCGGTCTCGATGTCGTCGCCGCGGCGTCCCTGCGGCTGCCGCCGCGAGCGGCCGCGGCTGCCACTGAAGATGCCGCCGAGGAGGTCGCCGAGGTCGAAGTCGACACCGGGGCCACCCGGCTGGCCGTATCCCGGCGGGCCCTGGAAACCGCCCCTGAACTGCCCGAAGAGGGTGCGCTGCTCGTCGTACTCCTTGCGCTTCTCCGGAGAAGACAGCACGGCGTAAGCCTCGGAAACCTCCTTGAAGCGGTCCTCGGCGGCGTGATTGCCCGGGTTGGAGTCGGGGTGGTTGTCGCGCGCGAGCTTGCGGTAGGCCTTCTTGATGTCGGTCTGCGAGGCGTCCTTGGACACCCCGAGCGTCTTGTAGAAGTCCTTGGACGCCCAGTCACTGGCAGCCATCGCGCGCCCTCCCCTCAGTCCTCGTAGGGATCGGTGAGTTCGACCTGCTCGTCCATCTCCTCGGTCGCCGAGTCGTTCGAGAAGACGTCCGGTGCCGGATCGACGACGCCCACCTGGGCGTGCCGGATAACGTCGTCGCCGACGCGGTAACCGGTCCGGACGACCGACTGGATGGTCGTGACGACCACATCCTCCGACTCGCCGGCGTGGAAGAGCGCTTCGTGCAGCCGGGGGTCGAACACGTCGCCCACCGCGCCGAACGACTCCAGCCGATGGCTCTTGACGGCCTGCTGGAGAGCATCGGCCACGGCCTTGAAGCCGCCCTCGAGCTGACCGTGCTCCTCTGCCCGGCCGAGGTCGTCAAGCACGGTGAGCAGCGAGCGCAGCACCGACGCCTCGCCCTGGGCCCGCACGAGCGCACGGTCCCGATCGACGCGTCGCTTGTAGTTGACGTACTCGGCCTGCAGGCGTTGGAGGTCGGCCGTGCGCTCGGCGAGCTGCTGCTCCAAGCTTGGAGGTTCCTGAGCCCCCGAGGAACGAGGGGGTGTATCGAAGGGCTCGACCCGCTCCTCCTCAGGCGCCTCGACCGACTCCGGCGAGGGGTCGGCAGCTTCGTCGGCCACCGACTCCTCCCCGGTCGTCTCGTCGGGGCGATCCGTCACTTGTTCTCCTCGTCGGCGCCGGACTCGTCGGGCGCAGGATCGTCGTCGACGATCTCGGCGTCGACGACATCGTCATCGCCGTCTGCGGTGTCGGTGTCGCCCGCGGGGGCGTCACCACCCTGTGCGGCGTGCTCGGCCGCGGCGGCCTCGTACATCGCCTGGCCCATCTTGGAGCTGGACTCACCGAGCTTGGTGACCGCCGCCTGCACGGCGTCGGCGTCGTCGCCCTTGAGCGCCTCGTTGAGCGCGTCGAGGTCGGCCTGGACCTCGGCCTTGACGTCGTCGCCGACCTTGTCGCCGTTCTCCGCGAGGAACTTGTCGGTCGTGTGCGCCAAGGTCTCGGCCTGGTTGCGGGTCTCGACGGCCTCGCGACGCTGGCGGTCCTCCTCGGCGTACTGCTCGGCGTCCTTGACCATCTTGTCGATCTCGTCCTTCGACAGTGCGGAGCCGCCGGTGATCGTCATCGACTGCTCCTTGCCGGTGCCGCGGTCCTTGGCCGAGACGTTGACGATGCCGTTGGCGTCGATGTCGAAGGTGACCTCGATCTGCGGCACGCCACGCGGGGCGGGCGGCAGGCCGGTGAGCTCGAACGTGGCCAGCAGCTGGTTGCCGGCGGCCATCTCTCGCTCGCCCTGGTAGACCTGAATCGCCACTGACGGCTGGTTGTCGTCGGCCGTCGTGAACACCTCGGACCGCTTGGTCGGGATCGTCGTGTTGCGCTCGATGAGCTTGGTCATCACGCCGCCCTTGGTCTCGATGCCGAGGCTCAGCGGGGTGACGTCGAGCAGGAGCACGTCCTTGACCTCGCCCTTGAGCACGCCGGCCTGCAGGCTGGCGCCCACGGCGACGACCTCGTCGGGGTTGACGCCCTTGTTGGGCTCCTTCCCGCCGGTGAGCGACTTGACGAGCTCGACGACCGCCGGCATGCGGGTGGAACCGCCCACGAGCACGACGTGGTCGATGGCCGAGAGCTCGATGCCCGCGTCCTTGATGACGTGCTGGAACGGCGACTTGGTGCGCTCAAGCAGGTCGGCGGTGAGCTTCTCGAACTCCGCACGCGTCAGCGTCTCGTCGAGGAACACCGGGTTCTTCTCGGCGTCGACGGTGATGTACGGCAGGTTGATCGACGTCGACGAGCTCGAGGACAGCTCGATCTTGGCGCGCTCGGCGGCCTCACGGACGCGCGGCATGGCCATCTTGTCCTTGGTGAGGTCGAGCCCGGTGTTGCTCTTGAAGCGGGCCACGATCCAGTCGACGACCTTCTCGTCCCAGTCGTCACCACCGAGGTGGTTGTCGCCGCTGGTGGCCTTCACCTCGATGACGCCGTCGCCGATCTCGAGCAGGGACACGTCGAACGTGCCGCCGCCGAGGTCGAAGACCAGGATCGTCTGGTCGTCGCCCTTGTCGAGGCCGTACGCGAGTGCGGCCGCGGTGGGCTCGTTGATGATGCGGCTGACGGTGAGGCCCGCGATCTCGCCGGCCTCCTTGGTGGCCTGGCGCTGGTGGTCGTTGAAGTAGGCCGGCACGGTGATGACCGCGTCGGTGACCGGCTCACCCAGATAGGCCTCGGCGTCGCGCTTGAGCTTCTGCAGGATGAACGCGGCGATCTGCTGCGGGTTGAACGTCTTGCCGTCGATCTCGACGCTCCAGTCGGTGCCCATGTGGCGCTTGACGGAGCGGACGGTGCGATCGACGTTCGTGACGCCCTGCCGCTTCGCGACCTCGCCGGCGAGGACTTCGCCGTCCTTGGCGAAGGCCACGACCGACGGCGTGGTGCGGGCGCCTTCGGCGTTGGCGATGACGGTGGGTTCTCCACCTTCGAGGACGGCGACGACGGAGTTCGTCGTGCCGAGGTCGATTCCGACGGCACGTGCCATGGGTGTTCCTCCTGCTGATCTGGTGTTTCGTGAGCGTTGATGAGTCTCAGTCAGATGACTTGAGTCTGATCGTATCAACTTCGTTCGAGGGTCCAATGTTCCGGGTCCGGGCGACTTTCTTGCGAGAATGTCCGCCATGGGTGACGACAGCGGGACGCGGCTTGACGACGTGGCCCACCGCTTGCGTGCCGAGCTCATCGAGATCGCCGTCGACCAGATCTCCAAGCCCATCGCGCACGAGTTCGACATCCGCATCGCCCTCGACGAGTTGGCCGACGGAGCCCAGATCGTCCTCGTCGAGGCGTCCTCACGGTCGGTGCAGCCGGTGGTCACGCGGATCAGCGTCGGCGTCCGGCCAGAGAGCGACGGAGAGCACATGGTGGTCGAGCGGGGCGACGGAACCCACCGCGTCGACGTCGACGTCGCGGACGCCGATCCGGTCATCAGCACTGGCCTCCACCACCGGCTCAGCGACTTCGTCGCCGGCTGCATCGCGTCGGCCCTGTCGCAGCTGAACGCCGAGATGCAGCGCCGGATCGGGCGGCCGTAGGGCTCGCCCTAGGCTCGGACCATGACCGTGATGGAGCTCAACGTGCTCGGCGGCGAGCTGGAACCGTGCAGCGACGATCCACTCACGGGTTTCTACCGCGACGGGTGCTGCCGGACCGGCGCGGAGGACCTCGGCAGCCACACGATCTGCGCCGTGGTGACGGCGGAGTTCCTCGAGCACCAGCGCGGCATCGGCAACGACCTCGTGTCGCCGGTGCCGCAGTTCAGGTTCCCAGGGCTCGTGCCCGGCCAGCGCTGGTGCGTGACGGCGCGCAACTGGCTCCGCGCCCACGCCGACGGCGCCGCTGCGTACGTCGTGCTCGCATCGACGCACGAGCGAGTGCTGGAGATCGTGCCGCTCGAGACGCTGCGCGAGCACGCCGTCGACGTCCCGGCCGATCCCGGCACCCTCGACGCCTGACTAGGGTCGACGGTGTGACCGAGCTGCACGATCTCGACGCCACCGCGCAGGCGGCGTTGCTGCGTCACCGTGAGGCCTCGTCGGTGGAGCTGGTGCGGCACCATCTCGATCGCATCGACGCTCATGCCGAGGCGCTCGGTGCGTTCATCACGATCACCGCCGAGCAAGCGCTCGAGCGCGCGGCCGAGGCGGACCGGAGGCTCGCCGGCGACGACCCACCGCCGTTCTGCGGCGTGCCGACTGCCTTCAAGGACCTCACGTCGACCGCCCGCGTGCGCACGACGATGGGTTCGGTCGTGATGCAGGAGAACATCCCGGCCGTCGACGCCTACGTGGTCGAGCTCCTCCAGCAGGCCGGGTTCATCAGCCTCGGCAAGACCAACACCCCGGAATTCGGGTTGTCCTCCTACACCGACAACGACCTCGTCGGGCCGGCCCGGACGCCGTGGGACGTCACGCGCAACGCGGGCGGGTCGAGCGGCGGCGCTGCGGCCGCCGTGGCCGCGCGACTGGTCCCCGTCGCCGAAGGCAGCGACGGCGGCGGCTCCATCCGGATCCCGTCGAGCTGCTGCGGCATCGTCGGCTTCAAGCCGAGCCGCGGTCGCGTGAGCGTCGGCCCCCTCGGCAGCGACTGGACCGGCCTGGCCGGCGACGGCTCGCTCGCCCGCACCGTGCGAGACGCCGCCGCCATGCTCGACGCGATGGCACACCCGATGCCCGGCGACCTGAGGCCCCTTCCCGACCCGGACGTCCCGTTCTCCGCCTGGGCAGCGCGGGAACCCAGGCGACTGCGCATCGCCCGCTGGTCGAACCCGTACCTGCCGGGCATCGAGTCCTCCCCCTCGTCGGTCGACGCGTGGGAGGAGGCGAGTCGGCTGCTGGAGTCGCTCGGGCACGACGTCGTCGACGTGGACAATCCTTTCCCGGCCGAGCTGGAGCCGCAGTTCAACGTGGTGTGGTCGAGCGGCATGGCCGCAGCGCCGGTGCCGGAGGAAGCGATCCCCGTACTCCGGGCGAACACTCGCTACTGGCTGGCCCGCGGGCGCGAGGCGAGCGGGGTGGAGCTGGCCCGCGCGATCCAGTTCCTCGAGGCCACCACCCGCGACGTCCTCACCTCCATGCGGGAGTACGACGTCTGGCTCACGCCGACGCTCGCAATGCCGCCGCAGCCGTCGGAGTGGTTCACCGAGTCCGGCGACCCCGCCGAGGACCACCACCGTGAGCTGCTCTTCACGCCGTTCACCGCCGTCTACAACATGGCCGGCGTCCCCGCGGCGAGCCTGCCGCTGCACTGGACCGAGGCGACCCCCGACACCCCGTCGCTGCCGGTCGGCGTCATGCTCGCCGGACGACCGGGTGAGGACGGCCCGCTGTTCTCGCTGCTCAGCCAGGTGGAGGAGGCAGCGCCGTGGACCGACCGGCGTCCGCCGGGGCCATGGTCGGCGTGAGCGCCGCCCGCAGGGGTCGGTGATCGACGGCACCACCGCCGTCACCAGCACAAGCTCCCGTCGGAGTACGCTCGGCCCGTGCCGTCAGAGCGTCGATTGATGCGGGCGCATCCGCTCGGGTCGTGGCTTCTCGGCCCGGAGGACGAAGGCGCCGACCGACTGTGGCTGCGCGTGCAGATCCTCCTCACCGTCACCCAGGTGATCGCCAATCTCGTCGGCACCGTGCTCGTGACCATCCTCCTCGCCTTGGTGCTCCCTGGTCGTCCGGTGCTCACGAACGACCTGTGGAAGCTCAACTTCATCGCCGTACCCGCGTTCGTGCTCGCCGCCCTCGTGGCCGGTTCGATCGTCGGAACGGCACTGACGCGAGGCGCCTTGCGATGGTTCCTCGAGCGTCGTGACGCGACCCGGAAGGAACGGATCGCGACGCTGCGCCTGCCGTGGAAGCTGACGCTCATCTCGTCGATTCTCTGGATCATCGGGACGGCTGTGTTCACCGTGCTCTACGGACTCGTCGACACCGAGCTGATCGCCAAGGTCATGCTCACCTCGCTGATGGCCGGCATCGTCGTGTCTGCCAACTCCTACCTTCTCAGCGAGTTCGCGCTTCGACCGATCGCGGCACGGGCGCTGACGGCCTCCCCGCCCAATCGCGCGATCGGCGTCGGCATCACCATGCGGTCGCTGCTGATCTGGCTCCTGGGGGGCATCCCGGTGGTCGGCATGATGATCGTCGCGCTGTTCGCCGTGATCCGGGGCAACGTCTCGGTCGATCGGCTCGGAGTCGCGGTCCTGGTTCTGGGTGGGATCGCCATCATCACCGGTCTGGGCCTGATCGTGATGAACACGCGCGCGATGGTCGCGCCGATCCGGTCGGTGACCGCGGCGCTCGCCAGGGTTCAGCGGGGCGACCTGGACTCCGAGGTGCTGGTGTTCGACGGCACCGAGCTCGGACTGCTGCAGACCGGGTTCAACCGGATGGTGAGTGATGTCCGAGAGCGGGAGCGGATCCGCGACCTGTTCGGCCGGCACGTCGGGGAGGACGTGGCCCGCGCCGCCATGTCGAGACAGACGGCGCTCGGTGGCGAGGTGCGTGACGTCGCGGTGCTGTTCGTCGACGTCGTCGGGTCCACCGTCATCGCGACCGAGCAACCTCCTGAGGACGTCGTGAAGCTGCTGAACCGCTTTTTCGCGGTCGTCGTCGACGAGGTCAACGACCACGGCGGTTTCGTCAACAAGTTCGAGGGGGACGCGGCGCTGGCCATCTTCGGTGCGCCGGAGGAGCAGGTCGACGCGGCCGGGTGTGCGCTGGCCACCGCGCGGTCGATCATGGCGCGACTGCATGTCGACGTGCCGGAGATCGAGGCCGGCATCGGTGTGTCCGCAGGACCGGCCGTAGCCGGCAATGTCGGCGCCGAGGATCGGTTCGAGTACACGGTGATCGGCGACCCGGTGAACGAAGGCGCGCGACTGAGCGAGACGGCCAAGACGGTGGAGGGCCACGTCGTCGCCTCCCTGCGCGCCGTCGAGTCCGCGTCGCCCGGAGAGGCTGCGCACTGGAAGGTGCTCGAAGAGGTCACCCTTCGTGGTCGTGCCGAGCCGACGACGATCGCGGTGCCCACGGGTCCCTGAGGGGCTAGTCGCGTCTGGTGAAGACGATCGGGTCGCCGTCGGTGATGGCGATGGTGTGCTCGGAGTGGGCGCCGCGCGACCCGTCGGCGCTGCGGATCGTCCAGCCGTCCGCGTCCATGACGATCTCGTCGGTGGACTGGAGCAGCCAGGGCTCGATGGCGATGACCAGGCCCGGCTTGAGCGGGAACCCGCGGCCGGCGCGGCCGTCGTTGGGGACGTGCGGGTCGCCGTGCATCGTGCGTCCGACGCCGTGCCCGCCGAACTGCGTGTTGACGGAGTAGCCCGCGTCGCGCGAGACCTCCCCGATCGTGGCCGAGATGTCGCCCAGCCGGTTGCCCGGCTTGGCCGCGGCGATCGCGGCGTCGAGCGCCTGCCGGGTGGTGTCGATGAGGCGCACGTCCTCGTCGCGTGGTGTGCCGACGATCGTGCTGACGGCCGAGTCACTCACCCAGCCGTCGATCGCCACGGCGAAGTCGAAGCTCACGAGGTCGCCGTCACGGAGCACGTAGTCGTGCGGTAGGCCGTGCAGGACCGCGTCGTTGACCGACGTGCACAGCACCTTGCCGAACGGCATCGCACCGAACGACGGGTGGTAGTCGATGTAGCACGACTCGGCGCCGCGCTCGCGGATCATGGTGTGCGCGAGCGCATCGAGCTCCAGCAGGTTCATGCCGACGTCGGCCACCTCGACGAGGCGGGTCAGCACGGAAGCGACGAACTCGCCCACCGGACGCATCTCGTCCAGCTGTCGTGGTGTGAGGAGCTCGATCGCCATGGCGCCAACGCTATCCGTCAGACGATGAGGCCCGGCGAGCAGGACGCCATCACTCGATCGAGCGGCGGAGGCGTTGCATGCCGGCGAGCCAGCGGTCGCGGTCGGCGGCCTTGCCCTGCTGCATCGTGTCGACCTCGGGATGAGGGAGGGCGAGGAAGCGTCCCTCGGCCACCGCGTCGAGCACGACGTCGGCGACGTCGAGCGGCGAGAGGAATCCGCCCGCGGCCGCGACGGCGGCGTGGCCGAGGCGTGCGTCCGGGTGCTCGTGCGTGTCACCGCCCTCGAGCATGTGGGTACGGACGCCCATCGGGACCAGGCAGCACACCTGAACGCCGCGGTCGCCGTACGTGGCGGCGAGCCACTCGGCGAACCCGAGGGCCGCGTGCTTCGACGTGGTGTACGTCGCCGAGCCGAGCTGGACGAGGAGGCCGGCCGCCGAGGCGGTGCTCACAAAGCAACCACCCGACCCGCCGCCCTCGGCACGCTCGACCCACCGCGGCACCAGCAGCCGGGCCGCGCGCACATGAGCCATGACGTTGACGTCCCAGCTGGCAGCCCACTCCGACTCCGCGGCCTCGAGGCCGAAGCCCTGGAAGACGCCGGCGTTGGCGAAGTACAGGTCCACGTCGCGGGACGTCAGCGCCTGGAGATGCTTCTCGTCGGTGACGTCGCCGGCGAGGTGGTCGACCTTCTGCGGATACGAGTTGGCCAGCCGCTCGGCCGCGGCATCCAACCGATCCGTGTCGAGGTCGGTCAGCACGACCGACGACGCGCCTCGTTCGAGCAGGCGTTGCGCGATCGCCTCGCCGATGCCACCGGCGGCGCCGGTGACGATGGCCGATGCGCCCTCGATCTTCACTGGTGCTTCCTGATCTCGGCCTTGGCGAGGCTCGCCTTGTGCACCTCGTCCGGTCCGTCGGCGAAGCGCAGCGTGCGCATGCCGGCGAACCACTCGGCCAGCGGGAAGTCCTGGCTCAGGCCACCGGCACCATGCACCTGGATGGCCTTGTCGAGGATCCACTCGACGGTCGCCGGGGTGGCGATCTTGATGGCCTGGATCTCGGTGTGCGCCGCCCGGTTGCCTTGGGTGTCCATCAGCCAGGCGGCCTTGAGCACGAGGAGCCGTAGCTGCTCGATCCGGACCCGCGACTCGGCAATCCAGTCGCGCACGACACCTTGGTCGGCGATCGGTTTGCCGAAGGCGACCCGCGACGATGCCCGCTGGCACATCATCTCGATCGCCCGCTCGGCGATTCCGATCGACCGCATGCAGTGGTGGATGCGTCCCGGGCCGAGCCGCGCCTGGGCGATCGCGAAGCCCTCGCCCTCGGCGCCGATGAGGTTCGATGCGGGTACGCGGACGTCGTGGAACGCCAGCTCGGCGTGGCCGCCGTGGTGGCGGTCGGGGTAGCCGAACACCCGCATGCCGCGCTTGATCTCGAGACCTGGGGTGTCACGCTCGACGAGGATCATCGACTGCTGCCGGTGCCGGTCCGCCCCCGGATCGGTCTTGCCCATGGCGATGAAGATCTTGGAGTCCGGGTTCATCGCACCGCTGATCCACCACTTGCGGCCGTTGATGACGTAGTCGTCGCCGTCACGGATGATGCTCAGCTCGATGTTGGTCGCATCGGACGAGGCGACCTGGGGCTCCGTCATCGCGAACGACGAGCGGATGGAACCGTCGAGCAATGGCTCGAGCCACTGCTTCTTCTGCTCGTCGGTGCCGAACATCGCGAGCACCTCCATGTTGCCGGTGTCCGGCGCGGAGCAGTTGAACGCGGCTGGTGCGAGCAGGATGCTGCGACCGGTGATCTCGGCGATCGGCGCGTACTGCAGGTTCGACAGGCCCGCACCGTACGTCTTGTCGGGGAGGAAGAAGTTCCAGAGCCCCTGGGCCTTGGCCTTCTGCGCGACCTCGCCGACGATCGCCGGGAACCTCCAGGAGTCGTCGACGTCGAGCTGCTCGATCTGCTCGTGCAGGGCGGGCTCGGCCGGGTAGACCTCGGCGTCCATGAACGCCTCGACCCGCTCGATGAGGGCCTTGGTCTCGTCGTCGTAGTCGAAGTGCATGGCCGTCACGCTGCCATGACGTAGACGACGTCGGCGATGCAGGCCGGTTTGTCGCCGCCCTCCCGCTCGACCACGAAGGAGATGACGGCCTGGGTGCCGATCGCGATGTCGGACACCTCGCGAAGCGTCGCGGTGGCTCGCAGTCGGGAGTCCACGGGAACCGGGCTGGGGAAGCGCAGCTTGTTGATGCCGTAGTTGACGCCCATCGTCAGGCCCTCGATCTGATAGATGCTCCCGGCCAGGACCGGCAGCAGCGACACCGTCAGGTAGCCGTGCGCGATCGTGCCACCGAACGGTCCCTGTGCCGCCCGCTCGGGGTCGACGTGGATCCACTGGTGGTCGCCGGTGGCGTCGGCGAAGAGGTTGATCTGCTCCTGCGTGACCGTGATCCAGTCGCCGGTGCCGAGCTCCTCCCCTTCGGCGGCCCGGAAGGCGTCGAGATTCTCGAACGTGCGCGGCATGGGAGCTCCTGGGTGGCGAGAGAACTAAGCGCTTGCTTAGTCCGCACCCTATCCGCCGAGCAGGTACGCGACAACGGGCACGGCTCCGAGCGAGACCGCGAGCAGCACGGCCACGACGTCGAGGCGGCTCCAGGTGGCGGGCTCGGCCCAGGTCCGGTCGTGCGCCGTCGCGAATCCCCGTGCGTCCATGGCGACGGCCGAGCTGGTCGCGCCGCGCATCGCGTGGACGAGGAGTGCGAACGACATGTTCGCCACGTACGTCCCGCTGGCGAGCGGATTGCGCGACGGGCCGAAGCCGCGGGCCCGGCGGGCGCGATCGAGCTGCTGCCATGCGGTGTGCAGACCGGCGAAGCGCTGGAAGGCCACGGACATGGCGGCCACCAGCCGCGCAGGGAGGTGCAGGCTCTGGGCCAGGTAGTCCCCTAGCCGCGACTGATCGGCGTACCCGAGGGCGACCGAACCGGGCCAGGCGAGCACGAGGATCCGCAGGCCGGCGGTGGCAGCCTCCCGCTCGTCGTGGCCGCCACCGCGCCACGTGGAGTAGACGACGGTCGCGCCGGCGACGGCGGTGAAGGCGAGGCACACGAGCGGGTAGCGCCACGACGGCAGGAAGACGAGCGCGGCCACGGCATACACCGCGACCGCCATGAGCGCGACGTCCAGCGAACGGACGGCGAAGGATCCGACGAGCGATCCGACGCCGATGCTCATCAGAGCGAGGGGGTTGGCTCGCAACAGGGAGGACCTCACGCGCGCACCCCCGCCGTGAACCGATGCTCCGCGTCCCGCGGCACGAGCGGGTCGTGGGTCGCGAGTGCGACCGTGGCGCCGGACTCGGCCGCGGCGGCGAACCAGCCGACGACCGCCGCCCACGTGTGGCGGTCCTGCCCGACCGTCGGCTCGTCGAGCAGGAGGATGCCGGGCCGGTGGGCCACGGCCGCGACGAGCGACAGCCGCCGTTGCTCCCCACCGGAAAGCCGATACGGATTCGCGCCCGCCAGGTGCCCGAGACCGAAGAGGTCCAGCACGGCCGGAACATCCACCGAGACGCCGAGCCGGTGCGCCGTCTTGACCACCTCGTCTCCCACGGTCTGGGTGAGCAAGCCGTGCTCGGGATTCTGCGGAACCCAGCCGACGGCCCGAGCCAGCCGACGCGACCGCCAGGAACGAAGGTCAGGGGTGATGGTGCCGCTCTGTCGCGTCAGGAGCCCGCCCAACGCCGCGAGCGCCGTCGACTTGCCGGCTCCGCTCGGGCCGGTGAAGGCGGTGACGGAGCCGGGGCCGATGGTGCCGTCCATGTTGCTCAGCGCCTGGGTGCGTTGCGTGCCGCGCAGCGTTCGCGTGACGAGCTCGACCGAGACGCCGTCGGCGACGACCTCGAGAGGCTCGGCCGACGGCGAGACGAGCTCGTCCGGGACCCGCAGCGGCGCGGGAGCGGGCCGGCCGGGCAGCCAGATGCCGTCGAGCCCGGGGTCTCCGGGGTGGAGCTGCGACGGTGCGCCGTCGCGGACGACCTCGCCGTCGCGGGACAGCACGACCACGCGATCGACGTGGTCGAGCCAGGGCCCGATGTCGTGCTCGACCACGACGAGCGTGGCGCCTGCGGACACAGAAACGATGGCCTCGCGCACCGACCGCGCGTGCTGGTCGTCGAGCATCGACGTCGGCTCGTCCAGCAGGAAGATCTGTGGCCGCATGGCCAGTACCCCGGCGAGGGCGAGACGTTGGAGCTCGCCGCCGGACAGTGCCGCGGTCAGGTGGTCCGGTCCGTACGGAAGTTCGACGGCGTCGATGGCCTCGGCCACCCGGCGTGCGATCTCGTCGCGATCCAACGCCAGGTTCTCCGGACCGAACGCGATGTCGCGCCCGACGCGTTCGGCCACCACGGCGTCGCCGGGGTTCTGCATCAGCAGGCCGATCCGCCCCTCGACCTCGACCGATGCCGGTCTGCTCGCCGGCGATCGTCGTGCCCAGCGCGCCGGCGAGGGCGTTGAGCAGCGTCGACTTGCCGGACCCGCTCGGGCCGGCGATGAGGACGCGCTCGCCAGGCTCGATGGTCAGGTCGAGGTCGTTGATCGTCCGTTCACGCCGGCCGAGGGGGCGCCACCCGAATCCTCGGAAGCGCGCCCCTGCGGCCGTCATGGGTCAGACCTCGTGGGCGGCTTCGCGGCCGGGCCCGAAGGAGTCCAGCACGCCCGCCGACGCCAGGGCACGGACGAGCGCCCACCCGCCGATGCCGGCGATGGCGGCACCCGAGGTGATCATGAAGCCGAGGTGGGCGAACCGGTACGGCCAGTCCCAGTCGGCGTAGTAGGACTGCCACTCATACCCCGCCTCGAACGCACCCGCCAACGCGCCCCCGAGCGCCGCGACCACCACGCCGAAGCGTCGATACAGGAAGAGCGCCAGGATCAGCTCGACACCGAGACCTTGCCAGAAACCGGACACGAGCACGCTCATACCCCACTGCGTTCCACCCGGCACCAGCGCCGACGCGGCGGCGGCGATGATCTCAGTGGCCAGCGCGGCACCCGGCTTGCGGATGATCAGACCTCCGACGACCCCGGCCATCAGCCAGGGGCCGACCAGCAGACCGAACGACGGCGGATAGCTCAGGCCGAGCGTGGTGCCGATCGGCTCGTAGATCTTGCCCCAGACCCAGAACATGACACCGAAGGCGACGCCGAGGGTGGCGATGGTGACGAGGTCGATCGTGCGGTACCGCACGCGACCGATGGATGTGACGGCAGAACTCATGATGACTCCCTTCGCCGGTGCTAACCGGAGCAGGTTCGAGGGTCTGCGGCTTCTCCGCACTCTCAGCGCCCTCTGCCAGGCGCTCCCCTGTCTGTGACGTCAGGGTACCGCGGTCAACGACCGGTGAGTCGGTCGCCCAGGCGGGCCAGACGGCTGGGACGTGCGAGTCCGGCGTCCTCGCGACGGTCGGCGGCGCGGTAGAGCCCGTACATCGCCCGCACGCCGAGCCAACGCAGCGGTTCGGGCTCCCAGCGCCGCACCTTTCGACCGACCCACGGCAGGGTGACGAGCTCGGAGTCCCGACCCGTCACGAGGTCGGCCAGCGTGCGTCCCGCGAGGTACGTCGTGGTGAGGCCGCTCCCGACATAGCCGCCCGCGCTGCCCAGGCCGGTTGCCGGGTCGAACGTCACGCTCGCGCACCAGTCGCGCGGGAACGCCGAGCACTCCGCACCAGGCGTGGTCGATCCGCACGTCCTGCGTCGCCGGGAAGAGCGTGTGGAGGGTCCGCGCCAGCGACTCGATCGTCCAGTCCTGGGTCCGGCCGTCGGTGTCCGTACGCGATCCGAATCGGTACGGGATGCCGCGCCCACCGAGGGCGATGCGGCCGTCGGCGGTGCGCTGGGCGTAGCAGTAGGCGTTCGCGCAGTCGCCCAGCAGCTCGGACCCGCCCCAGCCGATCTCGTCCCAGACGTCGCCGGCCAGAGGCTCGGTGACGATCATCGCCGAGTTCATCGGCAACCAGGTCCGGCGCTGTCCGCGGATGCTCGCCGTGTAGCCCTCGAGGCACCGCAGCACGACCGGAGGCGCGCACGGTGCCGCGGTCGGTGGCCGCCGAGCCGGTGTCGATCTCGGGTGACCCTGGTGCGCTCGAGGATCCGGACACCCCGGCGCTCGACGGCCTCGGCGACGCCGGCCACCAGTCGGGCCGGGTGGACCCTGGCGGCATGGGGTGAGAACACCGCGCCGAGGGCGCCGTCGACCCGCAGCCGCTCTGCCGTCTCCCCGGCGTCCAGCTCGCGCTGATGGCTCTCGCCGATGCCCCACCGGGCGTCGTCGGCCAGTCCGTCGCGCATCCGCACGAGCTGCGCCGGTGATCGGGCGACATACAGCACGCCGCTCTTGACGACGTCCGCATCGACACCTTCGTCCTGGCAGATGCCGATGACGTCGTCGACGGCGCGTTCCATGGCCGTGACGAGTGACTCGACACCGGCCCGGCCGTGCGTGCGCGCGTACCGCTCCTTGCTGCCGGAGAGCTCGGCGGACAACCAACCGCCATTGCGACCGGACGCGCCGTAGCCCGCGAACTCGGCCTCGAGCACCACGATGTCGAGGGACGGGTCGTGGGTCGCCAGCCAGTAGGCCGTCCACAGTCCGGTGAGTCCGCCGCCGACGATGCACACGTCGCAGTCGAGGTCGCCGTCGAGAGCCGGCCTCGCCGACGGCCGGCCGAGCTTGGCCCACCAGAAGGACACTCCGCCGTTTGCGAACTCATGAGCCACGCACCCATGCTGGCACCATGCGGGCCTGGCGAACCTCGGGCGACGGGCCGGAGAACCTCCGGCTCGACGAGGTGCCGGTCCCGGCGCCGAGTCCCGACGAGATCCTGGTCCAGGTGGTGGCGTGCGGTGTCTGCCGCACCGATCTGCACGTCGTCGAGGGTGATCTTCCACGGCACAAGGAGCCGGTGGTGCCGGGCCACGAAGTCGTCGGCACCGTGGCCGAGGTCGGTTCGGCGGTCGAGGGCTTCGCCATCGGCGACCGGGTCGGAGTGGCCTGGCTGCGCAGCACCTGCGGTACCTGCCGCTGGTGCACGGCCGGCGCGGAGAACCTCTGCGCCGAATCGCGCTACACGGGCTGGGACGAGGACGGCGGCTACGCCGAGTTCTGCGTCGTTCCGGCGGCGTATGCCTATGCCCTCCCGGACGGCATCTCCGACGTGCAGCTGGCACCGCTGCTCTGCGCCGGCATCATCGGCTACCGGTCCTTGCGCCGGGCGGCGGTCCCTCCCGGCGGCACGCTCGGGATCTACGGCTTCGGCGCCAGCGCCCACCTCACCGCCCAGGTCGCCCTCGCCGAAGGCGCATCGGTTCACGTGTTCACTCGTGACGAGTCGGCCCGACGCCTCGCCATCGAGCTTGGCGCCTCCTGGGCGGGCGAGCCGACCGACGAGCCACCCGTCAGGCTCGACTCCGCGATCGTCTTCGCGCCGGCGGGTGAGGTCGTGCCGCTCGCCCTCGCCGCTCTCGACCAGCGCGGCACGGTGGCGCTCGCGGGCATCCACCTGAGCGACATCCCGACCCTGAACTACCGCCGCCACCTCTTCGGGGAGAAGACCCTCACGAGCGTCACCTCGAACACCCGGGCCGACGGCGAGGAGTTCCTGCGTCTCGCCGGAAGCATCGAGGCGACGGTCACCCCGTACCCGTTCGAGCGTGCTCCCGAGGCCCTTCGCGACCTGGCCGACGGACGCGTCCATGGAGCCGCGGTTCTCGAGCTCTGAACCGGGCATCGGTGGGCCACAATGGCTCTCATGGCATCCGTCCGCACGCCCGACCCGAATCCCGGCTGGCTCTCCGAGATCGCCCTCGACGAGACCCGTGCGCGGGTGCCGATCCTCTACGTCGAGGCCGTGCCGGTGCGGGTCGACTCGCTCGGGCAGGTCGAGCACGTCGGGGTTCTGCTGCGCGGATCCGCCACCACCGGCGAGCTCTCACGCACCCTCGTGTCGGGTCGCGTCATGCACGGCGAGTCGGTGCGCGAGGCTCTGCTGCGCAACCTGGAGAAGGACCTCGGCCCCACCGCGTTCCCGCAGCTGCCGACGTCGATCGTGCCGTTCACCGTGGCCGAGTACTTCCCGCTGCCGGGCGTCACCCCGTTGCACGATCCGCGCCAGCACGCCGTCGCCCTCGCGTACCTCGTTCCGGTGACGGGCGAGTGCAACCCGCGACAGGACGCGCTCGAGCTCACCTGGCTCACGCCCGAGGAGGCCGCGAGCCCGGAGGTCCTGGACGACCTCGAAGGTGGCCGCGGCGTCCTGCTCAAGCAGGCACTCGCGGCGGCCTGCGCCCTGTCGCGCTGACACCGTGGCTTCAGCCTCCGCACCCAGCCGAACCGGTGGACGATGCTCGGCCGTCGGGATGCTGGCGCAGGTCGCCGGCACCCTGCTGGCGAACGCGCCGATCTTCCTCATCCCGTACCTGCATCTCGAGCGCGGTCTCACGCTCGTCGAGGCCGGCCTGCTCGCCTCGACGCCGATGGTCACCATCACGCTCTCCCTCATCGCGTGGGGTGCGGTCGTCGACCGGATCGGCGAACGCCTGTCGCTGACGATCGGCCTCGCCATCGTCACCGTGGGCGGGCTCGGTGCCGCCCTGAGTTCTTCGTACGTCGGCCTCGGAGCCTTCTGGATGCTGGCCGGCATCGGGGCCGCGAGCACCAACTCCGCGAGCGGGCGACTCGTCGTCGGATGGTTCCCGCCCCGACGACGCGGAACCGCGATGGGCATCCGCCAGACGGCGTTGCCGCTCGGCATCGGGCTGGCCGCGTTCATCGTGCCGGTCACCGCAGAGGCCCAGGGGCTGCGGGTCGCGCTGCTCGTGCCGACCGTGGTGTGTGCCGTGGCGACGCTCGCCGTCGCCGCCCTCGTCGTCGACCCTCCGCGTCCAACCCGCGAGGAGGCCGCCGGCTCGGGCCAGCTCGCCAACCCGTACCGCGGTTCCACGCGTCTCGGTCGCATCCACGTCGCCTCGATCCTGCTCGTCATCCCTCAGATCACGGTCTGGACGTACATGCTGGTGTGGCTCATCGACGACCGCGGCTGGTCGACCGCCGCCGCCGGCGCCCTCGTCGCCTCCACCCAGCTGTTGGGTGCCGCGGCCCGCATCGGGGTCGGCTGGTGGTCCGATCGCGTGGGCAGCAGGCTCGGACCGATGCGCATCGTCGCCGTGATCACGCTCGTCACGATGCTCACCCTCGGCCTGCTCGAGGACACTCGTCTTGCCGTCGCGATCATGATCGCGGCCACCGCCGTCACCGTCGCCAGCAACGGTCTCGCGTTCACCGCAGTCGCCGAGCTCGGAGGGCCCTTCTGGTCAGGCCGGGCGATGGGCGTCCACAACACCGGGCAATACCTCGTGGCCTCCTTGGTCCCTCCGCTGGTGGGAGCACTCGTGACCGGTTTCGGGTATGCAGCCGCCTTCGGTGCGGTGGCCCTGTTCGCTCTGCTGGCGATCCCGATCGTTCCCGTCCGAGGTGAGCGCGTGGGCGACGCCGAAATTCGTTGAGCAAATGTCTCACTATCCGGAACTCGAAGTGCCATGCTGACCTTGATCACTACTTAGGGGAGTGGGCCATGCGCAAGACGTATCGAATTCTCGCCGACACCATTGCCGTCCTGGTCGTCGTACAGGCAGCCATGATGGTCTGGGCGATCGCCGGACTCTTTACCTGGATCGACGAGGGCGCCACACTCGACAAGTCCGTCATCGAGGGGTGGGAGAACGAACCCCCCACCTTCGAGGGCTCCATCGGGCACTTCATTCACCTCATGAGCGGCACCTTCCTCATCCCGCTGATCGGGCTGCTCCTCCTGCTCGTCTCGTTCTTCGCCAAGGTGCCGAGAGGCGTGGCGCTAGCGGGGCTGATTGCGGTGCTGATCGTCATCCAGTACCTGGCCGGCTTCTTCGCCGAGCCCGGTATGCCGTACCTCGGACTCGTCCACGGTGCCAATGCCTTCATCCTCTTCGGGGCGGCAATCATGGCGGCCAAGTCAGCGAAACCGGAGGCCGCGGCGCAGGAGACACCAGTCGCCGCGATGTAGAAAGGCCGCGTGACCAAGCAACGCAGACGCCTCCTGGTCAGCCTGGCGGCGGTGGCCGTCGTGCTGCTGCCGCTGGGCTGGTTCTGGCAACAGAGCCTCATGCCGTCGACGTATTCCGTCATGGACATGGGATACGCCGACTACGGAGGCGGGCCTGCGGCCGGGCACGCGCACGGCGCCGACCATGCGGGCGGCTCCAGCGTCACCGACCTCGTGGCTGACCTGAAGCGCGAGGCGGACGTCACCGTCGAGCTCGTCGCCCGACAGGAGAAGACCAGGCTGGCATCCGGGCGTGAGTTCGAAGGCTTCACCCTGAATGCCACGACCCCCGGGCCGACGATCAGGGCCACCGAGGGCCAGCTCGTCGAGGTGCGCCTGCGCAACGCTTCCGTGAAGGACGGAGCCTCGCTGCACTGGCACGGCGTCGACGTGCCGAACGCCGAGGACGGGGTCGCCGGGGTCACCCAGGATGCCGTCATCATCGGCGGCGAGAAGACATACCGGTTCGTCGCCGACCAGGTCGGCACCTTCTGGTACCACTCCCACCAGGTCTCTCACAACCAGGTCATCGGCGGACTGTTCGGCTCGCTCGTGGTGCTGCCCCGGGACGGCATCGACCAAGACCAGGACGTCCTCGGCACCGCCCACACGTACCGCGGCACCCGGACGCTCAACGGCGAGGAGGGTGTGACGAAGGTCCCGGCCGAGCCGGGCGACCGCGTCCGCGTCCGCATCATCAACACCGACAACGCGATCATGCCCGTGTGGGCGACGACGCCGTACCGGGTGCTCTCCATCGACGGCGGCGACCTGAAGGACCCCACCCCGGTGACGAATCGCTTCCTCACGGTGCCGGCCGGCGGCCGGGCGGACCTCGAAATCACCGTTCCACCGTCGGACGTGGTGCGGCTGCAGGTCGCGGGCGCGACCGCCTTCGTCATCGGGCCGGACGACGTCGTCGCGCCCCAGCGCCCGCAGCAACCGAAGGGCGAGCTCGACCTGATGACCTACGGCACGCGGGAGGCGCCGGACCTGGACGTCGACGACCCCGACCGCAGCTTCGACTACTCGATCGGGCGACGGCCCGGGTTCCTCGACGGGAGGCCCGGCATCTGGTGGACGGTCAACGGCCACCTCTGGCCCGATGTGCCGATGTACGTGGTGCGCGAGGGCGATGTGGTCGCGTTCCACATCGACAACCACAGCGGCGAGGACCATCCGATGCACCTGCACGGGCACCACGCGCTCGTCATCGCCCGCAATTCGAAGCCGTCGACCGGAAGCCCGGTGTGGGTCGACTCGATCGAGGTGCTGGACGGGGACACGGTCGACCTCGTCTTCAAGGCCGACAACCCGGGCATCTGGATGGACCACTGCCACAACCTCCCGCATGCCGCGGAAGGACTCGTCGCGCACCTGATGTACGAGGGTGTTTCAACGCCGTTCAGGGTCGGTGGCAACACACACAACGAGCCGGAATGAGTGGCGGTAGGGTCCTCCCATGACGCTTGTGCTGGTCCTTGGCCTCGTGATGAACGCGATCGCCCTGCCGATCGCCGCGAAGCGGATCGTCTTCCTGTATCGCCTGATCACCAGCGGTCAGCCGGCCCCCGATCGCATCGAGAATGTCCGCGGCCGCCTCGGCGAGGCCGTCAAGTCCCAGCTCGTCGAGGTCCTCGGCCAAAAGAAGCTGCTCACGTGGTCGGTGCCCGGCGCTGCGCACTTCTTCGTGTTCTGGGCGTTCCTGATCCTCGCTTCGGTGTACCTCGAGGCCTACGGCTCGCTGTTCCAGGAGGGCTTCGCCATCCCGCTGATCGGCAGCTGGGACCTGCTCGGCTTCGCCCAGGACTTCATCGCCGTGATGGCAGTGGTCGGCCTCATGGTCTTCAGCTTGATACGCCTCCGTCAAGCGCCAGCGAAGCTGGGCCGGAGTTCTCGGTTTGCCGGATCCCACCTGGGCGGCGCCTGGCTCGTCCTGCTCATGATCTTCTTCGTCGTGGCGTCGATGTTCCTGTTCCGCGGGGCGGGCGCCAACACCGGCTTCCTCCCTTACGGCGACGGCGCGTTCATGTCCCACCTGGTCGGCTCATGGCTCGAGCCGCTCGGCGAGAGCGCCAACGAGACGCTGGAGCACGTCGGCCTGCTGCTGCACATCGGCGTCATGCTCGTCTTCCTCATCATCGTGCTCAACTCCAAGCACCTGCACATCTTCGTCGCGCCGCTGAACGTCCTGTTCGGCCGTCGCCCGATCGCGCTCGGCGCCCTCAAGCCGATGACGGTCCGCGGCAAGCCGGTCGACATGGAGGCGATGGAGGAGCTCGAGGAGGAAGACTTCGAGAAGCTCGGCATCGGCAAGATCGAGGACTTCAGCTGGAAGGGCATGCTCGACTTCGCCAGCTGCACCGAGTGCGGCCGCTGCCAGAGCCAGTGTCCGGCCTGGAACACCGAGAAGCCCCTCAGCCCCAAGCTGCTCATCATGGGCCTGCGCGACCACGCTTTCGCCAAGGCCCCGTACCTGCTCGCCGACAGCGACGACGAGCGCGCCAAGCTGTCGGCCGAGGTGATCGCCGAGGCCGAGCGCGCCCTCGTCGGTGAGACCGAGGGCGACGCATGGCATCCGAGCGGTGGGGCCGTGATCGACCCCGACGTGCTGTGGTCCTGCGTCAACTGCGGGGCCTGTGTCGAGCAGTGCCCGGTCGACATCGAGCACGTCGACCACATCGACGACATGCGGCGCTACCAGGTGCTGGTGGAGTCGAACTTCCCCTCCGAGCTCAACAACATCTTCAAGGGGCTGGAGCGGAAGGGAAACCCGTGGGGCATGGACCCCAAGGGCCGCATGGACTGGGCGAAGGGCCTCGACTTCCCGGTCAAGCAGGTCGGTGTCGATATCGAGAGCCTCGACGAGGTCGAGTGGCTGTTCTGGGTCGGCTGCGCCGGCGCGTTCGAGGACCGGGCCAAGAAGACCACCCAGGCCGTCGCCGAGCTGCTGAACATGGCCGGCGTCGACTTCGCCGTCCTCGGTGACGGCGAGACCTGCACCGGCGACCCGGCCCGCCGCGCCGGCAACGAGATCGTCTTCATGCAGCTGGCCACCGAGAACGCCGAGGTGTTCAAGGAGACGAAGGTCAAGAAGGTCGTCTCCACCTGCGCCCACTGCTTCAACTCGCTCAAGAACGAGTACGCCGAGTTCGGCGTCGAGCTCGAGGTCGTGCACCACACGCAGCTGCTCAACCGGCTGGTGAAGGAGAAGCGCCTGACGCCGGTCGCGCCCACCGCCGGCGCGGTCGACGGCAAGACCATCACCTATCACGATCCCTGCTTCCTGGGCCGCCACAACCAGGTCTACGCACCGCCGCGCGAGCTGCTCGAGGTCATCCCCGGCGCCACGTTCACCGAGATGCCGCGCAACTCCGAGCGCTCGTTCTGCTGCGGCGGTGGCGGTGCGCGGATGTGGATGGAGGAGACGATCGGCTCACGCATCAACACGAACCGCACCGAGGAGGCCGTCGCCACCGGCGCCGACCAGATCGCCGTCGGCTGCCCGTTCTGCCGCGTGATGCTCACCGACGGCCTCACCGCCCAGCAGGCCGAGGGCAAGGCGCGCGAGGAGGTCGAGGTGCTCGACGTCGCCCAGATGCTGCTCGCCTCCGTGAAGCGCGACGCGCCGGCCAAGGTCGTCGCCGCCGAGCCGGACGCCGAGGACCGCGCCGACTCCGGGTCGATCAGCGACACGGCCGTCGCCGCACCCGCCGCCGATGCGGCCGTCAGCGGAGCGGCTGAGGAGAAGGCTCCAGACGAGCTCGACGAGCCGGCGGCCGCGAGCCCCGAAGCCGACCAGGAGGTCGCGGCCAAGCACAACGTCGCGCTCGACGAGGAGGGCGGCGGCCACGAGATGGCCGACGCCGGCGGAGACGACGAGCCCGCGGGTGAGGACGCCCCCGCCGTCGAAGAGGTCCCCGATCCCGAGCCGAAGCCGGAACCCGGCGATGTGACCGAGGACGACGACCAGCCGGCGGAGTCCGACGACGAGCCCGAGATCCAGGTGAAGCCAGACGCCGGGGACGACGAGAGCCCCGCCGAGGAAGTGACCGGCGACTCGGACGAGCCCGAACCGGTCGAAAAGGAGTCTCGCGAGGAGGAGGCGCAGACCGTTCCCTTCAGCGATCCGCAACCGTCCAGCAGCGAGGTGAGCGAGAGCGCCACTGAGCTCGCGTCAGACGAGGCGGACGACGACGACGTCAAGGGCTGACGGCAGCGCCGAACCACCTGGGCAGCCGGTGAAGCAGGTCCTGCTGATCCTCACCGACCCACGCCACGTGGCCGTCCGGCCGCAGCAGGACCGCGGGCACGTCCAGCTCCTCGCTGGTGTCGACGACGAAGTCGACCCGGTCAGCCCACCCCGCCACCGAGAGTCGGCCGGTCTGGTCGAGCAGCAGTCCGCGACCACCATGCATCAGCTCGTAGAGACGACCACCCTTCAACTCCACGTCCCGCATCCGCCGGCCGAGCAGCTCATGCCCCTCGCCGACCTCGTAGCGGATGTTGATCGCACTGATCTTCTCGGTCAGATACCGGTTCACGTCCTCGAAGTCCATCAGCTCCGCCAGCAGCCGACGCACGGCTTGCGGCCCCGGCCTGACGGACATCAGCTCCATCTGCGCGCGACTGGTATTCAGCACGTCGTCGGCCACTGGGCGCCGTTCGGCTTCGTAGCTGTCCAACAGTCCGTTCGGTGCCCAGCCATCGACTTCGGCGGCAAGCTTCCAACCGAGGTTGAACGCGTCTTGCACGCCGAGGTTGAGTCCCTGCCCGCCAGCCGGCGGGTGGACGTGTGCCGCGTCGCCGGCGAGAAGCACCCGGCCTGACCGGTAGCGATCGGCCAGCCGGGTGGCGTCGCCGAAGCGGGAGAGCCAACGCGGTGAGTGCACGCCGAAGTCAGTGCCGGCGTACTCCTGGAGCTGCTTCTTGAACTCCTCGAGAGTCGGGGCGACCGCACGGTCCTCGGCCACTCCCTCGGCCGGTACGAGGACGCGGTTGACCCCGTTCTCGAGGGGCATGAGACCGAACCTCAGCTGGGTCTTGCGGACCTCCGCGACCACGGCGGCCACCGTCTCCGGATCCTCGGTCACTTCCATCTCGCCCAGCAGCGTCTCGACTTGTGAGGGCTCACCGGGGAAGCCGACGCCGAGCAGTTTGCGCACGGTGCTGCGGCCACCGTCGCAGCCGACGAGGTAACGCGAGCGCAGCTGCGTGCCGTCGGCCATCTCGACCGTCACCCCGTCGCCGTCCTGGCTCAGCCCGACCAGCTTGCAGCCGTGTCGGATCTCGACTCCGAGCTCGGTGGCGTGCTCGGCCAGCAGTCGGTCGGTGACGGTCTGCGGAATGCCGAGGACGTACGCATGTGCGGTGTCCAGCCGCTCCGGCGACGGCTTGGCAATGCCGGCGAAGAAGCCGCCGACCGGGTGCTGCCGGCCGAGCGCGAGGAACCGCTCCAGCAGACCGCGCTGGTCCATGATCTCGATGCTGCGCGCGTGCAAGCCGAGCGAGCGGACCACCTTGGTCGGCTCCGCATCCTTCTCCAGCACGAGCGCATGCACATCATGCAGCCGCAGCTCGCTGGCCAGCATCAAGCCGGTCGGTCCTCCGCCGGCAATGATCACGTCGATCACACGTCTCACCACTCCCGTATCCTGTGCGTTCTGGCTTCGACCGGCCATTCTGGGGCATCCCCGGGCCCTTGCCGCAAGCCCCCAGGTGCGCTATAGATTGGACATAGAGGGAGCGGTTCCGCTCCCTTTCGTCACGTCGCGAGCACGGTGGCGAGCGGGACACCCGGCCGGTAGGCCAGATGGACGTGCGACGGCGCGTCCAGCACGACGACGTCGGCCTTCGCCCCGACCGACAGGTGCCCGACGTCCTCGCGGCGCAGCGAGAAGGCACCGCCGCGAGTGGCCGACCACAGCGCCTCGAGCGGCGTCATGCCCAACTCGCGCACGGCGAGCGCGACGCAGAACGGCATCGACGACGTGTACGAGCTCCCCGGATTGCAGTCGGTGGCGAGCGCAACGGTGACGCCGGCATCGATCAGGCGTCGCGCGTCCGGGTAGGGCGAACGCGTCGAGAACTCCACGCCGGGCAGCAGTCCGGCGACCACGCCGGAGTCGGCGAGGGCGGCGACGTCCGTGTCGTCGAGGTGGGTGCAGTGGTCGGCCGATGCGGCGCCGACCTCGGCCGCGAGCTGGACGCCCGGTCCCGGGCCGAGCTGGTTGGCATGGATGCGCGGCTGAAGGCCCGCCGCGACACCGGCCTCGAGCACAGTCCGTGCTTCGTCGACATCGAACGCGCCCTCGTCGCAGAACACGTCGATCCAGCGGGCATACGGTGCGCAGGCCTCGAGCATTGCGCCGGTCACGAGCTCCACGTAGGCCGCGACCTCGGCTCCCTCGGGCACCACGTGGGCTCCGAGGAATGTCGTCTCGTCGGTGGCCTGCCGGGCGATCGCCAGCGAGCGAGCCTCGTCGCGGACGGTGAGGCCGTAACCGCTCTTGATCTCGACGGTGGTGGTGCCCTGGTTCCGCATCGCGGTGACGTGCCGGGCGACGTTGGCGGCGAGCTGCTCGTCGGTCGCCGCGCGGGTGGCCGCGACGGTGGTGCGGATGCCACCGGCTTCGTACGGCTGGCCGGACATGCGGGCCTCGAACTCCGCGGCACGGTCACCGGCGAAGACGAGGTGCGTGTGGGAGTCGACGAATCCCGGAATCACCGCGGCGCCGCCCACATCACGCACGGCGTCCGCGTCAGGCGCTGCGGTGCGGTCGCCGATCCAGGTGACGCGGCCGTGCTCGACCACCAGCGCCGCTTCACGGATCATCGGCCGCTCGTCGTCCCAGGTGACGAGCTCGCCGATGTTCGTGACCAGAAGGCTCGTCACACCCTGCTCCAGCACGCGTCGATGGCGATGGTGAGGTCGGCGGCGACTTCGGCAGGGTCCAGGTCTGCTGGCGGCATCACATCGGCGGCCGTGGCCGACCACAGCGGCTCGTCCGATCCGGCCGTGCGAACCGACTTCGCCAGCTCGATCGTGCCGGCGCCGTCGAAACCCAGCGACGCGTGACCGGTGGTGGTCGCCGCGTCCCAGAGCTGGTCAGCACTCCAAGCACCTCGCCGCCCGGAGGCGAGCCGCTCATGCAGCTCCACGGCACGGGCCTCGGCGAACATGTCGATCACCGTATGCCCGTCCGAGCCGAGCGTCAGTCGGGCACCGGCGTCACGCAGTGCGACGCTCGGGCCGATGCCGTCGGCGAGATCGGCCTCGGTGGTCGGGCAGAAGCAGACGAACGCACCGGCGTCACCGAGCGTGCGGACGTCGTCGTCGATGAGGTGCGTGGCGTGAACGGCCGTCGTGCGCGCCGACCAGACACCGGCTTCGGCCAGAACGCCGACCGGTGTCAGCCCGGTGGCAGCAAGGCAGGCCTCGTTCTCGGCCGGCTGCTCCGAGACGTGCACATGCAGCGGCGCGTCCGGCAGGGCGGCAACGACGACCGCGAGCTGTTCACGGGGCACCGCGCGCACCGAGTGGATGGCGGAGCCGATCACCACGTCGGGATCGCCGGTGTGCCGTGAGTTGAGGGCGCCCGCCCGGGAGGCCCAGGCGTCGGCATCGCCGTCGTCGAATCGCTTCTGGACGCCTTCGGCCAACGTGTAACACGTGTCGAGGAGGCAAATCCGCAGTCCGATCTCGCGGGCTGCGGCGATGAGCGCCTCACCCATCACGTTCGGGTCGTCGTAGGGCGTGCCGTCGCCCTGGTGGTGCAGGTAGTGGAACTCGCCCACCGCATCGATGCCGGCGAGGCGCATCTCGGCGTAGGTCGCTCGAGCGAGGCCGTGCAGCAGATCGGGATCGAGCACGGCGGCGAGCGCGTACATCTCGTCCCGCCACGTCCAGAACGAGTCGCCCCCGGCGCGACCGCGCAGCGCCCGATGGAACACGTGGCTGTGGCAGTTCGCGAATGCCTGCATCAGAGCTCGCGCTCGTAGAAGAACATCCGGGCCGTCGGATCCTCCGGGTCGTGGTTGCGGAAGCCGAGGCGTTCATAAAAGCGGCGGGTGTCGACGTCGGGCTCGTCGACCCCGATCTGCATGTCCGTCGCCCCGCGTTCGCGCGACAGGCTCATGGCCGTGGCCATGATGGCCCCGCCGATGCCTTCGTCGCGCCGACCGGGGACGACGTACAGCTCCGCAAGGTACACCTCCAGCCCCTGGCTCCACAGCGACGGGCGGAAGAACAGCACGCCGAGCCCGAGTGGCGGGTCACCGCCGAGGACGATCGTCGTCTCCTCGACGTCGATGAGCTCGCGGCAGCGCTCAGTCAGGAACGCGACGCCCGGCGTCGGGGTGCCGAACTCGACATTGAAGTCGTGCAGCATCCGGGCCACGGTGTCGGCGTCGTCCGGGGTGGCGAGACGCGTGCTGTTGCTCATTCGGGGTCCCCGCGGAAGTGCGACCGGTGTTGCGGACGCTTCCTGCGAGTGCGGCAAGCGAGGGAGCAGTTTCGTGGGGTGATCATGAGGCCAGTGTCTCGATCACGCGGGCCAGGGCGTCGACCCCGGCTTCGCAGTCGGCGTCCTCGGCGTGCTCGGCCGGCGAGTGCGAGACGCCGGTGGGGTTGCGGACGAACAGCATCGCGGTCGGAACGTGCGGGCTCAGCACGCCGGCGTCGTGACCGGCGCCGGTCGGCAGCACCGGCGCATCGAGCAGCGTGGCGAGCCGGTCGCGCAGCGGGATGTCGAACGTGACGGCCGGGCTCACCGACTCGGCGACGGCTTCGACGTCCGTGCCGTCGGACTCGGCCGCCCGGCGCGCCTCGGCGACGATGCCGTCGACCAGGCGCTCGAGCTCGTCCTCGGTTGCCGCGCGCGCATCGAGCCAGGCCCGTACGCGCGACGGGATGGCGTTGGTGCCGCCGGGCGCGACTCCAGCCGCCCGAACGTGGCCCGCGCGTCGGCGTCCGTGGCGAGCCGGCGGGCGGCCAGTGCCGTCGCGGCGTACGCGAGCATCGGGTCGCGCCGGTCGGCCATCCGCGTCGCGCCCGCGTGGTCCGCCACGCCGTAGAAGTCCAACCGCCAGCGTCCGTGCGGCCAGATCGCGGTGGCGACGCCGACTGCATCACCGGAGTGCACGAGTTGGCGTCCCTGCTCGACGTGCAGCTCGACGAACGTGCCGACTTGCCGTCCAGCCAGTCGGCGCGTCCGACGCTGCGCGGGTCGCGGCCCCGTGCGCTCAGCGACCTCGGCCATCGTCAGTCCGTCGCGGTCCTTCAGCGCGAGCGCCTGCTCCGGCGCGAGCGCCCCGGTGGCCAGTTGCGACCCGGCGCAGGCGATGCCGAACCGCGCGCCTTCCTCGTCGGCGAAACTGGCGACGACGATGGGCCGCGTCGGCGTGAACCCGTCGGCGCGCAGGCGGTCGAACGCGGCGAACGACGAGACCACGCCCAGCGGGCCGTCGAACGCACCGCCGTCCGGCACGGAGTCGAGGTGCGAGCCGAGGAGGAGGGCGTCCGGACCTTCGGATGTCCGTCGCGAGCTGGTTGCCGTTGCCGTCCTCGACCACGTCCATGCCGCGCGCCTCGGCCTCACCGACGAACCAGTCCCGGAGCTCCATGTCCGCGTCGGTCCACGCGAATCGGCGGTAGCCACCGGTTCCCGGGTCGAGGCCGATGTCGGCGATGGCCTCCAGCATCAGCCCTCCCGCATGGGGACCCGGACGCCACGCTCTTCCGCGACGTCGACGGCCTCGTCGTAGCCGGCGTCGACGTGCCGGATGACGCCCATGCCCGGGTCGTTCGTCAGCACCCGTTCGGCCTTCTGGCCGGCGAGCGGTGTGCCGTCGACGACGCACACCTGGCCGGCGTGGATGGAGCGGCCGATGCCGACGCCGCCGCCGTGATGGATCGACACCCAGGTGGCGCCGGACGCGACGTTGACCATCGCGTTGAGCAGCGGCCAGTCGGCGATGGCGTCGGAGCCGTCGAGCATCGCCTCGGTCTCGCGGTACGGGGACGCGACGGAGCCGCAGTCGAGGTGGTCGCGGCCGATCACGATCGGCGCCGACAGCTCGCCACTCGCCACCATGTCGTTGAACCGCAGGCCCGCCCGCTCACGCTCGCCGTAGCCGAGCCAGCAGATGCGGGCCGGCAGCCCCTGGAAGGCGACCCGCTCCTGGGCGGTGCGGATCCAGCGGTGCAGGTGGTCGTTGTCGGGGAAGAGCCCGAGCACGGCCTCGTCGGTGGCGCGGATGTCGGCGGGGTCTCCCGACAGCGCGGCCCACCGGAACGGCCCCTTGCCCTCGCAGAACAACGGACGGATGTACGCCGGCACGAAGCCCGGGTAGTCGAACGCCCGCGCGAAGCCACCCTCGCGCGCCTCCGCTCGCAGCGAGTTGCCGTAGTCGAAGACCTCGGCGCCGGCGTCCTGGAATCCGACCATTGCCACGCAGTGGCGCGCCATCGACGCACGGGCGCGCTCCGTGAACCCGGCCGGATCCTTCTCCCGCTCGGCCGCCCAGTCGTCGAACGCGACGTCGTGCGGCAGGTAGTACAGCGGGTCGTGCGCGCTCGTCTGGTCGGTCACGACGTCGATCGGCGCTCCGGCCGCGAGAAGCTCGGGCACGACGTCGGCGGCATTGCCGAGCACCCCGATCGACAGCGGCTCGCGACGGGCCTTGGCATCCTCGGCCAGCCGCATCGCGTGGGCGAGATCGTCGGCCTGGACGTCGAGGTAGCGGTGCTCGATGCGGCGGGCGATGCGCGACTGGTCGACTTCGATGCACACGCACACGCCGTCGTTCATCGTGACGGCCAGCGGCTGCGCGCCACCCATGCCACCGAGCCCGGCGGTGAGGGTGATGGTGCCGGCGAGCGTGCCTCCGAACTTCTTAGCCGCGACGGCACCGAAGGTCTCGTAGGTGCCCTGCAGGATGCCCTGCGTGCCGATGTAGATCCAGGACCCGGCGGTCATCTGGCCGTACATGGTCAGGCCTGCGGCCTCGAGCCGTCGGAACTCCGGCCACGTCGCCCAGTCGCCGACGAGGTTGGAGTTGGCGATGAGCACGCGCGGCGCCCACTCGTGCGTGCGCATGACCCCGACCGGACGGCCCGACTGCACCAGGAGCGTCTCGTCCTCGCGCAGGTCGGTGAGCGTGCGGACGATGGCGTCGTACGACGGCCAGTCGCGGGCCGCCTTCCCGGTACCGCCGTAGACGATCAGTTGCTCCGGATGCTCGGCCACCTCGGGATCGAGGTTGTTCATCAGCATCCGCATCGGCGCCTCGGTCTGCCACGACCTGGCGGTGAGGGTCGTCCCGCGGGGTGCGCGGATGTCATGCATGGGTGGTCCTTTCGAGAAGGGCGCCCGAACGAACGAGCGCGGTGACAGCCTCGATGTCGGGGGCGAGGAACCGATCCGGTCCGGGACCGTCGACGTGCTGACGAAGTGTCGCGATGGCAGCACCGGTGTCCGGAGCCGGTTGGAGTGGTGCGCGTAGCTCCACGCCTCGGGCCGCGGTCATGATCTCGATGGCCAGGACGCTGGTCAGGCCTTCCACGGCGCGCCGCAGCTTGCGCGCGGAGGACCAGCCCATCGACACGTGGTCCTCCTGCATCGCGCTGGACGGGATGGAGTCGACGCTGGCCGGGGCCGCCAGTCTCTTGAGCTCGCTGACGATCGCGGCCTGCGTGTACTGGGCGATCATCAGGCCCGAGTCGACGCCCGGGTCGTCGGCCAGGAAGGGCGGCAGGCCGTGGTTGCGGTTGGCGTCGAGGAATCGATCGGTGCGGCGCTCGCTCATGCTCGCCACGTCGGCGACGGCGATGGCGAGAAAGTCGAGTACGTAGGCGAGCGGTGCTCCGTGAAAGTTGCCGTGCGACTCCAGGCGGCCGTCGTCGAGCACGGACGGGTTGTCGATCGCGGCCGCGAGCTCCCGCTCGGCCACGGTGGCGGCGTGGTCGACGGTGTCGCGCGCGGCTCCGTGCACCTGCGGAGCGCAGCGCAGGGAGTACGCGTCCTGCACCCGGTCGTCGCCGTACCGGTGGCTGGCCACGATCGGCGAGCCTGCGAGCAAGCGGGCCATGTGGGCCGCCGACGTCGCCTGGCCTGGGTGCGGACGCAGCGCCTGCAGGTCTGGAGCGAGGACGCGGTCGGTCCCCATCAGACCTTCGATGCTGAGCGCGGCGGAGAGGTCGGCTGTGTCGAGGAGGCGGCGCAGGTCGGCCAGAGCCAGCACGAGCATGCCGAGCATTCCGTCGGTGCCGTTGATGAGGGCGAGTCCCTCCTTCTCGGCCAGCTCGACCGGGAAGAGCCCGTGCTCGGCGAGTGCCTCGGCGGCCGGGCGAATGACTCCGCCCTCGACGACATCCCCTTCGCCCATCACGGCGAGCGCGCAGTGTGCCAGCGGTGCGAGGTCGCCGGAGCAGCCGAGGCTGCCGTGCTCGAGGACGACTGGTGAAAGGCCGGCGTTCAGCAGGTCGGCGTACGCCTGGGCGGTCGTGAGGCGGACGCCCGTGTGCCCGGTGCACATCGTCGAGAGCCGCAGCAGCATGAGCGCGCGCACCACCTCGTCCTCGACGCGTGGGCCGGTTCCGGCGGCGTGGGACCGGATGAGGCTCTTCTGCAGGCGGGTGCGCTGGTCGGGGGCGATGTGCCGCGTGGCCAGCGCTCCGAAGCCGGTCGAGACCCCATACACCGGGGTGTCGGAGGCGGCCAGCTCGTCGACGTGCTTGCGGGCTCGCACGATCGCCTCGCGCGCCTCTGGGCCGATCGCCACCCGCGCACCCTCGCGGGCGACCCGCACGACGTCGTCGGGACTCAGCGGTCCGACCTCGACGATCACGTCCATGACTCCATGGGACGCCACCGGACGGGGTCTTCGGAAGATCCCGCGACGCAGATGCGTCTCGGATACGAGACAATCGGCTCATGAGCAGACCCGTGCCCGCCGCGACGTCGGCGTTGCGGGTGTTGCGGTTGCTGTCGGGCCAGCCGGTCCCGGTGCCGGCCGCCCGCATCGCCGACGCGCTCGGCCTGCCTCGGTCGACGACGTATCACCTGCTCACCGCGATGGCGGACGAGGACTTCGTCGTGCACTATCCCGAGGACCGCACCTGGGGCATGGGACTCGCATCGTGGGAGGTCGGTCATGGGTTCGCTCGGCAGGAGCCGTTGGCCCGCCTCGCCCGTGTCCCACTGGCCCGCCTCGTCGATCGGGTCGGGGAGTCCGCGCACCTCGTAGTGCTGCAGGGCTCAGACGTGCTCTACGTGATCGAGGAGCGCGCGCCGGGACGCCCACCGCTCGTCACCGACGTCGGCGTGCGCCTTCCCGCGCACCTCACCGCGTCGGGACGGGCGATCCTCGCCGGGCTTCCGCCGGCCCAGGTGCGCGCGCTGTATCCCGGACGCACGGGATTCGTGACCCGCACCGGCCAGGGTCCGGCCTCGCCGACGGAGCTGCGGCGCCTGCTTGTGACCACGCGGGCGCAGGGCCACGCCACCGAGGACGGCGAGGTGACGCCCGGCTTCGCGTCCGTGGCCGCGGCGGTCGAGGCCGGCACGATCCACGCCAGCGTCGCCGTCACGTGGGAGAGCCGGCGCGACCCGGACTTCGAGGAGCTCGCCGTGGCCGTCCAGGAGACGGCGGCCGAGATCAGCGGACGACTGCGGCATCCGTCACCCCGCGCGTAGGACCAGGCGGCCCGGCACCCCGCCCTGGCGCAACTGCCGGTGGGCCGCCTCAGCCTCGGCCAGCGGCAGCTCGGTGATCGTCATCGCGAAGGGCCGGTCGCCGCGCAGCTCGAGCAGGTCGGCCATGTCGCGCGGGCTGGCACCGCTCGACCCGATGATGCGCAGCGCCTTCACGATCACCAAGCCGACGTTGAGCGACAGCCGCTCCTGCGTGATGTTGCCGACGAAGATCACGGTGCCGCCCAGACGCAGGCAGCGCAGCGACGCGTTCAGCGTCGGCTCGCCGACACAGTCGAGCACCATGTCGGCGTCGGCGGTCTCGGGCGCCTTGTGGAACTTGTCGCCCGTGTCGACGACGACCGCGTGGGCTCCCAGCTCGGTCACGTAGTCGCCGCGGTTCGCATCCCGGATGACGGCGACCACCCGGGCGCCCATGCGGGAGGCGACCTCGATGGCCGCGCTGCCGACGCCGCCCGAGGCCCCGGTGATCACGACGGTGCGCCCAGGCCCACATCCTCCGGAGCGCAGGCCACGGAAGGCCGTGCCGTAGGTGCAGTTGAGGACGGCGGCCTCGCCGTCCGGCAGGTCGTCCGGGACGGCGTAGAGGGCCCGTTCGGGCAGAACCAGGTGGGTGGCATAGCCGCCGTCGGCCACGATGCCGAGGACGTGGAACCCGTTCGGGCACAGGGTGTCCTCGCCCTCGCTGCAGCGTTCGCAGGTGCCGCACGAGTCGCGGTGCAGCGTGGCGACGCGGTCGCCGGGTTGCCACCGGGTGACGTCAGGACCGATCGCGAGCACACGGCCCGTTGCCTCGTGGCCCAGTGTGATGGGCAGCGTCATGAAGGGGACGCCACCACCGCGGTCGATGAGATCGCGATGACAGACGCCGCAGGCGTCGACCGCGACCACGACCTGGTTGCCGGTCGGCGCGAGGGGGTCGGGTTGTTCGTCGGCCACCATCGGCTCGTCCCAGCCCAGCGCGTTCATGCGGATCCGCTTCATGCGGCGAAGTAGAACACGTCCCCGTCGGGGCCGACAACCACGTCGACCGGCGCGTGACCTGCAGCACACTGGCTCGTTGAGACGTCTACGGGGTGCGATGAGCACCCTTTCATGTTTGCGAGGGAGCAACCATGCGCCTGTCTCGTCCTCTCGGCATGCTGGCGGCCGCCGGAGTCTCCTTCGCCGCCCTCGTCGCCCCGGTCAGCACGGCCGTCGCCGCCGACGAGTTCACCGTCACCACACTGCACTTCGCCGTGAAGGTCGGCCCCACGAATGCCGTGAAGTGCGACGTCGTCGGCGACCTCTACGTGCCGAACAGCGCCTCCCCCAGCGCCCGCGTGCCGGCGATCCTGACCACCAACGGTTTCGGCGGCTCCAAGGACGACCAGGCCGGCATCGGCAAGGCGTTCGCGAACCGTGGCTACGTGGTGCTCTCCTACTCCGGGCTCGGCTTCGGCGGCTCCGACTGCAAGATCACGCTCGACGACCCCGACTACGACGGCAAGGCGGCCAAGCAGCTGGTCGGCTACCTCGGCGGCAGGTCTGGCGTCGCGTTCAACGACGACGCCCACACGAACCCGGCACCGGTGCTCGACGTCGTCCAGCGGGACGGCCTGGCGATCGCCCACGACCCGCGGGTCGGCATGGTCGGCGGCTCCTACGGCGGCGAGGTGCAGTTCGCTGCCGCCGGCATCGACAAGCGCATCGACACGATCGTGCCGCTCATCACCTGGAACGACCTGTCCTACAGCTTCGCGCCCAACAACACGTCGCAGAAACGGCCGGCCCTCGATGGCGTCAGCACCAACACGCCCGGCGCGGCCAAGGCGGTCTGGGCGCTCGGCTTCTACGGACTCGGCGTCCTCGACGGCGCGCAGAACCTGCCGTCCGACCCGGGTCGCCTGCTCGGCTGCCCGAACTTCGCCACGTTCGTGTGCCCGACGCTCGTTTACGCCGCGACAACGGGGACGCTGACGTCCTACGAGACCGGCAAGCTGCGACACGCGTCGGTGACCAACTACATGCGGAAGGTCCGGGTGCCGACGCTCATCATCCAGGGCCAGAGCGACACCCTGTTCAACCTCAACGAGGGCATCGCGAACTACCAGGCGCTCAAGGCGCAGGGCACCCCGGTCAAGATGATCTGGATCAACGGCGGCCACTCCGGCCCGGCCGCGCCCGGTGAGCTCGAGACCGGCAGCCCGAACCCGGCCACCCAGCACGTCACGGCCCGGGTCGCCGACTGGTTGGACCACCACCTCAAGGGCACGTCCGCCAGCACCGGGCCCGAGTTCTCGTACTTCCGCGACTGGGTGTCCTACTCCGGCATCGCGACACCGGCCTACGCGGACAGCCCGACGTTCCCGGTCGGCACGCCGACCTCGTACTACCTGTCGGGCTCGGGACTCGTCACGAACCAGTCGCAGATCGCCACCGGCTCGCAGAGCTTCCTCACCCCGCCGGGCGGGCTGCCGTCGTCCTTCGACGTGCTCGACGCCGTGCGCGCACTCCCGATCCCGGCGCTCCCGCTGCCGGAGACGGACCTCCCGGGCACCTTCGCCGCCTATACCTCGGCTCCGAACAGCGCGGATGTCGACGTCGTCGGGTCACCCGAGCTGACCCTCAAGGTCGACGCGCCGACGGGCGTCGCCACGCAGGGACTCAACCCGGGCAAGCTCGTGCTGTTCATGAAGGTGCTCGACGTCGACTCCACCGGCAAGGCGAAGCTGGTGCGGGACCTCGTCGCGCCCGTGCGCGTACCCGACGTCCGCCAGAAGTTCACGGTGACGCTGCCCGCCTTTGTGCACCGCTTCGAGTCCGGGCACTCCATCCGTCTCGTGGTCGCCAGCGGATCGACCAACTACCGCGGCGGCCTCTACCCGACTCCGGTCACCATCCCGACCGGCAGCTCGGCACAGGTGCTCAAACTGCCGATCGTCCCCTAGCTCTCCGTCGGGTTCGGCGGCGCGGGGAACGCCATCCTGGTCAGATCTCTGTTCTGTGGAAGTTCGCGTGCGAACGTGAGGCCGTGGGGCCGCGCTGGCCCTGGTATCGGGAGCCGTACTTCGCCGACCCGTACGGGTTCTCCGCCGGCGAGCTGAGGCGGAAGAAGCACAGTTGGCCGATCTTCATGCCGGGGTACAGCTTGATCGGCAGCGTCGCGACGTTCGCGAGCTCCAGCGTCACATGGCCGGAGAAGCCGGGATCGATGAAGCCGGCCGTCGAGTGGGTCATCAGGCCGAGCCGCCCGAGGGACGACTTGCCCTCCAGCCGGGCGGCGACGTCGTCGGGGAGCGTGACGAGCTCGTAGGTCGAGCCGAGCACGAACTCACCGGGGTGCAGGATGAACGCCTCGTCGGAGCCGACCTCGACCTCGCGGGTGAGGTCGGACTGGTCGGCCGCCGGGTCGATGTGCGGGTACTTGTGGTTGTCGAAGACGCGGAAGAACTTGTCGAGCCGGACGTCGATGCTCGACGGCTGGATCATCTCGCGGTTCAACGGGTCGAGCCGCACGCGACCGCCGTCGAGCTCGGCGAGGATGTCGCGGTCGGAGAGGAGCACGGTGAAAACGTAACCTATGCCTCGCTCGCGCGATGCCGCCTCCTGATCATCACGGAGCACACGACAACAATGGCCAGCGCCGAACCCGTAAGTACCAGCCACGCACTCACGTATGGGCGGTTGAGGAGCGAGTCCATGCCCGGCTTGCCGCCCACGCCCGACAGCACGTTCGCGACCGCGAGCGTGAGAGTTCCCCAGATGAGGAAGACGACCGCCGCCACAGCGCGATGACGGAGCGTCCTGGTCGCGACGACCCCGATCACCACGACGATCGGCGCCAGCACGGCATCATGCAGCACGACCACGCCAGCCAGCCAGAGAGCTGTCGACCGCAGCTTGTCCACCCCGTCGTCGCTCAGCAGCCACGCGCCCCAGAGCACTCCTGCGACCCCGACCGCACCCAGTGTCAGTCGCGCCGCCTTCACGTCTCCACCTCCAGGCTCGTGACCCACTTCGTTTGGAGCACGCCCGGGCGGTTGGGGGCGATGATCCGGCACGGGTAGCCGTGGTCGAGGTTCAGGGTCGCGCCGTTGAGCTGAAGCGCCAGCAATGTGCGAGGGTCGGCGGCGAAGTCGGCGGGCAGCTCGGACGACGCGAACGCTCCGCGCGTCTGCATCGAGCGGACCCGCACGATGGACGCGGGACGGGCACCGACGAGTGCGAGCAGATCGGAGACCGCGACGCCGGTCCACGTGGCGTTCCGGCTCCAGCCCTCGACGCAGGCGATCGGAAGGCGATGCGTCCGCTGGGGCATCGCGCCCAGCTCGGCCCTGGTCAGCCGCGTCACGCGGCTGCCGTGCCGAAGCTCGAGGGCGAAGTCGGGATCCGTGGCGCCGTCGATCGCGCCGGCGGCCCTGGCCGTCCGATTGACCGGAAGGTCCTGCGGCCCGTCACCGTCGCGCACTCCGAAGACGGAGACGCGTCGCAGCAACGGGACGGTCTGTCCGACGGTGAGCAGCACGGCAAGGGCCGACGCCGAGCCGGCGCCCAGCAGCACCGCGCGACGGCTCGGCCCGTCAGACTCTCGCGACAGCCGATCCTCGACGGGACTCCGAAGGGCGATGCGGATGAGCGGAAGCTTCACCGCGAGATGCGTCAGCACGGCGCCGACCGCCACGAAGGCGACCGCCTCGTGGGTGGCCCGGAAGCTGAACGACCACGGGTACCACTGCACGACGTTGAGGGATCCGGTCACCAGCTGGAACAGCACCGCGGCAACCAGAAGGGCGACCGAGGCCCGTTCGAGCCCGCCGACGACGACCGCGCGCATCCCGCGCTTCCGGGGCCGGCGGAACAGTCTCGGATACACCGACCACAGCTTCACCAGGACCAGCGGGATCGCCGCCGTCCCGGTGGCGATGTGAAGGCCCTGGGTGACTCGGTAGAGCCAGGCGGGGTCCGGCCCGATCGGCAGCCATCCCGGGGACCCGTACTGGAAGTGACTCCACAGGCCCGTCAGGAAGCAGATGCCGACACACGTGCCCAGCAGGAGGCCGACGCGCGCAGCCGTGCGTGTACCGCGTGCCGGACTCGTGAAGTCGTGCGGTCGCGGGATCCGCTCGTCGATGGCGGCGACGATGTCCTTCATCGAGGCGCCACGTTTCGAAGCACAGCAACGTGGCGGTCGCCCGACGAGGCTTGATCGTCGATCTCGAAACCGGTGGCGTGGGCCAACCGACCGATCGCGTCCAGCCCCACCGCTGCCCAGTCGAACTCCGGGGTGAATCGGCTGCCTACGCGCAGGCGCCAGCGGTGACGGACGACGTCGGTGCCGGCGGGACCAAGCTCCACCACGACGCGGCCACCCGGCCGCACGATCCGCCCGAGGCGGCGAAGCAGGCGATTCGGGTGACCGCCGATCCCGATGTTGCCGTCGGCCAACAGCGCGCAGTCCCAGCGTCCTTCACCGGGCAGCGGCGCGAAGACGTCACGCTGGAGGGCAAGGGCGCCTCGCCGGCGCGCCTGCCGGACCGCCTCCAGGGAAATGTCGATGCCGAGAGTCGGAACGCCGAGAGCCGCCAGTCCTGCAGCCAGGCGGCCAGGACCACAGCCCACGTCGATGGCGCGGCCCCGGCAGCGCTCGAGCAGCAGGGCCCGGTCGGTTGCGTCGACGGCGCCGGTCCACCGCCGCAGCGCCATCGACCGCGAAACTCCCTCCTGGTCGACGAGCTGGTACGAACGTCCCGCGAACACGGCATCGATCGCCTGCACGGGGTCGATGATGGCCGTCATCGGTGCACCCGCTCGTCGACGGCGAGGACCGCGGCAGCGAATCGGGAATGCGGGAACTCCTCGGCCACGGCCTCGGCGTCACCCCAGGTGTCGACATCACGCAAGGTGCGTAGCAGCGCGGTCGGTTGGGGAATGACCTCGCGGGTGTGCTGCCCGGTGGCAGGGGTCGACATCTCAACGGTCGCCAATGCGGACGCATCCGAGCCGTGACGCACGCCGAGCAGCCACCAGCCACCATCGGCGGCCGGTCCGAGCACGCTCGCGTGGTCGGTGAGCCGTTCGGCGGCGTCGATCAGGTCGCCGGCGCGCAGCTGCGGAGAGTCCATGCCTACCTGCACGACGCCATGCCCGCCGTCTGCATCCAGGTGCGCTCGGGCCAGCCGCTCTCCGAACGTCGTGCCCACCTGTGGCACGACAACGAGCCCCGCCAGCACGGCACGAATCTCGTCGGCGTGTGCCGCCCGGTCCAGGTCGCCGGTGAGCGCGACGACGACGGTCATGCTGCTGTCGACCACGGTGTCGAGGGTGTCCAACAAGGCCGACGCGGCCAGGTCCGCGGCCGCGTCCGCACCGATCTTCGCGGCGATGCGCGTCTTGGCCAGACCCGGAACCGGCGCCTTGGCGACGACAAGCACAGTCGGCAGGCTCATCGCAGCACCGCCAGGAAGTCGCGGACCGCCTGGGTCGTACCGCGCAGCGAGCCCGATACCTTCGACCGGGTGCCCGCCGCCCGTGGGCGGTAGGCGACGTCGATCTCGCGGACCGTCCAGCCGGCCCGAGCAGCCTTCACCATCAGCTCGAGTGGGTAGCCGAAACGCCGGTCGCGGATGTCGAGGGCGATCAGGTCGTCGCGTCGGCACACGCGCATCGGCGCGAGGTCGTGCACACCGAATCCGCTCGAGCGCCGCAGCCAGGCGGCGAGAAGCGTCGTGCCGACTCGCGCATGCCAGGGCCAGACGCCGCGACGCACCGGACGCCGGCGACCGACCGCCATCGTCACCCCTTCGTCGACCACGGAGCGCAGCAGCTTCGGCAGCTCGGCGAGATCCATCGAGTCGTCGCCGTCGACCACGGCCAGGTGTTCCGACGTCGCGGCCATGACGCCGGCATGGACCGCGGCACCGTAGCCGGGACGCGGCTCGTCGACGACGGTGGCGCCGAGTCGTCTGGCCACCTCGGCGGTGCCATCGGAGGAGCCATTGTCGACGACGATCGGCCGGAAGCCCTCGGGCACTGCGCCGAGCACCAGCGGGAGCGCGGCAGCTTCGTCGCGGCACGGGATGACGACGTCGGTCACGCGAGGATTCATGCCGTCGCATCCATGGAAACGACGCTAAGACCCGAACCATGCCAGCACCATCCGAACCGGATGACGAACTCGTGACGGTGCTGCGCCGAGCACACCATCCGAGCAGGTCGCGTCGCTACTGTGACGGCATGCGCGGGACCCGGTCGACGGCACTGACGGCTGGCATCTCTGCCGCGGTCGGGCTGGCGCTGGTCGTGGCCGCGATGGTAGTCCCGCAGATGTGGGACCGCGACGTGCGCGTGCACTGGCCGCCGCTGCACGCGGACTGGGGACCGCGACTCGAGCCGCGCCTGGCGATCGTGATCGCCGTCGGGCTCGCGCTCTGGGTGGCGTTGCCGATCGTCGCCGACCGGATGACGTGGACAGCCACCGTCGTCCTGAGCACCGTCGCGTCGTGGACCTGGGTCATGGTGCTCGCCCTGTACGACGGCCGCTACGGGCTGTCCCGGGTCTACGAGCGGGTCGGCGAGTACCTCTACGACGCATCGCGCGTGACCGACGTGGGTACCGCACTCGACACCTACATCGAACGCATCCCCTACGCGCATCCGGACAACTGGATGATCCACGTCGCGGGCCACCCACCCGGCTCGCTGCTGTACTTCGTCGGTCTTGACCGGCTCGGCATCACCGACCCGTTCTGGGTCAGCGTCACCGTCGTGACGCTCGGCGTAACCGGAGTCGCGGCCGTGCTCATGACGCTCGATGTCCTCGGCTCCCGCGAGCTGGCCCGCCGCGCTGCGCCGTGGGTCGCCCTCGCCCCGTTGGCCGTCTGGGCCGGAAGCGGCGAGACGCTCTGGGCCGCGGTCGCCGCTTGGGGGCTGTACCTGCTCGCCCTCGCGTGCTCGCGGCGGTCACCCCTGATCGCCGTCGCGGCCGGGCTCGTGCTCGGGCTCTCCCTCTTCCTCTCCTACGGCCTGGTCCTGTTCGGGCTACTGGCGCTGGCGGTGTTCGCGCTGACCCGCGCGTGGCGCCTGCTGCCCTGGGCGGCGATCGGAACGGCTGCGGTGGTGGTGGCGTTCTGGGTCGCCGGGTTCACCTGGTGGGAGGCGTACCCCGTGCTGAGGGAGCGGTACTACGAGGGTGTCGGCGGCGAGCGTCCCTACCAGTACTGGGCGTGGGCCGGCCTGGCCGCGTGGACATTCACCGTCGGCCTGGTCACCTGGGCCGCGCTCCCCCGGATGTGGACCTACGCGCGCCGGCGTGAGCCGCTCGCCGTGCTGGCCCTCACCGGCCTCGTCTGCATCGTGATCGCATCACTGTCGGCGATGAGCAAGGCCGAGGTGGAGCGCATCTGGCTGCCGTTCACGCTGGGGATCGTCGCCATCCCTGCACTCCTGCCCCCCGAGTGGCGGCGTCCGCTCCTGCTGTCGCAGGTCGCGCTCGCCATCCTCGCCCAGACCCTGTTGATCACGAGGTGGTGAGCATGCCCGAGGAACGCGACCAGGTGCTGATCGTCGAGGACGACCCGCAGGTGCGCGACGTCGTGCGCCGCTACCTCGAGCGCGACGGACTCTCGGTCCAGATCGCGGCCACCGGCACAGAAGGTCTCGAGCTGGCCCGCCGCACACGCTACGACCTGATCCTGCTCGACGTGATGCTGCCTGGCCTCAGCGGACTCGAGGTGTGTCGCATCCTCCGTGAGGTCGACGGATCCGACGTCCCGATCATCATGCTCACCGCCCTGGACGACACCGACGACCGCATCGCCGGGCTTCAGTCCGGCGCCGACGACTACGTCGGCAAGCCGTTCAGCGTCAAGGAGCTGGCCCTCCGCGTCGAGACGGTGCTGCGGAGGTCGCGCAACAGCCCGAGCACGGAGACGTCCGATGAGCCGCTCGGCGACGGCGACCTCCTGGTCGACCCGGTGGCTCGCACCGCGATGCGTGACGGTGAGCCGCTTCGGCTCACCACTCGAGAGCTCGACCTGCTGGTCTTCCTGCTGCGGCATCCCGGCATCGTGCACAGCCGGGCCGACCTCCTCACGCAGGTGTGGGGCTGGGACTTCGGAGACCACTCGACGGTCACCGTGCACGTCAAGCGACTGCGGCACAAGATCGAACCCACCCCTGCGGAGCCTCGACGGATCGTCACCGTCTACGGGCTCGGTTATCGCTACGACCTCGACGAAGGAGCGCCATGAGTGCCATCGACGTTGGCTACGTCCTCTTGGGCGTCACCTGCTCCCTCGCTGCTGTCGCCCTTGGTGTCTTCGGGCTGCGCCGGATGCGCGCCCAGGCGCTGATCGCGTCCTTGCTCCTGCTCACGTTGACCCCGCTGGTGGCCGTCATCGCCGGGATCGTCGTGGCCAGCGGCTTCATGTTCACCGCGGAGCTGGGGCACAGTGCAGTGATCTGGGTGGCAGTGGCAGCGGTGTGCGCGCCGAGCGCGGTGTGGCTGGGCCGCACGCTCGCCCACGAGATCGTCTGGGAGCGCGAAGCCCGCGAGCGCGAGCGACAGGCCGAGCTGTCCCGCCGCAAGATGCTCGCCTGGCTCAGCCACGACCTTCGCACTCCCGTCTCCGGGGTGCTCGCGATGGCCGAGGCGATGGAGGACGGCGTCGTCGAGCGCCCGGACGACGTCAAGGAGTACGCCGGCCTCATCCGCAGCGAGACGAACCGTCTGGCCGGGATGATCGACGACCTCTTCGAGCTGGCCCGTATCGACGCCGGTGATCTACGGCTCGAGCTCGAACCAGTGCCGGTCGCCGAGGTGCTGCACAGCGCGGTCCGGGCGTCACGGGCCTCCGCCGTTCGCCGCGGCGTGCGGCTCGAGGTCGCCGTCCCGACCGACGTCACCCAAGCGCTCGGCGAAGGACCTGCGTTGGTGCGGGTCGTGCGCAACCTGCTCGGCAACGCCATTCGACACACACCCGCCGACGGCGTCGTCACGGTCGCGGCCGGCCGGACCGACGGCGAGGTCTGGCTCAGCATCGAGGACGCCTGTGGCGGCATCCCCGACGACGACCTCCCATACCTGTTCGACCCGGCGTTCCGCGGCACCTCGGCGCGCGGAGCAGAGCGAGAAGGCGATCCGACCGGGGCGGGCATGGGACTCACCATCGCCCACGGCCTGGTCGACGCGCAGCACGGCTCGATCGGCGTGCAGAACCTCGACGGCGGATGCCGCTTCGAGGTCCGCCTGCCTGCTGTCAGCGGGTCCTGAGCGGATCCGTCGCCAGCCTGGCCAGTCCGTCCTCGGGACGGATCCCGGCGCGGAACCCCAGTCCGTCGACGGCTGCCTCCGGAGATGCGACCACGTGCCGAACGTCGAACGCGCGGTACTCACCGGTGACGACGGGTGACGGACCGTCCCCGGCCCGGGCCAGCACCGCGGCCATCTCGCCGATCGTGAACGGATGCCCGGACGCGACGTTGTACGGCGTGACGCCGGCCGGGTGATCACGAACTCGCTCGATGGCCAGGCAGTTCGCCAGGGCGACGTCGTCGACGTGCACGAAGTCGCGTACCTGGCCACCGTCCTCGAACACCTGGGGCGCCTCGCCTCGCGCGAGTGATGAACGGAAGATCGCCGCGACGCCCGCGTAAGGCGTGTCCGCGGGCATACCGGGGCCGTACACGTTGTGGTAGCGCAGGGCGATGGTCCTGCCGCCCTGGAGTGTGCACCAGGCGTCGGCGTAGTGCTCCTGGGCGACCTTCGAGGCCGCGTAGCTCGTGCGCGGACGGAACGGCGTGTTCTCGCCGATCCGCCGCCAGGTGATGTCACCGTCGCAGTGAGGGCAGCGCGGGTCGAACCGTCCGGCGGCGAGGTCGTCCGCCCGGCGCGGCGCCGGCGGGACGTCACCGTGCTCGGAGCAGTCGTAGCGGCCGTCGCCGTAGACCACCATCGACGACGCCAGCACGAGGTCCGTGACCCCGGTGCGCGCCATCGCCGCCAGCAGCTCGGCGGTGCCGAGATCGTTGTTCCCGGCGTAGGCAGGCATGTCCTGAGCGTCGACTCCGTTGCCGACCATCGCCGCCTGGTGGCACACGACGTCGACGTCGGCGAGCACGTCGTCGAACCGATCGGTGCGCAGGTCCAGGCGCAGGACACCGTCGTCGTCGAAGCGCTCCCCATGCGCTGCCGGCAGGTACGCGTCCAGCGCCACGATGTCGTGCCCGCGCTCCTCAACCAGGCGGGAGATCCGACTGCCGATGAACCCCGCCGCTCCGGTGAGCAGAACCTTCACGGGAGCTCGAAAGGCAGGTCCATGCCGTCGACGGCGTGCGAGCAGGTGCAGGTGCGGTCGGTGCCCACGGCTCCGACGACGTCGGTCAGCACCGACTTGAGCGTGTCGGTGTGCTCGGCGAAGACCGTGAACACCTCGTCCACACTGACCGCCGTGGCCTCGTCGACGCCGGCGTCGAGGTCGGTGACGAGGGCGACGGTGGCGTAACAGAGCGCGAGCTCACGCGCGAGCACGGCTTCCGGGTGACCGGTCATCCCGATGACGGCCCACCCCTGACGGGCGTACCACTGCGACTCGGCCCGGGTGGAGAACCGCGGTCCTTCGATGACGACCATCGCACCGCCGTTGACGGGAGCGTGACCCTCCAGGCCGTCCACGAGGTGGCGCCGAAGGCGCGGGCAGTACGGGTCGGCGAAGGAGATGTGGTTGGCACCCTCGTCGTAGTACGTCTGGACCCGCGCGGACGTGCGGTCGACGAGCTGGTCCGGGACGACGTACGTGCCCGGCCCGAAGCTGGCCCGCAGCCCGCCGACGGCGCACGGTGCCAGGATCTGCCGGACGCCGAGGCTGCGCAGCGCCCACAGGTTGGCTCGGTACGGAACCCGGTGGGCCGGGAACTCGTGACCCGCGCCGTGCCGGGGCAGGAACGCGACACTGCGGTCGCCGACCGTTCCCACCGCGATCGGCGCCGACGGTGCCCCGTACGGCGTCTCCACCTCGACCGTCTCCGGGTCGTCGAGGAACGTGTAGAAGCCTGAGCCGCCGATGACGGCGATGTCCGGTGTGCTCATGAGCCGAGCATGTCATTCGGGGTGGCGGCGTACTCGCTGGTGGGCACGACGTCGATCAGGTCGAAGTCGAGGAACGCCAAGACGCTCGCCATCAGCCGGTCCGCGTTGACCTTGCGACGAGCGTCGTCACCGACCGCGTCGAAGAAGACCGACTGGTCGGTCATGGCCGCCTCCGGAAAGGACTCCTCGACCACGGCACTGCACGGCGGCGCACCCGGTGTCAACGGCCGGACCACCCGGTTCTGGAGGTAGCGGCTGGTCGCCTGGGTGTCGATCGCGATCTGGGTGTGGTGGTCGTGCCAGTGGTCCAGCCATGACTGCTCGTCGAGCCGCTCGGGCCGCTGGAGGAACGAGACCTGGGTGTAACCCGGGCGGCGCCCGTCGACCGCGGCACCCGGCAGCGGCGCCGACTCCGTCACGAGGTACGCCACGACGCCGGTATCCACCTCGCGCAGCACCTCGTCGTAGGCCGCTCGCAGCGGCGCGTTCGCCGAGTCGACCCAGACGGAGACCATCGCATCGGGGCAGGGACCGGTCCCGCTGCGCAGTCGAGACACCACCGCGGCTTCGACGCCGGAGTCCATCACGTTGACCTGCACCTGGTGTGCGCCGATGGCCGCGAGCCGCGGCGCCACGTCGTCCACGAGCTGCTCACGCAAGCGGTCACCGGACGTCCCATCGCCGGCGTTCACGAGGTACAGCACCTTCTCCATGCGACTCGACTCCGTTCGGATGTGCTTGGATCTGCGTCCATGAAGTATCGCGTGATCCAGTGGGCCACCGGCGGCGTGGGCCGGGCCGCCATCGAGCACATCGTCCGCCACCCCGATCTGGAGCTCGTCGGTTGCTGGGTGCACAGCGACGAGAAGGCCGGCCAGGACGTCGGCGAGATCATCGGGTCGGAGCCCCTCGGCGTGAGGGCGACGAACAGGATCGACGAGATCCTCGCCCTGGAGGCCGACTGCGTCCTCTACGCGCCGCTCATGCCGAACCCCGACGAGGTCGCGGCGATCCTGAGGTCGGGCAAGAACGTCGTGACGCCGCTCGGATGGTTCTGGCCGAGTGACAAGGAGCGAGCCGGCATGGAGGCGCCGGCGCTGGAGGGTGGTGTGACGCTGCACGGCACCGGCATCGATCCGGGTGGGGTCACGGAGCAGCACCCGCTCTTCTTCTCGGGCCTGTCGTCGGCGATCACCTACGTGCGCGGCGAAGAGTTCTCCGACATCCGCACGTACAACGCCCCCGACGTCGTCCGTCACATCATGGGTTTCGGCGGCACCCCGGAGGAGGCGAGGTCCGGACCGATGCTGCGCCTGCTGTCCGGCGGCTTCGAGCAGTCGGTGCGGATGTGCCTGGACGTCCTCGGCTTCGCCGATGCGGAGATCCGCCCCAGCCACGAGCTGGCCGTCGCGACCGCCCCGATCGACTCACCCGCGGGTGTGATCGAGCCCGGCCAGGTCGCGGCCCAGCAGTTCGCCTGGGAGGCGTTCGTCGGTGAGTCGAAGGTGGTGCGGGTCGCGGTCAACTGGTTGATGGGCGAGGAGAACCTCGACCCACCCTGGGAGTTCGGTCCGAAGCGCGAGCGCTTCGAGGTCGAGGTCAAGGGCGACCCGGACTGCGAGGTCGTCATCCACGGATGGCATCCGGCCAGCATCGAAGCCGGACTCCAGCGCAATCCGGGCATCGTCGTGACGGCCGCCCACTGCGTGAACTCGATCCCCAATGTCTGCGAGGCGCCGGCCGGCCTGGTGACGTTCGTCGACTTGCCGGTGGTGACGGGCCGCGCGCACCCGGACCTGGCGAGAGAAGCCTGACTGGTCGCTAGTCCGCTACGGTCTCCGGCGGTCCCTCGAGGCGCCGGTAGCGCAGCAGCATCACACCCGCCGGATAAGCCTTCGGCGGCTCGACCAGCTCGAAACGGGTGGGTGCCGTGCCGTCCGGGAAGAGCTTCTTGCCCGTCCCGATCACCACGGGATGCACCCACAGGTTCACCTGGTCGACCAGGCCTTCGCGGAACAGAGTCTGCAGCAGGTTTCCGCTGCCCCAGGTGTGGATCTGCTGATGACGCTCGCGCAACTCACGCACCTGCGTGGCCGCGTCGGTGATCTGGGTGCTGCCGTCCCAGGACAGCTCGGGCGTGCCGCGGGAGGCGACGTACTTGGGCACCCGGTTGAAGACGTCCGCGATGTCGTCCGACTGGTTCGGCCAGTAGGGGCGCCAGATCTCGTAGGTCGTGTGGCCCAGCAGCAGTGCGTCGGACGCATGGACGTCCTGGACCACCTGTCGGCCACCCTCGTCATCCCAGAACGGACGCTCCCATCCGGCGTACTCGAAGTCGCTGTCCTGCTCGCTCGGCCCGCCGTTGGCCTGGATCACGCCGTCGAGCGTGACATTCATGTTGGCGTGAAGCTCACCCATAGAGCCATCATCCCTGAACGGACGGCCTCACCGAACCGGGCGTTTACAGAATCGGCCCGGTTTCCCAGCGCTACCTTGCAGGGGTCACTTCTACTCCGGTGAGGGGTTTATGGCCGACGCTTCGATTTCGATAGCCGTGCCGGACGAGTTCGCCCAGCGCCGCCGCTGGCGGGCGTTCCACGACTCATCTGTCGAGGCGAGCTACCGGGAATGGCATCGCGATCAGATCATCGCGATTTTCCGTGTTGTCGCAGGTGGCGCCGCGGTGTTTTGGGCGCTCATTCCGGTGTCATTCGAGTTGCTGGTGGGCGAGGCTCCACGCGCTCTGTACATCAGCACCTGGGCCATAGCCGTACCGACCTTTCTCGGTGGATTGGTCGCAAGTTTCACGAGGCTCCGGCGTTGGACGACCGGCCTGATCCTGGTCGGCATGCTCGTCATCGGCTTCGACTTCATCTGGGTTTTCAGCATCATGTACGGCCCAGTCAGCGGTGCGATCACGTGCGGTGTGCTGACGACGATCTTCTTCCCGGTCATTCTCCGGATTCCCACCGGTTCAGCGGCCATCGTCGTGGCCACACTCACGGCAGTCCCGGTCGGACTCCTGGTCAATGGCACACGGCAAGGTGACATCGCGGTGTATGACAGCTGGCTCTACGTCGCGATGCTGGTCACGAACGGGCCGTTGGTAGTCGTGTTTGCCGCTGTCATTGAAGGGGGTATGCGCCAGAAGTTCGCGGCAGAGCGAATCATCGCTCGACAGCAGGGCCAGTTGCAGGCCAGCCAGCGCCTCCTCCGCCGGTATGCGCCATCGGCGGTGGCTGGTCGGATCGAGTCGGGCGACGCCACAGCCGTCGGCCAGCCACAACGCCTGCGGGTCACCGCGCTGTCCTCGGACGTCGCGGGGTTCACCGCGCTTGCCGATCAGATCGACCCCGAGTCGCTGAGCCAGATCATCAACGAGTACATGGCCGCGATGAGCGACGTCGTCGAAAGCCAAGGTGGTGTCGTCACCGAGTTCGCTGGTGATGGGCTGATGGCCATCTTCGGCGCACCCGAAGCATTCGAGCCCGAGGAGCAGGTCCGCCATGCTCTGTCAGCGGCCACCGCGATGCACGCACGTCTGGCCGAACTCAACACGTCGTGGTTCCGGCTCGGCATCGAACAGCCCCTCCGGGTGCGGATCGGGATCAACACCGGCATGCTCAGCGTCGGCACTTTCGGCTCGGATGGCCGCGCCACCTACACGGCCATCGGACTCCAAATGAACGTCGCCGCGCGTATCCAAGCGCAGTGCGAGCCCGGTGGCATTCTGCTGAGCAGCGCCAGCTGGCACCTCGTGAACGACACCGTTGAGTGTGACTCCCTGGGCGAGGTGACCGTGAAGGGCGTCCATTACCCGATCAGCATCTACGCTCCGCGATAACGCCTGCCCGTCCCGGAACGCCCTCGGTGAAACCTCGGGAGCATGACCGCCAGCAACCAGTTCAGTGCACTGACGGCCGCGCCGTGGAGCCGATGACGGGATCCCTCGCAGGGCGGCTTCGCCGCGTCGATGGGGCCCCCTTCGATTCCCGTCATGGAGGCTTCGCTTCGCTCAGAGCCGATGACGGGATCCCTCGCAGGGCGGCTTCGCCGCGTCGATGGGGCCCCCTTCGATTCCCGTCATGGAGGCTTCGCTTCGCTCAGAGCCGATGACGGGATCCCTCGCAGGGCGGCTTCGCCGCGTCGATGGGGCCCCCTTCGATTCCCGTCATGGAGGCTTCGCTTCGCTCAGAGCCGATGACGGGAATCGAACCCGCATGTCTTGCTTGGGAAGCAAGCGCTCTACCACTGAGCTACATCGGCGAATGAGCACACCTTACCGAGCAGGGATCAGGTCCGATCGATCAACGCCAGGGCGTGGGCCACGACCGCGGCCGGTTGCTCGTCGGGGATGAAGTGTGAGGCGTCCGGGACGACTTCGATCGTCAGGTCGTCGGTGTGGTCCTCGTACCCGCCGAGCAGCTCGACCCGCATCACCGGGTCATCGGCGCCGCAGAGGACAACAGTCGGAGTCGTCAATCGGCGGTCGCGGTACCGGCCCATGGCGATCCGTCCGATCTCGGGAAGGATGAGGCCGCGGTAGAGGCTCGACGCGGCCCGCGCGCGAGCCGGTTCCCTCATGCGTTCGGCGTACACGTCCAGTTCGTCATCGCTCCAGGTCGTCCGTGGCGACGAGAATCCCCGGATGATGCGCCGGACCAAGCGCTGGCGTCCCGCGCTCAGGAGTCTGGGACCCAGGCCCGGCGTGGCGACCACGTACTGGAACCACAGGTGCCGGAAGGCCGGCACTGCCCTCGGGGTGAAGCGGACGTACGGGTGCGGGATGGCGATGCTCATGAAGCTCCGGACCCGATCGGGATGCTCGAAGCACAGGAAGAAGCCGACCAACGCACCCCAGTCGTGGGCGACGACGTGGACGCGGTCGATCTCGAGGGCGTCGAGCAGCGCCACCACGTCGGCCAGCAGCTGGTCGCGCTCGTACCCCGTCTTCGGTGCATCGGTCCATCCGGCTCCCCGCAGGTCCGGGACGATGACCCGGTGGCTCTGAGCCAGGCCAGGGATGACTCCGTGCCACTCCCACCAGTTCTGTGGAAAGCCGTGCAGCAGGAGGACCGGGTCGCCCTCGCCCGCTTCTGCAACGTGCATCCGCAGGCCTCCGGGCAGGTCCACGTCATGGTGCGTCACACCCTCGACCCCCGGATAGTTCGTCATGGCCGAACGATACGACTCAGCTCTGCAGCATCTCGAGTGCCCGGTCGAGACGTGCACGGGGTGCGGACAGAAGCACGCTGACGACGGGCTCCTCGCTGGCCCGCACGGTCGCGTTCAGCTCTCACGTCGCGTCCTCCGCAAGCCCCAGCTCCGAGAGCACTGCCGAGACTGACTCGTCGTTCGGCACCTCTCCCACCACCGCCAGGCCAGGACAGCCCGGCGATCCCTAGAATGCGAACGTGGTCGCGACCCAGGACGTCTACGACGTGGTGCGCTCGTCGCCCGCCGCGGTGGCGGCGCACGACAAGGCTGGCTGGATCGCGCTCTTCGACGAGGACTACGTGATCGAGGATCCCGTGGGCTGGCAGCCGGTCCGCGGCAGCGACATCTCCAACTTCTGGGACGCCTTCATCGCACCGAACGACATCGAGTTCGTCGTGCACCACGACTGGATCGACGGACTCCACATCGTGCGCGACGTGACGGTCGTGACCACCCTCGGGACCGGGTTGCAGGTCAGGACCCCGGCACATCTGCGCTACGAGCTGGTCGACCGCCACGGGACGCTCAAAGTGGCGCGCATGGCGGCGCACTGGGAGCTCGCTCCGAACGTCGCACAGCTGATGCGTCCGCGAGCCGCGCACGTGCGATCGATGGCTTCCATGAACGCAAGCCTGGTCCGCAACCTGGGCATGGGCGGCACCGCCCGCTATGTCAGGGCGATCCGCAGCGTCGGCAAGAAGGGCAAGAAGGCGGTGCGGGCCTACCTCGGGACCAGGGTCGACGACCTCGACAAGGTCATCGCCTCAGGCAATGTCGTGACGGCCAACTGCACCGTCGACGGTCAACCCGCTGCCGTCATCGCGACGCTCGACCGCAAGACCCGCCAGGTGCTGGACTGCCGGATCTACACCGACCACATTGGGTGAGGGTGTTCGTCCGGGCGGTGCGGCTTCGCCGCCGTGGTTCGATGGCCACATGATCGATCCCAACCAGCACGACCGCTTCGTGCTGCGTCAACGCATCAAGCTCGCCATCAACCACTACGTCTTCTCCGTGCCCGACGGGGAGGGCGACGGGACGCCGTTCTGCTTTGTCGAGCAAAAGCGGTTCAAGTTCAAGGAAGACATCCGCTTCTTCACCGATGAGACGAAATCACAGGAGCTGATGAAGATCCTGGCGCGCCAGCGGTTCGATCCCCGCGCCAAGTACGACATCACCGACGCGGCCGGCGGCAAGATCGGGATGATCCAGAAGGTGTTCGGCAAGTCGCTGCTCCGATCCACCTACACGCTTTTCGATGCGAACGGCGCCGAGGTCGCAACCGTCCGCGAGAAGAACCTGGTCACCGCGATCCTTCGTCGCGCCGTCGGGCTCATCCCCTACATCGGCGACTTCGCCAACTGGCTGCCGATCCCCTACGACTTCGAGTTCAGCTCGGGCGAGACGGTGCTCGGCATCCACAGCAGACGCCTCTGGAAGCTCCGCGACACCTACGACATGGACTTCACGCCCGACACCGAGCACCGCCTCGACCGTCGCCTCGTGCTCGCGACCGCCGTCGGGCTCGACGCCCTGCAGGCTCGCTGACGTCTACCCAGCGCGGTGCGTCTCGGCCACGGCCCTGGCCTCGGCCCGCAGGGCATCCACGACAGCTCGTACCGACGGGCGCTCGTACCGGTCGGGGCGCAGCAGCGCGGTGATCTCGCGCTTCGCCCGGATGCCGACCAGCGGCCGCGTGACGAGACCGTTGCCGTGCTCACGAGTGGTGTAGCGCGGCAGGATCGCGATGCCGTGCCCGGCAGCGACCAGCGACTCGACGATGCCGTTGTCGGCGATGCGCTGGGCCACCCGCACCGGCTCGCCGGTGACCGCAACAACGCGTTCCAGCACGCTGTCGAACGGGTAGTCGTGCGGAACGCCGATCCAGGTCTCGCCGGCCACGTCCTTCGCCGACAAGCTCTCCTTGCGGGCCAGCGGATGCTCCTCCGGCAGGGCGACGTCGAGGGGCTCGCTCATCAGCGGCACCACCTGGAGGTCGCGCTCATGCCAGCTCGCCGCCGTGGTCGGTGAGTCCGCGACGACGACGTCGTGGTCCGGTGTGAGGTCGGCGAAGTCGACCGTGCCGTTCTCGTCGGTGCACACGAGCTCGACGTCCGGCCGCTCAGCCATCCGGGTGAGCAGACCGGGCAGGAGCATCTCTCCACCGGTCGGGAACGTGCGCAGCGTGACGCGTCCGGCCGGCTGCTCCATGAACTCGCGCCACCGGCCTTCGGCACGCTCCACGGCGACCGCGATCTCGGTAGCTGTGCGGGCCAGTGCGCGGCCCGCCTCGGTGAGCGCGACACCACGTCCGGCGGGTTCGAGAAGGGTGTATCCGGCCTCCCGTTCCAGTGCTTTCAGCTGTTGGGAGACCGCCGATGGTGTGACCTTCATCGCATCGGCGACGGCTCCCACCGTGCCCCGCTCGGCCAATTCCCGCAGGAACTGGAGTCTTCTGGCGTCCATGCAGTGATACTACACATTAAATGAAGGAATATTCGCTTGTGCTGGATAGTTGAAGAGATCAGAATGGAACCAATCCAAGAACCTTGAAGGAGGCTCACCATGTTCGTCCTCGGCACACTCATCGCACTCATCACCGCCCTCGGTGTCACGCGCACCGCCCGCACCGTCGTGAAGGACGGCTACGGCCGAGTCCCGACCCGCACGGTCTGACCCGCGCCTACAGCACAATCTGCGCCCCGTGGCTTCGGCCACGGGGCGCCGTCGTTCACTGAGGGGCAGCTGGTGGCGCCCAGTAGTCGTGACCTGCAATGACACGAATCACACCGCAATCTGAGCGGTTCGGCTTGTGCACAGCCTCGCGACGCCCGATACTTAAGTTACCCGCAAGTAGACCAGCCAGTAACCAGGCTGCGCATCGCAGCGACTCCACTGTGCACCCGTGATTGGGGATCGAGTAGATGAGCCACTACCTGAGCAACCTGCGTGACGTCGAGTTCAACCTGTTCGAGCTCTTCGATCGCCAGGACGTCCTCGGCACTGGGCCCTTCGAAGAGGTCGACACCGAGACCGCGAAGAGCATCCTGACCGAGATCGACCGCATCTCCCGCGACGAGCTCGCCGCGTCGTTCGACGACAGCGACCGCAACCCGCCGGTCTACGACCCGGCCGAGAAGACGGTCACGATGCCCGCGGCCTTCGCCAAGTCATACAAGGCCTGGATGGACGCCGAGTGGTGGCGTCTGTCGATCCCGGAGGAGCTCGGAGGCCAGGTCGCCCCGGCCTCGCTCGTCTGGAGCAGTGCGGAGTTCGTCCTCGGCGCGAACCCGGCCATCTGGATGTACGGCTGCGGCCCGGCCTTCGCGCGCATCGTGTTCGAGAACGGCACCGAGCGTGACAAGAAGATCGCCCAGATCATGATCGACCGATCCTGGGGAGCCACCATGGTCCTCACCGAGCCGGACGCCGGCTCCGACGTGGGCGCCGGTCGCACCAAGGCGATCCCCAACGAGGACGGCTCGTGGAACATCGAGGGCGTCAAGCGCTTCATCACCTCGGCCGAGCACGACATGGCCGAGAACATCATGCATCTCGTCCTCGCCCGTCCCCAGGGCGTCGAGGGTGCCGGTGGTCCCGGCACCAAGGGCCTCAGCCTCTTCCTGGTGCCCAAGTTCCACTTCGACCACGAGACCGGTGAGCTGACCGGTGAGCGCAACGGCGCCTACGTCACGAACGTCGAGAAGAAGATGGGCATCAAGGTCTCCACGACGTGCGAGGTCACCTTCGGCGACTCTGCAACCGGAGATGGGGCCCCCGCCCAGGGGTGGCTCCTCGGCGAGGTGCACGACGGCATCAACCAGATGTTCCGCGTCATCGAGAACGCCCGCATGATGGTCGGCGCCAAGGCCATCGCGACTCTGTCGACCGGCTACCTCAACGCGCTCGCGTACGCCAAGGAGCGCGTCCAGGGTGCCGACCTCACCCAGGCGGCCGACAAGACCGCACCGCGCGTGACCATCACCCACCACCCCGACGTCCGCCGCTCGCTGATGACACAGAAGGCGTACGCCGAAGGTCTCCGGTCACTGATGATCTATGCCGCCACGTGGCAGGACGACGTCATGATCAAGGAGGCCGCCGGCGAGGACACGTCGATGTCCGAGGCCATCAACGACCTCCTGCTCCCGCTCGTCAAGGGCTATGGCTCGGAGCGCTCGTGGGTGCTGCTCGGCACCGAGTCCCTCCAGACGTTCGGCGGCTCGGGCTTCCTGCAGGACTACCCGATCGAGCAGTACGTACGCGACGCGAAGATCGACACCCTCTACGAGGGCACCACGGCCATCCAGGGCCAGGACCTGTTCTTCCGCAAGATCGTGAAGGACAAGGGACAGGCCGTCGGCCACCTCTCGCAGGAGATCCAGGCGTTCGCCGAGAGCGAGGCCGGCAACGGCCGCCTGAAGGTCGAGCGCGAGCTGCTCGCCACCGGCCTCGAGGACGCGCAGGCGATCCTCGGCGCGGTGTTCCAGGACCTCATGTCCGCGAACCCGGCCGACGAGAAGGGCGACATCGAGAACATCTACAAGGTCGGGCTCAACACCACCCGCCTCGTGTACGTGCTCGGCGACCTCGTCGTCGCGTGGCTGCTGCTGCGCGGTGCCGAGGTGGCGCTCGAGAAGCTCGGCGGCGACGTCTCGGCGTCCGACAAGAGCTTCTACGAGGGCAAGGTCGCGGCGGCGCAGTTCTTCGCCCGCAACGTCCTGCCGAAGCTGGCCGGCGAGCGCGCGATCGCCGAGAACATCGACGACTCGATCATGGAGCTCGACGAGTCCGCGTTCAGGGTGTGTCTCCCTCTTCCGGTTCGGAGTCGCGTGAGCTCGCGCTCGGCTAGCAAGGCCGAGGAGGGATGCGCACCGGGGTTGGGGGTACCTCCCACGCGCGCAGCGCGTAGGGGGCGGCTCAGACGACGAGAACGCCGCCAGGCGAGATGCGACGCCGCGCGAACCCGGATCGGAAGAGGGAGGCACACCCTAGTCGCCGGTAACGTCACCTCCGACCCACAGGAGGCACGCCATCAGCCCGTCAGCCCGCTCTGGTACCTCGCCGCGCTCTCCTCGCCATGGGCGCGTGGATCGTGGCCGTCGTGGTGGCCGCCGGGGCCTGGGACTCGGTCCGCGAAGCCCCGGTCACGGCCATCACCCGTCCGCTCGACGCCGGCGGCCTGAGCGTCGCGGTGTTCACGGACGTCGTGCAGCCCGAGCGCAGGATCACGTGCACGCAGACGACCGAGGCTGCGAGGAAGGCCGAGAAGGAGCCGAAGCCGATCCCGCGTGGCCAGTCTCGACCTGGTCGTCCTCGACGACGGCAACGAGTGGCACCTGATCGGCTTCGAGGCGGACGGCCGCAACGACATGGAGCATCCGCTGCACCCCGGCCGACAAGCGCTCGGACAACGCCACCTACGCGTTCTCGACCGTCGACGGGTTCACCGAACGGGCCAACACCGGCAACGGCATCGCGATCATCGGCACCGTCCTCGGCATCGGCCTCGCGCTCTGGACCTTCATCGCCCGACGACGACACCGACCTGGAGGCCGACGATGCATCCACTTGAGCCCTACGTCCAGGCATGGCGCGGCACCGCCGACGAGCTGATCGATCTCCTGCCGACGCTGTCTGACGACGACTGGTCACGGCCCACCGACCTCCCCGGATGGAGCGTGCACGACGTCGCCGCCCACCTCGCACACCTCGAGGCCGTGCTGGCGGGCCTCGACGCGCAGCCGCCGCGCGGAGGCGGTCAGTCGCCCTCGACCGACTACACCCAGGCGGGCGTCGACGCGCGGCTCGACCAGAGCCCGCGGAGCTGATCGAGGAGCTTCGTCGGAGCGTCGAGGCGCGGGTCGAGCAGCTTCCAGGACCTGCCGGATCCGTCGGCCAGGCCCGACATCACTCCGGGTGGCGTCGACTGGACGTGGGAGGTCCTGCTCCGCAACCGGGTCATCGACATGTGGAGCCACGAGCAGGACATCCGCCGTGCGGTCGACCGCCCCGGCTCACTCGGACTCCGGCGGTGCGCAGGTCACCACGCACGCGTTCGCGGCCGGCATGCCGTTCGTGCTCGGCAAGCGGGTCTCTCCGCCGGCGGGGACGTCGGTGCTGTGGCGCATCACCGGCGAGGTGCCGCTCGAGACCGGAGCGATCGTCGGCGAGGACGGCCGAGCCAGGTCGGAGGTCGCCGACGACCCGACCGCGACGCTCACCCTGACGAGCGAGGCGTTCACGGTGCTCGCCGCCGGCCGACGGACCCCCGACCGGGTGGATGTCGAGCGTCGAGGGTGACCAAGAGCTCGGTCACGCCGTGCTCGGAGCGATGGGTCTCACCCAATGAGCTGGAGGACGGACGACATCCCCGACCTCACCGGACGACGCGCGGTCATCACCGGCATCACCGGAGGTCTCGGGTTCTCGACCGCTCGCGAGCTCGCCCGGCACGGTGCCGAGCTCGTGGTCACCGCCCGCAACGAGACGAAGGCCGGCACATACATCGATCGCCTCTAGCGAGGACGTTCCCGATGTGACGGTCGACCTCGTCCCGCTGGACCTGGCCAGCCTCGCCGACGCAAAGCGCGCGGCGTCGGAGGTGGCCGCTGCCTACGACCGCGTGGACATCCTCGTCAACAACGCCGGCATCATGGCGACCCCGCAGAGCGTGACCGTCGACGGATTCGAGCTGCAGATCGGCACCAACCACCTCGGGCACTTCGCCTGGACCGCGTCGTTGTGGCCGCTGCTCAAGGCGAGCGAGGCGCGCATCGTCACGGTGTCGTCCTTGATGCACGCCCGGGCCACCGGCATCGACCTCCGGTCGCTGACCCCGGACGGCTCACCGCGCCGCTACTGGCGGTGGCAGTCGTACGCGGAGTCCAAGCTCGCCAACCTGAGCTTCGCCCTCGAGCTGAACCGTCGCGTTAAGGCGGCCGGACTCGGCGTCGTCAGCGTCGCCGCGCACCCGGGCTACGCCCTCACCAACCTGCAGAAGACCGGCACCAGCCTCGGCGGCGGCATCAACGCGCTGGCCGGCACGGCGTTCCAACAGGTCAGCCGGATCGTCGCGCAGTCGGCCGAGATGGGCGCCTGGCCGTTGTTGATGGCGGCGACCGACCCGTCGCTGAGCGGCGGGGAGTACGTCGGGCCCAGCTCACTGGGCCAGACCCGCGGCCGCCCGCGCTGGTCGGCATGACTCGCTGGGCGCGCGACGAGGACCTCGCCGACAACCTCTGGGCTGCGTCCGAGGCGGCGACGGGGTCGAGTTCGGGTCTGAGATCAGGGCCGCCCGAGCGACCTTGGCCGCGCGGAACGTCTCGAGGCTGGACGCGAAGCGCGCCGGGTCGTCGTACCACGGAAGGTGGCCGGAATCCGCCAGACCTCGAAGGTCGCATCGGGAAGAAGCGGAGGCCAGACCGTTCGGCGTCGTCTTTGGCTCCGACGGGGTCATCCGTGCCGACCAGCACATGGCAGGGGAGCTTCGATTGAGGCCAGTGTCTCTGCGTCGAGGTCGAGCGACGGATCGAACCCTCCGAGCCACGTACCAGATCCCGGATCATGGTGGCGTCGTTCGCATGGTCTCGGTGTGCCGCTGCCAAGCGTTGACCCAGTCGATCAAGGCTGGCGGGATACGCCCGGATGCGAGCGATCGCCGGTGGCCGAGCTCGCGCAGCGAGAAGAGCGTGCTTTGCCGGTTGGCGGGGAGCCCAGCACCACGCTGCCGACCAGCGGCGTGCGAAGCACGGTGAAGAAGCGCGGGGCCTTCCAGCGGGGGCGAACGCGGGACAACCGGCAAGATAGACGCCTGTACACGGTCGGGGAGCGCGGCTGCGGACCGGAGCGCGGAGTAGCCACCGAGTGAGCAGCCGACGAGGACAGCCGGTCGACATCTAGTGCGTCGAGCACGTGAGCGGTCAGGTCGGAGACGTAGTGAGCCAGGGTGTCTACGTCTGGGATACGCGTCGGCGGGAGCTGAGCCCGGTACCCGGGCGGTCCAACAGGATGGCGCGGACACCACGCATCTCTGCGATGGCGAACGCCCACGTGGCGCCCGCATCCGGGCCGCCGCTGAGGAAGAGCACCGGATCGCCCTCGCCGGCCTCCAAAACGCGTGCCGTGCCGCCAAGTCGATTCAGCGAAACGCTGACTTCCTTCACATCCAGTCCAGCCTCGTCGAACAGGCGATGTTCGACCTCTCGATACGCCGATTCGTTCATCATTACGCCTTTTCGTTGCGTGTTACGTTTCGCGTAACGTAACACGTCCTGTTATCTTGTCAATACCATGGGACGACCGCGCGAGCACGACGAGCGACCCGAGAAGCATTGCGCGCCGCGACCGAGCAGCTCTTCGACGAGCACGGTGCAGAGGGCGTGTCCGTTCGGGCGCTGGCCGACGCGGTCGGCACCACGACTCGAGCCGTGTACAGCCTGTTCGGCTCGCGCGATGGCCTGCTCGTCGACGCGATGGGGGTTCGCGCCTACGAGTTCCTCATGGATCGGATGCGCGAGCAGGCGCTGACCGACGCCCCAGCTGCGGACCTCGTCGAGATGGGCGTCATCGTTTTCCGTCGATTCGTCGTGGACACAGGTCCTCTTCCGTATCGCCTTCCAGCGTGTCCTTCCCGACTTCCAGCCGGGACCGGAGCTCCTTGCCGCCCGCGACGACGGCTTGGGCCTGCTGACGAAGCGGGTTGGACGCCTCGAGGAGGCCGGCCTCCTCGGCGACGTTCCCTGACGGATGCTGTGGTCGCGTTCCAGGCCATGTGCGAGGGCTTGGGCAACCTCGAGCTGCGCGGAGCGATCATGCGACTGCTTCCGGACGGGCGTGAGGAAGAGGTGTGGCGAAGTTCTCTGGGCGCCGTCGTGCGGGGCCTGAGCACTGCGTTCTGACCTGCGCTGTGAGGCACGTCACGCCCCAGACGTGAGATGGCTCATGGAACCGGGGTCTCGGCTCGCGCGGGCGTGCAGGTTGACGTAACGTCGATGGGAATGAGCCAGATGACGATGAACCACCCCGCCACTGCCCATGACATGACCGTTCGTGAGATCACCACCGATGATCTCGACACGGTCGTCGACCTCAACCAGACCGCCCTCGAGGGCGTCGGCCCGATCGACCGCGAGGGCCTCGCGCTCCTCGTGAAGCAGGCCGACCAGGCGCTCGTGCTCGACGACGACGGCGACATCGCCGGGTTCGTCATCACGCTGCCGACCGGAGCGACCTACGACTCGAGCCGGTATGACTGGTTCGAGAAGCGCCTCGACGACTACGTCTACCTCGACCGCATCGTCGTTGCCGAGACGCACCGCCGCCTCGGTGTGGCATCGCGCCTCTACGAGGAGATCGAGGGCGAGAAGCCCGTAGCGCTCGAGGTCTACGAGGACAACGAGGGCTCCCTGGCCTTCCACGAGGGCCGCGGCTTCGAGCCGGTCGGCGAGCTCGAGCACCAGGGCAAGACGAACGTGATGTTCGTCCGCGAGCCCAACGCTGCCTGACCCTCGTCGTCCGCAGCTGACGACTTCACGTCACCCGGACCTCGGCGACGACGACGTTAGACGCGTGCTCCTCGATCTGCACCCTGCCGGGGGTCTGCACGACCAGGTCCACGGTCGTGTCGCCGGCCTCGAACTCGAGGGTCTGCTCCGGCGCCGAGTGGACGTGGAGCGCGCCGGACCGGTCGGAGCGGATCCGGATCCGGATCGGCACTCCGGCCGAAGCCGTGAGTGACTGTGCGCTCGGCGCGACCCGGCCACCCTCGATGGTGATCGTCAGGTCCGCATCCCCGGGAGCGTCGCGGGTGCCGTCACCACACCCCGCCAGAACGGAAAGGGCGAGCAGGGTCGACGCGAGCCAGGTGACGATGCGCATGGTTGGCGAGACGCTACTGCACCTCAGCCCAGTCCGGACATCCGCGCCCAGGCCTCCGGGTCGTCGGCACGGAGCCGACGGCGTGCCTTCGTGCGGTACCGGATCAGCTGTACGAGGCCGATCGCCCACAACCCGTACTGGCACGACATGGCCCACACGAACGCACCCGGCGAGTAGGCGGCGCCCGATCCGGGGGTGCGCCAGTCGAGCACCAGGCCGATGGCGAGAACCAGGATCAGGCTGGCGAGGAACCCGCCCTGGTTGATCAGCCCGATGGCGGTACCGAGCCGGTGAGTGGGGTTGAACGTCCGGCCGAAGTCGAAACCGATCATCGACGCAGGGCCGCCGATCCCAACGACGACCATCAGGAGACCAGCAGCCAGGACGGTGACGGGCCCGGCCAGGCGAGCACGGCCGTCCATACCGTCACGATCGTGAGCACGATGCCGACGACGAGGGTCGAACGGTGCCAGGGGTGGCGCGTGATCGCCCAGGCCAGCACCGGGCCGGCGGCCATGACGGCGACGACGAGCAGCGTCAGGTACGCGCCCGCCGCCGCGTCCGAGCGTCCTTCGCCGCGGACGAGGAAGGGGAATCCCCAGAGCAGTCCGAGCGTGGTGGCGCTGAACTGCGTCGTGAAGTGGGTCCAGAAGCCCAACCGCGTGCCTGGGTGCTCCCAGGCGTCGCCGAGACTGCGGCGCACGGACGGCCACGACAGCGCCGGCCCGGACAGGCTGCGACGCTCCGGGCTGTCGTGGATCACGACGACCAGCGCGACCATCAGCACCAGGCCGACCGCGGCGGCCAGCAGGTAGGAACGCGTCCAGCCGAGCTCGCGCAGCGACCACGTCATCGGTGCCGCCGCGATGATCGCGCCGGTCTGGCCGAGGACGCCGGTGAGCTGCGTGACCAGAGGGATGCGCCGGGAGACGAACCAGGTGTTCACGAGGCGGAGGACGCACACGAACGTCATGGCGTCACCGACTCCCACGAAGGCGCGGGCCACGAGAGCGAGTGCGTAGGTGTCGGCCAGGGCGAAGCCGGCTTGCGCAAGCGTGAGCGTCGCCAGCCCCACGAGCATCACGCGGCGGGATCCGAACCGGTCGAGGATGAGTCCGACCGGCACCTGCATCCCGGCGTAGATCAGTAGCTGGAGCACGGCGAACGTCGACAGCTCGAGCGGCCGAGATGCCGAAGCGCTCCGACGCGGCCAGCCCCGCGACAGCCAGGGACGACCGGTGGAAGACGGCGAGCAGGTAGACGGCCAGGCCCACCAGCCAGATGGCCACCGCGCCTTGCGGGCCTCGCGCGATGTCGCTCACCGCGACAGTCTAGAGAGAGACCACAGCCCACCTCCGATGTGTGGGGTGGGGGGGGGTGTTGGGGGGGCGAGTGTTGCGTTGCGTAGCGCTGGCGATGAGCTGTGAGAGGTTTGTGTTGGTGTGAGGTGGTGTTTCATGTGCTAGCGGCGGGCACGATGAGCGCGAGCTGGAGCCGGCGAGAGGCGGCCTGGTGATGGTGTATCGCGATGTGGAGCTGCGCGGCGGCACGCTCGACGTCTGGTCGATGCACCAGTACGTCGGCGGGTTGTTCATCCGATCAAGGACGGACTGCGGGTCGGAAGCTACGGCGCCGGCGCTACTGCTGGACACCGCCAAGGGCTCCTGGCTGGGCGGCGACGAGTCGAGCATCGTGCTCGACCTCAACTTCGCCTACCACCCGTCCTGTCGCTACGACGACCGCTGGCGCTGCCCGCTCGCCGCTCCCGGCAACACCGTCGACGTGCGCGTGGAGGCCGGCGAGCGGCCGCCCGGATCAGCGGCGCAGCCCCGATGCGGCCGCTGCATGTACGGCGTCGGTGAGCCGTGAGAGCACTGGCGAATCGAGCCGCCATCGCTGCCACACCAGGTCAACGTCGACGTGGTCGCGCCGGCTCAACACAACGAGGCGTCCCAGCGTCCAGGTCAGGCAGCAGCTGCGGCTCGGGGATCGCAGCCCACCCGAGACCTCTCCGCACGGACTCGTGGAAGTCGGCGGACGTCGGCACCCGGTGACACCACAGGCGGTTGCTCGACTCCGTGCCGGCGGAGGACCGCGAACTGGATGTCGTCCTTCTCGTTGAACACCACGACCGGCATGGCGGCCCAGTCCATGCTTCGCCCGCCGCGCCAACGCTCGGCGAAAGCGGGGCTGGCCGCCGGGACGTACCGAATCGTCCCGAGCCGTTCCACTTGGCAGCCCTGCACCGGATGGGGGTCACTGGTCACGGCGGCCAACGCGTCACCGCGTCGCAGGAGGTCGCCCGAGAACGCCTGGTCCTCGACAAAGAGGCGTAGCGCCACGTCTTCCCACGTGCCGATCTCGTCGAGAACCGGTCGGAACCAGGTGGCCAGAGAGTCCGCGTTCACCGCCACGGGGAGGTCGGTCGGCAGTCCCTCCCCCGCGGCGTCGCGGAACTCTGTCAGCAACAGCTGCGTCTGGCGTGCGACACCAACCAGCCGCTCACCAGCCGGCGTGGGCACGCACGGCGACGACCGCTGCACCAGCACCTGACCCATGGCGGACTCGAGGGCACGGATGCGCTGACTCACCGCGCTCGGAGTCACGTGCAGCTGCCGCGCCGCGGCGTCGAAGGTGCCGAGGTCGGCGATGGCAAGCAGGGCAGAGAGCTGGGCGGTCGAGATGTCGATGAAGGCATCCTAATGCCAACACAGAAACATTCGCTGGCCTAAGGCGATTCCTCGTCCTAACGTCGACCTCATGATGAGCTCCCTACTGACCGGTCTGACCGGTCTGATCGCCGGCTTCACCCTGATCGTGGCGATCGGCGCGCAGAACGCCTTCGTGCTCCGACAGGGTCTGCGTGGCGAGCACGTCGGCGCAGTCGTGGCTCGTCTGCGCGGTTTCCGACGTCGTGCTCATCGCGGCCGGGATCTCCGGCATCGGGGTGGTGGTGGAGCGCGCTCCCACTGCCGTCGAGCTGGTGCGCTGGCTGGGCGTCGCGTTCCTCACCGCCTACGGGTTGATGTCGCTGAACCGTGCGCGGCGGGCGGAAGGCCTGAGCGCTGCGGGCAACGGCACGACGTCCATGGCCGGCGTGATCATGCGCGCGGCGGCGCTCACCTGGATCAACCCGCACGTCTACCTGGACACCGTGGTGCTGCTCGGAAGCCTTGCCGCCACCCACGGGACACGACGGCCGCTGGTGGTTCGGCGCCGGCGCAGCGGTCGGCAGCCTGCTGTGGTTCGCCGGGCTTGGGCTACGGGGCCCGACGCGCCCACCGCCTGTTAGCGTCCGCGCGCTCCTGGCAAGTGCTGGACGTCCTGATCGGACTGACGATGCTGGCTATCGCGTACTCGCTGGCCCGTGGCTGATCGTCGGGAGTCAGTACGTGAGTGCGGTGGCCGGGTCGCGGAGGATCGCGGCGACGTCGGCAAGGAACCTGGAGCCCTGCTCGCCGTCGACGATGCGGTGATCGAAGCTCAGTGCCAGCGTGGTGACCCAGCGGGCGACGATCTCGTCGTTGTCGCCGACCCATGGACGCTTCTCGATCGCACCGACGCACAGGATGCCGGACTCGCCCGGGTTGAGGATCGGGGTGCCGGCGTCGACGCCGAACACGCCGACGTTGGTGATGGTGAACGTGCCACCACTGAGCTGAGCGGGCTGGGCCTTGCCGGCCCGGGCGGTCTCGGTGAGGTCGTCGAGCGCCTCGGCCAGCTCGACCATGGTCATGAGGTTGGCGTCGCGGATGTTCGGTACCACGAGCCCGCGGTCGGTGGCGGCGGCGATGCCGAGGTTGATCGCGCGCTTGAGCACGATCTCCTGGTTCTCGCCGTCCCACTGGGCGTTGAGCTCGGGGGTGTGCCGCATGGCCAGGCACACGGCCTTGGCGACGATCAGGGTCGGCGATACCCGGACGTCGCGGAACGCGCGGTCGCGACGCAGGCGCTCGACGAGGTCGACGGTGCGGCTGACGTCGATCGTGACCCACTCGGTGACGTGCGGAGCGGTGAACGCCGAGGCGACCATGGCGTCGGCCGTCCACTTGCGGACCCCTTTGATCGGGATGCGGACGTCGCCCTGCACCGGTCCGGTGAGCGTCGGCGCGAGCGGGCGGGTCTGCTCGCGGGTGGCGACCGAGGAGCTCGGAAGCTGCGCCTCGTCGGCCCGCGCCACGAACGCCTCGATGTCGGCGCGGGTGACCACGGGACCGTCGGCGGGGACCTCGGCCAGGTCGATGCCGAGGTCCTTGGCGAGCTTGCGCACCGGCGGCTTGGCCAGCGCGTGGACGGTGGACCGATGGGCGCCGGGCTGGTGCGCCTCGACCTCGGCTTCGCCGGACAACGGCGCGAACTCGTCATCGGCAAGCCTGTGGACCGGCTGCTCGGCCAGGGGCGGGCTCACCTTGCGTCGGCGAGACACCTCGCCGGCCCGGGGCCCGTAGCCCACAAGCACCGGCTGCCGCTCCTCGGCGTCCGCCTCGGCGGGCGCCTCGCTCCTCGACACGGGGGCCCCGATCTCGTCCGCGACGATTGCGCCTGCGGTCGCGGTGCTGCTGAACGCCTCGGCGGCGGTGTCATCGGCGGAGCGGTCGCCGATGGCGATGATCGGGGTGCCGACGGGGACGGTCTTGCCTTCATCGACCAGCAACGCACTGACGACCCCGGCGAAGGGGCTGGGCAGCTCCACGATCGACTTGGCCGTCTCGATGTCGACGAGGATGTCGTTGACCTTGACGATGTCGCCGACCGCGACGCGCCAGGTGACGATCTCGGCCTCGGTGAGGCCTTCGCCGACGTCGGGCAGCTTGTACTCGCTCATGCAGTGAGTCTCCTAGAACGCGCGGGCGGCGTCGACGGCGTCGAGGATGCGGTCGATCCCGGGCAGGTACTCGTCCTCGACGCGGCTGGGCGGGTAGGGCATGTCGTAGCCGGTGACGCGTTGCACGGGCGCCTCGAGCGAGTAGAAACACTCCTCGGTGATGCGAGCGGCCACCTCGGCGCCGATCCCGAGCATGCGTGCCGCTTCGTGCACGACGACGGCGTGGCCGGTGCGCCGCACCGACTCGAACACCGGGCCGAGATCGAGCGGGGAGAGCGTGCGCAGGTCGATGACCTCGAGGTCGAGCTCGTCGTCGCGCGCGGCCTCTGCGGCCTCCAGGCACGTGGTGACCGTAGGGCCGTAGGTGACGAGCGTGGCGTGCGTGCCACGGCGCCGGACCTGGGACTCCCACAGCGGTGCAGGCACGGCGTCGACGTCGACCTCGCCGGTCTCCCAGTAGCGCCGCTTCGGCTCCATGAACACGATCGGGTCGTCGGAGGCGATGGCCTGCTGGATCATCCAGTAGGCGTCGTGGGCGTTGGACGGCGACACGACCTTGAGACCGGCGGTCAGGGCGAACTGGCCCTCGGGGCTCTCGGAGTGATGCTCGACCGCGCCGATGCCGCCGCCGTACGGGATGCGGATGACGATCGGCACCGGCACCCGGCCGCCGCTGCGGAAGTGCAGCTTGGCGACCTGGCTGACGATCTGGTCGTAGGCCGGGTAGACGAAGCCGTCGAACTGGATCTCGACGACCGGACGGTAGCCGCGGTAGGTCAGACCCACCGCGGTGCCGACGATGCCGGACTCGGCCAGCGGGGTGTCCATGACCCGGCTCTCGCCGAAGTCCTTCTGCAGTCCGTCGGTGACGCGGAAGACGCCTCCGAGCGGACCGACGTCCTCACCCATGATGAGCACTCGCTCGTCCGCCTCGAGCGAGGCGCGGAGCCCGGCGTTGAGCGCCTTGGCGATCGGCATCGACGTCATGGGACGCTCCCCTCGTACTGGCCACGCCAGGCGACGAATTCGGACTTCTGCGTGCGCAGCTCGTCGGTCTGCTCGGTATAGACCTGGTCGAACAGCTCGACGAGGTCGGGCTCAGGGTACGCCGCGCAGTCGTCGCGCAGGATCTGACCGAGAGCTTCGGCCTCGATGTCCAGGTCTTCGAAGAACGTCTCGTCGGTACCGCGGGCACGGAGGTAGGCCCCGACCCGGTCGATCGGGTCCTTGGCGCGCCAGGCCTCGACCTCGTCGGTTTCGCGGTAGCGGGTGGGGTCGTCGGACGTGGTGTGGGCGCCCATGCGGTAGGTGACCGCCTCGATCAGCATCGGGCCGCCGCCGTCGCGGGCCTGTTGCAGCGCGGCCTCGGTGACCGCGTGACAGGCGAGGACGTCGTTGCCATCGACCCGGATGCCGCGGAAGCCGAAGCCGGCAGCGCGCTGGGCGATCGGCACGACGGTCTGCTTCGTGAGGGGGACGCTGATGGCCCACTGGTTGTTCTGGCAGAAAAAGACGACCGGCGCGTGGTTGACGGCCGCGAAGGCGAAGGACTCGTTGACGTCGCCCTGGCTCATCGCCCCGTCACCGAAGTAGGCCACGACCGCGGCGTCGCGGGTGCCGTCGCCGGTGCCGACGGCTCCGTCGAACGTCAGCCCCATGGCGTAGCCAGTGGCGTGCAGGGCCTGCGCCCCGATGACGATGCTGGGCAGGCCGTAGCCATGGTCGGCCGGGATCCACCCGCCGTGCTCGGCGCCGCGGACCCACCCGAGCAGCTTGCTGGGGTTGACACCTCGACACCAGGCGACACCGTGCTCGCGGTAGGTGGCGAAGGCGAAGTCCTGCGGGCGCATGGCCCGGCCGGAGCCGATCTGCGCGGCCTCCTGGCCGAGGGCCGGTGGCCACAGCCCGATCTCGCCGTGGCGCTGGAGGGCGAAGGCCTCGGTGTCGATGCGGCGGGCCAGCACGAGATCGCGGTACAGACTGCGGATCGAGGCGTCGTCGCCGTCGTAGCGGAACTCGGGGTGCTCGACACGCTCGCCGCCGGGCGTCAGCAGTTGGACGAGCGGCGCCTCTGTGCCGACGTGCTCCGGCATGGGTGCGCTCATGGGACTCCCTCATCTCGGGCCGGTGGCGGGGTGGCCGCTCCGGTTCGACTGGTGCCGATCGTTGGTCGTCTCAGGGGTGGTGGGACGACGATGACCGGACGAGGACGTGACTGCTGTCACACCTGTCACCCACCGTATCCCGTGCCGGTGCCCATCTCCAACCGACGCGGCGACCGAGCGCCTCCCGAGCCCCTGAGGGTCGTTTTGAGGGCTCAGACTACCGATCGCGGGGCCAGGTCGCGGCGGTTTCGAGGAAGCGGTCGTTCACGTCCGGATCGCCGATGCTCACGCGCACGCCGTCGCCGGCGAACGGCCGCACCGACACCGGAGCGCACGCGGCCGCGAAGTCGAGTGAATCGTCGCCGAGCGGCAACCAGACGAAGTTCGCCTGGCTGTCGGGGACGTCCCATCCCTGCTCACGCAGTGCGGCGAGCACGCGACTCCGCTCGGCGACGATCGCCTCGACCCGCTCGCCGAGGGCCTCGGCGGCATCGAGTGAGGCTACCGCCGCCGCCTGCGCGACGTCGGTGACGCTGAACGGGGCGATCGCCTTGCGGATGCTGAGGGCCACGTCCGTCGCGGCGATCGCGTAACCGACCCGCAGCCCGGCCAGGCCGTACGCCTTCGAGAACGTGCGCAGCACGACGACGTTCCCGTGGTCGGAGGCGAGGGCGAGCCCGCTGGCGGCGTCCCCCTGGCGTACGAACTCGTGGTAGGCCTCGTCGACGACGACGAGGACGTCGTCGGGCACCGTGGCGACGAGCCGCTCCAGTTCGGCGTGCGTCGCGACCGGACCTGTCGGGTTGTTGGGCGTGCAGACGATGACCACCCGGGTGCGGTCGGTGACGGCGGCGGCCATTGCGTCGAGGTCGTGTGTCGCATCGGGCCGCAGCGGCACCCGCACGGTGCGGGCACCGGTGAGGTCGGCGCCGATCGGGTAGGCCTCGAAGGAGCGCCAGGCATAGACGATCTCGTCGCCCTCCTCGCAGAACGCGGTGAGCATCGAGAACAGCACGGCGACCGAGCCGGTGCTCGCGGCGAACCGCTCCTGCGGCAGGTCGTACCTGCGGGCGAGGGCGTCGTAGAGGTCGACCAGTCCGGCGTCCGGGTACCGGTTGACGCGACCGAGCGCCTCCGTCGCCTGTTCCAGGACGCCGGGCAGCGGTGGGTACGGGTTCTCGTTGCTGGAGAGCTTGAGGTCGTCGCTCTCGGCGGACTTGCCGGGCCGGTAGACGGGGATGTCGTCGAGGGCCCGACGCGCGCGTGGGGTGGCCATGGGGCGAGGCTAGTGCCCTGCGGTGGAGGTACCTCGACGGTGGGCGTCGTTCACTGGGATGCACCGCAAGGCCGAGGAGGGATGCGCACCGGGGTTGTGCTCAGACCGACGAGAACGCCGCGGGGCGCCCTGGCGGCGGCCAACGAGAGAGACCTCCACCGCAGGGCACTGCATACGACTCGGGCACAATCACTCGGGTGATGGCTCGCGAGGCTCGGTGGAGCTACGTTCTGGTGCTGCTCGCGGCCACCCTGTTCGGCCTCAACGCCGGGGTGTCGCGCATCCCGCTGCGGACCGGCACGCCAACCGACACCTTCACCACGGTGCGCATCACGACCGCGTTCCTGGCGTTCGTGCTGATCGCCCTCCTCGTCGACCGGTCGGCGCTGCGTATCCCGCGAGGTCGGGCGCTCGTGCTGATCGCCGGTCTCGGCATCGCCGGCTTCGCCGGTGTGCAGTGGACGTACAACGTCGCCATCAACCGGCTGCCGCTCAGCATCGCGCTGCTGCTGGAGTACCTCGGGCCGGTGCTGGTCGTGCTCTGGGTGCGGTTCGCCCGTCGAGAGCACGTCCATCCACGGATGTGGCCGGCGCTCGTACTGGCGGTGGGCGGGCTCGCCGTGGTCAGCCAGGTGTGGGACGGCCTGACGCTCGACGGTCTCGGCGTCGTCATGGCCCTGGGGGCCGCCGTGTGCTTCGCGGCCTACTTCCTGCTGGGCGAGCACACCGGTAGTGCCGATGTGGGCGGTCCACTGCACGTCATCCTCTGGGCGTTCGCCGCCGCCACGGTGATGATGAACCTCGTGCAGCCGGCCTGGACGGCCGACACCTTCGACGACGACGTCTCGATGCTCGGCCGCTTCGCCGACACCACGGTGCCCGCGTGGGGCGCGATGGCCTGGGTCGTCCTGCTCGGAACGGTGGCACCGTTCTTCCTGCTGCTGCTCGCGCTCCGGGTACTGTCCGCGACGGTCGTCAGCGTCGTCGCGATGCTCGAGCCGGTGGTGGCCGCGCTCGTCGGATGGGTGTGGTTCGCCGAGACGTTGAACCCCGTGCAGCTCGTGGGGATGGCAGCCGTTCTCGGGGGCATCCTGCTGGCCCAGACCGCCCGCGACGTCGAGCCGTCGCTGCCGCCACCCCAGTAGACACCTGCCACAATCGGTGGCATGACCCGATTCCTGATGTCCTGGATCCTCAGCGCCGCCGCCCTGGCCGCTGCCGCCGGCCTGCTCGGCGAGCACATGAACATCGGTGCCGCCGCCGACACGACCCAGGAGCGGCTCGTCGCGCTCGCGATCGTCGCCCTGGTGTTCAGCCTGATCAACACGTTCGTCGCGCCGGTCGTCAAGACGCTGTCGCTGCCGTTCATCGTCATCACGCTCGGCCTGTTCCTGCTGGTCATCAACGCGCTGCTGCTGCTGCTCACCGACTGGATCGCGGGCAAGCTCGACGTCACGTTCTATGTCGAGAGCTTCGGCTGGGCCGTGCTCGGCGCGATCGTCATCTCGATCGTGAACGCCATCCTCGGGACGTTCGCCCGGCGGGCATGACCGAGCCCTTTCGCATCGCTGTCGTGTGCCTCGGCAACATCTGCCGCTCCCCCATGGCGCAGGTGGTGCTGGAGGACCGGCTCGAACGGGCCGGGCTCGGCGACCGCGTCGAGGTCGTCTCGGCCGGCACCGGCGACTGGCACGTCGGCGAGCCGATGGACCGCCGCGCTGCGGCCGCGCTGGCCGGTGCCGGCTACGACCCCACGCGCCACGTCGCGCGAACCTTCACGACCGACTGGTACGCCGAGCACGACCTCCTGCTGGCGATGGATGCGAGCAACCGCGCCGACATGACCGATCAGGCACCCACCGTGGAGGCGGCCGGGCAGGTGCGGATGTTCCGGGAGTTCGATCCGGACGCGTCCGAGGGTGACGACGACGTGCCCGACCCTTGGTACGGCGGTGCCGACGGCTTCGCCGAGGTGCTCGCGATGGTGGAGCGCACGGCCGACGAGATCGTCGCTCGACTTCCTGAGATTGCACCGGGCCTCGAACGAGAGTGACACTGGGGAGATGGCGATCCGGACTCCGCTCTGCGACCTGCTCGGCATCGAGCACCCGATCATCTCGGCCCCGTTCGGGCCATGGCCACAGGTCGAGCTGGCCGCAGCCGTGTGCGGAGCGGGCGGGCTCGGGAGTGTCGGCACGGCGGTGCGTCCAGTGGAGGCTCTGAAGGACGACTGGCGACGACTGCGCGAGCTGACCGATCGACCCTTCGCGATCAACCACACCCGGCGACCGTTCGACGAGGCGACCTTCGATGCCAGCCTGGAAGCCCATCCCGCCGTGCTCTCGTTCCACATCGGCGAACCGATGGACCTCATCGAGCGGGCCCACGCCGAAGGCATCCTCTGGATGCACCAGGTCGGAACGGTCGACCAGGCACGATCGGCGCTGGACGCCGGCGCCGACGTCGTCATCGCCCAGGGCTGGGAGGCGGGCGGCAACGCCGGCGAGGTGGCGTTGTCGGTTCTCGTCCCGCAGGTGGTGGACGTCGCGGGCAGCACGCCGGTCGTGGCATCCGGCGGGATCGGCGACGGACGTGGACTCGCCGCCGCGCTTGCCCTGGGCGCCCAGGGCGTGAATGTCGGTACCCGGTTCCTCGCGAGCGCCGAGATGCGAGTCGGCGACGCGTGGAAGCAGGCCATCGTCGCCGCCGACGCGACGGACGCGGTCAAGGTGACCTTCGCAAACTCGGTGATGCCCCCGTACACCGAGGGCGCCTACACCACGATGAGCCCCCGCACGCTCAACAACGACTTCGTCCAGACCTGGAACGCCGACCCGGCAGGTGCGGCAGATCGCGCCGAGCAGCTGCGTGCCGACGTCATGGCGGCCGTTCGGCGTGGGTCGCTGGACGAGCTGCTTCCATTCACCGGGCAGTCCGCCGCGCTGGTGAACGAGATCCGGTCCGCCGCGGACATCGTGGACGTACTGATCCGGGAGGCCGAGGAAGCAATCGCCGAGGCTCATCGGCGTCTGACTTCCTGAGATTGCACCGGGACTCAGGCGGTAACGTCGACGCCATGGCACGCATGGCAGGCACCGCGGCACGCGCGGAAGCCCTGCTCGGCCACGGTGTCGTCTCGACCACTCCGGTGGCGGGCGGCGACATCTGTACCGCCACCCGGTTGCGGCTCAGCGACGGGCGGAGCGCCGTCATCAAGACCCGGCCCCAGCCGCCCGACGGGTTCTTCGCCCGCGAGGCCGAGGGGCTGACGTGGCTCGCGGAGGCCGGTGGCGCCAACGTCCCGGAGCTGCTGGCCGTGTCCGACGACTGCATCGTGCTGACCTGGGTGGAGCCCGGCAAGCCGTCCGGCGACGTCGCCGAGCGGTTCGGGCGCGCCCTCGCCGACACCCATGCCGCCGGGGCGGAGCAGTTCGGCGCCGACGTCGACGGCTACATCGGCTTGGCCCCGCTGCCCAACCGGCCGCTGCCCACCTGGCCGGAGTTCTACGCCTCCCGCCGGGTGATGCCCTATGTCCGCGCGGCCCAGGATCGCCAGGCGCTCACGCACGAACAGGCGATGACCATCGAGACGGTCATGAAGCGCATCCACGACTTCGCCGGCGACCCCGAGCCACCGGCCCGCGTGCACGGCGACCTGTGGTCGGGCAACCTCATCTGGGGCACCGACGGCGAGGCGTGGATCATCGACCCCGCCGCTCACGGCGGACACCGCGAGACCGATCTCGCGATGATGGCCCTGTTCGGTCTTCCCCATCTCCAACGGGTCATCGATGCGTATGCCGAAACGGCACCACTGTCGGACGGCTGGAAGGATCGAGTCGGATTGCACCAGCTGCACCCGTTGCTCGTGCACGCCGTGCTGTTCGGCGGAACCTACGGCGCACGCGCCACCGCCACCGCGCAGAGCCTGCTCGACGGCCCGTCCGACGACTGAAACCGCCGGGCTTCGCAACGGGCGGCTGCGCCGCAGAAGGCTCAACCAGCATGAACGCTCGCTGCGCTCGGCTCATGCTCAGAGAAACCTCAGCCTGGCACGGCACACTGGAACCATGCGGATCCTTGTCGTGGACGACGACCGAGCAGTGCGCGACTCACTGCGCCGGTCGCTGGAGTTCAACGGCTACACGGTCGAGCTCGCGTCCGACGGGGCCGAAGCGCTCGTGCGCGTGCCCCAGGTCGACCCCGACGTCATCGTCATGGACGTGATGATGCCGCGCCTCGACGGTCTCGAGGCCACGCGGGCGCTCCGCAGTGCCGGCAACGACGTCCCGATCCTGGTGCTCACCGCGCGGGACGCCGTCACCGATCGCGTCGACGGGCTCGACGCCGGCGCCGACGACTACCTCACCAAGCCATTCGCCCTCGACGAGCTGCTCGCCCGCGTGCGCGCCCTGCACCGTCGGGCCTCGCGTCGCGACGATCTGGAGGCGGACGAAGCACCGCTGACGTACTCGAACCTGACCCTCGACCCGGTCACCCGCGATGTCACGCGTGGCGACCGGTCACTCTCCTTGACGCGCACCGAGTTCGCCCTGCTCGAGCTGTTCCTGCGCCGGCCCAAGCGGGTGCTGGAGCGCTCGTTCATCCTCGAGGAGGTCTGGGGGTTCGACTTCCCGACCACGGCCAACTCGCTGGAGGTGTACGTCGGCTACGTCCGGCGCAAGCTCGAGGCCGAGGGCGAGGACCGGCTGCTGCACACCGTGCGCGGCGTCGGTTACGTCCTGCGCGAGACGCCGCCATGAGCGAGGCCGCACGCCGGTTGGGGATCCGACCGGCGCTCGGCACCGTGCATCGGATCATCCAGCCGGTGACGGCCCGCGCCTCGCTCGCGCTGCGCGTCGCCCTGCTGACCACGGCCGCGGTCGCCGTCACGCTCGCGGCCGTGAGCGCCCTCGTGTTCGTCACGGTGCGCGCGGAGTTCGAGAGCTCGCTCGACGAGTCGATGCTCCGCCGGGCCAACGCTGCGGTCAACGCGGACTACACACCGTCCACGCAGGAGCTCGACGTGGCGGGCATCAAGATCTTCGTCGTGCGTGGCGGACAGATCTTCAGCCGCCGCGGAGACGAGGGGACCCTCCCGCTGAACAACAACGAGATCGAGGTGTCGATCGGCCAGGCGAAGAGCTCACGCCGCACCACGACCATCGACGGCGAGCCGTACCGCGTCGTCGCCGTGCAGGCCGGAGAGGGATCGGCGCTCGTGCTCGCCCAGCCGATGGAGTCGGTCCAGCGCGCCCTCGAGCGGCTCAAGGTCATCCTGCTCCTCGCCAGTGCCGCCGGCGTGGTCGTCGCCGGTGGCGCGGGTTGGGTGGTCGCCACCAACGGTCTGCGTCCGGTGCGTCGCCTCACCGCCGCCGCCGAGCGCGTGGCTCGCACGTCCGAGCTGCACCCGATCACGGTCACCGGGCACGACGAGCTGGCCCGCCTGACCACGTCGTTCAACCAGATGCTCCTCGCCCTGGACGCGTCGCAGGAGCGGCAGCGGCAGCTCGTCGCCGATGCCGGACACGAGCTGCGTACCCCGCTCACCAGCCTGCGCACCAACATCGAGCTGCTCGGGCAGGCGGCGGAGAACCCCGAGCGCCAGCTCAGCGCGGCCCAGCGCACCGAGATCATGGAGGACGTCCGCGCCCAGCTGCAGGAGCTCACCACGCTGGTCGGCGACCTCGTCGAGCTGGCCCGCGACGAACCGATGGCGCGCGACCCCGAGCCCCTCGACCTCGCCGACACCGTCGCCTCGGCGCTCGAGCGCGTGCGCCCTCGCCGTCCCGGACTGACCTTCGACGTCGAAGCCGAGTCATGGACAGTCATCGGCGAGCCGCCACTGCTCGCGCGCGCGGTCACCAACCTGCTCGACAACGCGGCGAAGTGGAGCCCGGAGGGCGGCACCGTCACGGTGCGCCTGGACGACGGCGTCCTCACCGTGAGCGACCAGGGGCCGGGCATCTCCGCAGACGACCTGCCGCACGTGTTCGACCGGTTCTACCGCTCCAGCGAGGCACGCACGCTGCCCGGATCGGGCCTCGGGCTGTCGATCGTGCGCCGAGCGGCCGAACGCCACGGCGGAACGGTAACCGCCGCGTCTCCCGAGGGCGGCGGAAGCCTCTTCACGATGACCGTGCCGCGCTCGCACTGACCAGGCACCGTCGGAAGTCGCGCAGTTCTTCTCACCATCACACGCACCGCTCAGGCCGTTCTCAGTCATGAGGGAGACTCTGTAGACATGAGCGACCCGAATGATCCATTCTCCGCCCAGCCGTACATCCCGCCGTCGAAGCGCGGCCCGGACACCCCCGAGGACGCACCGGGCGCGGAGCGGTCAACGGCCGAGACGACGCCGGCCGAGGAGTCCGCGCCACCGGCTCCGGCCGAGCCGGCGGCCCCGGAGCCCGACGCCCCGTCCGACGTCGAGCCGACCGTTCCGGTCGAGAACGTTGACCGGGACGAGTGGCCCGCACCCCAGGTCGCCGACTCGACGCACGAGATGCCGGCGGCCACCGACGACGTCCCGGACGACCGCGAGTCGACCGTCGTCCTCCCGTCCGAGTCGACCAACGACGGAACGACCCCGCCAGGACGAGGACGCCGTCGCGTCGCCGGCTTGACCGCAGGCCTCCTCGTCCTGGCGGCCGGCGCCGGTGTGGGCGGCGCAGCGGCCTACGACGCGATCTGGGGCGACGGCAGAACGGTCACGAGCTCCCTCGACGTCGGCTCGGAGTCCGACACCGGCAGCTCGGCACCAGCGGGACAGATCGAGCAGGTGGCCCGGAAGCTGGGGCCGTCCGTGGTCCAGATCAACGTGAGCGGTGGGGGCGAGGCCGGTTCCGGCACCGGCATCATCATCAGCAGCGACGGCGAGATCATCACCAACAACCACGTCGTGGAGTCGGCGGCCGACGGCGGCTCGCTCACCGCCGCGTTCAACGACGGCAGCAACGCCAAGGCCGAGATCGTCGGCCGCGACCCGGTGACCGACCTCGCCGTGATCAAGGCCAACGGAAAGAGCGGCCTGCAGCCGGCAACCCTCGGCAACTCGGCCGACCTCCGCGTCGGGCAACAGGTGGTGGCCATCGGCTCGCCGTACGGTCTCGACGGCACCGTGACGAGCGGCATCATCAGCAAGCTCAACCGACCGGTCGCCTCCTCGGATGCGAGCGGAGCCGGCCAGACGGTCTTCCCTGCGATCCAGACCGACGCCGCCATCAACCCCGGCAACTCCGGTGGCCCGCTCGTCGACCTGCAGGGACGCGTGATCGGCATCAACTCCGCGATCCGGACCAACGGCTCGGTCGACTCCGGGTCGATCGGCCTCGGGTTCGCCATCCCGGTCGACCTCGCCAAGAACGTCTCGCAGCAGCTCCTGAAGGGCGGCAAGGTCCAGCATGCGCGCATCGGAGTCACCGTCGGCACCGAGGTGTCCAACGACGACATCACCAGCACGGGCGCGCTCGTCAGGGAGGTCACCAAGGGCAGCGCCGGTGACGACGCCGGGCTGAAGAAGGACGACGTGATCACGAAGGTCAACGACACGCCGATCGGCAGCTCGAACGCCCTGGTGGCGTCGATCCGCGGCTACCAGCCCGGGCAGACGATCACCCTCACGTACCTGCGGAACGGCGACGAGAAGACCACGAAGGTCAAGCTCGAGTCGGACGGCGGCAAGCTCGGCAGCTAACCCGCCCTGTTGGCCAGCATTTCCCACCGCTCCAGATCTGCGGAAATGCCACCTGATCCGCGCGATTAGCAGTTTGATGGACACGTGACGCCCCCCGATACGAGGTACATCGATCGCGAGGGTGCTGGTCTCGCCTACCAAGTATTCGGGACAGGGCCCGGAGAGTTCCTGTACTACGGCAGCGAGATCATGCATCTCGACCTGCTGTGGGCCGACCCGCACACTGAAGCGAATCTGGGTGCCGTGGCGCGCAACGGCCGCCTCGCGATCTTCCAGCGGCGCGGCTTGGGCTTGTCCGATCGAGTCGACTACGTGCCGACGCTTGAGCAGCAGGCCGACGACATCCTCGCGGTCATGGATGCGGCGGGAATGCAGCGCGCCGTCATCGGCGCACCGGGAAGTGCCTGCGGTCCGGCCGCGCTGGTTGCTGCGCGCTACCCCGATCGCGTCGCCGGACTGTGCCTGTGGCTGCCGTTCCCCCAGGCGATCGATGGGTCCTGTGACGACCCGTGGGCCAGTGATGCCGAGATCGCGCACATGGCGGACGTGGTCAACCGTGTTGCCGACAACTGGGGCCGTGGTCGGACCATGGACATGTGGAACGCAGAAATGCGGTCCGCCAACAACCGTCGACTGATGGCGATGCTGGAGCGCAGCTCGATGTCGCCGGCCGAAGCGCGTGCGCACTGGGACTGGTCCGCCGGGCTCGACTTCACTCACCTCCTGCCCGCGATCCAGGCGCCGACCCGGGTGCTGATCCAGGACCGGGGCGTCGTCCCGCTGTCCTGGCCGAACGGATGGTCGCGCAGATGCCGAACGCCAATCTGCATGTCATGCCGGTTCCGGCGCCGGGCTCCTCGATTGGCGAGGCGTACTACCCGGTGGTCATGCACCTTCTCGAGCTCGCGTTGGGCCCCAGGAAGGTCGCCGAGGACAACCGGTTCTTCGGCACGGTCCTCTTCACCGACTTGGTGTCATCGACCAAGCTGCTGGCCGAGATCGGCGATGAGGAGTATCAGCAAGTGCGGACCGCCCACGAACATGCTGTGCGGGCGGCCGTGTCGGACGCCGACGGGCAGGTGTTGAGCATCAGCGGAGACGGGACCTTCAGCTTGCTCGACATGCCGGGTGCCGCTGTCCGCTGTGCTGAACGCATCGCGCGCGAAGCGAATGCGGCGGGCATCGGAGTTCGCTGCGGTGTGCACGCGGGTGAATTGCAGCGGGAAGTCGCCAACGCCACCGGGCTCAACGTCCACGTCGGAGCGCGAGTCATGGCTGCCGCAGGCGCGGGCGAGGTGTACGTCTCGCGTACGGTTCGCGATCTGGTGGTTGGTTCGGGCCTGGAGTTCGAGCGGGTCGGTCACAAGCGGCTCGAAGGGCGTCCCCGGCGTGTGGGACTTGTACCGCTTCGACCACGCGCGTAGCCCCCGAACCATTCCGTTGACCGAGTCTCTCCAGACGCCGATGGACAAGGTTGCTGTGCAGGCCGCGCGCCGCGCGCCCCGCCTGATGCGCGCGATGGCCAAGTTCGCGAACGCGACCGATCGGGTGCCCGCGTCTCATGACATCGCGGACCACCGGCCTCAAGCGCTTGGTCGAGGTGACCAGCAGCGGTCGACGAACGCTTCACATCGGGTCAGGGGATCCGTTGGTTCTGCTTCACATGGGCGCAAATCCGTGGAGCAAGTGGCAGCCCGTGCTTCCGTATCTCCTGGACAGGTTCGAGATCATCGCGCCGACCTTGGCCGGCTGGGAGGGCGGGAACCCGCTGGCCGGCCCGATCACCTTGGCCGATTTGACCCGCGGTGTCGTCGAGGAAATGGACCGGGCAGGGTTTCAATCCGCGCACATCATTGGTTGTTCGCTTGGTGGCCTGGCTGCGCTTGGCGTCGCGAGAGAGGGAAGGGCGCGCAGCGCCCTCGCCATCTGCCCCGCTGGTGGCTCGAATCAGGAGCAAACCCAGCGGCTCGTGAAGCATTTCGACATGCTGAACAATCTGTCGTGGCTTCGGCGTCTGCTCGCACCAGTCGTTCTTTCGCGCCCGCGCATGAGGCGTATCGCGCTGCGCGCAGTGCTCGAACACGGCGACCGGATTTCAGCTCGACAAGCGATCGCGATTCGTCGGAACAGCGCGAACGGCGACTGGGCCAACTTGCTGGCGGGGTTCTCTGCCTTTCGCCTCGATTCGACACCTGAAGTGACGGTGCCGTTCATGTTGGCGTGGGGCGAGTTGGACCGATTCACGCCGATGGTCAACGAGCAGCCCCTGTGGCAGAAGGCTGTCCCGCACGCTGAGACTCACGTTCTGACGGGAGTCGGTCACATCCCCATGTTCGATGACCCACACCAAACGGGACAGTTGATGCGAAGTTGGCTGGATCGTCAGGCGTCCGAAACGGTCGTGGTCGGCCTCCCCGACTCGTCCTGATCCGACGGATGGATGTCCGATTATCGCTCGTGGACTGTCCGCGGCTCGCCCTAGCGTGGACGGGTGAGCACACCGACGACTGAGCGTGACCGACCCTGGCACGACCTGTCCGGGCGCGACCTGTCCGTCGGCGCCCTCCTGGTCACGGTCGTGCTCTGGGCGTCGGCGTTCGTCGGCATCCGCGACGCCGCCGACTCGTTCTCGGCCGGTCCGCTGTCCCTGGGCCGGCTGGTGGTCGGCGGCATCACGCTCACGGTGCTCGCGCGGCCATGGCGTCATCGCCTGCCGACCGGGCGTCCGTTCCTCCTGCTCCTGCTCGCCGGCGTCACGTGGTTCGGGGCCTACAACGTCGCCCTCAACGCCGGCGAGCAACAGGTCGACGCCGGCACGGCCGCGCTGGTCGTCACCGTCGGCCCCATCCTCATCGCGCTGTTCGCGGGCGTGCTGCTCAAGGAGGGGTTCCCGCGGCCCTTGCTGATCGGCATCGCCGTCGCCGCGTCCGGCGTCGTGCTCATCTCCCTCAGCACCCGCGACGAGTCCGCGGTCGACACCGCGAGCACCACGGGCGTGCTGCTGTGCCTGGCGGCGGCCGTCCTGTACGCCGTGGGCGCGCTCGCCCAGAAGCCCACGCTCACGGTCGTCACGCCGGTCATGTCGGTGTGGCTGATGTGCGTCATCGGAGCGGTCGTCTGCCTGCCCTACCTCCCGTCGCTGGTGCGCGAGACGGGCGACGCCTCCACGTCCGACATCGTGTGGCTGGTCTACCTCGGCATCTTCCCGACGGCGATCGGCTTCAGCACCTGGTCGTACGCACTCAAGCGGCTCAGCGCCGGTCAGGTCGCGTCGGCCACGTACCTCGTGCCCGCGGTGGCGACGTTCATCTCCTGGATCATGCTCGACGAGGTCCCGGCGGCGCTCGCGTTCGTCGGCGGCGGACTGTGCCTCGTCGGGGTGGCGATCACGCGGTACCGACGGCGGGGTCCAGTAGCTGCGTCACCAGATCCCGCAGGATGACGTAGCCGTTCTGGGTGAGGATCGACTCCGCGTGGAACTGCACGCCCCGGTAGTGCGGACCCGCCAGCAGGTGGATGTCGCCGTCCTCGTCGGCCTCCACCGAGACGCCTTCCGGCAGGCCGCCCTCGGGAACACGAGCGACGAAGGTGTTGTAGAAGCCGACGGTCTCCCGCCGGTCGAGCACGGTGAGCCGGCTCTGGGTGCCCTGGAACACGATGTCCTTGAAAGCGAGGTCGAGGCCGAGCCGGCGACTCAGCACCTGGTGGCCGAGGCACACGGCGAAGAACGGACGTTTCGCCTCGAGCAGCCCGCGCACGACCTCGTCGATCACGGCGATCTTCGGGTCATCGACGTCGCGGGGGTCGCCCGGTCCGGGCCCGACCACCACGAGGTCGTAGCCGTCGAGTGCGCCCTCGCGGTACGCGTCGTGCCGCACCACGTCGGTGGTCATGCCCAGCACGCCGAACACGTGCGACAACATGTTGACGAAGTCGTCCTCGCCGTCGAGCACCACCACTCGCTTGCCGACGAGCGACGACACGGGTGCCGTGCCGGACTGGTCGGTGAGCCAGAACTGACTGAGCCGCTGGTTGCGTGAGCCGAGCGCGATGAGCACGTCCTCCTCGCGGGTGAACTCGTCGAAGTTCGCCTCGAGCGCCGGTGCGGGATCGACCAGGCCGAAGGCGCTGAGGATGCCGGACGCCTTCGCCCACGTCTCCTTGGTCTCGTACGCCGGATCGGAGTCGCGCACGAGCGTGGCGCCGGCGGTGACCTTGACGTTGCCGTCGAGATCGACGTCGGCGGTACGGATGAGGATCGGCGCGTCCATCACGGGAAGGCCGTCCTCATCACGTCCGACGAGTGCTGCGACGGACGCGTAGTAGCCGCGGCCTTCCGGTTCGTACTTCTTGATCAGTCGACAGGCGTTCTCGACCGGGCTACCGGTGACGGTGGCCGCGAACATCGAGTCGCGCAGCACCTCACGCACGTCGCGCCGGGTGCGGCCGGCGAGCAGGTACTCGGTGTGCACGAGGTGGCTCATCGGCTTGAGGAACGGACCCAGCACGAGACCACCCTCGTGGCAGATGTCGCACATCATCTTGAGCTCCTCGTCGACCACCATGAAGAGCTCGTAGATCTCCTTCTCGTTCGCGAGGAAGCGCAGCAGCTCACGCTTGCGATCGGCGTGCGTGTTCAGCCCGCGCATGCGGAACGTGCCGCTGATCGGGTTCATCCGCACCTGGCCGTCCTCGACGCTGACGTGCCGCTCCGGACTGGCGCCGATCAGGTAGCGGTCGCCGGTGAAGATGCAGAACGTCCAGAACGCGCCGCGTTCCTGCTCGAGCAGCCGACCGAACACCGCGAGGGCCCGGTCGTGGTCCCATTCGGCGACCCTGGCGCGGTAGTGACGTCCGATCACCAGGTTGGCGCCCTCGCCGCAGCCGATCTCCTCGTCGATGACGTGCCGCACCATCTCGGCGTAGTCGTCGTCGGACGTCTCGAAGCCGCCGCGGTCCGCCAGCTCGATCCGGGTGTCCGGCAGGGCGGTGAGCAGGTCGGCCAGCGGTACCTCGTGCTGCACGGCCGCCTCGATGACGCTGAGCGGCGTGCCGTCCTGGTGCGCCTCGAACCCTCGCTCGCGAGCCTGCGCGAACGGCACGAGCACCAGATGATCCCAACGACGGCCAACTCCGGTCTTGAGCGGGATGTCGGCGAGCGTCTCGACGTCCGTGCGCGGGCCTCCGACGAGCGTGACGGTGTCGGCGTCGCGCACGCGGATCAGCGCGAACGCGGGCTGATCGAGGAGGTCGTCGAGCAGGGTCATGGTCTGATCCTTCTGGGTGACGGCGCCCCGGACGAACGAACGCCCAGATCCGCCGTGAGGAGGTCTGGGCGCAGATGAACGACAGGCCTCCTCAGAGGAGGTCCCACCAGGTGCCGGGGCGCGCTGTCATGGGGATCAGCCTAGCGCGTGGCCGGACGTGAACGATCGGCTGCCATGCTGGCGGCGTGGACACCGTGATCGACGTCGACCTCGTCCGCCGGGACCTCGCCCAGCTCGTCAGCTATGCCAGCGTCGGCGGCAGCGAGTCCGAGGTCGCCGTGCAGCGCTGGTGCGCCGCGACGATGCAGGGCCTCGGGCTCGACGTCGACCTGTGGCGCCTCGACCTCGACGCATTGCGCGCCGATCCCGACTATCCGGGCGAGGAGGTCGAGCGCGAGGAGGCCTGGGGCTGCGTCGGCTCGTCGAACGGTGCCGGATCGAAGGGGGGCACGCCCGCCTTGATCCTCAACGGTCACGTCGACGTCGTGCCGCCCGGCGAGCACGAGTGGTGGACCGGCGCCGACCCGTGGGACCTGCACGAGATCGAGGGCAGCTGGTTCGGTCGCGGCGTGTGCGACATGAAGGGCGGCGTGGTGGCGATCCTCGCGGCGGCGCGCGCCGTCGGCGACCGGCTGAGCCGGCCGTTCGCCCTGCACACCGTCATCGGTGAGGAGGACGGCGGCATCGGCACGTTCGGCACCCTGCGCCGTGGCCACACCGGCGACGCCTGCCTCATCGCCGAGCCGACGGCCGGCCAGATCGTCGCCGCCAACGCCGGTTCGTTGACGTTCCGGCTCGAGCTCCGCGGCCTCGCGACCCACGGCTCGCTGGCCGGATTCGGCGTGAGCGCCGTCGACCTGCTGGAGAGTGTGCGCGCGTCGCTCCGCCGGCTGGACGAGAAGCGCAACGCCGCCCCGCCCGCACCGTTCGGAGTGCGGCCCTTCCCGATCTCGACCGGCATCGTCAACGCCGGCGACTGGGCGAGCACCGTGCCCGACTACCTCGTCGCCGAGGGTCGCTACGGGGTCAAGCCGGGCGAGTCGTTCGCCGACGCCATGGCGGAGTTCGAGCAAGCCGTCCGCGAGGCCGACGACCCGTGGCTGCGTGAGCACCCGGTGGAGGTCAGCTGGCCGGGAGGCCGGTTCGCGGCCGGCTCCCTCCCCGCAGGCCATCCGTTCGGCGACGAAGTGGCGACGGCCGTGCAAGCAGCCGGCGGTGATGGCCCGGAGCTCGTCGGCGCCCCCTATGGATCGGATCTGCGGCAGTACGCCGCCGCCGGGATTCCCACCGTGCAGTTCGGGCCGGGCACGATCCAGAACGCCCACGCGATCGACGAGCACGTGGCGATCGACGAGGTTGTGCGCTGCGCCCAGACCTACGCCCACCTGCTGGTCAGCCGCTGCGGCTGACGGCGGCATCCTCCCCGAGGACGATGCGTGCGATCAGCACACCGACGCCGGCCGTGATGATCCAGGTGAGAGCGTCGAGCCACAGCTGACCGCCGAGGTTCGCGGCGAGGTGCACCGGGGGCGCCAGTGTCATCGCCACCCCGAGCGGAACGCCGACGAGCCTGGTCCGCCAGAGAGCGACGCCAAGCAACAGCGCGCCCACGATGTGCAAGGTGGCCAGGCCCGACACCGCCGTCACGAAGCCACTGGAGTAGACGTCCACGAACTGCGACGGGTGGTCGGCGAGCTCGACCGCGACCAGGTCGATCATCAGGGCACCGACCAGCGCGCACCATCCCAGGAGCGCCAGCCCGCCGCCGATCGCTGCCAGCACGGGGCTGCCCGGTCGCAGGACATGCATGAACGCGAGGGTCGCGGGGATCGCGAGAAACGTCCCGGCGAAGGCGAACACGTCCGCGATGTGCGTCGCACCGGGATCGTCCCCGATGGCGCGGACGATGTCCACGCCGTGAATCTCGCCGTACGCCGGGTAGAACAAGAAGTAGCCGAGGAGCAACAGTGGTGAACCCACCAGCCCGATCGCCCACAAGAGACGCTGCATTCGTTCCATGAGTGTCAATGTAGGGATTTGCCACCCCATTGACATGAGGCATTGACCCCATGTTTCAGCGAGGTGAGGCCTTGATGCGGGTGTAGTCGGCGACGTCGATCGTGCCGCCGGGCTCGAACGTGACCGGCTGAAGGCCAACGGGTAGGCCGCGGCGGAACGTCACGATGGTGACCTGGGCCTGGCGCCGCAGCTTGCTGCCCAGCGCGAACGTGTAGACCGCGCCGCCGGTCGAGCCCGTGGTCAGGGTGGTGGTGGATCGGCCGTTCTTCCCTTCGACGACGTCCGGGCCCACCTGGCGGTGCAGGTGCCCGGACAGCACCAGGTCGACGCACCCGCTCTCGGACGCCCGCCGGGCCGATGCCGAGCTGTGCACCACCAGGACGGCCACGCGCTCGTCACGGCAGGCGACCTCGGTGAGGCGCCGGTCCTGCTGGGTGATGGCGGCGATGTTGTCGCCCTCGTCGCCGTCGTACCCGGCGACGAAACCCGAGCTTCGCGGGTCGCTGGAGCCGAGGAAGCGGATGCCGGCGACGTTGACGGCACGTCCGGCCAGCACCTGGAACCCCCGGTCCCTCATGGTCTCGATGACGCTGGAGCCCTGGTCGTGGTTGCCCGCCACCGCGACGATCGGGAGGCCACGGAACTCGCGCGCCAGCGAGTTGATGCTGAAGGTCTCCCAACTGCCACCGTTGGAGGTGTCGTCACCGAGATCGATGAGCAGCTTCACTCGGGCCCGGACGGCGATGGCGCGAGCGACCGGATCCATGCCGATGTTGTCGTGGCGGTCGGTGACGACCATCGCCGTGGTTTCACCCGACGCCGGGCGCCGGACGTTCGTCGTCGCCGCCCGCAGGGCGAGCGCACCGTAGAACACCACCGAGTCGTGGTACGTCTCCAGCGCTCCCTGCACCAGCGCCTTGCTGCCCTCGGTCGCCGAGCCGTTGACGATCTCGAGCTGGTCGAGCACCGGGTCATCCGGCACGTCGGGGAAGGCCTGCACGAGCGGCACCCAGGACGTGGCCGGTCGCCCTTGCCCCTGCTCGGGTAGCGCGATCAGGACGCTGGAGCCCACGGCGACCACCGCGAGGAAACCGCCCACCAGGACCTGTGTCCGGGTCGGACGACGCGACGCTCGCCAGAGGTGGGCCCGGCGCTCCGCTCCGACGGCCTGCCACGTCAAGGCGACGCCGACGGCGGTCAGCACACCGACGCCCACGCCGCGCAGCAGCGCCGCCTCGAGCATCTCGCGCACCGCGGTGCGAACGGCCGCGATCTCGCCCTCCGGCTGGCTGGCGATGACAGCGTCGCGCGCGACGAGTTGGTCGAGGCTCTCGACCTCCGCGTTGCCCAGCGAGATGTCGACTCCGATGCCTGCCACGGCGTCGGCCGGCAGCCTGACCTGCGGCAGCAGCGGCCCGAAGTCGAGGGTGGCGTACCCGTCGAGCACCGGGACGATCGTGGCATCGTGCGCGCCGATGACGATGTGCCGTTCGCTGTGGACGAACGTGCTGTACGCCACCGGGGTCCCGACGACGACGGCAACCGCCAGCAGCACGAGGGCCTGGAGCCCTTGCCTGACGGTCGGCAGTCGCGACCTCACGCGATGGCGGCGCGCCAGCGGTCGGTGCTGGCGACGGTCGTGAGTCGCTGGGTCGCACGGGTGAGGACGACGTACAGGGTGCGCCAGCCGGAGCCCGACTCGTCCGTGATCGCGTCGGGCTCGACGACGACCACGCCGTCGAACTCAAGACCCTTGGTCTCCAGGCCTTCGAGCACACGGAGCCGTTCGGGGTGCTCGGCCAGGAGCGGCGCGAGGACGTCGGCCGTCGCGCTCAGGCCGGCCCGGGAGGTGACGACCGCGACCGTGCCGTCGACACCCGCGAGCATCGCCTCGGTGCGAGCGACGACCTCGGCCGACAGACCGGACGCCTCGACCAGGTGGTGCTCGGGGTGCTCGCCGGTGCGGCGGACCGCGTCGGCGAGGTCGGGGTCGGGCACGGCGACGGACGCGACCTGGGCGGCGAGGTCGTAGATCTCGGCCGAGTTGCGGTAGTTGGTGGACAGCCGGAACACGTGCTCGGGCTTGCCCTCCAGCGCCTCGGTGCGGGCCCGCGCCGATTCCTCCGGGTGCGGCCAGGAGGCCTGCGCCGGGTCGCCGACGATCGTCCAGCTGGCGTGGCGTCCGCGGCGGGCGAGCATCCGCCACTGCAGCGGGGAGAGGTCCTGCGCTTCGTCGACCAGCACGTGGGCATAGCCGTCGTCCTCGATGCTGCGCGTGGAGCGCACCCGGTCGTCGCGGTCGTCACGCTCGCGGCGCTCGAAGCTCATGAGCTGGCGCGGCGCGTCGTCATCCTCGTCGTCGGCCGGGGGCACCTCGCCGATCAGGTAGCGCAGCTCGTCGATGAGCGGGACGTCCTCGATGTGCGGCTCGGGGCCCTCCATGTCACTCGGTCCACGACGCCTTGAGCGCGGTGAGCTCGTCGGCCGAGAAGACTCCATCGGCGAGCTCCGCGATGCGGTGCGGCAGGGTGCGCCACAGCTCGACGGCGTCGACCGGTGGCCACCAGGCCTCCACGAAGTCGACGAACGCGTCGTCGGTGGCGATGGTGTCGACGAACCCGGCCTCACCCTTCTCGAGCGCGCGTTCGCCGGAGACCTGGCGCCACAGGGCGTCGACGAGGGCGGCCGGCGCACGGGTGTAGGCGCGGTTGCGCTTCAGGCCGGAGAGGAGCTGACGCCGGACAGCGGCCAGCTGGCGGGCGTCGAGGCGCAGCACGTCGTCCTTGTAGAAGTAGCGGAACTCCGTGGGCTCCCCGTGCTGCGGTGCCGATGCGAGTCGCCGCAACACCGGCATCATCCGCGACGATCCCTTGGCCGCCGCGGCCACGGCGTCGTCGTGGCGGGTGGCCTTGATGCCGTCGACGACCTCACCGAGCGATCGCAGCGTCACGCTCGTCTCGCCGAGGCTCGGCAGCACCCGCTCGATGTAGTTCATGAAGACGTTGGACGGCCCCACCACCAGCACGCCGCCGGACTCGAAGCGCCGCCGGTCGGTGTACAGGAGGTACGCGGCGCGGTGGAGGGCGACCACGGTCTTGCCGGTGCCCGGACCGCCGCCGATGATCGTGGCCCCGCGGCTGGGCGCCCGGATCGCTTCGTCCTGCTCCTTCTGGATCGTGGCGACGACGGAGTGCATCGAGCTGTCGCGGGCCCGGCTCAGACTCGCCAGCAGCGCTCCCTCGCCGACGACGACGAGGTCGTCGGGAGCATTCTCGGCGTCGAGGAGGTCGTCCTCCACCCCGACGACGCGGTCGCCGGAGCAGCGCAGCACCCGTCGACGGATGACGCCGGCGGGGTCCTGGGCGGTGGCCTGGTAGAAGACAGCGGCGGCCGGCGCGCGCCAGTCGACGAGCAGGATCTCCCGGTCGGCGTCGCGGACGCCGATGCGGCCGATGTAGCGGGACTCGCCGTCGAGGAGGTTCAGGCGTCCGAACACGAGACCGTCGTGGGCGGCGTTGAGCGCGGACAGGCGGCGCGACGCCTGGTAGACCATGGCGTCACGCTCGACGAGGCCGCCCTCGTTGCCCACGTGACCTCGAGCGAAACCCTCGGCGACGAGTGACTGGGCGACCTTCGCGGACTCCTCGAGGCGCTCGTACACGGTGTCGACGTACGTCTGCTCAGCAGCGATCTCGCGCCGCTCGTCGTTGGAGGATGCCAACGGACTCCCCAGTTCGGTCAATACGGTTTCCGGATACAGAACTGACCATTCTATGCGGTTGTGGCGCCGTTTCGCACCAGGACCCACTCCTTGGGCGCAGGTCGGCGAGCGCCCACCGCGCGACACGGCGATGTGCCCGGAATTGCAGGCTCCGACCGAGATACTGATGCCGTCGAAGGGATGCTCATGAGCCGCGGGTTCCGCTTGACACTGCAACTGATCGCCACCCTCGCGACGGCCGCCGCCGTCGCCCGCGCCACGGAGTCCGCGCGGCGGGCATTCACGCAGGCGGCGGTGGAACCGCCGCGTCATCGGGCCCTGACCAGGAGCACCGCCGGCAGCACGCCGACGACACCGCCGAAGCACCTCGACACCGGCGACCCGGCCACGAACAAGCCAGTGCCGCCGATTGCCGCGACCCCCCACCCCTTCGGCCCCGCACGCGCCATCCCGTGCCGCGGCGTCGAGCCACCCACGACCAATGTCATCGAGCTCGAGGCCTCGGGCGAGCTCGACGACGCGACGAGTCCCACCGAACGGTTGCTGGCCCGACGACACGCAGCGGAGGCTGGGTAGCTGCTAGCTCGACCTTGACCTTGACGGTGGTGGACCCAGCGGCCACCGTCGCCGATCCGCTGTACGACACCGTCAACGTGTGCGTGCCCTTGGGGAGCTTGGCCCTCAGGGTCGCGCGACCCGGCCGGCCGATCGCGAGGTCGAGCGTCTTCAGCTTCTTCGAGCCCTCCGACACCGTCCCGGAACCGGTGGGTGTGCCGACCTTGGGCGCCGTGACGATCAGCGTGACGACGGCCTGGCCCTTGTCGCCCTGGGCGGACGCCTCGAGGGTCGGACTGGCCTTCGCCTTGACCGTGGGCACGGACGTCTTCGAGACAGTCGGGAACGACTTCTTCCGTCCGGTGACCTTGACGGTCAGCGGCTGGCCGAGGTCGGCGGTGCTGACCTTGTAGCGCGGCGTCGTGCCGGTCGAGACGGCGTGGTCGCCGCGGAACCACTGGTAGCTGAGCTCGACCCCGTCCGGTCCCCACGTGCCCGGTTTGGCGGTGAGCCACTGGCCGGTGCGCACCTCGCCCGCGATCGACGGCGTCACCGAGCGGATTCCGCGCTTGACGGCCTTCCCCGTCGCCTCCGACGCGACCGTCACGCTCGGGTAGCCGCTCTTGCGGCCGGTGACCTTGACGACCAGCGGCTGGCCCAGGTCGGCATCGCTGATCTTGTAGCGCGGGGTCGTCGCGTTCGTCACAGCGTTGTCGCCGCGGAACCACTGGTACCGGAGCTCGACCTCGTCCGGACTCCACTGGCCGGGGTCGGCCGTGAGCCAGTCGCCGACCATCATGTTCTCGGCGTCGGTGATCGTGGGAGCGCCCGGCGTGATCGTCTTCGGCAGCTCGGCAACCCTCGCAGTCGGTGCTGACGACGCGGTCCGCGACGCCAGGCCGGACTTGGAGCCGGTGACGCTGATGCTCATGGCGTGGCCGGCGTCGGCGGCGGCGAGCGTGTACGACGTCTTGGTGGCGCCGGCGATGATCACGCCGTCGCGGAGCCACTGGAACGCGAGCGTCACGTCGCTCGGCGTCCAAGTGCCGGCTGTGGCGGTGAGTGTCGAGCCGACCTTGAGCGTGCCGGCGACGGTCGGCAACGGTCCGTTGACGGTGTTCTTGCCCTTGAAGTGGATGAACTGGGTCGGATACGCGCGCTCGCCCTTGAACACCTTGATCTTGCGGTACATCCCCTTGGGGTAGTAGCCGGGCCAGTTGTCCTCGCTGGTGATCAGGTAGTCCGGCCCGATCTCCTCGACATACACGACGTGTCGGCGTCCGGGCCACGCGCCGACCGCGCCGACCTCCGGCGTGCCGTCGACGCGGACGCCGTGCTTCTTGGCGTTCGGGGCCCAGGTGTCGGCGTTGCCCAGCCGGTAGGTCGGCTCCGGGACGCCGTCACGCTTGAGGCGGTAGGCGACGTAGTTGGTGCAGTTGTGCCCGCTGTACATGCGCCAGTGCATGAAGTGCATGTTGGCGGCCCAGCCGGTGTCGCACTTCTGGACCTCCGCGACGCTGACACCCGAGCAGATCGTCGTCTGAGCCGCGGCGGGGCTCGTGGTCAGGCCGGCCATGACGACCGCCGACGAGACCAGCACCGCCGCGAGGGGCGTCCCGAGTCTGCGCCCGGAAACACGGGCAGAAATACGCACCGGGCCACCGTATCCGCAGAATCACTCCCGTAACACGAGAACGAGGAGTTTACTTGCATCACACGCGGCTCAAGTGCCTCAGTTCTTCGGTTGCGTCACCATCACGATGCCGAGACACATCTCATCGGTCGTGCCCTCGCCCCAGACGACGTACCGCTCCGGTCGGCCCTTGAGCTCAGGCACCACGTCGCGGAGGGCCTGGTCGTGGCGGCAGGTGATGCGCAGGACGTCACCGCGCCTCAGCGTCGCCGGCTTGGCGAGCGGCTTCGCCGCCTGGTTGTCGAAGTCCCACTTCCGGATGTCGAGGAGGACACGTTCGCGCGCCGTTCCGGGGTTGAGCGTCACCGAGATCGCGCGCCCGAGGCGGTGCATGTGCCCGGCGATCGCGCGGACCGTGGACGGCTCGCGGACCCTCCGGTCACACGATTGCACGGGCGATGCCTGGGGATGGTTGGGGTCGCCCCCGCACATCAGCTGCAGCCCCGCGACCTGGAGGCCTGACTGGCCGCCGAAACGCTTGGCCACGTCGCGCACCGCGGCATCGCGATCGCACAGCGGGCCGGACTTGCCCTCACGACACGGGAGCTCGATGGGTGCCACGAGGAGCGTCGTCTCGAGCGGATCCAGGTCCGCGGTTGCGGGCGCGAGCCTGAGGCGAGCGCGGCTGGTGTCCGAGCCCTCACCCGCAAGCAGGTTGTAGTGGACCTGCATGATGATGCGGCCACCGGGCTTGAGCGGAATGCCGATGTCAGGGTCCAGGATGCTCTCGCCGCCACCCGGCGCCCAGGCACCCAGCCACGGAGCGCGGTCGCGCGCGCTCCCGGGATCACCCACGCCGACTCCACCGAAGCACGTCCAGCCCTGGCCCTCGGCATCCGCGTCGCGGGCACTGACCTCGGCCACCGCACCGGGGTCGACCCGGTAGAGGATCACGTGGTGGACCAGATCGGGTCGACCCGGAATCACGTTCATGCCCGTGACGAATGCACGGTCGGTGAGGTGGGGATCGAGCAGGAAGCAGCGGTAGTCGTCCGTGCCCGGGGCCGCGGGTGCCTTCGGCGAGTAGGGCTTCGGCATGGCGAGGTCGAGGAACCTCTCACCCTTCCGCAGCGGCTCGCCGTCGGGTTCCTCCGAGGACGCGTGGTCATGGGTCTTGGACGCCGACGTCGATGGGCGGTCGGTGTCGGGATCGCCGCAGGAGGTCAGGACCAGCGCACCGACCATCACGGCTGCGACCAGGGTCCAACGGCGAGCTCTCACCGCCGGAGTGTATCTGCGGCTCATGCCGACCTGTGGCTACTTCTTGCGACTCTCGAGGAACGCGAGCATGGCCTCGCGCGCCTCGTCGCTGGAGAACAGGCGGGCCGAGAGCGTGGACAGGTCCTCGCCGAGGGCATCGATGCGGGCGAGGAGGTCGTGGTTGAGCAGGGCCTTGGTCTCCCGCAGGCCCTGGGGGTAGCCCTTGACCAGGTCGTCGAGGACACCCTGGACCGACGCCGCCAGATCGCCGTCGGGCACGGTTCGGGTGACCAGGCCCATCCGAGCGGCTTCGCCGGCGTCGAAGGTGCGACCGGTGAGGAACACGTCCGAGGCCGCGCGCGACGCGAGGTTGGGCAGCAGGGTGAGCGAGATGACCGCGGGCGCCAGCCCGAGTCGCACCTCCGTGAGGGCGAAGGTGACCGACTCAGCGGCCACCACGACGTCCGCGGCGCCGACGATTCCAAGCCCGCCGGCGCGCACGGGTCCGCCGAGCTCGACGACGACGGGCTTGCCGATCGTGGCGATGCGTCGCAGCAGCGCGACCATCGACATCGGCGTGTCCTTCGCGGAGCCTGCCGCAGCCTCCGACAGGTCTGCGCCGGAGCAGAAGACCCGTCCCGCGGATCGCAGCAGCACGGCGCGCACCATCTCGTCGGCGTCGGCGGCCACCAGTCGTTCGTCCAGCTCGGCGACCAGCTGACGGCTCAGCGCGTTGCGGTTGTGCTCGCTGTCGAGGGTGATCGTGGCGACCGCGTCCGCGACCTCCAGGTGCACCAGCTCGTCGGTCATCTGGCTCCTCAGTAGGACTTGGGCAGGCCCAGGGAGAACTGGGCGATGAAGTTGAGCACCATCTCGCGGCTCACCGGGGCGATGCGCGACAGCCGCGAGCCGGCCAGCATCTGCACGAGACCGTACTCGTTGGCCAGTCCGTTGCCGCCGTGGGTCTGGATGGCCCGGTCGACGGCGTTGCACACGGCTTCGCCGGCCGCGTACTTGGCCATGTTGGCCGCCTCACCCGCGGCCATGTGGTCACCGGCGACGTAGAGCGCCGCCGCCTTCTGGGTCATCAGGCGGGCCATCTCGATCTCGATGTAGGTCTGCGCCAGCGGGTGAGCGATGGCCTGGTGCGAGCCGATCGGCGCCTTCCAGACCTGGCGGTCCTTGGCGTACTCGACGGCCTTCTCCAGTGCCAGCCGGGCGGTGCCGCAGGCGAACGCGGCACCCATGATGCGCTCGGGGTTGAGGCCGGCGAACAGCTGCTCGATCCCGGCGTCCTCGCTCCCCACCAGTGCCTCGGCCGGAAGCCGCACGTCGTCGAAGAACAGGGTGAACTGCTTCTCCGGCGAGATGATGCCCATGTCGATCTGCTGGTACGTGAAGCCCTCGGCGTCAGTCGGGACGATGAACAGGGCCGGCTTGAGGTTGCCGGTCTTCGCGTCCTCGGTGCGGGCCACGACGAGCACGTGCTCGACCTCGTCGACGCCGGAGATGAACGTCTTGCCGCCCTTGAGCCGCCAGCCCCCGTCAGCGTCGCGATACCCGGTCGTGATGATCTGGTGCGAGTTCGACCCGGCGTCGGACTCGGTGATGGAGAACGCGATGGTCGTCGTTCCGTCGGCGATGCCGGGAAGCCAGCGCTTCTTCTGCTCGTCGGTGCCGTACTGGGCGAGGATCGTGCCGACGATCGCCGGCGAGACCACCATCAGCAGCAGCGGGCTGCCGGCCGCGGCCAGCTCCTCGCAGACCGCAGCGAGGTCGCCGATGTCGCCGCCGCCCCCACCGAACTCCTCCGGCACGGCCACGCCGAGGTAGCCGAGCTTGCCGGCCTCCTGCCACAGCTCGGTGGTCTTCCGGCCCTCCTTGGCGGCGCTCAGGATGTAGTCGCGGCCGTACTTGCGGCCGAGCTCCCCGACGGCCTTGCGGAGTGCCAGGCGCTCTTCTGTCTCGGTGAAGGTCGTCATGATGTCTGCTCTTCTCCTTCGGCGGTGCTGGTTTCGATGATGGCCAGCACCACGCCCGCCTCGACCTGTTGGCCGGGGCTCACGTCGAGCTCGCTGACCACGCCGTCGCTCGGCGCGGTGATGGTGTGCTGCATCTTCATGGCTTCGAGCACGAGGACGACGTCGCCCTTGCTCACGTGCTGCCCCGTCTCGACGGCGACGCTGACGACCGCTGCCGGCATCGGAGCCAGCAGCGAGCCCTCGGCGACCACGTCGGCCGGGTCGACGAACTCTGGCACGACCTCGAACGTCGCCGAGCCGTCGGGCCCGTCGACGTCGACGGTCGTCGTGCCGACCACCACGTCGTAGCCGATGGACACACCGCCCTCCTCGAGCTCCACCCGGGTCGGCGATGCCGACGTGACGTCGACGCCCTCCAGGTCGGGCAGCGAGAGGCGACCGTGCTCGGACGAGTAGGACACCGTGATCTCGTCGCCGCGGGCTCGATAGGTCCGCGTCCGCGGCTGGGACGGCACGTTGCGGAACGCCGGCGGGATGTGCGCGAGCACCGGCGACTCCGACGCTGCCGTCGCGGCGTGGGCGAGTGCCGCCGCTCCGGCCGCCAGAGCGAGCGCGTGCTCGTCGAGCACGGGCACGGTCCAGGCGTCGAGCCGCTCGTCGAGCAACGCGGTGTGGACCCGGGCGGCCGCGAACTCTTCGTCATCCAGGATGTTCAGCAACAGGCCGGCGTTCGTCGTGATGCCGTGCACGCGCGCCCGCCGCAGCACGTCGCCGAGCAGGCGGACGGCCGTGGTGCGATCCGGTCCGTGGGCCACGACCTTGGCGATCATCGCGTCGTAGTGGATGCCGACGGTCGAGCCGGCCTCGACGGCCGAGTCGATCCGGATGCCGGGACCTTCGGGGAACTCGAAGGTCCGGATCGTGCCGGTCTGCGGTGCCCAGTCGTCCGAGGGATCCTCGGCGTAGAGGCGCACCTCGACGGCGTGGCCGTGCGGCTCGCCGGGTTCCTCCCCCAGCTCGCGTCCTTCTGCGACCGCGATCTGCAGCGCCACCAGATCGGTGTCGGTGACGAGCTCGGTGACCGGGTGCTCGACCTGGAGGCGGGTGTTCATCTCCATGAAGTACGGGTGGCCGGTCTCGAGGTGCGCGTCGGACACGAGGAACTCGACCGTGCCTGCTCCGACGTAGCCGACCGCCTCCGCGGCGGCCCGTGCGGCGTCGTGCAGCTGCTTGCGCACGGCGTCGCTGACGGCCGGCGCAGGTGCTTCCTCGACGACCTTCTGGTGCCGCCGCTGGATCGAGCAGTCGCGGTCGCCGACGACCCACACCGTGCCGTGGGTGTCGGCCATGACCTGGACCTCGATGTGGCGCGCCGTCGGGAGATAGGGCTCGACGAAGACCGTGTCGTCGCCGAAGGCCGAGAGCGCCTCGGCACCCGCCGCGGCCAGGACGTCGGGCAGGTCCTCGGGGTCGGTGACGACGCGCATGCCGCGGCCCCCTCCGCCGGCCGAGGCCTTCACCAGCAGCGGGAAGTCATCGGCGGTGGCGGCATCGGGGTCGACCGAGAGGATCGGCACTCCGGCTTCGGCCATCAGCTCCTTGGCGCGGATCTTCGACCCCATGGCGTCGATGGTCTCCGGCGACGGACCGATCCAGATCAGCCCGGCGTCCGTCACCTGGCGGGCGAAGTCGGCGTTCTCGGACAGGAAGCCGTAGCCCGGGTGGATGGCATCCGCGCCGGCTCGCTGCGCGGCTTCGATGACGAGCTCGCCCCGCAGGTACGTGTCGGACGGCGCATTTCCCGGCAGGTGGACGGCGCGGTCGGCCTCGCGCACGAACGGCGCGTCGGCGTCGGCGTCGGAGTGGACCGCCACGGTGGCGATGCCGAGGTCGCGGCAGGTCCGGAAGACCCGGCGCGCGATCTCGCCGCGGTTGGCAACGAGGACTGACCTGATCACAGTCTGAACACCCCGAATCCGCCTTCCTTGACGCCCTCGACCGGGGCGGTGTGGATCACTGACAGGCAGATGCCGAGGATCGAGCGGGTGTCACGGGGATCGATCACGCCGTCGTCGTAGATCATCCCGGAGGTGAAGTAGGCCAGCGACTGTTCCTCGATCTGCTGCTCGATGAGCTCCCGCATCTGCGCGTCGGCCTCCTCGTCGTAGGGCTGACCCTTCGACTCGGCGGCACCGCGGGCGACGATCGAGATGACGCCGGCGAGCTGGGCCGGACCCATCACCGCCGACTTCGCGTTGGGCCAGCTGAACATGAAGCGGGGGTCGTAGGCGCGCCCGCTCATGCCGTAGTTGCCGGCGCCGTAGGACCCGCCGATGACGATCGAGATGTGCGGGACCTTGGAGTTGGAGACCGCGTTCACCATCTGCGCACCGTGCTTGATGATGCCCTTCTGCTCGTACTCGGCGCCCACCATGTAGCCGGTGGTGTTGTGCAGGAACAGCAGCGGGGTGTCGATCTGGTTGGCCAGCTGGATGAACTGGGCCGCCTTCTGGGCGTCCTCGCTGAACAGCACGCCTTGGGCATTGGCGAGGATGCCGATGGGATAGCCGTGCAGCTGGGCGAAGCCCGTGACGAGGCTGGTTCCGTACAGCGGCTTGAACTCGTCGAACTCGCTCCCGTCGACGAGGCGCGCGATCACCTCGCGCGGGTCGAACGGCTGCTTGAGGTCGGTGGACACGATGCCGAGCAGCTCTTCGGCGTCATACAGCGGTTCGGCGTATTCGGTCGCGGGTGCCCGCCCCTTCTTCTGCCAGTTGATGCGCCGGATGATCTGACGGCCGAGCCGGATGGCGTCGCGCTCGTCGACGGCGAGGTAGTCGGCCAGTCCTGACTGGCGCGCGTGCATCTCGGCGCCGCCCAGCGACTCGTCGTCGGACTCCTCGCCGGTCGCCATCTTGACCAGCGGCGGGCCACCGAGGAACACCTTGGCGCCTTCCTTGACCATCACGACGTAGTCGCTCATGCCCGGGATGTACGCACCGCCGGCGGTGGAGTTGCCGAACACCAGCGCGACGGTCGGTCGCTTGGCCGCGCTCGCCCGGGTGATGTTGCGGAACGACCCGCCGCCGGGGATGAAGATGTCCTTCTGGGTCGGCAGGTCGGCACCGCCGGACTCCACGAGCTGGATGGACGGCAGCCCGTTCTCGGCCGCGATCTGCGACGCGCGGAAGCCCTTCTTGAGGGTGCTCGGGTTGGACGTGCCGCCCTTCACCGTCGGGTCGTTGGCGACGATCAGGCACTCGACGCCCTCGACGACGCCGATGCCGGTGACGACGGACGCACCCACGGTGAAGTCGGTGCCCCAGGCCGCCAGCGGCGACAGCTCGAGGAACGGGGTGTCCGGGTCGAGCAGCAGCTCGATGCGCTCACGGGCAGTGAGCTTGCCCCGCTCGTGGTGACGCGTGACGTAGCGCTCGCCGCCTCCCTCGAGGGCCTTGGCGTGCTGCTCGGCGAGATCCGCGACCCGCGCGAGCATCGCCTCGCGGTTCGTCGAGTAGGTCTCGCTCGTGGTGTCTATTGCCGTGCTCATGCATACCCCAGGATTTTCGCGGCCAGGTCGTTGAGGACTTCGTTCGCTCCGCCGCCGATGCCGAGGATGCGGGCGTCGCGGTAGTGGCGCTCGACCTCGCTCTCGCGCATGTAGCCCATGCCCCCGAAGATCTGCACGGCCTCGTGCACGACGAACTCGCACGCGTCGACGGCCTGCCGCTTCGCGAGCACCGCGTCGGCGATGACCGCAGGGTCGGTGGTCGATCCGTTCACGGCCTGCTCGTAGGCCTGAGCCGCGTAGGCCCGCGCCGCGGCGGTGCGCCGGTGCATGTCGACGAGCTTGTGCCGGATGACCTGCCGCGAGGCGAGCGGCTGGCCGAATGTCTCCCGCTCCTTCGCGTACTGGGCCGCCAAGGCGAGCGCCCGCTGCGCAGTGGCGTAGCCCTGGGCGGCGAGACCGAGCCGCTCGTTCACGAACTGCTGCATGACCAGGACGAAGCCGCCGTTCTCCTCCCCGACGAGATTCTCGGCGGGCACCCGGACGTCGTCGAACGTCAGCTCGCCGGTGTCGGAGCAGAGCCAGCCCATCTTCTTCAGTGGCGAGGCGACGGTGAAGCCGGGCGTCCCCTTGTCGATCACGAGCAGGCTGATGCCGTCGTACCCGTCGCCGCCCGTGCGCACCGCGGTGGTGACGAAGTCGGCCCGCACCCCCGACGTGATGAACGTCTTGGCACCGTTGACGACGTAGTCGTCGCCGTCGCGCACCGCCCGGGTGCGGAGGTTGGCGACGTCGGATCCGGCGCCGGGCTCGGTGATTCCGAGCGAGCCGATCATCTCGCCGGCGAGCGTCGGCCGGACGTAGCGGTCGATCAGGTCAGCGTTGCCGCTCTGCACGATGTGCGGGATCGCGATGCCGTGGGTGAAAAGCCCGGCGAGCAGGCCGGACGAGCCGCCGCCATCGAGCATGCCCTCGGCGACGACCGCGGAGTCGACGATGTCGCCACCCTGACCACCGACCTCCTCGGGGAACGAGACTCCCATCAGACCGGCCTTCGCCGCGGCGAGGTGGAGCTCGCGCGGCAGCATGCCCTCGTCCTCCCACTCGGGCATGTTCGGCGCGACCTCGCGCTCGGCGAACCGGCGAGCGCTGTCGCGCAGCGCCAGACGCTCGGGGGTGTCGAAGATGGTCACGATGCGGTCTCCTCGGGCAGCAGGGCCGTCGGGACGGCGCAGTCACGTGCCCGCAGCCACTCGCCGAGCCCCTTGGCCTGCGGGTCGAGTCGCGTCGACGACGCCACGCCCTCGCCGAGAAGCCCGTGGATGACGACGTTGACGGCGGCCAGGTTCGGCAGCGGATGGATCTCGACGTCGAGCTCGGCCGCTTCGGGCAGCAGGTCCCGCACGGTGTCCTCGTCGAGGAAGGCAGCGAGCCAGGTGAACGCCGACTCGCGATGCGGATGGCCGGCCGGGATCCAGACCCCGAGGTTGGCGTCGCCGCCCTTGTCGCCCGAGCGTGCGTGCACAAGTCGACCGAGCGGCACCCGGACCGTGTCGCCGACCCAGTCCTCGGCGATGGTGACTCCCACGCCACCGGCGTCGAGCTCGTCGACGGTGTCCTTGGGCGGCTCGATGTCGATGCGGGTGCCGTCGGCCAGCACCACGACGTGCGGCACCTCCGCCTGTGGCACGAACGCCGGACGATAGACGCCGAACGGGGTGCCGGCCGCCGGTGGCCGCGTGACGCTGAAGCCGGGGTACGAGGCGAGGGCGATCTGGATCGCGGCGTCGCTGAACGCTCGCCCGACCGGGTCGGCCTCAGCGCTGCGCACGTGGCAGCGCAGCAGGGACGTGCCGGCGGCCTCGGTGTGCGGATCGGGCACGTCCGTGCGGTCGAGCTGCCACTCGACGACGTCGGGCCGGGTGCCTGCGGCGAACGCCCCCTCCATCTGAGCCTCGACGAGCGCCGCCTTCTCCTCGATGTCGAGGCCGGTGAGCAGGAACTCCACGCTGTTGCGGAACCCGCCGACGGTGTTCAGGCACACCTTCGTGCTGGACGGCGGCGGCTCCCCCACAACGCCGGCGATCGAGACCCGGTCGGAGGCCTCCTGGGTGACGGCCATTGTGTCGAGGCGGCTCGAGACGTCGGGCCCGAGATACACCGGGCCGCCGACCTCGTACATCAGCTGGGCGGTGACGGTGTCGACCGAGACGGCTCCGCCGGTGCCGTCATGCTTCGTGATCACCGACGATCCGTCGGCCGCGACCTCGGCGATCGGGAAGCCGAGCGGCGTGGTCATGTCGATCGCGGTGAACCCGGAGAAGTTGCCGCCGGTGGCCTGGGTGCCGCATTCGATGACATGACCCGCCACGACGGCGCCGGCCAGCGCGTCGAAGTCGTCGCGGGCCCACCCGTGATGCGCGATCGCCGGTCCGACGACCACCGATGCGTCAGTGACCCGGCCGGTGACCACGACATTGGCTCCCCGGTTCAGTGCCTCCGCAATGCCGAAGGCGCCGAGGTACGCGTTGGCGGTAAGGACGTTGCCGAACTCGAGCTCCTGAGCGCGTTCGCCCAGGTCGTCGCCCTCGACGTGTGCCACCACGACGTCGACCCCCTGCTCGGCCGCGATCTCGCGGAGCTTCTCCGCCAGCCCGGCCGGGTTGAGACCGCCCGCGTTGGCGACGATCTTGACGTCCTTCTCCTGGGCCAGCGCCAGGCACTCCGTCATCTGCCGCACGAACGACTTGGCGTACCCGGTCGTGGGATCCTTCATCCGGTCGCGTCCGAGGATGAGCATCGTGAGCTCGGCGAGGTAGTCGCCGGTGAGGTAGTCCAGATCCCCACCTTCGAGCATCTCGCGCATCGCCGAGAGGCGATCGCCGTAGTAGCCCGAGCAGTTGCCGATGCGGACGGCTGTCATGTCGCACGCTCCGAGAGGCGCGCCGGGTCGTTGCCCGGCAGGCCGGCGAACGCCTGCACGATCGTCAGCCAGTGGGCAGCGTCGTCACCCTCGGCATGGACGTCGACGTCGTCGACGTGCCGGCGCCGGGTGGCGAGAAGAGCGAAGTCGTAGCCCGAACCGGTGATGCGCTGCGACGCGTCGGGTGATCCCCACGTCCATAGGTCGCCGCTCGGCCCGGTGAGGGCGACGTGCACCTCGGCGTCCGGCACCTCCTCGCCGCGGACCAGGTACGCGAACCCGCGCGTGCGGACACCGAGGTGGCAGATGTGCTTGCAGCGATCGGTCGGCGGAGGAACGATGCCGAGCGCGGCCGCGACGTCGTGCCCGTGCGCCCAGGTCTCCATGATCCGTGCGGTCGCCATCGAGGTCGGGCTCATCGGCGGGCCGTACCAGGCGATCTTCTCGCCGTCCGGCACCTCGGCGATCGCCGCCGCCACGCGCGTTCGGCCATCACGCCACCGCTCGATCAGCTCGTTCGGGGCGATCTTCGACCACTCCTCGGCGCCCTCGTCGGTGAAGCCTTCGGGGTCGGCGGCGGCGAGCTTCAAGCCCTCGCCGAACGCGTCCGGGTCGTGCATGGCCATCAAGGCCGCCTCGTCGGTCCAGGCCAGGTGGCCGATCTGGTGGGCGATGGTCCAGCCCTCCGGGGTGGTGACCCTGGCCCAGTCTGAGGCGTCAAGCGGCACGACCCACCCGTCGAGCTGGGCGCTCTCGGCCTCGAGATCGGCAATGACGGCGGTGCGCAAGTCGCTCATCTAGGTCTCCAGCTCTTCGTCGAGAACAGTGGCCCAGGCGTCGAGAACAGCGGCACGTCGGAGGCTGTCGTCGCTCAGGGCGGAGGCGAGGCCGAGCCCTCGGAGAAGGTCGAGGGTGCCCTGCACCAGCTCGCGGTTGTGACCGACCGACTCGTCGACCGCGAGCATCTTCAGTGCCCAGGCATGGGTCTCGCGCCCGACCCGCCGTTCCAAGGGGGCGACCGCTGTGCGCAGCCCGGCGTCTGATCGAGCGGCGACCCACAGCTCGAGCGCGGCGTAGAACACCGGTGAGACGAACTGCTGGGAGAGGACGTCGAGGATGGCGCGGGTACGGCCCTCTTGAGGCAGGTTGGCCGCCGACTCCGCGATGACCTCACGGCGCCGTTCGGAGAGGTGCTCGACTGCTGCGACGACGAGCTCCTGCTTGCTCGGGAAGTGGTGCAGCTGCGCGCCACGAGACACTCCGGCGCGCTCGCTGACCACCGTCGTGGTCGTGCCGGCCCACCCCAGCTCGACGAGGCAGTCGATCGTCGCCTCCAGGAGGCGCTGACGCATGGCCCGCGTCCGCTCGCCCTGTGGCGTGCGTGCAGGAGCAGCCCCGGTTGCCTGGGTGGTCACAACGACCAAGCATGAGCCGATTTTCACAAACAGTCAAGCCTGCTTGTTTCTGAGCGTTCAGCTGGCCTGGAAGAACCAGCGCTTCTTGCCGGTGTCGCCCTCGAGCTCGACGTCGATGATGTCTTCGCCGCCCGGCGGGACACCGTCGTCGGTCACCATCTCGCCGACGATCGGCTCCTCGTGGGAATCGGGATCGGCCGCCGGCTCGCGCTCGAGCTCGCCGACGGCGCGACGTGCGAAGTCGGCCGCGAGCTTGAGCGCCTGCCGGCTCTCCGGGATGAGGCCGGCCATGACCGGGAATGCGTGCACCTGGCCACGCCACAGGTGCGTCTCCACGTCGACCCCCCGCTCGGACAGCTGCAGCGCCATCGCCTCGACCTCGGGACGCAGGAGCTCGTCCTCGGCGGCCACGAAGAACGCCGGGGACGTGATGTAGGCCGTGGCGAGCAGCGGCGAGGCGTAGCCCTCGATGGACGAGCCCTCGGGGACCCAGCGCTCGCGGACGAGCGCGATGCGCCGCTTGGGGATGTAGGCGTCACGCATCCTCGACACCCGGGTGATGGCCTTGTCGTCACGTTCGAAGTCGAGGCTCAGGACCGGAGAGAACGTGAGCACCGCGGCCGGCGGAGTGAGGCCGCGGCGGGTGGCCAGCTCGGCGATCTTCATCGTCAGGTAGCCGCCCGCGGAGTCGCCGGCCACGACGATCTTGTCGGGGTGCTCCACCATGTCGAGCAACGCCTCGTAGGCCGAGATCGCGTCCTGGACCGAGTCGGCGACGTCGCCCTCGGGCAGCTGCACGTAGTCGACGGAGATGACCTGACCGCCCGTGTACAGGGCGAGGCGCTCGCACGCGCGGCGGTGGGTCTCGATGCCGCAGGAGAGGAAGCCTCCTCCGTGCAGGTACAGCACCGTCATGTCGCTGGACGGGCCGTAGCGATGCGTCATGGACTCGACGCGGACTCCTCCGAGCTCGAACTTGTACGGCTCGACGTAGCGCGATCGGGGGCCTCGGGCGGACAGGCGGTCGATGCGGCGGAGCGCACGTACGGTGCGGTCGTTGAGCGGCACCCAGGCCATGAGCGGCTTGAGAACGAGGCGCGCTCCACGTTGGAGCAGGCGTGAGCGGAAGCTGTACTTCTCGTGCACGACGGCCTTCTCGAAGACCACGCGCATGGGTCGGTTGCCCGGACGCACGATCCGGATGCGGGACAATTGCGGCCGCGCCGGACTGGGCGGAAGCAGCAGCCGAGGCACGGGAATTCGCCGCGCCACGTCGCGGACGGCGGCCAGCAGTCGGGGTGCCTGACGCTGCCGTGCGTTGGCGACGACCTGCAGGAGGCGGGCGCGGAGCTCAGTCCACATGCCCGTCAAGATACCGGCGGTATCCGATGGGAGCAAACAGGGCCCCGGGTATATCCGCAGGTCAGGCCGCGGGTGTGACCGTCGCCACCGCGCCAGCCATAGTCTCTCGGCGTGAGAGCAGTGGTCTACGACCGGTACGGCCCGCCCGAGGTGCTGAGGGTCGAGAGCATGCCGGAGCCGTCACCGGGCCCGGACCAGGTGCTGGTCAAGGTCAGCGCGACGTCGGTGAATCTCTCCGACTGGGAGTGCCTGCGAGGCAAGCCCATGTACGAGCGGATCGGAGGAATCCGGAGGCCGGCCCGCAACGTGCTCGGCTCCGACATCGCCGGGCTGGTCGAGGACGTCGGGTCCGGCGTCACCCGGTTTCGTCCCGGCGACGAGGTGTACGGCGACAACCTCGACCTGAAGGGCGGGTTCGCTGAGTACGCCCTTGCGCCGGAGTCCGCGCTCGCCATCAAGCCCGAGCCGTTGACGTTCGCGGAGGCGTCGGCCCTGCCGCAGGCGGGTCCGATCGCGCTGCAGGGAACGGCAGCCGCGGGACCGGGCCGGCGGGTGCTGATCAACGGCGCCGGCGGCGGCTCGGGATCCTTCGCCATCCAGCTCGCCAAGCAGGCCGGCGCGCACGTGACGGGGGTGGACAACGCCGGCAAGCTCGAGTTCATGCGGTCGCTCGGTGCCGACGACGTGATCGACTATCACCAGCAGGACTTCACCCGTGGCGATCCGTACGACCTCGTGCTCGACCTGGTGGCCTACCGGTCGGTGTTCGCGTATCGCCGAGCCCTGGCCCGGGGTGGCCGGTACCTCTGCGTCGGCGGGACCTCACGGGCTTTGCTGCGCGTCGCGACCGCGGGGTTCGTCGTCGGCGCCCTCACCGGTCGACGGATGAGGGTGCTGGTCGTGAAGCTGGGACCTGCCGGTTTCGAACCGTTCGTCGAGCGCTGCGTCTCCGGCGACGTGCAGATCCACATCGACCGCACCTTCTCCCTCGAGGAAGTGCCGGAGGCGATGGCGCATGTCGGCGAGGGGCGAGCCCTCGGCAAGGTGGTCGTGCAGATCGACTAGTCGGCCGCGAAGTGGGCGTCGACCTCCACGTGGATGACGATGTCGTCGGGGGTGAGGTCGAGCTCGGGCCCGGTCTTGTCGGACATCGCGCCGGCGAGGAAGAGCGGCTCGGGCGAGCGGTCACCGCCCCCATTGAGCATGCCCGGGTCGGCGATCTGGAGGGCGGTCACGCGACCCCGTCGCACGGCGTCGGCGTAGGCCTGTGCCTTGGTGATGGCGTTGTCGACGGCCGCCTTGCGGACCTCGGCCTCATAGGTCCGGCGATTGCGCACCGAGACGTCCCACTCGATGCCACCGATCTCGATGCCGTCCTTGCCGGCCCAGTAGTCGACGAACCCGCTGAGTCGCTCGAAGTCGGTGAACTCCGCCGAGACCTGCAGCCGCGCGACGTGCCGCGGCTCGCCACGAACGCCGTCGGCTCCCCACGGACGATGGCTGTAGACGTGGACCTGATCGCTCGACCAGGTGGTCACCGCGTCGCGATCGGCCAGCTCCCGCAGCTGCATGACGAGCGGCTCCAGCACCGCGACGGCCTCGTCGTAGACCTGTTGTTTGTCCGAGCGTTCGATCGCGGCGGCCAGCGTCACCGTCGCCCGCTCCGCGGCGAAGCGCTGCTCGGCCGAACCGCGCACCGTGATCTCCAAAGTCATGGCACCCATCGTGCCGCACGTCACGGTGTGACGTACGAGACACCGGACTTGTCACATCGCGGTCCGTGGTGTTCACTGGTTCAGATACCGCCGGTATCCGAATTTCAGGAGCAGCACCATGGCCGCCCAGACCGATCGCCACACCCACGAAGCCGTCATCGTCGGCACCGGGTTCGGCGGCATGGGTGCCGCCATCGCCTTGCGACGGCTCGGCATCGACGACATCGTCATGCTCGATCGAGAGGACGACCTCGGCGGCACCTGGCACGTCAACCGCTACCCGGGACTCGCCGTCGACATCCCGTCGGCCACCTACTCCTACTCCTTCGAGCCCAACCCCTACTGGTCGCGCATGTATGCGCCCGGCGCGGAGCTCAAGGCGTACTGCGACCACGTCGCCACCAAGTACGACCTGCGCCGCCACATGCGGTTCGGGGTCGTCGTCGACGGTGCTCGGTGGGACGAGGAGGAGAAGGTCTGGATCGTCAACCTGCATGACGGCGAGACGATGACGACGCGCTACCTGCTCACGGCCACCGGGTTCCTGTCGCAGCCCAAGATGCCCGAGATCCCCGGCATCGAGTCGTTCGACGGCACGGTCGTGCACACCACGAAGTGGGACGACGACCTCGACCTCGCGGGTCGCCGGGCCGCCGTCATCGGCACCGGCGCCACCGCCGTCCAGCTCATCCCGGAGATCGCCCCGAAGCTGGCCGAGCTCACCGTGTTCCAGCGCACCGCCATCTGGGTGACCCCGAAGTCCGACGGAAACGTGCCGGGACGACTTCAGTCGCTCTATGCGCGCGCGCCGTTCACCCAGCGGATCGCCCGTGGCATCGGCTCGGGCGTCCTCGAGGTGCTCATGGTGGCGGGCGTGCTCAAGTACCGCCGGTTCAAGGCGTTCAACCGCATGGCCGAGCGGGTCGCCAAGCAGCACATGGCGCGGCAGGTGCGCGACCCCGAGACACGGCGCAAGCTCACGCCCGACTACTCCTTCGGCTGCAAGCGGCCGACGTTCTCCAACAACTACTTCCCGACGTTCAACCTCCCTCACGTACACCTGGAGACAACGCCGATCACCCGCATCGAGCCGGACGCGATCATCACCGACGACGGCGTGCGTCACGAGATCGACACCCTGGTGCTCGCCACCGGCTTCAACCTGTGGGACACGAACTTCCCGGCCATCGAGGTCATCGGTCGCGAGGGCCGCAACCTCGGCAAGTGGTGGCGCGAGAACCGCTTCCAGGCCTATGAGGGCATCGCCGTGCCGAAGTTCCCCAACTACTTCAGCCTGAACAGCCCCTACTCGTACTCCGGGCTCTCGTACTTCACGACCATCGAGAGCCAGATGAAGCACATGACCCGGCTGCTGAAGGCCATGCGCCGTCAGGGTGCGTCGCACTTCGAGGTCACGGAGGAGGCCAACGCCGAGTTCCTCGCACGGATGCAGGCGCGCCTCGGCGACTCGGTGTTCGCGCTCGGTTCGTGCTCGACGGCCCGGAGCTACTACTACAACCAGCACGGCGAGGCGACGCTGCTGCGTCCGACGTCGACCATCGGCGCGTTCCGCGAGGCCGCCCGGTTCCCGATCTCCGACTACGCCCTGACCTGAGACCGTCGGCCGGCCTGGTGTCAGGCTCGGAAGAACGGCATGGAGCGGTGGGGTTCCGGATTCGCCAGGAACGACGTGATGAGAGAACCGAGCAGCTCCGGCTTCTCCCAGCCGACCGCGTGGGACGCCCCTGGGATGATCGCCAGCTGCCCCTTCGGCAGCGCTTCGTAGAGCGAGCAGGAATGGCTGAGCGGAGTGAGGTCGTCATCTCCGGCCACGACGAGCGTGGGCGTCTGGATGACACGAAGATCGTCGGGCGACCACGTGGGCTGCGACCGGAACATGGTCGTGCTCTTCTCGGCGACGACCGGCCAGTGCTCGGCTCCGTCCGGAGACACGGCCGCGTAGGCGGCCGACATGGCCGGGCCCATCCCTTCCATGGCTTCGACGGCGGCCGGCCGCAAACCGTCGTGGTGATAGTTCGCGCCGATGAGCACCATGGCCTCGAGGAGCTCCGGCCGCGTCGTGGCCAGGTCGAGCAGGAGGTTGCCGCCGTCGCTGTAGCCCACGGCCCGAACCGGCCCCCGATCGAGATGGTCGATGAGTGCGGCCGTCTCCTTCGCCATGGCGGCGTAGCTGAACGGACCGTCCGAGTCGGCGGTCCGGCCGTGCCCGCGCCGGTCGAACATGACGATGCGATGGTCTCTGCCGAGATGCGGCCGCATCTCGCCGAAGTTCATCTCGCTTCCCACCATGCCGCCGTGCAGCAGGAGCATGACCGGTCCGTCGCCCCCGCTGTCGCGCACCCAGGTCGGGTGCCCGTCGAGCTCGATCACCTGGTCGTCCATGGGTGGCAACCTTTCGTCACATCATGCGGCGGAGGACGCTGAGCGGCGCGTGCTTCATGAACTGGCTGAGCGGCGACCACGGCCACGGCGGCACGGCTGCTTCGGCAACCTCTTTGTCGATCGCCTTGACCATGGCCTTGCAGCCTGTCTCGGTGTCGACCATCATGCGGACCTCCTGCTCGACGCCCTCATTCATCTCCGACGCGATGTAGCCGGGGAACAGGGTGGTGACCTTGATGTCGTGGTCCTTGCGTTTCATGAGGTCGGAGCGGATGCCCTCCGCCAGATGAGCCACGCCGGCCTTCGTCGCGGCGTAGGCGGCGATCGATCCCGGCATCCCGCGCATCGCCGACACCGACGAGATGACGACGAGGTGCCCGGCCTTGCGCTCATAGAAGTGCTCCATCGCTGCCTCGCACTGGGCCAGCGCGGCGACGAAGTTCGTCTCGGCCGTCTCCTTGTTGGCGTAGAACTTGCCGGTGCCGATGCGCCCGCCCTTCCCGAGCCCGGCATTGACGATGACGCGGTCGAGCCCGCCCAGCTCGCGGACGGCCTGCTTGAAGACGGCGAACACCTGGTCGTGCTCGTTGACGTCGAGCTGGTGCACCACGACCTCGACGTCGGGACAGCTCTCGGCGAGCTCCTTCTGCAGCTCCTCGAGCCGATCGAGGCGCCGAGCAGTCAGCGCGAGGTGGTGACCCTTCGCGGCGAGGATGCGGGCCATCCCCGCGCCCAGACCCGAGCTCGCTCCGGTGATGAGCACGTTCTTGCGCATAGCGGTCCTTCTCTCGTCGGGTTCAGCGGAAAGTCACCAGGTCGCGCGGCAGGTGGGTGTGCTCGTTGAACGAGAGCACCCGCGGTCCGGTGCTGCCATTGATGATGGTCGTGACGCTGGCGTTGACGATCACGGCGTTGAGCCGGATGAACAGGGAGTCGTCGCCGGCCAGCAGGTGCGACACCACCGTGGCGATGGGGCCGCCGGACGTGAACACCGCGACATGCTTCCCCGACCCCGCCGCCTCGAGCGCCTGCTCGAAGGAGCCCACGACACTTCCGCGCCAGTCGGGGTACGTCGTGCCGACGGCTTCGAGAGTGCCGTCCATCCAACCCGCGAGCGACTCCTCGAGCAGCGGCTGGAACTCGCGCGGCGTCATCGAGACGCGCTCTGCGGTGAGGGCGCGGTGGTCGTACTCGTCCCACCCGGCGTCGACGTCGTAGCCGTCGCCCCGGCCGCTCGCGTCGATGGCCGCGATGGCGGTCTGCGCGTGCCGTTTCATCGAGCCGGAGATCGCCGACGTCGGTGCCCAGTCGGTCGCCTCCCAGGCCATGCCGAGCAGGGCCGACTGACGGACGCCCCGCTCGGAGAGCTGGTCGTAGTCGTCGGCACCCCAGGAAGCCTGGCCGTGCCGGATGAGATGGATCGCACCCACGACGGGAGCCTAGCGAGCGCAACGAAGGGCCGGCCTGAATGCTCAGGCCGGCCCTCGTAGTGCTCCCCAGAATCAGGCGGGGGGCATCAGGACGGAGTCGATGAGGTAAACCGTCGCGTTGGCAGTCGTGACGCCACCGCAGATGACCTTCGCCTTGTCCGCGCCGACGGTGATGGCATCGCCTTCACCTGCGACCTCGACATCGGCACCATTGACCGTCTTGTGCGTTCCGGCGACCTCGTCGGGACCGAGCTGACCGGCGATGACGTGGTACGTCAGCACGCTGGTGAGCGTCTCCGCACCCTCAGGGGTTCCGAGTGTCGCGACGGTCTCCTTCGGCAGCTTGCCGAAAGCGTCATCGACCGGCGCGAACACGGTGAACTCGCCACCGTTGAGCGTGTCGACCAGGTTGACGTCCTTGTTCAGCTTGCCGCTGACAGCCGCTGTGAGGGTCTTGAGCAACGGGTTGTTGCTCGCAGCCGTCGCGACCGGGTCCTCGGCCATGCCGCCAACCGAGCCGGCGCCGTCCGGCACCTGGCTGGCGTAGTCCTCGCAGCCGGGGCCGACGAGGTTGGCCGCGGGATCCGCCTCTTCGGCGGGTGCTTCGCTGGTCTCCTCGGCGGGCTTCGGCTCGTCCTCCGAGCCACAAGCACCCAGGAAGAGCGACAGCGACGCCACCGCAGTTACGGCGAAAGTCTTGCCCTTGGTGGTTCGCATTTCCTTCTCCTTTGGTTGGGTCGTGCTACTCGACGCGGAACTGCACACTGTGCAGCCCGGTCGAACCGTCCGGCGCGATTCGTGCGCGGTCGGAGGTCTGGGTCTCGCCGTCCTGGTTGGTGGCCCGTACGGTGAGCTGGTGGGTGCCTGCGGTTGCCTGGTTCCATTCCCAGGACCACTGGCGCCAGGTGTCGATGGTGTCCTCGTCGGCCAGGTCGACGTCCTGCCAAGGTTCGTTGTCGACCTTGACCTCGACACGCTGGATGCCGGTGTTCTGCGCCCACGCAACGCCGCCGACGCGGACCTTGTCGCGAGAGAACGTCTGGAACGACTTCGGGACGTCGATGCGCGAGGAGAATTTGATCGGCGCCTCGGCCGCGTACCCGCGGGTCGTCCAGTACGCCTTGAAGTCGGAGAACTTCGTGACCTCGATGTCGACCAGCCACTTGGTGGCCGAGACGTACCCATACAGACCGGGGACGACCATCCGGACGGGGAAGCCGTGCTCGAGCGGCAGCGGTTCGCCGTTCATGCCGACGGCGATGAGGGCATCGCGGTCCTCGTCGGTAAGCGCGCCGAGCGGCGTGCCGATGGTCATGTTGTCTGCGCTCGTGGTCTTGACGGCATCGGCTCCCTGCTGGACGCCAGCGCGGGCGAGCAGGTCGCGTACCGGGATGCCGAGCCAGGCGGCGTTGCCGACATACGGCCCGCCGACCTCGTTCGACACGCAGGTCAGGGTGATGCGACGTTCGACGAGGCGCTCCTTGAGCAGGTCGCGGAAGCTGAGGTTCAGCTCCTGGTCGACCATGCCGTGGATACGCAGCGTGTAACCGTCGGCCGGAACCTTCGGGACGCTCAGCGCGGTGTCGACGCGGTAGAAGTCACGGTTGGGGGTGATGTACTTGCTGACGCCCTCGACGTCCACGGCGGCGCCGGCGGGTACCGGGGCGGCGGGGTCGGCCGCGCGCGGGAGCGCGACGTCACGACGCGAGTCGGCCGCGCTGTTCGTCCCGAGGAACTTCGCGACGACACCGCCTAGAGCGATCCCGGCGCTCGCTCCAAGCACCGCGCGGAGGAAAGCACGGCGATTGAATCCTCCGGAGACTTCGTCACCGGCCTTCGGGGCGAGCTCGAGCGCCCGGAGAAGGACCACCAGCGCACCGAGGCTCACCCCTAGGGTGACGAGCGCCGGGACCACAGTGAGGGCACGGGGCGCGGTGGCCGTGCGGTCGAGTGCGGCGGCGGCGAACGCCACCACACCCAGCGCGATGAAGATGGCGTAGGCGACGCGGGGGCGGCGGATGCCGATCCAGCCCGCTATCGCGGCGACGCCGAGCAGGGTAATGACCATGCCGCCGATCAGCACCGGCTTGTCGTTCTCGCCGAACTGACGGACCGCGAACTCCTTGAGAAATCGTGGCGTCATGTCGATGGCGCGATTGCCGACCGAGACGATCGGTGACGGGACCCCGGCGAAGAGGGCCGAGAGGCCGGTGGCGATCGAGATTCCGGCGGCGGCGGCGATGACGCCCGCGAGGGCACCTGTCCACCACGCCGCGAACCGCTCACTCGTCCTCTGCATGTGGGTCATTCGCCGCCGAGAGCCCCGCGGATGGGTCTGTCTGGCGATTGACCTCAGCCGACGAAGGTGACGACGTCCTCCAGGCCTACCCGCGAGGTGCGATAAGTGGCGGTGGGATGGTCAGGATCGGCATACCCGAACGAGATGCCGCACACCACCTTGCGCGTATCTGGCAGGTCGAAGTACTCGCGGAGGAACGGGGCGCAGGCCGCGAGCGCCGCCTGGGCACACGCACCCAGGCCGAGGGCCTGGGCGGCGAGGAGAAACGAGTCGACATACAACCCGCAGTCAATGGCGCCGTAGACGCCGAGGTCGGCGTCGGTGGTCAGGATCGCGGCGTGGGGCGCGCCGAAGAACTCGAAGTTGCGCAGCATCTGCGTCCCCGAGGCCTCGCGGTCGCCCTTCTCGACACCGACCGCCTCGTACAGCTGCCACCCGGCCTCGCGACGGCGATCCAGGTAGACGCCGTTGTAGCTGGCTGGGAAGTCGAAGTCACTGTGCGACGGGTCGAGCGAGGCGAGCAACGCCTCCCGCAGCCTCTTGGTCTCCTCGCCGGACGTGATCACCAGCTGCCACGGCTGGGTGTTGCACCACGACGGCGTCCGTTGGGCGATCGTGAGCAGTCGCTCGATGACGTCACGCGGAACGATCTCGTCGGTGAAGCCGCGACAGCTCCACCGATCGGCGAGCAGCCGTTCCAGCACAGCAGCGTTGTTCATGGCATCCGCCACTGGCCGAGAAGCGTCTGGAGCAGGGCGATCAAGGCGATGGGCTGGTCGAGCATGATGTGGTGACCGGCGTCAGGCACGAGAGTGACCGGCACGTGGCCGCCCAGGATCTCGGCGACGCCGGACGTGATGTCGGTGGTGGCCATGCCGCGTTCACCGCGCACCAGCGCCACCTCGCACTCGGCGGAGGCGAGGTCCTCGGGTTCCATCTGCGAGTTGAGGAAGATCTGCGGGTCGAACTTCCAGGACCATCCGCCCTCCACCTCGCGGATGGACTGCTCGGCGATGTGGCGACGGACGTACTCGAGGCCTTCGTCGTCGGGCAGCGTCTTGAACCGGGCGAGGATGGTTTCCCGGTCCGGGCGCACCTTGTGGGGCGGCAACGTGGAGTTCTTCGCCAGCCAGGCCCGCGCCTCGGGCGACATCTCGCGCACCGGTGAGTCGATGGCGGCGGCACCCCGCATCTCCGCTCCCTGGTGGTGAGCCGCAGTGAGCGCGACGAAGCCACCCATGCTGTGGCCGATGATGACCGGCCGCGCGTCGCTCTCCTGGCGCGCGACCGCGAGTGCCTCCTCCGACCAGGTGTCGAGCGAGTACGACTCACGCCGGCCGCTGTCGCCGTGGCCGGACAGGTCGATCGCCATGACCCGGTGCTCGGTGGCCAGGAACGGTGCGACGTGGTCCCACCACGCGGAGTTCGCCGCCCCGCCGTGCACGAGGACGACGCTCTGCCGGCCCGGCTTGCCCCAAGCGCGATACGCGATCCGCGCACCCTCGACGTCGAGCTCGAGCGTGTCGTAGGGCTGGGCGATCGCGTCAGTGAACCAGGTGGGGGTACTCATGCGGGCCTTCCTCAGTTACAGTCACGCTTGACTGTTTCTGTCCAGGGGCACGATACCGCCGCCCGGACGCGAGGAGAACTCATGGGTCTGTCTGGCACCACCATCATCATGTCCGGCGGAAGCCGCGGCATCGGCGAGGCCATCGCCGTGCGCGCCGCCCGCGACGGCGCCAACGTCGCGCTGCTCGCCAAGACCTCCGAACCTCATCCGAAGCTGCCGGGAACGATCCACACCGCAGCGGCCGCGATCGAGGAGGCCGGCGGCCACGCGCTTCCGCTCGTCGGCGACGTGCGCGACGACGAGTTCGTCGCAAGTGCCGTGGAGCAGACCGCCGCGCAGTTCGGCGGCATCGACGTCGTGGTGAACAACGCGAGCGCGATCAACCTCTCGCGCACCGAAGACCTGCCGATGAAGGCCTACGACCTGATGAACGACATCAACTGTCGCGGGGCGTTCCTGCTCTCCAAGCTGTCGATCCCCTGGCTGCGGAAGTCCTCCAACAACCCGCACATCCTCACCCTGTCCCCACCGATCTCGACCGACCCGAAGTGGTTCGGCCGGGCCACCGGCTACACGATCGCCAAGTTCGGGATGAGCCTGGTGACGCTCGGCCTGAGCGAAGAGCTGCGCGAGGACGGCATCGCCGCCAACTCCCTCTGGCCCCGCACCGCGATCGACACGGCCGCCGTGCGCAACGTCGTGGGCGCCGGCCTGGAGACCCACTCCCGCAAGCCGTCGATCATGGCGGACGCGGCCTACTCGATTCTCACCATGCCGTCGCGCGAGGTCACCGGACAGTTCTTCATCGACGACGACGTGCTCGAGGACGCCGGCGTCACGGACTTCTCCGTTTACCTCAACGGCGGACGCGAGGAGGATCTCGCGCTCGACTTCTGGTCCGAGCCGAAGGGGCCGTACAACCCCGAGCTGCGCCTGATGTGACCTGACGGTTGGCCATCCGGTTCGTGCAATCTGTGGCGGATCGGCCCCGCCCGGTAGTACAACTGGACTCCACACCGGAGGGAGCGGCGATGGCCGACACGCGTGCTGCACCCCAGCTGAAGGCCGATGCCATCGGCTTCGTCGACGCCTTGGTCATCGGGCTCGCCGCCACCAGTCCGGCCTACTCGCTGGCCGCGGTCATCGGTCCGATCGCCGCCCTGGTCGGGATCTACGCGCCAGGCGTCCTGTTGGCCAGCTTCGTCCCGATGGCCCTGATCGCGACCGCTTTCCTCTATCTCAACCGCGTCGACCCGGACTGCGGCACGACATTCAGCTGGGTCACCCGGGCCATGGGGCCGTGGGCCGGCTGGATCGGCGGCTGGGCGATCACGATGACGGGCGTGCTCGTCATCGGATCGCTCGCCGACGTGGGGGTCCGCTTTTCGCTCTACATGGTCGGCGCCGACTCCTGGGGCGACAACGCGTGGGTTCGGATGCCGCTCGCCGTCCTGCTGATCCTGCTCATGACCTGGCTCTGCGTGCTCGGCACCGACATATCGGCTCGTATCCAGAACACCTTGATCTTCGGCCAGGTGGTCGCGCTCCTGACGTTTGCAGGAGTCGCCGTATTCAAGGCCTACGCCGGCACCAGCTCACTCGAGGAGATCCGTCCGGGCCTGGACTGGCTCAACCCGTTCGCGGAGGGTGGCGCCGCCCTGTCCAGCGGGCTGCTGCTCGGCGTCTTCGCCTACTGGGGCTGGGAGTCGGCGGTGAACCTGAGCGAGGAGACCCGCGACGGTGCCAACGCGCCGGGCCGTGCCGCGGTGTGGTCGACGATCATCCTCCTGGTCACGTACGTGTCCGTCGCATTCGCCGTGGTTGCGTTTGCCGGGACCCAGTGGCTGGTCGACAACGCGGGCGAGGAGGAGTTCGTCTTCGCCTACATCGCCGGTGAGACGCTGGGCGGCTGGGACTGGGTGCTGCTGTTCGCCGTCGCCACGGCGGCGATCGCCTCGACCCAGACGACGATCCTTCCCGCCTCGCGCACCGGACTGTCGATGGCCCGCCGGCACGCACTCCCGCATCGGTTCGCTCGGATCCATCCCCGCCATCGGACGCCGGACGTCAGCACGTGGACGGTCGCCGGAATCGCGATCGTCTGGTACGTCGGCGTCTACCAGGTCAGTGAGAACGCCCTGTTCGACTCGCTCACCGCGCTGTCTCTGCTGATCGCGTTCTACTACGCACTCACCGGCGTCGCGTGCGCGATCTTCTACCGGCGCCACCTCACCGAGAGCGCCAAGAATCTGTTCCTCATCGGCGTCGGTCCCCTGGTCGGCTCTGCGCTCCTCACATGGCTGCTGTTCCTGTCGATCCGCGACATGTCCGATCCCGAGAACTCCTACAGCGGCCAGTCCTGGCTCGGCGTCGGGCCACCACTCGTGATCGGTATCGGCATCCTCCTCGCCGGCGTCGTCCTGATGCTGATCTGGCGGACCCGGGACTCCCGGTTCTGGCGCGAGCGTCCCAGCGTCGCCGATCCTGACGTCGTGCACGGACGCAAGTCCGCGACCCCTGACCCCGACGACCTGGAGGGCTGAGACATGACGGTGGTGCTGGGATATGACGAGTCGCCGGGCGCCGAGGTCGCGCTGGACACGGCCGTCCGGGTCGCGTCGAAGTGGGGCGAGCCTCTGGCCATCGTCTACGGCGCGGGACCTCCCGGCGGTAGGGGCGAGGAGCTGCAAGCTCATCGCGAGGCACTGATGGAGATCGGGCAGCATGCCCTCGACCGGGCCGTCGAGCACGCCCAGCAGCAGGGGGTCGAGACCGAGATCCGGCTCGTCGACGCCAAGCCCGCCCAGGCCTTGCTGGACGTCGCCGAGGAGCTCGACGCGACGGTCATCGTCGTCGGCACCACCGGCGAGAGCCCGCTCCGGAGCGCGATGCTGGGCTCGACCCCGCACAAGCTGCTGCACCTGAGCTCGCGACCGGTGCTGTGCGTGCCCGTCGACCGTTGAGTGACGGAGGAGCCGAGTACGACGCGGCTGCCGATGCGTGGGCGGGAGCGCCGGCGCTCGTCTACGGGCGGTTCGCCACGGCGATGCTGCAACACTCACCCGTCGCGGTTGCCGGTGCCGATGTCCTGGACGTCGGGGCCGGTACGGCCGTCGCCTGCGACGCCGCCCTCGCGCTCGGCGCCCGGAAAGCCGTCGCCAGCGACATCTCGATCGAGATGCTGGGCCATCGGGACCAGGCAATCCCGGCGGTCGTCGCCGACGGAGCGCGGCTGCCGTTTGCCGCCGGGACCTTCGACCTCGTCCTCTCCGGTTTCAGCCTCACCCATCTGCGTGATCCGGCCGGCGCCCTCGCCGAGTGGCGCCGGGTTGCGCCGGCCGTCCTCATCAGCACGTTCGCGCCGGGTCCGTCGCATCCGGCGAAGGCCGCGATCGATGCGGCCGCGGAGCGCTTCGGCTTCGTCCCGCCGCCGTGGTACGAGCAGCTCAAGAGCGAGCTCGAACCCCTCGTGGAGGATCCGGACTCCCTGACTGCCCTGGTGAGGAGTGCCGGCTACGGGGACGTCACGCTCACGACTCTGACGGTCGACTCCGGCTTACGCACGCCGTCCGAGATCGTCGCATGGCGATGGGGCATGGCGCAGCTGGCCCAGTTCTTCGCCGGTCTGCCACCGGCCCGTCGCGACGAGGCACGCCGAGCGGCCGAGGATGCCGTGGCCGATCTCGGACCGGTGCTCGTCGACATCCAGGTGCTCAGCGCCGCTGAGTAGGTGCGCGCATCAGCGCGACGAGCGAGTCACTCGCCGTCGTGACGAGCTCGTCGGGCGACAGCTCGACTTCGCCGAGCAGCCACGACGCCACCAGCTCCGACAGGCCGGCCATGAAGATCACGCCCTGGAGGTGATCGCGGGGCTCGGGCCACGTCTCGTCGCCGAAGATCTCCCGCGCCTCGGCGGCCACGAGTGCGGCGAACGAGCCGAGCAGCTCATGGCGACGAGCACGCATCACCGCGTTGGCATTGGACTCGACGACCGCGACCCGCATCTTGTCGGGTGCGGCCACCACGAGGTCGACGACGGCTCCGATCGCCGCGCGTACGCGGGCTGCAGGTTCGCCTGACGACGCCGCGACCGCGTTCACGGCCGTGCGGGCGATCTCGTCGCCGACGCTGTCGAGCGCGGCGAGGAGCATTTCATCACGTGAAGCGAAGCTCTCGTAGAAGTAGCGCTCGGTCAGGCCGGCCTCGGCGCACACGGCTGTCATGGTGGTGCGCGCCTCACCGGCGGTGGCCAGCAGCGAGATGGTGGCGTCGACGAGGCGAGCCCGCCGGGCGGTCACCCGCTCGTCAGCACTCTTGCCGCCATAGCTGCGCGCACCCCCACGCATTTCGACACTGCTCACGGCGACATCTTGACAGTCGGCGAGTCGCGCGACAAACTGACAGGACGTCCTGTCAGATGGAGGCTCGATGGCCACGACCGCCGCCCCACCGCGGCCGGCTGCGCCGCGTCGTCGGTTCATCCCGTTCGTCGGTCAGACCCTCGCGTACTTCCACGACCCGCTCGGCACATTGCGCTATCACTATGTCAATCACGGCCCGGTGTCCGACTACCACTTCGTCGGCCGTCCGTGGACGATGATGCTCGGCCCGGACGCGTGCGAGATCGTGTTGCGGAACGCCGACAAGGCGTTCGCCAACTCCGGCGGCTGGGGGTATCTGATCGGTCCGTTCTTCGACCGCGGCCTCATGCTGCTCGACTTCGAAGAACATCATCACCACCGCCGGATCCTGCAAGAGGCGTTCACCCGCGACCGCATCGCCGGCTACACCTCGACGCTGGGACCGGCCATCGCGTCCGGGCTCGACGGCTGGTCGAGCCGGTGGGGAGTTCCGGGCCTATCCCGCCCTGAAGGACCTCACCCTCGACCTGGCCACGCAGATCTTCATGGGCGGAGCGGATGTCGCAGATGCCGACGAGCTGGCCAGGGTCAACCAGGCCTTCATCGACTGCGTCCAGGCCGGGCTCGGGTTCATCCGCGCCCGGGTTACCCGGAACCAAGCTGGCGGCGCGGCCTTCGCGGACGACGCGTGCTCGAGGAGTTCTTCCGCCGGCACGTCCCGGCGCGCCGGGCGTCGACGGGCACGGATCTGTTCTCCGCGTTGTGCCACATCGAGACCGACGACGGCCAGCGTCTCAGTGACGACGACATCGTCAACCACATGATCTTCCTGCTGATGGCTGCGCACGACACGTCGACCATCACCGTCACGACGATGATGCAGCAGCTCGGACAGCATCCGGAGTGGCAGGCGCGTTGCCGGGCCGAGTCGGAGGCGCTGCCGCTTCATCCGAGCCTGGACGAGATCGACATCCTGGACGTCGCTCGACCTGGTGATGAAGGAATGCCTGCGGCTCGTGCCGCCGGTACCGGGGATGGCCCGCCAGGCCGTCAAGGACACCGAGGTGCTCGGCCACCACGTCCCGGCCGGTCGCCGCATCTCCGTCGGCGTGCACCTCACCCACCACCTGGATGAGCTGTGGCCGGACCCGGAACGATTCGACCCCGAGCGGTTCGCCGACGATCGGCGCGAGGACAAGGTGCACCGGTATGCGTGGCAACCGTTCGGCGGCGGCGTGCACAAGTGCATCGGCCTGTACTTCGGCACCGTCGAGGTGAAGATGATCGTCCACCAGCTGCTACGGCGCTTCGAGTGGTCCGTCGACCCGGCCTATGTGGCGCCGATGAACTACCACTCACTACCCTTCCCGAAGGATGGCCTTCCGGTCGACCTGCGCCGCCTCGAGCAAGGATCCGCAGTATGAGCCGCGACATCTCCTCCATGTCCATCGTCGTCACCGGGGGTGCCCGCGGCATCGGCCGCGCCACCGCGGCCCGGTTCTCCCAACAGGGCGCCCGCGTGGCGATCGGCGATCGGGACGCCGACCTGGCTCGCACCGTCGCCGACGAGCTCGGGAACGGCGTGATGGCCGCGCCACTCGACGTCACCGACCCGGCCTCCTGGGCCGCGTTCCTGGAAGAGATCGCCGCGATCGGACCGATCGACGTGCTCGTCAACAACGCCGGCATCATGCCGCTCGGTTCGGTGCTCAAGGAGCCCGACGAAGTGGCTCGCAAGATCGTCGACGTCAACCTGCACGGCGTCATCTTCGGCACCAAGGCCGTCGCGCCCGGCATGGTGGAGCGCGGACGCGGTCACGTCGTCAACGTCGCATCGGCGGTCGGACGCGTCGCCGTTGCCGACGGAGCGACCTACTCGGCGTCGAAGTTCGCCGTCGTCGGCTTCAGCGAGGCGACGCGAGCGGAGCTCGAGCCCCTGGGCGTCGACGTCAGTGTCGTGCTGCCCGCCATCGTCCAGACCGAGCTGGCCGCCGGTGTGCCCGCGGCCCGCGGCATGAAGCCGGTGACCGCCGACGACGTCGCCAAGGTCATCGAGTCGACCGTGCGGAAGCCCAAGCCGGAGCTGTGGGTTCCGAGGTGGGCCCAGGGCATGACGAAATTCGGGATGTCGATGCCACGCGTGGTGCAGCGCGGCATGGCCAAGGCCTTCAAGGCCGACAACGTGCTCGCGGATGCCGACCCGGCGGCCCGAGCGGCCTACGAGCGCCGCGCCCGCGAGTAGGAGGATCCCGCCTCACCGCGATTTGGTCAGTTCTTGTCAGTTTGGTGCGGCAGAACCAGCAAGATTCGACCGAATCGCGGCGGTCAGTCCTGCGAGCGCCGGCGGAAAGCAGCGAGGGCCAGCGGGGCGAAGATCGCCGTCAAGAGGATCGACGTGATGATCGAGGCCTCCACCGCGTGCTGGAGCGGCCAGGCCGCGTCGGCAGGCGCCGGCGCACCGTTGCCCCACAGCTCGCGGCATGCCTGCGTCAGCGCCGACACCGGGTTCCACTCGGCGATGAAGCGCAGCCACGACGGCATCTGCTCGGTGGGAGCGAACGTGTTGGCCACGAACGTGAGCGGGAACATCACGGTGAACATGAAGCCCTGCACCGCCTCGACCGTGCGCATCAGTGACCCGATCCAGATGCCGAGCCACACGAGGGCGAAGCCGAACACGAGCAGCAGGCCGAACGCGAGCACCGCGTCGACCAGGCCGCCGCGGATGCGCCAGCCGATGAGCACGCCGGTGACGGCCATCACCGCGATGCCGATGCTGGAGTGGATGAGGCTGGAGATGCTGCGCCCGACCAGCACCGACGCCCGCGAGATCGGCAGCGACTTGAGCCGGTCGACGATGCCCTTCTGCAGGTCGTTGGTGAGGCCCATCGCGACGACCGCGGAGGAGAAGATCATCGTCTGCACCATGATCCCGGGCAGCAGGAACTCCTTGTACGACACGTCGCCGGGCGGCTGGATGGAGCCGCCGAAGACGTAGGCGAACAGCAGCACGAACATCACCGACTGCACGGTGACGTCGAGCAGCATCTCGGGCATCCGCTTGATGTGGACGAGGTTGCGCCACACGATCGTGCCCGACGCTCGAAGCATCGACGGCGGCTCGATCGGCGGACGGCTGGCGGTGAACATCGTGGTCATGACAGGGCCTCTTCCATCTCGTCGATCTCGTCGGCCTCGCCCTCGGCCCCTTCATGTTCAGCGCGGTGCCCGGTGAGGTGGAGGAACACGTCGTCGAGACTCGGGCGCTTGAGTCCGAGGTCGTCGACCTCGATACCGCTGCTCTCGAAGAGGCTGCCGATGCGGGACATGTCGCCGAGGCCGTCGGCCTGGGCGGTGAGCCTGCGCGCCGTGGTGTCGACGTGGACCTCGGGCGAGCAGGAGCGCACGAGCTCCTCGGCCCTCGGCAGGTCGGCGGCGTGCGTCAAGGTGACGACGACACTCGCCGCGCCGGCCTGGTCCTTCAGCTGCGTGGGTGTGCCGGCGGCGATGATCTTGCCCTTGTCGATGACGATGATGTCGTCGGCCAGGTGGTCGGCCTCCTCGAGGTACTGCGTGGTGAGCAGCAGTGTCGTGCCCTCACTCACCAGCCCCCGCAAGACCTCCCAGAGCTCGGTGCGGCTGCGCGGGTCGAGCCCGGTGGTCGGCTCGTCGAGGAACAGCACCGGCGGGGCCGCGATCAGGCTGACCGCGAGATCGAGCCGGCGGCGCATGCCGCCGGAGTACTTCTTGGCGATCCGGTCGGCCGCCTCGGTGAGCGCGAACCGCTCGAGCAGCTCGTCGGTGCTGTCGCGGATGTACTGCTTGGGCAACCCGTAGAGCCGGCCGATCAGCCGGAGGTTCTCGCGGGCCGACAGCAGCTCGTCGACCGTGGCGACCTGACCCGTGAGCCCCATGCTGCGACGTACGGCGTCGGGCTCCTTGAGGATGTCGTGACCCGCCACCCGGCCGGTGCCGCTCGTGGGCACGCTCAAGGTGGTGAGCATGCGGGTGGTGGTGGTCTTGCCGGCGCCGTTGGGGCCGAGCAGCCCGAGCACCGTGCCTTGCGGGACCACGAAGCTGACGCCGTCGACGGCGGTGTTGTCATCGAATTTCTTGACGAGGTCGATGGCCTCGATGGCCGGACCGGCATTCATGCGTGCGTCCCTCCCCTGGACAAAGTCTGCAGCGGAATACTACCCGCCTCTTCCAACTAGGAATATCAGGTCGGACTGACAGAAACAGTCGAGAATCGGCCACGCTGCCGCTCAGTGCGTGGTGAGCTCCGGCGTCCTCCGGGCCGGGTGATGGCGCCCGCGCGGCACGATCATCGGCGTGCCGCTGATCGGGTCGGGCACGACCTCGCAGCGCAATCCGAACACGGTCGACACGACGTCGGCGTCCACGACGTCACGTGGCGCACCCTGGGCCACGATCGCGCCGTGCTTCATCGCGATGACGTGGTCCGCGTAACGGCAGGCCAGGTTGAGGTCATGCATGACGATCACGATCGTGGTGCCGCGGCTGCGGTTCAGGTCGGTCAGCAGGTCGAGCAGCTCGACCTGGTGGTGGATGTCGAGATGCGTAGTCGGCTCGTCGAGCAGGAGGAGATCCGTCTCCTGCGCGAGGGCCATCGCGATCCATACGCGCTGGCGCTGCCCGCCGGACAGCTCGGAGAGCGGACGGGCCGCGAGGTCGGCGGTGCCGGTGGCCGTCAGCGCGGCCCCCACGGCCGCGTCGTCATCGGCCCGCCACTGCCGGAACCATCCCTGGTGCGGGTAGCGCCCGCGCCCCACCAGGTCGGCCACGGTGATGCCGTCCGGTGCGACCGGGGTCTGCGGCAGCAACCCGAGCACCCGGGCCACGTCGATGCTGCGCATGTCGTGCACCGAGCTGCCGTCGAGCAACACCTCGCCGTTCCGGGGCCGCAGCAGCCGGGACAGGCCGCGCAGGAGCGTCGACTTCCCGCAGGCGTTCGCCCCGACGATCATCGTGATCGCGCCATCGGGGATCTCGACGTCCAGCTCGCGAACGATGTCGGTGCCGTCGTAGCCGAGCGTGATGTCCGTTGTGCGCGTAGGTCGTGTCCGGTCATCCTCCGCGTCCTTCCTTGTTGGTGGTGACGAGCAGCCAGATCAAGTACGGCGCCCCCACGGCGCCGGTGATGACGCCGGTCGGCAGGTCGACCGGCAGGACGTGCTGCGCCACCAGGTCGGATGCCAGCACGAGGACGACTCCGGCGAGGCCGGCGGCGAGCAGGCCTCCTGGCGCGGAGCCGTACAGACGGCGCGCGATCGGCCCGGCGATGAGCGCGACGAACATGATCGGTCCCGCCGCGGCGGTCGCGAACGCGATCAACGCAATCGACACCGCCAGGAGCGCCAGTCGGCTCAGCCTCGACGCGCGCACCGAGGGCTTTCGCCGCGTCGTCCCCGAGCTCGAGCGCCTGCAACGGCCGTTGCAGCACCAGCACCACCGGCACCAGGATCGCCAAGGAGACGAGCAGCGCGCCGAGCTCGGCCGGCCCGGCTTGGCCGATCGACCCCACGAGCCAGGTCATGGCTTCACGCGCCTCGTAGATCTCCGAGTGCGCGATGACGTACCCGACGATCGAGGACATGAGCTGGGAGATGCCGATGCCGATCAGGATGAAGCGGTAGCCCGAGATCCCCTGACGCCAGGCCAGCACGTAGATGAGCGCGGCGCTGGTCAGTGCGCCGAGCAGGGCTGCGCCGGAAACGGCGAGACCTGACACCCCGAACAGGATGATGGCGGAGATCGCGAACAGGCTTGAGCCAGAGGAGACGCCGACGAAGTCCGGAGATGCCAGCTGGTTCGACAGCAAGGTCTGGAACACATGACCGGAGAGTCCCAGCGCCAGCCCGACCGCAACGGCAGTGACCGCCACCGGGAGTCGAAGCTCGCGGACGACGAAGTCGACGGCCGGATCGTTCGAAAGGTGGAACGCCGACGCGACGACGTCCCAGGGTGTCAAGACGTAGCTGCCCACCATCATCGTCACCACGAACAGGGTGAAGGCCAACGCGCCCAGCGTGGTCGTGACGACGACGCCCTGGCGTCGCCGTGATCGGCGGCCGCTCCTGATCGGTGGCGCCTCGAGCACCAGTGCGTTCACAGCGTCACCAGGTTCCGGTGCCGAACCAGCGCGATGAAGACGGGTGCGCCGAGGACGCCGAGCACGACACCGACCTGCAGCTCGCTCGGCGACACGATCATCCGCCCGACGACGTCGGCCACCAGGAGGACGATCGGCGTCAGCACGAGCGAATAGGCCAGGATCCAGCGATAGTCGGGCCCGCAGATGAGCCGGGCGAGGTGCGGAACCATCGAGCCCGACGAACACGATCGGTCCGCACGCTGCCGTCGCCGCGCCGCAGAGCACCGCGACCGTGGCGAACAAGACCAGCCGGGTCAGCCGCACCCGTTGTCCGAGCGCCACGGCGATGTCCTCGCCGAGCGCCAGCCCGTTCAGTGCCCGACCAGAGGCCAGCGCCACGACGAGACCGACGGCGATGAACGGCAGCGTCTGCCAGAACACCGGCATGTATCGGCCGGCGAGCGAACCGACCTGCCAGAACCGCAGCTCGTTCAGGGCTTCGAGGTTGCTCATGAGGATGGCGTTGGTCAGCGAGTAGAAGCCCGCCGTGACGGCGGCGCCGGCCAGCGCGAGCTTGACCGGAGTGGCGCCCTCACGTCCGAACGAGGCGACCGCGTAGACCATCACCGTGGCGACGGCGGCGCCCAGGAACCCGAGCCAGAGGTACACGCTCAGCTGCTGGGCACCGATCACCATGATCCCGAAGACGATGAAGGCCGCCGCCCCGGAGTTGATGCCCATGATCCCGGGCTCGGCGAGCGGATTGCGGGTCAGGCCCTGAAGGATGGCGCCGCTCAGACCCAGCGCCGCGCCGGCCGTGAGGCCGAGCAACGTCCGCGGCACCCGCATCTCGCGCACGACGGTCTGCGCGGCCGATGACGGGTCGTAGTTCGTGAACGCGTCCCAGATCGTCAGCACCGTGATGGATCGCGAACCCATGGTGATGCTCGCGATGCAGACGAGGACGAGCAGCACAACGAGCGGGCCGACGCCGGCCGCCAGCCGACCGCGACGCGCGGTGGACTCGGCGACCGGCCGGGTGGCGACACTCATGTGAGGCCGGGGTCGGCCTTCTCGATCGCGTCACTGAGCAGATCGAGCTGCTCGGCGTACGCGGCGTAAGTGCTGATCCAGTACGCCGGCCACGCGACCAGTGCCTCGGCCTCGGCGGCCCTGATCTTCTTCCAGGTCGGCTGGTTCTTCGGCGACTCGATGTCGTGGTGGGCCCGGTCATCCATGAGCAGAATGTCCGGCTGGTACTTGTCGGCGTTCTCCCAGCTCAGGTTCTCCCAGTACGGGAACTTCTTGTCGGGGTCCCTCGGCACCATCACGTCGAGTCCCCAGTCGGTGAAGTCGGTGAGCTCGGCGGAGTGCTCGGGCACGGCCACGTAGAGCAGGTCGTCGGTCGGCGAGACGGCCAGGGCGGTCAGGCCCTTCTGCGCGGCAACGACGTCCTTGAATCGATCACGCGCCTCCTCGAAGGCGATCTTGTTCGCTGCGATGTCCGGGTCGTCGAAGTCGGCCCCGAGCGAGCCGGCCAGCGTCTCGAAGCCGTCAATCATCGTGACGACGGACTCGCCGGCCGTGGCCCCGACGACCGGTGCCAGCGTGCCGACCTTCTTGGACTCCTCCTTGACGCCGTCCTCCAGGCCGCCGTAGGTCTTCTCGACCGGCCAGTAGGTCGTGACGATCAGGTCGGGCCGGAGCGCCGCAGCCTTCTCGGCGTCAATCTCACCCCAGGTCTCGCCGAGGATCTCGATGCCGCTCATGTCGAAGCCCTTGAGCGCCTTGGTGTTCTCGAGCTTGTCGTTGAGGAAGACGCCCTTCGGCTTGATGCCGAACGACATCAGGGCCGCGGCCGCCTCACCCTGCGCGATGATGCGCGTCGGCGTCTTCTCGGCGGTGTACGTCTTGCCGTCACCGGACTTGTAGGACCATCCCTTCCCCTCGGCGTCGTCGGCCGCGGTCGATCCGCAGGCGGTCAGGACGAGGAGGAGCAGGACGGTGGCGGCGCCGAGCGCTCGCCGGGGGCGATCAACGATGAAAGGCATGAAGGGCAGCCTAACCTAAATCGGCGGCGGCCTGGATCGTGAGTGCCGAACGTCACAGACGTGGATCAATCAACCGTCGCCGACGCCATGCCCAGCAGCAGGGCGGCGGCGGCGTGCATCTCGATCAGCTGGTCGTGATAGCCGCGATGGCGGTGGGCCTCCAGCTTCGCCCGGGCGACGAGGGCGAGCAGATGCACCTGTTCACCAGCGAGCGACCGCAACACCACGGCCGCTTCCCGGATCGGAATCCGCTCCCTGCCGAAGCTCGACGCAGCGTTCCCGAGCGCGATTTGGAGCGCGCCCTCCCCGTCGTCCCAACTCCGCTCCACGGCGAGATTCTACGAACTCTGCCTCGCGCGCGGACCGGTCTCGGGCAAGCGTGTTGCTCGCTGCAACCCTCTGCAGGTGACGGTTTGCAGGGTCGTCGCAGGTCAGCCGCCACCCAGGGTCAGGCGAACTTCTCGCCGTTCTTCGCCTTGTCGAGCAGCAGGGCCGGCGGCTCGAAGTGCGCGCCGTACTTCTGCGCGAGCTCCTGGGCACGCTCGGTGAACGCCTCGACGCCGATGCGGCCGTCGGGTGCCTCGTAGCCGTTGATGTACTGCAGCGCGCCACCGTGCATGGGCGGGAAGCCGATGCCGAAGATGGAGCCGATGTTCGCGTCGGGCACCGTGCGCAGCACGCCCTCCTCGAGACAGCGGACGGTGTCGAGCGACATCACGAAGACCAGGCGGTCCTTGACGTCCTGGAAGTCCGGCTGCTCGTCCGCGACCGGGAACGTCTCGGCGAGGCCAGGCCACAGACCCGTGCGCTTGCCGTTCTCGTCGTAGTCGAAGAAGCCCTGGCCGACGAGCTTGCTCGAGCGTCCGAGCTCGATCATCGTGTCGATGACGTCCTCGGCGGGGGCCTTCTCCCACGTGCCGCCGTCCGCCTCGACCGCCGTCTTCGAGGCGACGCGGATCTTCTTCATCAGCTCGAGGTTCAGCTCGTCGCTGATCTGCAGGACGCCGACGGGGAATCCGGACTGCGTCGCCGCACGCTCCAGCGAGTTGGGGTTGACGCCCTCGCCGAGCATCGCGAGTCCCTCATTGATGAAGTGGCCGATGACACGGCTGGTGAAGAAGCCGCGGCTGTCGTTGACGACGATCGGGGTCTTCTTGATCTGCTGCACGTAGTCGAGCGCGCCGGCGATCGTGGCGTCGTTCGTCTTCTCACCGGCGATGATCTCGACCAGCGGCATCTTGTCGACGGGCGAGAAGAAGTGGATGCCGATGAAGTCCTCGGGACGCTTGACGCCCTCGGCCAGCCCGGTGATCGGCAGCGTCGACGTGTTGGAGCCGAGCAGCGCGTCGGGCTTGACGATCGGCTCGAGCTCGCCGAAGACCGAGTGCTTCAGCTCGACGGACTCGAAGACCGCCTCGACGACGAGGTCGCAGCCCTCGAGGTCGGCGTAGTCGGCCGTGGGCGTGATGCGGGCGAGGAACTCGTCGACCTTCTCCTGGGTGGTGCGGCCCTTCTCGAGCTGCTTGGCGAGAAGCTTCTCGCTGTACGCCTTGCCCTTCTCGGCGGCGGCGAGGTCGACGTCCTTGAGCACGACCTCCATGCCGGCCTTGGCCGAGACGTAGGCGATGCCGGCGCCCATCATGCCGGCGCCGAGCACGGCGACCTTGGTGAACTTCTTCGGCTCGATGCCGTCGGGGCGCGAGCCGCCGGCGTTGATGGAGCCGAGGTCGAAGAAGAACGCCTGGGTCATGTTCTTGAACTGCTGCCCGGTGATCAGATCGACCAGGTAGCGCGACTCGATGCGCGTGGCCGTCTCGAAGTCGACCTGAGCGCCCTCGACCACAGCACTCATGATGTTCTTCGGGGCCCGGTAGTCGGCGCCCTTGACCTGCTTGCGCAGGTTCGACGGGAACGCCGGCAGGAACTGCGCGAGCTTCGGTGACGACGGGGCGCCGCCGGGGATCCGGTAGCCCTCGCGGTCCCACGGCTGCTTGGCCGCGTCTTCGTCGCCCTGGACCGACTCGATCCACGCCTTCGCGGCGTCGAGCAGCTGGTCAGGCGCGACGACCTCGTCGACGAGGCCCTTCGACTGGGCGACGGCCGGCTTCATGCGCGGGCCTTCGAGCAGGACGTTCAACATCGCGTCCTGGAGGCCGAACATGCGTACGGTGCGGGTGACGCCACCGCCACCGGGCAGAAGGCCGAGCGTGACCTCGGGAAGGCCGATCTCGTAGCCGCCGTCCGCCGCGATGCGGTGGTGACAGGCGAGCGCGATCTCGAGGCCGCCGCCGAGCGCGGCGCCGTTGATGGCCGCGACGACGGGCTTGCCGCAGGTCTCCAGCTTGCGCAGCGTGCCCTTGATCGACTCGATGTTCTCGAAGATGTCCTCGGCGTCGGCGGGGGTGGCCTGCGTCATGAGCTTGAGATCGCCACCGGCGAAGAACATCGACTTCTTGCCGGAGGAGACGATGACGCCCTTGATGGCATCCCCGTCCGCGGCGATCTCGCCGACGAGCTGGTTGACGGCGTTCTCCATCCCGTCGCGGTATGCCTGGTTCATCGTGTTGGCGCTCTGCGAGGGGTCGTCGATGACGAGGTTGACGATCCCGTCGGCCTTCTCGTAACGGACGGCTTCGGTGCTTGAGGTCATGAATTCGCTTCCTGGTGATCCGGGTGGTCAGAGACGCTCGACGACGGTGGCGATGCCCATGCCGCCGCCCACGCACAACGTGGCGAGGCCGTACTTCTTGTCGCGACGCTCGAGCTCGTCGATCAGCGTGCCGAGGATCATCGCGCCGGTGGCGCCGAGCGGGTGGCCCATGGCGATCGCACCGCCGTTGACGTTCGTCTGGTCGTGCGGGTAGTCGCCGAGGTCGCGCATGAGCTTCATGGCGACCGCGGCGAAGGCCTCGTTGATCTCGATGAGGTCGATGTCCTCGACCGACATGCCGGCCTTGGCGAGCGCCTTGCGGCTGGCCGGGGCAGGTCCGGTGAGCATGATGGTGGGCTCGGAACCGCTGACCGCCGTGGCGAGGATGCGCGCACGAGGCGTGAGGCCATGGGACTTGCCGGCCTCCTCGGAACCGATGAGCACGAGGGAGGCGCCGTCGACGATGCCGGAGCTGTTGCCGGCGTGGTGGACGTGGTTGATCTTCTCGACCTCGTGGTACTTCTCCAGCGCGACGGAGTCGAAGCCGCCCATCTCGCCGATCCCCGCGAACGACGCTGGCAGACCGGACAGGCTCTCGGCCGTGGTGCCCTCGCGCACGAACTCGTCGTGGTCGAGGATCGTCAGGCCGTTGGCGTCCTTGACCGGGATGACCGACTTGCTGAAGTAGCCGTTGGCGATCGCCTTGGCCGCCCGGGCCTGCGACTCGGCCGCGAACGTGTCGACGTCCTCACGACTGAAGCCCTCGATGGTGGCGATGAGGTCGGCGCCGATGCCCTGGGGGACGAAGTCGGTGTCGAACGCGGTCCTGGGATCCATCGCCCAGGCGCCGCCGTCGGAGGCCATCGGCACCCGGCTCATCGACTCGACCCCACCGGCGAGGATGAGGTCCTCCCACCCGGAGCGGACACGCTGCGAGGCCTGGTTGACGGCCTCGAGGCCGGAGGCGCAGAAGCGGTTGAGCTGTACGCCGGCCACGGTGTACGGGAGGCCGGACGCGAGGGCAGCCGTCTTGGCGATGTCGGCACCCTGGTCGCCGACGGGCGAAACCACGCCGAGGACGAGATCCTCGATGCCGGCCGGGTCGAGCGATGGGTTGCGCTTCTGGATCTCGTCGATCAGGCCGGTGACCAGCGAGATCGGCTTGACCTCGTGGAGGGAGCCGGTCTTCTTGCCGCGACCACGCGGCGTCCGGATGGCGTCGTAGACGAATGCCTCGGTCATGGTGTGAGTCCCTACTGATCTCTGGGCAGACGGGTTGGGCGTGCCCCACGATTGTGACACCATCACTGTCAGAGTGGTAGGTGGGGTCCTGTGGAACCGATCACGTTCCCCCGCCGCCCCCGACCAGGAAGACCAGATGACGATCACCGATCCGGCCGAGACGCTGAGCGTCGAGCAGCTCGCGTCGCGCGTCGGCATGACCGTGCGCACCGTGCGCTTCTACGCCGGCCGTGGGCTCATCCCGCCGCCGCGCCGTGAGGGTCGCAACGGCTACTACGGACCCGACCACCTGGCCCGGCTCGAGCTGGTCCGCGAGCTGCAGGCCCACGGGTTCACGCTGTCCGCGATCGAGGGCTACATCGAGCGCATCCCCGAGGGAGCAACGCCCGCCGAAGTGGCGCTGCACCGCACCCTCCTCGCTCCCTGGGCTCCCGACCTGCCCGAGAGCGTCACCCGCGCCGAGCTCGAGACCCGTGCGGGACGCTCGCTGGCCGACGACGACATCGAGCTGCTGGTCGCGATCGGCGTGGTCGAGCCCACGCCCACGGACGACGTCTTCCAGCTCGCCCCGGCACACCTGGCGATCGGCATCGCGTTCCTCGAGCTCGGCCTGCCCGTCGAGGCGGCGCACACGACCCGCAAGATCTTCACTGCGCACGGCCGCGCGATCGCCGAGGAGATGACCGAGGTCTTCCGCACCCAGGTCTGGCCGCACCTGCGCGAGTCCGACCTCCCGCCGGAGGACATGACCGCGATGATCGAGCGGTTCAAGCCGCTCACCGTGCAGGCGCTCGTGACCTCCTACGAGGAGGCCGTCGACGAGTCGAAGCGCGCCACGGTCCGCAAGCGCACCTGACTCGCGGCCCTACAGACCCATCGTGCGGCCGACGATCTCCTTCATGACCTCGGTGGTGCCGCCGTAGATCGTCTGGATGCGGGTGTCGAGGTACGCCTTGGAGATGCGGTACTCCGACATGTAGCCGTAGCCGCCGTGCATCTGGAGGCATGTGTCGGCCACCCGCTTCTGCAGCTCGGTCGTCCACCACTTGCCCATCGCGGCGTCGGCGACCGTCAGGTTGCCCTCGAGGAGCTCCATGATCGAGCGGTCGACGAAGACCTGGGCGATCTGCGCCTCCGTCTCGAGCTCGGCCATCGTGAACCGGGTGTTCTGGAACGAGCCGATCGGCTTGCCGAACGCCTTGCGCTCCTTCACGTACTCCAGCGTCATGTCGATCATGTGTCGGCAGGCGGCTGCGGCGATGACCGAGATGATGAGGCGCTCCTGGGGCAGGTTCTCCATCAGGTAGACGAAGCCCTGGCCCTCCTCGCCCAGCAGGTTGGACGTGGGCACGCGGACGTTGTCGAAGAACAGCTCGGCGGTGTCCTGCGCCTTGAGCCCGATCTTCTCGAGGTTGCGACCGCGCTCGAATCCTTCGGCACCGCGCTCGACGACGATGAGCGAGAACCCCATCGCGCCTGCCTCGGCGTCGGTCTTGCAGACGACGATCACGAAGTCGGCGTTGATGCCGTTCGTGATGAACGTCTTGGCGCCGTTGATGACGTACTCGTTGCCGTCACGCTTCGCGGTGGTCTGGATGCCCTGGAGGTCGGAGCCGGTGCCGGGCTCGGTCATCGCGATCGCGGTGATCATCTCGCCGGTGCAGAACGCCGGGTACCAGCGCTTCTTCTGCTCCTCGTTGGCGTACCGCTCGAGGTAACCGGACACCAGGTCAGTCTGGATGCCGAAGCCGACTCCGCTACCGCCCACGCGGACGATCTCCTCGGCCAGGACGGCGTTGAAGCGGAAGTCCTTGATCCCGCCGCCGCCGTACTCCTCCGGCATCATGAACCCGAGCAGGCCGAGCTCGCCGGCCTTGAGCCACAGCTCGCGGGGAACGATCGAGTCCTTCTCCCACTGTTCGTGGTTGGGCGCGATCTCCTTCTCGCAGAACGCGCGCACCGTGTCGCGGAAGGCGTCGTGGTCCGCCTCGAAAATGTTGCGCTTCATGCTGTGCCTTCCTCGGTGTCCAGCTGGACGGCGACGCCGTCGTGGATGAGGGCATCGACGTCGTCGATGCCCCAAGCGGTCAGTGCGCTGCGCGTGTTCGCGCCGGGCTTCGCCGGAGCGGTGGTCAGGGTGGCCGGTGTGGCCGAGAACCTCGGAGCCGGAGCCGGCTGGGTCAGGCCGTCGCGCTCGACGTACGTGCCGCGCGCGACGTTGTGCGGGTGCTCGTAGGCCTCGACCAACGGGACGACCGGGGCGACACAGGCGTCGCTGCCGGCGAAGACCTCGGTCCACTCGGCCTGGGTGCGCTGCTTGAACGTCTCGGCCAGGACCTTGCGCAGCGCCGGCCATTCGTTGATGTCGTTGCGGTCGGGCAGGTCGACCTCGAGCAGCTCGCCGACCACGGCGTGGAAGCGGGGTTCGAGGCTGCCGACCGACATCCAGCGCTCGTCCGCCGTCTCGTACACGTCGTAGAACGGGGCCGCGCCGCCGAGGAGGCTGGTGCCGCGACCGCCGTCCCAGACGCCGGCTTGCTGCATCGAGACGGCCATGGCCATCAGATGGGCGACGCCGTCGGTGATCGCCGCGTCGACGACCTGGCCCTCGCCGGTCGCCCGGGCGTGGGTGAGAGCCGCGAGCACGCCGGCGACGAGGTACAGGGACCCGCCACCGAAGTCACCGAGCAGGTTCTGCGGGAACGTCGGCGGCTGGTCGGCCTGGCCCAGCGGGTCGAGTGCGCCGGCGACCGAGATGTAGTTGATGTCGTGGCCGGCGGTCGGGGCGAGCGGGCCGTCCTGGCCCCATCCGGTCATCCGGCCGTAGACCAGCCGCGGGTTCCGCTCCAGGCAGGCGTCCGGTCCGAGACCGAGGCGCTCGGTGACGCCGGGACGGAAGCCCTCGAGCAGGATGTCGGCGCGCTCCACCAGGTCGAGCAGGAGCTCGACGCCTCGGGGCGACTTCATGTCGATGACGACGCTCGGTCTGCCGCGGGCGAGGATGTCACCCTCGGCGGGTGCGACCTGCAGGGCACCGCCTCCAGGCCGGTTGACGCGGATGATGTCGGCGCCGAGGTCGGCCAGCATCATGGCCGCGAACGGGCCGGGCCCGATGCCGGCGAGCTCGACGACGCGGACACCCGCCAGAGGGCCTGACTGGGGAGGATTCGTCACCCGACGATTGTGACAGTGTTGCTGTCACGGTTGTCAAGGGGGGTGGCTCACAGGCCGTGGCTCGAGCGATGAGATCGTGTCATCATCGATGTCACGTTCCCCTGAAAGGTCGCCGATGCTCCCCGATCTCGAGTACACCCGCCGCGGTTCCGGCACCCCGGTCGTCCTGCTCCACGGCATCGGGCACCGCCGCGAGGCGTGGGATCCTGTCGTCGACCGGCTCGCAGAGAAGTACGACGTCATCGCCCCCGACTTGTCCGGGTTCGGCCGGTCACCGGCCTTCGCCGGCGGAGTCGCGTACACGATGGAGAACGCCTGCGACCACATCGCCGACCAGTTCGCCGCGTGGGGCATCACCAAGCCCCACGTCGTCGGCAACTCCCTCGGCGGTGCCATCTCACTCGAGCTCGGCGCGCGGGGCCTCGTCTCGTCGGTGACGGCACTCAGCCCGGCCGGCTTCTTCGGCCACGTGGGCCGTTTGCAGGCTCTCATCCCCTTGTTCATCCTGCGGTTCACCGCACTGCTGACCCCCAAGCCGGTCCTGCGGTTCCTTGCCGGCCGGGAGTGGGGACGCCGCTTCATCGGGTGGGTGCTCTACACCCATCCGGAACGCCACGACGCAGCGGAGACGTACGGCGACGCGTTGGCGCTGAAGCACGCCACGGCCTTCGAGCGGACCGCGATGGCCGGCGTCACCTACTCGTTCGACAGCCAGGTGCCGGTGCCGACCACGATCGCGTGGGGAACGAAGGACCGGATCCTCCCCTACACCCAGTCGAAGACCGCGCGGGAGCGGCTCCCGAAAGCGCGGCACGTCGACCTGCCGAACAGCGGTCACGTGCCGATGGCCGACGACCCGGAGCTCGTCATCCGCGTCATCGAGCAGACGATCCAGACGGCCGAGCAGTCGAAGGCGGCCTGACGGCATACAGAGGAGCTGTCCGGTGTTGAGGATGGCGTGGACGTTCTCGACAGCCTCGTGATCGGCGCCGGCCAGGCCGGGCTCTCGACGTCGTACCACCTCACCCGGCGTGGGGTCCGGCACGTCGTGCTCGATGCCGACTCCGGCCCGGGCGGCGCGTGGCAGCACCGGTGGAGCTCGCTCACCATGCGCGACGTCCACGGCATCGCCGACCTCCCCGACGATCCCGTGCCGCCGGTCACCGCTCATGAACGCGCCAACACGTTCGTGCCCGGCTACTTCGCCAAGTACGAGCGCAGCCGCGAGCTGCCAGTCGAGCGTCCGGTGCGGGTCGACCGCGTCGTCGACGACTCTGTCAATGATGGGGGCCTCCTCCGGGTCGAGGCCGGCGACCGGTCCTGGCTGACCCGGACGCTGGTGAACGCGACCGGCACCTGGAACCGGCCGTTCGTGCCGTACTACCCGGGCGCCGAGACGTTCCGTGGCGAACAGTTCCACACCGTCGACTACCCGGGTCCGGACGCACTGGCCGGGCGGCGGATCGTCGTGGTGGGCGGCGGAGCGTCCGCCGTCCAGTTCCTCGGCGAGCTCGCGCCGGTCGCGCGAACCGCCTGGGTGACGCGTCGTCCGCCGGTCTGGCGCGAGGGTGACTTCACCCCGGAGGTGGGTCGAGAGGTCGTCGCCCTGGTGGAGGACCGCGTCCGCCAAGGTCTGCCGCCGACCAGTGTCGTCAGCGTCACCGGCCTCAAGCTGCGCCCTCAAGAAGAGGAAGCCCGTCGACTCGGTGCCTATGAGCGACGCCCGATGTTCGACCGGATCGAGCCCGAGGGGGTGCGGTGGGACGATGACACGTTCGAGCGTGCCGACGTCATCATCTGGGCCACGGGGTTCAGGCCGGCCGTCGAGCATCTCGCACCGCTGCACCTGCGCAGCGACCTCGGCGGCATCCAGCTCGACGGGACGACGGCGGTGGCCGACCCCCGCGTGCAGCTCGTCGGCTACGGCCCGTCGGCCTCCACGATTGGCGCCAACCGAGCCGGTCGGGTCGCGGCGCGTGCTGTCAGCCGGTGGCTGGCGGAGCACGACGCGATGCAGCGGAGCGCCTGACCCGTCACCAGGGAGCCCTGGTGACGAACGACGGGTCGAGGTCGCGCGCACGGGGGCAGCCGAGCAGCGCCAGCGTGGAGTCGAGCTCGTCGAGCAGCTGACGCATCACCGCCTCCGCGCCCGCCTGCCCGTCACGAGCCAGCCCCCACAGCAGCGGTCGTCCGACGAGCACGGCGTCGGCGCCTAGCGCCAGCGCCTTCGCGACGTCCCACCCACGCCGGATGCCACCGTCGACGAGCAGGCCGATCCGACCGCCGACGACGTCGACGATCGGCGGGAGCGCGTCGGCTCCGGACAGGACGGTGTCGAGCTGGCGTCCGCCATGGTTCGACACGATGATCGCCGCTGCGCCAGCCGACGCGGCTCTCTCGGCGTCGTCCGGGCGCAGGATGCCCTTGAGCAGGACCGGCATCTGGGCGGCGTCGGCGAATTCGGCGATGTCGTCCCACGTGAGCGTCGGGTCGTGCTGCGCGAACATCTCGTCGGTCGACATCGGCGGGCCGGATGGATTCACCGCCACCGGGTGCTCGACCCGGAACCCGCTGCGGCGGTCGCGCTCGCGCCACCCGCCCAGCGGGAAGTCGACGGTGATGACCAGCGCTTCGTACCCGTGCTCACGGGCCTGCGCCACGAGGTCGAGGGAGATCTGCCGGTCGCGAAACACGTAGAGCTGGAACCAGCGACGCACGGCCGGCACCGCCGCGGCGACCTCGGCCGGACTGGTGGTGGTCTGCGACGACAGCACGAAGGTGCTGTCGGTGGCCGCGGCCGCTCGTGCCAGGGCTGGCTCGCCGTCATCGTGCGCGTGCTTCTGGTACGCCATCGGCGCGACGATCACCGGGTGCGGCAGCTCCCGGCCGAGCAGCGGCACGGACAGGTCGCGCTCACCGACGTCCACGAGCACCCGCGGCCGCAGAGCGAGCCGCGACCACGACGCCTCGTTGTCGCGCAGGGTGATCTCGTCGCCCGCGCCACCGGCGAAGTAGCCGTACGCACCTTCACCGAGTCGCTCGACCAGGTCCGGATCGTCCATCCCGTCACGCTACCGGCCGAGCCGGATTGCTATGCACCTAGTTGCATAGCAACTCGTTGCATAGTACGGTCTCCACCCATGGCACTCGAACACGCGATCCTCGTGTCGCTCGCGGAGCGATCCGCAAGCGGCTACGACTTGGCGCGCCGCTTCGACGCATCGATCGGCCACTTCTGGCGGGCCAGCCATCAACAGATCTACAAGGTGCTGGGCCGGATGGAGAGCGACAAGCTCGTGGAGTCGAACCTCGTCGCCCAGGACGGCCGGCCCGACAAGAAGGTCTACGCGATCACGGCCGACGGCCGCGACGAGCTGACGACCTGGCTCGCCACACCCACTCCGCCCGAGGCTCTCCGCAGCGAGTTCGCGGTCAAGCTCCGGGCCCTGCACCTCGGCGACCGCAGCACCCTCGTCCGCCAGGTGCGGGCCAGACGTACCGAGCACGCCGCTCAGCTCGCGACGTACGAGAGCAGCGCCGCCAAGTTCTACCCCGACCCGTCCGCGCTCACCGACGAGCAGGTCGGCCCCTATCTCGTGCTGCGCGGAGGCATCCGGGCCGAGTCCGGCGCCATCGAGTGGTGCGACGAGATCCTGACCCATCTGGAGCCACGATGACCAGCCCGTACCCCCACCTGCTGTCCCCGCTCGACCTCGGCCACACCACCCTGCGCAACCGCGTGATCATGGGGTCGATGCACACCGGCATGGAGGATCGTGCCAAGCACATCCCGGAGCTCGCGGCGTACTTCGCCGAGCGGGCCGAGGGTGGCGTCGCACTTTCCGTCACGGGCGGCTACGCCCCCAACCGGCACGGCTGGCTGCTGCCGTTCGGCTCCCTGATGACGAGCACGAAGCTGGCCGACAAGCACCGGGTCATCACCGACGCCGTGCACGAGCACGACGGCAAGATCGCGCTGCAGATCCTGCACGCCGGCCGCTACGGCTACCACCCGTTCAAGCGCGCCGCGTCGACGATCAAGTCGCCCATCACGCCGCTCGGCCGACCCAAGGCGATGACGACCAAGGAGGTCGACCAGACGGTCGACGACTTCGCCGCCTCCGCGAAGCTGGCCCGCCGCGCCGGCTACGACGGCGTCGAGATCATGGGCTCCGAGGGCTACCTGATCAACCAGATGCTCGCCGCCCGCACGAACAACCGCACCGACCGCTGGGGCGGCTCGGCCGAGAACCGGATGCGCTTCCCGGTCGAGATCATCGAGCGGGTCCGCGAGGCCGTCGGCGACGAATTCATCGTCATGTACCGGATGAGCCTGCTCGACCTCGTCGACGACGCCCAGAGCTGGGACGAGACCGCCGAGCTCGCCCGCCGCGTCGAGGCCGCCGGCGCGTCGATCATCAACACCGGCATCGGCTGGCACGAGGCCCGTGTCCCCACGATCGTCACGTCGGTTCCGCGTGCGGCGTTCGCCTGGACGACCGAGAGGCTCAAGGACGTCGTCGACGTCCCGGTCGTCGCGTCCAACCGCATCAACACCCCGGAGGTCGCCGAGGAGATCCTCGCCGACGGCCAGGCCGATCTCATCTCGATGGCCCGTCCGTTCCTCGCCGACGCATTCTTCGTGCAGAAGGCCGAGGAAGGCCGCGCCGACGAGATCAACACCTGCATCGCCTGCAACCAGGCCTGCCTCGACCACACCTTCGTCAACAAGCGCGCCAGCTGCATGGTCAATCCTCGGGCCTGCCGCGAGACGGAGCTCGTTCTCCTGCCCACCCGAACCACCAAGCGCATCGCCGTCGTCGGTGCCGGACCGGCCGGCCTCGCCGCGGCGAGCGAGCTGGCGCACCGCGGCCACCACGTCGAGCTGTTCGAGTCCGAGCCCGAGATCGGCGGCCAGTTCCGGCTCGCGATGCACATCCCGGGCAAGGAAGAGTTCCGCGAAACTCTGCGCTACTACACCCGGCGGCTCGAGCTCGGCGGCGTCAAGCTGCACCTCGGCCGGCGCGCCACCGCTGACGACCTGGCCGGTTTCGACGACGTCGTCATCTCCACGGGCGTGGCGCCCCGCATTCCCTCGCTCCCCGGAATCGACCACCCGAAGGTCGTCGACTATCAGCAGGTCATCCGCGATCGCGTGCCCGTGGGCGAGCGGGTCGCGGTGATGGGCGCCGGCGGCATCGGCTTCGACGTCTCGGAGTTCCTGCTGCACGACGTCGACGAGTCGCTCGGGCACTGGATGGAGCGCTGGGGCATCTCCGACGACGAGGACGTCCGCGGCGGACTCGCCACCAAGGTCAAGGCCCCGCCTCGCCGCCAGATTCACCTGCTGCAGCGCAAGACGTCCAGCCTCGGCAAGGGCCTGGGCAAGACGTCCGGCTGGGTGCACCGCACCACGCTCAAGGACTCCGGCGTCGAGATGGTGCCCGGTGTCACCTACGACAAGATCGACGACGAGGGGCTGCACATCACCGTCGACGACCAGTCACGGGTGCTCGACGTCGACACGATCGTCTTGTGCACCGGCCAGGAGTCGGTGCGCGACCTGGTGGAGCCGCTCGAGGCGGCCGGCACGGTGGTGCACGTGATCGGTGGGGCCGACGTCGCCGTCGAGCTCGACGCGAAGCGCGCCATCAAGCAGGCCACCGAGCTCGCGGCGAGGCTCTGACGGCCCTAGGCTCCGATCAGGGGACCGTCCCCTCGTTGGGGAAGGGTTGAACCATGTGGGGCATCATCGTCTTTCTGATCGTCGGCCTGCTCGCCGGACTGCTCGCCCGCGCTCTCGTTCCGGGCAAGGACTCGATGGGCATCCTGGCCACGCTGCTGCTGGGCATCGTCGGCTCGTTCGTGGGTGGCGCCATCTGGGCCCTCTTCACCGACAACAAGATCCTCGACTTCCATGCGGGCGGGCTCATCCTGTCGGTCGTCGGAGCCGTCGTCGCCTTGCTGATCTACAACCGCGTCGCGGGCGGACGCGCGCGCGTCTAGCGGCGTGCGGCACCCCGGGGATTTGTTCCCCGGTTCGGGAATCGTTGACGTCTGCGACGAGTTGAACCGTTGACGTGAGCACTCCACCCGCCACCCGGTCGTCCGTCGGTCTGCGCAGCGAACGGGGGCCGGTTCTGCTGGCCGTGATGCTGTCGACCGCACTGGTCGCCATCGACGTGACGATCCTGGCCACGGCCGTGCCGTCGCTCGTGGGCGATCTCGGCGGGTTCTCGCAGTTCCCCTGGCTGTTCTCCATCTACCTGCTGGCGCAGGCCGTCTCGGTGCCGATCTACGGCAAGCTGTCCGACCTCTTCGGACGCAAGCCGGTGATGCTCATCGGCATCACCTTGTTCGTCCTCGGATCCGCGCTGTGCGGCGCCGCGTGGAGCATGCCGGCGCTGATCGTGTTCCGGGCCATCCAGGGACTCGGCGCCGGCGCCGTGCTGCCGATGAGCATGACGATCATCGGCGACCTCTACTCGTTGACCGAGCGCGCGAAGGTGCAGGGCTACGTGGCCAGCGTCTGGGGCATCTCCTCGGTCGTCGGCCCCACGCTCGGTGGCGTCTTCTCCGACTACCTGTCGTGGCGATGGATCTTCTTCGTCAACATCCCGATCGGCATCGCCGCGGCCACCATGCTGTGGCGCCGCTTCGACGAGCGCGTCGAGCGCAGACGGCACCGCATCGACTACCCGGGCGCAGCGCTGCTCGCGGTCGGCGGTTCCCTGTTGGTGCTCGGCCTGCTCGAGGGCGGCATCCACTGGGCTTGGGACTCGGCCACCAGCATCGGTGTGCTCGGTGGGGCCGCGGTGCTGCTGGTGCTCTTCGGGTTCGTCGAACGACGAGCCACCGAGCCCATCCTCCCGCTGTGGATCTTCGGGCACCGCATCCTCAACGGCACGAACGCCGCGAGCCTGGTGGTGGGCGTGCTGCTGATCGGCCTGGTCTCCTACGTCCCGCTGTACGCCCAGGGCGTCCTCGGCTCGTCCGCGCTCGTCGGCGGCTTCGCCGTGGCCACGATGACGGTCGGATGGCCGATCTCCGCCGCGTTGTCCGGACGCTTTTATCTGCGGATCGGCTTCCGGGACACCGGCTTCCTGGGCGCGGTGCTGGTCCTGATCGGCACGGGCCTGCTCTTGACCGTCGGCGCCGACAGCACGGTCCTCCACCTCGCGGTGGCCTCCTTCTTCGTCGGTCTCGGCCTGGGTCTCATCGCCTCGCCGACGCTGGTGGCCGCCCAGTCCTCGGTGGGCTGGGCCACCCGCGGCGTCGTCACCGGCACCAACATGTTCGCCCGCTCGGTGGGCAGCGCGGTGGGCATCGCCGTCTTCGGAGCGGTGGCGAACGCCGCCGTGGCCGGACGCGGTGCGAATGTGAGCGGCAGCCTGGAGCATCTGCCGCCGGAGGTTCTCTCCCCGGCTCTCCACGACGTCTTCGTCGGGTCCGCGATCGCCGCGGCGGTCATGGTACTGGCCCTCGCGATCGTGCCGCGCCGCACGAACTTCGAGGCGGAGACTACGCCGTGAGCTCGAGGAGCAAGTCGGCGTACGCACGCGAGACGACCTGAGGGGAACAGCGACGGGCGAACGCCTCCATGGCGGCACGGTGGTCGCCCGGGTCGCCCGCGGTCAGAAGGTCGGCCAACGACGAAGTCGGATCCTCGAGGTCGAAGAAGCGCACCCACGGCTCGTCCGCGAATTCGCGCCGCACGTGCGGCAGGTCGGGAAGGATCACCGGCACGCCGAGGGTCGCCGACAAGTTCACGCTCGAGGAGTTCAAGATCGCCCGGAACGGGAACACCGCCACGTCCGCGGCGGCGAACCAGTCGCACACGTCGGCCTCGTCGACGAAGCCGAACTCTGCGATGACGCGCGAGTCGGTCGGTAGCCGGCGTTCGATCTCGGCCCGCTGGTCGTCCTTCACCGGTCCGGCCAGCATGAGTGTCGGTGGCTTTCCACCGCGCTTCGTGATGAGGCGCACGGCCTCGCAGAGCGTGTCCAGCCCCTTGTAGGCGCGCATCCGGCCGAAGAAGAGGACGGTCGGCTCGTCGGGGGCGAGCTCGAACCGATCGCGGGCGGCTGCCGGTTCCCGGCGTTCGTACATGCCCTCATAGCTGGTGAGTGGGATCGCGCGCACACGATCGGCCGCCAATGGATACAGGTCGCCCACCACGTCGGTGGTCTGCTCGGACATGACGTGAATGACATCCACCCGTTCGGCGAGCATCCGGCGGAGCTCGAGCTCCGGCCCGAGGAAGTGAAGCTCATGCGGCAGGCGGTTGTGCACCGTCCAGATCGTGTGAACGCCACTCGCGGTCAGGTCGTCCATGAACCGGGCGAACGTCGCCACCGACGTTGCCGCGGCCTCCTCATCGGACGCTGCCTGGGCGATCGGCGCTGTCCAGTGCAGGTGGAAGACGTCGCCCCGGCTCAGGGTTTCGCCCTTGGCGTACAAGGTGTCGAGCTTGAGCGCCCGTACGAACTCGAAGCCGAGGTCCTGCGGGGTCGCCTGCATCAGGCGCATGAATGGATTCTCGTCGTAGGCAGGGAAGACGAGCACGCGGCATCCCGAAGGCATCCTGCATGGTAAATGACTGACGACGACTGTCGAAGCGCCTAGCATCGGCGTGGATGAGCACCAGCATCGGGCGAGACGAGGGCACCGGGGACAAGATCGCCGCTTGGGTGCTGTACGCCCTGCAGCTGGCGTTCGAGTTCTTGCTCCTGTTGCTCTCCGCGTTCTCCGTGATGGCGACCGACCCGTGTGGCACGGGCGTCGACGAACCGAAGGTGTGCGACGGCTACTACTTCGCCACCGCACTCTACGGTTTCTGGATCGCACTGATCGTTGCGGCGATCGCCGTGCCGTTGCTGATCGTGTCCGCAGGACGCCACGGGAAGCGCCGGTGGACCCGGCCGCTGCTGGCCATCGTCGTCCTGGCGATCCTCACTGTGGCCTATGTCGCCGTGATCTCGCAGTGACGACCCACGTCGTGCTGCTGCGCGCAGTGAACGTCGGAGGCGCTCAGCTCCCCATGGCCAGGCTGCGCGAGCTGGCCGCCGACCTCGGTGCCACAGAGGTGTCGACGTTCATCGCCTCGGGCAACCTCATCTGCGAGCCACCCAAGGACGTCACGGCATTCGGTGCGGCCCTGGAGAAGGCGATCGAGAAGGAGTTCGGGTTCTACCGCGAGTGCATCATCCGCACGCCGGCCGAGCTGAAGAAGGCGCGCGCCAACTATCCGTTCGACGTCGACGACCCCAAGAACGGGCACATCGCGTTCCTCCTCGAGAAGCCCACCCAGGCCGCGATCGCGAAGGCCCGAAGCATCGAGACCGGATCCGACCGGTGGGAGGTCGTCGGCCTGGAGTGGCACATCCGGTACGACCACGGCGCGGGCCGCTCGGACATGAAGACCGCCGCGATCGGCAAGGCGCTCGACGTCCCCGGCACCTCCCGCAACCTCCGCACGGTCGAGAAGCTGATCGAGCTCTCGTTCGGCTAGCTCGTGCTCGCCACCGCCGGGTGGCCGTAGGTGAAGCGGCGCACCATGAGCTCAAACGGCCCGCGGTTGCCGGTCTTCCTCATCCGGTCGGCCATCACCACGGTGCCCAGCCAGGTGGCGACAGCCAGGATCGCCGTCGTCGTGACGGTCAGGACGTCGGACAGGTCGAGTAGGTAGGGCGTGAAGACGAGGGTCCAGACGACCGACTGCGCCAGGTAGCAGGTCATCGACCGCTGGCCCACCGCGGCGATCGCCTCGACCGTCCAGCCACGCCGCCCCCGGCCGAGACGCATGGCGACGAGCGCCACCAGCGCGGCATAGCCGAACCCGCCCAGCACGCCGGTCGAGTCGTGCATGGGGCCGAGCAGACTGAGCGTCTGCTCAGAAGGCAGCGGGAGCGCCCCCGCCAGAACCAGCGAGACGGGCTGCGCGCCCAGCGCCGCGACGCCGATCCCGATCGTCGCCGTGGCGCGCAGCAGGGTTCGGTATCGCTCCGGATGCTCGAGGATGCGGCGGCGGCCGGCCCACAGCCCGACCAGGAACGGGCACGCAAACCCGATCGGGCCGAGGAACGCGATGAACGGTGCGACCAGGACTCGTTCGGAGAACTGGGTGAGCAGGTCCGGCGGAAGCATCGAGGCATCGGGAGGCTCTGCGCTCGTCGACAACGAGAGATCGCTCGGCAGCGTGGTGAGGACGAGGAACAACGCGGCGACGACGAGCAGCCAGCGATCCTTCCAGCGAACCGCCCACACGCCCAGGAAGAGCAGCACCCCGTAGGCCGCCAGGATGTCCCCGGCGTACAGCAGCATCGCGTGCGCGAAGCCGACCACGACCAGGAACAGGCTGCGCCGCCACAACAGTCGACGCACCGCACGGCGCCCGAGGTCTTCCTGCCGGCGCACGATCTGCGCGACGCCGTACCCGAAGAGCAGGCCGAACATCGGGAACGCCCGGCCGTCGACGAACGTCGCGATCAGCCACGTGGTGGCCGAGTCCACGGCCGAGCCGTCCTGCGGATAACCGCCGAGCACGGACGAGCCGCGGAGGAAGTAGTGCGAGTTCGCCAGCGCGATGAACAGCAACATGAAGCCGCGCGCCAGGTCCGGTGCCAGCGCGCGTTCGGTGAGGGCGATCGGCCCCTGCTCAGTGGTGGTCACACGCTCAGTCAAGTGCTCGGCCCTCTGCCGCCGCATCGGCGGATGGTCGCCGATCGCCCTAGACCTTTGGACCGCCCCACCTACCCTTGAGGTCATGAACGACGCGTCGTGGCGAACCCCGGATCCCGACGCCGTCGAGCGCGCCTTCGCGGCACTCGGTCAACGCCGCTGGCTCGTGCTGACCGGCGCCGGCGTCTCGACGGACTCCGGGATCCCGGACTACCGGGGGCCTGGGGCGCCGGTACGCATACCGATGACCTACCAGCAGTTCGTCTCCGGTCCGTCGGCGCAGCAGCGCTACTGGGCGCGGGCCCACCTCGGCTGGAGCCGGATGGGTGGCGCGGAGCCGAACGCCACGCATCACCGACTCGTCGAGCTCGAGGCAGACGGCCGCCTGTCCGGCCTCATCACGCAGAACGTCGACGGGCTGCACCGGCGGGCCGGGCATCGCGACCTCGTGGAGCTCCACGGTCGAGTCGACCGGGTCGCGTGCCTCGATTGTGGCGAGCGCTCGCCTCGCTCGCGCATCCAACGCCGGCTCGACCAGCTGAACCCGGGCTGGACCGCCCAGGACGTGCCGGTCGCTCCCGACGGAGACGCCATCCTCGAGGCGACCGAGGACTACCGGGTCGCGGCGTGCGATCGCTGCGGCGGCCGGCTCAAGCCCGATGTCGTCTTCTTCGGCGAGAACGTGCGCAAGGAGACCGTGGAGCACTGCTACCGGCTCACCGACGAGGCGGAGGCGCTCGTCGTGCTCGGCTCCTCCCTGCAGGTGATGTCCGGCCTGAGGTTCGTCCGCCGTGCCCGGGCCAACGGCGTGCCCGTGGTCATCGTCAACCGTGGCGTCACCAGAGGTGACGACCTCGCGGACGTCCGCGTCGACGCCGGATGCGCCGAAACACTGGTCGCTTGGGCCACAGCAGCATCGCGGTCGCGTACGTTCGTGTCATGACCGAAATACCTCGCCCACCCGAACCACCGAGCGACTCCGGCGCTGCCACCCCACCGCCGCCACCACCGCCGCCACCACCGCCGCCCGCACCTCCCGCCGGCGCTTCCGGCTACCCGGTGACCCTCACCTTCGACACGCCGGAGAAGATCGCCCGCTGGCGGCCGCTGGTGCACTGGCTGCTGGCGATCCCGCATTTCATCGTGCTGTACGTGCTCGGCATCGTCGCCGGCGTGCTGGCCTTCATCGCCTGGTTCGCGGGTCTGTTCACCGGCAAGATCCCGGACGGCCTCCAGAAGCCGATCGCCATGTACATGCGGTACAACGCGCGGGTCGTCACCTACATGCTGTTCCAGCGCGAGGAGTACCCGCCGTTCGCCTTCGACGGGGCGTTCGCCGACCCGGGCGACGACCCTCGAGTACGGGTCGACGTGGTGCCGGCGATCGAGGGCCGCAACCGGCTGACGATCTTCTTCCGGCTCCTCATGCTCATCCCGCAGCTGTTCGTGCTCCTGTTCGTCGGGATCGCGGCCTACGTCGTCATGTTCATCGGGTTCTTCGCGGTGATCATCCTCGGCCGCTGGCCGACCGGCATGAACGACTTCCTCATCGGGTACCTGCGCTGGAACACGCGCGTGAACGCCTACTGCTACCTGCTGACGGACGAGTACCCGCCGTTCAGCACCCATTGACGTCGCTCAGCTGAGCTGGCGCAGCCGCACCGTCTCGGGCTGCTGCGCGAGCTCGGCGAGCACGTCGGGGCCGACCTCCTCGGCCACGTCGGTCACGACGTAGCCGATCTCGCCGCGGGTGGCGAGCGACTGCGCGTCGATGTTGACGCCGTGGTCGCCCAGCAGCCCGTTGATGGTGGCCAGTACGCCCGGCGCATTGTGGTGGACGTGCGCGAGACGGTGCTTCGTCGTGTCGACCGGAAGGTTGATCTCGGGCATGTTGACGCTCAGCGACGTGCCCCCGAAGGCGGCGTACGCCCGCAGCTTGGACGCGACGAACCGGCCGATGTCCTGCTGCGCCTCCTCCGTGGATCCGCCGACGTGCGGCGTGAGGATGACGTTGCGCAGCCCGCGCAGCTCGCTCTCGAACGGGTCGCCCTGGCGCTTGGGCTCCACCGGGAAGACGTCGACCGCTGCACCGGCGATGTGGCCGGACTCGATGTGCGCGCGGAGCGCCACTGGGTCGACGGCGATGCCGCGGGAGAGGTTGAGGAACAGCGAGCGCGGCTTCATCAGGCTCATCTGCTCGTCGCCGAAGAGGCCGGCGTTGCCGGGACGTCCGTCGACGTGCAAAGAGACGACGTCGGCGTCGGTGAGGAGCTCCTCCATCGTGGAGCAGCGGCGCGCGTTGCCGAGGGCCAGCTTGTCGTCGATGTCGTAGAAGATGACCTTGAAGCCCAGCGCCTCCGCGATCACCGACAGCTGGCTGCCGATGTTGCCGTAGCCGACGATGCCGAGCGTACGTCCGCGCACCTCGTGGCTGCCGGCGGCCGACTTGTTCCAGATGCCGGCGTGCATGTCGGTCGACTTCTCGTGCAGCCGACGGGCCAGCGAGATGATCTCCGCGATCGCGAGCTCGACCACCGAGCGGGTGTTGGAGTAAGGGGCGTTGAACACCGCGACACCCTGCCGGGTCGTGGCCGGGAGGTCGATCTGGTTGGTGCCGATGCAGAAGGCGCCGACCGCCAGGAGGTCAGGAGCGGCCGCCAGGACCTTCTCGGTGATGTAGGTCGTGGAGCGGATGCCCAGCAGGTGCACGCCCTGGACGGCCTCGATCAGCTCGTCCTCGCCGAGGGCGCGGTCGACGGTCTCGACCTGGTAGCCCTTGCCACGCAGGAACGCCGCACCGTCCGCGTGAATGTTCTCCAGCAGCAACACACGCACGTCGGCGTCCTCGACGTGCTCAGTGGGGAAGGGTTGCGTCGGGGTCATCGTCATCATGGTCACTCGAAGGTCCTCCGTCAGCAGATGCGACTGTGCCGCACTTTTGGGGGAGGGGCCCAGGCGAACGGTCCCGTGGTCACGGTTGTCGGACACTCCCCGGTGGTAGCCACCTCAACGCCAGTCGCGTCCGACGCGGTCGATTCTACCGGCACCCCAGCACCGGCCCGGACGACGGCCGCATGTCGGCCCGGTCAGAGCGTGGCGGTGTCGCGTGGGCCGGTCGGCCCGTCCGGGATGACGGCGTCGAGCTCGACCTCGACCTTCCAGCGCGGGTCGAGCAGGCCCGCCACGACGACCATGGTGCTGGCCGGGCGGACGTTGCCGAACACCTCGCCGTGCACCGCGCCCACGGCGTCTGCATCGGCGGCGTCGACGATGAGCTGCCGGGTGCGGATGACGTGACGGGTGCCGCCCCCGAGCTCGGTCAGGGCCGCCAGGGCGATCAGCCAGCAGCGGCGAGCCTGTGTCGCGACGTCGGGATCGACGTGTCCGTCGGGCCAGACAGGCGCGGTGCCCGACACCGCCACGAGCTGCCCGTCGCGGACCGCCCGGCTGAAGCCGATCCGGTCCTCGAACGGCGAACCCGACCTGGCGTGCTGACGCATCAGCCCGGCCGGTCGAGGTTGGCCAGACGCACCTGACCCTGCGCGATGAGACGACCGTCCTGGTCGGTGGACTCGGTGCGCCACAGCTGCTGGGATCGTCCTCGGTGGATCGGGGTTGCCGTCACGGTGATGGTGTCGCCGACCTTGGCCTGGCGCAGGAAGTCGCAGACGTTGTTGGTGCCGACCACGGGGCGCTCTTCCTTCAGCCACAGGTAGCCGGCCAGGCTGGCCGTCGACTCGTGGACCGAGCAGTAGATGCCGCCGTGCGGGATGCCGTACGGCTGCAGGTGTTGCTCACCGATCGTGAACTGCACGACCACCCGATCGGGGCCCTCCTCGAGTCGTTCCACACCGAGGACGCCGTCCAGTCCGGGGATCTCGCTCATGGGCCGACTGTAGGCTCGCGCTTGAATGATATACCCCTAGGGGGTATGGTCCTCCTCATGAAGACGTTCGCCGCCATCGCCGTCATGCTCCTCCTGGGTGCGTGCGCCGGCTCCAACCACAACGACGCCGACATCGCGTTCGCCCAGGCGATGGTGCCCCACCACGAGCAGGCCATCGAGATGAGCCGTCTGGTCGCGGACGCGGACGCCGGTCCGGAGGTGCAGGAGCTGGCTGCCCAGGTCGAGAAGGCCCAGGGCCCGGAGATCAAGACCCTCAACAGATGGCTCGAGGACTGGGGCGCCGCGGCCTCGTCCGACCACGACGGCATGAGCATGGAGCACGGATCCGGCGGCGGCGAGGGCATGATGAGCGAGGAACAGATGGGCGACCTCGACGCGGCCTCCGGCACCGAGTTCGACCGGCTCTGGCTGACCCTCATGATCGAACACCACGAGGGTGCGATCACCATGGCCGAGCGCGAGATGCGCGACGGCAAGTACCCCAAGGCCATCGACCTCGCCGAGCAGATCGCCGACGGGCAGGCCGCCGAGATCGACCGCATGAAGGAGCTCCTCGATGAATGACCACACCACACCCGGCTACAGCGACGACAAGGTCGCCGTCCTCGCACGACTACGACGCATCGAGGGCCAGGTGCGCGGACTGTCGCGCATGGTCGAGGAGGACACGTACTGCATCGACGTCCTCACCCAGGTGTCCGCCACCACCCGCGCCCTGGAGTCCGTCGCGCTGAAGCTGCTCGACGAGCACCTCGCCCACTGCGTCGTCGACGCCGCCCGCACCGGCGGTGACGAGGCGGAGGTCAAGGTCCGCGAGGCCTCCGACGCGATCGCCCGGCTCGTCCGGTCTTGAAGGGAGAACCATGTCGAACACCCAGACCTACCCCGTCATCGGGATGACCTGCGAGCACTGCGTCGCTGCCGTCTCCTCCGAGGTCGGTGCCCTGAGCGGCGTCACCGACGTCACGATCCGGCTGGTCGCCGGCGGCACCTCACCCGTCACCGTCACCTCCGACCAGCCCCTGAGCGACGACGACGTCGCCGCCGCGGTCGACGAGGCCGGCTACGCGCTCGCAGGTCCGCGCGACCTGCCCCTCGTCTGATGTCCATCGACGACCGCACCGTCCCCCGTCAGATCGTCCGGCTCGACGTTCACGGGATGTCATGCACGTCGTGCGCGGCACGCGTGGAGAAGAAGTTGAACAAGCTGGAGGGCGTCGACGCCTCGGTGAACTACGCGACCGAGAAGGCGACCGTCGAGGCCCCGGCCGACCTCGACGTGCAGACCATCGTCGACGCGGTGGCAGCCACGGGATACACCGCCAGCGTCCCCGACACCGACGGCGACCACCACCATGAGGGTCTTCACGGCGCTTCGTCCATGCGTCGGCGGCTACGGGTGTCGGCCGTGCTCGCCGTGCCCGTCGTGGCCATTTCGATGGTCCCGTCGTGGCAGTTCGACCGCTGGCAGTGGGTCGTGCTCGCACTTGCGACGCCGATCGTGCTGTGGGGCGCGTACCCGTTCCACCGATCGGCCCTGCTCAACGCGCGCTACGGCGCCGCCACGATGGACACGCTGGTCAGCCTCGGCGTCGGCGCGGCCTACCTGTGGTCCCTGTGGGCGCTGGTCATCGGCGAGGCCGGCATGGCGGGGATGCGCATGCAGTGGCGCTGGACCGCGCAAGGCGCCGGCCAGCACGAGATCTACCTCGAGGTCGCCAGCGCCGTCACGGTGTTCATCCTCGCCGGCCACTACCTCGAGGCGAACGCGAAGCAGCGCTCGAGCGCCGCCCTGCGCTCGCTCATGGAGCTGCAGCCGGCCGTCGACGTCGCCCTCGGTGAGGAGTTCACGGTCCGGCCGGGTGAACGACTCGCCGCCGACGGCGTGGTGCTCGACGGCCGGTCCAGCGTGGACGAGTCGATGCTGACCGGCGAGTCCATGCCCGTCGACAAGGTGCCCGGCGACGAGGTCACCGGGGCGACCGTCAACCTCGACGGGCGTCTCGTCGTTCGTGCCACGGCTGTCGGCGAGGACACCCGGCTGGCCCAGATGGTGCGGCTCGTCGAGGAGGCGCAGGAGGGCAAGGCCGAGGTGCAGCGCCTGGCCGACCGCATCTCCGCGTGGTTCGTGCCGGCCGTCATCGGGCTGTCGCTCGCAACGTTCGGCGGGTGGCTGGTGGCCGACGGCTCGCTGACCGTGGCGTTCACGACCGCGGTCGCGGTGCTCATCATCGCCTGCCCGTGCGCCCTCGGCCTCGCGACGCCCACGGCGCTGATGGTCGGCACCGGACGCGGCGCGCAGCTCGGCATCCTCATCAAGGGCCCGCAGGTGCTCGAGTCGACGCGCACGATCGACACCGTCGTCCTCGACAAGACCGGCACCGTCACGACCGGCGAGATGAGCGTCGTCGACGTGCGTCCGGCGGGCGGCGTCGACGAGACCGAGCTGCGCCGCGTGGCCGCAACACTCGAGCACGCGTCCGAGCACCCGGTCGCCCGGGCAATCGCCGCCCTGGCCGAGCCCGGCGAGGTGTCGGACTTCGAGAATCACGCCGGCTTCGGAGTCAGCGGCGTGGTCGACGGACGCCAGGCCACTGTCGGGCGGCCGTCGTGGCTCGGCGTCGACGTCGCGGACACCGTGGTGGGCACGATCGTCGCGGTTGCCTGGAACGGCGAGGTGCGCGGCACGATCACCGTGGCGGACGCGGTCAAGGAGTCGTCGAAGCAGGCGGTCGCCGATCTGCGCAGCCTCGGTCTGGAACCGGTGCTGCTCACCGGTGACAACCGAGCCGTCGCGGAGGCCGTGGCGAGTGAGGTCGGCATCGAGCGCGTCGAGGCCGACGTGACGCCCGAGGACAAGCTGCGTACGATCCAGCGCCTCCAGGGCGAGGGACGGGTGGTCGCCATGGTGGGCGACGGCGTGAACGACGCCGCCGCCTTGTCGGCCGCCGATCTCGGCATCGCCATGGGCACCGGTACCGACGTGGCGATGGCCGCGTCCGACCTCACACTCGTCCAGGGCGACCTCGCCACCGCGGTCGACGCGGTGCGGTTGTCGCGCGCGACCCTGCGCACCATCAAGGGCAACCTCTTCTGGGCGTTCGCGTACAACGTGGCGGCCATCCCGCTCGCCGCGCTGGGTTACCTGAACCCGATGATCGCCGGCCTGACGATGGCGTTCAGCTCCGTCTTCGTGGTGACGAACAGCCTGCGGCTCCGTCGTTTCCACTAGCCTCCAGGAGTGGAATCCGAGCGAGACCCTCCGTGCCGGACGTCTTCTCGCCGGCCCGGATCGGGCCGCTCACGCTCCGCAACCGGGTGATCAAGGCCGCGACCTATGAAGGACTGAGCCATCACTCCCGCGTCACCACCGACCTCGTGAAGTTCCATCGTGAGTACGCCGCCGGCGGGGTCGGCATGACCACCGTCGCCTACTGCGCGGTCGCGCCGGACGGCCGCACCGCTCCCGACCAGATCCTGTGGACCGACGAGGCCATGCCGGGACTCCGGGTGCTCACCGACGCCGTGCACGCCGAGGGAGCCGCGATCTCGGCGCAGATCGGCCACGCCGGGCCGGTGGCCGATCCGCGGGGCAACCAGCGGCACGCTCTCTCGCCGAGCACCCGCTTCCCGAACCTGTCCGGCGGCGTCTCCCGCAAGGCGAAGCGCGCGGATCTCGACCGGATCACGGCGGCCCATGCCGATGCGGCGACGCGCGCGATCGAGGCCGGCTTCGACGCCGTCGAGGTGCACCTCGGGCACAGCTACCTGCCGAGTGCGTTCCTCAGCCCGAAGATCAACCACCGCAAGGACGAGTTCGGAGGGTCGCTGGAGAATCGCGCCCGGTTCGCGCGGGGCATCCTGCGAGCCGTGCGGGACGCGGTCGGCGACCGGATCGCGATCCTCACGAAGCTGAACATGTCCGACGGCGTCCGGGGCGGGATCACCGTCGAAGAGGCGACACAGACCGCGCGGTGGATCGAGCAGGACGGCACCGTCGACGCCTTCGAGATGACCGCCGGCAGCTCGCTGCTCAATCCCATGTACCTCTTCCGGGGCGGTGCACCCATCCAGGAGTTCGTGAAGGTGATGCAGCAGCCCGTCAAGACGGCCATGCGGGTCGCGGGCAAGCGCTTCATCCGCGAGTACCCCTACCGCGACACCTACCTGCTCGACGACGCACGGCGGGTGCGGGCCGAGATCAGCCTGCCGATGGTCCTGCTCGGCGGCGTCACCGACCGGGCGTCCATGGACCTCGCCATGAGCGAGGGCTTTGAGTTCGTCGCCATGGGGCGGGCTCTTCTCCGCGAGCCCGACCTCGTCAACCGGATCGCCGCCGACGCGTCCACGCCGTCGCTGTGCATCCACTGCAACCTGTGCATGCCGACCAACTTCATCGGCACCCACTGCCCGTTGATCCAGGAGGGAAGCTCACGGTCGGCGACCTGGGGAACACCGGCCGGATACGCCTGACACCCTGGGCCACCTGTTCACGCTGAGCGGAACTCGGTCGCGCCGTTCCGTCGACGGTGCGGCATACCATCGAAGACATGTCCACCGTGCTGCTCGTCGCCGGAACCGTGCTGTTCCGCGAGCGCCTCGCGCTGCCGCCGGGCGGAGTCGTCACGATCAAGCTCGTGGACACGGCCGGCGAGGTGCTGGCCGGCACATCCGTGGACGCCGTGAACGGCCCCACCGAGTTCACGCTGCAGGCCGACCCGGCCGACGTGGCCGATCCGAAGAAGCTGCTGCTCTGGGCCCGCCTCCGCTCGGACGCGGGCGTGTGGGGCACCACCGAGCTGGTGCCGGTCGCCGACAACTCGACCGAGGTCGTCGTCACGAGGATCGACGACTGATGCCTCGCATGTCGACCGTCACCCATCTCACCGATGACGAGATCAGCGGGGCGGACGAGCCGGTCCTGGGCCGCATCGCGGCCGTGCTGCGGCCGTACCGGCCCCAGCTCGCGCTCGTCGCAGTGGCCGTCGTCACGGCGGCGACCCTCACCTCGATCGTCCCGTTCCTCACCAAGGCGGTCTTCGACGACGCCCTGTTCCCCACCTCTGGCGGCCCCGACCTCGGCCTGCTCGGCTGGCTCGTCGCCGGCATGTGCCTCATCCCGATCGTCGCCTCCCTGATCAGCATCGGGCAGAACTGGCTGACGTCCACGGTGGGCAACTCGGCCATGGCCGACCTGCGAAGCGAGCTGTTCGCGCACCTGCAGAAGATGGAGCTCGCGTTCTTCACCGCCACGAAGACCGGAGCCATCCAGTCACGTCTGGCCAACGACGTCGCCGGCGTGCGCACCGTGCTCACCGACACGGCCACCTCGATCCTGCAGAACTCCGTCACCGTCACGGCGTCGTTCATCGCGATGGTGCTGCTGTCGTGGCAGCTCACCGTGCTGACCCTGATCCTGATGCCGGTGTTCATCGTCGTGCAGATGCGGGTCGGCAAGCGGCGCCGGCGGCTGGCGCGCAAGACCCAGGAGTCGCTGTCCGAGATGACCGCGATCACCGAGGAGGCGCTCAGCGTCTCCGGCATCCTGCTCTCGAAGGTGTTCAACCGGGCCGAGGCCGAGGTCGACCGCTACCGCGAGGCCAACCGCGAACAGGCCCGCCTGCAGGTCGAGCAGGCGATGACCGGCAGGGCGTACTTCGCCACCGTGCAGGCGTCCTTCGCCATCACTCCCGCGCTGATCTACCTGGTGGCCGGCCTGATGCTCAACGGCGGCACATCGCTCACGGCGGGCACGCTCGTGGCGTTCACGACGGTGCAGGCACGTCTGCAGATGCCGCTGCTTCAGCTCATGCGCGTCACGCTCGACGTGCAGACGTCGCTGGCACTCTTCCGCCGTATCTTCGAGTACCTCGACCTCGTGCCGGCCATCACCGAGCGTTCCGGCGCCACCGAGCTGGACGGATCGCAACTGCAAGGCGAGATCGAGTTCCGCGACGTCTGGTTCCAGTACCCCGAGCCCCGCGTCCTCACCGGCACCGTCAACCGCGACCGCTTCGGCGACACCGGTGTCCGTATCGACCGACCCGACGCCACCGAGGAGGACCTCGACGAGGAGACCGGCCCGACATCCGGATGGGCGCTCCGTGGCGTCTCCTTCCAGGTGAAGCCCGGACAGCTCGCCGCGATCGTCGGTCCTTCGGGTGCGGGCAAGACCACGATGACGTACCTGGTGCCGCGCTTCTACGACGTCTCCGAGGGCGCCGTGCTCATCGACGGCCACGACGTCCGCGACCTCACGATCGGCTCGGTCTCCGAAGCTGTCGGCGTGGTGACCCAGGAACCGTACCTGTTCCACGGCACCATCCGCGACAACATCGCGTACGCAAAGCCGGACGCCACGGCCGCCGAGATCGAGCAGGCCGCGCGTGACGCGAACATCCACGACCGGATCCTCGGCTTCGCAGACGGTTACGAGACCATCACCGGCGAGCGTGGATACCGGCTGTCGGGTGGCGAGAAGCAGCGGCTCGCGATCGCCCGAGTCCTGCTGATGGATCCCCGCATCCTCATCCTCGACGAGGCCACGTCGGCGCTCGACACCGAGACCGAACGCCTTGTGCAGGAGGCCCTCGAACGGGCCACCCACAACCGCACCACGATCGCGATCGCACACCGACTATCGACCATCCGCTCGGCCGACGTCATCTTCGGCGTCGAGGACGGCGTGCTGGTCGAACAGGGCAGCCACGAAGACCTGCTCGAGGCGGGCGGACTGTACGCGCGGCTGTACATCGAGCAGTTCGGGTCGGGGCAGATCGAGGCACGTTTCACCGACGGCGTGCGCTTCTCCGACGGTTCGCTGATGTGTGAGCGAAAGGACGACGAGCGCCGCGCCGACGTCTCGTTCTGACTACCACAGCTTGATGGCGCGCTTCTGGGCGATTCCCACGAGCCTCAGCATGGCCGCGCCTAGCGGATTCGACGGCGTCAGCCCTCTCTCGTCGTAAGTCACCAGCGTGTAGACGCCACGGGTGCACGTTTGCACGGTCGCGGTGGTCTCGCCGGAGGCGGTCGGCTGGTAGAGGACGATCTGTGACACGCCCTTTTTTCCGCCATTGACTTCCACGATGAGCGAGAACATCTCGCAAGCCTCCTTGTCGCCGATCTCGTCGGCGCCTTCGGACACCCTCTTCTTGGCAGCCTTGAGCCGCTTCGAGAACTGGGGTTTGTTGCGGCCGGAGGCGATAGCGGAGTCGATTCGGCCTGGCAAGCCCAGAACCCATCGCTGTGCCGGTGTGGTCACGACCTTGAGCGCGGACGGCGCCGGAGTCGACAGTGTGTCGACCCATCGGCACTGCAGGCGGCCCTCGGCCGCGGGGGATGGCGCGACGACGTCGAGCCTTCTTCCTGCGATCGAGCGTCGTTCCTTGGAGGTCAGCAGCGTGCACGCTTCCGAATCCTTGGCCGTCGCCTTGGGCGATGGGGACGACTCGGTGTTCCGAGGCTCGATCGTGTTGACCGGATTCGCCGTGTTGTCGCCACCGGCGCATCCGCCGAGCACGACAGCCAGCAGGCAGGCGACAACGGTGGAGCGGCGCATGAGCTGAATCTACCGAGTGGCTCCGCAGCGTCAGAGGGCCAGGCCGACATACTTCGTCTCGAGGTACTCCTCGATGCCCTCGGTGCCGCCCTCGCGACCGAAGCCGGAGGCCTTGACCCCGCCGAACGGTGCCGCCGGGTTCGACACGATGCCCTGGTTGATGCCGACCATCCCGGTCTCGAGGCCTTCGTAGATGCGCACGACGCGGGAGACATCACGGGTGAAGGCGTACGCGACCAGCCCGTACTCGGTGTCGTTGGCGATGCGCAGGGCTTCGTCCTCGTCGGTGAACGTGATGATCGGGGCGACCGGGCCGAAGATCTCCTCCTTCCGGACGCGGGCGTCTACGGGCACGTCGGCGAGCACGGTGGGTTGGTAGAACCAGCCGTCGCCGTCGACCGCGGATCCGCCGGTGAGCACGGTGGCGCCCTTGCCCACGGCGTCGTCGACGAGCTCGGCGACCGAGTCGCGCTGCTTCTCCTCGACCAGCGGACCAACGTCGACCCCGTCGTCGGTGCCGCGACCCACGACGAGGCCACCCATGCGGGCGGCGAGCTTCTCGCCGAAGGCTGATGCGACGGACTCGTGGACGATGAACCGGTTGGCGGCCGTGCAGGCCTCGCCGATGTTACGCATCTTGGCGAGCATCGCCCCGTCGACCGCGGCGTCGACGTCGGCATCGTCGAACACGAGGAACGGGGCGTTACCACCCAGCTCCATCGAGACGCGGAGCAGACCCTCGGCACTCTGCTCGACGAGGCGGCGACCCACCTCGGTCGAGCCCGTGAACGTGAGCTTCCTCAACCTCGGGTCGCGGATGATCGGCTCCATCACGTCGCCGGTGCGGGACGTGGTGACGACGTTCAGCACCCCGTCCGGAAGTCCGGCGTCGGCGAGCGCCTGGGCGAGCCACAGCATGGTGAGCGGCGTGAGCCCGGCCGGCTTGACGACCATCGTGCAGCCGGCCGCGATGGCCGGGCCGATCTTGCGCGTGCCCATGGCCAGCGGGAAGTTCCAGGGCGTGATCATCAGGCACGGACCGACCGGCTGCTTGAGCGTCAGCAGGCGGGTGGCACCGTTCGGGGCGGTGGCATAGCGGCCGGCGACCCGGACCGCCTCCTCGGAGAACCAGCGAAAGAACTCGGCGCCGTACGCGATCTCGGCCTTGCTCTCGGTGAGGGTCTTGCCCATCTCGAGCGTCATCAGCAGGGCGAGCTCGTCGGCGCGCTCGGTGATCGACTCGAACGCCGTGCGCAGGATCTCCCCGCGGTCGCGCGGTGGCGTGGCGGCCCAGTCGGACTGCGCGGCGACCGCTGCGTCGAGTGCCGCGGCGCCGTCGGCGACCGTGGCGTCGGCCACCTCCACGAGCACCTTGCCGGTCGACGGGTCGTGCACGGCGAACGTGCTCTTGTCCTCGGCGTCGCGCCACCGGCCGCCGATGAACAGCTGTGGGGGGACGCCCTCGATGACCGAAGTCTCTGTCGGGGTGCTCATGCTGGCGATGCTAGCCCCGGCGCGGGGGCAACACCTCCGGGCTGGGCGGCTCCGTACGTGAGCACCACGACGCCGTTGTCGCACACCACGGTGTCCTTGAGCGCGAGCTTCGTGGCGTCGACGCCCTCTCCGAACAGCTTCTGCCCCTGCCCCAGCGCGACGGGGAAGACGCACAGCATCAGCTCGTCGACGAGGCCGTCGGCCAGCATGCCCCGGACGAGCGTGCCGCTGCCGCTGACGAAGATGTCGCCGTCCACCTCGTCCTTGAGCCGGCTGATCGCCGCAGGATCGTAGGCGCCGAGGCGCGTGGACGGTCCCCACTCCTCGGTCGGCTCGTTCGCGCCGACGACGTACTTGTGCGTGTCGTTGAAGAACGGCGCACCCGGGTCGTCCTCGACGGTTCGGTCGCGCCACGCCGGAGCGAACATCTCGAAGGTGTTGCGTCCGAGCAGGATGGCGTCGGAGCGGTCCGTCATGGCTCCGATCTGCTCGCCCATTTTCGGGTCGAAGCCGTAGTCGAACGTCCAGGTCGGGTCCTCGTAGACGCCGTCCAGTGCGATGAACTCGTGCACCCCGATCGTGCCCATGATCTCCCCCTCATGTCGTGTGGCAGCAGTCTGACAGACCGGAGTCGTAGGGTCGGGCTCGTGACCGGCGCCTGGGTGCTCCACGTCGATCTCGACCAGTTCCTCGCGGCGGTCGAGGTGCTCCGGCACCCCGAGCTCGCCGGCGTGCCCCTCATCGTCGGCGGGCGGGGCGACCCCACCGAGCGGGCCGTGGTGTCGACCGCGTCGTACGAGGCGCGGGAGTTCGGTGTGCGCTCCGGGATGCCGCTCAAGACGGCCATCCGCAAGTGCCCGGATGCCGTGCTGCTCCCGGTCGACGCGCCGGTCTACATGGCGGCATCGGAGCAGGTGATGGCCACGCTGCGCGGACTCGAGGGTGCGGTCGTGGAGGTGCTCGGCTGGGACGAGGCGTTTGTCGGCATCGACACCGACGACCCACTGACCTTCGCCCGGAGCATCCAGTCCGAGGTCCTGGCAGCCACGTCGCTGCACTGCTCGGTCGGCATCGGCGACACCAAGGTGCGGGCCAAGATCGCCACCGACTTCGGCAAGCCGCAGGGCACGTTCCGGCTCACCCGCCACAACTGGTTCGAGGTGATGGGCGATCGGCCGACCGATGCCATCTGGGGCATCGGCACGCGCATCAAGGCCCGCTTGGCCGACCTCGGCATCGAGACCGTGCGCGACCTCGCACAGGCCGACGAGACGGCGCTGGTCCGCGAGTTCGGGCCCACCATGGGACCGCACTTCAGTCGCCTCGGCCGCGGGGTCAGCAGCGCCCACGTCGACGACACCCCGTGGGTGGCTCGTGCACACGGCCGCGAGACCACGTACCAGCGCAACCTCACCGAGCCCGACGAGGTCGCGGCAGCCATCCGTGCGCTCGCCGACCAGGTGGTCGAGGACATCCGACGCGAGGACCGGGCCTGCATGCGCGTTCATCTCAAGGTGCGGTTCGCGCCGTTCTTCACGACCACGCGCATCCGCAAGCTCGCCGAGCCCACGTTCGACGCGGAGACGATCGCCACGACGGCGCTCGAGCTCCTGCACAAGCTCGACGATGACCGACCCATCCGCCTGCTCGGCGTGCGGGCGGAAATGCTGCCGCCCGAGGGCGGCTACTAGCGAGCTTCAGGTCGGGCGGTCGGTGCGACGCAGGTCGCGTACGCGCACGACGACGAAGACGACGCCCACGACCACCACAGCGAGGATCACCAGCCGCTGGAACCACTCGGCGTACGGCTCCACTCGGTCCCAGTCCTGCCCCAGCCGGTAGCCGGCGTACACGAAGATGAAGTTCCAGATGAAGCTGCCAAGCGTCGTCAGCAGCAGGAACGTGCCCGCGTTCATCTTCTCGACCCCGGCCGGGATCGAGATGACGCTGCGGAAGACCGGGACCATCCGCCCGAAGAACACCGCCTTGCCCCCGTGCTTGGCGAACCAGGCTTCCGTGCGTTCCAGGTCGCTGACCTTGAGCAGGGGGGTGCGATCGAAGACCCAGCGCGCCCGATCGCGCCCGAAGATGCGTCCCAGCCAGTACAGGACGACGGCTCCGAACACCGATCCGACCGTGGTGGCCACCAGTGCGCCGGCCAGCGAGAACGTGCCCTGACTGGCCGCGAAGCCGGCGAGCGGCAGGACGATCTCGCTCGGGATCGGCGGGAAGAAGTTGTCGAGCGACACGGCCAAAGCGGCGCCGAACAGTCCCAGGCGGTCCATCAGGTCGACGGTCCAGCCGGCGAGTCCGTCGGTCGGCGCGCCCGACGCGTCGGCCATCAGCCCGGCAAGAGTCGTCACGGCCCGAGCGTATCCGGGTGGCCTCTACGTCTCGACCGAGTCGACCAGACGCCTGAGCGTCGCCAGCATGTCCTGGCGATTCGTGGATCCGAGCCGTCGACGGATGCTCGCGACGTGGTGCTCGACGGTCTTCGGCGAGATGAAGAGGCGCTCACCGATCTCGCGGTAGCCGATGCGCTCGACGACGAGCCGGGCGATCTCCCACTCTCGATCGGTCAGCTGGCCGCTCCGCTCTCCCCCGGACGGAGTCGCAGATGTCGCGGCCGGCGCACCCGGCGATGAGAACCGCTGGACCGACCGGGCGGCGTTGAGCAGGTCGAGCATCGCCCGACGATCCGTGGTGCGAGCGGCAGCCTGGGCGGCGAGGCGGGACGCGTCCCACGACAGTCCGATGCCATCGAGGTCCTGCACCGACGTCCGGACGGCCAGCGGGTCGACGTCGTCCTGGAGGATGCGCAGCCAGGTCTGACCGGCGTTCGCCAGCAGTCCGGCATGCCTGCTGGTCCGTGCGGCACGGACGAGGGCGTCGGCGTGCGGGATGAGGTCGGGGGGGCGCTCGGTGAGGATCGCCGACTGGACGCCGTACCAGTGGAACGTCGCCGACCAGAGGGGTGGATTGCCGAGAGCCTCGAGCAGACGAGACGCCGCATCGAGTTGCGCCGCGATCCGGTGGTCGTCTCGGAGTCGAGCCGCCGCCACAGCGAGCTCCCCGAGGGGCAGCAGCATGTAGAGGTCGACCGTGTGACCCGGGAGCACGCCACGCGCACCGGCCCAGGCTGCGGCCAGTGCCGAGATGTCGCTGCTCCTGCGTGCCACACCGACCCGCACCCCGTGGGCGAAGAGCGAGTCGCGCACGTCGGCATGATCGTCGCCGACCTCGTCGACCAGGCGCGTGGCGGCGGCGAGGTCTCCGCCGAGCATCGTCGTCCAGGCGAGCAACACCTGGTGGCGGTTGCGGAACATCGAACCACCCAGGTCGGCATCGATCGCGCGCTGCAGGACGGATTCGGCGAGGTCCAGGTCACCCAGATGGAGCGAGACGAGCGCCGCCAGCGATGCCGGCGTGTCTTGGAGGACGACGTCGTGACCGACTGGGGCCATGGACGCAGCTGCCTGGACGAGCGTCGAGAACGCACCGCTGCCGTCACCGGTGAGAGATGACTCGATCGCGCGCGCCATCGCCCGCATGCCCGCCGCCACGGCGGCAGGGGAACCGTGCGCCGCCGCTGCGAGCAGGGCGGTGGCACCGTCGACGTCACCGGTACCGATCAACGTCAGAGCCGCCGCCGCCGCATCGTCGCCGATGACCTCGGCCGGGACGTGTCGGTAGAGGTCGGCGCTGCGGTCGAGCATGCCCCGGTGCGCGTGGATGGATGCCGCGATGCGCACGGCGGAGGCGAAACCTTCGTGGCCGGGCCGGGCGAGCACCCCGTCGAGGATCCTCAGGGCGCCGTCATGGTCTCCGGAAACGGCCGACTGCTCGGCACGAGCAACGAGATCCCCCTGCGACGTCGACTCGCTACGGGACATCGCCGCCAGTCCCCTCGTCCGCGGGCGGCGGGGGCGGGTCGGACGGCGGTGGATCGGATGGCGGTGGATCGGCCGGCGGGTCCGCCGGCGGCGGGTCGGGGGCCGGATCTCCCTGATTGCCGCCACCGGTCGTCGATCCTGACGCGCTGGTCGTCTTCTTCGCCTTCGGTGTGTTCGCCGATGCCGCCGGGGCAACGCCCACCGCTGACGCGGGGACGATCTGGTCGGCCGGCTCGAGCTCCGGCTCGGGGCCGGGAGAGGGCGGCCGTGGGCGCTCGTCGGGATCGTTGCTCACCAGTGAGGCGTTGACCGGCGGATTCGACGTCGCGTCCGACGATCCGGCGGAGGGAGACGGGCCGCCAGTGGCGACCAGGGCGAAGGCCACGTAGACGGCTGCGATTCCAGTTCTACCGATACGACGACGAGCGTCCCCGGCAGATGTGCGTTCGGCCCGCGGGCCAGGCCACGCGACCGGTGGTCGAGCGCTCACCGGTGGAGGAGCGTCCTGGATCGGGGCAGAGGTGGACGATGCGAGCACCGCGCCGCGCGCGGCCTCCGGCGCAGGGCCGTCGTCCAGAGCGGACGACACGAGTACCGCGCCGCGCGCGGTCTGCGGCGCAGGGCGGTCGTCCAGGGCGGACGACACGAGCACCGCCCCACGCGCGGCCTGCGGCGCAGGGCCGTCGTCCAGGGCGGATGCTCCGTAGGGGGCGGCGCGTCGGCGTCCGCCTCCGGTGGACGTGCGCTCGGTCCGCGGGCGATCACGCTTGGCCTGCCGTCGAAGGGACTTTCGCTGAGCGTCGCCCTTGGTCGGGGCAGCAACCGGGGGCACGAGCGCCGCGCCGCGCGCCGCCAGGGTCGCCGGGTCGTCGTCCAGGAGGACGGGAAGACCCAGCTCGACGGAGATCTGCTGGGTGACGATCGGGATCGGCGCGCCACCGCCCACGAGCAGCACCGCCTGGACGTCGTGCCCACCTGCCGCGATGCAGTCGCGGAGCATGTGCACGATCTCCTGCACGGCGGGCCGCGCGATGTCGTCGTGCTCGGCGCGGACGAGTCGGACCTGGGAGGATGCGCCGGGCATATGTGGCGCCATGGTGGTGACTGAGGTCGCCGAGAGCGCCTCCTTGGCGATCCTGGCCTCGACGAGGAGCTCGCGTGCCGCCTTGACGGCCTCCGGATCGGTGCGTTCGTAGGAGAGTCCCTGGCCCCGCAGCCCGTCGAGAACATGGTGCAGGAGTCGGGCGTCGAGATCGTTGCCGCCTCGGCCATGAACGACGGTCGGGTGCCCGACCCGTCTGACGTCATCCGACTGGCACCCGGTCACCACGGCAGCGCTGCAGGTGTAGGCGCCGAGGTCGAGGACCGCCACGGTGTCGGGCATCGACGGAGCGACCGCCTGGTATCCCCTCACCGCTGCGACAGCGGCCGACGTCAGCTGGGCCTTGGCCATCCCCGACTCGACCAGAGCCACGCGGACCGCTTCGTGCGCACGGCGTGTCCACCAGTCGGGAGCGATGACCGTGATGCTGCTGCCACCGTCAGGGCCAGGCTCGGTCAGCCGCGCGACCGCTCCCCTGACCTCGTCGGCGAACATGTCGTGAGCGTGCCGTGTGACGGTGGTCTCGCCGCCGAGCCCGACGAAAGGGATTCCGGTCCCGACGCGGGAGACAAGATCCGGAAAGTCGAGCTCGCGGACACCGACGTGGGATCGACGAGCGATCGCCTCACCGGCCGTCGCGACCTTCACGACGGCTGCTCCGACGTCGACACCGATACCGACGGACATCCGGCCTCTCCAAACTTTCGGCCGCTGCACACTCGTGCCACGACCTGTTCGCTTGAAACCCCCACCCCACAACTGAGTGTGAGCCCTCACCTCTGACGGGCGAGACAGCAGCACGGTACCAGCGTGGAGCGGTGGTTGTTCACAAAATCCCCCATGCCGGACAGATCCCCGATGCCCGATCCCCGGGTTCGGCGGCGTCCCCGATGCATCCGGACCGGACCGGGGCTCTCAAGGTTGGGGAAAGTGCCCCGATGCCGATGAGTTCGCGCCGATCGTACGGTTCAGGTTCGGCGTGGTCTGATCCCTGACCACGCACTCGGGAAAAGACCTAAGGAGAACGCCATGGACGGCGTCACCACACTTCTCAGCTTCATCCTCTCGCTGATCGGCGACGAAGAGGCTGCCGCAGCATTCAACGACGATCCCGAAGGCTCGCTCTCCGCAGCCGGGCTGTCCGACGTGACGGCCGGGGATGTCCAGAATCTTCTTCCGCTCGTCGCGGACTACACCCCGGCACTCGGTGCCCACGCCGCGAGCGCCGGACTCGGCGTGGCCGCTGTGGCCCCCGCCGCGATCTCGCCGGCCTTCGCCGACGACGTCGAGGCAGACGGCGCGGTGTCGATCCTGCAGACGTTCATCCAGAACTACACCGCCGACACGATCTACGCGAACAACATCTGGGGCGACGGCGAAGTCACCCAGGCGTTCGCGAACGGCACCGGTGCCATCGCGGCCGGCGGCGACGTCGAAGAGGTCGTCCAGGCCATCGGCGAGGACAGCTTCGCCGCGGGCGGCGACATCGAGGAAGTCGTCGTGGCCGAGGACGACGCCGTCGTGATCGGCGGCGACGTCGAGGACAGCACGATCGCCTCCGGCGGCAGCATCGCGGCCGGCGAGGAGCTCGAGATCGAGACCGACGGCGGCCACATCATCACCGGCGGCAACAACGCGATCGGCGATGAAGCAACGGCTGTCGGCGGCGACCAGTACAACGTCGAGGACGACGGTCAGATCAACCAGGCCGGCGGCGACATCATCCACGCTGAGGATGACGCCGTGGTTGCGGGTGGCAACGTGAACCAGGCCGAGGATGACGCCGTCATCTCCGGCGGCGACACCGTTCAGGTCGAGGATGGCGGGGTCGTTGCTGGCGGCGACGTCACTCAGGCCGAAGACGACGCCGTCATCGCCGGTGGCGACATCACCGAGATCGAGATCGAGGACAGCCAGATCGCTGGAGGCGACCTCACCCAGGTCGAGGACGGTGGCGTGATCGCCGGCGGCGACGTCGTGCAGGACGGTGGCGTGATCGCCGGCGGCGACGTCGTGCAGGACGGCGGGATCAACGTCGGTGACGACTTCGTCGCCAACGGCCCGAACAACGAAGGTGGCGACCAGGCGGTCGGCGGCAGCAACGTCGGCGGCAACCAGGCCAACGGCGGCAGCAATGTCGGCGGCAACCAGGCCAACGGCGGCAGCAATGTCGGCGGCAACCAGGCCAACGACGGCGGCGTCATCGCCGGTGACGACGCAGTGTCCGGCGGCAGCGACAACAACGAGGGCGGCGACCAGGTCAACGACGGCGGCGTGAACGTCGGCGGCGACCAGGCCAACGACCAGGGCATCAATGCCGGCGGCAACGCTGCGACCGGTGATGCCCAGGCCAACGGATCCGGCGACAACGCCGAGGACGACGCCGACATCGTCGGTGGCGACCAGGCCTTCAACGGCGGCGTCAACGCCGGCGGCGACGTGGCCCAGGACGATGCCGACATCGTCGGCGGCGACCAGGCCACCAACGGTGGCGTCAACGCCGGCGGCGACGTGGCCCAGGACGATGCCGACATCGTCGGTGGCGACCAGGCCAGCGGCTTCGGCGACATCATCGGAGGGGATCAGGCCCAGTTCGGTGGCCAGATCGCCGGTGGTGGCATCGCCAACGACCAGGGCGTCAACGCCGGCGGCAACGGTGCCACCGGTGACGCCAACGCGGCGGGCAACGACAGCAACATCGCCGAGGACGACGGTCAGGCCGCGGACGGCAACAACGCCGAGGACGACGCCAACGCCTCCAGCGGTGGCGACATCTCCGAGGACCAGAGCCAGCAGACCGGTGGCAACCTGGCCCAGACGGGCGGCGTCAACGCCAGCGGCAACGTGGCTCAGACCGGTGGCGTCAATGCCGGTGGAGCCGTGGCTCAGGACGACGCCATGATCGCCGGCGGCGACGCGGCCCAGAAGGGCGGCGAGATCGAGAACATCGGCGGCGACAACGTCGAGGACGACGGTGTCATCGCGGGCGACGACGTCAACCAAGCCGAAGAAGGCGGCCAGATCGCAGGCAACGGCGGCAACAACGCTGAAGGTGACATCGCGGACGACGGCGCGAACCAGGCTGGCGGCGACATCGCCGAGACTGGCGGCAACGTGGCGGACGGTGACATCGCCGACGACGACAGCGCGTTGTCTGACTCCGGTGACGTCGGGGACGACGGCAGCAACCTCACCGACAGCGGTGACATCGCCGACGACAACAGTGGCATCGCCGGCGACGACCTCGCCGACGACGGCGGCAACGTCAACGACGAGGGCAACCTCGCTGATGATGGCGGCGTGGTCACCGACATCGACATTCTCTGAGTCGCACGCACTACACACGAACCCTCGGCCAAACCCACTTGGCCGGGGGTTTCGTGTGTCACGATTGTCTCCAGAGGTGGGTGAGTCGTGACCGCGGTGGCTGAGACAGATGTATCGCCTGACGGATTGTCGGACGTTCTACGGGGGATCCTCGACAAGGCACGCGCGTCCGAGCGCGACGACCTCTGCGAGAGACTTGAGCCCTGGCTCGACAAGATCGACCAGCCCAAGACCCGGGTCGTCGTCGCCGGGCAGTTCAAGCAGGGCAAGAGCGCACTGATCAACTCCGTCGTCGATGCGCCGGTCTGTCCCATCGACGACGTGCACGCCACCTCGGTGCCCACCGTCATCCAGTACGGCGAAAAGGCGTCGGCCTCCCTCGTCATCGATCTCGGCGAGGACGCACCGCGCGTGCTGCCCGTCAAGCTCGACAAGCTGCGCGACCACGTGACCGAGCACGCGGCGGTCATCGGATCGCTCGAGGGAGCCCGGGTCGAGGTCCAGATCCCTCGGCAGGTGCTCCAGGACGGGCTCGTCCTCGTCGACACCCCTGGCATCGGCGGCACCGTTGCGGCTCACGCGGCGAGGACACTCGCCCTCCTGGCCACGGCCGACGTCGTGCTGGTGCTGTCGGACGCCAGCCAGGAGTACACCGAGCCCGAGCTCACGTTCCTTCGCCAGGCAGCCGCCGTGTGCCCGGTGGTGCTGTGCGTGCTGAGCAAGGTCGACCTCGAACCGCACTGGCGCGAGGTGGCGGAGGCGAACCGGCAGCATCTCGAGCGGGCAGGAGTCGAGGCAGCCGTCGTCCCCGTGTCGTCGACACTGCACGATCTCGCCGTCGCGGCCCACGACGCCGAACTCGACCAGGAATCCGGCCTTCCGTCGCTCGTTCATCAATTGCGTCATGACCTCACCGAGCAGGCGACGCTCACCATGCGCCAGGCAGCCGCCGCCGAGGCCCGCACGGTGAGCAAGCACCTCGCCATGGCCCTCCAGGCCGAGCTGGAGACCTTGGTCGCTCCAGGACAGGCGGCTCAGGTCGTGCAGACGCTGGAGCAGGCGCAAGAAGCGGCCGCCGACCTCAACAAGCGAGCCTCGAAGTGGCAACAAGTGCTCAACGACGGCTTCGTCGACATCAGCGCGGATGTCGAGCACGATCTGCGCGAACGTCTCCGCCGCATCGGTCGCGAGGCCGAGCAGCTGATCGACGAGGGTGACCCGGGCGAGACGTGGGACGCCATGAGCACGTGGCTGGCCGACAGCTTCGCGCAGGCTGTCGCTGACAGCTTCGTGTGGGCACATCAACGCTGCGAGCGGGTGGGCACCACCGTCGCCGAACAATTCGCGCTGGAGGGCAACGTCGAGCTGCCCGACTTCCAGGTGTCCGACACGCTGGGCGTGCTCAACCCCATCGTCGGCCTGGACTCACTCCGCTCTGGGCATCAGACGATCACCCAGAAATTCGTCGGCAGCCTGCGTGGTTCCTACGGAGGAATCCTCATGGCAGGCGTCGTCACGAGCATTGCCGGCATGGCCCTGATCAACCCCATCTCCATCGCGGCCGGTCTCCTGCTCGGCGGCTATTCGTACAAGCAGGAGAGCGAGCAGCGGCTCGAGCGGCGTCGACAGGAAGGCAAGGTCGCCGTGCGTCGTGTGGTCGACGAGGCGATCTTCCACGTCGGCAAGGAGATCCGTTCTCGACTCGTCGAGGTCAAACGCCTGATGCGCGACACCTACTCCCTGACTGCCGACGAGTTCAAGCGGTCCTTGCGTGATTCCGTCGAGTCCGCCAAGCGCGGCGTCTCCACCGCACCAGCGCACCGCGACGAACGCACGCAGGTACTCACCGAGCAGCTCGGCGCGGTTCAGAAGCTCGTCCAAGAGGTCGACGAGCTCGTCGGAGAAGCGACGCAGGTGTGACCGCGTCGACCCAGGTGGCGAACTCGGCCCTCGATCGGGTCCGGAGCCTGCTCGGCGAGGCGACGGAGGTCTACCGGTCCGAGCCCGAGGTGCTGGCGTCGCTCGACGAGCTGCGCCGTCGCCTCGACGAGCCGTTGCGCGTGGCCCTGGTGGGCTCCGTCAAGGCCGGCAAGTCCACGTTGTTGAACGCCCTGCTGGGCGAACATCTCGCGCCCACCGACGCGCGCGAGTGCACCAAGGTCGTCACCTGGTACCGCTACAGCGCGACGCCATCCGTGCAGGCTTTGCACGTGGCCGATGGGGTCGTGAGACTGCCGCTCCTCCGCCAGGACTCCCGCCTCGAGCTCGATCTCGGGCATCTCGACGCAGATACCGTCGAACGTCTTGACGTCGCCTGGCCCACGTCGGCGCTCACCGAGCTCACCCTCATCGACACTCCCGGCACGGCGTCGATTTCGACCTCGCTGTCCGACCGGACGCACCAGTTCGTCACACCCGGTGGTGGGGTGTCGGGCGCGGACGCGATCGTGTATCTCCTGCGTTCCCTCCACACCAGTGACGTCGACTTCCTCCGTTCCCTCAACGACCGGGCCGCAGGCGAGTCGGCGATGGGCGCCATCGCCGTGCTCTCGCGGGCCGACGAGCTCGGAGCGGGTCGCCTCAACGCGATGGCCACCGTCGGCAAGGCGGTCGACCAGCTGCGCGAGGATCCCACGCTGGAAAGTGTCTGCGAGACGATCGTGCCGGTGGCCGGCCTCCTGGCACTCGCCGGCGAGACGCTGCGGCAGTCGGAGTTCACGTCGCTCGCTGCACTGGAGGCGCTCCCGCCCGACGAGCTTCGCCCCATCCTGGTGTCGGCCGACCGCTTCATCTCCGCCGAAGGGCCCCACCTCCCCTCACCCCAGGTTCGTGCCGAGCTGATGAACCGGCTGGGCCTGTTCGGTGTCCGGCTCGCCGTGGCCATGATCCGCGGTGGAGCACGTGACGCGCCGACCCTGGCCCAGGAACTCGTGCAGCACAGCGGGCTCGAGGACCTGCGCCGAGTCATCGACGTCCACTTCCGGCGTCGGCATCCCCAGCTCAAGGCGCATGCCCTCGTCGTCGCCCTTCAGCAGGTGGTGGTGGAGCATCCGGTCCCCGGATCCGCCGAGATCCTCGCCGCGACCGACGAGCACCTGGCCGACCCGCACCCGTTCAGGGAGATGAAGCTCCTGGGGCGCGTGCGCTCATCGAGCCTCGATCTCGACCGCGACGACCTCCACGAGCTCGAACGACTGCTGGGTGGAAACGGCCCCTCGCCCAGCGAGCGCCTGGGCATGCACAGCGCCAACGCGTCAGGCAAGAGCCTGCGCGACCGGGCGATGACGTTGCTGGTCAAGTGGCACGGCCTCGCGACGAATCCCCTGATCGACCCGGACACCGCCGACGCGTGCCGAGTCGCGGCTCGCAGCTGCGAGGGGATCCTCGCCGAGATCAACCACTACGACTGAAGCTCTTCGGTCGTGCGCAACGGGATCGGGCCCTGGCGCCTCGTGGCAGCCAGCCACCGAGTCACCGGTGGGAGGTACGCGAGCGTGACGGCGAGCACCAGGCACCCGCCTTGGACCAGCGCCGAGATCAAGTCGTTGCGCCCTCCATCGCGAAGAACCGGACTGATCGCGATCAACGGCAGGTGGAAACCCAAGAGGATCAGGAGCCAGGTGCGGCCGCTGTCGATCTTGCGTTGCAGTCGTCGCGCTCCGCGCAGCTCCAGCAGGATGAACAGGACGCTGAGCACGGCGGCGCCGATCAAGGTGTACAGCACGGCGTTCTCGATGTCGCCGGCCGAGTAGTCGGGCGACCGTTCGGCCAGTCGTTCCTCGAGCTCGGTCCTGATCCCATCACGCCGCGGAACGGCATCGGCGGTGTAGGGGATGAACGCGAGCGCCGAGAGCACCACCAAGGCGAACGTGATGATGACAAGCTTCGGCCTCGGGATCTCAGGTTGGATCGGCAAGCCGGTGACAAGGGCAGGCCGCGGTGGATCGGCGTGGCGGGGCGCCACGCGTTCGGGCTCGTCCTCCTCCGGCATGAGGGAATTCTATGCGCGTCGACCCTGCTCGGTGAGCGTTCTACGCCTCATTCGGCCGGTGAGCCGGATGCCGTCCCGGACGTTGAGCGACATCAGGGTGATATTGACGGCGCCGGCGAGGAGCTCGACGGCCTGCACCTCGTGGAAGTACGCCCCGAGCCCCGACGCCGAGGCGGTCGTTCCGAGGTACAGCACACACGGGACGAGCACCAAGATGCCGGTCGGGACCACGACCTGCATGCGGCGCTTCTTCGCCAGGATATACGCGTTCTTCGAGAGTCCGGCGCGCACGAACCCGGTACCGCCGGTCGCCGCGATCGCCGGAACCAGCACCAGCAGGCCCCACATGATCGCGTGCTTCACGGCCACGATGTCGGCTCGGTCGCCGACGAGCTCGACCACGACGGTGCTCGTCCAGAACGTCAGCATCGTCAGCAACGCCAGGCCGCCTGCGATGGGGTGAACACGTCGCGCGAGCTCGACCCGCGTCATGGCGAACCCTCGAGATTGTCGATCAGCGTCGCCAGGACACGCATGCACGTGTCCAGGTCGTCGTGCGAGACGCCGGCAGCAGCAGCAGCATTCACGGCGCGGGCTGCCCCGACCAGTGTCGGTGCCAGGTCACGCGCCCGGGGCGTCAGCCGGATGAGGGCCCGCCGCTGGTCGCCCGGATCGGGCGATCGGCTGACGAGCCCGTCTCGCTCCATGCGCTTGAGCGTGTGGGCCATCGTGGACTGGTCGATCCGCACCTGGTCGCAGAGCTCGCTCTGGCTGACGCCGTCGTGCTCCAGCAGCGCCAGCAGCTGGGCGAACTGTCCGGGCACCACTCCGTGCGGCTCGATGCGCTCGCGCAGAGCGGCGGCGAGCAACCGGGCCAGGTGGTTCACCTGGTACCCCAGAGACTCCTCGCGAGGGAACTCGATGGATTTAGTTGGCATGCCATGGATATTACATGGCATGCCATTCTTTTGTCGAGCCCTCGTCTAGTAGAACTCTCCCGCTGCCGCTCCGGGTGGCTCGGCGGAGCGGGCCATGGACGTGAAGCGGGAGTAGTGGCCCTGGAAGCTGACGGCGACCCGGTTGACCGGGCCGGAGCGGTTCTTGGCGACGATGATGTCGGCCTCGCCCGGCCGGTCGGACTCGCCGTGACCGTGCGCGTCGGGACGGTTGAGCAGCATGACGATGTCGGCGTCCTGCTCGATGGATCCGGACTCACGCAGGTCGGAGAGCTGCGGCGTCTTGTCGGTGCGCTGCTCGGACCCACGGTTGAGCTGGCTGATGGCCACGACCGGAATCTGGAGCTCCTTGGCCAGCAGCTTGATCTGGCGGGAGAACTCCGAGACCTCGACCTGGCGGTTCTCGACCCGCTTGCCCGACGTCATGAGCTGCAGGTAGTCGATGACCAGGAGGCCGAGGTCGCTCTTCTTCTTGATGCGCCGGGCCTTGGACCGGATCTCGGGCATCGTCATGTTGGGCGAGTCGTCGATGATGATCGGCGCGCCCTGCACGCGCGGCATGACGGACCCGATGGCGTCCCATTCCGAATCGGTCATGCCGCCACCGCGCATGTGGTGGATGGCGACCTTGGCCTCCGCCGACAGCAGACGCATGGCGATCTCGGCGCCGGTCATCTCCAGCGAGAAGATCGCCGACGGGATGCCCTGCTTGATCGATGCCGCCCGGCAGAAGTCGAGACCCAGCGTGGACTTGCCGACGCCGGGCCGGGCCGCGACGACGATCATCTGGCCAGGGCGAAAGCCGGTGGTGAGGCGGTCGAGCTCGGGGAAGCCCGAGGCGAGGCCGGCGATGTCGCCGCGCCCCTGGTGGTAGTCGATCTCCTGGATCGTGTGGTCCATGAGCTCGGCGACGGTGTGGTAGTCGTCGCTGCCACTCGCACCGTCGACGTCGAGAACCTCCTTCTGGGCCCGGTCGACGACGTCGGCGAGCTCGCCCTGCTCGGCCCAGCCGAACCCGGCGATACGCTGACCCACCTCGATGAGGCGACGGAGGATGGCCTTCTCGCGCACGATCTCGGCGTAGAAGTCGACGCTCGCCGCGACCGGAACACCCGCGACCAGGGTGTGCAGGTACGGCGCACCGCCGATCCGCCCGAGCTCACCCCGCCGGGTCAGCTCCGCACCGACGGTGATGGCGTCGGCCGGCTCGCCGCGGTTGGCGAGATCGACGATCGTGTCGAAGAGGATCTCGTGGACGGGGCGGTAGAAGTCGCGGCCCTGCAGGACATCGGCCGCGGGGTCGATCGCTTCCTTGGACAGCAGCATGGCGCCGAGCACGCTCTGCTCGGCGGCGACGTCTTGTGGTGGGACTCGCGCGCCAGCCGCTTCTTCGCCGGCGTCTGGGCTTGCCGCATAGAGATCCGCCACACTCACCGCACCCGCACCCCTTTGCACACTGACCACGCTAGGTGTCGGCTCAGACATCTCAGACCTATCAGCCTTGGCAGACCGCCCCCCGGCGTTGGTTACCGACGCGTCACACTAGGCCGGGTGGGACGACGCATGAAAGGCCGCGACTCACAGGGGCTGTGCACAACGCGGAGGACGCTGTGGAAAACGCCGTGGGCGATGTGCACAGCCGGTGGACGGGTGTGTGGACGGCACCAGCCGATGGCCCTCGGCATAGCCTCTGACCTGCGCCGATGCGCTGCACACCGTGTGGAGCGAAGAAAGATTTCCACCCCTATAGTCCTTTGTGACTATGCGAGGACCAGATCGCCAGGCGACAAGTCGACATGCGTGGCGCCCTGGTGTGTCCACAGGCTGCGAGGTACCGGATGAGGGGCTTCGACGACCTCGATCGACGGATCCTAGCAGTCGCCGCACCGGCGTTCGTCGCGCTCGTGACCGAGCCCTTGATGTTGCTGGCCGACACGGCGATCATCGGCCATCTCGGCACGACGGAGCTCGGCGGGCTGGCCGTGGCGTCCGTGGTGCTGACGACGGTCGTCGGCCTGTGTGTGTTCCTCGCCTACGGGAGCACGGCCGCCGTCGCCCGACGGCACGGTGCCGGCCGGGAGGCCGAGGCGTACGGCCTCGCCGTCGGCGGCCTGTGGCTGGCGCTCGGCCTCGGCGTGGTGCTCGGGTTCGGCACCGCCGTCACCTCGGGCGCTCTGAGCCGTGCGCTCTCCAGCTCGGGGCCGGTCGCCGAGCAGGCCGATCGCTACCTCGTGATCTCTGCCGCCGCGGTGCCAGCGATGCTCGTGGTGCTCGCGGCCACCGGCGCACTGCGCGGCGTGCTCGACCTGCGAACTCCACTGCTGGTGGCCGCCGTCGCGAACGTGCTGAATGTCGTCCTCAACCTCGTGCTGGTGTACGGCTTCGACCTCGGCATCGGCGGCGCGGCCACGGGCACGGTCATCGCCCAGTGGGTCGCCGCACTGTGGCTCGGTGTGGTGGTCGTGCGTCGCGCCAGGGCGGCGCGGGCATCGGTCCACCCGCAGGTCGGGGCGATCGTGCGTGCGGGGCGCGACGGCGTGCCTCTGCTCGTGCGCACCGCGACGCTGCGAGCTTCGCTCGTCCTGGCGACCGCGGTCGCGGCGGATCTGGGTGACGTGCCGCTGGCCGCTCAGCAGGTCGCGACGTCTGTCGTGACGTTCCTGGCCTTCGGTCTCGACGCGATCGCCATCGCCGGGCAGGCTCTGACCGGACGCACCCTCGGCGCCGGCGACGCACCTGGCACGCGCGCCCTCACCCGGCGGATGATCGCCTGGGGACTCGGCACCGGACTGGTCGCTGCTGTCGTCCTCGCCGCGGGATCTCCACTGCTCGCCCGCCTGTTCACGCCCGATGCGGCGGTGCAGGACGCACTGGTGCCGGCTCTCCTCGTCATCGCGGTGATCCAGCCGCTCTCGGGCGTCGTCTTCGTGCTCGACGGCGTGCTGATCGGCGCGGGCGACGGCACCTACCTCGCCTGGGCCGGACTCCTCGTCCTGGCCGCGTACGCACCGTTCGCGCTGGCCGTCGGAGCGCTCGACGCGACCTTCACCTGGCTCTGGGTGGCCTACGGAGCGTTCATCGCGGCCCGCCTGGTGACGTTGTGGCTGAGGCAGCGCAGCGATCGGTGGATGGTCCTCGGCGCCTGAGGTCGAGGAGCGCAGCGACGAGCGCCTCAGGCGGGTTGAGTGCGATGCGCCGCAGGCGCCCTGTGCGAAGCCATCTCTCAGGGATTTGACGACTTGTTGTGGTTTCGATACGCCGCTCGTTCCTCGCGGCTACTCAACTACTGGGGTCGTGCGTGGTGATTGACTCCCACTGTGGACACCGTCGAGTACGCCCCCGGCCGGCCGGCGGACGTCCATCCGGGCTCGGCCGACGGCCATGTACTCCTGTGGCACGGGCGCGGCCCGAACGAACGAGGCGTCCTGGCGACGCTGGCCGGACTCGTCTCCGAGCGTGGCCCGACGGTCCTGGTGCCGGACTGGAGCTCCGAGAACGAGGACGGCGGTCGGGCCGACCTGCTCCGCTCGCTCCGCCACGCGCGCGAGATCGTCGAGGCGGACGGTGCCGACCCCGGGTCCCTCGTGCTCGTCGGATGGTCGCTCGGCGGCACGGCGGCGGCCGGTCTCACGATCAACGCGCGCCGCCTCGGTGTTGCCGTCTCCCGCACCGTGTGCCTGGCCGGCGGGTTCGTCGCGCCCGACCCCGTCTCGGGCAACGTGCTCACCGGCAGCCTGCCCACGACCCCCCACACGTCAGGGTTCACGCTGATCCACGGGATCGCGGACGACGTCGCCCCGGTGGCGATGTCCCGTGCCTTCGCCCAGGCCCTCGAGCTCGCGCACTGGCCCGTCCAGCTGCTCGAGCTGCCGACCGACCACTTCGGCATCGTCGGCACGACGTACGACGCATCGCGGGACACCTGCCTGCCGGCGACGGACGAGAAGACCCTCGCCCTGGTGGCCGACGTCGCCGACCGCATCGTCGCACCATGACCGACCCCGCCGAGCAGGACCGGGTCCTCGCGTGGAGGGCGACCCGCGAGGCCCTGGCCGCGGAGGTCGTCCGCGTCGTCACGCTGCTCCGCGCGACGCCGGACCCGCCGCCTCGGAAGACCGGCGAGACCTGGGGGTTCGCCGAGATCGCGACCCACCTCTCGCACGGCTGGATGACGTTGCCGCAGCTCGCGGGAGGCGACATCCAACCAATCGTCGAGCTGGTCGGCCAGACCGCCATCACCCACCCGTCGGAGATGGGAGCCCTGACCGAGCGCGCCGTTGCCCACGACCCGGAACGCGACCCGGCAGCCCTCGCCGACCGTATCGAGAACGCCGCGAGCGTCTACCTGAGCGCATGCAGCGACTCCGATGTCGACCGAGCCACGCAGTGGATTGCCACCGACGTGCTCGCCCCCGTGCCCATGTTCACTGCCCACTTGCTGAACGAGACCGTGCTGCACGGCCTCGACCTCGCTCGCGCCGCCGGCCGGTCGTGGCCGGTCGACCCCACACATGCCTCGATGGCCCTCCACGAGTTCCTGGTCCCGGTGATCCGCCAGATGCCGGACCGGTTGGTCCATGCCGACGGGCTCCGCGCCTCGCGGATCGTGGCGGACTTCCGGCTGCGCCGTGCGCCCCGGCTCCGGCTGCGCTTCGAGGAACGGGCTCTGCACGTCGAAGACCCGGACGGCTCCGGGCCCGTCGACGCCCACGTCGCCACCGACCCGGCGACCCTGCTGCTGTACCTGTGGGGCCGTCTGACGCTGACCCAGGCCATGACCCGCGGCCGCATGATCGTGTGGGGACGCGCGCCGTGGCGGGCGCCGCGTCTCGCGCGGGCCGTGGCCCTTCCGTGAGCGAGACCGCGACGACCTACTTCTTCGCCCGGAACCCCACCGTCGTGAAGTCGGGCTGCTCGAAGGTGGCCGCACCGTAGTTGACCAGCCCGGACCGGACGACCACGACGTCGGGGATCGAGCTCAGCGGGATGACCACCGCTTCGCGCATCAGCCTCGCGTCGAGGTCGTGGACGAGGTCAGCCCGCTGGTCGTCGTCGAGCGTCGCGGAGGCGGCTTTCCAGCGGGCGTTCAGCTTCTTGGCGGCGACGCCGGTGTAGTTCTCCGGCGAGTCGACCGGACGGAACCGGCGGGCCGCCGCCTCGACTGGGAACGGTGCGGCCGGCCAGGTGAACGTGACGAGGTCGAAGTCGAGCGGCACGACGGTGTCACGGAAGAAGCGGGCCGCGTCCACCGTGGGTGTCTTGACGGTGATGCCCACGGCCTCGAGGTCGCCGACGATGGCCGTGACCCTGGCCTCGCTGGCAGGCGTGTCGGACGGGACCGGAAGCGTCAGCGTGAGCGGCTTGCCATCACGCGCGGCTTTGCCGTCCGTCTGGGGGTATCCGGCGTCCTCGAGCAGCGTGCGGGCCTCGTCACGGCCGGACGTCAGCTCGCGACCGGCGACGTCTCGGTAGCCGCGCTGCCCGGGCATGAGCACGACGCTGCCGGCCGTGCGCCCCGGCGCACCGACAGCCTGGCCGGCCGCCGACGCCAGGGCGTCGCGGTCGATCGCGGCGGCCACCGCACGACGGACGCGGGCGTCCTTCAGAGGTCCGCGGCCGCCATTGAGCGTGAGATGTGACCACATGCCTCCGGCAGCACGCTGCACCGTGCCGGGTTCCTCCACCTCGGCGTAGGTCGTGCGGTCGACGGAGACGGCATCGAGCTCGTCCGCCGCGAACGCCTTGACCTGCACGACTGGGTCGGCGATGCGCCACACCACCTGCTCCAGCCGCGGCCTGTGACCCCACCACCGCGGGTTGCGCTCCTCGGTGATCGTGCCGGTCTTCTTGTCGACGGACGCCACGACGAACGGGCCGTTGGACGGCACCGCCTTGGTGCGGAAGCCGCGGTTGAACGCCTTGGGCCTGGTCGACACGGTCGCCGGTAGACGCGGGTAGACGTAGAGCGGCCAGTCGGAGCGCGGCGAGTCGAAGGTGACGGTGTACTCGAACCGGTCGTCGCCCCGCTTGACGGAGTCGATGTCGCCGAATCCGTCGGTGGACGCGACCTCCAGCCCCTTGACGTCACCGCTCATGGCGCGCTGGAACGCCGTCATGTCTTTGGCGGTGATGGGTGTGCCGTCCTGCCAGACCGCATCGCGGTTGAGCCGCACCCGCACCGTGAGCGGCTTCTTGTCGACGACGTCGACGGAGCGCGCGTAGTCGGTGTCGACGCGCCAGCCGCCGTCGGTGGTGATGCGCACAGGGCTGCCGGTGGTGGGCGCCAGTACCTGGGCCGTGCTCGCCCCCTCGCCGTCGGCCTGGGCCGGGTTGAAGTTGGCGGGCCAGGCGCTGACGGCCAGGCGCAGCCGGCCACCAGCAGTGACGGACTCGGACGGTGCCCTCGACCACGCCGTGGTTGGCAAGGCATCGGTCGCGCTCGAGTCGGGGCCGGGCGTTCGCTCGTCGCCGCCGAGCCACCAGAAGCCGCCGGCCAGGACGACGGCGAGACCCAGCAGCGCCGTCACCAGCACGAACGGGCGCGGGATGGGGTGAGTCCGCGGGGCTGCGTGTTTCATGTCGGTTCCGAAACGACGCAGGGCTCAGGGATGACCCCCGAGCCCTGCGATCGATCGGGTGCCTACTTGGATGCCACCACGTTGAGTCGCACGGTGGCGCTCACCTCGGGGTGAACGCGCACGGCCACCTCGTGGGGGCCGAGCGACTTGATCGGGTTGCCGACCTCGATGCGTCGTTTGTCGACCGACACACCGAAGGACGCGAGCGCCTCGGCGATGTCGGAGACCGTGACCGCACCGAAGAGCCGGCCGGCCTCGCCGGCATGAGCACCGACGTTGATCGGCTCGGCCTCGAGCCGGCCCCTGATCTGCTGGGCCTCCTCGAGGTCATGGACCGCGTGGGCTTCGCGCGCGGCCTTGATGGACTCGACCTGCTTGGCGGCACCCTTCGTCCAGCGGATGGCGAACTGGCGCGGCAGCAGGTAGTTGCGGCCGAAGCCGTCCTTGACATCGACGATGTCGCCGGGCTCGCCGAGGTTGGAGACCTCGTGGGTGAGGATGAGCTTCATCTGCGTCCTGCTTTCAGCGGGCGTTCGAGGTGTAGGGAAGCAGTGCCATCTCGCGGGCGTTCTTGACGGCCTTCGCGATGAGTCGCTGCTCCTGCACGGTGACACCGGTGACGCGGCGCGCGCGGATCTTGCCGCGGTCCGAGATGAACTTGCGCAGCAGCGCGGTGTCCTTGTAGTCGATCTCCGTGACGCCGGCGGCCTTGAGCGGGTTGCTCTTCTTCTTCGGCGTCCGGATGGTGGGCTTGGGCATGGTTCTCCTTGAAAAGTGTGTGGTGCTCAGAAGGGGGGCTCGTCGGTGGAACCGCCGCCGCCACCCCAGGCATCGGAACCGCCCTGCGGGGCCGGGGCCGATCCGCCCTGGGCTGCCGGCTGCTGCGACCACGGGTTGGCGTTGCCGCCACCCTGCGGGCTCTGGCTGCCGCCGAAGTCGCCGCCTCCGCCGGAGCGGGAGGCTTTGGTGACCTTGGCCGTGGCGAACTTGAGCGACGGGCCGATCTCGTCGACGTTGATCTCGACGCTGGTGCCCTTGGAGCCGTCCTGCCGCTCGAAGTTGCGGATCTTGAGGCTGCCCGTGACGATCACGCGCTGACCCTTCTGCAACGACTCCGCGACGTTCTCGGCCAGCCCGCGCCAGGCGGCGCAGCGCAGGAACAGCGCGTCGCCGTCCTTCCACTCGTTCGTCTGACGGTCGAAGGTTCGAGGCGTCGAGGCGACGGTGAAGTTGGCCACCGCGGCACCGGAGGGGGTGAACTTGAGCTCCGGGTCGTCGGTGAGGTTGCCGATGACGGTGATGTTCGTTTCGCCTGCCATGACTGCGCCCTTTCCTTGGGCCTTTCGAATGGGACGGGTGGTCTGCGTTCAGTGAACCGCACGGTCAGGACAAGCGCGAGGGCCCGTCCACATGCGGCTACTTGACGTCTGGGCGGGTGACCTTGGTGCGGACGACGGACTCGTTCAGCGAGAGCTGGCGGTCCAGCTCCTTGACCGTGGCCGGCTCGGCGTGGAGATCGATGACGGCGTAGATGCCCTCGGTCTTCTTGTTGATCTCATAGGCGAAGCGGCGCTTGCCCCAGATGTCGACGTTCTCGACGCTCCCGCCATCCTGGCGGACCACGTTGAGGTAGGTGTCGAGGCTCGGAGCGACCGTGCGCTCTTCGAGGTCCCCGTCGAGGATGACCATCACTTCGTACTGACGCAACGACAAGGTGCGCCCTCCTTCGGTCTGAACGGCTACGGACCATCCGCAGCAGGAGAGAGTTGCCCGTGAGGCAACCGGGCGAGTCTATCCGGGCCCTGTCCCGCCGACCAAATCCGCGCCCTCGATACGCTCGTGGTGTGGAGATGGAGATCCTGACGCTGGTGGTCTCGCCGGTGCGGCGGTACGACGGGCGGCCGGCCGATGGGCCGCGGCCGTACGACGGGCGAGAGACCGCCGACGAGGTGCAGGTGCGCGCCCACAAGGGGTTGGTGGGCGACCGCTACTTCGGCACGAAGCACCAGTTCGCAGCGGTGACGTTCCTCGCGTCCGAGTCGATCGACCGGCTCGAGGGCGAGCTCGGGACGGGCCCCTTCGACCCTGCGCTCGCGCGCCGCAACGTCGTCACTCGTGGCCTCGACGTCGAGACGCTCCTGCACACGACGTTCACCATCGACTGCGGCAGTGGGCCGGTGTCCTTCCGCGCGCTGACCCGTGCGAACCCGTGCGCCTTCATGAACGGGGCGTTTGCCGACGGTGCACACCAGGCGATGCGCGGCCATGCCGGCATCCGCACCGAACCCCTGAACGACGGCGTCCTGCAGGTCGGCCCGGCCACCCTCGTCGGAGTTGTGCCGCTCGCGCCCGAGGAGCTCTCGCGCCGCCAACGCGCTGCCGCTTCCTAGGCGTCGGAGGAGACCGACCAGAGGTTGACTCCGTCCGGCTCGCCGGCCAGCTTGTCGATCTCGGCGAGCTCGTCGTCGCTGAAGTCGGTGTTGTCGGCGGCCTTCAGGTTCTCGTCGAGCTGCTCGACCGACGAGACCCCGATGACCGCGGAGGTGACGCCGCCCGGCCGCAGCACCCAGGCCAGCGCCATCTGCGCGAGGGTCTGGCCGCGGGCCTCGGCCACGGCGGCAAGCCCGCGCAGCCGCTGGCGGTTGTCGTCGTTGACGAGCTTCTCGTCGAAGGTCGGCCGGTCGGTGGCCCGCTCGACCGGCTCGTCGCCGAGGTAGCGGTCGGACAGCAGGCCCTGGGCGAGCACCGTGAAGGCGATCGAGCCGAGTCCCCGCTCCTCCAGCACGTCGAGCAGGCCGCGCTCGACCCAGCGGTTGAGCATCGAGTACGCCGGCTGATGGATCACCAAGGGCGTCCCCAGCTCGCGGGCGATCTCGATCGCCTCCGTGGTTCGCTCCGGCGAGTACGACGAGATGCCGACGTAGGTGGCCTTGCCCATGCGAACCGCGGTGTCGAGGGCCGCGATCGTCTCGGCGACCGGGGTGTCGGGGTCGAAGCGGTGCGAGTAGAACAGGTCGACGTGGTCGAGGCTCAGGCGCGCGAGCGAGGCGTCGAGGCTGGACAGCACGTACTTGCGCGAGCCGGCGTTGCCGTACGGGCCGGGCCACATGTCCCAGCCGGCCTTGGTGGAGATGATCATCTCGTCGCGGTACGGCGCGAAGTCGGTGCGCATCATCCGGCCGAAGTTCTCCTCGGCCGAGCCGTACGGAGGTCCGTAGTTGTTGGCGAGGTCGAAGTGCGTGATGCCGCTGTCAAAGGCGTGCCTCAGCACCTCACGTTGGGTGTCGAACGGCCTGTTGTCGCCGAAGTTGTACCAAAGCCCGAGCGACAGCGGTGGCAGGAGCAACCCCGAGGTGCCGACCCGGCGGTACTCGAAGCGTTGGTACCGATCCTCCGCCGCGACGTAGGGGCGGTGGGTCTCGGCCACGGTCTGGGCATAGAAGGCATCGGACGTCATGGCACCGACGCTACCCAGTGACGGCACGATCGTCACCCGGTGACGAGGGCCGACGTGGGCTAATGTCGGGCAGCGACCGAAACCAGAACGGTCCAGTCTGAGCGAGGCGGCGATGGCGAGTCGGCGAGCGGCATTCGGCTCGTGGTTGCTGGGCCCGGTCGACCAGACGCCCCGGCGTCTGCGGGTGCGCGTCCAGCTGCTTCTCACGACGCTGCTCATCACGACGAACGTCATCGGCGCCGCCGTCGTGGCCGCCCTCTCGCTCGTGATCATCCCCGGAGCGGCACCGAACCGCAGCATGACGGTCGCCCTTCTCATCGCGATTCCCGCCTACGTCATGGTGGCTGTTGTGTTCGGTGCCACCTACGGCACCCTGCGCACGATGCGGGCATTGCGGTGGGTGACGGCAGGCCGGGAGCCCGACGACCGAGACCGCAGCCGCGCGCTCCAGCTGCCATGGCGCCTCAGTGTCATGCAGCTGATGCTGTGGGCCCTTGCCCTGACCGTGTTCACGCCCTTGGCCGTCGTGTTCCAGCCGGCCGCCGCGCTGAGCACCTCGGCGGCGATCGTCATCGCCGGTCTCGTCGTCAGTACGATCGCCTATCTGCTGGCGGAGTTCGTCCTGAGGCCCATCTCCGCTCGCGCCCTGGCCGGTCAGTCCGAGCCCGACCTCCGCCCCCAAGGACTCGGGGTCCAGGGACGCATGCTCGGCTTCTGGTCGATCGGCACGGCCGCGCCCACACTCGGCCTCGTCCTCGCTGCCGTCATCGCACTCGTCAACCCGAACTCGTCGTCGACGCAGCTGGCCGTCGTCGTGCTCGGCCTGACCGGGGTGATCCTGCTGTTCGGGTTGCTGGTGACCGCCCTCACTGCACGGGCCGTCGTGGCGCCGATTGATTCAGTCCGCCAGGCACTGACGAAAGTGGGACACGGCGATTTCGACGTCGAGGTCGTCGTCTACGACGGCACTGAGCTCGGGCTGCTCCAGGCCGGATTCAACGACATGGCTCAAGGACTGCGTGAGCGCGAGGCCGTCCGCGACCTGTTCGGTCGCCAGGTCGGGCGCGAGGTGGCCGCGGCCGCAGAGCGAGGCGAGATCCGTCTGGGGGGAGAGACGCGCGTCGTGAGCGTCCTCATGATCGATCTCGTCGGCTCCACGAACTACGCCACGGAGCACGACCCCGCTGAGGTGGTCGCAGTCCTGAACCGCTTCTTCACCGTGGTCGTGGAGGAGGTGGACCAGCACCACGGACTGGTCAACAAGTTCATGGGTGACGCCGTGCTGGCGATCTTTGGCGCTCCGGTGGACCTGCCCGACCACGCGACCAAGGCCCTGGCTGCTGCGCGGTCGATGGCGCGAAGGTTGGCCGAGGAGGTCTCTGAGATCGGCGCCGGCATCGGCGTGGCCAGCGGCGAGGCCGTGGCCGGCAACATCGGCGACACCTCACGGTTCGAGTACACGGTGATCGGCGACGCGGTGAACTCGGCCGCGCGCTTGACCGACCTCTCCAAACAGGTGCCGGGACGCGTCCTGGTCGCGTGGGCGACGGTCGGGGGCGCAGCAGAACACGAGCGGGCCCACTGGCAGCCCGATGAGCCGCGGACGTTGCGAGGGCGTTCCGAACCGACGGAGGTCGCCGTCCTCCGCAGCCCGCCTGGTCGAGGGATCAGCGCAGCCGGGTGATCGCGACGTCGACGAACAGCTCGGAGTCACCGCGGGTGGAGTAGATGCCGCGCAGTGGTGGGACGTCCCCGTAGTCGCGGCCGCGCGCCACCAGCACGTGCTGCTCGCCGGCCGGGCGGGCGTTGGTGGGGTCGAAGCCGACCCACTCGCCGTCCCACCACTCGATCCACGCGTGCGACTCCCCAGTGACCTCCTCACCGACGACCGGATCGGTCGACGGATGCAGGTAGCCCGACACGTAGCGGGCCGGGATGCGCGCCTCTCGCAGCACGCCCAGCGCGAGGTGCGCGAAGTCCTGACAGACGCCCGCCTTGACCTCCCATGCGTCGGCGGCGTCCGTGGTGACCTCGGTGGCACCTTGCACGTAGCGGATGCGGTCATGAAGGAAGGCGCAGACCGCCTGAGCGTAATCCGTGGGTGTCGCCGCACCCGCACGGATCAGGGCCAGCTCGGCGTTCAGGTCCGCTGACGGCGCCACCCAATGGGAGATCTCCAGATACTCACACCATTGGTCCTGCACCTCGGCGAGGGCTTCCCACGGCCGGCGCTCCGGCTCGGTCTCCGCCGAGCTGGTCTCGACGATCGAGGTGGCGACGACGGTGAGCTCGGTGTGCGGCTCGTTGACCTCGAACGCCGTGACGGTCGAGCCCCAGTAGTCGCGGTACTCCGACGCCCACGGCGTCGGCGTGATCTCGAGCCGCGCGCGCAGCACCATTTGGTCGGACGTCGTGAGCGGCGTCATGCGGGCCTCGTTGAACGAGGCCACTGCGCCCGTCTCATAGCGGTAGCCGGTGACGTGCTTGATGCGTAGTTGCATGCTCACAGCACGACACCACCCGTCCACTCGTAGAGGTCGTGGTCGGCGAAGTAGCGGTTGCTGACCGCTTCGCTGGCGGCCGCGCAGCTACGCTGAAGCCGCTCCATCTCGACGGGGAGGTCGAACACGAGCTCCTCGAGCGGCCGGTACTCCAACTCGGTGCGGGCCCGGCCCAGGAGCCGCTGCGCCTCGTCACTGAACCCTGACCTCGGACCGACGTTGGCGAGCTTGCCCAGCGCCTTCTCGGCCTCGACCAGTGACGACACGATGGACCGTGGGAACCAGCGGTCGAGCAGCAGGAACTCCGCAGCCTGACGGTCGGCCTCGATGCCCCGATAGGCGCGGATGAACGCCTCGTAGGCCCCGCAGGCCCGCAACGTCGTGGGCCAGGCCACCTGGGGGCCGGACGCAAGCGCGGCCGTGGAGAGCAGGCGGGCGGTCATGTCGGCGCGCTCGATGCTGCGGCCCAGCATGTAGAACTGCCAGCCTTCGTCCCGGGACATCGTCTCGGCGGCGATGCCGGAGATCATCGCCATCCGGTTGCGCACCCACTCGAACATCTCTGGCGGCCGCATCGACCGCGCGGTGCCGAGCCCGCGCCAGGTGGTGTTGATGGCGGCCCAGATGTCAGTGGACAGAATTTCCCGGGCTCGCCTGGCGCTCTCGCGGGAGGCGCCGATCGCCGCAGCGATCGAGGTGGACGACTCCGGGTTGTGCGCCAGCAGGTCGAGGATCATCCAGCGGTTCGGCGAGCCGCTGTACTCCTCCACCCCCATGACGCTCAACAACTGCTCACAGGACGTGAGCTCGTCCATGCCCGGATCCTCGACCAGCACCTGCATCTGGACATCGAGGATCCGAGCGGTGTCGTCGGCCCGCTCGAGGTAACGACCGATCCAGAACAACGACTCGGCGATCCGGCTCAGCATGAATGGTCACCCCTTGCCTGTTGCTGTTGCTGCTTCTGCTCCATCCCACGGCCGGGGCGGACGTCCAGGTCGCGGATCTGCTGGTGTGCCTGGCCGGCGACCGGGGTGGCGCGTGGTGCATGGTCGGGCTCGGCTGCTTCGTCGGCGGCGCCGGCCATCACCCAGGTGTCCTTGGACCCGCCTCCGCGGCTGGAGTTGACGATCAGCTCCCCCTCCGGAAGGGCGACACGGGTGAGCCCGCCGGGCAGCACCCAGACGTCGTCGCCGTCGTGCACGGCGAAGGGACGCAGGTCCACGTGCCGCGGCCGGATGCCGTTCTCCACCAGCGTCGGCACCGTCGACAAGGAAACCACCGGCTGGGCGATCCAGGCGCGCGGGTCGGCGAGAACCTTGACCCGCAGCTCGTCGAGCTCGTCGGCGGAGGCAGCAGGCCCGATGACGATGCCCTTGCCGCCTGACCCGTCGACTGGCTTGAGGACCAGCTCGTCAAGGCGGTCGAGGACCTCCTCACGGTGGTCGGCGTCACCCATCCGCCAGGTGTCGACGTTCCGCAGTATGGGTTCCTCGGACAGGTAGTAACGCACGAGGTCGGGCACGTACGTGTAGAGCAGCTTGTCGTCGGCCACACCGTTGCCCACCGCGTTGGCGATGGTGACGTGACCGGCGCGAGCGGCATTGACGAGTCCCGGCACACCGAGCGCGGAGTCGGCGCGGAACTGCACCGGGTCGAGGAACTCGTCGTCGATGCGGCGGTAGATGACGTGCACGGGCTCGAGGCCGCGGGTGGTGCGCATCATGACGCGGCCCGAGCGGCACACGAGGTCTCGGCCCTCCACGAGCTCGACTCCCATGGTGCGGGCCAGCAGCGTGTGCTCGAAGTAGGCGGAGTTGTAGACGCCGGGAGTGAGCACGACGACCGTCGGATCGCTGACGCCAGACGGGGCAGACTTGCGCAGAGCCGCGAGCAGGGCCTGCGAGTACTGCGACACCGGGCGGATCCGGTGGTCGGCGAACACCTCGGGCAGCGCGGCCGACAGGGCACGACGGTTGGTCATCACGTACGAGACACCGGACGGCACGCGGACGTTGTCCTCCAGCACCCGGAAGTCGCCCTCGCCGTCGCGGATGAGGTCGACGCCGGCGACGTGGATGCGCACGCCGTTGGGCGGCTCCAGGCCCGCCACGACGCGGTGGAAGTGCGGCGACGTCATGACCACCGAGCGGGGCACCACCCCGTCGGCGAACAGTTCGCCGGACCCGTAGATGTCGGCCAGGAAGGCCTCAAGCGCACGGACCCGCTGCCGGACGCCGTCGTCGACGTGGTCCCACTGCTCGGCTTCGATGAGTCTCGGCACGATGTCGAGGGGGAACGGACGCTCCTCGCCCTCGACGCCGAACGTGATGCCCTGGTCGAGGTAGGACGAGGCGAGCGCGTCGGCCCGCTGGCGTACCTCGTCGTCGCCCATCGTCTCGAAGGACCGGTGGACCTGCGCGTAGCTTCCGCGGACCGCCGAGACGTCGGCGCCGTTGCCGTCGTGAGACATCATTTCGTCGAACCCGGACACGGGTCCGTAGTCCTCGAAGAGATGCGCATCGCTCACGTGGCTCACCCTAGATCGGTCAGGTATCGGGGAGGTTTCGTCACTCCTGTCTATCGAAGGCCCCGATGGCGCGCGCCCCGCGTTCGGGACATCTCGGCCGGTTTCGATGCCGTTGAGGCTACGATTTCGCCAGAAAGGTGCGACCGATGGCGGATGCGTACGTCCTCGTGCTCAACGCGAGCTACGAGCCCTTGCAGCGCGTTTCCCTGCGCCACGCCATCAAGATGCTGGTGCGCGAGGTGGCGGTCGTCGAGGAAGAGGCCGGGGGGAACTTCGGTCCGTTCCCGGTGCCGAAGGTGCTGCGGCTCGTGCGCTACGTCGTCGCGAAATGGCGTCACCGGCGCGGGCACCTGTGCACGAAATCGGCCATCAAGGCCCGCGACCGCATGTGCGCCTACTGCGGCGGCACGGCCGAGACGGTCGACCACGTCGTGCCACGCAGTCGCGGGGGTGGCCTCACCTGGGAGAACGCCGTGGCCGCCTGCCTGCGCTGCAACCACCGCAAGGCCAACCGCACGCCCGCCGAGGCGGGCATGAAGCTGCTGATCAGCCCCACCGCACCACCGTCGACCTGGGGCTATGCCGCTCCTGTCGCGGCCGAGCAATCCGCATAGGAGCGACATGAACCGTCTGACCAGCACGGACAAGGCACTCTGCGCGGTGTACGGCGTGCTCGGCCTCGCTGCCCTCGTCGGCACCCAGATCGTCCTCGTGTCCTACCTCGGCACCGACGGCAACCTCGTGGACGACGTGGTGGCGAACGGTGCAGCCACCTTCTCGCTGATCGACCTGCTTGCCGTCGCCTTCATCGGGCTGGTGTTCATGATCGCCGAAGGACGCCGCCTCGGGATGCGTCGCCTCTGGATCTACGTCGTGGTGACGTTCGCCGTGGCCATCAGCGTCGCCCTGCCGCTCTTCCTGATCGTCAGGCAGTTCAAGCTGGCCGATCATCGTTCCGCCGCCGCGGCCTAGGCTGCGTCAGCCCTTCGCGTAGGTCTCGGCGCTCTCGAACTCATACCCGACGGCCGCTTCGTCCCCGACCACCCAGGCGTCGTGACCCGGTTCGATCACGTACGCCTGGCCAGCACGGAGCGTGGCCTGGCTTCCGTCCTCGTGCTCGACTTCCATCTCGCCGGACACGAGTGCTCCGACGTGCCTGGCCTGGCACGAGTCGGTGCCCACCACCGGCTTGACGCACTCAGACCACCTCCATCCCGGCTCGAAGGTGAGGCGAGCAACGGTGGCGCCGGTCAGTCGGACGACGTCGACCGTCGTCTTCGGGGGCGTGCGTTGCTCGTCTGGTTCGTCGAAGGACTTGCTCGACACACTGGCCATGATGACTCCTCGATACTGGCCCCGATCACCTTCGAGCGTCTCACCGAAGCCCGGCCAACGCCAGAGGGAGTTCTTGGCGAAAGGGTGTGACGCCAGACGCCGTCTAGAGGCCGGCGCGGTCGTAGATGTCCTCGAGCGCGTCGAGGTAGGCGCCCTCGTCGTCGCCGACCCGAGCCTGGGCCTGCTCGGCCTCGGCGATGACCTGGTCGGCCACCTCCTCGTAGCGCGCGTTCCAGGTCTCGGCGTCGACCTGCCAGTAGCCGCAGGTGTAGAAGTCACGCTGGGGCCAGCGCAGCTCGCGTCGCAGGTGGCGACGCACCGCCCGGCTGGCCCTCGCCTCGCCCGCGAGCCACACGTAGCGGCTTCCGTCCGCGGGCAGCTCACGGTCGATGACGGCGGAGGTCAGCGCTTCGCAGATGTCGGTCTCGCGCTCGACCACCTGCCAGTGCACGGTGACGTCGCCGGCGCTCGGGAGCGGGATCTCGTCGTCGGCGTCGGTGAGCACGACGACGGCTTCGGCGCGCTGACCGGGCTTCAGCCCACGCAGGATGCGCGCCAGCGCCGGCACGGCGGTGATGTCGCCGACGAGCAGCTGCCACTCGACGTCGTCCGGGGCGGCGTACAGGCCGCGCGGCTCCAGGAGTCCCACCCGGCTGCCGACCTGGCAGTCGCGCGCCCAGTCGGACCCGACTCCCCGCTCGTGCAGGGCGATGTCGAGGTCGACCTGCACCTCGCCGTCGACGACGCGGTGGTCGGAGATCGTGTAGACGCGATGCGTCAGCTCCGCAGCTCCTTCCGGATACGTGATCGTCCAGGTAGCCTCGTCGATCTCGGGCAGCACGAGGTCGTCGCCGGGTTTCGGGATGAGCAGCCGGACGTACTCGTCCGGCACCCCGGTCGTCGGGAAGCCCCCGAGGTCGCCGAGCGTCACGGTGACGAGGTGGGCGGACAGCCGGCGTCGGCTGATCACGGTCGCGGCATGCGTGCGCACTGGGGTGACTCCCTCCGAGTCGATGCTTGTTAGGTAACCCTAACTCATGGACGGGCGGTCACCGGACTGGGTGTTACGTTCCGAGACATGAGCGTCTCCCGAGAGTTCTTCGACCGCGCCCGGGACGCCGCCGACGCTGACGGCCGGCTGGAGCCAGGCCCCATGACCCGCTGGGACGTCTTCCCGTACGAGTCCGTCACCGTCGCCCCGTTGACGGAGCTCGAGCTCCCCGAGCCACGCGGCGACACCAGCGCGGAAGGGTGTCGGGTGTGCCGGGGCCAGGACGACACCGCCCATCGGCTGTGGAGCGGCGAGTCCTTCTTCGTCGCGCGACGTTCGTCGACCTCGTTGCTGTTCTGGGCCATCGTCGCCCCGCGCACTCACCGCACGCTCGACCAGCTCGACGGCGACGAGCTGGCCGAGATGGGTCACGTCCTCGGGCGGACCTTCCGGGCGGTCGAAACGCTCGACGGAGTCGGTCGCGTCCACATCACCAAGTGGGAGAACAACACCGGTCACCTGCTCTGGAACGTGCTGGCGCGGCCGGAAGGCGTGCTGCAGCTGCGCGGGTCGAACCTGCCCGCGTGGGCCGACATGCTGCCGGACGTCCCCGAGGCGGACCTCGTCGAGCGGGCCGAACGGGTGGCCGCGTACCTGGCCGCCGAGCAGTAGAGCGCCGGGCGCCGGAGCCGTTGGTAGCCTTCGACGGGTGACGTCAGCCCTCGCGGTCCGGCCCATCAGCGGACCGGAGCATCTTGCCCACATCCGCGGGCGTCCCTCCGTCAGCTTCCTGCAGACACCCGCGTGGGCCGAGGTCAAGAACGAGTGGCGCGGGGAGTCGATCGGCTGGTTCGACTCCAACCACCTCGTCGGTGCCGGACTCGTGCTCTACCGCCAGGTTCCCCGGCTCAAGCGCTACCTCGCCTACCTCCCCGAAGGCCCCGACATCGGTTGGCTCGACCCCGATCTCGACACCTGGCTCGATCCCCTGGCCGCCTACCTGAAGGACCAGCGCGCCTTCGGAATCCGGATGGGACCGCCAGTCGTCACCCGTCGCTGGCACGCCGCCACCATCAAGGCGGCGATCGCCGACGAGGCGCTCGGCACCCTCGGCGACGTGCCGGCCGACGCGAGCGACGAGGCCGCGCTCGCGGTCTCCAGCCGGCTACGCGACCGGGGCTGGAAACAGGTGCCCACCACGGGCGGGTTCGCCGCCGGCCAGCCGCAGTACAACTTCTGGGTCCCCCTGGCCGGCGACGACGGCCCCAAGGCCGAGGACGACGTGCTCGCCGCCATGAACCAGCAGTGGCGGCGCAACATCAAGAAGGCGGCCAAGGCGGGCGTCGAGGTCACCCGCGGCACCCGCGACGACGTCGCCGCCTTCCACGCCGTCTACACCGAGACCGCAGAGCGCGACCACTTCACGCCCAGGCCGCTGTCGTACTTCGAGCGCATGTGGGACGCGCTCGGCTCCGAGGAGCCCGATCGCCTCACGCTGTACCTCGCCCGACATGAGGGTGACCTCGTCGCGGCCACCACGCTGGTTCGGGTCGGAACGCACGCGTGGTACTCGTACGGTGCGTCCACCTCGGCGAAGCGCGACGTGCGCGGCTCGAACGCCGTGCAGTGGCAGATGATGCGCGACGCCCTCGCCGCCGGCGCGGAGGTGTACGACATGCGTGGCATCACCGACACTCTCGACGCCGACGATCCGCACATCGGCCTCATCCAGTTCAAGGTCGGCACGGGTGGCGAGGCCGTCGAGTACCTCGGCGAGTGGGACCTGCCGCTGAATCGCGCCCTGTATCTCGCTTTCACGGCATACATGAGGAGCAGAGGATGAGCTTCGACCTGCACGTCGACGCCACGCGGTGGCGACGGCACCTCGCCGGGGTCGCCGAGGGCACGCCCGGCCTCGTGCCCGTGGTCAAGGGCAACGGCTATGGGCTCGGGCGCGACCTGCTCGCCGGCGAGGCCACCACGCTCGGCTGCCCGACCTTGGCCGTCGGCACGTACGCAGAAGTGCCTGGCGCCCTGGCAGCGTTCGGCGGCGACATCATGGTGCTCAGTCCGTGGCGACCGTTCCTCACCGACGTCACGTACGACGCCCGCGTCGTGCACACGGTCGGCCGCGTCGAGGACGTCGAGGCCCTCGCCGGCCGGGGTGACCAGGCCCGGATCGTCGTCGAGGGAGAGACCTCGATGGCGCGTCACGGGTTCGACCGCCACGAGCTCGCTGCCGTCGCAGCGGCGCTGGGCGATCTCCGCGTTGAGGGCTTCGCCGTCCACCTGCCGATGGCCGGCGGCAACCTCACCGAGGCCGAGTCGTGGGCAGCGGCGCTGGGCGCGTCCCAGATCGAGACCGACCGCTTCTACGTCTCGCACCTCACACCCCCGGAGCTGATGGTGCTCGCCGAGCGGCGCCCACAGCTCCAAGTCCGGCCACGCATCGGTACATCCCTGTGGCTGGGCGACCTGGGCGCTTTCGACGTCCATTCCACCGTGCTCGACCGGCACCGCGTCTCACGGGGAGAGCGGGTCGGCTACCGGCAGCGGTCGGTGCCGCGTGACGGCTATCTGCTCGTGCTGGCCGGCGGCACCAGCCACGGCCTCGGCCTGGAGGCCCCCCGCGCGACCGGCTCCGCGCTGCAACGCGGCAAGACGCTCGCCAAAGGCGGGCTCGAGGCGGCCGGGTTCGCGTTGAGCCCGTTCTTCGTCGACGGCAAGCAGCGCTGGTTCGCCGAGCCGCCGCACATGCAGGCCAGCCTGGTGTTCCTGCCGGCTTCGGCCCCGGCACCCGAGGTGGGCGACACCGTCGCCGCCGCGGTGCGCTACACGACCACAACCTTCGACTCCATCACGCTCGCCTGACCAGGGAGTCAGTCGGCGAACACGCCGTTGTTGCCGTTTCCGCCGCCGTCGGTGTCGTTGCCGCCGCCGTCGGTGTCGTTGCCGCCGCCGTCGGTGTCGTTGCCGCCGCCGTCGGTGTCGTTGCCGCCGCCGTCGGTGTTGCTGCCGCCGCCGTCGGTGTTGCTGCCGCCGCCGTCGGTGTTGCTGCCGCTCCCGCTGCCGGACCCGCTTCCGCCACTGTCGCTCTTCTTGTCCTTCTTCTTCGGTTCCGGCGTGTACGTCTTGCCGCGGGTGCTCTTGATGTTGCCCGGCGGGATGAACTCACCGCAGTTGAGGGGATCCACGACCGCGTCCATGTAGGCCTTGAAGGTCATCGCCGGATACGTGCCGCCGTAGAACGGCAGCAGGTAGCCCTCGAGGTCCTCGTTGCCGACGCCGCGGTTGTACATCACCGCGGTAGCGAGCTTGGGCGTGTAGCCGGCGAACCACGATGACGACACGTGCTGGTCCTCATTGGTGCCGGCGGTGGCGGTTCCGGTCTTGCCGCCGGTCGGGCAGAGTGTGCGGCCGCGGCTTCCGGTTCCGGCCGCGCCGGAGTTGACGACCTTGCGCATCGCGGCGATGACATCGCCCGCGACGTCCTCGGGGATGGCCTGCTCGTTCGAGCCCTCGTGCTCGTGCAGCACGTTTCCGGACGGGTCGGTCACCTTCTCGATGATGTACCAGTCCGCCTTCTTGCCGCCGGCCGCGATCGTGGCGTAGCCGTTGGCCATGTCGACCGGAGGCACCGGCACGTAGCCCAGCGGCGTCACCGCGGCCGCGGGGTCGAACTTGTCCGTGACGGACGTGGGGATGCCGGCCTCGTTCGCCGCGTCGCGGATCTTCTGCGTGCCGACCGTGATGTCACCGATGGGCTGGATGGCCGAGGATTCACCCGAACCGGTGGGTTCTGGGTCGTCCTCGCCCAGCTGCTGGGCGAGGTCGACGAACGCGGTGTTGATGGACTTCTGGGTGGCGCGCTCCAGCGTGACGGGCCCGAACGACTGGCCGCCGCTGTCACCCTGGTTCTCGACCTGGTTGCCGCCGACGTCGATCGGGGAGCTGCCGTTCAGGCGGGTCTTGAGGCTGAAGCCGTCCTCGAGTGCCGCCACCAGGGCGAACACCTTGAACGTCGAGCCCGGCTGCGTGCCGACCGTCGCCCAGTTGATCTGGCTCTTGAGATAGTCGGAACCGCCGTACATCGCCCGCACGGCACCGGTGCCCGGCTGGATCGAGACCAGAGCGGTGTGCAGCTTCTTGAGCCCTGGGGGCCGGACGGTGTTGACCGCGTTGACCGCGGCTCGCTGCTTCTTGTAGCCGATCGTGGTGGTGATGTTGAGGCCGCCGCCGAGGATCTGCGAGTCGGTGAACTCCAGGGTCTGCATCTTCTGCTGGACCAGCCTCAGCAGGTACCCGTTGGTGCCCTTGAAGCGGTCGATGTTCTTCTTCTTGGCGAACGTCGGCAGGTGTCCCCTGGCCTTGGCCTGCTGCTCGGCCGTGATGGCGCCGGACTTGGCCATGCCGTCGATCACGTAGTTGAATCGCGGCACCATGTGCTGGCGGCCACCTTCGGAGTAGGGGTCGTAGTACGACGGCTGGTTGAGGATCGCCGCCAGGGCCGCCGACTCGGTGTACTTGAGCTTGGAGGCCGGCTTGTCGAAGTACGTCTGCGACGCGACCTCGACGCCGTAGGCGCCGTTGCCGAAGTAGATGGTGTTGAGGTAGCCCTCGAGGATCTGCTGCTTGCTCTGGTTGTTGTGGATCTTGATCGACAGGATCGCTTCGCGGATCTTGCGGATGTATGACTGCTCCTGCGAGAGGTACAGGATCTTGACGTACTGCTGCGTGATCGTGGATCCGCCACCGGTGATCTCGCCGCTCTGCGCGTTGTTGCGGGCGGCCCGGATGATGCCTCGGATGTCGATGCCACGGTTGGAGTAGAACGTGCGGTCCTCCGCGGCGATGACGGCCGCCTGCATCGATTTCGGGACCTGGTCGAGCTCGATGACGTCGCGGTCCTGTGTCGCGAACGTGCCGATCTTGTGCTTGCCGTCCGAGTAGTAGACGTTCGTGGTCTGGGTCTTGAAGTCGGCGTTCGGGTCGGGGATGTCGATGAGTGTGTAGAGCGCGAAGAACATGATCGCGCCCAGCACCAGACCGGAGACGCTCACGGCACCCGTCCAGCGCAGGACCTGCTGCCAACGGGGACCGGTGCCGGTGATCCTGCGGGCGAGCTGCTTCATCGCGTTGTCAGGACGCGGCTTGACGCGCTGGTTCAAGGTGGTGCTTCCTCTGTGTGGACCCGAGCTGGCTCGGACGTTCCGGTCCATTCTGACCGACGAACCTCGCCCATTCTGACCGACGAACCTGAGAGGAGCCTGGCGGGGGTGCCGAGGCTGGGGCGGCAGATGACGGAGCGTGCCCCCGGTGCGCCCACGCGCCGGGCGTGGCAGGGGTCACGGGAACCCGGTTGGCGCCGACGTGATGAAGCGATGTATCGTCTCGATATACCAGTTCGTCACCAGGCGGACGTCTCGTATTCAGACAAGGGCCACCATGACACGGCGCGGAGCAGCTCTCGAGCTCGCAGTCCTCGGACTGCTGCACGACGCTCCGATGCACGGTTACGAGCTGCGCAAGCAGCTCATCGTGCTGCTCGGCTGGGGTCGCGTGCTCTCGTACGGAACGCTCTACCCCTGCCTCAAGGCGCTCGGCAAGGACGGCTACATCGTGGCCGATCCGCCGGCGCCCAAGGCGGCCAAGGCCAAGACGGCCAAGGCGAGCCCGGAGGCCGTGCGCGGCCGCCGCAACCGGATCGTGTACCGCCTCACCGCCGAGGGCAAGGAGCGCTTCGCCCAGGCTCTCGAGGAGTCCGGCCCGGCCGCGTGGGACGACGAAAGCTTCGGCGTGCGGTTCGCGTTCTTCGCGCGTACCGACTCGCCGACCAGGGTGCGCATCCTCGAGGGGCGGCGCAGCCGATTGGAAGAGCGACTCGAGAACGTCCGCACGTCGACCCAGCGCGGTCGCGAGCGGGCGGACTCGTACACGCTGGAGCTGCAACGGCACGGGTTGGAGTCGGTCGAGCGCGAAGTGCGCTGGCTGACCGAGCTCATCGACCGCGAACGCTCGGGGGGCTACGGCGCATCGACCGACGAGCCGGCAGCCGGCACGAACGACAAGACCAGCGAAACATCATGAGTGGAGGAGAACCCATGGGTTCGGTACGTGTAGCCATCGTGGGCGTGGGGAACTGCGCCACGTCCTTGATCCAGGGCGTCGAGTACTACCGGGGGGCCGACCCGCAAGGGAGCGTTCCCGGCCTGATGCACGTCCAGTTCGGCGACTACCACGTCAGCGACATCGAGTTCGTCGCCGCGTTCGACGTCGACGCGAAGAAGGTCGGCTTCGACCTCTCCGAGGCGACGACCGCGAGCGAGAACAACACGATCAAGATCGCCGACGTGCCGCCCCTGGGAATCACAGTGCAGCGCGGCCACACGCTCGACGGCCTCGGCAAGTACTACCTCGAGACCATCGAGGAGTCCGACGCTCCCGCCGCCGACGTCGTGCAGGTCCTCAAGGACACCCAGGCCGACGTGCTCGTGTCCTACCTGCCGGTGGGATCTGAAGAGGCCGACAAGTTCTACGCGCAGTGCGCCATCGACGCGGGCGTGGCCTTCGTCAACGCGCTGCCCGTCTTCATCGCCTCCGACCCGGAGTGGGCCAAGAAGTTCGAGGACGCCGGCGTGCCGATCATCGGCGACGACATCAAGAGCCAGGTCGGCGCCACCATCACGCACCGTGTCCTCGCGAAGCTGTTCGAGGACCGCGGCGTGGTGCTCGACCGCACGTACCAGCTGAACGTCGGCGGCAACATGGACTTCAAGAACATGCTCGAGCGCGACCGGCTCGAGAGCAAGAAGATCTCGAAGACCCAGGCCGTCACGTCCAACATCTCGCACGACCTCGGCGCCAAGAACGTGCACATCGGCCCGAGCGACTACGTGCAGTGGCTCGACGACCGCAAGTGGGCGTACGTCCGTCTCGAAGGCCGCGCCTTCGGTGATGCGCCGATCAACATGGAGTACAAGCTCGAGGTCTGGGACTCCCCCAACTCGGCCGGCATCATCATCGACGCCATCCGTGCGGCCAAGATCGCCAAGGACCGCGGCATCGGCGGCGCTCTCCTCAGCGCCTCGTCGTACCTGATGAAGTCGCCTCCCGAGCAGCGTCCGGACGACCTCGGTCGCCAGAAGCTCGAGGCGTTCATCGCCGGTACCGAAGAGCGCTGAACCAGCCAGCGCAACCCCGAACGTGAAGGCCGGATCCCTCGGGGGGTCCGGCCTTCGCCGTTCAGTATGACCGCGGCAGCCCGAGTGCCTGCGTGCCGATGTGGGCGAGAATCAGCTCCTCGGCCACCGGGATGTTCTTGCCGATGCGGGCGTCGCGGAACAGCCGTTCCACCGGGAACTCCTTGGAGTAGGCCATACCGCCGAACGTCTGGAACGCCTGGTCCGCGGCCTCCCACGACACCTGGGCACCGGTGAGCTTCGCGATGTTGGTCTCGTGGCCGCACGGCAGGCCCTGGTCGAACAGCCACGCAGCCTTGTAGGTCATCAGCCGGGCGAGCTCGGTCTTGGCCGCGATCTGGGCGAGCGGGAACTGCACCGCCTGGTTGGACCCGATGGGCCGGCCGAACACCACGCGCTCCTTGGCGTAGTCGACGGCCAGGCGCAACGCAGCTTCTGCGCCGCCGACCGCCCCGGCCGCAGCGAGGATGCGCTCGGGATTGAGCACGTCCCACAGGACCGCGAAGCCCTCGTCGACGACACCGATCACGCGATCGGCAGGCACGCGCACGTCGTCGAGGAACACCTGGCTGGACGTGACGATGTTGCCGCCGAGCTTGGGGATCGGCGTGAAGGTCAGTGTGCCGGCGGCCAGCGCCTCCTTCACGTCGACCAGCAGCAAGGTGAAGCCGTGCGTGCGCGGCCTGGAGTCTTCGAGCGGAGTGCTTCGGGTGACGACGATCATCCAGTCCGCCTGGTCGACGCCGGAGATCCAGATCTTCTGGCCCGAGATGAGGAAGTCGTCACCGTCGCGCTTCGCTTGCGTCCGGATGTCGATCGCGTTGCTGCCGGCGTCGGGCTCGGTGAGCGCCAGGCAGAACGTGGTCTCACCCGTGGCGATACCGGGCAGGATCTCCTTCTGCTGTTCCGGCGTGCCGTGACGAGCGAGGGTCATGCCACCAAATCCCGGCGTGAGGATGTACAGGAACGTGCCCTGGGTGGCTCCACTGGCCGCCAGCGTCTCGCACGCCACCGCCAGCTCGAGCATCCCCTGGCCGCCGCCGCCATGCTCCTCCGGGACGGCGAGGCCGATCCACCCGCCGTCGGCCAAGGCCTGCCAGGCCTCCGTCGGGAACCGGTGCTCCTCGTCGCAGTGCGACCAGTACGCGTGGTCGAACCCGGAGACGGCGCGGGCTACTCCCTCCCGCACGGTCTCGGCGGTGTCGGGCAGCGTGAAGTCCATGGTGTCCTCTCGATCAGGGGCGTGGTGCGTACTGCGACCCGCGTTGCTGCACGAGAGGCTCCACGGTCGTGCAATAGGCGTCGGTGGTGGCGGGGGTGCGCGTGGTGTCGAGCGGCGAGCGGTTCGGCGTCCCGTAGTGGCAGGTCTTGCTGGGGTTCGGCACCAGGAGCACACGCCCGGAACGGTCGCGGGTGCTCTCGGTCATGCCCACCATCTGGTCCGGTGCCCAGGTCAGCCAGTGCGCGAGACCCTGCGGGCGATCCGCCGCGAGGCCGGCGATGACCAGCGTGTCGCCAAGCACCGGTCCGAGGTGCGGCTCGGTTTCGCGCAGCAGCCGGTCCACCAAGGGGATGGTGGTGAGCAGGTCGTCGAGGAGCCCGCGGACGACACCGTCGGCCGACTCGAGCTCGGCCGTCACGAGATCGATCTGAGCCGCGAACGTCCGCAGCTCGCTCTCGCGGTCGTCGATGGTCTTGAGTGGCACACGGGCGTTCTCCATCAGCCGGCGCAGCGTCGGCTGCAACCGCTCGAGCATGCCGAGCGCCGCGTCGCTCCGGCGACCGATGGTCGCGAGGTCGGCCTCGGTGTCGAAGGCCGCGCCCACCTCACGCGTGATGGTCTCCACGTCCTCGGTGTCGATCCGGTCGGCCAGCTCGATGAGGTCGCCGAGCAGGCGGTCGAAGCGCAGCGGCACCGTCGTGTCGGCGGCGCGGACCACCGACCCGTCGCCGAGGTAGGGAGCGCCGTCCGACCGCGGCCGAAAGTCCAGGTACTGCTCGCCGATCGCCGAGAGGTTGGCGACCACCGCCTGGGTGTCGACGGGAATGCGAGCCTCGCTGTCGAGTCGCACGGTCGCCCGCACGCCCGCGCCGGCCAGGTCCACGTCGCGCACACGTCCGACCCGGTCGCCGCGGTACGTGACTGCGGACCCGGGAAACAGCCCGCCGCCCGACGGGAGCTCCACGGTGACGGTTCGCGACGACGAGAACAGGCCGGACTGGATCACCGAGTCGCCCAGGTAGGCGAGGCCGGAGATGGTGAGCACGATCATCACAATCTCGGCGATGCGGACGTTGCGCGCCTGGCGCTGATAAGCCTTCACGAGCCCGCCCCCCGTCCCGGCGACAGCCCGGCGAGCAGGCCCTTGACCAGGTCCGGCAACGCGGGCGGCTTCCCCGGCGAGAACGGTGGCGGTGTCAGCGGCTCGCCCTGGTCGGTGAGGTTCAGGAACGGCAGGTCCCCGCCCAGCTTCGGGTTCAGGAGGATGGTCAGGTCGAAGGTGGCGTAGTCGCCCGGCGTGGCGCGGTCGAGCCCGTCGGCGAAGCCCTCGACGCCGGTGAGGATCGGCCCGATCTTCTCCTGCTCGGCCTCGATCGCCTCGAGCACGGTCTGGAGGTCGTGCAGCTGGGACGCGATGGTGCCCTTGGTCCGACGGATGACGTCGTGGCCGGCGTCGCCGAGCTCGGTCAGCGACGTCAACAGGTCGATGGCCTCGTCCTCCTGCTCGGCCAGACGCTGGATGGCCGGCGCCAGCGCGTCCGCCGACGCGGCGATGGAGTCGGTGTCGTCGGCGACCTGCGCCGAGAGCCGGTCCAGCCCGTCGAGCGCCGCGTCGATGTCGTCGCGGTGCGTGTTGACCGAGGTGACGACGGAGTCGAGCCGTCGGACCAGGTGTCGCACGTCGCCGCCGCGACCGTCGAACGCGGTCACGAGCTCCTCGATGACGACCTTCAGGTCGGCGTAGCTGCCGCCCGTGACGGCTGCCGACAGGCCGGTGAGGAGGTCGGTGGTGTCGGGCGCGGTGTCGGTGACCTCGCGGTCCAGCACGTCGCCGTGCTCGAGGGTGGCTCCGCCGGCGGCTCCCTCCGGCGGGAGGAGAGCGACGAACGCCTCCCCGACCGGCGCGCTGAGCCGGGTCTGCGCCCGGGTGCCGGTCGGCAGGCGGGTCTCGTCGCTGATCCGCAGCCGGACCCGCGCCGTGTAGTCGACGGCCTCGACCGACACGACGTCGCCCACCGTCCGGCCGTCGAGCTTGACCGGTGCCTGCCGCGGCAGGTTGAGGGCGCTGTCGAAGACGGCCTCGATCTCATACGTGGGCCCGCTCACCTGGCTCGGCAGCGGCACGTCGGACAGGTCGGACCCGCACGCCGACAGCGCTGCTGCCGACGCGACCGCGGCGCCGAGTCGCGCGAACCACCCGATCATGGAGGTGCTCATCACAGGTCCTCCGGGAAGAACGTGGTGAACCAGTGGAACAGCGGGTCGAGCGCGCCCGTGCCGTCGGGATCCGTGAGGGAGTCGCAGTCGGGGATGACTCTGAGCAGCCGGCACAGCTCGGCGCGACCGACCGCCGAGAACGGGCCGGTGTTGCGCGCGTCGACGCGGATGCGGGTCCGCCTGGTCTCGGGGTCGTAGGCGCGGGTGATGTTCTCGGCCACGAGCGGCAGAAGGTCGAACGTCTCGGCCAGCTGGTCCTTGCGGCCGACCATGGTCTCGAGCACGGCCGTCGCCTCGTCGAGGTCGTCGACGAGGCGGCCGCGGTTCTTCTTCACGAAGGCCGACGTGGTCGTGCTCAGCGTGCGCAGTGCCTTCAACGTGGCGGTCAGGTCCTTGCGCTGGCCGGCCAGGACCTCGGTCGAGCCGGACACCGACTCGCCCAGGCGTCGCACCGTGCGGTCGCGCTCGGCCAGCATGGCGGTGAGGGAGTCGAGGTCGTCGACGATCGCGGTGATCTGCGGCTCCCGCCCGTCGATGGTGCCGAGCGCTTCGGACGTGGCCTCGAGGGCGTCGGCGATGCGCGCCCCCTTGCCGTCGAGCTGGTCGGCGCCGACCGACAGCAGATCGCCGATGTCCTTGCCGTCCTTGGTCGTGTCCTTCAGGGCGATCAGCAGGGCGTCGATCGCGGTCATGACGTCGTCGACGTTGGCCGGGCTGCGCGTGCGATCGATCGGGATGACGTCGCCGTCGCGCAGCCGGGCGCCGTCGGTCCACGGTGGCGTCAGCTCGATGAACCGGTCGGTGACCAGTGCAGACTGCATGATGACGGCGCCGGCGCGGGCCGCGACGTTCACCTCGTGATCGACCCTGATCGAGACGTCGGAGCGGGTGCCGCGCGGGTTGATCGCGGTCACCTCGCCCACCGGCACCCCGACGACCTGCACGTCGTTGCCGACGTAGAGGCCGGTGGTGTCGGAGAACTGCAGGGTGAGGTCGGTGCCCGACGGTCCGCGGGTGCCGAACACGAGGACGCCCAGGATCAGGACGACGCCGAGGCCGATCGAGACGGGCAGCAGGCGGGAGAGCTTCATGAGCACCTCCCGAAGTCCAGTGCGCACACGACCTGGTCGGGCATGAGGAAGAACGGCGCGTAGACGTCGATCCACGGTCCGTTGCCGGTCGCGTTGGAGAAGTAGCGCGCCATCGGTGCCAGCCGTTCGAGCGACGCATCGAGCTCGTCGGCGTTCTTGCGCAGCGTGCTGAGCACGGTATGGAACTGGTCGAGGACCTCGGAGACGCCCTCGGTGTTCTCACTCGCCAGCTCCTCCAGCGAGCGCACCACGTCCTGGGCGTTCGTCATCAGCCGCTCGATGGTCTGCCGGCGGCGGACGACCATCGACGCCACGGTGTCGGCGTCCCCGAGCAGGCCCTCCAGCTCGTCCTGCTGCTCGCGCACCGACGACGTCACCTCGTGGACCGTCGTGAGCAGACGACCGATCTGGGCGTCCTTGTCGCCGATCGCGCGAGCCAGCCGGGTCGTCTCCCGCAAGGCTCGGTCGGTCTCGGCGGGATCCTGGTCGAGCGCGGTCGCCAGCGTGCCGACGGCCTCGTCGACGGCGTCCATGTCGAGGTCGCCGAGGTCCTCCTTCGTCCGGGTCAAGATGTTCGACAGCGTGTAGGCGGGAGTGGTGCGGGCAGTCGGGATCGGCGTGTCGGCGGCCTCCACCGCACCCTGGCCAGGCTCGACCTCGAGGTAGTTCTTGCCGAGCAGTGTGGCCATCTTGACGGCGGCCCGCGCATCGGTGTGCAGCTCGATGCCCTCGTCGAGGTCGTACGACACCTTCGCGTCGGCGCCGTCGAGCTCGACGTCGGTGACCTCGCCACTCGGGATGCCGGCCACCCGCACCTCGTCGCCGGCCTTGAGGCCGGATGCGTGGCTCAGCAGGGCGACGTGCACGGAGCCGCGCGGGAGCAGCTGCACGCCGACTGCCGCGGCCAGCACGGCCAGCACCAGCGCTGCGACCGTGTACCGCACGACACTCCCGCGGTTCACTTGCAGGCCTCCGAGTTCGGGCCGACGTCGCCGGCGAGCACCTTCCGGTCCGGCAGGCCGAAGCTCAGGCTGCAGATGTGGATGTTGAGCCAGCTGCCGTAGCTCATCGAACGGGCGTAGCCGTCGAGCATCACCGGCAGCTTGACGGTGGCGGCGCGGAACGCGTCCAGCTCCTCGACCATCGTGCCGCCGATGCTCCGCATGGACTCCACCGACGAGGTGAGCGGCTCGGCGCTGTCGTCGAGCAGCCCGTCGACCGACGTCGTGAGCCGGTCCATGCTCGTGAGTGCCGCCTCGATGTCGTCGCTGTCGTCGGCCAGGTCGCCCACCAGCCTGCCGAGGCCGGCGATGATGTCGGCGATCTCGTCACGGTGCTCCGACATCGAGGCCATGACGACGGTGACGTTGTCGATGACCCGGCTGATGACCGCGTCGCGGTCGGCGAGATGCGCGGTGAGGTCGGCGGTCTGCGTGGTGAGGTGCGAGATCGTGGGGCCCTGACCCTGCATCGCGTCGACGATCTCGCGGGCCAGCACATTGACGTCGTCGGGATCGAGGGCGTCGAAGAGCGGCTCGAAGGCGTTGAACAGCTCCGTCAGGTCGAGCGCAGGCGCCGTGCGGTCGGTGCCGATGACACCACCGGATGTCATCGCCGCCCCAGGTCTCGACCCGGCCTCGAGCGCCAGGTAGCGCTGACCGAGCAGGTTCAGGTACGAGATGCGCGCCCGAGTGTCGGTGCGAACCGGCTGGTCGGCCTGGATCGAGAACTCGACCCGCGCCACGCCGTCGCGAAGCTCGCGGGCCTCGACTCGCCCGACCCGCACCCCGGCGATCCGCACCTCGTCGCCGGGACCGATGCCGGAGGCGTCGGTGAACTCCGCCACGTACGTGTTCTGGTCGCCGCTGGACGACCTGGCCAGCGTGTTCGCGACCAGCGCGGTGAGCAACAGGGACACGATCGCGAAGGCGACGACCCCGGCCGTCTCGACCGGGTGCATGCGGATGAGCCTCATCGTCCCGACCCCGTGCAGTTCGATCCGGCCAGCGTCCCGTAGCGGGGGCAGTCGGCCGACGAGTACGGGTCGTACGGGTCAAGGCCGATCTGGCCTTCCATCTGGATGGACGACTCGTCGATGGCGGTGGCGCCGTTGTGCAGAACGTTCGGCACCCGCGCCAGGATCAGCCGCAGGTTCGGTCCGTGCTCGGCGAAGATGCTCATCGGCACGGCGCTGGTGCGCGTGAGGTCGACCAATGCGTCGCCGTGCTCGTCGAGCAGCGCGGTGCCGCGGTCGGCGAGGTCGGTGCCGCCTTCCATCAGCCGGCGGATCTGCGAGCGCTTCGCCACGATGGTGTCGGCCGTGGTGCGGGCGTGTTCGGCCGCGGAGACGAGATCCGGCTCGATGTCGGCGAGCGTGTCGAGCGCCTCCGCGGTTGCGGCGAGGGTGCCGAAGAACAGCTCGCTGTCGCCGTCGAGCGTCGTGACGTAACGGTCGGCCCGCTCGATGAACTCGCCGACGGCCTCGCCGTTGCCGTCGAGCGCCTCGGCCAGCGTGCTGGTGGCCTGCGTCAGCTGCTCCACGTCGACGGCGTCGATGAGTCGCTCCGCGGTGTCGAACGACTCCATCAGGCGCAGCGACTTCTGGCTCGTGTCGGCCTCGATGACGTCGCCGGACTCCAGCGCCTCGACGGATCCGCCCTTGTCGCCGAGCAGCTCGACGTACTCCGACCCGAACAGCGTGCTCGGCAGCACCCGGGCCGTCGCCGACGCCGGGATGGACCCGGCGTGCTCGTTCTCGACCAGCATCTCGACGCTGTAGCCGTCCGAGACCCGGTCGAGGTCGACGACGTAGCCGACGATGATGCCGTGGTACCGCACCTTGGCGCCGCGACCGAGGGTGTCCCCGAGGTCCGGCAGTCGAGCCTCGACGCGGACGTCCTGGCTCACGATCCCCAGGTAGGACGCGCTGAGCAGCAGGCCGGTGACGCCGACCACGACCGCCGCCGCGACCGCGACGACGATCCGTCGCCACGCCTCGTCGGCGAGTCCCCACCGCGTGCTCACGGCTCGGCCTTCATGTCTGGGCCCTCATCCGGACACGGTCACTCTCTGGCCGGGGCCCCACAGCAGGAGCGTGAGCAGGATGTCGAGGACCGTGATCGCGATGATGCTGGTGCGGATCGCGTGGCCGGTGGCACGACCGACGCCCTCGGGCCCACCGTCGGCGTGGAAGCCGTGGTAGCAGTGCACGAGCGTGACCATCGTCGTGAGCACCACGACCTTGATCGCGGAGCACACCACGTCGCGCAGGCTCACGAACCAGGTGAAGTAGTGCTCGTACGTGCCGGACGACTGGTTGAAGAACACCGTCACCACCCAGTCGGTGGTGACGTAGGTGCCGACCAGGCCGAGGAGATAGAGCGGCAGCACCATGGCGAGCGAGGCCAGGAGCCGGGTCGAGACCAGGTAGGCGATCGGCCGGATCGACATCGCCTCCAGCGCGTCGATCTCCTCGGCGATCCGCATCGCGCCGAGCCGCGACGTGTACCCGCACCCGATCCGCGCGGCGAACGCCAGCGCGACCACGATGGGAGCGATCTCCCGGGTGTTCGCATACCCGGAGATGAAGCCGGTCAGCGGCGCCAGTCCGATGATGTCGAGGCCCTGATGGCCCTCCAGGCCCACCTCTGTTCCGGTGAGCGTCGACATCAGCAGCACGACCCCGACCGCACCTCCACCCACCACGAGCGCTCCGCCGCCGAGGCTCACCTCGGCCAGGTTGCGCCCGATCTGGGCACGGTGGTGGCGCAACGCGATCGGCACCTGCCCGATCACCCGGGCGTGGAAGATGAGCTGGTCTCCGAGCGCGACGACCGGGCGGAGCAGGCGGGCAGCGAGGCCGGCCCACGGTCGCGAAGATGTGACGTCGACACTCATCAGATCGGGCCCGCCACGATCCAGGTGTGCACCTGTGAGATCACGAAGTTGGCAGCGAACAGCGCCACGAAGTTGATGACGACGGCAGACGTGACCGCCTCGCTCACGCCGGCCGGCCCAAGCGTCGCGTTCACGCCCTTGTACGCGGCGATGGTGGCGCAGATGACGCCGAAGATCGCCGCCTTGATGAGCGAGAGGACCAGGTCGGACGGCTGCGCGAGCAGCGAGACCGAGGCGAGGTAGCCACCCGGTGAGAGGTCCTGGATGAGGACGCTCACCAGGAGCGTGGTCATGATCGAGAAGAACATCACGACCCCGTTGAGCAGCATCGCCACCGTGACGGTGGCCAGCACCCGCGGAAGCACCATCCGTTCGACCACGTTGACGCCCATCACCTCGAGGGCGTCGAGCTCTTCACGGATGCGCCGAGCCCCCAGGTCGGCGCAGATCGCGGATCCGGCCACACCGGCCAGCATCAGCGCGGTGATCAACGGTGCTCCCTGGCGCACCACGGCCAGGGTGTTGCCGGCACCCGTGAACCCGGTGGCGCCGACCTCCTGGGCGAGCACGCCGACCTGCAGCGCGAGGATGACGCCGAACGGGATCGAGACGGCCAACGACGGCAGCGTGCACACCTTGACCACGAACCAGGTCTGCCGCACGTACTCAGTGCCGGGGAACGTGCCCCGGGAGATCGTGCCCGGCAGGCCGCGACCGAGCCGAGTCAGGAGGTCGAGGATGCCGAGCACGTCGCGCACGATCGGCCACGACAGCGCCCGGGATCGCGGCGCGGGAAGCCGAACCGTCTCGGACACGAGGTGGGAGCTCCTCTGGTCGGGCGCGAATGACAGTCGGACTGTAACAGTCCGGATGGGCAGTCCGTCAAGGGTTGGTCCACCGCAGAGCGCGCTCGATTCCTTCGCAAACCAAGGCCATGTCGGGATTGCCTGCTCCTGATGACAGTTGTACTGTGACAGTCATGACCGTTGCGGCCGCGGATATCGACTCCGAGTCGTCGGACGACCTGCTGACCATCGACCAGCTCGCCTCCGAGGCCGGACTGTCGGTGCGCACCACTCGCTACTACGCGAGCCTCGGCATTCTCCCGCCGCCCGCCCGGCGCGGACGCATGGCCTACTACGACCGCGGCCACCTCGCGCGCCTTGCGCTGGTGAAGTCCTTGCAGGCGCACGGCTTCACGCTCGCCGCGATCGAGACCTACCTCCGTCGCGTGCCCGAGTCCACGTCGCCGGAGCACATTGCCCTCCAACGCGCGGTCGTCGCGTCGTGGGCGCCCACCGAACAACGCCCGATGTCGCGCGCCGAGCTCGAGGAGATCGCCGGTCGCAGGCTCGACGACGACCAGCTCGACATCCTCATCCGCAGCGGCGTGCTCTCGCGCGACGACGACGTCCTCTACCCCCTGCCCGGGTTCGAGGTCGGGGTCGAGCTGTTCGACGTCGATCTCCCGGTCGACGGTGTCGTCGAGGCCGCCGAGGCGATCGAGCGACACATGAGGGCGCTCACCGACGACCTCAGCGACATCATGCGGCGACGCGTTCTCCAGCCTCACCGTGCCTCCGGCATCGGCGTCGACGAGCACACCATCGAGCGGCTGCGCAACCTCACCGTGCAGGCCGTGGTGATGGGCTTCCAGCGCGCCACCAACGACCTCATCCAGCGGACGTTCAACCGTTCCTGAGCGCATCCCCCACGGTCACGAACAGCTCGGCGCAGCTGTCGACGAACGTGTCCCGATCCACCGACAGATCCCCGTCGAGCCAGGCGCTCACCGCCTGGGCGAGGCCGCCGACCAGCATCTCCCTGGCGACGTCGAACGACGGTCCGCCGGGCATCGGTGAGCGAGCCTGCGCTTCAGCGCCGAGGAGCTCGACGAACAGCCGGGTCGAGGCGTCGCGCCGCTCGGCGATGACCGGAAGCGCCGCCAGCGCAGGCGAGAACAGCAGCCGTCCGCGCCGCGGGTCTTCGAGGATGTGACCCACGATCGCGTCGACACCCACGCGTGCGAGCACGGCGACGTCCTCGTCACCCGCCTCACCCAGGGCCGTGAGCGAGGCGGTCGTGAGGGCCGCGATGGTCTCGTCGTAGACGGCGGCGGCGAGCTCGCCGGCGTCGGCGAAGCTCTCGTAGAAGTAGCGCGAGGCGAGTCCGGTCTCGCGGCACACGCCGCGGACGGTCAAGGCTCGTGCACCCGCCTCGGATGCCAGCAGCTCGAGCCCGGCGGCGAGCAGCTGCGACCGGCGGTCGGCCAGGCGTTCGTCGCCGGCGACGCCGCCGTACACGCGCATGGAGGTCACGGCGCCATCTTGACACATGTGTGTTCAGTTGTCATGATTCTGGGAGCACGTGTATCCACATTCAGCCCGGAGGCTCCGTGAGCTCGCCCACTGCCAACGTCCCCGCCCTCGCCGACACCGTCAACGGCGCCGGGATGATGGCCGGGTCGGCCAACGTCATCATGCAGCTGGCGCAGCCCGCGGTCGGCCACGGGGTGGTGGAGAGCCGGGTCGAGTCCGGTCGGCTCTTCGACCACCCGATCAAGCGCACGCGCACCACGCTCACCTATCTGTCGGTGGCCGTGCTCGGCTCCGACGCGGAGCGTGCGGCCTACCGCCAGGCCGTCAACCGGGCACACGCGCAGGTGTTCTCCACCGAGGAGAGTCCGGTGAAGTACCACGCGATGGACTCCGGCCTGCAGCTCTGGGTCGCCGCGTGCCTCTACCGCGGATTCGAGGACTTCTACACCGCGTTCAACGGGCCGATGTCCGAGGCCGAGCTCGACAGCGTCTACGCCGCGGCAGCACCGCTGGGCACCACGTTGCAAGTGAGTGACGACATGTGGCCGGCGACGCGTGACGACTTCGAGAAGTACTGGACCGACGCCCTCACCCGAGTGCACATCGACGACGTGGTGCGCACGTACCTGCACGCGATCACCCGGCTGAAGTTCCTGCCCAAGCCCATCAGTGTCCTGTTCGGCGGGTTCAACCAGTTCGTGACCACCGGATTCCTCTCCGAGGAGTTCCGTCGCGAGATGCGCTACACCTGGACGCCGCGCCAACAGCGTCGTTTCGACCGGCTGACCTCGACCGTCGGATTCATCACCCGGCACCTGCCGCGCCCGCTGAGGGAGTTCCCCTTCAACGCCTACCTCTGGGACCTGCGCTTCCGGATCAAGCGCAACCTCACCATCGTCTGAGTCAGCTGCGGCCGGCCCACCACGTGCGGAGCTCCTCGGCGGCGGCCTCCTCGCCCAGCGGACCTCGATCCATCCGAAGCTCCAGCAGGAAGCTGTACGCCTCGCCGACGTCGCGGCCGGGACCGATGCCGAGGATCTCCATGATCTGGTTCCCGTCGAGATCGGGACGCATGGCTTCGAGCTCTTCCTGCTCGGCGAGCACGGCGATGCGCGCCTCCAGCTCGTCGTAGGTCTGTTGCAGCCGCATCGCCTTCTGGCGGTTGCGGGTCGTGCAGTCGGCCCGGGTCAGGATGTGGAGACGGTCGAGCTGGTCGCCGGCGTCACGCACATAGCGGCGCACCGCCGAGTCGGTCCACTCGCCGGAGCCGTAGCCGTGGAACCGCAGGTGCAATCCGACGAGTCGCTCAACCCGGTCCACTGTGCTGTTGTCGAACCTCAGGGCCCGAAGTCTCTTCCTGGCCAGCTTGGCGCCCACGACGTCGTGGTGGTGGAACGTCACTGTTCCACCCGGCTGGAAGCGCCGCGTCTTGGGTTTGCCGATGTCGTGCAGCAGGGCAGCCAGCCGGACGACGAGGTCGGGACCGTCGCCGAGACGGGCCTCGAGCTCGATGGCCTGCTCGAGCACCGTGAGCGAATGCTCGTAGACGTCCTTGTGCCGGTGGTGCTCGTCCCGCTCCAGCACCAGGGCGGGCAGCTCGGGCAGCATGTGCTCGGCCAGTCCGGTCTCGACGAGGAGCCTCAGGCCGTCGACCGGACGCCCCGCGCACACCAGCTTGACCAGCTCGTCCCTGATCCGTTCGGCCGAGACGATGTCGAGACGCTCGGCCATCGCCACCATCGCCGTGACGACCTCCGGGTGGGCGGTGAAGCCGAGCTGGGCGACGAACCTGGCCGCCCGCATCATACGTAGGGGGTCGTCGCCGAAGGAGATGCCGGCCGCGACCGGCGTGCGGACGACCCCGGCCGCCAGGTCGTCGACTCCGCCGAAGTTGTCGACGAACTCGCCGGACGGCAGCCGGACGGCCATGGCGTTGATCGCGAAGTCGCGGCGCGAGAGGTCTCCGTCAAGGGTGTCGCCGAAGCGCACCTGCGGCTTGCGCGATGTCGGGTCGTACTCGTCCGAACGGTAGGTCGTGATCTCGATGTGCACGTCGCCACGGCGCATCGCGATGGTGCCGAACTCGCGGCCGACGTCCCAGACCGCGTCCGTCCATCCGTCGATGACGGCGTCGATCTGTTCTGGTCGGGCGTCGGTGGTGAGGTCCCAGTCCTGGCCGACGCGGCCCATGAGGGCGTCCCGCACGGGGCCGCCCACGATGGCCAGCTCGTGCCCGGCCTCGGCGAACCGCCGACCGAGGTCGACCAACGCCGGCTCGGAGCCGATCAGGCGGTCGAGTCGCTCGCGCTGCTCCGTCGTCGGGGCCGGGGTGGACACGACCACACACTCTACGATGAGCCAGTGAGTTCTCGTCGCCGTGCCGTCTCGCGTGCACTCGTGGCGACGCTGATGCTCCTGCCGCTCGCTCCACTGGCTGCCCCGGCCGGGGCGGCGGACGGGCCTGACCTCGACGTCCGGATCACCGGGCTCACGCCGAGCAGTCTCGAGGACGGGGATGCGGTCACGATGACCGGCACCGTCACCAACGACAACGACCACGCGTGGACCGACGCCCAGGCGTACCTCGTCATCCCGACCACACCGTTCACCACCCGGAAGCAGGTCGATGAGGCCATCGACACCGGTGGCGCCTACACCGGCGAGCGGGTCGTCGACCTCACGTCCATCGACGAGCTCGGCGACCTGCGTCCGGGCACCACGGCGCGCTTCGAGGTCAGGGTGCCGTACAAGCGCCTGGGCATCTCGGGGGCCGACGGCGTCTATCCGGTGGGAGTCCAGGTTCTCGGCACCGATGTCGACGGAACCCGGGGCTCCGCGGCGATCGGGCGAGCCACGACGTTCCTGCCTCTCGTGTCGGACTCGAGCCCGAAGCGGGTCTCCGCCGGACTGGTGTGGCCGTTCGTCATGCCTGACCACCGCAAGCCCGACGGCGACTATGCCGATCCCGAGGCTTTCGTCGCCCTCCTGGCCAAGGGCGGACGCCTGCGCAACCAGCTCGAGCTCGCGTCGGCGATCCGCCCCAGTGCCGCCACCGTCGTCGTCGACCCGGCCCTCCTGGTCGGGCTCGACGACGTGAGCCGCGGCCGCCACCTTCCCGACGGCGTCTCGGTGAGCAAGGCCGAGCGCCAGTCCGCCGGGCGATTCCTCGTCGACCTGATCGGCCTCGCCCGGCGCGATGCGTGCTGGGTGCTCGACTTCGACCGCCCCGACATCCTGGGCATCACGCAGTCGCCGTCGGCGGGCCAGCTCAGCGAGGTCGTCGAGCGGGCGACCGCCACGACCCTGGCGCGCTTCCAGCTGACCGGACGTGGAGTGTCCTGGCCCACCGGCTCAGGGGTTACCGGTCCGTTGCTGTCGGCCGTGCGGGGCACCGGCGAACAGCCGGTGCTGGTGACGCCGTCAGCGCTGCCCGGCTGGGAGCGCCGCGACGGCTCGCTCGTGCAGTACCCGGCCCGGTCCGGGCCGATGCCGCTGCTCGTCAACGACGCTCTCGACACCGGCGTGCCCGGCCAGAAGTCCACGGTGACGCTGCGCCAGCGCCTGCTCGGCGAGGCCGCACTCGCCTCACTGCAGAGCGGTGCCGATCCCGACTCACGGGCCGATGCGGTCACGATCATCGACCCCGGCTGGAACCCCGGCGAGCTCGCCGGCCAGGCTCCGCTCGACGACGTGTTCGACGCGTCGTACGTCACCGGGGTCAGCCTCGAGGACATGTTCAACGGGCAGCTCGCGAAGTACGACGGAACGGTGCCGCGTACCGCCGAGGCCACGCCGATCGGCGCCGAGCAGATCAGCGCGGCCGCTCGCGCGGCCACCACCTCCGACCTGATCGGGCGGATCACCCCCGACAGCACGGACGTCGAGGCCGGACATGCGCGCGACATCGCCCAGGTGCTCGGGGTTCGCTGGCGCGACCTGCGGTCCGAGGGCCTGGCCGCCGCCCGCGCCGCTGCCGGCCGCGCCGAACGCGACCTCGCGCGGGTCTCGATCGAGGGCCCCAACGCGGTCACGCTCTCGAGCTCGGAGGGCAGCTTCCCGGTCACCATCAGCAACGGCACCCATCACCCGGTGCGCATCGGCGTCGAGATCGAGTCGAGCAACCCTTCGCTCGGCGTGCCCGACTCCGAGCCCACCACCGTTGGAGCCGGCGAGCGCCACACCCTCACCGTCGCCATCGACATGAGCCGCCAGAGCTCCGCGACCCTCACCGCGCGCATGGTCACGCCCGGCGGCGAGGCGTTCGGCGACCCGGCGGTGTTCAACGTGAGGTCGAGCCGAGTGGGTGCCGCGCTCTGGGTCGCGATCGGCCTGGCGGCGGCCTTCGTCGTCGTGGCCCTGGCCCGACGCTTCCGTGGCCAGCGGAAACGGTCTGCCACCACGCCGCCGACAGTTCTCGAGGCCGATCCCGATGACTGAGCCCCCCGACGACGACACAGCCTCCGGAACGATCGCCAGGAGCAGCGCCTGGATGGCGCTGGGCACGGTCGTCTCGCGCATCACCGGCTTCTTCCGGCTGCTGCTGATCGCGTTCACGATCGGCACCTTGCTCGACGCCGACCTGTTCAACAACGCCAACACCATCCCCAACGCGCTGTACATCCTGGTCGCCGGTGGCATCTTCAACGTCGTCCTGGTGCCGCAACTCGTGCGCGCCATGAAGAACGACCCCGACGGTGGCGACGCCTACGCCCAGCGCGTCATCACGCTCGGCCTCCTCGTGCTCGCCGTCGCCACCGTGGTGCTGCTGGTCGTCGTGCCCGGGCTCGTGCACCTGGTGTTCGACCAGAAGCTGTTCACGCCCGGGTTCGAGAACCAGCGCGAGTCCGCCCGCCTGCTGATGTGGCTGTGCATGCCTCAGGTGTTCTTCTACGGTGCGTTCGTGCTCGTGGGGCAGGTGCTCAACGCCCGGGGCCGGTTCGGACCGATGATGTGGGCACCGATCACGAACAACCTCGTCGCCATGTCCGTGCTCGGCGTCTACCTCGGCGTCTTCGGCACCTCGAACGGCACCGACGGCTTCACCACCGACCAGGCGCTCCTGCTCGGCCTCGGGTCCACGGCCGGCATCGTGGTGCAGACGCTCGTCCTCATCCCGTTCCTGCGTCGGTCGGGGTTCGCGTTCCGCCCGCGCTTCGACTTCCGCGGCGTCGGACTCGGCCACACCCTGCGGCTCGGCTGGTGGACGCTGCTGTTCATCCTGGCCAACCAGGTGGCCTTCATCATCATCCAGCGACTCGGCACGCGAGGCACGCTCGACGGCGCCGAGACCGGCGAGAAGGCGGCCGGCTCCGCGGTGTACGAGATCGGCTTCCTCGTGAGCCAGGTACCGCATGGCGTCATCACCGTGTCGCTGGCGACGGCCGTCATCCCGACCCTCGCGGCCCTGGCCGCCGACGGCCGTCACGACCGCATGCGCATCGAGCTCGGTCGCACGTTGCGGCTGGCGCTCGCCATCATCGCCCCGCTGGCCGTGGCCGCCGCGTGCCTCGGTCCCGCCGCTGCCGAGGCCATCGCCTATGGCGGCATCCGGGGCAACGCCGACGTCATCGGGCACACCGTGGCGGCCTTTGCGCCCGCCATGCTCGCATTCACGGTTCACTACCTGATGCTGCGCGGCTTCTACGCCAACGAGGACACCCGCACGCCGTTCTTCGTGCAGCTCGTCATCGCCACCGTCAACGTGGTCGCCGCCTTCACCCTGACGCAGGACGTCGCCCCAGGCCGGGTGGCCGCGATGCTGGCTCTGTCCTACGGCCTGGCCTACGTGGTGGGTGCCGCCCTGTCGACCACGCTGCTCTCGCGCGCCATCGGTCGCGTGATCGATCGCGAGACCGTCGTGTTCGCGGCCAGGATGAGTGTCGCCTGCGCCGTCGCCGCGGCGGCGATGCTCGGCGCGATCGCCGTGCTCGACCGACTCGGTCTCGGCACGGACACCTCCGGGAACGCCCTCGGCGTGCTCGCGATCGCCGGGGCGCTGGGGGCCGTCGCGTACGTCGGCTCGGCCCGGCTTCTCGGCCTCGACCAGCTCGCATACGTCGTCAAGAGCGTCCTTCGGCGCCCCTGATCGTTCCCGATCGACGCTGGCTCGCCGGTCGTCCACCCCTTCGCGCGGCTCCCTTGGGTGGCCCGCGGGCCGGACTAGCATGGGACCGGATCTCTCGGAAAGGGTGTTGATGAGCGAGAGGCGCACGATGGCGTCCGGCGACGTCCTCGCTGACCGCTACGAGCTCCAAGACCTCGTCACCGAGCGGCTCGGCTCCGTCACGTGGCGGGCGAACGACAGCATCCTCAACCGCAACGTCGGCATCGAGATGCTGCCCAGCAGCGATCCGCGGGCCGACCACTTCATCGAGGCGGCGCGTCTCTCCACCACCGTCACCGATCCACGCTTCCTGCGCGTCCTCGACCTCATCGAGGACGACCACGGACAACACCTCGTGGTCCGCGAGTGGGCCCGCGCCTTTCCCCTCGACCAGCTGCTCGCCCAGTCGCCGCTGCCGAACCCGAGAGCGGCCCGGGTCATGACCGAGGTCGCCGAGGCGGTCGCGCACGCACACGAACGCGGCGTCTACCACCGCCGGCTCACTCCTCATCACGTGCTGCTCAAGCAGTCCGGTGCGGTGCGGGTCGTCGGCCTCGGCGTCGCCTCGGCGCTCGCCCCGGCCGGTCACCAGGACACGATCGACGACCTCCAGGCGTACGAGCGTCTCGACGTCGAGTCGCTCGGCCGGCTGCTGTACGCCTGCCTGGTCAGCCGCTGGCCGGGTGCCCACATCGACCAGCTCCGTGCCGCACCCACCGAGCACGGGCGGCTGCTCCGTCCCCGGCAGGTGCGGGCCGGGGTGTCGCGCGAGCTCGACGCCGTCTGCGACCGCATCCTCGGCGACCCTCCGGCGCACCACCGGCCCCGGCTGACGACGGCCGACGACATCGCCCGTGCCCTCCACCTGGTCGGCGACGAGTCGATCCGTCGCGACGGTCCCACCACGCTCACCCGCGTCTCGCCCGATCTCCTCCGGATGGATCCGGTCGTCGTCCCGGAGGGCCCTCCCCCGGGTCTCGCGCCGCCGCGTCGCCGGCCCAAGGCCTACGAGCCGGCGCCGCCCACAACGTTCGAACGCGGCATGGCCACGGCCCTCCGCGCCACCAAGGGAGACCGGCGCTATGTGCTCGCCGGTGTTGCCGTCGCCCTGGTCATCGCGTCTTTCCTGGGCTACGTCGTCAGCCGGACCACCGGCGGCGGCGACGGGCCCGGTGGATCGACCTCGGCCGTCCGCGCCTTGCCGGTCGCGGCGGTCAACGACTTCGACCCGCAGGGCGAGGACGGCGACGAGAACCCGGGGGAGGTGGCGCGCATCGTCGACGGTGACGTCGGAACGGGGTGGCGCACCACCACCTATTTCGGCCAAGCCGCCCTCGGCGGACTCAAAGACGGTGTGGGTGTCGTCCTGGATCTCGGCGGGCCGAGAGAAATGAGCTCCCTGCGGATCCGACTGGCCGGCGAGCCGACCGACCTGTCGGTGTACGCGTCCTCGCCGGGCGCCGAGGAGCCGCGCACCCTGAGGGGGCTGCGCAAGATCGCCACCCTCGACGCCGCCGGACAGGACGCCTCGGTGAGCCTTCCGACCGGCCTTCTCACCCGCTACGTCGTGGTGTGGCTGACCGAGCTGCCGGAGATCGAGCCGGACCGGTTCCGGGGCGAGATCCGCGAGATCACCGTCGAGGGACGCACCCGATGAACCTCGGCCGTCCGGGCATGGTGCGGCGCCCATGCACGGGAATGTCCACGTCCTAGACTGCGTTGGACCCCAGTAGTACCGGCACAGTGTTTCCACAGAGAGCGCAGCACGCATGAGCGACGACATTCGCGACCTGATCATCATCGGTTCCGGCCCCGCGGGCTACACCGCGGCCGTCTACGCTGCGCGCGCGAACCTTGCCCCGCTCGTGTTCGAGGGCTCGGTCACCGCCGGCGGCGCGCTCATCAACACGACCGACGTCGAGAACTACCCCGGCTTCCCCGACGGCATCATGGGCCCGGAGCTGATGGACAAGTTCCGTGCCCAGGCCGAGCGGTTCGGGGCCATCCTCATTCCCGACGACGTCACGGCCGTCCAGCTCGAGGGCGACATCAAGTCCGTCAGCCTCGCCGACGGCACCATGCACCGCGCCCGCGCCGTCGTGCTCGCCATGGGCTCCGGCTACCGCAAGCTCGAGATCGAGGGCGAGGACCGGTTGTCCGGCCACGGCGTCAGCTGGTGCGCCACCTGTGACGGCTTCTTCTTCCGCGAGCAGAACATCGTCGTGGTCGGCGGCGGCGACTCCGCCGTCGAGGAGGCCACCTTCCTCACCCGGTTCGCGTCCAAGGTCACGCTTGTTCACCGTCGTGACGAGCTCCGGGCCTCCAAGATCATGCAGGACCGTGCGTTCGCCAACGACAAGATCGAGTTCGCCTGGAACTCCGAGGTGGCCGAGCTGCACGGAGCCGACCGGCTCGAGGGCATCACGCTGCGCGACACCGGCACCGGCGACACCCGCCGACTCGACGCCACCGGGCTGTTCATCGCGATCGGCCACGACCCGCGCTCGGAGCTCCTCAAGGGACAGGTCGAGCTTGACGACGAGGGCTACGTGCTCGTGCAGCCCGGCAGCACCGCCACCAACCTGCGCGGCGTCTTCGCCGCCGGCGATCTCGTCGATCACACTTACCGGCAGGCCGTCACGGCGGCCGGCACCGGATGCGCCGCGTCGCTCGACGCCGAACGCTTCCTCGCCGACCTCGAGCACGCCGGAGCACCCGCGGTCGACGCCGCACTCATCAACGACTAACGAACACGACGTTCGACACAGCACAGAGGAGAGTCATGGCAGAGATCACCGACGTCACCGACGCCGACTTCGACGAGAAGGTCCTGGGAGCCACCGGGCCGGTTCTCGTCGACTTCTGGGCTGCCTGGTGCGGTCCCTGCCGTCAGCTCAAGCCCATCCTCAAGGAGATCGCCGAGGAGAAGGGCGACAGCCTCACCATCGTCGAGATGGACGCCGATGCGAACCCGGCCACGCCGGCCAAGTACCGCGTCACGGGTCTGCCGACGATGAACGTCTACTTCAAGGGCGAGCTCGTGCGGTCGATCGTCGGCGTCCGGCCGAAGTCAGCGATCCTGAACGAGCTCTCCGAGTTCGTCTGACCCTTGAGCCATATGTCGATAAAGTGACTTGTCGCCATATGGCTTCAGCCCTGGCGCCTGAGGCGTCGTGGATCCATCAGCTCGACGATCCGCTCGAGATCCTCGACGGTGGCGAACTCCACGGTGATCTTGCCCTTGCTCCGGCCGAGGTCGACCTTGACCCGGGTGTCGAAGCGATCCGACAGGCGCCCCGCGAGCTCGGCGACTCGGGGCGAGTGGAGCTTGGCTCCGGAGCGTCGGGCCGGCCGACGTTTGCCGTCTGGCTCGACCGTCACGATCTCCTCGAGGGCGCGCACCGAGAGTCCTTCGGCGACGACCCGCTGGGCCAGCCGGTCCTGGATCTCGGAGTTGCTCACCGCCACCAGAGCCCGGGCGTGACCGGCCGACAGCACGCCGGCGGCAACACGACGCTGGACGTTCGGCGTGAGCTTGAGCAGACGGAGCGTGTTGCTGATCTGGGGACGTGATCGTCCGATTCGCTCGGCCAGCTCCTCGTGCGTGCAGCCGAAGTCGTCGAGCAGCTGCTGGTAGGCCGCCGCCTCTTCCAGCGGGTTGAGCTGGGACCGGTGCAGGTTCTCCAGGAGCGCATCGCGGAGGAGCTCGTCGTCGCCCGTGTCGCGGACGATCGCCCCGATGGTGTCGAGGCCGGCCTCGCGTGTCGCCCGCCAGCGCCGCTCTCCCATCACCAGCTCATACGTGCCAGCTCCGGTCGATCGCACGACGACCGGTTGCAGCAGCCCGACCTCCTGGATCGAGTGCACGAGCTCCGACATCTCGTCCTCGTCGAAGGCTTGCCGAGGCTGGCGCGGGTTGGGGACGATCTGCGTCAGCGGGATCTCGGCAAAGCGTGCGCCCTCGACTTCTTGGAGACCACTCTCCTCGGCCTCGGCCGGCGACGACGGGATGAGGGCCTCGAGCCCGCGCCCGAGTCCGCGTCGTGTGTTCATCGGTTCTCCTTCGGAACGGCGATCTCGCGCGCCGCTTCGAGGTACGACAACGCGCCGGACGACGTCGCGTCGTAGCTGAGGATCGTCTGCTGGTAGCTCGGCGCCTCCGAGATGCGGACCGATCGCGGGATGGCCGTGCGGAGCACCTTCTCGCCGAAGAATTTGCGCACCTCGTCGGCCACTCCGGAGGAAAGACGCGTGCGCGCGTCGAACATCGTCAGCAGGATGGTCGTGATGTCGAGGTTCGGGTTGAGGTGGCGCTGCACGAGGTCGATGTTGCGCACCAGCTGGCCGAGGCCTTCGAGCGCGTAGTACTCGCACTGGATCGGGATGAGCACCTCGCGCCCGGCGACGAGCGCGTTGACGGTGAGAAGCCCGAGCGACGGCGGGCAGTCGATGAGGACGTAGTCGATCCGGTCGCCGGCCTCCTCGCAGTCCTGGAGGTACGACTGCAAGGCCTTGTCGAGCCGGGTCTCGCGCGCGACCAGGGAGACGAGCTCGATCTCAGCGCCAGCGAGATCGATCGACGCCGGGAGCACCGTGAGCCCGGGAAGGTCCGGGCACGGGCGCACCAGCTCGTCCAGGTCGGTGCCGTCGACGAGTGCTTCGTACACCCCCGGCGTCCCTTCGGAGTGGTCGATGTTCAGGGCCGTGGACGCGTTGCCCTGCGGGTCGAGGTCGATGACCAGGACGCGCAGGCCCTTGGTGGCGAGCGCTGCGGCGATGTTGACGGCCGTGGTGGTCTTGCCGACGCCACCCTTCTGGTTCGCGACGACGAAGACCCGGGTGTCCGCGGGCTTCGGCAGCCGCGCAGTGGCCTGGACCCGGCGGGCGAGGTCGACGTGCTCCTGAGCCTCGGCGGCCAGCGGGGTGGCGTCGTCACCGAACGGGGACTCGGCTTCTTCCTCGCTGATCGCGGCCGCGGATACCGGAGCGGCGGCCTGGCCCGCCGACCCACTCATGCGGGAACCTCGCCAGTCTGTGTTTCACGTGAAACGTTCCGGTCAACGGGAGTCGGTGAAGGGATGCCTGGCACGATCCGAGGCCGCCTCAGTCCTGCCACCACACTCACCGCGTCACCTCCACCACCGTCGTCGGAACCTGCAGGTCACCATACGAAGACACCACGATATCGGTAGCGCCCATCTTGTGAAGTGCCAAACGAGAGGAAGCAACCTCTTCTTCGGCCGTCCGCCCCTTCAGGGCGAGCAGCACACCGCCGGGTCGGACCAGTGGCAGGCACCAGGCGGCCAACTTCCCGAGCGGTGCCACGGCCCGGGCTGTCACGACGTCGAACGTCGCGTGGACGTCCTCCGCGCGGGCACGTAGGACCACGACTTGATCCAGGCCGAGGGCCTCCACGGCCTCATCCAGAAAGGTTGCGCGTCGCAACAGCGGTTCGATCAGGGTCACGCGCAGGTCCGGCCGAGCGATGGCCCACACCAGTCCTGGCAGCCCGGCTCCCGAGCCGATGTCGGCGACGGTGGACCCTCCGGGTACCCGGGGCACGACGACCGCACAGTTGAGGAGGTGCCGGTCCCACAGGCGCGAGGCCTCCCGGGGTCCGATCAGTCCGCGCTCGACGCCGACCGATGCCAGCAGGTCCGCATACTGCTCCGCGAGCGGGAGCCGCTCGCCAAACACCCCCGCCGCGGACGACGGGGGTGTTTCACGTGAAACGGGCATCCTCGGCCCGGCGTCAGGACGCCGGCAGGATCACGACATGTCGGCGCGTATCCTCACCCTCGGACTCGCTGACCAGACCCGCGTCGGCCACGGTGTCGTGCACGACCTTGCGCTCGAACGGCGACATGGGATCGAGCGGGACGGACTCACCGCTCGCCCGCACCTTCTCGATCGCGTCCTCGGCGACGCGCACGAGCTCCTCACGGCGAGCCGAGCGGTAGCCGTCGACATCGAGCATGAGCCGGCTACGCTCCCCGGTCTCCCGGTAGACGGCCAGGCGAGTGAGCTCTTGCAACGCTTCCAACACGTCGCCGTCGCGGCCGACCAGGTGTTTCAGGTCGCCGCCGACAATCGAGACGGCTGCACGATCGCCGTCGACGTCCATGTCGATGTCGCCGTCGAGATCGGCGATGTCGAGGAGTTCCTCGAGGAAGTCGGCGGCAACGTCGCCCTCGGCCTCGAGCTTGTTGGGATCGATGCTCATCGCTTTCCCTTCTTCTTCTTCTTCTTGTTCTTGCTGCGCTGGTTCCGCGACTGCTGGCGCGGCTGCTGACGAGCGGGCGGGTCCGGGTCTGCCGGCCCGGTGGCGGCCTCATCGGGGCCGCCCGGACTGCCTTCGGCCTCAGGCTGAGCGGCCGTCCCGTCCGACGGAGCCTTGTTGCCCTGCTTCCTGCGCTGGTCACGTGACTGCTTCTTCGGCTGCTGACGTGGAGGAGGGTGCGGGTTCTCGAGCTCCTTCAACGGATCCTCGGTCACGGCCTTGCCGTGCCTGGCGTCACGCTCCTGCTTCGCCTTGAACGCCGGCGTGCCGGGTGCCGGATTGTTGCGGATGACATAGAACTGCTGGCTCATGGTCCACAGATTCGACGTCGTCCAATAGATGAGCACACCCAGCGGGAACGCCACACCACCGACGGCAAAGACCACGGGAAGGACGTAGAGCAGCATCTTCTGCTGCTGGGCGTAGGGGCCGTTCAGAGCATCCGGCGGCATGTTCTTCATCATCAGCTGGCGCTGGGTGAGGAACTGCGTGGCACACATGGCCAACACGAAGAACGCGGCGAAGATGCGCGTGTTCCAGGATTCGGCGAACTGGACCGGACCAAAGGTCATCAGCGTGTCCGCGATCTTGGCGCCGGCGAAGGCGGCTTCCTGAAGTGACTCGGCATTCGCCGAGGTCAGGAAGCCACGCTTTCCGTCTGCGCCGAGCTTCGCCGCCTGGTCGATCACCCGGAACAAGGCGAAGAAGACCGGCATCTGCAGGATCAGCGGCAGGCACGACGCAAACGGGTTGGTGCCTGTCTCCTTCCAGAGCTTCATCTGCTCCTGGGTGAGGCGCTCCCGGTCGTGACCGTACTTCTTCTGCAGCTCCTTGATCTGCGGCTGCAGGAGCTGCATGTTGCGGCTGGACTTGATCTGCTTGACGAACAGCGGGATCAGCGCAGCACGCACGGTGACCGTCAGACCGATGATCGCGAGGACCCACGTCCAGCCGGAGTCTTCGGACATGACCTGCGAAAACAGCCAGTGCCATGCCAGCAAAACGCCGGACACCGCGTAATAGAGCGGCGTCATGATCGCCGAGCCGATGTCGCCTAGGAAGCCCATGGTTCTCCTGTGGTGGGGGTGGCCATCGCCGCCTGGGGCGTCGATGACCTGCGGTTCTTGGGAGACGGCACCGGGTCGAGACCACCGGCGGCCCAGGGGTGGCAGCGTGCCACCCGGCGCATCGCCAACCAGGTCCCCCGCACGGCTCCGTGCGTCTGCACAGCTTCGAGCGCGTACGCCGAGCACGTCGGGTGGTAGCGGCACACCTGGCCGTAGAGCGGGCTGATCGCGAAGCGGTACGCCTTGAGCAACGCGATGAGGACGTACTTCATCGGGCACCGGCCCGGCGCAAGGCCTCATCGAGGTCGTCGGCCAGGGCCGTGGGAGTTGCGTCCTTGGATGCGGGCAGCGCCCGGATGACGATCCGGGACCCGTCGGGCACGACCGCGAGCCGGTCGCGCATGAGGTGCCGCAGCCGGCGCTTGACCAGATTGCGCTGCACGGCGGACCCGACGCCTCGGTTCACCACGAAACCGACGGACGTGGCGACATCGCCTCTCGGGTCGCCAGCCGGGTCGGCGTCAGATCCGACCGGGAGGACGACGTGCGCCACGAGAGTGGGGCGAGCCGCCTTGGCGCCCCTACGGACGGTGACGCGGTAGTCCTCGCTGCTGCGCATGCGATGGACCTGATCGAGCAACGGGCTCAGGCCGACAGCTTGGAGCGGCCCTTGCGGCGACGCGACGACAGGATCGAGCGGCCGGCGCGGGTGCGCATACGAAGACGGAAGCCGTGCTTCTTGGCGCGACGTCGGTTGTTCGGCTGGTACGTACGCTTGCTCACGGGGCTTCCTCACGTCGGGCGGTGGCTCTGTGCTGATGCTGGCTCTGTCTGGGGCTCGCGATGCTGTCATGCGAGCCGGTCGACGGCCACCGCTCGCCCACAGATTCTGACTCGCTGTGAGCACGCGGCGGGTGTCGTGCCGATGACCACACCACGGTACGGGGGCACCTCTTCACGGTCAAACCGACCTTCCTATGACACCTGTGAGAGGCTCGTCCAGGCGACACGCCGGGCGGCCTGGTCCAGATGGGGAAATCCGCTTGAACTGACTTGGCCCCGCTGCTAGCGTCGCCGCGGTATTCGACTTTTCCACAGTGGATCCCGCGCTGACATGTCGATGCACATTGTGTGGATAACCATGTGGAGCAACGGAGGTACCAGGATGGCTGAGGCGCCGGATCCGACGGACGATGTCGAGCTCGGCGCCCACTGGGAACAGGCGGTCGACACCCTCTCCCCCGGAGCCAAGGTGTGGGTCTTCAACGCCACCCCCCTCAGTCTTCACAACGGCATCCTGATCGTCGCCGTGCAGGACGACCTCACCCGAGCCCAGCTCGAGTCGCGCGTCCGGCCGGCCCTCGAGAACGCCCTGTCGACCTCGCTCAGCCAGGAGATCCGCCTCATCGTCACGATCGATCCGGCCGAGGTCGAGGCGCCTCAACCTGACGTCTCCGATAGACAAGACGACATGTCGACAAATCTCCTCTCTAAGTCCGAGGTTGAGGAGGTCGATCTCGCCGAGCTCGACGACGAGGAGGACGACGACGCCTTCGTCCCCAGCTGGGCCCAGCGCACCAATGTCGTGCCACTCAAGCGCGGCACCGCCGCCGAGGCTCGGCTCAATCCGCGCTACCTCTTCGAGAACTTCGTCATCGGATCGTCCAACCGCTTCGCCCACGCGGCCGCCGTCGCCGTCGCCGAAGCTCCCGGCAAGTCCTACAACCCGCTCGTCATCCACGGCGAGTCCGGGCTCGGCAAGACCCATCTGCTCCACGCCATCGGCCACTACGTGCTGAGCCTCTACCCGTCGTCGCGGGTGCGGTACGTCAACACCGAGGAGTTCACCAACGACGTCATCAACGCGATCCAGGAACGCAAGACCGCCGAGCTGAAGCGCAAGTACCGCGAGATCGACGTGCTGCTCGTCGACGACCTCCAGTTCCTGGAGAAGAAGGAGTCGACGCAGGCCGAGTTCTTCCACACCTTCAACGCGTTGCACAACGAGAACAAGCAGATCGTGATGACCTCCGACCGACCGCCGAAGGCACTCCGGACGCTCGAGGAGCGACTGCGCAACCGGTTCGAATGGGGCCTGCAGACCGAGACGCTGCCACCCGACCTCGAGACCCGCATCGCCATCCTCCGCAAGAAGGCGGCCAACGAGAAGCTCACCGTGCCGGCCGACGTGATGGAGTTCATCGCCAGTCGTGTGCAGACCAACATCCGCGAGCTCGAAGGTGCACTCATCCGGGCCACGGCCTTCGCCAACCTGCAGAAGGCCACGGTCGACATGCAACTGGCCCAGATGGTGCTCAAGGATCTCGTGGCCGAGGGCGAGGAACCCGAGATCACGATCGGCCAGATCATGGCGCAGACCGCCACGTACTCGGAGTTCACGATCGACGAGCTCTGCGGCGCCAACCGCACCCGCAACCTCGTGCTCGCCCGCCAGATCGCGATGTACCTGTGCCGCGAGCTCACCGAGATGTCACTGCCGAAGATCGGCCAGGAGTTCGGCGGCCGCGACCACACCACGGTGATGCACGCCGAGCGCAAGATCCGCAAGCTGATGGCCGAGAAGCACGCCGTCTACAACCAGGTCACCGAGCTCACGAACCGCATCAAGCAGCAAGCTCGGCAGTCCTGACCGCATGCATGACACTGCGGCGATCCCGGCAACCACGATGCACAGCTGGGGACGATCTTGTGGGAAAGCCGACCGCAACAGTGGACATCGGCATCCAGCCTGTGAACGCCGTGTGAACGGCATGTTTCGGTCCACAGGGCACGGGGAGTTGCCCACCACTCCAACCCCAGGTCATCCACCGGTCCGCACCGACCCTCACCAGCGCAGACGGCACTTATCCACCGTTTCCACACTGGCTACTACGACTACTGTTCCTTTAGATGTCACAATGCTCCGTCAAAGTGGCTCTGACCCCTGCGTGTGGACACTCTTCCCAGCGGTTCCCCGCTCTACCTCGGACGCCTGCCGCGTGGCAGGATTCATCCCGACGGCATCCGTCCTTTCGAAAGGTCCTCGTTCGTGAAGTTCCGCATCGACCGCGACACGTTCGCCGACGCCGTCGCCTGGACCGCCCGTAGCCTGCCCAACCGTCCCAGCGTCCCGGTGCTCGCCGGGCTGCTGATCGAGTCCTCCGGCGACGGCCTCACGTTGTCCGGGTTCGACTACGAGACGTCCACCCGGGCCACGTTGCCGGCCGAGGTGGCCGACGAAGGCCGCGCCCTCGTGTCCGGTCGACTGTTGTCGGAGATCGTCAAGTCGCTGCCCGCCAAGCCGATCGACGTCGCACTCGACGGCACCAAGGTGCAGATCGTCTGTGGCAGCGCCCGGTTCAGCCTGCAGACGATGCCGGTCGAGGAGTACCCCCAGTTGCCCGACATGCCCACGGCCACCGGCACGATCAAGGCCGACGAGTTCGCCACCGCTGTCGCCCAGGCCAGCGCCGCCGCCGGACGCGACGAGATGCTGCCGCTGCTCACCGGTGTCCGCCTCGAGCTCGAGGGGTCCACCATCTCGCTCATGGCCACCGACCGGTTCCGGGCCAGCTTGCGCGAGCTGAGCTGGTACCCCGAGCGCGGCGACTTGTCGGCGCAGGCGCTGGTGCCGGCGCGGGTCCTCGGTGAGACAGCCCGATCACTCGTGGCCGGCGGCGACGTCACCATCGCCGTGTCGTCCGGGGAGGCCGGCGACGGCCTCATCGGGTTCGAGGGCACCGTGGGCAACGGCTCCCGTCGCACCACCACTCGCCTGCTCGAAGGCGACTTCCCGCGGGTCCGCCAGCTGTTCCAGGCGCAGGCCGAGACGGTCGCATACGTCGGCACGCAGGACTTCGTCGACTCCGTCAAGCGGGTGTCGCTCGTCGCCGAGCGCAACACCCCGGTACGGCTGACGTTCGCCGACGGCCTCCTGCTGCTCGAGGCCGGCAGCGGCGACGAGGCCCAGGCGTCGGAGTCCATCGAGGCCACCATCAACGGCGCCGACATCTCGATCGGCTTCAACCCCACCTACCTGCTCGAGGGCCTGGGCGTCATGTCCGAGCCGGTCGTGCACCTCTCCTTCACCCAGCACACGAAGCCGGCCGCCATCTCCGGTGTGCAGGAAGTCGGAGCCGATCCCGACGGCGCGTTCCGCTACCTGATCATGCCTGTGCGGCTTCAGAGCTGAGCACCACCAACGATTGGGGAGCCGCCATGCACATCGGTCTCGTCGGCCTCGGCAAGATGGGTGGCAACATGCGCACGCGCTTGCGCAAGGCCGGCCTCACCGTCGTCGGCTACGACCGCGATGCCGTCCTCAGTGACGTCGGCTCCCTGGCCGAGATGGTCGAACAGCTGCCGTCACCCAAGGTCGTGTGGGTCATGGTGCCGGCCGGTGCTCCGACCCAGGAGACGGTGGCCACGCTCGGCGGGCTGCTCGGTGACGGCGACGTGGTCGTCGACGGTGGCAACTCCCGCTGGACCGACGACGAGAAGAACGCCGCCAAGCTCGCCACCCACGGCGTGGGGTTCGTCGACTGCGGGGTGAGCGGCGGCGTGTGGGGTCTCGAGAACGGGTACGCCCTGATGGCCGGTGGCGACGCCGACGACATCGCGAAGGTCCAGCCGGCCTTCGACGCGCTGCGCCCCGAGGGTGAGTCCGGGTTCGTGCACGCCGGCCGAGTCGGCGCCGGGCACTTCTCCAAGATGGTCCACAACGGCATCGAGTACGCCATGATGCAGGCCTACGCCGAGGGGTACGAACTCCTCGAGAAGACCGACATCGTCGACGACGTCACCGCGGTCTTCGACTCCTGGCGACACGGGACGGTCGTCCGGTCGTGGCTGCTCGACCTCCTGGTCAACGCACTCGAGGACGATCCCGGCCTGAGCAAGATCCGCGGCTACGCCGACGACTCCGGCGAGGGCCGGTGGACGGTCGAGGCCGCCATCGATCATGCCGTCCCCCTCAACACCATCGCCGCCTCGCTCTTCGCGCGGTTCGCCTCGCGCCAGGACGAGTCGCCGGCCATGCAGGCGGTCGCGGCCATGCGCCAGCAGTTCGGGGGCCACGCCGTCCAGGCCGCCGCTGAGGCCGGGCACGATCCGAAGGACGCCTAGCCGCCTATGCACGTCGCCCGGCTCGTGCTCCACGACTTCCGGTCGTATCCCACGGCCGAGCTCGAACTCGAGCCCGGGCCGACTGCGTTCATCGGCGCGAACGGGCAGGGCAAGACCAACCTGGTCGAGGCGATCGACTACGTGTCGCGGCTGGACTCGCACCGCGCATCCGGCGACACCCCGCTCGTCCGTGTTGGCGCCGACCAGGCCGTCGTGCGCGTCGAAGTGCGTCGAGCCGACCGGACGGCCTTGCTGGAAGTCGAGATCACGCCTGGTCGCGCCAACCGAGCCCGGGTCAACGGGTCGGCGCTGCCGCGCACGCGCGACGTCGTGGGCATCCTGCGCACGGTCATGTTCTCGCCCGACGACCTCGCCCTGGTCAAGGGCGACCCGTCCGACCGGCGCCACTTCCTCGATGCCCTGCTGACCCTGCGCACGCCCCGCCTGGGTGGGGTCAAGGCCGACTACGACCGCGTGCTCAAGCAGCGGAATGCCCTGCTCAAGTCGGCCCGCGGGCGCCATGGGTCGGTCGACCTCTCGACGCTCGACATCTGGGACGACAAGCTGGCCACCCTCGGGGGAGAGCTGGTGGCCCACCGACTGTCGCTGCTGGCGGATCTCGCCCCGCTGCTCGCTTCGGCGTACCTGGAGGTGGCGGCCGAGGCGCCGGCTGACCGGCGCGACGTCCGGGCCACCTACCGGGCCTCCGTCGACCTGCCGGACGATGCGGCCGGCGACCAGGCCGCCGTGCGCACGGCCCTGCTGGCCGGCATCGAGAACCGGCGACGTGACGAGCTCGAGCGAGGCATCAGCCTCGTCGGGCCACACCGCGACGATGCGGTGCTCGAGATCGGCGACCTCCCCGCCAAGGGGTACGCGAGCCATGGTGAGTCCTGGTCGCTCGCCCTGTCCCTGCGGCTCGCGTCCTTCACGCTCCTGCGCGAAGAAGGAGACGATCCCGTGCTCATCCTCGACGACGTCTTCGCCGAGCTCGACCAGGGCCGGCGCGAACAGCTCGCCGCACTCGTGGCCGACGCGGAGCAGGTGCTCGTCACCGCCGCGGTGGCCGACGACGTCCCTAAGTCGCTGCTCGGTCGACGCTTCCGCGTCGAGGGAGGAAGTGTGCAGCATGACTGAGCCTCCCGGTCCCGACGACACCGCCCCGGATGCCGCGGACGAGCCCGACGAGCTGGGACTGGCCCGCGACATCGCCGACGCCTACCGGGGCGGCACCCCGTCGGGTCCGCCTCGCAAGCGGCGGCCACCACGGGCGTCTCCGCGTCGGGCCAAGCGCGACGAGCCGGCCCGCCTCGCCGACGTGCTCGGCGAGATGACGCGGGAGCGCGGCTGGGACGAGCGGATCCAGGCGCAGCGGGTCTTCACGGACTGGGCCGGCATCGTCGGCCCGGAGATCGCCGAGCACTCCCACGTCGACGGGTTCGACGACGGCATCGTGTCGATCGTCGCCGACTCCACCGCCTGGGCCAAGGAGCTGAAGCTGCTCGCGGCCCGCGTGGTGCAGCGGCTCAACGAGGAGATCGGCCACGGCACCGTGCTCCGCATCGAGGTGCGCGGCCCTCAGGCACCGTCCTGGAAGAAGGGGCAGCGCACGATCCGCAACGCTCGTGGCCCCCGCGACACCTACGGCTGAGGCTCCGTGGGGGCGACCCGCTCCATCAGTGCCACGGCAACGGCCGTCGCCAGTCCTAGGGCCCCGAGCACGACGGCGGCCTCACCGAAGCCACTCCAGCCGTAGGCCGGGCGCACGCCGATGCCGACGAGCAGCACGAGCCCAGCGGCCGCACCGGCCAGGGACCCGAGGGTGACGCCGGTCGCGGGTCGATGGGAGCCACCGACGACCAGCGAGCCCACCGCCGTCCAGGCCAGGCACACGGCCAGAGCGGCCACGATGTCGGCCGGGCGATGCCAGCCGGCGACGACCGTCGAGGCGCCGGTGATCGCGACGGCGAGCGAGCCGGACACGACAACGGGCAGGCGCAGGGCCCGGGGCGCAACCAGCAGCAAGGCCCCGACTGCACTGGCGACCACCGTGGCGTGGCCGCTCGGCAAGCTGTTGGACGCGACGACGTCGAGAGTCGACCGCTCCAGCACGGCCTCCTTGAGCAGCTGCGTGGTGACATTCGCGCCGGCGATCAGCATCAGGGCAGCGGCCGCCAGCCGGACTCGTCCGCGGACCACCGCCATCACAACGCAGACCGTGGCAACGGCCAGCACGGCACCGATCGAGACCCGGCCAAGCAGGCTCAGCACCGTCAGCTCCGTCTCGCGGCCCGCCACGACACTGGCCATGGCTCGCTCGTCCAGACGTTGGCCCGCACCGGTGCGCAACGCAACAATGGCCACCGCCACGAGCACGCCGACGGCACCCGCCACGGCCGTCAACGCGGCCGCGGTTGAGTCGTGACGAGGCACGGTCATGCTCATCCCACCACCTTGACGGGTGGTGCCAAGGCGCCGATGTGCGGGCCGCCGATCTGAGCGAGTTTCAGCGGCGGGGGACGTACCCGGCATGAGGAGAGGCCCTGCGAGCACGTCCCAGACCCGCTCCTGAGGCGCTGAGGGGCATCTGAGCGTCGCTTCACGTCGTTCGACACAGCCCCACCGCCGCTGAGACGCACACAATCGCCCGTATACTGGAGTGGTGACCCAGACCCCCGATCGATCCGCCGTTTCGGCCGACGCTACATACGACGCCAGCGACATCCAGCTCCTCGAGGGTCTTGAGGCGGTGCGCAAGCGGCCCGGCATGTACATCGGCTCCACCGGCGAGCGCGGACTGCACCACCTGGTCTACGAAGTCGTCGACAACTCCGTCGACGAAGCGCTCGCCGGGCACGCCACGCACATCGAGGTCACGCTGCAGTCCGACGGCGGCGTGCGCGTCGTCGACGACGGCCGTGGCATCCCCGTCGACGAGCACCCGGTCGAGAAGATGCCCGCGGTCACCCTGGTGCTCACGTCCCTGCACGCCGGCGGCAAGTTCGGCGGCGGCGGCTACAAGGTCTCCGGCGGTCTGCACGGAGTCGGCGTGTCGGTGGTCAACGCGCTCAGCTCGCGTCTGCACGTGGAGGTGAGGCGCGACGGCTACCGCTGGACGCAGAGCTTCACCTACGGCGAGCCCGACGCGCCCCTGGAGCGCCACGAGAAGACCAAGGAGACCGGCACCACCACCACCTTCTACGCCAGCGACACGATCTTCGAGACCACCGACTACTCCTACGAGACGCTCAAGACGCGTTTCCGCGAGATGGCGTTCCTCAACAAGGGGCTCGAGCTGGTGCTGCGCGACGAGCGCGAGCACCCGACCGACGCCCCTGACGACGGCGCCGACATCGACCACATCGAGCGCGAGGTCACGTTCCGCTACGACGGTGGGCTCGTCGACTACGTCAACCACATCAACTCCGGCGCCAAGACGCCGCTGCACCGCGAGGTCATCGCCCTTGAGCGCGAAGCCGTCGACGACGGCTTGTCGCTCGAGATCGCCATGCAGTGGAACGTCAGCTACGCCGAGTCGGTGCACACGTTCGCCAACACGATCAACACCCACGAGGGCGGCACCCACGAAGAGGGCTTTCGCACGGCGCTCACCCGCACCGTCAACCGGTTCGCCGAGCTGCAGGGCCTCATCAAGAAGAAGGAGGACGCGCTCACCGGCGACGACATCCGCGAGGGTCTCACCGCGATCGTCTCGGTCAAGCTGGCCAACCCGCAGTTCGAGGGCCAGACCAAGACCAAGCTCGGCAACACCGAGGCCCGCTCCTATGTGCAGACGATGCTCAACGACGAGCTGGCCGCCTGGTTCGAGCGCAATCCGTCCGACGGCAAGATGATCGTCCGCAAGTCCATCGACGCGGCGAGTGCCCGCCTGGCCGCGCGCAAGGCCAAGGAGCTCGCCCGCAACCGCAAGGGGCTGCTCGGGGGCGGCGGCCTGCCGGGCAAGCTGTCCGACTGCCAGTCGCGCGACCCCGAGGAGTGCGAGATCTTCATCGTCGAGGGCAACTCGGCCGGCGGCTCGGCCAAGGGCGGACGCGACCCGCGCACCCAGGCGATCCTCCCGCTGCGCGGCAAGATCCTCAACGTCGAGAAGGCGCGCATCGACAAGATCCTGCAGAACGCCGAGGTGCAGGCAATCATCTCCGCGCTCGGCACGGGCGTGCAGGAAGACTTCGACATCGACAAGCTGCGCTACCACAAGATCGTTCTCATGGCCGATGCCGACGTCGACGGCCAGCACATCTCCACCCTGCTGCTCACGCTGCTGTTCCGCTTCATGAAGCCGCTCATCGACGGTGGCTACGTCTACCTCGCCCAGCCGCCGCTCTACAAGATCAAGTGGACGAACGCACCCCACGAGCTGGCGTACTCCGACCGGGAGCGCGACGCCCTGTTCGAGGCCGGCAAGGAGGCCGGGCGGCGGCTGCCGAAGGAGGCGGCCGTGCAGCGCTACAAGGGCCTGGGCGAGATGAACGACCACGAGCTGTGGGACACCACGATGGACCCCGACGCCCGCATCCTGCGTCAGGTGACGCTCGAGGACGCCGCGATGGCCGACGAGATGTTCACCATCCTCATGGGTGAGGACGTCGAACAGCGACGCCACTTCATCCAGAGAAACGCCAAAGACGTCCGTTTTCTCGACATCTGACCTGACAGGAATCATCCGTGACTGAGACACCCACCGAGCGCGACAGGATCGAACCGGTCGAGCTCCAGGTCGAGATGCAGCGCTCGTACATCGACTACGCGATGAGCGTCATCGTGTCCCGCGCGCTGCCCGACGTCCGCGACGGGCTCAAGCCGGTGCACCGGCGCGTGCTCTACGCGATGTACGACGGTGGCTACCGCCCCGACCGCGGCTTCAGCAAGTGCAGCCGCATCGTCGGTGACGTCATGGGCCAGTACCACCCGCACGGCGACACCGCCATCTACGACACCCTCGTGCGTCTCGCGCAGCCGTGGGTCATGCGCGCGCCGATGGTCTCCGGCCAGGGCAACTTCGGTTCGCCGGGCAACGACGGCGCGGCCGCCATGCGCTACACCGAGTGCAAGCTCGCGCCCATCGCCATGGAGATGGTGCGCGACATCGACGAGGACACCGTCGACTTCAAGCCCAACTACGACGGACGCTCCCAGGAGCCGTCCGTCCTGCCCGCACGCATCCCGAACCTGCTGGTCAACGGGTCGGCCGGCATCGCCGTCGGCATGGCCACCAACATCCCGCCGCACAACCTGCGCGAGGTCGCCGAGGGCGTGCAGTGGTCGCTGGAGCATCCCGAGGCCGGCCGCGAGGAGCTCCTCGAGGCGCTGATCGAGCGGATCAAGGGCCCCGACTTCCCGACGTCCGGACTGATCGTCGGCACCCAGGGCATCCAGGACATGTACCGCTCCGGCCGTGGCTCGGTCACGATGCGGGCCGTCGTCTCGATCGAGGAGGACACCAAGGGCCGCATCAGCCTGGTCGTGTCCGAGCTGCCCTACCAGGTCAACCCCGACAACCTCGCCATCAAGATCGCCGAGCTCGCCGACTCCGGCCGGGTCCAGGGCATCGCCGACGTCCGCGACGACTCCAGCTCGCGCACCGGCCGCCGGCTGGTGGTGGTCCTCAAGAAGGACGCCGTGGCGCGCGTGGTGCTCAACAACCTCTACAAGCACACCGAGCTGCAGACCAACTTCAGCGCCAACATGCTCGCCCTCGTCGACGACGTGCCGCGCACCCTTACCCTCGATGGCTTCATCACGAACTGGATCACGCACCAGATCACTGTCATCCGCCGGCGCACCGAGTACCGCCTCCGCAAGGCCGAGGAGCAGGCCCACATCTACCGCGGCCTGGTCAAGGCGCTCGACGCCCTCGACGAGGTCATCGCGCTCATCCGGCGCAGCCCCACCGTCGACGAGGCACGCACGGGCCTGATCGAGATGCTCGAGATCGACGAGCTGCAGGCCAACGCGATCCTGCAGATGCAGTTGCGCCAGCTGGCAGCCCTGGAGCGGCAGAAGATCATCGATGCCCTGGCGAAGCTCGAGGAGGAGATCGCCGAGTACCAGGCCATCCTCGCCAGCGAGGACCGCCAGCGCTCCATCGTCGGTGAGGAGCTCGCCGCGATCGTCGAGAAGTACGGCGAGGACCGCCGCAGCCAGTTCATCGCGGCCGACGGCGACCTGTCGATGGAGGACCTCATCCCCGACGAGGAGGTCGTGGTCACCATCACCCGCGGCGGCTATGCCAAGCGCACGCGCACCGACCTCTATCGCGTGCAGAACCGGGGCGGCAAGGGTGTGCGCGGTGCGCAGCTGCGCGACGGCGACTTCGTCGAGCACCTGTTCCCGACCACGAGCCACCACTGGATCCTGTTCTTCACCACGGCCGGCCGCGTCTACCGCACCAAGGCCTACCAGCTGCCCGAGGCCGGCCGCGACGCGAAGGGCGGACACGTCGCCGGGCTGCTGTCGTTCCAGCCGGACGAGGACATCGCCCAGGTGCTCGCGATCCGCGACTACGAGCAGGCTCCCTATCTCGTGCTCGCCACGAAGAAGGGCCTGGTCAAGAAGACCCGCCTCGCCGACTTCAACAGCCCGCGCCAGGCGGGCGTCATCGCCATCAACTTCCGCACCGACGACGACGAGCTGATCGGCGCCGAGCTGGTGCGGGCCGACGACGACCTGCTGCTGATCTCCCGGAAGGCGCAGGCGATCCGGTTCCGTGCCGACGACACGCAGCTGCGGCCGATGGGGCGGGCTACGTCCGGCGTCACCGGCATGAAGTTCCGGTCCGACGACGAGCTGCTCTCGATGACGGTCATCCGCGCCCGGGATGCCGAGAAGGACACCGAGGACGTCCCGGCCGAGGAGCTGCTCTACGTCTTCACGGTCACCGACGGCGGCTTCGCCAAGAAGACGACCATCGACCAGTACCGGCTCCAGGGGCGCGGCGGCATCGGCATCAAGGCGATGCAGATCACCGAGAAGCGTGGGGTCCTCGTGGGTGGTCTGGTGCTCAACGACACCGACGACGTCATCTCCGTCACCGAGGGCGGCCAGATCACGAGAAGCCTCGTTGCCGGTGTGCCCGCCAAGGGTCGTGGCACGATGGGGGTGAGCTTCGTCAAGTTCAAGGGGGACGACCGGGTGGTCACCATCGCCCGCAACGCCGAGCTCCCGACCGACGAGACACAGGACGAGAACGGCACGACCGACGAGACGGAAGAACCGACCCAGCCGGACGAGGGGCAGGACCAGTGAGCGAGCCGGACGACCAGATCCCGCGGTCCCGCGACGTGCCGAGCGCGCCCGCGAAGCAGCCGGTCAAGAAGGCGGGGCAGCCGAAGAAGGCCCCGAACGTGGGTGGTCCCCCCAAGGGCAAGCCGCACAAGGTCGACCCGCTCGATGCTGCCGAGTACACCCGCACCACCCGCGGCTCGGCCTCGTCCACGGCGGTCATCCCGGCGGTCAAGGACGAGCCCAGAAGCACCAAACCGAAGCCGAGCGCCCGACCGGAGCGGACGGCTGCGCCCGCAGCCCAGCCCGGCCGGCGGGCCAGCCTGCGCCTCGTGCACATCGAGCCGTGGTCGGTCACCCGCCTGGCCTTCGTGGTCTCGGTGGCGATGATGATCGTCGCGGTCGTCGCGGTCTCGATCTTCTGGGTGGTCCTGAGCGTCACGGGTGTGTGGGGGCAGGTCAACGACAGCGTCACGTCGGTGCTCAGCGATGACAGCGGCAGCTTCGACATCACGGACTATCTCGGTTTCGGCCGGCTGTTCGGGCTCACCCTCGTGCTGTCGGCGATCAACGTCGTCCTGATGACCGCACTGGCCACGATCGGGGCCCATCTGTACAACCTCGCGGCCCAGCTCCTGGGTGGTCTCGAGCTCACGTTCAGCGACGACTGAGGGCGCGTCCCCGATTCGTTTTGCGCGCGCGCCGTACGGTAACGTTGCGCGCTGTTGCGGGCCTATAGCTCAGCTTGGTTAGAGCGCTTCCCTGATAAGGAAGAGGTCAGAGGTTCAAGTCCTCTTAGGCCCACTCCACCCACCCAGGTCGCCGGAGGCACCGATGAAGAAGATCCTCGTTCTGGTTGCTGCGGCAGCAGGCGTGGCATGGGCCGTGAGCCGGTCGAAATCAGGCCAGACGACGACCCCGCCGGCCGACCCGTGGGCCGAGGCGTCCGACCGAGTCTGACCCTCAAAGCACGACCCGGGGCTGTGGCGCAATTGGTAGCGCACCTGCTTTGCAAGCAGGGGGTTAGGGGTTCGAGTCCCCTCAGCTCCACCACGTGATCGAGTGGTCGAACTCAGCTGTTCTCGAGGTCCGAGGCGACGCGGCGGTGGGCCACCCAGATCTCCTCGGGCAGGTTCGGGAACTGCTCGAGGTGCGTCTCGCGGAAGCCCATCTCCTGGCGCCACCGGTCGGTGTCGATCGTCAGGATGGTCTCGAGATCTTCGGGTGTGATGTCGACGCCCTCGAGGTTGAGCTCCTCCTGGGTGGGAATGATGCCGACCGGCGTCCGACGACCCTTGACCTCGCCGTTCTTGAGCTGAAGCAGCCACAGCAGGGGGCGCAGGTTGTCGCGGTACCCGGGCCACAGGAAGTGGCCGTCGTCGGGGTCGCGTTGGAACCAGTTGACGTGGGCGAAGATCGGCTGCTCCGACGCGGCGCCGACGACCTTGAGGTAGTGCGCGGCGTAGTCGCCTTCGCCGTAAGCCATGAACGGCCGATTCGACATGGGGTCGTAGCGGAGCATGCCCTCGACGCCCTCGGCGGCGAAGGTGGCCTCGGCGCCGAGCGTGAGCCCGTCGTACACGCCCTCGGCGAGATCGGTGATCGCGCGGATCAGCGGCTCGCGGTCGCGGGTGCGGCCACCGAAGATGATCGCGTCGATCGGCACACCGGAGGCGGCGTTGTAGTCCTTCGCGATGTTCGGGACGTTGTCCAGCGTGGTGGTGAACCGGCTGTTCGGGTGCGCCCACGGGCTGTCGTCCCCGGGTTCACGATCGGCGATCGGGTTGCCCTTCCAGTCCAGCCAGCCCGCGGTGTCCGCCGGCGGCTCGGGCGTGCGGCCCTCCCACCAGACCTCGTGGGTGTTCTCGTTGTACGCGATGTTGGTGAAGATGGCCTGGGTGCCTGGGTCGACCGAGGCCAGGGCAGTAGGGTTCGTGCCCTCATTGGTGTCCTTGGCGACGCCGAACACACCGAATTCCGGGTTCATCCCATACAGCCGGCCCGTTGCCTCGTCGACCCACAGCCACGCGATGTCGTCGCCGTAGAAGGACACGTGGTAGCGGTCACCGAGGGCGTCCGGGGCGAGCATCATCGCGAGGTTGGTCTTGCCTGACGCGCTCGGGAAGCCGCCGCAGATGTGATAGTCCTTGCCGGTCTCCTTGTCGTGGATGCCGATCAGCATGTACTGCTCGCCCAGGAACTTCCCTGACGCCCAGCCGTCGTAGGCCGCCTGGCGCAGGCCGTGGGCGATCTTGCCGAGCAACGCGTTGCCGCCATAGGACGAGCCGAAGTGCAGGATGGTGCGCTCGTCGGCCACGGTGACGAAGTAGCGCTGGTCGTCGTCGGTGCCCTGGCCGAGGTTCTCGAGGTCGCCGGTGACGTGGACGGCGCGCACGAACTGGTTCGGGTCCTCGAGGTTCTCGAGGAATTCAACGCCGACCCGCGACATCCGGATCATGTGCAGCACCACGGTCCGGGCGTCGGTCAGCTCGACACCGGTGCCCCACGGTGCCAAGGCGTTGCCGGGGGGCGCCATCAGGTAGGGGATGACGTACATGGTCTTGCCGGCCGAGGCGCCGCGCATGCGCTCCTCGAGCATCGGCTTCATCTCCGACGCGGGGCGCCAGTTGTTGTAGACGCCGGCGTCCTCGGGGTTGCTGGTGGCCACGATCGTCCGCTCCTCGGAGCGGGCGGTGTCCTTGTGGTAGCTGCGTGAGTAGTAGAGGCCCTCCCCGGCCGGCAGGATCTCACCGGCATCCACGGACTCCTGGAGGAGGCGGGCGTCGTCGGCCGCGCTGACGACCTCGACACGCTCGGCCCCGGTCAGCTCCGCCCAGTGGTTGACGTACTCCCGCACGTGCGGGTTCGTCAGTCCGGCCTCATCGAGGACCTTGTCCACGTCGTCCATCGTCATCCTGCCTGTCGGTCGTGCTGGGGAGGTTACACGCTCCGAACCGGCTGAGTCAGCGCGAGGCTTTCAACGACGTTGCCGCACACCGACCTTCACGACGAGCGCGGTCACGGCGATGAGCGTTCCGATGGACAGCAATCCGATGGCGACGATCACCGCCCCGAACCACAGCGCGACCGTCTCGGCGATGCCGAGCATCACGGCGACGGCCAACAGGGCGAAGCCGTCCCGCAGTAGTCGCTTCGCCGTACCGAGCATCCGCGCCGAGACATCTTCCGCGGATGCAACCTCGCTCACCGGTGGCACCACGGCAGGAATGTGCACCTCAGCGGTCATGATCTCCCTCTCCCCGCCGGGCCGGTGCTCTTGCGATCAGCATGCTCTCGAGCCGCTGAATCCATCCTGAATCCATGGTCCCCAACCCGCGAATATTGCATCCTGGAGGAACGGGTCAGAACACGTCAGCCGTCCGCTTCGTCGTAGGCGGCCGCCACCTTCTTCGGGACGCACATCCGCCACGCGTCGACGACCAGCTCCTCGAGCTCGTCGACGTCGATCTCAGCGAGGCGCAGCCGCACCCACTGGTAGCGCAGGTCGGAGTCGGCGGGCATGAGGAAGCGTGCGGGGTTCGACGCGACCAGCGCCTCGCGCTCCTCCCGGGGAAACCCGAAACCGAGCAGCGACTCGTCGGGAGATACGGCCGCGAACACGATGCTACCGACGCGGAACTTCACGGAGTCGCGGACGAACGCCTCGTAGGCGCGCGGGAGCTGGAGCGCGATGCGTCGCACGTCGTCGAGCCCGGCGGCCATGGTCAGCCCGCCCGGCTCGACGCGTCCGTCACGGCCGGTCGTTACGTTGTGTCGGCTCCAGCAGGGGATCGGCGGCCGGCTGGTCGACCGCGGTGACGGCGGGCGTGGGCGGCATGCCGTTGCCGGTAGCGGTCGCCGGCGGCGGCTCGACCGGCTCGGAGGCGTCGTCGCCCTTGACCTTGGCGGCCACCCTCGATCCGGCCGTGGATGCCACGTCGGCAACCTTGGTGCCGGCGGCCGAGGCGGCCTGCTTGGCGACACCCTCGGCCTCGTGCACCCCGTGCTGGACGGGCTCGGAGTTCCACACCTTCGACGACTGGCGCTTGATCTGCTCGTACCGTTCGCGGCCGGCCTTGGTGCCGAGCACGTAGCCGGCGGCGGCGGCGCCGATCAGCAACAACTTCTTCACGAGGATCACTCCCTGGTGCGTGTCGATGTCTGCTTCCGATCCTCACGCAGATCGTCGACAGTTTCATCTCGAGGAGTCGAGGACCTCGCGCAGCTTGGCCGCGAATGCCTCGGGCTCGCCGGCATAGCCGAACTCGCCACCGAGGAATCCGCCGTGGTGGCTGGGGAATACTGTCACCTGCTGGCCCAGCGCCTCGGCGGTCGCCACGCTGGCGCGTCCGGTGAGGACGTCCTTCGACTCGATGCCGACGGCGACCACGACGCGGGTGGGTGCGGCGTTGAGCGCATCGACGTCCGGCCGGTAGCGGGTGACCGGGTTCGAGGCACCGGACAGCAGCGGGTCGCCGCGGGTGCCGTCGTCGTCCGCCGGCATGCCGAACTGCGCCGGGTCTGGTGGCGGCTGGGCGGCGTACTCGTCGGTGAACTCGCCCTGCCATGACGTCATGACGATGAACGCGGCCATCCCGGCGCCCCAGCCGTTCTCCTGATAGGCGGCTTGCACGGCCGCTTCCGCCGCGCGAGCCTGGGCGGCATCGGGGAGCAGCTCGACCAGCGGTGGCTCATGGGCGACGAGTGTGGCCACGTCGTCGGGGTAGGCGGTGACCAGCGCAAACGCCGCGACCGCTCCACCACTGCTCGCGAACAGATCCACGGGCCCGGCGCCGAGGGCGGCCATGACGGCATGAACGTCCTCCGCCTGCTGCTCCGGGTCGTTGTCGGTCCGATCGTCGGTGCGGGCGCTGCGGCCGAGGCCGCGCGGGTCGTAGGTGACGACCGACCGGTCGCCGAAGTGTGACGCGAGGGCACCGAACCCGCTTGCGTCCATGGGCTGGCCGATCATCATCAGTGGTGGGCGCCCATCCATGGGCGGCATCGGGCCATGGACGTCGTAGGCCACGGTGGCTCCGGGCACGTCGATGGTGAGGTTCGTGGTCATGACCTTCCCCCGATCAGGATGCTTGGTCACGAAGATAGCGGCCGAAGTGGGGGACCGTGAAGGCGATGCGGCCGCGCTCGCCGGAGTAGATCAGGCCCTTCTTCATCAGGGTGTCGCGGGCCGGCGAGAGCGACTGTGGCTTGCGGCCGAGCAGGGCCGCGACGGCCGAGGTCGGGACGGACTCGGGGTCGTCCTCCTGCTCGGCGGCGTCGGCCATGGCGCGCAGGTACTCGCGCTCGCCGGGCGTCGCTCTGTCGTAGCGGGAGCCGAAGAAGCCGACCGCGAGCTCGTTCTGGGCGGCCGGGGCGGCGACGGCGACGTCGTCGGCGGTGACAGGACTGCGCGGGGCGAGCTCCCACACCTCCTTGCCGTAGGCCTGGATGAAGTACGGGTAGCCGCCGGTCGCCGCGAACATCGCCTCGAGGGCGTCGGGCGTGAACTCGGCACCCTCCTCCTTGGCGGGCGCGCTGAGGGCGCGGTCGGCCGCGGTGCGGTCGAGTCGGTCGATGCGCTGGTAGTGGAAGAGCCGCTCGCTGTACGACTTGCTGGCCGACAGCATCGACGGCAGGTGCGGCAGACCCGCCCCCACGATGATGACCGGCAGCGAGGCCTGGCTGATCTCGTGGCAGGCCGCGCACAGGGCGGAGACATCGTCGGGCCCGAGGTCCTGCATCTCGTCGACGAAGATCGCGACGCCCTTGCCGACGTCTGATGCCAGCCCGCCGACGTCACTGAGCAGCTCGACCAGGTCGATCTCGATGTCCCCGGAGTCGGCACGACCGCGAACGGCGGGGGCGTCGATGCCCGGGTTCCAGCGGTCCCGCAGCTTGGCGTCCGGGCCGGCGTCGCGCTGGGCAAAGGACTTGATGACGCCGAGCACGTGGGTGACGTCGTCGGATCGGGAATGGCCGAGCTCGCGGACGGCGGTGTGCAGCGCTGAGCTGAGCGGTCGCCGCAGGTGCTGGTCGGGGCGCGCCTCGAGCTTGCCGGTGCCCCACCCCGCACGGACCGCGGACGAGCGCAGCGCGTTGAGCAGCACGGTCTTTCCCACCCCGCGCAGGCCGGTGAGGATCAGCGACCGCTCGGGTCGGCGTTTGGCGACGCGTTCGAGCACGACGTCGAAGGCGCTCAGCTGCTCATCGCGCCCGGCCAGCTCGGGTGGGCGCTGACCGGCACCGGGGGCGTACGGGTTGCGAATCGGGTCCATTCTCGCAGCGTATGGGGTTGTCTAGTCGATTCCCGATATTTCGCGATACACCCCGATCGTGTCGTCAGGGACGCATGGCCCAGCGAATCGCCGAGGTGATGATCTTGCCGCTGGCACGGACCGCGGTGGCCTCGGTGACCGGCTCGTAGGGCAGCCGCAGCGACAGGCGGGACCACCGCGGCATCAGCGCGACGGCGGCGGCAGAAAGCATCGAGTACGGCAGCCGCATCGCCAGCGGGACCGGCGGGTGCACCAAGATGAAGCGCGCGGCCTGGCGCGCGGCCGCCGTCGACGCCAGCTCGGGCCGGTAGTCGGCCAGCGCCTCGTCGAGCTCGACCACGGACTCGGGCACCTCGGTGGCACCCAGCTCGCGAGCCACCACAGCTGCTTGGGCGACGTACTCGTCGCGGCCGGCGGCATCGAGCGACGTGGCCCCGTAGCGGTTGTGGGCACGCAGGAAGCTGTCGGCCTCGGCCACATGCACCCATCGCAGCAGGTGCGGGTCGGACGCGGCGTACGGACGCCCGTCGGGTGCGGTACCGGAGATGCGGCTGTGCACGGCGCGCACGATGCGGACTGCTCTGTCGGCGTCCTCGGTCGTACCGAACGTCGTCTCGGCCAGGAACGTGCTGGTGCGCTGCAGCCGTCCCCATGGATCACCCTTGTAGCCGGAATGCTGGTCGACGGCGGCCATCGCCAGCGGATGCAGCGACTGCAGCAGCAGGGCGCGGATGCCGCCGACGAACATCGACGCGTCGCCGTGCACCGTGCAGATCGGGTCGTCGGGGCCGAACCGGCGCGGACCCTCAGCGAACAGGATGCGCTGGCGTCGCCCGGGGCCTTCGTCGCCGGCGATGCGCGCGAAGATCACCGCGCCCATGCGCCCACGCACGGCCTCGAGCGTGCTCATTCAGCCATTGTGACGGACCGACGAGCGCAGCGAGGAGCGTCCGGCCAGGTCGAGTGCGTCACGGGCGGAGCCCGTCCGGTGTATCGAGACCTCGTGAGATGACAGGTTCGCCTGGGTTGGTGGTTTCGATACGTCCCGCTCGTTCCTCGCGGGACTACTCAACCACCGAGGTCAGGAGCTCAGCGTTGCGAGCTGACGCTTCAGGATGACGAGCCGCGGATCGAGCCGGAGCAGCCGCACTTTCGTCCAGGCGTGCAGCATGCCGGTCATCAGGTCACAGGTCTCCCAGAGGGCGACCCGAGCCCGCGAGACCGAGCCGTTCTCCTCGTACGCGGCCAGGAACGTCTCGCACAGGTCGTCGAGCAGCGCCAGGTTGGCCTCGAGCGGCGCGCCCTCCAGGGGCTCACCCTTGAACGTCAGCGTGCTGATGCCGATGTCGCGGAGCTTGGCCCGGAACCGCCCGAGATCGAGCGCCGGCTCGGCCATCGCCGAGCCGTCGAAGTCGATGAACCCGATGTCGCCCTCGTGGAGGAGCACCTGGGCCGGGCGGAAGTCGTGGTGCGCCGGGACGAACGGATCAGCCGGCTCGTGGCGAGCCGCCTCGGCCAGCTGCTCGAGCAGCGTCGCACCGGCCCCCTTCAGGGACGGGACGGTCAGTGCCAGCCGGTCGATGACGTCCTGGACCTCGACGAGCTCGTCGTCGAACGTGGCGACGCGCTGGTAGACCGCGCCGGAGGCGTGGATGGCGGCCAGGGCTCGTCCGGTCTTGGCCAGCTCCTCGCGGAGCGAGTCGAGCATGGCCGGATCGCCCTCGCGGATGGCGTTGCGGGCGAGCTCCTTCAGCGTCATCGCCTCGGGGATCGGTCCCTGGACGAGGATCTTCTCGGCCGGCTCGAAGGCCAGCGGCTCGGCGAGCAGCACGGTGTCGCGCCACGTCTCGGGGCGGTCCCAGAGCTCGCGCATGGCGTCCCAGGCGGTCGATCCCTTGTCGCCCACGTGGGTCTTGAGGACGACGGGCGACGGCCCGGTCGTTCCCTCGGCATAGGTGATCGGCACGACGGTGGTGCAGCGGCTGGTGGGCTTGTACCGCACGACGTTCGTCTCGCAGGACGCGATCGTGGCGTTCGTGTAGCCGGCCGCGCGGATGAGCGGCTCGAGGAAACGGGCGGCCAGCACCGGGTCGGTCAGCGTCGAGAGCGCCGGCAGCGCGTCGTCCCTCTCCTCGGCGTGCAGCTCCAGCCGGAGGTCGGGCAGCCAGACGGTCCAGGGATCGTCGTCGGTGGATGGCGACGTGACCGACGCGGGCGGGGCCTGGTCGGGTGCCCACAGCCTCCCGACGAGCACGAGCTCCTCGGGCTCGCGTCCCACGGGCGCGACCATGAGCTCGTAGCGGGGGATCCATTCCTCGCCCTTGGCGCGCAGACGCTTCGGGTTGCACGACAGCAACGTCATGCTGCCGTCGGCGAGCGGGGCAGCATGCTGCTCCAGGCTCGCGCCGACGCGCCCGCCGTACATGCCGGCGGCCAGCCACTCCGGCAGGATCTCGAACTCGGACAGCGAGACCATGGCCCGGTCGCTGTCGAAGGGTGCTGTCACGGTCACGGTGTCACGCTTTCTGGGTGTGATGGAGTCGCGTCATGAGGACCACGGTCGGTTGTCGGTGTGGACGGTGTCGAGCAGCGACAGGGCCACGTCGAGACGCTGGTCCTTCGTCTGTCGGCACGCGTGCACGGCGGTACGGGTCAGGGTCAGCGCCCGGTAGAAGCCGACTCGGTCGACGATCCCGGCGCTGGTCGCGGGAGCGGAGATGCTGTAGCTCTCCACGAAGGCCTCGCTGAGGTCGTCGACGAGCGGCCGGGCGTCGTGGCCGCTCAGCTTCGTCGCGAGCACGTCGAGATGAGCCAGGTAGCGACCCAGGTCAAGGGCAGGATCGGCCCAGCACAGGGTGTCGAGGTCGACGATCGCGGCCGATCCGCCCTCGATGAGCACCTGCGACGGCGTGAAGTCGCCGTGCGAGAGCACCAGGTTCGGCACCTCCGGAGCGTTCCAGAACAGACCGTCGACGCGGCCGCGGAGATCGTCGGCCACCTCCGGCCAGACCGAACCGACGATGTCGAGCTCGCGGCGGAGGCCGGCGAGATCGTCCGCCATGGAGTGCACCGACGCGGGTGCGGTCGTCGTGTGCAGCGCAGCCAAGGCCTCGGCAGAGACGCGGACGGCGTCGCGGAGCGAGTCCGTCTGCGTCTTGTTGTCCTTGACCGTGCGAGGCGGGGTGTCGGAGAGGATGGACTTCAGCAGCGACGGCACGAGGGCCACACCGGGCAGCGCCTCGGTGATGAGCAGCCTGAGGGAAGCGGAGTACACGACCGGCCGGGGGAAGCGGACCGGACCCTCGATGAGCGTGCCGTCCGGGCCCCTCGTGAGCGCCTTGAGGTTGCGGGCGATCGCGTCGCCGCTGTCGTCGCCGTACACCTTGCCGTACATGTCCGTGCCCGGGAACCGGTAGCGGAGTACGCAGGCTCCCTCCCGCGGATGATGGACGGTCTCGGCCGTGGGCAGCGCCTCGATGCCGGAGAACTTCACCAGGTTGCTGACGACCGACGGGTTCGTCGCCGGGATCAACGTCGGTAGGGCCGGGTCGATCGGGAACGGGTGCAGGGCCAGGCCGGCGCCGGCCGCTACCGCGGACGACTCCTGCCACGGGCCGGAGACGCCGGCGCGCATCTCGGTCATCCGCCGGACGCTGTGCTGGACGTACTCGGTCGCGGCGTCGTCGCTGTCCAGAACCCGTCCCAGAACCGTGTGCTCGGACGAGCCACCTGACGCACCCACCACGCGGAGGCGGTAGCTGAGGGTGCAGGTGCCGTCCTCGCGCAGCCACACCTTGCCGACGTCGGCGCCGTCCACGCTCGCGCCGGTGGCCAGCAGTTGCTGTGCGACCTGCTCGGCGACGAAGGTCTCGTCCATGGCCTTGACCAGGCCCGGAAGACGCTTGTGGATGGACTCGACGAGCATCGGGATCCGCTTGCGGGTTCCACTGGCGATCGGCGCCACCACGGCCTTGTCAAGGGCACGTCGACGCTTCTTGGTGACCAGGCCGGTCAGTGCGGCATCCGGCGTCTCGGTCCTTTCGGGTCGAGCCGACTCGACGATCCGGCCGCCGGAGACGACGAGGATCCGGTCCGAGCGCTGGATCAGCCCGGGGTCGTGGGAGATGACGATCGTCGTCTTGCCGCGCATGAGCTCGGCGAGTGCGTCGACGACGATCTCCGCCGACTCGGTGTCCAGGCCGGTGGTCGGCTCGTCGAGGATCAGCAGGGGAGCGCGTCGGATGAAGGCTCGCGCGATCGCGAGTCGCTGTCGCTGCCCACCGGACAGGGTCGACCCGCGCTCGCCGAGTGGAGTGTCGTACCCGTCCGGCAGCTCCATGATGAAGTCGTGCGCGTTGGCCAGCTTCGCGGCGGCCTCGATGTCCTTCTGGGTGGCGCCCTCGATGCCGTAGGCGATGTTCTCGGCCACGCTGCCCGCGAGCAGGATCGTCTCCTGCAGCACCAGGCTGACCTGGCTGCGCAGCGACGCGAGGGTCATGGTGCGGATGGGGATGTCGTCGATGAGGACCTCGCCCGCGTCCGGGTCGTACAGCCGCGGGATCAGCTGGGCCACGGTGCTCTTGCCGGCGCCGCTGGGGCCGACGAGCGACACGACCTCTCCCGGTGCTACCTCGAAGTCGATGCCCTCCAGGACGGTGGGCCGGTTCGCCGCGGTGGTGCCGTCGGCGTGCTCGGCCGGGTAGGTGAACTCGACGTCCCGGAACGTCAGGCGGCCTTGCAGGTGGGGAGCGTCGACGGCGTCCGGAAGATCCTCGACCATGACCTGCCGGTCGAGGAGGTCGTCGATCCGCTCGACGCTGGCGTAGACCTTGCCGATCTTGTACCACTCGCTGACGATCTTGCGGGCCGGCTTGAACATGTTCTGCAGCAGCAGGATGAGCAGCACCAGGGTGCCGATCGTGAGTGCCTCGCGGTCGACCAACCACACGCCGAGCCACACGACCGCCGAGATCGCCAGCGCCTCGACGAGGGCGATCACGAAGCTGAACTGGGCCTGGATGTTGGAGGCGTCGACCGACGCGTGCATGCTCTTCGCGGTCTGGTCGGAGAAGCGGTGCAGGTCCACCGAGCCACGGCCGTAGCTCTGCACCAGCCGGATGGACGTCAGCATCTCCTGGGCCGTGGAGGCGAGCTCGCCCTCCTTGCCGCGCTGCACCTTGGACGCCTTCTTGATCCGCAGCGAGAAGTTGCGGGAGACGAAGGCGAGCAGCGGGACGACGACGAGAGACACCAGGGCCACACGCCAGGACTGGAACAAGATGAAGGTGAAGCTGCCGACGAGCACCAGCAGGCTGCCGACGATGTTGCTGACGGACTTGACCACGAACTCCTCGACCACCAGGACGTCGCCGGTGACCCGGGTCAGGACGTCGCCGGTGCGCTTGGAGTCGTGGTAGCCGAGAGGCAGCCGCTGCAGGTGGGCGTACATTGCGGTGCGGATGCTGTAGCCCAGCGAGCGTCCGCCCCGGGCCATGCAGATCTCGGTGAGGGAGTCGGCCGCGCTGTTGATCGCGGCGAGCAGCACCACGGCGAGCGTGAGCACCAGGACGGTCTCGTAGCGCACCGACGACAGGATCTCCGGCCCGCCGAGCTCGCGCAGGTCGGGCTTGTTCCCGCCCAGGAAGTCGACGAGGAAGGCGATCGGGTAGGGCTCGATGACGGCCGTCGCGGCCTCGAAGACAAGCAGGGTCATGCCGGCGACGTAGATCTTGGGGCTGCCCTTGAACCGCGTGAACAGCCGGATCGAGCGGCGCAGGTCGCCGCGTGACTTCGCCCGGCGGGACGACTCCTTCTTGTCGAGCTTGTCCTGCTTCTTCGCGGCCTTGACGACCGCGGCGCTGCGCGCCTTGTCTTGACGAGGCGACGCCTTCGTCTTCTTCTTCGGGTCCAGGGGGGTGGTCGTCATGCTGTTTCCGCCAGTCTGTCGAGGCGCCGGTTCGCCTCATGGATGAGTGCTGCTGCGACGGGCGACCGGGGTGCCCGCGCGAATGATCGAAGAGCCTTGCGTTCGAGCGCGACCGACTCGTGCCAGCGGATCCTGGATCGGCTGGACCGTGCGGCTGCGTCAGGGTTGGGTGCGTCGAGGTACGCCGTCAGGAACTCGTCGGCGAGGACCGGCAGACGTTCGACCAGGGCCGAGGGTCGTCCTGCGAGGGCGTGCCGGACGGCGTACTGGCGCAGCGTCGCCATGAACGTGCCGACGTCGGCGGCCTGGTCGGACATCCCACAGTGGTCGAGGTCGAGCAGGTGCACGATGGGAGGCGAGAGCAGGAACTGGCTCGGCTTGCAGTCGCCGTGCACCGGCCCGATGACGGCGGGTGGGAGGTCGTCCTGCTCGGCGATGAGCCGTGCGGCCAGGCCGGCGGCCTGGTCGGAGAGCTGGGGATCCGCTGCCGCGATCCCGCCGGCGCGGGTGCCGAAGCGCTGCAGCTCTTTGTCGACCGACCGCTCCCGGCGCAGGGCGGGGCGGGAGACGTGCAGCTCGGCCAGCGCCCGTGCGGCCAGGCGCACGGCGTCCACGGACTCGCTCGGGCAGAGGCGAGTGTTGCCGACCAGCGCGTCGAGGGGCATACCGTGCACGGGAGCCTGGACGACCCACCCGAGGTCGTCGAGGTGCGCGACGGTGGGCGCAAATCGAAGTGTCGTCGCGCCGTCGACGGCGGCGGTGAGGGCGACCGACTCCTCGGCGACGGCGCCGGCCTTCGTGCGGTCGTGGTACGCCTTCGCGATCAGTGACGACCCGTCGCCGGCCGTGACGCGTACCGTCGCGCGTTTGCCCGGCCGATAGCGCAGGAGGTCGACAGCGGTGCGTCCACTGCCACCCAGCAGCGGGCCGACGGTGGCGGGGTCCATCAGCTGGGGGAGCGCCGGCAGGTCCGGGTCGTGAGGGAACGGGCTGATGCGCAGGCCGTTCGTGAGCAGGTCGCCGCGCACGAGCCGATCGCCGACCTCGTAGAGGATCACGGCGCGCACGCCGGGCTCGAACTTGGCATCGAGGACGTGACAGGTGTCGGTGCGCGAGCCCGTGGCGGCCGCGAGCTCGGGCCCGACGCGTCGCGGCTGCAGTGCCTCAAGGAAGCGGTCGAGATGCGCGGTCGAGCTCTCAGCGAGCAAGGTGCTCATCGGGCCACCTCCATCTTGAGGCTTGATCGGGCGCCGCGGGAGTAGATGGTCTCGAGGCGGGCCGCGGCGCTGTTCACGTCGTAGTCGGCCTCCACCGTGCGGCGGCCGGCCGCGCCCAGGCGGTCGCGCAGCCCCGCGTCGCCGACCACCGTCGCGATCGACTGGGCGATTCCGGGAACGTCCTCCGGCTCGCAGAGCAGCCCGTTGACGTCGTGGACGACGAGCTCGGTGATGCCGCCGGCGGTCGTGGTGACGACGGGAAGACCGCACGCCATCGACTCGACGAGCACATTGGGAATGCCGTCGCGGTCGCCGTCCTGCGTCATGGTCGGCGTGAGGACGAACGCATCCGCTGTGGCGAGGGCCGCGACGATCTCGTCGCTGTCGCGTCCGCCCATGAACTCGACCCGGTCGGCGAGGCCGAGCTCGTCGCGCAGCTGCACGAGCTGATCGTGGAGGGGGCCGTCGCCGTAGATCCGGCAGGAGAACTGTTGGTCGAGCTGGGCGAGCGCGTGGAGCAGGTCGCCGAATCCCTTCTTCTCCACGAGACGACCCACCGAGACGAGGACGGGGACGCCGTCGTGATCCCGGCTCGCGGGTGGTGTGAACCGGTCGAGGTCGACGCCGTGGTGGATGACCTCGACTGGGATCTGTGCCTCGGGCAGGGTCTCGCGGATGTAGGTGACGTTGGCTTCGCAGCACGTGACCAGCGTGGTCGCGTGGGCCGCCCGGGCAGCCAGGCTCTCCGCCGGGATCTGGTAGAGGTCGCGGGCGTGTCCGGTGAAGCTGAACGGGAGGCCGGTCAGCTTCGCGACGAGCATCCCGACCAGGGCCGGGTCGTGGGCGAAGTGCGCGTGAACGTGGCTCGGCCGGCCCGGGCCGCGCAGGGCGTTGATGCCTGCGGCGATCCGTGCGGCGTGGGACAGGCACTCGAGCGCCGAGCTGTCGCCGTAGCCGGCTGCCAGCCCGGGTCGGCGCAGGCAGAGCAGCAGCGCACACACGTAGCGGCCCGGAGCAGCGGCGAAGGCGGCCAGGTGGGGGCGGATCCGGTGGCGTCTCGGCTCGTCGAGGTAGCTGACCGGGGCCCGGACGTCGGCCACCTGCGGCTGGATGACGGTCTCACCCGAGCGCACCAGGCTCACGATGTCGAGCTGGACGCCGCGCCGCTCGAGTGCCAGCACCTCGTTGACGATGAACGTCTGCGACAGCCGTGGCCAGCTGCGGACGATGTAGACCACTCGGCCGTTCATGCGGGGTCCCTGCGAAAGCGCGAGCGTTCTGTCACATGACTGTGCGACGTCAGCGTCAGCGAAGCGAGTGGTTTCGTGGGGTGCTTCATGACCAGTCCTGCCAGGGTGCGTCGACCCATGAGGTGCCCCGGAGGAGGGCGGCATCGGCGATGCCGACTCGCTGCTCGGCGGGTGTGGAGCGGAACGGGCCGCTGCCGGCCAACGCCTGCTTCGCGATCTTCAGGCAGGTGTAGGCACGGAACGGTGCGAGGGTGCCCTTGTCGGCCCAGCCGGTCGCGGTCGCGTAGGCGTCCATGAACTCCTCGACCGCCGAGTCGGGCGCGCCGAGAAGATCGAGGTAGGTGGTGAAGTGCGCCACGTCGAAGGCGGGGTCACCCATCCGGGCCTCGTCGAGGTCGATGACGCAGGTGTGCTGGCCGATGAACACGTGCCCGGCGTGGAAGTCCTTGTGGATCGGCACCACGGCGTCGACGGAGGCCGACTTCGCCGCCGCGGCCCAGCGTGACGCGAGCACGTTGGCGCGGGTGGCGACGGGTGGATGCGCCTGCGCGATGTCGGTGGCCCACTGCCTGGTGCTCTCGACCTCGCCCACCAGGGAGAGGTCGCGCGGCAGCTGGAGGTCGGACGAGTGCAGCTGGGCGAGCCAGAGTGCCGCGCTCCTGACCCCGTCGGCACCGGCCGGGCCGTCGAGCATCAAGTCAAGCGGATCGCCGGTGGCGCCCCGGTAGAACAGGAGCCGGTGCTCGCCGGCGATGCCGACGGGGCTCGGCACGCGGAGCGGGCCGTCGCCGAAGGGGCCGTCCGAGAGCAGCCGGAGGTGGTAGTAGGACAGACGCGCGGAGCGCGCGTGCGAGAACTGCTTGCCGATGATCGGCACCGGGCCGCCATCGGCGTTCGGCCCGTCGACCCCGCGGACCATGTACCGAACGACACCGCGACGTCCCGGTGCCACACCGAGCAGCTCCGCCGTGTCGACGGTGACCTCCTGGGCCGCGGCACGTCGGAGCACGAGGGAAGCCTGGCCGACGTCGAGCAGGTCCTCGGCGATGATGGTGGGCGGCGCCACGTCCGCCAGCAGGCTTTCGGCGTCGTCGACAAGGGCGTCGGTCATCGACCACGCGCCGACCTCCAGCCGGCGGAACCGGCGAACGGCGACCTGCACGAGTCCGGCCGCTCGCCACCAGCGCAGGGCGTCGGGCCGGACCTCGCCGCCTGTTTCCTCGTAGGCCGCCAGGAGTGCACGCTCGGTGCGGGCGAGCTCTGTCTTCAGGTGCGGGGTGCGGATGCCTTGCCAGTCCAGATGGGCCAGGGCCATCCCCAGGTCCCGCTCCCGGTCACTGAGCCGCACCTCGTCGACGTCGAGCAGCACGGGTCGGCCACCGGGGGTGACGACGACCTGGCCGGCCCGGAACGAGCCGTGGCCGAGGACCGGCCGGCCGGGTTCCGGCATCGAGGCCGCGAGTGCATCCAGCATGCTGCCCAGCCGGATGGCCCGGGCGGGATCGGCACACTCGACGGCTGCCATCGCGTCGGCCATGGAGATGACCTGCTGGTCCGCCGTCCACGTCGCTTCCGGTGTCACCGGCAGCTGGTGGAACCGGGCCAGCAGCGCACCGATGTCGTGCCCGAGCCGGACCTTGTCATCAAGGGGGACGCTCGGCGTGCCGAGCAGGGACGACCCGGTCCGCCCGTCGATCGAGCGCCCGACCACGACATGCAGGTCGGGCCACCATGCGGCGATCTCGGGCACCAGGCCGGAGTCGTCAGCGTGCTTCGCGAGCTCGTCGTGGAGCTCCGCGACACGCGCAAAACTGTCGGCCGGGAGAGCCTTGGCGAAGAACGTCGACCGGCCCGAGGGCCCCTCGACGTCGTAGCGCAGGACGCAGCGCGAGCCCGGTCGGTACCGCACCGGGGTGATCGAGCATCGTACCGGCTCCCCGAGAACGATCTCGAGGCGTCGTGCGACTTCGTCCGGGTCGGTCGCCGTGATGAGTGCGGGCAGTCCAGTGTCGTCGCGCCAGGCGTACCGTCCCCACTCCTCGCCGCTGACCTCGACCGCGACGAATGTCGGCTCGGCGTCCTTCGCCCGCTCCACGTAGGCCAGGCGGCATCCGTGGCCCGGCGTCCAGCGGACGTCGTGCAACGACCACGGGCCGTTCGGCGAGCAGGCCTGCATCGCCGACGCCAGGCCGGCGAGCGACGGGTCGAGGCCGGTCAGGCGTTCGACGGTGGCGGAGTCGAGCGTGATGCTCCCCATCACGCACCCCTGACGAGGACGGGAGCGGCGGCAGACACCCGGGCCCGCACGTCGGCTTCCCAAGACGGGTCGTGCACGGCGCAGCGGCGGGCGGCGAGCTTGAGATGGAACAGCTGGGACAAGTGGGTGGCGCGCTCCCACCGTGCCTCATCGCACTCGCCGTATCCGTCGTGAAAGGCCGAGATCAGGGTGCGCGAGAGGTCGCCGCCGTCGCCGGACCACCAGCGCAGGTCGGCGATGAGCTTGGCCAGGTCCAGGGCCGGATCCGCCGGGCCGCACCGGTCCAGATCGAGCAGCCGTACCTGCTCGCCGAAGGCGAGGACGTTGTCGGACTTGACGTCTCCGTGCGTGAAGGTGGGCGCCTCCGTGGGGATGCGTCCTAGCTCGTCGGCGACGTCCTCGACGATGGCGAGGTAGTCGGCCCCGACTTCGGGCAGCAGCGCCACGAGGTGTTCTCCCGCTCGGGCGGTCGCGGCCATCTCCGCGGCGGCATCGCGGGCCGGGGCGTCGTGTGCCGGCAGGGCGTCCAGCGGCGTGTCGTGCAGGACCCGGATGGCTCGCCCGACGAGGTGTGTCATCCCCGCGGCGGCGGACACGCCACCGGTGAACCTCTGCCACAGCGCCTCGCCCGGAGCACCGTGCCACAGCCCGGCACGATCAGCGGCCGAGTAGCCGATCGGCTCGACGACCTTGGCCCGGGGGCATCGGGCGGCGAGCCTCGACTGGAGCGCCTGGGCGACCGGCACGGCCCGAGCACCCGAGTCGTCCCGGTCGATCTTGGCGTAGGCGGAGCGGTCGGGGGCCGAGACCCGCAGGACGTGGCGCTGCCCGGGTCGGTAGCGGATCGTGTCGATCCGGCCGGCGAAGCCGAGCAGCTCGGTGAGACGGTCCCGATCGTGCAGGCCGGCCAGCTGGGGCATGTCGGGGTCTGCCGGTGACACGAACGCACGGACCGCCTCGTTCGTCCAGATGACGGTGAGGTGACGGGCCGGGTCGTCCGACGTCAGCGTGTAGGTGGCGGTGAGCTTGCGGGACGGCTTGTACTTCGTGCGGATCAGGCGCGGGGACGATCCCTCCCAGTCCGGGACGAGGTCCGCGAGCACATCGCGAGCACCGTGCCGCCTCGGGTCGAGGGCGACCCTTCGCACTGCTTGCGCACCGTGGACCCCGGCCAGCGTCTCCTCGAGCAGGTCTGACGGATGGGTGTCGCGGTGAATCAACCGACCCACGTCACACCCCGCCGGAGACAGGGATGGAGGCGTACTCGTCCTGTCCGTGGAGCAGGGCGGCGGCCCGGCTGCGTCCACCGAGGTCCGGCTCGCCGGTCACGGCCTGCGGCGGCGAGGCCAGCGCATCGGTCATGCCCTCGGTGAGGCTCTCGGCCGACAGTGTTTCCGGGGGGAGCCACTGCACCCAGCCGCGTTCGGCGAAGCGGCTCACCCGCATGACCTGCTCGGCGCTGGGCCCGGCTCGCGGCACCAGGAGCGCCGGCTTGTCGACGCTCAGGATCTCGGCGGTCGTGTTGTACCCACCCATCGCCACAATGAGATCCGCAGCCGCGAGGTGACCGACGGAATCCTGGACGCTGGGAACGAGATGCACGGGGAGGTCGCGCGCGTGCTCGCGCAGGTCGGCCAGCTGGCCGACCGGGAGGAACGGACCGGTGACGATGACGGCCTCGCGGCGACGCTCGGTGCCCATGGCGGACATCGCGTCGAGCAGGGTGTTGAACAGGGGATAGGCATCGGCTCCGCCGCCGGCCATTGCGACGATCAGCTCGGCATCGTCGTCGTCGCCGAGGTACTGGTGCCGGATCGGGCCGGACGGCTGCGCCGACGGCGGTGAGCAGACGTAGCCGCAGTAGCTCAGCCGGCTGCTGATCTCCGATTCCCAGTCGTACTGCTCGGCCATGTCGAAGACGTCCTCGGAGCCGTAGACGAAGATGTCGTCGAAGTAGCGGCGCAGCACCTCGAACGCACCCTCGAGATGCCAGCGACGGCGGACGGTCTCCGGCGCGTCCAGGATGTCGCGAAGTCCGAGAACCGTACGGACCGGACGGGTTTCGAGGGCTTCGAGCGTGGGCACCAGCTCGCCCATCGCACCATGCGGCATGTGGTCGACCAGGAGGACGTCCGGCTCGAAGGTGAGCGCGGTGGTCTTGATGATCTCGGCTCGCATCGCCAGGACGTCGTCGAAGGGCAGCGACAGCTTGACCGGGGACCAGTGGCCCGGGCTCACCTTCCGGACCGACGGCAGCTTGACGAAGTCGTGGCCCGGTGCCGCGGAGAAGAACTGGCCGATGGGCGAGTCGCTGATAGTGAGGACACTCGCTCCGGGGTGCGCGGCGAGGTACTCGGCCGCCAACAGGGTGGTGCGCCGCAGGTGGCCCAGCCCCAGGCCGTCCTGGGAGTAGATCAGCAGGCGCGGATGGTCGGATGTCATGCGGGCACCTGGCCGGAAGGATGCGATCCCTCTCGGAGGGAGCGATGCCAGTCGAGCTGACGTTGCAGACCGGTGAGCAGGTCGATCGTCGGCTTCCAGTCGAGGGAATCGTGGGCTGCGCCGATGTCGCCCTCGGTGCGGGGGACGTCGCCGGGACGCTCGCCCGTCGTGTCGAGGGTGGCTTCGTAACCGACCAGGGCCTCCAGGTGGCTGACGAGGGTGTTGACCGACGTCGGCCGGCTGCTGGCGATGTCGAGCACGGCACCGGGCGTGATGTCGGCGAAAAGCGCACGGGAGGTCGCCTCGACGATGTCGCCGACGTAGGTGAAGTCACGCTCCTGGAGGCCATCGCCGTAGACGGTCAGCGGCCGTCCGTCGAGCAGTGACTCGATGAAGCGGTGCGCCGCCATGTCGGGACGCTGGCGCGGACCGTAGACGGAGAAGTAGCGCAACGACACCGCGGGCAGCCCGGTGCCGGCGTAGGCGCCGACGAGTGTCTCCGCCGCGAGCTTGGTGACTCCGTAGGGGCTGGCCGGCCTCGGTTCACCTGCTGCCCTCAGCGTGTCGGCGCCGGTTCCGTACACCGACGAGCTGGACGCGTAGACCAACCGGTCGACGCCGCTGCCGGCCGCGGCCTCGAGCAGGCGCTGCGTCGACAGGACGTTGCGATCCACGTACCGCGGGAAGTTGGGGCCCCACGAGTTCGAGACTCCGGGCTCTCCGGCGAGATGTGCCACGAGGTCGACCCCGTCGAGCGCCTCGTCGAGCGGTGCGGTGAGCAGGTCGCCCTCCATCAGCTCGAATCCGGGCTGGGTCGCCAAGGTCTCGATGTTGCGACGCTTGCTCGCCGGGTCGTAGAACGTGGTGAACGCGTCGAGCCCTCGGACGGTGTGGCCCTGGCGGAGAAGCGACTCACACAGGTGGCTGCCGATGAATCCGGCCGCACCCGTGACCAGAACGTGTGTCATGTGAATCCTCGTGAACGCGTATGGGGAGTTGGATGAACACTAAGGCAACTAACTGAGAAGTGTTCACAGAATTCTCAGAACAGTAGCGAAAAATCCCTGTGATTGCAGATGGTGCCGATGGGCCATCCATTCATGGTTCGATCGGACCAGGGATCCTCGCAGATCAGCCGCGTTTCAGCCCAGTGGGAGCAGGACCCGGACCCTGGCGCCGCCGGACGGGGAGTCGGTGATGTCGATCACACCTTCATGGAGCTCGACGATCTCGGAGACGATGGCCAGGCCGAGGCCGGCACCGCCGGTGCCCCGCTCCCGTGACTCGTCGACCCGGACGAACCGCCGGAGCACGTCGTCGCGCAGGCCTTCGGGGATGCCCGGGCCATCGTCGTCCACCGTGAGGATCGCGTGCTCGCCGTTGGCGCGCAGCGACACGTCGATCGAGGCGTCTGCATACCGGCCGGCGTTGTCGAGCAGGTTGGTGACGACGTGCTCGAGCAGGGTCGGCTGACCCAGCACCTGCACCGGCTCCACGCCGTCCGTGGTGATCGGGACCGCCGTCGTACCGATCGACGTCACCGACTCGCGAACGATGTCCTCCAGGTCGACTGGGATCCGGTCCGCGTTGATCGTGCCCGCATCGCTCCGGGCGAGCAGGAGCAGGTGGTCGACGAGCCGTCCCATGCGGATGGTCTCCTGCAGCAGGTCGCGCGTCATCCGGTCGTCGGTCGCCGTTCTGGGACTCAGCAGCTCGGTCTCCAGCCGCGCCTGCAGGCTGGCGATCGGGCTGCGCAGCTCGTGGGCCGCGTCGGCGACGAACGCCTCCTGGCGCCTTGCGCTGGACTCCAGGCGTCCGAGCATCGCGTTGATCGTCCTCGCGAGGTCGGAGATCTCGTCGCGGCCCACCGGTTCGGGAACCCGCCGATGGAGCTCGCTGCCCGTGATGGCGTCGGCGCGTTCACGGATCGCCGCCACCGGCGCCAGGGTCCGTCCGATGACGACCCAGAGCACGGCTCCGAGGACGAGGAGGAGGGCGGCCAGTCCGATGCTGCCCATCTCCCGGGCGATGGCGAGGACTTCGGCGACGTCCTCCACGTCGACGGCCACGTACACCGTCGCGTCACCCGTGGGCGTGTCGGTTCCGAGCGCGACGACCCGGAACGGGCCGTCCTCGTCGAACGGCAAGGTTTCCCGGTCGGCCAGGTGCGACTGGCCGGGTTGTAGCTCGTCGGACAGGAAGGGCTTCGCGCCCACCGCGTTGGTCGTCGCGCTGATCACCTGCCCGGCTTTCACGACCTGGACGGCGGTGGCGACCTCCTCTGTCGCTGCCAGCACCGGCGGCAGCTCACCGTCCCGGGCGAGCTTGGCGACGCTGTGCGCCGTGTCGACGCCGGCGTCGTCGGCGGTGTCGATCAGCTCGGCGCGGAGCAGGGCCAGCAGGAGGATGCCTCCGACGGCCAGCACGAGCGCCACCGCAGCGGACGAGATGATCAGCATCCGGGTGCGCAGCGAGATCCGCTGGTACCACTGCGACGTGGGCTGCGGGTCCGTCACGGTGCCTCCAGGCGGTAGCCCTTGCCGCGCACGGTGCGGAACATGTTCGAGTCGAACGGGGTGTCGAGCTTCTTGCGCAGGTAGCCGACGTAGACCTCGACGAGGTTCGTGTCGCGGGCGTCGGGATCGCCCCAGACGTCGCGCAGGATCTCCTCCTTCGAACGGGTCTCGCCCCCGGCGCGCATGAGGTACTCGAGCAGCGCGGCCTCGCGACGACTGAGCTCGATCTGTTCGTGACCGCGACGCGCCACGCGGCGGCGGGGGTCGAAGACCAGGTCGCCGACGATCAGCTCGTTCCAGCCCGCCGCGTTGCTCCCGCGACGGAGCAGGGCGTCGCAGCGAGCCATCAGCACCGAGAACGTGAACGGCTTGCGCAGGTAGTCGTCGGCGCCGTGCTCCAGGGCGTCGGTCTCGTCGGAGGTGCCGTCCTTGGCGGTGAGGATCAGGATCGGGATGGCCACGTCCTCGGAGCGAAGCCGGTGGCACATCTCGATGCCCGACATGCCGGGCAGCATCCAGTCGAGGACGATCAGGTCGAACTCGGACTCCTTGGCGAGCCGGTAACCCGAGAATCCGTCGTGGGTCACCTGGACGGAGAAGCCGTGATCACGCAGCCCGTCGTCCAACGACTGCGCCAATCCGACCTCGTCCTCGACCACCAGCACTCGCACCATGCCGGATAGTGTCCCATCCGTTGCGCAGCGCCAGTGCCAAACTCAGCTCACGTCGGTGAGCAGGTGCCCGCGGGCCTCCCGGCGACGGCGCTGCTCCTCCGGGTCGGGCACGGGGACGGCGGCGATGAGTCGCTGTGTGTAGGCCTCGCGCGGCGAGCCCAGCACCTGCTCGCGCGGTCCGATCTCCACCAGTGTGCCGTTCTGCATGACCGCGACCCTGTTCGCGAGCGAGTCGACGACCGCGAGGTCGTGGCTGATGAACAGGCACGCGAACTGGAGGCGGTGCTGCAGCTCGGTGAACAGCTCGAGCACCCGGGCTTGCACCGAGACGTCGAGCGCCGAGGTCGGCTCGTCCGCGATCAACAGGTCCGGGTCGAGCGCGAGCGCGCGCGCCAGGCTGACGCGCTGACGCTGACCGCCGGACAGCTCGTGCGGGAAGCGCCCGGCGTAGCCCGTGGCCAGCTCGACGCTCTCGAGCAGCTCCTGAACCCGGCCATTGATTTCCGTCGCCGTCAGGCCTGTTTGCACGTGCAGGGGTTCGCCGATGCAGTCGCCGATCGACATGCGCGGGTTGAGCGAGGCCGCGGGGTCCTGGAACACGAACCCGAAGCGCGCGCGGTGCGGACGCAGCTTGGCCTCGCTCAGGCCGGAGATGGTGGTGCCCGACACCGTGATGGAGCCACTCGTGGGCTGCTGCAGCCCAACGGTGGCGCGCCCGACGGTGGTCTTGCCGGACCCCGACTCGCCCACGAGTCCGAGCACCTCGCCGCGGCGCACCTCCAGTGACACGTGGTCGACGGCTCGGAACGACGGCTGCCCGAGCCGGCCGGCGAACTCGACGACGAGGTCGTCGACGCTCAGCACGATCTCGGTGTCGTCGACCGGCTGCGGACCGTTCTCGCGCCCGAGGTGCGGCACGGCGTCGAGCAGCAGCTTCGTGTACGGGTGCCGCGGGGTGGCGAACAGCTGGCCGGCCGGCGCCTCCTCGACGATCGTGCCGCGGTACATCACCACGACGCGGTCGGCCATGTCGGCGACCACGCCCATGTTGTGGGTGATCAGGATGATCGCGGTGCCGAGCCGGTCGCGGAGCGAGAGCAGCAGCTCGAGGATCGCCGCCTGCACGGTGACGTCGAGAGCCGTGGTCGGCTCGTCGGCGATGATGACGTCGGGATCGCACGAGATGGCCATCGCGATGACGACGCGCTGCTTCTGCCCGCCGGAGAGCTGGTGCGGGTAGTAGTCGACGCGGTGCTCGGGATCGGGCAGCCCCACCAGGTCCAGCAGCTCGATGGCGCGCGCCCGGGCGTCCTTCTTCGAGATGTCCGAGTGCGCCCGCAAGCCCTCGATGATCTGCCACCCGACGGTGTAGACCGGGTTGAGCGCGGTGGACGGCTCCTGGAACACCATCGACACCTGGTCGCCACGGATCGGCCGGAGCTCGTTCGCGGACTTGCCGAGCAGCTCGGTGTCACGCAACGTGGCCGAACCGGTGACGGCGGCCGTCGGTGGCAGCAGCCCGAGCATGGCGCGCGAGCTCACCGACTTGCCCGATCCGGACTCGCCGACGACCGCGACGACCTCGCCGGGGGCGACGTCGAAGCTGATGCCCCGCACGGCGTGCACCGTGCCGGCGTCGGTGCTGAAGTCGACCGTCAGGTCGCGCAGGCTGAGGGTCGCCACGCGTCTCTCGGCCTGCGGCTCGGTGGCCACGACGGGCTCGACGCTCACCTCGGACTCGACGAGCTCGGCGAACTCGGTCTCGATCTCCTTCTCGTCCGCCGTGGTGGTGACCCCGCCACGGGTGCGCAGCAGCGGATTGAGGATGTCGTTGAGGCTCTCGCCGATCAGCGTCGACCCGAGCACGATCAGCACGATGGCCGTGCCCGGGAACACCCCGGTCCACCAGATGCCGGACGACGCGTCGGGGAGGGCCTTGTTGAGGTCGTACCCCCACTCGGCGGCAGCTGACGGCTCGATGCCGAAGCCGAGGAAGCCGAGCCCGGCGAGGGTCAGGATCGCCTCGGACGCGTTGAGCGTCGCGATGACCGGCAGGGACGACGTGACGTTGGAGAAGATGTGCTTGAACAGGATGCGGGGCGTGCGCGCGCCGACCACTCGGGCGGCGTCCACGTAGGGCTCCACCTTGACGGCGATCGTGGCGTTGCGGATCAGCCGGAAGTACTGCGGGATGAAGACCACGGTGATCGAGATCGCGGCCGCCATGATGCCGCCGAACGCCCCGCTGTTGCCGCCCGAGAGCACGATCGAGACGACGATGGCGAGCAGCAGCGACGGGAACGAGTAGAGCGCGTCCATCACGAGCACGAGCACCCGGTCGACCACGCCGCCGAGGTAGCCGGACACCAGCCCGAGCGGGACGCCGACGACGCCGGACAGGATGACCGCGAGGAGGATGACCTCCACCGCCGTGCGCGTGCCGTAGATGACGCGTGACAGCACGTCAGTGCCGCCGACAGTGGTGCCGAACCAGTGGGCGGCCGACGGCGCCTCCTGGTTGCCGAAGCGGATGCCGCCTGAACGGTCGGCGTTGAAGTCGTAGGGGGCGATCCACGGCGCGAAGATCGCGATGATCAGGAACGCCGCGACGATGCCGAAGCCGAGCAGCAGCATGAATCGCTGGAGGCCGTGGCTGGAGCGCAAGGTCGACAGCATCAGAACCTCACTCGCGGGTCGACGAACGCCACGATGACGTCGATCAGGAAGCTCGCCGCGCAGACGATCAGCGCGATCAGCGTGACGATGCCCTGCACGGCGAGGAAGTCGCGCCGGATGAGGTACTCGGCGAGCTGGTAGCCGAGCCCCTTCCACTCGAAGGTCGTCTCGGTGAGGATCGCGCCGCCGAGCAGCAGGGCGATCTGCAGACCCATGACCGTGACCACCGGCACGAGCGCGTTGCGGAACGCGTGCCGGTTCATCACCCGCCGCTCGCTCACGCCCCGGGCCCTGGCCGCCGTCACGTAGTCCATGCGCAGCGTCTGCAGCAGGTTGACGCGGACCAGGCGGAGGAAGACGCCACCGGTGAGCAGGCCCAGCGCGATCGCCGGCAGCACGGCGTGCTGGAGCACGTCGACGATGATGCTGGTGTCGCCCCACAAGATGGCGTCGATGATCATGATGCCGGTGTGCGGTTGGACGTCCGCGAGGGTCAGCTCGGAGCCGGTGGACGCCCGTCCGGACGACGGCCAGCCGAACGGCGTGAACGCGAGCTTGAGCAAGAGTCCGACGAAGAAGACCGGGGCGGCGTAGACGAGGATCGCGAAGAGCCGGAGCACGACGTCGGGGAAGCGGTCGCGGTAGCGCGCGGCGACGCGGCCCAGCGGGATGCCGACGGCGAAGGCCACCAGCAGCGCCCAGAAGGAGAGCTCGAGGGTGGCGGCACCGTTCGTGACGAGGATCTCGCCGACCGAACGGTTGTCGGTGAGGGTGCGGCCGAAGTCTCCTTGGATCAGGCCGCTCATGTACTCCCAGTACTGCGTGAGGATCGGCCGGTCGAGGCCGGCGGCGGCCTTGCGCTCGGCGATCTCGGCCGGTCCGAGTCGACCACCCAGTGCGGCCGAGATCGGGTCGCCGATGACCCGCATCAGCACGAACACCATCGTGACGAGGATCCACAGCATCGGGATGATGAGTGCCAGGCGCACGAGGAGGTAGCGGGTCAGAGGGCTGAGTCCGCCCTTGCGCTTGGCCGGCGCCTCCGGCGGAAGCTCGGCCGGCGCGACGATGCTGTCGGTGGTGGCCATCGGCTACCTCACTTCCGTGAACAAGGGGAAGGGGCGGACCCAGTTTTTCACTGAGTCCGCCCCATCCGGAACTACTCGGATCCGGTTCGGGTCACTTCTTCGACAGCGAGGTGAACCGGAACTTGAACGACGCGTCGAGGGTCTTGTCGGCACCCGTGACGCCGTCTCGGGCGACCGCAACCTGCGCGCCGGTGAGCAGCGGCAGGAACGGAACCTCCTCGGCGAGCCGGTCCTGGATCTCCTTGAGCTTCGCCTCGCGTGCGGCCTCGTCGGCCTCGGTCCGCTGCTCGTCGAGCAGCTTCGACATCGTCGGGTCGGACCACTCCGTGTCGTTCTCGTTGTAGTGCGAGAGCGTGAAGTTGCCGGCCTGCTTGTCGTCGTACGGAGCGAGGAACGGCGACAGGTAGTTGTCGGCGTCCGGGAAGTCCGGGAACCAGCCCAGCTGGAACACCGGGTAGGCGTCGGCCTTGGACTCTTCCTGGTACGTCGTCCACTCCGTCGACTGTAGATCGACCTTGAACACACCCGAGTCCTCGAGCTGACGCTTGATCGCGTTGTACTCCTGGTCGGAGTTCGAGCCGTAGTGGTCCGGGTTGTACTGCAGCTTGATCGTCACCGGGGTCTCGACGCCTGCGTCGCTCAGGAACTTCTCGGCCTTCGTCTTGTCGGGCGTGGCGCCGTACAGATCCTTGAACGACTCGGTGGAGAACTTCTGGGCCTCCGGGACGAACGAGTACGCCGGCGTGAAGGTCTTCTTGTAGACGTCGGTCGACAGCGCCTCGCGGTCGATGGACGACGCCATCGCCTTGCGGATCGCGAGCTTCTGCTCCTCGTTGTCTCCCGGCATCGTCTTCAGGTTGAACACGATGTAGCGCAGCTCGCCGCCGGCACCGGTGTAGACCTTGAGGCCGTCGGCCTTGTCGAGGTCGGCGATGTCGGTGGGAGTCAGCGAGCGGAATGCGACGTCGATGTCGCCGTTCTCGATGTCGAGCTTGAGGTTCTCGGCCTTGGCGTAGTACTTCATGGTCACGGCCTTCTCGGTGGCCTTGCCGTACGTGCCGTCGTAGTCGGGGTTGGCCTTGAACTCTGCCAGCTGGTTCTTGTCGTACTTGCCGATCGTGTACGGACCGGAGAACCCGTTGGCCTTGACGGCGGCCTCGTCGTCGAGCTTCTTGTCGGCGGGGTAGGTCTCCTCGTCGACGATCGGGCCAGCAGACGTGACCAGGATCTGCGAGAACGTCTGGTCGTTCTCGCCCTTGAGCTTGAAGACGACGGTCTTGTCGTCGGGAGCGTCGACCGACTCCATCCCGCCGAGCAAGGAGGCCGGGCCGCTGGGATCGGCGATGTCGACGACGCGCTTGTAGGAGAACGCGACGTCGGACGCGGTGAGCGCGTGGCCGTTGGCGAACTTCAGGCCGTCCTTCATCGTGCAGGTGAACTCGTCGGGCTTGGTGAAGTCGCAGCTCTCGGCGGCGTCCGATGTGGGATCGGTGCTGCCCTCGGCGAAGTTGAGCAGGTACTGGTAGACCTGCGTCTGCACATTGAGCGACCCGTTGTCATACGAACCGGCGGGATCGATGGAGACGACCTTGTCGGTGGTGCCGACGATGAGGGCTTCTCCTCCTCCGCCGCCGTCGTTGCCGGCACCACAGCCGGCGAGCGCGAGGCCGACAACGGCCGTGGCGGCGAGGACTGAGGTGCCTCGTCGGAAGTTCTTCATGGTTTTCCTCCCCAACGGTGTCCGCATTCCGGACACAACCCTTGGCACGCTACACCGGCCGGACGGTCACGATCCGGCCGCGAAGATTGCGATTTGATGACTCTGGCGCGGTGGTCCCGGCGCCACCACCCTCGATTACGCTTGCGGTCATGGACCACAACCAGCACCTCGCCGAGTTCGACCCGGAGATCGCGCGTCTGCTCGACGCCGAGCTGAAGCGCCAGCAGACGACGCTCGAGATGATCGCGTCGGAGAACTTCGCCCCGGTCGCGTCCCTCGAGGCGATGGGCAGCGTCCTCACGAACAAGTACGCCGAGGGCTATCCGGGCAAGCGCTACTACGGCGGGTGTGAGGTCGTCGACGAGGTCGAGACGATCGCCATCGAGCGGCTCAAGCAGCTCTTCGACGCGCAGTACGCCAACGTCCAGCCGCACTCCGGCGCCACGGCGAACGCAGCGGCCTACCACGCTCTCGCGTCCGCCGGCGACACGGTGCTGGGTCTCGACCTCGCCAACGGCGGTCACCTGACGCATGGCATGAAGCTCAACTTCTCCGGCCGCCTCTACAACGTGGTGCCGTACAAGGTCGACGACCAGGGCTACGTCGACATGGACGAGGTGGCGGCCCTCGCCCGCGAGCACCAGCCGCGCATCATCCTCGCCGGGTGGTCGGCCTACCCGCGCCAGCTCGACTTCCCCAAGTTCCGCGAGATCGCCGACGAGGTCGGCGCCTCGCTGTTCGTCGACATGGCGCACTTCGCCGGTCTCGTCGCCGCAGGCCTGCACCCCAGCCCGCTGCCGCACGCGCACATCGTCACCACCACCACGCACAAGACACTGGGCGGCCCGCGCGGCGGCGCCATCCTCACCAACGACGAGGAGGTCGCCAAGAAGATGCGGTCGGCGGTCTTCCCGGGTCAGCAGGGCGGCCCGCTCGAGCACGTCATCGCGGCCAAGGCGGTCGCGTTCAAGATGGCCCTCGAGCCCGAGTTCAAGGAGCGGCAGCAGCGCACGCTCGACGGGGCCCGCATCCTCGCCGACCGGCTGCTCGCCGACGACGCCCGTGCGGCCGGCATCCAGGTGGTCAGCGGTGGAACCGACGTCCATCTCGTGCTGGTCGACCTGCGCGACAGCGAGCTCGACGGCAAGCAGGCCGAGGACCGGCTCGACGAGGTCGGCATCACCGTCAACCGCAACGCCGTGCCCAACGACCCGCGTCCACCGATGGTCACCTCCGGCCTGCGCATCGGCACGCCTGCGCTGGCGACCCGAGGTTTCGGCGACGACGAGTTCCGCGAGGTGGCCGACGTCATCGTGGAGGCGCTCAAGCCGGGCGACGTCGACATCGAGAGTCTGCGCAAGCGGACCGCGGTCCTGGCCGAGCGCTTCCCGCTCTACCCGGACGTCCCGCCGTTCGCCGGGTGAGGCACTGGCTGCGGCCCGGCCTGCTCGGGCTGCACGCGTTTGCCGTGGTGGCCGTGGGCTTCTGCGTCGTCATGGGGCTCTGGCAGCTCGGCACCTACGAAGGTCGCCAGGGCGATGCCCGGGACGGCGCCGGCCAGTCCGTGACGCCACTCGCCGACGTCTGGCGTCCCGGCGAGGCGTTCACGAGTGAGATGCAGGACCGTCGGGTCCACCTCTCGGGTCGGCTTGCCGCCGACGACTTCACGGTGATCCGTGGCGACGGCCCGACGTGGGTCGTCACACCGTTCGAGATCGGTGACCAGGCGCTCCTGGTCGTGCGGGGGGAAGGCGAGCGCGCGCCGTCGAGCGATGTGACCGAGCTCGACGTCGTGCTCCAACCGAGCGAGCCCGGTGGACGATCGCTCGGCCCAGACCGTGATGGAGTTCGGACCACCGACGCGATCTCGGTTCCCGTGCTGATCAACGACCTGCCGCAACGGTTGTACGGCGGTTTCGGCATTGCTCTCACGAGTACCGGCCTTCCTCTGGTGGAGCCGCCGGAGCCCGAAGTCCCGTGGACCGTGGGCCTGCGCAACCTCGCCTATGCCCTGCAGTGGTGGGTGTTCGGCGCGTTCGCGCTGTTCATGTGGTGGCGGATGGCTGCCGAGAACGTGGCGATGCGGCGGGCCGAGGCCGAGGCCGAGGCAGATTTAGACCCGCCGGTAGCCTGACGCCGTGAGTCGAACCCTGCGTGCCTACCAGGTCGTGGCCACGCTCGTCGGCCTCAACCTGATCTTCGTCATCACCGCCGCGGTGGCTCAACGCGTGACCGACGACTTCTCGTGGTGGAACCGCAACGAGGACCTCATCTTCGCCATCGACCAGGTGCACGGCGTGCTGTTCATGGTGCTGTTGGTGCTCATCGCGATGCTGCACTCACGCGAGCGCTGGCGGCCCGGCTTCACGATCAGCACGATGCTCCTGGCCACGATCCCCCTCGTCACCTTCTGGGCCGAGCGCCGCACCACGCACCGCGTCCTCGCGCAGTACCCGCAGACGAACTGAGCGTCGTCCGCGGGTACGCGGTCAAGGGGACGGTGTCGTCTCAGTCGGTTTCGCCGGGAGCGTCGTCCGTGTCGTCGTCGTTGTCGTTGGGCCCGTCGTCAAGGTCGTCCTTCTCGTCGTCCTTGTCGTCGTCCTTGTCATTGTCGTCGTTGTCGTCGTCGCCGACATCACTGTCGTCGTCCTTGGCGCCCGGACCTTCTTGGTCGTCGGCCTCGCTGTTGTCGTCGCCCCGGTCGTCGGCGTCGTCGTCGTCGTTGTCGTCAGCCTCGACGAAGCTGCTGCTCGGTGCTTCCTCATCGGCCCCGGCCCACGCCATGCCACCGGCGGCGAGTGCTCCGGCCGCTGCGAGCCCGATGGCGCCTGCTGCTGTGCGCTTCTTCATGGTGCCCACCTCTTCTGGTCGTCACCCATCGTCCTCGCGACGCCCTGAAGTCAGGCTGAATCCGCTGGTCAGGTGGCCTCGATACGACGGACGCCTCCGGCGTGACGCACTCGACCTCCCTGAACGCGCGCGCAAGGCGCGCTCGGTTCAGTGACCCGTGAACGTGGCTTTGCCCGGTCCGTCGGCGAGGAATGACTCCATGCCACGCTGCAGGTCGTCGGTGTCGAACAGCTCGGATGCGATGGCGGTGGTGTGGTCGAGGGCGTCGCGGAGACCGGCGGACTCGAGGCGGCGCAGGATCTGCTTGGCCGCGCCGAAGGCGACGGTCGGCCCGACAGCGACCTGGTGCACGATCGCCGTGACCGCGTCGTCGAAACCGTCATCGGGCAGGACCCGGTTGACGACGTTCCAGCGCTCGAGGGTCTCGGCGTCGAAGAGCTCGCCGGTGAACACCAACTCCTTGGCCCGCGCGACGCCGGCGCGGCTCGCAAGCCGTTGGGTGCCGCCCATCGTCGGGGTGAGGCCGATGACCCGCTCGACGAGCCCGAACTTCGCCTTCTCGGCCGCGAGCAGGATGTCGCAGGCGAGCGCGACCTCGAACGCCCAGGTGAGCGTGAGCGCGTGGGCGGCGAAGAACGTCGGCACATCCAGCCCCGCAATCCGCTCCGGCAGCTCGAGCATCCGGTCGTAGAGCGCCTTCGTGTCGGCCTTCGTCGTCCGGGCGTGGAACTGGGAGACGTCGACCCCGCCCGAGACGATCTTCCCCTCGGCGCGCACGAGTAACGCCCGCGGGAGGTCGGCCTCGACGTCGTCGAGCGCGGTGTCGAACGCCTCGTGCATCGACAGGGAGTACAGGTTCACCGGTGGCTCGGCGAAGGTCAGCACCGCGACGCCGTGGTCGTCGCGCTCGACCGTCACGCTCATGCGTCGGTGGAGGGGTCGTAGCTGCCGCCCTTGTCGGCGACGGCGTTGCGTACGGCGACGATCGCGGCGACGGCGACGAGCGCGAGAAGGATGCGTCGGAACGACATGGGCTCACGGTATCGGGCCACGACGTGCCGGGGTGCCCGCACCGGTGAGCCGAGGTTGTGGTGGCGTGAAAAGATGAGGAGAACCTCGACCGAAAGGAACCGCCGACGTGGCAGCGCCCCTGACCGCCACCCTCACGACCTCCCTGGGTGACATCGTCGTCCAGCTCTTCCCCGACCACGCGCCGAAGACCGTCGACAACTTCGTCGGGCTCGCCGAGGGCACGAAGGAGTGGCTGGATCCCGCGACCGGGCAGGTCTCCGGACAGCCGTTCTACGACGGACTGACGTTCCATCGGGTCATCTCGAACTTCATGCTCCAGGGCGGCGATCCGCTGGGCACCGGAACCGGTGGACCGGGCTACACCTTCGAGGACGAGTTCCACCCCGATCTCCGGTTCGACCGGCCCTACCTGCTGGCCATGGCCAACGCCGGGCCGGGAACCAACGGCTCGCAGTTCTTCATCACGCTGGTGCCGACCGACTGGCTGAACCGCAAGCACTCGATCTTCGGCGAAGTCACCGACGCCGACAGCCAGGCCGTGGTCGACGCCATCGGCAAGGCCTCGACCGACGGGTTCGACCGTCCGATCGAGCCGGTGGTCATCACCAAGGTCACGATCGAACGGTCCTGATGTGACCGAGTCCTCGGCGGTCGAGCAGCGCTGTTACCGGCACCCCGATCGCGAGGCGTACATCAGCTGCCAGCGGTGCGAACGGCTGATCTGCCCCGACTGCATGCGCGACGCCGCGGTCGGCTTCCAGTGCCCCGAGTGCATCGCCGAGGGCAACAAGTCGGTGCGCCAGCCGCGCACGGTCGTCGGCGGGGCGATCTCGATGCGGGCCGGCGCCGTCTCGATGGGGCTGCTCGGCATCAACGTCGTCGTCTACCTCCTGCAGATGGCCACCGACGGCAACGTCAACTCGGTCTTCCAGCTCGGCGCCATGCAGGGCTTCGCGGTGGCCGACGGCGAGTACTGGCGTCTCCTCACGGCCGCGTTCCTGCACGCGGGCATCCTGCACATCGCGTTCAACATGTACGCCCTGTACCTGTTCGGCCCGTTCGTCGAGCGGGCTCTCGGCACGACGCGGTTCGTCATCGCGTACGTGACGATGGCGGTCGCCTCGTCGGTCTTCGTCTACTGGCTCACCGAGCCGCAGGTCGCGACGATCGGGGCGTCCGGGGCGATCTTCGGGTTGTTCGGCCTCGCGCTCGTGCTGCTCATCCGCCTCCGTCAGGACGTCCGCGGGCTGCTCGTCCTTCTCGCGATCAACGCCTTCATCAGCCTGCAGGGCAACATCAGCTGGCAGGGTCACCTCGGCGGCTTCGTCACCGGCACCCTGCTGGGTGTGGCGCTGGCCTACCCACCGAGAGAACGACGCGCCGCGGTCCAGCTCGTGGCTTTCGCCCTCACCTGGCTGGCCATTGTGGTCGCCGTGGTGGCGCGGACGTCCCAGCTGAGCTGAATGACACCCGTGTAGTTATGCACAGCAGTGTGCACAGGGGTGGATAAACGACAGGTCTGTCATTCCCATTTCATGGCGAAGCCGAAGGCCGCGAGGATGAAGCTCATGCCGATGACGATGTTCCACTGCCCGAGGTCGGAGTAGAACGGAATCGTCTTGTCGGTCCCGCCCACCACGTAGAACACCACGATCCACAGCAGGCCGACGACGGCCGACGTCACCATGGCCGGCCCGGCCCAGCGGTTCGCCAGCTTGCCCGGCTCACCGGGCTGAGGCGCGGGACGGGTGCGATCGGCCACCGACATCGCGGCGAAGCCCAGCGCGGCGGCGATCGCGTAGTTCCACTTGCCGATGCCGAACAGCACCGGGACCTCGCCGACCTGGGGAAAGTCGTTGGCGGTGGTGGCGAAGATGGTGCCCACGAACCAGCCGATCGCGAGGACGAGCAGACCCAGAGCCAGTGGGTGCTTCCATCCGCCCAGCGTCCTGCGGACCGGCTCCTGCTGGGGCTTGCTCTGGTTCCTCGCCACGATGACCTCTCTGCGTGAATGGGCTCCGGTTAGCCTAGTCCGCGAAGGCAATCGGAGGTGCGGCGCATGGCGAAGGTCGGTGCCCACGCGCGTCAGAGATGGCCCCTCGCCGTGCTCACCATGTGCGTCCTGGCCGGAGGCCTCTTCGCCGCGGCCGCCGAGACGTCCGACGGCTCCGACCTGCGCCCCGCGGGCGGCGACGTCGCGTCGCTGCTGCAGGAGCGAGCCCTTCGTGTCGAGCGGAGCAGGGCGGCGGCCCGCGAGCTCCAGCGGGACATCGACGCACTGTCCCGGGCCACACCCGGCGGTTCGCTCGAGTCCCTGCTCGCCCGACTCGCGCGGCTGCAGGAGATCAGCGGCCTCGACCCGGCGCGCGGGCCCGGAGTCCGGGTGACCCTCACCGACGCACCGCGCAGCGTCGACGTCCCCGGACTCGATCCCAACGTCCTCGTGGTGCATCAGCAGGACATCCAGGCGTTCGTCAACGCCCTGTGGACCGGCGGCGCCGAGGCGGTCTCGCTGCAGGGCCAGCGCCTTATCTCCACCACTGGCATCAAGTGCGTCGGCAACACCGTGGTGCTCGACGGCGTCCCGTACTCACCGCCGTACGTCATCCGGGCGATCGGCAATCCGACCCGGCTGAACGTGGCGCTCGCGAGCTCGCCAGAGGTCATCATCTACCGCAACTACGTCGCGCGGTACCAGCTCGGGCTGAAGACCGAGACGCTGACCGACATCGCGATGAAGGCCTATGCCGGCACGGTCGGGCTCAAGCATGCCCGCGCGTTGACCGACGACGACGCCTAGGGCGGGTCCGTGTCGGTGCCCGCGCCGTCGACGTCGCCCTCGATGGCGCCGCCGTCGCCCGGACCGGAGGAGACCGTGAGCTCGATCGTGGAGCCGCGTGGACGCTGCTGACCCTGCTGTACCGACTGTGCCGTGACCTGTCCCTCCGGCGCCGTGGGCGACGCCTCCTCGTTGGTCGAGACCTTGAACCCGGCGTCCTCGAGCGTGTTCTCGGCGTCGTCGACGTCCATGCCCACGACGTTCGGCACGGTGGACTGACCCTTGGAGACGAGGAGCGTGACCGTGGAGCCCTTGTCGACGGCGGTGCCGCCCGGCGGGTTGCTGTTGATGACCTCGTTCTCCGGGGCGGAGCTGTCTTGCTCGGTCTTCTTGACCGTGAGGCCGTACTTGTCGCTCTCGAGGAGGTCCTTGGCCTCGCTGAACTTGAAGCCGTTCAGCTGGGGGATGGTGACCTGGTCGGGTCCGCTGGACACGGTGAGCGTGACCTCCGAGCCCTTGTCGGCCTTGTCGCCGGCCGCGGGATCCTGCTCCATGACCTCGCCCTTGGGCACGTCGGCACTGGTCTTCTCGACCGGGTCGGCGACCGTGAACCCGTCGTTCTGGAGTGCGCGCTCGGCCGTCTCGAAGTCCATGCCCACGACATTGACCACCTCGACCTGGGCGGTGTCGTCGGGCTGCGTCAGCTGGTAGATGCCGAACGCCAGCGCGCCGAGCAGAATGACGCCGAGGATGGCGTAGGCCCACCACTTGCGGCTGTCGTCCTCGGGCGGCACTTCGTCGTGGTCGACCACCGGGCGTTGGCCGGTGGTCTGGGTGGCACCGAGCCCCCCGCCGAGTCCGGCGAGGGCGCCGACGGCGGTGTTGCTCAAGGCCCTGGTGCCGGCCGCCGGGGCACCGACCTCGAGCCCGGCGATGGCGCGCTCGATGTCGGCCTTCATGTCGCCGGCGCTCTGGTATCGGTCGTCGGTCCGCTTGGCCAGGGACTTGGCGACGATGTTGTCGACCGTGCTGCTGACGTCGGGGTTGAGCTGCGACGGCGGCCGGGCCTCTTCGCGGACGTGCTGGTAAGCCACCGAGACCGGACTCTCGCCGATGAACGGCGGGCGGCCGGTGAGCAGCTCGTAGAGCAGGCACCCGGTGGAGTAGATGTCGGAGCGGGCGTCGACGGTCTCGCCGCGTGCCTGCTCGGGGGAGAGGTACTGGGCGGTGCCGATGACGGCGGCGGTCGCGGTCATCGCGGAGGAGGAGTCGGCGATCGCTCGTGCGATGCCGAAGTCCATGACCTTGACCTGCCCGGCCGGGGTCAGCATGACGTTGGCGGGCTTGATGTCGCGGTGGATGATGCCGCTGCGATGGCTGTAGTCGAGCGCACTGAGCACGTCGGCAGTGATGGACAGGGCTCGCTCGGGCAGGATCTTGCGCTCGTCGTCGTGCATGATCTCGCGCAGCGTCTGGCCCTCCACGTACTCCATGACGATGTACGGGATGTGGTTGCCGTGGATGTCGGTGGCGTCGCCGGTGTCGTAGACCGCGACGATAGCCGGGTGGTTGAGCGCCGCCGACGACTGCGCTTCGCGGCGGAACCTGGCCTGGAAGGTGTCGTCGGAGGAGAGGTCGGGCCGCAGCTGCTTGATGGCCACGGTGCGTCCGAGGCGGATGTCCTGGCCGATGCGGACGTCGGCCATGCCCCCGCGTCCCAGCAGACCGCCGAGCTCGTAGCGGTCACCCAGGCGGATGGTCTCGTCGGTCATGGTGTCAGTCTCCCAGAGGATGGATCGGTGGTCGGCTCGGAGCCGTCGGTCGGGTTCATTTGCCCAGTACCGCTTCCATGACGGATCGGGCGATGGGCCCGGCGAGGCGGCCGCCGGCGATCTCGCTGCGGGCGGTGCTGCTGGACTCGACGACGACGGCGACCGCGACCTTCGGGTTGTTCGCGGGTGCCATCGAGACGAACCAGGCGTAGGGAGGTCGGTCGGCGGTGGACTGGGCGGTGCCGGTCTTGGCGCCGACCTCGACGCCCGGGATACGGGCCGCCGTCGCGGTGCCGCGCTCGGCGGTGCTCACCAGCATCGACGTGAGCTGGGCCGCGTTGCCCGAGGTCATGGCCTGGCTCAGCCGCTCCGGCTCGGTCTCCTCGAGCACGCGCAGGTTGGGCGCCCGCTGGGTCTTCACGATGTACGGCCGCATCACGTCGCCGCCGTTGCCGATGCCGCCCGCGACCATCGCCATCTGCAGCGGCGTCGCGGCCACCTCGAACTGGCCGATGCCGGACTGGGCAAGCTGCGGCGCCTCGAGGTCCGCGCCCTCGGAGGTGAAACGGCTCGGATTGGAGGCCAGACCCGCGAGGGTGTCGGTGGCGAAGCCGAACTTGCGGGCCTGGGCGGCGAGGTCGTCCTGGCCGATCCGGCCGGCGAGGGCGCCGAAGGCGACGTTGCACGAGATGTTGAGGGCCCGCTCGAACGTGATGCGGCTGCCGCCGCAGTTGCCGCGGTCGAGGTTGGTGAGCTTGTAGGAGATGCCCGGGAACGACAGGGTGCTTCCGGCCTTGATCTCGTCGCTCGGCTTGAGGTCGAGGTTCTCCAGCGCGGCGGCCGCGGTGACCAGCTTGAACGTGGAGCCCGGCGGCAGGATCTGCTGAGTGCCGCGGTTCAGCATCGGCTGGTCTTTGTCGCTGGTCAGACGCCGCCAGTCGTCCTCGACGCCGGAGAAGTTGTGACTGGCGAGGACGTTGGGGTTGTACGAGGGCTGCGTGACCATGGCCAGGATGGCGCCGGTGCTCGGGTCGAGCGCGACGACCGCCCCCTTCGTGTCCTGGCCGAGGGACTCCAGCCCGCTGGCCGCCACCTTCTGGGCGAGCGGGTCGAGCGTCGTCTCGACGCTGCCGCCCTTGGGCTGTTTGTTGGACAGCAGGTCGACGACGCGGTTGACGAACAGCCGGTTGTCGCTGCCGGACAGCACCCGGTTCTGGGAGTTCTCGAGCCCGCCGCGCCCGAACACGTAGGAGAAGTAGCCGGTGACCGGGGCGTACAGCCGGCCGCCGGAGTACCGGCGCTGGAACTTGAACTCGTCGTCGCTCTCGACGCTCTCGGCGACCGGTTCCTCGCCGACGAGGATCGCGCCACGATCGCGGGAGAACTCCTCGTTGATGACGCGCTTGTTGCCGTTCTTGGCGTTCAGGCTGTCGGCCTGAACGAACTGTACGTAGTTGATGTTCGCGAGCAGAGCCACGAACATCACCAGGCACGCGATGGCGAGGTAGCGGATCGGCCGGTTCACAGCTTCACCACCTGGGTCTCCTCGTCACGGTCGAACGTGGAGATCTCCGGGGCGGGACGACGGGTCTGGTCGCTGATGCGCAGCAGGAGGGCGATGATCGCCCAGTTCATGACGACGGACGACCCGCCCTGGGCCATGAACGGGGTGGTGAGTCCGGTGAGGGGAATGAGGCGGGTGACGCCGCCGACGACCACGAACACCTGCAGCGCGAACGAGAAGGCCAGGCCGGCGGCGAGCAGCTTGCCGAACGCGTCGCGGCAGGTGAGCGCGATGCGCAGGCCGCGCTCGACGATGAGTCCGTAGATGAGCAGGATCGCCATCAGGCCGGTGAGGCCGAGCTCCTCGCCCATGGAGGCCGCGATGAAGTCGGAGAAGGAGTACGGGGTCAGCTGCGGACTGCCCTGCCCCCAGCCGCGTCCGAGGATGCCGCCGTGCGCCAGGCCGAACAGCCCATTGATGATCTGCCCGTTGCGATCGGGGTCGCCGAACGGCTCGAGCCAGGCGTCGAAGCGCACCCGGACGTGCCCGAAGGCGAGGTAGCCGAACCACGCACCGGCGGCGAACAGCACGCCGCCGACCAGCAGCCAGCCGGGGCGCTCGGTGGCGACGTAGAGCATCACCACGAACAGGCCGAAGAACAGCAGCGACGAGCCGAGGTCGCGCTGGAAGACGAGGATGCCGACGCTGACCAGCCATCCCGCCAGGATCGGCCCGAGGTCGCGGCCCCGGGGCAGGTCGATGCCGGCGAAACGTCGTCCGGCCAGGGCGAGGGCGTCGCGCTTGACGACCAGGTAGCCGGCGAAGAAGATCGCGAGGCAGATCTTGGCCGCCTCGCCCGGCTGGAAGCTGAACGGGCCAAGGTTGATCCAGATGCGTGCCCCGTTGATGGTGCGACCGATGATCGGCAGCAGCGGCAGGATGAGCAGCGCGATGGCGGCGAACCCGAAGGTGTAGGTGAGCGTCTGGAGCCGGCGGTGGTCGCGCACGACGAACAGGACGCCGGCGAACGCCGCGATGCCGATGACCGTCCAGACGAGCTGGGAGTTGGCGAACTCCTGCCGGCTCGCGTCCAGCTGCGTGCGCCCGAGGTCGAGGCGGTAGATCATCGCCAGCCCGAGGCCGTTGAGGCAGATGACGAGGGGCAGCAGCACCGGGTCGGCGTACGGGGCGACGCGGCGCACCACGAGGTGCGCGACGACAGCGAAGACGATGAGGGCGGCAGCCAGCTTGGCGACACCCGCCGGGATCGTGCCCTTGGTGCCGAGGCCGACGGCGCAGTAGGCCCCGATGCCGATGAGCACCGCAAGGATGGTGAGGAAGAACTCGGCGCCGCGTCGCTTGCGCGGCACCCAGGTCGGTTGACTGCTCACGGCGAGGCTGCCTTGTCGTCCTTCTTGTCCTTCGACGGGGAGGGCGACGGGCTCGGTTCCGGCACGGACTCGTCCAGCTCGGTGACGATGCGCTCGGCGTCGGCCCGACTCGATGCCTCGATGCCGGCATCGACCTGCTGGCGGCGGAACTCCGGGAGGGAATTCATCGCGATGTCGGTGATCTCCTCGACGTGCTGCAACGAGATGCCCGGGATGTCGGCCATGACGCCGCGATAGATGGTGACGTGGCCCTGGTGGGCCGCCACGAAGTACTGGTCCTGCGTCCACCGGTAGCCGAGGATGGCGCCGACGGCGAGGATCGCGATCACTGCGCCCACGGCGGACACTCGCCTGACCCAGCGCCAGCCGCTCGGTGGCCGCGGCGCGTAGCGCAGCTCCTCCGGGTCGACGGCGACCGGCGCGCCCGCGTGACCGGCTTCATGCCCCGTGCGGGGGCGGGCCCCGCCGGCGGCGGCGCCGACGAGCTGCGGCTGCCCGTCGGATGACGACAGGTGCGAGTCGGGCTCCTCGCTCGCGTCGACGAGCTCGCCGATGACGACGGTGACGTTGTCGACCCCGCCGCCCTCGAGCGCGAGCCGCACGAGCTCGGTGGCCGCCATGTCGATCGTCTCGGCGCCGAGCGCCCGGGCGATCCCGGCGTCGTCGACCATGTCGGTGAGGCCGTCGCTGCACAGCAGGTAGCGGTCGCCCAGCTGGCCCTCGACGTGATCGAGGTCGGGTTCGTTGTCGTCGCGGCCCAGCAGCACGCGCAGGAGCAGCGAGCGATGCGGATGACCGCGAGCTTCGTTTGCGGTGAGCTTGCCCTCGTCGACGAGGCTCTGCACGAACGTGTGGTCACTGCTGAGCTGAGACAGCTCGCCGTCGCGGAGGAGGTAGGCGCGGGAGTCGCCGATGTGGGCGGTCGCGAATCGCTGGCCGTCCCAGAGCATCGCCTCCAGCGTCGTGCCCATGCCCTCGACCGCAGGGTCGTCGGAGACGAGCTCGCCGAGGTGGCGGTTGGCCGTCCGCACGGCTTCCGCGAGCGCGGTGAGCGGGTCGACGTCGTCGAGCTCGCGGTCGAGCTGGCGGATGATGTTCATCGTCTCGGCGGACGCGAGGTCACCCGCGGCGGCGCCGCCCATGCCGTCGGCCACCGCGATCAGTCGGCTGCTGGCGTAGCCGGAGTCCTGGTTGTTGCTGCGGCGCAGACCGGTGTCGGTCAAGGCGACGTAACGAAGGCGCAGGGAGGTCATCGATTACTTCCGCAGCTCGACGATGGTCTTGCCGAGCCGCACCTGGATGCCGATGCCGACGGGGACCGGGCTGGTGATGCGCTGACTGCCGAGGTAGGTGCCGTTGGTGGAACCGACATCCTCCACGAACCACTGCTCGCCGTTGGTGGCGAACCGCGCGTGCCGGGTGGACACGTAGTCGTCGTCGAGCCGGATGCTCGCGTCGGTGCCGCGTCCGAGCAGGATCGGCTGGTCGCTCAGCGGGACGCTCTGGCCCGCGTTGGGGCCGGAGACGACCTGCAGCTTGGTGGGCACGCCACGCGTGGGTTTGCGCGACTTGGGCTGTGGCTGCGCCCGGCCCTTGTCCTTCGGCTTCGCCTTCGGGCGCGGCGCGGTGGCCGGCGCCTTGGTGCCGAAGACGTCGGACCGGATGACCGACACCGCGGACAGCACGAACAGCCACAGCACAGCCAGGAAGCCGAGCTTGATCAGCGTGAGCGTGAGCTCGGACATTCAGGAACCCTCGCTCTGCCGGTCGGGAGTCGGGGTGATGCGGATGACGATGACAGTGTTGCCGAGCCGGATCTCCGAGCCGTCGGTGACCTGGGACGTGTCGACCGGCTGGCCGTTGAGGATCACGCCGTTGGTGGAGCCGAGGTCGGACACGGAGACGACCGTGCCGCCCTCGGCCTCCTTGAGCGAGATCTGCGCATGGCGGCGCGAGATGCCGGGGTCGTCGATCCGCAGGTCGGCGTTGTTGCCTCGGCCGACGACCACGCCGGGCGGCGTGAGCGGATGCTTCATGCCGTTGACCTCGATGACGACGTCGGACGAGCGGATCGCCGTCTCGGTCATCCGCTGACCGGACACCGGGGTGACCGAGGCGTTGGTGCGGCTGCGCACGCGGAACCGGCCGGTGCCCAGCTCCGTGCTCTGGGCGAAGCCGATGCTGAGGGGGCCGGCGAGGGTGTACCGCTGCTCCGTGACGTGCTCCTCGACGAGTCGCGAGAGCTCCTTGGAGAGGGTGTCACTGAACTGCGAAAGGCGCTCGTGGTCGGACGGCGACAGCTCGACGGTGAAGTCGTTGGGCACCAGCATCCGCTCGCGGGAGAGGATGTGCGCGGAGTTGTCGACCTCGCGCTGGAGGGCCGCGGCGATCTCGACGGGCTGCACTGCGCTGCGGAAGGCGCGGGCGAAGGCACCGGTGACGGCGCCTTCGAGGCGTTGCTCGAAACGCTGGATCACCCCGGCCATCGTCGGCCACCTCCCCAATAGTCAGCGCAGTGGTTACGGCGTTTCTGCGATCGTATCGGGCGCCCTTCGGTCGGGCTTCCCCGTCCGCGCCCGACAGGCGAAATCCGGCGCCGAACAGCCCTGTTAGACTCGTCCACCGGTCCCTGTGCGGACCATGCGCGGGTGGCGGAATGGTAGACGCGCTGGCTTCAGGTGCCAGTGTCCGCAAGGGCGTGGGGGTTCGAATCCCCCCTCGCGCACGCATCGAACATCGCCACGAGCCCCTCGACCCGCCGGGTCGGGGGGCTTCGTCGGCCGACCATCATGCGCAGGCCTCTGGGATACTCGGCGCCATGCGCGTCTCGACGAAGTCCGACTATGCCCTGCGGGCGCTGATCGAGATCACCCGTCACGGCGATGTCGTCTCCGCCGAGCAGGTGGGCGCGAGCCAGGACATCCCGAGCGGCTACCTCCAGTCGATCCTCGCCGACCTGCGCCGCGCCGGCCTCGTCGCCAGCCAACGGGGACAGTCGGGCGGGTGGCGGATGGCCGCCGACCCGGCCGACGTGTCCGTCGCCGACGTCATCCGGGCCGTCGACGGCCCCCTGCTCAGCGTCTACGGCGTCCGTCCCGAGAGCGTCTCTTACAACGAGTCGGCCGCCGTCCTGCAGACGGTGTGGGTGGCCGCGCGCAGCAGTTTGCGCTCGGTGCTGGAGGCGGTCACGATCGACGCGCTGGCCAGCGGCTCGCTTCCGGACCACGTCGTGGCCCGCACCGCCGACGAGGAAGCCTGGAAGTCGCACTGACCTCTTCGCCCAGGCGGCTCAGGCGGCGTCCTGCGGATGCAGCAGCTGCTGGCGCTCGGACTCGCTCAGGCCACCCCACACCCCGTACGGCTCCTGGACCTTGAGGGCGTGCGCGCGGCACTGCTCGATGACGGGGCACGGGGTGCACAAGGCCTTGGCGGCTTCCTCACGACGCTGGCGACGCATTCCACGCTCGGCCTCGGGAGAGAAGAAGGCATCGGGATCGACCTCGCGGCAAGCCCCTTCGTACTGCCAGTCGTAGGACTCCATGATGGGCATCGGCAAACGCTTGATGTTGACCATGATCGCTACTCCGTTCACTCCGACTCGTGGTGCGGTCGGCGATTCCGGGAGCTGGCTGTTCAACCCCGCAAGTTGTTCAGAACTTATCCAAAATCTCGTTCCGGTGGCAAGGGGCTGAGCAAGTTTTATAATCAACGATGACCGTGCGCCGCAGGAGGGAGGCAGGGTCTGTGTCGAAGCCGCCGCAACCCCAGGAAGAGGCTTCAGCCGCCAGTCGCGCCATCCCGTCCTTCGGCGCGCCCGACGACGCGGGCTCCGACCTGACGTGGGGGGTCGGAGCCGTCTCCAGTCGGTTGAGCGTCGCCGCGTCCACACTGCGCACCTGGGAGCGTCGCTATGCCGTCGGCCCGAGCTTCCGCACCCAAGGCGGACACCGGCGGTACACCGAGCGCGACATCGACCGGGTCGAGCTGATGCGTCGGCTCCTCGCCCGTGGCGTGCCGGCCAAGGACGCCGCCCGCGTGGCTCGGACGGTCGATCGCGACGGCTTGGAGGTCGCACTCAGCGACCAAGGCTCCGGGTCGGCCGGAACCCCGGTCGAGGAGGTACTCCTGGCCGCCGTGGTCGCCGGTGATCAGGACCAGTTGAGCAGGCTGTTCGCCGGTGTCCTGCGGCAGACACCGGTGACCGCGGCGTGGCGGGACGTCCTGGCGCCGGCCTTACGGCTGATGACGACGGAGAGCGCGTCCGGTGTCGTGGCTGCCGATGCGACCACCGCTGCGTCAGAGCTCCTGGTGCGCGAGCTGCATGCCCTCGTGACGTTCGAACGGCTCCCGGACACCGGTCACATCCATGTGCTGTTCGCCCGCAGCCTGCCGGCCGTCGAGGCCATCCCTCTCCTGGTCCTCGAGGCGGCCCTTCTCCAGGCCGGCGTGGCGACCCACACCGTCGGACCGGAGCTCGACGGACGAGCGGTCGCCGCCCTCGCCATGCGTCTGCGCCCCGACCTCCTGCTCACCTGGGGACATCCCCCGACGCCGCCACTGCGGCGGGCGATGGGAGAGCTCGAGGGCGTGACGTCCGTCATCCGTGCACTTCCCGCATGGCCGAAGGAGATGAGCCTGAGGTTCGGCTTCGAGGGTCCCGTGGTGTCCACGGACGTGTCGGACGCCGTCGGGATCATCCTCGACCGCGTGTCCTGACCCAGTTACCCGGCGGTAACGTAATGCCATGACCGAACCGCGTGTGATCACCGAGATCGACGGCCCCGTCGCCTCCGTCTGGCTGAACCGGCCGGACAAGCTCAACGGCGTCGACGTCGACATGCTCCAGGGCCTCCTCGACGCGGCGGCTGAGATCCGCCGCAACCGCGACCTGCGTGTTGTCATCCTCCAAGGGAAGGGCGACTCGTTCTGCGCGGGCCTCGACTTCGCCGAGGCCGGCAAGACCAGCAACGCGCGGCTCGCGCGCTTCTTCTTGCCGAACCCGCTGCGCGGCACGAATCTCTTCCAGCAGTCGCTATGGGCGTGGCGGGAGCTGCCGATCCCGGTGATCGCCGTCACCCGCGGACACGTCTTCGGCGCAGGCATCCAGCTTGCGCTCGCCGCGGACTTCCGGTTCACGACGCCGGACTGCCAGTGGTCCGTGCTCGAAGCCAAGTGGGGGCTCGTCCCCGACATGAGCGGCACCGTCCCGTTGTCGGAGCTGACGACGGCCGATGTCGCCAAGCGTCTGGTGATGACGGGGGAGGTCTTCTCCGGGCAGCAGGCGGTCGAGTACGGTCTCGCGTCCGGCGTGGCCGAGGTCCCGATGAAGCCGGCGCTCGAGCTCGCCGAGGCGCTGATGGCGCGATCGCCGGACTCGGTGTCCGCTTCCAAGAAGCTGCTCAACCGATCGCGCCGCGGCGGCCTGAGGGGCGCGTTCGCCCGCGAACGCCGCTACCAGCTCCGCATGCTTCGCTCGGCCAACGCGAAGGTGGCGCGCAAGGCCGGTATGGCGAAATCGGACCCCGAGTTTCGCCCCCGCACGTTCGGTTGAGGCCGGTTAGGGTGACCGGGTGAGTGACGACAAGCCTGCGAAGAAGGTCGCCGACCAGTACGACCGCGGCTACGACTACACGAAGTACTGGGACAACCGCGACTACGAGCACGCCGCCGAGGAAGTCGCCATCCGGCGTCTCCTCGGCGGTCGGCGCTTCGGCGAGGCCGCCGACGTCGGTGGCGGGTTCGGACGCCTCTGTCTCCTGCTGCGTGAGTACGCCGACCACGTCACGCTGGCCGAACCGAGCCTGACCCAGCTCGAGGCCGCCAAGTCGGTCCTCGCCGGCACCGACATCGACCAGGTTCAGATGCAGGCGGACGACCTGCAGTTCGACGACGCGTCGCTCGACCTGATCACGATGGTGCGCGTCATGCACCACATTCCCGAGCCGAGTGCGGAGTTCGCCGAGATCGCCCGCGTGCTCAAGCCGGGGGGCACCGCACTCATCGAGGTGGCCAACTACGGGCACTTCAAGAACCGTCGCCGGTACAAGAAAGAGGGCAAGCCGCTGCCCACCGAGCCGGTGAGCATCCGCACGGTGGCCGCGGACGAGCCCGATGCGATCGCGTTCGTCAACCACAACATCGACACCGTCGTCGGCCAGCTCGCGGCCGCAGGGCTGACCTTCGTCGACAAGCTGTCCGTCTCGAACCTGCGCAGCGAGACCCTCAAGAAGGTGCTGCCCATGGGGCTGATGCTTGCCGCCGAGAAGGCCGCCCAGCGCCGCCTCGCCTCCCGCGACTTCGGCCCGAGCATCTTCCTCGAGCTGCGACGCAGCTGAACCCATGGACGTCCTGGCCGAGCTGACCGAGGCCCTGCCGGAGTCGGCCGTGCTCACCGACCCCGACGTCGTCGAGGGCTACCGCTTCGACTTTTCGCGCGATCCGTCGGCCGGCACGCCCATGGCCGTGGTGCGCGCCGAGGACGCCGAGCAGGTCCAGACCACCGTGCGCTGGGCCGCCAAGCACCAGGTGCCGGTGGTGCCGCGCGGTGCCGGCTCGGGTGTCTCGGGCGGATCGAGTGCCGTCGACGGCGGCATCGTCCTGAGCCTCGAGCGGATGCAGGCGGTCGAGATCGACACCCAGTGCCAGGTGGCCGTCGTGGAGCCCGGCGCCTTCAACCGCGACCTGAAGCTCGCCGCCGCCAGGCACGGGCTCTGGTATCCGCCGGACCCGTCGTCGTACGAGATCTGCTCGATCGGGGGCAACATCGCCACCAACGCCGGCGGCCTTTGCTGCGTGAAGTATGGCGTCACCACCGACTACGTGCTCGGTCTCGACGTCGTCCTGGCCGACGGCACGCTCGTGACCCTCGGCGGCAAGCGCATCAAGGACGTGGCCGGGCTGAGCCTGCTGAAGCTGTTCGTCGGCAGCGAAGGGACGCTCGGCATCGTCACCCGCGCGATCCTGCGCCTCGTGCCCGCGCAGGCGGCGCGCTCGACGATGGTCGCCACGTTCGCCGACGTCGACACTGCGGCCCGCTCCGTCGTGCTGATCCGTGCCGGGCTGCGCCCGTCGATGCTGGAGCTGATGGACCACGCGGCGATCAACGCCGTGGAGGACTACCGGTCGATGGGACTCGACCGCTCGGCCGGCGCCTTGCTGGTGGCCCAGTCGGACGCCCCAGCCGGTGCGCGTGGCGAGGAGGTCGCCGCCATGCGGGCGGCGTGTGTCGAGGCCGGAGCGCTGGACGTGTTCGTCACCGACGATCCCGACGAGGGCGAGATGTTCGTCGAGGCTCGCCGCACGGCGTTCCCGGCCATCGACGCTCGCGGCTCGCTGATGCTCGAGGACGTCGGTGTCCCCATCCCCCAGCTTCCCGACCTGATGTCGGCCATCTCCGCGATTGCCGTCAAGTACGACGTGGAGATCCCGGTCGTCGCGCACGCCGGCGACGGCAACACCCATCCGATCATCGTGTTCGACGAGAACGATGCCGACTCCACCCGGCGGTCCGGCGAGGCGTTCGCCGAGATCATGCGCGCGGCCATCGCGCTCGGCGGCACGATCACCGGCGAGCACGGTGTCGGCCGTGCGAAGAAGAGCGCCCTTCCCGACCAGCTCGGTCCCGACGTCATGGCGCTGACGCGCAAGGTCAAGGACGCCTTCGATCCGCAGGGGATCCTCAATCCCGGCGCGATCCTCGACCGGTAGCGTCGGGGCATGCCCCAGATCCGCGAGCGTCACCTGTTCGGCCCCGGCCCGTCGAACCCGTATCCCGAGGCCACGGCGGCCTTGGCTGGACCGCTGCTCGGTCACCTCGACCCGGAGTTCCTGGCGCTGATGGACGACACCTGCTCGATGCTGCGTGAGGCGTGGAGCACCGACAACGCGCGCACCATCCCGCTCTCGGCCACCGGGTCCGCCGGCATGGAGGCGAGCTTCGTCAACACCGTTCACCCCGGGGACATCGTCGTGGTCGCGGTGAACGGGCTGTTCGGCCAGCGCATGTGCGACGTCGCGGAGCGCTGCGGCGCCGAGGTCGTCGCGGTCGAGCACGAGTGGGGACAGCCGGTCGACGTCGACCGTGTCCTGTCGGCGCACCCCGCCCCGGCGATCATCGCCGCGGTCCACGCCGAGACATCCACGGGCGTGCGCTCCGACATCGCCGCCCTGGGCGGCGGCAAAGGCGACGCGCTGCTCCTCGTCGACGCGGTCACGAGCATCGCCGGCATCGAGCTGCTCGCCGACGACTGGGGCATCGACATCGGTTACGCCGGGACCCAGAAGTGCCTGGGCGTCGCACCGGGGCTCGCACCCTTCACGATCAACGATCGGGCGTTCGACCGCCGGGTCGAGAAGCCCCGCTCGTGGTACCTCGACCTCGGACTGCTCGGTGGGTATGTCGGAGAGGCGTCCGGCTCGGGCGGCCGGACGTACCACCACACCGCCCCCACCGCCATGGTCGCGAGCCTGCACGCGGGCCTCACTCGGGTGCTCGACGAAGGCCTGCCTGCGGTCTGGCAGCGGCACGCCGACGCCGGCCAGATGCTGCAGGACGGGCTGGAGAAGATGGGGCTCGAGCTCTTCGCCGCCGCAGGCTTCCGGCTGCCGGAGCTGACGACGGTGAAGGTTCCCGACGGCGTCGACTCGGTGGCCATCCGCCGACAGCTCCTGGATCGCCACGGCATCGAGATCGGGGCCGGAGCAGGCGCATTCGCGTCGTCGGTGTGGCGCATCGGCCTCATGGGCCACAACGCCCGCCCCGATGCGGTTCTTCTCGTTCTCGCCGCCTTGGAGGACGTGCTCGCCTAACCTCGTCGTGGGGGCAATCGGAGCCGCTCATGACGCAGTCGTTCGGAATCGACGTCTCGACGATCGGTGATTCCGGCATCGAAGCGGGCCTCGCCCTCCTGGCGCGTCCTCCCGACTGGCTGGTAGCCATCGAGGATCTCGACCGCATGCGCGCCGACCTCGAGCACAGCATCCCCGAGCTGGTGTCGGGCGAGCTGCGCCTCGCGGCGTGCAAGTTCAAGCGGGCGCGGATCGAGAACGGCACCTGGACGTCGCTCTGCCGAATCAAGATCGAGGACAGCCTCGGCGGTTCGAGCCGAGACGTCGACCTGCGCGGCACCCTCCTGCTGCCCGGAGTCGACCCACCTGCGACGCGCCTCGAGACCGTCGGCTTCGCCGAGGACGGCTGGCTCTGCTACCTGCCGGACCTCCGCTGGGACTTCTCCATCGAGCTCTCGGACACGAACCTGGTGGCGATGCCCAGCCTGACGGACCCGGATCGTGCACGGGCGCTGCTGGAGACTGCGTTCCGCGAGAGCGCGGGTGGCCTCGACGACATCGAGATCGCGAGCTGCACGCCGACGGTGATGCGTTACCGCGAGGGGCGGCGCTGCACGATCCGCTACGAGCTCGACTACGCGCCCGAGCGGCGCCAGGCGCACTGGCCCACCGGCGTGCTCGCGAAGGTGTACGAGGGCAACGAGGGCGAAGCCACGTTCGACGCGATGCGCGCCTTGTGGTCGTCACCGATGCGGACCAGTACGACGGTGACGATCGCGGAGCCGCTCGCGATCGTCCCGGCGCAGAACGTGATGCTGCAGGCCATCGTCCCGGGGGAGCGCTCGTTCAAGGAGCAGATCAAGGCGGTGTTCGCGTCCGGGCTCGACGCCGGCGTCGACGCGCTCTCGGCTCCGGTGCGCAAAGCCGGCCGCGGCCTGGCGGAGCTGCACTCCTCCGGAGTGGAAGCCGGGCTCGTCGTGACGTGGCAGGACCAGGTCGATGCGGTGCGCGATGCCGGCGACGAGCTGGTGTCCGTGGTCCCGTCGCTGGCCGCCGCGATCGAGCCCCTGGTGGCGAGCCTGGAGACCCTGGCGCTCGTCACGCCGGCCGGGCCGATGGTCCCGACCCACCGGAGCTTTCGACCCGCGCAGCTGCTGATGCACGACGACGACATCGCCTTCATCGACTTCGACGGCTTCTGCCAGGCCGAGGCGGGGCTCGACCTCGCGCTCTTCCGCACCACGCTGTGCGACCTGATCCTCCGGGCGCTGGAGAAGGACGACCAGCCGATGGACCCGGACGACCAAGTGGCCTGCCAGATCCGTCTCGACGAGCTGTGCGCCACGTTCCTGGCCGGCTACGAGGAGGTCGCGGAGTACTCGGCGGAGCGCCTCGCCCTCTGGGACGCGCTGACCAGCGCCAAGGACATCCTCGACTGCTGGCGGAAGATCAAGTTCGAGCACCTTGAGCGACGGATGCGCTTCCTCCACCACAAGCTCGGGATCGTGTCGACCATCCCGCTCGTCTGAGGGCCGTCTTCGTCTCAGGTGATGTCGCGCCGGGCGGTCAGCGCCGACCCGGCGATCGCGAGCACCGCGGTGTAGCCGACCAGGATCAGCGCGGAGAGCCACCACTGATCGAAGTACGGCTGCGTCGACGGGTCGGCCAGACCTCCGGTCGGGTCGACCGTGATCAACATGCCGCCGGTGAGGTTGCCGGGGAGCCAGCGGGCCGCCCAGGTCCAGTCGGCGACCGCGAAGATGATGTTCAGGGCGATCTGCCCGACCAGGGAGAAGCCCACCGCGATGAGGACGGCGGCCACCTGGTTGCGGACCAGCATCCCGAAGCCGAAGCCCAGCATCGTCCAGACGACGAAGGCGAGCACACCGATGCCCAGGGACCGCCAGACCTCGCCGTCGCCGAGCAGCGTGGGCTCGCCCTTGCCGGCGAGCATGGCAGCGCCGCCGGCGACGCTGGCGGCCGTGTGCCCGATCGCGTAGATCACGCCGATGACCACGACCGCCACCGACTTGGAGAGCAGCACGATCCAGCGCCTCGGGGTGCTGAGGAAGGTGGCGGAGATGGTCTGGTGGCGGTACTCGCTGGTGATCAGCAGCACGCCGAGGGCCAGGGGGAACAGGGTGGTGAAGTTCTGGATCAGCCCGGCGTTGTAGACGAGCTGGGCGACGCCGGCGTTCATCTCGGCGAACGGGTTGACCCCGGTGCTGGGGTCTTCGCCGAAGTCGGTGCCGACCAGGGCGGCGAAGCCGAGGGCGATCAGCCCGGCCAGCGTCGCCATGCCGAGGAGCATGGCCCACCACAAGCGGGTGGTGAAGACCTTGCGGATCTCGGAGACGATCGCGCCGCCCATCAGTGCGCCGTCCCGTCGGCCGCTGTGGGCGGTGGCTCGAAGCCGGGGTCGCCATCATGGCTCTCGGTCAGCGAGAAGAAGAGCGACTCGAGGTCGGTCGAGACCAGCCGGAGCTCGTGGACCGGCAGTCCGGATGCCAGCGCGACGTCGCCGATGAGCTGCAGGTCCGATGTGCTGGCCAGCAGCGATCCGTCGGGCTGCACGCTCGCGGCGACGTCGACCGGCCGCAGCGCGACCAGGAGCGCCTCCGCGTCGGTGGTCCGGACGAGGGAGCTGCCGGCTCCGTGGAGATCGGCCATCGCGCCCTGCTCGACGAGCCGGCCGTTGGCGATGATGACGATGTCGTCGACGGTCTGCTCGACCTCCTGAAGCATGTGACTGGAGACGAGCACCGTCTTGCCCTGACTGCTCACGTGTCGGAGGAAGCCGCGCAGCCAGCGGATGCCGTCGGGATCCAGTCCGTTGGCCGGCTCGTCCAGGATCAGCACCTGGGGGTCGCCCAGCATGGCGGCGGCCAGGCCCAACCGCTGACGCATGCCCATGGAGTAGCCGCCGGCCCGCTTGCGCGCCGCAGTCTCAAGGCCGACCTGCTCGAGCATCTCGTCCGCCCGGCGATGGTCGATGCCCGTGGTGTCGGCGAGCACCCGCAGGTGGTCGCGGCCGGTACGGCCGGGATGGAAGTTGGTGGCCTCGAGGGCGGAGCCGACGGCCGCCAGCGGCGCGGGGATGTCGTGGTAGTGGCGTCCGCCGATCGTCGCCGTACCCGAGGTGGGCCGGACCAGCCCGAGCACCATGCGCAAGGTCGTGGTCTTGCCGGCTCCGTTGGGTCCGAGGAACCCGGTGATGCGGCCGGGCTCGACGGAGAACGTCAGGTCGTCGACGGCCGTGACGTCGCCGAAGTGCTTCGTCAGGCGGTTCACGTCGATGCCCGCGCCATCTGCGGTCGTCGAGACGTCCACCCCCCGGTCCATGGCCGTCATCATGCCAAAGCGGAGGTTCGCCGGCTCACAGCACGCCGAGGCGCCCTAGGACCTCGCGAACGTGCTTGAGGGCGCTCTTCTCGGCGAGGCCGGTGGTGTCGTCGAAGTAGAGGCCGTCACCGATGAGCTGGATGGTGCGGGCCAGCGCCTCGTCGCCGAGGTGCTCGCGCAGCACGGCGAACCAGCCGTCGCGCAGGTCGGCCAGGGCCGCTGACGCGCGCGAGTCGTTCTCCTGGGCGATCCGCGCCGCGGCGGTGAGCCCACGGTCGAAGTCACTGCCGGAGTTGACCGACGTCTCGAGGTAGAACACGACGGGCCCCTGCTTGGCCGTGCTCATGCGCTCGGCATCCTCCGCGCCCCGCTCGCGGAGCCGGTCGAGCATCCCCTCGACCAGCGCGTCCTTGCTGGGAAAGTGGTACAGCAACCCACCCTTGGAGACGTCGGCCGCGGCGGCGACCGCGTCGAGCGTGGCGGCGCGGCTGCCGGCAGTGACGAGCAGGGTCTCGAACGCGTCGATCAGGCGATCTCGGGTCGAGCGCTCGGTCGACGGCACGCGGTCAGCATAGGGCGTGCCTGCGTCCGACGTCACACTCCGTCGGCTCGAAACTATACCGTCCAGACGGTATAGTTGAGGCCATGACCACGATGGAGATGCGGCTGCACCAGGCCGGCCCGCGCGAATGGCTCGCGCTGGCCGTCATCGTGCTGCCCGTACTCCTGATCTCCATCGACAACACCGTGCTGACGTTCGCGTTGCCGCAGGTCAGCGTTGCCCTGCGTCCGAGCGGCGAGCAGCTGATGTGGCTCGTCGACATCTACCCGCTGATGCTCGCGGGCCTGCTCATCGCGGCCGGGAGCGTCGGGGACCGCATCGGGCGGCGTCGCCTGCTGCTCATCGGCGCCGTGGGGTTCGGCATCGCCTCGGTCGGCGCGGCCTTCAGCCCCACCGCCGAGGCACTCATCGCCTGGCGGGTGCTGCTCGGGGTGTTCGGCGCGACGCTGATGCCGTCGACGCTCTCCCTCATCCGCACCGTGTTCGTGCGCCGGGACGACCGCCGTATCGCCATTGCGGTATGGGCGGCGACCTTCGCCGGCGGCGCGGCGCTGGGCCCGGTGGTCGGCGGCTACCTGCTCGAGCACCTCTGGTGGGGCTCGGTGTTCCTGGTCAACGTGCCGATCATCGTCGTCTTTCTGGCGGCGGCGACCTTCCTCGTGCCAGAGTCGCGCGACCCGCACCCGGGCCGCCTCGACGTGAGCGGCATCGTCTGGTCGATGACCGCGATGCTGCCGTTCGTCTACGGCATCAAGCAGCTCGCGGAGCAGGGGCTGTCGGGGGAGTCGCTCGGCGCGATGGCGCTGGGCGTGGTGGGCGCGGCGATGTTCGTGCGCCGACTCACCACGGCGAGGCATCCGCTGATCGATCCAAACCTGTTCGCCGACCGGGTGTTCAGTGGCGCCATCGGCGCGAACCTGTTGAGCATGATGGGGTACGCCGGCTTCCTGTTCTTCGCTGCGCAGTTCCTCCAACTCGTCGTCGGGCTGAGTCCGATGGCCGCGGCTACCGTGCTCATCCCCGGTCTCGCGGTCATGATCGCGGCGGGCTTCCTGGCCGTGCGGCTCACTCGTCGCATCCCGGTGCACGCGCTCGTGAGCGTGAGCTTCGCACTGTCCGCGGCCGGCTATGCGATCGCCGCGTTCGCGGGCACACCCACGATGTGGTCGGTCATGATCGCCTTCGCCGTGCTCGGCCTCGGGATCGGCTTCGCCGAGACGCTCACGAACGACGTCATGCTCTCGCGCGTGCCGGAGCACCAGGCCGGCGCCGCGTCCGCCGCATCGGAGACGGCCTACGAGATCGGTGCCGTGCTGGGCACGACCGTGCTCGGCAGCGTGCTCACGGCGAGTTACCGCGCGAACCTCACGGTGCCCGCCGTCGCCCGCTTCGGCGAGCAGGACTCGGCGTTCGAGACGCTGGGCGGCACCATGGAGCAGGCGAGCTTCTTCCCGAACGCCCTCGGCGAGGAGCTCGTGCTCTCGGCCCACGCCGCCTTCGAGAGCGCCGTGCAGCTCACGTCGGCCGTCGGGATCGTCGTCGCGCTGGGTGCGGCCTGGGTCAGCTGGCGGACGCTGCGCGGCGCAGCTCTCGACTGAGGGCGTCATACAGTCGGGACCATGCGTGTCGTGGCGCCGCTCATCCTTCTCCTCTCTCTGCTCGGCGGCTGCGGCGGAGACGACACCGTTCCGGCGCCCGAGGGAGTCTCGTTCCGCCTCGAGCAGACCCGCCAGGACCTGCAAGGCCGCACGTTCCAGGTCCAGGTCGTCAACGAAGGCCGCAAGGACCTGACGGTCGAGCACGTCGAGCTGGAGTCCGGTCGCCTTCCCTCGCCCGCCACCTACGACGGGCCGACGACCGTCTTCGCCGGCACGACCGTCAACCTCACGATGACGATGCCGCGAGCACGCTGTGGTGACGGCATCGACGCGCGCGTGCGCATCACGTACGGGGTCGGCGACGGTGAGACGGTGACGTCGGCCGAACGGCCGAGCGACCACTTCGGCAGCGTCGGCCGGTTCATGAAGCGCGACTGCGCCGAACGGGCGGTCGGGCGCATCGATGTCGACGACCGCCTGGTCGTCCATGGCCGGGGTGATGACGCCACGCTCGGCATCGGGGTGACGTTCACGCCACCCGAGTCCGGACGGGAGGTGCACCTGGCCGACGTCGGCGGATCGACCCTCCTGGCGCCGGCCGGCCCGGACGCCACCAAGATCGATCGCGACCTCGAGCCCGGCGGCGAGCCCGTCCACGCCGACCTGACGTTCATCCCGAACCGGTGCGACGTGCACGTCGTCGCCGAGGACCGCACGGGCGGCATCCTCCCGCTCCGCGTCGAGTCGCGGGCGTTCGGCACGTCACCGGTCTACTTGCGCTTCACCGAGCCGCAGAAGGCCCAGATCTTCGACTACCTCGCCGAGCGCTGTGGCTTCGGCACGAAGCAGGACCCGCTCAACGCTCCCTGAGAACACCGTCGGCGTGGCAACATCAGCACATGATCAGGTGGATCGCGGTGCTCGGTCTGATCGTGGCGGCCGCGCTGGCAACGGTCCTCGCGCTCACGGTGGCGACCGGCTGGTGGTTCGTCGCGGCACCGCTGATCTTCCTCGCGCTCGTCGGATCGACCGACCTTCTGCAACGTCGGCACGCCGTCCTGCGCAACTACCCGGTGCTCGGACATGCCCGGTTCCTGCTGGAGGAGATCCGGCCGGAGGTGCGGCAGTACTTCGTGGAGTCGAACACCGAGGGGCGTCCCTACGACCGCGAGACCCGGGACCTCGTCTACGACCGGGCGAAGGGCAACCACGGCGAAGAGCCGTTCGGCACCCAGCGGGATGTCACCGCCGTCGGCTACGAGTTCGTCGCCCACTCACTGCGGGCCAAGCCCAAGCCCGACGGGATCCTTCCGTCGGTACGCCTCGGTGGGCCGAAGTGCACCCAGCCCTACGACATCGCCCTCCTCAACGTCTCGGCGATGAGCTTCGGCTCGATGTCGGGCAACGCCATCGAGGCGCTCAACGCCGGCGCCGCCATGGGCGGATTCGCGCACGACACCGGCGAGGGCTCGATCTCGATCTACCACCGCAAGCACGGGGGCGACCTGATCTGGGAGATCGCCACGGCCTACTTCGGCTGCCGCACGCCGGACGGCCACTTCGACCCCGACAAGTTCAAGGAGCGGGCGTCCCTCGACCAGGTGAAGGCGATCTCGATCAAGATCTCCCAAGGCGCGAAGCCGGGCCTCGGCGGGCTGTTGCCCGGCGCCAAGGTGAACGAGGAGGTCGCCGAAGCGCGCGGCGTGGCGGTCGGCGAGACGATCGTGTCGCCGCCGTCGCACAACGCCTTCGACTCACCGCTCGGCCTGATCGACTTCATCGACCAGCTGCGCGACCTCAGCGGTGGGAAACCGGTGGGCTTCAAGCTCTGCATCGGCTCGCGCCGGGAGTTCCTCGCCATCTGCAAGGCGATGATCGAGCGCAACTCCTGTCCGGACTTCATCATCGTCGACGGATCCGAGGGTGGCACCGGCGCCGGGCCGGTCGAGTTCGAGGACAACGTGGGCATGCCGCTCACCGAGGGCCTGATGTTCGTGCACAACGCGCTCGTCGGGTCGGGGCTGCGCGACCAGGTCAAGATCGGGGCGAGCGGCAAGGTCGCCAGTGGCATCGACATCGTCAAGCGCATCTGCCAGGGCGCCGACTTCACGCTCGCGGCCCGGGCGATGATGTTCGCCGTCGGCTGCATCCAGGCGCAGAAGTGCCACACGAACCACTGCCCCGTGGGGGTCACGACGCAGGACCCGTGGCGCACCCGGGCTCTGGTGGTGAGCGACAAGAAGCACCGCGTCTACCAGTTCCAGGCCAAGACGGTGAACAGCGCGATGCAGATCGTGGCCTCGATGGGCCTGGACTCCTTCGACCAGCTGACGCCGCGCAAGCTGTTCCGCCGCGTCGATCCCCAGATCACCAAGACGTACCACGACCTGTTCCGGTGGTTGACCCCCGGCGAGCTGCTCGACACGCCGCCCGAGGGATGGCGGCGCGACTGGGGCGCGGCCGCGCCGCACACTTTCGCACCGGTCGAGTTCACCTCGACCGTGGATTAGTCAGCCGCCGACGAACTTGTGCGCCTCGCGGCCGGTGGCACCGAGCGTGGTGCCGAGCCGTTCCAGGGCCTGACCGACCGTGTCGAGCAGCTTCGAGATGTCCTTGAGGTCGCCGGCCAGCCCGTCGAGGTTCTTCTTCGTGTCGGCGACCGCGTGAGCCGCGGTGGCGAGCTGCCGGGACGGTCCGCCCATCAGCGGCACCTTCGAGATGTCGATCGCGGCGTCGCCGACCAGCGTCCCGACCGAGCTGAGGCTGGAGGAGATCGCGCCGAGGGCCTGGGCGCTGTCGCCGACCCGGCCGGTGGCACCCGACGCCCCGGAGAGGGCCTGGCCCGCCTTGGAGGCGTGAGCCCCGGCGTCGGCGAGCCCGGACGAGAGCAGCCGCAGCAGTGCCGGCAGGTCGCGGGCGATCTGTGCGCTCGCCTCCAGGTCGTCCCGGTGGTCCGCGATGAAGTCGACGACGTCCTGCAGCCGGGTGACTTCGGCGCCGGCGCCGAGGATCTTGCCGAGATCGACCATGGATGAACCGCCTGAGGTGAGCCGTGGTGGGACGACGGTCAGTCTAGATACGTTGTGGTCATGGAGTGGACGCTTGAAGTGGTGCTGGTGCCCGTGTCGGACCTCGACCGGGCGAAGGAGTTCTACCACGAGCGGTTGGGGTTCGCCGTCGACCTCGACACCCAGATCAGCGACGAGACCCGGCTCGTGCAGCTCACGCCGCCGGGCTCCGGATGCTCGATCCACCTGCAGACCGGTTCACAGGGCATGGCCCCCGGGACGCAGCGGGGCTTGATCCTCGTGGTCCCCGACATCGAGGCGGCTCATGCCGAGCTGGTCGGACGTGGCGCCGAAGTGGGCAACGTCGGGCACTACGAGGACATGGAGTTCGTGGACGGCAAGGGTGGGGTCTGGAACTCGTTCATCCGGTTCTCCGATCCTGACGGCAACGAGTGGTCGATCCAGGAGTCGCCGCCCGATCGGTGATGGTCAGCCCGTGAGAGCCCTGCGCGCCATCTCGACGAGGAGTGCACGCATCTCGGTCGGCTTGATGCGTGCACTGTGCGGCGTGGAGTTGAGCAGTCCGAATGTCGCCTGCACGGCGGCCCGGATGGTGGAGTGGTCGAGCTCGGGTCGCAGGGCCTGGACGGTGTCGACCCAGATGTCGATGTAGCTCAGCTGGAGCGCCCGGACGTCTCGACGGGCGGCGGTGCCGAGGTTCGTCCACTCGCGGTCCTGCACGACGATGAGGGCGCGATGACCCAGGGCGAAGTCGACGTGCCAGTCGATCAGGGCGTCGAGGGCGGCGCTCGGCGACTCGGCGGCGGCAGCCCGGGCGGAACCCTCCTTGAGCAGCGTCTCGCTGATGTCGGTGAGAGATGCAGCCAGCAGCTCGCCCTTGCCGTTGAAGTGCTTGTAGAGCGCCGGGCCGGAGATACCGCAGGCCGCACCGATGTCGTGCACCGACACCCCGTGGAAGCCGCGCTCGGCGAAGAGCTCCGCCGCGGTGTCGAGGATCTGCTGCCTCCGCTCTGCCACATCCGGCAGTCTACCCTGAAGTTAACAACCATTAACCACTGGTGCTAGCCTGAGCGCATGGAAGAACTGGTCGCGGAGCTCAAGGAGCGGCTCGCCGTCGTCCGTCAGGGCGGAACGGTCGAGTCGCGCGAGCGGCACATCAAGCGGGGCAAGCTGCTCCCGCGCGACCGCGTCGACCACGTCCTCGACCCCGGCTCGCCGTTCCTCGAGATCGCGCCGCTGGCCGCCTACGAGATGTACGAGGGGGAGGTCCCGAGCGCCGGAATCATCACCGGCATCGGCCAGGTGTCGGGCCGCGACTGCATGATCGTCGCCAACGACGCCACGGTGAAGGGCGGCACCTACTACCCGCTCACGGTCAAGAAGCACCTGCGCGCCCAGACGATCGCCAAGCAGAACAACCTGCACTGCATCTACCTCGTCGACTCCGGGGGCGCCTTCCTGCCGATGCAGGACGAGGTGTTCCCCGATCGCCATCACTTCGGGCGCATCTTCTACAACCAGGCGCAGATGTCGGCCGCCGGCATCGGACAGGTCGCCGCGGTGATGGGCTCGTGCACGGCCGGTGGTGCATACGTGCCGGCGATGAGCGACGAGACGGTGATCGTCAAGGACCAGGGCACGATCTTCCTCGGCGGCCCGCCGCTGGTGAAGGCGGCAACGGGCGAAGAGGTCAGCGCCGAGGACCTCGGCGGCGGCGACGTCCATGCCCGGAAGTCCGGTGTCGTCGACCACCTCGCAGACGACGACGACCACGCCCTGCAGATCGTCCGATCCATCGTCGACACCTTCGAGCGGCCGCGCTCGCCGAGCATCACGAAGTACCCGGTCGAGGAACCTTCCGAGGACCCCATCGGCCTGTACGACATCCCCACCGACCCGCGCACGCAGTACGACGTGCGCGACGTCATCCGGCGGGTGGTCGATGCGTCGCGGCTGCACGAGTTCAAGCCCCTCTACGGCGAGACGCTGGTGTGCGGGTTCGCGCGGATCTGGGGCTACCCCGTCGCGATCATCGCCAACAACGGCATCCTCTTCAGCGAGTCGGCGCTCAAGGGCGCGCACTTCATCGAGCTCGCCAACCAGCGCGGCATCCCGCTGGTGTTCCTGCAGAACATCTCCGGCTTCATGGTGGGCCAGGAGTACGAGAACCGCGGCATCGCCAAGGACGGCGCCAAGCTCGTCACGGCCGTCACGTCGTCGGTGGTGCCGAAGTTCACCGTCGTCATCGGCGGTTCGTACGGCGCCGGCAACTACGGCATGTGCGGCCGCGCCTACGACCCGCGCTTCCTGTGGGCCTGGCCCAACGCTCGCATCTCGGTGATGGGCGGCGAGCAGGCCGCGTCCGTGCTCGCCACCGTGCGCCGGGACGCGATGGAGGCGCGCGGCGAGTCGTGGTCGGTCGAGGAGGAAGAGGCGTTCCGCGAGCCGATCCTCGCCCAGTACGAGGAACAGGGCTCGGCCTACTACTCCACCGCTCGGCTGTGGGACGACGGATTGATCGACCCCCTCGACACCCGGCGTGTGCTCGGGCTCGGCCTCGCCGCCGCCTCCCACGCCCCGATCCCGATGCCGCAGTTCGGCGTCTTCCGCATGTAGCCATGACGTTCTCATCCGTGCTGATTGCCAACCGGGGCGAGATCGCCCGCCGGGTGGTCCGGGCCTGCCGCGAGCGGGGTCTGCGCAGCATCGCGGTCTACTCCGAGGCCGACGCCGACGCGGCCTTCGTGCACGAGGCCGACCAAGCGGTGCTGCTCGGCCCGGCGTCGCCGAAGGAGTCGTACCTCGACATCGCCCGGGTGCTCGCCGCAGCCAAGGAGTCCGGCGCCGACGCCGTGCACCCTGGGTACGGCTTCTTGTCCGAGCGGTCCGAGTTCGCCCGCGCCGTCGTGGAGGCGGGCCTGGTCTTCATCGGACCCACGGCCGACGTCATGGATCTGATGGGGCGCAAGGATCGTGCCCGCGAGGTCGCGGTGCGCGCCGGCGTGCCGGTCACGCCGCAGTTCGCCCCGGATGCCGTGCCCGACGACGCCTACCCGGTGCTGGTCAAGGCGGCCGCGGGCGGCGGTGGCAAGGGCATGCACGTCGTGCACCGTGCAGCCGACCTCGATCAGGCCTTGGCCACCGCGCAGCGAGAGGCGGCGTCGGCGTTCGGCGACGACACCCTGATCGTCGAGTCGTACATCGAGGCTGGACGCCACGTGGAGGTCCAGGTCTTCGGTGACGAGCAGGGCAACGTCGTCCACCTGTTCGACCGCGACTGCTCGGCGCAGCGGCGTCACCAGAAGATCGTCGAGGAGGCGCCGGCTCCGTTCGTCTCCGACGCGGTCCGCACCCGCATCCACGAGGCGTCCGTCGCGTTGTGCCGCGAGGTCGGCTACACGAACGCCGGCACGGTCGAGTTCCTGGTCAAGGGTGAGGACGCGTACTTCCTGGAGATGAACACCCGGCTCCAGGTCGAGCACCCCGTCACCGAGGAGATCACCGGCCTCGACCTGGTGCTGTGGCAGATCGACGTCGCTGCCGGCCTGCCGCTGCCGCGCAGCCAGGAGCAGATCGAGGTGACCGGGCACGCCATCGAGGCCCGCGTCTATGCGGAGGACCCGTATGCGGGCTTCCTGCCGCAGTCGGGAACCATCGAGGAGCTGGTCTGGTCACCTGACGCTCGGGTGGACTCCGCGTTCGACGCGCGTGGCGAGGTCACGACCGCGTACGACCCGATGATCGCGAAGGTCATCGTGCACGGCGCCGACCGCGGGGCCGCGCGACTCCTGATGCTCGACGCCATCGACCACTCGGCCGTCTTCGGACTCACCACCAACCTGGGATTCGTGCGTCGCCTGGTGGCCGACGACGCGTTCGCCCTGGGCGACATCCACACGGGCTGGCTCGACGGCGACGCCGCGGACACCCTGCTCGGCGCGCCCGAGCTTCCGCGCGAGGCACTGCTCGTCGGCGCCGACGTCATCGCCGGCGCGCGGGTCGACCCGGCCGGGTCGCCATTCGCGATCGGCGACGGCTGGCGACTCACCGGCGAACCCGCACCCCGCAAGGTGCCGGTCATGGACGCAGACGGCGTCACCCACTGGGTCGAGGCGAGCGGCTCGCTTCCTCCGGCACTCTGGCACCGGAACGACTCGGGTGGCGTCTCGGTCGCCTGGCATGGGCATCCCTGGCTGCTCATCGCTCCAGACCCGATGCGCGGCGGGCATCGCGCGGATGTGGGGGAGGCCGACGTCACGGCTCCCATGCCGGCCACGGTCCTCTCGATCGACGTCGCCGAAGGCGACACCGTCACCGCCGGTCAGCGGCTCGGCGCGCTCGAGGCGATGAAGATGGAGCTCGCGCTCACCGCTCCGCACGACGGCGTCGTCACGCACGTCGGTGCGACCTTGGGCGAGCAGGTGAAACAGGGGCACCTGCTCCTCACCGTCGAGGCCGCCACAGGTGACACCGATGCCTGACCTGCCTTCGACCGTGCGCGACGCGTCCCTGCCGGAGCGGGTCACGATCTACGAGGTCGGCCCGCGGGACGGGCTACAGAACGAGAGCGCGATCGTGCCGCTCGACGTCAAGGCCGAGTTCGTCCAGCGGCTCGTCGCCGCGGGGCTGCCGATCGTCGAGGCCACCAGCTTCGTACACCCGAAGTGGGTCCCCCAGCTCGCCGACGCCGAGGAGCTCGTCGCTCGACTGCCGCTCGCCGGACCGACTCCCCTCCCGGTGCTGGTGCCGAACGAGCACGGACTCGACCGCGCGCTCGCCGCCGGCTGCACGCACGTCGCCATCTTCGGCAGCGCCACCGAGACGTTCGCGAAGAAGAACCTGAACAGCTCGCTCGACGGCCAGTACGCCATGTTCGAACCGGTCGTCACACGAGCGCTCGACGCCGGCCTGGACGTGCGGGCCTACGTGTCAATGTGCTTCGGCGACCCGTGGGAGGGGGAGGTGCCGGTCGGTCAGGTGGTCCAGGCCGGACGCCGCCTGCTCGACCTCGGCGCGACCCAGCTGTCGCTCGGCGACACGATCGGCGTCGGCACACCCGGGCACGTGGGTGCAGTGCTCGATGCGTTCCACTCTGACGGGGTGGGTGTCGACCGCCTGGCCATGCACTTCCACGACACCTACGGCCAGGCGCTCGCCAACGCGCTCGCGTCGTTGCGGCACGGCGTCACGACGTTCGACGCGTCCGCCGGCGGGCTCGGCGGCTGCCCGTACGCGGAGAGCGCGACCGGCAACCTCGCCACCGAGGACCTCGTGTGGATGCTCACCGGTCTCGGCATCGAGCATGGCGTCGACCTCGACGCCCTGGTGGCCACGAGCACCTGGATGGCCGGACACCTGGGGCGCCCGTCACCGTCCGCCGTCGTGCGCGCTCTCGGGTAGCCAGGTTCAGCGCAGGTTGCGGTCGCGGAGCTCGCGGGCTGCGTACTGACCGATCTGCCAGGTCATGAAGGCATCGCTGCCACCACCGACTACCCCGCCGAGCAGCGGCACGCGCCGGCCGACCATCGTCACCGCTCGGCGTCCGGCGGTGCGGGCAATCAGGTCGGTCGTGACCTCGCGGGAGATCATCTCGTCGAGGACGGGGTCGTGCACCGGCGACGTCGCGATCCCCATCGGGGAAGACGGGAAGCTCGACGTGCGCACGAGGTCGCGCACCTCGTCCTCGCCGAGCATGCAGGCCAGGATGCCGTTGCGGACGCGGGCGTCCACGAGGTCGTACCCGCGCAGGTGCGCGATGCCGGCGACTAAGTGGCACTGCACGAGCGTGACGCCGACGACGTTGGCCGGCATGGCGACCGCAAGGGCAGCGACGCCGCCGAGGTTGGTGACGAAGCCCTGCACTCCGGCAAGGCCGACATGCAGTCGAAGCAGCGCCTTGACCGCGTCCTCGACGTCCCCGCCCGCGTCGACGAGCCGGGAGTCGGCCGTCGCCGCGGCTGAGCGGAGCGGCCCGACCCCGTCGATCGCCTTGTCGAGCATGGAGCGCACGTAGCTGGAGGCGATGGACGGGGCCACGCTCATCCCGGCCTTCCTCGCGACGTTCGCCCGCACACCCATGGCGCCAGCATAGGAGGGCAGGTCACACGCGCCGGGATGGACTCAGCTCGGCCAATCGCGCACGGCGTCGGCGACGGCCGGATCGAGCTGCCGGAGTCGGTCGACGACCGTCCCGCGGTCCAGCGTCGGGACTCCGAGCGTCCGCTGGTACACCGGCAGCGTCTGGGCCCCGCCCGTCTCCCAGATGGACTGGGCGAGTCCGATCAGCATGAACTCGTACCAGACGTAGTTGGACGTGCTCGCCTGCATGCTCTGTCCCATCAGGCCGAGCTCGCGCATCGGCCATGGATGCGGACCGACGGCTCGTGCGGCCGAGACCATGGTGGACAGCAGGATCAGGTCGTCGGGTTCGACCTCGGCCAGGTAGCCCCACATGCCGAGATTCGCGAACAGCTCCATCACCCAGTCCTCGGGAAATTCCGAAGCCCAGGTGACCGGATCGATCTCGTGGAACAGGTGGGTGATCTCGTGGGTGACGACGAGGTCGGCCAGGGTCGTGAAATCGTGCGGATCGCCGAACACCGTGTCGAGGCGGGTGAGCTCACCGGCGGGCAGGTGCGGTCGCAGTGCGTCGACGTAGTCCACCCACCAGTCGGCGGGGTCCGGCGAGGTAACCACCTTCCCGGGGAGAGACTGCGGCATGCCGTAGAGGGGGACTTCGGCGACGGTGTCCCAGTCGTCCCGGCCGACGACGAAGAGCGTGAACTGGGGGCTGCGGCCGGTCTGCTCGCACAACCATCGGTAGGCCCGATCGGCTCGGGCGGCGACGTCGGTGCTGCGTGGTTCGGTCCCGGGGCTGACCAGGACCGGTACGGAGTATCCGCTGAGCGGCACCAGGCCGCTGGAGATCATTTCTGTCATACCCACTGGTGACGAAACGAGCCGAGAAGTTCGCTCAGACAGTGCCGTAGTGGAGGTGGACCGCCATGAGTTCGTCGCCGCGATGCGTCCAGACCTGGGTCGTGCGGGGTGGACAGTGATGTGGATCGTCCAGGGGGTTCTCGAAGGCTCCTTCGATCACCGTCATCGACGACCCGGCGATCACGTCCAGCAGACGCAGGTGAACACCGGCTTCGACGTCCTGCTCCAGACCTCGCACGATCGGTTCGCGTCCGACGAGCACGTCGGACATGCCCACCGCGCTCAGCCGGGCATCCGGAGACAACATCGACCTGAGCAGCTCGAGGTCGACACCGCGGTTGTACTGCTCGGTGATGCCGGCGAAGAGGGACGCGCGTTCCCGCTCTAGGTCGTCGTGATCGGCGTGCGCCGAGTGCGCGAGCTCGTCGATCGCTGTCGCCAAGACCCGGCGAGCCTCGCTGAGTCTGCTGCGCACGGTCCCGATCGGGATGTCGAGGGCCGCGGCGATCGACGCATAGCTGTGAACGGAGCTGAAGTACCGCAGGATGACCGCGTTTCGGAGCGGCTCGGACAGCTCGTCCAGCGCCTCCCACACCCAGTCGCGCACGGCGACTCGGTCGAATCCCTCCTCCGGGCCGGGCATCGGATGTCCGGCCAGCTCGGCGTCGAGCGGCGCATCCGTGCGTCGGCGGACGTGCTCGCGGCAGAGGTTCCGGGTGATCCCGGTGAGCCACGACCGTGCGAGGGCCGGGTCGCGCAAGCGGTCGAGCGACGCGATGGCCACCAGGTTGGAGTCCTGGACGACGTCGTCGACGTCGGGGCCGGAGCCCAGTCGAGCGACGGCCACGGCATGCATGGCGACGCGATGGCGTGCGAGAAGCACCCCGAGCGCCTGCGCGTCACCGGTTCGGGCCAGCTGAACCAGGTCGCCGTCGGACGGCTCCATGCCCACATGGTCGCACTTACGCTGGGCGCATGGCAGTGCACATGAGTGGGCCGACGCCGCTGCCACCGTCGCAGTACGACTTCAACCCAGCCGAGTGGCCCGACGACGACTGCGTGATCGCCGGCGCGGACCTCGAGCCGTCGACGATCGTGGACGCCTACCGGCACGGTGCCTTCCCGATGCCGCAAGCAGGACGCCTGCTGTGGTGGTCACCGACGGGTCGGGGCGTGCTCGAGCCCGGGTCGCTGCAGGTCACGCGTTCGATGCGCCGGTCAGCTCGTCGCCTCCACGTCACGGTCGACACCGCGTTCGAGGAGGTCATCGACGCCTGCGCCGATCCGACCCGCCCCGGCGGCTGGATCGACACCGACATCCGGGCGGCCTATGTCGAGCTGCACCGCCTGGGATGGGCCCACTCGGTGGAGACGCGCGATCAGGACGGCATGCTGGTCGGCGGCGTGTACGGCCTCGGCATCGGGCGGCTGTTCGCGGGTGAGTCCATGTTCCATCACGCGCGCGACGCGTCGAAGGTCGCGCTGATGGCTCTCGTCGACCGGCTCGGTGACGACGCGCTCGTCGACGTCCAGTGGCGGACGCCGCACCTGGCGTCACTCGGCGTCGTGGAGTGGCCGCGGTCCGACTACCTCGCCGCGCTGCCCCACCTCGTCGACGCCCCGTCCCCGTGGTGACGCGCCGCTGGCCACGCTCACGCCACGCAGGCGGGGGGCTGCGTCCATGGTGGGGAGGGAATCCTTAGACTGACCGCAGGTACTCTCATCCGACAACTTTCTAGGAGCATCAGTGGCAATCTCCCGCAGCGACCTCGTGGCAGCACTCGCCGAGAAGGCCGACACCAGCAAGACGAACGCCGACGCTGTGCTCTCGGCCTTCAGCGACATCCTCATCGATGCCGTGGGCAAGGGCGAGAAGGTCTCGATCCCGGGCATCGTGTCCGTCGAGCGCGTCAAGCGTGCCGCCCGCACGGGTCGCAATCCGTCCACGGGCGAGACGATCCAGATCCCGGCCGGGTTCGGCGTCAAGGTGAGCGCCGGCTCGCGACTGAAGTCAGCCGCCAAGTAGTCCGACACACACCACGATGCCCCCGGTTGACCCGGGGGCATTGTCGTTCTCACGGGACGACGACGGGCCGCCGAGCTACCTCCCAGGCATCCATGCCGCCGGCGAGGTTCGCGACGTCGTGACCCTGGTTTCTCAGCCAGGCGGTGGCGGCCGCCGATCGGGCGCCGACGTGACACACCACCAGCGTCCGGGCCTGCGGATCGAGCTCGCCGACGCGTGCGGGCAGATCGCCGAGAGGGATGTGGACGGCGCCCTCGATGTGCCCGTCGGCCCACTCGTACGACTCGCGGACGTCGAGGACGACCCACCCGTCGGCTGTGGGATCCATCACGTCGTCGACGGTCACGGTGGGCACGTCCATCGCTCGGTCCGTTCGTTTCGGCGCGACATGGCGCGTGATCTGCGGCAAATGAGTAGTCAAGAACCACTCGGCATGGTTACTTTGGACTATATGCAGGCCGTTTCGGACCTTGTCGAGGGCACTCCTGCGCACGTCGGGTCCTCACCGAAAGGGGTGGCGTGATGTCAGTACGCGCGCGCGACTCCATCAGCCTGCCCTTCGCGTCGTCGACACCGAGCATCGCCCGCACCAAGCTGGCGGGCTTCCTCACGATCAACCGTGCCCCCGCCGCCGTGATCGACGACGCCCTCATCGTGATCAGCGAGATGATCGCCAACGCCGTCAGCCACGGCGTGCCCACGTCCGAGGGCACGGTCGAGATCTCGTGGACCATCAACGGTGACCTCCTCGAGCTGAGCGTCCACGACGCCGGCGAAGGCGGCTCCCTCGAGCCGATCGACTTCGACGAGGACTCCCTGAGCGGACGCGGCCTCTCGATCATCAACCGGGTCGCCGACCGCTGGTGGGTCGACATGAGCAAGGGCACCCGGGTCAACGCCGAGCTCGCCCTGTCGCACGACGCCTGATCAGGCCTGTCACGTTTACCGGCGCTGCGTCGTCTGAGGAGTGAAGGCGGCCGATCGGCCGTCCCCGACGAGACAGCCAGGAGCACTTGCCATGTCGCGCATTCCCTCCGTCGCCCCGCAGGACGCCGGCCTGCTGGGCCGCATCGCCTACCGGTACGCCCGCCGCAGGCTGGGAGAGGTTCCCGAACCGTTCGCGGTCACGGCGCATCACCGCAAGCTGTTCATGGCCAACGCCATCCACGAGCTCGCCGCCGAGCGGGCCGTGCACGTGATGCCCCAGGCACTGCTCCAGCTCGCCGTCTACCGCACGGCGTGGACGGTCGGCTGCTCCTGGTGCGTCGACTTCGGCACGATGCTGATGCGGCTGGAGGGGCTCGACGTCGACCAGCTGAAGCACATCGCCGACTTCGAGACGTCCGACGCGTTCACCGATGAAGAGCGTGTCGTCATCCGGTACGCCGACGCGATGACCGGGACGCCGATGACCGTCACGGACGAGCAGGTCGCGGCGCTCGTCGAACGCTACGGCCACGACGGAGTGGTGGAGCTGACCTACCAGATCGCCCTCGAGAACCACCGCTCCCGCTTCAACCACGCCCTCGGTATCACCGACCAGGGCTTCTCCTCCGGTGACTCCTGCCGCGTGCCGTGGGAGGTCAGCGAGCCTGCGACGTCTCGAGCCTGACGCCGCGCAGCTTCTCCGGGTTCGCGATGTCGTAGGTGGCGACGACCAGGCCGTCGCGGACGGTGAAGCCGGCGGCGCGGGGCGGTGAGCTGAGCCGCGGCTCGCCACCGTCCCAGCCCTCTGTCCACAAGCCCAGCTGGCCGTTGACGAGCACCGGCTGCAGGGTCTCCATGGACTTCTCGCCATAGCGCTCGAACAGCCCGAGGTAGAAGCGCGCGAACTTCTCCGGGCCGTGGATGACGTTGATCGCGGTGCCGGTGGTGCCGTTCGCGTCGCCGATGATCATGGCGTCCGGGTGCAGCGTGGCTACGATCGCGTCGAGGTCACCGGTGGCCATCGCGGCGAGGAACCGCCCGACGGCCTCCTCGTGCTCGGGATCCGGCGTGGGCTCCGGCGCATCGGCCATCGCGCGCCGGGCCCGGGATGCGTGCTGGCGGGCGGCATCGGTGCCGATGCCGAGCACCTCGCCCACCTCGTCGAACGGCACCGAGAACACGTCGTGCAGCACGAACGCGACGCGCTGCGGAGGCGTCAGGGTGTCGAGGACGATCAGCGCGCCCAGGCGAGCGTCCTCGCCCTGCACCACGACGTCGAGCGGGTCCGGCTCGGCAGTGGGCCCGATCGGGCGGACGATCGGCTCGGGCAGCCACTGGCCGACGTAGGTCTCGCGGCGCTTGGCCGCCGAGCCGAGCCGGTCGAGGCACAGCCGGCTGACCACACGGGTCAACCAGGCCTGCAGGTTGGAGGGTTCCTCCTTCTCCCTGGCTCCGTCGAGGCGCAGCCACGCCTCCTGCACGGCGTCCTCCGCGTCGACGACGCTGCCCGTGAGCCGGTAGGCGATCCGCATCAACCTCGGGCGCTCGGCCTCGAAGTCCTCGACCGTGATCGTCACAGTGCTGCCTTCATGGGGCATCACGCTGGATCGGGCACGACATGCAGCGCGGGCCGCCCCGGCCCGAGCCCAGCTCGGAGCCGCTGATGGCCACGACCTCGATGCCATGCTGGGCGAGGCGGGCGTTCGTCTCCTCGTTGCGCTCGTAGGCAACAGCCAGGCGGGGGGCGATGGCGAGGGTGTTGTTCCCGTCGTCCCACTGCTCCCGTTCGGCGGTGACCGGGTCGAGGCCGGTGTCGATCTGGTGCAGCGTGTCGATGCCCATCGCCTCGGCAGCTGCGGCGAAGAACGGCTGCTCCGGCGACGCCACGAGGTCGTCACCCGCCCACGTCACCGTGAAGGCACGGAGATGGTCGGCGACGTTGGGATAGATGACGACGGTGTCGACGTCGACCATCGTGACGATCGTGTCGAGGTGCATGGTGGCGCGCTCCTGGGCGATGGGCACGGCCAGCAGGGTGTGCGCGATCTCGGCGCCGAGCACCTGACGCGCGAACGTCTCGAAGCCGGCGGGGGTGGTGCGCTCCCCGACGCCGACGGCCATGACACCGGGGGCGAGCAACAGCACGTCGCCGCCCTCGAGGTGCTCGAGGTGCGGACCGTGCAGGCGGTCGACGCCGGCGAACCGCGGGTGGTGCTCGTAGACGAGGTTGGTCAGCTGGGTCTCGCGCATGCGCGCCGGCATGGCGAGGCTGGTGACGGCGACACGGCCCGGCAACCAGACCGACGAGTCGCGGGTGAACAGCAGGTTGGGCAGCGGGTCGACGAGGAAGTCGTCGGGCCGCAGCAGGCTGGTGACGATGCTGCGATGCTTGACCTCGTCGTTGCGCAGCCCGGCGGTGACGACGGTGGCGAGGTCGGCCGGGGCGAGGTCGGTCATGGCGGCGGTCAAGTAGTCGCGCAGCCCGTCGCCCAGGTGCAGGGTCGCCGTGGTGCTCTCGATGATCTGCTCGCGCGCCGCGGGGTTCTCGAGCGTCTCGGTGAGCAGCTCGACGAGGTAGACGACCTCGACGTCGTGGTCGCGCAGCGCCTGGGCGAACGCGTCGTGCTCGTCCTGGGCTCGTCCGACCCACGGGATGCCGTCGAAGAGCAGCGAGTCGTTGTTGCGCGGGGTGAGCCGTGCGAGCTCCGGACCCGGCCGGTGCAGCATCACCGTGCGCAGTCGACCGACCTCACTGTTCGCGCCCGCCTGGGTCATGCATTCACCCTAGGACGTTCCCCGGCCTCTACGACAGGAAGGACAGGTAGGCCGTGCCGACGGTCAGGACCAGCATGCCGATGGCGTTGACGAACAGGTTGCGCCCGAAGTCGCGCGCGCGGATGTGTGCACGGATCGCCAGGAGGAAGTAGAGGACGAGCCCCACACAGGCGACGATGCCGATCTCGGGCACCCACACACCGACCAGGAGGCCGACCGCCGCGGTGAGCTTGATCGGCGTGAACACCCACCAGAACCGCCGCGGGAAGTTCACGTCGTCGAAGCACGCGGCGACCGGCGCGATCGGCTTCACGCAGGCGGCGGCATCGGCCAGCTGGATCGCGGCGAGCACGTACAGGGGCCAGGTGGGGTCGGCGGCATCCATGGAGCCATCCTTCCGTCAGCTCTCACCAACCAGACGACGTAGCCGGTCGAAACGTGACACCGAGGGCTCAGGAGCTGGCGACGGCGTAGCGCGCACAGGCGAAATCGCCGTTCTGGGCGAGCTCGGTCAGCTCGAGTTCCTGGTGCCGCGGGAACAGCGGTGCGCCGCCGCCGAGGAACACCGGCGCGATGTAGACGATGACCTCGTCGAGCAGGCCGGCGTCGGCGAACTGGCCGGCGAGGTCGCCGCCGCCGACCACCCAGACGCCCTTGCCGCCGGCGGCCTCGACCATCTCCGCGTGGACGGACGTGACGTCGCCCTGGGTGAAGCGGATGTCGCCCTCCACCGTGGGCAGCTCGTGGTGCGTGAACACCCATGACGGCATGGCGTACGGCCAGGTGATGTCGGGCCCCTCGTGCTTCAGGACCCACTGGTAGGTGGTGCGGCCCATCGCCACTGCGCCGATGTCGGCGATGAAGGCGTCGTAGTTGAGCGGGCCGCTGTGATCCTGCTGGCGGGTGAACAGCCAGTCGAGCGAGTCGTCGGCGTCGGCGATGAAGCCGTCGAGACTGGTGGCGGTGTAGAACGTGGTCTTGGTCTTGGTCATGCTCATGAGGCCCCCGTGGTCGTTCGATGTGTCATCCAGTCGATGGGATCACCGTGGTCCGTCGCCAGTCCGCACTCGCGCAGCATGTGGCGCGCCAGCTGGCGCCGGTAGGCGGAGAACGTCAGCACGTGGGCGATGACGCTGCCGAGCACGAAGCTCTCCGGCGGCTCGCACAGGGCGTCGATGATCCGGTCGCCCCAGCCGTCGCGCTCCTCGATGTCACGGACGACTCCCACCCAGTCCGGCGTGATGGCCTCGTGCCTGGCGCGGACGTCGGCGGCAGCGGTTCCGCCGCGCTCGGGCAGGTCGCGACCGACGATGGCAGCCACCCACACCTCGCGGGTCCAGACCAGGTGCTCGAGGACCGACGCGATCGATCCCTCCGGGCCGTCCCACGTGAGCACAATGTGCCCGGGGAGTCGTTCGCGGCGGTACTCCGCGTTGTCGAGCGTGCTCGCGACCTCGATCAGCTCGCGGATGTCGTCGACGTCGTGATGAACCATCAGTGAGGTCAGGTGCATGGCCGGCCTCTCCTTCCTCGCGGACTCCACCCACAGGTTCACCGGCGGGTGGAAGTGGATGCCGTTGGGAGCAGCAAGACGGTGACTGCTCGTCGACGTGGTGGAGCTGGGCGGATGACCGAACGACCGCGCGAAGGCCCGGCTGAACCCTTCGACCGAGTCGTATCCGGCCTCCGCCGACACCTGGTTGACCTTCGTGCCGTTGCGGAGCCGCCAGGCGGCACGCTCGAGCATCACTCGGCGACGCAAGGCGACCGGCGATTCCCCCGTGCCCCGGCTGAACTGCCGGGTGAAGTGGAACGGCGAGGCGTACGCGTCGCCGGCCATGTCGGCGAGGTCGCGGTTCTCCTCGTCGAGGACGACGTCGAGGAGCTCTCGCAGGCGGTCGCGGCCGTACTCCGTCATGGTCCCAGTCTGGCCGCCCACGGGGCCGGTGCCCATGACCGTTCTTGCCCTTCGACCTGAGCGGGGGTTCTGCGACCTTCGTCTGGGTGGCGGGCATACGCTCGTCCTGTGGATTGGAGCGACTTCGACGCGGCCCTGTTCGACCTCGACGGCGTCATCACGCCGACGGCCGAGGTGCACATGCACGCCTGGGCCGAGATGTTCGGCGCCTTCCTCGCCGCGGAGGGCATCGACGAGCCGTACACCGCCGACGACTACTTCACGTACGTCGACGGCAAGCCCCGCTACGACGGGGTCCGCTCGTTCCTGGAGTCGCGCGGCATCGAGCTGCCCGAAGGCGACCCCGGCGACGCCCCAACCGAGAAGACCGTCTGCGGGCTCGGCAACCGCAAGAACGACGTGTTCGAGGAGGTGCTCAGACGCGACGGCGTCAAGGCGTATCCGGGCTCGCGGCGGCTCGTCGAAGCGCTGGGGGAGCGAGGCATCGCGCTGGCCGTGGTCTCGAGCTCGCGCAACGCACCGGAGGTGCTGCGGGTTGCGGACATGATCGACTTCTTCCCCACGATCGTCGACGGCCGGGTGGCCACCGACCGTCACCTCGCCGGCAAGCCCGCTCCCGACACGTTCCTGTACGCCGCCCAGCAGCTGGAGGTCGAACCGTCCCGTGCCGTCGTGCTCGAGGACGCCCTCAGCGGTGTCGCCGCGGGCAAGGCCGGCCACTTCGGGCTCGTCGTCGGCGTCGACCGAGGCGTCGGGGCCGAGGCGCTCACCGAGAACGGCGCCGATCGTGTCGTGGCGGACCTGGAGGAGCTGCTGTGAACGACGAAGCCCCGCTGACGCCGGGCGTGCACCCCCGACCCCCGAGGACCCGGACGAGCGGGGACCCTCCCACGAGGCGCCGCCCGTGCACGACTTCCTCGACCGCACCCGGTTTCCCGTCGACCCCTGGCGGCTCGTCGAGGAGCGCTTCAGCGACGAGAACCTCGGCACCACCGAGACCATCTTCGCGCTCGGCAACGGCTACATCGGCATGCGTGGCAACGTCGAGGAGGGCCGCGAGTCCCACTCGCACGGCACCTTCCTCAACGGCTTCCACGAGACGTGGCCCATCCAGCACGCCGAGGAGGCCTACGGGTTCGCCAGCGTCGGCCAGACGATCGTCAATGCCCCCGACGCCAAGACCATGCGGGTCTACATCGACGACGAGCCGTTGCTGCTGCCGGTCGCCGACCTCCTCGACTACGAGCGCGCGCTCGACTTCCGCACCGGCGTGCACCACCGCGACCTCCAGTGGCGGACCCCGGCGGGCAAGCGCGTTCACCTGCGCACCAGCCGGATGGTGTCGCTCACCCAGCGACACCTTGCCGTGATGACCCTGGAGGTCACGCTGCTCGACGACTCCGCGCCGGTCGCGATCTCCTCGCAGATCCTCAACCGGCAGGACGGCGAGGACGAGTACCACGTCGCCGCGAAGGCGATGGGTGAGGGCGTCGACCCCCGGAGGGCCGAACAGTTCGTCCGCCGCGTGCTCGAGCCGGTGCTGCACAACGGCGACCTCGACCTCGGACGGGTCGAGCTCGGCTATCGCTGTGCCAACAGCGGCATGACGCTCGGGGTCGCGGCCGACCACGAGTTCACCACCGACAACGTGTACACGTCCGACATCCACGTCTCCGAGGACCTCGCCAAGATCGTCTACCGGATCGACGCCGAGCCCGGCAAGACGATCAAGCTCACCAAGTTCGCGTCGTACCACACGTCGCGCGGCGTGCCGCCCCGCGAGCTGCTCGATCGCTGCCGCCGCACGCTCGACCGCGCCGGCGCCGACGGCGTCGAGAAGCTCCGGGCCGACCAGCGCGCCTGGCTGGACGACTTCTGGGAGCGGTCGGACGTCGAGGTGGCGGGTGAGGACACGATTCAGCAGGCGCTGCGCTGGAACCTCTTCCAGGTCGCCCAGGCGTCGGCCCGCGCCGAGGGCAGCGGCATCCCGGCGAAGGGTGTCACCGGATCCGGCTACGGCGGTCACTACTTCTGGGACACCGAGATCTATGTCCTGCCCTTCCTCACCTACACGCGGCCGACGGCGGCGCGCGCGGCGTTGCGGTTCCGCTACACGTTGCTCGACGCGGCGCGGCGTCGCGCCGTCGAGCTCGCCCAGAAGGGTGCCCTGTTCCCGTGGCGCACCATCAACGGCGAGGAGGCCTCGGCCTACTACGCCGCCGGCACCGCGCAGTACCACATCAACGCCGACATCGCGTATGCGCTGGCGCAGTACGTCGCGGCGAGCGGTGACGTGGACTTCCTCGTGCGCGAGGGCATCGACGTGCTCGTCGAGACCGCGCGCATGTGGGCCGACCTCGGCTTCTGGTTCAACGACGACGGCGGCAGCTTCCACATCCACGGCGTCACCGGACCCGACGAGTACACGACGGTCGTCAACGACAACCTGTTCACCAACGTGATGGCCCGCTTCAATCTCCGACGTGCGGCCGAGGCGGTGCGCGAGCTCCACGAGCTCGACGGCCCGGAGTTCGACGCCCTCGTGGAGCGGCTCGATCTGCGCGAGGACGAGATCGACGAGTGGGAGCGTGCGGCCGAGGGCATGTCCATCCCCTTCGACGAGCACCTCGGCGTCCACCCGCAGGACCTGCACTTCCTGGAGCGCGAGGTGTGGGACCTCGCCAACACTCCGCTGGAGAAGCGACCCCTGCTGCTGCACTATCACCCGCTGGTCATCTACCGCTTCCAGGTCCTCAAGCAGGCCGACGTCGTCCTGGCTCTGTTCCTGCAAGGGGAGCTCTTCACCGACGAGCAGAAGCGAGCCGACTTCGAGTACTACGACCCCGTCACCACCGGAGACTCCACGCTCTCCGGCGTCGTGCAGTCGATCATCGCCGCGGAGGTCGGCTACGACGACCTCGCGCTCCGCTACTTCTACGGGGCGCTCTTCGTCGACATGGCGGACCTGCACCACAACGCCACCGACGGCGTCCACGTCGCCTCCACCGGCGGCGTGTGGAGCACGCTGGTCTACGGGTTCGGCGGTTTCCGCGACCACGGCGGCCGGTTCTCGCTCGACCCGCGCCTGCCGGAGTCGTGGGAGTCTCTGACGTTCCGCCTGACCCTGCGGGGCAGCCGGGTGCGCGTGTCCCTGCGGTCCGACGAGCTCGATCTCGCCATCGAGAGCGGCGAGGAGGTGACGCTCGACGTGCGCGGTGAGTCGGTCACCGTCACCGCCGACTCACCGGCGACGATCCAGCTCAAGGGACAGGGTCCCCGCCTCGACGGCGAGCCGGAGCCGGTCGCGGGTCGCCGGCGGGCCGACGGGAGCATCATCGGGGCGATCGTCCCGGGTTCCTGAGGATCTCGTCGTCGGTTCTCAACCTTGCCGAAAGGCCCTCACACGCCCATATCTGCGGCTCTAGACTGGCCGACGTGCTGATCGTCAAGTACCACTTGAGCTCCGGTGAGTCCGGCGAGGACGTCCTCGTCGGCGACGCCAAGTGGACGTTCGGGCGCCCGGGCGCCGACGAGCCGCCCACGGTGAAGACCGACGACAACCGCATCAGCCGCAACGCCCTCGTCATCCGCGACAGCGGGCCCGGCCCCGTGGTGTTCCGCGGGCAACGCGGCGACGCCGCCCGCGTGGGCCTCATCTCCACCGACGGTTCCACCGAGTGGCTGTCGGAAGCCAAGGCCGGCCACATGACCGACGAGGCACGGCGCGTCGAGTTCCACCTCGGCGACGAGCACGTCATCACGATCGAGGTCGATTTCGCCGACCGCGGCAGCGTGAAGCAGCGGCAGCGTGAAGCAGCGGCAGCGGAGGCGGAAAAGGCGGACCCCGCCACCGATACCCTCTCTGGGTGACATTCGTCGAGGGGTTGCCGAAGGCCGAGCTGCACGTCCATCACGTCGGGTCCGCGCCCGTGCGCACGGTCGCGGAGCTGGCCGCGCGGCACGAGGGCTCCACCTCGGTGCCGAGCGACCCCGAGAAGCTGGCCGACTACTTCGACTTCACCGACTTCGGGCACTTCATCGAGGTCTACCTCTCCGTCGTCGACCTCCTGCGCACGCCGGAGGACATCTGGACGCTGACGCATGACGTCGCCCACGACCTCGCGGCCCAGAACGTCCGCTACGCCGAGCTGACGCTCACGCCGTATACGTCGATCCAGGCCGGCATCGCGGCTGAGGCGTTCTGCGAGGCGGTGGAGGACGCGCGCCGCGCAGCCGAGTCGGAGCTCGACCTCACGTTGCGCTGGTGCTTCGACATCCCCGGCGAGTTCGGGATCGAGGGCGCCGACGCCACGATCGACGCCGCGGTGCGGCTGCGGCCCGACGGGCTGGTGAGCTTCGGTCTCGGTGGTCCCGAGGAGGGGGTGCCGCGGGCGCAGTTCGCGCCGCACTTCGCCCAGGCCCACGCCGCCGGGCTGCACAGCGTCCCGCACGCGGGGGAGTCCACCGGACCGGAGACGATCTGGGACTCGCTGCGCCACCTCGGCGCCGAGCGCATCGGCCACGGCATCGCGGCGGCGCGCGACCCGAGGCTGATGGAGTACCTGGCCGCCACGGGCGTCGTGCTCGAGGTGTGCCCGACCTCGAACGTCCGCACCCGGTCGGTGCCGTCGCTCGCCGAGCATCCGCTGCCCGCGCTGGTGGCGGCCGGGGTCCCGGTCACCATCAACTCCGATGACCCGCCGATGTTCGACACGACCCTGAACCAGGAGTACGAGGTCGCCCGTGAGCTGCTCGGCCTCGACGACAAGGGTGTCGCCGACCTGGCCCGGACGGCCGTATACGCGTCGTTCGCCGACGACGCGACGAAGGCGACCATCCTCGCCGAGATCGACGCGTACGTCTCACCCTGAATCTCTCGACCGGCGGTGTTGACAGCGGGGGACGTCTGGTGCACTCTATAACCATAAGGTTACAGAACTAAGAGGTTATGAAATGACGGAAGACCAGCTCGATCTCGTGTTCGGCGCCCTGGCCGACCGGACCCGCCGCGCCATCCTGGCGCAGCTGAGCCGGGAGGACACCAACGTCGCCGGACTGACCGAGCTGTTCGACATGTCGCAACCGGCCGTCTCCAAGCACCTCAAGGTGCTCGAGCAGGCCGGGCTGATCTCCCGCACCCGGCAGGGCACGATGCGCCTCAGCCACCTCGAGGCCGAGCCGCTGAAGGACGCCACCTCCTGGCTGGCCGACTACCGCACCTACTGGGACGAGAGCTACCGGCGCCTCGACGACCTACTGACCCAGATCGACGACTGAACCACCAGACAGAAGGAGCAGGACGATGAACACACTCAACAAGGAAGTCACCATCGACGTCCCCGAGAACTCGCTCGAGATCCGCGTGACGCGGGACTTCGACGCCCCGGTCGACAAGGTCTTCCGGGCCCACCACGATCCCGAGCTGATCGGGAAGTGGATGGGACCGCGCTACCTCGAGAACGTGGAATGCACGTTCGAGGGCAAGCACGGCGGCACCTGGAGCCTGGTCCAGCGTGATCCCGACGGCAACGAGTACGGGTTCCGCGGCATCGTCCACGGCGAGCCGACGCCGGAGCTCAGCCTTCGGACGTTCGAGTGGCTGGGCATGCCGGGCCACGTGTCGTTCGAGACGATGCGCATCGAGGACATCGGCGATGGCCGCAGCCGCGTCCACGGTGTCTCGGTGTTCATGACCGTCGAGGACCGCGATGGCATGGCGTCGAACATGGGCGACGGCGTCAACGAGGGCTACGAGCGCCTCGACGAGCTGCTCGCGTCCCTCTGACCATCCACACACGGAAGGGAGAGTCCGATGACGAAGGTCCACACGCACATGACGATGTCCCTGGACGGCTTCATCGCCGACCCCCAGGACGGCATCGACGAGCTGTTCGGCTGGTACGGCGCCGGGGAGGTCGCCATCCGGACGAAGGTCGAGCAGTTCACGTTCAACGTCGACGACGCGTCGGCCGAGCTGCTGCGGTCGTACCTTGCCGACACCGGCGCGCTGGTCTGCGGGCGTCGGCTGTTCGACATCACCAACGGGTGGGACGACCACCACCCGATGGGTGCACCCGTCGTCGTGGTGACGCATCACGCACCGGACGACGCCGACCGGTGGCCGAGGACGACCTTCGTCGACAACGTTCCCGACGGGATCGAACGCGCGAAGGAGATTGCCGGCGACCAGGCCGTCACGATCGCGAGTGCCGACATCGCCGCTCAGGCGCTGGACCTCGATCTCGTCGACGAGGTGCACGTCAGCCTCGTGCCGGTGCTACTGGGCGAGGGGATTCCATATTTCGCGAATCTCGGCTCCGCGCCGCACCGGTTCGACGACCCGGTCGTCATCCCAGGTACCCGGGCCACGCACCTGCAATATGCGGTCCGGCGCGACTGACGAGCAGGCGGCGAAACCACCACCACGGCCGGGCCGGGTGGTGGTTTCGCGTTCGTCCGGGGTCTAGGCCTGCTCGATGGGAGCAGACGCGGCCAGTCCGAGCGGCCGCTCGGAGAACGCCTGGTCCGCGTCGATCTCATAGACGCGGTTCGAGCTGGAATCGCCGAGCGTCGTGTCGGCGAAATCCTGAACCTCCTTGACGGATCCGGACTCCCACAGGCAAGCCGCTCCCGAGCCGTCCTTCGCCGGATAGAACTGCAGGGCGCGTACGCCCTCGGGTGCTCCTTCGCCACTGATGAGGCGCGTTCCACGTGCGAACGCCGCTTCTGGATCCTTGAATGTGTGCTGGACGACGACGTACATGAGGGTCTCCTTCGTTCATGCGGCCGGTTGCCGACCTCTTGCCGTGACGGTAGGAGCCAGACCGGTCGGCGGGCATCGCGCGAAATGACCAACTGTGCTCAGCGGTGATGGCTGGTTTTGACCATCGCCGTCAGACGAGTCGGTGCTCGTGGGCGTGGGCCACTGCCGCCGTTCGGGAGGAGACTCCCAGCTTGGCGAAGATGTTCTGCAGGTGTCGGGCGACCGTGTGCTGGCTGATCACCAACGATCCGGCGATCTCGCGGTTGCCCAATCCCTCGGCGACGAGGCGAAGCACGTCCAGCTCCCGAGCCGAAAGTCCGTTCGCGCCAGGACGCGACTTCGTTCCGGCGAGGCCGAGCTCGGCCGCCAGATCGGCGAAGACAGCGTGAGCCGCTTCGAGCTCGAGCTGTTCGGAGTCCTCGTCCCCCAGGAGTCGGCAGGCCTCGGCGACGAGCAGTCGTGCGCGCGCTGCTTCGTACGGAGCATCTAGCTCGTGCCAGGCACGCCAGGCCTGGCGACCATCCACGAGACCTTGCTCGGCGTCGCCCTCGGCCAGAGCGACGGAGCCGCGGGCGTAGGCGGCCATCGCCTGGATGGCGTCCGTGCCGTGTTGTCGTGCGATCTGTGCGAGCTCGTCGCCCGCGGCATGCGCCGCGTCCAGATCGCCGTCGGCCAGCATGATCTCGACGTAGGCGGGCAGCAGGCCTGCGCGCTCCAACGGCTGCGTGTGCTCGGTCACCGCCCGGCGGATCGTCGAGGCAGCCGAGTCGGAGTGGCCCTGGGCCAGCCTGAGCAGCGACAGGCCGGGCTGAGGTTCGTGGCCGCGCAGGTTGGCCTCCCGGAAGGCATGTTCGGCGTCGTCGAGTCTTCCCTGCAGCCGATGGATCTCACCCTGGCGGTAGTAGGCCGTGCCGGCGGCGATCTGGTTGAGCACGCCCAAGGTGAAGCCTTCCGATGCCTTCGTGGCCTCCTTCATCGCGGTCGCCCAGTCGCCAGAGAGCTGCATGATTTCGGCACGGTGCGCCAGGCACAGACCGTGGTGCGCCACCATCTGCGGTTGTTCGTCGCACCAGAGCGTGAGTGCATCCGTCCACTCACGGGTCTGTCGAAGCTCGAATGCGTCGCGGCAGAAGATGATCGTGTTGCAGTAGACGATGCCGCTGACCACCGGCGACAGGATCCCGGTGGTCACGACGACGAGCAGCTCGTTGACCAACCGGAGGCCCTCGTCGAGCCGTCCGAGCTTGACCAGGGCACGGCACTGATCGTCCCTCGCGAGCCACATCAGGTCCTGGTCGCCGAAGCGCTCTCCGATGGCCGCGGCCTCCACCGTCGTCGCGAGTCCGGCCTCCCAATCCCCGCGACCCATCTGGCGCAGCCAGGTCGGGATCAGGAGGTAGCCACGTTCGACACAGTCGAGGTCTTCGTCGTTGAGCAGGCGTTTCCCGACCTCGAACCAACCACCTGCGCGCGAGCCCTGGCCACGGAAGAGCAGACTGTGTCCGATCCAGACTGCGCAGCGCACCGCGGCAGGGATCTCACCCCGCTCGACGTACATCTGGTGTGCGCGTTCGAGCGCGGCGACGTAGTCGTCGTCCTGGCCGATCATGTAGGCCGATCGGCCGAGCAGCTCGAGATCGGCCGGGGCCAATGGCTCGCGTCGTTCGACATCGGCCATGGCCTCATGCGCCTCGCGCCAGGCCCGAGCGTCGTAGAGGTCTCGGGCGGCGATCAGAGCGACGTCGGCCACGTCGTGATTATCGCCCACTCGGGGCGATGGAATCGTGCGAATCCAGGCCCGTCAGGCTTCGGCCGGCGCGGGGAGCACGGGGACGCGTACGAGCAGGACGCCGTGCTGCACCTCGGCGGTGATCTCGGTGCCGGAACCGACGGGGTCGCCGTCGAGCTGCATCGGCATCGGCTTCTCCGCGCGGATGACGACCTTCTGCCCGGAGAGCCGGTCGAGACGCTTGTTCGTGCGGCGCTGACGGCCGAGCACACGGACGATGATCGCCACCCAGCCGATGAACCGCTTCGGCGCGAGCACCACGACGTCGAGCATGCCGTCGTCGATCTGGGCATCCGGGAGCAGCGGGATGCCGCCTTGCAGGAAGCCAACGTTGCCGACCACGACCGTGCGGGCCTTGAACCTGCGGAACTCCCCGTCGTCGACGCTGATCTCGACCTTCATCGCCGGGAAGCGGAGGGCCTTGAAGCCGGACAGGAAGTACGCGAACCAGCCGACCCGCTCCTTGAGCTGGGCATCGACGCCGGTCATGATCTCGGCGTCCATGCCGAGACCGGCCATGACGAGGAAGCAGGTGTCGGTTCCCCAATCCTGGCCGGCAGAGTGCTCGCCGTCATCGGTGCGGGTCTCGCCCGCCGGATCGTCGTCGAGCACGGTGTTGGCGCGGAACGTGGCGAGGTCGATCGCCTTGTCCTGGCCACCGAAGGCAACGTCGAGCGCGTCACGGATGTTGAGCGGCAGTCCGAGGTTGCGGGCCAGCAGGTTGCCGGTGCCGTGCGGCAGGATGCCGACGGCGACGCCGGTGCGAGCCGCCTCCTCGCAGACGGCACGTACGGTGCCGTCGCCGCCCGCCGCGACGATGAGATCGACGCCCGCTTCGAGGGCGGCCTGCGCCTGACCGGGACCGGGGTCGGCGACCGTCGTCTCGAACCAGATCGGCTGCTTCCACCCCTCGCGGGACGCGACGGTGAGCACGAGGGCCTTGAAGTCGTCGACGTCGCCGACCTTGGCCGGGTTGAGGATCACGGCGACCCGCTTGCGGCCGGTGCCGGTGAGCACCGCCAGCTCGTGCGGGATCCGCGACGAGGCGGGCACGAGGAGCAGCCACACCGCCACCGTGACGGCCATGCCGAAGCACAGCCCGGCGACCACGTCGGACAAGTAGTGGACACCCAGGACGATGCGATCCTCGGCGATCAGCAGGCCGAGCAGCACCCAGCCGGTGATGAGCAGGCGTCGTCGCAGGCCGCGACCCGTCAGGACGATCGTCAGCAGGATGCCGACCGTCGAGAGCAGGCCCGCGCCGGCGGCGTGTCCGCTGGGGAACGAGTACCCGGTGATCTCGTAGATCGGCTCCTCCCACGGCGGCCGCGGTCGCCGGAAGGCCAGCTTCACCAGCGCGTTGCCCACGATCACGAGCACGCCGCTGAGGACGATCCAGCCGGCGATCCGACGCTCGCGGCGCCACGCGGCGAAGGCGGCGACGGCGAGCAGGAGGGCGGCGACCGTCCAGTTGGATGAGGCGTAGCTGAACCAGGTCGCGAACGACTCGAGCGCGCTGGAGCTCTGGCCGAGGTCGAAGCCCCACCGGGCGACCCGGTCGTCCAGGTCCTGCATCGCCGAGCTCTTGGTGCCGACGAGGATCGCGAGGGTCACCCAGCTGGCGGTCGGCGCCGCAAGCGCCCACCAGTACCGGCCCCGGCGGGTGGGCTCGGCGCGACGCAGGTCGAACGACAACGGACTCACTCCCTCGGTCGGCGGCAGGGTCGATCCAGCGTAGGGGATGGAGAACGTTCCGACAGGTCTGGCCGTCCCGCGCCCCCGATAGGCTGGCAGGGTGATCGATCCCCGGCTTCTCCGCGACGACCCCGACGCGTTGCGCGCGGCGCAGCGGCGTCGCGGCGAGCCCCCCGAGCTGGTCGACGAGCTCGTCGCCGCCGATGAGCGGCGCCGCACGTCCATCGCCGCGTTCGAGACGGTGCGGGCCCAGCAGAAGCATGTCGGCAAGCTCATCGCCCAGGCGCAGGGTGAGGAGAAGCAGGAGCTGCTCGCCCAGACCAAGGCGCTGAGCGCGCAGGTCAAGGAGGCCGAGGCCGCCCAGAACGAGGCCGCGGAGGCCTTCGACACGCTGTTGCGCGCGCTGCCCAACCCCGCGTCGGAGCACGCACCCGCGGGCGGCGAGGACGAGTTCGTCGTGCTCGACACCGTCGGGGCGCCGCGCGACTTCGCAGCGGAGGGTTTCGAGCCGCGCGACCACCTCGAGCTCGGCCAGCTGCTCGGCGCCATCGACACCGAGCGCGGGGCGAAGGTCAGCGGGGCACGGTTCTACTACCTCACCGGCGCCGGTGCCAGGCTCGAGCTCGCGCTCACCCAGCTCGCGATGAGCAAGGCGTCGGAATGGGGATTCACGCCGATGATCCCGCCGTCCCTGGTCAAGCCGAGCGCCATGGAGGGCACCGGGTTCCTCGGGCAGGCGGCCGACGACGTCTACTACCTCGAGAAGGACGATCTCTACCTCGTCGGCACCTCGGAGGTCCCACTGGCGGCGTACCACTCCGACGAGATCCTCGACCCGGCGTCGCTGCCGCTTCGGTACGCCGGTTTCAGCCCCTGCTACCGGCGCGAGGCCGGGTCGTACGGCAAGGACACGCGCGGCATCTTCCGGGTGCACTGGTTCGACAAGGTCGAGATGTTCGTGTTCACGACGCTGGAGGAGTCGTATGCGGAGCACGATCGCATCGTGGCCTGGGAGCGGTCGTGGCTCGACGCCCTCGAGCTGCCCTACCGCGTCGTCGACGTCCCGGCCGGCGACCTCGGGCTCTCGGCGGTCCGCAAGCTCGACTGCGAAGCCTGGATCCCCACGCAAGAGGCCTACCGCGAGGTGTCGTCGGCGTCCAACTGCACGCAGTTCCAGGCCCGTCGCCTCGACATCCGCACGCGGCCGGAGGATGGCTCTGCCGGCGCCACGACTCCCGTGGCCACGCTCAACGGCACCCTGTGCGCCATGACGCGCACGATCGTCGCGCTGCTCGAGAACGGCCAGCAGGCCGACGGCTCGGTCCGGCTCCCGGCCGCGCTGCACCCGCTCCTCGGTGAGGTCCTGGAGCCGATCGCGTGACGTTCGTCCCCCGGCTGGCGGCACTCGACGTCGACGGCACCCTCGTCGACGAGACCAACGCCCTCAGCCCGGCCGTCCGCGACGCCGTCCTCGCGCTCGCCGACACGGGCATCCCGATCGTCGTCGCCACCGGCCGCGCCATGCCGGGCACCATGGATGTCGTCGAACGGCTCGGCCTCGAGAACGGCACGGCGGTCACCAGCAACGGCGCGATCGTGATCGGGTACCACCCGGTCGAGGTGCTGCACAGCGTCACGTTCGATGCGTCCGAAGCCGTGCGCCGGGTGCTCGAGAGCGTGCCCGACGCGCTCGTCGCCGTCGAGGAAGTCGGTGTCGGCTACAGGGTCAATGCGCCGTTCCCGGAGGGCGAGGTGGGGGGCCGCATCACGGTCGAGGACGTCGACTCACTGGTGTCCGAGCCGGTCACCCGCGTGGTCATCCGGGCCCCGGAGCACGACGCCCGGGAGTTCGCCGAGGTGGTCGAAGGGCTCGGCCTCACCGAGACCAACTACTACATCGGCTACACCGCATGGCTCGACCTCGCGCCGCAAGGCGTCTCCAAGGCGTCCGGCCTGGAGATGGTGTGCGCGCGGCTCGACGTGGCTGCGGCCGACGTGCTCGCGGTCGGCGACGGCTACAACGACGTGGAGATGCTCGCGTGGGCCGGCCGCGGCGTGGCGATGGGCCAGGCTCCGGATCGCCTCGTGGCCGTGGCCGACGCCGTCACCGGCACCGTGGCCGACGACGGCTTGGCCACCGAGCTCGCTCGTTACCTGTAGCCGTACCTCCGGTGGTTGAGTAGCCGCGAGGAACGAGCGGCGTATCGAAACCACACTGCCGCGAGCTCTGATGCCTGGGTGGTCTCGATACGCCGGACGCGCTCCGCGCGTGCACACTCGACCTGGCCCGTCGTTCGCACGCAGGGCTCGCTCAGGCGGTCATATCAGGCGACCTGCGACGTCTCCAGCGCGTCGAAGGCGTCGAGGACCTCGTCGATCGTGGGGAGGCTCCGCTCCACTGCCGGGTCGGGACGTGCTGCGTCCGCTTCACGCTGCTCGCGGTCGCGTCGCAGGTGTCGCTTGATCGTCGACGTGGAGCACCCGAGCCGTTCGGCGAGCTGCTGGCAGGTGTCCTTGGGGTACGCCTGTCGCGAGGTGAGCACGGCTTCGTGGCTCACCGGCCCGCCGCCGACGCGGGGTGCGCCGTACGGAGTCAGCGTCGACCGCACGACCTCGATGCCGAGACTCTCACGGATGAGCACACGCTCGGACTCGGTGGTACACGCGACGTAGCCGGAGACGTCGACCTCGACCACCGCCCGGTACAGGCAGTCGACGAGCAACGGGCAACCGGCACACTGACGGTGGATGGCAGCTTTCGTGGCGCTCAGCTTCTCGCGCTCGGCGGCGCTCAGCGTCGTGATGGACGTCGCCTGGAGGTTCTCGTCCAGGTAGGCTTCCGGCGAATCTGCGCACGGAGGCAGGATCGTGTCAGGCACGATGGTCATGGGCTCCCTCTTCCCGCTCACATCGCGGCCCACTCTAGAGGTACATGCCCCCAGAAGCAGGATTTTCACCCGAAGTAGTCGAATCGTCACCTTTGTCGTCGTTTGACGCCGGTAGGGCCAGCCTCATGTTCTGGAACTGCGACTGGGCCTGCACCTGCTGGGCGTAGAGAGCGGCCTGGATGCCGTGGAACAGGCCTTCGAGCCAGCCGACGAGCTGGGCCTGGGCCACCCGGAGCTCCGCTTCGCTGGGCGTGCTCTCACCGAAGGGGAGGCTGAGCCGTTCGAGCTCGTCGACCAACTCGGGCGCGAGGCCGTCCTCCAGCTCGGAGATCGACTGCTCGTGGATCTCGCGCAGCCGCACGCGGCTGGCCTCGTCGAGCGGGGCGGCCTTCACCTCCTCGAGCAGCTGGCGGATCATCCCGCCGATCCGCATGACCTTCGCGGGCTGCTCGACGAGATCGGTCAACGGACCCTCCCGTCGGTCGGGCAGCGGCACGTCGACCGGCTGTCCGTCGGGACCGATGACCGTCGCCGTGGGCGTGTCGTCAGCCTGTTCTGCCTGGGGGGACTCGCTCTCAGTCATGCCGTCAGCCTACGTGTCAGGCCTTGAGCAGGACCTTGCCGATGTTCGACGACTCCTCCAGCACCTGGTGCGCCTGGGCGACGTCGGCGAGGTCGAAGGCCGCGTGGACGATCGGCCGCACCTGGCCGGCGGCGATCATCGGCCACACGTTCGCGACGGTCTGCGCGACGATCTCGGCCTTCTCCTCGAGGGGCCGAGGTCTCAGGAGGGTGCCGGTGACGGATGCCCTCCGGCCCATCAGCGCACTGAGGTCGATCTCCGCCTTCACTCCGCCCAGGAGGCCGATGGTGACCACGCGTCCTCCCAGGGCGAGAACGGCGATGTTGGAGGCGAGGTACTTCGCCCCGATGATGTCGAGCACGACGTCCACCGGGTCGTCGCGGAGCACTTCGGCGAAGTCCTGCTCGCGGTAGTTCACGACGATGTCGGCCCCGAGCTCGCGGCACGCGTCCGCCTTGTCGGCACTGCCGACCGTGGTGGCGACGCGCGCACCCATCGCCGTGGCGATCTGGATGGCGGTCGTGCCGATGCCGCTGCCACCGCCGTGGACGAGCAGCGTCTCGCCGGCCGTGAGGTGCCCGATCATGGCGACGTTCGACCACACGGTGCATGCCGTCTCCATCAACCCGCCGGCGTCGACGAGATCGATGCCCTCGGGCGCCGGTGCGACCTGCCCCGCTGGCACCGCCACGAGCTCGGCGTACCCGCCGCCGCCGAGCAGGGCACAGACTGGGTCGCCGACGGCGAATCCGGCCACGTCTGCACCCAGTGCCGCGATCTCGCCGGAGCACTCCAGCCCGAGCACGTCGCTCGCGCCCGGCGGCGGCGAGTAGAGGCCCCGGCGCTGCAGCAGGTCGGGGCGGTTCACCCCGGCTGCGCGGACGCGGATGAGCACCTCGCCCGTGCCGGGCTCCGGATCGGGAACGTCGACGACCTCGAGGGCGTCCACCCCACCGGGCTCTTTGACGACGACGGCGCGCATGTGCCCGAGGGTAACGATGTGCTGACTCAGGGGGCTCTCAGCCGCGACCTGAAACAATGGGCGGTGATGCGTGTTTCCCTGGTGCAGTTGGCGTCGAGCACCGACTCGGCGGCCAATCGCGCGCTCGTCGAGGCCCGTCTCGGCGACCTCGACGGGTCCCAGGACCTTGTGGTGCTTCCCGAGGGGACGATGCACGACTTCGGCGCCACCGACCACGATCTCTCCTCGGTGGCCGAGCCGCTGGACGGGCCGTTCGTCGCCACGCTCGCCGAGCAGGCCCGGCGCCTCGACGCGACCATCGTCGCCGGGATGTTCGAACGTACCGACAGCCTGCCGTTCAACACGCTCGTGGCAGTCGCGCCGGACGGGTCGCTGGCGGCCACCTACCGCAAGATCCACCTCTACGACTCCTTCGGCTACCGCGAGTCCGACCGCCTGAGCGCGGGCGACATCGAGCCCGTGGTCGTCGACGTCGCAGGAGTGCCGACCGGGTTGATGACGTGCTACGACCTGAGGTTCCCCGAGATGGGCCGCGCCCTGGTCGACGCCGGTGCGGAGCTGTTCGTCGTGCCGGCCGCCTGGGTCGCGGGCGACCACAAGCTGCACCACTGGCGGACGCTGCTCGCCGCCCGCGCCGTCGAGGACACGGTCGCTGTCGCGGCCGCTGCCCAGGGTGGCGAGCGCTACACCGGTCACTCCCTCGTGGTCGATGCGTGGGGCTCTATCGTGAGCGAGGCGGGCGACGGCGACGACCTCGTCCAGGCCGACATCGAGCCCGCCGACATCGCGCGTGCCCGCGACGTCAACCCCTCGCTGTCCAACCGGAGGATCCGAGCCCCATGGTGAGCAGACGGGCCCCGGCATGACCAAGACGGAAGGGCGACGACGGGCGGACTCGCCGAGGCCGCCCGAGTACGACCTCCCCACGCGCGAACCGCGGATCGAGTCTCCGCGCACGGCCCGGTTGCTCATGCTCGGTGTGCTGATCGCCTGGGTCATCGGCACCCTGGCGGCCGGAACGTCCGTGGTCGCCATCGACATCCCCTGGGATATTGAGCGTGCCGGCGCGGGCCTGCTGCTGATCGTGTTCAGTGTCGGACTCACCCACCGGGTCGGCGGACACATGCGCATCTGGGCCAGCCTCGCCGCGGTGTTGAGCATCGCCGCCGTCGCGAGCGAGGCGAACGTGCTGCTCGCCGCGGCTGCCGCGGTCTGCGCCGTGCTCGCGGCGGTGTGGGCCATCGTCATCACGCGGCCCGCCGTCACCGTTCCCGAAGCCGTGCGGGAGTACGTCCTGGCCATCGTCGTGGCCCTGAGCGGGACCGTCGCGGTCGCGGCCTGGAACGCACCGGTCGACTACCAGCGCTTCAATCTCGTCGTCCTCACCGTCGCGCTCGGCCTGGCGATCACGGTGGTCTGGAACCTCGGCGCCGGTCTGCACGGGCTCGGTCGTCAGAACCTTCTCATCCTGGCGGGGGTCGCGGCGCTGCTTCTTCTCGTGCTCGCCTACTCCAGCTTCGTGCGCACGCACGGCTCGCAGATGATCACCGACACGATCAGCGACCTGGTGATCTGGATGCGCCAGTCGTTCGGCGGCGTGCCCCGTCCGGTGGAGGTGTTCATCGGGTTCCCGGCGTTGATCGTCGGCGTCTCGATGCGCTCGCGGAACCGCGAGGGATGGTGGATTCTCGTGTTCGCCGTCATCGGCACCGGAGTCCTGTCCACGTCGCTCGTCTCTCCGGGAGCCTTCCCGTCGTACATCGGTCTGTCGACGCTGTACTCGAGCATCCTCGGCCTGGTGGTCGGGCTCGTGGCTCGGCGATGGGCCGTCCGCGATCGCTCGTCACGGGCCGCTCGGGTGGTCGAGCCGGAGCGGCGCATCGAGCCTCCACGCCTCGCAGCCCTGAAGTGATGCGAGAATCACTGACGGCACGGTGCCGCGCGCGAGCGTGACACCGGCGCCTGGAGGGGTGCCGGAGTGGCCGATCGGAACCGCCTTGAAAGCGGTCGCTGGCAGCAATGTCAGCCGCGGGTTCGAATCCCGCCCCCTCTGCGTGATCATCAGCACCTATCGCCTCGAACGGAGCGTCGCCCTCACGACGGTGGGCGTCAGCATGGTCGTGGCGGCCGTCGCCGTCTTCATCGCCTTCCAGCTCGCACCGCTTGAGAGCCCCCTGCGATGGATCGGCTACGTCGCGATCGTGGTCGCCGTGACGGCGCTGCTCATGGCCCTGCGGCTCATACGACCACCGGTCATCCTGCGCCTCGACGACGAGGGCTACCACTCGCGCACCCGCTCTGAGCGCGGACTGTTCTCAGGCCGTTGGCTCGATGTCGACGACGTCATGGTCGCCGATGATGTGCTGGTGTTCAGCATCGTCGGGGGTGGCGAACAGCGGATGCCGCTCGGCTTCTTCGGTCGCGAACGCCTGCGGCTGCTCCGTGACATCCACGACCGGCTGAACACCGCGAACGGGTACCGGAGGTTCGAGGGGTGAGCTCGCGCCCGACGTCGGCCGGGCGCTCATCGCTCGCTATCCTGTACCGGTTGCCGGTCCCCGAGCCGGCCGCTGGAGATGTCGCATAGTGGCCTAGTGCGCCCGCCTGCTAAGCGGGTTGAGGTTGATTCCTCTCGCGGGTTCAAATCCCGCCATCTCCGCTGCCACGCCAAGAGCAGTTGCCAAGGTGAGGCTCCTTGCGACTGCGCTGGTGGTTACGCGACTTGGCCACAGAGGAGCTTGCTCCGCTCCGAACGTGCAGAATCATCGTCACTCTTCGCCGGAAGCAACGACTCGGCGACGCCACCGCACGACCCACACCGCCGCAGCGCCCGCGGCCGCGCCGACGGTATTCGCGACGACGTCCTGCAACGACGCGATCCGCTCGGGGCGGACGAGGTGCTGCAGCAGCTCGATCAATGACGAGACCGCGGCGCCTGCCACGGTCGCCCGCACCACCCCGGAGCGGTGCCAGACCAAGAGCACCAAGGCTCCGAGCGGAATGAACAAGACGACGTTGGCGGAGAACTGCACGACCTCGTAGCCCTGCCACGGTGTGAGGCCGAGGGTCTCGGTCGTCCAGCGCACGGGCGGGAAGCCGGCGACGTCGACGTTCTCGTCGACCGTGTGCGGCCACATTCCGACGAGCGCGAGCCCGATCGCGTACACCGCCGCCAGGGTCGCGGCGAGGCGGAGTCGACGAGGCACTCCCCGATCGTAGGTGGCACCCGGATTCGCCCTACGCGCTGCGGTAACGTCGTGCCGGTCGCCGTCGTTGACGGTCTGACAAAGGAGGCTGACCCGTGACCCTGCGCGACTACATGCTCATCCTTGCCCGCAGCTGGATCGTCGTCGTCGTTTCGGTCGCCGCCGGCCTCGCGGCCGCCGCCGCCGTGGTCTTCACGACCACGACCACGTACACCTCGTCGGCCCAAGTGCTCTTCACCGGTCACGCATCCACCAGCGGCCAGGACCTCGCCTATGTGGGCAGCTACGTTCAGTCGCGCATGCAGACGTACGAGAACCTCGGCACGTCCACGAGCCTGCTGAAGGCGGTGGCGAAGGCGGTGGGGTCCGACGACACTCCGAAGGAGCTTGCCGACCGCACGGACATCGAGGTCAGCCAGCTCGACACCGTGGCCACGGTCTCGGCCACCGACACGACTGCCAAGGGCGCCGCGCTCACCGCCAACACCCTGGCCCGGGGCCTGCTCAACTTCGTCCAGCGGCTCGAGGCCGACAACGCGGCCAAGCCGACCGGAGATGAGAAGCCCGCCAGCTCGACGATCGAGGGTGCCATTACGGGCAGGGCCGAGGTCCCCACGTCACCGTCCGACCCAGACATCCCGCTCAATCTCCTCGCCGGCCTCATCGGCGGCCTCATCGTGAGCATCGTCGTCATCGCACTCCGGGAGGTGCTGAGGGACGAGACCTCGACGTCGTCCCCTGGCGAGGATCCCTGATGAGTGGCACCTCCCGGTCCGGTCGGCTCGGCCGACTCGCCTCGATGCGACCGGCACAGCGGCGGGCCGCAAATGCAGCGCCCCGCTCGAACATGCGTCGCACGGTGCACGCCTCGGGATGGATGTACTTCTCCAAGGCCTTGATGTTCGGCTGGGCTCTACTGCTGACGCACGAGTTCGGCATCTCCGCCTACGGCGTGTTCGCGATGGCGTTCGCGCTCGGTGCGCTCATCGGCACGCCGCTCGACAGCTACTTCACGGTACGTGCACCACGCGTCAGCGACGACACGTTCGACGGCGAGCGCACCACCCGGGTGCTCATCGGACTCGGCCTGGTGTTCCTGGGCTGGATGCTCTGGCCGTTCACGTTCGTCGGGGGATTCGCGATCGGCAAAGCCGGTGTCGACGTGTGCTTCCAGGCGTCCCGCAGCCCGTTGATCCGTGACGGCCATCCGGATCGTGCGCAGCGGGCCGACGCGGTCCGCCAGATCATCGGCATCGCCCTGGGCACGGCGTACCTCCTGATGTTCCCGGGGGCGACCTTCACCGTTGCCGCGCTGATCTACCTGGCCGGGTGCGCATCGCCGATCCTCAGCGGCGCCGGCAACCTCGTGGTGCACCAGCCGGTTCGCCCCGAGCTCACCCCGCGGACGGCCTCGATCGTGGCGGAGTCGATCGGCGGCGTGGCCTACGGGCAGGCCGGCGTCATCCTCCTGGGCCTGCTGTACTCCCATGAAGCTGCCGGCTACTACTCGTTCGGGCTGACGCTCGTGCTGTCCCTCAGTGCCCTCGGGCAGAGCTTCGCCTACACGTTCCACGAGGAGTTGCGCCGCTCGGGTGGTGACATCGGGAGCGGACCGCCGCTGCGGACCGCCGTCCTGCTCTCCGGAGCCACCGGCGTGGTGATGGCGGGCATCGCCCTCGCGCTCTGGCTCGCCGGTTTCGTGGAGGCCTTGTGGCTGACGTTCGCCTGGCTCGCTCCGGTCAGCTTCTGCCGCACACTCAGCAGCGTCGCCACGGTCGTGCTGATGATGCAGCACCGCGACGTCTTCCGGCTGAAGGTCACCGCGGTGAGCCTCGTGGTCAAGGTCGGCCTGATCGTGGTGCTCAACTCGCAGGGCGGACCGGGCGCCGCCGCGGCATTCCTCGTCGCCGACGCGATCATGTCGGGTGCGTACGCGCGCAGTGTCTACGGTCGACGCGACAGTCCGCAGGCAGCCACGGATGGGTGAGCGCCTCGCCTTCCTGCTCGGCAAGGACCCGGCGATGTCGCACGGCGGCGACGTCACGATGTTCACCACGATGCGCGCCATCGCGTCGGAGCGATACGACACCGAGGTCATCTGCCTGTCGGAGCGGCCGGATCTCGACCAGCCGGGAGTCGTTCGCGTGCCCAAGCCGCCGCTGACCCTCCCGTCGCTGGCGGTCGAGTCGTTGGCCCGGCGCCGCAGCCTCCTGCATGTCCGCTTCGACGTCGACGGGCTGCGCGAGGCTGTCGAGCGCTCGACAGCCGACCGTTTCGTCGCGCTGCACTGCCACCTGGCCGAGTCGTACCTCAGGGCGCGAGGTGCACGGCCGTCGGAAGACCTCGTCGTCAGCACCGAGATCCTCGAGTCGACCGTCTGGGGGCGCACCCACGGACTTGCCGGACGCATCGAGGCACGACGCCTGCAGCGAGACGAGCGTCGGATCGCCGCCGCTGCGCGTGCCGTCGGCGGCTACGACCGCGGCGAGATGGACGACTTCCGGGCCGAGGGCATCGACGCGCACTGGTTGCCGATGACCTTGCCGCCGGCGTCACCCGTCGACGTCGCGAAGACGCCGCCCCGCATCGTCATGCTGGGCAATCGCACCTGGCGCCCCAACGCCGAGGCCGCCAACACCATCGTGCGACTGTGGCCGCGGATCGCCGACGAGATCCCGGACGCCGAGCTGTGCCTGGTCGGACCGCGACCGGCCAACGTCGACGCCGATCTGCCCCCCGGGGTCACCGATCTCGGCATGGTCGACGACGTCGACGCCGTGCTCGCGGACTGTCGCGCGTTGACCGCGCCGGTGGGTGTCGGCGGCGGCGTGCGGGTCAAGCTGCTCGAAGCGGCGGCCCGCGGGCTCCCAGTTGTGTGCACCACGGAGGCGGTCGGCTCGATCGAGGCCTCGATCGGCATGTCGGCAGCGGCCAACGAGGACGACTTCGTCACGCGGTGCCGCGAGCTCCTGCTCGACGCCGATCTTGCGGCCGGCGAGGGCTCACGCCTGCATGCCGTCAACGCCGCCCGGTGGTCCGATCGCGTCGGCCAGGACGCCGTGCTCGGGTGGTTGGGAGCATGAGCGGCCCGATCGACGTGGGGGTCGCGGACGCGGTGGACGCGAGGCGGGTGGCGTGGCTGACCTTGGCGGTGTCGACCGTCCTCACGGTGCTGCCGGTGGTCGTGTTCCTGCGCGGTGACCTCATGACCCGCTCCATCGTCTTGGCGGTGGTGGCCGCGGCGCTGGCGGCCTTCGCGGCTGCGGTTCATCCGGCCTCGATCTTCGCTGGGTTCGCGGCGGTGCTGGGTGCGGTCCCCTACATGCACGTCCCAGGAACATCGGTGCCGCTGCTCCTCGTTCTCGCGGTCGGCGTGTGGGTGGCCCTGGTGTTCCTGCCCGGAGTCGATGTCCGGCCCGGCTGGGTCGAGCTGGGGGTCCTGCTCCTGGCCGCGACCGCCATCTTGTCGGTCGTGGCGTCCGGGGCGTCCAAGACGTCGCTCCTCGAGTACGCCGCCTGGCTGGCTGCGACGGCCGTCGTCATCCCCATGCGATTCCTGCCGACCAGGCCGCGGGTCCTTACCGTCCGCACGTTCGTCATCGCCACAGCCGCCGCCGCGGCGCTGGGCATCGTCATCCGCGAGAACGCGCACGGCTCGCTGCTCGAGGTGTTGTCGGTCGCCGGGTACGACCAGCAGCGGAACGTCCAGGTGGTTTTCGGATCGGACTCGGTCTCGACTCGACTCAGCGGCACGTTCCTCGAGCCCAACATCGCCGGCCTCATCCTCGTCGCGGGCCTGCTGCTCACGGTCGCCTATTTCAGCGGTCCGATGCGGATCGCCTTGATGGCGGTGATCGGCAGCGGGCTGCTGCTCACCCTGAGCCGGGCCGCCATCGCGACCGTCCTCCTCGCCGCCGTGGTCGTCCTGCTTCGTGCGCCCATCCACCGGCTGGCCGTCATCGTCGCCAGTCTTGCCGCTGGCGTGACCGCCTGGGCCATGCCGAGCGTGCGGGTGCGGCTCGTGGACTCGTTCGGTCCCAGCGACAGGGGCACCACCGAACGCCTGCTCGCCCTGCAGGACTTCCCGCGACTGATGGAGGGTCACTGGCTGTGGGGACTCGGCTGGGCCCGCGACGAGTTCCGCGACGCCTCGCTGGGGCGAGTCGTCAACTATGTCGCCAACGGCCCGCTGGTGACGATCTACCGCGGCGGGATCATCCTCGGCGTCGTCTTCGTCATCGCGATGGCCGTTCTCGTGGTGCGTTCGTGGATCGCCGCAAGCCGCTCGTTCGAGGACGCCGTCGTGTGCAGTGGTGTGATCGGCTGCATCCTCGTCGCCATGCAGCTCGACTTCACGATCGCCCTGTCGGGCCCGGCCACCGCGGTGTTCTCGTTCCTCGTGGCGATCTCGTTGTCGCATGCCCCCGAACCACCCCCGCCCCGATCGGCACGGCCGTCCCATGCGTGACCCCACGAGTCAGGTCGGCCAGTACCTCGGCGGGCTCGACGGGGTGCGCGGCGCCGGTGCCCTTGCCGTGCTGACCGCCCACTGCATCGTGCACTTCGCGCCGACGTCGACGCCGACCGGCATCGCACAGATCCTGGCCCAGGCGCTCACGGTGTTCTTCGCGATGTCCGGGATGCTCATCTACACCCCGTTCGTGCGCGACATCGCTCGCGGCGAACGACGACTTGACGTCGGTCGCTATGTCAGCCGTCGTCTGCTACGCATCTTCCCCGTGTACGTGGTCATCTTCGTCATCTGCAACTTCGCTTTCCGCGCGGTGTACCTGTCGAACGCGGTCGAGACGTCGGCCCCGGCCTCCGACGCCGGCACCGGCATGATGACCGAGCCCGGGCCGCTGCTGCTCAATCTGTCGCTGCTGCAGTCCTTCGTCCCCGAGCATCTGCAGACCGGCATCAACCCGAGCTGGTCGCTCACCACCGAGCTGACCTTCTATGCCCTGCTGCCGGTACTGGCCGTGTGGCTCGTGGGCCGCTCGAGCCGGCGCCTCGCGCTCGCCCTGGTACCGCCTGCCATCCTGGCCGCCGCCGGTCTGGCCGGTCGCGCCTGGGCCGAGCACCTCTACGCCCAGACGTCCGGACTGACCGTCTTCGAAGCCGAGTTCGGTGCCCACGGCGTCGCCGTCTTGTCCCGCAGCCTGCTCGCCATCGGCGACACGTTCGCCGTGGGCATGGTGGTCGCCGTGCTCTTCGTCTGGACCGAGCGGGGCGAGCTGCCGCGGTGGTCCCGACGCACGGCCACCGCCGTGGCCTGGACGCTGGTCGTGGTCGGCTCCCTCGGGGGGTTCGCCATGCGCGATGTCCACCCGTGGTTCCTGGGCACGTTCACCTCGCTGGCCGCCGGCGGGGTGATCCTCCTCATGGTCGACCCGGGCGCCCGCGGCGAGTCCTCCACGCTGGTCCGGATCGCGAGCTGGCGACCGATCGAGTACCTCGGGGAGATCTCGCTCAGCCTCTATCTCTGGCACTTCCCGATGATCATCCTCGCGTCCAGGGCTGGGTGGTTCGAGACGGACTCCCTGGCCAGCCTGGCTGGGTCTGCGCTCCTCGTCGCGGCGGCAGCGACGGTGCTCGGCGCGATCACCTTCACCTGGATCGAGCGCCCGGCGATGACCGGCCAGTGGCCGCTGGCCCGGTCCCGCACGCGGGGATGACCGCCGCCGACGGGCGCGGCGGCAGTACCGTGTGGCCATGCCCGGATCGTTCGAGACGTATCGAGCGCTCGGCCGCCGAACCGTGCAGGGATGGGTCGAGCCGCAGACGCTCGACATCCTCCGGACGCTGACGAAGTCGCAGGACGGCGCTGGCGTTGAAGGAGCCGTGGCCGAGATCGGCGTCCACCACGGCAAGCTCTTCATCGCGATGCTGCTGCTGAATCGACCGGGCGTTGCTGCAGTGGCGATCGACGTGTTCGACGACCAGGAGCTGAACGTCGACCAGTCGGGCCGAGGCGATCGTCACCGTTTCGAGGCGAACGTTCGCCGGTGGGCCGACTGGTCATCCGTGGTGGTGAAGCAGGAGGACTCGACGAACCTGACCGGCGCCGAGGTCCGCGAGCTCGCGCACGGCCCGGTCCGCCTGTTCAGCGTCGACGGCGGGCACACCGAGGAGACCGTGCTCGCCGACCTGCGCACCGCGGAGCAGGCGATCGGTCCCGGCGGCATCGTCGTGGCCGACGACGTCTTCAACGCCGAGTGGCCAAGCGTCTCGGTGGGCACGTTGAGGTACTTGGACACCGACGGCGCGCTGGTGCCGTTCGCCATCGGCTTCAACAAGACCTACCTCGCCGACGAGGTGCACGCCGCGCGGTACCGCGAGGCGATCCGCCGGGCCTACGGACGCCGCTGGCGAATGGCCCACAAGACGACCGTGTTCCATCAGAGCGACGTCGAGGTGTTGTGGCCGACCCCGGTGACACCGCGTACCGTTCTCCGGCGCAGCCGACTGGCCCGCAAGGCATACCACGCGATGACGTATGGCCGTCCCGCTCGTTGAACCTCACGACCGACGGGACGGGCGCGTCCCGCGAAGCCTCGTGTCATAGGGTTTGATTGCCTGCTGAACGGAGTCCGGATGAGTGGCGAAGGCCACGTGCGAGTCGCGATCGCTCACGACTACCTGACCCAACGCGGCGGCGCCGAGCGGGTTGTGCTCGCCATGGCCCGTGCCTTTCCCGACGCTCCCATCTACACGTCGCTGTACAACCCGCAGGAGACGTTCCCCGAGTTCGCCGACCTCGACGTCCGTCCCTCGCGGCTCAACAGGATCCGTTACCTCCGACGCCACCACCGAGCCGCCCTTCCGTTCCTCCCGAGAGCCGTTTCGGCCATGACGATCGACGCCGACGTCGTGCTCGTCAGCAGCAGCGGATGGGCGCACGGCATCACCAGCACCGGTGAGAAGCTCGTCTACTGCTATTCGCCGGCCCGGTGGCTGCACCAGCAGCGGCGCTACCTGGGCGACCACCCGTCCCGAGGCACGGCCTTCGCCCTCAGGATGCTCAGCCCCTGGCTGCGCAGGTGGGACCTCCGGGCCGCGCACTCGGCGTCGGACTACGTGACGGTCTCGTCCGTGGTCCAGGACCGCGTGCACTCCGTGTACGGCCTCCCGTCGGTGGTCGTCCCGGCGCCGCGACCCAATACCGACATGTGTCCGTCCGAGTCGATGGCGTCGGTCGAGCACTGGCTCGCCGGCGAGGAGTTCGAGCTGGTCGTGTCGCGGCTTCTGCCCTACAAGAACGTCGACCAGATCGTCGCCGCCTACGCGGACGAACCTCGCCGCCGGCTGGTCGTCGTCGGCAGCGGTCCGGAGAAGCAGGCCCTCCGTGCGGCCGCCGGCGACAACGTGCTGTTCCTCGAAGGCATCACTGACGGCCAGCTGGCCTGGCTGTACCGCGGCTCGCGCGCCCTGATCGCCATCAGCTACGAGGACTTCGGCCTCACCCCACTGGAGGCGGCGGCGTTTGGCAAGCCCAGCATCGTCCTGCGGTGGGGCGGCTTCGTCGAGACGATGATCGAGAACCTCACGTCCGTCTTCGTGGACGTGCCGGAGGCCGAGCATGTGCGCCGCGCGCTCGAGCAGCTCGACGCCCGCGAGTGGGAGACCGACCCCATCGTCGAGCACGCCGCGCGCTTCCACGAGGACGTTTTCGTCGAAAACATCCGCGAGCTCGTCAAGGCGCAGCTCGACCGTCGCGACAGCGCCTGACCGGTGTCGTTGCCGACCTGAACGAATTTCCCGAACCGGCCCCACGCAACCCTTCACGGGTGTAAACCATGAGGATAACGTGTTCTAGTTCGAGGGGACCAGGTCGCTAGGTCGCGGGGAGGGAAGCCCGTTCGTCACATGTACACCGAGATCACATTCTCGATGGACGCGCGCACAAGCGCGCCCCATCGCGTCGGATCGCTGCTCATCCCTCGGGCCAGACAGTACTTCGCGCGCTGGGTCGATCGGGGCGACCGCTCCTATGTGACGCTCATGGTGCGAACAAGCCTCGTCGACGACATGGTCGCCAAGGTGTGCGGCATGCACCCCAGCGTGCGATGCATCTCGCGCAACGCGGTACTTCCGTCCGAGGGCGCCGCCAGCTGAGCCGTCGACCTGCAGACGGGTGCGTGACCAGGGCACCGCGTCACCCTTGCTAGCCTCGCGGGGTGAAGTTGTCGGTCGTCGGATGCGGGTACCTCGGTGCCGTCCACGCTGCGTGCATGGCCACGCTCGGGCACGAGGTCGTCGGCATCGACACCGACAAGTCCAAGATCGACGCGCTCGCGAGCGGTGATGCGCCGTTCTTCGAGCCCGGCCTGCCCGAGCTGTTGGCCGAAGCACTCGCCACCAGGCGGCTGACATTCTCCAGCGACATCGCCGACGTCCGTGGTGCCGAGGTGCACTTCGTCTGCGTGGGCACGCCCCAGCTGCCCGGCGAGATCGCCGCCGATCTCACGTACGTGGACGCGGCCGTCGATGCCCTCGTGCCGCATCTGGGCGAGGGCGGCCTGGTCGTCGGCAAGTCCACGGTTCCGGTCGGCACCGCCGAGCGGCTCGCCGCAGTCCTGGCCGACGCCGACACCGGCGCCCTGCTGGCCTGGAACCCCGAGTTCCTGCGCGAGGGCCATGCGATCAAGGACACCCTCCATCCCGACCGCCTCGTCTACGGCGTCCCTCCCGGCGTCGACGGTGACCGCGCGACCACGCTGCTCGACGAGGTGTACGCGGCGACGATCGCCGAGGGCACGCCGCGTCTCGTCACGGACCTGGCCACCGCGCAGCTCGTCAAGGTCGCGGCCAACTCGTTCCTCGCCACCAAGATCTCGTTCATCAACGCCATGGCCGAGCTGTGCGAGGCCACCGGCGCCGACGTCACCCTCCTCGCCGACGCGATCGGCCACGACGAACGCATCGGCCGCCAGTTCCTCAACGCTGGACTCGGCTTCGGCGGCGGCTGCCTCCCGAAGGACATCCGTGCGTTCATGGCCAGGGCCGGCGAGCTCGGAGCCGACCAGACGCTCGCGTTCCTGCGCGAGGTCGACGCCATCAACGGCCGCCGGCGCATCCGCATGGTCGAGATCGCTCGCGACGAGTGCGGCGGTTCGATCGCCGGCCTCAGAGTGGCCGTGCTCGGCGCCTCCTTCAAGCCGAACAGCGACGACGTGCGCGACTCACCGGCGCTCGACGTGGCGGAGGTGATGCGGCTCCAGGGCGCCGACGTCGTGGTCACCGACCCGCAGGCGGTCGAGAACGCCCGCGCCGCGCATCCGGCGCTGTCGTTCGCGGACTCGGCCCTCGAGGCGGCCGCCGGAGCCGACCTGGTGCTGCTGCTCACCGAGTGGCGTGAGTACGTCGAACTCGACCCGGAGGTGCTCGGCGACGTCGTTCGCCAGCGCCGCATCATGGACGGACGTCTCGCGCTCGACCCGGTCGCCTGGCGCGACGCCGGGTGGGTCTACCGCTCGCTCGGACGCCCGTGACCTCATCGCAGCCGTCCTTCTTCCGGGACGCCGACGGCCGGCTCGTTCTGGTCCAGCCGCCCAACCCGGCGATCGGGGTGTTCTTCATCGCGCTCTGCCTGCGCTGGTCTCCGTGGGACGCCCGCGACACCGAGCTGCTGTGGCTCGGACGCGGCGCCCTCATCGCCTGGGCCGTCGACGAGATCCTGCGCGGCGACGCCCTGCTGCGCCGGCTGCTCGGCGCCGTGGTGCTGGCCTGGCAGGTCGGCGTCCTGCTCACCTGAGCCGATACCGCAGGTCAGTCCCCGATCAGCCCTTCTTTCCGAGCCTCTGCGACCAGGCGACGCACGTTGGCCAGACGACCGCAGTCGGCGTCGATCTGGGCGCTCCGCTCGTCGGCGAACTTCTTCCCGAGGTCGTGGCGGGCTCTCTCACCCACGTCGTCCCGCGCGGGATTGAGGATCGTCAGCTCCTCCTCGACGAGATGGTGATTGACCAGCCGGGCCAGCTCCTCGACGGCGTCGTCGAACTTCTGGGTGTCGGTTCCCGCGCACTCGAGCAAGGCGAGGAGGGCCTCGTTGCCCTCGGCGTGCTCCTTCTCGCCGTGCTCGGCGTCCTCGGCAGGGACGGCGCGCATGCGGTTCAGCTGCGGGTACACGTGGCGCTCCTCTGCCTCGGCGTGGGCGACGTGCAAGGCCGCGAATGCCTGGCGCACGGCGTCACGGTCCGAGGCCGAGCTCCGCAGCTGGCGCAGGAGGTCCTCGAAGCGTCGGTGGTCGTCGAGGATGAGGTCGATGACGTCACCGGACGTCGGTCGGCCCAGATCGATCGCTGTGCTCGGGTCCATGCGTCCTCTCCTCCGTCGGTCTCATCGAGCCTAGATCCGACGGATGGAAAGCGCTGGGTGCGATGATCTCCCCATGTGGCCCAACCTCGTGAACCATCCGCGCCGAGGCCTGCAGGTCCTCGGTCTTTTCATCCTGTCGCTCGGCCTGGGCGCGATCGCACTGCCCTCATTCGGACGGATGGACACGCACGGCGTGAGCATCATCGACCTCGAGATGATGCGCACGAGCGCCAAGGCAGCCGAGACCGTGGCACAGCTGGGCCCCGAGGGTGTCGACGCTGCGCAGATGGCGGTGTACCTGGACTTCCCGTACCTCATCGTCTACGCGCTGCTGCTCAGCGCGGCTTGCGTCGTTGTGGCGGCGCGGGCCGACAAGCGCGGACGCTCGAGCCTTGCTGGTGCCGGGAGGGCTCTCGCCTGGGCTGCCGTGGTCGCCGCAGCATTCGACGCCGTCGAGGACGTCGCCCTCCTGATCGTGCTCGACGGAAACGTCGACCAACCCTGGCCCGGCATCGCGTTCGGATTCGCGTCGATGAAGTTCGCGCTGCTCGCTGTCGTGATCGTCTACCTGGTCGTGGGGTTCGCGCTGGCGGCCGGCAAGAGCGACAAGACGGCTGAGTCGTCAGCCGGTTTGTAAGGTCTGATCAACCCTCGAGGCGAGCCTTCAGGCCGTCGAGCTCGGTCCAGAGCGTGATCGGCAGCTTGTCGCCGAACTTCTCGAACCACTCGTTGATCTGCGGGATCTCGGCCTTCCACTCATCGACGTCGACCCGGAGCGCAGCCTCGAGCTGCTCGGTGCTGACGTCGAGCCCGTCGGTGTCGATGGCGCTGGGCGACGGCACGAGGCCGATCGGGGTCTCGTTGGCCTCCACGGTGCCGTCGACGCGATCGAGGACGTACTTGAGGATGCGGCTGTTCTCGCCGAAGCCCGGCCAGAGGAAGCCACCGTCCTCGTCGCGCCGGAACCAGTTGACGTAGAAGATCTTCGGGAACTTGGACTCGTCATTGTTCTTGGCCATCGAGATCCAGTGGCTGAAGTAGTCACCGGCGTCGTAGCCGATGAACGGCAGCATCGCCATCGGGTCCCTACGGACGACCCCGACCGCTCCTGTGGCCGCGGCGGTCGTCTCCGAGGAGAGCGTGGCGCCCATGAAGGTGCCGTGGGTCCAGTCGCGGGCCTCCGTGACCAGAGGGATCGTGGTCTTGCGGCGGCCGCCGAACAGGATCGCGTCGAGCGGGACACCGTTCGGGTCGTCGTACTCCGGCGCGATGACCGGGCACTGCTTGATGGGGGTGCAGAAGCGACTGTTGGGGTGGCTCGACAGATCGTCGCTGTCGGGCGTCCAGTCGCGGCCCTTCCAGTCGGTGAGGTGGGCCGGCGGCTCGTCGGTCATGCCCTCCCACCAGATGTCGCCGTCGTCGGTGAGGGCGACGTTGGTGAAGACCGAGTTGCCCTGCTCGATGGTGCGCATGGCGTTGGCGTTGGTGCCCCAGCCGGTGCCCGGCGCGACGCCGAACAGGCCGAACTCGGGGTTGACCGCGTAGAGGCGGCCGTCGGGGCCGACGCGGATCCAGGCGATGTCGTCGCCGATCGTCTCGGCCTTCCAGCCGGGAATCGTCGGCTCGACCATCGCGAGGTTGGTCTTGCCGCAGGCGCTCGGGAACGCGGCGGCGACGTACTTGACCACGCCCTCGGGGTTGGTGAGCTTGAGGATGAGCATGTGCTCGGCCATCCAGCCGTTGTCGCGGCCCATCACCGAGGCGATGCGCAGCGAGTAGCACTTCTTGCCGAGCAGTGCGTTGCCGCCGTAGCCGGAGCCGTACGACCAGATCATGCGCTCCTCGGGGAACTGCACGATGTACTTGGTGTCGTTGCACGGCCATGCCACATCGTCCTGGCCGGGCTCGAGCGGGGCGCCCACGGAGTGGAGGGCCGGCACGAAGTCGGCGCTCGTCTCCTCGATCTTGGCGAGGACGTCCTTGCCGATGCGGGCCATGACTGTCATCGAGGCGAGTACGTACCCGGAGTCGGTGATCTCGACGCCGAACATCGGGTGCTCGGACTCCAGGTGTCCCATCACGAAGGGGATGACGTACATCGTGCGGCCGCGCATGCAGCCGTCGTAGAGGTCCGTCATGAGCGCCTTCATCTCTTGCGGCGCCATCCAGTTGTTGGTGGGGCCGGCGTCCGCCTCGTCGACGGAGCAGATGTAGGTGCGGTCCTCGACGCGGGCGACGTCGGACGGGTCGGAGGCGCAGTAGAAGGAGTTGGGCTTCTTCGCCTCGTTGAGACGGGTGAACGTCTTGTTCTCGACCAGCTCGTCGGTGATGGCGGCCCATTCCTCCGTCGTTCCCTCGCACCAGTACACCCGGTCGGGCTTCGTCAGGGCGGCTACCTCGTCCACCCAGTTCTGGAGTTGCTGATGAGTCGAACGGTAGGTCGAGGTGATCGTGTCTGAAGACATGTGTGAACTTTTCCTTCTCGCGCATCGCGGGCCAACAACGTCTGGCTCGCACCACTGGGCCGGGGGATCCCGACCCAGACAGCTGATGTGTGATGAGTGCGTTCGCGCAGGCACGAACGGTCATCAGACCGTACCCGGTGGGTCTCGGGAGGGTGAAACCGAGGGCGCGTGGAATTGGTCACAGGCCCCGGGGCCGGTGTTGGGCGGCTTGGTGGCATCGGACAGGATCGGTGTCATGGGGGTTGAGCTCACGTTCGCGATGTCCACGGAGTCGTCGGCGTCGATGCGCGTGCAGGCGATGCTGATGCCGTACGGCGACCGGTTCCAGAACCGCTGGGTCGAGGAGGGCGACCACACCTATCTCGTCATCCGCGTGCCCGAGGGCGGCGTCGAGGGTTTCATCGACGAGGTGCGCGCCTGTCACCCCACCGTCTGGCACGTCGGCCACGACCCGATCGACGTCTGACCGATTTCGAGTCGCCTTCGACCACCCGTTAGACTCGACCCGGCCCTTCGGGGCAGGCGCCCGTAGCTCAACGGATAGAGCATCTGACTACGGATCAGAAGGTTGGGGTTTCGAATACCTCCGGGCGCGCCACCTGAAGCCGCAGTCGTCAGCCCTGATGACCTGCGATTTCGTGCCTGTCCAGGCTTCCCGTCCTCCCGGCCCTGGACTCCCAAGGCGCGGTTGATAGCAACCGTTGATGGCAACCGCATCATTTCTCCTCCTTGCTGAACAGCGCGTCGAAGCGCTCGAGTCGCTGCCCGCTTGTCATCCAGGGTGACGTGGGCGTAGACGTTCATCGTCATCTCCAGCCCTGAGTGGCCGGCGATCTCCATGACGGTCCTAGGCGGAACGCCAAGCCCGAGTAGGACCGAGATCACGCCATGACGGAAGTCGTGCATCCTCACGGGTCGCAGGCCGGCCGTCTCGATGCAGGCGTCTGCACCAGCTTGGAGCAGTTTCCGGATCGATCGGTGTCCCATCGGTGTCGTGAACACGAAACCGAGGTCGACGGCCACCGATCCGGCGAGCGGCGCCGCTCAAGCTCTTGCTGCTTCTGGTGCCGCTGGAGTCATCGACGACGATCCCGGCAGCGGAATCGTTCGACGTGACCTCGCCGTCTTCGTGGGCATCATCTGACAGCTTCGCCGTTGACTCTTTGAAGGCCATTGCGAACCTGCAGGTGCCCTGATCCAGGTCGACGTCAGACCAGTGGAGCGCCAGGACCTCACTGCGGCGCAGGCCCAGCAGGCGAACACCACCAACATCGCCCGAAGCCGACCGTCGCGGTGGTGTCGAAAAGCATCCGCAGCTCCTCGATCGTCAGAGGCGCCATTCACCTTGGACCGCTGGCGACGCGGACGAGCTTGGCCACGTTCTTGTCGAGCAGCTCTTCGCGAACGGCGTCCTCCAGAGCGGCCCGAAGCGTCGATGCACGTAGCGAATGGTGCGGTCTCCCAGTTGGCTTTCGAGTTGCGTCGAGGTAGAGCCGAACTTCTCGAGCCGACAGGCGGTGAAGCTTCTTCTGACCCAGAGCGGGAACGAGGTAGGTCTCGACGTTGTACCGATAGCCGCGAGAGTCGTTCGGCCGTACCGCGCTTGGACCATCTGGTCACGAGCCATTCCTTCAGGAACCCAGAACCGTCAGGTGAGCCGGTGGCATCGGCGCATGCCCGACTCCAGCTTTGCGCGCAGCTCGACAAGCTTGCGCCTCGAGTTCGGCCCGGGACTTGACCGTAGAACACGAGTCGCACTCGGCGACCGTCGATCGGTCACGAAGAGCGCTGCCCACCCATCGGCCGTCCTTGTGCTTGCAGATGCGGACCCGTGCCTTGGCGCGTTTGCGAGAGCTCACGCCGAGTCCGCCATCTCCAGACCGGACGACGTAGTCGCTCAAGGCCCTCGCCGAAACCTTCCGCGTCCGGCCAACCTTGATCGATCGAATCTCTTGCCGCTGCATGAGCTTGAAGACACTGGCGCGTCCGAGGCCAAGCAGGCGCATCACGTCTTCGGGACTGAACAGGATCGGTGGGATGTCCTCCGAGCTGAGCAGCCACACGTTCGGCCTGACAGTGACAACGCCGTCGACGTCATCTGGTGGATTGCTGAGGTTGAACAGATTCTGGTCCTGCATGGTTACCTCCCGAGAATGCTTGAGTTGAGCCCGTCCTCCCGACGTTGGGATTGTTGGGCTGCCGTCACGCCCGTCAAGGGCACTTCGTGTCACTTCGTGATTCGCTTCGCTCACCCTTGACCGACGCGCCGCCAGCCGAACTTGGCTGGATGTCGGGAGGACGGGCCAGTGTGGCCACCGGGCCTGCGCGGGCCTGGGCAGCGTCGTACTCGGCTCGCCAACGCATCCGTTCATGGATCGCTGCTGTCATCACTTGGCGATACAAGGGAACGGTCGAATCCATCGGATCGTGGACCGTCCAGTGGAACCGCTGTGCGCCGTCCTCTCGTTTCGCGAGCACCGAGAGGCGATCGACCTCGGGCTTCTCGATGCCGGCAGCAAGCAGTACCTGACGCACCACTTCGGCGCGATCGGCCTTGTGATCCTTCAGCGTCTTCCCGGTCCACAGCCGCGAGACCAGTACACGGCGGCCTCCACAGCCGAGGTGCTCGGTGTCATGTGCCTTCGAGGGACAGGATCCGGGAACCATGCCTTCGCTCGCGGACTGTGGTTGGACTCCGAAGCGCAGCCAGTTCCAGCAGCGAGGAGAACATGGCAGCCACCGGACTTCGTGGTGCAAGCGGTGAAGGTGCGCGCGCTGCCGACGAGTCCCGTCGTCCTCGGTGGCGTACGCATCACTGAAGCTCTTCGAGAGGTACTTCGTCAGGTAGGCAACCCGCCTGTCGGCATCTCCTTCAGTGGCCAGGATCCCTTGAACGTCCATTTGGCGGCCGAATCGCATCACATGCGTTGGTGCAGCGGAGTCCGCGTCGGATGCATCGAGTGCCTCTGACCAGGTCGGCAGGGGCATCTCAGTGTCTGGGTCGACGTAGCCGACCCCGTCCCGCCAGACGGGCAGCTGCTCGATGTACATCGGTTCATCGCAGGGCGGCCACCAGACCTGGTGGTACGTCGCGTCGATGACCTGCCGAAGGGCTTCACGAGGAAGGGCACCACGAACTGCTGCGTGCAGGTGAGGGGCCAGCCGTCGTTGAGGTTCGACAGCGGCGAAGTACTGCACCTTGAACCCGACCGCCCGTCGGATGTTCTGCCACACCCGGTCAACCAGTTTGGAGAAGTGCAGCGCATCAAGGGCGGCACGTCGGTAGTCGTAGTCCGCTGGATTGACCGGTGTTCCATCGGCACGCACGCGTCCATAGGAGGGGAGCGTGAATGTCAGGAACATGCTCGGGCGGTAGACCTGTCCCGATCGGCCAGTGAAAGCGCGACCCACGGTTCGGTCCTCGATCGGTAGCCGAGGCAGATCTGGCGCATCATGGCGGCGCCGTGTCGTACGAGTCCGACGGTCAGCGGCGGACTTGTCGTCTCCGTCCTTGGCCTTCTTCTCAGGACGCTCGGGCTCCTCTTCCAGGTGCCATCCTTCGCGGCACTGCTGCATCCGCAGGCGCCGAGCCTTGTCCGCACATGGCTTGCACTTGCTTGCTCGGCGCGCGCCGCAAGGTGTGGGCACGAGGTGGATGCGCCCGGTCTCTGTGTCGCTGACCTCATGAAGGATCGGCCGCACGCAAACGCCCTGTGCCTCAGCGAAGTCTCGGAGGTCCTCGCCTGAAACGTGCAGGGTCGCGCTCATGCGGCCTCACCGCCGAGATGGTCCAAATCCAACGTCCGGTCTCGTCCTGCCCAGAAGCCGGCCGTGACCTCGTGCTCGTGAACGAATGACTCACAGTCATCGAAGACCGGGCAGCCTGAGCACACTGCCGTCATCGCGCACGTCGCGGCTTGCGATCGGCGTTCCGAGGGCTCGAGCCAAGGAAGGTTTGCAAACGCCCGGCAAAGCGCCAGGTCGATCCAGTCGTCGCTCATGCGACACCTCCCGTGGGGCGGGTGCGGGCCGGCGCTCGTGCGGCGATCTCGACTTCGAGGGGTGTCGCGTCAATCGGCACATGGGTTGGAGCGGCGAACCGCTGA
>CAWAZF010000005.1:0-3803 GCA_963786595.1 uncultured Actinomycetota bacterium
CCCGCCGACGGCGTCTACGATCCTGTCGTGGCCTTCGACGTCGCAGAGACCGACGAGTCTTTCCTCGACTCCTCCTCTCGGCGGGTCGTGGTCGATCTCACGGTGCCGCGCCCTGCTGCCGACGTGTGGGCCGAGCTCACCGAGGACGGCCCGATGTCGTCGTACTGCCGGACGATCACGTCGATCCGGTGGACGTCGCCCCGGCCGTTCGGCCCCGGCACCACCCGCACCACGCGCGTTCTGGGTGGCCTGTTCACGCTCGACGAGCGCTACCCGGTGTGGGAGGAGGGCCGTCGCAAGGTGTTCGTCGGAGTGCGCATCCGACCGCCGATGCTTCGTCGCGTCTCAGAGGAGTATCTGGTCGAGCCGATCGACGACGACCACTGTCGCTTCCGCTGGACGGCGGTGTGGGAGCCCACGGCGCTGGGCCGTCCGATCGCCTTCGTCGCCCGCGCTGTCCTCACCAGCATCGGTCGCGATCTCCGACAGCACTTCGAGGCGTCATGAGGGAGATCGTCGGCGGAATCCTCCTCGCCGGACTCGTCGTGTTCATCGTGGGGGCGGCACGGTGGCGACTGGACTACGAGCGACCGCTGGCCGAGTCGCTGCCGCTGATCCATGCCGATCGACGGCGCAGGGCCTGGATCCACATCTGGATGCTGGTCGCCATGTTCATCACTCCGGCCGGTGTGGTCGGGTTCTCCTCCCTTCCCGAACAGCAGACCGCCGCCGTCATCGCGGTGATGTCAGCTTTCGTCTACACGTTGGGTGCGCTCTGCATGATCGTGTTCCTGGCCTTCGGCATGACCGTCGTCCCGTGGGCGGCCGAGCGGTTTGTCGCCGACGGGGATGTTCCGGCCGGGTACGACGCTCTGCAAGCGTGGGCCGGACAGCTGTACATCGTCCACATGCTCGCGTCCTACGTGGTGTTCGCGCTGCTCGGCGGCGTCGTCGTGGCGGCCGGCCCAGTGGCGTCGTGGGCGGGCTGGCTGGGCGTTGTGCTGGGGGTCGGCTGCACCGTCGGATTCGTGGCCACCCGGTTCGCAGGACCGTTCAACCCTCCGTTCATGGCCCACCTCTACACCGGCCTGCTCGGCGTCGTCCTCCTGGTCACCTGACCCCCGGTAGGCGCAGCGCGAAGACAGCCCCGCCGTCAGCACCCGAGGCCGCCGTCAGCTCGGCGTCCATGCGATCGGCGAGGCGCCTGGCGATGGAGAGGCCCAGCCCGGTTCCGACCGGCCGGTGGTGCGCATACTTCGAGTGCAGCGAGCCGCGCTCGAACGCCACCTCCGCGTCGTCGGACGTCAGGCCTGGCCCGTCGTCCTCGACCTCGACGACGACGTCGTCCCCGTCCCGCCGGACCCGGACGTCGACGGACCCACCCTCGGGTGCGATGCGCAGGGCGTTCTCGACGAGTCCGTCGAGCAGCTGTCGAAGCCTCATGGGGTCGGTCAGGACGGTGGCGGGTGCAGATCGGACGCTCAGGCTGACGTCGGCACGCTCGAAGGACGCCCGCCACACGGCGCCGAGGTCGTCCAGCACGGCGGCGACGTCCACCTCGACCTCCTCGAGGTCGAAGTCGTCGGCCTCGAGCCGCGCGAGGGCGAGCAAGTCCGCCACGAAGCGGTCGATGCGCTCGGTCTCGGTGACGAGCACCTCGCCGGTGGCACGGATGTCCTCGGGAGCGATCGCTCCCTCGGCAAGGGCCTCCGCGTATCCGCGCAGGGCGGTGAGCGGCGTGCGGATCTCGTGGGACACCGAGAGCAGGAACTCGCGCTGGCGTCCCTCGCTGGTGGAGAGCGCCTCGTCGAGCGCGGCGATCGCGTGCCCCATGTCGGCGATCTCGCTGACCGGCGACCCCCCGACCGGCACTCCCCGTTCTCCCGCCGCGAGACGACGGGCCACCGCGGCCGTCTCGCCGACCGACCGGGTGAGTGTGCGTGACAGCACGAACCCGAGTGCACCGGCGGCGGCGAGGCCGATCAGGACGGACAGGAGCAAGCGCCGCACGAAGGACGCCGTGGCGTCGTCGACCGAGCCCGCCGGCTGCAGGCCGACGGCTCCGAACCCGCGCGGTGTCATGCGCCCCTCCATCAGGACTTCTTCGCCGTCGATCGTGTCCGACGCCGAGAGCCGTCCTGTGGTGAGCAGCATCTGGGCCCGCTCGGACGTGAGAAGGCCGCGGTCGTCCCCGACCACGTGGCCGTCAGGCAGCACGACGATGAACCGGCGATCGTCGGGTCCGAGCGCCTCCCGATCGCGGGCGAGGAGCCGCGCACTGGCCGCGGGTCGGGACGCGAACGTCTCGACCGACCGGACCAGCTGGTCGCGCGCCTCATCGCGGGCGACGTCCTGGACGAGCGGCAGGGCCAGCGCGAACGTGACGACGGCGACGATGACGCCACCCGCCAGGGTCACGAGCAGGATGCGCTGCGACAACGTCCTCATGGCGCCACCGAGTAGCCGACACCGCGATGCGTACGAATGGGTGACGCCGAGCCGAGCTTGGACCGCAGCTGCGCGACATGGACGTCGACGGTGCGGCTGGCGCCGTAGTCGGCCTCGCCCCACGCTGTCGCGAGCAGGTGCTCGCGGGTGAAGACCGTGCCGGGACGGCGCATCAGCGCGGCGAGGAGCTCGAACTCGGTCGCGGTGAGCTCGACCGCCTGGCCGTCGGCCGTCACCTCGCGGCGGTCGGGGTGCAGCGTGACCTCGCCGGCCACGAGGGTGCCGCTCCCCACCGAGCCGGAGCTGCGTCGCAGGACGCTCGCGATCCGGGCCACGAGCTCACGCGGTGAGAACGGCTTGGTGACGTAGTCGTCGGCACCGAGCTCGAGGCCGACGACGCGGTCGACCTCGTCGTCGCGGGCGGTCAGGAACAGCACGGGTGTCCAGTCGTCGGCGGCGCGAAGTCGTCGACACACCTCGATGCCGTCGATGCCCGGCAGCCCGATGTCCAGGACGACGGCTGCCGGCCGCAGCCGGCGCACTTGCGACAGCCCGGCCAGACCGTCGTGCTCCACGTGGACACCATGGCCGGCGCGGCTGAGGTGGAGGCGCAGCACGTCCGCGATCGCCGGGTCGTCCTCGACGACCAGCACCAGCCCCTTGCCCGCGTCCACGACTCCATGAAAGCCCACGTCTGGTCGGCGCCGCCGGATCGCGGGCAGCGTTTACCGTTCTCGAACACGGCGCACATGCCGCCCGAGCATGTGCGATGCACGCTGGGTGCATGACGACTGAGAACAAGAGCACCAACCGCATCCGCCGGTTCTTCGGCAGCCGAGGCAGCATCGCGGCACTCCTCGTGGCGGTGGTTGCCGCCGTCGGGATCGGGATCTGGATGGGCCCGGCAACCTCCGCCGACGAGTCCCAGCAAGGAGCCCAGGCGATGGACCTGATGTTCGCGGAAGGCGATCCCGGCGACGGCGGCAGGGACGATCTCCGCGGCGACCTGAAGGATGCCCGCGAGCTCGACGGCACCGAGCGGCACGACGCCCTCAAGGGCATCCGTGAGAACGCGCGCGACGGCAAGTACGGCGACCGCATCGAACGGCATGCCGACCGGCGCGGCAACCACCGTGCCGCGTTCTTCGCGCTCCTCCCCGACGAGATGCAGGCCGACCTGAAGGAGGCGCGGGAGATCGACGATGCCGATGACCGCAAGGCGGCGCTCGAGGACATCCGCGAGAAGGCGCTGGCAGGCGACTACGGCGACGAGGTCAAGGAAGCCTTCACGCTGCTCGGCGAGCACCGTCCGGGCCCGGGTCACGAGCCCCCTGGCTGAGCGACGGCCTACCTGG
>CAWAZF010000006.1:0-1209294 GCA_963786595.1 uncultured Actinomycetota bacterium
GACAACAACATCAGTCAGCCCTTGAAGGCGAAGTTGCGATGTTGCCCGCGAAGCCGTAGAACAACGCCTCGCCAGCGATGACGACGCAGCCACATGGTTGGTGATCGTCATCGCGTTCTGGCTCATCTGGCCCTTGCGGGCGCTGGCGATGATGCCGATGCCGATGAACAGCATCACGATCGGAATGATGTTCTTCACGCCCCAGGCGACCACTCCGTCGGAGTTGATCTGTCGGTCCTGGGCGACCATGAGAGCACCGAGCTTCGTCATGATGCTTCCTCCCGAGACAAGCTCGACGAGGCACCACGACTTCGTGAAGCCGGCTCCCCCGAGCGAGCGCGAAACTACAATTGACCAGCTGCGTTCGTCCCTCACGTGACCACAAGTCGCCGGCAAGGTGAAGAGGACGCGCGGGCGCTTGTGGAAAACGGTCGGGCCCATCGACTGCAGTTCTGACGGCAACTGACCTGAACGAACCTGAACTCAGGAATTGCCGAATGCCTGCGATTACAGTCGAAATGGACCTGCGATGAACTGTGCCAAACAGGACCGCCGAGGCTACGGATCAGAAGGTTGGGGTTTCGAATACCTCCGGGCGCGCTTCAGCTGGCGTCGTCTGATCTCCAGCGATTGGCGAGGAGAGCGAAGCTGGGGGTGTCCTCCAGGGACGTCATGGCTTCGTAGATGCGCTCGTACCCCGTGCTGGAGATGCGCCAGGCGCCGTCGGCGTCCTTGCGGTACTCGTCCGCGTAGTAGCCGGCTCCGCGGATCTGCACCTTGAGCTCGGGCACGATCACGGTGTCCTCGAAGCACCAGGAGGCGGCGGCGCTGGTGCCGTCGACCTCGATCTCCGGGTGATGGGCCACGTGAGTCGTGATGACCCCGTGAGGCAGGTTCTCGGACATGAAGGCGACCACGGCCTCCCGGTCGTCGAAGTGGACCGGTTTGTCCATGGCCTGCGTGCCGTACCGGGCCCGGATATCGGTGGTGAGGCAGTCGCCGAACTCCTCCCATTCCTTCAGGTCCAGGGTGCGGAAGTAGCGGTACTTGAGGCGCTTGATCTCTTCGATCGCTTCGAGGTCCATGGGGGCAAACTAGCCCACGTTGAGGCGAACCAACCCGGACGTTCGGGCCACTGGTCTCAGCCTGGTTCCACCAGCCGGAATGGTCCGCCGCCTGCATCGCTGACCACCTCGACCCACTTCTGGCCGGCAGGGAGGTCGGCGGTGGAATGGAGTTCAGCGACCTTGCGCAGGGCGTTGACGAGCGTCTCGCGGGGGACGGCCGTCGCCGCAGTCTTGCCGTGCACGCCGGTTCTGGTGGACATCAGGGCGGTGAGTGGCGGGGCATCGGCCGCACGCTCCTTCCAGAGGGCATGCAAGGAACGCGGGGTGGCATTCCGGCTACCGTGATGGCCGACCTTGTAGAGGTCTATCGCGGTCAGCCGATTCTTCAACGCTTCGTCCTCGGCCAGCTTGTCGAGCGTCCAGTTCCAGTTCTCGATCTGAGCGTCGCCTGGAAGGAGCATGCTGACGCCTCCGACCTCGAGCAGCAGTATCAGGCTGGTGTTGTTCAGGGCATCGTCGAGCCTGCGAACCAACCGAGTCATCGAGTGGGCCTTCTGGACGGTCAAGTGCTCGACCAGCCACCGCACCGGTCCGGGCGGAACCTCGTCCGGCGTGGTCTTGGGCGGCTCTGCCGGAGCAGCCGCGTCCAGCGAGTCGCGGAGCGCCACCATCCAGTACTCGGGATGCTCTTCGACCTGCCGGGCGACCCTGGGGTCCTGCTCCAGGGTGGGTGGACCGAGAACCGTGACCTTCAGTCCAGGGACGATGTTGCCGAGGCGAAGCGACGCACCGGCGTGCAGGTAGCGGCCCCGGGCGCCCTCGGCCCATCCGTCAAGGGTCTTGATCGCATCCTGATTCTTGACCTGCTCGAGAGCCAACATCCCGAGATCGCCGCGGAGCCCACTGAGACCGCCGGCTGCGTCCGCGATTCGACCTGCGGCCGCCTGCGCGGCGTCGAGCTGGACGGCGAACCTCCGTGACGCGATGCCCGGACCCTTGCGCGGTCCTGTGGCGTCGTCATCGATCAAGGGGTCTTCGGTCCACGGCCTCAGCACCAGTTTCGGCTTCAGCTCGGTCAGGATCTGCTTCGCTGTGTCATCGCCGAATCCGGAGAGGTGGTCTTTGTGCCGATGGGTGACCACGACGATGTCGAGCTGTCCATGGGTGTGCTCCGCGATCAACTTGGCGACGTCACTGATTCGGGACTTCTTCGTGTTTCGTGGTGAACGGGTGGACCCGTAGTCGATGAGCACATGTCGCTCGGCGCGGCGGATCGACCCCGGATCGGCGTACTCGACCGTGACGAGGAAGCAGTCGCCGAAGCCCACTTGGTACATCCGCACACGCACCCGGGCTGGGACGTGCGCGCTCACCAGATCTCACCGGACATGATCGAGGCGTCATGAAGCTGAGCGAACGCTTGGCCTTGTGCCGTCCCGGCAGAGAACCCGAGGCGTCCTTGGCGGTCGAGGATGCCGGTGCGCACGAGATGCTTGAGGCGCCTCGCCTGTCGTTCCCAATCGTCGAGCGGCTTGGAGATGTGGAGCTTGGCGCGACCGAACTGATCGAAGACCAGGGTTCCGCCGCCGAGGAGCTGAAGGGGCGTCGTGGGTGGGATGGACTCCGGCAGGGTTTGCTTGGACCGCTCGGCGAACTCTGCCGCGGTGAGGTCGAGCATCTGGATGTAGTTGGCCACCGACTCGACGACGATGAGCCCGTCGGGGCCCACCCGTTGGCTGGGCCACACCGACTCGACGTTGAGATACATGCTCGTGTCGATGCCGAACTCCGCGGCGTTCTGCCACAGGAATCGGAAGACTTCGTCGCGGTCGGTACGCAACGCCGCGAAGTTGATTCCGGCGTACTGCGGCTCGAAGTCATCGGTCAGCAGGTTGGTGGACGTGTGAGGCATCGGGACGATGCCGGACTTCGCGAAGCGCTGCTGGAGCAGGTCGCGATAGTGCAGGTCGTCGTCGGGAGCCACTTCGGAGTCGGCGAGGACGACGGCGTCGAGCAGGTCCGCGAACTCGAACTCCACGGGCGGCAGGTAGTCGAGACCGCGGATCATCATGGTCAGTAGGTGCTGGGCCGCCCTTGATCCTTCCTCGGCGGCCCGTTCCCGGTCGAGCGTCCGTGGTGGGCGCCCCTGGTCTGGCGCCAAGAGGGGTTTGAGCCGAGTGATCCACAGGTCGATGAGCACGTCGAGCACGATGGCCACCAGCACCTCCCCTCGACGATGGGGATGAAGGAACGCCGGATCGTCGGCCCAGTCGTCCGGGGGCGGGTTGAACGAGGACTGGCGCAGCGCTCCGCGTCCCTGGGTCAGCAGCCTCCCGAGCTGCTCGGCCACGCCCGTGAGGGCCCCGGCTCGGAGTTCGTCCCGTTGGACTCGGGCCACGGCGATCCGGCCGTCCCGGTCGGCGACGCCCAGGCACTGTTCCACCACCGGACGCAGCGAGAACAGCGAGAGCAACGCGACGACGTCGGCGAACCCTTCATGGAAAGCCGCCTGGTCAGGCAGCCCTGGCTCGAGGAACCGGTGCCGGAGCCCGTCCAGCACCGCATGCGCCGTTTCGTGCGCGACGACGTCATGCGAGAGACACGTGTAGACCGTGCCGTCACCGCCCCCCGGCACATATCCGAACAGCAGCGCGCGATCGTCCGTCGAGTAGTACGCGTTCGCCTCGGCGAAGGCGTGCGGTACCACGTAGATCTGGTGCCCGTCGAAGCCCCAGGGCAAGCGGCGTCCCAAGGCGGTTTCGAAGGTGGCCAGCGTGCGCGCCGCAACGGCATACGTGTGCTGGGCGTGGAATTCAGCGTTGTTGACCAGCGTCTCGTCATCGGCATCGACGAATCCGTGGTCCGGAAGCAAAGGATGCTCGACGAGTTGCCCGGTGGAAGCATCGAAGTCCACGACGTGAAAGCGCGACGTGCGGGGTCCGGGCTCCATCCGCTGCCAGGGAACGCGCGCCCTGGCGCTGAGGATGCGTCCGTCGTCACCCTTCACCGAAGGGTCTTGGGCGATGATGCGCAGACTCACGTGATGGCGGTGCGGCCCCTCTCCGGTCTCGTTGAAGACCCGCGCGTGCGGACTCAAGGCGCGCTTCCCAGGTCAGGACGGTAGGGCTGGTCCGAGCCGGCCGTACCCTCGATCCGCTGCCGGACCGACGGATGAAGAGCGTCCGCTGGTCGGACCTTTCGCGGCCGCCGGCCGCCGGCGAGGCGCCAGAACCTCGAGTGCGGGTGGATGCGCCCCTCCACGGCGTGAGAGACCGGTAGCGGCGCCTCGGGCGGCGCTCCCACGAGTGTCTCGTATCGCCCGCCGTCGATGTGCAAGCCCGCCTGGGCCGCTTCGTCGGCCATCCATTTCAGGGCGATGTCGGACAGCCGGTGATCGTCCGGGTAGTTGCCTCCGACGTCACTGTGAACACCCGGGAACCACAGTTCTTGGATGTCGTCCGCAGGGTCGGTCTCGTCCGCCCGGTCGAAGCGGTATTCGGGGTAGGGCCGGCGCCACTCGTCAAGCGCCAGCGCCAGTCGCGCGGTGTCGACATTGGGAATCTTGCGTGTGAACGGCCAGCGGACCTCCTCGAAGCGAGCCCGGGCGTTGAGCCAGCCGACCGTCTTGACCGTGTCCCACAGCCCGAGGAACGCGATCTGATGCGGCGAGAAACGGTTCGGCCATTCGGGATTGCCGAATTTCGTGTTGAACTCGTCGCGGATGCGCCAGAACTCGACCTTCTCCTCAGGCGTGAGCTGCCGACGCTCCTTCACCGCGTACAGCTTCAAGGCATACGGCACCAGGTTGCCAGCGCCAGGACGCAGCAGCCCGACAGTCCGGAGCATCCCAACCAAAGCCAGGGCCGTGAAGGCACCTCTGCTGAACCCGACCACAAAGATCCGGTCATCCTGGCGGTAGTGCTCCATCAGCCAGGAATATGCTTCCTCGACGTTCTCCTTGATCCCGAAGCCGACCGCCAACCCCGTCACCCTGGTCAACGTCTTGCCGAAATCAGTGGTGGCGCTTCGGGCTCCCATCGTGCCCACGCCGGGGTCGTAGTAGACGAGTTGGTCGCTGTCCTTGACCGCCATGTCATACATCCGCACGACATTCGTCGAGCCGGCTTCCGGCTCATTGCGGGTGCCGTCCAAGCACAGCAGCAAGTTGCGACTCATGGTGCGTCCCTGTCGTCAAGCCGGTCACGTTCAGAGTAGGGCCCGAACGCCGCAGCGTCTGGTCGTCGGGGTAGATCGCTGACCACCAGATCTCGGCGTGATCGTCAAGACCCAGTCGGCGCGCGTGGCGGCTGCGTGATTCACGATGGCAGCAGCTTGCCGGCAAGCTAGCGTGGCGGCCATGACCAAGGCCGGCTCGCTGCCGCGCATCAGGCGGGCCGCGGCGTGAGTCGCACGCGCGTGGTCGTCGCCGGTCTCGGCGACAGCGGACTTCTCACCGCGATCCACGTCTCGCGGCACGCCGACGTCGTGGGGATCTCGGCGAAGCCCGGCCTGGTCAGTGGCCAGGAGCTCGGCATGCGGCTGACCCGCCCGGACTACTGGGCCAAGGACTACCGGGTCTCCTTCGACCGGTACCGCCGGCTCGATCGAGTCCGCATCGTCCACGGCGTTCTGACCGGCCTCGACCTCGACGCGCAGACGGTCGCAGTGCGGCACGTCGACGGCTCGACGCGTCGGGAACCCTACGACGTCCTCGTCATCTCGACCGGAGTGACGAACGGCTTCTGGCGTCAGCCCACCCTGCAGTCGGACGAGGAGGTCAGCGACGACCTGCGCACCGCGCACGAGACGCTCGCGGCGGCCGGCTCGGTGATCGTGATCGGCGGCGGGGCCGCGGCGTTGAGCAGTGCGGCGAACCTGGCCTCGACCTGGCCGGAGAAGCAGGTCGACCTGTACTTTCCCCGCGAACGGGCCATTCCCCGGCACCACGGACGGGCCTGGCAACGGGTGCAACGACGTCTTGTCGACCTCGGCGTCGGCCTCCACCCCGGACACCGCGCCGCCCTTCCCGGCGGCTTCGCGTGTGACGAGATCACCCACGAGCCGGTCCACTGGGACACCGGCCAGGCACCCGCATCCGCCGATGCCGTGCTCTGGGCCATCGGTCGGGTCCGGCCCAACACCGGATGGCTGCCACCGGATCTGCTCGATGACGATGGCTTCGTGCAGGTCACGCCAGAGCTTCGCGTTCCCGGTCATCCCGGCCTCTTCGCCATCGGCGACGTCGCGGCCACCGACCCGCTGCGCACCTCCGCCCGGAACCGGGCGGACCGGATCCTGGCCCGCAACATCCGGGCCGACCTCAGGGGCCGACCACTGCGCACCTACCACCCGCCTCGCCGCCGGTGGGGCTCGGTTCTCGGCGTCCAGCAGGATGGGCTCGAGGTCTTCGCCCCGTCGGGCCAGGCGTTCCGGTTCCCGGCGTGGTCGGTCGACCTCGTGCTGCGCGAGCTCATCGTGCGGCAGGGGATCTACCGCGGCGTGCGGCGCAGACGGAAGACCTGACGAACGGGTTTCACCGAGGGAGCAGCTCGCCGGTGAGCTCGCCGAGAGCCGTTCGGCATTCCGCCAGCACCTCGCGTCCGGGATCGGTGATCACGTAGAGCCTGCGTCGTCGTCCGTCGACGTTCTCCGTGCGGGAAGCGAGCAGCCCGGCGGCCTCCATCCGGTGCAGGAGGGGATAGAGCGTGCCAGGGCCGACGTCGTGTCCGTGCTCGCGGAGCTCACTCATCATCCAGGCGCCGTGCAGCTCTCCTTCGGCCGCGTGGTGCAGCACGTGCAGCCGGATGGCTGCGGTGCGGAACTCGCGCACGACGTCCATCGGCTCAGCTCGTGAGGGGCTGGAACAGCTCGATGAGGTTGCCGGACGGGTCCTCGAGGAGGATCTGGTTTCCGCCGATACCCCTGACGATGTCATTGCGGAACGACGCGCCGCCCGAGCGGAGCCGCTCGACCTCGGACTCGAGGTCGTCCACGATGAGCTGGAAGCGGCTCCAGCCGCCTGGCTCGGGGACACGGCCGTCGGGCATCGGCTGCGACGCGCCACCGGAGCCGCCGACGACATTGAGCATCAGCCGCAACGGGCCGCGTGACAGCATCACGAAATCGGGCGCCGCGTCGAACACCACGTCGAAGTTGAGCTGGTGGACGTAGAACGCGACGGCATCGTCGACCTTGTCCACGAGGTAGCGGACGCTGGCCTGGTCGTTCATGACTCCTCCTTGGTCGGTCACCTCCATCCTGACATCGAGTCCCGATATCGGCAACCGATATCAGTTGCGGATGCCGTGACACAGTGCCGCGCGTAGATTCTCGCCATGGCCGAGGAGACGGCGCGGGAGCGGATCGACCGCAACTGGAACGAGATCCTGCAGGAGCTGCGGGTCGCGCAGACCGGTGTGCAGATCCTCACCGCGTTCCTGCTCACGCTGCCGTTCCAGCCGCTCTTCAAGGACCTTTCCGACTCGCGCACCTATGTCTATGTCGGCGTGCTGATGTCTGCCATGCTCTCGATGCTCATGCTGCTGAGCCCGGTTGCGCTGCACCGCGCGCTGTTCCACCGAGGGCTGCGGCCGTGGCTGGTCGAGTCCGCGAACGTCTTCTCCCGGGTGGGTCTCGTGCTCCTGGTCGCCGCGAACGTCGGGGCGGTCTGGCTCGTCCTCGACGTGGTCCTCAGCGTCACGGCCGCGTCGGTTGCCGCCGCGTTCCTGGCCGGCGTCACGACCGTCGGCTGGCTGGTGCTGCCGGCGTGGGTGCTGAAGGAACGCGGGACGGATTCCGACTAGCTGCCGAGGCCGGCCCGGTCGACCTTGCGGTGGAAGCGCATCCCGGCCATGCCGCCCATGATCGCCCCGATCAGGGTGGCCGCGGCGATCGCCAGGGCGGCGATGATGCCGTTGGTGGTGACGTCGCCCTCGTTGCTCGGGATCCGCGGGAAGTTGTTCAGGTCGGACTGGATGTCGTACTGCTCGCCGGCGACCGTGGCGGCAATGGCCACGGCGATGGCGATGACGACGGCCCAGGTCCATACCGCGACCCCCTGCCGCAGGCCGTTGAAGCGCGCCATGCGCCCGGCCACGTACCCGCCGCAGTAGTACGCGACGAAGAAGATGACGAGCAGCACGACGGCCTCGGTGGGACCGATCGTCTCGATGGTGGGGGCGTCAGCCTCGTCACCCTGAGCGAGGGACACCGCCGCTCCGCCGGCCGTCACGAGCGCGGTCAGGAGCACCGCCATCCCGGTGGCGGTGAGCCACCCGAAGAAGGCCGAACCGACCTTGACTCCTCCGAGCGCCTGGCGCTCCCGGCCGACCACGCTGGCGCGGTCGATGTCGACGCCGCTGTCGTCGTGCTCGCGGTCGGCGTAGTCGACGCGGGTCGCGTCCACGTGCGCGCCACCCGGGACCTCGTCGGGTTCCATGACTCGCTCATTCGCCACCTCGTTCGAGGCGATGGACTCGTCGTCTTTCCGTCCCCAGCGCATGTCGACCTCCTGGGCCATCAGGGCATCACCAAACTACGACCGGCGGCGGGGTCCGCAAGTCGGCAGGCACAGCAGGGGTGGTCAGGCTCCCGGGAGGGCCCGCCGGTCCGCGACCTGCTTCGCGACCTCGCGCAGCTTGATGTTGTTGGTCTGCGAGTAGCGCTGGAGCACGTCGAACGCGCGCTCGGAGTCGAGCGAGTACCGCTCCATCAGGATGCCCATGGCGATCCCGATGATCTTGCGCGCGTCCATCGCCTTCTGCAGCCCGTCGGTCTCCTGTGAGTTCGCGAGGGCGATGGAAGCGTGGCGGGCGAAGATGCTCGCGACGGCGAGGTCGTCGGTGCCGAACATCTCCGGCTCCGATCCGTACAGGTTGAGCGACCCGTAACGCCGCGCGCGCGTCTCCAGCCTGATGCTGAGCACGCTGCGCACGCCGAGGTCGGTCGCGACGATCTTGCCCCACTTCGGCCAGCGCGCGTCGGTCGCGGTATCGCCGATCCGGTAGTACGCGTCGGCCCCGGTCAGGGCATCCAAACAAGGTCCCTCGTCGAGCTCCGTCTGCAGCGTGTGGGCCCGTTCGGCCCGCTCGGATGTCGCCGCGGCGGTCTCGATGCGGCTCCGGCTGTGCACGAGGAGGATGCCCGTGTCGTCACAGCTGAGTCCCGCCTTTGCGTACTCCGCGATGCGCTCGACGGTGTGTTCCGCCGTCGGCTCGTCGTGAAGGTCGAGCGCCATGTCGGCGAAGTAGGCGGGTTCGACTCCGGGACCGAGTAGCGGCTCGGCGTACTCGTCGGTGATCACGGGCGGCTCAGCTTTCCTGTCTTCTGGGCGAAGACTCACGCCCCAGTTGGTCCTGCACAGCAATGCCTTCAAGCAAAGCACACATTTCGGCGAATAGAGCAGCTACGCCAGGTGTCATGGTGCTGGTGGTGGGCCACCCGAGTTCCGCACATTGCCGGGTGGCCCACCACCAGGCTCTTTACCCACAACATCCCCGCGCCAAACGTCTCGGGGATGTCGTGTTGTCGGTCAGCTGAAGGCGTCCTTGACGTTCTCCTTGGCGTCCTTGAGGTCGGACTTCGCCTGGTCCTTCTCGCCCTCGGACTTCAGCTCGTCGTCGCCGGAGACCTCGCCGGCCGCTTCCTTCGCCTTGCCCTTGAGGTCCTCGGCCTTGTTCTCGATCTTGTCGTCGATACCCATGCGAATCTCCTCCATCGGTGAACGGACTCGGAGTTGACGTTCCCGGATTCGTCGAGCCCAAACATTTCCTCCGGTTGCGGGTCCCCGCGGGGGGTGTGACGCTGTGATCCGGTTGAGCAGCAGCCGTGAGACATCTCCCAAGGAGAGTCCCATGACCACCGTTCCCGCAGTGACCCACAGCAGCAGCCTGGAGTCGCTCGTCCACGCGCATCTTCCGCTGGCCCGACGTCTTGCTCTGCGCTTCAGCGGTCGTGGGGTTGAGCTGGAGGAGCTCGTCCAGGTCGCGAACCTTGCGCTCGTGAAAGCGGCCCACGGATTCGACCCGGACCGCGGAGACTTCGCGCCCTACGCCGCGTCGACCATCCGCGGCGACATCAAGAAGTACTTCCGGGATCACGCGTGGTCGGTTCGGCCACCACGGCGCGTGCAGGAGCTGCAGGCGGCCATCACCGCCGCCACCGACGTGAGTGTCGGCCACCATGACATCGACCACCTGGCGAGCGACCTCGATGTGGCGCCGGGGGACGTCGTGGAGGCGCTGGCCGCACGCGGCTGCTTCCGGTCCGAGTCGACCGATCGGCAGGTCGGTGTGTCCGGACTGTCGATCGGCGAGACACTCGCCACGGAGGTCGATTTCGACCTCGTGGACGAGTGGGTGACGTTGCGCGGGCTCTGCCGAACGCTCGATCGGGACGAGCGCGAGCTGCTGAGGATGCGATTCGTCGAGGACCTCACCCAGCAGGAGATCGCGGACCGTCTCGGCGTCAGCCAGATGCAGGTGTCGCGCCGGCTGCGCAAGGTCCTGGACGACCTTCGTCGTCGCGCAACGAGCGGGAACGATTCGCCTACGAGGGCGGCGTAGACGTGTTGGCGCCCAAGCCTCGCGGAGGTCTCAGTGACGTGCTGTTCGAGGCCATGCGCACCGCGCCGGTGTCGTGGGACGAGGTGATCCGAACCCCGCCCGATCACGACGATGATGCCCGGATCGCACTTTGGGCGCTGTACGAGCTGCACTACCGCGGGTTCGACGACGTCGACGACGCTCTCGAGTGGCAGCCGGACCTCCTGCGGGTGCGGCGCGACCTGGAGCAGGCGCTCGAGGCGCGACTTCGCGATCGCTACGACCCGCCCGAGGTCACGGCTCCGTTCGCCGATGCCTTCTTCGACTACGTCGCGAGCCACAACGGCCGCTCTCTCGCGTCGTTCGTGCAGCGCGACGCCGACGCCGACCAGGTGCGCGAGCTCCTGTCGGTGCGGACGATCTATCACCTGAAGGAGTCCGACCCGAGCGCCTGGCTCGTGCCACGGCTCTCCGTCGGGCCCCAGGCGGCACTGATGGAGCTGCAGTACGACGAGTACGGCGCCGGGGACCCCAATCGTCTACACGCTCACCTGTTCGCTCGCGGCCTCGAGGCGTGTGGCCTGCGATCGGAGTACGGCGCCTACATCGACGACGTGCCCGGCGAGGTCCTCGACCAGAACAACGCGATGTCGATGTTCGGGCTGCACCGACGACTTCGGGGAGCCGCGCTCGGGCACCTCGCCGCCTTCGAGACGACCAGCTCCCTGCCGTCGAGACGCATGGTGCAGGGCCTGGACCGGCTTGGATTCCCGCAGGAGTTGATCGCCTACTACGAAGAGCACGTCGAGGCCGATGCCGTCCACGAGCAGCTCGCCGTCCGCGTGGTGTGTGGGTCGCTGCTGGAGGCCGAACCGGCCTTGGTTGACGACGTCTTCTTCGGCGCCTTCACCTGCCTCGACGTCGAGGACCGCATCGCGGCCGCCATGCTCCAGGGGTGGGCGGCATGACCGGGCAAGAGTTCGACCATCCCGACGTGGTGCTGTGCCCGGACGGGCCGATGCTGCTGCGTGGCGACCACGTCGTCGAGGACGGCGACGGCGTCGGGCACCGGACATCTCGACCGGTGAGCGCGGTGTGCCGGTGCGGGAAGTCGTCACTCCAGCCGTGGTGCGACGGCACCCACAAGGTCATCCCGGCCTGCGACCGCTGACGGAAGTCGTCAGCGCTACGTACCCTCACCGGTGCGATCGACGTCACCACGCCAGGCGCCAGTCTCGGTGCCACGGCTCTCGATGAAGTCCTTGAAGCGCTTCAAGTCACCTTTCACGCGGCGGTCGAGGATGCCGGCCTTGTCCGCGACGTTCTCGACGAAGCCGTCCGGGTCGATGCTCATCTGGACCGTCACCTTGGTCTGCTGGTCGTCCAGACGGTGGAACGTGACGACGCCGGCGTGCTCGGGTCCGTCGTCGGACTTCCAGGCCACCCGCTCGTCGGGATGCTGCTCGGTCACGGTCGCGTCGAACTCGCGAGTCGCCGGGCCGACGGACGTCACCCAGTGCAGGTGGGTGTCGTCGAGCTGGCGGACCTCGTCGACGCCTTCCATGAACTGGGGGAAGGTCTCGAACTGCGTCCACTGGTCGTAGGCCGTGGTGACGTCGACGTCGACGTCGACCGACTCGGTGATCGTGCCCATGATGGTCCTTTCACTCGGTATACCGAGTACGTACCCACCTGGGGACGAGTTACACGCGATGTGACGACTCAGTCGTCGCGGCGAGCCAGTGGCTTCGTGGCCGGACCCTCGAGGACGGTGCCGTCGGGTCCGAAGCGCGATCCGTGGAGCGGGCAGTCCCACGACTTCTCGGCATCGTTCCACGACAGGATGCCGCCGAGATGCGTGCAGATCGCGGCAACAGTGCAGGTACGACCGTCGACGGTCGACACCCCGACCGGAAGTACGCCCGATCGCCCCACCATGCCCAAGCCCTCGGAGGGACTGGACGGCGGGCCGGTGAGGTTCACTTCGAGCACCGATCGCGCGGCCGCGAGGCCAACTCCCGCATTCGTCTGCACCACGTTGAGGGCACCCTTCGGGCGGGTGACCCGCCGGCCCAGCGGTCGGGCCCAGGAGGGCTTGTCGCCGAGGATCTGCGCGGTGATGTTCCGCGCCGCCGCGACCCCGTTCGTCATTCCCCACTTGTCGAAGCCGGTGGCGAGGTGGATGCGTCCTCCGCCTCGAGGCAGGAGGCCGACGTACGGGATGCCGTCATGGGAGCGGTAGTCCTGCGCCGACCAGGCGTGGGTCTCGACGGCGCCCGGAAAGTACCGTGCGGTCCACTCGCGGAGCGCGTCGAGGTGCTCGACCTCGGAGTCGGCGCGGCCGACGGGATGACCGTTGCCGCCGACGATCAGTCGCCGGCCGGCGCTCGGGCCCGGTGCGTCGCGGATCGAGCGCACGGGGGAGCCCGCGGACAGGAACATGCCGTCGGGAGTGTCGGCGGCGACGAAGGCGAGCGCGTACGAGCGCAGTGGCTCGACCTTCGCGAAGTAGAGACCGCGATCGAGCATCGGCGTGCCGGTCGCCAGAACGACGTACTCCGCGTCGACGGTCGATCCATCGTCGAGCGTTGCACGCGGCTGTCCGTGCTTGGATACGGCCACGACGCGTCGACCCTCGCACAGGGTTCCGCCGTGAGCGCGGAACTCGATGACGAGGGCGTCGAGCAGGTCCATCGGGTCGATCTGAGCCTGATCGGGTAGCAGCGTGCCGCCATGGAAGGGAAACGGGACGTCGAGCGTGTCCATCCACCGCACGTCGAGGCCCACAGTCTCGGCAGCGTCATGCTCGTCGCGCGCGGCCGCGACCTCGGACTCCGCCGATGCGTACGAGACGGCGTCCCGCGTCTGGACCGGCACGCCATGATCGCTGCAGAACTCCAGCAACCACTGCTGGCTCTCGAGGTTCGCCTCGACGTAGGCCTCGACGACGGCCTTCGACTGGAGCCCCAGCATGCGCGACAGCTTGGTGCCCTGAAGCAAGGAGACCTTTCCGGTCGTGTTGCCGGTCGTCACGGCGCCGACCTGACGTGCCTCGATGACCGCGACCCGGCGACCGGTCCGTGCCAGGAGGAGGGCAGTCGTGAGCCCGGTCAGGCCCGCGCCCACGACGAGATCGTCCACGGCGTCCTCCGGGAGTGGGTCGTTCACCGGCACGTGGGTGCGGTCGAGCCACAGCGACCTCATCTGTCACCTGCCGTGAGCCGGATGAGCACGCCTTGACGGCCGAACGTGCGCAGGTCCTGCACGTGCAGTGACGAGGCCGTCGAGAGAAGGGAGTCGCGAACGCGATGGGCCTGGTCTTCCGAGCCGAGCTGGAGCACGGCCGATCCGCCCGTAGCGAGGTGACGCTCGCACGCCCGGATGCAGAGCCAGACGACCTCGAGCCCGTCGGCTCCGCCGTCAATGGCGACCAGGGGGTCGTTGGGAAATCGGGCCGTGTCGGCGTGGGGCACCCAGGGTGGATCGGCGATGACCACGTCGAACCGCTCATCGGGGGCGAGGACGTCGTCGAGGTGACCTTCTCGGACCTCGACCTGGTCGCCCATCCCGCTCGTCTCGGCGTTGCGACGCGCAAAGCTGCAGGCCGCGGGGCTGAGGTCGACGGCGACGAGGCGATGCACGGGCGAGCGTGCCAGCGCAAGGGCAAGCAGGCCGATGTGTCCGGCGCCGGCGCAGAGCTCCAGGACCCGGGAGCCGGGCTGGTCGTGCATCAACTCGGCTGCCCATCGAGACTGGGCGACGGTCCACGGCCGCGGACGCAGCACCCGCTCGTCGAAGTCGATCGGGAGATGGCCGAACACGATCGACTGCGCCGTCCGGGCGCTCGCGTTCAATGGGACCACGCACTCATGGTTGCCCGGAAGCCCGGGGCCCGCATCCGCAGCGCAAGGACGGATCCTGTCTCACGACGGCTTCGGTTTGCGAGCCTCGACACAGGGTGTGACGCTGGGATTTGGTCGAGCAGAGGCCTGAGGTCACGACTTCAAGCAGGGGCTGTGGTGACCACTGCACCCGAGGAACCCACCGCACCAGACACCGACGAGCCCGCAGAGCCGCCGGACCCGGTGCACGAGCCCGACGACGAGCCGCGGTTCGCACCCGAAGGGGAGGACGACACCCCCGAGGAGCCGGGGCCTGCGTCGGACGAGGGGTGAGTCATGAACGACCAGGCCTTTTCTCCGCAGCAGCAGGAGCCGCCCGCCCTGAACGACGAGATGGTCGCCCGACCCGACCACGGCGAGGAGTCGTACGCAAGGACAAGGGCATGTCGAAGGAGCGTGCGGCGAAGATCGCCAACTCGCCGGGAGCGTCCAAGCGCGGCGGAAAGAGCAGCGGTAAGGGCGGCGACAGCAGTCAGGGCGGCACGACCGCGCAGAAGAAGAAGGCCGGGCGCAAGGGCGGCAAGGCGAGTAGCTGAGCCGCCCGTCGGTCAGATCCCGGACGGGGCCCAGATACCGATGACCAGCGCCATCGCGGTGATAGTGAGCAGTTCGTTGAGCGCCGACAGGACCGTGATCTGCAGGCTGCGGGAGTCGAAGACGTCGTGCACGAGCATGCGAGCCGCCGTGAACGAGAGCCACAGGATCCAGCCACTGACGAGCGTTTCGGTGAAGAAGTCGCCGCCGTAGAAGTCGTGCGCCAGGAACGCCACGCCCGCGAGTGCGTAGGCGGTGACGAAGCTCGCGACGACGACGATCGGGTACACCAGTGGGGAACCGCCCTCGACCGAGTCCTCCGAGTGGCCGACGAGCTTCATCCAGCGCCGGCCGAAGGCCGCGGGCATGTAGAACAGGAATCCGACCACCATGCTCGCCACCACGGCGAGCACAACGGCGAGGTGGTTGATCTCCGGGCTCATGACGGGGCCTCCTGACGGGATCTGAGTCGATTACACCAGCCGTCAGCCCCGGCGCCTCGTAGGCTCACCGCATGGCGACACCGGTCGAGCTGATCGAGGTCGAGGACAAGGTCGTCCGCGTCACCAACCCCGATCGTGTCTACTTTCCCGAACGCGGCTGGACGAAGCTCGACCTCGTCGAGTACTACCTGTCGGTCGGCGACGGCATCGTGAACGCGCTGTACGAGCGCCCGTGCATGCTGCACCGGTTTCCGAAGGGGTTGGCCGGCGGCAAGGTGCATCAGAAGAAGGTCCCGGCGAGCGCACCGCCGTGGCTCGAGACGGTCAGCATCCACTTCCCGCGCTTCGACCGGGACGTCCACGAGCTGTGCGTCACCGAGCTCGCGGCAGTCATCTGGGCGGTGCAGATGTCGACCGTCGAGTTCCATCCGTGGAACAGCCGCCGCGCCGACACCGAGAAGCCGGACGAGTGGCGCATCGACCTCGACCCGGGTCCGGAGTGCGACTTCGCCACCGTCCAGCGGGTCGCGCACGTGGCGCGCGAGGTGCTCGACGAGCTCGGTGCCGTCGGCTGGCCGAAGACGTCCGGTGGGTCGGGGATGCACATCTACGTGCGCATCCCGCCGGACCACGGGTTCGCCGACGTGCGGCGTGCAGCGCTCGCCTTTGCGCGCGAGGTGGAGCGACGCTCGCCGGATGTCACCACGGCCTGGTGGCGCAAGGACCGTGACCCTGCCGACCTGTTCGTCGACTACAACCAGAACGCCCGCGACCACACGATCGCGGCCGCCTACTCGGTGCGCGGCTTCCCGGACGGGCGGGTGTCGACGCCGATCCGCTGGGACGAGGTCGACGACGTCGACCCGCACGACTTCACCCTCGAGACGGTGCCTCCGCGCTTCGCCGAGCTGGGCGACCTGCACGCCGGCATCGACGACGCCGCGTTCGACCTGGCTCCCTTGCTGGAGTGGGCCGACCGCGACGACGTCGACGTCGACTAGGCGAGCAGGGTCGACACCCCGAGCGCTTCCCTTCCGGACTCGAGGAGTGTCGCTTCCGGGGTGAGCGGGTGGAACTTGATCGCCCGGATGTCCCGGTAGGCGCGCTCGACGACCGAGCCCCGGAAGTACGCCGGTCCGCCGGCCACGTCCATCGCGATGTCGCAGACCTCGATGCCGGCCCGCGCGACCTCGGCCTTCGCCGCCATCACGTCGAGGTAGGTCTCGTGCGACGGCGTCGGATCGTCGCCGACCGCGGCGAGTGCCCCGTCCAGTGCCCACGACGCGACGCGCAGCGACTGGCGCATCTGGCCGACCTGGCGCTGCACCATGGCGTCGTCGGCCTTGTGCTGGGCGACGTCGAGCGCGGCGTCATACGCCGCCTCCGCCACGCCGAGGTAGGCGCCCGAGATGATGGTGAACGCGATGCTGGAGATCACCTGGAGCGGCCCGTCGACGACCCCGTAGGGGCGGTTGGCCAGGACCTTGTCGTCGGGAACGAACACGTCCTCGAGGACGACGTCGTTGCTGGCGGTGCCGCGCATGCCGAGCGTGTCCCAGTTGGTGCCGACCGTCACGCCGTCAGAGGCGAACGGGACGGCCATGTTCAGGACCCGGCGGCCCTGTTCCGGGTCGTCGTGGACGAACATCGTGGACATCACGGCGCCGGCGTCGGACAGACTGGCGAATCGCTTGTGACCGGAGACGCGATAGCCGCCGTCGACCTTCACCGCCTCCCCACGCGGGTGCGAGTAGTCGCCGCCACCGGTCGAGACGATCAGGATCCCGTCGTCGGCGACCTTGCGCAGCGTCGCCTCCGCGCCGGGCAGACCGCGGCGATAACGCCATGCGGTGAAGGCCACGACGTGCTGGTGCATCGCGGTGGCCAGGGCCGTGGAGCCGCAATGGTGGCCGAGCTCGCGCTGGAGAGCGGTGAGCTCGGCGATGGACGCGCCCTCGCCTCCGAGCTCGACGGGCACGGCAGCGGCCAGCAAGCCGGCATCGCGCAGGGCTTGAAGGGACTCGCTCACGATGCTGCCCTCGCTGTCGTGGCGGGCGGCATGATCGGCGAGCAGCGGGCGGAGTGAGGCCGCGCGCTCGGTGATGGTCATGGCAGTGGAGTTGAGGTCCATGGAAATGGGGGCTGTCGTTGTCATGTTCCCAGCGTGATCCGGCCCGTTGTCGTCGACTAGTCCATGATCGCGACCCAGCTGGTCCAGATTTGTGACTACACGCGACGGCTGACGGTGAGACGATGGGGCATGCCCGATTACGGAGACTTCTGTCCCGTCCAGATGGCCGCCGAGGTGGTGGCCGACCGCTGGACGCCGTTGATCATCCGCGAACTTGTGCTCGGAAACACCCGGTTCAACGACATCGCCCGCGCCATGCCGGGCATCTCCCGCTCGCTGCTCGTCCAGCGGCTGCGCCACCTCGAGCGCAAGGGGGTGCTCGAGACCTGGCCGGCGCCGACCGGCCGCGGCAGCGAGTACCACCTCACGCCGTCCGGCAAGGACCTCGAGCGGGTGATCGACAGCCTCGGACGGTGGGCGATCGAGTGGCTCTTCGACGACCTGCGCCCCCACGACGTGCCGCCGACCACCTTGATGTGGTGGATGCGTCGGCGGGTCAACGTCGAGGCACTGCCACCGGTCCGGACGGTCGTCGAGTTCCGGCACACCGCACCGGAGCCGGAGACGATCTGGATGGTCATCGACCGCAGCGAGGTCTCCATGTGCCTCCAGCACCCCGGCTTCGAGGTCGATGTCATCGCCACTGCGGCGACCGGAACCTTCTCCGACGTCTTCCAGGGCTACTGCACCTGGCGGGAGGCGGTCGACGGCGGCCGTATCGACGTCGAGGGCCCGCCCCGCCTCCTGAGAGCGCTCCCGCGCTGGTTCCTGTGGAGTCCGTGGGCCGACGTGACGCGCGAGCGCGCCGATCGGGTGGCCGCCAGCTGACGTGACCTGATGGCGGGTCTCGTCGTTGGACAGGCGTGCCAGTCCTGCGCCGGAGCGGTCTCGCGACCATCGCCCTCGTGCTGGGGAGCGCGGGAGCAGCAGCCGCGATCCCGATCCCCGGCGACCCGTTGCCTCCCGGTGGTCCGGCCTTCGTCGGCAGCCCGGCGACGCCGAATCCGGTGACGGCCCCGGCGCCTCCGCAGCACCCGTTCCTGGCGCCCGACCCCGGCAACAACATCCACAACGACGCCTACATGACCGACACCTACCCGGGCCAGGGTCCGCTTGGGGTGAACCCCACGGTGACGTCCACGCTCCAGGTCGCGGAATGCGGAAGCCTGACCTTCGACCGGCGCGGCCGGCTCGAGACCGTCTGCGTCGGGGCGACGAAGCCGACCCTCAAGCTGTTCGATCCCACGACACTGAAGCAGATCGCCTCCTTCGGACTGCCCGCTCGGAAGCTCAGCCCGAACGTGTTCAGCGACTTCTCCGGCGGCGGCTACTTCTACCTCGACCACCTCGACCGCGCGGTCATCCCCACCGGCAACCGTCACATCTACGTCGTGGCGCAGAACGCAGCCGGTAACCGGTTCGTGCGCGAGCGCGACTACAACCTGACCGGGGCCACGGCCCGGGACGACAAGATCGTCTCGGCGCTCCCGGCTTGGACTGGGGAGATCGTCTTCGTGACCGAGCGCGGCGTGGTGGGGGCGGTCGATCCTTCGACCGGAGCGACCCAGGTTCTTCCACTCGGCGAGACCATCACCAACTCGTTCGCCGTCGACGAGACCGGCGGCATCTACATCGTCACGACGAAGGCGTTGTACCGCCTCGACCTCGACAGCGCCGGCGTCCCGGTCGTGACCTGGCGGGAGGAGTACCCGAACTCCGGCGTCACCAAGCCCGGACAGACGTCGCCCGGGTCGGGCACCACGCCCACGCTCGTGAACGACGAGTGGGTGGCCATCACCGACAACGCCGACCCGATGAACATCGTGGTCTACCGCCGTGGTGCCGACGTGGTCGGCGAGCGCGAGGTCTGCACTGTCTCGGTCTTCGAGCCGGGCACGAGCGCGACGGACAACTCCCTCATCGCCGTCGACCGTGCCCTCGTCGTCACCAATAACTACGGATACCGGGGCCCGGTGCTGAGCGCTGCCGGCAGCGTCTCGAAGCCCGGCATCGACCGGGTCGACATCGACGCCGACGGCCAAGGCTGTCAGGTCGTCTGGCAGAACCGCACCGAGCGGTCGCCGTCAGCCGTCGCGAAGGCGTCGTTGGCCAACGGGCTCGTCTACATCGTCAGCCGGGAGCGCAAGGGGCTCGCGGACTCCTGGTTCCTGACCGCGCTCGACTTCCGCACCGGCGGCGCCGTGTTCAAGCAGCGCTACGGCACCGGGTTCGGCCACAACGTCAACTACGCGCCAGTGAGCCTCGGCCCCGACGGCACGGCGTACGTGGGCGTCCTCGGCGGCCTGGTGCGGATCGCCGACTCGCCCTAGGCCGCCCGGTCGCGCAGCCAGCCTGAGGTCGCGTCGGAACCACATCGCCGCGACGTCGGCCACGATCAGGCGTCCCGCGCGTCGAGGGCTTCAGCGGCTTTGGCGATGTTGCGCTGCATGCCGCCGAACACGATGCCGTGGAACGGCAGCACCGACCACCAGTAGAGGTGGCCGAGGAGCCCGTGCGGATGGAAGAGGGCGCGGTGGTGGAAGGTCGTCGTGCCGCCCTCGGTGGAGCCGACTTGCAGCTCGAGCCAGGCCAGACCCGGTACCTTCATCTCGGCGCGGAGCCGGAGGAACGTCTCGTCGTCCGTCGCCTCCACCCGCCAGAAGTCGAGGGTATCGCCGACGACGAGTTCCCGGTCGTTTCGCCGCCCTCGGCGCAGCCCTGGGCCGCCTACCAGCCGATCCAGGAGGCCCCGTACCCACCAGGCCAGCCCCCACGAGTACCAGCCGTTGCGACCACCGATCCCTTCGATGACCGACCAGAGAGCCGTCGGAGAGGCATCCACCTCGCGCGTCCGCGCGTCTTCGTAGAGAGATCCACCGGCCCAGTCCGGATCGGACGGGAGCGGCTCGGAGGGAGCGCCAGGCGTGGAGGCCGACGACCATCGGGTGGGGACGTCGAGGTTCCTGATCTTGGTGAGCGCGAGCTCGACCGAACGCTCGTAGCCGATCAGTCCGTCCGGCGGGTCGGGCACATAGAGCGCGATGTCGTGGTCGCCTGCGACGACGGTGTTGCGTAGCGACTCCACCAAGGGGCGGGCCAGCGCAGCCGGGACCGGAGTGATCAAGCCGACCCAGTGGCTCGACAGCCATGGGGACAACAGCGGCACGGGCAGCACGCGCCGACGGGGCAGCCGAGCCACCGTCGCGTAGCCCTGCATCATCTCCAGGTACGTGAGGACGTCGGGACCACCGATGTCGAAGCGTCGATTGACGTCGTCGGGGAGGTCGGCGCACCCCACCAGGTAGCGCAGCACGTCGCGGACGGCGATCGGCTGGATGCGCGAGTGCACCCAGCGAGGCGTCACCATCACCGGGAGCCGCTCGGTGAGGTAGCGCAGCATCTCGAACGACGCCGAACCCGAGCCGATCACGACGCCCGCCTGGAGCACCGCGGTCGGCACTCCCGACGCGAGCAGGATGTCGCCTACCTGCTCACGCGACCAAAGGTGCTCGGAGAGCTTCTCGTCCTCCGGCACCATGCCGCCGAGGTAGACGATACGTCCTACGCCGGCGTCGGCCGCGGCGTCGGCGAACGTCGAGGCGACACGACGCTCGGTGTCTGCGAAGTCGCCGCCGGTGCCGATCGAATGCAACAAGTAGTAGGCGACGTCCACGCCGTCCAGCGTCGATCTGACGTCATCGGCGTCGGTCGCGTCGCCGACGGCGATCTCGACGCCCTTCGCCCACGCGTGAGCCCGCGCCTTGGTCTCGTCGCGCACGAGGACACGCACATCGTGACCTGCATCGAGCAGCTCGGGCACCAGCCGTCCGCCGATGTATCCGGTCGCTCCGGTGACGAGACTGCCCGTGGCCATGTCTCCAGTGTCGTGTCGAGAGCACGAACTCGCATGTCAGCCGTCGACAGACGGCCCTCGGCCGGAGCGCGTCGCCGCTGCGGCGATGAGGGCGGTGAACAGTCCCGCGTCCGGCTGCGCCTCAGGGTGCCACTGCACGGCGAGCCAGAACGGCCGGTCCGGGTCCTCGATGGCTTCGAGCATGCCGTCACTCGCGTGCGCCGCGCCGACCATCCCCGGGTGGTCGAGTACCGACTGGTGGTGATGACAGCGGACGGTCGGGCCGGTGACCAGGATCTTCGCGAGCTGCGTGCCGTCGACCAGGTCGACCTTCACGTCGCCGTAGACGTCCCCGCCCGGCGAGTGGTTGTCGTGGCCGAGCGTGTCCGGCACATGCTGGTCGAGGTGGCCGCCGGCGTGCACGGCCATGACCTGCATGCCGCGGCAGATGCCCAGCACCGGCAAGTGCGAGCTTCGGGCGGCGTCGAGGAGTGCGAACTCCCACGCGTCGCGATCCTCACGCCAGTCCGCGGTGCGCTCGTGCGGCACGTCCTCGGTGTAGCGCCGCGGGTCGACATCGGCCCCGCCCGCGATGACCAGACCGTCCAGGCGCGCCGCGACGTCGTGCGCGTCCCGCACCGGATCGTCGGTCGGCGGCAGCAGCACCGCGATGCCGCCGGCCACCTCGATCGATCGCGCGTACGCGGCGGGCAGCAGGTCGGCCTGGTCGTCCCACACGCCCCACCGCGACTGCTCGCGGTAGGTCGTGATGCCGATGAGTGGCTTCACAGCGGGGTGACGTAGGCCCCGGAGATGCCGCCGTCGACCAGGAACGTCGATGCGGTGATGAAGCTCGACTCGTCCGAAGCCAGGAAGAGCACCGCGTTCGCCATCTCCTCGGGCTCGCCGAAGCGGCCCATCGGCACGTGGACCAGACGGCGGGCGGCCCGCTCGGGGTCGCTCGCGAAGAGGTCGCGCAGCAGCGGGGTGTTCACCGGTCCGGGGCACAGCGCGTTGACGCGCACACCCTCGCGCGCGAACTGCACACCGAGCTCGCGCGACATCGACAGCACGCCGCCCTTGGACGCGGAGTAGGAGATCTGCGACGTGGCCGCACCCATGACGGCCACGAACGAGGCCGTGTTGATGATCGAGCCCTTCTTCTGCTCGAGCATGTACGGCAATGCGGCCTTGCAGCACAGATAGACGCTGGTCAGGTTGACCTCCTGCACCTGGCGCCAGGCCTCGAGCTCGGTGGTCAGGATCGAGTCGTCCTCCGGCGGGGAGATACCCGCGTTGTTGAACGCCACGTCGACCGACCCGTACGTCGACTGCGCTGCGGCGAACAACGCGTCGACCTGCTCCTTGTCGGTGACGTTGGTGTGCACGTAGGTGCCGCCGAGCTCCTCGGCCAGGCCGGGGCCTTTGGCGTCGTCGAGGTCACCGATGACGACCTTGGCCCCCTCCTCGACGAACCGTCGCACGGTGGCCAGGCCGATGCCCGAGCACCCGCCGGTCACCACCGCGGTCTTGCCTTCCAGACGTCCGGTCATGTCATGTCAGCTTTCGTGGGAGATGAAGACGTTCTTGACGTCGGTGAACGAGTGGGGTGCGTCGGGTCCGAGCTCGCGGCCGAGCCCGGACTGCTTGAAGCCGCCGAACGGCGTCCAGTAGCGGACCGACGCATGGGTGTTGATGCTGAGGTTGCCGGCCTCCACCGCGCGAGCGACGCGCAGCGCACGGCCGACGTCACGGGTGAAGATCGAGCCGGACAGGCCGAACTCGGTGTCGTTCGCGAGCTGCACGCCCTCGGCCTCGTCGCGGAACGGCATCACCGCCACGACCGGGCCGAAGACCTCCTCGCGCCAGATCCGCTGGTCGACCGAGTCGGCCAGCACCACCGTCGGGGGGAACCAGAAGCCGGTGCCGGACGGCGCGCTGCCGGTGAACGCGACGTCGACCTCGTCGACGAAGCCCTGCACGGTCGTGCGCTGGTCCGCAGAGATGAGCGGACCCATCTCGCTCGACTTGTCAGCCGGGTCGAGCACCTTGATGCCCTTCACGGCCGGTTCGAGCAGCGAGACGAATTCGTCGAACGCCGACTGCTCCACCAGGATGCGCGACCGGGCGCAGCAGTCCTGGCCGGCGTTGTCGAACACCGCCATCGGCGCTGAAGCGGCGGCCTTCGCGAGGTCGGAGTCGGCGAACACGATGTTGGCGCTCTTGCCCCCGAGCTCGAGCGTCACCCGTTTCACCTGGTCGGCGCAGCCGGCCATGATCTTCTTGCCGACCTCGGTGGAGCCGGTGAAGCAGACCTTGCGCACGGCCGGGTGGGTCACGAAGCGCTCGCCGACCACCGAGCCCTTGCCGGGGATCACCGTGAAGACGCCGTCCGGCAGGCCGGCCTCCCGGCCGAGCTCCCCGAGACGTATCGCCGTCAACGGCGTGAGCTCGGCCGGCTTGAGGACGACCGTGTTGCCGGCGGCGAGCGCGGGCCCGAAGCCCCATCCGGCGATCGGCATCGGGAAGTTCCAGGGCACGATGATGCCGACGACCCCAAGCGGCTCGTGGAACGTGACGTTGATGCCGCCGGCGACCGGGATCTGGTGACCGGTCATGCGTTCCGGGGCCGCCGAGTAGTAGTTCAGGACGTCGCGGACGTTGCCGGCCTCCCAGGTCGCATTGCTCCACGTGTGCCCGGCGTTGCGAACCTCGAGCTCGGCGAGCTCGTCGATGTGCTCATCGACCACGGCGGCGAAGCGCCTCAGCAGACGGGCCCGCTCACCGGGTGCCAGGTCACGCCAGGCGGGGAACGCATCGGCGGCCCGCCCGATGGCCGCATCGGCCTCCTCGACGGTGGCGGAGGGGACCTCGGTGACGGTCTCCTCGGTGGCCGGGTTGACGACGACGTGGGTGGTACTCATTCAGCTCCTTCAATCCACTCGGTGGTTGAGTAGCGCCGAGGAACGAGGCGCGTATCGAAACCACCTGTGCTTGTGGTCTCGATACACCCCGCTCGTTCCTCGCGGGGCACTCGACCACCGATGGCCATGCCTACATCCTCTCGAAGCCACGCCGAAGCTCCCAATCGGTCACCGCCGCCTCGAAGGAGGCCAGCTCGACGTCGGCCATGTTGGTGTAGTGGTCGACGACCTCGTCGCCGAACAGCTGGCGGGCGAGCGCCGATCCGTGCCAGGCTTCGCGGGCCTCACGCAGCGTCGACGGCACGTGCTCCTTGTCGGACGTGTAGGCATTGCCGGTCAGCGGCTCCTCGAGCTCCAGCCCCTGGTCGATGCCGTGCAGACCGCCGGCGAGCATGGCCGCGAGCGCGAGATACGGGTTGACGTCGCCGCCGGGAAGGCGGTTCTCCATCCGGGCGCTCGGACCGTGGCCGACGAGGCGCACCGAGCATGTCCGGTTGTCCTCACCCCAGGCGATGGCCGTGGGAGCGAACGAACCGACGGCGAAGCGCTTGTAGGAGTTGACGTTCGGCGCGTACATGAGCGTGAAGTCGCGCATCGTCGCCAGCACGCCGGCGATGAACTGGTCGTACGTCGCCGTGCGGCCGCCCTTCTTCTCGTCCCAGAACACGATCGCGTCGTTCTTGCCTCGCAGCGACAGGTGGATGTGGCACGAGCTGCCCTCACGCTCGTTGTACTTCGACATGAAGGTGATCGACTGGCCGTGCTGCGCCGCGATCTCCTTGGCCGAGTTCTTGTAGACGCTGTGGTTGTCGGCGGTCACCAGCGCCTCGTCGTAGAGGAAGCCGATCTCGTGCTGGCCGAAGTTGCACTCGCCCTTCGCGCTCTCGACGCGCATCCCGGCGTCGTACATGTGGTTGCGGATGTCGCGGAGCAGCGGCTCGACCCGGCTCGTCCCCAGGATCGAGTAGTCGACGTTGTACTGGTTCGCCGGCGTCATCTCGCGGTACCCCGAGCTCCAGGCGTGCTCGTAGCTCGTGTTGAAGACGATGAACTCGAGCTCGGTGCCGGCCAGGGCGGTGAACCCGGCTTCGGCGGCCTTGGCGAGCTGCTTCTTGAGGATGCTGCGCGGCGACTGGACGACCGGCTCGTGGTCGAGCCAGACGAGGTCGCACTGGATCATCGCGGTCGCGGGCTGGTGGGTGAGCCGGCGGATCGTGTCGAAGTCGAGGGCGAACTCCATGTCGCCGTAGCCCTTCTCCCACGACGACATCGCATAGCCGTCGACCGTGTTCATGTCGATGTCGACGCTGAGCAGGTAGTTGCAGCCCTCCGTCCCATGGTCGATCACGACGTCGACGAAGTACTGGGCGTGCAGCCGCTTGCCCTGCAGCCGTCCCTGCATGTCGGTGAACGCGACGATCACCGTGTCGATCTCCCCGTCCCCGATCAGGGTGGTCAGGTCGTCGATGGTCAGGAGCCGTGGATGCCGAGTGGTCATGTGCGTCCTTCTTCTTCTCTGGTCATGCCGGGTCGTACGGAGCCTTCAACGAGACGTGAGCCGGGACGAGGTCGCCCCCGACGTCGATCTGGTAGTCGCCTGAACGGATGTGGTCGGGGGACGCGATCTGCCCTTCCGGCGCCCTGATGTAGGCCAGGCCGACGCTGGCACCCAGCGTCTCGCCCCAGGCGGCCGATGTCACCTGCCCCGCGGGCATACCGTCTCGGCGCACGAGCTCGCCACCCCACAGCGTGGCGTCCGGGTCGTCACAGACGAACGACACGAGCCTGCGTGACGGTCCGTCGGCGCGGGCCTTCTCGACGGCGATGCGGCCGAGGAAGTCGATGTCGGTCTTGAGCTTGCAGACGAACACCAGCCCGGCCTCGACCGGGTTGAAGTCCGGCGTCAGCTCGCGGCCGAACGCGCGGTAGCCCTTCTCCAGCCGGAGCGACTCGATCGCGTAGTAGCCGGCGTTGACGGCACCCAGATCCCGGCCCGCCGCCATCAGCTCGTCGTACACGCCGAGAGCGAACTCGGTCGGGACGTACAGCTCCCAGCCGAGCTCGCCGACGTACGTGATACGGGTCGCGCGCACCGTACCGTGCGCGAGGTCGATCTCGCGGCTGGTGCCGAACGGGAAGCCGTCCTCACTCAGGTCGGCACCGGTCAGGCGCGACAGCAGCTCGCGCGACCGCGGGCCCATGACGCCGTAGACGGCCAGGGAGGAGGTGACGTCGGCGATGTGCGCGTGGAAGCCGGCCGGGATGTTCCGACGGATCCAGTCCTGGTCCCGCTCGGTGGTGGCCGAGCTGCTGACCAGCAGGAACTCGTGCCGGCTCAACCGGGTGACGGTGAGGTCCGACTCGTACGTGCCACGAGTGTTGAGCAACGCCGTGTAGACCGTGCGGCCGACGTCGACCGCGACGTCGTTGGTGCAGATCCACTGGAGTGCGGCCTCGGCGTCGGTGCCGGTGACCAGGTACTTGGAGAAGGACGTCTGGTCGAACACCGCGACCGCCGACCGGGTGGCGCGCTGCTCGGCCGCCACCCAGGGGAGCCAGTTCTGCCGGCCCCACGCGTACGCGATCGACGGGTCCTCGCCGGCCGGGGCGAAGTAGTTGGCCCGCTCCCATCCCATCTTGCTGCCGAATCCGGCGTTCGCAGCGGCCAGGCGCTCGTAGGCAGGCGAGCAGCGGAACGGCCGGGCCGTCTCGAACTCGCGGTTGGGCCACGGGACGGCGTAGTGCAGGCCGAGCACCTCGCCAACACGGGCCCGCAGCCAGCGGCTGTTGCCGTTGAACCTCGCGAACCGCCGGATGTCGACGGCGAGGAGATCCATCGTCGGCTCGCCCTCGAGGATCCACTCGGCCAGGGCCCGCCCGGCCCCGCCGGCCGTCGCGATGCCGACCGAGTTGAACCCGGCGCCGACGAAGAAGCCCCTGACCGTCGGGGCCTCGCCGAGGATGAACTGGTTGTCGGGGGTGAAGCTCTCCGGGCCGTTGTAGAACTTCCGGATGCCGGTGTCAGCCAGTGCCGGAACCCGCGCGAGCGCACTGTTCATGAGAACCGAGAAGTGGTCCCAGTCCTCCTCGAGGAGCTGGAACTCGAACGGGTAGGGGATCTGGTCCGGCGCCACCCAGGGCTTCGCCTCGGGCTCGAACCCGCCGACCACGAGCCCGCCGACCTCCTCCTTGAAGTAGGTGTAGCCGTCGGGGTCGCGGAGGATCGGCAGGTCACGATGGGCGCCCTCGATCTGGTCGGTCACGACGTAGAAGTGCTCGGCCGAGTGCAACGGCACGGTCACGCCGATGCGCGCTGCGAGGTGGTTGGCCCACTGGCCGGCGCAGTTGACCACGACCTCGGCTCCGATGTCGCCCTGGTCCGTGCGGACGCCGATCACGCCACCGCCCTCGACGAGCACGTCGGTGACGCGGACGTGCTCGACCACTCGCGCGCCCCGCTGGCGAGCGCCCTTCGCCAGGGCGATGGTCAGGTCCGTCGGGTTGGCCTTGCCGTCGCCGGGCAGCCAGATGGCACCGACGAGGTCGTCGGCGTCCATCAGGGGAAAGCGTTCTCGGGCGGCCGCCGGGGTGAGGATCTCGCACTCGAGGTCGAACGCCTCCGCGGTGGCGGCGGTCCGGCGCAGCTGGGTCATCCGGTCCTCGGTGCGCGCGACGGTGACGCCCCCGCACTGCTTGAAGCCCGCACTGAGCCCGGTCTCGGCCTCGAGCCGCGCGTAGAGGTCGGTGGAGTACTGCACCAGCCGGGTGCCGCTCTCGGTCGCCCTTAGCTGGCCGACCAGGCCGGCCGCATGCCACGTCGTGCCGCACGACAGCTCGCCCTGCTCGATGAGCACGACGTCGGTCTCCCCGGCCTCGGTCAGGTGGTAGGCGACGCTCGCGCCGATGACACCACCGCCGACGATGACGATCCGGGCATGGGACGGGAGCGGGCTCACGGGCGGGCTCCTGCGGCGGCATCGAGCAACTTCGCGAACGCGGGCGACCGGAAGTCCGCCACGGCGGCGTCGAACCGCTCCTGCCCCCATGCGTGGAAGTCGTAGTCCTGGTCGGACGTCGCGGCCTGGATGTAGCCCCAGAGCGACCACCCGTACCGCGACACCGTGGCCTGCAGGCGCGTGCGGGCGATCTTCTCCGGCGCGTGGTGCCCGACGTACGCGGTCACCAGCTCGTCGAGGTGGTCGTCGTCGAGCCCGCACTCCGTCCAGGTGTTGCCGAGCTCGAAGAAGGGGTCGTTGTTGCCGGAGTACTCGTAGTCGATCAGCCAGAGCTTCTCGCCGTCGTCGACGAGGTTGCCCGCCAGCAGGTCGTTGTTGCACGGCACGGTGGGCCCGGCATCAGCGGTCAGTGCCGCCTTGACCTGCTGGAACTGCGCGTCGAAGTCGGTGTAGTCGTTCGGAAGCGCGAAGCCGCCTTCCAGCACGGAGGCGAGATACCGCGGCTGACGCCTGAACATGTCGAAGTCGCCCACGAAGCGTGGTCCCGCGTGCAGTGTCCGGACCGCATCAGCGACCCGCGGCAGGGCGCCGGGCTTCCTCAGGTCGTCGTTCTCGAAGGATCGCCCGTCGATGAAGCCGATCACCAGGACGTCCAGGTCCGGGCGGAACTCCACCACTGGCGCGCCGACGCCGGCGATCTCGGCCGATCGGGTGTTCGCGTGCTCGGCCTCTCGGTCGATGCCGAGCAGCGACGTGTCGCTCCGGCTGCACCGTGCGACAAAGACGCCCCGTGGGGTGGTGACCTTGAGGTTGAGGTTCGTGAGCCCTCCCGGCAGCTCCACGATCGTGCGCGGGTGGTCGGCCAGGCTGGGGATCTGGTCGAAGAGCTCGTCGAGTGACTGGCCGTTCATGAGCCGGACCCCGAGTCCGCGATGAGCTCGGCTGACACCGTGCTCGAGATGCTGGTCCGCAGGCTGATGCGGGTGCGATCGGCGCGGTAGCGGTCACGGGCGTGCTCGACGGCGACTCCGGCGGCCGTGTAGGACGTCCGAGTCACGAGCATCAGCGCGGCACCGGGCTCGATGTCGAGCAGGGCGGCGTGCTCGTCCGTCGCGAGTGCCGGCTCGAGCCACTCCTGCGCGTCGTGAGGGGCGAGGTCGTAGTCCTTGCGCATGATGGCGTAGATCGACCCGGTGAGGCGCCGCCGGTCGAGGCCCCTGAAGAGGTGGTACGGGAGGTAGGTCTCCTCGAGGGCCAGCGGCTCCCGGTTGGCCGACCGGACCCGGATGATCTCTAAGACCTCCTTGCCGCTCGTCAGCTCGAGTGCGGACGCGACGGCTCGGTCGGCCCGAACGCGACCAACGCTGATGACCCGCGCCCCGGCTCGGATGTTGGAGCGGCTCATCTGCTCGGTGAACCCCGGCAGGCCGGTCAGGTCGACGTCGATCTGCTCCTCGCGGATGAACGTGCCACCGGCCCGGCCGCGCCGACGTTCGACAATGCCGGTGGTTTCCAGGGATCCCAGCGCCTGGCGCAGCGTCATCCGGCTGACGCCGAGTGCGGCCGCGAGCTCCTCCTCGGGAGGCAGCTTGTCGTCCGGAAGGAGCTGGCCGGCCGCGATGCGACCCCTCAGCCAGTGCTCGATGCGTGCGTGGGAGGGCTCGTCGGTCGCCTTCGTCAGCTTCGGCTTGTCGCCCAGCGCCCGATGGTCGACTGAAAGAGCCCTCACGGGGTGGTCAGTCGTCGAATGCCTCGATGACCGCTTCATCGATGGTGTGCTTGGGTCCGGTGAACCACTTCTTCGCAGACGCGTGCCACCAGATCGTCAGCAGGACGAGCGTGCCGCCGGTGAGGATCGGGGCGTAGTTGACGAACTTCCAGGAGAACCCTTCGTTCCACGGCACAGCCGCCGGTGTGAACGGCAGGATGAAGTAGACGCTGATGATCGCGATCTCGACCACGGCGATCAGGTTCATCCACTTGTACTTCGAGCCGTTGGTCCAGCTTCCGGGCTGGAAGGCGTCGCCCATCCGCCAGCGCAGCCAGATGGGGATGAGGAAGGCGAGATAGAGCCCGATCACGGCGACCGAGACCACTGCATAGAACGCCACCGGGACGATGAGCGGGGCTTTTTCCGTTCCGAGGTTGACCTCGACGATGGCCGGCAGCGTGATGATGGCACCGACGACCGCCACCAGGAGGACGGCGTTGGCAGGTACCTTCGACGCCGAGACCTTCGACCAGATCCTCGAGCCCGGGATGGCACCGTCGCGGCTGAAGGCGAACGTCATGCGCGAGGCGCTGGTGAGGCAGGCGATCGTGCAGAAGAACTGCCCTGCGGAGGAGATCGCCAGCACGATCACGTGCCACCCGTCAGGCAGCGCCTGGCTGAAGATGACGTCGACACCGCCGCCGCCGGCGGTGACCGCGTCCTTGTCCTGGACGGCGAACAAGAAGGCGAGCAGGATCAGCCAGCCGCCGATCGCCGAGTACGCAATCGATCGCCAGATGCCCTTCGCGGCACCTTCTGACGCCGCTTGCGTCTCTTCGGAGAGGTGGGCCGAGGCGTCGAAGCCGGTGATCGTGTACTGGGTCAGGAGGAAGCCCAGCGGAAGCACCAGGAACCAGAACGTGCCGTTGCTCAAGGCTCCCTCGGCATATCCGGAGTTGTTCACGCGCTCGGTGAACACGAAGTCGAGCGACTGGTGCTTGTCGGGAATGAAGGCCAGGATCCCGATGACGATTGCGGCGCCGGCGACGTGCCACCAGACCGAGACGTTGTTGATGACAGCCATCAAGTGACCGCTGAAGATGTTGAGCACGGCCGCGACCGCGAGGATGATGAGGAAGATGACGAAGACTCGCCCGAGGCTGTAGTTGTCGGCGTACTCGCTGCTCAGAGTCGCCAAGGTGAGATCGGTGAAGGTGGCGCACCCGTAGGCCACGGATGCGGTCACGGCGAGGAGGCCGATGAGGTTGAGCCAACCTGTGAAGAAGCCGGCCGCGGGTCCACCCATCTTGGACGCCCACCAGTAGATGCCGCCCGATGTCGGATACGCCGACACGAGTTCGGACAGGGTGAAACCGATGATCAGGATGAACAGCGAGATGATGGGCCAGCCCCAGGAGATGGCGATCGGGCCGCCGTTGTTCCACGCTTGGCCGAACGTCGTGAAGCAGCCAGCCAGGATGGAGATGATCGAGAACGAGATGGCGAAGTTCGAGAAGCTGGACCAGGACCGGCTGAGCTCCTGCTTGTAGCCGAGCTTGGCGAGAAGTCTCTCGTCTTCCGTGAGGTTGTCCATCTGATCGGTCATGGTGCCGCCCATTCTCAGAGAAGTTGCTTGGATGCTAGCGCAACGGTTCCGATTGCATCTAGACCTTTTCGCGGGGCAAACGATAGACCCGCCGAGGGTCAATCCGCGGTTTCCGTCATTCCGGAGTGACGTCGACGGGCTTCTTGTCGGGCCGCAACCCGCGCCACACGGGATGCCGCAGGTGTCCCTCGGGCGTCCACTCGCTGTACGTGACCTCGCCGACGAGCTTCAGGGTCACCCATCTGGCATCGCGGGCCACGTCGCGCGGCACCTCGAGGGGTGCGGTCTTGCGCTCGATGGCCTTGAGCCGATCGGTGAGGTCGGCGACCACGCGGTCGGTGAACCCGGTGCCGACCCGGCCGATGTACCGCCAGCCGTCCCCGTCGGGGATGGCGAGCAGCAGGGAGCCCACCGCACCCGAGCGGCCGCCCTTTCCCGGGCGCCAACCGACGATGACGGCCTCCTGCATCTGTTGGTTCTTGATCTTGATCCACGACGACGACCGAGTGCCGCTCCGGTAGCGGCTGTCGCGACGCTTGGCCACCACGCCCTCGAGCCCGAGCTCCTGGCTCGACGCGACGGCGTCCTCGAGCGAGCCGTCGAAAGCCAGCGGCACGCGCAGGACCTCTCCGTCGTCGAGGTCGAGGTCATGGAGCACCTGCCGACGCTCGAGGTAGGTCGCGTTCTTCAGGGCCTCTCCGTCGTGGCTCAGCACGTCGAACAGCAGGTAGTGGATCGGTCTTGTTCCTTGCTGGAGCCGCGAAAACGACGGCGTGCCGTCAGGCCCGAGTGCGACGACCTCGCCGTCGAGCACCGTGCCGGTGAGACCTTGTTCGGCCAAGGCGTCGGCGACCTCCGGGTAGGTGTCGGTCATGTCCTTGCCGGTGCGGCTGAACAGCGTCACGTCGGACCCTTCGCACACCGCGACGGCGCGGTAGCCGTCCCACTTCATCTCGAATGCCCAGTCGTCCTCGTCGTCGATGTCGAACGGCTTGCCCGCCGTAGCCAGCATGGGCGCCACCGGCTTGGCGGTGGAGGAGCGCTTCCCCGGCCGGATCGATCGACGGGACGGCTTCTGCTGGTCGGCGGGTTTCATCAGGTGGATGAGCCAGTTCTCGCCCGTCCGGATGAGCGCGAACCGGCGCGGCTCACCGAGTCCACCCTTCTTGGTGCCGGTGAGGGTGGCGATGACCTCGCCGTCCCGCCACTTCTCAGCCTCATACGTGCCGGTGTCCCAGATGGTCACCTCGCCGCCGCCGTACTCACCCTTCGGGATCGAGCCCTCGAAGGTGCCGTACTCCAGCGGGTGGTCCTCGGTCTGCACGGCGAGGTGGTTCTTCGTGGTGTCCGTCGGCACGCCTCTGGGCAGCGCCCACGACACGAGGACCCCGTCCCGCTCCAGCCGGAAGTCCCAGTGCAACCGGCTGGCGTGGTGCTCCTGGATGACGAACGAGTTGCCGTCCCCGGGCAGGTCAGGGCTATCCTCGGGCACCGGCTCCGGGGTCTTGGCGGCATCGCGCTTGGCCCGGTAGACGGACAGCTTGTCCACCGCCGGCGCCTCACCGCCCTCGCGTGCGAGGGGCTTGAGGGGGTCGTCCCGACGCTTCATCCGGGTGAGCACCTCGTCGTAGGTGAGGTGGCGCAGGCCGGGGTCGTTGAGCTCGCGCCAGGTGCGTGGCACTGCGACGGTCGGCTGCTCGCGACCGCGCAGGGAGTACGGCGCGATCGTCGTCTTGTTGGCGTTGTTCTGGCTCCAGTCGGCCAGCACCTTGCCGCCGCGCAGCGCCTTCTGCTGGGTGCTGACGACGAGGTCCGGCAGCTCGCTCTGCAGCACTGACGCGAACTCCTTGGCGAACCGGTTCACGTACTCGGCGTCGTGGCTGCCGTCGAGCCCTGCGTACAGGTGCAGGCCCTTGCTGCCGCTGGTGACCGGGTAGGCGTCGAGGCCGAGGTCGGACAGGAGCTTCTTGGCCCGCTTCGCCACCTCGACGCACTCGGGGAGGCCGGCACCCGGTCCCGGGTCGAGGTCCAGCACGAAGCGGTCGGGGTTGAGGTGGGCGCCACGCGGCCCGATGCGCCACTGCGGCACGTGGATCTCCAACGCGGCCATCTGCCCGAGCCAGGCGAGGACGGCCACGCCGTCGACCACGACGTAGTTGTTGCGGCTGGTCCGGTGCTGGATCGACGCGCGCCGGATCCAGCTCGGCGCGGAGTCCGGAAGATTCTTCTCGAAGAACACCTCGCCCGGCTTCGCCGCCGTCCCGACCCCGTTCACCCATCGCTTGCGCGTGGCCGCTCGGTCGACGACGTGCGGAAGGATGTAGGGCGCGATCTCGACGTAGTAGGAGATGACGTCGGCCTTCGTCGTGCCGGTCGCCGGATAGATGACCTTGTCCGGGTTGGTGAGGCGCAGGCGGTGACCTCCGATGGAGACCGTCTCACCGGAGGATCTGGCCACGGCTAGGCGCCCTTGCGGGCCTTCTTCTTGGCGGTCGACTTGGACGACGTCGACTTGCTCGAGTCGGACTTCTTCTTCTTGCTCTTCTCGACGCTCTTCTGCAGCGCCTCCATCAGGTCGATGACCTCGGCCTTCTCGCCGTCCTCGGGCTGCTCGCCGAACGTGGCGGCGGTGTCGAGGGCGTCGCCCTGCTCGAGCTTCGCCTCGACGAGCGTGCGGAGCTGCTCCTGGTAGTCGTCGCTGAACTGGCTCGCGTCGAAGTCGCCGGCCAGCGAGTCGACGAGCTGCGACGCCATGTCACGCTCCTTCTGGCTGATGCGTGGCACCTCGTCGAGCACGTCGAAGTCGGCCTCGCGCACCTCGTCGTCCCAGAGCATCGTCTGCAGGACGAGCGCCTTGTCCTTGACCCGCAGCACCGCGAGCCGGGTCTTCTGGCGCAGCGCGAACTGAACGACCGCGGCCCGGTCGGTCTCCTCCAGCGCGCGTCGAAGCAACGTGTACGGCTTGAGCGCCTGCTTGTCCGGCTCCAGGTAATAGGCCTTGTCGAGACGGATGGGGTCGATCTGGTCGGCGGGGACGAACTCCACGACGTCGATCTCGTGGTTGCTCTCCGCCGGAAGCGACTTCAGCTCCTCCTCGGTGAGCACCACGGTGTTCGTGCCGTCGTCGTACGCCTTGGTGATGTCCTCGTAGGCGACGACCTTGTTGCACACCTCGCACTTGCGCTGGTAGCGGATGCGCCCGCCGTCCTTCTCGTGCACCTGGTGCAGGGACACGTCGTGGCTCTCGGTGGCGCTGTAGACCTTCACCGGCACGTTGACCAGCCCGAAGCTGATCGAGCCCTTCCAGATGGATCGCATGGGTCCCAGTGAACCCTAGGCAGGGTCGCGCTGCCAACGATCCACGTCAGACCGCGGTTGGCACGGTCACTTCTTCTTGGCCGGGGCCTTCTTCTTCGCGGGCGCGCTGTTCGTCGCCTTGGCCGGCGAAGCGGTGTCGGCAGGCTCGGGAACCGCTCGTGGAGCGGCCGGCTGCGGCTTGGGTGCGTCGAACGGCGGCGGAGGAGGCGGAGGTGGCGGCGGTGCGCCGCCCCCACGCCGGACGGCGGCGAGGGCCGCGGCCCCGGCGCCGGTGAGCAGGCCGACAACGGCCAGCTTGCGCAGCCGCCGCTTCTTCTTGGGCTTGACCTCGTCGGGGACCTTGTCCTTCACGCCGTCGGGCAGCCCGTCGTAGGTTTCCTCGCTCATCTCGGGGACCCGGTCGAGCACCTCGTCACGAATCTCGGGCCAGCGGGCCTTCAGCTCGGTGAGACCGGCATCGATGCGGCCGATGAGGCTGTCGCGCACTTCGGGCGCCCGGTCGGCGACCTGCCGACCCAGGTCCTCCGCCTGATCGAGGAAGTCGTCGAGTCGGGACTCGAGCTGGTCGCGGACGGTCTTCTTCTTCCGGATTCCCATGGCGGGCTCCCTCTTCGTCGTCTTCGTTCCGACCATAACGAAGCCGCGGTCAGGTGGCATCCCCGGTCGCTCCCTGGACGGGTGATTGAGTGGGCGGCATGGCCGACCAGCAGAGCCCTGAGCACGTCGTCGTCGTGGGCGCCGGCATGGTCGGCCTCGCCACGGCGTGGTTCCTGCAGGCCGAGGGGTCGCGCGTCACCGTCGTTGATCGCGAGGGCGTGGCCGCCGGATCGTCGTGGGGCAACGCCGGGTGGCTCGCGCCGGCCCTGACGCTGCCGCTGCCCGACCCGGCGATCCTGGGCACCGGTGTGAAGGCGACGCTGAGCCCGTCCTCACCGGTCTACGTGCCTTTCACGACCAACCCGCAACTGCTCAAGTTCCTGGCCGCGTTCGCCCGGCACTGCACCCCTGGCAAGTGGCGCGAGGCCATGGCGGTGTTCAACGAGGCCAACCACCGTGCCCTCGAAGCGTTCGACGCCCTCGCCGACGGGGGTGTCACCGAGCCGACGCACGAGGCTGATCCGTTCGTCGCGGCCTTCCTGTCGGAGCGCGACCGCGACGGGCTGGTGCACGAGTTCGAGCACGTGGCTGAAGTCGGCGGTCGCACCGCCTACGAGCTGGTCGACGGCCACGCGCTGCGGTCCATCGAACCGGCGCTGTCCGAGGCGGTCACCCACGGAGTGCTGCTCCGCGGCCAGCGATTCATCAACCCCGGCCGGTTCGTCCACGCCCTCGCCGATGCGGTCCGAGCGCGCGGCGGTGACGTGCTGTCGGGCGGGGAGGTGGCCTCCGTCGATCGCGTCGGCCCGCGCATCGAGGTCAGGCCCGTGGACGGCGACGCGATCGGTGCCGACGCGGTGGTCATCGCGTCGGGCACCTGGCTCGGTCGCCTCGCCAAACCCCACGGAGTCGAGACGATCGTGCAGGCCGGCCGCGGCTACAGCTTCACCGTCCAGCCGGACGTGAAGCCGGCCAACCCGGTCTACTTCCCGGCGCAACGGGTGGCCTGCACTCCGCTCGTCGAGCCGGACGGGCCGGTCGGGTTCCGCGTCGCCGGGATGATGGAGTTCCGCCGGCCGAAGGCGCCACCCGACCCGCGGCGCATCCGCGCCATCGTCGACGCAGCGAGTCCGCTCTTACGCGGAGTGGACTGGGAGGCCCGCACCGACGAGTGGGTGGGCTCGCGTCCGTGCACGGCGGACGGGCTCCCGCTGGTCGGGCCGACTCGGACGCCAGGCGTGCACGTCGCCGGCGGGCACGGCATGTGGGGTATCGCACTCGGCCCGCTCACGGGGCAGCTGCTCGCCGCCCAGATCGCCCGGGGCGAGACGAGCAGCCTGCTCGAGAGACTCGATCCGTTGCGCTGACACGCGCTCGAAACATCGACGTGGTGAGATGGCGTCATGGCCTTCCTGCTGCGCGTCGAGCTGCCGGACGTCCCGGGCTCGCTGGGCGCACTCGCCACGGCGCTCGGTGGTGCCGGTGCCGACATCGAGGCGATCGAGATCGTCGAGCACCGGTCCGACGGAGTGGCGGTCGACGACGTCCTGCTCGAGCTGCCCCCGCGCCTGATGCCCGACACCCTGATCACCGCATGCCACGAGCTCGACGGCGTGCGCGTGCACTGGATCTCGCGCTACACCGCCGGCGCCAACCTGAGCATGGACCTCGAGGCGGTGGAGACCTTCACCTCCGAACCCGAGCGTGCGATCGAGCTCCTGGTGAACGTGATCCCCGAGACGTTCCGCACGGACTGGGCGATGGCCATTCACCGGGTCGACGGCCAGCCACAGACGATGTTCAAGAGCAGCGCCGCACCGAAGCTCGTCCCGGAGGCATCGTCCTGGCTCGCCATCCGGTCGTCGCGCACGCTCGACCCGGTCGCTGCCTGGGACTCGACGCTGCTGGCAGGCAGCCAGGCGAAGGACGACTCAGGACGGTCGTTCGTCGTGGTCGTCGGCCGCCACGGTGGACCCGGGTTCCTGGCATCCGAGCTGGCCCGTTTCGGCCACATGGTCTCCCTCGCTGCGAGCGTCCAGACCTCCTGACGAGGGCGGCTACTCGGGCGGCTGGGTGTCGGCCGGCCGATCCTTGGGACCGGTGAGCGGGACATGGGCGTGCTGGAAGCGTCCGAGCGCCTCGACCTCGCGCTCCAGCTGCGGCACGCTCTTCGAGGCGATCCGTTTCATGGCGAACCAGCCGACCGGTGAGTTGGAGAGCGGCTTGAACCAGTTGGCCAGGATCACGCCCTGCTTCACGTACACCCTGCCCTTGCGCTTCGCGAGTCCGTTGAGGATCGCCTCGACGCACGCCTCCAGCGTGGTCGTCGAGTTGGCCGGGTAGGGCAGCTTCGCCCGGATCGCCTTGAAGGTCGGCAGGTCGGCCTCGGCCCCCCGCACGATGTCGGTGTCGATCCACGACGGGTGGCAGACGCCGACACTGATGCCCAGGTGCGCCACCTCCTGCTTGGTGACCAGCGCGAGCGACTCGGCGCCGGCCTTGCTCGCGTTGTACGACGCCAGTCCGGCGAGGTTGGCGAACGAGGCCAGCGACGCCACCACCAGCGCATAGCCCTTCGTCTTCTCCAGGTGCGGGATGGCCGCGTGCAGGGTGCGGTACACCCCGTTGATGTTGATGTCGACGACCCGCTCGAAGGAGTCCTCGTCGATCTGCCGCACGGTGCCGTAGGACGCGATGCCGGCGTTGGCGAGCACGTCGTCGATGCGTCCGAAGTGCGCGGCGGCGGCATCGATCGCCTCGGTCATGGCCTTGCCGTCCCGGACGTCGGCCTCCCAGTACATCGCCGCCTCGCCGAGCTCTTCGGTGAGTGACTTCAGCAGGTCGGGCTCGAGCCCGAGGAGGGCGACCTTGCCGCCGCGCGCGACGTAGCCTCGTGCCACTCCGGCCCCGATTCCCCGCGCGGCGCCGGTGATCAGCGCGACCTTGCCGTCGAATCTCTTCATCCGGTCAACGTACCGCCGGTATAGCCTCGGCGCGTGAGCGCGCTGCATAACGTATCTGGGATCTTCGACGAGAGTGCCTGGCGTGAGGTGCCCGGTTTCGAGCACCTGACCGACCTGACGTACCACCGCGCGGTCGACCACGGCACGGTCCGCATCGCGTTCGACCGGCCGGAGGTGCGCAACGCCTTCCGCCCGCACTCGGTCGACGAGCTGCTCTCGGTGCTCGAGCACGCGCGCACGTCGTCCGACGTCGGCTGCGTGCTGCTCACCGGGAACGGGCCGAGCCCCAAGGACGGCGGCTGGGCGTTCTGCTCCGGCGGCGACCAGCGCATCCGCGGGAAGGCCGGCTACCAGTACGCGGACGGGGAGACGTCCGACACCGTCGACTCGGCGAAGATGGCCCGACTCCACATCCTGGAGTGCCAGCGGCTGATCCGGTTCATGCCGAAGGTCGTCATCGCCGTCGTGCCCGGCTGGGCGGCCGGCGGGGGCCACAGCCTGCACGTGGTCTCCGACCTCACGATCGCCTCGGCCGAGCATGCCCGGTTCAAGCAGACCGACGCCGACGTCGGCAGCTTCGACGGCGGCTTCGGCTCGGCCTACCTCGCCCGCCAGGTCGGGCAGAAGTTTGCCCGGGAGATCTTCTTCCTCGGCGACGAGTACACCGCCGAGGACGCGTACCGAATGGGCATGGTCAACGCGGTCGTCCCGCACACCGACCTCGAGGCCACCGCCCTGGAATGGGGCGCGAAGATCAACGCCAAGAGCCCCACCGCACAGCGCATGCTCAAGTACTCGTTCAACCTCATCGATGACGGACTGGTCGGCCAGCAGCTGCTGCTCGGCGAAACCACGCGCCTCGCCTACATGACAGACGAGGCACAGGAGGGCCGTGACGCCTTCCTCGAGAAGCGCGCCCCCGACTGGTCCGAGTACCCCTGGTACTACTAGTTCGGAGGTCCTCATGCCCGGCACCGGTATCGGCGCCTGCCCGCTCCGCGCCCACGTTGATCCGCGCCTCCTGCGATTCAGCGCCGGGGCCACGGCCAGCGTTCTCGCCGTGGTGTTGCTCATCGTTGACGTTGCTCGACCGTTGAGCCTCGGCCTGCTCGCCTCCCAGGTCGCCGTGTATGCGTTCACCGCATTCGTCAGCTTTCAGTGGTCGCTGTGGGCCCAGATCTATGCCCGCTTCATCTGGCCGCGGATCGAAGCTCCAACCGCATTGGAGGATGCTCGGCCGCCGAGATTCGCCCAGTTCATCGGATTCGTGGTCACGGCCCTGGCGCTGATGTTCTTCGCCCTTGGAGTCGACGTCGCTGGCTACAGCCTGACGGCACTCGCCCTCGTCCTAGCAGCTCTCAACGCTTCCACCGGGCTGTGTTTGGGCTGCAAGGGCTACCTGATGATCCGCCGACCGCAATCGGCCTGACCCAACCGGACTAGATCGATGTGGCCCCCAGGGCTCCCACCAGTCCCATGGCGCAACGGCAGCCAAGCGCAACTGTCGGCGCCCGGCAAAAGGGGAACTCAGGTGAGGTCAGGCACGACGACGCGTTCGAGCTCGACGACAGACTCGGCGACCTCCCGTACGAGCTGTCGCTTCCGCACCCGGGAGAACAGGACCTTCCGCCAGAACGTCAACGGTCGGCCCTTCCACCCGACGGTGACCAGGGAGCCATCCCCATCCGGCCGGACGACCCAGGTCCACGCCGCATAGGAGGGGTTGTCGTCGTCGGTCTGCGAGCGGTAGATGAAGCGGAGCCGGTCACGATCGAGCTCCACAAGACGGGATCGGCTGGTCCACGTCCTCCCCGGAACGTGGAGCTGCACCACCCACTCGCTGCCGGGCTCGAGGCGAGCTGGGGCGTCGACGACGTGCTGGATGATGCGGTTCCATTCCGGGAGCCTGGTGATGTCGGTGACGACCGCGAACACGTCCTCCGGGGTTGCCGCGATGCTGTGCGAGACCGTGCCGTCGAACTCGACCACGATCCTCAGCCCCTCTCGCTGGCCCCGGGGTGACGCTACTCCCGCCGAATTTTGAGACACCTGTCTCACCGGGTGGCCGCTCCGAGAGCGACGGGATAGTGTGCGCCGGGTGAAGATCGCCGTTGTACGCGAGTCCCGCGCGGAGACCCGCGTCGCGCTCGTCCCCGAGGCAGTCGCCAAGCTCGTCAAGGCCGGTCACGAGGTGACGGTCGAGTCCGGCGCCGGCGAGAGGTCCGACTTCTCCGACGCCGAGTACACGGAGGCGGGCGCCACGGTGGGCGACGCCGGGCTCGGCGCAGCGGACGTCGTGGTCTCGGTCAACCCGCTCGACACCAGCCGCGTCGGCCTGCTTCGATCCGGCACCGCGACCCTCTCCTTCCTGCCGACCGGTCAGGCGCTCGACTACGTCGCCGCGCTGCGCCACGCACGCCTCACGTCGTTCGCGCTAGAGCTGGTGCCCCGCATCTCGCGCGCCCAGTCGATGGACGCGCTGTCGTCGCAGGCGCTCGTCGCCGGCTACCGCGGGGCAGTCGTGGCCTCCGGCTTGATGCGACGGTTCTTCCCCCAGAACATGACCGCGGCCGGAACGATCCAGCCCGCGCAGGTCGTCGTGCTCGGCGCCGGCGTTGCGGGCCTGCAGGCGATCGCGACGTCCAAGCGTCTCGGCGCGGTGGTGAAGGCGTACGACGTGCGCGCCGCGGCGGCCGAGGAGATCCGCTCGATGGGCGCCAAGGCCATCGAGCTCGAGCTCGAGACGCTCGAGGGCTCCGGCGGCTACGCCCGCGAGATGACCGAGGACCGCGCCGAGCGCCAGCGTGAGCTGCTCACCCCGTTCATCACCGCCGCCGACGTGCTCATCACCACGGCCGCCGTGCCCGGGCGCCAGGCGCCGATGCTCGTCACCCAGGCCATGGTCGAGACGATGAAGGCCGGCTCGGTGGTCGTCGACCTTGCCGCGGAGTCCGGCGGCAACGTCGAGGGATCGGTGGCCGGCGAAGTCGTGCAGGTCGGCCGCGCTCACGTCTGGGGCGGGCAGAACGTCGCCGGCCAGATGCCCGGTCCGGCCAGCAGCCTCCTCGCGCAGAACATCGTCAACCTGCTCACGCTCGCCGCGGGTGAGGACGGTGCCTGGGCTCCTGACTTCGAGGACGAGATCATCGCCGGCGCGTGCGTCACGCACAACGGCGAGGTCCGCCACGAACCCACCCGCGAAGCACTGGCCAACCAAGGTCGGGAAGGTGCTGACTCGTGAACGAGATCGGACTGGACGCCGGGATCATCTGGCTGACGTTCTTCATCCTCAGCATCTTCGTGGGCATCGAGGTGATCTCGAAGGTCTCGACCGTGCTGCACACGCCACTGATGTCGGGCACCAACGCGATCCACGGCATCATCCTGATCGGCTCGATGCTGGTCACCGGCCACAGCGACTCCGTGGGCGTCACCATCGTCGGCGCCATCGCCATCGTGCTGGCGGCGGCCAACCTGGTCGGCGGGTTCGTCGTCACCGACCGGATGCTGCAGATGTTCAGCCGCAAGAAGCCGAAAAAGGTCGCCGACGCCGAGGCGACCGAGGGAGGGGCGGCCTGATGATCCCCCTCTGGGTGCAGCTCGCCTATCTCGCGGCCGCCATCTGCTTCGTGCTCGCCCTCAAGGGCCTGTCGTCGCCCAAGACCGCACGTCAGGGCAACATCATCGGCGCCGTCGGCGCGGCGATCGCCACGGTCGCGGTGTTCTTCCAGGACGAGGGCGGCCTCGACAACGTCCCGCTGATCATCATCATGGTGCTGATCGGCTCGGTGGCCGGCGTGGTCGGCGCCTACCGCGTGCAGATGACCCAGATGCCGCAGCTCGTGGCGCTCTTCAACGGCGTCGGCGGCGGCGCGGCCTCACTCGTTGCCCTGCTCGAGCTGCACGAGCTCGACTCGGTCTCCAACGACTTCGGCGCCGACGTCCCGGGCTTCATCCTGGTCGCCACGGTGTTCACGATCTTCGTCGGCGCGGTCAGCTTCGCCGGCTCGTGCATCACGTTCGGCAAGCTGCAGGAGCTCATGCCGACCCGCCCGATCGTGTTCCCCGGCCTGCCGTTCGCGTTCGGTGGCTCATTCATCGTCGCCCTGATCTTCGCAGTGATGATCGTCGACGACCCGTCGATGCTGCTCGGCATCCTCGTGGCGCTGCTCGGTCTCGCGCTCGGCGTGCTGCTGGTGCTGCCGGTCGGCGGCGCCGACGTGCCGATCGTCATCTCGCTGCTCAACGCGTTCACCGGCCTGACCGTTGCCGCCGGCGGCTACGTGCTCGGCAACACCCTGCTGCTGGTGGCCGGCACGCTCGTCGGTGCTTCAGGCACCTTGCTCACCATCCTGATGGCGCGCGGTATGGGCCGCTCGGTCGTCAACACCCTGTTCGGCGCGCTCAAGGGTGGCTCGACGCTGGGCGCGGGCGAGGCGAGCGACCGTCCCGTGCAGTCGGCCGGGCCGGAGGACATCGCGGTCATGCTGGCGTACGCCGACCGCATCATCATCGTGCCGGGCTACGGCCTGGCCGTCGCCCAGGCGCAGCACACGCTCCGCGAGCTGGTCGAGCAGCTGCAGGCGCGCGACATCGAGGTCGACTACGCCATCCATCCGGTCGCCGGACGCATGCCCGGCCACATGAACGTGCTGCTCGCCGAGGCCCAGGTGCCGTACGAGCAGCTCAAGGAGATGGACGACATCAACGGCGACTTCAAGGACGCCGACGTCGTGCTCATCGTGGGCGCCAACGACGTCGTCAATCCGGCCGCCAAGACCACGCCGGGAGCACCGATCTACGGCATGCCGATCCTCAGCGCCGACGAGGCCAAGAAGATCGTGTTCATGAAGCGGTCGATGCGCCCCGGCTTCGCGGGCATCGAGAACGAGCTGCTCTTCGACCCCAAGACGACGCTGCTGTTCGGCGACGCCAAGGACACGATGGGCAAGCTCCTCAAGGCCGTCGAGGCCCAGTAGCGGCTACGGCGTCATCGTGTAGGCGTCGGCGAGCCCGACGACCTCGGACCAGACCCGGTCGAAGCGGTCCCCGTCGACCACCGGCTTGCGGAGTGCGCCGACCGCCCACTCCTGCTGGGCCGGCGTCGAGCCGGCGCGTCCGTGCAGCCCGACGGCGGCCGCGGAGAAGTCACGCACCAGCACCTCGAAGATCGTGTCGACGACGTCGGGGTCGAGGTCGATCAAGCGCGCCTGCTCCAGGATCAGCTGGCCGTAGACGATGAGGGTAAAGATGTCGCCGAGGGCGAGCAGGAAGTCCAGGTCCTTCTGCTGCTCCTCGTCGGGCGCCGCGGTCAGGAGCAGCTGCGAGAATGCGTCGGCCTGTTCGGTGAACCGGGCGACATTGGCGATGCCGGACGCCTCTGCGAAGGGCTTGCGCCAGTCGTGGAACCGCACCTTGCCGAGACCGCGCGTCGGTCCTTGCCGGAACAGGAACTCGTCGTCCGCGGCGTCCTGGCGGGTCGGCACATCCGGCATCTCCTCGGGCATGAACAAGTAGGCCGGCATGAACTTCAGCACGAGTGCGAGGTTGACGGCCACGGTCCCCTCGAGCCGCGGCAGGCACGTCGAGTCGTACTTCGCGATGGTGATGAAGCTGTTCTTCTCGAACCCCTTGGCCGCGACGATGTCGCCGAGCTGGATCATCACCCGTTCGCCCTCGGACGTCACCTTCATCTTGGTGACCGGGTTGAACAGCAGGTAGCGCCGGTCGTCCGGGCTGGCCGTCCGGAAGTAGTCGATGGCGCGATCACTGAACAGCTTCATGGCGATCAGCCGGGCGTAGGAGTCGACGAAGGACGCGCGGATGTGCGCCATGTCGGTGACCGGCTTGCCGTAGAGCACCCTGTGGTGGGCGTGTCGGACCGACTCGTAGAGGCCATGGGTCGCCAGGCCGATCGCACCGAAGCAGAGGTTGAACTTGCCGACGTTCACGGTGTTGAGCGCGGCGCTGAAGGCCTCCTCGCCGGTATGGAGAAGGTCCTCGACGCGGACGGGGTAGTCCTCGAGGCGGAACTCCGAGACGAAGTTCTGGTTCGGGACGACGTTCTGCACGACGTGGTAGTTCGGGTGCTCGCTGTCGGCGTAGAAGAAGACGTACTGGTCGGAGCCCTCGACGCCGTCGATCCGGCCGAACACCGACACGACGGATGCGAGGTTGCCGTTGCCGATGTAGTACTTCGACCCGGTCGCGGTGTAGCCGCCCGCGCCATCGGGAGTGAGCACCATGTCGGTGGAGTAGATGTCGGCTCCGTGGTCCTGCTCGGAGAGTCCGAACGCGCCGATGCCACCGGCATCGAGGGCTGCTGCGGCCCTGGAGCGTGCCTCGGCGTTGTCGCTCTGCCACACCGGGCCGAGCCCGAGTGCCGTGACCTGCCATGGATACCAGTACGAGAGACCGTAGAAGCCGAGCACTTCGGACATCGCCGCCACCCGCGCGGTGTCCCAGCGCTTGGTCTCGTCGCCGTCGGCGTCACGGGCCGGGGTCATGAAGGTCGCGAAGACCTTCTCCTTGGCCACGAAGTCCAGGAAGTCCGCGTACCAGGCCTGGGAGAAGTAGTCCTCGGTGAGCCGGCGCAGGCCGCGGCCCTCGAGGTGGTCGATGGTGGCGCGCAGGATCCGGCGGGACTCGTCGTCGAGCGCGGCGGGGTCGTACGTGCGTGGGTTCAGCAACAGGGACTGTGCGGCGACGGACATGGGATTCCTCCGGTCTTCGGGCTGGCTCAGCCAACCACACCGTAGAGCCGGTCGCCGGCGTCGCCGAGGCCGGGCACGATGTAGCCCTTCTCGTTGAGGCGCTCGTCGAGGCCGGCCGTCACGAGCGTCACCGGGACGTCGACGTCGGCGAGCTCGGCCTCCAGGCGAGCCACTCCCTCGGGGGCGGCGAGCAGGCAGATGGCCGTGATGTCGTCGGCGCCTCGTCGTACCAGGAACTCGATAGCGGCGGCCAGGGTGCCGCCGGTGGCGAGCATCGGGTCGAGCACGTAGCACTGGCGGCCGGCGAGGTCGTCCGGGAGACGCTCGGCGTACGTGGTGGCCTCGAGGGTCTCCTCGTTGCGGACCATGCCGAGGAACCCGACCTCGGCGGTCGGGAAGAGGCGTTGCATGCCCTCGAGCATCCCGAGGCCGGCGCGCAGGATGGGCACGACGAGCGGTCGCGGGTTCGACAAGCGCACGCCGGATGCCTTCGCGACGGGCGTCTGCACCTCGACCGGCTCGACGCGCACGTCGCGGGTGGCCTCGTAGGCCAGCAGCGTGACCAGCTCGTCGGCGAGACGGCGGAACGTGGGTGAGTCGGTGCGCTCGTCGCGCAGCACCGTGAGCTTGTGCGAGACGAGCGGGTGGTCGGCGACATGGACGCGCATGGCCACGACGATAGTGGCCCGTCGACACAGCGGTCTGTCACCATCGACGGAGAGGAGGTGCGCCATGGCCGAGGAGGATGTCGACTTCGCCGTGGCCGCGTACCGCGAAGACGGTGAGTGGCAGGTCGTCGAGCTGCACGCGTCCGTCGCCGAGCGCCTCGACCACCTCACCGACGCCCTCGGACGTTTCCCGTCCGACGTCGGTGTGCTCGGCCTGGTCTCCGTGAACGACGACTTCTTCGTGATCGTGCGCCGTGTGGGCACCCAGGTGAGGGCACTGCTCTCCGACGTCACCGCGGCCGCCGACTGGCCGCTGGCGAGCGGCGTCACCGAGCTGCTCGACGTCCCCGATCCCGACGACGACGACGATCCGCAGCCCGCCGGCGACCTCGACATCGTCAGCGACCTCGGCATGGCCGCACTGGAGCTGAGCGTGCTGTGCGACGACGACGACCTCTACCCGGACGAGATCCTGGGTGACGTCGCGACGCGGCTCGGCTTCGGCGACGCCTTCGAGGAGATCGTCGGGTGATTTCGGTACGCCCTCCTTCGTCGGGCTACTCAATCCAAGGACCGCATGATGATCTGATGCGGCAGGCACTCGCCCTCGCCGCCCTGGCTGCCGGCGACGGCGACGTTCCCGTCGGTGCCGTGGTGGTCGACCCGGCCGGCACCGTCATCGGCACCGGACGCAACACCCGCGAGCGCGACGGCGACCCAACCGGGCACGCCGAGATCGTCGCGATGCGCGAGGCCGCTGCCGCGCTGGGGGAGTGGCGGCTCGAGGGTTGCACGCTCGTCGTGACGCTGGAGCCGTGCACGATGTGTGCGGGCGCCCTGGTCGCGGCGCGCGTCGAGCGCCTGGTGTTCGGCGCCTTCGACGAGAAGGCCGGCGCCGTCGGGTCGCTCTGGGACGTCGTGCGCGACCGACGCCTCAACCACCGTCCTGAGGTCGTGAGCGGCGTGCTGGCCGCCGAGTCGGCCGAGCTGCTGCGGGACTTCTTCCTCACCCACCGCTGACCACGAGGTCAGCGGTTTCGCGCCTGGCCATGATGCGGCGGGCGTTCGGCTCGTCGACCCGGGCGATCCAACGGCGGGCCTCGTCCTCGGTCTTGCCGAACTCGACGTGGCGCCGGAGCAGTCGTTCGAGCCGCGCGTCATCGGCCAGCTCGACGAACCACACCTCGTCGAGCGTCGCACGGATCTGCGGCCAGACGCCTTCGAGGTCCAGCAGGTAGTTGCCCTCGGTGACGACGAGATCGATCCCGGACCCGATCGTGATGGCATCCGGCATCGTCTCCTCGACGGTGCGGTCGAAGTCCGGTGCCATGACGGTCTGGTCCGGCTCGTCCCGAAGTCGCCTGAGGAGTGCCAGGTAGGCCTCCGCGTCAAACGTGTCGATGCGCCCCATGGATTCGCGTATGCCGCGTTCGACCAGCTCAGACTGGGTGAAGTGGAACCCGTCCATCGGCACCCACGCCACGCCGATGCCGTCGGTCCTGAGCCCGTCGACGATCGCCTCGGTGACGGTCGACTTGCCGGCGCCGGGTGGTCCGGTGATCCCCAGCAACGTGCGCCGACCCGGTGTCACCAGTCCACGGGCGCGCGACGTCAACGTCACGATGTCTGAGCCGCCCATGTCCGCATTCTGCCCGTCCCAGCGGATTCGGACGGGCTGCGACGGTCCGGTAAGGTACCCGGCGGTGGCGTGTCCGAGCGGCCTAAGGAGCACGCCTCGAAAGCGTGTGAGGGCTTACCCCCTCCGTGGGTTCAAATCCCACCGCCACCGCCACGGAAGGCTCCCGGATCTCACTGCCCGAGCAGTCGAGGTTCGGGGTTTTTCATGTTCCGGCCTCTGCGAGGTCTGACCGGGGCCGCGAAGGCATTTCCGACACGCCCATGAGCTCGGGAGCGGCAACCCGGGAGCGCCGACCTTCTGTCCTACGCTCGAAACACCAGGAGGCCGCGGGGTGCCATCTGACTGCTGACGGAACTTGAGCGGAGCGCCTCATGGCCCAGGTGAGCGGGCGCCGTCTGAGAGTGCAGTTCGCGTGTGCCGCCCTCGTGCCGCTGATCCTGGCCGCCACCGCGGCTCACGGCCAGGCCGCCACCGACGACGGCACTAGCTCCCCGCCACTCCGCCGGTCGCCGCCGTGACGTCCGTGAAGACACAGGTGGCGATGGGGTCGTCCGACAGCATGGCCGTCCGGGCGTTCCAGGTCTCGCCGGAGCCCGAGCCCGACACCGACTCCGACACCGAAAGCCCCGGATCCTCCAAGAGGCGAGCGACCCCGGGGGCAAGGTCATCTACCTGACCTTCGACGACGGGCCGACGACCAGGTACACGATGCGGATGCTCGACCTGCTCGACGAGTACGGCGCCAAGGCGACGTTCTTCCAGGTCGGTGAGAACGCGACCGCCCACCCTGAGCTGACTCGTGCCGTTGTTGAGCGCGGTCACGCCCTGGGAAACCACACGTGGAGCCACCGGGACATGCGGAGGCTGAGTCCCCAGAGGTTGAACCACCAGATCGCCCGGACGTCGGATGCGCTGCAGACGATCACCGGCCGGCCGATCACCTGCCTCCGTCCGCCGTTCGGAGCGATGAACGGCCGGGTCAAGGCGGCGATCCGCACCAAGAAGCTGGACCTGATGCTGTGGGACATCGATCCACAGGACTGGAAGCGGCCCGGGGCGGCGACCATCGCCAGACGAGTCGTCTCCCAGGCCCGTCCGGGTGCCGTGAGCCTGATGCATGACGGCGGGGGGAACCGGGCCCAGTCCGTGAGCGCGCTCGAGCGCATCCTGCGGGCGCTCAGCAAGAAGGGCTATCGTTTCGCGACGCTCCCAGAATGCTGACCGAGAGGAACCATGGAAGTCATCGCCACGTGGCCGGCGAGCTCACCACTCAGCGGAGTGACGGAGTGGGCCCAGCGCGCCGAAGCCTTCGGGTTCGACGTGATGCACGTGCCGGAGACCATCCACGACCCGTTCACGGTCGCCGCGCTCGCACTCGCCCAGACCGAGACCCTGGTCGTGCGGACGAGCATGGTCGTCGCCTTCCCCCGCAGCCCGATGCTGACGGCGTACACGGCGTGGGACCTGGCCAGGTTCTCCGGCGGCCGCTTCCAGCTCGGGCTGGCCTCACAGGTGCGCGGCAACATCGTGGGCCGGTTCTCTGCGGAGTGGTCCGAGCCGGTCGCGCGTCTCCGCGAGTACATCGAGGCGGTTCGTGCGATCTTCGCCAGCTTCCAGACCGGTGCGGACCTGCGCTACGAGGGCGAGCACTACACGTTCGACCGGCTGCAGCCCTACTTCAACCCCGGACCCCTCGACACCGATCCTCCAGACATCTACACCGGCGGGGTGGGGCCTCGCATGTGCGAGCTGGCCGGAGAGACGGCGGACGGCTTCGTGTGCCATCCGACGAACTCCCATCCCGAGGTGCTGAGATCCACGACCCTGCCGGCGCTCGAGGCTGGACGAGCGAGGGTCGGGCGTAGTGATCACGGGCCGCGCATCATCGCCGGGCCCCAGCCGATCACCGCGGCGACCGAGGGCGATCTCACGGCGGTTCGCGACGCGCGGCGATCCGAGCTGGCCTTCCTTTACAGCACGCCGGCCTACCGCCCGCAGCTCGAGATGTTCGGTCTGGGCGAGCTGAGTGAGGCCTTGTCGTCGATGGCGCAGCAGTCCGACTGGGCCGACCTCCATCGACACATGACGGACGAGGTCATCGAGCAGCTGGTCCCGCACGCCACCTACGACGCCCTGCCCGACGTCCTCTCCGAGTGGTACGCCGGCCTGTGCGATGGCATCGTGTTGACGATTCCCGACGACGCTGAGCCAGCGACGTTCCGGACGCTCGTCGAGCGCTGCCAGGCCATCGCCCCTCGCGCCTAAACCGGCGTGATGGGTAGGGAACGACGCGACTCGAACGAGAAGTCGGTACCGGTGCTGAAGCGAGTCACGGCCACCTCCTCGGCTTCGGGCGCCGGCTCGTCCCGGCGGACGACCTCCAACCGCCACGCGTCACCGTCCGACGACGTGGCCACCACGTCGAGGTGAGCGTCGAGGACGCGGACAGCAGCCTGGAATGGATCGATCCACTCCGGCCCACAGAGGGAGATCCACGCGTCGTCGTCGTGGGCAGGTGATCGTCGGACGACGAGGGAGTCGTCCTGGAACTCGGCCGTGACATAGGCGCTGGGGTTGAGAGCCGGATGCAAGGCCAGCAGCTGCAGCGCTCCCGATTCGTCGTGAGGGAGATCCAGGGCGCGGGCCAGCCGGTACGCCGCCAGCCCGGCGATCCCGATGAACTGCTTCCGGCGGATCCTCGTCGCATCCGCGGGATCCAACCTCGCTGCCAGCGCCAGGGCAAAGCTGCTGTCGAGCAAGGCCATCTGCAGGCACACTTCGTCGGCCATGCGGATCAAGGCAGATCGCGAGAACTGAGCGAAGTCCAGATCCGCGAGCAGCGGGCCGGAGTAGTCGGCGAGGCCCGAGTCCGACGGATCGATCGGGGCCAACGCCAGGTCGGCGGCCCTCGTGCGCGCGTTGACCTCGAGGGCCGGGATCGCCGAGGCCTCCGGGTACGAGTCGTCGATGATCACCGTCCACGCGCAATGGGGCTGCCGGTCGGCCGGCACCCGCGGCGGTCGATGGATGGGGCGCACCTGCGCCTTCGGGTGGCTGGCGATGGCGGTGGCATCGAACGTCGGGTCCTCGATGTCGTGACACATCCCGACGACGTACTCCTCACCCATCGGCTCGACGTCCATCAGGGCGCCGCAGTGGTCGAGCTGGAACTCGCCGTGCCGCTCGTCGTGCACCGTGTAGCGGAAGTCCATGAACTGCGGCGGCGCTCCGATGTCGAGCTGGAGGCCCTTGAAGATGGTGATCACATCGCCCTGGCCGTCCGCCTCGGGCGCGAAGCCCAGCGCCCGCTGCATGCGCCGGGTGTAGATCGGGCTGGCGGCCGCCCACTCCTCGACGGCGATCTGCACCATCTCCTCGCGTCCCAGGGCGCTGATGCACCAGGGCATGCCGGAGCGATCGATGAGGTGCCCGATCAACAGGAGCTCGGGCACGACGATGGCCAGCTCCTCCCGAGTCAGACGCTCATAGCGACTCGGAGGGGGACGCATCAGGCACTGCCTCCGAGGCCGAGGCGTGCCGCCAGCTTGTCGAGATAGACGAGGACCTTGTCCTCGTCGGAGTCGGGGACGCCCCAGATCAGCTCCGAAGCACCGGCCGCCATCCAGTCGGCGAAATCGTCCTCGGTCGGCTTCTTCGCGACCAGGATCCGCACGTCGGGATCGCCCGTGCGGCCGGCGTCGGCCCACTCCTTGCGCAGGGCATCCGCCTTCGCGGCGATGTCGGTCTCGATCGGCGTGGTCATCCACCCGTCGGCGTGGCGCGCGATCCACTTCATGGTCTTCGGTCCGCCGCCGGCCCCGATGATCACCGGGATGCGTCCCTGCGGCGGCTTGGGGTAGGCCCAGCTCGGGCCGAACGACACGAACTCGCCGTCGTAGGACGCCTCTTCCTGCGTCCACAGGGCGCGCATCGCCTCGAGGTACTCCTTGAGCACCGTGCGCCGCTTGTCCGCCGGGACGTGGTGGTCGGTGAGCTCGTCGGTGTTCCAGCCGAAGCCGGCGCCGATGGTGACGCGGCCGCCGGAGAGGTGGTCGAGCGTGGCCAGGGTCTTGGCCAGGGTGATCGGGTCGGACTGGACGGGGAGGCAGACCGCCGTCGACAGGCCGATCCGCTCGGTCACGGCGGCGCAGGTGGCCAACGTGGTCCAGGGGTCGAGGGTGCGCATGTATCGGTCGTCCGGAAGTTCTTCGCCACCGGTGGGGTGCAGGGCCTCGCGCTTCACCGGGATGTGGGTGTGCTCGGGCACGTAGATCGTGTCGAAGCCGCGTTCCTCCGCGGCCCGGGCGAGGTCGGCCGGCGTGATGCCGCGGTCGGAGGTGAAGAGCACGATCCCGTTGCGCATGACACCACTGTAGAACGTGTTCTACTGTCTGAGTCCGCGGAGAAGGGATTCCTGGCATGGATGGTGAGGGCGACAGCCACGCGAGCTCGTTCGTCAGCGTCGACCGGCCCGTCCCCGAGGTCGCCGTCGTCACCCTGAACCGGCCGGAGCGCATGAACGCGATGGCGTTCGACGTGATGGTCCCGGTCCGCGATCGGCTCGTGGAGCTGGGTCACGACAACGGCGTGCGGGCGATCGTGCTGACCGGCGCCGGTAACGCCTTCTCCTCCGGTGCCGACCAGAAGTCCGCCGGCCGACCTCCGCATGCGGACGGCGCTGCCGCGACCCGCCTACGCGCTGCGTTCGCTCGAGGTCCTCGAGGACGTTGTGGCGACGCTTCGACGGCTGCACCAGCCGGTCATCGCCGCGGTCAACGGCGCCGCCGTCGGTGGCGGTCTGTGTCTGACGCTCGCGTGCGACGTCAGGATCGCTTCGTCCGAGGCGTACTTCCGCGCGGCCGGCATCAACAACGGACTCACCGCGAGCGAGCTCGGCCTGAGCTACCTGCTGCCGCGCGCCGTGGGTTCCAGCCACGCTGCCGACCTCATGTTCACTGGCCGCGACATCGATGCCGAGGAGGCCGCCCGGATCGGGCTGGTCTCGCGCGTGGCCGACCCGGTGGTTGACGAGGCGGTCGCCATCGGTCAGCAGATCGCGGCCTTCTCGCAACCCGGCATCGAGATGACCAAGCGGTCGTTGCACGCCGGCATCTCCGCCGGCTCGCTGGAGAGCTACATGCCGATGGAGGGGATCGGCCAGCTCTACCTGCGACTGCTGACGGACAACTTCGAGGAGGCCGTCCAGGCTCGTGCGGAGGGCCGGTCGCCCGTGTTCCGCGACGATCGCTGAGCCGCCGCCCCTTGTCAGCGCCGGCCGGATCGTCTACGTTGGACAGGTGTCCAGTCAGTTGACCAGCGAATCGCCGCGGCAGGGGCTGAACGCGCGCCAGCTCGGAACGGTCGAGAAGCTGCTGGTGGCAGGGCTGGAAGAGCTCCGCGAGGTCGGCCACGAAGCGCTCACCATCCGCACGGTCGCTCAGCGCGCCGGTGTGTCGCCGGCCACGGCGTACACCTACCTGGCGTCGAAGCACCACCTCTTCGCCGAGCTCTTCTCGCGACACATCGCGGTGGACGAGGACGTGAAGGTCGTCGGCGAGACGGTGGTCGAGCGGGTCCAGCACGTGTCGCGAAGCATCGTGGCGAGAATCGTGACCGAGCCCGAGCTCGCTGCCGCGGTCACGCCGGCTCTGCTCGGAAGCGATCCGGACGTCACCCGCCTTCGGCGCCGGATCGGTGCCCAGTTCGTCGCTCGATTCGAGACGGCCCTGCGACAGTCCGACGCTCCGAACGACCCGGTCGACGCGGCCGTGCTCGAGGTGCTGGTCCTGACCTTCTTCGGCGCCCTGCTCCAGGCCGGCATGGGAGAGATGACCTACGACGAGCTCGCCGATCGGCTCGAGTCCGCCTGTGCCGTCATCGTGAGGGGGAACCTGTGAGCATCGCAGCCGCAGACGCGCCGCTGGCGTTCGATCCGTACGACTACGAGTTCCACGAGGATCCGTACCCCGTCTACGCCCGGCTGCGTGCGGAGGCACCGATCTTCCATGCCGACGCCGACGACCTGTGGGTCGTCTCCCGTCACGCCGACGTGCAGGCCGTGTTCCGCGACGACCAGACCTTCTCCAACCGGATGGGCGTGTCGCTCGACGCCAGCGCCTGGACGCTCGACGCACACACGGTGATGTCCTTCCTGGCGCTGGACGGTGACGAGCAGACACGGGTGCGCAAGCTGGTGTCCGCCGCCTTCACTCCGCGTCGGGTCCGCGAGCTCGAGCCGCAGATCCAGCGGCTCACCGACCTCCATCTCGGACGGGTGTTCGCGGCCAACGCCGAACAGGGTGAGGTCGACTGGATCACCGATTTCGCCGGCAAGCTCCCGATGGACGTCATCTCCGAGATGGTCGGTGTGCCGGAGTCCGATCGTGACGAGGTGCGGCGCCTCGCGGACCTGCTGGTCCACCGTGAGGACGGCGTGCGCGACGTCCCCGATGCCGGCAAGGAGGCGGCGGTCGAGCTGTTCACCTACTACGGCGACATGGTGAGGCAGCGGCGGAGCTCGCCCACCAACGACCTCACGTCGGCCTTGACGGTGGCGGAGAACGAGGGCGACCGGCTGACCGACGCCGAGATCATCGCCTTCCTCTTCCTGATGGTCGTGGCCGGGAACGAGACGACCACCAAGCTGCTCGGCAACGCGATCTTCCACCTGGCCGGCGAACCGAAGCAGCAGGCCGAGGTCTTCGCGGCGCCGGAGGAGCAGTCCCTCGTCGTGCCGTGGACCGAGGAGACCCTGCGCTTCGACAACTCCACCCAGATGCTGGCGCGGTATGTCGTCGACGACGTCGTGCTCCAGGGCCGAACCGTGCCAGCCGGTTCGAAGATGCTTGTCCTGCTCGGCTCGGCCAACCGGGACGAGGACGTCTTCACCGATCCGGCCACCTTCGACATCCATCGCCCCCGGGACGAGATGAGTCGAAGCCTCAGCTTCGGAGTCGGCCGGCACTTCTGTCTCGGAGCTCACCTCGCCCGACTGGAGGCCCGCGTCGTCCTCGACGAGCTGGTGCGCCGGGCCGAGACCTACGAGGTTCACGCCGACCGGGCCGCTCGAGTTCACTCCGTCAGCGTCCGCGGCTTCGCCCACCTCCCGACGACGTTCACCGAGAGGCGGCTCTGATGGCGAAGTACGCCCATCCCGAGCGGCGTCCGGCCGTCGTCACCGGCGCCTCGTCCGGCATCGGGGCCGAGACCGCCAAGGTGCTTGCCGCAGCCGGGCTGCCGGTGGCACTGGGTGCTCGTCGCGTCGAGATGTGCGAGGAGGTCGCGGCCGAGATCCGCGAGCTCGGTGGCGAGGCGGTGACTCATCCGCTCGACATGACGAGCGACTCATCGGTCGAGGAGTTCGGCGCCAAGGTGAGGGCCGACCTCGGTGACATCGAGGTCGTCGTCAGCAACGCCGGCGCTGTGGCCCCGGGAGCGACGGCGGAGATCAGCTCCGAGCGGCTCGCCGGCGAGCTGGACCTCAACCTGGTGGGCGCCCACCGCCTCGTGCGCGTGTTCACCCCCGCGATGATCGAGCGACAGCGCGGCGACCTCGTGTTCGTGTCGTCCGACGTGGCGGTGCGTCCGCGACCCTTCATGGCCGGCTACTCGGCCTCCAAGTGGGGGCTCGAAGGCATGGTCGGGGCACTTCAGATGGAGCTGGAAGGAACCGGTGTGCGCGCCTCGTTGGTGCGGCCCGGCCCCACCTGGTCCGGCATGGGCGCCGACTGGGATCCCGACGAGGCCGCGTTCGTGCTCAACCAGTGGGTCCGCTTCGGCCTGGCCCGGCACCCACACTTCCTCAAGGCCAAGGCGCAGGCCGATGCCATCGCCGCCATCGTCAGCGCTCCGCGCGGCGTGCACCTGAGTCTGATCGAGGTCAACCCGGAAGCACCCGTGCAGGCACAGGAGCAGGCACCGTGACCGCCACCGACGTCCACCTGCTGGCCGACATCCCGGAAGTCTCGACGGTCCTCGACGATCAGGCCCACTCCGTTCCGGAGGTGATCCGTGGCACCGGTCATCTGCCGGAGATGCGAGTCGACCCGATCAGCCTCTTCACTCGCGTCAGGGAGGAATGCGGTGACGTCGGCCGGTTCCGGCTGGCCGAGAAGGACGTCGTCATGGTCTCCGGTGCGGCGGCCAACGAAGCCTTCTTCCGGGCACCCGACGCCGTCCTCGACCAAGCGGCGGCCTACCCCTTCATGACTCCGATCTTCGGCGAGGGCGTCGTCTTCGACGCCAGTCCCGAGGAACGCCAGCAGATGCTCAAGAACCAGGCGTTGCGCGGCGACATGATGCGGGGGCACGCGCAGACCATCGAGGCCGAGATCCGCCGGATGGTCGCCGACTGGGGCGACGAGGGTGAGATCGACCTGCTCGACTTCTTCGCCGAGCTGACCATCTACACCACGAGCTCCTGCCTGATCGGCAAACCGTTCCGTGACGAGCTCGATTCCTCCTTCGCTCAGCACTATCACGAGCTCGAGCACGGCACCGACGCCATCGCCTACGTCGATCCGTACGCCGACATCGAGAGCTTCCGGCTGCGTGACGCCGCGCGGGAGAAGCTGGTCGCGCTGGTGCAGCAGATCATCGACCGGCGCCACGCCCGCGGCACGGTCGATCGTGAGGACCGGGACCTGCTCGACGTCCTGATCTCGTTGAAGAACGACGACGGCTCCGACCAGTTCACGGCCGACGTGGTCACCGGCATCTTCATCTCGATGATGTTCGCCGGGCACCACACGAGCAGCGGCACGGCGTCCTGGGCGATGATCGAGCTGATGCGGCACCCCGACGTGATGTCGAGCGTGGTCGCCGAGCTCGACGAGCTGTACTCCGACGGCACGGAGGTGTCCTTCCAGGCCTTGCGCTCGATCCCTACCCTGGAGTCGACGCTCAAGGAGACGCTGCGGCTGCACCCACCGCTCATCATCCTGATGCGCGTGGTGCAGGAGGACTTCCAGCTCCTCGGGCACACGATCCCGGCCGGCACCGTCATCGCCGCGTCGCCGCGGGTCTCGAACCGGATCGAGGAGGATTTCCCGCGCGCCGAGGAGTTCGACCCTGGTCGCTACCTCGACCCGCGCCAGGAGGATCTCCAGAACCGCTGGACGTGGATCCCCTTCGGCGCCGGCAAGCACCGCTGCGTGGGCAACGCGTTCGCGATGATGCAGATGAAGGCGATCTTCTCGGTCGTCCTGCGCGACTTCGAGTTCTCGCCGGCGCAGCCGCTGGAGTCGTACCGCGACGACTTCACCAAGATGGTGATCCAGCTCGAGCAGCCGTGCCGGGTCACGTACAAGAGGCGGCAGCGATGAAACATCACCCCACGAAGTTCTCGCCCTCCTCCGCTTCGCTCCCCCGAGCGACAACGTCGCGGGGACCCCGATGATTCACGTGCTGGCGGACACCGACGTGTGCCAGGCCCACCAGCTGTGCCAAGGAGAGGCGCCCGACGTCTTCGGCTTCGACGAGGCCAACGACGTCGTCCGGCTCCTCGATGAGCATCCTGACGAGTCACGCCGAGCCGACGTGACCACCGCCGTGAAGTACTGCCCGGCGTTCGCCCTGTCGATCGAAGAGGATCCCGATGTCTGACCTGACCCGTGCCGAGATCGACGAGTTCTGGGAGACCTGGCTCGAGGGCAACCGCGAAGCCGAGCGCACCAACGACTGGCGGATGCTGGCGGAGTGGTACGCCGAGGACGCCTCGTACGGGTGGATGTACTCGCCCGACGAGCACTTCATGGCCGTCGGCCGCGACCAGATCCGTGACTGGGCGATCGGCATCGAGATGGACGGCCTCGACGGGTGGCACTACGACTACCAGGCGACCGTCGTCGACGAGAAGAACGGCATGATCGTCGGCTTCTGGAAGCAGCGCTCCGGGATCGTCGACGACGAGACCGGCGCCGAGTTCGAGATCCTCGGCATCGGCGGTTCGTGGTTCGGGGTCGAGCGTCAGACGAGTGGGCCGGACGAGGGCCAGGTCAAGATCGCCTGGCAGCGGGACTGGTTCGACATGCCGTCGACCGCCCACACCTTCATGGAGATCGTGAAGGCCGGCAAGGCACCCGACACCCTGCTGAAGCGGATGTCGGTGACGGGTCACGAGGTACCGGGCCACTATCACCTCGAGGACATCCCCTCGCCCGTCTGGCCACCTCCGGTCGAGCGCGGCGACTTCGTCACCCAGGAGGTGGACCGGTGACTGCTCCGGCTCAGCAGCTCGTCGACGGCAAGCTCACCGCTGCCGCAGACGGAGCCACGTACGCGATCCTCAACCCGGCGACGGGGGAGGAGATCGGTCGCGCACCCGACAGCACCGCCGATGACGTCGACGCGGCGGTCGCGGCGGCGCGCCGGGCCTTCGACGAGACCGACTGGTCGACGAACGTCCAGCTGCGGGTGCGATGCCTGCGGCAGCTCCACCAGGCACTGCTCGACCACGGCGATGATTTCCGGGCCCTGACCACGGCCGAGGTCGGCATGCCCGGCTTCATGATGGGAGCGGCCGGCTTCGACGTGCCCGTCGAGGGACTGAAATGGGTCACCGACCTGCTGGCGGACTATGTGTGGGAGACCGACCTGGGTGTCGCCGAGCCGATGGGCATCCCGACGCGGAGGACGGTGCTGCGTGAGCCGATCGGCGTGGTCGCCGCGATCACCCCGTGGAACGTCCCCAACCAGATCAACCTCGCCAAGATCGGCCCGGCGCTGGCCGCGGGCTGCACCGTAGTCCTCAAGCCGGCGCCGGACACACCGTGGGTTGCTTGCGAGCTCGCCCGCATCGTGGCCGAGCACACCGACATCCCGGCGGGCGTCTTCAACGTCGTGACGCCGAGGTCCACCGAGGTGGCCGCCCAGCTGACCACCGACCCACGGGTCGACATGGTGTCCTTCACCGGATCGACCGACACGGGTCGGGCGATCATGGCCGCGGCGGCACCCACACTGAAGAAGGTCTTCCTCGAGCTCGGCGGCAAGTCCGCCGCCATCGTGCTCGATGACGCCGACGTGTCGGCGTCTGCCGCCGCCACGGCCTTCGCCGCCTGCATCCATGCCGGTCAGGGCTGCGCGCTCTCGACGCGGCTCGTCGTGCCGAGGGCCAGGTATGAGGAGGCCGTGCAGGCCGCCGCCGAGACGATGGTGTCCATCGGCGTGGCCGACCCCGCGGATCCCAACGCCATCTGCGGGCCGGTGATCTCGCAGGTCCAGCGCGACCGGGTCGAGGGCTATCTCGCGCTGGCCGAGCAGGAGGGTGGCCGGATCGTCACCGGCGGCAAGGTCATCGACCAGCCCGGATTCTGGGTGGAGCCCACCGTCGTGGCCGGCCTGGACAATTCCTCGAGGCTGGCGCAGGAGGAGATCTTCGGTCCCGTGCTCGTCGTCATCCCGCACGACGGAGACGACGATGCTGTCCGGATCGCCAACGACTCCTCCTACGGTCTCTCAGGGTCGGTCGACTCGAAGGACCTGGAGCGAGCGAAGGCGGTCGCGAGACGGATCCGCACCGGCACTCTTGCCGTCAACGGCGGTGTCTGGTTCAGTCCGGATGCTCCCTTCGGCGGCTACAAGCAGTCCGGCCTCGGCCGCGAGATGGGGGTCGCGGGCTTCGAGGAGTACCTCGAGACGAAGACCGTGGCCGAGCCGGCATGACCACCCCGAGGAGAAGCATGCGATTCCAGGACAAGGTCGTCGTCGTCACCGGCGCGGCCCAGGGCATCGGCGAGGCCTACGCGAAGGCCCTGGCCGCCGAGGGCGCGCAGGTCGTCGTCGCCGACATCAACGCCGACGCCGGCGAGCAGGTCGCGAAGAGCATCGAGACAAGCGGCGGCACGGCGATGTTCGTGCCGTGCGACGTGTCGTCGTCGGACTCGGCCGAGGCGCTCGTGGCCACGGTCCAGGGTGAATGGGGCGGCATCGACGGTCTCATCAACAACGCTGCGATCTACGGCGCCATGGAGTTCGACCTGCTGATCTCGGTCGACTGGGACTACTACCGCAGATTCATGGGCGTGAACATGGATGGCGCGCTCGTCATGACGAGGGCCGTCTACCCGTCCATGCAGGACCGGGGCGGCGGAGCGATCGTCAACCAGTCCAGCACCGCCGCCTATCTCTACTCGGGCTTCTACGGACTGGCCAAGGTCGGCATCAACGGCCTCACCCAGCAACTCGCCCACGAGCTCGGCGGCATGAACATTCGCGTCAACGCGATTGCTCCGGGCCCGGTCGACACCGAGGCGACCCGCGTGCAGGCCGGCGACGTGGCGACGGAGATGGTCAAGACGCTCGCGCTGAAGAGGATGGGCCAACCACAGGACATGGTCGGCGCCGCCATGTTCCTGCTGTCCGACGATTCCGCATGGATCACCGGACAGATCCTGGCGGTCGACGGCGGACAGACGTTCCGCTCATGAAGGCGATCCGGACGGGCTTCATCGGGCTGGGCAACATCGGCAAGCCCATGGCCCAGCGGCTGGCCGCCAGCGAGGCCGTCGACCTGCAGGTCTTCGACCTCGACCCCGAACCCGTGACCGAGCTGGTCGCGGCGGGTGCGACCGCCGCCGAGTCCATCGGCGCGATGGGCAACTGGGCCGACGTCATCTGCGTGATGGTGCGCGACGACGACCAGGTGCGCGCGGTGCTGGCCGAGGTGCTGGCCGATCTCAAGTCACGCAACAACTTCGTTCCGGTGTCCTTCGTCATCCACTCGACCGTGGCGCCGGCGACGCCGGCAGAGCTGGTGTCCGAGGTGATGGCGGTGTGCGGCTTCGCCGTCGAGATCGTGGACGCACCCGTCTCGGGCGGGCCGATGGGTGCCGCCGACGGGTCCCTGGCGATCATGGTCGGCGGCAGCTCGGAGGCGTTCAAGGCTGTCGAGCCGGTGCTGTCGGTCATGGGATCGAAGGTCGTCCATGCCGGCGGGCTCGGGAGCGGCACGCGGTTCAAGCTGGCGCGCAACCTCCTGCACTTCGTGTCGTTCACCGCGGCGACGGAGGCCTCGCGCCTTGCCGAGGCGGCCGGCCTGGACCTGGTCGTGCTCGGCGACATCGTCCGGCACACGGATGCCATCACGGGCGGACCGGGCGCGATCATGCACCGCGACACCACGGCGCCGATCCCGGACGGAGACTTCTGGCACGATGTCTTCTCCCACGTCCGGGCACTGGGCGAGAAGGACCTGGGATTCGCGATCGCCCTCGCAGAACAGCTCGACGTCGACGTCCCCCTGTCCCGGCTGGCCCTGGACCGGCTCGGCCCCGGCCTCGGCCTCGGAGGAGCCCACGATGACCCGTGACCCTGACAAGTTCGACGACCTGCCCGAGGTGCGCGCTCGAGGGCTGCGCAAGATGGAGCAGGTCTACGGCTTCGACATGACCGACGGCACGGGCGACTTCTTCGCCTACACCGCCGACCACCTCTTTGCCGACATCTGGAACCGCCCGGGTCTCGCCGACCGGGACCGGCGGCTCCTCCTCATCGGCATGCTCGCCGGACAGGGCGCCGCCGACGTGCTCGGGATCCAGATCCCGGCCGCCCACGCTGCCGGCGATCTCGACGACGATGCCCTGCGTGAGATCGTGGTGTTCCTCAGCCACTACGCCGGCTGGCCGCAGGGCGCCAGGCTCAACTCCATCGTGGAGGAGACCATCGCCGCCGCCGCTCGCACCGAAGGAACCTGACATGGGCCGCTTCTCACTGCCGGACGAACGCCCCAAGGGGCTGAACTCGCCGGGTACGAAGAGGGCCCTCAAGTACATGTCGAGGATCCATGTCCGTGTGTTCAAGCTGACGAACGGACGCATCGGTCACAAGTGGCGGGTCGGATCGGCGTTCACGAAGCCGGCGCCCACACTCTTGCTCGAGCACGTCGGCCGCAAGTCCGGCAAGGCGTTCACGACTCCGCTCCTCTACCTGGACGACCCGCCGAACGTCGTGATCGTCGCCTCCGTGGGTGGCATGAGGAAGAACCCGCAATGGTTCGCGAACCTGATGGCTCATCCGGAGACCCGCGTCCACCTGCTCAAGGAGCGTGGCCGTCCGGTCAGGGCACGCGAGGCCAATGACGAGGAGCGCGCGAGGCTCTGGCCGATGCTCGTCGACCTCTACGCCGACTTCGCGAAGTACGAGGGGTGGACCGACCGGAAGATCCCCGTCGTCATCCTCGAGCCGCGATCATGAGTGACGTGACGATTGACGAGCTCACCGTGGGCGTGCTGGGAGGAACCGGCGCCCAAGGCCGCGGTCTCGCCTTGCGGTGGGCCGCTTCCGGGCTCGACGTCGTGCTCGGCTCACGCGACAGCGACCGCGCCGAGCAGGCGGCCGCCGAGCTGAACGAGGAGCTGTCGACGATCGATGGTGCCGCGACCGTTCGCGGCGCCGGCAACCGCGATGCCGCAGCGGCATCCGACGTTGTGCTGGCCGCGGTGCCCTTCGACGCCCATGAGAAGACGCTGGCGGACCTGGTCGACGTGCTCGACGGCAAGATCGTCATCGACTGCGTCAACCCGCTCGGCTTCGACAAGAACGGCCCGTTCGTGCTTGAGGTCGAGGGCGGCAGCGCGGCCGAGCACGCGCAGGCGATCCTGCCGGGTTCCCGCGTCGTCGGCGCCTTCCACAACGTCTCGGCGGTGATCCTCGCCGACCTCTCGGTCACGGACGTCGACACCGACGTCCTTGTGCTCGGGGAGGACCGCGACGACGTCGCCGTGGTGCAGCAGCTGGCCGATCGCATCCCGGGCATGCGCGGACTCTTCGGGGGACGGCTGCGCAACGCGGCCCAGGTCGAGGCGCTCACCGCCAACATCATCGCCATCAACCGTCGCTACAAGACGCACGCGGGGATCAGGATCACCGGTCGGGGCCTGTGATGAACGAGCGTGAGATCGGTCGCGCGGTCACGCGGGCCGAGGGTGCCAAGAGCATCGACGTCGCGGAGGCCGCCGTGCTGCTCGCCGCTCGCGGTGACGACCTCGACCGCCTCATGGCCGTCGCCCGCCGCGTGCGCGATGCGGGCCTCGCCGAGGCGGGCCGCGCTGACGTCGTCACCTACTCGCGCAAGGTGTTCATCCCGCTCACCCGGCTGTGCCGCGACCGCTGCCACTACTGCACATTCGTGACGGTGCCCGGCAAGCTCAGTGCTGATGGAGGGGCTCCGTTCCTGTCGCCCGACGAGGTGCTGGAGATCGCTCGAGCCGGTGCGTCGATGGGCTGCAAGGAGGCGCTGTTCACCCTCGGCGACCGACCGGAACACCGGTGGCCGGAGGCGAAGGCGTGGCTGGCCGAGGCCGGCTACGAGTCGACCCTGGAGTACGTGCGTGCCATGGCGATCATGGTGCTCGAGGAGACCGGCCTCCTGCCGCACCTGAACCCCGGGGTGATGAGCTGGGCGGAGATGAACCGGCTGAAAGCGGTGGCGCCCTCGATGGGGATGATGCTCGAGACCACGTCGAGCCGCCTGTTCGAGGAGAAGGGTCAACCGCACCACGGCAGCCCCGACAAGGATCCGGCGGTGCGGCTGCGGGTGCTGGAGGACGCGGGCCGGCTGAACATCCCGTTCACCACCGGCATCCTCGTGGGCATCGGCGAGACGCTCACCGAACGGGCGGAGAGCATCTTCGCGTTGCGTCAAGTCTCGCGCGAGTTCGGGCACGTGCAGGAAGTCATCGTCCAGAACTTCCGGGCCAAGCCCGAGACCGCGATGCGGCACGTCGACGACCTCGGACTGGAGGAGTACCTGGCGGCGATCGCCACCACCCGAATCGTGCTGGGGCCAGCGGCCCGCGTCCAGGCGCCTCCGAACCTCGTCGACCTGACCGAGTGCCGAGCCCTGCTGGATGCCGGTATCGACGACTTCGGGGGCATTAGCCCGGTGACGCCCGACCACGTCAACCCCGAGCGGCCCTGGCCGGCGCTCGATGCCCTGGGCGAGCTGTGCCGGGTCGCCGGGTTCGATCTGCGGGAGCGCCTGACCCTTCACCCGCCGTACCTGGCCGAGCCGTGGCTCGACCCGCGCCTGCGGACGCACGTCGACGCCCTGGCCGGTCCCGACGGTCTTGCCAATCCCGTGGCCGTCCCTGTCGGCCTGCCGTGGCAAGAGCCCGACGGTGCTGGTCAGGAGTGGGGCTGGGAGACGAGCGGTCGAGCCGATCTGCACACCGCCGTCGACACCGAGGGCCGGCTCCAGGATCGCCGCGGCGACTTCGACGACGTGTACGGCGACTGGGCGTCGCTGCGTCGCCGTGCGGAGTCGGCGACGGCACCGGCTCGGATGGACACCGAGGTCGCGGCCGCGCTCCGGGCCGCCGAACGCGACCCGGCCGTGCTGTCGTCCGAGCACGCGCTCGCCCTGATGTGCGCCCCCGAGGGTCCGGAGCTCGACGCCCTGTGCGCGCTGGCCGACGGGCTGCGTCGTGACGCAGTCGGCGACGAGGTCACGTACGTCGTGAACCGCAACATCAACTTCACGAACGTCTGTTACGTCGGGTGCCGGTTCTGCGCCTTCGCCCAGCGACGCACCGACGCGGACGCGTACACGCTCTCCCTCGACGAGGTCGGCGCGCGGGCGCGAGGAGGCGTGGGACGTCGGCGCCACGGAGGTGTGTCTGCAGGGTGGGATCGACCCGCAGATGCCGGGCACGGCCTACGCCGACATCGCCCGCACCATCAAGCAGGTGACACCGGACATCCACGTGCACGCCTTCAGCCCGATGGAGGTCATGAACGGCGTCTCCCGCACCGGGTTGTCGGTGCGTGAGTTCCTGCTGTCGCTGCGTGAGGCCGGAGTCGACTCCCTGCCGGGGACCGCCGCGGAGATCCTCGACGACGACGTCAGGTGGGTGCTCACCAAGGGCAAGCTGCCCACCTCGGCATGGATCGACGTCGTGACCACCGCGCACTCCGTGGGCCTTCCGACGACGTCGACGATGATGTACGGCCACGTCGACCACCCGCGTCACTGGGTCGACCACCTGAAGGTCATCGCCGGCATCCAGCGTGAGACCGGCGGCTTCACCGAGTTTGTCCCGCTGCCCTTCGTGCACCAGTCCAGCCCGATCTACCTGGCCGGCGTGGCTCGGCCCGGTCCAACCGTGCGCGACAACCGCGCCGTCCACGCCATGGCGCGGATCATGTTGCACGGGCTCATCGACCACATCCAGTGCTCGTGGGTGAAGCTCGGCCCGGACGTGTGCACCCAGGTCCTGAACGGCGGGGTCGACGATCTCGGCGGCACATTGATGGAGGAGACCATCAGCCGCATGGCCGGCTCTACGAACGGGTCCCGCCGGTCGACCGCGGAGCTCGAGCAGATGGCCCGCCTCGCCGGCCGCCCGGCCCGGGAGCGCACCACGCTCTACGGCCGCGTCGAGGAGCGTCGCGATGTCACCGTCGCCTGAGCGGTTCGCGGCGATCGTGCCGATCCGGTCGTGGGCGACCGGCAAGTCGCGGCTGGGCCTGGACGACGACGAGCGTGCGTCGCTCGGCCGCGCCTTCGCGCTCGATGTCGTCGACGTCCTGCAGGAGAGCCCGGACATCGACCTGGTGGTCGTCGTCACGGCCGACGACGACGTCCGTGCGGCCGTTGACGGGTGCGAGGTCGTCGACGATCGCGGACGCAGCCTGGACGACGCCGTGTCCCAGGGCTGCGCCCACGTCCTGGCGAGCGGTAGGTCGTACGTCGTCGTCGTTCCGTCCGACCTCCCGTGCCTGACGGTCGCCGCCCTGGCCGACGTCGTGCGGCTGACTCTGTCGATGCCGGGGGGCCACATGCACACCTACTGCCCGGACGCGGACGGCGACGGCACCAGCATCGTGGTGTCTCGTGATGCATCGAGCCTGGTCACGGCGTACGGCGGGGGATCGGCGGCCGCTCACCTGGCGTCGGGTCTCGTACCCCTGCTGGACGCGCCGCCCGAGGCTCGTCGGGACGTGGACACCCTGGCCCATCTGCGTGAGGCGGAGTCCCTGGGCGTCGGTCGACGGACGGCGGCTGCCATCGCCGAGCTCAGCGGTCGGGTGTCACCTCAACCGTGAGCTCCACCCTGTGCGCCCGGGCGAGTGCAAGCAGACGTTGCCTCAGCTCGCCGGCCGCGACGAGCGACGCCGAGTCCGCGCTGATCTGACACGAGGTCCCGTCGACCGTCACCGTCAGGCCGTCGGGCACGGTGGCCAGCTCGAGAAGGTCCGGCACACTCGCGTCGGTCTCGGGGAACCCGCGCGGTACTGCCTCGCCGGAGACGGCCGCGACCACCGCATCGCGGGACCCGAGGCCGAACAGGTCCTCGCTCTCGGGCCGGACCAGGCTCGCAGCGCCCGGGCCGTCGTCGTCGGTGACCGATCCGTCGGGCAGGCCGCGCACGATCACGACCGGGCGTCGGCCGAGCTTGCCCGACGCCAGCTCCGCCGCGGCCGCGACCTCGTCCGCCACGGCCGGCGCGGTGACGATCAAGGGGTTCCCGTAGGTGTCGTCGCGGCCGGCGAACGACTCGAGCGGCACGAGGCCGGCGCAGCCGATCGCGATGTCGGTCTGTCCGAGTCGCCAGGCCCGCCCCGCCGTGTCGCTGATGACCACCGCGACGCGCTTGCCGCTGAGCCGCCGCAGGTCGGCGCGGATCGAGCGAGCCGACGCGTCAGGGTCGGGCGGAAGGGGCAGGTACGTGCCGGACGCGACGTTCGACCCGTCGATGCCGGCCGCCGCCAGTGTGAGTCCGTGGTGCGTGCGGACGATGCGAGTGCCGCCTCGCGTGGCGACCACGCGGTCGGTCTGCTCGTCGACGAGCCGCTCCTTGTCGCCGGCGGCGAGCCCGCCGGCCTTGCTGACGATCTTGCTCGTAATCACGACGATGTCGTCATCGTCGAGCGTGGCGTGCTCGACGACCAGCGCCGCGAGGTCGGTGCCGGGCTCGACCTCGCCGATGCCGTCGACGGCGTCGAACGTGACCGTCATGAACGGACACCGAGGGTCGCGGCGAGGTCGAGCGCATCGACCGCCAGCTGCCGGGTGGTGGCGGCGTCACGCATGTAGAGGGGGACGCTGCGAGCCGCGATGTTCGCCGCCTCGATCAGCTCGACCTCGTTCGCGTCCTCGGTGTCCACGAGCCAACCGTCGAGCAAGCCGCCGGCCGAGCGAGCACCGAGGTGACGGGCCACTCCGGCCGCGGTGCCCTCGATGCCCAGACCGTCGAGGAGCTGGTCGGCCATGCCGCGGACGGCCGCTCCGCCGATGATCGGAGAGACGCCCACGACGGGGGCGGACGTGGCCCTCAGCGCTTCGCTCATCCCCGGCACCGCGTCGATGGGTCCGATCGAGACGATCGGGTTCGAGGGCGCCACCAGCACCACGTCCGATCGATCGATCGCCGCAAGCACCTCGGGCGTCGGACGTGACTCGTCGATGCCGTGCAGCTCGATCCCACGCACCGGCACCTCGGCCCGGTACCGGATCCAGTACTCCTGGAAGTGGACGACCTCGTCCCGGCCGTCGACGGTCGTGGCGACGTGCGTCTCGACCTCGGCGTCGGTCATCGGCAGCAACGTCACTCCGGTGTCCCAGCGTCGGCACAGCTCAGCGGTCACTTCGGTGAGCGTGCGCCCCGCACGCAGGCGGGCGGTGCGGACGAGGTGAGTGGCGAGGTCGCGGTCGCCGAGCCCGAACCAGGCCTGCGTCTCGCCGTACGCCGCCAGCTCCTCCTTGGCGTGCCAGGTCTCGTCGGTGCGTCCCCAACCGCGGTCGGTGTCGATGCCGCCGCCGAGCGTGTACATGATCGTGTCGAGGTCGGGGCTGATCCGCAGGCCGAAGAGCCAGATGTCGTCCGCGGTGTTCGCGATGACGGTGATCTCGTCGTCGGGCCCCGTGGCGTCCCGGACCCCGGCGATGAATCGGGATCCCCCGAAGCCTCCGGCCAGAACGGTGATGCGCACCCGCTCATCGTAGGGAGTCGCGACAGACACTCGCCGAAAAACTGAAACACGTTCTAGTATTGGGTTCATGCGATTCACCTATGCCGAGGCGATGACCGACGCGACGTACTACGCGCCCCTCGCCCAAGCCGCGGAAGCCGCCGGCTACCACTCGATGACGGTGGCCGACTCGGTGATCTTTCCCGCCGACTCCGACGCGAGCTACCCCTACACCGACGACGGGGACCGAGAGTTCCTCGAGGGCAAGGAGTTCATCGAGACGATGACACTCTGCGCCTGGCTGGGTGCGGTCACCACGACGCTCCGCTTCACTCCGTTCGTGCTGAAGCTGCCGATCCGCCCGCCGGTGCTGGTGGCCAAGCAGGCGTCGTCGGTCGCCCACCTCACGAACAACCGGCTCGGGCTCGGTGTCGGTCTGTCGCCCTGGCCCGAGGACTACGCCGTCATGGGCGTTCCGTGGGAGCGGCGCGGCAAGCGGTTCGACGAGTGCATCGACATCCTGCGCGGCCTGACGTCGGGCGGGGAGTTCGAGTTCCACGGCGAGTTCTACGACATCCAGCCGATCACCCAGACCCCCGCGCCGACGGAGCCGATCCCGATCCTGGTGGGCGGCCATTCCGACGCGGCCCTGCGTCGCGCAGTGAGGCGCGGCGACGGCTGGATGCACGGGGGTGGCCCCAACGAGGACCTCGACGAGCTGCTGGACCGGCTCGATGCGGTGCGCAAGAAGGAAGGCAAGGAGAACGACCCGTTCGAGATCCATGTGATCTCGATGGACGCCTACGACGTCGACGGCTGCAAGCGTCTCGAGGACCGCGGCGTGACCGACGTGATCGTGGGCTTCCGCTATCCGTACATCAAGGGCCCCGACCCCGAGCCGCTGAGCACGAAGATCGAGCACCTGGAGAAGTTCGCCGAGAAGGTCATCTCCAAGGTGTCCGGCTCGTAGGCTCCGATCCCATGTGGGCCTTCACGGAAGTCACGAGCGAGGAAGTCGCCCGGCAACGCCGGCGCTACGAGCCGCTCACCGCATCGGTGCGCGAGCTCATCGACGCCACGCTCAGGACCGAGGCTGACGACGATGTCGTCGCTTCAGCCAAGGCCGACATCCAGGCCGCCACCGCCAAGCTGCGCACCCTCCAACACGACGGGTCACTCGGCATCGGTCTCACGCCGGACGGCGAGACCGTGGCGTGGGGAAATGTCGCCATCGGGACACGCAACCCGCTCGCTCCGCCGCTGGACGTCAAGTACGAAAGCACCGGCCGGGCGTACGTCGACATCCACCTGGGCGCTGCGTACGAAGGACCGCCTGGTCATCTCCATGGCGGCTACGCCGCCCTGGTGCTGGACCACCTCCTCGGGGCCGTCGCCAGCTACAACAACCCCGACACCGCAGCAGCGACCGGAACCATCAGCTGCCGTTATCAGCGGCTCACTCGGCTCGGTCATCTGCGCGCCGAAGCCGAGATCAAGAGCACGGACGGTCGCAAGATCTTCGTCGTCGGCCATCTCGCCGATGACGACGGAGTCACGGTCACGGCCGAAGGCGTCTTCATCACCCTGAAGCAGTAGCCCGAGCGAGGTCATCCTGCAGATGACGCGGTCTCCCACTCGAACCCGTCCGGGTCGGTGAAGGAGCCGGCGTCACTGCCGATGGCGATCCGGTGCGAGCCGGTGCCGTCCGGCGAGACGCCGGCGTTCTTCGCGGCGGCTCTGCGTCCGTAGAGGGACAGCTTCACCGGCGAGGACGCCTCGAACTCGACGTACTTGCTGCCGAAGCTCTTCGCCACCGTCAGGCCGCGGTCGACGTAGAACTGCTTGCTCGCCTTCACGTCCGCGACGCCGAGCAGCAGGACGAACTCGTCGATCTGCCGGTTGGAGGGCTCGGTGTCCTTCTTCGACGACGTCGCGACCGTCCAGATCGCCCCGTCCGGAGCCTGCACGGCCCCGCCGTAGCCCCAGAAGCTCTTCGCGGCCGGCTTCAGCTCGGTGGCGCCGCCTTCGAGAGCAGTGCCGACGAGGCTGTCGACGGTGCTCGGCTGAGCCACGACGAGCGACAGCGTGTAGCCGCGAAAGCCGGTCGTCGGTGCGTCCGAGACGCGCAGGCGCAGCCTGTCGTCCAGGCCGAATGCGGCGGAGTAGAAGGTCTCGGCGGCCGCGAGATCGGGCACGTCGAGGGTGACGGAATCGATGGAGGTCATGACAGGTCCTGGAAGCTCGTGGGTCTGGTGGGTGGTGTCCATGGCCATCACGCTAGGTGCGCCGTGGCAGCCGGCGCTTCTCGATTCCTGATCGTTCCAAGACTAGAACGTGTTTCAGTTCTGGTGTTAGTGTCCCGGCATGGTGCTCGAGAGATTTCGTCTGGACGACCGGGTCGCGGTCGTCACCGGAGCCGGTCGCGGGATCGGGGCCGCCAGTGCCCTCGCGCTCGCCGAGGCCGGCGCTGACGTTGTCCTGGCCGCTCGCACGGAGGAACAGCTGAACGAGGTCGCCGCGCAGGTGGAGGCCCTTGGACGCAAGGCGATGGTCGTGCCCGCCGATCTACGCGACCTCGACCAGGTGGCTGCACTCGCGCAGACCGCCGTCGACTCCTTCGGCCGGCTCGACGTACTGGTGAACAACGTCGGTGGCTGGATGCCGCGGGAGTTCGTGAAGACCAACGTCGCCAGCCTCGAGGATGCCTTCCACTTCAACGTCTCGACGGCGCACGCCCTGACTCGTGCCGCCTTGCCGCATCTGTTGGCGAGCGACGGTGCATCCGTCGTCAGCATCTCGTCGGTCATGGGCCGGGTCACCGGACGTGGCTACCTCGCGTACGGCACGGCCAAGGCGGCTCTCGCCCACTGGACCCGTCTCGCCGCACGTGATCTCGCGCCTCGTGTCCGGGTGAACGCGATCGGCGTCGGATCGATCGCCACGTCGGCTCTCGAGATCGTCACCGGCGACGAAGGCCTCACAGCGGCGATGGAAGAAGGCACCCCGCTGCGGCGTATCGGTGACCCCGACGAGATCGCGGCCACCGTTCTGTTCCTCGCCAGCCCTGCCGGGGGCTACATCACCGGCAAGGTCGTCGAGGTCGACGGCGGCATCGACCAGCCCAACCTCGACATGGCACTGCCTGACTTGGGAGAAGAGCTCACATGACCATTCGCGTCGCCGCCTGGGGTACAGGCAACGTCGGCAAGAACGCCCTCATCGGCATCGACGCCCGGCCCGATCTCGATCTCGTCGGGCTGTGGGTGTCGAACCCGGACAAGGTCGGCCAGGACGCGGGTCGTCTCGCCGGCCTCGACCGCGACTTCGGCATCCTCGCCACGAACGACGTCGAGGAGATCATCGCGCTGAAGCCTGACTGCGTGGTCAACTGCGCGATGGCCGACGACCGCCTCTTCGAGGCGATCGCCGACCTGGAGCGCTTGCTGCAGGCCGGCATCAACGTGGTCTCCAGCGGCCCGGTGTTCCTCCAGTTCCCCTCCGGCCCCGCGCTAGGCATGGCCGAGGGTGTGACCAAGGCCGCCCTCGCGGGCGGCGTCTCGCTCTACGTCAACGGCATCGACCCGGGCTTCGCCAACGACGTGCTGCCCCTGGCGCTGACCAGCATCAGTGAGCGCATCGACGAGGTGCGCTGCTCGGAGATCCTGAACTACAACACCTACGACCAGGGCATGATCGTCTTCGACGTCATGGGCTTCGGCAAGCCGATGGACCACGTCCCGATGCTCCTGGAGCCGGGCATCCTCACCATGGCGTGGGGCAGCGTCATCGAGCAGATCGCGGCCGGGCTCGGGGTCGAGCTCGACGAGGTGGAGGAGTTCTACGAGCGGCTGCCGGCCACCGAGACGTTCGACATCGACAGCGGCACCGTGGAGGAGGGCACCGTCGCCGGTCTGCGCTTCGAGCTGCGCGGCAAGGTCGGGGACAAGGCCGTCGTGGTGCTCGAGCACGTCACGCGCGTCCACGACGACATCGGCCCGGACTGGCCGCAGCCTGCCGGGGTGGGCTGCTACCGGGTCGAGATCAAGGGCGAGCCCAACTACACGGTCGACATGCAGCTGCTCGGCACCGACGGCGACCACAACACGGCCGGGCTCAAGGCCACGGCCATGCGGCTGGTCAACTCCGTGCCGGCGGTCGTCGCCGCCGAACCCGGCCTGATCACGGCGCTCGACCTGCCGCTGGTCACCGGCCGCGGGCTCGTGACCACCTGAGCTAGCGCAGCAGCAACCGGACGGCGACGTCCATCGACCGGGTGACCTCTTCGGCCGACGTGCGACCGGTGACCCAGCCCATCAGGGCCGACAACCACACGTCGCCGATGACGCGGACGATGGCGGTGTCCTCCTCGGTGGGATCGCGGGTCTCGTCGGTTCCCTCGATCGCGTGCGTGATCATCGCCGTCAACTTCATCCCGACGTGGTGGATCTCGTCGGCGACCGATGCGTCGGCGAACATGAAGGCCCGCGTGAGTGCCTCGGTCAGTTGAGGCTGCTTCTGCATGGCCGTCGTGGTGACGCCGAGGATGTGCATGACGCGTTCGTGCGGGGTGTCGCCGGGCACTGGACGGCCGTGTGACTGCGCCTCGGCGCGCTCGAACTGGCGCCCGAGTGCGGTGACGAGGAGATGGATCTTCGAGGGGAAGTAGCGGTAGAGCGTTCCGAGCGCGACGTCCGCATCATCAGCGACCGCGCGCATCTGCACCGCGTCGAAACCGCCGTCCTCGGCGAGGGCGATGGTGGCATCGAGGATGCGGCGTCGTCGCTCGCGCTGGGCGCTGGAGCCGGGAGTCTCTGTCGCGCTGGTGGTCATTCCGGCATCGTCTCCTGTTCCGGTCGCTGCTGGGGATCGCCACTCCGGTCGTCGCTATGATATTGAAACACGTTCTAGATTCGGAGGCGAGGCAGATGCCGGTCGGGGTGTCTCGTGACCATCTCGAGCTGAGCTCGACGTTGCGCGCGTGGGCCGCCGACCTCGGCGGGCCGGCCGCGGTGCGCGAGGTCGAGACGGATGCCGGCGCGGCGTTCGCGAAGACCTGGCAGTCCGTGGTCGAAATGGGTCTGACCGGCATCGGGATCGACGAGGAGCACTCCGGCGGCGGCGGTGACCTGCTCGACCAGCTGGTGGCGGTCGAAGCGGCCGCGCATGCGTTGATTCCCGGGCCCGTGCTGGGGACGACCCTGGTCGGCCAAGTGGCGCCGCAGGCCGATGTGCTGACCGGCATTGCCGGCGGTGACAGCGCGGCCGTTGCTCTGTCCGGAGCCGTCACCGTCGACGACGCGGGCGTTCGCGGCGACCTCGGCGTCGTGCTCGACGTCGTGGATGCCCGCTGGCTCCTCGCGCCGGCCGACGACGGCTCCTGGGTGCTGATCGGTGCCGACGGCTGGACGGCCGAGCCCGCGGTCGGCATCGACCTGTCGAGACGCGGCGGTCGGGTCCGCGTGGAGGCGACCGCCGACCAGATGACGCTCCTGGGGGACGTCGACACCGGGGAGGTGCGCCGAGTCCTCGTCGCGCTGGCGTCGGCGGAGGCGGCCGGCGTCGCGCAGTGGTGCCTCGACACCGCGGTCGAGTACGCCAAGGTGCGCGAGCAGTTCGGCGCGCCCATCGGCTCGTTCCAGGCGGTCAAGCACCTGTGTGCCGAGATGCTGGAGACCACCGAGTCGGTGGCCGCAGTCGCGTGGGACGTCGGAGCCGCCTCACTGCCGGATCTGCCGGCGGACCAGGCCGACTACGCAGCCGACGTCGCCGCGACCGTAGCCCTCGACGGTGCCGTGTCGGTCGCGCAGGAGTGCATCCAGGTGCTCGGCGGCATCGGGTTCACCTTCGAGCACGATGCGCACCTCTACCTCCGCCGAGCCATCTCGCTGCGGTCGACCGTGGCTGCGATGACGGGGGGTACGGAGCGTTCGGCGGTCAGCCTGGCCCGACGCGCCGCCGGTGGTCAGCGCCGGGAGCACGAGATCGACTTCGACGGCGCTGATGTGGAGTTCCGCGAGACGACCCGCCGGGAGATGAACGCCATCGTCGAGCTGCCCGTGGACGAGCAACGGGCCGCACTCGCGCAGGCCGGCTACCTGATACCGCACCTGCCGCGGCCCGCCGGACTCGACGCCGGTGCGGTGGAGCAGCTGGTGGTCGACGAGGAGCTGGCCCGTGCCGAGCTCGTCCGACCCGACATCGCCATCGGTGCCTGGGCATTGCCGACGATCATCCAGCACGGCACAGAAGCGCAACGTGAACGATTCGTCCTGCCGACGCTGCTCGGTGACATCTTCTGGTGCCAGCTCTTCAGCGAGCCGGGGGCCGGCTCCGATCTGGCGTCACTCAGCACCCGCGCCGACCGCACCGAAGGGGGCTGGAAGCTGACCGGCCAGAAGGTGTGGACCTCGCGGGCACACGATGCGGAGTGGGGCATCTGCCTGGCGCGCACCGATCGGGACGCGGCACCCCATCGCGGCATCACCTACTTCCTGATCGACATGACGTCGGCCGGGATCGACGTGCGTCCGCTCCGGGAGATGACCGGGGACGCGCTGTTCAACGAGGTCTTCCTCGACGAGGTGTTCGTCCCCGACGAGTGCGTCGTGGGTGAGGTCAATGACGGCTGGAAGCTGGCACGCACCACCCTGGCGAACGAGCGGGTGGCGATGGCGGGCTCCAAGCTGGGCCTGAGCACGGAACGTGCCGTCGAGCTCCTGGCCGGGCGCGAGGCTGAGCTCGAGGATGGCACCGACGCCGCACGGGTCGGGCACCAGGTGGCGCTGGCGACCTTGTGCCACCTGCTCGGCCTGCGGTCGACCCTCCGGTCGATCGCCGGGCAGGGACCCGGCGCGGAGTCGAGCGTCGCGAAGCTGCTGGGCGTCCGCAGCCGTCAGCAAGGATCGGAGCTCGTGGTCGACCTGCTCGGGCCCGAAGCGCTGTACGCCGCTGATGACCCCAAGATCGCGGACGACGTGCACGAGATGCTGCTCACGCGGTGCCTCTCGATCGCCGGCGGCACCACCCAGATCCTGCGCAACGTCGCGGCCGAACGAGTGCTCGGACTACCCCGCGGCTGATTCCGGCGTTGCCGTGGAGATGGCCTGTTCGATCCTCTCGCGCCGGGCGAGGAGCATGACCAGCGTCCCGGCGGCGAGAACGGCCAGGAGGCCGTAGGCCAGGTCGTCTGAGGAGGCGTCGGCGAGGGCCGGGATGGCGATCGCGCCGGCGGTGTGGCCCAGGCCCCAGCCGAGGTTCACGATCCCGAACGCGAGACCTTGGTCGACTCCGCTCGACTCCGCGCCGTCGGAGAGCATGGCCATCGCCGGCGACCACAGCATGCCGATCCACGGAGCCGCCACCACGACCACGACGCCGAGGAGCGTGGCGGAGTCGGGAAGCGATATCACCACCGCCGCGACGACGCTCGCGGCCAGCCCGAATGCGCTGGGCGCGAGGCGTCCGCGACGATCCGAGATCCGGCCCGCGACCGGTGCCACGATGGCCTCGAGACCGGCGGCCAGGAGGAAGACGGCGGCGATCGCGCCCGACCCGGCACCGAGATCGTCCAGCTCGAGCGGAACCAGGACCTCGATCGCACCGAACAGCAGGCCCGGGACGAGGATCAGCACCATCCCGTACCGCACCGCGGTCGAGCGGGCCGCGCGACCGAGCCCGCCGACGCTCGACTGTTCTCGGGCCGGTGCCTCCACGCCGAATGTGAGTGCGATCAAGCCCACGCCGATGAGGGAGACGGCCGAGAACATCGGCCCGCGCCCCACCGCGTCCGCCGCGGCTCCGAGGGCGGGTCCGGCCAGGACGCCGGCGATCGCCGCGGCCATCGCGGTGCCGATCATCTCGCCTCGTCGCTCGCGCGGCGCCGCCCGCACGAGCCAGGCGAGCGCTCCGGCCCACGAGAAGGCGCCCCCGACGCCCTGGAGGAATCGGCTCGCGTCGAGCACCACGATGTGCTCGCCGAGTGCGAAGCCGATGCCGGTGATGCTCATCAGCGACAACCCGACGAGCACGGTCCTGCGCGGGCCCACCCGCGCCGCCAGGAAGCCTCCGGGAAGCGCGGCGATCAGCGTTCCCGCGGCGTACGAGCCGGAGAGGATCCCCGCCTCGCTCTTCGAGAGGTCGAATTGCTCGGACAGGCCGGGCAGCAGCGGCACCACCGCCGCGAAGAACATCGTGTCGACGAAGACGACCGCGGCCGCCAGGAACAGGAGCCTCCGCATTCCAGCCACCCTACGGCTGGAGCTGGTCAGGCACTTTCACCGACGGAGTCTCGTGCGGACTGCTGATGGGTCGCCCGGTGCCACTGCAGCCAGCGCTGGACTGCGGCGGTGGTGTGCTGGCTGCGGATGGAGGAGAAGACGTCGAACGCGTGCTGCGCACCGGGAATCTCGGCGTAGGTCACCGTCGCGTCCGACTTCTCGCGGAGGGCGTCGACGAAGGCTCGAGTCTGGTGGGTCGAGACGAGGGTGTCGTTCCGACCGTGGATCACGAAGAAGTCGGGCGCGTGCTCGCTGACGTGGGCCAACGGCGAGGCCTGGACGAAGTCGTCGAGGTCGGTGCGGGGGTCCTTGCGGAAGATCCTCGGGCCGAGGAACCGGTCCCTCATGTCGATGGCCCACCGCGTCTCGGTGAGGCCGGCCATGTCGTACACCCCGTAGAACGGAACACAGGCGGAGATCGAGGTGTCCGAGTCCTCGAAGCCCGGCTGATAGGCCTTCAGGCCCGGCGTGACCGCTGCCAGCGCGGACAGGTGACCGCCGGCCGATCCGCCGGTGATGGCGAGGTAGGACGGGTCGCCGCCGTACTGCTCGATGTTCTCGTGGATCCACGCGATCGCGCGCTTCACGTCGACGATCTGGGTGGGGAACGGGTGCTTGGGGGCGAGCCGGTAGTTGGAGGCGATGCAGATCCAGCCTTGCTGCGCCATCCGGTTCATCAGGATGAGCCCCTGCTGCTCCTTGGTGCCGATGGTCCAGGCGCCGCCGTGGATCTGGAGCAGCACCGGGGCCTTGCTGAGGTCGGTGTCGCGCGGTCGGTAGATGTCCATCCGGGCCCGGCGGCCGCCCTCGGTGTAGGAGACGTTGCGGAGCACCTCGACGTCGTGCTGCCGGAAGCTGAACGGTCGTGCGACCGATCCGCGTGGCAGGCGCAGGTCCGGTCCGGGGAGGTCGATGGTGGTCAGGTAGTCCTCGCCGATGCTTTCCCGGAGCGCCTCGTCGAGCTCGGTGCCGACCCGCCGCGCGCCGGCGATCGACCAGCCCAGGAGCCCGGCCGCCGCGGCGGCAGCAACCAGTCCGGTGGTCGACGGCTTGGAGGTGCGTCGCCGGACCGTCAGCTCGGCCGCGGTGTCGAGAGCGGCCGCACCCAGCAGCTGCGGAGCCAGCTCGCTGACCGGCCAGCCGAAGGCGAAACCGGGGATACCGGCCCAGCCACCCGGCGGCGGACGCACCGCGTTCGCAGCCAGCGCGGCAAGGACGACCTGGCGACGGGCGTACCCCGATGACATGGACGCCCCTCTTCGCTCGGTCGGAAGCTCGATAGAACCTGTTCTAGCAAGGCTAGGATACGGCCCATGGATCGACTCAGCGGCCTCGATGCCAGCTTCCTGTACCTGGAGAGCGGCGCGCAGCTGATGCATGTCTGCGGGCTGATCGTCGTCGATCCCGCGACCATCCCCGGCGGCTACGACTTCGAGAACTTCAAGAAGGAGCTGTCCAACCGCGTCTCGGGCGTCGCGATGTTCAACCGCAAGCTCAAGTTCGTGCCGGGGCGGATCGACTTCCCGGTCTGGGTGGTCGACGACGAGTTCGACATCGACCGTCACGTCCACCGGCTCGCGGTACCGGCGCCCGGCGGCGAGCGTGAGCTGTCCGAGGTCGCCGGGCACCTGGCCGGCATTCCCCTCGACCGGTCCCGTCCGCTCTGGGAGATGTACGTGATCGAGGGGCTGGCCAGCGGCCAGGTCGTGGTGTTCTCGAAGATGCACCACGCGTCGGTCGACGGGGTCTCGGGGTCGAACATGATCTCGTACCTCTGCAGCCTGGAGCCGGATGCACCGCCGCTGGACAGTGCCGACCCGAGTGCGCCCGCACATCACCGCGTGCCGTCCGACCTCGAGCTGGTCGGCCGCGGCCTGGTGTCGACCGTCACCAAGCCGTGGCAGATGGCCAGGCTGGTGGCGCCGACGGTGCGCACCCTCACGGAAACGGTCAGCCGGGCGCGCAGCGGCACGGCGATGGCCGCACCGCTGACCGCCCCGCGCACGTCGTTCAACGGGACCATCACCGGCCACCGCTCCATCGCGTTCACCGACATCTCGCTGGACGACATCAAGGAGATCAAGAACGCCGTTCCCGGAGCCACCGTCAACGACGTGGTGCTGGCGCTCAGTGGCGGCGCCCTTCGTCGCTACCTCATGGATCGCGGCGAGCTGCCGGAGACCTCGCTGCTGGCGAGCGTTCCCGTCTCGGTGCGCAGCGAGTCCAAGCGGGCCGGACGCAACCAGGTGTCGTCGATCTTCTGCAAGCTCGGCACCGACGTCGAGGACCCGCGCGAGCGGATCACCGCGATGTCCGTGGCGAACGCGAACGCCAAGGACCACCACAAGGCCGTCCCGGCGGACACGCTGCAGGAGTGGGCGGAGTTCGCGGCTCCGCGGACCTTCGGCCTGGCGGTCCGCATGGTGTCCGACCTCCGGCTCGCCGAGCGGGCGCCGGTCATCCACAACCTGGTCATCTCGAACGTCCCCGGTCCGCCGGTACCCCTGTACTTCATGGGCGCCCGGATCGACGCGCTCTACCCGCTCGGCCCGGTCTTCCATGGGGCCGGGCTGAACCTCACCGTGATGAGCAACAACGGCGAGATGCACATCGGCGCCATCGCGTGCCGCGAGCTGATGCCGCGCGTGTGGGACCTGGCCGACCAGTTCCCGATCGAGCTCAAGGCGATGAAGGCCGCCGTTCTCTCGTAGCTCGGCGCTGCTCGACCGCGTTCAGGCCGGCTGCCGGTCCTTCATCCGCGCCGTCGTGGCGTGGACCGCCTCGAGAAAGGCCGGCACGAAGGCCTGGTGCTCCAGGACGCAGCCGGCGTGGCCGCACGCGGCCTCGTGCACGGTGGCGCCCGGGATCCGCGCGGCGAGCTCTCGCTGGCGGTCGGGTGGAAGCACGTGGTCGCGGGACGTGACGACGACGGCGGTCGGCACGTCGATGGCCGCGAGCCACGGTGTGGAGTGGTGGCGGCCGAGGGAGGCCACGGCCTGGCCGATCGCCCACGGGCTGCTCGAGCGGAACTGGTTCAGCCCCCAGCGAGCGGTGTCGGACGTGTCCGCGTCGAGTGCCTCGACGGCAGCCACGCTCGCCCGGCTGAGCACGGCTGATCGCGACAGCGTCGCGGTCAGGCCCATGCTCAGCTCCATGCCCGCGTGGAAGACGCGCTCGCGACCGTTGGTGCGGAAGTGATCGGTGGTGGCGGCGAGGATGAGCCCGCCCACGGTGTCGGGATGCTGGCGCCACACCCGCTGCGCCACCACCGATCCCATCGAGTAGCCGGCGATGATGGGCCGGTCGAGGCCCAGCTCGTCGACGATGGCCGCCACGTCGTCGGCGCAGTCCGAGACCAGGAACCGTTCGGAGGTGATGCCGCGTCCGTGCCACCGCTGGTCGAACGTGATGACCCGGTAGCGCTCGGCCAGGTGCGGGATGGTGGGGAACCAGGTCAGTTGCCCGGTGCAGCCGACCGCGTGCAGGAGCACGATCGTGGGTGCGTCCGGTGTCGGGCCCGGCACGTCGGTGAGCCACGTCCGGCCTCGTCGGGGCAGCTTCAGCCACCGACCCTCGGGCAGATCCACCGGAGGGAGGTCGGGCAGGAGGCGTCGGAGGGCCTGGAGAGACAACTGGACCGGATCCGGCACGGGGGTTCTCCTTTGGGTCGGCGTCCCCGAGACTAGAACACGTTATAGTTTCTTGTGGACCAGCATGCCACTCCCGAGGAGGATCTGCGTGGATTCGGTGCTCGACGAGGTGCGATCCGTCATCGGCGACGCGCTCGACCGCGGCGATGGATCGTGGCGCGCCCTGCAGGAGGCCGGGCTGTTGTCCTTGGCCGCCCCGGAGCAGCACGGTGGCGAGGGCCTCGGCCTGGCTGAGATCTCCGTGCTGCTGCACGAGGTGGGCCGTCGCACGGCGGAGCTCCCGGTGTGGGAGACGCTGGCCTGCGGACTGTTGCCTTTGGTCCGGTCGGGGTCCGAGGCCCTGCAGGCCGACCTGATCCCGAAGGTGCTGGCCGGCGAGCTGCTGCTCGCACCGGCCCTCGGAGAGCTCGGTGCGGCAATCCCCACGAACCCCGCGACAACCTGCGACGAGCAGGGCGTCAGCGGCACCAAGATCGGCGTGCCAGTGCTCGACGGGAAGACCGTGCTGCTCGTCTCTGCCACGGCTGCCGACGGCACGCCGACGGTCGCGCTCGTCGATCCCGCCGGCGCAGGAGTGACGTCGGTCGAGACCGGCACCTCGCGCGGGGCGAGCGAGGCGACCTACACGTTCACATCCGCACCGGTGCTGGGCGTGCTCGACGCCGACGTGGTGCGCAGCCACGCCGTCGCGGGCCTGGCCGCCCTCGGCGCAGGGGTGGTCGAAGGAGCCCGCGACCTCACTGCGGGGTACATCCGGGACCGGCGCCAGTTCGGACGAGCCCTGGCCGAGTTCCAGGCGGTCGCCCAGCAGATCGCCGATGTGTACATCGCATCCCGCACGTTCACGCTCACAGCCGGAGAGGTGGCCCGCCGCCTCGACGCCGGCGATCCGGCCGCCGACGACCTGGGGGTCGCCGCGTACTGGTTCGCCGACCGGGCCCCGAGCGTGCTTCAGATCTGCCACCACCTGCACGGCGGCATGGGCGTCGACGAGACCTACCCGCTGGCGCGCTACTTCGCGTGCGTGCGTGACATCGCCCGTCACCTGGGTGGGCCGGCCGCCCTGGCCGGCGTCCCGGTCGCGGAGACCGCGGGCAAGAACGCCGAGCTGACGGCTGAGGAGCGTGCCTTCAAGCAGGAGGCCCGCGACTACCTCACCGGACTGGAGAGCGACGCCGATCGCGACGAGATGCGCACCGACCGGCACGGGCCGGCGTACCACCGGATCATCAAGCAGATGGGCGCGGACGGCTGGATGGGCGTCGGCTGGCCGCAGGAGTACGGCGGCCAGGGGCGGGGCGTCATCGAGCAGCAGGCGTTCGTCAACGAGGCATCGCGGGCGGACGTGCACCTGCCGTCGGTGACCCTCCAGACCGTCGGGCCGACCCTGCAGGCCTATGGCACCGAGAAGCAGAAGAAGCTGTTCCTCGCCGACATCGTGACGGGCGATGTGCACTTCGCGATCGGCTACAGCGAGCCCGATGCCGGCACCGACCTGGCCTCGATGCGGACCAGCGCCGTCCGGGACGGCGACCACTACGTGGTGAACGGTCAGAAGATGTGGACGACCGGCGGTCACGTGGCCGACTACGTCTGGCTGGCCGTGCGCACGGACCCCGACGCGCCTCCGCACCAAGGCATCTCGATCCTCATCGTCGACACCAAGGACCCCGGCTACTCCTCGACGCCGATCGTCACCAGTGACGGCTCCCACCACACGAACGCGACGTACTACAACGACGTGCGGGTGCCCGTCGACATGCTCGTCGGGGAGGAGAACCGCGGCTGGCAGCTGATCACGACCCAGCTCAACCACGAGCGCGTCATGCTCGGGCCCGCCGGCCGTATCGAGGGACTCCGCGACCGGGTGCTCGCGTGGGCCGAGGGCCGCGTCGCCCCGGACGGCACACCGGTGCTGGAGGTCCCGTGGGTCCGCGACACCTTGGCGCGCGCCACGGCGTCGTTCCGGGTGAACGAGCTGCTCAACTGGGCGGTCGCCCGTGGGTCGTCGAACCAGCGAGCGGCGGTGGCGGATGCATCCACGTCCAAGGTGCTCGCCAGCGACGAGGTGCAGAAGCTGGGGCTGGCGCTGATGGACCTGGTCACCACGTACGGCGACCCTGCCGATCCCGCCACCGGCCGCTTGACCGAGTACCTCGACGCGACCAGCAAGCGCAACCTGGTGCTCAGCTTCGGCGGTGGCGTCAACGAGGTGCAGCGCGAGCTGATCGCCATGTTCGGACTCGACCTTCCTCGGGTGCCACGATGAGCGAGCACGACGACATCCAGAAGCGGGTCGAGGAGATCAAGTCGCGCGGCGACAGCCCGGCCCGGGAGGCACCGGACGAGGTTAACATCCCGATGATCCGGCACTGGGCCGAGGCGATCGGCGACACCAACCCCCGGTGGGCACCCGGCCCCGACACCGAGGCGCCCCCGGCCATGGCCCAGGCGTGGACGATGTACGGGCTCAACCCCGAGCGCATGCCCGGCGACCCGCTCCCCGACACGATGAACGTCCTCGACGCCGCGGGCTTCACGTCCGTGCTTGGCACCAACTGCGACCAGACCTATGCCCGGACCCTGCGACCGGGGGAACGGCCCCGGATCAGCACGCGGCTCGCGGAGGTCGTCGGCCCGAAAGCGACCGCCGTGGGCGAGGGCTACTTCGTGACGACGCGGAGCACGTGGACGGTCGGCCCGGAGGACGCGCCGGAAGAGGTCGCGACCATGCAGTTCCGGGTCCTCAAGTTCAAGCCCGGCACCGGACGCCCCACCGTCGACCGGACCGCCTTGTCGCGGCCGATGGTCAACCGCGACTCGGCATTCTTCTGGGAGGGCACCGCGAAGGGGGAGCTGCGGATCCAGAAGTGCAACGCGTGCGGCGAACTGCGGCACCCGCCCGGCCCGGTGTGCCCGTCCTGCCATGCGATGGACCGCGGGTACGTCGTGGCGGCCGGTCGAGGCACGGTGTACTCGTTCCTCGTCCACCACGCGCCCGTCGTGCCGGGAAAGCAGCTGCCCCTCACCCTGGCCCTGGTCGAGCTCGAGGAGGGCGTCCGGATGGTCGGCGAGGTCAGTGGCCCAGAAGAGAGCACCGTGGCGATCGGCGACCCCGTCGAGGTCTGGTTCGACCGGATCGACGACGACGTCACGCTCGCTCAATGGCGACTGGCCGGTGAAGCAGCCCCTGAGCCCGACCCCGAGCCGCCCCCGCCGCTACGCGCTACTTTGCGGGAGGTGCCCCCATTGTCGGACATCCCGGTCTGGGAGCTCCCGATCACCCCGACCCTCGTGGTGTCGACGGCGCTGGCCACCCGCGACTTCCAGGACGTCCACCACGACCGTGACCTCGCCAAGACGCACGGCAGCAAGGACATCTTCATCAACATCCTGACCACCACCGGTCTGGTGCAGCGCTACGTCACCGACTGGGCGGGGCCGCAGACGCAGGTGCTGTCGTGCTCCCTGCGGCTCGGCGCGCCGGCGCACCCCTACGACACCCTCCGCTTCACCGGCACCATCGTGTCCGAGACCGACGGGGTGACCACGATCGACGTCATCGGCGCTGTCTCGCTCGGCACCCACGTGAACGCCCGCCTCGCGGTGAGGCTGCCATGACGGATTTCAGCGGCGCGGCCTCGATCGCCGGGATCGGCGCGACCGAGTTCTCCAAGGAGTCCGGACGCTCCGAGCTGCAGCTGTCGGCGGAGGCGACCCTCGCCGCGCTCGCGGACGCCGGGCTGGAGGCCTCGGACGTCGACGGCCTGGCCACCTTCACCATGGACACCACCTCCGAGATCGCCTTGGCCCGCGAGCTCGGCATGGGCGAGCTGCGCTTCTTCAGCCGGATCAACTACGGCGGCGGCGCGGCGTGCGCGACGGTGCAGCAGGCGGCGATGGCCGTGGCGACCGGCATGGCCGACGTCGTCGTGGCCTACCGCGGCTTCAACGAGCGGTCCGGCCAGCGCTTCGGCCAGGTGTCGAACGCGGCGGCCACCCAGGCGAACACCAACGGTCTCGACAACGCCTGGTCCTACCCGCACGGACTTTCCACCCCGGCGGCCACGGTGGCCATGCAGGCCCGCCGCTACATGCACGAGTACGGCGCCACGTCCGCGGACTTCGGCCGGGTCGCGGTGGCAGACCGCAGGCACGCGGCCACGAATCCGGCGGCCTTCTTCTACGAGCGTCCGATCACGCTCGAGGACCACCAGAGCTCGCGGATGATCGCCGACCCGCTGCGCCTGCTGGACTGCTGCCAGGAGAGCGACGGGGCTGTCGCGATCGTCGTCACCTCCACCGAGCGGGCGCGTGACCTCCGGTCCGGCGCCGTGCCGATCGTGGCCGCGGCCCAAGGCAGCGGCGCCGACCAGTTCGTGATGACCTCGTACTACCGCGACGACATCGGGATCCCCGAGATCGGGGTCGTCGGTCGCGACCTGTGGCGGCAGTCCGGCCTGACGCCGGCCGACATCGACACCGCCGTTCTCTACGACCACTTCACGCCTTACGTCCTCATGCAGCTGGAGGAGCTCGGCTTCTGTGGCCGCGGCGAGGCAAAGGACTTCATCGCCGGCGGGGCGATCGAGATCGACGGCAGGCTGCCGGTCAACACCCACGGCGGACAGCTGGGCGAGGCCTACATCCACGGCATGAACGGCATTGCCGAGGCGGTGCGTCAGCTCCGGGGACCTCGGTGAACCAGGTGGCGGACGCTCGGCACGTCCTGGTCACGGCGGGAACCGGCGTGCCCACCTCCGGACTCATCCTCGGTGGGTGAGACTTGACGCATGAGCGTCAAGCGAATGGATCACGCCGGCATCGTGGTCGAGGATCTCCAGGCTGCCATCGCGTTCTTCGTCGAGCTGGGCCTGGAGCTGGAGGGCGAGGCAACAGTCGAGGGTGAGTTCCCGGACCGGCTCATCGGGGTGGACGGGGTACGGGCGGACATCGCCATGCTGAAGACGCCGGACGGCCACAGCCGGGTCGAGGTGTCGACGTTCCGCATGCCCGAGGCCACCAGAGGAACGACGAAGAAGCCGGTCAACACCCCCGGCATCCCGCGTCTCACGTTCTTCGTCGACTCGGTCGATGAGGACTTCGACCGCCTGCGTCCCCACGGCGCCGAGCTGGTGGGCGAGGTGGTCGAGTACGAAGACATCTACCGGTACGGCTACGTCCGCGGCCCCGGCGGCGTCATCATCGGGCTCGTCGAAGAACTCGGCTAGCGCACCTGAGCGAGCACGCAGAGCCAGCCGCTCTCCTCGTCGTCGACTGACCGTTCCGTCCACTCCGACTGGAATCCAGCCTGCGCCAAGGCGGCGGTGAACTCCGCCTCGGTCCAGAGCGCCCGGTAGTAGGGACTGCCGGACTCGCCGACCTCCCAGCCGGCGCCTTCGCCGCGGGGGATGGAGACGAGGAACCGGCCGCCCGGACGCACGGCGCCGGCCACCTTCCCCAGCACGGCCGGTAGATCGTCCGGCTCCACGTGTTGGAGAACATGGAGCGCGACGACGGCATCGTAGGGACCGCCGAGGTCGTCGTTGATCGCGTCCAGCCGGTCCACCTGCATGCCACGGTCGCGCTGGCCCTCGATGAAGGCCTGGGTGATGTCGGTACGGCGCACCGTCATCCCCGCCTCCTCGAGAGCATCGGCATCCCACCCGGGGCCGGAGCCGATCTCCAGGGCATGGCCGCCCGGAACGGTCTCGGCGAGACGGGTGAGCCCGGCGGACAGGACACCGGCTCCGGCTGTCTCGCGGGCGTAGTCGTCGGCGATCTGTTCGTACGACTCGACAGTCCGGGCATTCGGCGAACCATCGGGGTCGGGGACTGGTGAGTTCTCCACGTCCCCGAGCCTAGGTCGGGATCAGGCCTTCGTCACGACACAGTCAGCCAACGCCGGCCGGGCCTCATCGCCCACGGTCACGGTCGCCACGATGCCGTCGGGCTCGTCCCACGCGCTGATCGCGAGGGTCTCGCCCGGGATGACGACCCCGGCGAATCTGGCACCGAAGCCTCCGACGGCGGTGGCGTCCGCGCCGAGCAGGAGGTCGATGACTTCGCGCAGCACGATCCCGTAGGTGCACAGCCCGTGCAGGATCGGCGCGTCGAATCCGGCCGATTTCGCGAACTCGGGGTCGGCGTGCAGCGGGTTGCGGTCGCCGCAGAGTCGATAGAGCATCGCCTGCTGCGGCGTGACGGTGTACGTGGTGGAGGCATCCGGCGCACGATCCGGCACGGCGACCGCGGTGCTCTCGCCCCGGTCGCCGCCCCAGCCGCCCTCACCCTTGACGAAGATCGAGGACCGGACGCGCCACAGCTCGGTGTCGTCCGGGCCGGTGGCCACGCCCTCCTGCCAGATCACGGCGGCCTTGCCCTTGTCCCAGACGTCGGTGATGCGGGTCGTCAACCGGGCCGAGCCGGACGACGGCAGCGAGCCGTTGACCCGGACCTCCTGGGCGCCGTGCACGACCTGGGCCAGGTTGATGTCGCACCCGGGCAGGTCGAGGCTTGGCGGGTTGGTGGCATGGAACGTCGGCGCCACCACCGCGAAGCTCGGGAGCACCTGCAGAGCGCCGTCGTCGGCCCAGTTGTCGAGCGTCCACCGAGCGCGGCCGGGGAGAGGTTGTCGCCCGGACGTGAACCGGCGCCGACGGCGAGGTGGTAGAGCAGCACGTCGCTGCTCGTCCAGGCGAACTCCTGGGTTCCGACTTCGGCCCCGATGGCGACGCTGGGATCGATCGGCATCAGGCTGTGCTGTTTTCTGGGCTGTTCTCGGAGCCCTTCGCGATGTCCTCCGCGGCGAGGTAGCCGAACGTCATGGCGGGTCCGATGGTGGCGCCCGGACCGGCGTAGGTGTGGCCCATGACGGCGGACGAACAGTTGCCCGCCGCGTACAGTCCCTCGATCACGGACCCGTCCGGGCGCAGCGCCCGGGCACGCTCGTCGGTGACGATCCCGCCCTTGGTGCCGAGATCTCCGGGAACGATCTTCACGGCGTAGAACGGGCCCTTGTCGATGCTGCGCAGCGACGGGTTCGGCTTCACCTTCGGGTCGGCGTAGTAGCGGTCGTAGGCGCTCTCGCCGCGGTGGAAGTCCTCGTCGATGCCGGACACGGCGAACTGGTTGAACCGGATCACGGTCTCCAGCAGGGCGTCGGCCGGCACCCCGATCTTGGCGGCGAGGCCGCCGAGCGTGTCGGCCCGACGCACGGTGCCGCTCTTGTACCAGCGGCCGGGGAACGGCTGCCGCGGCGAGAGTCCCGCGAAGAGGTACCGGTTGCGGTAGCGCTGGTCGATGACCATCCAGGCGGGCACATGCGGAACGCCGGTGGCCTCGCCCGCGTAGATCGCGTGGGTCGCCTCGACGTAGGGCAGCGCCTCGTTCATGAACCGCTTGCCGGCGGAGTTCACGATGATGGAACCCGGGAGGTTGCGCTCCGCGAGGCAGAACCACGGGCCGGACGGGAGCGGGATCGTGGGCCCCCACCAGGCGTCGTCCATCAGGTCGGTGGCGGCGCCGATCGCCACTCCGGCTTCGATGCCGGCGCCGGTGTTGCTGGCGGCGGCGGTGCTCCACGCGGCGTCGGTGGGAGAGGGAAGGTACTTCTCCCGCAGGGAGTCGTTCTTCTCGAAGCCACCGGACCCGAGGATGACGCCCCGGCGGGCGCGGATGACGATCTCGGCGCCATCGCGCTCGGCGCGAACTCCCACCACCCGGCCGTTCTCGACGACCAGTCCGGTCAGAGGGGTCTCGTAGTGGATCGGGACGCCGGCATCCATCAGAGCCTTGCGCAGGCTGATCGAGAGCGCGTTGCCCATCGCGTACATCCGCCGGCCGCGGAACTGACTGATCATCCGGTTGAACAGCACCCGCAGCATCGTCGTCGTGCCTTTGAGGGTGCGTAGCGGGCCCAGGCTGATCTTGCGGAAGTCGGCCTGCGTGACGATCAGGTTCGCCGGTGCCTTGGTGTACGCCGGGTGCAGGCGCTCCAGCTCGGCGCCGATGATCCGGCCGTCCATCGGCACAGGCTCCACGGTGCGTCCGAGCGGCCGGCCGCCCGGTTGCTCGGGCAGGTAGTCGGAGTACTCGGGGACCCAGGCGAACTGCACCGGCGTCTTCTCGAGCAGGAAGTCCATGACCTCGGGGCCGCGCTCGAGGAACGTGTCGCGTCGCTCCTTGGGCACCACGTCACCGACGATGGCGTCGAGGTAGCGCCGCGACTCCTCGGCGTCGTCCGCGTCGACCTGTCCGGCGTCGCGAAGAGCGCGGTTGCCGGGGATCCACACGCCGCCGCCGGACCGGGCCGTCGACCCGCCGAAGTAGGCGCTCTTCTCGATCAGGACGGTGTCCAGACCGTGATGCGCGGCGGTGAGTGCTGCGGCCATTCCGGCGCCACCGGCGCCCACGACGACGACGTCACACGTCTCTTCCATGGGACCTCCGGGGTGGGGCTGGCTTCCGCAAAACTGTAACAGGTTCTAGTATGCTGCCATGCTCTCGGACGAGGAGCGACGGACCGTCGCCCAGACCCTGGCCACCGCCGAGCGCGACCGTGCACCGGTCCCGCCGCTCCGCGACACCTGGCCCGACCTCGACGTCGTCGACTCCTACACGATCCAGCTGCTGAACATCGACGACCGACTGGGGGCGGGGGCCTCCGTGCGCGGGCACAAGGTCGGCCTCTCCTCGAAGGCGATGCAGGAGATGATGGGCGTCGACGAGCCGGACTACGGTCACCTGCTCTCCGACATGGAGGTCTTCTCGGACGTCCCGGTCAGCGTCGGCCGCTACTGCATGCCGCGCGTGGAGGTCGAGGTCGGCTTCGTCCTCGGCCAGACGCTTCCCGGCGAGGAATGCACCGAGGACGACGTGATCGCCGGCACCGAGTACGTCACCGCATCCATCGAGCTGATCGACTCCCGCATCGACAACTGGAACATCAAGATCGCCGACACCATCGCGGACAACGCGTCCAGCGCAGGTTTCGTCCTCGGCACGACGCAGGTCGATCCCGCGAGCGTCGACCTCACCAAGATCGAGGCCCGCCTGCTGTGCAACGGCGAGGAAGTGGCGGCCGGACGGTCGGATGCCGTCCTCGGCAACCCGGTCACCGCGGTCGCCTGGCTCGCGCGCAAGGTCGCGTCCTTCGGCGTGACGCTCGAGGCGGGTCACGTGATCCTGCCGGGCAGCGTCCACCGGGCCATCGACGCTCACGCAGGCGACGACTTCGAAGCTGTGTTCACCGACCTGGGCAGCGTGCAGCTGTCCTTCACCGAATAGGGGAATCGTCATGACCCGCAAGGCCACCGCGGCCATCGTCGGACCCGGAAACATCGGCACCGACCTGCTGTACAAGCTGCTGCGCAGCGACGTGATCGAGCCGCGCTGGATGATCGGCGTCGACCCGTCCTCGGACGGCCTCGAGCTGGCCCGTCAGCGCGGCGTCGAGGCCTCCCACGAGGGAGTCGACTGGCTGCTCAAGCAGGACGAGCTGCCGGACCTGATCTTCGAGGCCACCTCGGCCTACGTCCACCGCGAGTACGCGCCCCGGTACGCCGAAGCCGGCATCCGTGCGATCGACCTGACCCCCGCTGCCGTGGGACCTGCGGTCATCCCGCCGGTCAACGGCGAGGAGCACCTGGCCGCCGAGAACGTCAACATGATCACCTGCGGCGGGCAGGCCACCATCCCGATGGTGCACGCGGTCTCGCGCGTGACCGCGGTGCCGTACGCCGAGATCGTCGCCTCCGTCTCGAGCGCGTCGGCCGGGCCCGGCACCCGGGCCAACATCGACGAGTTCACGCGCACGACCGCCGCGGGCGTCGAGACCATCGGCGGCGCCGAGCGCGGCAAGGCGATCATCATCCTCAATCCGGCCGAACCGCCGATGATCATGCGCGACACCATCTTCTGCGCCGTGGATCCGGACGCCGACCGCGACGCCATCTCCGAGTCGGTGGTGCGGATGCAGCAGCAGGTCCAGGAGTACGTGCCGGGCTACCGGCTGCTCCAGGACGCCCAGTTCGACGACGCCTCCCCGGCGACCCAGGGAAAGACGAAGGTCAGCATCTTCGTGGAGATCGAAGGTGCGGGCGACTACCTGCCGCCGTTCGCCGGGAACCTCGACATCATGACCGCGGCAGCCGCACAAGTCGGCGAGTCGATCGCGAAGGAGATGCTCAAATGAGCGACATCAACACCCTTTCCCGCACCTGGTCGCAGACCGACTCGGCGACCGACCTCGACCTCCGGGTCACCGACACCTGCCTGCGCGACGGCTCGCACCACAAGCGGCACCAGTTCGTGCCGGACGAGGTGCGCGGCATCGTCGGCGCCCTCGACGCCGCCGGAATCCCGGTGATCGAGGTGGCCCACGGCGACGGCCTCGGCGGATCGTCGTTCAACTACGGCTTCTCCGCGACGCCGGAGCAGGACCTGATCAAGCTGGCCGCCGACACCGCGACCCGCGCCAAGATCGCCTTCCTGATGCTCCCCGGTGTCGGCACCAAGGACGACATCCGTGCTGCTCAGGGCAACGGTGCTCAAATCTGCCGGATCGCCACGCACTGCACCGAGGCCGACACCTCCCAGCAGCACTTCGGCCTCGCCCGCGAGCTCGGCCTGGAGACCGTCGGCTTCCTGATGATGAGCCACACCCAGCCGCCCGAGCGGCTGGCCAAAGAGGCGCGGATCATGGTCGACGCCGGCTGCCAGTGCGTCTACGTCGTCGACTCCGCCGGTGCGCTGATCATGGAAGCGGTTTCCGACCGGGTGTCCGCGATGGTCGCCGAGATCGGCGGCGAGGCGACGGTGGGCTTCCACGGTCACGAGAACCTCGGCCTCGGTGTCGCCAACACCGTGATCGCCGCCCGGGCCGGAGCCACCCAGATCGACGGCTCGGTGCGCAGGTTCGGCGCCGGTGCCGGCAACACGCCCCTCGAGGCCTTCATCGGCGTCGCCGACAAGCTCGGCTGGAACACCGGCGTGGACTTCATGGCGATCGTCGACGCGGCCGAGGACGTCGTGCTCCCGGCGATGCCGGAGGAGTGCACCCTCAGCCGGAACGCGCTGATGATCGGCTACGCGGGCGTCTACTCCTCTTTCCTCCGCCACGCGGACAACGCCGCCGCGCGCTACGACGTCTCCGCAGCGCAGATTCTCCTGGAGGCCGGCGCGCGCAAGCTGATCGGTGGCCAGGAGGACCAGCTCATCGACATCGCGCTTCAGCTGAAGGCAGCGAGCGCGTAGCCGAAATCTCACCGGAAACTAGCCCCACGGTCACATGCCTCGTCACATGGCACGATCGCAGGCTTGGGTCATGGATACAGACGAGAGCACGATCACGGAACTGATGGACATGCTCGATCGCACCGCAGATCGCATTGTTGCCGGTGGGACGCGCACCAGGTCGCGGACACTGCGGGCGATGGAGGCAGCCACCCGGGCCCTGTGCCCCGGCGCGGCGGCGGCGCTGGTCGACTGGAACGGATCGGAGATCGCCCGGCTCCGGGCGTTTGGCATCGTGCACGGGGTGGTGCTGCGTGACCTTCCGACGCATGCGCAGGAACGCCTGTTGAAGCAGCTGGTTCACGCAGCAAGGCACGAGCTCGCGGCATGACCGTCGTTACGCTGTCGTTGTGTTGCGCATCCGACTGATCGGGCAACCGACCCTCGAACGCGACGGCCAACCGATCCCGGGTCCCCGCGGGCGCAAGACGTGGGCCGTCCTGGGCAGGTTGGCCCGGTCGCCGGACGGGGTGTCCCGGCAGGTTCTCGTCGACGAGCTGTTCAGCGAGGCCGACGATCCCATGGGAGCGCTTCGATGGGCGCTGGCAGAGCTGCGTCGTCGAACGGGCCTGATGGAGACGTTCGGGGGCAACCCGGTCTCGTTCGCACTGGGCGACGAGGCGACGGTCGACGTACTCGACGTCACAGCGGGTGCGATGACTGACAACATCCCCGAAGGACGCTTCCTGGAGGGCATCGATGTCAAAGGATCGCCGGGCTTCGAGTCGTGGCTCCTGATCGAGCGTCAGCGAGTCGACGGTGAGGTGCTGTCGGCGCTGCGCCAGGCGACGCTTCGCGCACTCTCGGGCCGCCAGTTTGACCGAGCCGTGGCCCTCGCCGGTGCGATGCTCCGGCAAGCTCCGTTCGAAGAGGGCGCACACGTCCTCCTGGTCAAGGCACTCGCCTCCTCGGGCGACGCGGACGCGGCCGTCCGACAGGCCGAGGCCAGCGAGGCGATGTTCTCCGACGAGCTCGGCGTCACGGCGAGCCCCGCAATCCGCGCGGCGGCTCGACCCGCCATCGCCGCACCGATTCCGGGGGTTTCCTTCCGTGCCTCGGCGCAGTCGCTGTGCGATGCGGGTCTGGCGGCGCTTTCGGCCGGCGCGGCCGACGCGGGCATCGAATGCCTGCGCGGCGCGTCTGCAGCGGCGGAGGAATCCGGGGACAAGGAGCTGCTCAGCAGGTGCCTGACGGAACTCGGCACGGCTCTCGTGCACTCGATCCGCGGCTATGACGACGAGGGCGCTGTCATCCTCGCCACCGCGGTCGACCTGGCGACGGCAGCCGGAGCGGAACAGATCGCGGCCAAGGCACTCTCGGAATTGGCGTACGTCGACGTGCTCGCAGGACGACGAGTGAGCGCGGCGGAGTACCTTCAGGCGGCCGACGAGCTGACGACCGGTGAACCCGCTCTCGCCGCCGCGCTGGCCGGATTCGACGCCTTGAACCTCAGCGACTGGGGCAAGCTCGAGGCGAGCGCGGAACGGTTCGGCGCGGCCGTCGATCTGAGCCGCCGCGCGGGTTCCGTTCGCCGCGAAGCGTGGAACCTGGGCATGGGAGCACGCACCCTCTTCCTGCTGGGAAGGATGGACGAAGCGGTCGACTGGACCAACCGCTCGTGCGACCTGGCCGCCCGCGAGCGATGGACGGCATTCCGGCCGTGGCCCGAGGCGTGGCTCGCTCACGTCCGCCTCGCCAACGGAGACGACCCGAGTGAGGTGCGCGAGGACGCCGAAGGGACGTTTGCACTCGCACGCCAGCTCCAGGACCCGTGCTGGGAAGGCCTGGCCGCCAAGACCATCGGCCTCACGTACCTGGCCGAACGTGAGTACGAAACCGCCATGGAGTGGATGAAGGACGCGGGCACCTTGTGTCGACGGGTGACGGACTCGTACCTCTGGGTCGAGGTGGATGCCTTTCTTGCCGAAGCCCAGGCCGCGCTGGGCTTCGGTGATGCCGATCGCGCCGAGGCGGTGGCCAGGCGAGCCGTTGAGGTCGCCGCCAGGGGAAGCATGGACGATCTCATGGACCGCGCCCTGCGTCTGCTCGACTCAACTGCCTGATGTTCGCGTGGACCATCACTGACGGGTGAATATGTGCCTTCGGCACGCAGGCTCGCTGCTGATCCAATGGACTTCCTACTAGAACGTGTTCTAGTATTGGGCCTGAACGGACTTTCAAGGAGTTGCGATGACCCAGGCTGTGCTGGACGGCGTACGAGACCTCCTTCCCGCGTTGCGCGAGCGTGCTGACGAGACCGAACGGTTGCGTCAGGTCCCCGACGCGTCGGTGAAGGAGCTGGAGGAGACCGGATTCTTCCGACTCCTGCAGCCCAAGCGCTTCGACGGGCTCGAGGGCGACCCGGTGGACTTCTTCACCGCGGTCAGCATGATCGGGTCCGCCTGTGGCTCGACCGGCTGGATCTCCTCGGTGCTCGGCGTCCACCCGTGGCAAGTTGCCCTGTTCCACGACGACGCGCAGCAGGCCGTCTGGGGTGAGGACACTGCTGTCCGGCTGAGCTCGTCCTACGCGCCCACCGGCAAGGCGACGATCACCGACGGCGGATTCACGCTGGAAGGGCGCTGGAGCTTCTCCTCCGGCTCGGCGCACGCGACCTGGGTGCTGCTGGGTGGCCTCGTCTTCAATGACGAGGGCCAGGTCGTCGACTTCAGGACGTTCATGGTGCCGCGGGAGAAGTACGAGATCGTCGACGTCTGGAACGTGGTCGGCCTGGCCGGCACCGGCTCCAACGACATCGTGGTCGAGGAGACGTTCATCCCCGAAGAGTTCACCCTCTCGATGGGCGACACCGGCCGCTGCTTCGGCCCGGGCCAGGAGCAGAACCCCGGTGACCTCTACAAGCTGCCGTTCCACTCGCTGTTCACCACCACCATCAGCACGCCGATCATCGGCATGGCCCGTGGCGCGTACGCCGAGCACGTTGACATGCAGCAGAAGCGCGTGCGTGCGGCCTACGCCGGCGAGAAGGCGTCGTCCGACCCGTTCGCCGCGGTGCGCATCGCGCGCGCGTCCAGCGAGATCGACGCCGCCTGGGCACTGACGATGGCCAACATCCGTGAGGAGCAGGCCCTGGTGGCGAAGGGGGAGAAGATCCCGCTGTCCCTGCGACTGCGGGTCCGCCGCGACCAGGTGCTGGGCACCCAGCGGGCGATCGACGCCATCGACGAGCTCTTCGAGGCCTCCGGTGGCCGCGCGCTGGCCAACGGCACGTACCTCCAGCGGGCGTGGCGCGATGCGCACGCCGGCCGAGTGCACGCGGCCAACGATCCCGAGCGTGCTCTGCAGATGTACGGCATGCACGAGTTCGGACACAAGGTCGACCCAGGGATGTACTGATGTCCGGCCTTGATCGCGAGTCGACTCGGCGGTCCGCCAAGGCCGGCGACCTGACCCTCAACTACTACGAGGCCGGCGCCCCGACCCCGTTGGGCGGCGGGCTGCCACTCGTGATGCTGCACGGAGGTGGACCGGGCGCCTCCGCGTGGTCGAACTTCGGATCGGCGCTCCCGGGCTTCGCCGAGGACTTCCGCACGCTGCTCATCGACCAGCCCGGTTTCGGGCAGAGTGACAAGCCTCCCGTCGAGGGCAACTACTTCCGGTTCTCAGCGGGGATCATCAAGGACCTGCTCGACGAGCTGGGCATCGATCGCATCCATCTGCTCGGCAACAGCCTGGGCGGCGGCACCGCGGCGCGGTTCGCCATCCTGTACCCGGAGCGGGTCGGCCGGCTCGTGCTGATGGGTCCGGGCGGGCTGAACCTCAGCCTCTTCCATGCCGATCCGACCGAGGGCGTCAAACGGCTCATGGAGTTCGGCGGTGCGCCGTCGAAGGAGGCGCTGCGGTCGTTCATCTCCACGATGGTCGTCAACCAGGACCTCGTCACCGACGAGCTGGTCGAGGAGCGGTTCGCGGACGCGACGGCGCCGGGCGCGCAAGAGGCCATGCAGTCGATGGGCATGTCCTTCTGGAACCCGGACAGCTACGAGGACGGCCTGATCTGGCGTGACGCGCACAAGATCACGCGGCCGACCCTGCTCACCTGGGGACGCGAGGACCGGGTCAACCCCCTCGACGGTGCCTTCGTGGCGTTGAAGATGATCCCCAAGGCATCGCTGCACGTCTTCCCGAACTGTGGGCACTGGGCCCAGATCGAGGCGGCCGAGGAGTTCCGGCAGGTCTGCACGGCCTACCTGGCGCGGCACGTCGAGCGGACGAAGGAGGCGACATGATCGACATCAAGTCGATGGGTTACGCGCGGGTCGCCAGCACCGACCTGGAGGCGTGGCGGCACTTCGGCACCAAGGTCCTCGGCCTCGCCGAGGGACGCGGTCCGACGGAGGACAACCTGTACCTGCGGATCGACCAGGTCTCCGCACGTGTGGTCGTCTTCCCGTCCGACGTCGACCGGCTGGACTGCGTCGGCTGGGAGCTCGCCGACCACGACGCCCTGCAGCGTGCGCGCGAGCACCTGCAGAAGGCGGGTGTCGAGATCACCGAAGGGACCGACGAGGAGCTGGCCGATCGCCGGGTCCAGGAGCTGGTCCGGTTCACCGACCCGTTCGACAACGTCTTCGAGCTGTTCCACGGCATCACCTACGAGTCGCGCCCGGTGGTGACGCCGTACGCCGCGAAGTTCGTCACCGGCGATCAGGGCATGGGCCACGTCGTCATCCCGGTGGACGACGACGTCGAGGCACTGCGCTTCTACCGCGACGTGCTGGGCTTCCGGCTGCGCGACTCCATGTCGATGCCCGGCGAGTTCGTCGGCAAGGAGCCCGGCTCGAAGGTCTGGCTCCGCTTCCTGGGCGTGAACCCGCGGCACCACTCGCTGGCGTTCCTGCCGATGCCGAACCCGAGCCGCTGCGTGCACATTATGTTCGAGGTGGAGAAGCTCGACGACGTCGGCCGCGCCCTCGAGCGGGTGAAGAAGCACCAGGCACCACTCTCGGCCACTCTCGGCCGGCACATGAACGACGAGATGGTGTCCTTCTACGTGCGCTCACCCGGCGGGTTCGACATCGAGTTCGGCTGTGAAGGCCTGACCGTCGACGACCAGCGCTGGGTGGCGCGGGAGTCGACGGCGGTCTCCTATTGGGGCCACGCCTTCGGCCAGTCGGGCTGAGGGGCTGTCACAGTGGAGCCCGTGACCGACGCCGAGATTCCCGAGGGCATGAGCCCGGATGCCAGGACGTCCTGGCCACCTCGTGAACTGATCGACTCCTACCTCGGCGGCCACCACGAGATGTTCGCGTGGCGTCCCGGCGAGGTCGTCCAGATCGACGGCGAGGCCGCGCAGGCCGCTGCCCGGAGGTACCGCGACGTGCTCGGGCAGTACGCCAGCGGAGTCACTGTTGTCACCTCCGTCCAGGGAGAGACGCCGGTCGGCATGACCTGCCAGTCGTTCACCAGCGTCTCGCTGGACCCACCGCTCGTCGCCTTCCTGCCCATGAAGACGTCCCGGGCTTTCGCGGCTATCCGTCTGTCTCGCCGGTTCTGCGTGAACTTCCTGGCCGCTGACCAGACCGACCTGTCGAACAGTTTCGCCTCGCTGGCGGAGGACAAGTTCGACGGCGTCGCGTGGAAACCGACGAACAACGGGATGCCGCTGCTCGAGGGCACCGTCGGCTGGGTGGACTGCGTCGTTCACGGCGTCCACGAGGCCGGCGACCACTACCTCGTCATCGGCAAGGTCGAGGACCTCGGGGAAGGTGACGCGACGAAGCCGCTGCTGTTCCACCAGGGGCGGTACCGGACGGCGGACTAGGCTCGCCGGATGGAACGTGTGGTCGGAATCGGTGGACACTTCATGCGCGCTGCCGATCCGGGAGCCTTGAGTGCTTGGTACCGCGAGTGCCTGGGTCTGGACGCCGATGAACATGGACTGTGGAGTCAAGAGGCCGGACCGACGGTGTTCGCAGCGTTCGAGTCCGAGACCGACTACTTCCGGTCGCGCGACCAGCAGGTGATGCTCAACTTCCGGGTCCGCGACCTCGACGCGATGCTCGCCCAGCTGCGCTCCAAGGGAGCAGACGTGGCCGACGAGCCGCAGGACATGGAGGGTGTCGGTCGATTCGGCTGGGTCACTGACCCCGAGGGCAATCGGATCGAGCTGTGGCAGCCCTCCTGACCGCGACGCGCGGGTGGGCACCTTGCCGGCGTGAAGTCACACCTTGCGGGCAATGAGCAACGAATTGACGTCGCGGTCTCGATCCAAGGGCTGCACCAGGTACTGGCACTCGAAACCGTCGAGATCGTCAGGATCCATCTGCGGAAACATGAGCCGGCGCATTCCATGCGCCGTCCGGACCACGAGGGCAGCACCCGGTGACATGGTTCCAGCCAGTCGGGCGAATATTCTCAGGCGGGCTTCGCGCTCGAGGCCCACGCTTGCCGCGAGCAGGACGAAGTCGAAATCCCCGTAGTCCTCGAAATCCAGAACGTCACACTCATGGATCGACGCCGGCACTCCGAGCACCCCGCACAGTGCTCGTCCCTGATCACAGGCCTTGGCATTGGCGTCGATGCCGACCACCTCGGTTCCCAGCAGTTCGGAGAGAAGGATCAGCGTGATCGGCAGCGGCCCGGATCCGATCATGAGGACTCGGCGAGGCTGGGGGTTCACGGATGCCGCGACTCCACCGACCTCGAAGGCCAGCGACCGTCGATAGTTCGCGTGAGACGGCACTTCTCGCAAGCTGGCTGCGGGATGGCTCGACGAGACGATCGTGCGAGACCACAGAAGTTCACGCTGGTACTCCCCGGTGGCCGAGTATCGACGGAGCTCCGGGAGGACCGCTTGAACCCTGGGGTCGGCAAACAACTCATCGCTGTCTTCGCCCGATGACGTGCTCATCCTCATCAGCTCAGCGAGTGGTGGGTCCGCAGTCGCTGAGGGAGCCAGCGACGGCAACGTAGCGAGCTGTGCATGGATGTCGAGTATCTGTTGAACGGTCACGCGGGGCGTCACGTCCAGCATCGCTCGACGCGCCGCGGGGTCCATGGTGTTGGCGGTCATGACCTACCTCAGGGAGGGCTTGAGTGATCAGGCTAGCGGTGGGCGAATTCGCGTGTCACGTATGCGGGGGCCCTGCGCACGACGAATTGACCCACCGTCCTTGAGCCACCCTCGTGTGCCCGTACCGTCTTCACATGACCGACCCCGTGGTCTCGGTGGTCCCGACACCGCATGGCGACGCGCGGGTGCACCTCGCGCGGCCGGCCGATGGAGTCGCGGGCCTGATGATGCTCGGTCACGGGGCTGGCGGCGGGGTGACTGCCCAGGACCTCGGCCTGGCGTCCGAGGTGGCGCTGGCTGCGGGCCTCGCGGTCGCCCTGGTCGAGCAGCCCTACCGGGTTGCGGGGCGACGGGCGCCCGCACCGCCAGCCCAGGTCGATGCCGCGTGGCGTGCCGTCGCCGAGCACCTGGACGGCTCCGAACGCGGCGACTTGCCGCTGATCGTGGGCGGCCGCTCCTTCGGCGCCCGGGTCGCCTGCCGGACGGCCGACGATGTCGGAGCGGTCGGTGTGCTGTGCCTGGCGTTCCCACTTCACCCACCAGGCCGCCCCGAACGGTCCCGGCTCCCAGAACTCACGTCCGTGACCATGCCGACGTTGGTCGTGCAGGGTGACCGAGACCCCTTCGGCATGCCCGATCCCGAAACTCTGCCCACCTGGATCACGTTGGTCGTGGTGTCGGGCGACCACTCCTTGAAGAAGGACGCACCGGCGATCCGCGCCGCCATCACCGCCTGGCTGGCGAACGTGGTCCCCGGCTTATGAGTGCAGCTTCGGCGACCGTCTGGATTGCTGGGTGTCACTGGCGCCGGAAGGACGCATCCTCCTCACAACGCGGAGCGCGATGGCGCGGCATCACGCTCGCCCTGGTGGGGTGTCGTCCGGGAAGGACGAGGCCGGGCATGATGAAGCTATGGAGGCTCTGACTAGCCGCATTCTGCTGCGTCCGTGTCAGCCGGAGCGCAGCCGCCACTTCTATCGAGACACGCTGGGACTCGCCGTCTTTCGAGAATTCGGCCCTCCTGATGCACCTGGGCTGGTCTTCTTCTTGGGAACTGGCTTCCTTGAAGTCAGTGGGCAGTCCACAGAATCTCCCGGCAGCAACTTGTCCCTCTGGATTCAGGTTCGCGACCTCGAGGCTGAGCATCAACGGCTGGAGGCAGCCGGTGTTCACATCGTCGGTGGGCCGCGCCAAGAACCATGGGGTCTTGTTGAAATGTGGATCGAGGATCCAGACGGCGTACCGATTGTCCTCGTCGAAGTACCTGCCAACCATCCCCTGCGACGCGATCAACGTGGGTATGCAGCTCCAGAGTCGGCTCCAACGACCGCCGGGTAGGCTGCCTGCAGCCGCCCGCTCGCGGCGGAAGGACGCACGTCTTGTGACCGCGTGCATCGCGGCATGTGCGCTCGGATTTGCCGGGTGAGGACTGGTACTTCCAGTAGTCATACCAACGTGTTGCGTCAGTTGAGAAGATCGCTGCCGCGATGTCGACTACGAGCCTCAGTCCGAAGTGCAGCCGATCGAGAGGACGGCCGCGGGGCGGCCTTCGTAGCCGCCCCGCGGCCCGATTTTCGCATTCTCCGGGATTTCAGCTCCAGGCACTCGTCCCTCATCCGACGTCGGCGCAAAGCACCTCAGCCCTGACCGACCATTTGACGAGGCCTGTCTGTCCGAGCTTCTCCGCCTCTGCGTGCCAGCCGGTCTGCAAGCCGCTCGGCGTGCTGTCCGTGATCGCAACATTTGAGCCCCCAATGTCGGTTGACTCGACCACACTCGCGCCCCCACCGATCGCCTTCTTCCCAGCCGGGCATGAGGCCTCGATCTCCTTATGGGGCTTGTCGCTGAACTCGGAGGTCTTGTGGACCCACTCGTACCCGCTCACGCCCGCTGGCCCGGCCGGACCCGGCTCGCCTTTGTCACCCTTCGGGCCCGGGTCGCCCGTGTCTCCCTTCGGACCGTCCGGGCCTTGCTCGCCCTGGGGTCCCTGGGGCCCGTCAGGACCTGTGGGACCCGTGGGACCCTGGGGACCTTGCGGACCGGTCTGGTTCCACTCAAGCGCGACCTCGCTCGGACGACATGTACCCGTGTCGTCGATCACCCGGAGGGTTCCCGCCTCCTTCTTGTAGCAACCATGAATCACTCCGTCGCCGCCTGGGATCGCCGCGTAGGCGACCGCCGCAGTGCCGGCGGTCACGATGATCGCGGCGGTCAGCGTGACCGCGGCTGATCGTGGGATTCTCATCATCTCTCTCCTGATCTGGTTCGTTTGTCTTGTTCTTCTCTTGTCTTTCGTTTCGAATCGGGCTACGGATTCCGTGTCCACTCGACCTCCTCGATCAGCTCGATCCAGCCGCCGAAGCTGGCGTGCGGGCCCGTCGGCTGGCAGATTCCGCCCGATTCGGCTCGGACTGAAGCTCGAGTTCGGTGGTTCCGAGCGCAGTGATGACGTCCTCGGTTGTCGCGACGTGTGCAAAGAGCAGCTCGAGAGTGAGTAGTGAGGCCTCGTGGTTCGAGCGGGGTGCGTCCTGTGCGATTGGCTCGGCCGTGGCGTCGGAGACGACGAGGCAGTGGTAGTCGAGGAACATCGCGTCGCGGACGGTGGAGTCGACGCAGACGCTCGTCGTCGCGCCGACAACGATGAGCCGTTGGATGCGGCGAGCTTGGAGGATTTCGTGGAGCTCGGTGCCGTGGAAGCCGCTGAAGCGCGACTTGTAGATGACGGCGTCGCCGGGCTCGGGTGCCAGTTCATCGATGATCTCGGTGTTCCAGGTGTCCCTGATCAGGATGCGCGACGGCTCGCCGTTGGGCGCGGTGACTTCCTCGCCGACGTGAAACGGGGCGTGCTTGAGCCACGTGGGCGACGTTGGATGGCCGGAGTCCGCGAGGTCGGGCTGGAACGCCATCTTCAGATACGTGACGAAGATCCCGCGTCGTCGCGCGGCATCGAGCACCGCGCGGGCATTCGGGACGATCGCTTGGATCCCGGCGACGGGGAGGCCGGCACGGTCAAACATCCCGCCCGGCGAGGCGAAGTCGTTCTGCATGTCGACGACGACCACAGCGGTCGTTCTCGAGTCGAACTGAAATGGCGCCGGGCGAGCCGGAACGTCGATCCCTGCCATGTCGATTTCCTCCCAACCGGGTGCGTGTCGCTGCTAGATAGTCAGACACCTGATAGTTAGACTGTTAACGATATGGATACTACGCCCAGTGGTCCAGGTCAAGGCCAAGCTGGATCGCGCGGCGATGCCGCCAGCCCAGGCCGGCACGCCTGGAAAGCCGCCATGGAGGCGAACGCGACGTTGCTCGCGCGCTTCGATGAGGACTTGCGTGCCGATGCCGGAATCGACCTCAGGACGTACGACGCCCTGTTGCACGTCTTCAATTCCGGTCCGCCGGGGATCCGGATGACCGACTTGGCGCGCGAGGTGGTGCTCACCAAGGCCGGTCTGACATCGCTGATCGACCGGCTCGAAACACGACTACTTGTCCAGCGCACGCCCGACCCGGTCGACCGGCGCGCTCTACGCATCACACTCACGAAAGAAGGCGAGCGGGTCTTCCGCGCAGCTGCACGCATCCATGTGGCCGGGATTCGCGAGCGCTTCGGGAGCCTTGTGTCCGACGAGGAGGCACGGATCGTCGTCGAGCTGTTCGAGCGGATCAAGTCCGCGAACCTAGAGACCCGCTAAACCGCGCAACTCCCGGCGGTGCCGGCGACTCCGGGTCACCTGGAGCTGGAAGCAGACGCGTTCGAGCAGTTGGAGCCCGAGCATGTGACCCAGCTCGTCCGTCTCTCACCCCGTGACGGAAGCGACCATGCGCTGCCCGGCGTGGGCACACAGTTTGAGCCGATGCGAGAAGTCGACCGTCCGGCGTCCTCGCTCTCGCCAGTGGCAAGAAGCCTGACTCGATCGCTGCGACCTTCGCCGACGGCTACCGAGTCGCAGAAAATTGTCGACACCGCGGCATTGACGCGAAACCAGCTCGCGATGTCGCAGCGATTCCCGCTACGGCGCGCGGTCACCGTCCGTTTGAACCACCCACCAGAGGCCTCCGTGCGTCGCAACGTTGTGGCATTTCACCTCGCCAGGTCCCTCGTGGGCGTAGTAGTAGAGGGGATGCCCACCGTAGGTGACCTGCGTCGAGCCGTCCTTGCGTTTCGTGGTGCCAAGGAGATCGACGTCAGCGGCGCCGGACGCCTTTGGCCGGCCGTCGGTCAGGACGGGCGGCCACGCTTCAGCGCAGCTGCCGTAGCACTCGGGCTTCTTCGACTGCTCTGACTCCCAGATGTAGATCGCCTGGCGATCTGGGCCGAACAGGACGGTGCCGAACTCGCTGGAGCCGGCGGTGATCGCAGTCCCGTTTCGAGCGTCTTCCCGGGGCGACTGGCTTGCCGGGGATGGCGGATTCGAGGCCGGTGATGAGTCCTTAGCGCCCTGCGGCTCCGAGCCACAGCCGGTGGCCAGGACCACGAGGACGGTCGACACGGCCACGAATCGGAGCATGCGCTCAGTATGCGTCAATCAGTGAGTCGGCGTTTGCGAGCAGGTCCCGAGCCCAATCTTCCGTCCTTGCCTTTGGGGCGGCAGAGTGTGGTGCCGATTCCAGGAAGCGCTCGAGAAACCAGCTCTGACGCAGGACCTTGCTCTGTCCAGGTAGACCACTCGTGCCGAGCGCCTTGTGAACCCGTCGGGGTCGCGTCTGTGGCGCCACTCGAATAGGACGCCGGGCCACGCGTTCTGGTCGCGACGGACGACCACGAACTCGGGGCGCTCAACGATGCCGGTCCAGTCGCATTGGTTTCGCCGAATATTCGGTTCCGCGAGAATCTTGCCTACCTGCAGCGACGTTTCAGCGCGTAGCCCTTCGGGCGTCAGTGTCCACACATCGGCAGATCCTGACTCCTACGCGGCGGAATGACGCACTCGAATCGTGGCATGTGCAGATGTTCGGGCCAGACGGCGGCAGAATCGCCTCATGAGTACAGAAACCTCGGCCGCCAGCGCATCCGTCCTCCTCGGCCTGCACGCTGGCCCGGGATTCGTGCTCCCCAATGCCTGGGATGCCGGTTCTGCTCGCATCCTCGAGCAGGTCGGCTTCCCGGCCCTCGCCACGACCAGTGCTGGAATCGCCTGGTCCTGCGGCGTCCCTGACGGAGGTGCGCTGAACCGCGACACCATGCTTGAGCACGTCGGCCGCATCGTGGCTGCCGTGAGTGTCCCGGTGACCGCGGACCTTGAAGCCGGGTACGGCGAAACGGCGGACGACGTGGGCAACACCGTGGCCCTGGCGGTGAAGCTCGGCGTCGCCGGCGCGAACATCGAGGATGCCATCGGGGGCGGGCTGTTCGGCATCGACGAGGCGGTCGACCGGGTTGCGGCCGCCCGGGCCGCGGCGCCAAGCGACACCTTCGTGCTGAACGCCCGCACGGACACTTACTTCGCCGGCACGACAGGTGACGTTTTCGCCGAAACCGTCGAGCGTGCCACCCGGTATTTCGAATCCGGTGCGGACTGCGTCTTTGTTCCTGGCGTCGTCGAGGAAGACACGATCCGCCGCCTCGCCTCCGCCGTGCCCGGCCCACTCAACGTGGTCGCAGGGCTGGCCAACGCCATCGACGCACCCACGCTCTTCTCACTGGGCGTCAAGCGGGTCAGCCTCGGGGGCAGCTTGGCCCGTGCCTTGCTCAGCATGTTAGATCGTGCTGGTCGGGAGCTGCTCGACTCCGGAACGCTCGGCTTTCTCGACGGTGCCATGGCCTACGCCGACCTGCAGCGACGTTTCAGCGCGTAGCCCCTCGGGCGTCAGTGTCCACATCGGCAGATCCTGACTCCTACGTGGCGGAATGACGCGGGTCGTCCGCGCCCGGATCGTGGCGAGGGCGGGCGGCTTCTTGGTGGTGTACATGGTGTGACTCGCCGGCATCGATGAATCGGAGACCAGTCCGATTCCGCATTTTCGGCGGCACGTTCGCTCGTTTCAGGACTTCGTCGTGACCGAAGCCGAGTGGACGACGTCAACGAGGCCGGTTTCGAGATCGTAGACCGCCCCAGTGACCATGGACGATGCGCTGAGCATGCTCGCCAGAAGTCGAGCATCGTACTCGACCGAGGCGCGCGGGTCAGCCAGGGCCAGCGCAGACACCTCCTCGACGTTGGCGCCGACGAACTCGGCGATGAGGTTGGCGTACATGGGAGGTGTGAGACGGGAGAGTCCACAGTCCGTGTGGTGGAGAACCAAGAACTCCAACCCGGTGGCGATGCCCTCGATTGCGGCGACGGTTGACAGGACTCCGAGGCTGCGCAGGACGTCGCGAGTGACCCGTCCGCCCGGGTTGCGGATCACAATCGCCTCACTGGGCTCCAGTCCAAGCACGTGAGCGGGGTCGACCCGGTGGTCTGCGCAGGTCAGGACGACGAGTTTCAAGAGGGGGTTCAGGTCCTTGCTTGCCCTTCGCATGATGGTGGCGCGGTCGGCGTTTCGGGCTAGGGCGATGTCGATGGTCATTGGGTCAATGCCTTTCGTTGGGCGCGCCGCAGGATCGGGTCGATCTCGGTCTGCGCCAGGTTGTTGACGAGGTTGCCGAGCGTGTTCTCGGCGATGATTGCCGCGATGTCGACGAGCATCCGTTCGTCCATTCCGGCCGCGTAGGCGTCCGCGAGTTCTCGGTCGGACAGCGCGCCGTGCGTGTCGTGGATGCGGCGGGCGACCGCGACGATGGCTTCGACATCCTGGTCACTGTCGCCGGTCTGAAGGGCCTGCGCCGCGAGCAGGTGTGCTGTTTGGCAGTAGTCGCAGCCGTTGGCTTCGGCGACCAGGACGGCGATCAACTCGCGGGCAAGCGGCGAAATCGAGCTCTCGCCGTTGCTCGCCCCGGCATCCAGGTACTGACCGGCGGCATTCGTGCCACGTGCCATGACCCGGATCGTGTTCGGCAGCCAACCGAACCGCGAACGGGCACGGTCGAATTCGGGAACTGGGGAGCTTGGCGGCACTGGGTCTATGCGCATCAAATGACCTGCGTTTCCCATGGCACTCCAACAGCCGCTAAGCGCTCGGGAGCGCCTGCTTCGAATGCGACGACCAGATCGCGTTCGGGCTGAGTCGTGGCTTCGACCGACGCGCGCGCGAACTCTGGTGGGTTCGGGTAGTACTCGATCCCGAGCTGCACGACGCGCGCAATGTCTTCGCCGGCGATGAGGCCAGCCAAGTGGAGGCCCGCGTCGATACTCGCCGAGACTCCGGCCCCGGTGACTATCCGGCCGTCGCGGTGGAATCGGGACGGCACGACGTCGACGCCGTACGCCGCGACTCGCTCCCGCCAGCCCCAGTTGGTGGTCACGGTGGCACCGTCGAGCACTCCAGCGGCCGCGAGGATCCCGACGCCGTTGCAAATGCCCACGGTCCAGGTCGTCCCGGCATGGACCCGCCGGATCCAGTCCAACAGGGACTCGTCTTGCTGCGCTGCGCCTACCCCGGGGCCACCCGGGACGTACAGGATGTCGGCCTCAGTCACGTCCTGGATGTCTCGATATGCGAGGAGCCCGAGCCGGCGTGTGTCCGCGGCCACGACGCCTGGGGCGGAGGACGCGAACTCGACCTCGATGCCCGGGACGTTCGCGAGTACCTCGTAGCCGCCGACGACGTCCAGAGCCGTGAAGCCGTCGAACAGCAGAACCGTCATGCGCATGGCGCAGTCCTTCTCGATGGGCGATGCATGGATCCATCGTCGCGGGCATACCCGAGTCGGCCCAGTGGCGTGATCGCCATAAACCACGGTAATATCGCCACATGTCGGATGCTCCGCTCCGCGTCGGCCTCTTGGCGTACGACGGTTGCTTCGCTTCGGAGATCCTCGCTCTCGCCGACACGCTCACGCTCGCCAACCGGGTGGTGGAGAGCCGCGGCGAGCGCGCACCCTTTGTCACGTCGGTACTCGCCGTCCGACCCGGTGAGGTCCGCACCGGCAGCGGAACGGTCATAACGGCGCGGGCCATGAGCCGAGGCCTCGACGCGCTTGTCGTCCCCGGCTTCGACCTGGATCCGGCAGAGCCGCCGGCGAAGCGCCTCCAGACGTGGCAAGACGAGATCGACCTCATCAGCCGCGCAGCCCGGCGCTCCCTGCCTATCGCGAGCATCTGCGTCGGTGCGTTCCTGCTCGCGGAGAGCGGCCTTCTCGATGGTCGGCGCGCCACGACAGCCTGGCTCTATGCCGAGACGCTTGCCACCGACTACCCGAGCGCGATTGTCGACCGAAGCGCGCTGCTGGTCGAGGACGGGCCGATTACCACCACCGGCGCCTTCGGAGCGGCGACGGATCTGGCAATTCATTTGATCCGGCTCCATTCCGGATCGGACCTCGCGCGCACAACGGCGCGCATCGGGCTCGCACCCGGACGATCATCGCAAGCGCCCTATGTTGACGAACAGATGCTCCGCGCGCCCACGGGTGTCTTCTCGGCCGGAGTGCGGAACTACCTGCGCCGGAACCTCACAGCCGAATACGACCTGAACGAACTCGCACACGCCCATCAAGTCAGCACCCGGAGTCTTCTGCGGCGGTTTCGTGCTGAGACTGGGCAGACGCCGCTGGAGTACCTGCAATTCATCCGGATCGCACAGGCTCGCCGCGCGCTCGAGACGACCGTCCTCAACATCGATGAAATCTCACGCGGGGTCGGATATAGCGACACAAGCACCTTCCGTCGACTCTTCGCACGCACCGTCGGCGTCAGCCCGTCGACCTACCGCAAGACCTTCGGCGACAGGGAACGCTAGGACGATCTCGACCGCACGTCCGCGCTCGGATCGCCGGCGTGGTCGGTCCGAACATGCGCATGAACTTCGGCACGATCGCACGGATTGAATGAATCGGCGAGGCCGTCGGATTCATTCGAAGTCCTCTCATCGGCAGATCCGGACACTCTCTTGCGGCGGTATGACGCGGGGCGTCCACGCGCGGATCGCGGCACGGGCGGGCTGCTTCTAAGTTGCGCGTGGTGCGACTCGCCGGCATCCACGAATCGGAAACCAGTCCGATTCCGAGCTAACCGCGGCAAGTTGGTTCGATTTGGATGGCGCCGTGTCCCCCCGCCGCTTCCTAAGATGACGGTGTGCCCATGGCCGACGAGCGGATTCAGCGTTTCACGCGCGACGGACTGACGTTCGACGTCATGGACTCCGGACCGATGGACGGAACGCCGGTGGTGCTGCTGCACGGGTTTCCACAACGCGCGACGATGTGGGCGAAACTCTCGCCGCAGCTGCACGAGGCGGGACTGCGGACCTTCGCCCCCGACCAACGTGGCTACTCCGCCGGCGCGCGGCCGCGTTCGCGGTTTGCCTATCGGCTGAAGACTCTGGTCTCCGACATCATCGCGCTGATCGATGAGATCGGGAGCACCGTCCACCTCGTCGGGCACGACTGGGGTGGCGCGGTTGCGTGGGCGGCCGCAGCCCGTCACATGGACCGCATAGCGTCAATCACTGCGGTCAACTGCGCTCATCCCCTCGCCGCGCTGCCCTCGCTTGTTCTGAGCGACCAAGCATGGCGGTTGCGCTACCAAGTGCCTTTCCAGACGCCGTGGGCCGAACATTCGCTCTCACGAATCGGCGGGTGGGGCGAACGGCTCATGCGGTCGTGGGGGATGGACGACGAGATGCTGGCGCGGATGCACCGGGAGGTCGTCGGCGACGCGGCGTTGCGCGGCGCCTTGAACTGGTACCGGGCCATGCCGCTGTCCACGCCGCGCGACTTCGCTGGGCTGAGGATCCAGGTGCCCGCCACGTTCGTGGGGGGCGACGCGGACGTAACCATCGGCCCGTTCATGTCCCGGCGAACGGAGCGCTTCGTCGACGCGCCTTACCGCTTCGTCGAAATCACCGACGGTAACCACTTCCTCCCCGATCAGCGCCCGGTCGACGTAGCTGACGCCATCATCGAGCGCGTTCGCTCGGTCCGCAGCTCGACGTGAGCGATATGGAAGCGCACTAACCTCGGCACGATCGCACGGATTGAATGAATCGGCGCGGCCGTCGAATTCATGCGGAAGCCCGTTCATCGGCAGATCCGGATGCTCTTGCGGCGGTAAGACGCGGCTCGGATGCCGCCCGAACCGCGGCAGCTGAGCGCGTATTAGTCTGGTGAGCCCGCTCAGTTGAGGAGGCGGCATGATTGCTCGCGTTGCAGTGTGGGAGCCGATGCCCGACGACGATCGGCAATGGGTCATCGACGCTGCGAAGACCGTTTCTGGTGTGCGAGACGCCTACCACCTGGTCGACCCCGACACCGGCAACGGGCTCTCGATCGCCTTCTTTGACGACGGCGTCGACGTTGCTGAGGTCAAGTCCGCCATCGCCAAGAAGGCTGACGAGATCGGCTGGAACGACGTGCCGCGTCCGGCACCGCGGTCTGAGACGATCTACCAGGTCATCAGAAGCGGCTGAGGGCGCCCAGCACTGCGGAGTGATGCGCACTCATCGGCAGATCCGGTCGCTCTCTGCGCCGACAGGCGGCGGTATGACGCCCGCCTCGCGGCATGAGCGTGCGGTCTAGGACACGAACCGCTTGCCAGATTTACGACATCTGATCCTGCCAGGTCTGCAACCTGCAGCTAGGTGCCTAAACAGCCCCTGACCAGCGACTTCGTCTCTCGACGTTTCGCAGTATTAGGGGTCGTTTCCGTCGGTGCTTACCCAGTGCGTAAATGGACCTTCTAGCAGAAGGCACACGCCTGGAGGTCCGTTGGAAGCGCGCAAGCCTACCCGTCCTGTTCCGACGAGAGCGCCGCGACGACCGCCTGCGTGCGGTCACGGACGCCGAGCTTGCGAAGAATTGCCACCACGTGTGACTTCACCGTTGCGAGACTCACATGGAGCCGCTCTGCGATCTCCTTGTTCGAGAGTCCTTCCACCATCAGCGCCAGCACTTCGGACTCGCGTCTGGTGAGAGCCGCTATGGCGGCCGGATCGAGTTGCGGGACGGTGGTCGACGTCAGACTGGCCTCGCGGAACTCACTGCGCACGCGTTGGGCAGCGCCGATCAGCCACGGCACCACGAACGTGGTCAAAACGATCGCGAGATAGAGGTTAACGTCCGGCTTTTCGACCATCCCCAAGCTGGCGACCACGCCGAGCCCGAGGCCCACGAGCGAAGAGCGCAGGTTGGGAGAGGCGCCTAGCGTAAACCACGCCACCCAAAGGGCGGCGATCATCCCGACTGAGAGGGGCTCGACATCGCGGGCTACCGTTGCGGCGGCCATGGCGAACAACGCGATGAGCTCAACGACACCGACTAGCAGCGGTGCCCTACGGCGCCACACCAACGCGAGCCCGCCGATGGCCACTGCCGCGGCGGCCGTCGGTGATCGGCCAAGGCCGTGAAAAAGCCAGATGTCGGCCTGGCCGACGATGAATACGACGACCGCGATCGCGATGTCGAGCCTGCGCATGAAGTCAGCGTTGCACCCCTACTCATCCTGAGGATTGAGTTTCGCCAATTTCGACCTTCCGGATGATGCAGGCCCTGTTCCCGCAGCGGAGGGTGAGGGCACCTATCCCCTGATCTGGAGGTCACACCATGAACGCATTACACTCGCTGCTCCTTGTCAGCGCCGTTGTCGCTGGGCTCGCCGAACTAGCAATGGCCGTCCAGTTTGCGACATCGGGAAATCCCGATGACGTCTGGCCGCCGGCCGCGATCCTCGGCGTCGCCTTCATAGCACTGGCTGCCTTCGCCCGTACCGGGCGTGCGTGGCCAGTCATCGGACTCGCCATCCTGTTCGCGCTCGAGCTGGCTTTCGTTCCGTTCCTCAGCCACGATTCACTCGCTGAATGGGTCACACAGGGCGGGTTCGCCTTCGTCTCGCTCCTTGGAATCGTGGCGGCCGTCGGCGTCTTGGTCACGAGGCGTCGCGCTGTTGCCTGACGGTCGGCTGGGCCGCGGGGTGCGCGCAGGGACCGGCCGGCAGACGCCGCCTTGATTCTCTAGGTAGAGCCGGAGTCAGCAATTTGTGGAGCCGGCGTAGACGCTCTCCTCGGCAGATCCGGACGCGCATCTGTGAACCGGCATGACGTCCTGCTCAGACGCCAGCGACGTAAGCGGCAAGGAAGTGAACGCCGTGGCGGTCCAGGTTGCCGCGTGCTCGGTCGTAGTGCTCGGTGGTGCGCGGGTCGGCGTGGCGGGCGAGGATCTGAGCGTCACGGAGAGGGACGCCGGCGTCAAGGGCGTTGGTGATCGCTGCGTGGCGCAGTGAGTGGGGACTGATGTGGCGCGGGATGCCAGCCGCTTTGGCGATGCGTCGGACCATCCGATATGCGTCGCGTCGGTCGATCGGGTTCTTGGTGAGTGGTCGCAGGATGAGGTGACCAGTGGTGCGTTCGCCACGGCAGGCTTCGAGCACCCGAAGGACTGGGACGGTCAGCGGCATCGTTGCTGGTTTGTTGCCCTTCCCGACCAGGTGCAGCACGCGGTGTCCGCGTAGGGTCTCCCGGTAGTCCTCGATCAGCACCGTGGCAGCTTCGGACGCTCGCAAGGCATTGATGCCGAGAAGGTATGCCAAAGCGCCATGGTGGACGGTGATGGTTTGAGCGACCTGCAGAAACCGGATCAACTCCAATCGGTCGAGTCCCTGGGTTCGGGACTCGTCGCGGTGGATCTTCGGCAGTCGGGCATACACGGCGGGGTCGGAGACGATCAAGCCGTCGATGTGGGCGAACCGGAAGAAGCCGCGGACTGCGTGCATCGAGGTGTTCACCGACGAGGCCATCAGGCCGCCCTCTCCAAGGTGGCGGATGTAGAGCTCCACGTGGGCGCGTTGGATCTCGACCAGGGGGTCCAGGCCGTTGGTCTGGCACCACTCGAACCAGCGACGAAGCTGGTAGGCGTACAGGGCGTGCGTCTGACCGGAATAGCGTGCGAGGAAAGAGACAGCGGCCAACTGAGCCGAGGACATGGAATCGGGCTGGAACGGAAGCAGGGCACTACGGGACATGCGAGTTCACCTGGCGATGAGGATCAAGCCTCGCCACGGATCGCCACACGCATGGTGAGGCACTTCGAACGAAGCTAAGCCCGTTAGCTTCGAACGCCTCGCGGCGAAATGACGCGCCATCGTATCGGCGCGTGAGTACCATCGTCGCCATGGGCAGGTCACCGATTGCCGGACGACGTTGCCGGCTGCCTTCCTATGACTGCTGTGACGAAGAGGACCGAGCGGCCTGAGAGCTGACGCCCCACCGCGTCGGCGGAGCGCTCGTATCCAATCACTCTTCTCTGACCGGAGTCACAGCCATGCCCGTCTCATCGTCGTACCGTCACGTCCTTCTCCTTGTCGCTGCCACCGCCTGTTGGGGGTGCGGCACCGTGCTGAGCAAACAGGTTCTCGATCGGGGCGTCGCACCCCTGACTCTGCTTGCTGTTGAGCTCACCGCTAGCTCCCTCCTGCTGCTGCTCGCCATGCTTCTCACCGGGGAACGGGTGACTTCGTCACGAGCGATGGTCAAGCTTGGCATTCTCGGAATCCTCAACCCTGGTCTTGCCTACGCACTTGGGTTGCTGGGCCTGGTGAGCGTCACTGCCAGCATGTCGGTGCTGCTGTGGGGGACCGAGCCGATCCTGATCATGCTGCTTGCCGTGTTGGTGTTGCGGGAGCGGATCGCACTGGCAACCGCGGTAGCGGTGGCTGCGGCAATGGTCGGGGTGCTGTTGGTGATCTATCGCCCTGGCGCATCCGGGGATGCCATCGGAGTGGCGTTCACCTTGGCCGCCGTCGCGTGCTGCGCGTTCTATGCAGTCCTCACCCGCAGGCTGCTTCTCGACGACAGCTCGCTGGCGGTCGTCCTGGTTCAACAGGCCTCAGCGCTGTGCTTCGCAGTCGTTGTCGCCGGTATCGCCACCACCATTGGCGCCGCAGACCTCGGCCTGCCCACAAACCCCACGACATGGGCTCTAGCGACCGCGTCCGGGACGGTCTACTACGGCTTCGCGTTCTGGTTCTTCGTCGGCGGCCTCCGGGGCGTACCCGCCTCGGTCGCCGGGAGCTTCCTGCCCCTGACCCCCGTCTTTGGACTCGCCGCAGCGTATGTGCTTGGCGATCGGTTTATTGAGCGCCAATGGGTGGGCGCGGTCATGGTGATTTTGGCCGCTGCTGCGGTGGCGATTCGGCACCTCACCCGTCCCTCCGGAGTACCAGGGGAACCTCGGATCTCGCCCACGTCGTAGCAATGATGAAGCAAAGCCGAGACTGCTGCGACCGGCCAGTTCCTTCTAGAACCGCGTGACGTGTGCATCCGGGTCGCCCGGACTGCGACGCAACGCGGCGGAAAGACGCACAGTGCTTGAACGTCGAGATCGACTCGGGATTTGCCGACGTTTCCCGAGACGAGGCGCCGTCGCCCGTGCTTTGGTTGATGTGTGACGCGCACTGTCGAAGCCGACTATCTCGTGGTCGGAGCCGGAGCCATGGGGATGGCCTTCACGGACGCCCTGACCGACCACGCCGACGTACGCGTGGCCATGGTCGACCGTCGCCACAGCGTCAGCGGCCACTGGCTCGAGGCGTACCCCTTCGTACGCTTGCATCAGGCCTCTGCGTTCTACGGCGTCGCATCGACCCTGCTCGGCGCCGGACAGCTGCAGCAGCGCGGACCTGAGGAGGGCCTGCAGGAGCGGGCCTCCCAGTCGGAGATCTGCGCCTACTACGCGCGGATGCTCGACCGAATGCTGGAGTCGGGCAAAGTCGAGTTCTTCCCTAACAGCGAGTACACCAGCGACCACACCGTCGTCTCGCGCATTTCGGGCGAGCGGTTCGACGTGCCCGAGCGGTGCCGGGTCGTCGACGCCCACTACCTGGCCCCCAGCATTCCCGCGGAGAAGCCGGCACCGTTCGGCGTCGCCGAGGACGTCCGGGTGCTGCCGGTCAACGACCTCGCACGGTTGGAGGAGGCGCCGAGCCAGTACATCGTCGTCGGGTCGGGCAAGACTGCGACCGATGCGTGCATCTGGCTGCTCTCGCGGGGCGTCGACCCCGACGCGATCTGCTGGGTGCGGCCCCGCGAACCGTGGATGATGAACCGGGCCGTGGTCCAGCCGAATCCTGCGATCTTCCTCGGCATGGCTGCCGACACGATGCAGGCAGCTGGGGTCGCGACCTCGATCGATGACCTGTTCCTCCGCCTCGAGGACGCCGGCATCATGCTGCGCATCGACCGCACGGTCATGCCGACGATGGCCAAGGCGCCCACGCTTGCGATGTGGGAGCTCGAGCACTTACGCAGCCTCGAGAACGTCGTGCGACGAGGGCACATCGAGACCGTCGACCGGGGCAAGCTCACCTTCGCCGATGGATCGGTCGCCGTCGCGGACGACGCCGTAGTCGTGCACTGCGCGGCGGACGGCTTGAAGTATCCCCCGCTCGTCCCCGTCTGGCGCCCGGAGGCGATCACACTGCAGGCGATCAGGGCCGGCTTTCCCTGCTTCGGCGCGGCACTGGTCGGCTACGTCGAGGCAACCCGCCAGGACGACGACGAGAAGAACCGGCTATGCCCGCCGACGCCCTACGGCAACTCGATGGCGGAGTGGGCGAGGATGAACGTCCTGGGCACCCGGGCCGCGATGTCCTTCTCAGCCGAACCCGACATCAAGGAGTGGTCCAGCCAGGTGGCGCTCAACCCGGCGCGGATCCCTCCCGGACATCCGGGATCGCATGCCCTGGACGACGCCCTCGAACGCCTGGCGACCTATACGGGTCCCGGACTGGCCCGGCTGGCCGAGCTGGCCTGAGCGGATCACTGGTCGCGGCGTCGCTGCGTCTCCCTGGCTCCCGAGAGCGCAGGTCGATTCCCCCTCCGTCTGCGCCGTGATCCGAGCGCAGTCGCGGCGGTGTGACGCACCTCCGGGTCACGGCAGATGAGCGCGTCTTTAAGTCATGATCTCGTCGGCCGCCAGGGAGCTTCGGGATCGCCAAGCGTTTCGAGCATGAGCTGGCACCAGACCTGCGCCGCGCCTACGACGAGCCGAGCGTGGCGGGGACGAACCCACCGCGGAACGCTCTCGGCTCCGTGATCGACGCCGACCTGATTTCGTATCTCCGTGACGTTTTGGGCCAGGGTCACGAGCGACTGCAAGACGCGGCGCAGGGATGGGTCCTCGCCGCTCGCTGCCTTCGCTGCCAGCCCGAGCGACTCCTGTGCGCGGGTAACCAACGCGGGCACACTGTCAGCTCGCGTGTAAGCCACCTCGCGCGCCGAGAGTACGCACTTTGCGGTGGACTCAATGAGCGCCTTAGCAGTGCTCACAGCAAGTCGGGGATCGGAGTTCACGGTGTCTCCGAGCCGGTTCAGATGGTCGAGGATTGCGGAGGGATCGGAGAGCGCGGCTAGCGCGTCCGGAGTGAAAGAAGGGGCAGATGCCGGGCGCGCCGAATCGGTTACGACGAACGACCACTGATCGATCTCGAACCCCGCGGCCGTGAGTGTGTTCGACCACTTGGCCTTCAGGGGAGCGAGGTCGTAGTAGTCGTCACCACGCTTGGCCCGTTCGCCGATCTCCTGCATCACATCGCCAAAGACCGCGACCAACTTGGCGTGGTCGTGAGGGTTGTTGAGGTCCAGGGTTGCGAGATACCTGCGCATCCTCTCGCGACGTTCGCTGGGATCATCCGGGTCGAGCTGCGGAGGTCCGAGGGCAATGTCATTGTCCTCGAACAGAGCGTCAATCTCTCGCAGCACAACGTTTGTCAGATAGTCCGACAGCAGCCGTCGAACCTTGGGAGTGAATTGCGCCACGTCCCGAACGGTAGTTGGCGAACTCGACAGGACGGTGGATTGCGAGTCGTAGCGACCGCTCATCGACCGATCCGAACTCCTGTTCGCGACCGAATGACGCGGGCCCGCTCTGACGAACCCGCTTCGAACGACATCGGTGTCATTTCATGCTGATATCCTTGAGAAAGCACGAAACCCCAGCAATCCGGCGGGGCCGGTCTGCCAGGGCTCGTATGTCTACTTTGACGGAAGACACACTGAGTCTAGACACAGACCGGGCAAGTGCTTCTTGCGACACCCCGATGCGGTGTCAGATAGGAGGCCCTCGTGGCCCGTTCAAGTAGTAGAAGGCGCAGCGTCAACAGAAGTGCCAGGTCAGGGCGTTTCGTGTCCAAGGCAAGGGCAAAGAGAAGCCCCCGCACCACCGTGAGGGAACGGGTAGGCAAGGGCACCTCGAACACGACGACCGTTCATCGCTCAGCTGTAACTGGGCGGTTCGTCAAGGCATCAACGGCAGCTCGTCACCCCACCACGACCATCACCCAGAAGGTCTGAAGTGGGCTCCGGATTCGGATTCGGTCGGGACTTTGAGCGCGAGATCAAGAAGGCCGCACAGTCGGGTCTTCGTGAAGTAGCCAACGACTACCAGAAGATGTTTGACTCTCTCGGTCGTCGATACCGCGGCCAGCCTGTCGAAGTCATTAAGCCTGCCCTCCGCCGTGAATGGTCCAAGATCGGCGGAAGGATCTCCGATCCCGAGCTGACCGACTACGCCACGTTGATCAGCGAAGGCACTCGCATCGAGATGAAGGTGTAGTTCGTTCTCGGGTAGGAGGTCCGTTCGGTGAAGCTCTCGGCGGCTGTTGTCACCAATCACAGCCGAATCCCAGACGTGGACGTCAAGATCCGGCGGCACGCGGTCATAGTCGGCGCCAACGATGTCGGGAAGTCTTCGATTCTGCGTCTGCTCAACCTCACGCTCGGGTCGACAACTGGCACGCTGTACCAGCGGCTGTCGAAGGCCGATCTGGCCGATGAGGAGCAGCCTCTGGTCATCGACGTGACGCTTAACAACTTCTCCGAAGCCGAACGCACTCTGTTTCACGATGAGATCACGGTCGAACCAGACGGCGAAACTGAGTACTTGCGAGTTCAGCTCAACGTGGAGCCTGACCCGGAGGATGAGGAAGCCGTTGCCATCCGGCGCTGGTTTCCTGAAGCAGGTCACGATCGAGGCCCGTCGACCCGGCAGCTGGATGGGTTCGGGTGGCGGTACCTGTCCGCTACGCGGGGCGTATCCGCGGCAAGTCTTGACGGCCGCGACAGCGCGCTACGGACGCTGCTGGCCGCGACCGACCTTGGCGACCATCGCGAGACGCTGGTGGGGCTTATTGAACAGTTCAATACTGAGCTTGGTGGGAGCGAAAACGTCGCGGAGCTCCTGAGTCGTATCGCAAGCCATCTTTCGCGGGCGATGCCCAACCCGGTTGATGCCGCCGACATGGCTTTGCGGAGCACGGCTGACCCGGAGCGGGACGTGCTCGGAAACGTGAGCATGTTTGTCAAGAAGGACGGTACGCACAGGCCGTTGGGTGAGCAGTCCGACGGTGTGCGTCAACTGACAGGGATGACGTTGTTCGACCTGGCCGAGGATGCGGCGAACATAGTCGCAATCGATGAGCCGGAGCTTCATCTTCATCCGTCGAGCCAGCGCACTGTTGCTGATCTGTTCGCGCGTTCTACGAACCAGAAGGTCATAGCAACCCACTCGGCGTACATCGTCCACCGGTTCGAGCCGGCACATATCATCGCCGTCGGACCTGACGGGGCATGCCGCCAGATCGACGACGATAGGCTGACACAGCTGGAGAAGCAGCGCATTAACTGGTGGTCCCCGCGCCTGCTCGAGGCGCTCACCGCCCGTTACGCGGTCATTGTGGAGGGGCCGTCGGACCGAGTCATCGTCGAAGCCGCGGCGAGAGCGTTGGAAGTCGAGCTCGACCGGCTCGGCGCGGTCGTATTCGACATTGACGGAGCCGACAAATTCCCCAACGTCTACAAGCTCATCGGAGAGGAAGGCTTCGGCGTTCCCGTCCTAGGTCTCGTCGACGACAAGGAGTCGAGTACCTGGCTGGGCGCTATCGGCGGCAAGCCGAAGCATGTGCTGAACAAGTCGGTGTGGGTCTCGAAAGCCGATCTGGAAGAGGAGTACGCGGAAGCGTTCACCGGTTCTGGTCTGGCCCGAGCGCTCATCAAGGGCGGTTACTGCACCGAGGCACAGATTCTGCAGTCCACGGGTGCATCCGACCTTGAGCACATCACCGTGGAGACGGCCGCTGCATACTGTCGAAAGGGAAAAACAGATGCAGCCACCGCGGTCGCAACACAGCTTGATGCAGCGACTGCGAAAAGAATGGTGAGCGTCGCGGGTCTCCTAAACCACCTCACTGGCGCGGACCTCCTGTGACCCGTGTCGAGCCGAGCGACGAACAGCGGGCAGCCGCGACCAGCGACTTGGAGAACACCGCAATCGTCGCCCCACCCGGTTGCGGAAAGACCGAGGTTCTCGCTTTCCGCGCCGAGCACCTCATCGGCAGGCTCGAGCGGAACCAGCGCATTCTGGCGCTAACGTTTACTAACCGGGCGAAGGCGAACCTGCGCGACCGGCTACGGCAGGTGCTCGGGGTGGAGCGAACGCGGCGGTACGTGACTGTCAGGAACTTTCATGGGCACGCGGCCGAGGTGCTTCGCGCACACTACCGAACAATCGGACTGGACCTGGCCGAGTACAAGGCGCCTACGACCAGGACGCTGTCAAAGGCCCTGCGGGAGGTGACCAGCGACAGAGATGTCCAGTATGACGCCGAGAGTTTGTTGGGCGAGGTGAAGCGCCGGCCGCTGAGCGACGAGGAGGTCCTTGCAGCGCTCGCCGAGGAGAGCGGCCGGATCGGGCACAGGGCCGCGCTGGAGGTGGAGCGCGCCCGACAGGCCGACAACGCCCTGCACTACGACGACCTACTGCGTCACGCCCAATGCTTGCTTCGCATTCCCGGAGTGCAGCGTTTGTACCGCCGCCACTATGGGGCGGTCCTCGTCGACGAATTCCAGGACTTGTCAATCCAGCAGCTCGACATTGTGGGAAAGACCTGCGACTCCTCACGCACGTTCGCCGGCGATTCACTCCAGGGCATCTACACCTGGGCGGGTGCCAACCCCGTCGAGGTCGAGCGACAGCTCAAGAAGGTGTGTGCCGAACCGACGCGACTGACCGAGTCGTATCGCTCGTCCCCGCGGGTGCTCGCGATGGTCAACAGCATCGGCAGCGATCTTGGTGCTGCCGAGCTGCGGTCAGCACGGCCCGGCGAGTGGCCGGATTCTGGATTCGGCGCGGCGGTTGTCTTTAGCGACCGTGGCGAGGAAGCCGCCGAAATCGTCGGCGCAACGAAGCTTCTGCTCGAACGGGACCCGAAGCTGAGCGTCGGCGTCATAACCCGGTCGAAGTGGCGCCGCGAAGACATTGACGGGCTTTTCGCGACCAGCGGCCTTCCGATGCGCCGGTGGGACCTTGCCGTCGACGACCCGCGCATCCTCCAACTGGTGCACGATGCGATGAAGCAGCTGCCGCGCGGTGTTGGGTTCGAGGACGCCCGTGTCGGTGTACTCGGCGAAATCGACCCGGCCGACGTCGACACCATCGAACAGGTCGAGGAGGTCTGGGACCACTTAGAAACCACAGGACTTGCGACCCCACGAGCAGCAATGAACTCGCTTCGTTCCTCTGGAGATCCGCAACAGGCCATATCCCCGGGCGTGCATCTGCTCAACGCGCACACCGGTAAGGGTCAACAGTTCGACTGGGTTTTCGTGGTCGGGTTGGAGGAGCGTCACGTCCCGGACCGACGCAGCATGATCGGCGACCTCTTGACCGAGGAAGAACGCGTTCTCCTGGTCATGCTGTCGCGGGCACGGCACGGTCTGGTCGTCACGTCATGTCGGTCCCAGGATGGTCCATACCGGCGCTATCAAGCCACGCGCAGCCGGTGGTTCGCGCCTATCGCGTCCGCGAGTCTGTGTTCTTGGGACTCCTTCGCTGACCACGTGGACCTCGCCGTACCGGTGCAGCCGTCCAACTGAACGACTGGCTTGTTCTCTCTGATGTCTATGGAAATCGAGTCGGTGGTTCGGCCAACCTTCGACGTGCTGAGAAAGGAAAGTCGCGAGGTTCAGGCATCACCGAGAGAGGCGTCAATCTCGGCGGAATGACGTACATCGTCGAGGCTCTCGGAACCTCAGGAGATGAGCGTCGCCCGCTGTTGATGGGGCAGGTCGAACAGGTGGTCCAGGGCTTGGGCGCGCTTGAGCACCAGGTGGGCGTCGTGCTCCCAGGTGATGGCGATGCCGCCGTGGAGCTGGATCGTCTCGGACGCGACAGCCATGGCTGACTCGGCGCAGTACGACGCTGCGGCGGCGGCCAGGCGATCGGCGTCGGGTGTGCCGTGGACGTGGGCCTGGACGGCGGCCCAAGCGCCGGCGCGGGACATCTGGACGCGGACGAGCATGTCGGCCATCCGATGCTTGAGGGCCTGGAAAGACCCGATGGGGCGGCCGAACTGTTCGCGCTGCTTGGTGTACTCGACCGTCATGTCGAGGCCGCGTTGGGCACAGCCGACGGCCAGCGCGCTGGTCGCGAGCATCCCGACCCGGTGGGCGGCGGACAACGCCGCGGTCGCGTCGTCAGTGATCGGATCAGCTTCGACGCCGTCGAAATCGAGTCGCGCGAAGCCAAGCGTTTGGTCCATGCCGGTCAGGCGCGTGCGGGTCAGGCCGCTGGCTTTCGGGTCGACCACGTACAGTCCGTCGCCGCCGGCGACGACCAGGATCTCGGCGACGTCGCCGTAGAGCACAGGGCTGGCCGAGCCGTGGAGCACTTTGTCCTTCGCGGTGACCCCCGACCAGACGACGGTGGCGACGGCGCCCTCGGCGATGCGGGCCAGCGGCTCGTGATGCTCGGCAGCCAGCAGCGCCTCGGTGGCGACGACGGACGCAAGCAGTGGGGACGGCGTGAGCGTGCGGCCGAGCTCCTCGAGCACGACGTGGGTCTCGGCGAGGGTGAAGCCGGCGCCGCCGTGCTCCTCCGGGATGGCCAGGGCGGCCACGCCGATCTGCTCGCACAGCGTCGACCACAGGTCGGCGTCGAACCCGGCCGGCTGCTCGATCGCGCGCCGGACCGCCTGGCTGTCGGAGCGCTTGTCGAGCAGGTTGCGCACGGAGCTCGCAAGCTCGGTGTGCTCCCGGGTGGGGACGAGGTCGGTCATCGGGCGTCCAGGAGATCGGTGAGCAGCCGGTCGCGGTGGAATGCCGGCGTGCCCCACGCCGACTGCAGGGCACGGATGCGGAGCAGCCACAGGCTCAGGTCGTACTCGTCGGTGTAGCCGATGGCGCCGTGCACCTGCAGGCCGACGCGAGCGGCGAGGTTCGCAGCCTCCGCGGCCTGGATCTTGGCAGCCGAGACCGAGCGCGGCGTCGGGTCGACCGCCGCTCCGAAGATCAGTGGCCGGGCGAAGTCGAGCGCGATCCGCGCATCGGCGAGCTGATGCTTGATGGCCTGATAGGAGCCGATTTCGCGGTTGAACTGCTTCCGCTGCTTGGCGTAGGCGACCGTGTCGGCCAGCACCCGCTCGCCCGCGCCGAGCAGCTGGGCTGACGTTGCCAGCGCCGCAAGCTCGAACGCCGCGTCGAGGTCGCCGTGCGCCACCGCATCGCCGGGGGTGACCGTGAACAGGTGGCGCGATCCGTCCACCGACGTCACTTGGTCGACGGTCGTGGCCGTGTGCAGCCCGTCGTCAACGACATAGGTCTCGTCCGCGACGTCGGCGTCGAGTGCGTACGGAACGTGTGGCGGTACCGCCACGGTGGCGCGCCGCTCCGAAAAGTCCTCGTTGGGCAGCGCGACAGGCAGGTACGCCGCCGACTCGATCCACGGTCCGGGGACGGCGTGACGTCCGAGTGCCTCGAAGGCGATGCACACCTCGACTGGCGACGCCTCGGTGGCGAGGACCGTCACGCCGAGGTCGGCCAGGCGGGACCACAGCTTGAGTCCCGGCTCGTGGTCGTCCGATGCCCAGGCACGGTTCACCGACGCGGTGTCGGCCTTGGACAGCAGGTCGTCGAGGGAGCGGGCGAACCCCGTCTGCTCGGCGGTCAGCTCGAACTTCATCCGCGGGCCTCCCGGGGGAGACCGAGGATGCGCTCGGCGACGATGTTCCGCTGGATCTCGTTGGTGCCCGCGTAGATCGGTCCGGAGAGGGAGAACAGGTAGCCGTCCGTCCAGGCCGACGCGACCTCGGCCGACGGTCCCTGCAGGTCGAGCGCGGTCTCGTGGAGGGCCACGTCGAGCTCGCTCCACCAGACCTTGTTCACCGAACCGGCCGCGCCGATGTCGCCGCCGTCGGCGAGCTGGGTGACCGTGCCCCAGGTGTAGAGGCGGTACGCCTCGGCCCGGACCCAGGCATCGACCACGGCGGTCGAGAGCGCCGGGTCGGGGGCGTCGGCGTACAGGTCGAGCAGACGGTCGGCCGCGGCGCAGAAGCGGCCCGGCGAGCGCAACGACAGCCCGCGCTCGTTGCCCGCGGTGCTCATCGCCACCCGCCAGCCGTCGCCGGGCTCCCCGAGCACGTCGGCATCGGGCACGAAGACGTCGTCGAGGAACAGCTCGGCGAAGCCGGCCTCGCCGTCGAGCTGGGCGATCGGCCGCACCGTCACGCCGTCGGCGTCCAGGGGGAAGCAGAAGTAGGTCAGCCCGCGGTGGCGTTCCTGCTCGGGGTCGGAGCGGAACAGGCCGAAGCCCTGGTGCGCGTACGAGGCACGGGACGACCAGGTCTTCTGCCCGTTCAGCAGCCAGCCGCCGTCCACCGGCTTGGCGGTCGAGCGCAGCGACGCAAGGTCGGAGCCGGCCTCCGGCTCGGACCAGGCCTGGGCCCAGATCGTCTCGCCGGATCCCATCGACGGCAGCCAGCGTTGCTGCTGGTCAGCGGTGCCGTGGTCGAAGATGATCGGCGCGAGCAGGAAGATGCCGTTCTGCGAGACGCGGCCGGGTGCACCCGCGCGGTAGTACTCCTCCTCGAAGATCACCCACTCGACGAGGGAGGCGCCGCGGCCGCCGAACTCCTCGGGCCACGAGACCACCGACCATCGCTCGTCGGCGAGGCGGCGCTCCCACTGCTGGTGGGCGACGAATCCGTCGGCGGTGTCCATGGACGGCAGCGCCTCCGCCGGGACGTTCGCGGCCAGCCAGGCACGCGCCTCGTCCCGGAAGGCGAGCTCGTCGGGGGTGAAGTCGAGATTCACCCGGACCCTGCTCCTTGTTCTTCTTCGGCCATCGACTTGGCGTCGAGGCCGCCGAGCGAGTCCTCGGACGTCTCGGCGTTGTGGGCGTGCGCGAAGTGGTGCAGCCCGAAGACCGAGTCCATCCCGGCCCGCATGCCCTGCAGGTCCTCGGCCTGGTTGACCGCCTTCTTGGTGAGGGCGAGGCCGAAGCGAGGCATCTCCGCGATCCGGCCGGCCAGCGCCAACACCGTGCTCTCCAAATCGTCCTTCGGCACCACCTGGTTGACCATGCCCAGCGCCAGTGCGCGGTCGGCGGTGAACCGGTCGCCGGAGTAGAGGAACTCCTTGGCCGCACGCGGGTTCATCACCCACGGGTGCGCGAAGTACTCGACGCCGGGGATGCCCATGCGCACCACCGGGTCGGAGAAGAACGCGTCGTCCGAGGCGACGATGAAGTCACACGACCAGGCCAGCATCAGCCCGCCCGCGATGCAGGCGCCGTGCACCATCGCGATCACCGGCTTGGGCACCTCGCGCCAGCGGCGGCACATGCCCATGTAGACCTCCGACTCGCGGGCGAAGCGCAGGTCGCCGCCCTCCTTGTCGGTGTGGTCCCACCAGATGACGGCCTTGCGCTCGAAGGTCTGGTCGACGTCGCGGCCCGGCGTGCCGATGTCGTGGCCGGCGCAGAAGTGCTTGCCGTTGCCGGCGAGGACGATGACCTTGACCTCGTCGTCGTCGGTGGCTCGCGTGAAGGCGGCGTCGAGCGCATAGGTCATCGCGGAGTTCTGGGCGTTGCGGTACTCCGGCCGGTTCAGCGTGATGCGCGCGATGTTGTCGATGACCTCGTAGGTCACGACTTCTTCAGATGGCACAGTCTCTTCGGTCATGGGGCGTTCCCTTCACGCAGCTCGTTCTTCAAGACCTTGCCAGACAGATTGCGGGGGAGGGCGTCGACGAAGACGACTTCGCGCGGCGCCTTGAAGTTGGCCAGCCGCTCCCGGGCGAAGGCGATCACGGCCTCTTCGTCGGGGCCGCTCTCGTCACGTCGGACGACGAAGGCCTTGCCGACCTCGCCCAGGCGTTCGTCGGGGACGCCGATCACCGCCACGTCGACCACGCCGTCGAGGCGGGCCAGGGCCTGCTCCACCTCGGCCGGGTAGACGTTGAAGCCGCCGCAGATGTACATGTCCTTGAGGCGGTCGGTGATGCGCAGGTAGCCGTTCTCGTCGAGGACGCCGACGTCGCCGGTGTGCAGCCACCCGTCGCCGTCGATGGCCTCGGCCGTGGCCGCGGGATCGTCGAGGTAGCCGAGCATGACCTGCGAACCGCGGAGCAGCAGCTCGCCCTCCGTGCCTGCCGGCAGGTGCTCTCCGGTCTCTGGGTCGGCGATGGCCGTCTCCATGCCGTCGATGGCTCGACCGCAGGTGGTGGCAATGGTTTCGTCGCTGTCGCCGCGGCGGCACATCGTGGCGACCACGCACTCGGTCATGCCGAAGGCGGTGATCACGAGGTCGAAGTCGAGCTCACTCTGCAGCCGCTCGACCAGGGCCACCGGGACGTTCGCGGCCCCCGTGTTCGCGAAGCGCAGGGACGAGGTGTCGGTGGTTGCGAATGCGGGCGACTCGAGCAGCCCGAGGAAGATCGCCGGAGCGCCCGGGACCATGGTGATCCGCTCCGACTCGATCAGGGCGAGCGCCGCGTCCGCGTCGAAGACCTGCATCGGGTAGATCGCGCACCCGTGCAGCAGGCCGACGATGATGCCGATCTTGTAGCCGTAGGAGTGGAAGAACGGGCTGATCACCAGGTAGCGGTCGGCATCGCTCACCTCGCCGACCGCAGCCCAGCTCGCCCCGGCAGCCACGGACTGCCGGTGCGCGGTGAGCACACCCTTGGGGCGACCGGTCGTGCCGGAGGAGAACAGGATGTCGGCGACGTCGTCGGCCCCGACGGCGTCGGCCGCCGCGTCGACCGCGGCCAGGTCGGCATCCTCGGCCTGTGCAGCGAGTGCGCCGATGTCCGCGAGGGCGATGACCGGCGCCAGGGGAGCGACCGCACGAAGATCGGCGATCTGGGTACGACCGAGGAATCCGTTCGCGACGACCACCGTGGTCGCGTCGGTGCGATCGATGATGTCGGCGACCTCGTGGGCCGTGTAGCGCGAGTTCGCCGGCACGAGAACGCCGCCGGCGTAGGTCGCCGCGAGGCCGGCCACCACCCAGTCGATGCTGTTCGGCGCCCAGAGGACCACGCGGGCGCCCGGCTGCACGCCATGGCGGCGATAGGCCGCGGCCGTGCGGCGGACCAGGTCGTGCAGCTCGGCGAAGCTCAGGGTGCGGCCGTCCATCGAGTACGCCGTGGCGTCGCCGAACGTTTCGGCGGCGCGGCGCACCAGACCCGGCACGGTGTCGCTCACGAATCCTCCTCAGGCGCAGCCAACCAAGCAATTGCTTGGTAGGCTACCTCATGTGAGTGCCGATGACGAAGCCTTCCGCGAGCAGGTACGCACCTGGCTCGCTGAGCATCTCGCGGGCGAGTGGGCGTCCGTCAAGGGGCTGGGCGGCTCGGGGCATGGCGAGCACGCCTACGACGAACGGCGCGCCTGGAACCGCCACCTCGCCGAGCACGGCTGGACCTGTCTCGGCTGGCCGGAGAAGTACGGCGGCCGCGGTCTCAGCCTGGCTCAGCAGGTCATCTTCCACGAGGAGTACGCGCGGGCGGACGCACCGGAGTTCGTCAACCACCTCGGCGAGCAGCTGCTCGGTCCGACGCTGATCGAGTTCGGCACCGAGGAGCAGAAGGAACGGTTCCTGCCCGGCATCAAGTCCGTCGACGAGCTGTGGTGCCAGGGCTACTCCGAGCCCGGCGCCGGCTCCGACCTCGCGGCGGTCAGCACGCGAGCGGCACTCGACGAGGATGCCGAAGAATGGGTGCTCGACGGCCAGAAGGTGTGGACCTCGTGGGCCCAGGAGTCCGACTGGATCTTCGTCATCGCCCGCACCGAGCCGGGTTCGTCCCGCCACCACGGATTGTCCTTCCTGCTGGTGCCCCTGAAGCAGGACGGGATCGAGATCCGGCCGATCGAGCAGATCACCGGCGGGTCCGAGTTCAACGAGGTCTTCTTCTCCGGAGCCCGGACACCCGCCTCGATGATCGTCGGCGAGCCCGGCGACGGGTGGAAGGTCGCGATGGCCCTCCTCGGGTTCGAGCGCGGCGTGTCCGTGCTCGGCCAGCAGGTCGGCTTCGAGCGCGAGCTCAACGACCTGATCGACCTGGCGCGCAGCAACGGCGCGCTGGACGACCCGGTCATCCGTGACCGGCTCGCAGCCCAGAGCGCGGAGTTCGAGGTGATGCGGGTCAACGCCGTCCGCTCCCTCACGGAGGCGACGCCCGGCGCGGACAACGTCGCGAAGCTCGTCTGGTCCGGGTGGCACCGGCGGCTGGGGGAGCTGGCCATGGAGGTCTGCGGCGCCGGGTCGCTGACGGCCAAGGACGACGCGTACGACCTGGACCGCTGGCAGCGGCTCTTCCTCTTCTCCCGTGCCGACACCTTGTACGGCGGCAGCGACGAGATCCAGCGCAACATCCTGGCCGAGCGCGTGCTCGGCCTGCCCAAGGAGGCCCGCGGATGAGTGTCATGCGACCCGAGCAGCCCACGCCCGACTACGTCCCGGGGCACGACCTGCTGGCCGGCAAGGTGGTGGTGGTGACCGCGGCCGCCGGTGCCGGCATCGGTGCCGCCGTGGCACGGCGTGCCCTCGAGGAGGGCGCGAGCCTGCTGGTCATCAGCGACACCCACGAGCGGCGTCTCGAGGAGGCACGGGAGTCGCTCGCGGCGGAGTTCGGCGACGACCGGGTGCGGGCCTTCGCCGTCGACGTGACGGACGAGGCCCAGGTGCAGGCGCTGCTCGACATCGCGGACGACCACGGCGGCGTCGACGTGATGGTCAACAACGCCGGCCTCGGCGGCACCGCCGACGTCCTGGAGATGACCGACGACGAGTGGTCGCGCGTCCTCGACATCACCCTGACCGGCACCTTCCGGTGCGTCCGTGCCGCAGGCAACCGCATGAAAGCTGCCGGCAAGCGCGGCGTGATCGTCAACAACGCCTCGGTGATCGGCTGGCGGGCCCAGGAAGGACAGGCGCACTACGCCGCAGCCAAGGCGGGCGTGATGGCCCTGACCCGCTGTGCCGCGCTCGACGTGGCACCGCACGGCATCCGGGTCAATGCGGTGGCGCCGTCGCTGGCGATGCATCCGTTCCTGGCCAAGGTCACCAGTGACGAGCTGCTGGCCGAGCTGAAGCAGCGCGAGGCGTTCGGCCGGGCCGCCGAGCCCTGGGAAGTGGCCAACGTGATGGTGTTCCTGGCCTCGGACTACTCGTCGTACATGACCGGTGAAGTCGTGTCTGTGAGCTCGCAACATGACTGAGCAGACCACGGCCACACGTCGCGAGGAGCTCCTGGCGATCGCCGGCCGGCTGTTCGCCGAGCGGGGGTTCCGCAACACCACCGTCCGCGACATCGCCGACGCCGCCGGCATCCTGTCCGGGAGCCTCTACCACCACTTCGACTCCAAGGAGTCGATGGTCGACGAGCTGCTCGACTCCTTCCAGCAGCAGCTGTTCACGCAGTACGACGCGATCCTGGCCAGCGACCGCACCCCGCGGGAGAAGCTCGACGCTGTTGTGCGCGCGTCCTTCGCGGCCATCGACCAGCACCACAGCGAGGTGGCGATCTTCCAGAACGACGCGGCGTTCCTCGTCGGGTTCGAGCGGTTCAGCTACCTCGCCGAGCGCAACGACCGCTTCCACCAGCTCTGGACCGGCCTGCTCAAGCGAGGCCGTCGACGCCGGCGAGCTGCGCGCCGACCTCGACGTCGAGCTGGTCTACCGCTTCCTCCGCGACACCGTCTGGGTCGCCGTCACCTGGTACCGGCCGGGCGGCGCGCTGTCGGCCGACGAGGTCGCCTCGCAGTACCTCTCCATCCTCTTCGAAGGGATCGCCGACCATGGCTGACGCATTCATCGTCGACGCCGTCCGGACCCCGGTCGGCAAGCGCGGCGGCTCGCTCGCCGACGATGCACTCGGCCGACCTGGGCGGTCACGTGCTCCGTGCCCTCGTCGACCGCTCCGGGATCGACCCGGGGGCCGTCGACGACGTGATCATGGGGTGCTGCGACACCATCGGCTCCCAGGCCGGCGACGTCGCCCGCACGGCCTGGCTGGTTGCCGGACTGCCCGACCACGTGCCCGGCGTGACCATCGATCGCCAGTGCGGCTCCTCCCAGCAGGCGGTGCACTTCGCGGCCCAGGGCGTGATGTCCGGGACCCAGGACCTCGTCGTCGCCGGCGGACTGCAGAACATGAGCGCGATCCCGATCTCCGCCGCGATGCTGGTCGCCGACCAGTACGGCTTCACCACGCCGTTCGCCGAGTCGCCCGGCTGGCTGGCGCGGTACGGCGACCAGGAGGTCAGCCAGTTCCGCTCCGCCGAGATGATCGCCGAGAAGTGGGCGATCACCCGCGAGCAGATGGAGGAGTTCGCCCTGGCGTCCCACGAGCGCGCCAAGACGGCGATCGCCGAGGGCAGGTTCGAGTCCGAGATCGCGCCGGTGGGGGAGTTCACGACCGACGAGTGCCCGCGGGATACGTCGCTGGAGAAGATGGCCGCGCTCGAGCCGCTGGCACCCGGTGGCCGGATCACCGCAGCCGTCGCGTCCCAGATCTGCGACGCGTCGAGCGCCATGCTCATCGCGTCGGAGCAGGCCGTGAAAGACCATCAGCTCACCCCGCGCGCCCGGGTGCACCACCTCTCCGTGCGCGGCGACGACCCGGTCTGGATGCTGACCGGCCCGATCGAGGCGACCCGGCACGCCCTGGCCAAGGCGGGCATGACAGTGTCCGACATCGACCTGTTCGAGTGCAACGAGGCGTTCGCGTCGGTGGTGCTGGCCTGGATGCAGGAGCTGGACGTGCCGCACGAGAAGGTGAACGTCAACGGCGGCGGTATTGCCCTGGGCCACCCAATCGGCGCCACCGGCACCCGCCTGATGACCACGCTCCTCAACGAGCTGGAGCGCACCGAGGGCCGCTACGGCCTGCAGGTCATGTGCGAGGGCGGCGGCCAGGCGAACGTCACGATCATCGAGCGGCTTTAGTTCCAAAAGTGGGGAGCCCGCGAGCGACGCGGATAGTCTGAAGTGATGGCGGACGACGCTCCCGGCCCCTCGCCTTTTCCAGAGCATCCCGATCTGCGCGACATCGCGGAGGCGATGGAAGCCGCGGGCATGCTCTTCGAGATCTACGATGCGCGTTTCCGCTGCGCCTACTTCTCGAGTGAGTGGGTCCGGCTCGGGGAGTGGTCTGACGATGAGGTGCGACGACAGATCGGCCGATCGTTGATCCGGCGTGCCCTTCGAGAAGACGCGGAGATCATCCGCATCAGCAGAGAGAGTGGCACGGCCTGGTTCACACACAACGCGCCGATCATGCGTCGGTTTCTCGATCCTGCCGACGCCGACTTCGAGGAGACCTTCGACACCACCGCTCCATACGCGGCCGAGGTAGAACCGGTCGCGTCGGTACCCCGCGCCTGGTACGACCGGGTCTCGTTCCCGTCCAACCTTCGTTTCCGTCGGTCCATGCTCGGCGACTTCCACCAGGTTCAGCTGCGGATCAGCGACGACGAGGGGCACTTCCTCGGCGTGGTGCTGTTGTTCCGAGGAGTCCTGCCGGAGAGCCTGCTGCAGCGCCTGGGCCGTGGAGAACCCCGCCTGTTCGAGCGGATGGACCGCGTCAGCGAACCGGGCCGCCGGCAGGCCGCGATACTTTTCGCCGACCTGGAAGCCTCCGGTGTGCTCTCACGGCACTTGTCCTCGCGCGGCTACTTCGAGCTGATCCGCGACCTGACCGACCTGATCGACGGTTCGGTCATCGCCCGCGACGGGATCACCGGCAAGCACGCCGGCGACGGCGGGTCGGCCTTGTTCCTCGCCGCCGACTTCGACGACTCCGAGTCCGGTGCCGCACGGGCGGCGATCGAGACGGCCCGAGCCATTCGCGACGGCTCCGAACAGCTCGGACCGGAGGACGTCGAGGTCAAGGTGAACGTCGGGGTGCACTGGGGAGCCACGCTGATGGTCGGGCAGGTTGCCACGAGCGGGCGGCTCGAGGTGACCGCCCTGGGCGACCAGATGAATGAAGGTGCCCGCATCGAGGCCGCCGCAACCAACGGCGCGATCCTCGCCTCCAAGGACCTGGTCGAGAGACTCGATGCCGCCGACGCGCAGGCGACGGGCATCGAACCCGACGCCATCGCCTACACCACGCTGAGCGAGCTGGACGGGGCCAGCGACAAGGCGATCCGCGACGCCGGAACCATCGCCGTCACCCCGATCTGAGCGCCACCAGATACCGTTTCGAGCATGGCCGTGTCAGGCAGCACCGAGTTCGACGTCGACGCCTCACCCGAAGAGGTGATGGACGCGGTCGCATCTGTCGAGAACCTGCCCGATCGCTCCCCGTCCCACAAGTCCGCTGAGGTCGAGACCCGCCACGAGGACGGCCGCCCGAACCGGGTGCGCGCCGAGGTCAGCGCGGCCGGGTTCAACGACACCGAGGTCACCGACTACACGTGGGACGAGCCGCGATCCGTGACGTGGACGCTGGCCGAGAGTTCGGTCCAGTCCGAGCAGGTCGGTACCTACACGCTGACGCCCACCGACAGCGGCACCCACATCAAGCTCGACCTCGAGATCGGCGTGAAGATCCCCATGCCCGGATTCATCCTCAAGCGGGTCCTCAAGGGCGCGCTCGACACCGGCAGCAAGGGCTTCAAGAAGTACGTCGAGAGCCGCTGACTAGAGCCCTCCGACGAACGGCAGTACCTGCACGCAGGTGAGCGGCCGTGGGTTCGCCGGGTCGAGGGCGTTGAGGACGTGGATGGTCGCGTTCCGGTCGGCGGCGATCTGGAAGTGCTCGCTCTTGTCGCGCTTGCAGAAGTCCTGCAGGACGATGTTCGTCATGCCGTCCTCGAGGCCACTGGTGTAGGGCCGCACGAGCTCGTCGAACTTGGTCACGATGTTCACGTAGGTCACGCCCGGCACCGCGACCCCGCCCTCGCGCATCTGGGCGATGAAGGCCGAGCCCGTGTCCATCTGCCCGCAGGCAGCGCACACAGGGACGGCGTCCAGATCGAGCTTGAAGAGCTTGACGAAGGTCGGGAGCGGCGCGGTGTTTGTGCCGTGCCAGAGCGGCGCCAGCGAGATGTAGTGATGAACCTTTGGAGCGCCGCCAAGGAACTTCACGTAATAGTTGGGCATCAGGGTGCCTTGGGAGTGCCCGACGAAGTCGACCTTGGTGGCGCCCGTGGCCGCCAGGACCTGGTCGACGAAGGCGCTCAACTCCGCGGCGCTGAGGCGCATGTCGGCGAATCCGCCCAGCGCATTCACGGGGAACGGGGAGCCGGGGACGGTTCCATACGTCAGCGCAAACACGCAGTAGCCGTTGTTCTTCAGGAGGGGGCCGTAGGTCCGCCAGTTGGTGCTCCGGTTGCCGAACGTGCCGTGCACGAGCACGACCGGACGCGGGTGCTCCGCCGTCGGCTTGCACGACCAGTCGTTGGTCCCTGGCGCGTTCGCGTTCGGCGCCCCGCCGAGGATCGCGGCCGGCAGGAAGTTGTACGGCACCGGCAGCGGCTTGGTCGCCGCCGACGCAGGTGCGGCCAGCACCAAGGACGCGATGACGGCCGTCACCAGGATGATCACTCGACGCATGGATGCTCCCACCTAGAACAGGTTCTGATTGATGCCAACGAGCCAGGACATGAAACGTGACGAGCGCCACTGATCACAGGTAGCCGCCGGCGCGCTTCAGTGCGGCCGCGGCCTCGGTGACGACGCGGTCGATCAGCTCCTCGCAGGTGGGCAGATCCTCGATCACACCGACCACCTGGCCGGAGGCGAGGACGCCGGCGGTCGGGTCGCCGTCGACGAGCCCGGCCTTGAGCATCATCGGAGTGTTCGCGGCGAGGGCCAGCTGGCCGAGGGTGCGGCCCTGCTCCTTGCGCATCGCCCGGCCGTCGACCGCGAGCTGCTTCCATGTCATCCCGGCCATCTTCTTGAACTGGAGGGTGCGCCGGGCGGTCGGGATCAGGCGACGTACGCCGGATGAACCCTCGACCTGCTCCACGAGGTCGGTGCGGAGCATGCGGTGCGGCATCCCGTCGACCTTCCTGGTGACCACGGTGTCGTCCAGGCCGGCCGCGAGGTAACGCTCTTTCACCGCGTCCGGGACGCGGCTGTCGGCGGTCAGCAGGAACCGGGTGCCCATGCCGACGCCGGCGGCGCCGTAGGCCAGGGCGGCTGCGAGGCCACGTCCGTCGAAGAACCCGCCTGCGGCGATGACGGGGATGTCGACGGCGTCGAGGACGGTCGGGAGCAGCAGCGTGGTCGGGACGGACCCCGTGTGGCCGCCGCCCTCGCCGCCCTGGATCATCACCGCGTCGGCGCCCCACGACGCCACCTTCACCGCGTGCTTGGGCAGGCCGACGCTGGGGATGACGACGATGTCATGCTCCTTGAGGCGCGCGATCAGCTCCGGCTTGGGCGCGAGCGCGAACGAGGCCACCTTGACGCCGTGCTCGATGAGCAGGTCGCACCTGGCCGGGGCATCGGCGGCATCGGCGCGCAGGTTCACCCCGAACGGGGCATCGGTTCGTTCCTTGACGTCGAGGATGGCCCGCTCCATCTCGGGCAGCGTCATCGTGGCCGACGCGAGGATGCCGAGGCCGCCGGCGTTGGCGGTGCCGCTGACCAGGCTGGGGCCGGAGACCCAGCCCATGCCGGTCTGCACGATCGGGTGACGGACGCCGGTCAGCTCGGTCAGGGGCGTGGACAGCAGCTGGTCGATCACTGTGCTTGTTCTTTCTGGGCCGGCACTTCTCGCTCGCGGAGGTTGTTCGGGTCGAGCAGCTGCCGGATCAGAACGAGCTCCTCGTCGGTGGGCGTGCGCGTCTCGGGGACGTCGCCGTCCGCATGGATCTCGCACCCGCTGGCCGCACGGACGTCCTCGACGGTCACGCCCGGATGGACGGAGACGAAACGCAGCGTGTGGTCGGGCCCGCCGAAGTCGAAGACGCCGAGGTCCGTGATCAGTCGATGCACGTCATGGAACCGCGTCGCCGCCGGTCCGGCCGCCTCCGCTCGCGCGCGACCGACGCCGGAGACGATGTCGACCTGCTCCACGACGACCCGTTCGGAGTGCTTCGGCACCCAGTAGGACGTCCTGTTGTTGACGGTGTTGCCGGGGGCTCCACGCACGCCCAGGAGCTGGCGTTTCGGCCGCTCCCACGGGCCGATGGCGGAGATGTTCTGATTGCCGTGCCGGTCGATCTGGGTGGCACCCATCATCACGTGGCGCTTGCCATAGGTGACCACGGACTCCAGCACGAGCCGGAACGGCATCCAGCCCTCGGTGACATCGGTGGTCTGGCCGAGGGGAGGGGTGCCGCGCAGGATCCTGGCCTCGCCGTCCGTGAGCATCAGTTGCGGGTTCGACGTGTTCTTCGCCAGCCGCGCACCCAGCGTGGGGAGCAGGCCCATCGGGCTGCCCATGATCTCGCCGTCGTCGGCGAAGCAGTCCGCGATCGCGACGGCGCAGTATTCGGACCTCGTGACGTCGGTCATTCGCTCGACTCCTCGTGGAACGCCTTCACGGCAGCCTGGTATTCGTCCTCGTCGCCGGAGAGGAACCGCTCGCTGAACGCGGCCCAGTCCTCCAGGGTCTTCGCGGCCGTCGCGTAGGCCTTCTGGAACCTCTCGTCCCGCTCGTACGTGGGCGTGCAGGTGGTGAAGTGCGCGCCGTTCGGCGTCTCGACCACGCCGGCGACCATCGTGCGGTTGATCAGCAGGCTCTGCAGCGGCGCATCGACGGTCAACCCGGCCGAGTCGATGATCTGCTCGGTGGAGACGTAGGCCTCGCGTGCAGCCATGCAGAACAGGTCGTCGAAGTACGGATCAGGGCCGAGGTACTGGGCGTTGCCGAGCTCGTCCGCGCGGTTCATGTGCACTAGGGCGACGTCGAGGGGGATGGCTGGCACGGCGACAAGCTCCTCGCCGTCGTCGTACGGCGACGTGACCGTGCGCAGGTCAGGGTCGTTCTCGATCACGGCGGACCCGAGCCCGGCGCGCATCGGCAGGAACGGAATCCGCTGGGCCGCGGCACGAAGGCCGGTCTGGAACATGCCCTCGTCCCACTCCCGGAACTGCGCGGTGCCCTCCTGGCGGGCTCGGCTGAACAACGGCTCGAGCGGGATGGAGTCGAGGGTGGCGAACGCGTACGTCACCGTGCTGGCCTTGCCGGCGGCGAGCAGGAGGCCGACGTCCGGCCCGGCGTACGAGACCACGTGGAGGTCGGTGAGGTCGCTGCGCAGGATCGCCCGGACCAGGGCCATCGGCTTGCGTCTCGAACCCCACCCGCCGATGCCGACGGTCATGCCGCTGTCGATGCGGGCGACCACCTCGTCGAGGGAACGTTCTTTGGACGGTGCCCTCATCGGCCGCCCTCTGCTTGCTTGGTCTGGGCCTTGTCGGTACCCGCGAAGTCGTCGCGGAGCTCGTCGCTCACGCCCATCAGGTTGAGCTCCATGGTGAATCCCTGCTCGAAGCGGTAGCTGGTGTTGACGTCGATCGGGTCGATGCCGTTGAGCGCCTCCTTGGCGGCGCGGATGACCCGCCCGTCCTTGGCGGCGATCTCGGCGGCCAGGCCGAGCGCCAGGTCGTCGAGCTCGTCGCGCGGAACGACCTCGAACACCGAGCCGTGCTGGACCAGGTCGGCGGCCGGGATGGTCCGGGCTGTGAAGTAGAGGGTGCGCATGAGGTGCTGCGGGACGAGGCGGGCCAGGTGGGTGGCTGCGCCGAGCGCGCCCTGGTTGACCTCGGGCACCCCGAAGTAGGCGTCGTCGCTGGCGACCACGATGTCCGAGTTGCCGACGAGGCCGACGCCGCCGCCAAGGCAGAACCCCTGCACCGCGGCGATCACCGGTACAGGGCACTCGTAGACCGCCTTGAAGGCGGCGTAGCAGCCCTTGTTCGCGCCGATCAGGGCATCGAATCCCGTGGTGTTCTGCATCTCCTTGATGTCCACGCCCGCGTTGAAGCCCTTGCCCTCGGCTCGGAGCACGACCACTTTCGCGGCCGGATCGTCCCTGGCCACGTTCATGGCGTCGGCCACGTCGTACCAACCCTGGACGGTGAGTGCGTTGACCGGCGGGTGGTCCATGGTGACGACGAGGATTCCGTCGTCATTGAGGTCGAAAGTGACGCTCATGGCTACCTACCTAACGTTTGCTTGGTAGCCTAGCAGCATGTCTTTGACCGTGGACCTGTCCGGACGCATCGCCCTCGTGACCGGCGGCGCCCGTGGGATCGGGCGCGGGATCACCTCCGTGCTGGTCGACGCGGGTGCCACGGTGATCACCTGCGGGCGTTCGGACGTCTCTGACCCGGTGCCTGGCACCGAGCATCGGATCTGCGACGTGCGGGATGCCGACGCCGTCGAACCGCTGATCGCCGGCATCGTCGACACACACGGCCGCCTCGACCTCGTGGTGAACAACGCGGGCGGAGCGCCGTACGCGCTGGCCGCCGACTCGAGCCCGCGCCTCGACGAGAAGATCCTCGGCCTCAACCTCAATGCCGTGCTGGCCGTCTCGAAAGCCGCCAACGCGGTCATGCAGCAGCAGCCCGACGGCGGCGCCATCGTGAACATCTCCTCGGTCTCCGCGGTGCGGCCGTCTCCGGGAACCGCGTCGTACGGCGCCGCGAAGGCCGGCGTCGACTCGCTGACCAGGTCGCTGGCCGTCGAGTGGGGGCCGAAGGTGCGGGTGAACAGCATCGACGTCGGGCTGTGCCGCACCGAGCAGACCGCCGACCACTACGGCGGCGACGACACCGTCGCCGCGATCGAGGCGACCATCCCGATCGGTCGCATGGCCGAGCCTGAAGAGGTCGGCCGCGTCGCCGCCTTCCTGGGCTCGGACCTCGCGTCCTACGTTTCCGGAGCCAACGTCGCCTGCCATGGCGGCGGCGAGCCTCCCGTTTTCCTGCACGTCGTCACGAAGGAGCAGCAGTGAGCGAGCGCCAGCGAGCGAACCATGAGGCTGGAATCATGCCGGTGCTTCCGTACCGTGCCTATTCGACTGAGGTGCCGGCATGAGCATTCTCGACGGCCGGATCGCGATCGTGACCGGAGCGGGCCGCGGCATCGGCAGGGCACATGCACTCGAGCTGGCCCGGCAGGGCGCGAAGGTCGTGGTGAACGACTTCGGCGTCTCGCTGGCGGGAGAGACCGACGCGGAGTCGCCCGCCGATTCGGTGGTCGCTGAGATCGAGGCGCTGGGCGGGGAGGCGGTCGCCAACGGTGCCGACGTCGCCGACTTCGAGCAGGCGGCGGCGATGGTCCAGCAGGCGATCGACACCTTCGGTGGCCTCGACATCCTGGTCAACAACGCCGGCTTCGTCCGCGATCGCATGCTCGTGAACACCGCCGAGGACGAGTGGGACGCCGTCATCCGCGTGCACCTCAAGGGGCACTTCGCGCCGCTTCGCCACGCGGGCGCCTATTGGCGGACCGAGTCGAAGGAAGGCCGTCAGCGGGACGCCCGCGTCATCAACACGTCCTCCGGTGCCGGACTCCAGGGCTCGATCGGCCAGACGACGTACTCCGCAGCGAAGGCGGGCATCGCCGGCATGACCCTCGTCGCCGCGGCCGAGCTCGGTCGGTACGGCGTCACCGTCAACGCCATCGCTCCGGTCGCCAAGACCCGGATGACCGAGGGAGCCTTCGACACCTCGGCGATGCCGGAGCCCGAGGACAACTCACCTGTGGTCGCCTGGCTGGCCTCGGTCGAAGCCGGTGACGTCACCGGCCGGGTCATCGAGATCGAGGGCGGCCAGATCTGCCTGGAGCAGGGCTGGACCCACGGCCCGAAGCGTGACGCCGGCCGACGCTGGGAGACCGCCGAGGTCGGCTCCGCCCTGCGTGAGCTCATCGCCGACGGCGCGGACCCGGAGCCCGTCTACGGTTCCGGCTAACCTCACCGCATGGGCCTGCTCACTCCACTCGCCGTGCGGATCGGCGCCATCTCGTGGATGCCGCGCTTCCTGCCGCAGATCATGTGGGTCGATCGACTCATTCATCGGCTGACGCGGGGGCGCCTCACGCTCCTCGACATCGCGGGACTTCCCAACCTCGTGCTCACCGTCATCGGCCGCAAGAGCGGCATCGCCCGCAAGACGCCGCTGCTGTGCGTGCCGTATGGGGAGGACATCCTCATCGCCGGCTCGAACTTCGGCAGCGACAAGCAGCCGGTCTGGGTGGTGAACATCGAGGCGAACCCCGAGGTGACCGTTCTCTTCCGCCGGCGCAGCAGGTCGATGGTGGCCCGACGCCTCGAGGGCGATGAGCGCACAGCAGCGTGGTCGCACATGCTTGAAACGTGGCCGAACTTCGCGAAGTACGAACAGCGCACGGACCGGCGCATCAAGGTGTTCCTCCTGACCCCCACGGTGTGACAGAACGACCGGGCCCCAAGGGGCCCGGTCGCTCGGTCGTGGACGAGGTCAGCCCTGCGGAACCGCGTCGTCGAGGGACTCGAACTCGACGTCCGTGCGGTCCTCGATCGCCTGCTTGATCGCGGCTTCCTCCTCGACCGTCACGACGCCGTCCTCAAAGGCCTCGTGGACGAGCTGGGCGACCTTGCTGCGCTTCGACGTGTCGCCGTCGTCGCCGCCGTTCGTCGCGTGGGCGGCTGCGGCTCCGCCGACGACCAGGGCGCCGGTCGTGGCGAGGGCAGCGAGCGTGCGCGTGGTGGTGGTGTTCATCAGGGCGAATCCTCCAAGACTCTGAGGGGTTCGTGCTTCTGGACGCCGTCGACGCTAACGGGCTGACATCGGGTTTCAACCCGCTGATGGTGCGGAACCGCGATCCAGCCTGCGAGCGCAGTCGCGATCGGTGTCGGCGTGCCCCCCGGCGATGGCCTCCGCAACACTGAGGACATGGCAGATCGCGCATCTCAGCCCTTCGACGGTCGCAGCATCCTGGTGACCGGGGCATCCTCCGGCCTCGGCGCCGCCGCGGTACGGCGATTCGCGGCCGGCGGCGGTCAGGTCTATGCCGCCTCTCGCGACGAGGCGAAGCTGGCCGAGGTCGCCGCATCGTGTGCGGATCTCGCTGGTGAGGTCCGATTCGGTCCGCTGGACGTCACGTCACCCGCGGGCTGCCGAGCTGCAGTGGCCGCGGCCGTCGAGGCCTACGGACGGCTGGACGTGCTGGTCAACAATGCCGGCAGGCATGACTTCCGGATCACCACCGACGTGACCGAAGAGCAGTGGCACCACGACATCGCGGTCAACCTCAGCGGCGCCTTCTTCCTGTCCCAGGCGGCCATTCCGCACCTCTTGGAGACCAGCGGGAACATCGTCAACGTCGCCTCCGTCGCGGGCGTGATGGGCGAGGCGTACTCGGCTGCTTACACGGCTGCCAAACACGGCATCGTCGGTCTCACGAAGGCGCTGGCGATCGAGTACCTGGACACGCCGCTGCGGGTGAACTGTCTGGTACCGGGCGGCATGGACACCCCTCAGGCCCACACCATCGAGGTCCCCGATGGCGCGGACTGGGACCTGATCATGCGGGTCTCGGCGAAGCGCGGCCTCATGTCGGCCGACGACGTGGCCGCCGTCATCGCGTTCCTCGCCTCCGACGATGCCCGCGCCGTGCACGGCAGCATCCAGGCCGTCGACGTGGGTCACACCGCCGGCTGATGTCGACCGGCTCTAGTGGATGCCGGTGGACGCGTTCTCTCGATGCGACGGCAGCACACACACGGCGTCGAGGCCGAGGACGCGGTTGAGGCGGCCGAAGGCGAGCCAGGAGCCGAGGCACATGCTCAGCTCGACGATCTCGCGCTGGTCGTACTCGGCCAGCATCCGCTTCCAGAACTCGTGGTCGATGCTGTGGTGGTCCGTCGCGTAGAGCTCGGCGTACTCCGCGGCCAGCCGGGTGCGCTCGTCGAACGCGTCGGTGGTGCGCCACTCCTGCACGGCCTGGTCGAAGGTCTCCTCGACCTTCTGGCCGTCGCGCTCGGTGCGCCAGTCCTGGCAGAAGAGGCAGCCGTTGATCTGGGCGATCTTCAGCCGGGCCGCCTCGAACTCGCGGAGCCCCAACGTGGAGTCGGAGTAGACCTTCAGGGAGAAGGTGGCTGCGGCTCCGCCGATCTCGGGCACCATCTCGCCCCACACATAGCCGATCGGGTCCTTGCCTTCGGGCACGTCGATGATCATGTCGTCGCCATCCTTGAGAGCTTGCCGACGGCCGGACTCAGCGGGACGTCGAGTGCGTCGTAGAGGCCGGGGTCTGCGGACCGCAGCCAGGGGATCGCATTGACGATCCGGCCGACGGCCGTGGCGTTCCCGCCGGCGGCCCGGTTGCCGCCTTCGTCGGTGGCCTCCACATTGATCTCGATGCGCGGGCGGCCCTCGATGATCACCTTGTGGGCCCCGTCGCCGCCGTCCGGCGGAGAGGGCCAGTCAGGAGCACACGAGGGGTGGATGCGGGTGACGTGCTCGATGACGATCGCCGGCTCACCGTCGACGATGCCCTGCACCTCGAAGCGCAACGCACCCTGGGTGCCGGCCTCGAACGTCCCCATCTGCGCCGTCTCGACGGTGTCGTCCAGCGGACGGCGGTCCAGGGTCTCTCTGATCTCGTCGAGCTCGACGCCGAGGGCACGGGCCATCAGCCGCAGCTGCCCGCCCCACACCATGGTCGGAATGGTCGGCGCCACCATCGGCGGGACCTCGTCCATGGGCTGTCCCATGCCGACCAGGAAACGCACGGAGTCGGGCTGGTCGTAGGTGGAGTAGTCGAAGATCTCCTGGCAGCGCACCTGGTCGATGGTCGAGGCGAGCCCGCTGGCAAGGACGGGCAGGATGTCGTTGCCCCATCCCGGATCGATGCCGGAGACGAACAGCGAGCCGCCGCCGTCGGCGATGGCGGCCAGCACCGGGTCGCGCAGCTCCGGCGGAGCGGACACGGGGTCGTAGAGCGCGTAGAGCGACGGGGTCACCACCACCGCGCCGGCCCGGATGGCCTTGACGATGTCGGCCAGTGCGTCGTCGGGGCGGATGTCGCCGGATGCGGCGTAGACGAGGGCTTCGATGCCCTGGAGGACACCGTCGATGTCGTCGGTGGCCGCGACCCCGAGCGTCCGGTCGATGTCGGCGAGGTCGCCGGCGTCACGGCCCACCTTGTCGGGGTTGTGGACCACGACGGCGGCGAGCTCGAGACCGGGATGCGCGTCGACGGCCCGGATCGCGGCACGGCCGACGTTCCCGGTGCCCCAGACGGCGGTCCGGATCGGTGACGACTCGCTCATGTCAGCGGAACCGGGTCTTGCGCATGAGCTTCAGCGAGAGCTGCGTCTGCTTCGCGTAGGCCTCGTAGGTCTGCTTGCCCTGCGGTTCCATGACCTGCTTCTTGAGCACCGCGATGTTCTGCGCGTCGGTGTACTTCAGCAGGCCCTGGTCGCCGTGGCGGGCGCCGACGCCCGACTGCTTCAGGCCGCCCGACGGGGTGCCCTTCGAGGCGAAGGCCGTGGCGACGATGTCGTTGATGTTGACGTTGCCCGAGTCGATCCGGCGGGCGATCGACTGGGCTCGGTCCTTGTCCTGGGTCCAGACGCTGGCGTTCAGCCCGTAGTCGGTGTCGTTGGCGAGAGCGATCGCCTCGTCGTCGGTGTGGAAGCGGTACAGGCCCACGACGGGGCCGAACGTCTCGGTCTTCCCGGCCAGCATGTCCGGCGTGACGCCCTCGAGGATGGTCGGCTCGAAGAACGCCGGTCCGAGGTCCGGACGGGGCTGGCCTCCGGTGAGCACCGTGGCGCCCTTCGCCTTGGCGTCCTCGACATGGGCGATGACGCGGTCACGGTGGTCGATGGACACCAGCGATCCCATGTCGGGCTCGAAGTCGTAGCTGGCGCCGACGTTCAGCTTCTCGGTCTCGGCCACGAACTTGTCGCGGAACTCGTCGTAGATCGAGTCGTGCACGTACAGCCGCTCGATGTGCATGCAGATCTGGCCGGAGTTGCCGAACCCGCCGAACAGGGCCGCGTGCACGGCTTCGTCGATGTTGGCGTCCTCGAGCACGAGCATAGGGTTCTTGCCGCCGAGCTCGAGGCAGCAGTCGATGAGGTGCTTGCCGGCCAGCTCTCCGATGACCCGCCCGGTCGCCGTCGAGCCCGTGAACATGACGTAGTCGGCGTGCGCCAGCATCGGCGTCCCGACGTCCGGGCCCTCGCCGCAGACGACCTGCACCAGGCCCTTCGGGATTCCGGCCTGCTCCAGCAGCTGCACGCCCATGAGGGGGGAGAGGGCGGTCTTGTTGTCCGGCTTGAGCACGACGCCGTTGCCGGCGATCAGGGCCGGAATGGTGTCGGAGACGCCGGTCGCGAACGGGAAGTTCCACGGCGCGATGATGGCGACGACGCCCTTGGGGCGGCGAACCTCGGTGGAGTGGGAGAGCATCGGCACCGGGCCCGCGTGGCGGCGGTCCTTCAGCAGTCTCGGCGCCCGCTTGATGTAGTGGCTGGTGCCCATCGGGACGTCGCAGGTCTCCTCGAACGCCATCCGCCGGTTCTTGCCGCTCTCGGACTGGATGAGGTCGGTGATGAGGTACTGGTTCTCGAGCACGAGCGCGTGGAACCTCTTGAGCACCTTGAGGCGCTTGCGCACCGACCAGGACCCCCAGATCCGCTGCGCCGCGCGGGCGAGGACGAACGCCTGGGCGACGTCCTCCTCCGAGGACTGCGGGAGCTCGACCAGCAGGTCACCGGTGTAGACCTCGGTCAGCTTCCAGGTGTTACCGGTGCTGCCGGGGACTCGTCGGACGAGCCCCTCGAGGAATTCCGGCGTGATGCTCGGCGGTCGTTGTGTGGCGTTCATCCCAGAATCAGCTCCGCTGCCTTGTCCCCGATCATGATGGACGGGGCGTTCGTGTTGCCGCCGATGATCGTCGGCATGATCGATGCGTCGGCGACCCTGAGGCCCTCGACGCCGCGCACCTTGAGGTCGGGACCGACCACGGCTCGTTCGTCGATGCCCATCCGGCACGTACCGACGCCGTGGTAGACGGTGGTGGCCCGGTTGAGGACCTCGGCCTTCATGTCCGACGCGGTGTAGAGCGAGCCCGGGTGGAGCTCGGACTCCACGTTGCCGCCGAACACGGCCGACTTCATGATCTCGCGGATCATCTCGACACCCTCGCACAGCACCTGGGCGTCCTCGGCCTCGGCGAGGTAGTTCATGTCGATCAGCGGTGCTGCGTGCGGATCGGCCGATGCAAGCTGCACGGTGCCGCGGCTCCGGGGGTAGATGAGCGTCGACAGGATCGTGAGGGCCCGGCGCCTGTCGACCTCGTGGCGGACCGGCGCGTCCTGGTTCGGCGACGGGTAGGCCCACGGGAGCACATGGATCTGGAGGTCGGGGACGTCCGTGGCGAGCGAGGTGCGCACGAAGCCCACCGTCTCGAAGACCGAGTTCTCCAGGAAAGAGCCACCGACGGTGAGCTCCCGGGCGAGTCCGCGGGCGAAGTATGTCGGAATGCCGCGGTGGACGGCGTTCGGCATGATGTACGTGGCCGGGACGAACAGGTGGTCGTGCAGGTTCTCGCCCACCGGCAGGTCGGCGATGACGCTGATGCCGTGCTCGCCGAGATGGTCGGCCGGGCCGACGCCGGAGAGCATCAGCAGCTGTGCGGATCCGAACACGCCGGCCGACAGGATGACCTCCTTGCCGGCCCGGATCGTGCGCTGGGCGCCCTTCTTGTCGAGCACTTCCACGCCGGTGGCGCGGCCGTTCTCGATGACGACCTTCAGCACGTGCACCTGGGGCCGCACCTCGAGGGTCGGCCAGCTGGTGTTGGTGAGGTAGCCGCGCGACGACGAGTAGCGCTTGCCGCCGAAGGCGCTCTGCTGGAAGTGGCTCATGCCTTCCTGCTCGGCGCCGTTGTAGTCGCGCACGATCTTGACGCCGAGGGTGTCGGCAGCGGCCTGCTCGAACTGCAGCGACGCCTCGGTGCGCTGAGTGTGGCGGGTGACCTTGATCGGCCCACCGGCGCCGCGGTAGTCGTCGGCGCCGTCCTCGAAGTCCTCGACGCGCTGATAGGACCGGTTGACCGAGTCGGCGTCCCAGCCGGTGTTGCCCTCGGCCGCCCACGAGTCGTAGTTGGCGCGGTTGCCGCGCACCCACAGCAGGCCGTTGACCGAGCTCGAGCCGCCGACGACCTTGCCGCGGGTCTGCGGGATCACGCGGTTGTTCAGGTGCTTCTGCGGGGTCGTGTAGTAGCCCCAGTCGACCGTCTTCTTGATCTGCGGGACCGAGTGCATCGGGCCGATCATGCCGGGCTTGGTGACGAGGTAGGCGGTGTCCTTCTTGCCCGCCTCGAGCAGGATCACCGACGCCCCGGACTCCGCGAGGCGTGACGCCACGGCGGATCCGGCGCTGCCGGCGCCGACGACGACGTAGTCAGCCTCGTCGGGGGTGCTCTTCTCGGTCATGACGGCCCTTCTGGTCAGATGCGTTCGATGATGGTGCCGGATGCCTGCGCACCACCGGCGCACATCGAGATCAGAGCGGTGCTCGCGTCCCGACGCTCGAGCTCGTGCAGGGCGGTCGTGAGGAGCCGGGTGCCGGTCGAGCCGACGGGGTGCCCGAGCGCGATGGCGCCGCCGTTCACGTTGATCTTGTCCTCGGGGACGGCGTGCACCTTCGCCCAGGACATCACCACACCGGCGAACGCCTCGTTCACCTCGCAGAGGTCGATGTCGGCGATGGACATCCCGGTGTCGGCGAGAAGCTTCTCGGTCGCCTGGACCGGTCCGTCGAGGTGGTAGTACGGGTCCGCACCGACGAGGCAGGAGGAGACGATCCGGGCCCGCGGGGTGAGTCCGAGCGACGCGGCCAGGTCGGAGTCCATGAGCAGCAGCGCCGAGGCGCCGTCGGAGATCTGGGAGGAGGTGCCGGCGGTGTGGGTGCCGTCGGGGAGCACCGGCTTGAGCTGGGCGAGCTTCTCGAGGGAGGACTCACGGATGCCCTGGTCGGCGTCGACGAGCTGGGTGTTGCCCGTGGGCTCGCCGTCCTCGCCGAGAACCGGGGCCTTGACGGCGAAGATCTCGCGGTCGAAGCGTCCCTCGTCGCGCGCAGCCTTGGCCTTCTCCTGCGACCAGAGGCCGAACGCGTCCACCTCGGCTCGGGAGAATCCGCGGTCGCGAACGATGCGGTCGGCGCCCTCGAACTGGTTCGGGAGGTCGATGTTCCAGTCCTTGGGGCGAGGGTCACCGGTGCCGGGCGGCACATTGGCACCGAGCGGGTGACGGGACATGGCCTCGATGCCGCAGGCGATGCCGGCCTTGATCTGGCCGGCGCTGATCATGGCGTTGATGAGGTGGGTGGCCTGCTGGGCCGACGAGCACTGCGCGTCGATCTCGGTGGAGGCGGTGGCATTGGGCAGTCCCGCATGCATCCAGGCGCGTCGCACCATGTTGTTCGACTGCTCACCGACCTGGGTGACACAGCCACCGATGACCTGCTCGACCAAGTCCGCCTCGATGCCGGCGCGGGAGATGACCTCGGTCTGGGCCATGCCCAGCAGAACGGCGGCGTGGATACCGGCCAGTGCGCCGTTCCTCTTGCCGATCGGGGTGCGGACGGCATCGACGATCACAGGGGTGCCCATGGGTCAAAACTAGAACACGTTCTCGTCTTGCACAAGGCTGGGGCAGGCTTCCGAATCTTGGGAAGACGTGTCAGGATAAGTAGAACGTGTTACAGAAACGAAGGATTTGACGTGACCACGACCCCCGCCGCTCCCGCCGTCCCCGCCGGTTTCGACCCGACCGACCCTGACCTCTGTCAAGCGGGCATCCCGCATGAGGAGCTCCTGGAGCTCCGGCGGACGGCGCCCGTCTGGTGGGTCGAACAGACGCCGGAAGCGCGGGCCGGCTTCCCGGGCGAGGGCTTCTGGGCGCTGAGCAAGCATGCCGACGTCTCCGCGGTCTCCAAGAACAGCAAGGACTTCTCCAGCCAGGAGAACGGCGCGATCATCCGGTTCGCCCCGGACATGACGCGCGACCAGGTCGAGATGCAGAGCATCATGCTGATCAACCAGGACCCGCCGGAGCAGACCCGGACCCGGCAGATCATCAGCCGTGGCTTCACGCCGCGCTCGATCAACGCGATGCACGAAGTCCTCGTCCAGCGGGCCAACACGATCGTCGACGACGCCATCGCCAAGGGCTCGGGCGACTTCGTCAGCGAGGTGGCCGCCGAGCTGCCGCTGCAAGCCATCGCCGACCTCTTGGGCGTGCCGCAGGAGGACCGGCGCAAGCTCTTCGACTGGTCCAACACGATGATGTCCTTCGACGACCCCGACTTCGAGGGCATGCCCGACGTGGCAGCCGCCGAGATCCTCGGCTACGCGATGGGTCTCGCCGAGGAACGGCGCAAGGACCCCCAGGACGACATCATCACCAAGCTGATCACCGCCGACGTCGACGGCCACGGGATGCTCAATGAGGACGAGTTCGGCTACTTCGTGATCATGCTCGCGGTGGCCGGCAACGAGACCACGCGCAACGCGATCACGCACGGCATGAACGCGTTCTTCGAGTTCCCCGACCAGTGGGAGCTGTGGAAGTCCGAGCGGCCGGCGACCATGGTCGACGAGGTCATCCGCTGGGGCACCCCGGTCACCGTCTTCCAGCGCACCGCGCTGAACGACGTGATGGTGGGCGACGTCGAGGTCAAGAAGGGTGAGCGCGTCGGTCTGTACTACGCCAGCGCCAACCACGACGAGGACGTCTTCACCGACCCCGGGACCTTCGACATCACCCGCGACCCGAACCCGCACCTCGCCTTCGGTGGGCACGGCGCGCACTACTGCGTCGGCGCCAACCTGGCCCGGCTCGAGGTCGAGGTCATGTTCCACGCGCTCGCCGACCGCCTGCCGGACATCGCCAAGGAGGGCGAGGCGCAGCGCCTGCGCCACGGCTGGATCAACGGCATCAAGGAGCTCCCGGTCAAGTACGCCTAGCGCGTGGTCTCGATACACCCCGCTCATTCCTCGCGGGGCACTCGACCACCGGTGGTTGAGTAGGCCCGAGGAACCAGCCCTGGGGGCACCTCCCGCGAGCGCCAGCGAGTGGGGGAATCGAAACCACGGCTCAGCTGGTCGGCTTGTCCGCGCCGACGACCCACATCGCGAAGAACTGCGAGCCGCCGCCGTAGGCGTGCCCGAGGGCCTTGCGGGCGCCGTCGACCTGGTGCTCGCCGGCCTCCCCCATGACCTGGAGCGCGGCCTCCCCGAAGCGCAGCATGCCGCTGGCGCCGATCGGGTTGGACGAGAGCACGCCGCCGCTCATGTTCACCGGGATGCGGCCGTCGATGCGGGTCTCGCCGGCCTCGGTCAGCTTCCAGCCGTCGCCCTGCTCGGCGAAGCCGAGGTTCTCCAGCCACATCGGCTCGAACCACGAGAACGGCACGTAGATCTCGGCGCAGTCGATCTCGTCGATCGGTGAGGAGATGCCCGCCTGCTTCCAGAGCGCGGCGGACGCGTCGCGGCCTGCCTGGGGGTTCACCTGGTCCCGCTCGGCCGCGGTCGTGGGCTCACTGCGCATCTGGGTGCCGTGGATCCAGGCCGGGTTGCGGATGTCGGACCGGTCGACGGAGGCCTCGGAGGCGATCACCAGGGCGCATGCGCCGTCGGAGGACGGGCAGGTCTCGTCGTACCTGATCGGGTCCCACAGCATCTGCGACGCCATGACCGACTCGAACGTGGTGTCGGGGTTCTGCAGGTGGGCATACGGGTTCTTCAGGGCGTTCTGCCGGTCCTTGGCCGCGACGATGGCGCCGATGTGGTTCGGCGCCTCGGAACGACGGATGTAGGAGCGCACATGCGGGGCGAAGTACCCGCCGGCTCCCGCGTGCACCGGCATGATGAACGGCACCGGCACCGAGAGCGCCCACATCGCGTTGGACTCGGACTGCTTCTCGAAAGCCACCGTCAGCACGCGCTCATGGATGCCGGCCTCAACCAGCGAGGCGGCCACGATCGCGGTCGAGCCGCCCACGGAACCGGCCGTGTGCACCCGCAGCAGCGGCTTGCCCGATGCTCCGAGCGCCTCGGCGAGGTACAGCTCGGGCATCATCACGCCCTCGAACAGGTCCGGAGCCTTGCCGACGACGACCGCGTCGATGTCGGCGAAGGTCAGCTCGGCATCGGTCAGGGCCCGGTCGACGGCCTCGCGCAGGAGTCCGGCGATGGACACGTCTTCACGCTTGGCGCGGTGGTGGGTCTGTCCGACGCCGATCACGGCGGCGAGCGTGCTCATCAGCGTGCCTCCATCGTCATCACGAGGTTCTGTTGCAGTGCCGGTCCGGAGGTGGCGTGGGCGAGTGCCTTCTGGGACGCGCCCGACCACACCTGCTTCGCCGCCTCGCCGATCCGGTTCAGCCCGGCGGTGAACATCGGGTTCGCGGTGAGCGCCCCGCCGGACGGGTTGACGCGGACGTCGTCCGCCAGGCCGAGCGAGCTCCTGAGGATCAGCTCCTGGTGGGAGAACGGCGCATACAGCTCGGCCAGGTCGACCCCGTCGACCCCGGCCGCGGATCCCGCCGCCTCGGTGCTCGTCGAGGTCGTGAGGTCGCGGGCGGAGAGCGAGATCGGCTCGATCCGGTGCTCGAAGCCGGTGATCCAGGCTCGGCCCGGGGACTCCGCGGTCTGCGCCTTGTCGGTGGCCGCGATGACCATGGCGGCGGCGCCATCGCTGACCGGGGCGCAGTCCCAGCGGCGCAGCGGGTCGGCGTACATCGGCTGGCCCAGCGCGTCGTCGACCGACGTCTCACCCTTGCGGATCGCCCACTCGTTGTCGGCCGCGTCCGTCATCGAACGGGCCACCACCGCGGCCATCGCCTTCTCGTCCCACAACCCGCGGTCGAGACCCAGCCGCGCCTGCAGTCCGGCGATCGACACGGCATCCGGCCACAGCGGCGTCGCCGTGTACGGATCGAGCTGCAGCGTCATCGTCCGGCGCAGGGTGCCGGCCGACGACTTCCCGAAGCCGTAGACGATGGCGCTGTCGACCTCCCCGATCTGGATCTTCACCCAGGCCTCGTAGAGCGCCCAGGCGGCGTCCATCTCGACGTGCGACTCCATGACCGGCGGAATCGGTCCGATCGCGTCGACCGCGGACACGAACGAGAACGACCGGCCGGCGAGGTAGTCGCTCGAGCCGGAGCACCAGAAGTCGATGTCGCTCTTCGTCCAGCCGGTCTGCTCGTACAGCTCGGCGAAGATCGGGACGAGCAGCTCCACACACGTGGGGGAGCCGTCGAACTCCTTCATCTGGCGTTGGGCGAAGCCCACGATGGCCACGTCTCTCATGCCGCCACCTCCGTGGAAAAGCAACGGTACGAAGGCGCCGGCATGAGCGCCTGATCGTTCGTTCGCTGGCGCTCTCTCACAGGTGCACCTTGTAGCTCTCGTAGTCGGCGTCCGGTTCCCCGGTCGGCTCGAAGTGGCTGATGTTCTCGATGGTCGTGCCCCACTCGTCGCGCGGCTTCCAGACCGCCTTCACGCGCATCCCCATCCGCACCTCGTCCGCGTCCACACCGAGGATCAGGTGCAGGAACGCGATGTCGGCGCCGTCGAGCAGCACGTAGGCCGACACGTAGGGGGGCTCGATCTTCTGGCCCAGGAACGGCACGTTGACGATGCAGAACGTCGTGACCGTGCCGTGGTCCGGCAGCTCCACCTCGTCGGTGGTGGGTACTCCGTCCACCGGGCAGGCGCCACGGGGTGGCACGTAGACCTTGTGGCACTTCGGGCACCGCTGTCCCAGCAGCCGCCCCTCGGCGAGCCCGCGGAAGAAGGCCGACTCCTCGGGCGAGGCCGCGTAGTCGTAGGCGAGATTCACCGGCGAAACGATCCCGGTCACCGCGTCGCCGTCCTCGGAGTCCGGCGTCGCCGCTGGTGCGGAGTCGAGGGGCTCGAACCAGCGGATGTCCGTGATCGCACCCACCGTTTCGTCGGCCCAGCGCGCTCGCACGCGGAGGCCGGTCTCGATCTGCTCGGGGGTGTCGACCGCGACCGCATGGAGGAGCGGCCGGTCGGCTCCGTCGAGGAGGACCTGGGCGAACGCGAACGGTCGGTCGAGGGGCTGGCCCGGGACCGGCTCGGGCACCCAGGCCCAGGACTGCACCACACCCTCGGCAGCGACCGGCACCAGGTCCGTGACCGGATCGAGTGTGTGTGGGTCGTACTCGGGAGGAGGCACGACCACCGTTCCGTCCGAGAGCACACCGCCGAGGATCTGACGGCGCTTGAGACCGGTCATGAACTCCGACAGCGTTGCTCCGAGGGACCGCGTGTAGTCGAACTCGACCTTCATGGGGGCGTGCAGCGTTCCGGGATCGGCCATGCGACAAAGTGAAACACGTTCTAGTTTTGGCGGCAAGGGCTGGGTCTCGCGCACCGGCCGTTGCTCGCAGATAGAACACGTTCTAGTCTCTGATCATGGATCGGACACTCGGCAATGACATGGATGCGGACGTCTACCGCGGCCCGCACTCGGGCCAGATGCTGCTCCACTCGCTCAAGCGCCACCGTGAGGCGTCGGTGATGCAGCTGGGCGATCGCAGCATCACCGGCCAGGAGATGGCCGACGAGATGAGCCGGTACGTGCTGGCCCTGGAGGAGATGGGAGCCGGCACCGGGACCGCCGTCGGCCTGCTGGCTGCCAACCGGCCGGAGGTGCTGTTCCTGATCGGCGCGGGTCAGACGCAGGGCTATCGGCGCACCGCACTGCACCCGCTCGGGTCCCTCGACGACCACGCCTATGTGCTCACGGACGCCGGCGCCACTGCCTTGATCGTCGACAATCTGCCTCCCTTCCTGGAGCGGGCCGAGGCGCTGAAGGAGAAGGTGCCGTCGCTGGAGACCGTCATCACCATCGACGATCTCGCCGCGAAGGCCGCGACGTACGAGGCGCGGCCGCTCGTCGCGAAGGATCTCGCGCCGGACCACGTCGTCGGCATCACGTACACCGGCGGCACCACCGGCGAGCCGAAGGGTGTGATCGGCACGGCGTCGAGCATCTCGGCGATGACGCAGATCCAGCTCGCCGAGTGGGAGTGGCCCGAGGCGCCGTCGTTCCTCATCTGCACGCCTCTGTCGCATGCCGGCGCGGCGTTCTTCGCCCCGACGGTGGCCAAGGGCGGCCGGCTCGTGGTCCTGCCCGGGTTCGACCCGGCCAAGGTGTTGGAGACGATCGAGACGGAGCGGATCACCGCGACGATGCTGGTGCCGAGCATGCTCTACGCGCTCATGGACCACCCGGACTCGCACACCCGCGACCTGTCCAGCCTCGAGACCGTCTACTACGGCGCCGCGGCGATCAACCCGTCCCGCCTGGCGGAGGCGATCGACCGCTTCGGCCCGATCTTCGCCCAGTACTTCGGCCAGTCCGAGGCTCCGATGGTGATCTCGTACCTGGCGAAGGCCGACCACACGCCCGAACGGCTCGCCAGCTGCGGACGTCCGAGCGCCTTCCTCCGCACGGCACTGCTCGGCGAGGACGGCCGTCCCGTTGAGCAGGGGCAGCCGGGCGAGATCTGCGTCGCCGGCCCGGTGCTCGCCGCCGGCTACTGGAACAAGCCGGCGGAGACCGCGGAAGCGTTCCGTGACGGCTGGCTGCACACCGGCGACGTGGCCCGCGAGGACGAGGACGGCTTCTGGTACATCGTCGACCGCATCAAGGACATGATCGTCAGCGGTGGGTTCAACGTCTTCCCGCGAGAGGTCGAGGACGTGGTCGCCGAGCACCCGGCCGTCGCCCAGGTCGGCGTGATCGGCACCCCGCACGAGAAGTTCGGCGAAGCGGTCACGGCGGTCGTCGTGCTCCGACCGGAGGCAGAGCGCGACGAGGAGTCACTCGCCCGCATGACCGAGGAGATCCAGGCGTCGGTCAAGGAGCGCAAGGGTGCCGTCCAGTCGCCGAAGCAGGTCATCGTCGTGGACGCCCTGCCCCTGACGCCCCTGGGCAAGCCGGACAAGAAGGCGCTCAGGGCGCAGTACTGGACCGGTGACCGCAGCGTCGGCTAGCTCCCGGCACCCAGATTTCCGCTCCCCGGACACCACGAAAGGCATCGCTCGTGGTGGTCGGGAGCAAATCTCGAAGTCAGCGTCCCTTGAACTGCGGGGCACGCTTCTCGGCGAACGCGCGGGGGCCCTCCTTGGCGTCCTCGGACGCGAAGACCGCGGCGCCGACGGCGGCGTCGTCCTTCCAGCAGTCGTTCTCGTGCTTGCCCTCGGAGTCGCGGATGGTCTTGAGGACCGCCTGCACGGCGAGGGGTCCGTTCGCGGTGATCAGGTCGGCGATCTCGTGTGCCTTGGCGAGCGCCTCGCCGTCCGGCACGACGTGCCCGATCAGGCCGATCTCCTTCGCCTCCGGAGCCTTGATGTGCCGCCCGGTGAGGAGCAGGTCGGCCGCGACTGTGTACGGGAGCTGGCGCGGGAGCCGCACGGCCGAACCGCCGAGGGGGTAGAGCCCCCACTTGGGCTCCGAGACCCCGAATCGCGCGGACTCGCCCGCGATCCGGATGTCCGTGGCCTGCAGGATCTCGGTACCGCCGGCGATCGCCGGGCCCTCGACCGCCGCGATGAGCGGCTTGGTCAGCCGGAAGCCCTTGAGGAGGGACTTGATGTGCGAGGGGTCGAACTCTCCGGACTCGAACCGGTCGGTCGGAGCCGACGACGACATCGACTTCAGGTCGGCACCGGCGCAGAAGTAGCCACCGGCACCCGTCAGGATCACCGCCAGCACCTCGGGATCGGAGTTCACCCGGTCCCAGGTGTCGCTCATGATCGCCATCATCTCGCCGGACAGGGCGTTGCGAGCCTCCGGACGGTTCATGGTGACGACGAGGGTGCGGCCGTGCAGCTCGACCAGGCAATGGGGGGCGTCGGGGGTGTCTGACATAGCGCCAGCGTAGTCAAGAATGAGAACGTGTTCTAGTCTTGGGGTCATGCCGTTGAACATCGCCGACCTTTTCGAGCACGCCGTTGACGCAGCCCCCCAGAACCCCGCCGTCAAGGTGGGTGAGCGGACCGTCACCTACGCCGAGCTGGAGACCCAGTCCAACCAGCTGGCGCACTATCTGCAGTCGCGTGGAGTGAAGCCCGGTGACCACGTCGCGGTCTACTCGAAGAACAGCATCGAGCACGTCATCGCGGTTCTCGCGGTCGTCAAGATCCGTGCCGTCAACATCAACGTCAACTACCGCTACGTCGAGGGCGAGCTCAACTACCTCTTCGACAACGCCGACGTGGTGGCCCTGATCATGGAGCGCACCTACGCGCCGTTGGTGGCCAAGACCAAGCCGAACCACCCCAAGCTGCAGACCGTCGTCGTCATTCCCGACGTGATCGAACCCGACGATCAGTCAGACATCGCCGCCTTCGGCGGGGTCCTGTATGCCGACGCGATCGCCGACCAGTCAGCCGAGCGCGACTTCGCCGAGCGGAGTGCCGACGACCTGCACATCATCTACACCGGCGGCACCACCGGATTCCCGAAGGGCGTGATGTGGCGCCACGAGGACTTCTGGCGGACCCTCGGTGGCGGCATCGACTTCTACACCGGCGAGAAGCTGGACGAGTACGACCAGTCGAAGCAGGCGGCGGAGGACGGCCGGATGGTCACCTTCCCGCTCAGCCCGCTGATGCACGGCGGCGCCCAGGCCGGTCTGCTGATGCACCTGTTCGCCGGCCACCTGACGATCCTCGAGCCGAAGTTCGACGCGCAGCGCACCTGGGAGATCATCGACGAGAACGGCGTGATGCTGATCTTCATGACCGGCGACGCCATGGCGCGACCGCTGATCGAGGAGTTCGAGCGCAAGGCCGCCACCGATGCGCCGTACTCCGGTGCGAGTCTGTTCGCCGTCTCGAGCAGCGCCGCGATCTTCTCCCCGGAGGTCAAGGAGCGCTGGATCGAGGCCCTCCCGAACCCCGTCTACACCGACTCCGTCGGCGCCAGTGAGACCGGATTCCAGGGCATGGGCATGCAGGACAAGACGCACATCTCGAGCGACGGCCCGGTCGTCGGTCTCGGCCCGAACAGCGTGGTCCTCGATGAGGACAACAACGTGCTCGACCTGGCCACCAACGTCGGCAAGATCGGGCGCCTCGGACGCGGCGGGTCGGTGCCGGTCGGCTACTACAAGGACGAGAAGAAGTCCGCGGAGACCTTCCTGGTCGTGGACGGGATGCGGATCTCGGTTCCCGGCGACTTCGCCCGCATCGAGGAAGAGGGCAAGGTCACCCTCCTCGGCCGAGGCTCCAACTGCGTGAACACCGGCGGCGAGAAGGTCTACCCCGAAGAAGTCGAGATGGCGATCAAGCGCCACCCGGCCGTCTACGACGTCCTGGTCGTCGGCATCCCGGACGAGAAGTTCGGCCAGGCGGTCGCCGCGGTGATCCAGCCGCGCGAGGGCGAGACCGTCGAGCTCAAGGAGCTGCGCGACTACCTGCGGGAGTTCCTGTCCGGATACAAGCTTCCGCGGATGATGACACTCGTTCCGGAGATCCCGCGCAATGCCACCGGCAAGGCGCAGTACCCCCGTGCCAAGGAGCTCCTGCTCGAGGCCCGCAATGCGGAAGAGGCCAACGCCTGATGCGTACCGAGCTCTGCGAGCGGTTCGGGATCGACGTCCCGATCTTCGCGTTCACCCCGTCCGAGCACGTCGCCGCTGCGGTCTCCAGGGCCGGCGGTCTGGGCGTGCTGGGCGCCGTCCGGTTCAACGAGGCGGAGGATCTCGACAAGGCCCTCGACTGGCTCGACGAGAACACCGACGGCAAGCCCTACGGCGTCGACGTCGTCATGCCGATGAAGGTGCCCACCGAGGGCAAGGCTGTCGATCTGCAGTCGATGATCCCGCCGGAGCACATCACCTTCGTCGAGCGGACCCTGCAGCAGCTCGGCGTACCGCCGCTGCCCGAGGGCGAGGGACGAGAGGGCGTCCTGGGCTGGCTGCACTCGGTCGCGCGTTCGCACGTCGACGTAGCGCTGAAGCACCGTCCGGTCCTGATCGCGAACGCCCTCGGCTCACCGCCGGTGGACGTCATCGAGCAGGCGCACGAGCACGGTGTGCAGGTGGCGGCGCTGGCCGGAGCGGCCAAGCACGCGCTGTCGCACGTGAACAACGGCGTCGACATCATCGTCGCGCAGGGCTACGAGGCCGGCGGCCACACGGGTGAGGTCGCCAGCATGGTGCTGACACCGGAGATCGTGGACGCGGTCGGGCCCGACGTCCCGGTGTTGGGCGCCGGTGGCATCGGCCGCGGTCGCCAGGTGGCGGCATCGCTCGCCCTGGGTGCTCAGGGCGTCTGGACCGGATCCGTGTGGCTGACCACCGAGGAGTACCAGAACCTCAACTCCAACACGGGGATGACCGAGGCGTTCCTGCGCGCGTCCAGCTCCGACACCGTGCGTACCCGCATCTACACCGGCAAGCCGGCCCGCCTGCTCAAGACCAAGTGGACCGAGGCATGGGAGGCCGAGGACGCACCGTCGCCGCTTCCGATGCCGCTGCAGAACCTGCTCGTGGCCGATGCGCACAACCGGCTGAACGCGGCCGGCGACCCGGACGCGATCTCGATGCCGGTGGGTCAGATCGTCGGCTCGATGAACGAGGTGCGGTCAGTCGCCGACGTGATGGCCGACCTGATCCGCGAGTACGAGGAGACCGTTGCTCGCCTCGTCGGCCTCGGGTCTTCCTGACCCCGGACGCCGAAATGTACGACTTCGAGAGTGAGACCGCGTCCACCCCATCGGGCCACGGCCCGCCCTCACGTCTCCTGACGGCACTGGAGTTCCCCCGATGGGTCGGTGAGTACGCCGTCTCCCGCGCGCTCGGAACGTTCAGCCGCCCGGACGACGTCGGTGAGGGGCGGCCGGTTCTGGTGCTGCCGGGATTCGCCGCGAACGACTTCATGACCGGACGGCTGCGCGCGCACCTGCGTAAGCACGGCTTCACGGTCCACGGGTGGCGGCTGGGCCGCAACATCGGCCTGACCGACCGGCTGGTCGACGGGCTGATCACCCGGTTCGTCGAGGTCGCCGACCGCTACGACGAGCCGGTCTCGATCATCGGCTGGAGCTTCGGCGGCCTGCTGGCCCGCCGCATCGCCCACGAGCATCCCGATCGGGTGCGGCAGATCATCTGTCTCGGTTCACCCTGGAGAGCCGAGGGCGAGCGAACCCGGGCGACCGCCATGTTCGAGCGGTCCCGCGCCCGCCACGGCATGTCGGATCGTGCACGGGACATCATCGAACAGCTGAGACAGCCGGTGCCGGTACCGACGACCGCGATCTGGTCGCGCAGCGACGGCATCACCGGATGGTCCGGCTGCTCGGTGGACGAGACCACCACACCGACGATCGCGGAGAACATCGTGGTTCCCAGCAGCCACCTGGGTCTGGTCGCCAGCCCGGTCGTGCTCGGCGTCGTGGTCAATCGCCTGCGGCAGGACCCCGAAGAGTGGGAGCGTTTCGAGTGGCGCCAGCTGCTCCCCGGCGTCGCATCCGGCCCCCGGAAGGCACCGGCATGAGCGAGATCGAGAAGCGGGACCCCGCGGACCTCGCCCTGGTCATGCCCTTCCTGCGCCTGGCGATGAAGCTCTACTTCCGCAGCGAGGTCCGCGACATGGATCGCCTGCCCGATGGCGGCGTGCTCATCGTCTCGAACCATTCCGGCGGCTTGATGCCGATGGACGTGCCGATCATCGCCGTCGCCGTCGCCGAGGAGTTCGGCGAGGACCGGCCGCTCTACTGCCTGTCCCACGACGTGCTCTTCACCGGCCCGCTCCGGGCGATCATGCCCCGGTTCGGCCTGATCCCAGCCACCCGGGAGAACGCCCACCAGGTGCTCACGTCCGGTGGAGTCACCATCGTCTTCCCCGGCGGCGACTTCGACGCGCTGCGGCCGCAGGACAAGGCCAACGTCATCGACTTCAACGGCCGTACCGGCTACGTCCGCACCGCGCTCGAGGCCGGTGTCCCGATCCTCCCCCTGGTCTCCATCGGTGGTCACGAGGACCAGTTCCACATCTCCCGAGGTGAGCTGCTCGCCCGTTTCAGCCCGCTGCGTCGGGTATCGGAGCGCATGCCGTACTTCCCGGTCAGCTTCGGATTCCCGTTCGGCTTCACCCCGGCCTTTCCGATGAATCTCCCGCTGCCGACGAAGATCACCACGCAGGTGCTCGAGCCGGTGGACATCACGGCCGAGTTCGGGGCCGATCCGGACATCGCCGACGTCGACGCGGCGATCCGAAGCAGGATGCAAGAGGCCCTCGACGTCCTGGCCAGCCAGCGTCGCTATCCGGTGCTCGGCTGAGGGCCGTGATGCGCGCCGTTCGACGCCTGTGGGCCGCTGTGCTGAAGCCTCTCTGGGTCGGCAAGATGCTGGTCGGCAGCCGGATGTTCACGCTGATGAGGCCGGACAAGTACCTGGGGATGGTCAGGGTGCTGCGCACCCAGGGCACGCATGCGACCAGCGGCTTCGCTCTGGCTGCGGTCCGCGATCCCCATGGCATCGGCATCATCGACGAGCGCGGCGGCCTGACCTGGACCGACATCCAGCGGCGTGCCGGAGCGCTCGGGGCCGGCCTGATCGCCACCCAGGGCGGACCATGCGAGTCCGTTGCGATCCTGGCCCGCAACCACCGCGGATTCGTCGACGCCCTGCTCGCCAGCACGAGGATCGGCGCGCACGCCCTGCTCCTCAACACCGGCTTCTCCGGACCACAGCTGGCTGACGTGATGGAGCGCGAGGGCGCGCGGGTGATCGTGTACGACGAGGAGTTCGCCGGCGTGGTCGCCGACGCCCGCGCGCGCATCGACGGCCTGGTCGAGGTTCTCGCCTGGACCGAGACCCCCACGGACGGTCTGACGACCGACGGGCTGATCGGCGAGCACCTCAGCACCCCGGCCCCACATGCGTCGGCGCCAGGTCGCGTGGTGCTGTTGACCTCCGGGACCACCGGCACACCCAAGGGCGCGCGGCGTTCGGGTGGCGGGCCGGACGAGCTGGCCGGGATGATCGAGGCGATCCCCTGGCGCGGCGGCGAGCGCGTCGTCGTCGCGGCTCCGATGTTCCACGCCTGGGGCTTCGGGCAGCTCGTGATCGGCGCCACCATGACCTGCACCGTGGTGATGCGCCGCAAGTTCGATCCCGAGGCGACGCTCGCCTTGGTCGACGAGCACCAGGCCACCGGCCTGTCGGTCGTGCCGGTGATGCTCGAACGGATCATGGATCTGCCCGGCGAGGTGCTCGACCGCTACTCGCTGCGCAGCCTGCGATTCGTCTCGGCGAGCGGCTCGCGGATGCGGCCCGACTCGGTGATCGCGTTCATGGACCGCTTCGGCGACCTGGTGCACAACAGCTACAACGCCACGGAGGCGGGGCAGATCAGCGTCGCCGGGCCGGCGGACCTTCGCCGAGCGCCGGACACGGCCGGACGCGCCGTGCGCGGCACGCTGCTGCGGATCGTCGACGACGAGGGAGTGTCCCTGGGCCCAGACCAGGTCGGACGCATCGTGGTGCACGGATCCTCGCCCTTCGACGGCTACACCTCCGGCGCCACGAAGGAGTTCCTCGAGGACTTCATGGTCACCGGCGACGTCGGCCGGCTGGACGGCACCGGCCTCCTCTACGTCGTCGGTCGCGACGACGACATGATCGTCAGCGGCGGTGAGAACGTCTTCCCGATCGAGGTCGAGAAGGCCCTCGGTGCGCACGACGCCGTGCGCGAGGTGGTCGTGGTCGGCGTCCCCGACGAGGCGTTCGGCCAACGGTTGGCGGCGTACGTCGTCCGGCGCGGCGAGGTGGACGAGGGCGCGCTCAAGGATCATGTGCGCACCCAGCTGGCGGGCTACAAGGTCCCCCGTGACGTGGTCTTTCTCGACGAGCTGCCCCGTAACGCCTCGGGCAAGGTCATGGCACGCGAGCTGCCGGGAGTGTCCTCGTGAGCGCGCCGCCGCGGGTGCATCCTGCGGTCGAGCGGATGGACGGCGCGGACGCGAGCTTCCTGTACCTGGAGACGCCGACCGTGCACATGCACACGTTGAAGATCGCGATTCTCGAGCCCTCCGAGCACCTCACCTTCGACTCGTTCGTCACCGGCACGCTGGCGCGACTCAAGCGACTACCGCCCATGCGGCGCCGCGTGGTGATGGTCCCGTTCGGGCTCAACCATCCGATGTGGCTCACCCAGCACACGGTCTACAACGGGCGGCACCTGTACCGCCAGCGGGTACCCGGAGAGGGCACGATGCGCGACCTCGAGCTGCTGATCGGGCGGATCGCCAGCACCCCGCTTGACCGCCGATTCCCGCTGTGGGAGCTGCACTATTGCGAAGGGATGGCTGACGGCCGGGTGGCCGTCGTGGGCAAGATGCACCATGCACTGGCCGACGGCGCCGCGGCCAACGCCCTCCTGGGAAACGTCACCGACGTGCGCAGCGCCGCCGTGCCGCCGCCACCCGACGACGTCTATGAAGCGACCGACCAGGTCCCCGGGCAGCTGTGGCTGATGCGGCGGGCCCTGGTGGACGCCGTCCTGCAGGTCTTCTCCCTGCCTGCCCTGCTCCGGCGCACGGCGCGTGGAATCTGGGCAGCCACCCGGTACCGCCGCGAGCACGGCGGCGAGGTGCCGAAGCCGGTGCTCGACGCGCCGCGCACGTCCTTCAACGGTTCTTTGACCGCAGCCCGCAGCTTCGCCACGGTCACGCTGCCGTTCGACGACGTCAAGCGGATCCGCGCGCAGCACGACGGTGTGACCGTCAACGACGTGGTGCTCGCGGTCGTGTCCGGGGCGTTGCGCCGCTGGCTCGAGGCACACGACGAGCACCACTCGCGCTCGCTCACGGCCGGCGTTCCCGTCGGCGCCGACCAGCGCGGAAGTGCGCCACGTCTGGGCGGCAACCGCGTGTCCAACATGTTCACCACCTTGGCCACGGACATCGACGATCCGGTCGAGCGCCTGCGCCAGATCTCACGGACCAGTGCTCAGGCCAAGCAGATCCAGCAGCGCCTGGGCCCGGAGCTGATGGGGGACTGGGGACAGTTCGCACCGCCGAGCGTGTTCCCGATCCTGGTGCGTGCCTACTCCCGAGTCCGGGCCGCCTCCTGGCACCCTGCGGCGTTCAACGCGATCGTCTCCAACGTGCCCGGGCCTCGGGAGCCCGCCTCGATCGGCGGAGCCCGCCTCAGCGACGTGTTCAGCGTCGGCCCGCTGGCCGACGGGATCGGCCTCAACGTGACGGTGTGGAGCTATGTCTCCAAGCTGAACTTCTCGCTGCTGGCCTGCACCGACCTGCTGTCGGACGTCGAGGTGCTGGCGTCCTACTTCCCCGACGCTCTTGCGGAGCTGGACCTCGAGCCCGCGGCGCCGGACGTCGAGCCCGAGGAGACCGACGTCGACGCGGATGGGGCCACGGCATGAGCGTGAAGGACCTGACCGGCAAGCTCGCCCCGGCAGCGCGGTTGACCGGGGCGGCCGTGCGCGGCGGTCTGCGTCTGGCGGTCGCCCGGTCCGGCAAGCTCCCCGAGAAGAACCCGCTCCCACCCGGCCGGATGATTCATCTGGAAGGTCGTGGCGATGTCTACGTCGTCGACACGGGCGAGCCCTATCCCGACGCCCCGACGGTGCTCCTGCTGCACGCGGTGGCGACCACGGCGTCGCTGTCCTGGTTCACCACCGTCGACGCCCTGCTCGCCGACTATCGCGTCGTGCTGATGGACCAGCGCTGGCACGGTCGCGGCGTGCCGTCGGACCGCTTCAGCCTGGCGGAGTGCGCCGACGACATCGACGCTCTGCTGACCGCCCTGGACCTCGACCAGGTCGTCGTCGTCGGATACTCGATGGGTGGGGCGCTGGCGCAGGTCCTGGTTCGGCAACATCCGCAACGAATCTCGGGTCTCGTGCTGTGCTCGACCGCGACGACCTGGAAGGGCAATGCCGCGGAGGCGTTCTTCTACCCGGTGCTCGGCGCGATGACGGCCCTGGGTCGGCGGCACGCATCCTCGAAGGTCAGGGGCCACGCCGACTCGCTCCCACCGCTCTCCGACATCGAGGACGACGTGGCGCAGTGGGCGTGGTCAGAGTTCCGGTCGACCAGCTTCTGGTCGCTGCCCGAGGTGCTGGGCGAGCTGGGCCGCTTCGACGCCCGCGGGAACGCGACCTCCATCAAGGTCCCGACCGCCGTGGTCGTGACGAACAAGGACAAGGTCATCGCCCCGGCGAGGCAGCTCGAGATGGCGGCGCATGATCCCCGGCGCCAAGGTCTTCGACGCCCCGGGCGGGCATGCGTCGGTGGTGCTCGACTCCGAGCGCTGGCGCCCGGTGTTCCTCGAGGCGCTCGCCCACGTGACCCGGCTCGACGCTGCGGCCTAGAGGTAGCGGGTGCCGCGCTCCTCGCGCGTCCAGGTGATGTCGGCGATGCCGGCAGCGGTGAGCTCGCGATGGAGCACCTTGTTCGTCGCAGTGCGGGGGAGGTCGTCGACGACCTTCACGTAGCGCGGGCGCGCCTTCGGTGACAGGTCGCGCTGCTCGTCCAGAAAGCGCTCGAGCTCGGCCGGACCAAGGTCGCCGCGCAGGACCAGCGCGGCGGCGACCTGGTCGCCGGAACGCTCGTCGGGCACCGCGTAGACGGCGGCCTGGTCGATCGCGGGGTGGCGGAGCAGGACCCGCTCGATCGGCGCGCAGGCGAGGTTCTCGCCGTCGACGCGGAGCCAGGCCGCGGTTCGTCCGGCGAAGTAGACCCACCCGTCGGCGTCGCGGTAGGCGAGATCGCCGGACCAGTACATCCCGTCGCGCATCCGCTCGGCCGTGGCCTCGTCGTCGTTGTAGTAGCCGGCGAACTGGCCGGCACCGGTGGTGTTCACCAGCTCGCCGACGCACTCGTCGAGATTGACGACCCGTCCGTTCGCGTCGAGCTCCGCGCGTGGACACTCCTGGCCGGTCTCCGGGTCGAGAACGGCGACACCGTCGAACGGCCAGCCGAGTGAACCCGGCGGGGTGCCCGGCATCCTGCTGACGATGACCGCGTTCTCGGTCGAGCCGAACCCGTCCACCACCAGGCACCCGAAGCGCTCGGCGAACGCGTGGGTGTCGCGGTCTCCGGCCTCGTTCCCGAAGGCGATGCGCAGCGTGTTCTCGGCGTCGTCGGGACGCTCGGGCGTGGCCAGGACGTAGGTCAGCGGCTTGCCGACGTACGACACGTAGGTCGCCCCGAATCGGCGCACGTCCGCCAGGAACTCGGAGGCGGAGAACTTCTCACGGAGCGCCACCGGAGCACCGGTGACCAGGGCCGGCGCCCATCCCGCCATGACCGCGTTCGAGTGGAACAACGGCATCGCGACGTAGTGCACGTCCTCGGCGGTCAGCCCGAATCGCTCCGCGAGGTACTGCCCGGGGTAGGTCACCTTCTCGTGGGTGATTCGCACCGCCTTCGGGCGGCCACTCGTGCCCGAGGTGAAGATCAGCATGAAGAGGGAGTCGTCGGTGGGAGCTGCCTCCGGGAAAGGGCCCGGAACCACCTGGTCGCGCCAGTCGGCGCTGCTGGTGTCGACGACCTGGATACCGGACAGGTCGAGTCCGTCGAGCAAGTGGCGTTGGGTCGCGTCGGTGAGGAGGATCTGGACGTCGGCACGGCGAAGGTCCGACACCAGTCCGTCGCCGCGGCGCGTGCTGTTCACCCCGACCGCGACGTGCCCGCCCAGTCCTGCGGCCGCCAGCCCGAGCAGCATCTCGGACGTGTTGTCCATCAGCAGCCCGACGTGGGGCGGCCGCTGCGGGTCGAGAAGACGCGCGATCGCGGCGGCTCGGGCCGACGCGTCGGCGACGAGCTCGCGCCAGGTCCAGGCGTCCTCGTGGGTCAGCAGTGCCGGGGAATCCTGCTCGGCTCGCTCGAGAAGCAGGTCCCGGATCGTCACGCCGGTTCGGCGGCGAGGAGCTTGCCGAGGCGCAGGGCTTGCTCCGTCGCGCCGCCGAGCTCGAAGTCGTACCTCGTGGCCGCCGTGAAGTAGCGGTGGGCCACGCCGTCGAGGTCGACACCGACGCCACCGTGGATGTGCACCGTGGTGTGCGCGATGCGGTGGCCGGCGTCGGCGGCCCACAGCTTGGCGGTGGCGATGGCCTCCGTGGCGGGGAGTCGCTCGGACAGCCGCCAGGCCGCCTGCCACACCGTGAGCGCCAGGAAGCGGGTGTCGATGTAGCCGTCCGCCAGCCGCTGTGAGACCGCCTGGAACGTGGCGATCGGCCGGTCGAACTGTTCGCGGGTCTTGGCGTACTCCGCCGTGAGGGCGACGGCGCCCTCCGTGACCCCGAGCTGGACGGCGCAGGTGGCGACGGTGAGCAGGTCGACCAGGCGCTGGGCGGCCTCACCATCGCCAGAGCTCACGCGGCGGTCGGCCGCCACGCGGACACCGTCGAGCTCGAGGAGTCCGGCGACGTCGCCGTCGCTGAGGTGCTGCTCGCGGACCTGGAGGCCGGCGGCCTCGGCGTCGACGACGAAGACGGCGGTTCCGTCCGGCGTGGTGGCGGGTACGAGGAAGAGAGTGGCCACCGTGGCTGCGGGAACGAGGTACTTCGTGCCGGTGAGCACGTACTCCTCGCCGTCCTGGGCCGCACTCGTGGTCGGCACGGTGGGGGCGTGCTCGTGCTCCTCGGCGATCGCACAGCTCACCACGTCGCCGGCGAATACGAGCTCCTGCTGTGCGGCGCTCCCGTGCTCGCCGATGAAGAGTCGTGCGATCGAGTCGGTGGCGAGCGGAGCCGGCGCGACCGTGCGGCCGACCTCGACGAGCACGCGGCACAGCTCGAGCAGCCCGAGGCCAGCGCCGTCGTGCGACTCGGGCACCGTGAGGGTGCGCAGGCCGGCGTCGCCCAGGGCGCGCCACAGCACCGGATCGAACCGGTTGCCGGCAGCCTCCACCTCGGCCAGTCGCTCTGGCTTGGTGTGGTCCTTCAGGATCGTGGCGGCCAGAGTGGCGGCGTCGTCGGCCTCGGCGGAAAAGGTGAAGTCCATGATTCGTTCCTTAACGCTTCGCGGCCGGGAGACCGAGTCCGACGTAACCGATGATGTCCCGCTGGATCTCGTTCGTGCCGCCGCCGAAGGTCATCACGAGAGAGGAGCGGAAGAAGCGCTCGAGCCGGCCCGCGATCACGGCGCCGGGTGAGTCGGCGGCGATTCCGGCGGCTGGACCGACGATCTCCTTCAGGGAGCGGTACACCTCGGTGGCCAGCTCCGATCCGTAGACCTTGATGGCGGAGGCGTCCGCCGGTGAGAGCGTGTCGATCTCGGTCGCGAGTTTCCAGCCCATCAGCGACAGGGCCTCGGTGCGCGCCTGGGCGCGGCCGAGAAGGATCTGCACCCATTGCTGGTCGATCACCCGGACACCGTTCGCGTCCTTGGTCTGCCGGGCCCAGTCGGTGACCAGCTCGATCGAGTGGACCAGGGGAGCCGACGAGGTGAGAGCCACTCGCTCGCGGTTGAGCTGGTTCGTGATCAGCGCCCAGCCGCCGCCGCGTTCGCCGATGAGGTTCTCCGCGGGGACGCGGACGTTGTCGTAGTAGGTGGCGCTCGTGCTGACGCCGGCGATGGTGTGCACGGGTGTGTACGAGAAGCCCTCCGCGTCGGCGGGGACGAGGATCATGGACAGCCCCTTGTGGCGAGGAGCGTCGGGGTCGGTGCGGCACGCCATCCAGATCCAGTCGGCGTACTGGATCAGCGAGGTCCACATCTTCTGACCGTTGACCACCCACTCGCCCGTGGACTCGTCGAGCTCGGCTCGGGTGCGCAGTGACGCCAGGTCCGTGCCCGAGCCCGGTTCGGAGTAGCCGATCGAGAAGTGCAGCTCGCCACTGACGATGCGAGGGAGGAAGTACTCCTTCTGCTCATCGGTGCCGTAGCGCATGATCGTCGGGCCGACCGTGTTCAGGGTGAGGTAGGGGATGGGCACGCCCGCGACCGCGGCCACGTTGGTGAAGATCAGCTCGTCGACCATGGAGCGGTTCTGGCCGCCCCACTCCTCGGGCCAGCCCATGCCCAGCCATCCGTCGGTGCCGAGCTGACGGATGACTTCCTTGTAGACCGTGACGTCGCCGAACTCCCCGGACGTGTCGGCCAGGGCGGCTCTGCGCTCGGGGGTGACCAGCTCGGAGAAATAGCCTCGGAGCTCGTCGCGGAGGCGCAACTGGTCGGGTGTCAGGGCGACGTACATGTGGTAAAACTATAACGTGTTCTCGTTTTGGTCCACTGTGCTCCTCCATGGGGGCACACACGCTGGGAGGCAGGCATGACTGAGACACGCGTCTTGGACACCGGATCCGTTCCGGCGCGATTCGCGCGGGGCTGGCACTGCCTCGGCCTCGAGCGCGACTTCACCGACGGAAAGCCGCACGGGGTGGAGGCCTTCGGCGGCACGCTCGTGGTGTGGTCCGACACCCAGGGGGAGCTGCACGTCCTGGACGGCTTCTGCCGCCACATGGGCGGAAACCTGACGAAGGGCACCGTCAAGGGCGATGAGATCGCCTGCCCGTTCCACGACTGGCGCTGGGGCGGCGACGGCAAGTGCAAGGCGATCCCCTATGCCCGGCGCGTGCCACTGCGCGCCCGGACCCATCGCTACGAGAGCGTGGTCCGCAACGGCATGCTGATGATCTGGCACGACCCCGAGGGTTCGCCGGCCGACCTGGAGTCGCTGCCGCCGGAGCTCGAGGGCGTGGGCACCGACAAGTACACCGACTGGACCTGGAACGTCATCCCGGTGAACGACGCCCACTGCCGCGAGATCATCGACAACGTCGTGGACATGGCGCACTTCTTCTACATCCACTTCGCCTTCCCGACGAACTTCCGCAACGTGTTCGAGGGCGACAAGGCCACCCAGTTCATGGAGTCCACCGGGCGGCCGGACATGAAGAGCGAGGGGTACGGCGACGAGGATCTCGTCCTCAAGTCGGAGGCGACCTACTACGGACCGTCGTACATGATCAACTGGCTGGACACCGACTACAAGGGCTTCCTGACCAAGGTCATCCTGATCAACTGCCACGTCCCCACGGGGCCGAACTCCTTCAACCTGCAGTACGGGCTCGTCGTGGAGAAGCCCGAAGGCGTCGACGAGAAGACGTCGACGTACATCGGCAAGAAGTACTCCGAGATGTTCTCCGAAGGATTCCTGCAGGACGTCGCCATCTGGCAGGACAAGGCGCCGGTGCAGAACCCCTTGCTCTCCGAGGAGGACGGGCCGGTGTACCAGCTCCGTCGCTGGTACGAGCAGTTCTACGTCGACAAGGCCGACATCGAGCCCGAGATGGTCGAGCGGTTCGAGTTCGAGGTCGACACCAGCAAGGCGAACGAGAACTGGCGGGCCGAGGTCGCGGAGAACCTGGCGCGCAAGGAGGCCGAAGACCGCGCCCAAGAAGGCAGCGCTGTCGAGACGGCCGACGCCTGATGGCATACATCGTCCCGACTCTTCCGGAGACCCTGGAGGACCGGGCGCTCTATACCCGGAGCCGGCTCGCCGAGGTGGCGTGCCTGGACTGCCGGGCGCGAGTGTCGGTTCGCAAGAACAGCGAGCACCACACCTCGATCCAGTGGACCCAGGAGGCGGTGGCAGATTGCGCCTTCTTCACCGACCTCGCTCGGCAGGAGAACGGCCGTCCGGTCCACTCGGGTTGTCCGCGACTCGTGGCATCGATCGAGGAAGCCGTCCGTGAGGGCGGCGTGCCGGTCGGGGCCGGGGTTGATCCGATCGGGCTGACCGATGAGTGACTCCTTCGAGCTCGAGGTGCTCGACGTGGTCGAGGAGACGATGGACGCCCGGTCGGTGGTCCTCGACCCGGCCGAGCACCGCGAGCACTTCACGTACAAGCCGGGCCAGTTCCTCACGGTGGCCGTGCCCAGTGACCGGACCGGTCTGGTGGCCCGGAGCTACTCGCTGTCCTCGACACCCGTCGACGAGGACGGACCACTGACCATCACCGTGAAGCACACGCCCCACGGCTACGCGTCCGGGTGGATCTGCAAGGAGCTGCGACGGGGCGACCGACTGAGGGTGCTCCCGCCGGCCGGGATCTTCACCCCGAAGGACCTCGATGCCGACCTGCTGCTGTTCGCCGGTGGTAGCGGCATCACTCCGATCATGTCCATCATCCGCACCGCCCTGGTTCGAGGGTCCGGGCGGATCGTGCTCTACTACGCCAACCGCGACGAGCGCTCGGTGATCTTCGGTGGCGCGCTATCCGAGCTCGCCGCGGAGCATCCCGATCGCCTTCAGGTGGTGCACTGGCTCGAGTCGGTGCAGGGTCTGCCCACCGAGGGCCAGCTGCGCGGGTTCGCCGCGCAGTACACGGACTGGGAGGCCTTTGTGTGCGGCCCGACTCCGTTCATGGCGGCGACGGTCGCCGCGCTGAAGGATCTCGAGTTTCCGCGGGAACGCCGGCACCAGGAGAAGTTCGTCTCGCTGGGCGGCAACCCGTTCGAGGCCGGTGCGGAACGCGTTCCGGACGTTCCCGACGGCATCGACACGTCGGACCCGAATCATCCCGTCGAGTCCGCCCCGTCGGGCGCCCCGGCCCACCTGCTGGTCGATCTCGACGGCGAGGAGTACGACTTCAACGACTGGAAGCCGGGCACCACGATCCTCGAGCACCTCGAGAGCAAGGGCATCAAGGCACCGTTCTCCTGTCGCGAGGGTGAGTGCTCCGCATGCGCGGTCCGCCTGTTGGAGGGCGAAGTCAACATGCGCGCCAACGACATCCTCGAGGACGAGGACCTGGAGGACGGCATCCGGCTCGGCTGCCAGAGCGAGGCCGCGTCCGAGAAGGTCCGGGTGACGTACTCATGACGGTGGAGACCCCTGCCCGGGTGCTGGCCGACGACGTGACGTCGTGGTCGGACGAGGTCGACGTGCTCGTCATCGGGGCCGGCATGGCCGGCGTCGCTGCCGCGCTGGAGGCGGCACAGACGGGCGCCCGGGTGCTGGTGCTCGATCGCGGCGCGCGCTTGTCATGCACCAGCGCGATGGCCGGAGGCCACTTCTACCTCGGCGGCGGCACGCCCTGTCAGGAGGCGGGTGGGTACGACGACACCCCGGCCGAGATGGCGAAGTACCTGGCGGCGGTCTCGCCGGAATGCGATCCCGAGAAGATCCGCCTCTACACCGAGGGCAGCGTCGAGCACTTCCACTGGCTCGAGTCGCTGGGCTTCGAGTTCGAGCGGACGTACTACCCCGGGAAGTCCGTCATGGCGCCAGGCACCCAGGGGGTGATGTTCACCGGCAACGAGAAGGTCTGGCCGTATCGGGACATGGCCGTGCCGGCCCCGCGAGGGCACCAGCCACCGGTGCCGGGCGATTCCGGTGGCGGCGAGCTCGTGCTCGATCTCGCGCTGAAGCGGCTGGACGAGCTGGGGGTGGAGGTTCGCCACGACACCGGCGCCACGGCGCTGGTGACCGATCAGGATCGAGTCGTCGGGGTGACCTGGAGGAGCTTCGGTGAGACCGGGGCAGCGCATGCGGGAGCCGTGGTGCTCGCCGCCGGCGGCTTCGTGATGAATCCCGAGATGGTGCACACGTTCGCGCCCGAGCTCGAGGCCCTGCTGGCGCGAGGCATGGCCCTGGGAAACACTTACGACGACGGCCTGGGCATCCGGCTGGGGGAGTCTGCCGGCGGCGTCGCCGAGCACATGGAGCGCTCGTTCCTGACCGCCCCGATCTACCCGCCGGCCGAGATGCTTCTGGGCATCTGTGTCAACAACCGCGGCGAGCGCTTCGTGGCCGAGGACTCCTACCACTCGCGGACTTCGGCGTTCGTCTTCGACCAGCCCGAGCAGCAGGCCTGGCTGATCCTCGACTCGGCCCACATGGTCGAGCCGGCGTACGGTTTCCAGCCGCTCGTCGACGGGTGGGACACGGTCGCGGAGATGGAGGCCGGGCTGGGCGTGCCGGAAGGCTCCCTGGCCCGCACGCTCGAGGAGTACAACGCGGCGGCTCGCGACGGCGACGATCCGGCGTTCCACAAGGCCGCGGAGTTCGTCACACCGCTCGACTCGCCGCCGTACGGCGCCTACGACCTGACACCCGGTGCGTGCTTCTACTCGGGGTTCACCTGCGGCGGCCTGCGGGTCGACCACGACGGCCGGGTGCTGCGCGAGGACCGCGCCGCCGTCGACGGCCTCTACGCGGCTGGTGCCTGCGCCTCCAACATCGCGGTCGACGGCAAGGGTTATGCTTCGGGCACTCAGCTCGGCGAAGCGTCATTCTTCGGTCGTCGCGCGGGGCGTCATGCAGCCCTGATGAGCGTGACCCCAGACGTAACTAAGGTCACACCAACTCGTTCTCATACTGAAGTCGCCCGGTAGCACGAATGGAACACGTTCTCCGTTGTGGGTGTCGACACCCAGGAGTCGAACGGCCACAGGAGGAGACATGGGCCTGAGTCCCGCCTCCGTCCTTCGTGGGCCGGGGCAGGTTGCCGCGATGACGTGGGACGTCGCGAAGCTGACCTTCACGACCCGTTTCCAGGGTCGTGAGTTCGTCGAGCAGGCCTGGTTCGTCACCAGCGTCACGCTGATGCCCACGATTCTGATCTCGATCCCCTTCGGCGCGGTCATCGCCCTCCAGGTCGGCAACCTCACCGGACAGCTCGGCGCCCAGTCGTTCGCCGGGGCGACCGCGGTGCTCGCCACCGTGCGGGAGGCGGCGCCGATCGCCTCGGCACTGATCATCGCGGGTGCCGCCGGGTCGGCGATCTGCTCCGACCTCGGTGCGCGGAAGATGCGCGAGGAGATCGACGCCATGGAGGTGCTCGGCATCAATCCGATGGAGCGCCTCGTCGTGCCCCGGGCGCTCGCGACGCTGATGGTGGCGGTGCTGATGAACGGGATCGTGATCACGGCGGGCATCGCGGGTGGCTACTTCTTCACGGTGATCGTGCAGGGCGGGTCCGCCGGGGCCTTTCTCTCCTCGTTCACCGCGCTGGCCACGCTGCCGGACATCTACGTCTCCTTGATCAAGGCCGCCTGCTTCGGTTTCCTGGCGGCGATCGTGGGCGCCTACAAGGGCCTCAGCGCGGGCGGCGGGCCCAGCGGCGTGGGACGCGCCGTGAACGAGTCGGTCATCCTCGCGTTCATGCTCCTGTTCCTCCTGAACGCGATCATCACGGCGCTGTACTTCCAATTCGTACCCCAGGCAGGTCTGTGATGAGTGTCCTGACCGAGATCGGTTCGTCGTTCGTCAAGTCGCGCCGCACCAGCCTGGAGACGATGGGCGACCAGCTGCTGTTCTACGTCAAGGCGCTGGCCTGGACGCCCCGCGTGCTCCGCCTCTACCGCCAGGAGATCGCGACCATCCTGGCCGAGGTCGTCTTCGGCATCGGCGCCCTGTCGGTGATCGCCGGCACCGTGGGCGTGATCGCCTTTCTCGCCTTCTTCGCCGGCACCGAGGTCGGCCTTCAGGGCTATGCGTCACTGAGCCAGATCGGGGTCGCCAAGTTCACCGCGTTCATCTCGGCGTACTTCAACACCCGCGAGGTCGCGCCGCTGGTCGCGTCCATCGCGCTGGCGGCCACGGTCGGCTGCGGCTACACCGCGCGCCTCGGCGCGATGCGGATCAACGAGGAGATCGACGCCCTCGAGGTGATGGCCGTGCCGTCCATCCCCTTCCTGGTGACCACTCGGATGATCGCCGGGTTCATCGCGGTGATCCCGCTCTACACGGTGGCGCTCCTGGCCTCGTACCTATCGCCGCGGCTCATCACCACGATGATCTACGGGGAGTCCGCCGGCACGTACGACCACTACTTCATCCAGTTCTTGCCGCCCATCGACGTGTTGTGGTCGTTCGGGAAGCTGATCTTCCTGGCCATCGCGATCATCCTGATCCACTGCTACTACGGCTACACCGCCAGCGGCGGTCCGGCCGGCGTGGGCGTGGCCGTCGGGCGCGCCGTCCGGACGTCGATCGTGTTCGTGATCGTGGCCGACTTCTTCCTGAGCTTCGCGATCTGGGGATCGACGACGACTGTACGGATCACGGGATAGTCGATGCTGGTCAACGTCTTCCACGACTCGCCCCGCGAGCATCGCAAGCTGATGCTCGCCGGGATCGCGTTCCTCCTGACGATGGCCATGCTGATCTGGTTGTCGATCGCGATCTACGACAAGAAGTTCACCAACAGCACGACCGTCACAGTGATGGCCGAACGCGCGGGCCTGCAGCTCGCTCGGTTCGGTGACGTCCGCCTGCACGGCGCTCTGGTGGGCCACGTCAAGCAGATCGACAGCGACGGCAAGACGGCGGAGATCACGCTGTCCCTGCGCCCCGAAGCGGCACGCCACATCCCCGACGACGTGAGCGCACGCATCCTGCCCACCACGCTGTTCGGCCAGAACTACATCGAGCTTGTCCCATCCGACGACGCGACGTCGGCGGCCGTGCTGAAGGACGGAAAAGTCATCCCGGCCACCCGGGTCACGACGAACACCGATCTGCAGAGCATCCTCGCCGACCTCTTCCCGCTGCTGCGCTCGATTCGCCCCGCCGACCTCAACGCCACGCTGTACGCGATCGCGCATGGCCTTCAGGGCAAGGGAGACCAGCTCGGCGACACCCTGGTGGACCTGGACGACTACCTCGCACGGTTCAACGACGAGCTGCCCACCCTGCAGAAGGACCTGCAGCTGCTGGCGCAGGTGTCGAGGTCATACGACCTGGCCGCGCCCGACCTCGTCAAGGTGCTCCGGAACGCCACGGTCACAGCACGCACCATCACGCAGAAGAAGGGCGACCTCAACAAAGCCCTCGCCAGCCTGACCGGTCTGGCGCGCACCACCCGGCTCACGCTGTCGGAGAACGAGCAGAGGCTGGTCGCCCAAGGACGTTCCGGCCGGCCGCTGCTGGCGCTGCTGGACACCTACTCGCCCGAGCTGACGTGCGTGCTGACCGGGCTCTACGACCAGATCCCGAACACCAAGAACGTCTTCCGGAACGACATCATCCACCAGACCCTGGAGCTCGGCGCGCCCCAGCGGTCGGGGTACACCGCTGAGGACGCGCCCGTATACGGCGAGGTCGGCCACGGGCCGGAGTGCTACGGCCTGCCCGACAACTTCGAGAAGCCTGCACCCTTCCAGCCGTTCGACGACGGGACCGACAAGGACAACCCGGACGGTGGTCTGGGGTGAACAGCCGGAACACCGTCTTCATGCTCGCCGGGATCCGGCTGGGCATCTTCATCCTGGTCTCACTCGTGGTGACCGGCGGACTGGTCATGATCATGGGCGGTTTCGGCGGGGGGTCCAAGACCGAGTACAAGGCGGTCTTCTCGAGCGCCTCGGAGCTGACGTCAGGCGACGACGTGCGCATCGCCGGAGTCATCGTCGGGCAGGTCACCGAGGTCGAGTTCCACCGGCGGTCCCAGGCCCTGGTGACCTTCGAGGTCAAGGTCGAGGTACCGCTCACCCGCGACTCACGGGCGAACATCCGGTTCCTGAACCTGATCGGTGACCGGTACATGTCGCTGACGGAGGGCAACGAAGGCGCGTCCCGGCTGGCGGCCGGAGCCACGATCCCGATCGAACGCACCGAGCCGTCGCTCAACCTGACTGCCTTGTTCAACGGCTTCCAGCCGCTGTTCCAGGCCTTGCGGCCGGAGGACGTCAACAAACTGTCGCTCAACCTCGTCCGCGTCCTCCAGGGCGAGGGCGGGACGGTGCAGGAGCTGCTGGCCAACACCGCCTCGCTCACGAACGCTCTGGCCGACCGCGACCAGCTCATCGGCGAGGTGATCGCCAACCTGAGCGAGCTGATGGGCACCGTCGACGACCATCACCAGGAGCTCGACGAGCTGATCACGAGCATGAAGTCGTGGTTCGGCGACCTGGCCAAGGACCGCAAGGTGATCGGGTCGTCGCTGACGGACATCTCGGACCTCACCCGGACGGTGGCCGACCTGCTGGACGAGAGCCGGCCGCTGTTGAAGAAGGATGTCGCCGAGCTACGGCGCCTGTTCACCCTGCTCGCGAAGCCGGAGAACAAGGAGTACCTGGACATGGTGCTCACGAAGCTCCCGGACATGCTCTCCAAGCAGACACGCATCGGTGTCTACGGCTCCTGGTACAACTACTACCTCTGTGAGTTCCAGGGCGGCATCGTGCTGCCCAGCATCTTGATGGATGTGCTGCCAGAGGCCGTCAAGACGTACATGTCCGAGTTCACGCTGGTCAGCAACGCCGACAGGTGCGAGCTGTGAACGGCGACCGGAGCGACCTCAGGATCCGCCAGATCGGCGCCATCGCGCTGGTGCTGGTGATGCTCGTGATGGCGTTGTCGTTCAACCTCCAGAAGCTGCCCGGCTTCAAGGGCACCACGTTCCACGCCGAGCTGACCGACGCCAGCGGTCTCCGCACCGGCAGCGAGGTACAGGTCGCCGGCATCCGGGTCGGCCGAGTGAACAAGCTGCACATCGGTCAGCAGAAGGTGGTCGTCGACTTCGACGTCAAGAAGGCGACTCTGGGCAAGCAGTCGCGGGCCAGCGTCGAGGTGAAGAGCCTCCTGGGGGAGAAGTTCCTGAACATCACGCCGAAGGGCAGCGGCGAGCTGGACGGTGGTGCCACGATCCCGCTGGGGCGTACGGATGTCGCGTACGACATCGTCGGGACGTTGGGCACGCTGACGACCCAGACCGAGGAGACCGACAAGGAGAACCTCACCAAGGCGCTGAACACGCTGGCCGAGACCATCGATGCCGCCGCACCCGAGGTCCGACCAAGCTTCAAGGGTTTGTCCCGCCTCTCGACGACCATCGCCTCGCGAGATGCGGAGATCGAGGAGCTGCTCCAGCGTTCGCGCAACGTGACGTCGCTGCTCGACGAGCGCAAGGGCGACCTCGTGGTGCTGTTGAAGCAGGCCGACCTCGTGCTCCAGGAGCTCCGTCAGCGCAAGGCGACGATCCACAGCCTCCTGGTCAACGCCGACCGGCTGGCCCAAGAGCTCGAAGGCACGGTCAAGGACAACCGCGATCAGCTCCGCCCTGCGCTGGACAAGCTGAAGAACGTGCTGACCTTCCTGCACGCACGCGAGGACCAGATCGAGACGCTCCTGCGCAACTACGGGCCGTACGTCAACATCCTCGGCAACGTCGTCGGCAGCGGTCCGTGGTTCGACGCCTACGTGCCGAACATCCTGGGAGTCTTCAGCGGTGAGTTCGTTCCTGCGCCGCCGGGAGGTACCCGATGACGACCTGGGTCAGGGACCACCTCATGCTGACGGCGTCGGGAGGCATCGTCGCGCTCCTCCTTGTCGCGTTCGTGATCTTCCCGGGCAGCGGGTCGCGAACCGTCACGGCGCACTTCGATCGTGCGGTCGCCGTCTATCCGGGCACGGACCTGCGAGTGATGGGGGTGCAGATCGGTGAGGTGACCGACGTGGTTCCTGATGGGAACAGCGTCCGCGTGGAGATGACCTACGAGTCCGACTACAAGCTCCCAGCCGGCGCCAAGGCGGCCGTGGTGACCCCGACGCTGGTCGCGGACCGCTACGTCCAGGTGTTCCCCGCCTACGGTTCGGGACCGGTGATGGCGGACGGCGGCGACATCCCGCTCGGACGCACGCAGACGCCGGTCGAGCTCGATCGGATGTACCGGGCGCTGGACGACCTCGCGGTGACGCTCGGCCCGAAGGCCGGCGACACGAAGGGAGCATTGGACGCATTGCTCACGGCGGGTGAGAAGGCTCTCAAGGGCAACGGTGAGCTCGGGTCCGAGACGATCCGCAACTTGTCGCGGGCCACGGAGACGTTCGCGCGCAACCGGGGTCCGCTCTTCGACAACGTCCGGTCGCTCGCGGAGATCACCGACACCTTGGCGGCGAACGATACGACCGTGCAGAAGTTCCTCCAGGATCTGACGTCGGTGTCCGGGCAGCTCGAAGGCGAGCGAGATGAGCTCCGCGACGTGCTGGCCTCGTTGGCACGGGTGCTCGGCACCGTGAAGGGATTCGTGGAGGAGAATCGCGAGGTTCTCGGCGACGACATCGAGCTGCTGAGCAGCCTGCTCGAGCGGGTGGACAACCAGAAAGACGCCGTCGGCCTGGTGCTCCAGAAGGGTGCGCTCGCGATGGGCAACCTCGCAGTGGCCTTTGAGCCCACCACCGGCACGTTCGGCTCCCGGGTGCAGATCCCGCCGGGCATCCTGAACCGTCCCGACCAGTTCCTGTGCCAGACCCTCGTCAACTCCGGCCCTGCGGGGATCGAGGCGGTCTGCCCCATTCTCGAGGCCCTCCTCCAGCCGCTGCTTCCCGCCACCAGCGATGGCGACGCGACAGGCACGCTCCCCGAGGCGTCGACAGGGGCCGACCCGGCCACGCCGGAGCCCGCGACGTCCGGCAAGAAGATCGAGCTGCCCAAGCTGTTCGACCTGCTCGGGGGTGATCGCTGATGAAGACCCTGCAGACCCGGGTCGTGGGCGCCCTCGCCCTGGCCCTCGTGCTGAGCGGCTGTTCCTTCGACATCTACGACCTCCCGCTGCCCGGAAACAAGGTGAGCAAGGACGACAGCTTCGCCGTCAGCGCCGACTTCTCCGATGCACTCAACGTCGTCCCGCGCTCCTCGGTCATGGTGGGCGACGTCCCCATCGGGCAGGTCGAATCCGTCAGCCGGGTGGGGTGGCACGCCCGCGTGAAGATGCGCATCCGCAACGACGTCAAGCTGCCCGACAACGCGGAGGCCGAGATCCGGCAGACGAGTCTTCTCGGCGAGAAGTTCGTGTCGCTGTCGCCGCCCACGCCGACGGGGGAGTCCGGCGAGGCACCCGCGAGCACCGGGCGACTCGGTCCCGGAGACGTGATCCCGATGGACAAGACCGGCCGCAACCCCGAGGTCGAGGAAGTCCTCGGCGCGTTGTCGTTGCTGCTGAGCGGCGGCGGTGTCGGGCAGCTCCAGACCATCACCCACGAGCTGAACGCGATGATGGAGGGTCGCACCGGCGAGATCCGCGGTGTCCTCGACAAGCTGAACACCCTGGTCAGCAGGTTGAACGTCCAGCGCGGGGACATCGTGGACGCGATGGAGTCGATCAACGGCCTGAGCGAGACCCTCGTCGCGGAAAAGCGCACGATCGGCGAGGCGCTCGATGCGGCCGCACCCGCGATCAAGGTGCTGCGCGGCCAGCACTCCGACCTGGTCAAGATGCTCGTCGAGCTGGAGAAACTCGGCAAGGTCGGCACCCGCGTGATCAACAAGACCAAGGACGACCTGATCGCCGAGCTGCGGCACCTCGAGCCGGTGCTCCATGAGCTCGCCGACACCGACGAGGCGCTCGTCCCGGGCCTGGTCGCGGCGGCCAGCTACCCGTTCCCGATCGATGCGGCTGACACCATTCACGGCGACTTCGCCAACGTCGTGTTCAAGATGCAGATCAAGCTCACTCCGATCAGTGAGGGCGGGCTGCTGCCCACCACGCTCCAGGACGTCATCCACCTCTGCCGCGCCACCCCGCTGGCGCCGATCTGCGCGCCCGGTGGCGAAGCGGTGGAGAAGCTCTGCGCGGTGCTCGGCTCCTTGCCGTTGTGCGCCCAGTCAGGCGTCGGGGGGACGACGGCCGCACTCGAACAGCTCCAAGGTTCCGGAAAGGCGAAGCCGGTCATCCCCGATCTGTTTGCGCAGCCGGGCGCAGGAGGCGGATCGGGTGGATCAATGGTCGACCGGCTGCTCGGAGTGCTCGGAGGTGGGTCGCGATGAGGCGCGGAATCAAGGTCAGGCTGCTCGCCTTCATCGTCTTGAGCGCGGTGGGCATGGTGTACGTCGGTGCGTCATACCTCGGCATCGTCGACGCGGCACTCGGGCGCGGCTACACGGTGCACGTCCTCCTGCCGCAGTCGGGCGGCCTGTTCGAGGGAAGCGAGGTCACCTACCGCGGCGTCAAGATCGGCAAGGTGTCGAAGATGGTCGTCGACGGCGACGGCCTGCGGGTGGACGCGGCCCTCGAGGACGACGCCCGACTGCCGGCGGACTCGCCCGTGTTCGTGCACAATCTCAGTGCCGTGGGCGAGCAGTACCTCTCCTTCGAGCCCGGCTCCAAGCAGGGGCCCATGCTGGAGGACGGCGACACGGTCCGCGGCACCAAGGACAGTCTCCCCTTGGGGGAGGACGTGCTCATGCAGGACCTGAGCCGGTTCGTCTTGAGCGTGAACGGGTCTCAGTTGAACACGGTGGTCAGCGAGCTCGGCACCATGTTCGGCGGCAATGCGACGTCACTGCGCTCGATGGTCGACAACACCCAGAAGTTCATCGAGGCCGCCCGCGAGAACGAGTCCGCGACCTTCGACTTGCTGCGTAACGCCCAGCCGGTTCTGCAGACCCAGGCGGACAACGCCGCGAACATCCGGTCGTTCTCCCGCGACCTCGCCCTGCTGACCGGGACGCTGGCCAACTCCGACACCGACATCCGCAAGATCCTCAACCAGGCGGGACCCTCGGCCGACGTCGTGAACCTGCTGGTTCGCGACCTCCGGCGCCTGCTGCCGTCGTTCCTGACCCGCCTCGTGAACGTGTCCGAGCTGGTCGACGGCCGGCTTCCCGCGCTCGAACAGCTGCTCGTCACCTTCCCGCGTCTGGTGGCGGCCGGCCCCTCGGCGCTCACGGAGCCGAACGCCAAGGGCCAAAAGTACGGGCGGGTCAACCTCAACATGAACGGCACCCCGGCGGCATGCACGAGCGGATACCTCCCGCCCGGACAGTGGCGACCGACCATGGAGGAGGAAGCCGCGGTATCACCGCCGCTCCCCTCGAAGGAGAGCTTCGACCCCTGGTTCGCCGCCGAGTGCGAGTCAGGTCCGCCGATCAACATGCGTGGCATGAAGTACGCACCCGAACCCGTCCCCTTCGACAGTGGGCTGAACGAGTGAATCGCAGCTCGGTGATCAACGCGGTGCTCGGGGTGATTCTCCTGGGATTGCTCGGCTGGCTGGTGGTGTTCGCCGTGCAGGGCGGCGCCGCTGCCCCCGGAAGCATGCCGGCGCAGGAGCGGACGCAGGAGTTCTCCGACATCAGGCGCGCGGCTCGCGCCGAGACGGTGGCGTTCCTGACCGTCGACCACACCAAGATGGACGACCTCACCAAGCGCGTCCTCGACGGTGCCACCGGTGACTTCAAGAAGCAGTACCAGACGTCCCTGAAGGGCCTGAAGGAATCGGCGAAGAGCCAGGAGTCATTCGCCGAGGGACGCGTCGACGAGGTCGGACTGGCCGAGGTGGACGCCGATTCGGCGAGCGCCTTCGTGGCGGCAGGGAGCAAGGTGCGGAACAAGGGCACGAAGGGCGAGGTCGAGAACCGGTCCTGGCGGATCAAGCTGACCATGGTCAAGGAGAGCGGCCGCTGGCTGGTCTCCCAGCTCGAGTTCGTGGGCTGAACGATGGCGAAGCTGAAGAGCGACGAGCGTCTCTGCCCGTTCTGCGCGGAGACGATCAAGGCCGCCGCCGTCAAGTGCCGGTACTGCCAGTCGGAGCTGACTCCCGAGCCAGAGAGGGAACCTGAGCCGGCGGACGAGCAGAAGCCGAAGGCCAAGGCTGCCCCGCCTCCTCCACCCCCGCAGCCCTCCTCGGAGGCGACCGCAGCGGAATCGACCGGGGCCGTCCCGAGCCTCCAGGACGTGCGGTCGTTCGTCCAGCGACGGCTCACGCTGGTGCTGGCCGTGCTGGTGCTCATCGCCGCCACGGGTGTCGGCGTGCTCTGGTGGCGCGCGGAGCAGAGCTCGTCGGACGTGGCCCCGAACGGCACCCTCGTCAGTGACGATGCACGGACCGACGTCCTGGTCGCCGCCACGGACCTGACCCAGCGCACGCTGTCGTACAACTACAAGACGCTGGATGACGACATGGACATCGCGCTCGCCCGGATGACACCCTCTTTCCGCAAGGAGTACAGGTCCACGATGTCGCAGGTCCGGGCCAACACGGAGAAGAACGAGATCGTGCTGGAGGCGGTCGTGGTGTCCTCGGCGATCGTCAGCGCGACCGCGCACAAGGCGACGGTCCTGGTCTTCACGAACCAGACGACGACCGCAGGAACCGGCAAGGACCAGAACCAGCAGCTGAGCCGCAACAGCCTGGTCGTGACCCTGGCCAGGGGCGAGGGTGAGTGGGACATGTCCAAACTGACCGCGCTGGGATAGACTAGAACACGTTCTATTCTTAAGCGTGAAAGCGAGGACCAGCATGGCCAGGGTTGAAGCCGACTACGACCTGTGCGAGTCGAACGCACTCTGCGAGGGCTTCGCGCCGGACGTGTTCCGCCTCGACGACGACGACTTCCTGCAGATCGACGATCCGACGGTCACCGACGAGAACCGTCCCAGCGTGGAGCAGGCCGTGGCCTCGTGCCCGAAGGCCGCCCTGAAGATCGTGGAAGACGCGTGATGCACCCCACGAAACCACTCGCTCCACTGACGCCGCGCATGCACCTGCGGGTGGCATGTCGCTCGCGCTTTCGAGGGGACCCCGCGTGAGCGAGTCGTCCCTCGACGGCCGCGTCGCCGTCGTCACTGGCGCGGGCGCAGGGCTCGGACGCGCGGAGGCTCTCGCCCTCGCGCAGGCCGGCGCCCGGGTGGTGGTCAACGACCTGCCCGGAGCCGCCGACGAGACCGCGGCCGAGATCAAGGCGTTGGGCGCAGAAGTGGTCGTCGCGCCGGGTGACGTGGGAGAACGGTCCACCGCGGACCTGATCATGCAGACCGCCCTGGAAACCTTCGGCTCCCTGGACGTCGTCGTCAACAACGCCGGAGTCACTCGCGACCGGATGCTGTTCAACATGTCCGACGAGGAGTTCGACCTGGTCGTGCGGATTCACCTGCGCGGCCACTTCCTGCTCTCCCGGAACGCTGCAGCCCACTGGAAACAGCTCGCGAAGGAGACCGGCGGATCGGTCGATGCCAGCGTGATCAACACGGCCTCCGAGGCGTTCCTCACCGGCTCGCCCGGACAGGCCAACTACGCGGCCGCGAAGGGCGGCATCACCGCGCTGACGCTCTCGACCGCGCGAGGCCTGTCCCGCATCGGCGTGCGGGCGAACGCCATCTGTCCGCGTGCTCGCACCGCCATGACCGCCGACGTCTTCGGAGCGGACGAGTCCGGCAAGGCGATCGACCCCTACAGCCCGGACCACGTGGCACCGCTCGTCGCCTACCTCGCGTCGCCCGCAGCCGCCCGCATCAGCGGCCAGGTGTTCGTCGTCTACGGGGGAATGGTGGCGCTCCTGGCCGCCCCCACCGTCGAGCAGCGGTTCGACACAGAAGGCGAGCTCTGGTCGGCCGAGGAGCTCGACCGGACGCTCGGCGGCTTCTTCACCGACCGTGACCCGGAGGTCTCATTCGCGGCCGATTCGGTCCTCTCCCTCTAGCTCACCCACCCGCACACCTTCACGGAGGAGCACGATGTCCCGTCTCAAGGACAAGCACGCCATCATCACTGGCGGCGCCCAAGGTCAGGGCGCGGCCATCGCGCGTGCCTTCGTCAGCGAGGGAGCACGCGTGGTCATCGCCGACGTGGCGGACGACGGTGGTGCGGCCCTGGCCAAGGAGCTCGGGGACGCCGCAACATTCAGCCACCACGACGTGAGCGATCCGGCGTCATGGGACCGGCTCATCGTCGAGGCCGAGGAGAGCCTCGGCGGACCCGTGAACGTCCTGGTCAACAACGCGGGCGTCCTGCGGTTCGGTGAGGTCGACTCGATGGCCCTGGAGGAGTTCGACCTGTTGATCAACGTCAACCTGCGCGGCACCTTCCTGGGCATGCGCGCGGTCGCACCAGCGATGAAGGCGAACCGGCAGGGCTCGATCATCAACTGCTCCTCGGTGGAAGGCCTTGCCGGCATGGCGTCGCTCACGGCCTACACCGGTACCAAGTTCGCGATCCGGGGTATGTCGAAAGCCGCCGCCGTCGAGCTCGGTGCCTACAACGTCCGGGTGAACTCCGTGCACCCGGGCATGATCAACACCCCGATGACCCAGGTGCACGGCGGAGACGCGGCGATGCAGTACGGGGCGACCCGGATCCCGCTGGAGCGGGTGGGAACACCCGAGGACGTCGCGCCGTTGTACGTGTACCTCGCCAGCGACGAGAGCGGATACACCACCGGCGGGGAGTTCGCGGTCGACGGCGGTGTGACGGCCACCCACTCGTTCTACCCGGGCAACAGCGGGGGAAGATAAGACTCCGTTTCACCGGTCCAACGAAGGCGGCCCTTTGCGCATCGCACTCTTGTCCTACCGCAGCAAGCCACATTGCGGCGGTCAGGGCGTCTACGTCCGCCATCTCAGCCGTGAGCTGGTGGCGCTCGGCCACACCGTCGAGGTGTTCTCCGGCCAGCCCTATCCCGAGCTGGACGAGGGAGTCGCGCTGACGAAGGTCCCGTCCCTGGACCTCTATCGCGAACCCGACCCGTTCCGCACGCCATGGCCGAACGAGTACCGCGACCTCATCGACGTCGAAGAGGTCCTGACGATGTGGACCGCGGGGTTCCCCGAGCCCAAGACCTTCTCGAAGCGCGTCGCACGCCTGCTGAAGAACCGCACGGACGACTTCGACATCGTCCACGACAACCAGACCCTCGGCTCCGGCATGCTCGACATCGCCGGGCAGGGCTACCCGCTGATCGCCACGATCCATCACCCGATCACGTTCGACCGCCGCATCGACATCGCCAACGCGCCGACGCGCCGCAAGAGCCTCAGCCTCCGGCGCTGGTACGGCTTCCTGCGGATGCAGAAGAAGGTCGCCCGGCAGATGGCGAAGATCCTCACGGTCTCCGAGTCGAGCCGCCGCGACATCGTGACCGACTTCGGCGTCGACCGGTCACGCATCGAGGTCATCACTCTCGGCGTCGACGACGTGTTCGTCCCGCCCACCGCCCCGCGGGTCCCGGGTCGCATCGTCGCCATGGCGAGCGCCGACGCGCCGATGAAGGGCATCGCCACGCTGCTCGAGGCGTTCGCCAAGCTGCGCACGGAGCGTGACGTCGAGCTGGTCCTGGTCACCAAGCCGGGCCAGCGCACGGCTCGGCTCATCGACGAGCTGGGCATCGCCGACAGTGTCAGGTTCGTGAACGGCATCAGCGAGTCCGAGCTCGTCGACGTGATGGGCTCGGCCGAGCTCGCCTGCGTCCCGTCGCTGTACGAAGGCTTCTCCCTCCCGACTGCGGAGCTGATGGCCTGCGCCACTCCGTTGGTGGTCAGCCGGGCCGGAGCGATTCCCGAGGTCGTCGGTGACGACGGCGCCTGCGCGGTTCTGGTCACCCCTGGTGACGTCGGCGAGCTCGAGGCCGCGATCGCCGAGCTTCTCGACGACCCGGAGCGCCGCGCGGCCATGGGCCGAGCCGGCCGGGAACGGGCGCTGGAGACGTTCAGCTGGCGAGCGGTGGCGAAGGCCACGGCGGCTGCGTATGAAGTCGTGATCGCCAAGGAGAGTGCACCGTGCTGACCGTTGACTTCGACCGGCTCGGGCTGCATCCCGGCGACCGGGTCATCGACATGGGGTGCGGTGCCGGCCGGCACGCGTTCGAGATGTACCGCCGCGGTGCGGACGTCATCGCGTTCGACCAGGACGCCGACGAGCTGGCCGGGGTCCTGGAGCTGTTCGGTGCGATGAAGGAGGCCGGGGAAGTTCCCGTGGGCGCCTCCGCGGACATCAAGGAGGGTGACGCCCTGGCACTTCCCTTCGCGGACGGCGAGTTCGACCGGGTGGTCGCCTCCGAGGTGCTCGAGCACATCCCCGCCGACATCCAGGCGATCGGTGAGCTGGCCCGCGTCCTGCGGCCGGGCGGCACGATGGCCGTGACCGTGCCCCGCTGGCTGCCCGAGCTGATCTGCTGGAAGCTCTCCGACGACTACCACAACACGCCGGGCGGCCACATCAGGATCTACTCCGACAAGGAGCTGATCGGCAAGCTCGAGAACGCCGGCATGGTCTACGAGGGCATCGATTACGCGCACGGCCTGCACTCGCCGTACTGGTGGCTCAAGTGCGCGGTCGGGGTGAAGAACGACGACCACCCGCTGGTGAGGGCCTACCACCAGGTGCTGGTCTGGGACCTCATGAAGACCCGCGGCGTCAGCACGGCCACGCGTCTGGCCGAGAAAGCCTTGAACCCGCTCATCGGCAAGAGCATGGTGCTGTACCTCCGCAAGCCGGACGCCTGATGCTGACGTCCCAACAGATCGCGGAGACCGCGGCGAGCATCGCCGCGATGCAGGAACCGGATGGTGCGATCCCGTGGACCGTCGGTGAGCACACCGACGTGTGGAACCACGTCGAAGGCGCGATGGCCATGGTGGTCGGTGGTGAGCTCGATGCCGCCGACCAGGCGTTCGACTGGGTCGCCCGTACCCAGCGTCCCGACGGCTCCTGGCCGATGAAGCTGGTCGCCGGCACGGTCGAGGATTCCAGCACCGAGACGAACATGGCGGCCTACATCGCCGTCGGCGTGCTGCACCACTGGCGCGTTCGGCGGGACCGCGAGTTTCTCGAGCGCATGTGGCCGGTGGTCCGGCGCGCGCTGGACCGGGTCGTCGACCTGCAGCTGCCGTTCGGCGGCATCGCCTGGTCGCAGGAGTGGGACGACCACGCTCCCGCGAAGGTCAACCGCGAGGCGTTGCTGGCGGGCAGCTCGAGCATCTACCAGTCGTTGCGAGCCGGCGTCGCTCTCGCCGACCTCGTGGACGAGCCCCAGCCGGAGTGGGAGCTCGCAGGTGGCCGGCTCGGGCACGCGTTGCGGGAGCACCGCGATCGGTTCCTCGACAAGTCGACGTTCTCCATGGACTGGTACTACCCGGTGCTCGGCGGCGCCGTGCGGGGCGCTGCGGCGGACGAGTTGTTGACCTCCCGCTGGGACACGTTCGTGGTCGAGGGTCTCGGGATCCGCTGCGTCGACACGAACCCGTGGGTGACCGGCGCCGAGACCTGCGAGCTGGTGATGGCGCTCGCCGCGATCGGCGACGACCGTGCCGAGCAGCTGTTTGCCGACGTGCAGCACCTGCGCAGCGACGACGGGAAGTACTGGACCGGCCTGGTCTACCCCGAGAACGTCAACTGGCCGGTCGAGCACACGACCTACACCGCGGCCGCGACGATCCTCGCCTGGGACGTGCTGACCGGCACGACCCCGGGTGCCGGCGTGATGACCGGCCATGACATCGGCGTGCACTTCGACGAGATCGCCCTCGAGTGCGACTGCCCGTCAACCGACCGGTTCGCCGGCGTCTCCCAGGGCACGCGTTAGCGCGCGCATCGATCCCACCGTCTCGCCCGGCTCGAAGCACCCGGAGTCGACGGCTCGCTGCCACACGTGGAACGGTGCCTGGCCGCCTTCCTCCGGTCGCTCGAAGACGTCGTGGATCACCAACGCGCCTCCGGACAACAGCCAGTGGGCGAACCCGGAGTAGTCGTTCTGGGCGTGCACCTCGGCGTGGCCGCCGTCGATGAAGAGCAGGCTGACCGGGGTGTGCCACCACGTGGCCACGCTGGTCGAGCGGCCGACGACGGCCGTCACCTGATCCTCCAGGCCGGCGCGCGCGATCGTCGTCCGGAAGACCGGGAGGGTGTCCATGAGGCCGAGCTCCTCGTCGACGAGCGACGCGTCGTGGTGCTCCCAGCCGGCCTGGTTCTCCTCGGATCCGCGGTGGTGGTCGACGGTGAGCACCGTACCCCCGACCTCGCGTGCGGCCGCACCGAGGTAGATCGCGGACTTGCCGCAATAGGTCCCGATCTCCAGGGCAGGCCCGTGGGGAAGTCGCTCGCGCGCGATCCTGTGCAGGAAGGCGCCTTCGTCCTCCGGCATGAAGCCCTTGGCCGCCTGGGCATGGGCGAGCAGGTCTGCGGGCATGCCCGAGGTCATCCCAGTGTTCATGGGAGACACTCTGCCGCTTCCCTTGTCACCATGGGGCATGGCCACCCTGGTGCGGGACCGCGGTCGGATGCTGCGGGTGCTCGTGGTCGTTCTGCTGATCTGTGGTGTGGTGGTTGCGATGATGTGGTGGCTCCAGCGGCAGCTGATCTACTTCCCCGACGCCTCGCCCGTGCCGGCAGCCGGTGAGGTGATCGAGGGAGCGCGTGACGTCACGCTGCATACCGACGACGGGCTCGAGCTCGGCGCGTGGTTCGTGCCTGCCGCGCCGGTTGAGGGAGCGACCGACCGTCGGATCGCGGTGCTCGTCGCCCCGGGCAACGGCGGGAACCGGGCCGGCCGCGCCGATCTGGCCGAGGAGTTGCGGCGGCGTGGGCTGGCCGTGCTCCTGATGGACTATCGCGGGTACGGCGGCAATCCGGGCAGCCCGAGCGAGGACGGCCTGGCTCGGGACGCGGTGGCCGCCGCAACGGCGTTGGAGGACCTCGGCTATCCGGCTGCCCGCACGATCTACTTCGGTGAGTCGCTGGGCAGCGGAGTCGTGGCGGCCCTTCAGGCGGTACGTCCGCCCGCCGGGGTGGTGCTCCGGTCGCCGTTCACCGAGCTCACGGACGTCGGGGCTCATCACTATCCGTGGGTGCCCGTACGGCTGATCCTGCGCGACCGGTTCCCCGTGGCGGACCGCCTCGCCGTCAGCGACGTGCCGGTGACCGTGATATACGGCGATCGTGACTCGGTCGTGCCCACGGCGCTCAGCGCGCGCGTGGCGGACCAGGCGCCGGCCCTGGCCGAGCGGGTGGTGATCACGGGTGCAGACCACAACGACGCCGTGATGTTCGGGCCACGGGTGGCGGATGCGGTGGCACGCCTGGCCGACCAGATCGGCTGAGTTTCCCTGGATTGGTGGTCGCAGTCGTCAGCCGCGGTTGAGCGGATTGGCGCGCAGCAGCACGTTGAAGCCGCACCGGCGCAGCTGGGCGAAGCGGCCGTCGGGATTGGCGCGTGCCTCGGCCGCGATGTGGCTGACGAAGGCAGCGGTGACGCCATCTCGCGGATGTGTCGCGTGGACGTCGGTGAAGTACGACCTGGGGAGGTCGCCGCACCGTATTCCGGCGAGGTCGAGGACGGCACCGGCCTGGACGTAGAACCCGGGTGCACCGTCGTGCTCGACCGTGATGCCCGCCGTGGAGTGAACGGCGATCGCATCGGCGACGGTGAGTGCCACCGTCTCACCGAGTCCGGCGTCGGCCACGCATCGTTCCGTTCTCGCGGCGGAGCGCAGCACGAAGTCCTCACCCGCGACGACTTCGGCGACCCCGTAGTCGTGCAGCAGGGCGGCGACGTAGAAGACCTCGGGCTCCAGCTCGGCGCGGTCGAGTGCGGCGAGCGCGGTGCCGTAGGCCCAGGTGCGATAGCCGTGACCCCTCACGTGGCCGCTCTGCTCGTCGGCAGCCTCCTCCGCCAACCGAGCCAGCCTGCTGTCCGGAGGCCGGAAGTCCGCGAAGGCGAGGTCGCGGGCACCGACAGGAACCCGACCCGTCACCCGTCGCAGCCGAGTGGTGATGTAGTCGCCCTGGCCACGAACGATCTCCGCCCGAAGCGTGCGGCGTTCGGACCTGCTCAACCGGCCACCGGTCTGCCGGGCCCACTCGAGCCCGCCCAGGCGCGTGTGGTCCGGAGTACCTATGACCCGGACTCGTACTTGAAGGAGACCCGCAGCTTGGTGCGGAAGGTGAAGGCGCCAGCGTCGTCGATGTTGATGTCCTGCTCGACGACCTCGGCGACCCGGAGTTCGCGGACTGTCTCTCGAGCAGTGGTCAGGGCGCTGGTTGCGGCGTCCTCCCACGACTCGGTGCTCGTCCCGATCAACTCGGTAACCCGGTAAACACTCACAGCACTCTCCTCAAGGGTCGATGCCCAGGTGTAGGGCACCTTTCATCGTGTCCCTCATGAGCTCCCAGGGCAAGGCGGGGCCGTACGATCGTCGAGACTGCGGCGATAGGGGTTACCGATGGCTGAGCTCTCGTCCATCCTCAAGCAGGCCACCGGCGTCGTGGCTGCTCGCGGTGAAGGCGTCCACCTGTACGACGAGGACGACCGCCGCTATCTCGACTTCACCGCCGGCATCGGCGTCACCAGCACGGGGCACTGCCACCCGCGGGTGGTCGAGGCGGCACAGCGCCAGGTCGCGACGCTCATCCACGCGCAGTACACGACCGTCCTCCACCGGCCGTTGCTCACGCTCGTCGACCGGATGGGTGAGGTGCTGCCCGCCGGGCTGGACCGGATGTTCTTCGCCAACTCCGGGTCCGAGGCCGTGGAGGCCGCGCTGCGCCTCGCGCGCATGTCGACCGGGCGGCCGAACGTGATCGTCTTCCACGGCGGCTTCCATGGACGCACCGTCGCGGCCGCGTCCATGACGACGTCCGGCACGAAGTTCCGGTCCGGCTTCGGTCCGATCATGGGCGGGGTGATGATCTCACCGTTCCCGAACCCGACCCACTACGGCTGGACCGAGGACGAGGCCACCGACTTCGCACTCCGCGAGCTCGACCACGTCCTGCAGACCATCACCCCGCCGGCCGACACCGCGGCGTTCTTCGTCGAGCCGGTGCTCGGCGAGGGCGGCTACGTGCCGGCCACCACGCGCTTCCTGGCGGGCCTGCGCGAGCGCGCGGACCGGCACGGCATCCATCTGGTGATCGACGAGGTGCAGACCGGCTGGGGCCGCACGGGGGAGTTCTGGGGTGCGGACCACTTCGACGTGACCGGCGACATCCTGGTGACGGCGAAGGGGCTGGCGTCCGGCTTTCCGTTGTCCGCGATCGCGGCACGGGCCGAGATCATGGAACGGGCGTGGCCGGGCTCGCAAGGCGGCACCTACGGTGCGAACGCTGTGGCGTGCGCCGCCGCCCTGGCGACGCTCGACGTCATCCAGGACGAGAACCTGGTGGCCAACGCCGCCGAGCGAGGGTCAGAGCTGAGGGCGGCCCTGCAGCGCGTCGCGGACCAGCACCAGGCGATCACCGACGTGCGCGGGCTCGGCCTGATGCTGGGCAACGAGTTCCGGGATGCCGACGGCAACCCGGACGGCGTCATGGCGGCCGCGGCGCAGCAGGAGGCCGCGCGCCGAGGTCTGCTGCTGCTCACCTGCGGTGCCTGGGGCCAGGTGGTCCGGTTCATCCCCGCGCTCGTGGTCGGGACCGAACACGTCACCGAAGCCGTCTCCGTCTGGGAGGACAGCGTCGCGGCCGTGACCGCCTGACGTCACGCTCGCTCGGCGAGGAACCGGTCGACGAGGGAGTTGACGGTTTCGGGCACCTCGAGCGCCACCAGATGGGCGGCATCGTCGAGGACGACGAGCTCGCTGGTCGGGATGGCGTCCGCCATCGACCTGAGCTCGTTGAGCGGGAACGTGGCGTCCTCGCGGCCGGCGATGACGAGCACCGGCGTCCTGATGGTCGCGAACAGCGCGTGGTGATCGGGGCGGTCGGGAACGACGCTGCGGACCGCGTGCCTCGCCGAGGCGACGTCGTTGCGGCGGGCGACGTCGAGGACCGTCCGCACGGCCTCCGGACGTGTGCGTCGTGAGGTCGGGCCGAGAAACGCCCTGATCACCGATCGGGTGAGCGGTGGCCTGAAGCCGCCGAGCAGGCGAACGGCCTGGAGCAGGGCGCCGTACTCGATGCGCTGCCGCAGTGGAGCCGTCGACGCCGTGCCGTTCATCAGCACGCTGCACCCGACCCGGTCCGCGTGACGGGCGGCGAAGACCCCGCCGACCATCGCGCCCCAGGAGTTGCCGAGCAGATGCGCCCGGTCGACGTCGAGAGCGTCGAGCACCTCGACGACGCAGCTCGCGCACTCGTCGAAGGTGAAGTCGCGCGTCAGGAGGCTGCTCGCGCCGTGGCCCGGCGGGTCGAGGGCGATGGTCGTGAAGCGCGGGGAGAAGTGCTCGACCTGGGCATCCCACAACGTCCGGTCCATCAACAGGCTCGGCCACAGGACGATCGCCGGCCCCGATCCCTTGACGCCGACGCGCAGTTTTCCCAGGGTCGTGTCGATGTCGCGGTCCACCGTCGTAGCCTGACAGACGTCACTTCACCGACCGTCGGGGACGCCTGACGTCAGGGGAGCCAGGTCGCGACGACCGCCTCCGGCACCAACCCGTGGCGCACCCGCTGCGGGTGGTCGCCGACCGGGAGGTAGGCCAGCTCCTCCTTGGTGTCGAAATCGATCACGGCGACGGAGTCGGTCTCGCTGAGAGAGATCCAGCAGGTGTCGTTCAGACCTTCGGTCGACCAGTACGGCTTGCCGTAGGTGTTCTCGGTGGTCGTGTCGTCGAAGAACTTCGGGTCACCCGTGTCGATGTCGACCAGCGCGACGTAGTCGTCCATCGTGCCGGCCGCACACAGGGTCGTGCCCGCCTCGTTCATGGCGAGGCCGTGGTGGGCCGAGTCGTTGACGTACTTCGACCGCGGCGCGGTGGTCCGCTTGGGCAGCGGGATGAGCCGCGTGACGGCACCCGTGCTCGCCTCCGGGACGCCGCGCATCCGGTAGTTGACCTTGTTGTTGATGTCGGGCGCCTGGGTGTCGAACTCGACGATGCCGTGGAAGTAGGACACCTGGAAGTAGAGGAATCGCTCGTCGGGAGCCAGCGCCATCGGGCGAACCGCCGCGCTCATGTTGGGGTGGCCGGCCTCGCTGAGTTCCTTGCCCATCTGCCAGCGCTTGGTGATCGAGAAGTCGTCGTTCTTGACGATCTGCAGCCAGCGGTCGCCCTTGACGGCGTCGTGGCCGGGCTGCGCGGGGTTGTCATACGGCGTGTACACCTTGCCGATGGACGCGTGGAAGATCTGCGAACCGTCGGCCGTGTAGTTGCTCTCGTGCGGGGTCTCGCCGGACACGAAGGTGCGCAGCCGGTCGCCCATCTTGATCTGCTGGGAGCCGACGGTCTCGTCGATCATCGAGTACTCGATGACCTGCCGCTTGGTGGAGTCCGACACGAGGAGCCGGCTGCCGTCGGGGGAGACGGCCATGTGGTCCGTGCGGTAGCCGTCCATCGACTGCTCTGCGGTGATGCTGTCGGGGCCACCGGTGCTGGTGGCCTTGGCGACGTCGATCCAGACGACGTCGCCGAAGCTCGGACGCGACACCGCGAGGTGCGTGCCGTCCGGCGTCGCGAACATGTCGTCGACGAACTGGTCGTGACCCTCGCCGGGAAGCCGCCGCACGAGCAGAAAGAGGACCAGGCGGGCCGGGCTGGACTGGATGTCGCGCAGCTCCTGGGCCTTGTCGGGGATCAGGTCCACGCCGGACGTGAGCACCTCGAAGGTGTTCTCGTCGACGACGGTGGCCGTGCCGGCCCAGTTGTTGCCGACCCACATGACATCGCGGAAGCCAGGAGGTGCGGCGACGACCTCGGCGCTGCTCGCGACCGGGACCGCAGCGGCCCCGATCAGTCCGGCGGCGAGCGCAAGGCTCCCCAGGAGTGCGGATCGAGGGCTCACGCTGTGTCCTTCCGACGACGGCTCCGGTCACGGACCCGTGCTGCCCGGGATTCTAGCCACAATCGGACGTACGGTTCCCTGCTTTCCCGGCGAAGGCCATGCTGGGGTCCATGGCGCATCAGGTGTCGGTCATCGGCAGCGGTGAGACGTGGGAGGCCGCGGCCGAGGAGATCGGCCGTCTCCTCGCCGAGCGCGGCTGCACCGTGGTGACGGGAGGGCTGGGAGAGGTCATGGCGGCGGCCCACCGTGGCGCCAAGGCCGCGGGCGGCACGACGATCGCGATCCTCCCCGGTGAGCACCGTGAGGGCGCCAATCCGTGGGCCGACCACGTCGTCGTCACCGGCATCGGCCATGCCCGCAACCTCGCGGTCGCGGCCTCGGGCGATGCGGTCATCGCGGTAGGCGGTGCCTGGGGCACGCTTGCGGAGATCGCGTTCGCCCGTGCACTCGGACGGGTGGTCGTCGCGCTCGACGGAGCTCCCGAGGTCGACGGGCTCCAGACGGCCGGGACGCCTGAGGAAGCCGTCGATCTCGCGATGCGGCTTCTCGACTAGCCGTGTCGGACTGACAGGATGCGGTCGATGAACGATGCCCGGGCGCGCGAGGTGTCGTGGCTGGTCGCCGTGCCACCGGGACTCCTGACCTTCGGCGTCTGCCTGATCGGCATCGGGTCGAGCGACTTGTGGGTCGACGAGTACGCCACCTGGCACGCGTCGACGATTCCGCTGGACAGCCTGTTCCGGCTGCTCGACCACGTCGACGCCCTCCTGGGGCCGTACTACCTGGCGATGCACGCATGGCTGTCGATCGTCGGCGACGAACCGGCGAGCATCCGCCTGCCGTCGGCCGTGGCCATGGGGTGCGCGGCCGGTCTGCTCGCGCTGGTCGGCCGCCGGTTGTTCGACCCGTGGACCGGCCTGGGTGCGGGTCTGATGTTCGCCGCCGTTCCGATGGTCTCGCTGTACGGCCAGGAAGCCAGGCCGTACAGCATCGCCATCGCCGGCGTCATCCTCGCCACGCTCTTGCTGCTGCGGGCGATCGACGTTCCGTCGTGGCGTCGATGGACCTGGTACGCGTGCGGCGTGGCGCTCGTCGGGCTGGTCCACGTGGTGGCCCTCACGGTGCTGCTGGCCCACGCCGTGCTGGTTTGGCACGACGCGCGGTCGACGCACGCCCCGGTCCTTCGTCGCTGGCTCGTGGCCGTCACCGTGCCGATCGGCGCCCTGCTCCCGCTGGTCGTCAAGGGTTCCACCCAGATGGCGTCGATCGGCTGGATCGAAGCCGATGGCGATGCTGTGCGGGCGCTTCCCTCGAAGCTCTTCGCCTCGACGGACGTCGCCCTGATCGTCATCGCGCTGGGCTCGGCCGGCGCAGCGGCCTGGTGGCGACGAGAGCGTCGGCCGGTCGTCCTGCTGCTGTCGTGGGCGGTGCTCCCCGTGGTCTTCTGCCTGGTGACCTTCCCCCTGCTCCACGTCTTCCTGGCCCGCTACCTCCTCTTCACGGTGCCGGCATGGATCCTGCTCGCGGCTGCACTGCCCCGCGCATTGATGCGGCGAACCGGCGACCGGGGCCTGGCGATGCTCGTTGGTCTCGCGATCCTCGCCGTCGTGGGTGTGGCCGGCCTTCCCCGCCAGGACGAGGTCCGTCGCTACCCGCGGTGGGAACCCGACTACGGCGCGGCAGCGAGGGCCGTGCAGTCGGACGCTCGCGATGCTGACGGGATCGTGTTCACGGGCACGCGGCGCGATGCTCGCCTGGCCTTCGCCTATCTCGACGCCGTCGGCACGGTGGACCTGCCGAAGGACGTCCTGCTCGACAGCAGCGCCGAGGAGAGCGGTTCGTTCCGCGCCACGGAGTGCCGGGACACCGCACGGTGTCTGGACGGCACCGACCGCATCTGGGTCGTGCTGGCGGCGGATCCGGGCGCGAGCCCCGGAGGGAACGCCTTGAGGGGGCTGTCCAGACGCGCCCAGGCCGCGCTGCGTGCCGAGTTCGATGTCGAGCCCGTCATGAAGGGGCCGCACGTCCGCGTGCTCCTGCTGGAGCGTGCTGACTGAGCCGTGCAGCGATCGTTGCCTGGGCGAGGTCGTCCAGCTGATCGATGTCGGCCAGGCCCGGGACGCTCGCGGCATGCTCACGGAACGCCTCGAGGTCGGAAACCGCGCCTGTGGCGTCGCCGCGCCCGGCGCGCAGAGCAGCGCGATAGATGACCGCCGGGGCCGAACCGCGGGCTGCAGCGCGTTCGAAGTCGTCGAGGATCTCGGCGCTGTCATAGATGAGGCTGCCGGGTGCCGTCGACAGGAGACCGCCGTAGGAATGGCTGAGCAGCATGGCGGATCGCAGGGTGGGGTGGCCGCTCGAGGCGTCGGCATCGAGTGCGTCGGTGAGGACGGCGTCGCCGCGTTCATCCTGGCCGTCGCGGTGGTAGAGGGCGGCGAGTCGGAGTCGGTAGTGCGGGTTGCTCGGGTCGGCCGCGACCGCGTACCCGACCAGCTCGATGGCCTCGGATGCCTCGAGGTCGGCACGGGCGGCGAAGTACGCCGTCCACCAGGCGAAGCCACGTTGAGTCGGCGAGTATCGCTCGCCGTGCTGAGCGATGTCCGCGCGGGTGACGGCCACGATCTCGGTGGCGGGGACGAGCTTGCGGAAGTCGGACACGGACGTGTCGGCGATGATCGCCGCCTGCCGGACGAATCCGCTGTTGCCACCGATGATGGGCTCGCACCGAGAAAGCAGGGTGATGTCGAACATCGCCGCCTCGGGCTGGGTCAGGTCACCCGGCGGCCGCAAGGAGCCCCCGTCGATCGCTCCCGTGGAGTGACAGAGCTCGTCGATGAGCTCTCGGTCCTCGCCGAACACGAGGACGTCGCGACCCTCCGCGCGGAAACCCTCCATCAACGCGCGGGCGACCGGCGCCGGCACGATTTTGGGGGTATGTCGGTTGAAGGCCAGCAGTGGACCGTGGAGTACGTCGCCGGCGCGGAGGTGAATGCCGGCGGTGTCCTCGGGCAGCGGTGCTGCTCCTGCTGCGTCGATGGCCGCTTGGATCCGGGGGTGGAAGCCGATGCGGGCGAACTCCGCGGAGAAGCCCCCGCTGACACCCGCCACGGCGCGATGATCGATGAACCTGCCCAGCCACCGGTTCGGTGTCAGCAGGCCGCGCTCGGCAGCGGTCAGCTGGTCGCGCAGGGCCCCGAGATCCTCGGCGCGACCGTCCAGCGCCACGTAGCCCGAGGTGTCGTGCTCGATCAGGTGTGCGGCGAGAAAGTCGGCCGAGAAGAAGTCCTCGGCCGGGACGATCGCCTGCTTCGGTTCGTGGGCCGGGCGAAGCGGCCAGGAGAAGCGGAACTCGACGCCGAGCAGGTCCGCCAGCCGGATCGCGTTGAGCAAGGCGTTGAGTCGCTCCCCGAGACCGTCCGTACGGGCCGCGACGACGAATCGCTCACCCCGTGCGCTCAACACCATCAGGACGGTGTGCTCAGGTGCTCGCGCGCTTGTCGCGGACGACGCCGTCGTCGATCAGCTGCTGGAAGTGCTCGACGAGCGTCGTCTCGGTCGGCCGGAAGTCGACGCCGAGCTCCTCGCGGGCGCGACGGTTGTCGAACTTGAGGGGATGTCCCATGTTGCCGGCCACGTACTTGCGGGTGAGGCCGGCCGTCGGCGCGGCCAGCCACACAACCGGCTTGGGGAGGACGCGGCTCGGGAAGGGATAGCGCTTGCCGAAGGTGCCCGCCAGCGCACGTCCCATCTCGAGCATCGTCATCGACCGGCTGACGCAGATGTTCCGGCCGTGTGCTCCGGGCGTGTAGCCGGCCTTGACGTGCGCGAGGGCGACGTCGCGCACGTCCACAACGCCGAGCTCCAGCGGCGGCGCGCCCATCCGCATCGTCCCGTCGACGAGCTGTTTCATGGTCGAGAAGCTCGCGGAGTTGCTCGCCGTGGTGAGTGACGGGCCGAGGACGAAGCCCGGGTTGATCACCACCAGGTCCCACCGGTCCTGTGCGCCGGCGATCTTCCAGGCGACTCGCTCGGCCTCGACCTTGGAGAAGCTGTAGGGCTGGTGCGTGAGGCTGCTGGTGGTGTTCCAGTCGTCCTCGGTGAAGACGTCACCCTCGGCGTCCTCGAGGTCGACGGCGTCGCCGTAGACACTGACGACGCTCGAGGTGAGCACGACCCGCTTCACACTGTCCACCCGATTGGCGCTGTCGAGGGCGTTGCGAGTGCCCTGCACGGCCGGGTCCACCAGGTCCTTCTGGGGATCCTTGATGCCCGCGAGCACGAACGGCGACGCGGTGTGGAACACCAGCTCGCACCCGCGCATGGCCTCGTCGAATGCACCGTCATCCAGGAGATCTGCGCTGAAGAGTGTCAGGGTGCCGGGTGCGCCGTCCGCCAGCTCCTTCAGGTGCCCGACCTTCTCGGCGTTCGACGGATCGCGCACGGTGGCATGGACGTCGATGCCGTCTTCGAGCAGGTACTTGACCAGCCAGGAGGCGATGTAGCCGTTGCCTCCGGTGACCAGGACGGGTGCGGATCGGTCGATGTTCATGATGTCTCCAGGGGGCTCGGGCTCGACCCAAGGTACCCGCGTCGAACCAATCAGGCGTCCCCGCGGGCCTGCCGGTCGAGCTCGTCGGCCTCCGGCAGCGTCGGCGCCGAGCCACCGAGTCGCTCCGGGACCCAGTCCGCGCCGACCGGGTGCGGGCCGTAGGCGTCCTGCACCTCGAGGAGCATCGACTGCATCTCGACGTGCAGCCGTTCGGTGAGCTCGTCGGCTGTTCCGCTCGGCGCGATCGGCTCGCCGATGGACACCATCACGGGCGTCTTGGTGCGACCGAGATGCCGGGGCCGTCCCTTCGTGGCGATGCGCTGGGCACCCCAGACGATCACCGGAATGATCGGCACGTCCGCCTCCAGCGCCATACGCGCCGCCCCGGACTTGAACGCCTTGATCTCGAAGCTCCGGCTGATCGTGGCCTCCGGGTAGATCCCGACCACCTCGCCGCGGCGCAGCTCGTCGACGGCGGCGACGTACGAGTCGCGTCCGGCGGACCGGTCGACCAGGATGACGCCGCAGCCGCGCATCGCCCACCGCAGGACGGGGTTGCCGGACAGCTCGACCTTGCCCATGAAGCGCACCTGTCGACGCTCGCGGAGGTAGGCCTCCAGCCCGACGTAGATGAAGTCGACGTACGCGGTGTGGTTGATCGCCAGCACGGCCGCTCCGTCGGCCGGCAGCAGACCCGCGCCGTGGCGCATGACCCGGTGCCCAGTGACGAGGTTGAACAACCGGACGACGCTGACCACCAGCCAGAACGTCACAGCTCGTCCAGGATCTCGAGCGTACGGACCCACGCGGAGGTGGACGTGTCGATGAGCGCGTAGTGGTCGCCGTCGACGGGCGCCAGCGAGGCTCGGGCACCGGCGGTGCGGGCGGCCTCGACGTAGGTCCGCGACTGCTCGATCGGCACCTGCAGGTCGTCGCGGCCGTGGATGCACCACACCGGGACGTCGAGTGGCACCCGGGCGAGCGGATCGGCCAGGTCGCGCACTGAGTGATCCGTGCCGAGGAAGTCCTCCACCGCTCCGCGGCCGAGGTCCGTCTCGACGGCGCCGCGGAGATCGAGCACACCCGCCTGCGAGACGGCCCCGGTGACCGGGACCCGCGGACTCGACCACCGATCGTCGTCGAGCCTGGCCCGCCCAGCAGCCCAGACCGCCAGCTGGCCACCGGCGGAATGACCGAGGGTGACGACTTTCGTGGTGTCGAGGTCCTCGACGTCCGCGAGCAGGTCGATGCCGGCGGAGACGTCGTCGAACGTCTCGGGGAATCCGCCGCCGTTGCCGACGCGCCGGAACTCCAGGTTGAGTGCCGTCCACCCGTGCCGTGCCAGCGACTCGGCCAGCGGCCGGCCGAGCGTGACGTCGTAGGCGGCGCGCCAGAAGCCGCCGTGCAGCACGACGACCACACCGTGGCTGCGGGCGGCCGGTCGGTGCAACTCGGCCTTCTGCTCGGGATCGTCGCCGTACGTCAGGACCTCCACGTGGCCCATCGTCGGGGCAAATCACGCCCGAAGACAACACCGAGCCGGCCGGTAGGATCGGGTTCCGGCGAGGTCGAGGAGGATGCGTGGACGTCCACGAGCTCGACAACCTTCTTCTGATCGGGTCCGCCGTCCTCATCGCGGCGGTCCTCGCCGTTCGGCTGTCCGTCACCGCCGGTCTGCCATCACTGCTCGCCTACCTCGGCCTCGGCCTCCTGCTCGGCAGCTCCGGCGCCGGCATCGACTTCGCGAACGCCGACCTCGCCCTGGCGTTGGGTTTCGCGGGTCTGGTGCTCATCCTCGCCGAGGGTGGTCTCACGACACCGTGGGACGACGTGCGACCGTCCCTCGGCCTCGGGCTGGTGCTGGCCACGCTCGGCTCGGTCGTCAGCATCGCCGTCGTCTCGGTGGGAGCGCGCTATCTGCTCGACCTGCGCTGGGAGCTCGCCGTGCTGCTCGCGGCCGTGCTGACACCGACGGACGCTGCCGCCGTGTTCTCCGTGCTCCGCACGGTGCCGCTGCGCAAGTCCGTCACCGGAACCCTCGAGGTCGAGTCCGGCCTCAACGACGCCCCGATCGTCGTGCTCGTCGTCGCCATCAGTGCCGGCACGATCCAGTCCGACGGGCCGTGGGCCTTCGCCGGCTTGATCGTGTTCGAGCTCGTCGTCGGCGCGGCGATCGGCCTGCTCGTCGGCTTCGGCGCCGCCCGTCTGCTGCGGAGCCTCGCGCTGCCGGCGTCCGGCCTCTATCCCTTGGTGGTCATCTCGTTCACCGTGCTGGCCTACGGTGCGGCCGCCGCCCTGCATGCCAGTGGATTCGCCGCGGTCTACCTCGCCGCCCTCGTGCTCGGCAACACCGAGCTGCCGCACCGACGCGCGACCCGCTCGTTCGTCGAGGGCATCGGCTGGCTGGCCCAGATCGGCCTGTTCGTGATGCTCGGCCTGCTGGCCAGCCCCGACACCTTCGAGGGGTGGCACGTGTGGACGGGGCTCGGGGCCGGCGCGCTTCTGACCTTCGTCGCTCGGCCGCTGTCGATCGTGGCCAGTGGGGTCTGGTTCTCACGTCCGTGGCGCGAGCAGGTGTTCCTCAGCTGGGCCGGCCTGCGTGGCGCGGTGCCGATCATCCTCGCCACCATCCCGCTCGCCGCCGACGTCGAGGGTGCTCACGACCTGTTCAACATCGTCTTCGTGGCGGTGATCGTCTACACGCTGATCCAGGCCGCACCGCTCGGTCGCCTCGCCGCCTGGTGCGGAGTCCTGACCGACGCGGCCCGCGACATCGAGGTGGAGGCGGCGCCGCTGGAGCGCATCTCCGCCGACCTGCTCCAGGTTCGGGTTCCGCGCGGCTCGAGGCTCGCCGGGGTCGAGATCGGGGAGCTCCGCCTGCCCGAGGGCGCTTCGGTCACGCTGGTCGTTCGCGACGAGAAGCCGTTCGTGCCACACCGCACCACACGGCTGAAGCAGGGCGACGACCTGCTGGTCGTCGCCACCCGAGCGGTACGCGAGGACACCGAGAAACGGTTGCGTGACGTCGGACGCCACGGCCGTCTGGCCGGATGGGGACACGACTGAGGCCGTGGTGCGGTCAGGGCACGTCCACCGTGGGCACGCACACCGTGATCGGCCGGTCGGAGTCGATGTCGCGCGGAGCGTCCTTGACGAGGTCCTTGTAGTCGTCTCCGACGATGACGGTGACGCCGTCCTGCACGTCGATGTCCGGCTCGGTGAACTCGACGCCGTCGAACTGCTGGGCCACCAGCTTGACCCGCGGGTCGTCCTGGTCGTCGGTGAGGATGGCGACGCCTTGGGGCTTGACCTCGCTGGTGCTGTTGGCCACCGTGCCGGCCAGGAACCCGCGACGCTGCAGGTTGATGCCGACCCGGTTGGCCAGGCCGGCGCGCTGGCTGGCGTTGTAGACGTTGACCGTCACGAGGTTGCTGGTGAGCTTGTCGCCCTCGGCGATCGTGCGGTCCTCGCAGGTCGGCGCGGCATCGAAGGTGTCGGCGCCCGCCGTGAGCAGCTTGAATCCGACGAACAGACCGACCACGAGGATGACGACCGACGCGACGACCGTCGCCCCCCGATGCGTCTGGTTCATGCGTCGTCGCCCATCACATGGACCCGTGCGTGCAGCATGCCGCGTTGCTGCAGCGCGGCGCGGACCGCACGGTGCAGACCGTCCTCCAGGAAGAGCTCGCCGTTCCAGCTGACGACGTGCGCGAACAAGTCGCCGTAGTAGGTGGAGTCCTCGTCGAGGAGGTGTTCGAGGTCGAGCTTGGTCTTGGTGGTGGTGAGCTCGCTGAGCCGCACCTGCGTGGGTGAGATCGCGGCCCAGTCGCGCTGCGCGAGGCCATGGTCGGGGTACGGACGCCCGTCGTTCACCCGCCGGAAGATCACCCGGTCAGTGTAGACAGGGCGTCCGATGGGCGACGGTAGCCTGAGCGCATGATGACCGACGACGACGCGGCCCTGGCCGCCGAGGAGGCGGCGAAGGCCGCGACCGCAGCCGAGGAAGCGGCTGAGGCAGCCCGCAAGAAGGCCGACGAGCTCGCCCAGGCTGCCGCAGCCGCCCAGCAGCGGGAGGCCACCGCGGCGGTCGAGCCGGAGCCGGCCGCCGAGGCGAAGGTCGAGCCGTCCCCTTCCTCCGTCATCGTTGATCCGGCCGCGGATGGCGGCATCGTCGATCTCGTCAAGGCGGGCTACGCCTTCGACGGCCCGGCCCTCGTGATCGGTGCGCTGGTTGACGGCGAGGCGGTCCCCGAGGCACAGGTGCGGATCCCCCTCGGCATGTTGAACCGCCATGGGCTCGTGGCAGGGGCGACCGGAACGGGCAAGACGAAGACGTTGCAGGTGCTGGCCGAGCAGGTCGCGGCCCTCGGGGTGCCGGTGTTCGCCGCCGACATCAAGGGCGACCTGTCGGGCATCGCGTCCCCCGGAGTGTCGAACGACAAGCTCGCGGAGCGCTCCGAGAGCATCGGCCAGGACTGGCAGCCAGTGGCCACCGCCACCGAGTACTTCACGCTCGGTGGGCTCGGCACGGGCATCCCGATCCGCGCGTCGGTCGAGTCGTTCGGTCCGTTGCTGCTCTCGAAGGTGCTCGGGCTCAACGAGACGCAGGAGTCGTCCCTGAACCTCGTGTTCCACTACGCGCGCGAGGCGAACCATCCGCTCGTCGACCTCGGCGACCTGCGCTCGGTGCTCACCTATCTGATCGGAGACGGCAAGCCGGCGCTGAAGGAGCTGGGTGGCCTCTCGGCCGCCACGGCCGGTGTCATCCTGCGCGAGCTGATCACGTTCGCCGATCAGGGTGCCGACGTCTTCTTCGGCCAGCCCGAGATCGTGACGTCCGACTTCCTGCGCACCACGCAGGACGGCCAGGGCATCGTCTCGCTTCTAGAGGTGCCGAGCGTCCAGGACAAGCCGGCGCTGTTCTCGACGTTCTTGATGTACCTGCTCAGCCGGCTGTTCAAGGAGCTGCCCGAGGTCGGCGACACCGACAAGCCCAAGCTGGTGTTCTTCTTCGACGAGGCCCACCTGCTGTTCAAGGACGCGTCCAAGGACTTCCTCGAGCAGGTCGCGCAGACCGTCCGGCTCATCCGGTCCAAGGGGGTCGGCGTCTTCTTCGTCACCCAGACGCCCAAGGACGTCCCGAGCGACGTGCTCGCGCAGCTCGGCTCGCGCGTGCAGCACCAGCTGCGTGCGCACACGCCCGACGCCGCCAAGTCGCTCAAGGCCACCGTCTCGACGTATCCGCACACGAGCTACGACCTGGAGGAGGTGCTCACCCAGCTGTCGATCGGCGAGGCCATCGTCACGGTCATGAACGAGAAGGGTGCGCCGTCTCCGGTCGCCTGGACGCGGGTGCGCGCCCCTCAGGGCTCGATGGAGCCGACTCCGGCCGAGACGGTCAAGGCCACGGTCGCCGCCTCGCCGCTGCTCGCCAAGTACGGCACCGCCGTCAACCCGCCCTCGGCCACGGAGGAGCTGGACGCACGCGAAGCCGTCGTGGCTGCCGAGCAGAAGAAGAAGGAGGAGGCCGACCGCTGGGCCGAGGAGATCAAGGATCACACCAGACGCGAGCGGACGACTCGTACCCGCCCCCGCACCTCCACGTCGCGTCGCCAGTCACCGGTCGAGAAGGCAGCCGGCGAAGCCGGTCGCACGCTGGCCCGCGAGATCATCAGGAACATCTTCCGGCGACGCCGCTGACTGGCGGGTCTCGCGCATGAAAGGACCCCTCGCGCACCCGACAGAGGTCACTGACCCTTGCTGCCTTCCGGCCCTGGGGGAGTTGGGTGATGTGTCGCCGCGCGAGGGGCTGTGGCTCACCATACCGAGTTGTCCCAGTGCGTCCCAAGCTGGAGGTGGCCGGTAACCTCGTCCGCGGAGGATTCGCATAGTGGCCTAGTGCGCTCGCTTGGAAAGCGGGTTGAGTGAAAGCTCTCAGGGGTTCGAATCCCCTATCCTCCGCCACCTCGCCACGGACCTCGAGATTTGTGACGCAACTCGTCAGCGAATGGCGTCCGGGTCACGACCTTCGTCACAAATCGCGAGGACCACGCCTTACGGCAGCGGGTTGAGCACGGTGTGGTCGTCGAGCGTGCCGGCGAGGGCCCGGAGGTGCTCGGTGCCGTCGCCGAGCCAGTGGTCGATCGCGGTGAGACGGCTCATGTAGTGGCCGACGGAGTACTCCGCCGTCATGCCGATGCCTCCGTGCAGCTGGATGGCCTCCTCGCCGATGTGACGTCCGGCCGTCGAGACCTGCAGCTTCGCGCGGGCAGCCGCCTCGCGGGCGAGATCCGGCTCGTCGAGAAGCACGAGCGTCGCCCACATCACGGTGCTACGGACCAGCTCCAGCGAGACGTACAGGTCGGCGGCTCGGAACGTGAGTGCCTGGAACGTGCTCAGCGTGACGCCGAACTGCTTGCGGGTCTTGAGGTACTCGACCGTGAGCTTCAACGCGGTGTCCATCGCGCCGAGCGCCTCGTGGCAGTACGCCACCTGCGCGCGCGCCACGACGTCGTCGATGACGGGCGTCTGGTCGGTGCCCACGTCGCCGAGTGGGATGGCGGGCGTGCCGTCGAACGCCACGTGCGCGGCCCGGCCGCCCTCGAAGGTGCGGTAGCCCGTGCGGGTCAGGCCGGCAGCGTCACCCTCGACGAGGAACAGTCCCGTACCGGCGTCCGTCGCGGCGCTGACGACGAACGCGTCGGCCCGCGCACCGTGCAGGACCGGCTCCTTGACGCCCGACAGGGTCCAGCCGTCGCCCGACTGCCCAGACCCTGATGGCAGAGCCGTGACGCCACCGCCGGTCAGGTCCCAGCGTGCTCCCGGCTCGGCGAGGGCGGCGGCCAGCACGAGCTGGCCCTCCGCAACGCGGCCGAGCACGTCGGCGCGCTGCTCGTCGGAGCCTGCGGCCGCGACCAGGCCTCCGGCGAGGATGACGACCTCGACGAACGGCTCCGGCGCGATGACGCGGCCCATCTCCTCGGCCACGATCGAGACCTCGACCGGCCCGGCGCCCATGCCACCGTCGGCCTCGGCGAAGGGCAGCCCGAGGGCGCCCATCTCGGCGAGCTGCGACCAGGTCCGTTCGCTGAACCCGGGGTCCTCGTTGACGACCTCACGGCGGGTCTCCGAGGATTCATACGCCTTGCCCAGCAGGCCACGGACGGCATCGCGCAGGGCTTCCTGCTCGGCGTCGAGTGTGAAGTCCATGGCTCTACCTCAGTCCCAGGATCGTGCCGGCGATGATCTGACGTTGGACCTCGTTCGAGCCGCCGTAGATGGTGGCCTTGCGGAGGTTGAGGTACTTCGGCCCGACGACGCGGACCCAGTCGGGCGCGTCGCTCCCGTCACCGGCTCCGGAGGCCAGTGACATCGGTCCGGCCAGGTCGACGAACAGTGACGTGGCCTCCTGCTGGAGCTCCGAACCACGGAGCTTGAGCACCGAGGAGGCCGGATGCGGCTTGCCCTCCGCCGAGTGGGCCACGACCCGCAGTGCGGTGAGCTCCAGGGCCATGAGCTCGTTCTCCAGTGTCGCGATACGGGCGGCGACGTCGGGGTCGTCGAGCAGTGACGAACCGCCCGGTCCTGCGGTCTCGGCCTGCTTCTTGGCCTGCGCCACCAGCCGCTTGATGAGCCCGACCGGAGCGACGCCTACCCGCTCGTTGCCGAGCAGGAACTTGGCGTAGTCCCAGCCCTTGTTCTCCTCGCCGACGAGGTTCTCGGCCGGGACACGGACGTCCTCGAAGAACACCTCGTTCACCTCGTGGCCACCGTCGATGAGCTCGATCGGGCGGACGGTGACGCCGGGCGTGGTCATGTCGATGAGCAGCATCGAGATGCCGGCCTGCTTCTTGACCTCGGGATCCGTGCGGACGAGCGTGAAGATCCAGTCGCCGTACTGGCCGAGGGTCGTCCAGGTCTTCTGGCCGTTGACGATGTACTCCTCGCCGTCACGGACCGCCGTGGTGCGCAGGGAGGCGAGGTCCGACCCGGCATCGGGCTCGGAGAACCCCTGGGACCACCAGATCTCGAGATTGGCGGTCGCCGGCAGGAACCGCTCCTTCATCTCCTGGGAGCCGAAGGCGGCGATGACCGGTCCGATCATCCCCGCGTTGAAGGCGAGCGGCGGCGGCACGCACGCGAGCTGCATCTCGACGCTCCAGATGTGCCGGCGGAGCGAGCTCCAGTCCTGCCCGCCCCACTCGACCGGCCAGCCGGGCACGGCGAGTCCGCCGGCGTTGAGCGCTTGCATGGACCGGACCATCTGGTCCTTGGTCAGCTCGAGGCGCGCAGCGAGGGTGTCGCGGATGTCTTGGGGGACCTTCGTCGTGAAGAAGGTCCGCATCTCCTCGCGAAAGGCGACGTCGTCGTCGTTCAGGTGCAGTCTCATCGGGGCGCTCCTTGTCCGAGTACTTGATATCACCCGGGCACTGTGCTGATTCTTGCCGCCCACGGCCCGGCACCCCCGCCGGGCGGCCTGACGTCAGTCGTGCTGAATCTCCAGCGGCGCCAGGGTGCCGAGCGACTCCGCCACCACGACGGCGTCGTCGCCGAGCTCCAGCCGGAAGTCGCTCGGCGGGTTCACGTACGCCACCCCGTCGCGGTTGACGCCCAGCATCGTGGCGCTGTGCTCGCTGCGCAGGTGCGCCGACAGCTCGTCGAGCGACATGCCGATGCAGGCGTCGGGGATTGCGACGCGGTACAGCTCCGAGCCCTTGCCGCCCGACACGATGTCGGTGACGATCTCGGCGAGGCCGGGGTAGAGCGATGTGCGGGCCAGCAGCCGGGAGGCGATCCGGGACGTCACCACGACCTCGTCGACGTTGGCACGGTGGAAGTGATCGACGTGGCCGGGGTTGTTCACCTCCACCACGGTGCGGACCTGTGGCGCGATCGCCTCGATCGCCAGCACGCAGAGAATCGAGCGCATGTCGGCGTCGTTGCTGGCGTCGGCGGGGCAGATGATCGCCGCCATCGCCTCCTCGATGCCTGCTCGCCGGAGATCGTCGGCGTCGGTCACGTCGCCACTGACGAAGTACACGCCGCGGCCGGCAGGATTCTTCTCCGCGTCGTGGACGACGACGACCTTGGTGGTGTACTCGTCCGTGCCGAGCTCGGCGATGAGCTCACGCGCGGTCGAGTTCCAGCCGCAGACGACGATGTGGTCGCGGTATCCGGATGCGCCCATGCCCTGGCCCTCCTTGAGGATGAAGTCGATCACGAACCCGACGAGAGCGGCCGTGATGACGCCGACGATCGCTACCCCGAACAGGACCAGCAGCCAGCTGATGACGAATCCGGCCGGTGATTTGACGTAGGAGGCGTCACCGGAACCCATCACGGTGGTGACAGCCCAGTAGAAGCTGGTGCCGACCTTGGCGAAGAAGCCGCCGACGCCGTCCTCAGAACCCTCGGCGGCGGCCACGAGGACGGCAGCGACGAGCACGATGCCGCCCAGCCCGAGCAGGAGCCGCATGAAGAACGAGCTGTCGACACCGCCGGTGATCCGTCGGATGTGGAAGCCGAGCCGGGCGAAAATGGGCACGGCGACTACCGCCCCGATGCGGCGTGCCACGCGGCCCTTCATGGTGGTCGATCATTCCACCGGCGACCGTTCACCGCAGCGGTTCTGCCCAGTCAGGACGGGCGAGAGCGGCGGGGGCGGCGACGGTGGCGGATGCGGATCGGTCCGACGAGGCGGGGACCCGAGAGCCGTCGCTCCAGACGCCGGGCCTCGCGCCGCAGCGGCTGGGCGATGTACTGACCGAGGATGACGCCGGACGACAACGAGACGGCCACCGCGACGGCGGTGATCATCGCGAGGATGCCCCGCAGATCCTCGGCGGCCAGCAGCGACAACGAGCTGTAGATCGACAGGCCGGGCAGCAGCGGCACGATGCTCGAGACGACGATCACCAGCGGCGGCACACGTCCCCGTCCGGCGACCGTGTAGCTGACGAAACCGATCACCACGGCCGCGAAACCGGCCGCGGCGGCGCGGCCGACCTGGTTCTCCGTGAGCGCGAAGGACACCCCTCCGCCGAGGCCGCCGATCAGGGCGATCGGTGCCAGGATCCGTGCGGGGGAGTAGGCCGAGAAGGCGAAGCCGGCGGCCGTGACCGCCGAGCCGACGATGACGCCGGGCAGGTACGAGAGGCCGGCGAGGTCGGAGGCAAGCAGGACGTCCACGCCGAGAAACCGGCCGATGCTGAGCCCGCCGCTGACGCCGACGATGATGCCGACGGTCGCGAACATGACCTCGAGGATGCGTGCGTTGGCGGTGACGTAGAAGCCGGTGAGCGCGTCCTGGATGGCGCCGATGAAGCCGACGCCCGCGAGCAGCATGATGATGCTCGCCGTGACGACGAGCGACGGGTCGACCGGCACGTCGGTCGCTGCGACGCCGACCGCGAACAGGGTGGCGAGCAGGCCGCCGGCCGCCTGGGAGTAGAAGAACGGGAGCCTCAGGCGCGAGAGCTTGCGCTGCAGCACCTCGATGGCGCTGCCGGCGATCGCAGCGATGAGCATGACGATCCAGTCGCCGCCGAGCAGGAGCGCTACTCCGGCGCCGGTGACGCCCCAGCTCGCCGTGACGGCCCAGCGTGGTGTCGGGTGGCCCGACGACGAGATCTGCAGGACGCGGGCGGCGGCTTCCTCGCGCGTGATCTCGTCCTCGAGGAGCTCCCGGACGAGGTGGTCGGCGGCGGTGAGGTCCGCGTAGTCGATCTCGCGATGCGTGACCTGGCGCCGCATGGTGACGGCGGGATCCTCCGCGTCGACCTGGTGGCTCAGCGTGAGGGTCGTGAAGGTGACGTCGACGAGGGTGTTCCGCAGGCCGAGGTGATAGGTGATCGACGCCATCGTGGCCGTGACGTCGGCCGCCCCGGCGCCGTTCGACAGCAGGACCTCGCCGACCCGCAGGGCGAGGTCGAGGGTCCGCTGGGTGTCCTTGGTCTCGCTCACGTGCCCCATTCTCTTGGGCCGGTCAACCCCGCCCGTATCCTGCACGTATGGCCGACTGGCAACCCGACGTCCTGGGTGATGGCTACGAGCAGCAGGTGCTGGAGCTCGGTGACGACCCCGACGGCCAGGGCCAGATCGTCGGCACCCTCGTGCGCCGGGAGGCGCCGGCGCACCCCACGGGCGCGGTGCTGTACGTGCACGGCTTCACCGACTACTTCTTCCAGACCGCGCTCGCAGACTTCTTCACCGAGCGCGGGTTCGCGTTCTTCGCCCTCGACCTGCGCAAGTGCGGACGCTCCCGCCGTCCGGGCCAGACGCCGCACTACGTCTCCGACCTCGCGTACTACGACGACGCCGAGCTCAGCCGGGCCCTCGCCGCTGTCCGCCACGAGACGGGCGACGCGCCGGTGCTGCTGGCCGGCCACTCCACCGGAGGCCTCGTCCTGTCGCTTTGGCTCCACCGGCTGAACGCCGGCACGGGCGGGGCCCGGGGCGCCGGGATCAGCGGGTTGGTGCTCAACGCGCCGTTCCTCGACATGCCCGGCAAGCCGTGGATGCGGAGCTGGGGGACCCAGCTGATGCGGGTCATGGCGAAGATCCGGCCGTTCGAACCACTCAAGCTCCCGCCGGGTCATGGTTACGGCTCCAGCCTCCACGTCAGCGAACACGGGGAATGGGACTACGACCTGGAGTGGAAGCCGCTCGGCGGCTTCCCGGTCACGTACGGGTGGATCAACGCCATCCGCCGCGGCCACGCCCGCCTGCACAAGGGCCTCGACGTCGGTGTGCCGTCGCTGGTCCTGCGCTCGGCGCGGAGCCGGTCCGCCCCGCAGTGGTCGCCGGAGGTCGACGAGCTCGACGCGGTGCTTGACTCCCGCCAGATCGCCCGCTGGGCCGGATGCCTCGGCGACGCCGTCACGTCGGTGCCGATCACCGGAGCCCGGCACGACGTCTTCCTGTCGAAGGAGGAGCCGCGGGCCGAGGCCTATCGTCTGCTCGACCACTGGCTCAGCGACCACGAGCTCGTCAGCTCCTAGCGACGGGCACCAACCGGCCCGTCGACCGCTGTCCTTCATCGTCGTTAGGCTGCACACGTGGACGCACCCCTGGCCCTCTACCGCCGATATCGGCCGGAGACCTTTGCCGAGGTCATCGGGCAGGACCACGTCACCGAGCCCCTGCGGCACGCGCTGGCGGCCAACCGGGTTCACCACGCCTACCTCTTCTCGGGCCCGCGCGGATGCGGCAAGACCACCAGCGCTCGCATCCTCGCCCGGGCGCTCAACTGCGAGAAGGCTCCGGTCGCCGAGCCGTGCGGTGAGTGCCAGAGCTGCCGCGATCTCGCCCGCAACGGGCCGGGCAGCCTCGACGTCATCGAGATCGACGCGGCCAGCCACGGTGGTGTCGACGACGCACGTGACCTGCGCGAACGCGCATTCTTCGCCCCGGTCAGCAGTCGCCACAAGGTCTACATCATCGACGAGGCGCACATGGTCTCGTCGCAGGGCTTCAACGCGCTGCTCAAGCTCGTCGAGGAACCGCCGCCGCACCTGAAGTTCATCTTCGCCACCACCGAGCCCGACAAGGTCATCGGCACCATCCGCTCCCGCACGCATCACTATCCGTTCCGCCTGGTGCCGCCCAAGCTGCTCGGCGACTACCTGCTCACGCTTTGCACGTCCGAGGGCGTCACCCTCGAGCCCAACGCCCTTCCCCTGGTCGTGCGCGCCGGGGCAGGGTCGGTGCGCGACACCCTCAGCGTCCTCGACCAGCTGCTCGGCGGCGCCGGTCCCGACGGCGTCACCTACGACCTCGCCGTACAGCTGCTCGGCTATACCCCCGACGCCCTGCTCGACGAGGCCGTCGACGCGTTCGCTGCCGACGACGGAGCCACCGTGTTCGGCGTCGTCGACAAGGTCATCGAGTCCGGTCAGGACCCGCGCCGGTTCGCCGAGGACCTCCTCCAGCGGCTACGCGATCTCGTCATCGTGGCCGCGGTTCCTGACGCGTTGTCGACCGGGCTGCTCGAGGTGCCTGGCGACCGCGCAGACCGGCTGCGCAGCCAGGCCGCCGGCTTCGGTCCGTCCGAGCTGACCCGCGCGGCCGAGGTCGTCAACACCGCTCTCGTCGACTTCCGTGGCGCCACGGCACCGCGCCTGCTGCTCGAGCTGATGTGCGCCCGCATCCTGGTGCCGGGCGCCGACCACACGTCGCTCGGCTTCTCGGCCCGCCTCGACCGTCTCGAGCGTCGCCTCAGCATCGGTACGCCGGCCACGGTCGAACCCGTGCCGCAGGTCGAACCGACGCCGAAGGCCGAACCCGCGCCGGCGCTCGAGCCCGAACCGGTTCTCGAGCAGCAGCCGGCTGTCGAGGAGACGGCCGTCGAGCCGGAGACCGTCCTGCCTGACCCAGAGTCGGAGGTCGTCTCGCCGAACGAGGAGTCGGAGACGACCCAGATCCCGGGCAGCCTCGGCATCGCCGACGTCCGCCGGTTGTGGCCCGGCGTGCTCGACCGCGTCAAAGACCTGAAGCGGTTCACCTGGATCATGCTCAGCCAGAACGCGCAGGTGGTCTCGCTCGAGCAAGACACGCTGACGTTGGCGCTGGTCAACGCCGGTGCTCGCGACTCGTTCGTCAACAGCCGCTCGCAGGAGGACTTGCAGAAGGCGTTGCACGACGTCCTCGGAGTGACGTGGCGCATCGACGTGATCGTCGACCCCACCGCCGACCCGGTCCGCAACGAGCCGTCGGGCGCGGAGGCCCAGGAGACGCTCGCCCCGGAGTCGGCCGACTCCGAACCGCCCCAAGCCGCGAAACCCCAGCGAGGCGTCCGGTCGCCCGAGACGGTCCGCAGCGCGATGCGCGACACCCCGGGCGCTGCGGTCGCCGACGACCCCGACGCGGCGGCCCACCCCGACGACCCGGTCGTCGACGTCGACGGACCCGAGCAGCTCCTGTCGCGCGAGCTGGGGGCGCAGGTCATTGACGACCAGTCTGGCGACTGACGTCCGTCGAATCCGCCTCGACATCGGGCTCGAGCCGGTCGAGGTCCTGCGCCGCTTCCGCGGCCGGGACCGTGTGGTCGCCCTCTTCGGCGACTGGCACCACGGCGAGGCGCTGATCGCCTTCGACCCCGTCCGGGTCCTCGACGGACACCCCTTCGACGACGTCGACCTCCCGACCGTCACCCAGAGCGGGGTGTTCGGTGGTGGCTGGATCGGGTCGTGGGGCTACCAGCTCGGCCACCTCGTCGAGCACCTCCCGCCGCCGGCGAACCGCCCGGTGCCCCAGCCGTACACCCGGGTCGCGTTCTACGACCGGGTGCTTCGCCTCACCGACGGCGTGTGGTGGCTCGAGACGCTGGGTCGCACCGATGACGCCGACGTCCTGGCGGCTCTCGAGGCTAATGCCGAACCCGAGCCCTTCGAGGTCGGCACGTTCACCATGACGCCGTCGCCCGACGAGCACCGCACGTCCGTCGCCCGCGCGCTCGAGCACATCAGGGCCGGCGACATCTTCCAGGTGAATCTCTGCGCGAGGCTCGAGGCGCCGTTCGAGGGCGATCCGCTCGACCTGTTCTGCACCGGTGTCGAGGCACTCGCCCCGGCCTACGCCGCCTTCGTCGACGCCCCCGAGGGTGCGATCGCGAGCTTCTCCCCGGAGCTCTTCCTGCGACGCACGGGCGACGAGGTCCTCACCTCGCCGATCAAGGGCACGGCACCGCTCGACTCCGACCCTGACGAGCTGACGGCGTCGGCGAAGAACCGTGCCGAGAACGTGATGATCGTCGATCTCATGCGCAACGACCTCGGCCGGGTCTGCACACCGGGCAGCGTGCGGGTGCCGGCGCTCGTGCGGGCCGAACGCCATGCCGTGTGGCACCTGGTCTCCGACGTCGTCGGCCACCTCGGCCCCGACGTCACCGACTCGGACCTGCTGCACGCGACGTTCCCGCCCGGCTCGGTCACGGGCGCTCCCAAGGTGCGGGCCATGGAGATCGCCGCCGAGCTCGAGCCCACGGCGCGGGAGGCCTACACCGGTGCGCTCGGGCACGTCAGCGCCGGCGCCGGGCTCGAGCTCAACGTCGCGATCCGCACGTTCGAGATGTCCGGCGGCTGGGTGTGGCTCGGTGTCGGTGGCGGCATCGTCGCGGACTCGACGCCGGACGGCGAGCTCGCCGAGTGCTTCGTCAAGGCGCGTCCGTTGATCGAGGCCGTCGGCGGCCGGCTCGAGCTGGAGGCGGAGGCCCCGGACGAGACCGGGCCGCCACACGTCGCGGTGGAGGCACGGGTCGATCGTGCCGACCTCTCGCTGGGCATCTTCGACACGGTCCTCGTCACTGACGGGGTGGCGAGTGACGTCCAGGCGCACGTCGCCCGGCTCGACTCGTCCGTGCGCGCCGTCTACGGTCAGACGGTCCGCGCCGGCCTGGAGGAGGCGGTGCACCGCAAGGTCGCGGGTCTGCACGGTCGACACCGGCTGCGTATCGACGCGGTGCCCTACGGACCCGGCGGGGGTGCCGGGCCGCGGGCGGCAGGCAGCACTGACGTCCTCGTCCGGATGACCGTGCGTCCGATCCTCGACGATGTCCATGCCTGGGCGCTCGTGCCACGGGTCATTGGTGGTGGGCTGGGCCCGCACAAGTGGTCCGACCGGCGGGTGCTCGACCACGAGGCACGCCCTGACATCGACCTGTTGGTGCTCGACGACGACGGCAGTGTGCTCGAGACCGGCCGCGCGAGCATCTTCGTCGTCCACGACGACGGCGTGCACACCCCTCCGCTCGACGGGCGAATCCTTCCCGGCACGGAACGCGCACGGGTGATCGACCAGCTGCTGGGGTCCGGCATCCCGGTCATCCAGCGGCGCCTCACGACCGTCGACGTCGCACGCGCGACGGAGGTGTTCGTCACCAACGCCCTCCGGGGTGTCGTGCCGATCACGTCGATCGAGGGCATCGGCTCGTGGTCGATCGGTCCCCTCGCCACGTCGCTGCGCAGCGGGATCAGCGACAGTGCGTTGGCGTCGCTGGACGAAGGCAACTCACCGCTGCGCGGTGTGGCGCACGCCCGGGTGCTGTTCATCGACAACTACGACTCGTTCGTCTACAACCTGGTGCAATACGTGCGCGAGCTCGGTGCGAGCGCCCAGGTGGTCCGCAACGACGCCGTCGATGTCGACGAGCTGGTCGCCGCCCGTGAGCGCGGCGACCTGACGCACGTCATCATCTCGCCAGGACCGGGCACGCCGTCCGATGCCGGCATCAGCGTCGACGTCGTCCGCCGACTCGGACCGATCACGCCCACGCTGGGCGTGTGCCTCGGCCACCAGGCCATCGGCCAGGCCTACGGTGCGTCGGTCGTCCGCGCGTCCGAGGTCGTGCACGGCAAGCCGTCGCTCGTGCACCACGACGGACGAGGTGTCTATGCGGGTCTGCCGTCCCCGCTGGTGTGCGCCCGCTACCACTCGCTCGTCGTCGACCCCGACACCGTGCCACCGACGCTCGACATCACCGCCCGCACGGCCGCCGGCGTGGTCATGGGCCTGCGCCACGCCTCGCACCCTGTGGAGGGCGTGCAGATGCACCCGGAGTCGATACTCACCGCGCACGGCCACGACATGTTGGCCCGTTTTCTGGGTGGCGACGACTAGTCTGGCTGGGTGTACGACAGCGTGATCCAGGACCTCATCGACGAGCTCGGGCGACTGCCCGGCGTCGGTCCGAAGAGCGCCCAGCGCATCGCGTTCCACCTGCTCGACGCCGACGCCGATGACGTCAAGCGGTTCGCCGCCGTGCTCACCGAGGTCAAGGCCAAGGTCCACTTCTGTGGCACCTGCGGCAACGTCACCGTCGATACCGAGTGCCGCATCTGCGCCGACCCGCGTCGCGACGCCACCGTCATCTGTGTGGTCGAGGAGAGCAAGGACGTCGTCGCCATCGAGCGCACCCGCGAGTTCCGCGGCCGCTACCACGTGCTCGGCGGGGCGATCTCGCCCATCGCGGGCATCGGCCCCGACCAGCTCCGCATCAAGGAGCTGCTGCAACGGCTGAACGACGGCTCCGTCACCGAGGTCATCATCGCCACCGACCCGAACCTCGAGGGCGAGGCCACGGCCACCTACCTGATCCGCATGCTGTCCACGCTCGGACTCCGCGTCTCCAAGCTCGCCAGCGGCCTCCCCGTCGGCGGCGACCTCGAGTACGCCGACGAGCTCACCCTCGGCCGCGCCTTCGAAGGCCGAACCGCGATCAACGCCGCAGGTTAGTCAACGGCGGCAGCTCGCCGGTGTGGCCGGGCTTGAGCGCGTCGAACATCAGGGCGAGGTAGCGCGCGCGGCTCTCGTCGTCGAGGGTCGGGGTCGACAGGCCGACGACGAGCATGCCCAGGATGTGCGGCACGTCGTCGATCCCGATGTCCGGCCGGATGTCCCCCTGGTCCTGGGCCCCGTGCAGCAGCACATCGAACACGTCCATGTAGTCGTCGATCAGCTCGGCCGTCAGCTCGGCGAGGTTCGACGTCGGGGCGGCGCTCAACAGGTCGATGACCTGCACGGAGATGGCGATGAACGCGTAGCGGAACTTCGGCAGCACGTTGTCGGGCGCCAGCTGCGGAACGATCTCTTCGTCGAAGATCGCGTGGTACGCGGCGCGGATCAGCGCCTCGCGGTTGGGGAAGTGGCGGTAGAGCGTGGCCACGCCGACGTCCGCGGCTGAGGCGATCTCCTCCAGCGAGGGGGAGGCACCCGCCAGGAAGGCCGCGCGGGCCACCCTCACAATGCGCTCGGCGTTGGATCGAGCGTCGATGCGCTGCGCGCGGGTACGTTCCATGGGCGGGGACTCGGCCACCAGATCAGCATCTCACCGCATCGGGTCACCAGGGCAGGACTCGTGACCGACCGCTGACGAAGGTCGTGAACCCCTTGCGCGGGGAACCCTCGGCAGGCCACGGTGACATCCATGACCTCAACCGAGCACGAAGCGCCCGACTTCAGCGATCTCAATGCCGTCTTCATCAATTGCACGCTCAAGCGATCGCCGGAGCCGAGTCACACTGACGGCCTGGTGACCAAGAGCTCGGCGATCATGACGAGCCACGGCGTCGGTGTGACGACGTATCGCGCGATCGACGAGGACATCGCCACCGGCGTGTATCCGGACATGACCGAGCACGGCTGGGACACCGATGCCTGGCCCGGCATCCTCGAGAAGATCATGGCCGCGAACATCCTGGTGCTGGCCGGCCCGATCTGGCTCGGCGACAACAGCAGCATCATGAAGCAGGTCATCGAGCGGCTGTACTCCGCGTCGAGCGAGCTCAACGAGCACGGCCAGTACGAGTTCTACGGACGCGTGGGCGGCTGCCTCATCACCGGCAACGAGGACGGCATCAAGCACTGTGCGATGAACATCCTCTACACGATGCAGCACGTCGGCTTCACGATCCCACCGCAGGCCGACGCCGGCTGGATCGGCGCGGTCGGCCCGGGTCCCTCCTACCTGGACCCGGGGTCTGGCGGGCCGGAGAGCGACTTCACCAACCGCAACACCACGTTCATGACGTACAACCTGATGCATCTGGCGTCGATGCTCCGCGACGCCGGCGGCATCCCGGCCTACGGCAACCAGCGCACCGTCTGGGACTCGGGCGTGCATGACTACACGCACAACCCCGAATACCGTTAGACGTCAGACGAGGGCCCGCTCCGGCTCCTGCGCCGCGTCGGGTGGCGAGGCTTCGCCGGAACCGCGGTCGAGCTTGCTCGGCCACCAGATCTTGCCGCCCAGGTCGAGGTTGAGGGCGGTCACCAGCACCGACCGGACGATCATCGTGTCGAGCAGGACGCCCAGGGCGACTGCGACTCCGAGCTCGGCGAGGAACACCAGGGGGACCGAGCCGAGCACGAGGAACGTCGCCGCCAGCACCAGCCCGGCGGACGTGATGACGCCGCCGGTCGACGACAGCGCGATGAGCGAGCCCCGGCGGGTGTCGTGGTTGATGGTCTCCTCGCGGACACGGGTCATCAGGAAGATGTTGTAGTCGATACCCAGGGCGACCAGGAACACGAAGGCGAACAGCGGGAACCCGGGATCGGTGCCGGCGAAGCCGAAGACGTAGTGGAACAACAGCGCCGAGATGCCCAGGGCAGCGCCGAAGGACAGCACGACCGTGCCGATCAGCAGCAACGGCGAGAGCAGGGCTCGCAGGAGCAGGACCAGGATGATGAACACGACGACCAGCACGATCGGGATGATGACTTTGTTGTCGCGGGTGGAGGCCGTCTTGGTGTCCAGGTAGAACGCCGACCCACCGCCCACGAGGGCATCGGCGCCGGAGACTCCGTGCGCGGCGGTGCGAGACGCCTTGACCGTGTCGAAGGCCGCGCTCGAGGAGATGTCGTGCGTGATGGTGGCCTCGAAGTAGCTGCGTCCGCCACCGATGTCGCGGATGGCGCCCGGCGGTTCGAGCCCGTCAGTGCCGGCGATGGCGTCTTCGACCTGCTTGATCTGGTCGGTGTTGGCGACGACCTGGACGGTGTTGGAGTTGTCGGCCAGCCCGTGGTCGGTCAGCACCTTCTGGCCGACGATCGAGTCGAACTCCTTCGTGTAGCTGTCTTCCGTCGTGAGACCGGATGCATTGAGCTTGAACAATCCGAGGCATGCCACGGCCAGCAGTCCGGCGGTGACCACCCACACCACACGAGGACGCGGGCGGATTCGCTCGCCCACGCGAGCCCAGAGCCCGGTGGTCGTGGGCTCCGGCGAACCGAACCCGGGGCGCTTGGGCCAGAACATCCACCGGCCGAAGATCACCAGCAAGGCCGGCAACAGGGTGACCATGACGAGGAACGTCACGGCGACGCCGACGGCCAGCACCGGGCCGAGGCCGGCGGTCGAGTTCAGGTCGGCGAACGACAGGCAGAGCATGCCGACGACGACCGTCGCGGCGCTGGCCAGGATGGCGGGAGCCGCACGGTGCAGTGCAAACGCCATCGCCTCGTGCCGGTCTTCATGGCGGCGGAGCTCTTCTCGATATCGCGCCACCAGGAGCAGGGCATAGTCGGTGCCCGCTCCGATGACCAGGATGGTCAGGATCGCCTGGCTTTGTCCGTTGACCGTGAGGTCGGCGTACTTGGCGAGCAGGTAGACCACGCCGGCCGAGACCATGTAGGCGAACACGGCGCTGATGATCGGCAGGAGCCACAAGGTCGGGCTCCGATAGGTGAGCAGCAAGATCACGATCACCACCAGCAACGTGATGAAGATCAGGTCCGTGTCGAGACCCTCGAAAGCTTCTGCGGAGTCGGCTGCCTGACCGCCGAACCCGGCGAGGTGGACGTTGGCGCCATCGATGGTGGCGATGTCGCGGATCTCGTCGGCGGCAGCGGGGATGTCGTTCCACCCGTTCTTGCCGAAGTTGAACGTCAGGTAGAGATAGCCGACCTGGCGGTCCTCGGACAGCAGGGTGGGAACGGGCTTGCCCTGTGCGGCCAGTGCCTTCGCCGCGTTCGGCGACAGCACACCGAGCTTGGTGACGCCGTCGATCTTCGCGATCTGCTGTGCCTGCTGGTCCATCGTGGACAGGTCGGCGTCGGTGAGGCCGGAGCTGCGGTGATAGACGACGAGGGTGGGGATGTCGTTGGGGTTGACGGTGTCGGAGAGCTCGTCGACGACCTTGGTCGACTCCGCCGACCCGGGCAGCCACGACGACGCCTCATTGTTCTGGACGTCGATGAGCTTGGCGCTGAGCGGCATGGCGATGCCGAGGAGCGCGATCCATGCGACGAGGACGATCCACTTGGTGACACGGCCGGTGAGCTTGCCGGCGATCTGACGATGCATGCGGCAACTCTGTCAGGCGGCGGGGACACGTCGCATCAGGGACTTCCCTGAGAACCCAAACTTGGCAGGATTTCGCCGTTCCCGAGGGCAGAAGACGAGCAGGTAGACTGAGGACCGCCTGTCAGCCCAGCGCCGTGCTGCCAGCGCAGCCGTGTCAGCCACTCATCCCGAGGACATCCCGTGGGCATTGTCGTGCAGAAGTACGGCGGCTCCTCCGTTGCCGATGCCGTGGGCATCAAGAGGGTCGCCCAGCGCATCGTCGCGACCAAAAAGGCCGGCCACGACGTCGTCGTGGTCGTGTCCGCCATGGGCGACACCACGGACGAGCTGATCGACCTCGCCAAGGAGGTCTCCCCGCTGCCCCCCGGTCGTGAGCTCGACATGCTGCTCACCGCCGGCGAACGCATTTCGATGGCGCTGCTCGCGATGGCGATCGGTCAGCTAGGCCAGGAAGCCCGCTCCTTCACCGGCTCGCAGGCCGGCGTCATCACCGACTCCGCGCACGGCCGGGCCAAGATCATCGACGTCACGCCCGGACGACTGCAGGCCGCGATCGCCGAGGGAGCGGTCGCGATCGTCGCGGGCTTCCAGGGTGTCTCGCAGACCACCAAGGACATCACCACGCTCGGCCGTGGCGGTTCCGACACCACGGCCGCGGCGCTCGCGGCCGCCCTCGGCGCCGACGTCTGCGAGATCTACTCCGACGTCGACGGAATCTTCACCGCCGACCCCCGCATCGTGCCGAGCGCCCGTCAGATCCCGCGCATCTCCTACGAAGAGGCGCTGGAGATGACGGCCAACGGCGCGAAGATCCTCCACCTGCGGTGCGTCGAGTACGCGCGCCGCAACGACATCCCCATCCACGTGCGCTCGTCGTTCAGCGATCGGCCGGGCACGTGGGTGGTCTCGAGCGAAGACGTCCGGAAGGACCCCACCATGGAACAGGCCATTATCAGCGGTGTCGCCCACGACCGCAGCGAGGCCAAGATCACGGTCGTCGGCGTGCCTGACAAGGTCGGCGAGGCGGCAGCCATCTTCCGCGCGCTCGCCAACGCCCAGATCAACATCGACATGATCGTGCAGAACGTCTCGGCCGCGGCCACCGCTCTCACGGACATCTCGTTCACGCTCCCACGCTCGGACGGCCAGACCGCCATGACCGCACTGGCGCGGCTCAAGGACGACATCGGCTTCGAGCGTCTGCAGTACGACGACAGCGTCGGCAAGGTCTCCATCGTCGGTGCCGGCATGCGCTCCTCACCCGGCATCACGGCGACGTTCTTCCAGGCTCTGGCCGACGCCGGCGTCAACATCGAGATGATCTCCACCTCCGAGATCCGCATCTCCGTCGTCGTCAGCGAGAACCAGGTCGACGCCGCCGTCAATGCCGCCCACGAGGCGTTCGAGCTGGGCTCGGACGAGGTCGAGGCCGTCGTTTATGGAGGAACCGGCCGATGACCAGCATCGGAGTCGTCGGTGCCACAGGACAAGTAGGCACGGTCATGCGACAGCTCCTCGCCGAGCGCGACTTCCCGGCCGACGAGGTGCGTTTCTTCGCGTCCTCCCGCTCGGCCGGCAAGACGCTGCCGTGGAAGGGCGGCGAGATCGTCATCGAGGACGCGGAGACCGCCGACCCGTCCGGACTCGACGTCGCGCTCTTCTCCGCAGGCGCCACGATGTCGCGCGTGCACGTCCCGCGGTTCGCGGCGGCGGGCGTCACCGTCATCGACAACTCGTCGGCGTTCCGCAAGGACCCCGACATTCCGCTGATCGTCAGCGAGGTCAACCCCGGCGACATCGCCAAGGCTGACCGCAACATCATCGCCAACCCCAACTGCACCACGATGGCCGCGATGCCGGTGCTCAAGCCGCTGCACGACGAGGCGGAGCTCGTGCGACTCGTCGCCGCCACCTACCAGTCGGTCTCGGGCTCGGGGGTCGCCGGCGTCGAAGAGCTGCACTCGCAGGCGCTCGCCGTCGTCGACAAGGCCGATGCCCTCACGCACGACGGGTCGGCGGTCGACTTCCCGGCGCCGGTCAAGTACGTGGCACCCATCGCGTTCAACGTCCTGCCGCTGGCCGGCACGATCGTCGACGACGGGTGGAACGAGACCGACGAAGAGCAGAAGCTCCGCAACGAGACTCGCAAGATCCTCGGCATCCCCGACCTGCGGGTCGCCGGCACCTGCGTCCGCGTGCCGGTGTTCACCGGCCACTCGCTGTCGATCCACGCCCAGTTCGCCCGGCCCATCACGCCGGAGCGGGCCACCGAGATCCTCGCCTCCGCCCCAGGGGTGCGGCTCGTCGACGTGCCCACCCCGCTGCAGGCGGCCGGCACCGATCCGAGCCTCGTCGGGCGAATCCGGCAGGACCACTCGCTCGACGACGGCACCGGTCTGGTGCTGTTCGTCAGCGGCGACAACCTCCGCAAGGGCGCGGCCCTCAACACCATCCAGATCGCCGAGCTCCTCATCTGACCGGGTTCCAGCGGAGCCGCAAAACCGTGACACAACGGGTCGACGCTGCTTTACTCCGAGTGTTAGTGATTCTGCTCTCGCGGGGGTAGGAGGTCGTCATGACGTGTCCCACCTGTTCTGCGGAGAATCCTGAGGTCGCCCACTTCTGTCATCGGTGCGGGTCGTCGATGCGGGGCGGCAGCGCTCGAGCCGGCACGTACGCGGTCCAGTCCGCGGAGGGCGTCAACCAGTTGGCGCTGATCTCGACGATCATGCCGCACACCAGCCGGCGAACCGCGGACGGCTACCGCTGGGCGCTGATCGCCAGCGCCGTCATGATCCTCGGTGCGACCTTTCTCGGCCTGCTGCCGATCGCGATCACGTCGGCAGCACTCTTGGTGCCCATCGCCTACCTGTTCTACATCCGCGAGGTGAACCTGTGGGAGGACGCCCCGTTGAAGGTCGTCGTCGGGCTGTTCCTGGTCACCGGCGCTCTGGCCGTGCTGGTGACGATGACGTTCTTCCACTGGGTATTCGACGGGGAGTGGGCCTCGGTGCTGCTCAGCACCGTCGGGGGCGGCGGCATCGACGCGGTGCCGATCGGAGGCCTGCTGATCTTCGCCGTACTGCTGCCTCTGGTCGCCGAGGTCGTCAAGAACCTGACCGCTTGCATGCTGGCGCGTCTGCCCCAGTTCGACGACATGATCGACGCGCTCACCTTCGGCGTCGCCTCTGGCACCGCGTACGCAGCCGCTGAGACGCTGGTGCTGTTCGCCCCGGTGTTCACCGCCGACGAGTTCCGCACGACGACGGGTCTGGCCACCTGGACCGTCGTTGTCGTCAACCTGATGGTGGTGAAGACGCTCGTCTACGGCACCGCCACCGGCATCTCGGTGGCCTCGTTCTCCGGCAAGGGCGAGGGCTGCGATGGGTTCACCGGACGGTTCGTCCGCGGCTTCGCCTTCGCGGCCGCGGCGAACATCGTCTACTGGCTCGGGATCCGACTGCTCGCCTTGCTGCCGTTCGGACAGGCGCTCGGGCTGCTGTGGGGATTCGTGGTCCTCGCCGTCCTCGTCGTGCGCGTCCGCGTGGTGATGCAGGCCGCCCTGCTCGAGGCCGCAGTCGAGGACGCCGCCACCGATGGGGCGAAGCGCTCCACCACCGGTGAGTCGTTCTGCCCCGAGTGCGAGAACATGGTGCTGCCCGACTCGCAGTTCTGCTCGGTCTGCGGGGCATCCGTCCGTGCCACCTCACACCAGAGACGGCAGTCCATGGGGGTCGGCGGAGGGGGTGTCGCATGAAAGCCGACGCGTCCGGGGCAGATCGCTCGAACGTGAAGACCCTCGTCGGCATCGTCGCGACGGTCATCGTGGTCGGGTTGATCGGCGGCATCGCCGGCGTCGCGTTCGATCCCGCCGCCACCGCGGCAGAGCGCGATGTTCCGGAGGTGTCCAGCCCGACCGATCCTGCTCCCGTCGAGCTTGAAGGAGCGGGGACCGCCGGGTCAGACGCCGCTGAGAAGCCCACGACCAGCGGGTCGAAAGCGGGCAAGGACCCGGCCAGCGGTGGTGACTTCATCACCATCAACGGTGTTCAGATCTACGTGCCCCGCGGCTGGGAGGTGGGCACCAGCGACGAGGACGAGGCGCTCATCGGCATCGACAAGACGGCGATCTACACCTACGTCACACCGACCCAGCCGACGACGGACGCGTCGGCGATCATTTCCCAGATGCTTGAGCAGGACCTGCCGCCCTCCAGCTACAGCCAGGTCGAGACCGCCGACGTCGTGCCCTTGGAGCCGTTCGGCGCCATGGTGTCGTTGGCGATCCTCGACTACCGGGGGCTGTGGACCGACAACCAGGCCAGCGTGCCCGTGTACGGGCGCATCATCGTCATGATCCGGCAGGACGGCACCTTGCTGGAGTTGAACGTGCAGTCCCTTGGCGGGCTCGAACAGTTCAACGCCGACCAGGAGTCCTGGTCCCGGGTCGTCGGTACCACGATGGATGCCTTCGCCGGGGTGTAGTCACTCCACGGACGGCTGAGCCTCGGTGGCCGCGATGGCGGCGGTCAGCGAGGCGTCGCCGGAGGTATCCGTCGATGCCCGGCCGCGGAGGTTCCTCAGCGTGCGTTCGACGACATCGAGGAGGCGGTCGGTGTCGGCGCGGAACCGGTGCGGACTCACCTCGAGCGCCTGGCGGCGCGAGAGCGAGGCGATGCTGGGCGGCAGGTCGCCGGCAGACGGCATCGTCGTGCCGTCGATGAGGATCGGGATCAGCAGCACCTTGCGGGTCAGCGCCGCCTCCAGCTCCAGCCGAACGAAGTCTTCGGGGTCGTCGAGCCGGCGGGTGCCGTCCGTCCTGGTCGCATCGAGCCACTCCTCCCCGATGATGGCGAGCAGCACGTCGCACGAGCCGACGGCCTCGGTGATCACCTCGACGAAGTCGTCGCCCAACCCGATGGAGTCGACGTCCTTGAACACCTGGTCCGCGCCGAAGCGCTCAGTCAGGCGGTCGAACAGCCAGCTGGCCGAGTAGGCCGAGTCCTTCTGCCGGTAGCTGATGAAGATCCGACCGGGTGACTCGGGCCGCCTCCGATTCCGCTTCGGCATGGGCAGGGCGAGCGAGATGCGCGTTCCGCCCTTGCGCGCCCTCGACACCGCGAGTGCGCCACCGCCGAGCACCAGCAGAGCAAGAACGCCGAGACCGAGCGGCATCAGGACCCCGCCTCCTTCGAGAGCCTCGGCCTTGGTCATGTAGTCCTTGGCCAGCTCGTTGGCCGGCTGCTCGTCGAGCACTTTCTGGAAGGACTCGACGGCCTCGTCCTGGTCGCCTGCGAAGTAGGCGTCGAGTCCGTCGTGGTAGGAGCGGCCCATGGTCCCGAGCTCGTTCTTCACCCCGGCGTTCTTCAGGAGTGCCTCGATCTGCGACGTCGATCGGAGGTACCGGAGCGGCGTGGCCGCGTCGGTGTCCGTGTCCCACTGGTAGCTGGCGAAGCCCACGATGCGGTGGTCGAGGCCCACGGCCGGCCCGCCGTTCATGCCGGGCTTCAGATCCACCGAGATCTCGTGAACGTGCCGGCCTTCGCCGTCGGGATCCTTCGACCGGATGGTGCCATCAAGGATCGTCGGAGCGAAGGAGGAGTCTGTCGTCAAGGCTCGATAGGTGACGTCGCCGGCCACGACGACACGCTGGCCGACGTCCGGCGGGCTCTTGCTGATGTCGAGTGCTTGCAGGTCGGTCTTGTCGATCCTCAGGAGCGCGGCGTCGCCACCATCGAAGAACTGCGACTCGACCACTTGCGCTGAGTACGCCTCTCCGGTCTTGACACCGCCGGAAATGACGCCCCAGACCACGGAGACGGCCGGAGTCAGGCTGTCTTCTCCTTTTTCGTTGAGGACGCTGTAGTCCTTGATGAGTTGCTCCGGCTTGAGCTCTGAATCGCCCTTGTCGTAGTAGTTGTTCTCGATCGCCCAGTTCGCGGCTTCGGTCTTGATGACCTTGTCGATGTCGTCGTCGCGAATCACGCAATGTCCGGCAGTGACGATGTATCCGTTCGGGTTGACGGCGAATCCGCTGCACTGGCGCTTGGCGCTGAACGACTGATCGTTCTTCAGGTACTTCTTGTTGTAGGAGTCGTAGACGTACCCCGTCCAGTCGCTCTGGACGTTCACGATGCTGGGCTGGATGTACGCGACCACCTTCTGGACGTCATCGACTCTGGGCGGCTCCGTTGCTCCGCATCCGGCTGAGACGACCACCAGGGCGCTCGCCAGCAACGCCGACCTCGGACGAACCGACCTCACCATGGGCGCGACCTCTCACGACGGACGAACCGCCTACCGGAGTATGCAACATGCCTGCTGCCCGCTGCCATGATCGATGAGCCGGCGAGCTCACCGCCCCGGCTTCAGCTCCATCGTGAAGATGTCGTTGCCCTTCAGCGCAGTGTCCTGCCAGACCAGCCGGTTGCCCGAGAACGCGGGGAAGCCTTGTTGTCCCGGGTTCTCGATGAGCTTGGCCAGCAGACCGGTATCGAAGGAGTAGATCGCCAGGTCGGTGTCGGGATAGATACGACCGGCGCGCTTGATGCCCTCGGAGACGGCGCCGCCGAGGGCCCGTTCGGCGTATGGCCAGACGGCGTAATGCTGGTTCATCGCCGCGCCGTAGGGAAAGGCGCCGCGCGGCATCGTCTCCTGGGTGCCTCGTGCGGCGTCGACGGCCACGCTGTTTCCTTCGTCGTCGATCGCGAAGACCCGGTCTCTGTGCGTGGCCGTGGTCACCGCGGCGGCCGGAAGCTTGCCGATCTGGCGGACGTCCCCGCCCGGCCGCCACAACAGGATCCGGCCGCGTTCGGTGCCCATGCCCACCGTTCCACCGCCGGTGCTCACCGACACCACGTTGTCGGTGCCGACTCCGGGCACCTTGGTGGAGGTGACCCGGCCATTCGCGTCGACGAACGACGCAGTTCCACGTTCCGCACTGGCCCATGCGGCTCCGTCGTCGGAACCGCCGAGCCCGATCTCCGGGGTCGAGGCGTCGAACGTGTCCAGCCGTTGGCGGCGTCCATCCCCGGCGTACCGCACGACCGACCCGGGCCGGCCGAACTCGAGGGTGACGGTGGCCTTGCCGGCGAACACCAGCCCGGCGCTGAAGCCGCCCAGGGTGCGCGACAGTGGGCCACCCTTGGAGGTCGACCCGCCGGGTGACTGGAGTGCGTCGACCCAGATGACCTCGTCGCCGCTGACGCTGGGGGTCGACTCGGACACGACGCCGGTGGTGACCGGGTCACCTTGGATCTTCGGCGATGGGCCGCAGCCGGTGCAGATCCGGTTCACCGTGAAGGACTCGCGGGCCACCCGCATGACGATCGTCTTGACCTTCCCGGACGTGATGGTCGACGTGATGGCCCGCTCCACCGCGGAGCGCGCGTCGATCATCCCCGAATCGGGTGTGAGCCGCGTCAGTGCGGTGTAGACGGCCTTGTCGAACGCGCGCGCCATCGGAGACTTGTTTCCGGAGGTGCGGTCCATCTTCGCCAGCCGGGTTCGGGTGCTCCACAGCGCGTTGTTCCAGATGGCCGAGTTGAAGTGGACACCGGCCTCGTCGTTGTAGTCGGTGTCCGCCAGGAAGTTGCGGTACGGGAGGTCGAGCAGATACAGGTAGTCCTCGTACGTCGCCCCGTTGAGCAGGTTTCGGGTGGCGAAGCGTCCGCCGTCGAGCTCGACCATGCAGCCCCCTCCCAGCTTTTTGACGGCCGCGCACCCGTCGGCGCCGTAGGCGGCACCGTCGCCTCTCGTGTACCGATTGGCGATGACCATGCCGAGATAGTCGGAGAAGCTCTCGTTCAGCGCGCCGGACTGCCCGACATAGTTGAGCCCGGACGACGTGGCGGTGACACCGTGGGTGATCTCGTGCGCGGTCGTGCTGGGCACCGTCTCCTCCGTGACCGCTCCAGGACAGGGATTGCCGAAGACCATCTGCGGTGGATTCATGTCCCAGCTGAAGAAGGCGTTGCTGCACCAGCGTTTGCCACCGAGGTTCACCGTGGCGACCGTTGAGCCGCCGCGGCCGTCCCACGACCGTCGGCCGAACAGCGTGGCGTAGGAGTCGATGACGACTCGGGCCAAGGCGTGGGCGGCGATCGCGTCCGGGTCGGTGATGGTCGTACCGGTGCGCTGGATGTACGGCTTGCCGGGGAAGTCCACCTTCTCGTCGGGCTGGTCCTCGGCGGTGAACGTGTAGATGCCGCCCTGTCCGGTTCCGGACTTGTAGATCGGCGTGGTCGTGTCGATCAGTCGGACGCCCTGGTCGGTCTGCAGGCCGCGGGCCTTGTACTTCGTGCCGAACGGGCCGGTCCCGGTGACCCCGACGTCCTTGCCCTCCGGGGCTGCCGTGACCGGCGTGACGTACGGAGCGCGGGTGGCTTGCCGTTCGGCCTTCGACAGCGACAGCGGAGTCAGTGCTCGACTGTGTGCGGTCGTGGGACGGATGGACCGGAGCTCGCCGCTGGTGGCGTCGATGAAGTACAGGCCGCTCGCCAGCGACGTGCCCTCGGGTCGCGACTCGGTGGCGACGACCGAGACCTGCCACGCCAGTACGCCGCTCTCCTCGGGCAGGACCACGAGCGACGGGCCGCCCTGGACCGAACCGCCGGACAGGTCCTCCGCCGCCTTGCGAGCGTCCCGTGCGGAGATCGCCGGGTCCGTGCTCACCGACTGGTCCGGGAAGACGCGACCGCGGACGGTGTGGACCAGTGGCCGGTCGTGTGCCGAACCGACCTCGATCAGGAGCTGGCCGTCGAGAACGGGGACCTCGCCGACCTGCTGCTGGGCACGCACGGCGACGACACCCTCGGCGTCCGGCTCGCTCGCGTTCTCGACGTCCGGACGGACCTGATCGGCGTCGACGCCGAACAACGTGGCGCCGTGAGCCGCCCAGAACGCCTCGATGGTCGCACCGACGGTCGTCGGCACGGCTTTGGCAGATCGACCCGGGTAGCGTCCCCCGGTCAGCTCGGCCAGGTAGCCGGTGACGTCGTCCTGCCGGCCGATCCATCCGGAGGTCGTCGACGCTCGGAGGTCGTCGACGGCGGCTTGCAAGGCCTGAAGGTCGACCCGGCCCTCGGGCCCGGACCGCTGGTAAGTGTCCGACAGCACCAACGTCGTCGCCGTGCCGCCCGGGACGCCCGAGGTGCGGTCCGACTGACAGCCCGCAGTGGCGACGAGCGCTGCCAGCAGCACGAACCGGCACATGGTTCGCCAGAACCTCGTCCCCCGGGCATCGCGTATCTGCATGACCGGTCTCCGGCGGTTGTCATCGCTGCTGGATTGTCGGGCACGAGACAGTCTGGCGCCACCTCGAGCCGAATGGGTACGCTTTGGCCAAATCCGGTTTGCCGGGGGGTAGGAGGTGCCTCCCGTGCCGTGCCCCACCTGTTCGTCTGAGAATCCCGAGGTTGCCCGTTTCTGCCACCGATGTGGCGCGTCGATGCGTGCCGGTGGTGTCGGTGCTGGGGGCCGTGGCGGGTCGTACGCGGTCCAGTACACCGAGGGCGTCGGCCAGTTCGCGCTGGTATCGACGATCATGCCGCACACAAGCCGTGAGTCGGCCGACGGCTATCGCTGGGCGATGATCCTGAGTGGCTCGTTGATCCTGGGTGCGACCTTCCTGGGACTCCTGCCCATCGCGATCGCGGCGGCTGCCCTGCTCGTGCCGATTTCGTACTTGGTCTACGTCTACGACGTGAACCTGTGGGAGGACGCACCGGTTCGTGTGGTCGCCGGTCTCTTTCTCGTGACCGGCGGACTGGGTGTGCTCGTGACCTTGGTGTTCTTCCACTGGGTGTTCGACGACGTGTGGACGTCGGTGCTGTTCTCCAGCATCGGCAACGGCGGCCTGGCCTCGGTGCCGATCGGCGGCCTGATCGTGTTCGCGGTGGTGCTGCCTTTGGTGGCCGAGGTGGTCAAGAACGCGGCGGCGTGCGCGCTGGCCCGGATGCCGAAGTTCGACGACATGATCGACGCGTTGACGTTCGGGGTGGCCTCGGGCACGGCCTACGCGGCAGCAGAGACACTCGTGCTGTTCGCACCGGTCTTCGCAGCCGACGAGTTCCGGACCACGAGCGGCATCGCCACCTGGACGGTCGTGATCGTCAACCTGATGGTGGTCAAGACCTTGATCTACGGAACTGCGACCGGAATCTCGGTGGCGTCCTTCTCCGGCAAGGGTGAGGGGTACGACGGGTTCACCGGCCGGTTCGTGCGGGGCTTCGCCTTCGCCGCCGGCGCGAACATCGTCTACTGGCTGGGTGTCCGGTTGCTCGCCCTTGCGCCGTTCGGCCAGGCGCTCGGCCTCCTCTGGGGGTTCCTGGTCCTCGCGGTCCTCGTGGTCCGGGTCCGTGTGGTCATGCAGGCGGCGCTGCTCGAGGCCGCCGTCGAGGATGCAGCGACAACCGCGGCGACGCGGTCCACCATCGGTGAGTCCTTCTGCCCCGAGTGCGAGAGCATGATCGTCCCCGACTCGCAGTTCTGCTCCGTGTGCGGCACGTCGGTGCGCGCGACGACCCACGAGAAGCGGCGCGCGATGGGCGTGGGTCAACCCGGCGGTGCAGGGTGAGCACCGAGGCGGCCGCGACGGCGAATGGCACATCCAATCTGCGGAAGATCGTCCTCATCGTGGCGGTCGTGACGCTGGTCGGTCTGCTCGGCGGTGTCGGCGGTGTCGTCTTCGATCGTGACGCCGGTCCACGCAAGGCTCCGGAGGTCTCGACTCCCACCGACCCGGCCCAGGGAGTCCCGGGCTCGACAGCCTCCGCGGGCCTCGGGCGGATGTCGGCGGCGGCATTGCCGCAATCATCGGGTGAGTACATCACGGTCCGGGACGTTCCGGTCTTCCTGCCAACCGACTGGACGGTGAGCTGGAGCGACGAGGATCAGGCCACGCTGTCGTCCCCGCAGTCGACGGTGATCGGGGTGTTCGTCACCTCGGTGCCGCCGACCACCGACGCGTCGGCCTGGGTGGCCCAGAACCTGGCTGACAGCGTCGGTTCATCATCCAACTACAGCCAGCTCGGGGTGTGGGACGTCAAGACGGTGGCGCCGTTCGGATCGGTGGTCTCGTTCGCGTTCCAGGACTTCGTGGCCACGTACACGGACCAGTCCGGCAGCTGGCCGGTCTACGGCCGCAGCATCGTCTACGTCCGTCAGGACGGCACGCTGCTCAAGCTGATGGTCGTCACGAGCGGCGGGGTGGACCAGTTCGACAAGGAGTTGGAGTCCTGGGCCGAGATCGTGCAATCCACCGAACGGACGTTCGCCGGCGTCTGATCGCCGGCACGAGCGAGGAGTGGCTGACATGGCACCACCCGGCAAGGCGCGGACCATCACCCTCATCGTGTCCGCCACGGTGGTGGTGGCCCTGCTGGGGGGTGCCGCGGGCGTCGTCTTCGACGGCGACACCAGGACGCGGTCGACGCCCGCGGAGTCGACCGGCTCGGACCCGGCCAAGGTCGTCCCGGCGACGTCGTCGAACCGGAACAGCAGGGCAGGAGGAGGCGTCCCGACGGAAGCTCCCGACGATCGGCTCGCGATGTCGCTGGGTTCGCTGTTCGCCGACGACGATGACGATGACGACGACCGGAAGTCGAGGTTCACCCGCATCCGGTACGAGACGAAGATCTGGGTCCCGCGCCGCTGGGATGTCGTCGAGCGGGACCGGGACGAGATCAGCCTGTGCTCACCCGGGTACGTCTGCATCTACGCCTACGTGCGCAAGATCCAGCCCCGGCCCAAGGCGTCGTCCATCATCACCCAGCGCCTGTGGAACACCGTCGGCCAATGGCCGCACTTCGTCGACCTGGCCTGGTACGACTCCGAGCGGCTGACGCCGTTCGGCCGGATCCGTTCGGCGGCGATGCAGGACTACACCGCGTTCTGGGTGGACAACCAGTTCAGCGTTCCCGTCTACGGTCGGATCTTCGTGCTGGTCCGCAGGAACGGGGTCGTCCTCGATCTCGTCGTCACAGCCTATGGCGGTACGGAGTACTTCGACGACGAGCTCAAGGCCTGGTACAACGTCGTCCGCCGTACGACGAACAGCTTTGCCGGCGCCTGAATCCGCTCACTGACCAGGGCGGAGGGTGACGAAGACGTCGAGCGAGTCCGGGTCGGTCAGCGCTCCCTTGGCGGCGACGTCGTCGACAGCCGCGCCGCGCAGGATCTTCTTGACCGGGACCTCGAGCTTCTTGCCCGAGAGGGTGCGGGGGAGTGCCGGCACGGCGTGCACTTCGTCGGGGACGTGGCGCGGAGAGAGTCGCGTTCTCAGTTCCTTGGCGATCGACGACCGCAGGGCGTCGTCGAGCACCTGGCCCTCGGCCAGGACGACGAAGAGTATCAACGTGCCGGCGCCTCCCTCGTCGTCCTCGAGGTGTACGACAAGGCTGTCGTCCACGCCGGGCATCGACTCGACCACGGAGTAGAACTCCGACGTGCCGAGCCGGACGCCGCCGCGGTTGAGGGTCGCATCGCTGCGTCCGGTGACGACACAGGTGCCACGGTCGGTGATGGTGATCCAGTCGCCGTGCCGCCACACCCCGGGGAAGTCGTCGAAGTACGCCTCGCGGTAGCGCGATCCATCGGTGTCGCCCCAGAAGCCGACCGGCATCGACGGCATCGGGCGGGTGATGACGAGCTCTCCGAGCTCGTCGACGACCGAACGCCCGGTCTCGTCATACGCCTCGACCGCGCAGCCGAGACTGCGGCAGGAGATCTCGCCCGCGTAGACCGGCACGGTGGGCGCCGCACCGACGAAAGCCGAGCACACGTCGGTGCCGCCGGAGACGGACGCCAGCTGCAGTGAGTCGTTCACCGCCTCGTAGACCCACCGGAATCCGTCGGCCGGCAGCGGGGCACCGGTGGACCCGAGGGCGCGCAGGCTCGTGAGGTCGGCGATGTCGCGCGGCACCAGCTCCTCCTTGCGGCACTGGAGCAGGAACGGGGCGGACGTGCCGAAGTAGGTGAGCTCGAGCTCGTCGGCCAAGCGCCAGAGCATCGAGAGGTCGGGGTGCGCGGGGTTGCCGTCGAACAGGACGATCGTGGCGCCGACACCGATGCCGGAGGCGAGGTAGTTCCACATCATCCAGCCGGTCGTGGAGAACCAGAAGAACCGGTCGGCAGGCCCGAGGTCGCTCTGCAGGCCCAGCACCTTGAGGTGCTCGAGGGTGATGCCGCCGTGCCCGTGCACGATCGGCTTGGGCAGGCCGGTGGTGCCGGACGAGAACAGGACGTAGAGCGGCCTGTCGAACGGCACCCGGGTGAATTCGGGTAAGGCGGGTTCCGACACGAGGTCGGCCCAAGTCTTCGCGCCGTCGACGTAGATGGCGTGCTCGTCGAGGTACGGCAGCCAGACGACGGTGTGGACGCTCTGGAGGCGGGCCCGGATCGCCTCCACCTCGGCGCGACGGTCGATCGCCTTGTCGCCGTACCGGTAGCCGTCGACGGCGAGGAGCAGCTTCGGTTCGATCTGCTGCCAGCGGTCGATGACGCTCTGCACGCCGAATTCCGGCGCGCACGAGCTGAACACGGCGCCCAGGCTGGCCGTGGCCAGCATCAGCACGAGCGTCTCGGGGATGTTCGGCGCGTAGGCGGCGACGCGGTCTCCGGCCCCCACCCCGAAGCGCACGAGGCCGGCACGCGCCCGCGCCACCTGGTCGCGGAGCTCCGCGGCGGTGAGGCGGACCTCGTCGCGCGACTGCGAGCGCCCGATCACCACCACGTCGTCGTCGGCCCGTCCGGGCATCCGGAGCATCGCCTCGGCGTAGTTGAGCCGGACGCCGGGGAACCACACCGCGCCTGGCATGGAATCGCTGGCCAGGGCAACGGATGGGTCGCCAGAGGAGGGAAGGTCAAAGTGGGTGTACACCGCAGACCAGAAGGACTCGAGGTCGTCGACGGACCACCGCCACAGGTCGTCGTACGAGTCGAACCCAGGCCCACCGCTCGCGCGCACCGAGTCCGCGAAGTCGTCGAGGCGGGTGCGGGCGCCGGTCGGTCGCCAGAGGACCTCGCCCATCACCGCTGGTGGGGCTCGTCGGCAGCGATCAGCATCACCCAGCACGACGCCATGAACGAGACCATGCTGATCACCGGGATCAGGATCCAGGCGGCCCGGCCGGCGGCGAGCTCGAGGAAGAACGTCAGCACGAGCACCAGCACGAGCATGATCGACATGGCGCTGGTGGCGCGTCCGTGGGCGATGCCGAACCCGCCCAGCATGAGCTCGCCGACGGCGAACGCGACGAACGCCACCACCACCAGCACCAGGGCACCCCAGCCGCCCCCAGCGCTGGTGCCGCGGGTGGCGGAGAAGAGCTCGTACGACAGATAGCCCAGGGCGACGGAGAGCAGGCCGACGATGAGGCCGGTGATCGCGGCGGCGCGCAGCGGGGAGAGGTGGGGAAGTCTGAGGTCACGCATCCAGGTGACGCCCCGGCTCGTGGCGGAGCGGGTGGCGAACGAGAGGTCACGTCCGCGGTCGCCGACACGGCTGCCCGCGAGACGCGCCCGCGCGGCGAGCCCGGCTCCCGGTCGCCGTGGTGGCGACGGGATGCGGATGGTCGGACGCGTCGAAGCCTTGGCCTTCAGCTTCGCGAGGGGGGTGGCGCCCCTGGGCGGCGCAGCGGCACGTCGAACCTGCGTGGAGCCGGGTCGGGCAGGCCGGACGACGACGGTCTTCCTCACCACCTTCTTGACGACCTTCTTGGTGGGATGCCGCTCGTCGTCGACCATGCGGCAAGTCTGTCACAGCCGAGGGCGACCGGCCGCTGGGGAAAACCGTCGACCAACGCGGTCGACATCGCTAGGCTCAGAGCCGCCTGAGCCGAGAGTTGGTGTCCGCGGTGAGTCCACAGTGGTATGAGTTCCCCTCCCTGATCCTCCAGACCGGGAGCCTGGCCAGGCTCCGTGGAGAGCTGCGCGAGCGCAACCTCTACGAAGCACCCAAGATGCGTCCGCCGGCCAACGATGCGAAGCCCCCCGCCGAGGTGCTCGGGGCGCGCACGGCGGACGGGAGCTGGAACGATCTCGACGACCCGATGATGGGGGCGAAGGGCACCGGCTTCGGCCGCAACGTCCCGCTGTCCATGACCAAGCCGGACCGCAAGCGGCTGCTCGAGCCGAACCCGCGGGAGATCAGCGAGAAGCTCATGGCTCGTGACACGTTCAAGCCGGCCGGCATCATCAACGCCCTCGCGGCGGCGTGGTTGCAGTTCGAGAACCACAACTGGTTCTTCCACGGCAACGGGCTGCCCGACGACGTCATCGAGGTGCCGCTGCACGACAGTGACGACTGGCCCGAGCGCCCGATGCGCATCCGGGCCACCCAGCCGATGCCCGGCTCCTCGGCGAACCCGCGCGATCGCGCGCCGCTCTACGCCAACGTCGAGACGCACTGGTGGGACGCCTCGCAGATCTACGGGAGCGGACCCGACCGGCAGGCCGAGGTCCGGACGTTCACCGACGGCAAGGTCAAGATCGACGACGCCGGTCGACTGCCACCCAGCATGAATCCGGACGAGCCCGGCATCGACATCACCGGGATGCGCGAGAACTGGTGGGTCGGCATGGGCTTGCTGCACACGGCGTTCGCCCGCGAGCACAACTCGGTGTGCGACGCCCTGAAGAAGGCGTACCCGAGCTTCGACGACCAACGCCTGTTCGAAGTCGCCTGGCTGGTCATCGCCGCGCTGATCGCGAAGATCCACACCGTCGAGTGGACGACGTGCGTGCTGCGGCACCCGGCTCTGCAGATCGGCATGAACGCCAACTGGTACGGCGCGCTGGGCGAGACGTTCCGTGACCGCGTCGGCCGCATCGGCGACAGCGAGGCCATCAGCGGCATCATCGGCTCGACCAAAGACCACCACTCCGCACCGTTCTCGCTCACCGAGGAGTTCGTGTCGGTCTATCGCATGCACCCGCTGATCCCGGACGAGTGGAAGTTCCACTCCTTGGAGTCGGGCGACCTGCTCGAGACGTTCGACTTCACCGACATCCAGGGGCGCGACACCCGCGGTGTCATGGACCGGTTCGAGATGGGCGACCTCTGGTACTCGTTCGGGCTCGCCAGCGCCGGCGCGGTGTGCCTGCACAACTACCCGAACGCCCTACGCCGCCTGACCCGGATCGACGGCCAGGTTACGGATCTCGCGACACTCGACATCGTCCGGGACCGCGAGCGCGGCGTGCCGCGCTACAACGACTTCCGGGAGGCGCTGCGGATGCCGCGTCGCGGGTCGTTCGACCAGCTGACGCCCAACAAGCAGTGGGCCAACGAGATCGCCGAGGTCTACCACGGCGACATCGACGCCGTCGACCTGCAGATCGGGATGTATGCCGAGAAGCCCCCGAAGGGCTTCGGGTTCTCCGACACCGCGTTCCGGATCTTCATCCTGATGGCCTCGCGCCGGCTCAAGAGCGACCGGTTCTTCACGACCGACTTCCGGCCGGAGGTCTACACGCAGGTCGGGTACGACTGGGTCAACGACACGTCGATGAAGGACGTGCTCCTGCGTCACTACCCGGAGCTGCAGCCCGTGATCGGCGACGTGGACCGGATCTTCGCGCCCTGGCCCGAGCTCGGTGCGCCCAAGCCCGACGACCCGAACCCGATCGTGCGCCTCGCCGACACGGTCAAGGGGTACATGCCGTGGTAGCCCGGTGACCGCCCAGTTCAAGAGCGCGTCGGTCCTCGACGGGGTGCGCTTCACCGCGCAGATCGGGGTGCCACAGGTGGTGCTCGGCTTGTTCAAGAAGCGCGGGCTGCCGACGAAGGTCGCATCCCTCGCCCGGGCGGACGCCCAGGGGTTCCACCTCGTCCAAGGCCTCGTCGAGCGGAACGGACCCGGTCCGTTTTTGATCCGGGTCGCCACCGACCAGGCCCTTCTGCTGCACGCACCCGAGGACATCGAGTTCGTGCTGGGCGGCTCGCCCGACCCCTTTGCATCTGACCCGGACACGAAGCGCAAGGGCATGACGGCGTTCCAGCCCGACGCGCTGACGATCTCCCGTGGCGACGAGTGGCGCAATCGTCGAGCCTTCGCCGAGTCGGTCCTCGCGACCGGCAAGCCGCTGCATCCCTTGGCGCCGAGGTTCCTGGAGATCGTCCGCGATGCAGTCGGCGTCCTGGGTGCCCTGGAGGCCGTCACGTGGGAGGACCTGAACGAGTCGTTCCAGCGGGTCACCCGCCGCGTCGTCTTCGGCGACCGCGCGGCTGGCGACGTCGAGCTGTCGGCGAGACTCGGCGCCCTCATGTCCGCGGGCAACAGCACGCCCGGCAAACCGGCCGACGGGTACCCCGGGTTCCTGGGGTCGATTCAGGAGTACGTCGACGACCCCGATCCGCAGAGCCTGGCCGGGCGGTTCGCGGACGCCCCGCACGACGACTCGACGAACGTCGCCGGGCAGGCGATCCACTGGCTGTTCGCCATGGGCGACACGCTGCCGCTGAACCTGCTGCGCACGCTGGTCCTGCTGGCCACGCATCCGGAGCAGCTGCACGAGGTCCGCTCCGAGCTGGCGGCGATCGACATCAGCAGCGCCGACGACGTGGCCCGCCTCGACTACACGGCCGGATGCATCCTCGAGGCGATGCGGCTCTGGCCGACGACCCCGCTGTTCGGTCGCGTCACCACGCAGGACGTCACGTTCCCCGGCGGTGAGGTCCTCCCGGCCGACACCCAGGTGCTCATCTACAACGTCTTCAACCACCGCGACCCGGCCCGCGTCCCCTTTGCCGACGACTTCTCGCCGGGGGAGTGGGCCTCCGGCGACGCCTCACAGAGCTGGCAGTTCAACTTCTTCAGTCACGGGCCGCAGGGGTGTCCCGGCGCCGGCCTGTCGGTCTTCCTCGGTCAGGCGTTCCTGGCCCGGCTCCTCGCGTCCTGGACGCCGTCCGTGCACGGGGTCTCGCTCGACCCAGGGCAGCCGCTGCCGCACGGCCTGGACGTCAACGGCCTGTCGATCGACCTCAGCCGACGGGGTTGAGGTCGCTCGGCGAGAGCGTCCAGGTGAACGGTCGCTCCCAGAATTCTGCGACGCTGAAACCGTCCCTCGTGGCATGGGCGTCCTGCAACGACTCGATGATCTCGCTGCGCGTGCTGAGGGTGGCCACGTTGGGAGCGTTGAAGACGTGCCGTGGCTCGCTGATGACCTCGATCGGCATGCCGAGACGTCGCATCGACTCGAGCACCGGCACCTCGACGATGCCGTAGGCGTACTCATACCCCTTCTCGTCCGCGATGTCGGACAAGGCCCGCTAGGAGCCCAGGCTGGCGATCGACTTCCGGTACTCGCGCATGATCGCGGTGCCCGACGACTCGTACGCGCGGGGCAGGATCTCGATGCCGAAGAGGTCGGTCACCGGCAACGTTCGCCCGTCGGCCGGCTCGATCATGTGCCAGCAACCGATGTCGACACCGTCGTCGTTCGCTCCCAGGATGTGGATCGAGTGCTCGGAGTACTCATCCCGGTACCGGCCCGAACGGTCGAGGTCGGCCACAGTGATGAGACCGACCTCCAGGTACAGCTGCATGCGGAGCCGGTGCCAGCTCTCGAGGTCGGCACTGGTGGCATCGGCGATGCGGTAGCGGAACACTCGGGCATCCTTCCAGACTGCCGGAGCTACGCCGGCAGGAACTGGTGGTCCGAGAGCGTCCAGTCGAACGGCTTCAGGAAGTAGTCGACAAACTGGGGCACGGTCTCGGCGACGGTGTCAAGGACGGCCGTGAGCTCGTCGCGCTTGACCACGATGGCCACGTTGTCGGCGTTGAAGACGTGTCGTGGCTCGCTCAGTACGTCGATCGGGATACCGAGGGCCCGCGCGGCGGCGAGATAGGGCGGCTCGACGATTCCGTAGGCGTGGTCGAGCCCCAGATCCCCGGCGAGCTCGAACATCGCCCGGAAGAACCCGAGGCCCACGAGGGTCTTGCGGTACGCAGGAACGATCGCGCTGCCGGAGGACTCGTAGGAGCGGGGCAGGACCTCGACGCCGAACAGGTCGGTCACCGGCAGCGTGCGGCCGGGGCCGCTCTCGACCATGCGCCAGCATCCGATGTCGTCGCCCTCGTCGTCGGCCGCCAGCAGGTGGATCGAGTGGGCGTCGTACCGGTCCACGAAGAGGCCGGAGCCGGCGTCCACGTCGTCAGCGGTGATCAGGCCGGCTTCGAGGTACTGCTCGGTGCGGAGGCGATGGTAGGAGTCGACGTCGTCGGTGCCGGGCTCGGCGATGCGGTATCGGATCACGCACGTACCCCCGTCTCGAAGTGACCTCGAGTGGTCGGGGGTGATCCTCGCGTGCTCGTCAACCCCGTCCTCGTCGGGGTGACAGGATTTGAACCTGCGGCCTCGTCGTCCCGAACGACGCGCGCTACCAAGCTGCGCCACACCCCGGTGCTGGCTGCCCTACGCAGGCAACGCGGGCGAGTCTATCCCAGTGAGGGTGAGCAGCGTGGCCTCGGGGCGGCAGGCGAATCGCACCGGTGCGTACGGCGACGTGCCCAGCCCCGCCGACACGTGCAACCACGACGGCTCGTGGCCTGGAGTGCGGTGGGTGTGCAGGCCCTTGGCGCGCTTGCGGTCGAGATCGCAGTTGGTGACGAGCGCCCCGTAGAACGGCACGCAGAGCTGTCCGCCGTGCGTGTGACCGGCCATGATGAGCGGGTAGCCGTGGGAGTTCCACCGGTCGAGCACCCGGAGGTACGGAGCGTGGGCCACGCCGATCGCCAGGTCGGCGGACGTGTCGGCCGGCTCGTCGTCGAGCTCGTCGTACCCCAGGTGGGGGTCGTCGACGCCGACGAACGCCAGCCGCCGACCCGCGACGTCGAGCGACGCGTGCGTGTTCGTGAGGTCGACCCATCCTCGTTCGGTGAAGGCGCGCCGCATCGGCTCGAACGGAAGGTCGCGCGTGCGGGTGCGCCACCACGCGTTGCGGCCCGAGGACGTGCCCGTGCCGCCGACCAGGTAGAGCGCCGGGTTCTTGCCGATCGGGGAGAAGTAGTCGTTCGACCCGAAGACGAAGACGCCGGGGATGTCGAGGAGATCGCCGTACGCGTCGAGCACCGACGGAAGAGCATCCAGGTGGGCGAGGTTGTCGCCGGTGTTCACGACCAGGTCGGGCTCGAGGGCGGCCAGGCCGCGGAGCCACTCCTGCTTGCGGTGCTGCGACGGGGTCATGTGTGCGTCGGACAGGTGCAGGATGCGCAGTGGGGTGGCACCTGGCGACAGCACCGGGACCGTGACCTCGCGCAGCGTGAACGCCCGTACCTCGTACAGCGACGCATAGGCCAACCCGGCTGCGGCGGCTCCGAGGACGCCGAGAGGCCAGGCGATCATGGAGTCAGCCTAGGGCGGTGCCGTTCTGCCGCCGACGGCCCGGCTCCCCGGCCAGTGAGAGGATGGCGCCATGTCTGACCTCAAGGACCGTCTCCGCGCCGACCTCACGACCGCGATGAAGGCTCGCGACTCGCTGCGCACCGGCACCCTGCGGATGGTGCTCACCGCCATCACGAACGCCGAGGTGGGTGGCAAGGAGGCCCGCGAGCTGTCCGACGACGACGTCGTCGGTGTGCTGACGTCGGAGGCGAAGAAGCGGCGTGAGGCCGCCGAGGCGTTCGACGACGCGGACCGGCCGGAGCTCGCCGCCAAGGAGCGCGACGAGTCGGCGATCCTGGCCGAGTACCTCCCGGCCCAGCTGGACGACGACGAGATCCGGGAGATCGTGACCGGCGCGATCGAGTCGACCGGGTCGGCCGGCGCGGGCATGAAGGCGATGGGCTCGGTGATGGGCGTCGTCCAGCCCCAGGTGAAGGGCCGCGCCGACGGCAAGGCCGTGGCCGCAGAGGTCAAGCGTCAGCTGGGAGCCTGAGCACCCCTCAGTCGTTCTTCTTCTTCTTGCCCTTGGGTTCGCGCTCCGGTGGCGGCTCGAACGGTTCCGGGCTCAGGTACTCCTGGATGGTGCCCATGGCCTTCTTCCACATCGGCCCGGCCAGGGAGGAACCGCCGACCTGCGAGAAGCTGACCGGGACGCCCCTGAGCGTCGTTCCGGCCAGCGAGGTGGGGATGCCCTGCCGGTTGGCGCCGGCGATCATCGACGCGGCCACGAGCTCGGGTGTGTAGCCCATGTACCAGACGGCCTTGTTGTTCTGGGTGGTTCCGGTCTTGGCTGCCGACGGGATGCCGAGTGCGGTGCCGTTGGAGTAGCCGAAGCCTCCGGGCTTCTGCAGGCCGGTGAGGATGTCGTTGATCTGGGCCGCCGCGTCCTGCGTCATGACCCGCCGGCACTCCCTCGTGTACTCCTTGATCACCTTGCCGTCCATGTCGACGATCGCGTCGACGGGCTGCGGCTCGCAGTACTTGCCGCCGCCGGCCGGGGTGGCGTAGGCCGCGGCCATCGTGAGGGGGCTCACCGACGTGACGCCGAGGGTGAACGGGCCGACCTGGTCGGTGACACCGGTCGTGGGGTCGAAGGGCACGGTGATGCCCATCGCCTCGGCCGCCTTGACCGTGTTGCAGAGGCCGGCGTCGCGCTCGAGCTGGGCGAAGTAGGTGTTCACGGACTGGCGGAGACCTGTGTACATGTTCTTGCGGCCGGACGACGTGGAGTTGGAGACCCGCCAGGTGCCGGTGCCCCCGCCCTCGCAGTCGAAGTAGGTGCCGGCCGGCATCGTCAGGTTCTTCGGTGAGTTGTAGGACTTGTCGACCTCGATGCCCTTCTTGAGCGCCGCAGCCGTGGTGAACAGCTTGAACGTCGACCCTGCCGGGAAGCCGCCGGAGTCGCCGAACCTGCGGGGCACCGTGTAGTTGATGAACGACTCGCCGGCCTTCTTGTCGCGGCCCATCGGACGCGACTGGGCCACCCCGCGCACCTTGCCGGTGCCCGGTTCGACGAGCGCGATGCCACCGATGGCCTTGTCCTTGGGAGCGACCGTCGACTTGACCGCCTTGTTGATCGCCTTCTGCATCCGGACGTCGATGGTGGACTTGATCGTCAGCCCCCCGCGCTCCAGGCGGACACGTCGGTCGCGCACGGAGGCACCCAGGGCGGGCTCGGCGAGCAGGTAGCGCCGGATGTAGTCGCACGAGAACGCGGCCTTCGACGTGACGCACCCATTGGGGAACGACGTGATGTCGAGGCCGAGCGGCTTGGACATCAGCTCCTCGGCCTCGTTCTGCGGGATCTTGCCGTTGGAGGCCATCGCGCCGAGCACGAGGTTGCGTCGTTGCAGGGCACGCTCGGGGTAGATGCGCGGATCGAACTCGACCGGATTCTTGACCAGGCCGGCGAGGGTGGCCGCCTGCAGCACGTCGAGCTTGTCGGGGCTGACCGAGAAGAAGTGGTTCGAGGCCGACTGAATGCCGTAGGCACCGTCGCCGAAGTAGGCGATGTTGAAGTAGCGCTCGAGGATCTGCTTCTTGGTGTGGTCCTCCTCGTACGCGATCGCCAGCTTGAGCTCGCGAACCTTGCGGGCGACCGACCCCTTGGTGGCTGCGCGCACCTGCTCCTTGGTGGTGGCCTGTTGCACGAGCGTGAGCTTGACGAGCTGCTGCGTGATGGACGAGCCGCCCTGCGTCTGGCGGTCGGAGGCGTTGTTGACGAGCGCCCGGAGCGTGCCCTTGAGGTCGAGGGCGCCGTGCTCGTAGAAGCGGCTGTCCTCGATGGAGAGCACGGCGTCCTGTGTCGCCTGGCTGATCTTCTCCAGCGGGACGTCCTGCCGGTTCTCCTGGTAGAAGTACGCGAGCAGGCTGCCGTCAGAGGCGAGCAGCCGGGTCGTCTGGGCCGCCGGGATGTCCTTGAGCTCGAGCGGCAGGTCGACCACGGCCTGACTGACGTTGTTGGCCGTGACCGCCGTGAAAGCCGCCGCCGGCACGAACACGGCGGCGATGATGAGGCCGGCGAGCGCCGACAGGCGGGCGATCGCCCAGATGATCGATCCGTCGTGCTCGGGGGGACGGCCCGACTGCACGCGACGGCGCACGGAATCGGTCAGATCGTCCCAGGACATGCGGCCAAGCGTACGTGACCGTGCGGAGAGGATCGCGCCCGCCGCCGCGGGGCACCGCCATCACCGCAGGTCAGGCGGTAGTCCTAAAGGACTAGACGGAATCACTCGGACGTGTCTGACCCCCAGAGGCGCAAATTCGTACGTTTGTCTCCACGTCACTTTCGGCTATCGGGGCCGAGTCTCGGGAAGGTGCTCGTCATGGGGTGGAATGAGAATTGGGCGGCAGTCGCCGCTTGTCAGGGCAAATCTGATGCCCTCTTCGTCAAGGGCGCCGAGCAGAATCGCGCCAAGCAGGTCTGCGGCGGATGCTCCGTCCGCGCCGAGTGCCTCGCCGAGGCGCTCGACAACCGTATCGAGTGGGGCGTCTGGGGCGGCATGACCGAGCGCGAGCGCCGTGCGCTCCTGCGTCGTCGTCCGAACGTGACGACCTGGCGCACGATCCTGCAGCCCGCCGCCTCGTAGCCATCCTCGGTGGTTGAGTAACGCCGAGGAACGAGGCGTGTATCGAAACCACGTGCCAGCGAGTTGATCACCTCACCGGGTCTCGATACGCCGGACGGGCTTCGCCCGTAGCGCACTCGACCTGGCCGGACGCTCCTCGCTACGCTCGTCGGTCCGGCTCACCAGTCAGCAGCTCGCCGATCCGACGGAGTCCGTCGAGGTCGTGCACGTCGCCCGGCAACGCCGCCACCGACACCGTCGGCACGCGCGGGTGCGCCGCGCTGAATCGCTGCGCGACCCGCGTCTCCCGCTTGGACAGCCGGGCTCGCTCGGCGTGAACGGCCAGCAGCTCTGACGTCGCTCGCTCGTTCGCGCCGCCCGACGCGAGCTTGTGTCCGGCCGACTCGGCGTCGGCCGCCGTGATGCCCTCGAGGTCGTCGACGTGGACCCTGTTGACGACCAGGCCGACGAGCGGCATCTTCTCAGCCGAGAGCCGTTCGACGAAGTAGGACGCCTCGCGCATGGCGTCCACCTCCGGCGCGGCGACCACGACGAACGCCGTGCCCTCCGCCTGCAGCAGCGAATAGGTGGCCTCGGCGCGCTGGCGGAAGCCGCCGAACAAGGTGTCGAGGGCGGCGATGAAGGCCTGGACGTCGGTGAGCATCTGGGCGCCGAGCACCTTGTTGAGCGCGCCGGTGACGAGTCCGAACCCCGCCGACAGCAGCCGCGCCGGACCGCGGGCCGGCGCGATCATGAGCCGCATGAAGCGACCGTCCAGCAACGAGGAGAGTCGTTCGGGGGCGTCCAGGAAGTCGAGCGCCGACCGCGACGGCGGGGTGTCGACGACGATCAGGTCCCACCGCTTGCCGTGGGCGTCGTCGGCGACCGCCTCGGCGTGCAGCTGGCCCAGCTTCTCCATGGCCATGTACTCCTGGGTGCCCGCGAACGAGCTGGAGAGCGCGACGTAGAACGGGTTCGCCAGGATCTGTTCCGCCTTCTCCGGCGTCGAGTGCGCCTCGACGACCTCGTCGAAGGTGCGCTTCATGTCGAGCATCATCGCGTCGAGGCGGCCGCCCTCGGTGTCGCTGACGCCCTCGACGAGACGGGGGACGTTGTCGAGCTCGGTGAGTCCCATGGACTGCGCGAGGCGCCGGGCCGGGTCGATCGTCAGGACACAGACCTGGCGTCCCTGCTCGGCCGCGCGCAGCGCCAGGGCGGCCGACGTCGTGGTCTTGCCCACGCCACCGGAACCGCAGCACACGATGATCTCGGTGCCTCGGTCGGCGAGGAGGGCGTCGATGTCGACGGCGTCGTGGCGCGTAGCAGGCGCGGCCGGGCCGGTGGCCCGTGACGTGCGCCGCCGCGAGCTCGGCGAGGTGGTCGGTCGGCCGGTCATGCCGGTTCACCTCCGCTCAGAAGGTCGTCACGCAGCAGGCGGGCGAGCTCGAACACGGCGCCCTGATCGACTTCGTCGGGCAGGGTGGGCAGCTCGATCACGGGGCGGTCGGTGGTCGTCAGCACGTCTCGTTGGGAGTCCTGGAGCATCTGTCGCTCCAGGTGCTCTGATCCCTGCCGGATGAGTGCGGGGGCGGTGTTCGCGTCGAGCGCCACGGACGCGAGCGCGGCGGCCACCTGCTTGGTGCCCAGGCGTCCGGACGTGAGTGCCTGGCCGGTGTTGTCGCTCAGCAGTGCGGACTGGACCAGGTTGACGATGACGTGGCCGACCGGGAGGTTCGTGGTCCGCAGCTCGGTGATGCCGTCGAGGGTCTCCTGCACCGGCATCTCCTCGAGCACGGTGACGAGGTGGACGTGGGTGGTCTGGCCGCGCATCATCGCCATGATCGAGTCGGCCTGACGTCGCACGGGGCCGACGCGGGCGAGTCCGGCGACCTCCTCGTTGACGTTGAGGAACCGGGCGATCCGACCGGTGGGAGGAGCGTCCATGACGACGGCGTCGTACGCGAAGCCATGTCCGTTGCGCCGGCGGGCGGCCTCGTAGACCTTGCCGGTGAGCAGCACGTCGCGGACGCCGGGGGCGATCGTGGTGGCGAAGTCGATGATCCCGAAACGATCGAGCGCCTTGCCGGCACGGCCGAGCCGGTAGTACATCTGCAGGTACTCCAGCAGCGCGGCCTCCGGGTCGATCGCCAGCGCGTAGACCTCGCCGCCGCCCAGGCCCATCGCCACCTTGCGCTCCTCGTAGGGCAGCGGGGGGACGTCGAAGAGCTGAGCGATGCCCTGTCGGCCCTCGACCTCGCACAGCAGCACTCGGCGTCCGGCATCGGCGAGCGCCGTGGCGAGCGCGGCGGCCACGGTGGTCTTGCCCGTGCCGCCCTTGCCGGTGACGACGTGGAGCGGGGTCGCGGTGGCCACGGGTGAAGGGTAGCGATGCCGAACTGCGGCGCTACAGTCGGCGCATGACGCAATGGGAGTACATGACCGCCCCGGTGCTGGTGCATGCGACGAAGCAGATCCTCGACAACTTCGGGTCCGACGGCTGGGAGCTCGTGCAGATCGTGCCGGGCATGAATCCGGAGAACCTCGTCGCCTACTTCAAGCGGCCGGTGCAGGCATGACGTCCCCGGAGGACCGCCTGGCCGAGCTCGGACACACCGTGCCGTCCGTGGTGCCGCCGGTCGCCGCCTACGTGCCCGCGGTGCGCAGCGGCTCCCTCGTCTTCACGGCGGGCCAGGTACCGATGCGCGACGGCGTGCTCGTGGCGGCCGGCAAGGTCGGTGGCGACGTCTCGGTCGAGCAGGCCACCGAGTGCGCCCAGCAGTGCGCGCTCAACGCCCTCGCGGCCGTCAAGGCGGAGGTGGGCGATCTCGCCACCGTGCGTCGGGTCGTCAAGGCCGTCGTCTTCGTCGCCTCCACCCCCGACTTCACTGGCCAGCCGGGCGTGGCCAATGGGGCGAGCGAGCTGCTCGCCGCGGCTTTCGGCGACGCCGGCGTCCACGCCCGCAGCGCGGTCGGCGTGGCCTCCCTTCCACTCGACTCACCAGTAGAGGTTGAGCTCGTCGTCGAGGTCGCCTGATGCGCTATCCGATACCCGAGTCGCTTCGTGATCACGCGGTAGAGGCGGCCCGACGCGGCGAGGTCCCGGTTCCCCGCGACGCCGCCACGATCGTGTTGCTCCGCGACGGCACGACGGGCATCGAGGTCTACCTGATGCGTCGCCAGAGCACGATGGCGTTCGCGGCCGGCATGTACGTGTTCCCCGGTGGCAAGGTGCACGACTCCGACCGGTTCGTCGACGCCTGGGTGGGCCCGTCGCCGCAGGAGTGGGGCGAGCGCTTCGGCTGCGACGCCGACACGGCCGGCGGGCTCGTCGTCGCCGCCATCCGCGAGACGTTCGAGGAGTCCGGCATCCTGCTCGCCGGCCCGGACGCCGACACCATCGTCGACGACACCAGCGCCCCCGACATGCAGGCTGCCCGGATTGCACTCGACCACGAGGAGTACGGCTTCGCCGAGTTTCTGGCCAAGCACGACCTGGTGCTGCGGGCCGACCTCGTCGGCGCCTGGTCGCACTGGATCACCCCCACGTTCGAGCCCCGCCGCTACGACACGAGGTTCTTCGTGGCCGCGCTGCCGAACGGGCAGGTGGTCGGCGAACTGTCCAGAGAGTCCGACCGCGCCGCCTGGATGCCGGTGGCAAGCGTGCTCGATGCCGTCGATGCCGGGACGGCGATGATGCTGCCGCCGACGGTGCACACCTGCCGCCAGGTCTCCGAGTTCGCCGCTGCCGACATCCTGGTCGCCGCGGCCGAGCGGGAGATCACGCCGATCGAGCCGCGCATCGTCGACGTCGACGGCGAGCTGTTTCTGGACAATTTCCTGGAGGAATGGTGAGCGAAGACGTCGCAACCGTCACGGAACGCGCGTCGACCGTCCGCGCCGACAACCCCGGACTCATGACGCTGGACGGCACGAACACCTGGATCCTGCGCGAGCCCGGAGCGTCTCGCTCGGTGGTGGTCGACCCCGGCCCCACGGACGCCGCGCACCTCGATCGCGTGCTGCAGGCCGCCGGCGACGTCGGGCTGGTGCTGTTCACGCACCGCCACTTCGACCACACCGAGTCGATGCAGGCCATCGCCGCCCGCACGGGGGCGCCCGCCCGCGCCATCGATCCCGAGTTCTGTGTCGACGCCGCCCCGCTCGTCGATGGCGAGTCCATCGACATCGACGGCCTCCGCCTCGACGTCTTGGCGACCCCCGGACACACGGCCGACTCCACCTGCTTCCGGCTGCTCGACGAGCCGTCGCTGCTCACCGGCGACACGGTGCTCGGCCGCGGCACGACGATCATCGCCCACCCCGACGGCGTGCTCGGGCCGTACCTCGACTCGCTGGCCCTCCTTCGGGAGCTGGTGGAAGAGGGCCTGGTCGAACGCATCCTGCCCGGGCACGGCCCGGTCATCGACCAGGCCGGCGCCGTCCTCGACTTCTACCTGGAGCATCGCCAGGAACGCCTCGACCAGGTGCGCGCCGCCCTCGACGCGGGCGCGACGACGGCTCGCGAGGTGGTCGAGCGCGTCTACACCGACGTCGACGAGTCGCTCTGGCCCGCCGCCGAGTTGAGCGTCAAGGCCCAGCTCGACTACCTGCAGGCTCCCTGACCTTCCGGCACTCGCGATTTGGTCGATTCTTGCGGGATCTGATCGTTTGAAATGACGAAACGCGACCGAATTGCGTGCGTCCACAGCGGATCCTCGTCCACAGACGGCGTATCGTCCCTCGATGCCTGGTGTCGAGCACGGCACGGTCGTCAGATGCATGCGATGCCAGCCACGCTCCGCGGACAGGTGTTCACGACGGCTGAGGCCATGGAGCACGGCCTGACACCGAGCATGCTGCGAAGCCGACGCATCACGACTGTCACTCCGGGAGTGTTTCGGTATACGGACACACCGATGACACTCGATCTGGCGATCCGCGCCGCGCTCTCTGTACTACCCGACGACGCTGCGGTGAGCCACACCACCAATCTCGCGTGGCGAGGGCTCGAGATGCGCCAAAGGAGCCCGCTGCATTTCGCCACGATGCGCGACGTCCGGTTACGACGTGACGGCCTCGTTCTCCACCGGTACCAGCGCCGGCCAGAGGTCGAGACGGTTCAAGGCTTTCCGCTCCTGCGCCCCGCCCGGACATTCGTCGACTGCGGCACTCTGCTGCGTCTCCCCGAACTGATCGAAGTCGGAGACTGGTTGGTCGCGCGCGCCCTCGTCGACCGACTTGACCTCGAGCTGTACGTGATGCAATCGCATCTCGATGGCGTCGTCAGGGCTCGGCGAGCCGCGAAGTATGTCCGCGAAGGGGCAGAATCGGTCCGCGAGTCCCGACTTCGCTGGCAACTCGTGTCGTCCGGTCTCCCGGAGCCCGAGATCAATGTCGACATACGTGATCGGCGGGGCACCTTTCTGGCGCGAGGCGACCTGGTCTACCGACGTCGGAAGGTGCTGGTGGAGTACGACGGCTGGTACCACGAACGGGATGCCGAACAGAGACAGCGCGACGTACTTCGACGTGAGTCCCTTGAGGCAGAAGGCTGGCGCGTCATTGTCGTGACGTCGGCCGACATGCGGCACCCCGAGCGCATCGTCGCCCGAGTCGGTCGCGCCTTGGCCTGATCCAGATTTGGTCGATGTTTGCGCATCCGCGCCGCTCGAAGTCGCGAAGTTCGACCAAATCGCGGTTAGCGGGCGCGGCGCTGGAGGCGCTCGAGGTCGAGGATGACGACGCTGCGGGGCTCGAGGCGCATCCAGCCGCGCGAGGCGAAGTCGGCCAGGGCCTTGTTGACGGTCTCGCGGGAGGCGCCGACGAGCTGGGCGAGCTCCTCCTGGGTGAGGTCATGGTTGACGTGCACCCCGTCGTCGGCCTGGCGGCCGAAGCGGCCGGCGAGGTCGAGCAGCGCCTTGGCGACGCGACCGGGGACGTCGGAGAACACCAGGTCGCCCACGACTTCATTGGTGCGCCGCAGTCGGCCGGCGAGCTGGTGCAGCAGGGCCAGGGCGACGTCGGAGTGGGTGGCCAGCACTGGGCTGAGTGCCTCATGGCTGAGGCTCTTGAGCTCGACGTCGGTGACCGCCGTGGCCGTGGCCGACCGGGGTCCGGGGTCGAAGAACGACAGCTCGCCGAACATCTGGCCGGGACCGAGGATGGCCAGCAGGTTCTCGCGACCGTCGGCTGAGGAGCGACCGAGCTTCACCTTGCCCTCGACGACGATGTAGAGCTGGCTGCCGTCGTCGCCCTCGTTGAACAACACGTCGCCGCGCTTGAGCGAGGACGACGCCATGGAGGTCTCCAAGACGGCCGCTGAGTTCTCGTCGAGTCCGGAGAACAGCGGGGCCTGGCGGAGCACGTCGTCGTTCACGGGCCATCCTTCGTCAGCTGTTGCGTCGATCACAGTCTAGTCATGCCACGTACGCTTGCGTCGTGCCTGAGGCGACCTCCAAACCACCCACGGTGCTGGTACGACGTGCGCGAAAGATGCACCGCGTCCTGGCCGACACCTACCCCGAGGCCGGTTGCGAGCTCGACTTCACCAACCCTTATGAGCTTCTCGTCGCCACGGTGCTGTCCGCCCAGACCACCGACCGTCGGGTCAACGCCGTCACGCCCACCTTGTTCGAGCAATACCCCGATGCCACGGCCTTGGCGGCTGCGGATCGCGAGCACGTGGAAGGCCTGGTCCGCACGACCGGCTTCTTCCGCGCGAAGACCAACAGCCTGCTCCGCATGTCGGCCGCGATCGTGGAGAACTTCGACGGCGAGGTGCCTGGGCGGCTCGACGATCTCGTCACGCTTCCTGGCGTCGGTCGCAAGACCGCCAACGTGGTGCTGGGCAACGCCTTCGGCGTCCCGGGGCTGACGGTCGACACCCACTTCGCACGTCTCGTCCGCCGCTTCGAGTGGATCGACGACACCACGGCCAAGGACGCCGTCCGCACCGAGCACGCCGTCGGCGCCCTGTTCCCCAAGAGCGACTGGACGATGCTCAGCCACCGCCTCATCTGGCACGGCCGCCGCCGCTGCCACGCCCGCAAGCCCGCATGCGGAGCCTGCCCGCTGGCGCAGTGGTGTCCCGCCTTCGGAACCGGACCCACCGACCCCGAGGTCGCGGCGAAGCTCGTCACGACTCAGGGGCGAGCGTGATGCGTGCGGCCGGCCTGGCCTTGGCCCTCCTGCTCGCAGCTCTGGTGGCAGGGTGCGGCGGTGACGAACCGGGCTCCAAGCCGTCGTTCGGAGGTGGGTCGGAATCGAGTGCATCCGACCGTGAGCTCGCCGCCCTCAAGGCTGCGGCCAGGATCGAGGCCTGCCCTCCGTCGAACGCCCCCATGGTTGAGGGCAGAGCGTCCGGGGACGACGCCCTGCCCGACGTCGAGCTCGACTGCCTCGGCGGAGGTCGTCCGGTGCGCCTCTCCGGGCTGGCCGGCCAGCCGACGGTGATCAACCTGTGGGCCAGCTGGTGCACACCGTGCCGCGAGGAGCTGCCGTTGCTCGCCAGGGCCGACCGTGAGTACGGCGACCGGATCCAGGTGATCGGCATCGACGTCGCGGACGCGGCGCCGGAGGCGGCGCTGCGTCTGGCCGATCGGTCCGGAGTCACCTACCCGCAGCTCGTCGACCGGGCCGGCCGTACCCGTGCGGCATTGCGCTTCTCGGGTCTGCCGCTGACCGTTCTGGTGGATGCACGAGGAAGAATGGTGTTCACGGAACGGGAGCCGTTCCGTTCGTACGCCGACGTGACGGCGGCGATCCGCCGGCATCTGGGAGTCGCCCCGTGAAGCTCGAGGGGTCCAACGCGACGACGCTGCCCGACTGGCTGAAGCCGGTCAAGGAGCTCGCCGACTCGGTGGAGGCGGAGCAGCTGGCGCCGCGGTTCCCGCACCCTCCGGCCAACGCCCGGCCCGCCGCGGTCCTGATCTGCTTCGCCGACGGCGAGAACGGACCCGAGCTGCTGCTCACCGAACGCGCCACCACCCTGCGCAACCACGCCGGCCAGATCTCCTTCCCCGGTGGCGCCTCGGACCCCGACGACGCCGACGCCGTCACCACCGCGCTGCGTGAGGCGGAGGAAGAGGTCGGCCTCGATCCTGCCGACGTGCTCGTGTTCGGAGCCTTGCCGACGCTCTGGCTCCCGCCGAGCAACTTCGCGGTCACGTCGGTCCTCGGCTACTGGAACGCTCCGCGCACGCTCGAGCCGGTCGACATCGGCGAGGTCGGCAGCATCCTGCATCACCCGATCCACCTCCTGATCGACCCCGCCAACCGGTTCAGTGTCGAGCACCCGACGGGCTGGCGCGGGCCCGCGTTCGAGGTCGGTTCGGAGGTGCCGCTCTGGGGCTTCACCGCCGGCGTCATCAGTCGCCTGTTCGAGCATCTCGGGTGGGAGAAGCCCTGGGACGACTCTGTCACCCGCCCGTTGCCGGAGCTGCTGTGAACTCCCTCGACGTCATCCTGGTGCTCATCCTGATCGCGTACGCGGTGTCGGGCTACGTGCAGGGCTTCGTGGTCAATCTCGTGGCCACGGTGGGCCTGCTCGCTGGTGGCCTGCTGGCCATCGCGATCGTGCCGCGGCTGCTGTCGGGCGGACAGCCCACCCTCTCGTCGTCCTTGCTCGCGCTCGCGATGGTGGTCGCGGCGGCGGCCATCGGGCAGGCGGTGGGTACGTACGTCGGCACCGACCTGCGCAGCGGGCTCAAGTGGCGACCACTTCGCTGGTTCGATGCGGTGGGCGGCGCCGCGCTGAGCATGGTCGCGGTGCTGGCCGCCTCGTGGGCGCTCGGCTACTCGGTGAGCGGCACGTCGATCCCGTACCTGTCCACGGCCTCGCGCAGCTCGACGATCCTGTCTCACGTCGACGACGTCATGCCGTCCCAGGCCGCGGAGACGCTGCGCGCCTTCAACAAGACGCTCGACGCCAACCTCTTCCCGCGCTACATCGACCCGTTCGAGGACGAGCGCATCACTGCCGTCGACCCGCCCGACGACGCCACGTTGGCGCTGCCGGGCGTGCGCCAGGCATCGGAGAGCGTCGTCAAGGTCATCGGTGTCGCGTCGTGCGACCGGGGGGTCGAGGGATCGGGCTTCGTGTACGCGTCCGGCCGGGTCATGACCAACGCGCACGTGGTCGCCGGTGTCGACCGGCCGTTCATCGACGTCAACGGCCGCCGCACCCGCGCGAACGTCGTGCTGTTCAACCCACGCCTCGATGTCGCCGTGCTCGCCACCGGTGACCTCGGGCTCCCGTCGTTGGACTTCGACAACACCGGCAAGGCCGGTGACGACGCGGCCATCCTCGGCTATCCGCAGAACGGACCGTTCGACGCGCGCGCGGCTCGCATTCGTGGCGAGCTCACGCTGCGCAGTCCCGACATCTACGACCAGGGAGAACACATGCGCAAGACGTATTCCGTGCGCGGGCTGGTGCGCTCGGGCAACTCCGGCGGACCGTTGGTCTCGAGCGAGGGCGATGTACTGGGCGTCATCTTCGCCGCGTCCGTGACCGACAGCTCGACCGGCTACGCCCTCACCGCCTCCCAGGTCGCCAACGCGGCCGAGCGCGGCTCGACGGCCACCTCCCAGGTCGACACAGGAGGTTGTGCATGACCACCCCAGAAAACCGCTCGCCAGACATGCCGCTCGCTGCCGTTGCCCTCATCGGCGGCTCGCGCTTTCCCGGGGACCCCGGATGATCCGGTCCGGTTCTTCGTTCCTCTGCTGGGTCGTCGCCGTGGTGGCGGCGGTGGTCACCGTGCCGACGTTGTGGGTGGCCACGCATGTCGCCGACGAAGACGGCTACGTCGAGTTCACCCGTCCGTTCGTCTCCGACACCCAGCTCCGCGACGCGATCGTCGCCACGGTCGTCGACGACGTCGCGTCCCAGGGCGGACTGCCGGCCAGCGTGAAGCCGGTGCTCGAGCGGGCGTTGCGCTCGGTGGCCATCCAGACGGCGAAGCAACCGGGGTTCATGGAGGCCTGGGAGGAGTCGCAACGCCGCACGCACCAGCTCACCTTCGGCCCGGACGCCGACACCGACCGCCTGACCGTCGACATCGGTCCGATCGCGACGTTCGTCGCGAAACAGGTGACCGGTGATCTGCCGGTCCGGCTGTCGGTCCCCGACACGCTGCTGGTGCCCGTCTACGACGCACCCGATCGCGAAGTGATCGAGCAGGTCGACAAGACCCCGGACCGCTCGCGCCTCGGCCTCCTGGTCGTCGCCCTGGCCTCCCTGTTGTGCCTGGTGCTCGCGCGGCGTCGCATCAACGCCGTGGTGGGCCTGGGAGCGGGCGCGGTCATCAGCGCAGGCGTGCTGCTGCTCGGCACGGGTCTGGCGCTGCCGGAAGTGCTCGACCGCACGCCGGCGCGCACGCCGTTCGCCCGCGAGATGCGCGACCTGCTGGTCGACCGGGCCTCCGACTCGCTCAACGAGTGGCTGCTCTGGATCGCGGTCATCGGCGCGGTCGTGCTGGTCATCGCGGGGCTGGGCCGCGCGATCCCGCGCCGCTAGTTCTGGATGGCGTGGGGCGTGGTGTCGCCCTTGAGCGCCGACGGGATCTCCTTGGCGGTGGCGATCGTCTTCGTCGGTGCCTTGACCTTCTTGATCATCACGACGCCGATCAGGATCAGCAGCACCGCCAGGAGCAGGTAGGCACCGGCCACGATCAGGAACGCCCAGGCCGGGTGCAGCCCCGCCATCACCAGGAAGTACGCGCCGGCGATCGACAGCATCACCGTGATGAGCAGTCCGAAGAACCCGGCGACCACGAACATCCCGGCGCCGATGCCGCCCGCCTTGGCGCTGAACTTGATCTCGTTCTTGGCCAGCGCGATCTCCGACTGCACGAGGGCCGAGATGTCGCGACTGGCGTCGGCGACCAAGCGTCCGATCGTGGGGTCGTCGGTCCGTGGGTCGTCAGTGGTGCTCATGGGACGACCCTAGTCAGTCCTCGTCCTTGGCGTTCTGCATGCCCTTGCTGATCTGGTCCATGACGGTCGAGTCGGCGAGGGTCGTGGAGTCGCCGACCTCGCGGTTCTCGGCCACGTCGCGGAGCAAGCGGCGCATGATCTTGCCCGAGCGCGTCTTGGGCAGCTCGGTGACGACCATGATGGAACGTGGCTTCGCGATCGCGCCGATCTGCGTGCCCACGTGGTCGCGCAGCTCGCTGAGCACGGCGTCGTCCGCCTCCTGACCGTCGACCAGCGCCGACTCGCGCAGGATGACGAACGCCACGGGTGCCTGGCCCTTCGTCTCGTCCGTCGCGCCGACCACCGCGGCCTCCGCGACCTTGGGGTGCGAGACGAGCGCGGACTCGATCTCGGTGGTGGAGAGCCGGTGACCCGAGACGTTCATGACGTCGTCGACGCGGCCGAGCAGCCAGATGTCACCGTCGTCGTCCTTCTTGGCGCCGTCGCCGGCGAAGTAGACGCCCTCCCAGCGCGACCAGTACGTCTCCTTGTACCTCTCGTCGTCGCCCCAGATGGTGCGCAGCATCGACGGCCAGGGCTCGGTGAGCACCAGGTAGCCGCCCGAGCCGTTGGGGACCGGCTTGCCCTCGTCGTCGACGACGTCGGCGCTGATGCCGGGGATCGGGGTCATGGCCGAGCCCGGCTTGCCGGACGTGACGCCCGGCAGCGGGCTGATCATGTGCGCACCGGTCTCGGTCTGCCACCAGGTGTCGACGATCGGCGTGCGGCCGCCGCCGATGTTCTCGCGGTACCAGATGTACGCCTCGGGGTTGATCGACTCACCGACGGTGCCGAGGATGCGCAGGTTCGAGAGGTCGAACTTCGCCGGGATCTCCTCACCCCACTTCATGCACGTGCGGATCGCGGTCGGAGCGGTGTAGAACTTCGTGACGCCCTTGTCCTGGATGATCTCCCACCAGCGTCCCTTGTGCGGGGTGTCGGGCGTTCCTTCGTAGAGCACCTGCGTCACGCCACAGGCGAGCGGGCCGTAGACGATGTACGAGTGGCCGGTGACCCAGCCGACGTCGGCCGTGCACCAGAAGACGTCGTCGGGCTTGTGGTCGAACACACCCCAGAACGTGTAGGCGCTCTGCACCAGGTAGCCCCCGGTGGTGTGGAGGATGCCTTTGGGCTTGCCGGTGGTGCCCGACGTGTACATGACGTAGAGCGGGTGCTCGCTGTCGAAGTCCTCGGGCGTGTGGTCGGCGGACGACTCGTCGACGACGTCGTGCCACCAGATGTCGATGCTGTCGTTGAAGGGGACGTCCTGACCCGTGCGACGCACGACCAGCACGTTCTCGACGAGGCCCGACTCTTCTGCCTCGACCTTGGCGACGGCTTCGTCGACGGCCGGCTTGAGCGCGGACGGGGAGCCTCGGCGGTATCCGCCGTCGGCGGTGATGATCAGCTTGGCTCCGCAGTCGAGGACGCGGGTGGCCAGGGCATCGGCGGAGAAGCCGCCGAAGACGACCGTGTGGGGCGCTCCGAGTCGTGCGCAGGCGAGCATCGCGATGATCGTCTCGGGGATCATCGGCATGTAGATGGCGACCCGGTCACCTGCCTCGACACCGAGCTCCTCGATGGCATTCGCCGCCTTGCAGACCTCGTCCTTCAGCTCGCTGTAGGTGATGTCGCGGGTGTCGTCCTCGGGCTCGCCGACGAAGTGGAACGCCACCCGGTCGCCGTTGCCCTCCTCGACGTGCCGGTCGACGCAGTTGTAGGCAGCGTTGAGTCGTCCCCCGACGTACCACCGGGCGAACGGGGCGTTGCTCCAGTCGAGGACCTCGTCGAACGGCTTGGCCCAGCTGATGCGCTCGGCCTGCTTGGCCCAGAAGCCGAGCCGGTCGGCAGCGGCCTCCTCGTACGAGTCCGCCTTCAGGTTCGCGTTCTCGGCCAGGTCGGCCGGTGGGTCGAAGTGGCGGTCCTCGCGGGACAGGTTGCTGATCGCTTCGCTGCTCACAGTGTCTCCTCGGGTCTTTCCTGCATTGTTGCTCAGTCGTGGTGTTCGGTCATCTGGTGCTGACGACACCGTCCCGGGCGTGCCCTGTGGCCAGCCCGGGACGGTCGTCGGATGGTCGGCCTACTTCTCGGAACCGGCTCCCGTCATCGAGCGGACGTCGAGCTCGACGTAGCGCTCCTCGGAGTCACGATCCTTGGTGGTGACCGTGCCCAGCCAGCCGAGGAAGAAGCCGGCGGGGATGGAGATGATGCCCGGGTTGCTCAGCGGGAACCAGTGGAAGTCGTGGTTCGTGAACAACGCCGTCTCCGAGCCGGACACGACCGGCGAGAAGAACACCAGGACGACGCAGGTGATCAGGCCGCCGTAGATGCTCCACACCGCACCGCGGGTGCTGAACCGCCTCCAGAACAGGTTGTAGAGCAGGGCCGGCAGGTTCGCCGAGGCCGCGACCGCGAAGGCCAGGGCCACGAGGAACGCGATGTTCAGCTTCTGCGCCGGGATGGACAGCAGGATCGCCACGCCGCCGATCGCGAACGCCGCGATGCGGGCGACCCGCACCTCCTGCTTCTCCGTGACCTCGCCCTTCTTCCAGACGTTGGCGTACAGGTCGTGCGCCACCGAGGACGCCGAGGTCAGCGTCAATCCGGCGACGACCGCAAGGATCGTCGCGAAGGCGACAGCCGAGATCAGTGCCAGGAGCACAGCGCCCCCGACCGAGCCCGGACCGCCACCGACGGCTTCGGCCAGCAACGGTGAAGCCAAGTTGCCGCCGGAGTCGGCGATCTCCGTCTTCTCGTCACCGGTGACCAGCGCCGCGGCACCGAAGCCGAGGACCAGGGTCATCAGGTAGAAGCTGCCGATGAGACCGATCGCCCAGAGCACCGACTTGCGGGCCTGGCGTGCGGTCGGAACCGTGTAGAAGCGGATCAGAATGTGCGGCAGACCGGCCGTGCCGAGCACCAGCGCGAGGCCGAGCGAGACGAAGTCGATCTTGCTCGTCAGGCTGACGCCGTACTTCAGACCGGGCTCGAGGAACGCCGAACCCTGGCCGCTGTTGTCGGCAGCCGTGCCGAGCAGGTCGGACAGGTTGAAGTTGAACTTCGCGAGCACGAGCACCGTGATGAGGACCGTGCCGGTCATCAGCAGGACGGCCTTGACGATCTGCACCCAGGTCGTGCCTTTCATGCCGCCGACCACCACGTAGAAGATCATCAGTGCGCCGACGGCGGCGATGGTGAGGTTCTTCGCGGTCTCGCTGCTCACACCGAGCAACAGGGCGACGAGTGCGCCTGCACCGACCATCTGGGCGAGCAGGTAGAAGATCGACACGACGACGGTCGAGGTTGCTGCGGCCGTGCGGACGGGGACCTGCCGCATCCGGAAGGCGAGCTGGTCGGCCATCGTGAATCGTCCCGAGTTGCGGAGCAGCTCCGCGACGAGCAGCAGCGCCACGAGCCATGCCACCAGGAATCCGATGGAGTACAGGAATCCGTCGTAGCCGGACAGCGCGATCGCGCCGGAGATGCCGAGGAATGAGGCGGCCGACATGTAGTCGCCCGCGACGGCCAGGCCGTTCTGGGCGCCGCTGAAGCTTCGTCCGCCGGCGTAGTAGTCGGAGGCCGTCTTGGTCTGGCGGCTGGCCCAGAAGGTGATGGCGATCGTGAGCACGACGACGGCGAGGAACAGGCCGCCGGTGAGATTCTGGGTGTCCTGCTCGCCTATGGCGTCGACGAAGGGGATGTTCATCGTTCGATCTCCCTCTCGTACTGGTCACGCAGACGGTCCGCCAGTGGGTCCATCCGGCGGGCGGCGAAGCGCGCGTACCAGATGGCGATGCCGAAGGTGGTGACGAACTGCAGCAAGCCGAACACGAGCGCGATGTTGATGTTGCCGACGACCTTGGTGGCCATGAAGTCGGGCGCCCAGTTGGAGGCGAAGACGTAGAGCAGGTACCACGCCATGAAGGCGATGGTCAGGGGGACGACGAAGCGCAGATAGGAGCGCTTGAGGTCAGCGAAGTCATCGGTGGCGTTGATGCGCTGATACTCCTCGTGCGCCTCGGGCGAGACTCTCTCGACCACAGGGGGTCACCTCTTTCGGTGGCAGGACGGCAGGGTGCCGTTGGCTCGACCGTAAGAGCGGCCGGGAGTGTGTGCCACCTCACAGGAGGGGTGCTGCGGTGGGGCTCGGCAGAACATCGCCGTGCGGCGACCGCGCCACGACGAACGGTCGTTCTCACGCGACGAACGGTGACCGCGTCCGGGACTGGGTGATCAGGTCTGGCGGAGCGAGATGGTCAGCTCGAGGGCCTTCTCGGTGCGGTGCGCGAACAGCCGGCGAGACGGCCGATCCCGATCCGGCGGCGGCGGTACGGCGATCTCGGCATCTCGCGGGCGCGACGCCAGCAGCGCCTCGATCGTGCGATGCTCGCCGGCCTCGACGTTCAGGGCGGTCCACCGCAGGTGGTGCGAGGGAATGCCCCACGTGCGCGCGAACCGCTCCACGATCAGGCCGATCTTGTTGTGGTAGTTGAACCGTGGGTTGCACTCGATGACGATCAGCCGACGGCCGCTCGGCAGTGCGAGCCCGGCCCCTCCCCAGGCTCCGACCGAGCCGATGATCACGTCGATGGCCGCAACACCCACGTATCCGTCCATGTCCATCGCCTCGACCAGGCGCTCGACGTAGGCCAAGACGCCGGCCGCGTCGTCGGCGTCCAGGCTCAGCTCACTGCGCGAACCGACGAAGACGCCGTCCTGGTCCACGAGCTGGTCGGTGGTGGCCAGCACCGCCGGCGACCGGTCCGGACTCAACAGGTAGGACACCGAGTGCGTGCTGTCCCAGGGCAGCCAGGACTCGATCACGACATCCACCGGTCGTGTGTGGTGCACGTGGTCGGCCCACAGCGACTGGATGGCCACCTCGGCGTCCTTGCGGCCCGGCTCGAGGATGACGTTGGCATAGCCACCGGAACCGGGCAGCTTGACCACGGCTGGACCGGACCGCTCGGCGTCGAAGAGCTTCAGGAGGGCGAGGATCTCGCCGACTTCGGTCACGACGCCCTCGACCCCGGGCGGGACGGAGTCCTCGCCGAGGATCTGTCGGCAGCGGGGCCGGAACAGGGTCTTGCTTCCCCACGCTGACCACAGATCGACCGAGACAGCCCAGAACCGTCCGCCCAGCTCCTCCCGCAACGCCTCGATCTCCACAGCGCATTCGTCGAGTGGCTCGTGCAGGTAGCCCTCGTGCAGCAGGAGGGACGACGTGGACGCGAACCGACGGGCGTTCTGGCCGAGTAGACCTTGACGGGGGCGAAAGACCGAGTGGGGCTTCTGATCGTCGAGCACGGCCAGCCATCGATCCATCCGGTCGTTGCGGAAGGCGTCGTCCGGCCGGCGCCCCAGCAGTGATCGGGTGGCGAAGGCCGCGCAGCCGAAGTCGTGCTCGGCGGGGTAGTCGCTGGTGATGACCGCGAAGTCGTCGATGATCCGGCCGTACTGCTCGGACGCGGACCGACCGACATCGACCGTCACGGCGCGAGCCAGCCCTCGTCGGGCAGGTACTGACGGTCTCCGATGGCCAGCTCGCGTGGGCCCGGTCCGAACTTGAGGGAGTAGTCCGATCCGTCGAGCACGTCGTTGAGGAGGCGAGCTTGTGCTCGTTCCCAGAGCTCGCCCAGGCGTTGGTCGTGCTCGGGGCCGAAGTAGTGAGGCCCGCCCGGACGAGGCGTGAGCTCGCCGAAGACCACGTCGCCGTCGTCGTCGAGAAGGTCGATGCGGAGGAAGGGCCGCGCGACCTTGGTCGAGAGGCGTCGACCGATCTCGACGGCCGTCTCGAAGATGTCCGGCAGGCTGATGTCGTCGTCGTGACGGGGATGGCGCGGTCCGGGAGACCCGTCCTCGAGGAATCGGCGGGTCCGCGTGGCGGCTCGGTTCCCGTGGCTCGTGGGCCGCCGGACGTTCACCATGCCGATCTCGCCGTAGAAGCTGTAGACGCGCACCTCGGTCGGCAAGACGTTGTCGCGCCCCGCGCCGATGAGCTGCTGGCCGAAAATGGGACGGCCGATGCGGCCGTCCCGGAGGAGACTCCTGAGTCTGGCCACGATCTCGGCCGGCTCGATGGGCTCGTCGTGGGTGACCACGAACCAGCGACCGTCGATACGCCGCAACGGAAAGACGCCGCGGCTCGACGCGCCGGTGTGGCTCTTGAGCACGATGTGGTCCGGTAGGTCGTTCCAGGGGATGTCCTCCGGCGCGCCCCAGAGCCCGATCAGCTCCGGGATTCGGACCCCGTGCGACTGCGCGAACGAGTACGAGTTGAGCTTCCGAGCAATCTGGGTGCGCGGGGCCGGGTTGTTCCGTCCGCCCAGGAGGGCGTTGATACGCCGTTGGGCGTAGACGTAGTTGGCGAATGACGGCGTGTCGTCCTTGCCGGAGCGCAGATCAGCCAGTTCCTTCTCGGCGCGGGCGAGCGATGCAGTGAGCCTCCGGATCTTCGCGTCGCGCCACGCCACACCGGGTAGCCGCCGTGCGCGCGACCTCGCCCACGTCCGGACGTCGCTGATCGGCATCGTCCGATGCTATCGCCGCGGGCCGGACGGAAACCCGGCGAACCACTCCACGGAGTTGCGCCGAAAGTCGCCGGGTGACAGCTGGGCAGCACCGGCGGGGACGCTGCCGATCACGAGGCATCCGGTGAGCCGGGGGAGGTCGGCGTGGTTGCTGAGGGCCTCGAGCGACGGGTCGGGCTCGGTGGATCCGATGACGAGGACCGGGTCGATGCCTGCGTCACGGAGCCGGTCGACCGTGAGTGTCGTGTGGTTGAGCGTGCCGAGGGTCTCGCGAGTCACGACGACGACCTCGGCGCCGAGACGGCCGGCGAGGTCGATGATCGTGCCGCCGTCGAGGTCGAGGCGCACCAGAACGCCGCCGGCACCCTCGATGATCACGACGTCGTGGCCGAGGGCCTTGATGCGCTCCACGTGATCGTCGACGGTCGGCAGGTCGACATCATCCAGGAGGGCGGCCGTCTCCGGCGCGAGCGCCGGTTCGAGCCGGGCCAGCTCCCGGACCTCGACGCCGCTGAGTCGCTCGACGTCGTCGGCGTCACCCGGCTCGCCCGGTCTGAGGCCCGTCTGTACCGGTTTGACGGCGATGACGTCATGGCCGTCCGCGTCGAGGGCGGCGGCGAGCGCCGCGGTCACGATCGTCTTGCCGACGCCGGTGTCGGTGCCGGTGACGGCGATGTATCGGGTCACGCCGGAACGGGCTGGGTGACGCCGCGCAGGACGCCGCAGGCGTGGTTGACAGCGTGGTCGTCGAGATGGGCCGAGGCCGTGATGCGCAAGCGGCTGATGCCGTCCGGCACGGACGGAGGCCGGAAGCACCCGACCCGCAGCCCGTCGGCTGCGCACGCGGCCTGGGCCGCGAGTGCCTCGTCCGGGCCGGCGACGGGCACCGACAGCACGGCACCGGCCGGTGCCGGGGCCCCGACCGCTTCGGCCAACCGGTTTGCGATGTGGTTCACCCTCTCGACCCGCTCGGGCTCGTCGGCGACCACGGACAAGGCTTCACGAGCGGCCGCTGCAGAGGCTGGAGCCAGGCCGGTGTCGTAGATGAACGGCCGAGCCCGATTCACGAGGTGGTCGATGACGGCCGGCGATCCCAGCACGGCCCCGCCCTGGCTCCCGAGGGCCTTGGACAGCGTGACGGTGACGACGACGTCGGAGCGCGATGCCAGGCCGGCGGCGTGCACCATCCCACGTCCGGCCCGGCCGGCGACGCCGAGACCATGGGCCTCGTCGACCAGCAGCACGGCATCGTGGCGCGCGCAGGTGTCGGCGAGGTCGGCCAACGGCGCGGCGTCGCCCAGCACGGAGAAAATGGACTCGGTCAGCACGAGCGCGCGAGGTTCAGGCCGTTCGCGCAAGGCGTGGTCGACGGCCGCGACGTCGGCGTGCGGCGTCACGACCACCCGGGCTCGGGAGAGCCGGCAGGCGTCGACGAGGGAGGCGTGGACGTGTGCGTCGGAGACCACGAGCGTGTCGGCGTCGGTCAGGGCGGTGACGGCCGCCAGGTTGGCGTGGTAGCCGGTGGAGTGGACCAGCGCGGCCGGTGTGCCGATCCAGGCCGCGAGCGATTCCTCGAGCTCCTCATGGATCCCTAGTGTGCCGGTGACCAGCCGTGATGCGCCGGCGCCGGCTCCCCATCGCTCCAGGGCGTCCGCGGCAGCGGCCACGACGCGCGGATGGTGGGTGAGGCCGAGGTAGTCGTTGCCGGCGAGATCGATGGTGGCGTCGTCCGGCCCGCGCGGTACGAGCGTGCGTTCCAACCCGGCGTCGCGCCGGCGTTGGGCCTCCCGGGCGAGCCAGGAATCGAAGGTCATCGACATGCCGACGCTCCGGCCACGACGGCGTCGGCCATGCGCGCCACGTCAGCGTCGGTGCTGATGTAGGGGGGCATGACGTACACGAGGTCGCGGAACGGCCGGATCCAGACGCCGAGGTCGGCGGCGGCCTTGGAGGCGGTGGGCACGTCGACAGGCCGGTCGAGCTGCACGACGCCGACCGCGCCGAGGGTGCGGACGTCGACCACGTGGTCGAGATCGCGCGCCGGCTTCAGGCCGGTGGAGAGACCGGTGTTGATGCGAGCCACCGTGCCCTCGACGTCCATCTCGCCGAGCAGGTCGAGGCTCGCGCCCGCGACGGCGCAGGCCAGCGGGTTGGCCATGAACGTGGGTCCGTGCATCAGCGCGCCGGCCTCGCTGGACTGGACACCGTCGACGACGTCCGCCGTGCACAAGGTGGCGCCGAGGGTCAGGTAGCCACCCGACAACGCCTTGCCGACGCACATCACGTCGGGCACGACGCCTGCACGTTCGGCGGCGAAGAACGTGCCGGTACGGCCGAACCCGGTGGCGATCTCGTCGAGGATCAGGAGCCAGCCGTGGGCATCGGCCTGATCGCGCAGCCAGCGAACGACGGCCGGTGGATAGATGTGCATGCCGCCGGCGCCCTGCAGCACCGGCTCGACGATGACCGCGGCGATGTCGTCGGCAAGCTCCTCGACGATCGCCTGAGCCTCGGCGATCCAGTCACCGATGTCGGCCTCGAGACCGGCAGGAGGTCGAGGCAGGAAGGTCGTCGACGGCAAGGCGTCGGAGAACATCTCGTGCATCCCGCCGACGGGGTCGCTGACGCTCATCGCGCCGAACGTGTCGCCGTGGTAGCCGCCGCGGATGGTGAGCATCCGGGTGCGGTGCGACTGGCCCCGGCCCCGCTGGTACTGCAGCGCCATCTTGAGAGCCACCTCGACCGACACGGAGCCTGAGTCGGAGAGGAAGACGTGATCGAGCCCCGTCGGCGTCACCTCGACCAGCCGCCGGACCAGCTCGACGCCCGGTTCGTGCGTGAGCCCGCCGAACATCACGTGGGCCATCGACTCCATCTGCGTGCGCAGCGCGTCGTCGAGGCGAGGGTGCCGGTAGCCGTGCACGGCCGCCCACCAGGACGACATGCCGTCGAGCAGCTCGCGTCCGTCGGCCAGACGCAGGACCGCACCCGAGGCGGACTCGACGATGTGCGGGGGATGGGGGTCGTCCATCGGCGCGTAAGGGTGCCACACGTGCTGGGCGTCGATCTCGGCGATGCGACTCACGGGCTCCCCTGTCACTTGAACAGTGTTCAGGTTATGATCGCAGCCGTTCCGGAGTCAAAGAAGAAGAGGCCTCATGACTGCGTCCGAAACCCCTGGCATCCTGCATTCCGCGCGCACCCAGGTGCTCGAGAACGGTCAGGGCCTGGACCGTGACCAGCTGGTGGAGGTGCTGCGGCTGCCGGACGAGGACATCCCTGCGCTCCTCGAGCTGGCCCACGAGGTCCGGATGACCTGGTGCGGGCCCGAGGTCGAGGTCGAGGGCATCGTGTCCCTCAAGACCGGAGGATGTCCCGAGGACTGCCACTTCTGCAGTCAGTCCGGCCAGTTCCAGTCGCCGGTGCGGTCGGTGTGGCTGAACATCCCCGAGCTCGTCGAGGCCGCGAAGCAGACCGCCGAGACCGGCGCCAGCGAGTTCTGCATCGTCGCGGCCGTCCGCGGGCCCGACCAGCGCCTCATGGACCAGGTGCGGGCCGGGATCCAGGCCATCCAGGCCGAGGTCGACATCAACATCGCCTGCTCGCTCGGCATGCTCACCCAGGAGCAGGTCGACGAGTTCGTCGACATGGGCGTGCACCGCTACAACCACAACCTCGAGTCCGCGCGTTCATACTTCCCACAGGTCGTCACGACCCACTCTTACGAGGAGCGGTGGGACACCTGCCAGATGGTGCGCGACGCCGGTATGGAGCTGTGCTGCGGCGGACTCATCGGCATGGGTGAGACGCTCGAGCAGCGCGCCGAGCTGGCCGCCGAGCTGGCCGAGCTCGACCCGCACGAGGTGCCCCTCAACTTCCTCAACCCCCGACCGGGCACACCGTTCGGCGACCAGGAGGTCATGAGCTCGTCGGACGCCCTGCGCGCCATCGGTGCGTTCCGGCTGGCCATGCCGCGCACGATCCTGCGCTACGCCGGCGGCCGTGAGCTGACCCTCGGCGACCTCGGCACCCGCGATGGCTTGCTGGGTGGCATCAATGCCGTCATCGTCGGCAACTACCTGACCACCCTCGGCCGCGAGGCCGACGAGGACCTCGCCCTGCTCACCGAGCTGGGCATGCCGATCCGAGAGCTGTCGAAGACGTTGTGAACTACTGCGGGCACTGCGGCCGCGACCGTGTGGAGGGCGATCACGGCCGGTGCGACGAGCGCCTGCGGATGGAGCCCCCGCGGTTCTGCACCGAGTGCCGTCGCCGGATGGTGGTCCAGGTCGTCCCGCGCGGCTGGTCCGCACGATGCGTCGAGCACGGAACCATCGGACCACCGGGCCCCCGAGATTTGGCCGGCATCTAACCGAATCCTCGATTGATCGTCGAGAAAGGGGTTGATCTGCGGCCAAATCTCGGAGAACGGGTTTCAGCGGGCGAGGTCGACCCCCTCCGGTGCGTGCAAGCGCACCATCGTGCGGGAGACGTCGCCCGGGATCTTGTGACGTGTGGCGAGCGAGACCCCGATCATCAGGGCGAACCCCAGCGGGACCGACCAGGCAGCGGGTAGGGCGGCCAGGACTCCGAACCAGCCCTCGGGGTGGACCGAGATCGTGATGATCGGCGCGACTCCTGCGCACAGGCCGCCGCCGATGAGGCCCGCGATGGCGCCGGTTGCGGTGAGCCCTCGCCACCAGATGCCGAGCACCAGCAGGGGACAGAACGTTGAAGCGGCGAGGGCGAACGCGAACGTCACCGAGCTGGCCACCGGGATACGGTCGGCCGACAGCGCGAGGACGAGTGGCACCAGCACACCGCCCACCGCCGCCACCTGCAGGCCGACGATGTTCGACATCACGCCCCGCCGGCTGAGCGCCTGCCCGACCACGCCGGCGATCGACATCGTCAGGCCCGACGAGGTGGAAAGGAACGCGGCGAACGCGCCGGCCGTCAGGAGTGCCGACAACAGCTCGCCCGCGTTGCCGCCGAGCATTCGGGCGGGAAGCTCGAGGACGACTGCGTCCGCCCGGCCCTCGGCGATGAGGTCGCTGGCATAGATGCGTCCGAGGACGCCGTAGATCGTGGGCAGCAGGTAGAACGCGCCGAGCAGGGCGAGCACGATGAGGGTGGTGCGTCGCGCGGCGCGGCCGTCCGGGTTGGTGTAGAAACGCACCACCACGTGGGGCAGTCCCATGGTGCCGAGGAACGTCGCGACCATCACGGAGTAGATGCGGTACATGGTCTCGCCGTCGGGATCACTGAACGGCAGAATCCAGTCGGACGGCACGACGGGCGACGGGCTGCCGTCCAACGTCCAGGCGTTCAGCAGGAAGAACACCGGGACCAGCAGTGCGGTGAGCTTGAGCCAGTACTGGAACGCCTGCACGAAGGTGATGCTGCGCATGCCGCCGGACACCACGTTGACCATGACGATGACCGCGACCAGCACGGTGCCGACCCAGCCGGGCGCCCCGGTGACCGTGCGCATCGTGAGCCCGGCGCCCTGGAACTGTGGCATGAGGTACAGCCAGCCCACCGCGACCACGAGCAGGCTGGCGACGGTGCGTACGGCGCCGGACTGCAGCCGCACCTGGGCGAAGTCCGGGATCGTGTAAGCACCGGAACGCCGTAGCGGCGCGGCCACCAGGACCAGCAGGAGCAGGTAGCCCGTCGTCCAGCCGATCGGGAACCAGAGCGCCTCCGCGCCCGTCGCCAGCACCAGGCCGGCGACGCCGAGGAACGACGCCGCAGAGAGGTACTCGCCGCCGATCGCGGAGCTGTTCAGCGCCGGGCTCACCGACCGCGACGCCACGTAGAAGTCGCTCGTGGTGCGACTGATGCGCAGACCGAACGCGCCGATGCCGATGGTCGCGATCGCCACCAACGTGATGGCGACGACACCGTACGTGGCGTTCACGGCTGCCGCCGCTCGGTGGAGAAGTCGAGGGGGGAGACGAGGGCGGCGAAGTCGCGCTCGGACTTGTCGGCCTGGCGTACGTACAACCAGCCGAGCAGGAACAGACCCGGGTAGACGGCGACGGCCAGGACGATCCAGGGCAGCGGGACGCCCTTGACGTCCAGCTCGGTGAGGTCGTCGAGCAGCCAGAACACGATGGGGAGGGACCCGAGCGTGAGCATGAGCGTGGTGATCACCATGAGCGCGGCCCGCAGCTGCGACCGGACCAGCGACCGGACGTAGACCTCGCCGATGCCGGTGGACTCGTCGATCTCCTGCTGGACGGTGCGCCGGATGTGCGGGGAGGCCGTGGTGAACGGGCTCGTGATGCGCACCCGACCGGTCGTCGGGTCAGGATCGTTCTCGACGCCGCTCATCAGGCCCGCTCGTGGATGAGCTGACGGAGCTCCTTCGTGTGGCGCCGCGCGACCGAGAGCTCCACCGCGTCGTCGCCGGCCGGGACGACGACGCTGCACCGTCCGGACTGCATCCTCAGCTCGCGCACGTGCGCGAGGTTGACCAGAAGGCTGCGATGGATGCGCGTGAACCCGGCGTCCCCCCACTGCTCGGCCAGGGTGCCGAGGGGAGTGCGGATGAGGTGCCCGGCACCGTCGACGGTGTGCAGGCGCACGTAGTCGCCCTGGGCCTCGGCGTACGCGACCGCCGAGCGCTGGATGAACCGCGTCACTCCGCCGAGCTCGATGGCGATCGACTCGTCGGCGACGCTGTGCTCGGCCTCGGCCTCGGCGCCCGCTCGCCGGACGCTCTCACGCAGCCGGTCTTCGCGGATGGGCTTGAGCAGGTAGTCGACGACACCGATCTCGAACGCGTCGACGGCGTGCGCCTCGTGGGCGGTGACGATCACGATGCGCGGTGGTGTGCGGAAGCGGGTGAGCACCCGCCCGAGCTCGATCCCGGACAGGCCGGGCATCACGACGTCGAGGAACACCAGGTCGACGTCGCCGGACTCCAGCACCCGCAGTGCCTCGGTGCCCGAGCGCGCGGAACGCACCGACGCGATTCGCTCGTCGCGCCCGAGCAGGAACACCAGCTCGTCGAGAACTGGTTGCTCGTCGTCGACCACGAGCGCATTGAGGCCGTCCATGGCTTGATCCTGCCGCAGTTGCTGGTCAGGAGTCGCACTGATGGCCCACCTCTGTTCCGCCGGACTGAACGGTGTTCAGGTAAAGTGCCCGTGGACAGGAGGCGGGATGAGTCACCACCGAACCGACATCGTGGAGCAGGCGCTCGAGGTCCTCGACCGACACGGCCTGGCCGACCTCTCGATGCGGCGTCTCGCCGGCGATCTCGGTGTGCAGCCCAGCGCGCTCTACTGGCACTTCGCGAACAAGCAGGCGCTGCTCGCGGCGGTCGCCGACGAGGTGCTGCGTCGCGGCGCGCGCGAGATCCCCGACGGCCCGTGGCCCGAGCAGGTCACGGCGTATGCCCACCAGCTACGCGACGCCATGCTCGCTTACCGCGACGGTGCCGAGCTCGTGGCGACCTCCGAGGCGTTCGGCCTCGGCACAACGGATCCGGTGGAGCGCCTCACACAGATGCTCGGGGACGGGCCATTCGCACGCGTTGCGGCCGCGACGGTCCTGCACTTCGTGTTGGGCCACGTCACCGACGAGCAGATGAACCTGCAGGCCAGCAGCGTCGGGGCGATCGACGACGAACCGTTGGCTCGAGCTGACACGTTCGCGACCGGCCTCGGCATCGTGGTGGCCGGCATCGAGGCCAGGATCGGCACCCGCGCCTCGGCACCGCTCTAGAGTCGAACGGTGTCCACATCGATGAAGCTCGTCGTCGACGCGGCTTGCGCCGAGTTCGGAGGCAACCGGACGTACGTCGATCACCTGCTTCGTCGGTGGCGCGACATTCGTCCTGATGACGAGCTCCACGTCGTGGTCCCCAAGGGTTCGACGCTACCGACGCACGGACACGTGCGACACGAGATCGCTGTGGCCCGACCTTCCATGCTCTTCCGGCCGCTCGCTCAGACTCGTGAACTGCTTCGGTTGGTCCGCGAGGTCCGGCCCGATGCCGTCCTCGCGACAGCTCCGCCGACCACCCTGCGTCGCCTCGGAGTGCCGCTCGCGGTGGTCGTCCTCGATCTGCGTCATGAGCTTCGTCCCGAGCAGTTCGGTCGCGGGCGTCGACTCCTCCGCAAGATCGCGTACGGGCGGAGCTTTCGAATCGCTGACGGCTTCCTGACCATCTCCGCGCGGACCTTGGACGATCTGCGTCAACGGCATCCCGCGACGGGCCTGGTGCCGGGAACGGTGACACATCTCGGCGGCGATCACGTCCTCGATTGGCCGACCCCGTCGCGCGGAGGTCCGGCCATCGCGTTCGGACATCACACCAACAAGAACCCAGAGCTCGTGCTGTTCGCCTGGTCGAAGGCCCTGCAGCGGGGCGACGAAGTCCCTGACCTGACCGTGGTCGGGGCCTCGGCCCGGCTTCGAAGCCGGCTGGCGGAGATCATCGACGCCGAAGACCTCAGAAGTCGGGTCACGCTCGCGCCGTTCCTCGAGGACCAGGACTTCAAGCGCGTGCTCACGTCCGCCTCGTTGATCGTCTTTCCGTCCGACTTCGAAGGTTTCGGTCTCCCGATCGTCGAGGGCATGCTCCTCGGCAAGCCGGTCGTCATCAGCCCAGAGCCAGGCTCGGTCGAGGTTGCCGGCGGTCATGCCACGGTGATGCTTGGGTGGGAGCCCGACCAGCTGGCCGACGCAGTGGTTGCGGCCATGCTCAAGGACGACGAGGAGCTGCGAAAAGCGGCAGACTGGGCAGCGACCTTCTCCTGGGACACGACCGTTCGACGCACTGCAGCGGCCTTGAGCCAGCTCGCCGCGCCCTGACGCGGCGGCGCCTCGTCACCAGCTGGCGTGAAGCGGACGACCCTCGTCGTAGCCGGCCGCGCTCTGGATGCCCACCGTCGCACGTTCGGCGAGCTCCGCGAGCGTCCGGGCGCCCGCATAGGTGAAGCTCGACCGCACGCCGGCGGTGATCTCGTCGAGGAGGTCCTCGACGCCCGGACGGAACGAGTCGAGGTACATCCGCGAGGTGCTGATGCCCTCCTCGAACAGCGCCATCCGCGCCCGCTCGAATCCGGCCGCGTCGCGCGTGCGGTTGGCCACGGCGCGGGACGACGCCATGCCGAACGACTCCTTGTATGGACGGCCATCCGTGCCGTGGTGGATGTCGCCGGGGCTCTCGTAGGTGCCGGCGAACCACGACCCGACCATGACGCTGCCGGCGCCGGCGGCCAGGGCGAGAGCGACGTCGCGCGGGTAGCGCACCCCGCCGTCGGCCCAGATCTGTCGGCCCTCGGCGCGGGCGGCCTCGGAGCACTCGAGCACAGCGGAGAACTGCGGCCGGCCCACGCCGGTCATCATGCGGGTGGTGCACATGGCGCCTGGCCCGACGCCCACCTTGACGACATCAGCACCGGCGGCGATCAGGTCGCGGGTGCCGTCGGCCGTGACGACGTTGCCGGCCACGACCGGGATGCGCCGGCCGCTGCTCGACTCATGCGCGTCGCGGGCGGCGACGACGAACGGCAGGGCCTCGAGCATCTTCTCCTGGTGGCCGTGCGCGGTGTCGACGACGATGACGTCCGCGCCGGTGGCCAGCAGGGCCTCGGCCTTGGCCCGCACGTCACCGTTGATGCCGACGGCGGCGCCGACGGCCAGCCGTCCGTCGGGGTCGACGGCCGGGGTGTAGATCGTGGAGCGCAGGGCGCCGGTGCGGGTGACGACCCCGACCAGCACGCCACCGTCGAGCACCGGCGCGACGGCGACATGCGAGCCGGACATCGCGTCGAAGTACTCGCGCGGCTCCAGCCCGGCCTCAACGGTGAACAGCTCGTGGCTCATGACCTCGCGCACCTGGGCGAAGCGGTCGACGTCGGCGCCGTCGTGCTCGGTGACGATGCCGACCGGCTTGCCGTCGTCGACCACGATCGCCGCTCCGTGGGCTCGCTTCGTGAGCAGGCTGACCGTCTCGCCGATGGTCATCGACGGTGACACCGTGACCGGTGTCTCGTAGACGGTGTGGGCGGCCTTGACCCGCGCCACCGTCGAGGCGACCACGTCGGCCGGGATGTCCTGCGGCACGATCGCGATACCGCCGCGCCGGGCGATGGTCTCGGCCATGCGACGCCCGGACACGGCCGTCATGTTGGCCACGACGATCGGGATGGTGGCCCCGGTGCCGTCGGACGTCGACAGGTCGACGTCGAAGCGCGACGTGACGCTGGAACGCCCGGGCACCATGAAGACGTCGTTGTAGGTGAGGTCGTACGCAGGCTGCAGACCGTTGAGGAACTTCACCACACGATTCTACGGCGGCAGCGTCATGGGGGCTTGGGCTCAGGCGGACGCGCTGCCGGAACTCCGGCCGCTCGAATCCTCGGCGAGCCGTCCGACCAAGAAGGCGATACCGCACTGACGGCAGATGCCCACCTCGGACGCGATCTCGTCGGGGAAGTCGATCTCGGTCTCACAGGTCTCGCACACCATGTGGAGACCATCGTCGACCAACGATTCGCTCATGGTCGACTCCTTCCGTCACCTCCCACACTCCACGATTCGTGACGAAACTCGCCAGATTTCCGCGGTGAGTCGCGACTTTCGTCACAAATCTCGGCGCAGTGACCTAGGGCTCGACGCCTGGGGCGAACTTCGGCACCCGGAGGGTCACCTTGGTGCCCTTGCCGGGAGCGGTCTCCACGACGATGCCGTGCTCGTTGCCGTACACCGTGCGCATCCGCTCGTCGACGTTGCCGAGGCCGACGGACGGGCTCGACGTGCGGCCGCTCAAGGCGGCCCGGACGGTCTCGGGATCGGTGCCGATGCCGTCGTCCTCGATCGAGATGACGCACTCGTTGCCGGCGTCGAGCGCCAACACGGTAACGGTGCCGTCCCCGGACTTGCCCTCGAGCCCGTGGCGGACGGCGTTCTCGACGAGGGGCTGCACCGACAGGAACGGCAGCTTGACGCTGAGCACCTCCGGCGCCACCCGCGTGACGACGCGGAGGCGGTCGCCGAACCGTGCCTTCTCGAGCACCAGGTACCGCTCGATCGAGCGGAGCTCCTCGGCGAGCGTCGTGAACTCACCGTGCTGGCGGAACGAGTACCGGGTGAAGTCGGCGAACTCGAGCAGCAGCAGCCGGGCTCGCTCGGGGTCGGTGCGCACGAACGACGCGATGGCTCCGAGGGAGTTGTAGATGAAGTGCGGTGAGATCTGCGCCCGCAGCGCACGCAGCTCGGCCTCCATCAACGCGGTTCGCGACGCCGCCAGCTCGGCGAGCTCGAGCTGACTCGACATCCACTGCGCCACCTCCGTGGTAGCGCGTGCGAGACCGGCGGACGCCTGGTCAGTCACCACGACGAGGCTGCCCACCACCACGTCGTCGACCGACAGCGGCGCGACGATGGTCTGCCCGGATGCCTGGGTGGTGCCGCTCTTCAGCGCTGTCGACATCAGTCCGGCGACGTCGTCGGGGTCGCCGGGACCGTCCCACGCCAGGGGTCCGGACGTGTCGGTGATGGCGACCGTGGGGGTGCCGAGGAGCGTGCGGATGTGGGGCAGCGAATGGGCGGCGCTCTCCGCGTCCAGCCCTCCGCGCAGCGCGGGTGCGGTGAGCGAGGCCGCGTGCAGTGTCGTGTAGGTGGCCCGGTCTGTCGGCGAGCCAAGGCTCTGCCGCCGCTTCAGCAGCCACCAGCGGGCGACCAGCACCCCGGCGAGCAGCACGATCGCGGCTGCGACGGCTGTGACGACCCCGTTCATGCCGTGAGCGTAGTGCCCAGATTCAGCTGAGCTCGATGAGCGTGGGGTCTGGGGGCGTGGCCTCGCGGATGAGGTTTTCCTTGAGCACGCGCGCCCGCAGGCAGTGGGTCTGGTGGCGCAGCCGCAAGGTGCCGGAGTGTCCGCCGTAGGAGTTGAACAGGTCGCGGACGCGGGTCAGGGCCTCGGCGTCGACGGACGGGTGCTTGGTCTGCTCGGCGAACCGCATCAGGCCGGGAAGGTCGAGCTGCTCCCAGGTGCCGAACTCGTCCTTCTCGGGCTCGTCGAACAGTCCGGACGCGGTGAACGTGTCGGCCGGCGTGTGCCGGGGCTCGCGGTCGCCGATGATCTCGCGGAGCTTGCGCATCCACGGGATGGTGTCGTCGTACGTGCGGGTGACGGTGGAGAGCAGTCCGTCCGGCTGCAGCACGCGGGCGTACTCCGCGAGTGCCGTGGGGGCGTCGCGCAGCTCGGGCACGATGACGACGTCGAACGACTCGAGGGCGAACGGAAGGCGCTCGCCGCGGGTGCGCACGTACTGGATGTCGGGGTGCCGGGCACTGGTGACGTCGTCGCCGGCCACGACGACCTCGTGACCCTGGTCGGCGAGCAGGTAGGCGATCGAGCTGTCTCCGAGGTGCAGGACGCACGAAAGCGTGTCTCCGACCATCCACGCGGCGGTCCGCTCGGCGCCGGTGCGTCCGGTCGTGGACGCTTCCGGTCCGGCGCGCAGCACTCCGCTCTGACTCATCTCTTGAAGGCTACCGGCCCGCGCCGGGGTGGCCGGTATGCAGCGCCGATACGTTGGGCGCGTGTTAGACACGTTCCTCGCTGCGGCGTCGCTGGAAGGCGTTCCGTCCGCGTTCGCGGCGACCAGGGACGGCATCGACTCGTTGCTCCGCGACCGGGGTCTTCGACGCACGACGCCTGACGACACGGCCCGCTCGCTGCTGCTCGGCGCCGTGGCCACGTCGTCGCTGGAGGGCAGCGTGGGCGACGTGGAGCTGCTGGCCGACGGTGGCGGCGACGCGACGGCACAGGCGGCCGTCCGCCTGTCGACGGAGCTGCTCGGGCTGGTCCCGGTGTGGCGCCGGACGCCGCTGCAGGCCATCGCGCGCATCCATGCGCTGGCCGCCGCGGGATCGGTGCCCGACGACGACCTCGGACGCCCGGTCGATCCGGCCGGCGTCGCCCGGCTGACCGAGCTGTCCCACGCGGTGGTCGCGCCCACCGAGGCGCCGGCCCTGGTGGTGGCTGCCCTGGCCCACGCCGAGATCGCCACCTGCGGCGCCTTCGACTCCCACGCCGGCGTGGTCGCGCGGGCCGTCGAGCGGCTCGTGCTGGTGGAGCGAGGCGTCGACCCGGCGTCGGTCACCGTGCCCGAGGCCGGCCACGCGGCGACACCGGACGGCTACCGCTCCGCGCTGGATGCCTACACGCGCGGCGATGCCGCCGGCGTGAGCCAGTGGCTGATGTACGCGAGCCAAGCCTTCACCCGAGGCGCCGAGGCGTCACCGCTGGTGCGATAAGTTCCGGAGGAGCATCGACCTCAGTATGCTGCAGCCGGGTCGCCAATGGGGCTCGCATTTCCAACCGTGAAGCGGATATGTAAGGGCAGCCATGAAGCGCGCATTCATCACCGGAATCACCGGACAGGACGGTAGTTACCTTGCCGAGCTCCTGCTCGAGAAGGGCTACGAGGTCCACGGCCTCGTGCGTCGGTCTTCGTCCTTCAACCGGGGGCGGATCGACCCGATCTGGAGCACCCATCCCCAGGCGGCCGACCACATGCACTTGCACTACGGCGACATGACGGATGGAGTGAGCCTCGTCAACCTCATCGGCCAGATCAAGCCGGATGAGGTCTACAACCTGGCCGCTCAGAGCCACGTCAAGGTCTCGTTTGAGATGCCGGAGTACACGGCCTCGGCGGACGGTATCGGCACGATTCGCCTGCTCGAGGCCATCCGTTCCATGGCTCCGCTGGCCCGCTTCTACCAGGCGTCGACGTCGGAGATGTTCGGCGCGACTCCGCCGCCTCAGGACGAATCCACGGACTTCTATCCCCGCTCGCCCTACGGTGCGGCCAAGCTGTACGCGCACTGGGCCACGATCAATTACCGCGAGGCCTACGACCTGTTCGCGGTGTCCGGAATCCTGTTCAATCACGAGTCCCCGCGACGCGGCGAAACGTTCGTCACGCGCAAGATCACCCAGGGTGTGGCCAGGATCAAGCTCGGTTTGGAGTCGGAGTTGCGCCTGGGCAACCTCGACGCCGTACGCGATTGGGGCTTCGCCAAGGAGTACGTCGAGGGCATGTGGCGGATGCTGCAGCATGACGAGCCCCAGACGCTCGTGCTCGGCACCGGCGTCGGTACGACCGTGCGCGAGTTCTGCGCCACCGCGTTCTCGCACGCCGGCCTCGACTGGGAGGAGCACGTCCGGTACGACGCCGGCTACGAGCGCCCGACCGAGGTCGACGCACTCGTCGCCGATCCGGCCAAAGCGCGCGACTTGCTCGGCTGGACCGCCACGACAGGCGCCGAGCAGCTCGCCTGCTTGATGGTCGACGCCGACCTCGCCCTCTTGTCGGGGTCGTGACGACTGCGCTGGTCACCGGAGTGGGCGGCCAGGACGGGATCCTGGTGGCGCGGCGTCTGGTGGCTGAGGGATGCCATGTCGTCGGCACGGTGCGTCCGGGCTGGACATCGCCCTTGGCCGTGTATCTGGACGGGGTCGACGTCGTTGAGATGGACCTGCGTGACGGTGCGGCGATGGACGACCTGGTGCGACGTGTACGGCCCGACGAGGTCTACCATCTGGCTGGCATGACCTCGGTCCCCGGCAGCTGGCGCGACCCTGACCTGGTCGTCGAGGTCAATGACCGCGCGGTCGAGCGACTGCTCGAGTCGTGTCGTGCACATGTTCCGACCAGCCGCGTCTTCCTGGCGTCGAGTGCCGAGGTCTTCGGGCCCGACGTCGTCGGTCGGTGCAGCGAGAAGACGCCACTCGACCCACGCAGCCCGTACGCCGAGTCCAAGGCGCAGGTCCACGAGCACGCGATGGCGGCGTGGAACGTCGGGCAGTTCGTCGCGGTCGGGGTCCTGTTCAACCACGAAAGCCAGATCCGTGCCACGTCGTTCGTGACCCGCAAGATCTCGCGGGCGGTGGCGTCGATTGTCTGCGGTGGTACGGATCGCTTCGTGCTCGGCAATCTCGACGTCTCCCGCGACTGGGGTGCCGCTGCAGACACGGTGGACGCGATGGTGCGGATGGTCCGGGCCGACGAGCCGCGCGTGGTCGTCGTGGCCACCGGTGTGCTGCGTACGGTCCGTGAGCTCGTGGAGGCAGCTGCTGCGGCCGGTGGGCTCGACGACCCATGGAGCCACGTCACCCAGGATGCAACCTTGGTCCGTGCCACCGACACCCCCGGGGCCCTGGCCGACACGACGATGGCGACCGGATGGCTCGGTTGGTCACCCTCGACCTCATTCACTGACCTGATCGCGACGATGGTCACCACTGACGTCCGCCGGATCGAGTCAGGTGTCGAGGAATCTCCAGGCTATCTCGGCTGACCCGCCGGCGCGTTGACGATCTGTGCGTGTGTGCCACCGTGGCCGACCACCGAGTATCACGTCACGTCTCTGCCTGACGCTAGGGTGTCGGGGTGACCGAGGTGCCAGACCGGATCGCGATCGTGACGCCGCACAGCTCGAAGTATCCGGCCGAGCCGCTCCTGTGCAGCTTCCGCGCCAGCCGGTCGATCTGGCGCGACGACACGAGGCGACTGGCGGACCCGGCCGACGTGCCAGCACTTGCTGCGACCGGGAGCGACGCCGGATGACCGATCTGCTCGTGGTCGGTTCCGGATTCTTCGGGTTGACCGTCGCCGACCGGTGTGCCCGCGAGCTCGGGCTCACCGTGCAGGTGATCGACCGGCGTGACCACCTCGGCGGCAACGCTTACAGCGAGATCGAACCGCAGACCGGCATCGAGGTGCACCGCTACGGCGCGCACCTGTTCCACACCTCGAACACGCGTGTGTGGGAGTACGCCAACCGTTTCACGTCGTTCACCGGCTACCAGCACCGCGTCTACACGACGCACCGCGGTGAGGTGTTCCCGATGCCGATCAACCTCGGGACCATCAACCAGTTCAACCGCTCGGCGTTCACACCCGATGAGGCCCGCGCGTGGGTCGCCGCCCATGCCTCAGGGCTGCAGGGGGAGCCGCGCAACTTGGAGGAGAAGGCGATCGCGCTCATCGGCGAGCCGCTCTACGAGGCGTTCATCAAGGGCTACACCGCCAAGCAGTGGCAGACCGACCCGCGCGAGCTCGGTGCCGACATCATCAGCCGGCTGCCAGTCCGCTATTCCTACGACAACCGCTACTTTTCCGACACCTTCGAAGGCCTGCCCACCGACGGTTACACCGCTTGGCTCGAGCGGATGGTGGACCACCCGAACATCTCGGTCACCCTTGAGGCGGATTTCTTCGACACGACGCAACCGTGGAGCAAGTCCGCGACCGTCGGACAGCTGCCCATCGTCTACACCGGACCGGTCGACCGCTACTTCGACTTCGCGCACGGCGACCTGTCGTGGCGGACACTCGACTTCGAGGCCGAGGTGATGGCGGTCGGCGACTTCCAGGGAACGAGCGTGATGAACTACGCCGACGTGGATGTTCCCTTCACGCGGATTCACGAGTTCCGTCACTTCCACCCCGAGCGAGATTATCCCGACGACGCGACCGTCATCATGCGTGAATTCAGCCGCTTCGCCGACCACAGCGACGAGCCGTACTACCCCGTCAATGCTGCACAGGACCGCCAGCGGCTCCTCGCCTATCGCGAGCTCGGCCGCGGTGAGCGCGACGTCGTGTTCGGTGGTCGGCTCGGCACGTACCAGTACCTCGACATGCACATGGCCATTGCCTCCGCATTGAGCACCTTCGACAAGGTGATCGCGCCACTCTTCGGTTGACGGCGGTTCGCTGCCGGTAGCGCTCAGCTCTCCGCGCCGCCGCGGAGAACCTTGTTCTCTTTCATGGCCAGTTCGGCGACGACCTGCACGCTCCTCGGCTGCCAGGGGCGGGGAAGGTCGGCGCAGGCGGAACGAACGGCGGCCTTGAGGGCGGACTCGTCGACGCCGTCTTCGGCGACGACGTCGACCGCGACGACGGCGCCGACCAGAGCGTTGGTGCGGCCGTAGACGCGGGCTGCCTTCACGCCGGGTACGGCAGTGACCCGGTCCTCGACCGGCAGCGGGTGGACCTTGACTCCACCGACGTTGATGACGTCGGTCTTGCGGCCGCGGAACGCGATCCGGTCGCCGACGACCTCGACCAGGTCGCCGGTGGGCCACCACTCGTCGGCAGGACGGTCGTCCTCGCCGTGGTAGCCGAGCATCGAGACGCTCGAGCGCACCCAAAGCTCGTCGTCGACGATCTTGAGGCTCACCTCGGCGTCGTCGCTGCCCTCGAGCAGCGCGGCCGGAAGCCCGTCCGTACCGTCGCGGACCGAGCCGGTCGAGCCGAACTCCGAGCCGGCGTAGATGTGCGAGATCCGCGCCGAGGGGAACGTCGCGCGCAGCTCGTCCAGCAGGGCGCCGGGGGCGGCCTCGCCGCCGAGTGTGATCTGCATCAGCTGCGGCACCGGCCTCTGGTCGGCGCGGAATTCGGCGAGCAGGAACCGCCAGAACGTCGGCGTGGCGCTGATGTGGTCGACGTGATGGTCGTGGATCAGCTCGAGCACGGCCTGCGGGCGTCGTACGGACGGAGCGACGAGGGTCGCGCCCGTGCCCAACACGTGGATGAGTACCTGCAGGCCGGCGAACTGCTGCGGGCCGTAGGCGAGCAGCCACACCTGGCCGGAACCGTCGCGGGCGTTTTCCATCCGCGACAGCTGGCGCGACCAGTCGTGCCGGACGCCCTTCGGCGCGCCGGTGCTACCGGTGGTGAGGACCATCAGCGGCCGCTGCTCCGGGAACACCTCGAGAGCCGGGCCGTCGGCGCGCAGTGACTCCGGCGCCACCACTGTGGCCTCGTGCTCCCCGAGATCGGTGCGATCGGAGACGACGACGGAGTGGTCGAATGTCGTCACCTGCCCGTCCATCTCCTCGGTGGCGATGTCGGGGGCGTAGACGCACGCCTCAGCCCCGATGAGCGATGCCGCTGCGAGCAGCGCGACGACTATCGGGATGTCGTTGGAGACGATCGCGAAGCGGTTGATCCCCGCGACTTGCAGCCCGTGGGCCAGCGCCTCGGACTCCGCCGCGAGCCGGCCGTAGCTCCACTCGCCACCATCGGCGATCATCGCGATCGCGTGGGGATCACGGTCAGCGGCTCGGCGCAGTAGCTCGATCACGGGCGCACCTTATCCGGTGAGCGCGACCACCTCGGCGCGCAAGGTCTCGGTGATCACCGCCGGATCGATCGACAGCCGGTTGCGGTCGAAACTGAGGATGAACGTGACCTGGCCCCGGAAAGTGGCGGCCGTGGCGTTGAAGACCTGGTTCGGGGTGTTGGCCAACCCGACGCTCATCCTGCGGACGCCGGCCGGAGCCTCGCCGGTGACCACGCCGAGGTTGCTGAAATTGGCCGCGGGGGTCGAGGCCTCCATCCATTGCCGGACGACCTTGTCTGTCGCGTCGCCGACGGGAAGCTTGTCCACGCCGCTGAGTGCGAAGAACAGCTCCGGCTCCCCCCGGTCGACACGCCGCCGGATGTCGTCGGTGACGTGCCGCGCCAGCGGACCCGGGTCGGTGGTCGGGTCGAAAGACGCCGAGACCACGGCAGCCGACTGCCCGACCGCGTCGACAGCGGGAGCGGCGGCGCGCATCCGCAGGTCGACCGTGGTGGAGAGGGGGACCCTGTTCAGACCGGGCGTCAGATGCGCGATCGCCCTGAGCACCGCGACCGTCAGCGTGCCGTGCACGGTCGCACCGTGAGCCTTCGTCCAGGTGATCAGCGCCTGCCCTTGCTCGGGCGTGAGGTCGAAGAGCGAGTAGGCGAGCGCACGGTCCCGACCGTCGAGGGTTCGGTCGTACCAGTCCGGGACGCCACCGTTTCCGACGTACCCCTCCTCGTCGCGGATCTCGCGCGCGGTGGCGAGCATCTCCCGGCGACGGGTGCTCCAGTCTCGGTCCGGCAGCGTGAAGCGGCTGAGCGGCTCCGTGGGTGTGGTCAGCGGATGTCCGGAGATGTCCGCACCGTCGACGAGCACCCGCGTCAGCAGGAACAGCAGCTGGGCCATCGGCCGGCCGTCAAGGGTCACGTGGTTGGCCGCGATCACCAGCGCGGTCCCGCCATCGGGGGCGGCAGACGTCGCGCAACGGGCGAGCGGTCCGGCGAGGTCGATCCGAGGGCCGCTGACCGTTGCCAACATCGTCGGTACGTCGTCGTGCGCCGTGACCGGTCCGATGATCTTCGGGCCGAAGTCGACGTGGGCCTCTCGCGGGCCGGTGCGCACGACTCGGGCGCCGACGATCGGCACCTGCTCGGTGAGGATCGCCCAGGCGGCGTCGACCTGAGCCCGGTCGTAGGAGCCGTCGATCTCGATGAAGCCGATGGCGTTCGTCGGCCACAATCGGTCGACGACCTCGTAGTAGATCTCGGTCGGGTCCAGCGGACGGGTGGTCACGCGGCGATGTTCAGCATGTGAGGCCGCCGTCGATGACGAGAACCTGTCCGGTGAGCCAGTCGTTGCGCTCGTCGGCCAGGAACTGGATCGCACGCGCGATGTCCTCGGGCTCGCCGAGCCGGCCTGCGGGGGTCCGCCGGATGATCTGGTTGAGCTGGTCCTCGTCGAGACCGTGGCTCATCTCGGTCTTGAGGTAGCCCGACGCGATGCTGTTGACGGTGATCTTGCGCGACCCGACCTCGCGGGCCAGGCCTCGGGTAAAGCCGTCGAGCGCGGCCTTGGTCGCGCCGTAGACGGTCAGGCCCCGGTAGCCGGTCAGGCCGGTGATCGAGGAGATGTTGACGATCCGGCCACCCCCGTGGGCGAGCATGTTGCGCACGACCTGCCGGCTGATGTGAATCGTCGCCTTGAGGTTGAGGTCGATGACGGTGTCGGAGTCGTCGTCGGAGAACAGCGCAAGGATGCCGTCGCGGGCCACACCGGCGTTGTTGACCAGGATGTCGATCGAGCCGAACTTCTCGATCACGGCCTTGATGAAGGCCGTCGACTGGTCGCGGTCGGCGATGTCGGCCTCGACGAACAGGAAGCGGTCGGGGTGGTCGGACTCCCACTGCTTGACCTGGTCGGTCGATGAGCGCGAGCACGACGCGACCCGGTCACCGGAGTCGAGGAATGACTGGACGATGCCGGAGCCGAGGCCCCTGCTGCCGCCCGTGATGACGACAGTCCGTGGGGTGCTCATACGGGGACGGACTCTCCCGCCGCGTCGCCGGAGGTGTAGAACGCCACGATCTCGGCGACCGTCTCGGGCATCAGGCCGGCGCCGAATGGATCCGTGCCGAACTCATCCTCGAGGATCGCGGAGAGCTCCGCGGTCTCGAGCGAGTCGAGGCCGAGACCGTCGCCGTGGATCGCGGTGTCCAGGGCCACCGTGACGTCGCCCTTGTCGGAGCGCTCCAGGAGCGACTGGATCAGCACCAGAATCGAGCGTTGCACGTCGTTCATTTCCTCAGCTTTCGTCGCAGAACCTGCCGGACGCTACCAGAAACCAGCCGGGGTCATCCCTCGTATCGACGCCGTTCGTCCAGCGACGACTCGATTGTAATCGGAGTGAGCCGGCGGGCCGGCACTCCGCCGTGCACGTGGGCGGCCGCGATCTGCTGCCGGGTCCACGCCGTCGAGCCCGCCGCGAGGAGCGCGCCCTCGCCGATCGTGACGCCGGGGAGCACGGTGCAGTTCGACGAGACCGCTGCCGCCTTCTCGAGCGTCACCGGCTCGAGGATCAGGCCGCCGTTGAGGGGGTCGAACGCGTGCGTCAGCACGGTGCAGCGGACGTCGGTGATCCACGAGCTGTCCGCCATGATCAGCCCACCACCGCAGTCGAGGAAATGGAAGCTGTTGATGTGCGCGTGATCGCCCATCCGGAGCGTCCGCAGCGAGCCATGGTCGACGGCTCCCGGTTCGAATCCGGAACCGCCCAGGATCCAGTTGAACATCACGATCCGCGAGCCGCGGCCGATCTGCACCAGCTTCAGATAGCGGAACGCGTTGAAGTTGCCGATCTGCACGCCCTCGGCGATCTCGAACAACTCGACACCCTGGACCCAGCAGATGCCGATCCGGGCGGTCGGGTGAATCTGGTGACCGAGCCGGTTCAGCAACCAGGTCTTGAGTCCGCTGGCAGGCAGCAGGAAGACCAACATCGAGAAGCGCAGTCGCACGCTCCGGATGCTATCTGCCACGGCTCAGCGCGGCTTGCGCGCCCAGACGTCGAGCGTGATCCGTGGGACGACGCCCCCGGCTACTGCCTTGTCCATGACCCAGGACGCCGGACCGACGGACCACTCCGGAGCACGTAGCGACGCGAGGTACGCGCGCGAGGACATGGCGTAACGAACCTGCGGCACCACCTCGACTCCGGCGAAGCCCACCCGCTCCAGCAGCCTCGTGATGCTGGCCCGGGTGTGGAGGATCCGGTGGTGCCCAGCGAGACGGCGGTCGGGCAGGCGCGAGACTCGGCCGCCCGTCGCGGCCTTGACCGCGTTGGACGCGCGGTCGACCATGGTGCGGTTCGGAGTCTGAAGAAAGACCACACCACCCGGCCGCAGCATGCGATGGACATCGCGCATCAACCGCTCACCGTCGCTGACATGTGCGAGGACACACCAGAGCGTGACCGCGTCGAAGTTGTCCTCGTGGGCCAGCGCGGAGAGGTCGCCGAGTTCGAGATCGACGTTGCTCATCTGCTTGGCGATAGGAAGAGAGCCCTCGAGAATCTCGCTGCCGACGACTTCAAAGCCGAACTCATCACGAGCCACAGCGAGGAACTCGCCGGCACCGGCGCCGACGTCATACAGCTGAGGACGGCGCCCCGGCGCGTCGACGGCTTGAGCCAGCCATGCGAGCTTCTCACGCCAAGCACTCGGGCCGGCGCCGTGGCGCTTGTTCTCCACCCAGTTGCTGACATGTTCCGTGCTGATCTCGCCGCTGGGGATGATCGCGGTCGGCGCCGAGGAGGTCTCCGGGAGGAACAGGGCACCACAGGAGCGGCACCCCAAGACGACCCGGGTGGACCTGCGCGACGCCGGCCCCTCCCGGACCGACGTGGATGTACAGGCGGGGCAACGCATGCGGCCTTCTCTCGGTCAACCTGGGTAACCCGCGGAAGTCTAACGGCCGCCGCCCCCGGCGGAGTCGGTCCCCGGTAGCATCCTGCTGGTGACCGGACGTGGATCGATCGTGGCCATCGCGCGACGTCGAGCAAGGTGGTTCATCCGCGACCTGGTTCCGCGCCGCAAGGTCGTGCGAGACGTTCAGGGCGTGCGGATGGTGCTGCCGTGGTCGCATCGGCTGCCCGACTATGCGGCAGCCGGCGCGAGCTACGGCCAGAACCTCGTCGCCCTCGCCCGGCTGCTCGCCGAGACCGGCCCGCTGACGGTCATGGACATCGGCGCCAATGTGGGGGATTCCGCGCTCCAGATCCTGCACGCGGCCGAGGGCAAGGTGCTGTGCGTCGAGGGTGACACGGCCTACCTCGAGTTCCTCCACCTCAACGTCGACCATGACGACCGGATCGCCGTCGTCGAGGCCCTGCTCGCCGTCGATGACGCAAGCGAACGCACCACGGCGGTCCGGACAGGTGGTACCACGCGTTTTGTGAGCGGCACGTCGGACGACGCGATGCCATCGGTGACGCCGGCCGCGCTACGGGCGAACTTCCCGGAATTCGCCGACCTCCGACTGGTCAAGTCCGACACCGACGGCTACGACGTCGCCTTGGTACCTGCCGTCGCGAGGGAGTGGGTGCACGCACACCCGGTGCTGTTCTTCGAGTACCACCCCTACCTGACCCGGATGGCCGGCCTGGACGCGCTGGCCGTGTGGCCGCAGCTGCAGGAGCTCGGCTACACCGACATCGCGGTCTGGGACAACGGCGGTACGCCGATCGGCAGGATGACGCACGCGACGATCAGTGACCGGGCGGCCGTCCTTGACGAGTTCTCCGGTCGTCGGCCCGCCGCGGCTCCCTATTGGGACGTCGCCGTTGTGCACGCCGACGACGACCTCGGCCGCGCGGCGCTGGACCAGCTCATCCCCGTCTGATGAGCTTCAGGGGACTCCGGCCTGCGCTGAGGATCGACGGCGACGGCATCGACCTGATGCGGCTTCACTGGAGCGGACCTCCCGCGACCCGACCGGCCGTCTGAAAGGATGCCCACCATGGGTCCATCGAGCGGGGAGTCCTCCACCGCCGACCTCCCATCTCGTGGGGGTGCCCGGCGTCGCGCGAGCCTCGTGACCTTGGACCAGGGCATCTCCAGCGCGTCGAACCTGCTGATGCTGATCTGGGTCGCACACGCCCTGTCGGCCGCGGAATTCGGGCAGTTCAGCCTGGTGTTCTTCGTCTGGATGTTCACGCAGAACGGCGTCGTCCGCTCGCTCATCTCCTCGACGGTGATGGTGCACCCCGAGGACGCGTCGGAGCGCCCCCTTCAGGTGCTGGGTCCGGCTGTCCTGCTCTCACTCGGGGTAGGTGTCCTGTGCATGGTCGCCGGCGCCGGCCTCTGGTGGGCCGGGAGCGCCATCGGCCCACCACTCCTGCTGGTCGGCGTGCTGATGCCGCTGCTCGGCGTCCAGGACGTCGGCCGCTTCATCGGCATCGCCGAGGCCAAGGCCGGCCGCGCCGTCGTCCTCGACTCGATCTGGCTCGGCTTGATGCTGGCCGCGTTGGTCGCCATCGAGGTCGCCCACCGTTCGACGCTGATGTGGCTGGTCGCGGCGTGGGCAGGCACCGGTGCTCTCGCCGGGATCTGGGTGTTCGTGCAGCACGGCGTGCCGCGAGCCCGGGAACTGTCGCTGGATTGGCTGCGCGAGCGCTGGCACTTCTCCTGGCGATCACTGGTCGCGTCGAGCTCGGTGAGCGCGGTGGCACTGGTCGGGTCGTCGCTGATGGCGATCGTCAGCGGTCCGCTCGCGGTGGCCGCCGTTCGCGCCGCACTGCTGCTGGAACGCCCGAGCACGTTGGCGGGGACCGCCGTCGCCACGTCGGCCGCCACGGACATCGCCCGCGAGCGGTCCGACAACGCCGGTCTGCTGCGCCACCAGCGCCGCACCATGACCGTGTCGATCGCCGTCGCGATCATGAATCTCGGCGTCCTGCTGGTCATCCCCGAAGCGGTCGGCGAGCTCCTGCTGGGCAACGTCTGGGAGATCGTCGAGCCGTTGTTGCTCGTCGTTGGCTTCCACGTCGCCGCGCTCGCCGCACAGAGCGGCGTCCGTGCCGCGCTGATGGGACGGCGGCAGATCCAGTCGGTCATGGTGGTCGACATCATCGGCACCGTGCTATCGATCGCCGGGCTCGTCGTCGGCGCAGCCGTTGCCGACGCAGAGGGAGCGATGTGGGGCGCCGTCGTCGGGCAGACGATGACCGCGACCATCTGGTGGATCGTGCTCCTGCGCCACTTGGCGGACTACGAGCCGGTCCCGCGCGCCGAGCCGCCGCTGACCGATCCTGATGACGCCCCGGTGTTCTGACGCCCGTGCGACTCCTGTGAACAGTGGCGACAGCCGTGCTGCGCAGACTGGTCGTCGTCAAGCAACCCATCCGTTGGTACTCGCAAGCGGCTGGAACAGCTGGATCTGACGCGTCAGCTCAGTCGAGGGCGCGGAACCAGTCGCGGTCGGACTCGTAGCCGAAGTCGACCAGGTCGGCGCCGGCGAACGAGTCGAACGCCTCACCCGCCTCGCGCGTGAAGTGCTGGTGCCAGTCGCCGGCCGTGCCCTTGCGCAGGAAGCTGCCGCGGTTCTCCTCGCCGGCCTGGCGGCCGGTCTCATTGGCGAACGCGTGGCGGTGGACGGCAAGCTCGATGGCCTCGCGCGTCGGCTCAGGACCTGAGGCGTCCTTGAACGCGCGGGACAGCTCCTCGACCGGGTCGGTGAGCAGACCCTCGTAGGTGACGTGGCCGACGTGGGGTCGCTCCCACCAGTCGCGGACGCTCTCCTGCCAGGTGACCCCGTGCATCGTCGGAGCCACGGTCATCTGGTACTCGATGAACTTGGGCAGGTTGCCGCGGGCGTCGTCCGGGTCGAAGGTCGGTCCGTAGAGTTGATCGAAGATCTCGGCGAGCCCGCGTGCGTAGCGCGGTTCGCGCTTCTTCTGGAGGCCACGGACCCAGTGGAAGTACATCGAGACCACCACGTCCCGGCCGTCGCGCCGAATGTACATCGAGGGGCCGTAACGCTCGTCGTAGCGCCAGTGGGCGTGGATGACCGACGCCATCATGATCGGCATCTGGTAGTCGATCGGCACGGGAAGACCGAGCGCCGTGCCCATCTGCTTGCACAGCCAGACCGTGCCGGACTTCGGATAGCCGCAGCCGATCCACATGTTGAGGTCGCGACCGCGGCGGGTCGCGATCTGCCGGGTCGCGCCACGCGCGACTCGGCGCAGTTTCTCCTCGACGAAGAGGGTCGACTTCGGCTTGTGAGGATCGCGCTCGACGGCTTTCTTGCTCATACGGTGACGGTCTCGCCCGCCGCGTCGCCAGAGGTGTAGAACGCCACGATCTCGGCGACCGTCTCGGGCATCAGGCCGGCGCCGAATGGATCCGTGCCGAACTCATCCTCGAGGATCGCGGAGAGCTCCGCGGTCTCGAGCGAGTCGAGGCCGAGACCGTCGCCGTGGATCGCGGTGTCCATGGCCACCGTGACGTCGCCCTTGTCGGAGCGCTCCAGGAGCGACTGGATCAGCACCAGAATCGAGCCTTGCACGTCGTTCATTTTCCTCAGCTTTCGTCGCAGAACCTGCCGGACGCTACCAGAAACCAGCCGAGGTCATCCCTCGTATCGACGCCGTTCGTACAGCGACGACTCGATTGTAATCGGAGTGAGCCGGCGGGCCGGCACTCCGCCGTGCAAGTGGGCGGCCGCGATCTGCTGCCGGGTCCACGCCGTCGAGCCCGCCGCGAGGAGCGCGCCCTCGCCGATCGTGACGCCGGGGAGCACGGTGCAGTTCGACGAGACCGCTGCCGCCTTCTCGAGCGTCACCGGCTCGAGGATCAGGCCGCCGTTCACGGGGTCGAACGCGTGCGTCAGCACGGTGCTGCGGATGCCGGTGATCCACGAGTTGTCCGCCATGATCAGCCCACCACCGCAGTCGAGGAAATGGAAGCTGATGATGTGCGCGTGATCGCCCATCCGGAGCGTCCGCAGCGAGCCATGGTCGACGGCTCCCGGTTCGAATCCGGAACCGCCCAGGATCCAATTGCAAATCCTGATCCGGGAACCGATCCCCATCTGAACCTTCGCGAGGTACCGGAATACATTGAAGTGGCCGATGGAAACACCCTCTGCCAACTCGAATCGGTCCACGCCCTGCACTAGACAGATCCCCATCCGAACAGTGGGGTGGATCGTGTGACCGAGCCGGTTGAGCAACGTGATCTTCAGGCCACTCGGGGGCAGCAAACAGATGAGCATGGTCAGACGGTGGCGCACTTGGAAGATCCTACGTCCTTCGCCAGGAAACCCGCAGCGCTGGACCAGTTCATCGCCGCCTGATGAGCTTCCGGGCGCTCCGGCCTGCGCTGAGGATCGACGGCGAAAGCATCGTTCTGGTGCGGACGTCGAGGCGACCACGATGGAAAAGGTGCCAGACCCCGCCGTTGCTGGTGAGCTCGTAACCGAGGTGCTCACCGACGCGTCGCAGCGAGTCGACGGTGTGGAACGTGATGTGCTGGCCGACGCCGGGCATGTAGTACCACCAGTCGCTGACCTTGGGCGCCGGTTCGGGGAGGATGCAGGTCGTGAAGAGCAGCCGGTCGGTTCGTTCGGCGAGGTGGGCGAGCTCGTTCCTGGGATCGGCGAGGTGCTCCATCACCTCGAACGCCGTGACCAGGTCGTAGCGGCCCTCGCCGTCGTCGTTGAAGGCGGTCGCGAACACCGGGGTCGCGTAGTCGTCGTGCTGCCAGAAGTCGAGGCCCTTGTCGCGCATGGCTTGGGTGAAGACGCCGTACCCCGCGGCCCAGTCGAGGAAGCGGCCGCCCTTGAGGCCCTCGAACCGGATGATCGCGGAGGTCATCGCGCTCAACCGGCGGGCGCGGCGGAGCAGGCCGGTGTCGGCGGCGTGGATCGCGCTGTTGTAGGCCTCCGCGAGCCACGGCGTCTCGCGAATGGCGACCAAGCCGCACCGAGGGCAGCGGTGGTACTCCGCGTCGAACCGTCCCAGCACAGTCGCGGTGTCGAACGGCGTCATCGCGGCGCTGCACGCGGGGCAGGGGAACGTGGTCGGCATCTCGGCTCCTGGGGGTGAGGCTCGGGTGAGGCTCTGGTGAGGCTCTAGCGCTTCGCCCGGAGCTCCGCGACGACGGCCTGCGCGATCTTGAGCCGGCCGCTGAGACGGTAGTGCTCGTTGCCGTCGCTGCTCTCAAAGAAGTCGGCATCCTCGAGCGGCGCTTCGACGAGTTCCGGGATCGTCTCGCCCTCGGGGGTGAGCGCCGCCTGCAGCTGGGCGAGGTTGGCCCGTACGTGGGTCTCGAACTCGCCGGGGAAGAGCGACTCGCCGTGGTGGAGCGGGGCCGGGTCCCAGTACATGGACGTCGGCACGCCGTAGTGACGCACCGCTTCGCCGAAGCGGCGCACCTCCGTCAAGCCTGGGTGGTCCGCGGTCACAATCTCGCCGTGGTAGAAGTCGAACAGCTGCCTCCGGACATCGCGCGACATGGGATGGACGACCTTGCCGCGGAGCCCGGCGCGGTGGGAGCCGATCGTCGATCGGCCGCCCCAACGGGTGACCACCTCGAGCTCCTCGAACGCCGCCATCTCCGCGTCATCGGGCTTGCCGCCGCCGCGCAGGAGAGAACGCACCTTCTTCTGCGGGTCCTGGGCGGTCAGATGCGCGCGCAGCCGGTCGTAGCGGTACCACGGGTTTCCGGTCACGTGGGTCATTGCGTTGGGCCGCGTGGACATCGCGACGATGAGGGCGCCTGGGCGCTTGTCGAGCTGTGCGAAGAGACGCAGGATGTCGCCATACACGCCGGCGCCGAAGCCGGGGCCCGCGATGACCACCCCCCGTGCTGGGTCCATCTCACGGCGCACCAGGCCGGGGATCAGGATCGGCTCGGGGTCATCGGGAGACGCCCAGAGAAACGAGCTGTCGCCGAGCATCAACACGTCGGCCTCGCCCGCGATGATCGCACGGCGGGCCCGCTCGACCTGCAGCAGCTGCTGGTCGACCGCACGCTTCTTGATGTCCCGCAGCCGTCGACGGAGCTTCATCGTCACAGGCACGTGGCAAGGTCCTTTCCGGGGATTCGGGCTTGATGACCCGAACCCTACTTGGCGCGCAGATCGGGAAGAGTGGTGCTTCGGGCTGCACGGTACCGGCTCTTGGCGGCACCAGCGCTCTCCCGCGTATCCTGACCGCCATGCTGTTGCGACTTCTTCGGACGCTGGTCCTCGCCCTCGCACGCACTGCGATCAGGATCGGGCAGCGGATCAAGTGGTTTCGCGCCGAGGTCGACGTCGCACCGGGCGCTGACATCTCCAGGGTCGCCGTCCTCGGCCGTCGGGTGCGAATCAACGGTCCCGCGCACCTCGATCCGTGCGAGGTCGGACCGTACACGGTCATGGGCGGACGCATCGTGCTGCGCAGCGCGAACCATCACACCGAGTTCCTCAACATGCACGAGCAGGTGCAGCAGCGTGTCATCGGCGGCCGGTCCGTACTCAAACCGCCTGAGCGGTTCGTGAAGATCGGCGCCGCCTGCTGGATCGGCGACAACGTCACCATTCTTCCGGGCGTCGAGATCGGCGACGGTGCGATCGTGGGTGCAGGTTCAGTCGTGACCAAGTCGGTGCCTGCCTACGCGATCGTCGTAGGCAACCCCGCCCGCCTGATGCGCTACCGGTACCCGGACGAGATCGTCGAACTGCTTCGGGATGTCGACTGGTGGAACTGGAGTGACGACAAGCTACGCGCCAACAAGCAGCTCTTCGAGACCAACCTGGCCGAGATCCGCCCGGCCGAGCTCAAGGGGCTCCTCGCCGACCTTCACCCATAGCACTCCGATGGTCGCCAGGTCACTCGGATCGCATGCTTACACCGTCCATGCGTCGAAGCCGAGACCGGTCAGGTCGCGCAGTGCCTCGACTTCCGGTTTGAGGAGGTCGCGGAGCCGGGCTTGAGTGGCATCCGACAGGACCGGGCGTTCCACCCGCTGACGCCGCAGAGCGCGACTGATCGCGTGGCGCGGCCCCTGGGGAACTCGCTGGGCGACGCGGCCGACAGGTCCGCGACGCAGAACGTGCACCCATGGCGGGACCGAACCCTTGGCTTCGCCGGTGTTGCGTCGCTCCAGACCCAGCGTCGAGTCGACCGCCTCGAGGCCAAGGCGCTCCAGCACCCCGGAAACGATCGCCGGGGTGTCGGCAGCCAATGCCGCTTGGTCGATGACTTGGATCTGATCGGCGGCGAAATGGGCTAGGAACTCCTGCAGTTGTGATGCATAGCGGCTGGGCGCGACCCACTGGTTCCCAGGGTCATCAGCATCCGCAAGCTCATCCTCTAGTGACGCGTTCGTTGCACCCCAGTGACGCTTTTCCGCATAGTCCGCCAGGACCCGTTCAATGGGGTCCCTGACCAGGTAGATCAGTCGCGCGCGCGGCACCAGATCGGCCATGCGCCTCGCGACGCCCGGGATGGTCGGGGCCTTGGTATAGACGGGGCTCGACTCGAGTCGGTACCGAGTTCCCGGGGCGAAGTAGGCCTCATACCGGCCGACCCAGCCGAGGCCGTTCGGGTCAGCGAAGAACCGCAGTTCCTTTTCGGACGAGCCGCACACCTCCGGGTGGCGGTCCAAGTATGCGTGCATGCTTGTCGTGCCAGCCTTCATGGCACCGATCACGAACAGGTTGGGAAGCAGGTTGGGATCCGGATCGGTCGGTGCCGGATCCGCTCGTCGTTGCCGTTGTGCACGGCCAAGAGCCATCGCACAGTTGGGACACGTGTCCAAGGGCGAACCGTCGACGTGTAGATCCCATCCAGTACGACGCAGTTCGGCCACGCTGTTGGTCGTGATCACCGGAGGCAGACAGACATCGCACTGCAGTGTGACGGTGCGGCTGAGTTCAGCGAGGATCGTCACAGACCCTCATACCAAGTGCGGTCGGCCGCGTAGCCGAACTCAACGAGCGCGTCCCCCGCGAATGGATCGAACACCTTGCCATTGTCGGCAACCCTAGCCCGTGATGATCACGTTCTGAGCCAAACCTGGCGAAGCCCTCCGACGACGTGCGGTCACGGACCGGCGGACCTACTGCCGATTCCCGACCCCTATCCTGCGAACATCATGACCATCCTGTCCCGCAGTGCAGTGGAATCCGACCTGATGACGGTGGAGTGCGAGGTCTGCTTCCCGGCACACATCGCCACCACGACCCTGCCTGGACTGGTAGCCCAAGGCTGGCTGCTGCGGGCTCAGGGGGACGCGATGGACATGTGCCACCACTGTCGTTTCGAGCCGCACCAAGGCCGGGAGCCACGGGTGCGACGAGCTGTTGGACTCGACCCTGACGCAGGGAACCTCCCGAACTTCTTCATCATCGGTGCCGCCAAAGCCGGGACGACCAGCCTGCACTTCTACCTCGACCAGCACCCCGAGGTGTTCATGGCGGAGCAAAAGGAGCTCCACTTCTTCTGCGACCCGGATTACAAGGAGTGGCTGCCGCTCTATCGAGAGCAGTTCCCCATCGATGCTCCAGCGCGCGGGGAGGCGTCGACGCTCTACACGCGAGCCCCGGTCATCCCCGGCGTGCCGACGCGGATCGCGTCACTTGTGCCGGATGCGCGCATGATCTATCTGGTCCGCGATCCGGTGGAACGGGCGCTGGCATCGTGGCGCGAGGAGCGCTTCCATGTCACGGAGCGGCGCCCGGCGGCGGAGGCGTTCAGGCATCCCGAGGATCCGCACAACCCCTACGTGGCCGCGAGCCGCTACACACTCCAGCTCCGAGGCTTCGCTGATGAATTCGACGACGAACGGATCCTCGTGGTCGATCACCGCGAGCTCGCGACCAACGCCGCGACGGTGGTGGACCGAGTGGTTGCCTTCCTGGGTTTGCCACCGCACCCCATCGACACGGGGATGCGCCACAACGAGGGCAGCACGAAGCTCGAGTACGGCGCGTTGGGTCATCGGGTCCGGTTCAGCGGCCCTGCACGAATGATCCGTCGAATGCCGGCGCCCCTTCGACGTGCCGTCACCGCACCAGCCCGCCGCTGGCTGCGCAAGCCGATCGCGGATCCGGAGCTGCCGCCAGATCTGCTCGAGCGGTTGCGAGCCGTGCTGGCGCCCGACGCTGCAGAGCTACGCGAACGGACTGGCCTCGAGCTGGCTCACTGGTCGGTGTGACGTTGCCCGCGAATCTTGCGGAACAAGTAGAACGCGTCGTGCATGTCGATCAGCTCGCGCAGCTCGTCGGACTGGTGGATCGACCGGCTGTCGACCAGCTCATAGCCGCGGTCCAAAACGTCTTGGCGGAACGGCTTCATCGAACCGTCGAGCTCGGTCGATCGCAGCTCGTCGGGAGTGTTGGGGACGATGAGCAGCCACTCGATGTCGCGCTCGGCGATCCGGTCGAGCCACCAGGTGATCGCCTCGAGCGAGCACTCGGAGAAGCTGTGGATGTTGACCGCGACGTCGTAGGCGTCGGCGAGCTGGTGATGCTCGTCGAGCCGCACCACCCGCACCGAGTCGGGCATGCCGCGGAACTCGCGGTAGTAGTCGCAGAGGAACGTCGACGTGGCGACGCCGTCGATGCAGTCGTAGGCGGCCAGGTTGGGCAGTGCGCTCGACATCCGGTGCGCGAGCCGGCCGTAGCCGGCACCGATGTCGAGGACGCGGAGGCCCTCTTTGGTCGCGAGGCCGGCCATCTGCTCGAGGTAGTTGATCTCGTTGATGCTGTCGAGAAGGTCGCGACTGACCGGGGCGCGGTCGCCGTACTCGAAGGTCCAGCAGCCGAACAGGCCGTCTTCATCGACCTTGGCGAACAGGCCAAGCTCGTCGCGCGACTCGACGTCGAGAAGCTGGAGGTAGGTGCGGATGTTCGCGCCGCTGCCGAGGTGGCGGAACTGCCACACGTAGGCGTTGTCGCCGCGGAAATGGGCCATCGACAGATTCCGTTTGAGGAAGCCTGAGTGCCATTGCGTCGGGACGGCCGCGGGGATGGTCTCCGCGACGGCGTCGTACGCCGTCTGTAGCTCGGCCAACTTTGGGTTGTCGGCCCTCAGCGCCGCCTCCGCGCCGGCGGGCAGAGGGACGGCGTCGTTGTGTGAGACTTCCACATAACGCCGCGACTCGTCGTCCAGCCTCGTCACCAGGTAGCCGCTGCGCGCGATCGCGGCCTTCGTCTTGCGCTTGGCCCACTGGCTGGCGAGGCGGGCGTCGGCGCGCTTGAGCCGGGCGAGGAAGCGGTTGTTCATGGAAGCCGTAACCTACCTCTGAGCGGGGTGCGGAACGGCCGTGACTGTATCAGCGGCTCCGATAGAATCCCCAGGCGCCGTCGACTTCGCAGGAGGGCCGAGTGTCCCGGACCCCCGTGGTCTTGATCGCGTTCAACCGACCCGAGGTGACCCGGCGAACCTTCGCGGCGATCAGGGAAGCCCGACCGCCGCGACTGTTCCTCGTGTGCGACGGTCCGCGCGCGGATCATCCCGACGACGCTGCTGGGGTCGCCGCGGTCCGGGCGCTGCTCGACGACGTCGACTGGCCGTGCGACGTCGACCGCCGCTTCAGCGAGCGAAACCTGGGCGTGGAGGCGAACGTCGAGCTGGGTCTCGACCACGTCTTCTCCCAGGTGGAGCGGGCGATCGTGCTCGAGGACGACTGCTTGGCCGACTCGACCTTCTTCCGCTACGCGGACCAGCTACTCGACCGGTACGCCGACCACCGACGGGTCTGGCAGGTCGCGGGCAACGGGCTCGGAGTGTCCGAGAGCGTGTTCCACGGGTCGTCGTACGCGTTCTCGGCGTGGGCCAGCGTTTGGGGCTGGGCGACGTGGGGGGACCGCTGGCGCCGCCATCGCGAGCAGTTCCCGCGCACGCATACGGGCACCAGTGGTATGGCACCGGTCCGAACCGCGCCGGTCGAGCTGAGCCATGCTGGGCTGGTCACGAGCGGCGGTCGGCGGCACTTCGTCGAGGCGGCCGCTTCCGACGACGTGATCACGCACGGCTGGGACAAGCACTGGTGGCTGTCGATCATGTCCGAGGGTGGTGTGTGCGTGACCCCCTCGCACAGCCTGGTCGAGAACGTCGGCTTCGGTGAGGGGGCGACCCACACGGTCGGCTCCGGCGCCGCCTACGGTGTCGCCCGACCGATGGCGTTCCCCCTCGTGCACCCGTCCGACGTGGTCGTGAACGTCGAGGTGGAGCGCGAGCTGGAGCTGATCCTCAACCGGGTCGGCGGCCGGATGGCCCGCCTGGTGAGGCGACTGGTGCGCTCGCCTAGGATGCGCCGTGTGCTCCGTTCGGCGGCCGACAGTCGCGCGGCGACAGGTCTGGCACGCACGCTGTCCCGGATGAACGACAGGAGGTCGGGGTGACCGGATCCACCTTGGCGACTCCCGTCGTCTTGCTCGTGTTTCGCCGCCCGTCGGTCACGCTTCGCAACCTCGACGTGCTGCGGGAGGTGCGGCCCGAGCGGCTCTTCGTGGTCGCCGATGGCCCTCGTCCTGGCCGGCCCGAGGAGGCCGGGCAGGTCGGCGCCGTGCGCGCGCTGGTTGACGACGCCGTGGACTGGGACTGCAAAGTCGAGACGCGCTACGCCGAGCGCAACCTCGGCCTCGAGGCCAGCATTGAGCTCGGGCTCGACTGGGTGTTCGCCCAGGTCGACCGAGCGATCGTGCTCGAGGACGACTGCATCCCCGACCCGACCTTCTTCCGGTTCTGTGACGAGCTTCTCGAGCGCTATGTCCAGAAGCCACGGATCTGGCAGATCGGCGGCGATCCGCACCAGGTCCCTACCGAGCTCTACCGCGGTGCCAGCTATGACTTCTCGACCTGGGCATCGGTGTGGGGCTGGGCAACCTGGGCCGACCGCTGGCACGCTCACCGCGCCGAGTTCGACCGCGACCACGCGGGTGCGGCGGAGCGGGTCGACGCGACTCCGCGCACGGCTCCCGCCCGCCGCCGCACTCCAGTGGTGCCGCACCCCGACTCCCTCGTCAACCGGGCCGCGTTGCGCCACTTCACGCAGGTCGCGGGCGAGACCAACGGTGACCTGCGCGGGTGGGACCACCATTGGTGGGTCACGATCATGTCCCGCCAGGGCCTGTCGATCACGCCGGCGGTCACGCTGGTCGAGAACGACGGCTATGGCGAGGGCGCCACGCACACGCGGTCGAACAAAGAGCCGATCAGGGCCGAGTCGATGACGTTCCCGCTCGTCCATCCCGCCCGGATCGAGCTCAACAAGGACATCGAGGGCGAGCTTGAGTTGGTGCTGCTGCGCACCGACGGCCGGCTGTCACGGCTGGCGCGGCGGCTGATCCAGCCGCTGTGGATGCGGGCGATCGTGCGCCGGATCGTCACGTTCCCGCCCGTGTGGCGGCTGGTCCGCCGCCTGGTGTCCAAGTGAGCCTGCCGCCGTGGCTGCGGCCGTGGTGGTGGATCTTCAAGCGAATCCACCGGTTCGGCACGCTGGTGTGCGGCTACCCTTTTCGACTGGTGTCACCGCTACTGGGCGCACGGGGCGTGCCCCGCGGAGCGACCGAGAAGTCGCTGGAGACGGCGACCCGCGAGCCCGCCACGGTCACGCTCCACCCCGGCAGCCCGGCCGTGCCGCTCGACCGCGGCGCCACGCGGGGCCAACCGGCCGGCCACTGGGTGTTCGGTGACGCCAGAACCACGACCGTGCCGCCATCGTTCACACTCGAGGTGCGCGGTGGCCGGCTCAGCGGTGACTACGGCGCGCTCACCACGCCCGGGAAGCTGCTCGACCACGAGACGAGCAGCTACTTCGGTGTCTCCAACTGGCGCGAACACCCGATCTATCTGAGGCCGACGCTGGGCTCCACCGAGCACGTTGACGGTACGGCGCTCAGCCTCACCGCCCGCGGTGTGGCGACCAACTACTACCACTTCCTTTTCGACGCGATCGGACGCTACGGCGTGCTCGAGGAGTGCCTTCCCGACGCAAGGTTCGACGCCGTGGTGGTGCCATACGCGGCTGGCTACCAGCAGCAGCTACTGGAGATTGCGAGAATCCCCGGACCGTGGATCCAGCCGCGCCGCGGCCACACCGTCACCGCCGACCGGATGCTGGTGCCGAGCAACCCCAACTGGGCGCTCGATGCCCCGCCGGCCACCGTCGACTGGCTGCGCGACCGGCTCCGGCCGAGCGCCGCCGCAGCCGGGAGCCCGCGCCGGCTCTATCTCACCCGCGGCGCCACCCCGCGGACTCGGCGCTACGTCCAGGAACCCGAGCTCTGGCCGCACCTCGAGCGGCGCGGCTTCACCCGGCTCGATCCCGGCACGATCACGGTGCAGGAGCAGATCAACGTCTTCAGCCGCGCCGAGGTGATCGTTTCCCCTCACGGTGCCGGCCTGACCAACGTCACCTTCAGCCCGCGCGGAGTGCAGGTGCTCGAGCTGTTCGCGTCGACATATGTCCACGTCGGGCTGTGGTCGATCTGCAAAGCCCTCGACGCCGACTACCGTTACCTCGTCGCGGATGGCCCCGGAAGTCCGGAAGGTCCGAACGCCGGGACCCTCGACGACGTGTCCATCCCGGTCCAGCGCGTACTTTCCGTTCTCGACGAGATGCTCGGATGAGTGCCGGTAACCTGTCCGCTGTGACCGATGATCAAGAGCAGGAGTTCCGGCGGGTTCGACGCTCTCAAGGCCTACCGGAAGTAGGCGTCTGATGGTCTTCGTGCAGAAGGCGGGGCGAGCGTCGCCGTGAAGGAACGATGGGTACCTGTCCTTGTCGTTGGCCTACTCCTTCTCGGGATTCCGGTGGCCATGAGTTCGCTGACGATCGCTGTCCCTGTGATCGCGGTCACCGCGCTCGTGGTCCTCGTGGCAATCCTTGGTCTCGACCGCACGTCGGAGTGGATCTTGGTGGCTGCGTTTGCGCTGGCGCCATGTGTCGTGTTCACCCTCCCGGGCTTTCGATTCTTCAACTACTCCGATGTGCTGTTCCTCGTGGCCATCGGATTGGCGTTGCCACGGCTCGTGGCACGACGCATATGGTTGCCGCCGGCGTTCGTGATCGGCTCCATCGCCTTCGTGACCGTTTCGCTGCTGACAACCCTGCTTTCGTCGTTTCCAGCCGAGAGCGCCCTCTACGCCGCGCGTGTCATCTACATGCTGATCGTGATTCCGGCGGTGCTGGTCTGGTGGGCGCCACGCGGCAGGTTCCTGGTGACACTGGTACTCGCGTTCGCGGCAGGCACGGTCGTCAGCGTCCTGGTGGGCTTTGTGGAAGCGGGAGGTTCCCGCAGTGCCGGGCTGACTCAGCATCCAAATGTGTTCGGCTACACCGCGGTGCTCACACTGTCCCTCTTGCCGTTCCTCGCGAGAACATTGAGCAAGTCCCATCGAGCATGGATATGCGTGGCCGTGTTCGGAATTGCCTTCCTCGGGATCATGATCAGTGGCAGCCGCGCCGCGCTGGTCGTAGCGCTGGTCCTGGTCGTCCTCGTCCCGGCCGCCGAACGGTCGATCGTTGCTGCTTTCACGGTCCTGGGGTCCGGACTGGTCGCGATCTTGGTTTTCGTCGGCCAGCAGATCGAAGGCGTCGGCGACGGCGAGGACGCGCTCTCAAGGTTGCTGGGGGCAGGCAATGTCGAAGGGGCTAATCGAGCACGGATCGAGGGCGTTCAAAAGGTTTGGGCCTCGGCCCTCGAGCATCCGATCCTGGGATCAGGATTCACGTTCAGCGACTTCATCGGGCACAACGCCTACGCCCAAATCGCAGCGGCTGCGGGCTTCCTCGGTCTCGCAGCGTTCGTCGTGGTCTGCGTGTCGATGATCACGCCGCTGTTCGCGAAGGACGACATACACAGACAGCTGGCCTATCCCGCCATCGTCTTCATGATTGCTGCGCCAGTGAGTCCGAACCTCACGGACCGATACATCGGCATCCTCTTGGGTCTCTCCATGGTCGGAGTCGTGGCGGTGCACGAGGCCCGACAGAAGATGCGGCTGGAGGGCCCGGCTCAAGAACCGAGTGGACTCCCGGTCAGCCGACGGTCATAGGCGTCGGTCGGACGGGAGCGAGCCGGCGCCGCTGCTCAACGGCTGATCAGCGACGAGGCACGCCTGCTGCGCCGCCCTTGGCGGGAGCTTGCGATGACGCGGATCATGGCGGCGAAGCGGTCGCCGACCTGTTCGGCATCGAACTGCTGCTCGGCTCGTTCGCGGGTTGCGCTACCTATCGCCGTGATGCGTTCTCGGTCGGCGGCAAGCGCGACCAGCCAGTCGACCGCGGACGTGATGCCGATGGCGTCGGGTTCGGCGACGAATCCACCGGTGGCAGCAATGTCGATCGCGGCGGGGTTGTCCGCTGGCATGAGCCCGATGATCGGCCGTCCGGCGGCCATGTAAGAGAGGACCTTGCTCGGGATCGAAAACTTCGTCGCGTCGGGTTCGAGTAGGGCGACGAGTACATCAGCCGAGCCGAGGACGTCGGGAAGGTAGTCGGCAGGCTGGAAGTCGAACACCGTGACGTTTCCGGCCGCGGCGGCCGCCGACCTGGCGACCACGTCAGCGCCTGCTCCCTCTGACACCACGGCTAGCTGCGCGTCGACGCCTCGAGCGCGCAACTGCTCGACGAGGTCGGGCAAGAGATCCGGGTTGTGCTTACGGCCGAGTGTGCCGGCGTATACCAGCCGAAAATCGGGATCGTCAGCGAACAGCAGGCTCGAACGGCGGTTTCTGCGTTCGACCGGAAAGATGGTGTCGAGCGGGGACCAGTTTGGGACCACGTCGACCCGGTTCGGATCCACGCCCCATTCGTTGTAGACCTCGGTGAACGCGTCGCCGATGGCGACGACATGCGAGGCGCTGCGCACGATGCGCGCCTCGATGGCACACAGCAGGCGGGCACCAAGTCGTGCGATCGGGCGCGCGAAGCGCCGAGACACTTCGTCGGACATCCCGTAGCTGTAGATGTCCTGGTGCCACAGGATCCAAGGCAGCTCGGCGCGGTGCGCGTAGCGGGCGAACACCCGCAGCGAGAACAGCGGCAGGTTGCAGGCGATCACAGCGGTGGGACGCGACTGGCGCAACCTCTCAACCCAAGCCCGGCCGTAGGCACGCTCCCAACGAAGCCGCGCCCAAGGGGCGTACTTCAGGAACGGCTGAGGGAGGGAGATCGAAGCGAACGTCAGGTGGGATGGGTCGCCGGGCTGACGCTCGAGGTGGCCCTTGCCGCTGACATACTGAGCGGCGGACAGATGCTCGACTGCGAAGCCGCGCCCGGACAGCTTGCGACTGAGTTCGGCCTGGAAGGGGTGCCCCGAGAAGTCGTGGACGACGACGGTCGGAGGATTCTCGGTCATGGCCGACCAGCGAGCTGGTCGAAGATCCAGCCGTAAGTCCTCTCCAGCCCGTCCCTGAGTGGGATCGATGGCTCCCACCCATAGATCTCACGGAAGAGCGTGTTGTCGCTGTTGCGTCCGCGAACACCCTGCGGGGCATCAAGGTTGTAGCTGCGCTTGACCGTGACACCGGCGACCTCTTCGAGGATGTCCACCATCTGGTTGATGGTGACCAGCTCGGCCGAGCCGAGGTTGACCGGCTCGAAGCTGTCACCGGCGAGGATCTCCATGGTGCCGTTCACGCAGTCGTCGATGTACATGAAGCTGCGGGTTTGCTCGCCGTCGCCCCAGATCTCGATGCCGTCAGTGTGGCCGAGGGCGACCTCGGCGACCTTGCGGGACAAAGCGGCCGGCGCCTTCTCGCGGCCGCCCTTCCATGTGCCTAGGGGCCCGTACACGTTGTGGTACCGGGCGACTCGGGTCTCCAGTCCGTAGTCCTCACGGAAGTGGCGGGCCATCCGCTCGGAGAACAGTTTTTCCCAGCCATAGCCATCCTCCGGGTCGGCCGGGTAAGCGTCCGTCTCGGCGAGGGCGGTGACGTTCGGGTCGGTCTGCTTCTCACCGTTGTAGACGCAGGCCGAGCTGCTGTAGAAGAAGCGCTGCGCTCCGGCGTCGCGAGCGGCAACGAGCATGTTTGTGCTGGTCAGGACCGAGAGCATGCACTCTGCTTTGTTGTTCTCGATGAATCCCATGCCGCCCATGTCAGCGGCGAGGTTGTAGACCTCCTCGGCGTCGATGGCGACCTTGTGGGCGACGACGGGGTCAGAGCAGTCGGCGACGACATTCTCGGCCGATTGGTGGACCTGATGCCACGCTTCGGTCGGCTTGATGTCTACGGCGCGGACATCGTGTCCGGCCCGCAACAGCCGGTCGACGAGGTGACCGCCGATGAATCCGCCGCCACCGGTGACGAGCACCTTCATGGGATCGTGAGCCTCCAGGATCTGGGTCGCCGTAACCTCGGGGACGTATCGTTACATACAGAAAGTGGCGGCGCTGACGCCGACCTCATGAGATCCTAGCCATGATTCGCGCTGAGGTCACCACGGACGAACCGCCCGCGTCGCCACGCAACAACACACCTTGCATACACTCACAGCAGCCGTCCGATTCGATCCGGACACCGACATGAGGGGATCTCGTGGACCTGAACCAGTTCCTGGGCGTCCTGCGCACTCGCTGGAAGTTCGTCTTTGTGACACTGGGCCTGGGCGCTCTCCTCACCGCCCTCGTGATCGTCTTGGTGCCCCCCACGTACGGATCCACTACGACACTCCTGATCTCCACACCGTCGACTGGTATCGCCGACGCCTACACGACCAGCTTGGCCGCTCAGCAGCGAGCCGACTCGTACGCCAATCTGGCCAAGAATTCGGAAGTGCTGACGCGGGTCGCCGAACGACTCGACAAAGCAGTCTCCGCATCGCAGCTTGCCGAGCAAGTCGACGTTGCGGGTGTCGAGGACACGTTGCTGCTGCGTGTTGATGCGCGGGCCAAGTCACCGGAGCTGGCACAGCAAATCGCCACGGTGGAGTCCGACGAGATCATTCGCCTCGTCAAGAACCTGGAGACGCCGAGTGATGGGGAGTTGCCGGCGCCGATCATCGCCCGTGTCGCCGCCAAGGCATCGTTCAGCAGCACACCCGTCGAGCCGAACATTCCCCTCACCCTTGGCATTGGTCTGTTGCTGAGCCTTCTGATCGGCATCGCCGGGGCGTTGGTGCGCGACATGCTCGACACGTCGGTCAAGTCCGGTGAAGAAATCGAGGAGATCACCGAGAACTCCCTGCTTGTCACGCTGCCTTTTGATCCGTCCGTCAAGAAGAATCCGTTGAGCATCATCGAGGACCAGGGCGGCTCGCTCGGCGAGGCGTTCCGTGTGCTCCGCACGAACTTGCAGTTCTCCAACCTGGACGCCAAGCGCCAGATGCTGGTGGTCTCCAGTGCCGTGCCGGAGGAGGGCAAAACGTTCGTCGCGACCAACCTCGCGATCTCCATGGCCAAGAGCGGCCGCTCAGTACTCCTCATCGACGCAGACATGCGAAATCCGAACGTCGCCGAGCTCCTTGGTCTCGAGAACTCCGTGGGATTGATCACCGTGCTGCTTGGTCGCACCACGCTGGAGCACGCCATCCAGGAGCATGTCAGCGGCGTGGGATTCCTGGCGACGGGCTTTCAGCCGCCCAACCCGGCGGAAGTGCTCGACACCCAAGCCATGCGGGACCTCCTCGGCACGGTGCGGGCCCAATACGACGCAGTCATCATCGACGCGCCGCCGATCCTTCCCGTTGCCGACGCCGCGATCTTGGCCACTGAGGTGGACGGCGTGCTCTTGCTGGCTCGCCATGGCTCAACGACTCGGGACCAGCTGCGACAAGCAGTGTCCCGGGTCGACAGCGTCGGCGGCCGCCTTCTCGGAACGATCCTCAACCGCGCGCCACGCAGCGGCTTGGGCGGCTACGGCTATGGCTACGGCTACGGCTACGGCGTACCGGCGGAACAACCGCGGGGCGCCAGGACACAAAACCAGGACCGCAACGCCGGCCGCTCGATGAGCGGATCCGGACGTCGAGTCAGACGATGATGGCTCGGCTGACCTCGAAGCGAGCGCAGTAACGTCAGAGCTCGGGCTCTGATCCACCAGCGGAATATCGAGATCCTCCTGTTGTTCGGCGTGGTCACAGTGCATCAGCCGGGTCGGGAGAGTTTGGGTTGGACGCCGAGCCTTCTGCGAACGAACTGTAGGAGTCGATCGCCTGGTTCGTGGAACGGCCGGCCGCGGAGAGAGGGTTCGACCGGGACAGAAAGGCGGCGTCACCGTTGGGGGTGACGCCGCCATGGGCCAGCATCTGCAGCTACCAAGCGTGCGTTTCGTATCGTCGTCCCGGGGCCGCGTGATCCCTGAGTGTCGCGGTTGTCCCGATGGCGACTGCCCTTTGAGACGGGAGATCGCCGCGTGGGTACTGAGCTGCTGTGCCGTCTGTGAAGTTGTTGTCTCCGTTCTACGCCGGTGCCGCCCGAGGCGGTAGACCTACTCATCCGTAACCTTGTGCCCTCGTATTCACAAGGACAGGATCGGACCCGTCAGGCCCGGAGGACGGACCGTGCCGGACGACGTCTGCGGGTCACGAGGGCGAGGGCGATCGCCCCGACTCCGGCAGTCACGACTCCGGCCGCCGCGAGCTTGGCGACGCGCGTGTCGAGACCGAGCCGGGAGCGCATCGACACCGGGCTGGTGAACATGAGGATGGGCCAGCCCTTCTCCTCGGCCATCCGCCGCAGCGCCTTGTCGGGGTTGACCGCGAAGGGATGGCCGACGACTTCGAGCATCGGAGCGTCGGTCTCGGAGTCGGAGTAGGCGAAGCTCGCGGCGAGGTCGTACCCGTGCTCCGCGGCGAGCTCCTTCATCGCGGTGGCCTTGTTCGGGCCGTACGCGTAGTACTCGACCTCACCGGTGTAGCGTCCGTCGACCTCGACGAGGCGGGTGGCGACGACGTGGTCGGCACCGAGCATCTCGCCGATCGGCTCGACGACCTCGGTGCCCGAGGCCGACACGATGATGACGTCGCGGCCGGCCGCGTGGTGGAGCTCGATGAGCTCCACCGCCTCGTCGTAGACGATCGGGTTGATAATCGCGTGCAACGTCTCGGCCACGGACTGGCGCACGACCTCGACGTCCCAGCCGGCGATCATCTCGGTGAGGTAGTTGCGCATCTTCGCGAGCTGGTCGTGGTCGGCACCGCTCGCCGCGAACATGAACTGGGCGTAGGCGCTGCGGAGCACGGCACGGCGGCTCAGCAGGCCGCCGTCGTAGAAGGGTCTGCTGAAGGCGAGCGTGCTCGACTTGGCGATGATCGTCTTGTCCAGGTCGAAGAACGCGGCCGACCGAGGTTTGCGAGGGGCTCGTGCCATCACGTCGAGCGTACGCGCAGGACGTTCTCGATGGGCTTGAAGCAGCGCTCGACGAACGTGATCGTCTCGGCCGTCAGGCGCCTCGGCGAGCGTCGCCATTCCAGGATGCTCTCGGCGCGCAGGAACGTCGCGTTCGGCATCTCCTCGGCCAGCATCGCTGCGTCGGCAGCGGGGTGGATGGGGTCGCGAGGATGGCCGACGACGAGGGCGGGAGCGATGATCTGCTTGCGTAGACGCGAGGACGGCGCGATGCGTCCGAAGAAGAGACCGTGGACCGTGGCCGCCATCGGCTCCGGGTACTGCCGCAGCGTGTCGAGCAGGACGCCGCCCCAGAAGCCGGCCAGGCGCCGCGGCACGAGCGACGAGGCGAGGCGCACGCCGGTGACGACGAGCGGGGCGAAGCGGGCCACGAACATCAGCGGCGCGAACGCGATGATGCCGGCCTCGACGGCGTTGTCGAGCACGGGCATCTCGAGGATGAGGCCCTGCACGCGCTCGGGGTAGAGGTCGGCGACCTCGAGGGAGACGTTCGCACCCAGTGACGTGCCGCCGATGACGGCGGTCTCGGCGCCGATCGCGTCGAGCAGGTCGACGACCTGACGCGCGAAGTCCGTCATCGAGTACTGCTTCGGGTCGGTTGGGCGGTCGGAGGTGCCGTGCCCGAGCAGGTCGAGGGTGATGACGTGGTTGCCCGCCCCGGCCAGCGCGCGAGCCAGCGGCGCATGCATCCGGCGCGGGAACAGCTGGCCGTGGATGAGCACCACCCATCGGCCGCCGGACCCGTACTCGGAGTACTCCAGGCGGTGGCTCTCGTGGAAGAAGTGGCCGGTTCGTTCGGACGCGAGACTCATGGCAGCCAACAGTAGGTCTGGTTCACGGCGTCCGCAGGTCGTTACGACAGATTTCAAGTACCGACGGATCGCAGCCGGTCCTCGTCGCCCGGCCGGACGATCCCGTGGTCGAACGCGTAGACGACCGCGGCGGCACGGTCGCGCAGCCCGAGCTTCACGAACACTCGGCCGATGTGGCTCTTCACGGTGAGCTCGGAGATGTACAGCGTCTCGGCGATCTCGGTGTTCGACAGCCCGCAGCCGATGGCGTGCAGAACCTCCTGCTCGCGCGTGGTGAGCAGCGTGCTGTGGTCGGGGGCGTCGCCGGCGGGAGCGGCGCCCGGGGTCTGCCGGTAGCGGCTGAGGACGCGAGCGGTGACGGCCGGATCGAGCCAGGAGGCTCCGTCGGCGACGGTGCGCACGGCGCGGATGAGGTCCTCCGCCGAGGAGTCCTTGAGGATGAAGCCGGCGGCGCCGGCACGGAGCGCGCCGGAGAGCATCTCGTCGTCGTCGAACGTCGTGAGGACGAGCACCGGCGGGGCGTCGGGGTCTTCGCGCACGCCTCGGGTCGCCTCGATGCCACCGACACCCTTCATGCGGAGGTCCATGACGATGACGTCGACGTCATGCTCCGCGAGAGCGCCGGGGACCTCTTGACCGTCGGAGCACTCGACGACGATCTCGAAGCCGTCACGACGCCGGAGGATGCGGCGCAGGCCGGAGCGCACCAGCTCCTGGTCGTCGACCAGCATCACGCGGGTGACGGTGGCCTCGGTCGCAGCGGCCGAGGTCACGTCGTCGGCTCCAGGCGACGATCTGTCGGTGCGGTCGAGACCGGCCCGACGACCCGCTTGATCGCACACTCATGGGCGTTGTCGTCGTCGGCCTCGGCCAGCGGAACGGAGAGGTCGACCACCCAGTGGTCACCCACAGGGCCGGCGGAGACGGTGCCCCCGAGCTGGGCGGCGCGGGCTCGCATGCCGTTGATGCCGGTTCCGCCGTCGTCGGCCGATGAGTTCGGACGTGTGCGGGTGCTTCGAACGGTGAGGTGCGCCTTGTCGCCGGTCACCGCCAGGCTGACGTGCGCGGGGGATCCCGGCGCATGCTTGGTGACGTTGGCCAGCGACTCCTGGACGACCCGGTAGAGACCGAGGCCGGCCGAGGGCGCAAGGCGCGACGTGTCTCCGTCGACGGCGTAGCTCGCGACCAGTCCCGCGCCGCGAACGGACTCGACGAGCTCGGGCAGGTCGTCGGCCGAGGGAAGGGGACGATTGGGGTCACCTTCCGTCGCCAGCTCGCTCACGGTCTGACGGATGTCGTTCATGGCCTGACGGCCTACCCGCTCGGCGTCGCGCAGGGCCCGGATCGCCTCGTCGACGTCGTCGCCCTCCGAACCGGCACTGTCGGCCAGCAAGCGGCGGGCGCCCGTGATGTGCAGCATCGTGACGCTGAGCGAATGGGCCACGAGGTCGTGGATCTCGCGGGCGATGCGGTTGCGCTCGGCCATCGTGGCGCGGGAGTGCTCCATCGACAGGGCCGACCGCTCGGCCGCCAACGCACGCGCTTGAGTGTTCAGCATCGCTCCGGCCATCAGTCCGAGGGCCGTGATGGTCAGGTGCATCCCCAAGGTGTCGAGGCGATCAGCGACCGAGGCCACGACCAGCATCCCGGCTGCCGCTGCGGCGGTGACCGCGCCGATCCGGAATCGTTCCGTTGCGGCGTACTTGGAGACGCTGAACATCAGGACCCACGAGACGGCATCGGCGGCACCCACACCGTCGGTGGGCGTCGTCAGGATGATGGCGACGGCCGAGTAGACCGCGATCATGTCCAGCCACCACGGCACCCACCAGTCGCTCAACCACATGAAGCCGGCGGGAACCAGCACCAGGGCGAGCACGGTGGCGATCTGCAGACCCGTCAGCTGGTCTCGCTGCACGAAGGAGACGATGAGCGACACGAGCTGCCCGCCGACGCAGAAGAGCGGGATCCACCACACGTACACCAGCCCTTTGGCGGCGTCCTTGTCCTCGATCTTCGCCTGGAGGCGCGTGAGGGTGGTGGGCATGCGCATGTCTCGATGGTAAGGACTACGCGGCGGAGGCGGCATCCCCTCAGGGTCGGAAGCACGTTACTACCCAGGTCGTAGGCGGATTGCGTCCCGTGGGGCGATGCTCGGGTGACGCGGGGGTCCCTAGTGTCGAACCAGTTGATCCACCGAAGGGGCTGAGTGACATGACCTGGACCGAGACGAAACGACGACAGCACGTGCTCCGCGAGGTCAAGGCGGTCGCCGCGGTGCGTCAGGACGGTGTCCTGCCGTGGTCCGACGACTACGCCGACGCCTACGACGGACCGGACGACCTGCTCCGCGATCTCCAGTACTTCTGGCGCATCACCGTCGAGGCCCAGATCGACACCAAGCTGAGCTCGGCCGATCTCGAGGAGCGGTGGGACGCCATCCACCGGGCCAACCCCGGAGTCCTGCCGATCCTCGCCTCGAACTATTCACCGCTCATGCGGGCTCATGAGCTCAAAGGAGCCGTGGCACGGTTGGTCGCATGACCGGACGCCTGACTCGACCCGCCCGGTCGTGGGCGACGTGGGCGCTGGCCTACGGCATCGGCAAGGCCTACCTGAACCGCGGGGCTCGGAAGGGCGACCCCCTGGCTCGGCTGATGGCCGATCCGTCGCTCAACTCCGACCCGTTCGCGGCCTACGAGCGGGTGCGGGCAGACGGCCCGGTGGTGAAGTCCCCGCTGATGTCGGGCACGTCCTCGCACGCTGCGGCCAACCAGGTGCTGCGCTCCGCCGACTTCGGCGTCGGCGACGGACACGGCGAGCTGCCACCGTTCAGCCGGCGCCTGCTGAGCCGAGTCATGGATCCTGAAGCCCTCGGCCCGATGGACCCTCCGTCCTTGCTCGCGCTGGATCCGCCCGACCACGCCCGGTACCGCCGCCTGGTGGCCAAGGAGTTCACCGCCCGGTCGGTGGCCGCGCTCGAGCCCCGCATCGTCGAGGTGGCCGAGTCGCTCCTCGACCGCGTGACCGGCGACGGCGCGACCGGGTTCGACCTGGTCGACGCGTATGCGTCCTTGCTGCCGGTGGCGGTGATCTCCGACCTGCTCGGTGTGCCGGAGCACTCGCAGGACGACATCCTCGCGTGGGGCAACGACGCCGCGATGCTGCTCGATCCCGGCCTGGGGTGGCGCGACTACCGCGTCGCCGAGGTCGCCGTCCGGAAGCTGAATGCGTGGTTCAGCCAGCACATCGTCAACCTGCGTGCCGACCCGGGCACCGACCTGCTGAGCCGTCTCGTGACCATGCCGGGCGACGATCGGCTGGACGACCGCGAGCTACGTGGCGTCGGGCTCCTCGTGCTGGGCGCCGGCTTCGAGACGACCGTCAACCTCATCGGCAACACCGTCGTGCAGCTCGACGCGCATCCCGACCAGCTCGCCCTCGTGCGCGAGCGGCCGGAGCTGTGGCCGAACGTCGTCGAGGAGGTGCTGCGCTTCGACTCCCCGGTGCAGATGACTCTGCGCTCCGCCTATGCCGACGTCGACATCGGCGGGCACACGGTGCCCAAGGGCGAGCCGGTCGTCGTGTTCATCGGCGGCGCCAACCGCGACCCGGAGGTCTTCGCCGAGCCGCACCGTTTCGACATCACGCGCGAGAACGCGCACGACCACCTGGCGTTCTCGTCGGGCATCCATTACTGCCTCGGTGCCGGCCTCGCCCGGCTCGAGGGTGCCGTGGCCGTCCGCACGCTCTACGAGCGGTTCCCGGACCTGCGGGTGGCCTCACCGCCCGCCCGGCGCTCGACTCGCGTGCTCCGCGGCTATGACTCCATCCCGGTGACGACCGGGGTGTCGCGGGTGCTGCGAGCAGCTTCGTAGAGACGCTGCCGTCAGCGGCGGCCGGCGAAGGTCGAGGCCCCGGCGGCCACGGCACCCAGGGCTGCGGCGGTCAGGACCACGCCGGCCGGCTTGGAGACGGCGCCCGATCGGGCGGCGGCGATGCCGGCGACCGCGTCGGACCCGTCGATGGCCATGCCCATGCCGACCATCGACGAGCGCGTGCCCTCGGGAGCGGTCAGCGTCACCGCACCCACGGCGATCTCCCGGGCAGCGAACAACCGGGTCATGTAAGGCAGCTGGGGGTTGGTCCTGGCATTGAGCAGGAAGAGCCTGGCCGTCAATGCCGGGAAGAGCAGTGCGATGGCGCCGAGCGCGATGCGTGCAACGGCGATGGCCTTGACGGTGTCCGATCCAGGTTTCATGAAGGGAGGCTAGCGCGTCGCGCGTCTCGATCAACTGGTGCCGGTGTCGTCCACATCCGGTGGGTGGAATCCTGGCGTCCACAGCCGGCCGTCACCCACTGGGTTGCCGGCACCGGGTTCTGAAGGCTGGCTCGATGGACCTCGCCCTTCCGCTCGTCGCCACCTCCGACGACCGCATGCTCGACGACGCCCTGCGGTGGTGCGCCGCCGTCGGCTGCACGCCCGAGGTCGCAGCCGGAGTCGCCGCGGTCAGGCGGTCGTGGCGCGCGGCACCTGTCGTGGTGGTCGGCGACGACCTCGCGCCCGAGCTCGCCAAGGCACAGCTGCCGCGTCGCGACCACGTGCTGCTGCTGGCGCGCTCGCGCGACGAGGCGTGGCCGCTCGCCGTCGCGCTGGGAGCCGTCGACGTCGTCACCGGCGACGACGAGACGCGGGCTCTCGACGCGCTGACACTCGCCCTCGACGGCCGGGGCGAGGCCTGCCTGGTCAGCGTCGTCGGCGGGGTCGGGGGAGCCGGGGCGTCGACCCTGGCCGCCGCGCTCGCTCTGGCCGGTGCGGATCGCGGGCTGCAGTCGTTGCTGCTCGATGCCGACCCACTCGGCGGCGGCCTCGAGCTCGTGCTCGGCACCGAGGCCGTCGACGGCCTGCGGTGGCACGACCTTGGTGTGGCCGACGGACCGGTCGCGGCGGATTCGCTGGCCGAGGTGCTGCCACGTCGCGATGGTCTGGCCACGCTCTCGTGGGGTCGCGACGGACCCGACGAGGTGCCCTCTGCTCTTGGCGGTGTGCTCGCTGCTGCCGTGCGCGGGTTCGACCTCGTGGTGGCCGACGTGCCGCGCCATCTCGAGCCGGCGGGGGCGGAGCTGGTGGCCCGCTCGGTGCTCTCCGTGGTGATCGTCCCGGAGGAGGTGCGCGCCGTCGGGTCGGCCAGGCGCGTGCTGCATCGACTCGAGCCCCACACGTCCGCCGTCACCGTCGTGTCGGCCGCGCGATCGGGCGGGATCGGTCGTCACGGTGTCGCCGAAGGTCTCGGGCGTCCGGTGATCGCGCGGCTCCGGCACGACCGTCACATCAGAGCAGCGGTCGACCACGGGCACGGTCCCGGCAGGTCGCGGACAGCGCGCGGCGTCGCCACCACGGTGCTCGACCTGCTCGGTCTGGACGAGGCTCGTCAGACCATGGCGCCGCGGGTATGACTGAGGCTCATCTGCTCGACCGGGTCCGGAGACGGCTCGCCGCCGATACTGCGGAGCCGACGCCGCAGAGTGTCGCAGCCGCGCTCCGGGCAGAGCAGCGTCTGACCGACAGCGCCACCGTCCTCTCTCTCGTCGACGCGTTGCGCCGAGAGACGCTCGGCGTCGGACCGCTCGAACCGCTGCTGGCCGTCGACGGCGTCACCGACGTCCTGGTCAACGGCCCCGATGCCGTCTACCTCGATCGGGGCGGCGGGCTCGAGCTCACTCAGGTGAGGTTCGCCGACGACGAGGCGGTGCGGCGGCTGGCACAGCGACTGGCCTCCCAGGCCGGACGGCGTCTCGACGACGCGAGTCCATGGGTCGACGCGCGGATGCCTGACGGCACCCGCCTGCACGCGGTGCTCGCTCCGCTCGCTCGGCCCGGCACGCTCGTGTCCCTGCGCATCCCGGCTCGCCGCACGTTCACCCTCGAGCAGCTGGTCGCGGCCGGCACGCTCACCGCCGGGGCGGCTCGATGGCTCCAACGGCTTGTCGATGCCCGGGTCGCCTTCGTCGTCAGCGGCGGCACGGGGTCGGGCAAGACGACGTTGCTGGCCGCCCTTCTGTCCCGGTGCGACCCGGGCGAACGCCTCGTGATCGTCGAGGACGCCACCGAACTCCGGCCGGACCACCCCCATGCGGTCGCGCTCGAGGCACGTCCGGCCAACGTCGAGGGAGCTGGCCTGGTCACCCTCCGCGATCTGGTGCGTCAGGCCCTGCGGATGAGGCCCGACCGGCTCGTCGTCGGTGAGGTCCGAGGGGCCGAGGTCGTCGACCTGCTGGCCGCGCTCAACACCGGTCACGAGGGCGGGTGCGGCACCGTTCACGCCAACTCTGCCGACGACGTTCCTGCGCGGTTCGAGGCGCTGGGCGTCGCCGCCGGGCTACCGCGAGCGGCGGTGCACAGCCAGCTCGCGGCAGGCCTGGAGGCCGTGGTCCACTTGGGCCGCGACCGCTCCGGTGCCCGCCGTCTGCGGCAGATCGGAGTCCTGCGGGCCGGACCGGACGGCTTGGTGCGTGTCGTCGATGCGCTGTCGTTCACCGACGAGGTCGAGGAGTCCGGGCTCGGGCGCGACCGCCTTTCAGAGCTGCTCGGTGTGGAGACATGACCTGGCTCGCGGTCGGCGCCGCGGCGGCGAGTGCTCTCGCGCTGTTGCTGGCCAGGCCTCCGGCCGGGTGGATCCTGCGGATCCGCCTCGGTTCGCGAGCGAGGCGGCATGAGGGCCGCGCAATGCGGGTCGGACATCTGGAGCGCATCGGGGTGGGCCTCGTCGTGGTCGTCGTCGCGCTGGCGGCGTCGCGACTCTCGTACGTGATCGTCCTCGCCACCATGCTCGGCACAGCGCTGTTCGTGCTCCGACAGATCAGGGCCGCACGCTCCCGCTCGGCGTCCCTGTGCACCCGCAGCCAGACCATCGCCGCCATCGACCTCCTGGCGGCCGAGTTGCGGGCCGGCATCCTCCCGGGTCACGCCCTCCTGGCGCTGGCCGATGACGCTCCCTCGCTCCGTCCTGCCGCGGTGGCGGCAACCCACGGAGGCGACGTCGTGACAGCGTTCAGGTCCGCGAGCACGCATCCAGGTGCGGGTGCGCTCGCCGATCTCGCGGGCGCCTGGCACGTCGCCGAACGCGCCGGCGCACCCCTCGCCCAGGTGCTCGACCGCGTGGCCACGAGCGCACGGGACGACGCCGAGATCGACCGCGAGGTGCAGGCCGAGGCCGCCCCTGCCCGCGCCACCGGTCGCCTGATGGCCGTCCTCCCCGTGCTCGGACTCTCGCTCGGCGCGGGCATGGGTGCCGATCCGGTGCACGTGCTGACGGGCACCGTCGTCGGTGCGTCGTGTCTCGCCGGCGGAGTCGCGCTGGCGTGCGCGGGCGTCGTGTGGGTCGATCGGATCGTGGCCTCGGTCGATGCCCCGTGATGGTCGTCGCCGCGGCGGCCGGACTGGCGGTGTGGTGCGCGATCCCGCCCCGTGCCGATCGGCGCTGCCGGGCGCTCTTCACCGAGCGCCGCCACGAGCCGGTGTTCGACCCGGTGCTGGCCGTCACCGTGCTGGTGCCGCTGGCGGCAGTGGTCGCACTCGGCCCACTGACCGGGGCGCTGGTCGCGCTCGTCACCACTCCGGCGGCCCGCACCATGGTGGGAGGCATGGAGACGGCGGAGTCGCGCCGCCGGGCCGCGCTCATCTCCGATCAGCTGCCGACTGCTCTCGACCTCATGGTTGCGACGCTTGACGCGGGGCGGCCTCCAGCCGTTGCCTTCGCCCTGGTCGCCGAGGTCACCCCGGCTCCACTCGGCGACGAGCTCGCCCTCGTCGGGGCGCGCCTCACCGTCGGTGGCGACCCCCACGCGGTGTGGTCGCACCTGGCCGAGGACCGGGTGTTGGGGCCGCTGGGCCGGGCGTTCCGCCGCGCATCGACCTCCGGCATGCCGGTCGCGCGCGTGGTGGCATCGGTGGCCGACGAGATGCGACGAGAGCGCCGGGCCGCCCGTCGTGAACGGAGCCGCCGGGTCGGTGTGCGCACAGCAGCGCCGCTGGGTGCCTGCTTCCTCCCGGCCTTCTTCCTGGTGGGCATCGTCCCCACGATCATCGGCGTCGTCGACACGCTGTCGCTCGGCTCCGGCTGACCGCGCCTCTCATCCACAGGCGCTCAGCCCTCCGGCCTCGTCCCCAGCCCATGAAGCAGCCGCGCAACTGAACCCTCGATCGCTCCATCTTCTGACATCACCACCACTCCGAGAGGACACCTCATGAAGCTCTTCAACCCCCGCCGCCTCGAGCGCGGCATGACGACCGCCGAGTACACCGTCGGCACCCTCGGTGCCTGCACCGTCGGCGGCGTCCTCGTGAAAATCGGCCAGTCTGCCTGGTTCGGCGACCTCGTCAAGGGCCTGCTCGAGAAGATCCCGGGTCTGATCCCGGGTCTCTGAACCCCCACGGCGCGGCCGGCGTGATCGACGCCGGCCGCGCACCCTCACGAAAGGACCACAGATGCGTCACTCACGCGAACGCGGCATGGCGACGGCGGAGTACACCGTCGGCACCCTCGGCGCCGTCCTGATAGCGGCCTTCCTGTTCAAGCTCGGCCTCGACGACAACTGGTTCTTCGACGAGCTGAAGGGCATCATCGAGCGCGCCTTGCGGCCGAGTACGCTGATCGACCACCTGCAGCACATCCCGACGTTCGGCATCGGCCGTCGATGACGTCGCGCCGCGGCCACGAGAATGGCATGGTCACCGCGGAGATGGCGGTGCTCGCGCCGTTCGGGGTGGCGTTCGGGTTGCTCCTCCTCTGGATCGTGTCGCTCGGGTTCACCCAGGTGCAGCTGGTCGATGCCGCCCGCGAGGCGGCTCGGCTCGTCGCGCGCGGCGAGTCGGTCCCGTACATCGTCCGACGTCGCCAGGCGTCACGCCCCTCCCGGTGCGACGGTTCGCGTATCCGAGTCCGACGGAATCGTCACCGTGCGGGTGTCCGCGCGTTCACGACTCCCGTTGCCGGTCCTGCGCCACGTGGGCGCCCGCACTTTGGAGGCCTCGGCCGTGTCGGCGGACGAGCAGCCGTGATCCGGCGCGAGAGCGGATCGGTCACGGTCCACGCGTTGTGGGTGGCGGCGGTGCTGTGCGTCGCAGCGGTCACGATGGCGCAGGTGGCGACCGTGGTGCGCCTCAAGCATCAGGTCGCGTCCGCGGCCGACCTGGCGGCGCTCGCGGGCAGCCGAGCCAGCCTCGACGGTCACGACGGATGCGCGGCCGCCCGGACCGTGGCCCGGCGCAACGGCGTCCGACTCGTGCGGTGCCGCATGGACCTCGACGTGGCGACAGTCACCGCTCGTCAGAGCACCTCGTCGTGGTGGGACCACCGGTGGGCCTTCGAGGTCGACGCCCGGGCCGCGCCCGACTTCTACGAGGCCGGTGGGGCGTCGGCCAGGATCGCGTCGAGCAGCTGCACGGCTCCGGCCTTGTCGAGGGGCTCGTTGCCGTTGCCGCACTTGGGCGAGTGCACGCACGACGGGCAACCGTCAGCGCACTCACAGGCGACGATCGCGGCGCGCGTCACGCGCAGCCATCGGGACGCGACGTCGTGACCACGTTCGGCGAACCCCGCCCCGCCCGGGTAGCCGTCGTACACGAACACCGTGAGCATGCCGGTGTCGGCGTGGAGTGCGGTCGAGACGCCTCCGATGTCCCACCGGTCGCACGTCGCCAGCAGCGGCAGCATGCCGATGGCAGCGTGCTCGGCTGCGTGTGCCGCGCCCGGAACGTCGGCCGAGGCCAGGGAGTCCATCACCGCAGAACCGCGCAACGTCCACCACACCGCCTTGGTGCGCAACGTCCGTTCGGGCAGGTCGAGGGGCTCCTCGCCGAGGCTGGTGCCGTTCGTGCTCCTCATGACGTACGACACGACCTGGCTCGTCACGTCGACCGTCCCGAAGCCGATCGCCGCCTGGCCCCACACCTGCGTGCGGTCGGTCTCGACGATGGTGATCTCGGTCGTCGACCGGGCCTGGGTCGAGTACGCCGGGTCCTCCAGGTGCACCTCGGCCGCGCCGCCGTCGACGTCGTAGTCGTCGACGACGTACACGTCGCCCTGGTGCACGTACACCGCGCCGGTGTGCACCGTGGAGTCGGCCGATCCGGCGTCGACCGTTCCGACCAGACGGCCGGTGTCGGCGTCGACGATCTGCACGGGTGCACCGCCGCTGGACCGCAGGTCGGCGAGGTCGGAGGCACGATCGCGCCGAGTCCAGAACCAGCCCGCCTCACGCTTCCGCAACCAGCCGGCGGCCTCGAGCGCCTCGATGCCCTCGACCGTGCGGGGCCCGAACAGGGCGATGTCGCCGTCCGTGAGCGGCAGCTCCTGCGCCGCCGCGGCGAGATGCGGGCCCAGCACGTACGGGTTGTCCGGATCGAACACCGACGCCTCCACCGGAGCACCGAGCAGCGCCTCCGGATGGTGCACGAGGAACGTGTCGAGGGGTTCGTCGCGCGCCACCAGCACGCCGAGCGACTCCGTGCCGGCTCGGCCGGCTCGGCCGAGCTGCTGCTGCAACGCGGCCCGGGTGCCCGGGAACCCGACGGTCACGATCGCGTCGAGACCGGCCACGTCGATGCCGAGCTCGAGCGCGTTGGTGCTCGCCAGGCCGAGCAGGTCGCCGTCGCGGAGTCGCTGTTCGAGCTCCCGTCGTTCCTCGGGCAGGTAGCCGCCGCGGTAGGTGGCGACGGTGCGGACCAGAGCCGGGTCGACGTCGTCGAGCCGTCGGTGGGCGCCGGCGGCGACCGCCTCGGCCCCGCGACGCGATCGCACGAACACCAGCGTGCGGGTGCCCCCGACGACGAGGTCGGTGAGGATCTCGGCCGCCTCGGTGGTCGCGGAGCGCCGCACTGGCGGTTGAGTCGGATGCGCCGCACCGATCAGCGGCGGCTCCCACAGGGCGATGGTGCGGGCCGCGTGCGGAGAAGCGTCGTCGGTGACGGCCGCGACGTCGAGCCCGGTCAGCCGTCGCGCGAAGTCGGCCGGCTCCGCGACGGTGGCCGACGAAAGGATGAACACCGGATCGGAGCCGTAGTGCGCGCAGACGCGCCGCAGTCGGCGCAGCACATGGGCGACGTGCGCTCCGAACACCCCGCGGTAGTGGTGGCACTCGTCGACCACGACGTAGCGCAACCCACCGAGCAGCCGGGTCCAGCGGGCATGCGCCGGAAGGATGGAGTGGTGCAGCGTGTCGGGATTCGTCAACGCATAGTCGGCGTGGTCGCGGGCCCAGTCGCGCTCCTCACGACTGTTGTCACCGTCGACGGTCGCGGCCCGCACGAGGTCGGCCGCCGGGTTGAGCCGACGCCGCTGGTCGGCGGCGAGCGCCTTGGTGGGGGCGAGGTACAACACGGTCGGCGACCGGTTGCCGTGCAGCGCACTGCCGGATCGCCCGCCGGCGAGAGCCTCGAGCGCGGGTACCTGGAAAACCAGCGACTTGCCGGACGCCGTGCCGGTCGAGATCACGACGTGCCGACCGTCGCGCACGTGGCGAAGACCCTCGGCCTGGTGGGCCCACAGCTCCGCCACGCCGCCCCCACTATCTGACGGAGTCTCGAACACGGCCCGCACCCGCGGGCTCACCCACTCGGGCCAGGGCTCGACCACGGCGTCGCGGGCCGGCACGTGCTCGACGTGGGTGATGCGGTCGCCGTACCGGCTCAGCAGGTCGGCTGGGTCCATCTGCTGAGTCTCGCAGTCCCAGCAGACGGTCCCCGCGACGAGTCGCGCCCCTTCGATGGCATGGTTGAATCGACGAAGCACCGCCGGTTCGAGGGGAGGAAGGCCATGGAGTTGGCGTTGGGCTCACGCACAGACGGGCCGTTCCAGATCATCGAGGTCGGTGGGGAGATCGACGTATACACGGCCCCCCGCCTTCGCGAGGCGATCGTCGCGGCCATCGACGCGGGTCACACCCGCCTCGTCGTCGACGTCGAGAAGGTCGAGTTCCTCGACTCCACCGGTCTCGGCGTGCTGGTCGGGGCGCTCAAGAAGGTCCGCGCCGACGGCGGCACCCTCGACATCGTGTGCACGCAAGAGCGCATCCTCAAGATCTTCGACATCACGGGCCTCGACAAGGTCTTCGGACTTCACGAGTCGGTCGCCCAGGCCATCGCCACCCACGACTGACAGAACCCGCATGGGCTCGGTGGCGGCGCGCCACGGAGGACCCCGGTGTCACAGGCGTCACGGCGGGCTGGTTTCCTTCTCACGGTAAGTCTTGCCCCGTTCACGGAGGAAATTCATGGTTAACGCGACGTTCGTTGCGGCAGCCGGGGACATCGACATCAGCAACGACAACATGAAGTTCTTGTGGGTCGTCGCCGGTGTTTCAGTCCTCGCGCTCATCCTGGCCGCGGTGTTCCGCGCCGAAGTGCTCAAGCACGGCGAAGGCACGGAGAAGATGCAGGAGATCGGGCGGGCAGTCCAAGAGGGCGCCTCGGCCTATCTGTCACGTCAGTTCAAGACGTTGAGCTTCTTCATCATCCCGATCGCCGTCTTGCTCTACTTCATTCCGGACTCGAACAAGATCCAGCTCGGACGCTCCATCTTCTTCATCGTGGGCGCAGCCTTCTCCGCGGCGATCGGCTATCTCGGCATGTGGCTCGCGACGCGGGCCAACGTCCGCGTCGCCGCGGCATCACAGGCCGAGGGACGCGACCCGGCGATGCGCATCGCGTTCCGCACCGGCGGTCACGTCGGCATGCTGACGGTGGGTCTCGGCCTCCTGGGTGCCTCCGCTGTCGTCCTGATCTACAAGGGCGAAGCCCCCTCCGTGCTCGAAGGCTTCGGCTTCGGCGCCGCCCTTCTCGCCATGTTCATGCGTGTCGGCGGCGGCATCTTCACCAAGGCTGCCGACGTCGGCGCCGACCTCGTCGGCAAGGTCGAGCAGGGCATCCCCGAGGACGACCCGCGCAACGCCGCCACCATCGCCGACAACGTCGGCGACAACGTCGGCGACTGCGCCGGCATGGCGGCCGACCTGTTCGAGTCCTATGCCGTCACCCTCGTGGCCGCACTGATCCTCGGCTCCGTCGCCTTCGGTGAGCAGGGCCTGGTCTTCCCGCTCGTGGTGCCGGCCATCGGTGCCATCACCGCAATCATCGGCGTCTACATCACGCGCCCGCGCGCCGGTGAGGGCGGACTGACGACGATCAACCGCTCCTTCTACATCTCGGCGTTCATCTCGGCCGTCGGTACGTCGGTCTTCGCCTGGCTCTACCTGCCGTCGAGCTTCAGCGACCTCAAGGGCATCGACGCCAACGGCCTGATCGCCACCATCGCCCAGGCCAGCGGACAGGAGCCCCCGGGCCTCGAGATGTTCGGCAACCCCGCGTCGCCGCGCGTCATCGCGATCATCGCGGTGCTCATCGGCATCGTGCTCGCCGCCATCATCCTGGCGCTCACCGGCTACTTCACCGGCACCACGACGCGTCCGGTCAAGGACGTCGGCAAGACCGCGCTCACCGGCCCGGCCACGGTCATCCTGTCGGGCCTGTCGGTCGGCTTCGAGTCGGCCGTCTACACGGCGCTCACGATCGGCGCCGCGGTCTTCGGTGCGTTCCTGCTGGGCTCCGGCTCGCTCGTGGTCTCGCTGTTCGCCGTGGCCCTGGCCGGCACCGGCCTGCTGACCACGGTCGGCGTCATCGTGGCCATGGACACCTTCGGCCCGGTCAGCGACAACGCCCAGGGCATCGCGGAGATGTCGGGCGACGTCGACGAGGACGGAGCGAAGATCCTCACCGAGCTCGACGCCGTCGGCAACACCACGAAGGCCATCACCAAGGGCATCGCGATCGCGACCGCCGTGCTGGCGGCCACCGCGCTGTTCGGCTCGTTCACGGACTCGATCACGAAGGCGATCCAGGACTCCGGTCTGGACAACGAGAGTGCTGCGGGCATCAAGGTCGCCGAGACCTATGCCTTCAGTGGCATCCTCAACGTCGCCGATCCGGCCAACCTGTTCGGCCTGATCATCGGCGCTGCTGTCGTGTTCCTGTTCGCCGGCCTGGCGATCAACGCCGTCGGACGCGCCGCGGGTGCGGTCGTGTTCGAGGTGCGTCGCCAGTTCAAGGAGATCCCGGGGATCATGGAGGGCACCGGCCGCCCCGAGTACGGCAAGGTGGTCGACATCTGCACGCGCGACTCGCTTCGTGAGCTCGCGACGCCCGGCATCCTGGCGATCTTCGCCCCGATCGCCGTGGGCTTCGGCCTCGGCATCGGCCCGCTGGGTGCCTACCTCGCGGGTGCGATCGCGACCGGCGTGCTGATGGCCGTCTTCCTCGCCAACAGTGGTGGCGCGTGGGACAACGCCAAGAAGCTGGTCGAGGACGGCAACCACGGTGGCAAGGGATCGCCGGCCCACGAGGCCACGATCATCGGTGACACCGTCGGTGACCCGTTCAAGGACACCGCCGGCCCGGCCATCAACCCGCTGCTCAAGGTGATGAACCTGGTGTCGCTGCTCGCTGCGCCGATCATCATCAAGTTCGCGTACGGCACGGACGAGAATGACGTGCTGCGCTACACGATCGCCGCCGGCGCGGTGCTGATCATCGTGGTCGCGGTGTACATCTCGAAGCGTCGTCCGATCGCGATCGGCAGCGAGGCTGAGGCAGCCAACGCCTGACGCATCACGCTCGACGTCGAATGGCGCAGGCCGGCACTCGCCGGTCTGCGCCATTCGTCTCCAGTCCCGCTAGCAGGCGCGTGCGCCGGTACACCCGAGTGCTGCCCGGGGATGTGCCTCACACCCCGCTGGTGCGAGGAATCTTGACAGGACGCGTTACGTTATGGCCGTCCGACCCACCTCCAACCGGGAGAATCGCTTGACCTCGCTCGTCATCGTCGAGTCACCGAACAAGGTCCGCAGCATCGCGGACTACCTCGGCGACGGCTATGTCGTGGACTCCAGCGTGGGCCACATCCGTGACCTCCCGCGGGGGGCCGACGAGGTGCCCGCCAAGTTCAAGGGCGAGCCCTGGGCCCGCCTCGGGGTCGACATCGAGAACGCCTTCGAGCCGGTCTACGTCGTGTCGGCGGACAAGAAGTCGCAGATCACCAAGCTCAAGAAGCTGCTCAAGGACGCCGACGAGCTCGTGCTCGCCACCGATGAGGACCGCGAGGGCGAGGCCATCGCCTGGCATCTTTTCGACGAGCTGAAGCCGACCGTCCCGGTCAAGCGCATCGTCTTCAACGAGATCACCCGCGAGGCGATCCTCCGGGCCGTGGCCAACCCGCGCGACATCGACATGGACCTCGTCGACGCCCAGGAGACCCGGCGCATCCTCGACCGCCTGTATGGCTACGAGGTCAGCCCGGTGCTCTGGAAGAAGGTCATGAGCGGCCTGTCCGCCGGCCGCGTGCAGTCGGTGGCGACGCGACTCGTCGTCGAGCGCGAGCGGGCCAGGATGGCGTTCCGGGCCGCGTCCTACTGGGACCTCGAGGCCACCTTCGACGCCGGTGAGCCGCACGAGCCGCGCACGTTCCCGGCCCGCCTCCTCACGGTCGACGGCAAGCGGGTCGCCACCGGTTCGAGCTTCGGCGACGACGGCAACCTGAAGAACAGTGACGTCGTCCACCTCGACGAGGAGCGCGCCGGAGCCCTGGCCATGGCGCTCGCCGACCAGGCGTTCACCATCGGCTCCGTCGAGGCCAAGCCCTACACGCGCAAGCCGTATCCGCCGTTCCGGACCACCACCATGCAGCAGGAGGCGTCGCGGAAGTTCGGCTTCGGCGCCGCCCGCACCATGCAGGTGGCCCAGCGCCTCTACGAGGGCGGCTACATCACCTACATGCGCACCGACTCCGCGACGCTGTCGCAGACCGCCCTCAACGCGGCGCGCGCCCAGGTGCGCGAGCTGTACGGCGCGGAGTACCTCCCGGACGCACCGCGCACGTATGCCGGCAAGGTCAAGAACGCTCAGGAGGCGCACGAGGCCATCCGTCCGGCCGGCGAGTCGTTCCGCACGCCACAGCAGATCAGCCTGTCCGGCGACGAGGCCAAGCTCTACGAGCTGATCTGGAAGCGCACGATCGCGTCACAAATGAAGGACGCGAAAGGTGAGACCGTCACGCTCCGCATCATGGCCGACGCAGCCACCGGCGAATCCGTCGAGTTCACCAGCTCCGGCCGCACGATCACGTTCCACGGATTCCTCAAGGCCTATGTCGAGTCCGGCGACGACCCCAACCAGCAGGGCGACGACCAGCAGACCAAGCTGCCCAACGTCGCGCAGGGCGACACGGTCACCGTCGACGAGCTCGGCTCGGCCGGCCACCAGACCAAGCCCCCGGCCCGGTTCACCGAAGCCAGCCTGATCAAGGAGCTGGAGGATCGCGAGATCGGACGTCCGTCCACGTACGCGTCGATCATCGGCACCATCCAGAACCGCGGGTACGTCTACAAGAAGGGCACCGCGCTGGTGCCGGCCTGGATCGCTTTCAGTGTCATCCGCCTGATGGAGCAGCACTTCAGCCGCCTCGTCGACTACGGATTCACCGCCGAGCTCGAGGACGTCCTCGACGAGGTCGCCGGCGGACGCGAGGACCGAGTCGAGGTCCTGCAGAGCTTCTGGACCGGCGAGCGCGAGAACGACACCGGACTCAAGCGCCTCATCGAGAACCTCCCCGACATCGACGCCCGCAGCCTCGCCACGTTCGAGATCGGCGAGGGCATCAACCTGCGGGTCGGACGCTACGGCCCGTACGTCGAGGGCCCGCCGATGCTGCCCGGCGACGGCGGCAGCGAGGTTCCGACGCGCGCCAACGTCCCCGAGGACCTGCCGCCCGACGAGCTCACCGTCGACCTCGCGAAGGAGCTGCTCGCCAATCCGTCCGGCCAGGAGAAGACCCTCGGCACGCACCCGGAGACCGGCCTCGAGCTCGTCGCCAAGAGCGGTCGCTTCGGCCCGTACATCACCGAGCTGCTCCCCGAGGACGCCCCGAAGAGCGCCAAGCCGCGCACGGCCAGCCTGTTCGAGTCGATGAGCCTCGACAGCATCGGCCTCGACGACGCCGTCATGCTGCTCACCCTGCCGCGGGTCGTCGGCACCGACGTCGACGGCGAGGAGATCACCGCGCAGAACGGCCGGTATGGGCCATACCTCAAGAAGGGCAGCGACTCGCGGTCGCTCCAGACCGAGGACCAGCTCCTCGCCCTCACCGAGGAGGAGGCGCGCGCCATCTACGCCCAGCCCAAGACCTACGGACGCCGGGCCGCGGCTGCCCCGCTCAAGGAGCTCGGCGACGACCCGGTGAGCGGCAAGCCGATCGTGGCCAAGGACGGGCGCTTCGGCATGTACGTCACCGACGGTGAGTACAACGCGACGCTGCGCAAGGAAGACTCCCTCGAGACCCTCACCCCCGAGCGCGCGCAGGAGCTGCTGGCCGAGCGCCGCGCGAGGGGCCCGGCCAAGAAGGCCGCCAAGCGGGGGGCGAAGAAGACGACCAAGAAGAAGTCCGCCGCCAAGAAGGCTCCGGCCAAGAAGGCCGAGTAGCGTCGATGGTCTCCCTCGTTCGTCCGCTGTCACCACGCGACCCGCTGGAGAGCCACCGCACCGCCACCCCGCTCGAGCTGTTCGCCGACCTCTGTTACGTGGTCGCGGTCGCCCAGGCGGCGCTGACGCTGCACCACGAGATCGTCGAGGGGCACGCTGCCCACGGGCTCGTCTACTTCGCCGTGGCGTTCTTCGCGATCTGGTGGGCCTGGCTCAACTTCGCCTGGTTCAACTCGGCCTACGACCCGGACGACAACCTGCACCGTTTGCTGACGCTCCTGCAGATCTTCGGTTCGCTGGTGCTCGCCGCCGGCGTGCCCCGCATCTTCGAGGCGGACTTCACGCTCGGCGTCATCGGCTACGTCATCATGCGCATCGGCTTGGTGCTGATGTGGCTGCGAGCCGCGGCGGGCGACCCGGAGCGTCGCACCACCGCGATGCGTTACGCGGTCGGCCTGCTGACCGTCCAGCCCGCGTGGGTGATCGCCCTCGTGGTCACCGGAGCCGACGTCCCGGTCTGGCTCTTCCTCGCCCTCGCGGCGGCGGACTTCTTCGTGCCGTTCTTCGCCGAGAGGGCCGGCGCCACGCCGTGGCACCCGCATCACATCGCCGAGCGTTACGGCCTGTTCTTCATCATCGTGCTGGGTGAGACGGTGCTGTCCGTCGCGCTCGCCCTGCAGGTCGCGATCGACAAGGAGCACCCGCCGAAGGCGCTGGCCGCGGTCATCGTGGGTGGAGTGCTGATCACGTTCTGCGCGTGGTGGCTGTACTTCTCCCGCGAGAACGCCGACATCCTCACCGGCAACGACGTCGGCTTCGTGTGGGGCTTCGGCCACTACTTCATCTTCGGTTCCGTGGCGGCGTTCGGTGCCGGGCTCGCGGCTCGGGTCGAGTTCTACGAGCACCACATCGAGGTGTCCGACCTGGTGAGCAGTGCGTTCGTCACCGGACCAGTCGCTGCCTTTCTCGCGGTGCTGTGGCTCGTGTGCCTCCGCCTTCACGATCCCTCGGTGCGGACAGTAGGCCCGTTCGCGGCGGCCATCGTGGCGATCCTGGCGCTCACCTGGGTGCCGTACACCGAGCTGTGGGTCGGCTTCGTCATGGCCGCACTGCTGGCCGGGGAGCTGATCCTCTCCCGGGACACCCGGATCCCTGTCGGCGACGCCTCCTAGCATCGGTCCATGGACGAGCTGAGTCCCGAGGTCGTCGATCGCGTCCGGTCGATCTGCGCCGCGCTCCCGGAGACCCAGGAGCAGCAAGCGTGGGTCGGCGTGCGTTGGCGCGTCCGTCATCACACGTTCGCGCACGTGCTGGAGGTCGTCGACGGCAAGCCGCAGGGTCACGCCAAAGCCGTCGGCAGTGACGGGCCCGTCACGATGCTCACGTTCCGCGGTCCGGCGTCCGAGGTCGAGGCGTACGCCTCGATGGGTGCCCCCTACTTCTACGCGGGCTGGGGCCGCGACGTCGTCGGCCTCGTCCTCGACGACGACACCGACTGGGACGAGGTGGAGGAGCTGATCTCCGATAGCTACCGAGAACTGGCCCCACGGACCCTTGTGGCCCGCCTCGACACCGCGACCGGCCCCTGAAGCCGGGTGGGTGCGGCAGCCTAGGATCGTCGGCATGGAGCCGCTCTTCACCGAACGCGGGGTGTTCGTCGCCTTCGAGGGCGGTGAGGGTGCCGGCAAGTCCACCCAGGCCCGGATGCTCGGCGACTGGCTCGACACGCTCGGCCACCGGGTCCTCCTCACCCGTGAGCCCGGCGGAACCGACGTCGGTGGCCTGTTGCGCCGTATCGTGCTCGACCACGCCACCGGCAAGCTCGCGCCGCGGGCCGAGGCGCTCATCTATGCCGCCGACAAGGCCGAGCACGTCGACGAGGTCGTGCTGCCGGCGCTGGCCGAGGGCATGGTCGTCATCACCGACCGCTACGTCGACTCCACGCTCGCCTACCAGGGCGCCGGACGCTCGGTGGACGTCACCGAGCTCGAGCAGGTCGCGCGCTGGGCCACGTCCGATCTACGCCCACACCTCACCGTCGTGCTCGACGTCGAGCCCGCCACGGGCCTGGGCCGTGCCGGTGACCTCGACCGCATCGAGGTGGAGCCGCTGGAGTTCCATCAGCGGGTGCGCGAGCACTTCCTGTCGCTCGCCGCGGCCGACCCCGACCACTACCTCGTGCTGCCGGCCGACGGCGATGCCGAGACCCTGCACGAAGCGGTTCGTGCCGGCGTCGAGCCCTGGCTCGGCCAGGCGGCGCTGGACGCGGCACCGGCATGAGCATCTGGCAGGAGCTGGTGGGGCAGGAGCCGGTGGTCGAGACCCTGCGCGAGGCCGTCGATGCCGCATCCGGAGGGGGCGCCGGATCGCCGGCGTCCGCCATGACCCATGCCTGGCTGTTCACCGGCCCACCCGGCTCCGGACGATCCAACGCCGCGCGAGCCTTTGCCACGGCGCTGCAGTGTGAGCAGGGCGGGTGCGGCGAGTGCCACTCGTGCACGACAGCGAAGGTGGGCAGCCACCCCGACATCACGATCATCCGCACCGACGGCCTCTCGATCGGCACGGACCTCATCCGCGACTACGTCCGACGGGCGGCCCTGCGCCCGGCGCTCGGCCGGTGGCAGGTGCTCATCGTCGAGGATGCCGACCGGCTCACCGACCAAGCCGCCAACGCGCTGCTCAAGTCGCTCGAGGAGCCGGCCTCCCACACGGTCTGGATGCTCTGCGCACCGGCCGTCGAAGACGTCATGGTCACCATCCGCTCGCGCTGCCGTCCGGTCCTGCTTCGCACCCCGCCCACCGCGGCCATCGCCGAGCTGCTCGTCGGGCGCGACGGGCTCGATCCGCAGCTGGCCCACGCCGCGGCGGCGGCCTCGCAGGGGCACATCGGCCGGGCGCTCGGCCTGGCCCGCGATCCGGCGGCCCGCGACCGGCGCCGGGCGATCCTGGCGCTGCCGCTCGGCGTCGGTGGTCTCGGCGACTGCCTGGCCGCGGCCCAGACCATCAACGACGAGGCCACTGCTCGGGCGGCCGAGGTGGCCGACACCGCCGACGAGCGCGAGATCAGCGACCTCCGTGCGTCCTGGGGCGTGGAGGAACGCGGCCGACGACCGGCGGGCTACGCCGGAGTTCTCTCGACGCTCGAGAAAGACCAGAAGCGTCGCCGCACCAGACTCGCCCGCGACTCGATCGACGGCGTCCTCATCGACCTGCTGGCGTTCTGCCGTGACGTCATCGCGGTGCAGTGCGCTCCGGGCACCGAGCTCGTCAACGCCGACGTCTCCGACGACGTCGCGTCCGTCGCCCGCGTGTGGACCCCGGAGTCGACCCTGCGCCGCATCGATGCCATCGTCGACTGTCGAGAAGCCCTGGACGCCAACGCCGCCCCACAGCTCGCCCTCGAGCGCATGATGATCGGATTCCTGCCGTGACCCGACGCACCAAGATCCTGGCCCTCATCGTCGCCGTCGTTCTCGTCGGCGCGATCGCCGTCGCGGCTGTCGTGAGTGGAGGTGGCGGCGACGACAAGGCGTCGTCCACCAAGGATCCCGCCCCGGCCAGCGATGGTGTGCCGGCCGGCTTGGAGGACTTCTACAGCCAGAAGCTCTCCTGGGACGACTGCAGTCAAGACGCCAAGTGCGCGTCGGTCGAGGTCCCGATCGACTACGCGAAGCCTGACGGCGACACCCTGAAGCTTCGGGTCAAGGTCATCCAGGCGAAGGGTGACGGTGGGCGCAGTCTGTTCGTCAACCCGGGCGGCCCGGGCGGGGAAGCACAGGGCTTCGCCGACTACATGAGGGCGCAGCTCGGCGCCAAGGTTCTCGATCGCTACGACATCGTCGGTGTCGACCCCCGGGGAGTCGGTCAGAGCACGCCGGTCGACTGCCTGTCCGACCGTGAGCTCGATGCCTACGCGGCGAGCGAGCCAGACCCGGACGACGAGGCCGAGGTCGAGGAGTACCGCAAGACCGCGGTCGACTTCGGTAACGGATGCGAGCAGCGGTCCGGAGCAGTGGCCGCGCACATCTCCACCGCGGAGGCGGCCCGCGACTTCGACATCGTGCGCGCGCTCCTGGGCTCGAAGACGTTCGACTGGTTCGGCGCGTCGTACGGCACCCAGCTCGGCGCCACGTACGCCACGTTGTTCCCGAAGACGGTCGGCCGGATGGTGCTCGACGGCGCGTCCGACCCGTCCCTGAGTGCGGAGGATTCGGCCTTCGGCCAGACCACCGGGTTCCAGCGCGCGCTCGACGCCTACATCAAGGACTGCGTGAAGCAGTCGAGCTGTCCCCTCGGTCGCAACGCCGACGCCGCCGAGGACAAGCTCGCCGCCTTCGTGGAGGCCCGCGACTCCAGCCCGCTGGGCACCGACGAGAAGCGCACGGTCACCGAAGGCATCACGTTCTACGGCATCGCCGTCACGCTCTACGACAAGGGGACGTGGCCGGTGCTCACGCAGGCCCTCACGGCGGCGTTCAAGGGCGACGGGTCCGTCCTGCTGCGCCTGTCCGACGCGTACTTCCGCCGGGCACCCGACGGGTCGTACCGCGAGAACCTCGGTGAGGCCAATCCCGCGATCAACTGCCTCGACGCCGGCGATGACGACGCGAGCACGCTCCAGGACGTCGAGGACTCCCTGCCACGCTTCTCGAAGGCGTCACCGGTGTTCGGCCGCGCGCTGGCCTGGGGAGCGATCACCTGCACCGACTGGCCGATCAAGTCCGACCACCCGCAGGTCGCCGTCGACGCCACGGGCTCGAAGCCGATCGTCGTGCTCGGCACCACCCGCGACCCGGCGACGCCGTACGAGTGGGCCAAGTCGTTGACCGACCAGCTCAAGACGGCCGTCCTCGTGACGCGCGAAGGCGATGGCCACACGGCCTACACGTCCGGCAACCGGTGCATCCAGAAGCTGATCGACGCCTACCTCGTCGACGGAACGGTCCCGAAGGACGGCACCACCTGCAAGGAGTAAGGGGACACGGCCTCAGTCAGCGGATGGCTTCGTGGTGGCGAATCACTTCATCGATGATGAAGGTCAGGAACTTCTCCGCGAACGCGGGATCGAGGTCAGCGTCGGCGGCCAGCTCGCGCAGCCGCGCGATCTGCCGCGCCTCGCGGTCCGGATCGGCCGGCGGCATGTGGTGATCGGCCTTCAAACGGCCGACGCGCTGGGTGTTCTTGAACCGTTCGGCGAGCATGTGCACGAGCGCGGCATCGATGTTGTCGATGCTCGCGCGGATGTTCTCGAGCTCCGCCAGGGTCTCGTCCGTCGGTTCCACAGTCGCTGATTCTACGGGTGTGATGCGGATTCGATCGCGACGCGCCCGGTCGGTAGACTCGTCCCGGTTCGGCGGGGCGACCCCCCGGCGAGCCCCGCCGCTTTAGCTCAGTCGGTAGAGCGTTTCACTCGTAATGAAAAGGTCATCGGTTCGATTCCGATAAGCGGCTCAGAAACTTCGGTGCGACATCGATCAGCGCGGGCTTCCTCGTCATGAAAAGGTCATCGGTTCGATTCCGATAAGCGGCTCAGAAACTTCGGTGCGACATCGATCAGCGCGGGCTTCCTCGTCATGAAAAGGTCATCGGTTCGATTCCGATAAGCGGCTCAGAAACTTCGTTGCGACATCGATCAGCGCGGGCTTCCTCGTCATGAAAGGTCGTCGGTTCGATTCCGACAAGCGGCTCCATGTGGTCTGGCGGGTGCCGATGGCATGACATCTATGAATGGCCCAAGAGTGTCATGGCCGCGGCGACGATGTCGTCCTCGCTGACGAGAACCGTGTCGGCGGCAGGTCCGAGCGGGATGAACGAGTCCGCACTCGTGACTCGAGAGATCCCGCCCCGGTATCCGGCGTCGACCAAAGCCGTGACCACCGCTTCGGAGACGCCGCCGCTGCGCCGCGTCTCGTCGACGACCAGGACGGAGCCGAAGTCGCGGGCGGCGTCGATGAGCGCTCGTTCGGGGAGCGGCGCCAGCCAGCGCAGGTCGAGCACCGTGGCTCCCACGCCTCGTTGGGCAAGGGCCGTCGCGGCGCGCCGGCTCATGTGGACGCCGTTGCCGAACGTGACGAGCAGGACGTCCCGGCCGTCGCCGTGAACCCCGATCTGATCCAGGCCGATGAGCGACTCGGGCCGGTCCGGCGGAACGTACGCGGACGTCCACCCGCCGTCGCCGTCCTCGAGCAGGTCGCGGCTGTGGTACTTCGCGATCGGTTCGAGGAAGACGCAGACGCGGCCGTCGTCGCTAGCCAGCGAGAAGCAGGCGCGGAGCAGGCCCGGTGCGTCGGCCGGGTGGCTCGGAACGGCGATCACGAGTCCGGGGATGTCGCGCAGCACCGCCACCGAGTTGTCGTTGTGGAAGTGCCCGCCGAATCCGCTCTGGTAGGCGAGTCCGGCGATCCTCACGACCATGCCGTTCTGGTACTGCCCGTTGGAGAAGAACCGCAGCGAGGCGGCTTCACCCCGGAGCTGGTCCTCGGCGTTGTGGACGTACGCGAGGTACTGGATCTCCGGGATGGGCACGAAGCCGGCCAGTGCCGCTCCGAGAGCCGTGCCGAGAACGGTCTGCTCGTCGAGCAATGCGTCGAACACCCGGAAGCCGCCGAACCGCTTCCGCAGTCCACGCGTCACGCCGTAGACCCCGCCCTTGAGAGCGACGTCCTGACCGAACAGCAGTGAGCTGGGGTGCTCGTCCATCAGGTCGGTGAGGGTGGCGTTGATGGACTGGGCCAGCGTCAGGGGCGGGCCGTCCTCGGGCAGTCGGCCTCCCCAGGTGCGCGCCCGGTCCTCGGCGGAACGACCGGTCCGGGTCGTCGATGCCCCAGGTGGCGCGGACAGTGGTGCCATGACGGCGTCGCGCGTCGAGAGCCGCTCCTCGTCCAGGACCCGCTTCGCCTCGGACATCACGTCCTCGCGCGCGGCTTCGTACCGCTCCAGGACGTCGGTGGGAGACAGGACGCCCGCATCGATCAGAGCGAAGGCCGTGGCCAGGAGAGGGTCCCGGTCGTGGTCAGCCGAGATCTCCGCGGGCGACCGGTAGGCGCTCTCGGCGTCCGAGCCGGCGTGCCCCATGAATCGCACGGTGCGCAGGTGCAGGATCCCGGGACTCCTGCTGTCACGGACGGATGCCAGCGACTCGGCGGCGATGTCGAGCAAGGAGGCCGGGTCCGAACCGTCGGCGTGCCGGTACCGGAGGCCGGGAACCCCGCGCAGCGCAGCCGCCGTCCACCCCTCGGGTGACTTGGTGCTGATGCCGATGCCGTTGTCCTCGCAGACGAACAGGACGGGGCAGTCGATGGCTCGGTGGGTCAGGTAGGCGGCCGCGTTGAGGGCGCCGGCGGCCGTCGAGTGGTTCACCGACGCGTCGCCGAAGCTGCACACCACGATCGCGTCCGCGGGCCACGGGGACTGATGGCCGATCGCTCGGGCCAGGCCCAGGCTGTAGCCGAGCCCGACTGCCCGGGGCAGGTGGGAGGCGATCGTCGAGGTCTGCGGGATGATGCCCAGGGCCGGGTGGCCGAAGACTTTGTGACGTCCCCCCGACATCGGGTCGCTCGTGGCCGAGGTGAGGCTCAGCAGCACGTCGCGAACAGGGTTGTCGGCGCCCGCAACGGCAGCCCGGGCGGCGTAGAAGCCGCCGGACCGGTAGTGGAGCAGTGCGGGGTCGGTGATCCGGGAGAGCAGGCCGAGCGCCGCGTTGCTCTCGTGGCCGGCCGACCCGATCGTGTAGTAGCCCCTGCCCTGCTTCTGGAGCCAGCGCGCCGCGAAGTCCAGGTGCCGGCTCTGCACCTGGGCCTCGAGGAGACGCTGGAGCATCGACGGGTCCGTCGTCGAGGACGCCGGCCCTGACGCGGCCGAGCGCGCGCGCAGAGCGCTGACGAAGTGCTCGTCGATCGTCTCCACTCCAGCTCCTCTCTACTGCCGTCAGGGCACGATCGTGCCGGTGACCTCGCCGAGCCAGAGGTCCTCCCCGCTCGGCCCGGGGGCGGTCGCCGAGATGGTGACGGTGTCGCCGTTCTCGAGGAACGAGCGGGTCGAGCCATCGGCCAGGGTCAAGGCCTCGACGCCGTTCCAGGTCAACTCGATGAGCGAGCCACGCTGGTCGTGGTCCGGGCCGCTGACCGTGCCCGACGCGAACAGGTCGCCGGGTCGCACCGTCGCACCGTTGACGGTCATGTGCGCGAGCATCTGCGCGGCGGTCCAGTACATGCCGGCGAACGGTGGCGTGGAGACCACCTCGTCACCGAGCCGCACCTCCAGCCGCAGGTCGAGCGCCCACGGCTGCTCGCCGTCGTCGTCGAGGTAGGGCAGCAGCGGGACGTCCCGCTCGGGCGGATGCGTGCGCGCCGACTCGAGCGCCTCCATGGGGACGATCCATGGCGAGATCGACGTTGCGAACGACTTGCCGAGGAACGGACCGAGCGGCACGTACTCCCAGGCCTGGAGATCGCGGGCCGACCAGTCGTTGACGAGGCAGATGCCGAACACGTGCCGCTCGGCGTCGGCGAGCGGCACCGGCTCGCCGAGCTCCGATGCCGCGCCGATCACGAAGCCGACCTCCGCCTCGATGTCGAGACGTACCGACGGACCGAAAACCACGTCGTCGGTGCTCGAGCGCCGCTGGCCGTTGGGTCTCCGCACCGGCGTGCCCGACACGACGACCGTGCCCGACCTGCCGTGATAGCCGACCGGAAGATGCTTCCAGTTGGGCAGCAGCGCCTCGCCGTCCGGGCGGAACATGCGGCCGAGGTTCGTCGCGTGGTGCTCGGACGCGTAGAAGTCGACGTAGTCGCCGACCGTGAACGGCAGCACCAGCTCCACCTGGTCGGCCGGCGACAGGTGATGGACGACGACCTTGGCATGCGCCTCGTCGCCGAGCCACTCGGTCAGCGCGTGTCGCACGTCGTGCCACGCCTCGAAACCGGCGGCGAGGAACGCGTCGAGGGAGCCGTGGCCGAACAGGTCGGCATGATCGGGCACCACGACCGTTGCGGCGGTCGTGAGGTCGAGGATGTCGGTGTCGACGCCGACACCGACGCGTCGTCGCTGCTCGCCGGGCACGACGAAGGAGCAGTACGGCAAGGTGAAGCGGCCGAAGTCGCCACGATCCACGCCGGCGGTCATGCCGCTACCTCCAGCAGGCCGAGGTCGCGCAGGTCGTCGACGGGCTCGGAGATCGAGCACGTGCCGAACGACAGGAACCGCGACCGGACGAGCCCGCGCTCGGCCTCGTCGAGATCGGCGACCGCGCCGGCCACGGCCGACGCGTCCCGTTCACCGAGCACGCCCGCCAGGTCGTCGGCCGACTCCGACAGCGCTGCGTGCACGGCGAGCACGACGTTGAGGAATCCCTGGTGCTCGAACCCGGTCGCCGGATCGGTGTGCCGCACCGCGTGGTGGAGGCCGGCCGTCAGCTTGAACCGCAGGCCTTGGTCGAGGATGTCGGCCAGCGCCGCGGCCAGCTGTTTGTCGTCCGGGAAGGCGTCCGGGGTCTCGCCGCCCGTGCGCAGCTTGAGCGCGACATCAGGCGGCAGGTCGAACGGCGGCGAGGTCGCGCGCTCGACCAGCAGGAGCGTGCCCTCGGGCACGGACGGCAGGGGATCGCCGGGCACGGTGCCCGAGACCTCGACCGCGCGCAGACGAAGCCGCGGTGCGTCGTGGGCCGCGCTGACGGCGGCAGCCGCTGAGCCGGCGGGCGTGACGAGCGCGAGGTCGACGGCGTCGACGTCGGCGGTGGCGAGTGCGTCACCCAACGCGGTGAGCCGGAAGGCCGAGCACACGAACGGTCCGACATGTCGGGCGAGGGGCGACTCCAGCGCTGCCAGGTGCGCACGGATGGCGTCGTCCATCGCGGCATTGCCGGGCGGGAAGATCGCCGCGTCGTCGAAGAAGCGGTCGAACAGCACCGTCATGCGGTCAGTGTCGCTCACTCGGCGGTCCAGGATTGGGCATAGACGCCGTCGTCGCACGCCTGCCCGCCCTCGCCGAGCTCGAGCGGGCGGAACGTGTCGACCATGACGGCCAGCTCGTCGAAGCTCTCGACGCCGAGGCTCGCCTCGATCGCCGACGGCTGCGGCCCGTGCGAGTGCCCGCCCGGATGCACCGTGATGGACCCCTTGGCGATGCCGGAACCCTTGCGCGCCTCGTAGTCGCCGTCGACGTAGAACATGATCTCGTCGCTGTCGACGTTGGAGTGGTAATACGGAACCGGGATGGCCAGCGGGTGGTAGTCGACCTTGCGCGGCACGAAGTTGCACACCACGAAGTTGTGGCCCTCGAACACCTGGTGCACCGGCGGCGGCTGGTGGACGCGGCCGGTGATGGGCTCGTAGTCGGAGACGTTGAACGCATAGGGGTACAGACAGCCGTCCCAGCCGACGACGTCGAACGGGTGCCGCGGCACGACGTGGACGGTGCCGGTGAGCCCGCCCGGGCCGGTGCCGCGGTGCTTGATGAACACCTCGGTCGGCTCGTCCTCTCGCACCTCGGGCTCGGTCGGACCGCGCAGGTCGCGCTCGCAGTACGGTGCGTGCTCGAGCAGCTGCCCGAAGCGAGACAGGTAGCGCCGCGGCGGCGTGATGTGGCTGTTCGCCTCGATGCAGTAGGCCTGCACATCCCCGGTCGGCACCCAGCGGTGCGTCGTCGCGCGCGGAACGATCAGGTAGTCGCCGGGTCCGAACGGCAGGTGCCCGAAGACGGTCTCGAGCACCCCTTCGCCGGACTCGATGAACACGCACTCGTCGCCGGTCGCGTTGCGATACAGCGGCGACGTGTCGGCGCCGACCACGTACGAAATCCGGACATCGCCGTTTCCGAGCACGAGTTGGCGGCCGGTGACGAGGTCGTGGCCGTCGCCCGATGAAAACAGGTCGTGCAGCTTCAGGTGGCGGGGGAGCAGCGGCTCGTTCGGCGTGGTCGACTGGTTGGGCAGCTCCCAGGTGCGCGCCTCGAGCACGGCCGACGGCACGCCGACGTGGTACAGCAGGGACGAGTCAGAGCTGAACCCCTCCTCGCCCATCAGCTCCTCGCGGTAGAGGTCGCCGGACTCGGAGCGGTGCTGCGTGTGGCGCTTCGGCGGGACGTTCCCCGCCGACCGGTAGTGAGCCATGACCCTCCTAGAAGTTGCCTCGCTTGGCCTGCTCACGCTCGATGGCCTCGAACAGGGCCTGGAAGTTCCCCTTCCCGAACCCCAGCGAACCATGCCGCTCGATCAGCTCGAAGAACACCGTGGGACGGTCGCCGACGGGCTTGGTGAAGATCTGGAGCAGATAGCCGTCCTCGTCGCGGTCGACGAGGATGCCGCGCGACTGGAGCTCCTCGATCGGCACGCGCACCTCGCCGATCCGGGCGCGCAGCTCGGGGTCGGTGTAGTAGGAGTCGGGGGTCTCGAGGAACTGGACGCCGCGGGCGCGCAGGGTGTCGACAGTGGCCAGGATGTCAGCGGTGGCGAGCGCCAGGTGCTGGGCGCCGGGGCCGCGGTAGAACTCCAGGTACTCGTCGATCTGCGAGCGCTTCTTGCCCACGGCTGGCTCGTTGAGCGGGAACTTCACCCGGTGGTTGCCGCTGGCCACGACCTTGCTCATCAGCGCGGAGTACTCGGTCGCGATGTCGTCGCCGATGAACTCGGCCATGTTGGTGAAGCCCATGATGCGGTTGTAGAAGTCGACCCATTCGTCCATCTGGCCGAGCTCGACGTTGCCGACGACGTGGTCGAGCGCCTCGAACACGCGGTGATCGTCGGTGCGCTGCATCGTTGAGCGACGCTCTACGTAACCCGGCAGGTATGGCCCGTCGTACCGGCTGCGGTCGACGAGGGAGTGCCGGGTGTCGCCGTACGCGGCGATGGCGGCGACGCGCACGATTCCGTGCTCGTCGCTCACGTCGTGCGGCTCCTCGAGCACCGTGGCTCCCTGGGTGCGCGCGTGCTCGACGCAGGTGTCGACGTCCGGCACCTCCAAGGCGATGTCGACGACACCGTCACCGTGCATCCGGTGGTGCTCGATGATCGGGCTGTCCGGGTCGACGCCGCCCTTGAGCACGAACCGCACGGCGCCGCTCTCGAGCACGTAGGCGTGGTGGTCGCGGTTGCCGGTCTCGGGGCCGGAGTAGGCGACGAGGTCCATGCCGTAGACGGTCCGGTAGAACGACGCCGCCTGGGTGGCGTTGCCGACTGCCCACACCACGGCGTCCCACCCGGTGACCGGGAACGGGTCGGCGGCGCTGTCGTACTCCACCAGGCCGACGAGCTGCTTGAGCTGGTCGAGGTCGAGATGGGCGAGGCGTTCGGAGGCAGTCAGGTCGAGACTCATGAACCCACCACACCGGAAAGTGACCGACGAGGCAACCGGCGCATCTGGAGGTGAACATTGACGCCAGCAATGCCGAGTATGCTGTCTCATAACTGGTCGATCTGCCTAGGAGAGTGTCCGATGGATGCACTGGATGTCGCGCTGGTCGAGGCGCTGCGCGAGCATCCCCGTGCCGGCGACCTCGAGCTGTCGCGTCGCACCAAGGTCGCCCGGGCCACGGTGCAGTCGCGGCTGGCCAAGATGGAGGCCGCCGGAGTCATCACCGGCTACGGCCCCGACATCGACCTCGCCGCGGCCGGCCACCCGGTGCTCGCGTTCGTGACGCTGGAGATCGCGCAGGGCAAGCTTGACGCCGTCGCCGACGAGCTCGAGTCGCTGCCGAACGTGCTGGACGCCTACGTCACGAGCGGCACGGCCGACGTCGTGTGCAAGATCGCGGCCACCTCGCACGAGGACCTCCAGGCGACGCTCCTGCACATCAGCAAGTCGGGCTCGGTGGTGCGCTCGACGAGCGTCATCGTCCTCAGCGAGCTGGTGAAGCCGCGCGTGCTGCCGATGCTCGCCCGCGACGCGACCGCGTCCGGCCGCGCTCCCGCCTATCGTTGATCCATGGGACACGTCATCTTCGGCATGAACACGTCGGTCGACGGATACGTCTCGGGAGCGTCCGGCGGCCCCGACGACATGCCGGCGCCCGGCGACGAGCTGCACCAGTACTTCAACGACCTCCAGAAGTCGGCGGCACTCTCCTTGTACGGTCGCGAGCTGTACACGGACATGCGGTACTGGGACACCGACGACCCCGACTGGAATGCCGTCGCGAAGGAGTACGCCGCCATCTGGCGCGACACGCCGAAGGTGGTGGTGTCGACGACGCTCACCGAGGTCGGCCCGAACGCCACCCTGATCTCGGAGGACGTGGACGAAGAGCTGCGGCGCGTCGTCGCCGAAACCGACGGTGAGATCGACGTCGGCGGTCCCACACTTGCCGCGACGCTCGCCCGGCTCGGACTCATCGACGAGTACCGCATCTACCAGCGTCCGGTCGTGCTCGGTGGCGGCAAGCCGTTCTTTCCCGAGGGGATACCGAACGGGGTCAGCCTGCTGGACGTGGAGATGCTCCCCGAAGACACCGTTCTGCTGCGCTACCAGCCGGTTCGCTAGCGGCGCAGGACACTCAGCCGTCGCACGGCTTCGCCGATGACCTCGGGCTTCTTGCTGAACGCCCACCGCACGAGCGGGCGACCGACGTCCTTGTGGTCGTAGAACACCTGGTGCGGGATGGCGACGACGCCGGCCAGCTCGGGCAGCACACGGCAGAACTCCACCCCGTCGTCGTACCCGAGCGGCCGGATGTCCGTGGTGGCGAAGTAGCCGCCCTCGGGCACGAAGACGTCGAACCCGATCGAATCCAGGCCCTCGCACAGCAGGTCGCGCTGGCCCTCCATCCGAGCTCGGAGCGAGTCGAAGTAGTCGTCGCCGAGCTCCAGTGCCTGGGCGATGGCCGGCTGGAACGGCGCACCTGACGTGTAGGTCATGAACTGCTTCGCCCCGACCATGGCGGCGACCAGCGCGGCCGGACCGGTGGCCCAGCCGATCTTCCAGCCGGTGAACGAGAACGTCTTGCCGCTGCTGGAGATGGTCAGGGTGCGTTCGGCCATGCCGGGGAGCGTGGCGATCGGGATGTGTGGGACGTCGTAGGTCAGGTGCTCGTAGACCTCGTCGGTGATGACGATCAGGTCGTGCTCTAAAGCGATGGCCGCGACCGCCTCGAGCTCTTCGCGGTTCAGCACCGCACCCGTCGGGTTGTGCGGGGAGTTCAGCAGGATCGCGGTGGTGCGCGGGGTGACGGCGGCCCGCAGCTCGTCGATCGGCAGGCGGAAGTCCGGAGCCCGCAAGGTGACCCCACGACGGACGCCGCCGGCCATCTGGATGACGGCGACGTACGAGTCGTAGTAGGGCTCCAGCACCACGACTTCGTCGCCCGGGTCGACGAGTCCGAGCAGGGCGGCCGCGATCGCCTCGGTCGCGCCGGTGCTGACCGCGACCTCGCTGTCCGGGTCGAGGTCGAGCCCGTACCAGCGCTTCTGGTGGGTCGCGACGGCCTCACGCAGCTCCGGCACGCCGATGCCGGGCGCGTACTGGTTGCGTCCGTGGTGCATGGCGTGCGCGGCGGCCTCGACCACCGATGCCGGCCCGTCGGTGTCCGGGAATCCCTGGCCGAGGTTGACCGAGCCGGTCCGGAGGGCGAGGGCGCTCATCTCTGCGAATATCGTCGTGCCGAGTCCGTCGAGACGGGCGCTCTGAGTCTTCACGCCTCACGACCCTACGCGGGCCCGCGAGGGCGACATGGTTGCCGCCAACGGCGGAGTGGTTTCTACCGGCGAGGGCGCTTCTCATCAGCGGAAACGCGAGGGGAATAGATCGCCCCGCCGTTCTCGGGGGGTGAAACGGCGGGGCGAGGCAGGTACTGACGGGTTTCCCGCATCGGTCCTACTGGGGAGAAGTTTACGGAAAGCCGGGCATCGTCAAGTGGTTTTGAAAGAATTCATTCGACTGATTCCGCAACGGTTTTTTGCCCCTCTCACACCCGGATCTCGACTGCCGCGGCCCACTTCGACGGTTCCCGGCCACCCGTGTGGACCACGATGCGACAATCGTCGCCATGACGATCAAAGCGCCTCCCACGAGTCCGGCACCGCGTCCTGCCCGCGAGTCCGGTGTCGGACGACGCCTCATCCGTCTGATCGGCGTCCTGATGGTGGCCGCCGGGCTCGGGTTCGTCGGCTATTTCGCCTGGCAGTACTGGGGCACGAACATCGTCGCCAAGCAGAACCAGGCCGAGATCAAGGAGCTCATCGCCGACGACTGGGGCAAGGGCATCGACGGCAAGGCGATCGGCCTCCTCCGGGTGCCGCGCTTCGGCGACGACTACGAGGTCCCGATCGTCAACGGCGGCGACCTCCTCGGCAAGAAGGGCACAGACGCCCTCGCGAAGGGCGTGGCCTGGTACGAACCGGGAGCCAAGCCCGGCGAGATCGGCAATTTCGCGATCGCGGGGCACCGCGTGACGCACGGCGAGCCATTCCGCAACTTCCTCAAGCTCCGCGAGGGCGACAAGGTGTACGTCGAGACGCGACGCAAGATCTACACCTACGTGCTGCGCAACGACGGCGACGCGATCACCGTCGACTTCACCGTCACCTGGCCGCTCGCCGACGTCCCCGACCCGGAGAAGGAAGGCCAGGAGGCCACCGAACCCGTGATCACGATGCTCACCTGCTCGGAGCTGTTCCACACCGACAACCGCAGCATCGTCATCGGTGACCTGGAGTCGACCAAGGACAAGGCCGCCGGTACCGTCACCAAGCCGGACTAGCGCTCTAGTCTGAGTGCGTGCACGACGACCAGCGCGACTTCATCCGTTTCGCCCTCGAGCACGATGTGCTGCGCTTCGGCAGCTTCACCCTCAAGTCCGGCCGCACGTCGCCGTACTTCTTCAACGCCGGGGCGATCGACACCGGCGCGGGGCTGGCGGCTCTCGGTCGCCATTACGCTGCGGCGATCGTGCAGCACGACCTCGACATCGACGTCATCCTCGGCCCGGCCTACAAGGGCATCCCGATCGCCGCCGCCACCGCGGTGCAGCTCGCCGAGGTCCATGGCCGCGACGTGCCGTGGTGCTTCAACCGCAAGGAGGCCAAGGACCATGGCGAGGGCGGGCTCATCGTGGGGGCTCCGCTGGCCGGTCGCGTGCTCGTGGTCGACGACGTCATCACCGCCGGCACAGCGATCCGCGAGGTGGTCGACATCGTTTCGGGCGCGGGCGCCGAGGTCGCGGCGGTCGTCGTCGCGATCGACCGGCAGGAGCGGGGGGCCCCCGGCGGGGGTGCCGGGCCGTGGGCGGCAGATGGCCCAGAGCTTTCGGCCGTGCAGCAGGTGGAGCAGGAGCTGGGCGTCCCCGTGCGCGCCATTGTCACCCTCGACGACGTCGTCGAGTACCTGGAGGAGACCGGAGAACACGCCGAGCACCTCGACGCCGTGCGCGCCTACCGCGACGAGCACGGCGCGACGTGAGCGAAGAGGTCGGGGTCGGGCCTTGGGACGGGAAGTGGCCCGACGACGATCGCCTCGATCCGGACCTGCTCGAGCACGGTGACCGCCGCAACGTCGTCGACCGGTACCGCTACTGGACGGTCGAGGCGATCGTCGCCGATCTTGACACCCGTCGGCACCCGCTCCACGTGGCGATCGAGAACTGGCAGCACGACTCCAACATCGGCTCCATCGTCCGGACGGCCAACGCGTTCAACGTGGCGGCCGTCCACGTGGTGGGCAAGCGGCGCTGGAACCGACGCGGTGCAATGGTCACCGACCGCTACCAGCACATCGAGCACCACCCCGACGTGGCCGACCTCGCCGCCTGGGCGGCCGGCGAGGGCCTGCCGCTCGTCGGCATCGACAACCTCCCGGAGGCACAGCCGATCGAGACGGCCCGGCTCCCGGCCGCCGCGGTCATGGTGTTCGGGCAGGAAGGGCCCGGCCTGACGCCGGAGGCCCTCGTCGCGTGCACGGTCCACTACGCCATCGCGCAGTTCGGGTCGACACGCTCCATCAACGCCGGCGCTGCTGCCGCCGTCGCGATGCACGCCTGGGTGCGCCAGCACGCGCACTGACATCCGGTGGACGTCCCGCAACCCTTCGCGCACCACCGGTTCGAGAACGTGCTCGACGAGGCATCGGGGCACGACCGCGCCTAGGCTCGCGTCATGGGTTCGCGGGTTCTCGTCATCGGCGGAGACGCGGGCGGCATGAGTGCAGCGGCCGAGCTGCGCCGCCGGCTGCCGGACTCCGACGAGGTCGTCGTGCTCGAGCGGTCCGCCCGCACGTCCTTCTCCGCCTGCGGCATCCCCTACTGGGTCGCCGGCGAGGTCGGCTCCGCCGACGACCTGGTGAGCCGATCACCCGAGGAGCACCGGCGACGCGGCATCGACCTGCGGACGGAGACCGAGGCCACGGCGATCGACGCCGAGGCCGGCGAGGTCACCTTCTGGAGTGAGGACGCCGAGGAGACGATCGGCTACGACCGTCTCGTCATCGCCACCGGCGCCGAACCGGTGCGGCCCGACCTTCCCGGCATCAGCGGCGACGGCATCTTTGGCATCCAGACGTTGTCGGACGGCCAGCTGGTGATCGACGCCATGGCCGAGCAGCCCGAGCACGTGGTGGTCGTGGGCAGCGGCTACATCGGGCTGGAGATGGCGGAGGCCTTCACCGTGCGTGGCATCGACTCGACCGTCGTTGAGTCGCGTGAGACGCCCCTGGCGATCCTCGAGCCGGCGCTCGGCGAGAAGGTCGGCAACGCGATGCGCCGGATGGGCATCACCCTTCGTACGGGCACTCCCGTCCGTGGATTCGCGCTGGAGGACGGGCACGTGCGCGGGGTCGAGATCGAGGGGGAGATCCTCCCCGCGGATCTCGTCGTCCTCGGGATGGGTGTGGTGGCCAGGTCCGAGATCGCCCAGAAGGCCGGCCTGCCCACGGGTGCGAAGGGCGGCATCGTCGTCGACTCGACCCAGCGCGTGGTCGGCTTCGACGGCATCTGGGCCGCCGGCGACTGCGTGGTCACCCGCGACCGCATCACCGACCAGCTCATCCACGTCCCTCTGGGTACCCATGCCAACAAGCAGGGCATCGTCGTGGCCGACGCGATCGCCGCCGACCTCCTCGGCGAGGAGCCTCGACTCGAGTTCCCGGGCATCGTGCAGACCGCCATCACCAAGTTCTGCAACCTGGAGGTCTCGCGCACCGGGCTGGGCGAGCAGCAGGCCCTGGACGCGGGGTTCGACCCGGTGCTGGCGTCCATCGACACCACGACGATCGCCGGCTACTTCCCGCATGCCGGCGACATGACCGTGGTGCTGGTGGCCGATCGTCGCACCCGCCGCGTGCTCGGGGTGCAGATCGTCGGTGACCGCAACGCCGGCCTACGGATCGACGCTGCGGCGACCGCCATCACCGCCGAGATGACGGTCGACGACATGGTGATGCTCGACCTCGCGTACGCGCCGCCGTTCGCCTCGGTGTGGAGTCCGGTGCTGGTGGCCGCCCGGGCCGCTGTCCGGTTGCTGTCCTAGGCTGGAACCAACGCCGATCGAGGAGCCGTCCATGCCCGTCGCCACCCCCGAGATCTATGCCGAGATGCTCGACAAGGCCAAGCGCGAGTCGTTCGCCTACCCGGCCATCAACGTCTCGTCGTCGCAGACGCTGAACGCCGCGCTGCAGGGCTTCGCGGAGGCCGAGTCCGACGGCATCATCCAGGTCTCGACCGGCGGCGCCGAGTACTTCTCCGGCCCGAACGTCAAGAACATGGTCAGCGGATCCCTCGCGTTCGCCGCGTTCGCCGAGGAGGTCGCCAAGAACGTCCCGGTCAACGTCGCGTTGCACACCGACCACTGCCCCAAGGACAAGCTCGACGGCTTCGTGCGTCCGCTGGTCGCAGCATCGGCCGAGCGGGTGAAGGCCGGCGGACTGCCGTACTTCCAGTCGCACATGTGGGACGGCTCGGCCGTCCCGCTGGAGGAGAACCTCGAGATCGGCCAGGACCTGCTGGCGCAGTGCGCGGCGGCGCACATCATCCTCGAGGTCGAGATCGGCGTGGTCGGCGGCGAGGAGGACGGCGTCGAGGGAGCCATCGACGACAAGCTGTATTCGACCCCCGAGGACGCCCTCGCCACGGCCGCTGCGCTCGGCCTGGGTGAGAAGGGCCGCTACATGACGGCGCTCACCTTCGGCAACGTGCACGGCGTCTACAAGCCCGGCAACGTCAAGCTCCGGCCCGAGGTGCTCGAGACGGCCCAGCAGGTGGTGGGCAAGGAGTACGGCAAGGACAAGCCGTTCGACCTCGTGTTCCACGGCGGTTCGGGCTCACTGCCGGAGGAGATCTCGGCGGCCGTCAACTTCGGTGTCGTGAAGATGAACGTCGACACCGACACCCAGTACGCGTTTACCCGCCCCGTCGTCACGCACATGTTCACCAACTACGACGGCGTGCTGAAGATCGACGGCGAGGTCGGCAACAAGAAGCAGTACGACCCGCGCGCGTGGGGCAAGGCCGCCGAGGCCGGGATGGCCGCGAGGGTCGCCGAGGCCTGCGCTGCGCTCAGGTCCGCCGGAACCAGGCTCTGACCTCGTAGAACAGGTCGCCGTCGCCCGAGCGTAGGGTGGAGAGCAGTCGGCAGCTCGCCGGCGCCACCCGGCCCTCGTGGACACCCCGGAGAGGGGCGTCGCCATGACAGCCCCGGACGGCCACGACGGTGTCGCGGACCTGCTGCAGCAGCTGTGCCGAACGCTGGCCACCGACCTCGCCGTCATGGGGGTCGCGGTGAACCTGATGTCGACCGCCGGCTCCGACGGCGTCGTGGCCGCATCCGATGACCACAGCCGCGATGTCGACGAGCTCCAGTTCGCCACCGGCGAAGGACCGTGCCATGACGCGTTCGCATCCCGACGCCCGGTCCTCACGCCGGACCTGCGATCGGTGGCCGACGGCCGGTGGCCCGGATTCACCTCGGCGGCATTCGAGTCGGGCGTGGGCGCGGTGTTCGCCTTCCCCCTGCACGTCGGCGCGGTCGTCCTCGGAGTCCTGGACGTGTACGCCGATCGGCCCGGCTCGTTGAGCCAGGAACAGGTCGCGGCGGCGTTGACCACTGCCCAGCTGGCCACGGAGATCCTTCTCGACGGCGACCTGCTCACGTCGGATGGTCGGCCGGACCGCGATCTCTCGACCGCGCTCGACCACCGGGCCGAGATCTACCAGGCCCAGGGCATGGTGATGGTCGATCTCGGCGTGGACCCGGTCGAGGCGCTGGCCCGGATGCGCGCTCATGCCTTCGGCAACGAGAGGTCACTCATCGCGCTGGCTCGCGACATCATCACGGGTTTCGTCCTGCCCGCGGATGCATAGACTGGACGAAAGGGAGGTGCCGATGGTCTCGACCGAACGTCTCGTCGACGTGTTCGTCGAAGTCGCGGACACGCTCGTCGACGAGTTCGACCTCATCGACTTCCTGCACAACCTCGCCGATCACGCCGTGACCGTCAGCGGCGCCTCCTCAGCCGGACTGCTGCTCGCCGACCAGCACGACGCCCTGCACTTCATGGCCGCATCCGGCCAGGATGCGAGGAACCTGGAGCTGCTCCAGCTGCATCATTCCGAGGGCCCGTGCATCGACTGCTTTCGAACCCACGAGCCGCTCATCACGACCGACCTCCGCCAGGAGACTCAGCGGTGGCCGGACTTCGCGCCGCGCGCGATCGAGGCCGGCGTCCGATCGGTGCACGCATTCCCCATGCGGTTGCGTGACCGGGTGATCGGGGCGATGAACGTGTTCGGCGAAGAGCCGATGCCGCTCGGCCCCGAGGACGTCAAGATCGTGCAGGCCATGGCTGACGTCGCCACGATCGCGATCCTGCAGGAGCGCGCGATCGCCAGCGCCGAGCTGCTCACCGAGCAGCTGCAGGGGGCGCTGAACAGCCGGATCGTGATCGAGCAGGCCAAGGGTGTGGTCTCGCGCGAACACGACGTGAGCGTCGACGAGGCGTTCGAGGCGCTCCGCGCCCACGCCCGCAACCACCACCTCCGTCTGGTCGACCTGGCCCACGACGTTGTCACCGGCGAAGTGCGCCTTCCCCGGCCCTGAATCGAGGTTGGCAGAACCTGGGGATGATGCTGTACTGGACGTGTCCTCCGCTGCCCCGGACCCGGTGGTGAACACACATCTCACCCGGGATCGGGGCACTTTTCATGAGTGTGCAGGTCGAGCTCCCTCGACAGCGGGCCGTGAACCTCTACACGGACCTGGCCCGCACCGTGCGCGAGAGCGGCCTGCTCCGCCGCCGCTACGCCTACTACTGGGCGCGGATCGTGCTCACCGTGTCGGCGTTCGTCCTGGTCTGGGCCGCCATCGTCGCCCTCGGCAACTCCTGGTTCCAGCTCGTCCTCGCCGCGGTGCTGGGCGTGGTGGTGACGCAGTTCGGCTTCCTCGGGCATGAGGCCGCGCATCGACAGATGTTCGAGTCCGCGGCCTGGAACGAGTGGACGTCCCGGCTGCTCGCCGGCATCTTCGCCGGCCTGAGCTACGGCTGGTGGAAGGACAAGCACAACCGCCACCACGTCGCCCCCAACCAGGAGGACCGCGACCCGGACATCGGTCCCGGCGCCATCGCGTTCACACGCGACATCGCGGCGCGGCGCACCACCGGGTTCGCCGGCTGGTTCATGCGACGTCAGGGATGGCTGTTCTTCCCCCTGCTGACGCTGGAGGGCATCAACCTGCACATCGCGAGCATCCGGACGCTGTTCGGCCCGGACGAGGTGGCGCACCGACGTGTGGAGGCGGCCCTGGTCATCTCACGGCTCTCGGGATACGTCGTGGTGCTGCTGACGGTGTTGCCACTCGGCAAGGCCGGCGCGTTCTTCTGCGTGCAGATGGCGGTGTTCGGCCTGTGCCTCGGCGGATCGTTCGCACCGAACCACAAGGGCATGCCGATCGTGCCCCCGACGTCCAAGATCGACTTCCTCCGCCGGCAGGTGCTGATGTCGCGCAACGTCCGGGGCGGGCCGTTCGTCGACTTCGCGATGGGCGGGCTGAACTACCAGATCGAGCACCACCTGTTCCCGAGCATGCCGCGGCCCAACCTCAAGAAGGTGCAGCCGATCGTGCGCGCGTACTGCGCCGAGCACGACGTGAGCTACGCCGAGGTGGGCGTCTTCGCGTCCTACGGCATCGTCGTCGGCTATCTCAACAACGTCGGGCTACGGGCGCGCGAACCGTTCGAGTGTCCGGTGGTGTCGCAGTACCGCGGGTGACGACGATCCCGATCCTCGTCGTAAGGTCGGGCGCATGACGAACCTGCTCGGTGAGCCGCCCGAGACCTTGCTGCCGACCGACTCCGGAGCGGAGGCGCTCGACGAGGGTCGCGACGCACAGAACGTCGCCGCCGCCCATCCGGACTCGACGCTCGCCTGGGCCCTGCTGGCCGAGGCCGCCCTGGACGAAGGACGCGACCTGGAGGGCTACGCGTTCGCCCGCACGTCGTATCACCGCTCCCTCGACATGCTGCGCCGCAACGGGTGGAAGGGGCACGGGCCGGTGCCGTGGTCGCACGCCCCGAACCGCGGGTTCCTGCGGTCGCTCGCGGCACTCGCCACCGCGTCCGAGCGCTTCGACGACGCAGTCGAGGCGCAACGCTGCCGGGAGTTCCTGCATGAGTCGAGCCCCGAGGGGTACGCCGAGCTCGTCGGCAAGTAGCACGAGGCGTCACTGTCGGATCCATGCGGTTGAGTGGGTCCCGAGGGATTGACCGCACTGTTCCTACTTGGAAGAGTGTGATCCATGAACGAGGGAGCATCCATGATCCACGCACGGGGGCTCGTACAGACCTTCCAGACCAAGGATGGCAAGGAGAAGAAGGAGATCCGCGCCGTCGACGGCGTCGACCTCGACATCGCCGAAGGTGAGGTCGTCGGATTCCTCGGCCCGAACGGAGCCGGCAAGACCACCACGCTGCGCATGCTCACGACTTTGCTGAAGCCGACCGAGGGCTCGGCCACGGTCGCCGGCTTCGATGTCGTCACGCAGTCCGAGCAGGTGAGGCGCAGCATCGGCTACGTCTCGCAGTCTGGTGGCATCTCCTCCTACGCTCGTGCCGGCGAAGAGGTCATGGACCACGGCATGCTCTACGGCCGCACCATGGCCCAGGTCCAGAAGCGCGGCAAGGAGCTGTTCGAGGAGCTCCAGCTCGACGGTCTGTGGAACCGCACCGCCAAGACCTTGTCGGGCGGGCAGAAGCGGCGTCTCGACATCGCCATGGGTCTCATCCACGACCCCACGCTGATCTTCCTCGACGAGCCCACCACGGGCCTCGACCCGCAGGCCCGGGCCAACCTGTGGGAGCACATCTCCGACATGCGCACCAAGCGCGGAGCCACGGTTTTCCTCACCACGCACTACCTCGACGAGGCCGACACCCTCAGCGACCGCATCATCATCATCGATCGGGGCCGCATCGTGGCTTCGGACACCGCCGACAACCTCAAGGCCGAGGTGGCCGGCGACCTCGTCGACCTCGAAGTCGCCGACCTCGACCGGGTCGGAGAGGCCGCCAAGCGACTCGGCGCCCTCGGCGACGGCACCAGCGACGTCGAGGTCGACGGCCGCCGGGTCAGCGGTCGTGTGCAACGCGCGGGACGGGCGATTCCGAGTCTGCTTCGCGACCTCGACGCCACCGGCGTCACGCTCGACGCCATCGAGGTGCACCGCCCGACGCTCGACGACGTCTTCCTCACCCTCACCGGTAGGTCGCTGCGCGATGCCGAGGCTGCCACCGAGAATCCGGCCGAGACCAGCGCGGAAGGAGCGCACCCATGACCACGTACGTCCGCGAGTGCTTCATCGTCTTCCGGCGGCAGATCCGCATGAACCTGCGCAATCCGGCCTGGGTGCTCATCGGTGCGTTCCAGCCGGTGCTCTACGTGCTGCTGTTCGGGCCGCTGCTCGAGCCGCTGATCGACCAGTTCGGCGCCAAGAACGCCTACACGTTCTTCATCCCCGGCATGCTCGTGCAGCTGGGCATCTTCGGCGCGTTCTTCGCGGGGTTCAGCCTGATCGGCGAGTGGCGAGAGGGGGTCATCGAGGCCGAGCGGGTCACCCCGGCGGCCCGGTCGTCCCTGCTGGTCGGCCGGCTCTTGCGCGACGAGCTGCAGCTGCTGGTGCAGGCGCTCATCCTGGTCGCCCTCGGCTACCTGCTCGGCATGGACGCTTCATTCGGCGGCATGGTGCTCGGCGTCCTCCTCACCCTGCTCATCGGCGGAGCGTGCGCCGCGTCGTCCAACGCCCTGGCGCTCACCACCAAGAGCGAGGACGTGATGGCCCCGGTCATCAACATGGTGATGATGCCGGTGCTGCTCCTCTCCGGCATCCTCCTGCCGATGACGATCGGCCCGTCGTGGCTCGTGCGGGCCAGCGACTTCATGCCGATCCGGCACGTGGTCGACGCCGTGCGCGGGGCGTTCGGCGGCGACTTCGCCAGCTCGGAGATGTTCTGGGGCGTCTCGTGGTCGCTTCTGCTGTTCGGTCTCGCGATCTGGTGGGGCACGTCCACCTTCCGCAAGGAGAACGCCTAGCTATCCGGGCACGAGCATGCGCAGCACACCCGGCTCGATGTGCCAGGCGTGCGAGCGCGACGGATCGGTGATCTCGCCGTCGTTGGTGCACCGCAGGTCGCGGCCTTCCACAGTCACCTCGGTGCCGCGCCGGTAGTCGACGTCGTCGCGATGGTGGTGCCTGCGCAGGCCGAGCGAGAGCGCATACATGAGCCGCTCCCGGCGGGTGTGCGAGAAGACGACCGCCACGTCCATGAGCCCGTCGGACGGGTCGGCCTCGGGCAGCAGCGCGGTGCCGCCACCGACGAATCGTCCGTTGCCGACGGCGACCTGCAGCACCCGACCGCGGTCTGGCACGCGGTCGCCGTCCACGGTGATGGTCAGGTGCTTGCCCTGGACGCGAAAGCCGGAGACCAGCGCTCCGATCGCATAGCCGACCGGCCCGAAGCGCTTTTTGTGCGGCTCGGCTGCGATGGCGGCCTCGGTGCCGGCGCCGAGGTGTGTTGCGTTGACGGTCACGGTGCCGTCGGCGTCGACGATGAGATCGAGCGCCTGCTCGTGACCAGCCACCACGACCTCGGCCGCCGGAGCCGGCTCGGTGGGAAGGTCGAGGGTGCGGGCGAAGTCGTTGCCCGTCCCGAGCGGCACCAGGCCTACCGCAACGTCGGCGAGCCGGCCGGTGGCGTGCAGCGCGGCGACGACAGCGTGCAGGCTTCCGTCACCGCCGAGCACCACCACGGCGGCGACGTCTGCGTGGTCGCCTAAAGCGTCCTCGAGCTCGTCGGGGGAGGAGGTTGTCACCAGGGCGACCTCCTGGTGCTCGCGCAGCACCTCCAGCACCGCGTCCTGGGCCTCGTCCGTAGACGTGCCGGCGCTGGCATTCGCGATCACGAGGACGTCCGTCATGGTCCGGCACACGCTAGACTGCGGCGGTAAGAGCCCCGTCGTCAGGGGCTTGTCTTCTGCGCAAGGTGGGTGCATTCCATGCCTGCAGTCGTCATCGTCGGGGCCCAGTGGGGAGACGAGGGCAAGGGCAAGGCAACCGATCTCCTCGGGAGTCGCGTCGACTACGTCGTCAAGTTCAACGGCGGCAACAACGCCGGCCACACCGTTGTCATCGACGGTGAGACGTACGCCCTGCACCTGCTGCCCAGCGGCATCTTGAGCCCGGGCTGCGTGCCGGTGATCGGCAACGGCGTGGTCGTGGACCTGGGGGTGCTGTTCGAGGAGATCGACGGGCTCGAGGAGCGTGGCATCGACACCAGCCGTCTCGTGCTGAGCGCGAACGCCCACGTCATCGCCGACTACAACCGCACGATGGACAAGGTCGCCGAGCGCTTTCTGGGCAGCCGCAAGATCGGCACCACCGGCCGCGGGATCGGCCCCACCTACGCCGACAAGATGAATCGCCTCGGCATCCGGGTGCAGGACCTCTTCGACGAGAAGATCCTCACCCAGAAGGTCGAAGGAGCTCTGGAGCTCAAGAACCAGCTGCTCACAAAGGTCTACAACCGTCGCGCGGTGACCGTCGACGAGATCGTCGAGGAGCTCGTCAGCCATGTCGAGCGCGTGCGACCAATGGTGGCCGACACCGGGCTGTTGCTGCACGAGGCGCTCGGTCGCGGCGAGACGGTTCTGCTCGAGGCCGGCCAGGCCACGCTGCTCGACGTCGACCACGGCACCTACCCGTTCGTCACGTCGTCGTCGGCCACATCGGGCGGAGCATGCACCGGCTCCGGCATCGCGCCCACCGAGATCACCCGCGTCATCGGCATCGTCAAGGCCTACGCCACTCGCGTCGGGGAGGGACCGTTCCCGACCGAGCTGTTCGACAAGGACGGCGAGCGGTTGCGCACCAACGGCGGGGAGTTCGGCACCACCACGGGTCGCCCGCGCCGCTGCGGCTGGTACGACGCCCCGATCGCCCGGTATGCCGCGCGGATCAACGGCGTCACCGACTTCGTGCTCACCAAGCTCGACGTCCTGACCGGATGGGACCGCATCCCGGTGTGCGTGGCCTACGACGTCGACGGCGAACGCGTCGACGAGATGCCCATGACGCAGACCGGCTTCCACCACGCGACGCCGGTCTACGAGTTCTTCGACGGCTGGACGGAGGACATCTCCGGCGCTCGTGAGCTCGGCGACCTGCCGGCAGCGGCGCAGGCCTACGTCACCGCGCTTGAGGGGATGTCCGGGGCGCGGATCTCGGCCATCGGGGTCGGACCGGGCCGCGAGGAGACCATTCAGGTCCACGACCTTCTCTGAAGGTAACGAGCCATCTCGAGGGCGATTGTCCAGTTCGACTGACAGAAAAATGTGACGTAGCTAACGTTGCCGATAGAAACCGTGAGTGCCGCGTCATCCGACCTCTTCCCTCGGGGCTCCGAAGAACAATGATCTGAGAGGTATTCGTATGTCCCACTCCCTTCTGGCGTCACGTCCGCGGCGATGGTCCGCGGTCATCGCCGCAGGTGCCACCATCTTCGCGGGGGCGATGGTCTTCGTAGCGTCACCCGCGCAGGCCGCCACCGTGTTCATCACCCCAGCCCAGCTCAACACCTCCGAGACCCGCGCGACCGGTCACAACGACTTCAACGCCGACGGCGTCCGCGTCTGGACCGAGGGCACCACCTCGACCGACAAGGCGGCCGGCTACTTCGCGGTCGACCAGGACCTCGCCACTGCCGGTGAGCCGTCCATGGACTCGGTGCGCAACAACGTGACGACCACACTCAAGCCGGGCATGCAACTCGTGACCGACTTCGACGGCAACGGTACGGCCGACGGCATCCTCGTCGGTGAGCCCACCTATGCCGACGGCTCACCGCTGTACGGCGACAACTGGTGGCTGAGCAACGGATCCAAGCAGTTCGTCAAGGACGGCGCCCCGTCACACGGCGGCGGCTTCGGCTCCGACAACAACGGCACGCTCGACCAGTGGCGCACAGCGTTCCCGGACGCGAACGTCCTGGCGTTCGGCTGGTCGCTCGGCTCCGGCGTGCTCGGTGACGACACGATCCGCTCGATGACGCTCGGATCCAACACTTACAAGTTCAGGGGCTCCGGTGCTCCCGTCGTCGTCGACGTCTCGGGCAGCGGCCCCTTCAACCAGAAGATTACGATCGCCCCGTCTGCTTTCGATCCTGAAGGTGGTGCGTTGAAGTACAAGGCCGGACACTCGGGCTTTGGCCACACCAGCATCCAAAAGGGCAACATCGTCTTCCGGCCGCGGGGCAGCTTCACCGGCACGACGTCGTTCAGCTACACGGCGACGGATGCCGAGGGCCTGACCGGTACCGGAACGGTGACCGTCACCACTGAGAAGGCGTCGAGCTCACTGAAGCTGAACCAGCGCAACCCGAACACGAAGAACACCGCGGCCATCGGCGTCAGGGTGCTCTCGGCCGGCAAGGCCGCTGGAGGAACGGTCACCGTCAAGGAAGGTGGCACGACTGTGGCCACCGCCGTGGCGCCCAGTCAGTCCTTCCGGATCCTGATCGGAACGGACGTCCCATCCGGTCCGCACACGTACGACGTGACGTTCGAAGGGTCGGCGCAAGCGCAGCCGTCCTCCGGTTCGATCACGTTGACCGTGAAGTAGCTGGTTGAACGAGAGCGGCCCCGCGTGCTTCGTGCACGCGGGGCCGCTTCTCGTCCTGGCCCGAATGACGCGGGTATGACCTACGTCATCGACGGGGAGCACGTCCTCTGCGAGCCTTGGAGCCAGACCTTGGCCGAGTGGGGTGAGGCAGATGGAACGTCGACATCGCGGACTGCAGATCGTGATGACGATCGACGGATGGCTGTCGTTCACCTGCCCGCCGCTGATGCTGCTCGGCGTCCCCGTGCTGGTGATCATGGATGTTCCCGTCGGCGTGATCGGTGCGTTCGTGCTCGTCCTGGCTGCGATCCTCGGTGGATGCGGGCTGCTCATGGCTGGTGTGCTGGCCGTCGATGTCGCCCGTGGGCGCGTCGACTTCCCGGAGGACGTGCTGACCGGCCTCGGCGATGCCGGGCTGGGCAGGATGCCCGACGCCCGGGCCGTTCGGTAGCGCGCTCGACTCTCGTTAGGCTGACTGCCCGTGAGGACCCTCGTCATCGGCACCGGCGGCCGCGAGCATGCGCTGGCGCTGTCGCTCTCCCGCGACCCGAACGTCCATGAGGTTCACGTCGCGCCAGGCAATCCGGGCATGGAGCTGGTCGCGACGCGGCACGAGGTCGACGCGCTCGACGGTGAGGCCGTCGCCGCACTGGCCTCATCACTCGGCGTCGACCTCGTCGTCGTCGGACCAGAAGCACCGCTGGTGGCCGGGGTGGCCGACGCCGTGCGCGCTGCCGGCATCGCCTGCTTCGGTCCGAGCCGCGAGGCCGCCCAGCTCGAGGGATCCAAGGCGTTCGCCAAGCAGGTCATGGCCGCGGCCGAGGTGCCCACAGCCCTCGCGCACGTGTGCGAGACAGTTGAGCAGGTCGCCGATGCCCTCGACGCGTTCGGCCCGCCGTACGTCGTCAAGGACGACGCCCTCGCGGCCGGCAAGGGTGTCGTCGTCACCGGCGACCGGCAAGAGGCCGTCGACCATGCCGCGGCCTGTGGTCGCGTCGTCATCGAGGAGTTCCTCGACGGCCCGGAGGTGTCGCTGTTCGCGATCACCGACGGTGTCACCGTGCTGCCGCTGCAGCCGGCCCAGGACTTCAAGCGAGCCCTCGACGGGGACGACGGACCCAACACCGGGGGCATGGGCGCCTACACGCCGTTGCCGTGGGCGCCCGACGACCTGGTCGCCGACGTCACCCGTCGCGTCCTCGTGCCCACCATTGACGAAATGGCGCGCCGCGGAACCCCCTTCCAGGGCCTGCTGTACGCCGGCCTCGCGCTCACCGGCCGGGGAGTCCGGGTCGTCGAGTTCAACGCCCGCTTCGGCGACCCCGAGACCCAGGCGCTGCTGGCGCTCCTCGACACCCCGTTGTCGAGCCTGCTGCACGGCGCCGCCACCGGCACGCTCGCCGACGTCGGCCTGCCGTCGTGGAAGGACGCGGCAGCCGTCACCGTCGTCATCGCCTCCGAGAACTACCCCGGCACCCCGCGCACGGGTGACGTCATCGACGGGATCGAGGTCGCCGACGCCATCGACGGCGTCGACGTCATCCACGCCGGTACGGCCCGTGACGCCGAGGGCAGGCTGGTGACGGCAGGCGGACGCGTGCTCGGCGTCACCGCTGTGGGCGCCGATCTCGCCGAGGCTCGACAGCGTGCGTACGAAGGCGTCGAAATGATTCACATCCGAGGTGCACATCACCGAAGCGACATTGCCCAGGAAGCCGCCGCGACGGACGAAACCATAGGGACGAGCGAAGCTCGTCCGGCCGGGCAGCGGCGGAGCCGCGAATGAGCGCGAGGAACGAGCGCGGCCCGGCCAACATCGCGCTCGCAGCCAGCCGTGATGCGAATGGGACACTAGGGACGTGACCCCCAACGTCCTGGCCATGCGCTACGCCTCGGCCGAGATCGCTCGCATCTGGTCGCCCGAGCACAAGATCGTGCTCGAGCGACGGTTGTGGATCGCCGTGCTCCGCGCCCAGCACGACCTCGGCGTCGAGACGCCCGACGGCGTCATCGAGGCTTACGAGGCCGTGGTCGACCAGGTCGACCTCGCCTCGATCGCGGCCCGCGAGAAGGTCACCCGGCACGACGTCAAGGCGCGCATCGAGGAGTTCTGCGCGCTCGCCGGCGCCGAGCACATCCACAAGGGGATGACGTCGCGCGACCTCACCGAGAACGTCGAGCAGCTGCAGGTGCTGGCCTCGCTCCAGGTGCTGCGCGACCGCGGCATCGCCACGCTCGCTCGGCTGGGCCGGCTCGCCACCGAGCACGCCGAGCTCGTCATGGCCGGACGCAGCCACAATGTCGCCGCCCAGGCCACCACGCTCGGCAAGCGCTTCGCGAGCGTGGCCGACGAGCTGCTTGTTGCGATGGGACGTCTCGACGACCTCATCGCCCGCTACCCGCTGCGCGGCATCAAGGGTCCAGTCGGCACCGCCCAGGACCAGCTCGACCTCCTGGGTGGAGACCCGGCGCTGCTCGCCCAGCTGGAGGAGCGGGTCGCCGCACACCTCGGCTTCGAGACCGTCATGACCAGCGTCGGCCAGGTCTATCCGCGCTCGCTCGACTACGACGTCGTCACCGCGCTCGTGCAGCTTGCGGCGGCGCCGTCCAGCCTGGCCACCACGATCCGGCTGATGGCGGGCAACGAGCTGGTCACCGAGGGCTTCAAGCCGGGCCAGGTCGGCTCGAGCGCGATGCCGCACAAGATGAACACCCGCTCATGCGAGCGCGTCAACGGCCTTGCCGTCGTGCTGCGGGGCTACGCATCGATGGTGGGCGAGCTCGCAGGCGACCAGTGGAACGAAGGCGACGTCTCCTGCTCCGTCGTCCGCCGTGTCGCCCTGCCCGATGCCTTCTACGCCGCCGACGGACTGTTCGAGACGTTCCTGACGGTGCTCGACGAGTTCGGGGTCTTCCCCGCGGTCGTCCAGCGCGAGCTCGAGCGCTACCTGCCGTTCCTGGCGACGACGAAGGTCCTCGTCGCGGCCGTCCGCGCCGGTGTCGGTCGTGAGGTCGCCCACGAGATCATCGGAGAGCACGCGGTGGCCGTCGCCCTCGAGATGCGTGAGAAGGGCACCACCGACAACGACCTCTTCGCCCGCCTGGCCGCCGACGACCGGCTGGCGCTCACCGAGGCCGACCTGACGTCGCTCGTCGCCGCGCCGCTGGAGTTCACCGGCGCCGCCACCGAGCAGGTGCGCCGTGTCGTCGCCCGCATCGACGAGCTCGTGACGGCGAACCCCGAGGCCGCCCGGTACGTGCCGCAGGCGATTCTCTGATGCCGAAGGATCCAAAGGACCCGCCGTACCGATGGGTCGGACTCGTGGTCGCGTTGGTTGTGATGGCGGCGACGTACCTCTACCACGTCGAGTGGTGGACCGAGTTCGCCCAGTAGCACCCACCACTAGGCTGGCGCCGTGCCCCTCGACGTCCCCGGCGCCCGGCATCTGCACTCGGGCAAGGTGCGAGATCTCTATGCCCTGGAGTCCGGACACCTGCTTATGGTCGCCTCCGACCGCATCTCGGCCTACGACTTCCTGCTGACGCCGGGCATCCCCGACAAGGGCGAGATCCTCACTCGGATGTCGTTGTGGTGGTTCGAGCAGCTCGCCGACCTCGTCCCGAACCACGTCATCTCGACGCAGGTGCCCGAACGTGTCCGCGGCCGGGCATTGGTGTGCGAGAAGCTCGACATGTTTCCGATCGAGTGCGTCGCCCGCGGCTACCTCGCCGGCTCCGGGCTCCTCGACTACGACGCGACGGGAGAGGTCTGCGGCGTCCCGCTGCCCACGGGACTGGTCGACGGATCCCGACTGCCGGAGCCCATCTTCACGCCGGCCACCAAGGCGGAGATCGGTGAACACGACGAGAACGTCGACTTCGACGCGGTCGTGCGGACGGTCGGACAGGAGTCCGCGGAGTCGCTGCGCGATCTCACCCTTGCCATCTACGCTCGCGCCGAGGCGGTCGCGCGGGCTCGCGGCATCATCCTCGCCGACACGAAGTTCGAGTTCGGTGCCCGGCCGGACGGCACCATCGTGCTGGCCGACGAGGTGCTCACCCCCGACTCCTCGCGGTTCTGGCCGGCAGACTCCTGGCTGCCCGGGCAGGCGCAGCTCTCCTACGACAAGCAGTTCGTGCGCGACTGGCTCACGACCGAGAGCGGCTGGGACCGGGGTTCCGACCTGCCGCCCCCGCCGCTGCCGGCCGACATCGTCGACAAGACCCGAGAGCGCTACGTGCAGGCGTACGAGCAGTTGACCGGCGAGCGGTTCTGACGCGGACTGACGCGCACAGATTCCTGTGGGTAGGGTGAAAGTCCCCTGCCACCCGAGGAGTCCCCGTGGGCAACATCGCCTCCCTGCTGGAGAACTCGACCGCCAAGTTCCCCGATCGCACCGCCATCGTGTTCGGCGACAGCCGCTTCACGTACGCGCAGGTGAACGGTGCGGCCAACCAGGTCGCCAACCTGCTGGTCTCGCGCGGCATCAAGCCCGGCGACAAAGTCGCCCTGTCGTGCCCGAACCTGCCGTACTTCTCGATCATCTACTACGGCATCCTCAAGGCCGGGGCGACCGTCGTCCCGCTCAACGTCCTGCTCAAGGGGCGTGAAGTGGCCTACCACCTCGGTGACTCCGGGGCGAAGGCGTACTTCGCGTTCGAGGGCACGCCCGAGCTGCCCATCGGCGAGGCTGCGTGGGAGGGCTTCCAGGCCACCGACTCGTGCACCGAGTTCTTCCTCATCAAGCTCGACTCCGAGGCACCGGCGCCGATGGAGCCGCCGGAGTACTACGCACCGCTCGTCGCCGAGCAGCCGCCGACGTTCGACACCGTCGAGACCGATGACGACGACACCGCCGTCATCCTCTACACGTCCGGCACGACCGGCCAGCCCAAGGGCGCCGAGCTGCGTCACCGCAACATCCGCGACAACGCGCTCGCCGGCAAGGACCTGTTCGGGGCCGACGAGAACGATCCCGACACCTACCTGTGCGTGCTGCCGTTGTTCCACTCCTTCGGCCAGGTGGTCATCCAGAACGGCGGGTTCGCGTTCGGCGGCACGGTCGTGATGCTGCCGCGGTTCGAGGCCGAGCCGGCACTGGGCCTGATGCTCCGCGAGGGCGTCACGTTCTTCGGTGGCGTGCCCACGATGTACTGGGGCCTGCTCGGTGCGCTCGACGAGGGCTACGACGTCGAGACCCTGGCCAAGAACCTGCGGGTGGCCGTGGCCGGCGGTGCCGCATTGCCGGTCGACATCCACAAGCAGTTCAAGGACCGCTTCGGCGTCACGATCCTCGAAGGCTATGGCCTTTCGGAGACCTCCCCGGTGGCGTCGTTCTCGGTGTGGGGCGAGGAGCCGCGGGTCGGGTCCATCGGCAAGCCGATCCCCGGCGTCGAGATGAAGCTCATCAACGACGACTGGTCCGACGTGCCCGCCGGCGAGGACGAGGTCGGCGAGATCGCCATCAAGGGCCACAACATCATGAAGGGCTACCACGGCCGGCCCGACGCGACCGCCGAGGCGATCCGCGACGGCTGGTTCCGCTCCGGTGACCTGGCCAAGAAGGACGCCGACGGCTTCTACTACATCGTCGACCGCTCCAAGGACATGATCATCCGCGGCGGCTACAACGTGTACCCGCGCGAGCTCGAGGAGGTGCTCATGGAGCACCCCGCCGTCTCGCTGGTCGCCGTCATCGGCGTTCCGCACGAGTCACACGGCGAGGAGATCAAGGCGGTCGTCGTCAAGAACAAGGACCACGACGACGTCAGCGAGGCCGACCTCGTCGCCTGGGGCAAGGAGCAGTTCGCTTCGTACAAGTACCCGCGCATCGTGCAGTTCCAGGACGAGCTGCCCATGACGTCGACCGGCAAGATCCTCAAGCGCGAGCTGTCGTAGCGCTCCGAGGAGTCTGGACGTGGGCGCCCGGCTTGACGAGACCGTCGATCTGCCAGATGGTCGGCGGCTGGGGTTCGCCGAGGTCGGCGATCCGACGGGCGCGCCTGTGCTGTTCTTCCACGGGAATCCCGGTTCGCGGCTGCACTTCGCCTCAGAGCGCTACGACGAGGCGCTCCGCGCCGCTGGTGTGCGCTTCATCGCCACCGACCGCCCCGGCTACGGTCTCTCGGACCCGAAGCCCGGGCGCGGGCAGGCCGACTGGCCGGCGGATGTGAGTGCTCTCGCTGACGCGCTGGGGCTGGATCGTTTTGCCGTACTCGGCCATTCGCGGGGCGGACGCTACGCGCTCGCGTGTGCAGCGCTGATACCCGAGCGCCTGACGGCCGTCGGCACCCTGAGTGCCGGCACCACTCCCGACATGCCCCATTACCTCCGCTCCTACCACCGGCTCGTCAGGATGGAATTCGCATTCGCCCGTCGTGCGCCTGCCCTGTGGACACGGGTCACCAACTCAAATGTTCGGCGCGGCAAGAAGAATCCAGCAGCGATATTGGCTCCCTTCAAGGTCGCGCTGAGCTCGCCAGCCGATCGCGCCCTCATTGCTACATTCGGCCGCGAGTACGCGAAAGACGTCATCGAGGCGGCCCGGCAGGGCCCAGCGGAGTGGCACATGGAGGAGACCAACCAGCCCGACCCTCTCGACTTCGACATCGACGAGGTGAAGATGCCGGTGACGGTCTGGCACGGAACCGCCGACACGCTCGTTCCGATCACGCACGGTCGCCACCTGGCTGCACGCCTCGCGTCGGCCACCCTCGTGGAACTGCCCGACGTCGGTCACCTTCACACCCCCGAACGCGTAGCGCAGATCGCCACTGAGCTGACTCGAACCACGTGACGGCGGGACGGTGTAAAGCCAACTTGACACACCGTCCTGATGTCAAGCATGCTTGACACATGAAGAACGCCGTGAGGACGCTGCGCACGCAGGCAAACATCTCGCAGGCCGCTCTGGCCACTGCGATGGGCGTCTCGCGGCAGACCATCAACTCGATCGAGACCGGGCGCTACCTCCCGTCGTTGCCGCTGGCCATGGCGCTGGCCCGGTACTTCGAGTCAACTGTCGAGGAGACATTCGATGTCGAGTCATGACACCAAGGCCAAGCTCCAGCGCTGGTACGTTCCCGCCGTCGCGACGTTGATCGGCATCGCCTACCTGATCGCCGGCCTCGTGGGCGACGACCTGCGGTTCGGGGTGTTCGGCCTCCTGCTGATGCTGGGCGTCGCCGCCGCGATGATGCTTGCCGGGCGCAAGAGCGAGACCGTGAAGGGGCTGCTCGATCGCCAGGATGAGCGGATCCGCAGTATCGACAACGAGGCCACGATGTTCGCCGGCATGGTGCTGGTGATCTCGGTGATCGTGGGCTTCATCATCGAGATCGCCCGCGGCCAGGACGGGTCGCCGTACGCCGCGCTCGGCGCCATCGCGGGCGTCTCGTACGTCGTGGCGCTGGTCGTCCTCCGGCTGCGTCGGTGACGCAGGCCAGTCACTAGACTGGCTGTAGATCCCGACCAAGGAGTGCCCGTGGCCCGCGTCATCGTCGATGTGATGCCCAAGCCCGAGATCCTCGATCCCCAGGGCAAGGCCGTGCACGGCGCGCTTCCGCGCCTGGGGTTCGACGGCGATCACCGACGTCCGTCAGGGCAAGCGGTTCGAGCTCGAGGTCGACGAGGCCGATGAAGCCACGCTTGCCGAGGTGCACGAGATCGCCGAGACCTTGCTGTCCAACCCCGTCATCGAGGACTTCACCGTCCGTGTAGAAGGCCAGCCGTGAAGATCGGGGTCGTCACCTTCCCCGGCTCCCTCGACGACACCGATGCCCAGCGTGCCGTCCGGCTCGCCGGCGGCGAGCCCGTTGCCCTGTGGCACGGCGACCACGACCTCCAGGGCGTCGACGCCGTCATCCTGCCGGGCGGTTTCTCGTACGGCGACTACCTGCGATGCGGCGCGATCGCGCGGTTCGCACCGGTGATGACCGAGGTCGTCGACGCCGCGCGCGGCGGCATGCCGGTGCTCGGCATCTGCAACGGCTTCCAGATCCTCTGCGAGACCCACCTGCTGCCCGGCGCTCTGATCCGCAACGACCACCGCACGTTCATCTGCCGCGACCAGGTGCTGCGCATCGAGAACACGTCCACCGCGTGGACGTCCTCGTACGACGAGGGCCAGGAGATCGTGATCCCGCTCAAGAACGGCGAGGGTGGTTTCGTCGCCGACGCCGAGACGCTCGACCTGCTCGAGGGGGAGGGTCGCGTCGTGTTCCGCTACGTCGACGTCAACCCCAATGGGTCGCTGCGGGACATCGCCGGCATCACCAACGAGCGCGGCAACGTGGTGGGGCTGATGCCGCATCCCGAGCACGCGGTCGAGGACCTCTGCGGTGCCGGCACCGACGGGCTCGGCTTCTTCACATCTGCGCTGGCTGCATTGACGGCGTCTTGACGTTCGGAGCCCGCACGACCTAGGACAGCACCGCAGCGACGGCACAGAGGCCGGCTCCGCCGATCCACGCCAGCGTGTAGGAGCCGGTCGTGTCGCGCACGACCCCGGCGGCCAGAGCCGCAGCCGCTGCACCGAACTGGTGCGAGGCGAACACCCAGCCGAACACGATCGTGCCGCTCTCGCCGAAGATCTCGCGGCACAGCGCGGCCGTCGGTGGCACGGTCGCCACCCAGTCGAGGCCGTACACCACGACGAACAGCACGATGCTCGGGTGGATCGCGTCCGAGAGCAGGGACGGCAGCAGCATCAGTCCGACGCCACGGAACGCGTAGTAGCCCACCAGCAGGTAGCGCGGGTCGATCCGGTCGGTGAGGTAGCCGGAGCCCACGGTGCCGATGATGTCGAAGATGCCGACCACCGCGAGCAGGCCGGCCGCGGTGGTCTGCGACATGCCGTGGTCGTGGGCCGACGGGATGAAGTGGATGCCGACCAGGCCGTTGGTGGTGGCCCCGCAGATGGCGAACGCCGCGGCAAGGGCCCAGAACGAGCGGACGTGCGAGGCGGCGCGGAGGGCGTCGACGGCGCGCCGGGCCGCTCCGCCGCTCGCGCTGCGGGGGAGCGACGTAGCCCTCGGGCGCGCCGTACGGGTGAAGGCCGCGGTCCTCGGGGTGGTCGCCCAGCGTCAGCAGGACGAGCGGCACGACGGCGAGCGCGGCGCCGGCGATCACGAGCGACGCCGTCCGCCAGCCGACGTTCTCGGCGAGGAAGGCGACGGGAGGCAGGAAGATCAGCTGACCGGTGGCACTGCCGGCGGTCAGGATGCCCATGACGAGCCCGCGCCGCTTGATGAACCACCGGTTGGCCACGGTGGCCGCGAACACCAGGGCCATCGACCCGGTGCCGAGACCGATCAGCAGGCCCCAGGTGAGCAGCAGCTGCCACGACGCGGTCATGAACACCGTGAGCCCGCTGCCCAGCGCGATGAGGACGAGGGCAGCCGAGGTGACCTGACGGATCCCGAAGCGGTCCATGAGCGCTGCGGCGAACGGAGCGGTGAGCCCGTAGAGCACGAGGTTGATGCTGACCGCGGCCGACATCACCGATGTCGACCAGCCGAACTCGTGGTGCAGCGGCACGAACAGGGCGCCCGGAGCGGCGCGGAAGCCGGCCGAGCCGATGAGGGCCACGAAGGCCGTGGCCGCCACGAACCAGGCCGGGTGGATGCGGGTGCGAATCATCAGATGCGGCCTCTTGCCCGGTGGTTACGGTTGAAGGCATGAGCAACATCGAGGTCGTCCATATTCCCGAGAACTCGCGCTACGAGATCCACGTCGACGGCAAGGTCGCCGGATTCACCGAGGCGAAGGAGCGCGCCGACGGCGTCGTGTGGTTCCCGCACACCGTCGTCGACGACGCCTACGAGGGGCTCGGCCTGGCGTCAGCGCTGGTCGCTGGCGCGCTCGACGACGTGCGAGCTCATGGCGCGGCGCATCCAGGTGACCTGCGAGTACGTGCTGGGATTTCTCGACAAGCATCCCGAGTACCAGGACCTCCTCGCCGCGTCGGAGTGAGCAGGGCCACGTCGCTGCGATGCAGGTCCCGCGGCCTTTCACTGCTAGCATGTGAATTCGTGAACGTTGCGCAGTAGCGCGCGTCCGCCGCCTCCCGTCAGCGGGAGCACCTGCTCGGCACGGCGCGCAATCGGCGCGACCAGGATCTTCCGGGCTTCCATTTCAGTCTGTGAGTTCTGTGTCCCACCCTGTCCGCGACGTCACGTCGCGCTCCTTCTCCGACCTTTCCCTCGACTCCTCGGTCGTCGACGTCCTGCGTCGCCGCGAGATCACCATTCCCACGCCCGTTCAGCTGGCCGTCATCCCTGACGCGCTGGCCGGCCATCACGTGCTCGGCCGTGCTCGTACCGGATCCGGCAAGACGCTGGCTTTCGGGCTGCCCATGCTCTCCCGGCTCGCCGGGAGCAAGAGCCGTCCCACCCATCCCCGTGGCCTCGTGCTGCTGCCCACCCGCGAGCTCGCGAACCAGGTCTCCGAAGCCCTCGAGCCGATCGCGTCCGCGCTCGGCCTGAAGCTCGCCACCGTCTACGGCGGCGCACCCATGGGCAAGCAGATCACCCAGCTGCGTCAGGGCGCCGACATCGTCATCGCGACGCCGGGCCGCCTGAACGACCTCATCGAGCGTCGCCAGTGCCATCTCGACGCCGTCGAGGTGACGGTGCTCGACGAGGCCGATCACCTCTGTGACCTCGGCTTCTACAAGCCGATCGACCGCCTGCTCGCGGACACGCCCTCCGACGGCCAGCGCCTCCTGCTCTCGGCCACCCTCGACGGACAGGTCGACAAGCTCGTGCGTCGTCACCTCCCGCAGCACCGCCGGCACGAGATCGACCCCGTCGATCAGCTCTCCGACACCACGGAGCACCATCTGCTCGTCTCCGAGCAGACCGAGCGTCTCTCGGTGGCCCGCGACCTGGTGACCGCCAACCCGCGGTCCATCGTCTTCACGCGCACCAGGCGAGGTGCCCAGCGACTGGCCCGCCAGCTCAGCACCGGCGAGGTCGTGGCCGTCGACCTGCACGGCGACCTCTCCCAGGGACAGCGCGAGCGCAACCTCAAGCGGTTCCGGTCCGGCGCCGCGTCCGTCATCGTCGCCACCGATGTCGCCGCCCGTGGCATCCACATCGACGGCATCGGCCTCGTCGTCCACTACGACGCACCTTCCGAGCCGAAGGCCTTCACCCACCGGTCCGGCCGCACGGCCCGCGCCGGCGAGTCCGGCGCCGTTGTCACCATGACGACCCCTGCCGGCCTCAACGACGTGCTGCGCATGCAGCAGAAGGCCGGCGTGGCCGCCCGCCGTCACGATTCCCGCCAGGCGCCGCGACCGTTGACGGTCGAAGCACTCGCCGGGAGCGGCCAGGCCGCAGGCCCGGTTCCGCAGCACGGCTCGTCGAACAAGAGCGACGGCAATCGTCAAGGCAACGGGGGCGGCAATCGCAATCGGAACCGCAACCGTCGTCGCCGTTCTCCACAGCGGGTTCGCTGACCAGAAACCCCTGTTGAACTGGGGAAAAGCACTGTTCATCGAACACGTGTTCTGGTAGGTTTGGAGCATGTCGGGGGATGCCGAGACCACCATCGCCACGATGCGGGATGCTGCGCGGGCGATGCTGTCGGTCACCACGTCGGCAACCATCAAGGCGAAGGCTTTGCGGTCCGCGATCGATGCGTTGTCGAGTGAGTTGGCCGGCACGTTGGCCGAGATCGACGAGACGAAGGCTCATGAGGCGGAGGGTGCGTCGAGTGTCGGCACGTGGGCGCGGCGTGAGCTGCGTCAGGATGCGGGTCTGACGCGTCAGATGGTGCGGGCCGGGAGAACGTTCCGGGATCTGCCGCTGGTGGGTGAGGCGGCGCGGTCGGGTGCAATCTCCTTCGCCCATGTCGAGTCGTTCACCTACGCCCTCAAGCATGTGGGGGTCGAGGAGACGCGGCTGATCGAGGCGCCGCTGTTGGAGGTCGCCAAGCACGCTGGCGCCGAGTGAGTTCCATGCCAAGGTCCGTCAGGTTCGTGCGTTGATCCATCCGGACGATCTGGACGAGGCGTGGTTGAAGGGGATGGACAAGCGCGACATCCGCCTCGCCAAGACCGTCGAGGGTTGGCATGTCACCGGGTTCCTGGACATCGAGACCGGCGCGAAGCTGAACACGATCCTGAAGAACCTGTCCGTGCCACGTGACGGCGCCGATGATCGGGCCCCGTCGAAACGACGGATGGAGGCCCTCGACCAGATCTGCACCACCGTGCTGGAACACGGACTGCCGGCCGACAACGGCATCCGTCCGCACATCAACGTCACCGTGGACGCCGAAACCCTCCAAGCGATGGCCAACGACGAGGGCAGGCGTTCGCTGAACCTCGACCTGGAGCCGGCCATTCTCGAAGGTTTCGGGCCGATCGGACCAGCCCTGCTGGCCCACCTGCTGTGTGGTGCCGAGCTGACCCCGTTCCTGATCACGACCATCGAGAAGAACACCGAGGTCCTCGATGTCGGACGCACCGAACGCCTCGCCACCCCGCGCCAGGCCAAAGCCATCTCGCTGCGGCAAGGCGGCATCTGTGCCGCACCCGCCTGTCGACATCCCATCGCCCACAACCATCACCTGATCTGGTGGTCCAACGGCGGGCCCACCGATCTCGACAACCTGATCGGCCTGTGCCGCAAGTGCCACACCCTCATCCACACCGGACGACTCCAGCTCGCCCGCGGATCACCCCACGCCCAAGCCGCCTGACCGGGCGACGGCCGGGTAGCGTTCCTGTCCATGTCGTCGTCCACCATGCCGATCACGCGCCGTGTGGTGCTCCTCGGTCCGGCGTTCGTCGCGGCCGTCGCGTACGTCGACCCCGGCAACGTGGCCACCAACGTCACGGCAGGTGCGCGCTTCGGCTACACGCTGGTCTGGGTCGTGGTGCTGGCCAACGCCATGGCCGTCCTGGTGCAGTACCTCTCGGCGAAGCTCGGCATGGTCACGGGCAGCTCGCTCGCCAGCCACGTGGGCCGGCGGCTCAAGCGCGGCCCGCGGCTCGCCTACTGGCTGCAGGCCGAGGCAGTCGCGATCGCGACCGACCTGGCGGAAGTCGTCGGCGGCGCCATCGCGCTGAACCTGCTCTTCGACTTGCCGTTGCTGCTCGGAGCCGTCATCACGGCGACGATCTCGATCCTCATCCTGCGCATCGGTGACGTCCGCGGCCAGAGTGCCCTCGAGCGCGTGATTGTCATGTTCCTCATGCTGATCGCGGTCGGCTTCCTGGCCGGGCTGTTCGTCAACCCGCCCGAGCCGGGAGCGCTCGCCGGCGGACTGGTGCCGCGCTTCGACGGCTCCGACAGCGTGCTGCTCGCCTCCGGCATCATCGGCGCCACAGTGATGCCGCACGTCATCTACCTGCACTCCAGCCTCACCGTGACCCGCCTCGGCGACCGGGGCAAGAACGTGTCCGTGCGGGACCTGCTGTCCGCGACCCGGTTGGACGTCGTGCTCGCCCTCCTGCTGGCGGGCCTGCTCAACCTGTCGCTCCTCGTCGTCGCGGCCGCGGGCCTCCAGGGCCTGCCGGGAACCGACACGCTGAACGGCGCCCACGCGGTGGTCTCGTCCGAGCTGGGTGCCGGCGTCGCCCTGTTATTCGCCGTCGCGCTGCTCGGGTCCGGCCTGGCCTCGACGTCGGTGGGCAGTGCCGCCGGCGCCGAGGTGATGCAGGGGCTGCTCGGAGTACGGATCCCGATGATCACCCGCCGCGTCATCACGGTGATCCCCGCACTGGTCGTGCTCGCGCTCGGCGCGGAGCCGAGCGGTGCGCTCGTCGTGTCCCAGGTGCTGCTGTCGCTCGGCATCCCGTTCGCCCTCATCCCGCTCGTTCGCCTGACGTCGAGCAGCGCGGTGATGGGATCGCACGTCAACCCGCGGGCGCTCACGGTGGCCGCGTGGGTGGTGGCGTCGATCGTCGTCTCGCTCAACATCGCGTTGCTCGTCCTGACCTTCACCTGACCGCCACGTTCTAGGCTGACACCGTGCCGGAGATGCCCGAGGTCGACGCCTTGGCGGCCGACCTGCGCGGACGCACCGCCGGAGCGGTCGTCGCCGACATCGAGCTGGCGTCCATCTCGGTGCTCAAGACGTTCGACCCGCCGGTCGCAGCATTCGCCGGGCTGGAGGTCACCGGTGTCACGCGGCACGGCAAGTTCGTCGACATCGACGTCGACGGACTGCACCTCGTCATCCATCTCGCCAAGGCCGGGTGGCTGCGCTGGTCCGACAAGCTCGGCGACAAGCGGCTGAAGCTCGGCAACGGGCCCGCTCGCCATGCGAGTCCGGCTCGACGCGGGCGACGGACCCGCACGTCGGCTTCGACCTCACCGAGGCCGGAACCCGCAAGGGGCTCGCCGTCTACGCGGTGCGCGACCCGATGGACGTCCCCGGCATCGCGGCGCTGGGCCCCGACCCGCTCGCCGACGGCTTCGAGCTGGCACCACTGCTCGAGGGTCGCCGCATGCAGGTCAAGCGGCTGTTGCGCGACCAGAAGGTCGTGGCCGGCATCGGCAACGCCTACAGCGACGAGATCCTGCACGCCGCCAAGATGTCGCCGTTCGCCATCGCGGCCGACCTCGACGCCGAGCAGGTGACGCGACTCGAGGCCGCCATCCGTGACGTGCTCGGCGACGCACTGGCCGAGGCGCACGGCAAGCCCGCCTCCGAGCTCAAGGACGACAAGCGCAGCCGCATGCGGGTGCACGGGCGCACCGGCGAGGCGTGCCCGGTGTGCGGCGACACCGTCGCTCAGGTGGTGTTCGCCGACTCCTCCCTGCAGTACTGCCCGACGTGCCAGACCGGTGGCAAGCCGCTCAAGGACCGCAGCACGAGCAAGTTCCTGAAGTAGCCGGCGACCTCAGGGCTTGTCGTACTTCGTCAGGAGCACGGTCTCCTTCTCGCCCTTGACGGTCTGTTGCTGAACGGCGCCGACGCCCTTGGCGTAGAACTTGTGCTCGACCTCGGGCTCCAGCGGCGTGGTGTCCTCGGTCTGCAGGACGCCGGACCAGCTGCCGGCTGGGCCTTCGACGGACTCGTCGATGCTGATCACCTTCGCGCGGTCCTCGGCCTCGCCCTCGAGGAACATCTGCTGGTAGACGTCCCCGACCTTCGGATCGGCCAGCATCGCGATACCCGCCTTGGCGCCGTCGACTCCGGCCTCCCAGCCTTCGGTCTCGACTTTGCCGTCCTCGTGGGTCTCGGTCGTCTCGCCGAGGTTCCAGACGTTCCCCGCCGTGTCCTGGGCGTACCAGGTCTTGGTGTCGTCGATCAGCTCGCCGTCCTCGGTGACGCGCTCGGTCACCACGGTCGTCTCGACGCCGTCGACCGTCTTCTTCTTGTCGGTGACGGTCACGACGACGTCCTCGACGCCGTCCGCGGTCTTCTTCTCGTAGGTCCACGACGCGCCCGGGGCCAACGGCAGCCACGGGTTGTCGATCGAGTCCGCCCACTCGGTCGGAAACTCACGGGTGGGAATCTCGGCGGGCTTGGCGGACGTCTTCTTCGCCGTCGGCTCGGCGTCGCTGCCACACCCGGCCACGAGTACCAGGGCTGACACGGTCAGGAGTGCTCTCAAGGTCATGCGACAGCACCCTAAGGCATGCCTCGGGCCATCAGCCGATCGCGACGAGGGTGACGGCCGCGACAGCGAATGCCAGACCGACGCCCTGCCAGGCATGGATCCTCTCCCGCAGCAGGATGGTGGCGAGCAGGACGGTTCCCGCCGGGTAGAGCGCCGCGATCACCGACACGACCGACAGCAGCCCGTGGTGGGTGGCGTAGAGGAAGCAGCCGGTCGCCGCCGCGCCGAGGGGTCCCATGACCACCGCTCGCCAAGGCTCACGGGTGCGGGGGACGAACGGCTGGCGTAGCGCGACGGCCATGGCGACGACGCCGAGAACGGCGAACGCCTGGGCGAGCGCGAGTGGCATCAGGCCGGCGTCGTCACTCATCTGCCCGATGAACACGAACAGCAGCCCGAATCCGAGGCCCGCCATGATGCCGTCGAACACGCCGCCGCGATGGGTCGGGTCCTCGTCGACAACGAGGGAGATCAGGTACATGGCCGGGAACGCGCACACGATGCCGATGACGGCCAGCGTGGAAGGACGATCGCCGGTCGCCAGCCCGACGACGACCGGCACCAGAGCGCACCCGACCGCCGAGAGCGGGGCCACCACGCCCATCCGGGCACCGGCGAGACCGCGGTACAGGAACACCGCCCCGATGCCGGCGCACACTCCGGCGAGCGCGCCCCATCGCCAGTCGCTGCCCTCCGGGGAGCCGCCGACGACGAGAGCCGCCAGGGCGTTGAACGTCGTGGAGGACATCTGCGCGACCACGGCGACCTGCCACGGACTCGCCTTCTTGGAGAAGATGCCGCCGAGGAAGTCCGAGATTCCGTACGCCAGGGCCGACAGCAGAGCCAGGACGATCGCCACGGATGCAGGCTAGTGCCCTGCTCCTACAGTTGGTCGCATGAGGAGCAGACGTTCATCGTGGGGAGCGCGGGCCAACCAGGGCGTCGACGCCATGGCGGCCAACGTCGACGGCCAGACCGGTGAGGTTGCCCAGCGCGCGACGCAGGTCATCGTGCTCGCCGTGCGGGTGCTGCGCATACCAACACTTCTGGTGCTCGCCGCTCCGATCCCGTTCATCGCAGCGACGCTGCTGCTCGCGCTCAACGCCGAGGGCACCGGACGCGTGGTGGCGCTGGTCATCGGCCTGCTCATGGCGGCCGTTTCGCTGGCGTTCGGCCTGCGCCGGCAGCGCATCCTTCGGGCGATCGAAGAGCCCACGGCGCTGGCCACCGAGCTCGGCATCGCGGTGAGCCTCAGCGGCAAGGTCGACGAGACGAGGACCGCCCTCACCCAGATCGCCGGCGGGGGAGGCTGGCGCGTCCTCTCGCGGCTGCGCGGCGTGTGGAGCGGTGTCGGCATGACCGGTCGCTGGATCGAGGGCGTCGGCGACCTGCCCCGTGCCCGCTACTTCGTGCCGCCCAAGATCGGCACCACCGTCACCCTCGCGATCGCGGCGCTGTGGCTCGTACCGATCTCCATCGTCGTGGCCCTGTTCACCGCGATCGGCTCGCTCGCCGCAGTGCTGTAGGCGTCAGCCGATCAGCACCTGCATCGGCGGTGCATAGGTGGCGACCACGTCCTCGATGGGGGCATCGGCCAGCGGCTCGAGCTTCGCGACGTACCGCAGCGTGGCCATCCCGATGAGCTGACTGGCGATGAGGGTGGCCCGCAGCTCCCGGTTGTCGCCCTCGAGCACCCCCAGCAGCTTGGCGATCAACACGCTGCGTGCGAGATGAAGCATCGGAGCCTCACTGTCGCCGCCCCCGAGGGTGGTGCGCACGAGCGTGCTGAACACCTCGCGATGAGGGTCCCAGGCCGACAGGAAGGTCCGCACCAGGCGCTCGGCCATGCCGTCCGCCCCGTCGGCGACGACCCCGGCGATCTTCTCGATCGGGTTGACGGGCAGCTCCATCGTGGCGACCATCAGCTGCGACTTGTCACCGAAGTAGTGGCTGATGAGGCTCGCGTCGACGCCGGCTTCCGCCGCGATCGAGCGCATCGAGGCACCCGTGAACCCACGTGCGGCGAACTGCGAGCGGGCAGCCGCGAGGATCGCGGCCCGGGTGTCGCCGGTGGATCCGCCCGCGGGGCGGCCCCGGGATCGTGTGGTCACGGCGTACGGCGGCGCAGCGTCAGTGACGCGAGCGCGATCGAGACGACCACGAACCCGACGAGGATGGTCAGATCCATCGCCATGGTGTCGTTGAACGTGTCGGCGTTCGCGAGCTCGGTGAAGGCCTCCGTGGCGTAGCTGAGCGGCAGGACGTCCGAGATGATCTCGAGCACCCGCGGCATCTGGTCGCGCGGCAGGAGCAGGCCGCACAACAGGATCTGCGGCACCACGACGAGCGGCATGAACTGGACGGCCTGGAACTCCGTGGTGGCGAACGCCGACATCAGCAGGCCCAGGGCCGTGCCCAGAACGGCATCGACGACGGCGAACAGGCCGATCGCCCACGGGATCTGGACGTCGAGCCCGAGCAGCCAGATCGCGACCGCCGAGCTGACCAGCGACTGCACCAGGGCGGCGACGCCGAACCCGAGCGCATAGCCCCCGATCAACTCGCCGCGGCGCAGGGGAGTGGTCAGCAGGCGTTCGAGGGTGCCGGACGTGCGCTCGCGCACCATCGTCACCGACGTCACGAGGAACATGATGATGAACGGGAACAGCCCCAGCATCTGCGGACCGATCCGGTCGAAGACGATGGGCGTGCCGTCGTAGACGTAGCGGAACACCAGCAGCAGCACCGACGGCATCAACACGATGAGGGCCATGCTGCGGTGGTCGTGGCTGAGCTGCTGCAGCACGCGGCGGGCGCAGGCCAGGGTGCGAACCGCGCCGACGCTGCGTCGGGCCTGGTGGGTGTGGGTCGTCGTGGTGGTCATGCCGCACTCCTTTCGGCGAGCACGAGGAACGCCTGCTCGAGGTCGTGGGTGCCGGCGGCGGTGCGCAGCTCGTCGGGAGTCGCATCGGCGATGAGCTCGCCGTCGCGCATCAGGAGCACGCGGTCGCAGCGGCCGGCTTCGTCCATGACGTGGCTGGAGACGAGCAGCGTGCGACCGTCGGCCGCGAGGTCGTTGAACAGCTTCCAGAGGTCGCGGCGAAGCACCGGGTCGAGGCCCACCGTGGGCTCGTCGAGCAGGTAGACGTCGGGATCGGCGAGCAGCGCGGCGGCCAGCGACACGCGGGTGCGCTGCCCGCCGGACAGCTCGCCGGTGAGCGAGCCGCTGCGGTCCGTGAGGCCGACCTGCTCGAGTGCTCGCTCGACGTCCGCGTCGCTGCTGCCGCACAACGCCGCGAAGTAGTCGAGGTTCTGCCGGACCGTCAGGTCCGGGTACACCGAGCTGGACTGCGTGACGTAGGCGACGCGGGCCCGGTTGCCGGCGGTGCCGGCCGGCTGACCGAGCACCGTGACCTGACCGCGCACGGTGATCTGGATGCCGGCCATGCACCGGATGAGGGTCGTCTTACCGCAGCCGCTAGGGCCCAGGAGGCCGGTCACCGATCCGCTCGGGATCGTGACGTCGAGCTTGGGGATGACGAGGTTGCCACCGCGTTCCACCCTGAGGTGTTTCACCTCGATCGCATTATTCATCATGCGTTGAATATATGCGAATCGAAGGACGCCGTCAAGAGGGGGATCGGCCTCAGGCGTCGGCCAGGGTCGGCGGCGCCACCGAGTCGTCGTCCGCCGGCTGGGCATGCTTCGGCAGGTCCGCGACCTCGTCGGCGTCCAGCACGAGGCAGGCCCGGCAGAAGTCCTCGCCGAACGGCGTCAGGTGGATCGACCGCCGCACGACCTTGGCGTAGCGCACCGAGTGCATGGCCTCGAGCACGTCAGGCTGAGCCTCGACGACCTGGTACTGATGGACATCGCGCAGGGTCTCGCGAGAGAACCAGACCAGCCCGAGGCGGAACAGGTTGTTGAGGTAGGCGGGGACCTGGTCGGTGTACCGCAGCCCTCCGCGGGAGCCGATCATGGTCAAGCCCGGCGCGATCAGCCGCGAGCTGAGGACGCCGATCGGCCCACCCGTGCGGACGTCGACGCTCGGCTGCGGCCCCTTGCGCAGGAGCAGCATGAGGACACGTCCCTCGTCCGGCGCCAGCTCGCTCAGGATCCGCTCGTAGGCCGGGTGAGCCTGCTCGTCGTTCCACACGTCGCGAGATCGACGGATCAGGTCGGCGCCGCTCTCCTTCAGCGTCGGAAGCGCCGCCTGCGTCCTGTGGGGAGGACCGGCGACGAGGCTGCGGACGGCGCCGGTCGCGGCGGACAGGAAGTCGTTCGACGCCGCCAGCTCCTCGAGCCGGCGGGTGACGCCGCTGACCACCGCCGACTCACGGGCCGCCCGCTCGACCCCACGCGCCAGGCCGAGGGCCGGCTCCGGCGTCACGGTCTCGATGATGCGGCGGCCGGTCTGCACATAGGTGCGGAGGCCGAGCTGAGCTGTGCGCAAGCTCGCCGAGGCCGCGAAGCGCAGCACGCCGAGCAGCTCGTCGGTGCCGTCGTCGGACGCGCCGCGGCCGAGGTCGTCGTGATCAGCCACCGGAGACCCCGAAGATCGCGAGGTGGAGGAAGCCGCCGGCCAGACCCATGATCGCCCCGTGTGCGTAGAGCATCCACTCATCTTCCTTGATGGCCGAGCGGAGCATCTCGACGAAGTCCTTGTACGGCAGCTCCTTCGTGCGCTGCGCGAACAGGATGCGGATCTTGTCGCTCTGTCGTTTGGAGAACGCCGGGTCCTGGAACGGTGTGATCGTCCGGTCGACGGCCTCGGAGGCGAACGAGTCGCGGATGGAGTCGAACTCGCGTCCTCCCACGGCGACGCGTGCGGCCGCGCGGGCCGGGCCTGCGGCCTTGTCGATCGCCGGTCGCATCGAGGTCGCGAGCATCTGGCGGGTGCGATCGCCGCGCGGGCCGTCCATCAAGGTGTTGCCGATGTTCTCGAGGGTCACGACGTCGTCGGCGATGATGCCGGCGTAGACCTCGGCGACCTCCGGCTGCCGACGCAGGAACAGGCCGTGCATCTTGAACGGCCCGAACGTCCAGGGCTCGACCGGTTCGAAGATCAGCTTCATGCCGAGGAGGTTCGTGACCCAGCCGACGATGACGCCGAGGATCGGCAGGAGCCACCACTGGTGCAACGCGTGGTCGATGAACGCCACCGGGATGCCGAGGAGGAAGCCGAACACGAAGCCGACGTTCACCATCAGGCGCAGCTCCTTCTTGCCGATGTCGCGGAAGATCCGCACGACGAGGTCGGGGTTCTTCTCGAAGTGGTCGATGACCATCAGCTTGGGGTCGAGGAGCTGGTCGATGTGGACGCCGATCTCGGTGGTGATGCCAGTGACGATCCCGGGCAGCTGATTCCTGACCCGGTCGTAGACGGCGCCCTTGATCCGCGGCGACAGGTTGTCCCACAGCTCAGGCTGCTCGCGCTGCATGACGCCGTCGACGACCTCAGGGATCTGCGGCTCGAACAAGGAGACGATGTGCGCGGCGATCTGGTCGGGCTCGAGCTGCTGATAGAACTCCGCCGGCGTGCCGAGCTTCGAGATCGCCTTGTCGGATGCGATCGAGCCCATCTTCGCCGCGCGGGCGGGGACGATGCCCTGCCAGCCGACGCGGCCTTCCATGATGCCCGGGATCTCCTGGATCTTCCGCGGCACCAGCGTGGCCAGCTCCTTCAGGCCCGGGATCTTGAACCCGTAGAACCGCACCGGGCTGAAGAGCATGATCAGTCCGGTCCAGTTGATCAGCCACCCGATGACAGCGGTGAAGACCGGGATCGACGCGAACGCCACCCAGTCGAAGCCTCCTTCTCCACCTGCGGCTTCCAGGAGTGTGATCGGATTCACGTGCGGCAGCGTATCCCAGGAGCGCGGCTGGCCTGTGCCGTTCGCAGGCGTACCGTTGATCATGCGCGGCTCGCCGACCCGACGTCCCGCTGGAGGAGGTGGCTGACGATGGCTGACCAGAAGCGATTCGCCCGGCTCCCCGATCCGATCCGGCTCGAGGACACGGTCGAGGAGGTCGACACCCGCGCGGCACCCGACCCGGAGGGCGGCCGCGACACCGACCGAGACTTCCTGATCCGGTACGGCTTGGGTGGTCTCTAGCCGGTATCGTCGCCGGAATGGTCGACAAGATCGAGTCCGACGAGTCCGACGCCACACGCTGCACGTACGAGGAGTTCGGCGCGCTGTTCTTCCGCGCCGCCGTCACGCCCGAGCGCATCCTGGGGGCCGTCGACGGCATCGCCGGCAAGCCGATCGACTTCGGACCGATGGGGGTCGGGCCGGGCCGGATCGCCCGTGTCACGGCGAAGGGCCAGATCGGCGAGGCGACTGCCACCGAGATCCCCGGCCTCCCGATCTCCTACCGGCTCGTGGTGCCGGTGGACCTCGACTTCACGGTCGACCTGCAGGTCGAGAAGCACCACTTCCACGCCAACGTTGAGGTTCCGTTGACCGTCTCGGCCCACGCCACGAGAGACCTGCGCATCGTCGTCGACGTCACGCCGCCGAACCCGGACGAGCTGGAGCTCGAGCTCGCGGCCGACGGCATGCGCGCCGGCCTGCTCAAGCGAGTCGCCAACATCGACGGCGAGCTCCGCCGCTTCGTGGCCAAGTACGTCGCCCGCGAGCTGGAGAAGCCGCACATCGTCGCCACGCGGAACATCGATGTGGGCGTCTCCATCGACGTCGCGTGGGCGGGCATGGCCCCGCGACGCAGCATCGAGGATGTCGCCAACGCCGGCTAAGGCGCACCTGTCACCTGGATGGTCTCCGTGACCTTGTTGGGGCTGTTGTACAGATCGCCCGGCGAGGACGCGATGAGTGGGCCGGCGATCATGATGCCCGCCAAGATAATCATCGGTGCCGTGCGAAGTCGGATGCGTGGGGGACTCATGGCCACCCCTGGGAGTCCGGGTCGTTCGTTCCCGAGCAGTCGCACGACGGTGTCAGAGGATCGTTCTCGACCGTACGCCTGCCGAACGTCGATCGGAACCGGTTTGGACGGTGCGATCAATCTGTACGGTGGCGACCGAAACGGCTTGATACGGCCGGTTGGCCCGGCGGAATGACCGTGTCCCCGCTCGGTAGGCTAGGGGCGTGACGGACGCCCCCACGCAGCAGGCCCCCACTCACCAAAACGCTGTGGACACCGTCGAGCACGCCGCCGAGACGCCCGAACGCGAGCAACCCTGGGCCGAGCTGGGGCTGAAGTCCGACGAGTACGACCGCATTCGCGCGATTCTCGGGCGCCGGCCCACGTCCGCCGAGCTGGCGATGTACTCGGTGATGTGGAGCGAGCACTGCTCCTACAAGTCGAGCAAGGTGCACCTGAAGAAGTTCGGCGACCTTCCGCAGGAGACGCCGCTCGGCAAGACGCTCGCGGGCATCGGTGAGAACGCCGGCGTCATCGACATCGGGCAGGGCTACGCCGTCACGTTCAAGGTCGAGTCGCACAACCACCCCAGCTACGTCGAGCCCTATCAGGGCGCGGCCACGGGCGTCGGGGGCATCGTGCGCGACATCCTCGCGATGGGCGCCCGGCCGGTCGCCGTCATGGACCCGCTCCGATTCGGGCCGCTCACCGCCGACGACACCCGCCGCGTGATGCCGGGCATCGTGGCCGGCATCGGCGGCTACGGCAACTGCCTCGGCCTGCCGAACATCGGCGGCGAGGTCGTGTTCGACCGCACCTACGTCGGAAACCCCCTGGTCAACGCGTTGTGCGTGGGCGTGCTCCGCCACGAGGACCTCCACTTGGCCCATGCCTCGGGAGTCGGCAACCACGTCGTGCTGTACGGCGCGCGCACCGGCGGCGACGGCATCGGCGGGGTGTCCGTGCTCGCGTCGGAGACGTTCGACTCCGGCGGCCCGGCCAAGCGCCCGAGCGTCCAGGTCGGCGACCCGTTCATGGAGAAGCTGCTGATCGAGTGCACCCTCGAGCTGTTCAGCGCCGGTGTGGTCGGAGGCATCCAGGACCTCGGTGGCGCCGGCCTCTCCTGCGCCACCAGCGAGCTGGCCAGCGCGGGCGACGGCGGCATGCACGTCGAGCTCGACACGGTTCCGCTGCGCGACTCGACGCTCTCGCCGGAGGAGATCCTCATGAGCGAGTCGCAGGAGCGCATGATGGCGGTCGTCGAGCCCCGGCACCTCGAGGCTTTCATGGCCATCTGCGACAAGTGGGAGGTCGAGGCCGTCGTGGTCGGCGAGGTCACCGACGGCGATCACCTCGTCATCGACTGGCACGGCCAGCGCGTCGTCGACGTCCCGCCCCGCTCCGTCGCCCACGACGGACCCACCTATGAGCGTCCGTACGCGCGCCCCGCCGGTCAGGACGCCCTGCAGGCTGACGGTGCCGAGGCCTTGCCGCGGCCGATGTCCGGCGACGAGCTGCGTGACGACCCTGCTGCGTCTGGTCGGGTTCACCCAACCTCGCCGACAAGTCGTGGGTCACCGACCAGTACGACCGCTACGTCCAGGGCAACACCGTGCTCGCGCAGCCCGAGGACGCCGGCATCGTCCGGGTTGACGAGCAGAGCCATCTTGGGGTGGCCGTCTCCACCGACTGCAACGGACGCTTCGCCCAGCTCGACCCGTACGCCGGAGCCCAGCTGGCGCTGGCCGAGGCGTACCGCAACGTCGCAGTCACGGGAGCGCTTGCCGCTCGCCGTCACCGACTGCCTCAACTTCGGGTCGCCGGAGGATCCGGGGGTCATGTGGCAGTTCGAGCAGGCCACGCACGGACTCATGGACGCGTGCGCCGTGCTCGGCATCCCGGTCACCGGCGGCAACGTGTCCTTCTACAACCAGACCGGCGATACACCGATCCTCCCGACGCCCGTCGTCGGCGTGCTCGGTGTCATCGACGATGTCCGTGCCCGTGTCACGCAAGGGTTCGTTCGCGACGGCGAGCACGTGCTGCTGCTCGGCGAGACGCGCGAGGAGCTCAGCGGATCCACCTGGGCCGACGTCGTCCACGACCACCTGGGTGGTCGCCCGCCGGTCGTCGACCTCGCCGCGGAGCAGGCCCTGGCCGCGCTGCTGCGCGAAGCGGCCCGACGCGGCCTGCTCTCGGCGGCTCACGACCTGTCCGACGGCGGTCTCGCGATGGCGCTCGTCGAGGGCTGCCTGCGCCACGACGTCGGTGTTCACGTCGAGCTCGAAGATCCCTTCGTCGACCTGTTCAGCGAGTCGTCGGCCCGAGCGATCGTCGTCGTGGCCGAGGACCGCCACGACGAGCTCGTCATGCTCGCCGAGGAGCACGGCGTCGAGCTGAGCTCGATCGGACGCACCGGCGGCGACACGTTCGAGGTGGCCGGTGAGTTCGCCGTGCCGCTGACCGAGCTGCGGGCCGACTGGGAGGCCACCCTGCCGGCCGTGCTCGGCCCCACGCTGGGCTGACGGTGGCGCGCCGGCTGACCCTGCTCGACGACGAGGAGTTCGCGGCCGTCTGCGCACGGCTCGATGCCGGCGGCACGGATCGCGCCGACCTCCGCGCGGCCACCAAGCACACCCTCGCCCTGCTGCAGGCCAAGGCTCCGGGCAGCAGCGTCGAGGTGCGGGTGCCGCCGTTCGCCGCCGTCCAGGTGATCGCCGGTCAGCGTCACACCCGCGGCACTCCGCCCGCGGTCGTCGAGACCGACCCCGTGACGTGGATCGCCCTCGCGCGAGGCCGACTGTCGTGGGCGGATGCGAGCAGTGAAGGCGTCGGGGGAGCGGTCAGACCTGTCCGGGCTGCTCCCGCTCACCGACCGGTGATCAGCCGAGCTTGCCGCGCTGGAGCAGTGACCAGACGGACGACTCGGTGGTCTGGTAAGACGTGAGGCCGTTCGCCGTGCGGTAGGCCGCGACCGCCGACACGGTCTTGCCGTCATAGACGCCGTTGATCGTGACGCTCTTGCCTGCTGCGGTGAGAGCCCGCTGCAGGCGCCAGACCGCTTCGCCGACCGACCCACGCTTGAGCACCCGCGGCTTGGACCCAGCCGAGAGCAGCGCCGTCCAGGTCGGGTTCGTGGTGTGGCCGGCCGTCGGGCCCCACCCGAGAGACTTGCGGAACGCGTCGATCGCCTTCGAGGTGCTCGAGCCGAACGTGCCGTCGACGGTCACGGAGAGTCCGCGCTCCTTGAGCAGGCACTGCAGCGCCGACACGCGCGACCCGGTGTCGCCCTTGTACAGGCGCGGGTAGCTGCTGAACGACATCGCCACGTCGCACGACTTGGGCTCCTTCGAGGCCACCGAGCCCTTGCCGACGTCGAGGAAGTTCTTGTCGATCGTGACGCCATGTCCGCCGTACGAGGCGCTGACGTTGTTGTGGTACTGGTGGATGCGCTGGTGATTGGACCACAAGGAGTCGCGCACGTAGGGGCCCGCGTCGGTGTCGGCCACCTTGTTCGTCCAGGCGATCCAGAGGTGGTCCGGGTAGGTCATGTTTCGTCCAGCCGCCTTGGCTGAGTCCAGGACGGCGATGGCCGCCGAGCCACTGGAGTAGACGCCCGACTTGAAGCCGGCCTCGTGGAGCTTCTCGGTCCAGACGTCGATGAACTCCAGCACGGCGTTGTCGCACGACGTGGTGCGGGAGTACCACTCGAGGTCGAGGTAATGGACGTCGCCGGAGCCGAATCCGTACTTCTTCAGAGCGGCGATCCCCTCGGCCGCATCGCTCGCCGCCTGCGAGCGCGCGGTCGAGATGGTCGACGACATCCGCTTCTTCTGCACGCGGCTGCTCGAGTTGTTCTTGAAGCACGGCGACTGGTAGCCGACGTGGATCGGGATGAACCGCCATCCGTGGGACGCGTTCGTCTCGACCCACGTCTTGCTCAGGTTCGGCTGGTACTTGTCGCCGCAGTAGCGCGAGTTGCCGGAGATGTAGATGCCGATCGCCGTGTAGGGAGACCGGAGGTTCCAGGCGTCCATCACCGCCTGGCTCGGGGCGACACAGGCGTCGAACCCGTACCCGGTGAAGTCGCCGGGCGCCTGGGGGTCGGCGGCATAGGCCGCAGTAGGCACCAGGAGGGAGGCAGCGAGGGCCAGGGTGCCGGCGAGAACGCCGACCACGGAGACCCGCGTGGGGGAAGACACGCGCATCCGATCAGCATAGGCCGACAATTCACTTCTGTCACACAGTTCACTCCAGCCACTCGCCGCAGCGGGTGGCGGGCCTACACTGCGAACACCCGTCATGCGGAGCAGCTCCGGGGGGTGCGGGCGACCAAGGTGACTCCATGGCGTCTCGACTCTCATTCCTCCGGCGGTCCGCCTGGCTCGCGACCATCCTCAGCGTCCTCGCCACACTGCTCATGTCCGCGCCGGCCCAGGCCGATGATGACGAACACTTCATCAAGGTCTCGTCCTGGTGCGGCCAGTACGTCAAGTTCACCAACCTCAGCTCCGAAGAGGTCGACGTGTCGTACGAGATCGCCGTTCCACTGTCACCGTTCTCGTCGACAGTCGGCTCGTTCTCCATCGAACCGCACGAGACGTACTCACTCCAGGCCTACGGCGGTCAGAAGGGCGGACCCGTACATCGGCTCTACTACAAGGCCGACTACGACGACCACGAGCAGGAGGGCTACGTCGACCAGTACAAGTACTGCAAGAAGCCGCTCGTCAAGACCTACGTGCAGTGCGGGTACGTGACCTTCACGAACGTGTTCAACCACAAGGTCACGGTCAGGTATCAGCAAGGCCACGACTACGGCGACTGGGACGAAGACTTCTGGTTCTACCCGAAGCAGTACAAGAAGGTGGAGTTCGACTCAAAGGTGCTGTGGTACAGCGCAGAGAGCCGGTGGGGCGACCACTATCGCCGGCAGGTCGGCACGATCTACCAGCCGAAGAAGTGTGACGAGTACGACGACTACAAGAAGAAGCATGACGATGACGATGATGATGATGAGTTCGAGCTGCACGACGCGGGCGACTTCATCCTGAAGATCCTCCCCTTCTCCAGGGGACCGCTCTTCGGCTAGCCGTCAAACTTGGCGATGACGGTGTCAGACTGACGCTGCGCGTCGGCCAGTACTGCTTGCGAAGGTCGCGCTTGAGGATCTTGCCCGACGGGTTGCGAGGCAGCGCCTCCACGACGTCGATGGTCTTCGGCGCCTTGTAGCCCGCGAGGCGCTCGCGGGCGAACGCGATGAGCTCCTCGGGCTCGACCGCCTGGTCGGGATGGAACGCGACGACGGCCTTCACCGACTCGCCCCACTTCTCGTCTGGCACGCCGATGACCGCGAGCTCGAGCACGGCCGGATGCTCGGCGAGCACTCGCTCGACCTCGGGCGAGTAGATGTTCTCGCCGCCGGAGATGATCATGTCCTTGACCCGGTCCTCGACGAAGACGTAGTTCTCGTCGTCGAGCCGCCCGATGTCGCCGGTGCGCACCCAACCGTCGTCGGTGATCAGCTCCTTCGTGGCCTCCGGCTGTCCGTGGTAGCCCGGCGTGGCCTGCTCGGTGCGGAACCACAGCTCGCCCGCGGTGCCGGGGTCGACGTCCTCGAGCGTCGCCGGGTCGACGACGCGCACCTCGACGCCGGGGATCGGCTGACCGGCCGAGACCAGCCGCTCCGGGTGCTCGGCATCGCGGTGGGCGGCGTCGTCGAGAATCGTGACCACTCCGCCGAACTCGGTCATGCCGTACACCTGCATGAACTTGGTGGTCGGCCAGGCTTCCATGGCCCCACGCAGGATCGGCAACGGCATCGGCGCGGCTCCGTACGAGTACGCCTTGAGCCGGCTGAACAGCCCCATCGCCTCAGGACCGGCTTGGATCAGGGCGGCCACGACGGCCGGGACGAGGAAGGCATGCGTGACGCCGTTCATCATCGCCTGGGCCAGCAGGCCCGCGTCGACCTCGGAGATGATGTAGCCCGCGGTTCCGGTCGCGGGGCCGAACAACGCGTACGACGAGCCGCCGACGTGGAACATCGGCATGGCGATGAGCATCAGGTCGCCGTCTTCGTACTCGATGTCGCCCATCGCGTTGTGGGTGTGCGTGACCATGTTGTGCTGGGTGAGCACCACGCCTTTGGGGCGTCCGGTGGTGCCCGAGCTGTACATGACGAGGCAGACGTCCTGCGGGGTGACGTCGGGCTGCCGGTCGATCGGTTCGCCGGCGGCCATCCAGGCGTCGAGCTCGTCCGCCTCGCCGCCGGACACGATGATCTTCTCGACGGTCGTGAGCTTGTCGCGGATCAGCTCGATCGACGGCATCAGCTCGTGCCCGACGAACAGGACCCGCGCGCCGGAGTCGTTGATGACGTAGTCGAGCTCGTCACCGGCGAGACGCCAGTTGACGACGGCGTTGGACGCCCCGATGAGGCACACGGCCTGGTTGGCGATGAGGATCGCCGGGTGGTTCTTGTCGAGGAAGGCGATGCGGTCACCGCGGCCGATGCCGTCGGCCTGGAGGGCGCCGGCGAAGCGACGGATGTCCTCCCACGCCTCTGCCCAGGTCCAGCGGGCCTCGCCGAAGATCCAGCAGAGTCCGTCCGGCTCGTGCTCGGCTCGGAACTGGTGGTAGTCGCTCATGAAGGTCGCAGCGGGGATGGCTGAGCCGACGATGGGGGACATGGCACTCCTCAGGTGACGGGAATCACGTCAGAGTACGGCAGAACCGGATGAAGTCGGATCCCCGGTTCTAGACTCCGACCATGGAGCCGGTGCCCACGCACTACCTCGATCGGGACGGTTCCGCGCTGGCCTACCAGGTCGTCGGCGATGGGCCGGTCGATGTCGTCGCCGCCTACGAGATCGGCATGCACCTCGATCTGTGCTGGACGGACCCGGACATCCACCGCAACTACGAGCGGCTGGCCGGCTTCTCTCGGTTCGCCTGTTTCCAGCCGCGGGGATTCGGCCTGTCCGACCAGATCACCTACACACCCACGATCGAGCAGCAGGCCGACGACATCCTCGCCGTCATGGATGCCGTGGGGATGCGGCGCGTGACCCTGATGGGCAATGCCTCGACCTGCGGTGCCGCTGCCCTGGTGGCGGCGCGGGTGCCGGAGCGTGTGCACGGCCTGGTGCTGTTCATGCCGATTCCCTACGGATGGGAGGCGCGCGAGGACACGCACGGGTGGACGCCGTCGGACGTCGACGCGTTCCTCGGCGACGTGCAGCATGCCGTGAATCGGTGGGGCACCGGCGAGACGATCAACATCTGGGGACCGTCTTGGGCGTCCAACCTCAACCGACGTCTGTCGGCCATGCTCGAGCGGAGCTCCGCCACGCCGGCGGCTGCTCAGCGGTACATGGAAGCGATCCTCGACCAGGATGTCCGCGATGTGTACCGGTCGGTCCAGGTGCCCACGCGTCTCCTCTGGCTGAGTGGTTGCCTGTGCCCGGAATCCTATGGACGCTATGCGGCCAGCTTGATTCCGGGAGCGTCGTACCACCTTCTGCCGGAGGCACCGATGGGCTCCTCGTTCGGGCAGGCCTTCGTCCCGATCTTCGACCACCTCGAGGAAGCGGCCACTGGCACACCGCATTCGGCCGACGCGGACCGCTTTCTCGGCACGGTGGTCTTCACCGACGTCGTGGCGTCGACGGAGCTGCTCGCCGACATCGGCGACAAGCAGTATCAGGACCTGCGCGCCGCCCACGAGCGCCTCGTGCGCCTGGAGGTCGAAGCCGCCGCCGGGCGGCTCATGAGCGTCATGGGCGACGGGACCATGAGCGTGTTCGACAGCCCCAGCAAGGCGGTCCGGTGCGCGGAGTCGATCTGCGGTGCCGCCGCTGTCGACGGACTGTCGATTCGTGCTGGGGTCCACACCGGCGAGCTGCAGCGGGACGGGATGAACGTCACCGGCATGTCCGTGCACATCGGCGCCAGGGTCAGCGCCGCGGCCGGCCCCGGTGAGGTCTTGGTGTCGCGCACGGTGCACGACCTGGTGACGGGATCCGGCCTGACGTTCGCCAGTCGCGGCGAGCAGGAGCTCAAGGGTGTGCCCGGCTCCTGGGAGGTGTTCGCGGTGACCCATGCCGGCGAGCAGGCCGACACCGTGCCACTCGAGGAGTCGATGCAGACGTCGGCCGACAAGATGGCGCTCCAGGCGGCCCGCCGTGCACCCGCTCTCTCACGTGCTGCGATGCGAATGGCCAACGCCCTCGAACGCCGCCGCGCCAAGGCAGTGCGGTCCTAGGCTCCGCGCATGGATCGGGTCCGGAGGACATTCGATATCGCCCGGGTTTACCAGTGGGCGTGGGACCGGCACGGGGCGAGGTACTCCTGGGCGGTATTTGCGCTGTCCTACGTAGTGTTGCTACCGATCTGGGTGGTGCCGCCGCTCCTCATCGTCGAATACGAGGAGTCCGACCACCTCCTCGTGGCCGCAACGATTGCCGCTCTCACCGCGCTGGCTGTGTTGTACGTAGGCGCTCGGCCGGGATTCACGGTGTGGCGCCTCATGGAGCGATGGGCCGCCGGCGACCAGATCGACCGGCTTGAGGCGCTCGAGTCGACCTACGCGTTGGCTCGGAGCACCGTCGTGCGAGGCATGGTGGCCTATGCCGTGGGTGGCGGTTTGATGTGCCTCGCGGTAGGGGCGATCGCCGGAGCGAGCGCCTCGCAGCTGATCCAAGACGGGATCCTGGGCATCACGCTCTTCAGCGCGGTCAACCTGATCGCGATCCACCCGTACGTGGAGGCGTTCCTGCGTCCCGTCAGGGTCGCCATGGCCGGCGACTCCGGGATCGGGGACGCGCTGCCCAGGTCTCGTCCGAGCTTCGCCACCTGGTCGAGCATGTCGATCATCGCCACCGCCTGGGCCTTCGCCCTCTCAGGTGCGGCATTTGCCGCGGTGATTGATCTCGCCAGCAACAACCCCGCGTTTGCCATCGTCATCGCCACTGGTTTGACGCTGTTCTACGCCGTGCCGATTACGGTGGGCGTTGCGTTCGCGCCGTCGTTGCGACCGATCCGTGATCTCGCCGAGGGCACCGAACGGGTCGCGGCCGGTGACTACAGCCAACGACTCCCGGTGGTGCAGGACGACGACCTGGGAGCCCTGGCCGGGTCGTTCAACCGCATGCAGGCCGGTCTCGCAGAGCGCGAGCGGCTCCAGTCGGCGTTCGGGTCGTACGTCGACCCCGCTCTCGCAACCCGGCTCCTCGCGCAAGGCGACGACATCTTCACCGGCGAGCGGGTCGACGTCACGGTGCTGTTCGTGGACATCCGCGACTTCACCCCCTTCGCCGAATCCAACACCGCAGAGGACACCGTCTCCCACCTGAACGCGCTGTTCGAGATCGTCGTCCCCGCCGTGCTGGACGCCGGCGGTCACGTCAACAAGTACCTCGGCGACGGCGCCTTGGCCGTCTTCGGCGCCCCCAACGCCTTGGACCAGCACGCCGACGCCGCGGTCACCGCCGCCCTCCGGATCGACCAACGCGTCACGGATCACTTCCAGGGAGCGCTGCGGATCGGCATCGGGATCAACACCGGGAAGGTCATCGCCGGCACCATCGGCGGGGCCGGCAAGCTCGAGTTCACCCTCATCGGCGACACCGTCAACGTCGCCGCCCGCATCGAACAGCTCACCAAGGCGACCGGCGACACGATCCTCCTCAGCCAGCAGACGCTCGATGCCATGGACAAGAGACCAGACGGACTCATCGATCGGGGTGAGCATGACGTGAAGGGCAAGGCGGCGACCGTCCACGTCCATGCGCTGGAGTCGACGCGCTAGCCCAGCATGTAGGCGACGAGGAAGCCGAGTGCGGTCGCGAGTCCGACCCACCAGCCGCCCTGCTTGTAGGCCTGGGGCATGAGGGTGTCGGCGAGGACGGCGACGGTCGCTCCGCCGGCGAACGCCTGGATCGCCGCGATCGAGGCCGGTCCGATCGAGCCCGCCGCCGCATCAGCCCCGACGGTCGCCAGCACCAGCAGCACGCCGGTGGCCGCCCAGAGGAGCATCCCTCGTCGTCGCGCCATGTCCATCTCGGTGCGAAGGTAGGCGCCGCTGCTGATGGCCTCAGGGGTGTTGCCCACGGCGATGGCCACGAGCAGGACGAGTCCGCCCTGGTCCATCGAGATGCCAAGAGCGACGTTCTCGGGGACGCCGTCGAGCACCGCCCCAAGAAGGAGCGCCCACCCCACCGCACTCGCGCCGAGCCGCGTGTCGATGAGGTGAGCGGCGACGACGTAGACCGCGGCACCGGCCAGCAGTGACAGGCCGGCCAGTCCGGGCGTCATCGAGTCGAACGCCGGACCGAACAGCTCTTCACTGACCGCTGCGATCAAGGTGCCAGCGCCGAATGCCATGAGTCCGCCGAGGACCCGCGGAGGAATCGTCCACCGCAGGCCGATCGCCGCCCCGAGCACGAGCGGGACGGCGGTGCCGAGTCCGTAGAAAAGTGCGGTGAGCACAACCGCACCGTAGCGTCACTGGCCGGTATCACGGCCCGTACACTGATGACGTGCCCCGCGGAGACGGTCGTCTGACCCACGACCTCGACCCCCAGGATGCCGGACCCCAGGATGCCTGCGGCGTGTTCGGCGTCTGGGCCCCCGGCGAAGAAGTCGCCAAGCTCACCTACTTCGGCCTCTACGCCCTGCAGCACCGTGGCCAGGAGTCGGCCGGCATCGCGGTGAGCAACGGGCGCCAGATCCTCGTCTACAAGGACATGGGTCTCGTGTCGCAGGTCTTCGACGAGGCGACGCTCGAGTCGCTCAAGGGCTCCGTCGCCATCGGCCACGCTCGCTACAGCACCACCGGCTCCAGCGTCTGGCAGAACGCCCAGCCGACGTTCCGGCCCACATCCACCGGCTCGGTCGCGCTCGCTCACAACGGCAACCTCACGAACACCCACGACCTCGTCGAGCTGGTGAAGCAACGCGCCGTCGACTTCGCACCCGAACGGGAGCACAAGGGGAACGGCAAGTCCGAGGCCGCGACCTCCGACACCGCGGTGATGGCGAGCCTGCTCTCCTCGCTCGACGACCGCTCGGTCGAGGAGGCGGCGATCGACGTGCTCCCGCGGCTCCGGGGCGCGTTCTCCCTCGTCTTCATGGACGAGGGCACGCTCTACGCCGCCCGAGACGCCCAAGGCATCCGTCCGCTCGTGCTCGGCCGCCTCGAACGCGGCTGGGTCGTCGCCAGCGAGACCGCCGCGCTCGACATCGTCGGGGCCTCCTACATCCGCGAGGTCGAACCCGGCGAGTTCATCGCCATCGACGAGAACGGCCTGCGCACCGAGCGGTTCGCCGAAGCGCAGCCCAAGGGCTGCCTGTTCGAGTACGTCTACCTGGCGCGTCCCGACACGACGATCTCCGACCAGCGGGTCTTCACCGTGCGGGCCGAGATCGGGCGTCGACTCGCCCGTCAGAGCCCGGTCGAGGCCGACCTCGTCATCCCGGTGCCGGAGTCCGGTACCCCCGCGGCCATCGGCTACGCCGAGGAGAGCGGCATCCCGTTCGGCCACGGCCTGGTCAAGAACTCCTACGTGGGGCGCACGTTCATCCAGCCGTCGCAGACGATCCGCCAGCTCGGCATCCGGCTCAAGCTCAACCCGCTGCGCGACGTCATCGCCGGCAAGCGACTCGTCGTGGTCGACGACTCGATCGTGCGCGGCAACACCCAGCGCGCGCTGGTGAGCATGCTGCGGGAGTTCGGTGCCGCCGAGATCCACGTGCGCATCTCCAGCCCGCCGGTCAAGTGGCCATGCTTCTATGGCATCGACTTCGCGTCCAGGGCCGAGCTCATTGCGAACAACATCTCCGTCGACGAGATCTGCCGCTCCATCGGCGCCGACTCCTTGGCCTACGTCGAGCTCGACACGCTGATCGACGCCACCAACGTGCCCAAGGACAACCTCTGCCGGGCCTGCTTCGACGGCATCTATCCCATCGCGCTGCCCGAGGACGACCTGATCGGCAAGCACCTGCTCGAGGCCCCGGCCAACTCCGACCTCAACGTCGTGCAGTGATCACCCCACGAACCTGCGCGCTCCGATCGCACTTTCGTGAGATCCACCAGCTCCGCGCGCACGTTCGCGGGGACCCCGAATGACGGACTACGAGTCCGCCGGCGTCTCGATCGAGGCCGGCGACCGAGCCGTCGAGCTGATGAAGCAGTGGGTCGAGAAGGCCCGGCGGCCCGAGGTCGTCGGCGGCATCGGCGGTTTCGCCGGCCTGTTCGACGCCTCCGCCCTGAAGTCCTACCGCCGCCCGTTGCTGGCCACGTCGGCCGACGGCGTCGGCACCAAGGTCGCGATCGCCCAGGCCATGGACGTCCACGACACCATCGGCTTCGATCTCGTCGGCATGCTGGTCGACGACCTCGTCGTGTGCGGAGCCGAGCCGTTGTTCCTCACCGACTACATCGCCTGCGGTCGCGTGGTGCCTGAGCGCATCGCCGACATCGTCAAGGGCATCGCCCAGGCCTGCGCTGAGGCCGGCACCGCCTTGCTGGGCGGCGAGACCGCGGAGCATCCCGGCCTGCTCGAGCCGGACGAGTACGACGTCGCCGGCTCCACGACGGGCGTCGTCGAAGCCGACTCCCTGCTCGGTGCGGAACTGGTACGTGACGGTGACGTCGTCGTGGCCATGGCGTCGTCGGGTCTGCACTCGAACGGCTACTCCCTCGTGCGTCACGTCCTGCTCGCTGCGCCGAATTCAGGGGGCGCAGGCTGGTCCCTCGATCGCGACGTTCCCGAGCTCGGCCGCACCCTCGGAGCCGAGCTGCTCACACCCACCCGCCTCTACACGAAGCCGTGCCTCGATCTCGCTGCCCGCACCGAGGTGCACGCGATGTCGCACATCACCGGTGGCGGACTGGCCGCCAACCTCGCCCGGGTGGTGCCCGACGACGTGTCGGTGCGGGTCGACCGGTCCACCTGGACGCGACCCGCCGTGTTCTCGCTGGTCGGCGATGTCGGCGGCGTAGCTCAGGCGGACCTGGAGGAGGCGCTGAACATCGGCGTCGGCATGGTCGCGCTCGTCGCCCCCGAGTCGGCCGATGACGCCGTTCGGGTGCTCGGCGAGCATGGCGTCGACGCGTGGATCGCGGGTGACGTGGCCGCGGCCGACGTGCACGGGCCTGCCGGGAGCGTGACGCTCACGGGCGACCACTCCTGAGCACGTTGGTCGGTGGGGTCGGTACCGGATTTGTTGGAGACTTTCGGTAGGCTTGACCGCACGACATACTGACTATTCCTGTGCGAGGGGGTCGAACCTGATGGGGCGCGGCCGAGCGAAAGCCAAGCAGACCAAGGTTGCACGCGACCTGAAGTATCGAACGTTCGATACGGACTTCAGTGATTTGCAGCGTGAACTTCACGGGGAGTCGGGCGACCCGATCCCCGACCAGTACTCCGATCTCGCCGACGAGCGCGAAGACCCCGCCGCCAGCTAGTCCGAATCCCCGACGCGAGCTCTGCGAGCGAGCGGGGTGAGGAGGTCGAGTGCGTCACGCCGTAGGCGTCCGGCGTATCGAGACCTCGTGAGGTGTCAGGGTTGCGTCAGCTGGGCAACCACATCGAGCGCAGGCGACCGACCTCGCGCATGCGTCGTTCGGCTTCACGGTCGGCCGCGATGGACGGCGGCACGCCCTCGGCCGCGGCCCGTTCGAGCACGCCCAGTGTGGTGTCGAAGATCTTGGCCGCACGCAGCTTGGCGCGATCGAAGTCGAAGCCCTCGAGCTCGTCGGCCACCTGGATGAGGCCGCCGGAGTTCACGCAGTAGTCGGGCGCGTAGGTGATGCCGCGCTCCTCGAGCAGCTTCTCGATGCCCTCGTGCTCGAGCTGGTTATTGGCGGCGCCGCAGACGATCGTGGCGCTCAGCACCGCCACGACGTCATCGCTCAGCGCCCCACCGAGCGCGCAGGGCGCGTAGATGTCGAGCGGCTCGCTCACCAGGCGTGCGGTGTCGGGCACCGCGCGCACCTGCGGATGCGCTTCGATGACCTCGCCGATGGCTACCTCGCTGACATCGGTGACGACGACGTTTGCGCCCTCCTCGACGAGGTGCGTGACCAGGTGCTTGCCGACCTTGCCGACGCCGGCCACGCCGACCGTGCGGCCGGCGAGCGAAGCATCGCCCCAGGCGTGCTGCGCTGCAGCGCGCATCCCCTGGTAGACGCCGTACGCGGTCAGTACCGATGAGTCACCGGCACCGCCGTGCTCCACGGTGCGTCCGGTGACGAAGTCGCACTCGCGGGCGATGATGTCCATGTCGGGGCTGAAGGTGCCGACGTCGCACGCGGTGTAGTAGCGGCCGCCGAGCGTTTGCACGAAGCGTCCGTACGCCCGCAGCAGGGCCTCGGTCTTCATCGTGGCGGGATCGCCGAGGATGACGGCCTTGCCGCCGCCGAGATCGAGTCCGGCGAGGGCGGCCTTGTAGGCCATGCTCTGGCTCAAGTTGAGGACGTCGCGGAGGGCGTCGGCCTCTGTGGCGTATGGGTAGAAGCGGGTGCCGCCCAGCGCAGGGCCCAAGGCGGTGGAGTAGATGGCGATGATCGCCTTGAGGCCGGAGTCCTCGTCGTGGCAGTACACGACTTGCTCGTGCTTTCCGCCGAAGGGCGACACGGATGCGGAGCCGACAGGAGGAACAAAGGGGCGATCGGTCACGGTGGTGCTCTCTCTCGTGGTGGCGGGCAGGCGTTGGTGGGCCGGTCCATCGGATGCCGCGGGGTGGTGCGGCATCTCCTCGACTGTATCTCGTCGGCAGGTCTAGCCTGAGGTGAACGTCCGCCATCAGGAGTGACATGCCCAGCACTCGCTTCGACTGGATCGTCATCGCCCTCGCCACAGCTTTCGTGGTCGTGTTCGCGCTGGTCGTCGTGCCGCAATTCATTGACGACGGCTTCGACATCATCGGCGCCTTCGACGCCGGATTCGTCAATCCCTACGCCTCGGGATTCGCCATCGACACCATCTTCACGTACGCCATCCTCTTCGCCTGGGTTGTGTACGAGGCGCAGTACCGCGACGTGCAGCACGGGTGGGTCGCCCTCGTGCTCGGGCTGGTCATCGGCGTGGCCCTCGGCCTCGCGCTCTACCTGCTCATCCGGCACAAGGAGATCGGGCCCCAAACCTGGCGGTAGAGCCCCGGCGCTTGAGTCGCTAGCGGCGGCGGGTGCGGCGGGCCAGCGTGGCGTCCATGCGGCGGAACAGCGGCCTGGTCATCGCGGTGACGACTCCCGGCGCTGTCGCCATGCCGAGATCGCCCAGCCGGCCGGTCATGGTCGTGACCCGGGTCGGTCGCGAGTCGGCTGCCTTGACCAGCCACCCGGCCGCCTTGCGCGCGCTGAGCATGGGCATGGCTTCGTAGATGTCGGTGGCGAGGGCCATCTCGGTCCGCACCATCGGGAAGTGCACCATCGTCGTGGTGATGCCCCGGTCGCCGAGCTCGGCCGAGAGCGAGCGGGCGAACGACTCGAGGGCGCTCTTGCTGGCCAGGTAGGCCGAGAACAGGGGGATGGGGACCTGGGTCGACATCGACGTCGACACCACCACGTGCCCGTGGCCCTGCTCGAGGAACCGCGGCAGCAGGCCGAGCGTCAGTCGCACGGCCGCGAGGTAGTTGATGTTGATGGTGCGCTCGTAGTCGTGCGCCCGGTCGAGCGACTCGGTGATCGGCCGGCGGATCGAGCGTCCCGCGTTGTTCACGAGGACGTCGATGCGGGGGTGGTCCGCGAGCAGTTGCTTGACGACCGCGTCCGCGGCTTCGGCGTCGGCGAGGTCGACGGGGTAGACGTGGGCGGCGCCGCCATCGGAGGTGATGCGCTCCCGCACCTGCTCGAGCTCGTCGGCGCGACGCGCCAGCAGGCACACGGTGGCGCCGCGTTCGGCCATCTGTCGCGCCGCGTGGGCGCCGATGCCGCTCGACGCACCCGTGATCACCACGGTGCGGCCGTCGAGACTCACGACGGCCCATCCTCCGCGGCGCCGCCTCCGAGGAGGGCGGTCAGCAGGCGCATGCAGCGCTGCATCATCGCGGCCGCGGATTCCTCGGGGTGTTCCATCCACCAATTCATCAGGGAGTCGACGATACCCAGCCACACCGCGGTCATGGCGGAGACGTCGACGGGATCGGTGTTGCCTGCCAGACTCATCAACTCGGAGACGCCCTCGTCGGCCAGCTTCGAGATCCGCTGCGTGTAGTGGTCGATGGCGTCCGCGACGGCTCCGGTGGCCGGTGCGGTCGGGTCGTAGGGGAGCTTCCACAGGTAGGGCTGGGGCTCGAGGATCGTGAACATGCCGTCGAGGGTGCGCATGCCGCGCTCGACGCCGACGGCATCGCCCTGGGCGATCCGCTCGATCTCGTCGGCCACGATCGTGCCGGCGTGCTCGAGGCAGGCGAGGAAGAGGCCTTCCTTCGAGCCGAAGTAGTTGTAGACGAGCGGCTTGGAGATGCCGGCGCGCTCGGCGACCGTCTGGATGCTCGTTGCCGCGTAGCCCTCGGTGCCGAACACCTCGGAGGCGACCTGCAGGATCTGCGACTCGCGCTCCAGCCGGGGGACACCCTTGGTTCCTGCGTTTGCTCGTGCCACGGAAGACACTCTAGCGGAAGATATGAACTTGTGGTAACTTACCGAGGAGTCATATAACGAGTCGCACCGAAGAGGCCCCCATGAACGAGCTCCTGGACCCGATGTCGAATCCCGTGACCTACGCGGCACCGTTCTTCATCCTGACCATCATCATCGAGCTCGGGGCGCTGAAGTGGCTCGACCACGACGACAACGTCACGGGCTACGCGCTCAAGGACGCGAGCACATCGATCTCCATGGGCGTCGGCTCGCTGTTCTTCCTGACCGCATTCAAGATCGCCACGTTCTTCGGGTACATCGCGATCTTCACCTACCTCGCGCCATGGCACCTGCCCACCGACACCTGGTGGTACTGGGTCCTCGTGACGCTCGGGCTCGATCTCGGCTACTACTGGCACCATCGGTTCTCGCACCGCGTGCGGATCGGGTGGGCCGGCCACCAGGCGCACCACTCCAGCGAGTACATGAACTACGGCACCGCGCTGCGGCAGAAGTGGAACCCGTGGTTCGAGTTCTTCTTCTGGATTCCGCTGCCGCTGCTCGGCTTCGCGCCTTGGACGCTTTACGTAGCGTTCGGCGTCAACCTGATCTTCCAGTTCTTCGTTCACACCGAGATGATCGACAAGATGTGGAAACCGATCGAGCTGGTCTTCAACACCCCGTCGCACCACCGCGTGCACCACGGCAGCGATCAGGAGTACCTCGACAAGAACTACGCCGGCATCCTGATCATCTGGGACCGCCTGTTCCGCACCTTCACCGCGGAGAAGCAGCGTCCGACGTACGGCCTGACCTACAAGGTCGACACGTACAACCTGCTCAAGCTGCAGTACGGCGACTACGTCCAGATGGCGCGCGACGTGCGCAGCACCAAGCGCTTCCGCGACAAGCTGGGCTTCATCTTCGGTCCGCCAGGCTGGGCGCCGGACCACCACGTCGGCGGCAAGGATGCCGAACGGCAGCTGGCGCACGAGGCCGAGGTGGCCCTGCACAAGTCCTGAGCGCCGATCTCGGTGGTCGAGTGCCCCGCGAGGAACGAGCGGGGTGTATCGAGACCACGCATCATGTGGTTTCGATACGCGCCTCGTTCCTCGGCGCTACTCAACCACCGGTTGAGGCTTTCGAGCCTCGACGCTTCAGCTCGTCGATGATCGCCGGCACCACGTCGTGCATGTCGCCGACCACGGCGTAGTTCGCCTTCGTCATCATCGGCGCCTCAGCGTCGGTGTTGACGGCGAGGATCACCTTGGAGCTGGCGCAGCCGGCCCAGTGCTGGATCGCTCCGCTGATGCCGCACGGGATGTAGATCTCGGGCGCGATCCGGCTGCCAGTCTGGCCGACCTGCTCGTGGTGGGGGCGCCAGCCGAGGCTGGTGACCACGCGCGAGACGCCCAGCGAGCCGCCGAGCAGCTCAGCGAGCTCGCTGACCGGGCCGAATCCGTCGGCGCTGCCCGCGCCCCGGCCGGCGCCGACGACGACCCGCGCGGACTTCAGCGAGTCGGAGTGGTCGACCTCCTTCTGGCCGGTCGCGGTGACGCGGGCGAGGAGGTCCTGCTCGGCGATCTCGGGGGTGAACTCGTCCCAGGTCGGGGTCGTCGCACTTTCGGCCGGAGCGGCGCTCCAGGAGTGACCGGCGACCGTGAAGACGGCCGGCGACTGGTCCAGGGCCATCTCCTCCAGGGCGGCACCACCGACCACCTGGCGCGTCACCACGAACGGCGACGAATCGGCGACGCCGATCGCATTGGCGGCCATCGGCACGTCCATGCGGGCCGCAAGGTGGGCGAGCACCTCGCCGCCTCGGGGCGTGCCACCGGCCGTCACCACGGTCGCACCCGTGGCGGCCTGCGCCTGCTGGAGTGCTGCCGCCCACGCGGCTCCTGCGAACGACTCGAACGCCTCGCCGACGGCCTGGTGCACCGAGCCGACGCCGTGCGCGCCGAGCTCGGAGGTGAGGGCATCCCGATCGGGCACGTCACCGATGACGACGGCGTCGATGCTGTCGGACCCGAGTGATCGGGCCAGGGCGAGGGTCTCCAGCGTGACCTCGTTGGCTGCGCCGTTCTCCAGCTCCACCAGCACGAGGGTCATCGGACGACCGCCAGACGCTCGAGGAGGTCGACGACCGCGGCCGCCGATTCCGGTCCTTCGCCGAGCACCTCGACGGTGCTCGACTCGGGCGGGGGGAGCAACAGCCGTACGCGGTGGGCTCCGACCGGCTCGCCGGTGGTGGACCGCGTCTCGATCTCGACCTTCTTCGCCGCCATGCGGCCCTTCAGTGTTGGGTAGCGCGGCTCCACGCCACCCTCCAGGACGGACGCGACCGCCGGCAGGGGAACGGTGTACGTCTCCTCGCCCTCGGGGCCGTCGACATGGGCGACCATGGTCGAGTCGGCGACCTCGATCGTCGACGCGCCGGTGACGATGGGGCGACCCAGGGCGTAGGCGAGCCGGATCGGTACCTGGAAGTCGCCGCTGTCGGCCGCGTCGTTGCCGAGGAGCACCAGGTCGTAGGTCGTCCCGGCGGACTCGTGGTCGGCCACCACGTGGGCGATCTCCCGGGCGATGTCGGCGGGCCCGATGGACGTCGGGTCCGCCTCGACGAGCACGGCCGCATGGCCACCGAGGGCGAGCGCGCCCCTGAGCTGCTCGACGGCGTCGTCCGGGCCGACGGTCACCACGGTGACCGTGCCGCCGGTCGCGTCGGCCACCCGGATGGCGAGCTCGATCGCGCTGTTCTCGTGGTCGCTGACGGTGAAGCCGACGAACCGGCCGTCGATGCCCTGGGCGTCGTCGGTGAGCAGGATCTGCCCGGACGAGTCCGGAACGCGCTTGATGCACACGAGGACGTTCGTCATCGGATGCGCTCGTTGTCCGGGTCGAGCACCGGAGTGGCGTCGGCCGACTCGATGGTGACCGGGTACAGCTCCTCCATGTAGGAGACCGCAAGCTGGTTGCCGACCGCTGCCTGGTCCGGCGGGAGGTAGGCCATCAGAAGGTGCTTGCCCAGCGTGGGCGCGGACCCGGCCGTGGTCACGTACGGATGGTGGCCGTGGCCGTCGGTGAGCGTGCCGCCGTCGCGCGTCAGGATCGGCTCCCCACCGAGCATGTAGCGCTTCACCCCGCTCGCGGACGTGTGGTCGTCGACCGACAGGGTGCACAGCACCGTGGCGGGCCCAGTAGTTGACAGAGTCTCGCGCTGCGCGAGGTACGCCTCCTTGCCGACGAAGTCCGCCTTCTTCACCTTGGGCCGCTGCATGCCGGCCTCGATGATCGTGCGCTCGGAGTCGAGCTCGAAGCCGTAGGCGCGGTAGCCCTTCTCGATGCGGCCGGTCGTGCCGTACACGCCGATGCCGGCCGGACGTGCACCGTGCGGAGCCCCGGCATCCAGCAGGGTGTCCCACAATGCTGCGGCGGATCCCATCGGGACGTAGATCTCCCAGCCGAGCTCACCGACGTAGGAGATCCGCGACGCCAGCACCGAGAGGCTCTCGCCGCCCGGCGTCTGCACGGTGATCTCCCTGCAGGTCAGGAAGCCGAACCCCTCGTCGGACACGTCGTCCGACGTCAGGGACTCCAGGATGGTGCGCGCCTTCGGGCCCCACAGCCCGATGGTGGAAACCTCGTCGGTGACGTCGGTGAGCGTGGTCGCCCCACCCTCCGGCAGCTGGTCGGTGAACGTCTTGCGGTCGACCATCCCGTGGGCGCCTCCGGTGACGACGCGGAAGTGCTCGTCACCGAGCCGCATCACGGTGAGGTCGGAGATGAAGCCGCCCTTCGGGTCGAGCACCGGCGTGTAGATGACCTTGCCGGCGGCCACGTCACACTGGGCGACGCAGGTGCGCTGCACGGTGTCGAGCGCACCCGGGCCGACGACGTCGAGGATCTCGAAGGCGGTCAGGTCGATGACGGCGGCGGCTTCGCGCATCCGCAGGTGTTCGGCGTTGATGATCGGGCTCCACCAGCGGGAGTCCCACTCGGCCTCGCGGGGCATCACGGCATCGCCGTAGACGTCGAGGAGGTCGCTGTTCGACTCGTACCAGTGCGGACGTTCCCAGCCGGCCGTCTCGAAGAAGAAGGCCCCGAGCTTCTTCTGGGAGTCGTGCATCGGCGCCAGGCGCTGCTCGCGATCGGACTCGTACTGCTCGGACGGGTGGATGATCCCGTAGGTCTTGATGAACGCCTCGGTGGTGCGCAGGCGGGTGTGCTCACGGCGCATCTGGTGCGGGTGGAACCGGGCGATGTCGCTGTGGTTGATGTCGATCTCGCTGTGCCCGTGCGTCATCCACTCCGCGACCGCGCGGCCGACGCCCGGGCCCTCCTTGATCCAGACGGCCGAGGCAGTCCACAGACCCTTGACCAGGCTCTCGCCGAGGATGGGGTTGCCGTCGCACGTCAGCGACAGCAGGCCGTTGATCGCGTACCGCATCTCCGCGCCGTCGGCGCCGAGCAGGTCGGGCATCAGCTCGAAGGCCTGCTCGAGCTGGGGGTCGAAGTCGTCGGACGTGAAAGGCATCTCGGTGGGGGAGAGCTTGGCCTGCTCGAGCGTCGGGATGTCCTCGGGCTCGTGCAGGATGGCCCGGTGGGCGTAGGAGCCGACCTCCATGTCGGCGCCGTGCTGGCGCTCGTAGCAGAAGGTGTCCATGTCGCGGACGATCGGGAACGTGATCTCGCCCTCGGTGTCGGCCAGCTGCGGGCACGGGCCTACCGAGATCATCTGGTGCACGGCCGGCGTGAGCGGGATGGAGATACCGGCCATGTCGCCGATCTTCGGGCTCCACACTCCGCACGCGATCACCACGGCGTCGGCCTCGATGTCGCCGGTCGTCGTGCGCACGCGGCGGATGCGGCTGTGCCCATTCTTGGCTTCGACGTCGAGATCGGTGACCTCGACGTTGGGCACGACCGTGAGCGCGCCGGCCTCCATGGCCCGCTCGCGCATGATCGTGCCGGCCCGCAGCGAGTCGACCACGCCGACGCCCGGTGTCCAGAAGGCGCCGATGAACTGGTCCTCCTCGATGAAGGGGACCTTCTCCTTGACGAACGCCGGCGAGACGAGCTCGGCCTCGATGCCCCAGGCCTTCGCGCTCGACATCCGGCGTCGGAGCTCCTCCATCCGCTCCTCGGTGCGGGCGATCTCGAAGCCGCCGGACTGGGTGAAGACGCCCATCTCCTTGTACTGCTCGACCGAGTCCAGCGTGAGGTCGGTGATCTCACGGGAGTGGTCGACGGTGAAGATGAAGTTGGAGGCGTGGCCGGTGGAGCCACCCGGGTTGGGCAGCGGTCCCATGTCGAGTTGGACGATGTCGGTCCACCCCAGCCGGGCCAGGTGGTGGACGAGGCTGTTGCCGACGATGCCGGCGCCGATGACGACGACCTGGGCGCGGGACGGGACGGTGGCCATGGTGCTTCTCTCTGTCGTGCTGGTTTGCGAGGATGCGTAATACGCAACGCTAAGCGCTATAAGGAACAACACTAGGATCGACGTCACCCCCACCCCGTGTCAAGACGCTGGGTCAAGACCGGGGCGGGGGTGATCGTCGAATCGGACTACTTGAGCCAGGCGTCAACCTTGTCGGGGTTGTCGTCGACCCACTTCTTGGCCGCGTCCTCCGGCGACATCTCGTCCTTCGCGATGTACGTGGACACGATGTTCTGGTCGTCGTTGCTGAGCGTGAAGTTCTTGACCAGGTCGACGGCCGGGGACTTGGAGTCCTCGAACTTCTTCGCGATCAACTTGTTCAGCTCGTACGGCGGGTAGTCGCAGGCGACCTTCGCCGCGTCTGCGTCGCAGCCTTCCTTGTAGGGAGGCAGCTTGACCCGGACCAGCTTCATCTCCGAGAAGAACCACTGCGGCTCGTAGAAGTACGCGAGTAGCGGCTTCTTGTTCTTCTCCGCGGACCGGAAGCTCTGGATCAGGCCGGCCTCGGAACCACCGACGACCACCTTGTAGTCGAGCTTCAGGTTCTTCACCAGGGCCTCGTCGTTGGTGACGTAGGACGGGTCACCGTCGAGCAGCTGGCCCTTGTTGCCGGACTCCGACGTCTTGAACATCTCGGCGTACTTGTTCAGGTTCTTCCAGTCGGTGATGTCCGGGTACTTCTCGGACATCCACGGCGGCACATACCAGCCGATGACGCCCTTGCCGCCGGTCGGGCCGGCGTCCACGACGGTCTTCTGGTCGGTGATGTACTTCTTCACCAGGTCAGCGTGACCCCAGTTCTCGACGACCGTGTCGATCGACCCGGAGGCCATGCCCTGCCAGGCGACCTCTTCCTTCACGTCGGGGTAGGTGACGTTGCAGCCCAGCTTCGACTTGGCGACGTAGCCGATGACGTGCGCGTTCGAGACGTAACCCGTCCAGGGGTTCACCGCGATGCGCAGGTCGCCGCAGTCGCCCTTGGCGCCCGCTTCGGTGTCCTCGATACCGCCGCCACCGCAGCTGACGAGCCCGAGGCTCGCAACCGCGACCGCGACGAGGCCGACCAACCGTCTGCGACCCCGTGTTCTGAGTCCTCCAGCCATGCCTGGTTCCCTTCCTCTGCTCCGCGGACGACCCGCGAAGACGTCTGTTGACCGGCTACCTGCCGGCCCGTGCGGCCGCGTGGCGCGCGATGCGGTCGAGCATCACGCCCAGCGCGGTGATGGCGATGCCGGCGGCGAGTCCCTTGCCGAAGAGCTGGTCCTGCGAGAAGCCGGAGACCACGATGTAGCCGAGGCTGCCGCCGCCGACCATGCCGCCGATGACGACCATGGAGAGGACGTAGAGGATTCCCTGGTTGGTGGCCAGGACCAGTGCCTCGCGGGCCATCGGCAGCTGCACCTTGGTGATCATCTGCCACCGGGTGCTGCCGCTGGCGTTGGCGGCTTCGACGGTGGTGGGTGACACCCCGCGGATGCCGTCGGCGACGAGCTTGGTGGCGATCGGCACGGCATACGCCAGCGCCGCCATGATCGCGGTGAAGCGGCCGACGCCGAAGAGCGCCAGGGCCGGCACCAGGTACACGAACGGCGGAATGGTCTGGAACGCGTCGAGGAACGGCCGGATGATCGTGTCGGTGCGGCGGCTTCGCCCCATCCCCACGCCGAGCACCACCGCGATCACCATGACCAGCACGGTGGCGATGAGCGTCATCGCGAGGGTGACCATCGAGTCGTTCCAGAGGCCGGTCGCGAAGATGATCGCCAGGCAGATCGCCGTGGTGATCAGCGGGCGCACTCCGCCCAGCACGAACGCGATGCCCAGGATCACGAGGCCCATCAGCCACCAGGGCGAGTCCGCGAGCAGGTCCTGGAACGGGTTGATGATCCAGCTGGTGGCGTTGTCCTTCAGTGCGAGGGTGACGACGTCGACCTTGTCGATGACCCAGTCCGAGAAGGTGTTGATGCCCTTGCTCAGGTTCTGGCCGTCGATCGGCTTGATGAACGGCCACACGTCACGGTTCGGGAACGTGGCCAGGTTGATCTGGCTGCGCGAGAGCAGGACGGCCACGATCACCGGGATGGCCCACAGGCCGCGGACCATCCACCGCCCGGCACTCGTCAGTCGTGGCTGGCGCACGCCCTTGCCGGCGTCCTCCTTGGCCCAGCGCGGCAGGGCCTCGAGTGCGATGCCGGCGAGCATCACGCCGGGCCCGCTCACCGAGGCCACGCCGGAGCGTCCCTGGCTCTCCGACCGCTCGCTCGCCGCCGTGGTGGTTCGATCGAGCATGATCGCCATCAGCACGATGGCGATGCCGGCCACCGAGGCGGCGCCGATGTTCTGGACCTGGAGGGCCGCGACAACGGGCTTGCCGAGGCCGGGGCCGTTGACCAGCGCGGCGATCGTCGCCATCGAGAGCGCGGCCATCATGCTCTGGTTGATGCCGACGACGATCGTGCGGCGGGCCATCGGCAGCTGGACCTGACGCAGCATCTGCCGGTTGGTCAGGCCCATCGAGCGGGCCGCCTCGATCGTGGTCGCGGGCACCGAGCGGATCCCGTGCTCGGTGATGCGGACCAGCGGAGGGAAGGCGTAGATGACGGTCAGCACGATGCCGGTGGTCGGGCCGATGCCGAAACCAAGGGCGATCGGCGCCAGATAGGCGAACGGTGGCATCGTCTGCATGATGTCGAGCACCGGGGTGACCACGGTCGACACGGTCTTGTTGCGCGCCATCAGGATGCCGGTCGGCAGTCCGAGGACGAAGCAGACGACCACGGAGAGGATCGTGACGAGCAGGAGGTCCATGCTCTCGGACCAGAGGCCGAAGATGCCGAAGAAGAGCATCGAGACCGTCACCAGGATCGTCGAGCGGATGCCCGCGACCGCCCAGGTGATCCAGGCGGCGATCGCGACGACACCGAGCCAGCCGATCTCCGGCACCGGCCGCGGCGAGGCGGGGATGCTGATGATCTTCTGCAGGACCTCGAAGATCGCGTTGAAGACGTCGCCGATCGTGCCCAGCACGCCACCGAAGAACCAGTTGCCGGGGCCGTGCAGCTGCACCCAGTCGCGGATCTCGTTGAGCCAGGAGTGGAACCCGGTGGTGTCCTGGAAGCCGAGCTCACGGGTCTGGGTGCCGCGCAGGATCAGCCAGAGGACGACCCAGACGACGAGGATGGCGAGAAGCTTCAGCCCGGTGCGTCGATTCTTGCCGTACTCGACCGCCGGCTGCTCCTCCTTGGAGGCAGACGGCTCGGTGACAGTGTCGATGGCCATGTCAGCCGGCAACTTCCTCGGCGACGACCACCCGGAGGATGTCCTCATCGTCGACCAGGCCGACCGTCCGGTCGCCGTCGACGACGCGGCACGGTCCGGAGGTATCGAGCACGGTGCGGGCGGCGTCCTTGATGATCAGCCCGACCGGCAGGGCCGGGCTGGTGGCGTCGGCGGTGCCGTCGTCGGGACGCATGACCCACTTCATCGTGAGCACGTGCGACTTGGGCACCTCGCTGGTGAAGTCGGCCACGTAGTCGTCGGCGGGGGCGCCGACGACCTCGTCGGGCGTGCCGATCTGGACGATCTCGCCGTCGCGCATGATGAGGATCCGGTCGCCCAGCTTGAGCGCCTCGGCGAGGTCGTGGGTGATGAAGACCATCGTCTTGCCGACCTCTTCGTGGAGCCGGATGACCTCGTTCTGCATGTCACGACGGATCAGCGGGTCGAGGGCCGAGAACGGCTCGTCGAACATCAGCACCGCGGGGTCGCCGGCCAGTGCCCGGGCGAGGCCGACGCGCTGCTGCATGCCGCCGGAGAGCTGGTCGGGGAAGTTGTTCTCGTACCCGCTCAGGCCGACCAGGTCGACCATCTCCTGGGCCCGGTTGCGGCGCTGGCCCTTGCCCTCGCCGCGCACCTCGAGGCCGAAGGCCACGTTGTCGACCACCTTGCGGTGGGGCAGCAGGCCGAAGTGCTGGAACACCATCGACACCTTGCGCCGGCGGGTGTCGAGCAGAGCGGAGTCGGCCATGCCGGTGATGTCGTCGCCGTACAGCTCGACCGTGCCGTGGGTCGGCTCGATCAGCCGGGTCAGCAGGCGGACGAGCGTCGACTTGCCCGAGCCGGAGAGGCCCATGACCACGAACACCTCACCGGGTGCGACCTCGAACGAGACGTCGCGGATGCCGACCACATGTCCGGTCTGCTCCTGCAGGTCCTTGCGCGAGAGGTTGGCCTGGTCGGTGCCGATGATCTTGTCGGCCCGGGGGCCGAAGATCTTCCACAGGTTCTCGACGCGCACTGCTGGTGTGTCGGGACTGTCGGCCGTCATCGTCGTCATGCGTTGTCCTCACGGTTGCGGCTGTCGCCGGGCGGGTGGAGCGGGCTGCCGTCTCGGTAGCGGTAGTAAGGCACATCCGCGGGTTCAAGCGGGGTGTTTCCCGCGATCAGGTCGGCGGCCTTCTCCGCCGTCATCATCACGGGGGCGTAGATGTTGCCGTTCGTCACATAGGGAAACACGGACGCGTCGACGACGCGAAGCCCCTCGGTGCCGTGCACGCGCATCGACCCGGGATCGGTCACCGCCATGGAGTCTCGCTCGATGTCGCCCATCTTCGCCGTGCACGACGGGTGCAGCGCCGTCTCGGCGTCCGCGCGCACCCACTCGAGGATCTCCTCGTCGGTCTCGACCGACGGGCCGGGTGACAGCTCTCCGTCGTTGTATTGTGCGAAGGCCTCCTGGTTGAGGATGTCGCGGGCGACTCGCACCGCCTCGACCCATTCCTTGCGGTCCGTCGGGGTGGAGAGGTAGTTGAACAGCATCGAAGGGTGCTCGCGAGGGTCCGTGGACTTGATTCGCACATGCCCCCGAGTGTCGGCATACATCGGGCCGATGTGCACCTGGTAGCCGTGACCCTTGGTCGGCGCGGTGCCGTCATAGCGGATCGCGATCGGCAGGAAGTGGAACATCAGGTTCGGGTAGTCGACGTCGTCGTTGCTGCGGGCGAAGCCGCCGCCCTCGAAGTGGTTGGTGGAGCCGAGGCCCTTGCGCTGGAACAGCCACTGGAAGGCGATCTTCGGGCGTTCCCGGTAGCGCAGACCGGGGGCGATGGAGACCGGCAGCTTCGACTTGTACTGGATGTAGACCTCGAGGTGGTCCTGGAGGTTCTCGCCGATGCCGGGCACGTGCTCGACCACGTCCACGCCGTGCTGCTCCAGCAGTGACTTGTCGCCGACGCCGGACAGCTGGAGGATCTGCGGCGTGCTGATCGCGCCGGCGCACAGGATCACCTCGCCGGCGGCGGCCGTGCGGTGCCGCCCGAGCGTGGAGTAATCGACGCCGACGGCGCGCTTGCCCTCGAAGTTGACCTTGGCGACGAAGGCATGGGTCTCGATGGTGAGGTTCTTGCGCTGGCGCGCCGGCCACAGGTAGGCGCGCGACGCCGACATGCGGCGGCCACGGTGGATGTTCCGGTCGAACTTCGCGAAGCCCTCCTGGCGGTAGCCGTTGACGTCGTCGGTCAGCGGGTAGCCCGCCTGCTGCGCGGCCTCGAAGAACGCCCCGAACAGCGGGTTCTCGGCCGGCCCGCGCTCGAGGATGAGGGGGCCGTCGCCGCCGCGCCAGTCGTCGGCACCGGCCAGGCAAGTCTCCATGCGCTTGAAATAGGGAAGGCAGTGCAGGAAGTCCCAGTCCTCCAGGCCCGGGTCGGCGGCCCAACGCTCGTAGTCCATCGGGTTGCCGCGCTGGAAGATCATGCCGTTGATGCTGCTCGAGCCGCCGAGCACCTTGCCGCGCGCGTGGAAGATCTTGCGGCCGTTCATGTGCGGCTCGGGATCGGTCTCGTACTTCCAGTCGTACAACCGGTTTCCGATCGGGATCGGGAGCGCCGCGGGCATGTGGATCAGCGGGTCCTGGCGGTAGTCGCGGCGTCCGGCCTCCAGCACGAGGACGGAGGTGGACGGGTCGGCGCTGAGCCGGTTGGCGAGGGCCGCCCCGGCAGAGCCGCCGCCGACGATCACGTAGTCCCAGTGCTCACTCGTGGTTGTCATGGAGCGAACCAGTGCTGGGGCTCGGGGGCGATGTTGTGCCACACGTGCTTGGTCTCGCGATACTCCTCGAGGCCGGCATGGCCGAGCTCGCGTCCGATGCCCGACTGCTTGTAGCCGCCCCACTCGGCCTGGGCGACGTACGGGTGGTAGTCGTTGATCCACACCGTGCCCATGCGGAGCCGCGCCGCCACCCGCTGGCCCTTGCCGGCGTCCCCGGTCCACACCCCGCCGGCGAGGCCGTAGATGCTGTCGTTGGCGATGCGGACGGCGTCGTCCTCGTCGGTGAACGTCTCGACGGTGAGCACCGGTCCGAACGACTCGTCCTGGGCGACGCTCATCGAGCTGGTGCACCGGTCGAGCACGGTCGGCAGGTAGTAGAAGCCCTTGGCCAACTCCGTATCGTCCGGTCGCTTGCCCCCGCAGCGGAGCTCGGCACCCTCGGCCAGGCCGGCGGCGACGTACGCCTCGACCTTGTCGCGATGCGCGGCGCTGGTCAGGGGGCCGGTCTCGGCCTTCTCGTCGAACGGGCCGCCGAGCCGGATGCGCTGCGCCCGCTCGACGAGGTCGTCGACGAACCGGTCGTGCAGCGACTCCTCGACCACCAGCCGTGCGCCGGCCGAGCAGACCTGGCCGGAGTGCAGGAAGACGGCGGTGAGGGCGAAGTCGAGTGCCGTGTCGTAGTCGGCGTCGGCGAAGACGATGTTGGGGTTCTTGCCGCCGAGCTCCAGGGCGATCTTCTTCACCGTGCCCGAGGCGGTGGCCATGATGCGCTTGCCGGTGGCCAGGCCGCCGGTGAACGACACCAGGTCGACGCGCGGATCCTCGCTCAGGAGGGCTCCGGCGTTCGCGCCGTCGCCGAGGACGAGGTTGGCCACCCCGGCCGGAAGCCCGGCCTCGTCGAGCAGCTTCATCAGGTGGATCGCGGTGTGTGGGGTGAGCTCGCTGGGCTTGAGGACGAACGTGTTGCCGGCGGCGAGGCAGGGCGCGACCTTCCAGGCGACCTGGAGGAGCGGGTAGTTCCACGGTGTGATCAGGCCGCAGACGCCGACCGGCTCGTGGACGATCCGGCTGACCACGCCCGGGTTGCCGGTGTCGACCATCCGGCCCGCCTCGGCGTCGGCGATGTGGCCGAAGTGCCGCACGACCGACACGACGTCGGCCACGTCGTACTCGCTCTCCACCAGGCGCTTCCCGGTGTCGAGCGACTCGGCCTTCGCGATGACGTCGGTGTCTCGCTCGAGGAGATCGGCCAGCCGGAGCAGCAGGTCGCCGCGCTCGCGGGCGGTCGTGCCGGGCCAGGGGCCGGAGTCGAAGGCGGAGCGGGCAGCGGCGATCGCGGCGTCGGTGTCCTCGGGACCGGACTCGTCGACCTCGGCGACCAGGGAGCCGTCCGCGGGGCAGCGGATCTCACGGCGTCCGCCCGCACGGGCGCTCACCCACGTCCCCGCCACCCAGTTGTCCGGCACCCGACCTGCTCTCCTCGGGTTGCGCATGGTGCAACAGATTGCTCCTGGCGCAACCTCGATGTGCTTGAAGCATGGTCTGTCCCGCGTGCGGACGTCAAGGGTCCTGCCGAGATCAACGTCTCAGCGGTGACCCCACCCAAGCCTGTGAGAGATCTCCAGGGCGGCATCCGTGAGCCGCGGGATGACCTCTTCGGTCTTCGCCTCGTCCAGTCGGAAGGTCGGGCCGCTGACGCTCAGCGACGCGATGACGTCGCCGTGCGCGTTGCGGATCGGAGCCGCGATCGCGGTGAGTCCCTCCTCGAGCTCGTCGACAGCGACGGCGTATCCCTGCTCTCGCACGTGAACCAGCTCGCGACGCAGCGCGGATCGCTTGGTGACGGTGAGCTTGGTGAAGGCCGGCAGGTCGTGGAGCACGTCGTCGAGCTGGTCGTCGGGCACGCCGGACAGCAGCACCTTGCCGTTGCTGGTCGCATGCAGGGGGATGTGCTGCCCGACCCAGTTGTGGGTCTGGATCGCGGAGGAGCCGGCGACCTGGTCGAGGTAGAGCGCGGACGACTCGGACAGGACCGCGACATTGACCGTCTCGCCGGTGCTGGCCGCCAGCGTCTTGCAGATCGGCCGGGCTTCTTGCACGACGTCGAGCCGGGCGGTGGTGGCGCCGGCCAGCCGGAGCAGGCCGATGCCGAGGCGGTACTTGCCGCGGTCGCCGGCCTGCTCGACCAGTCGGTGCCCCTCCAGGGTGCTGATCAACCGAAAGGCGGTGCTCTTGTGGACCCCGAACTCGGCCGCGATCTCGGTGACCCCGACCTCGCCGCGCCGGGCCAGGACCTCGAGGATCGTGATGGCCCGATCGACGGACTGGACACCCCCGCCGGACCTCACGTCGTTGGCGTCGGACGTGTTGCTCATGACGCAACACTAGCGGAATGCTGTTGCGCATCGCAGAATGCGTTTCTGAAGACGCAACGAAATGAGGGACGCGCACATGGTCGAACCGTCGGGTGACTTCGTACTCATCCTCTCCTGCCCGGACCGGCCGGGCATCGTCCACGACGTTTCCGGGTTCCTCGCGAAGCGGGGCGGCAACATCATCGAGAGCCAGCAGTTCGGTGACCGCGTCACTGGAAGATTCTTCATGCGGATCGACTTCGAGATCCCGGGCCCGGCCATCGCGGAGGAGCTCAGGGTCGAGTTCGCGCCGGTGGCTGCGAAGTTCGACATGGAGTACGAGATGTGGACCGCCGCCGCGCCCTACCGGACGCTGATCATGGCGTCGAAACAGCTGCACTGCCTGAACGACCTGCTGTTCCGGTGGTCGACCGGGACCTTGCAGATCGAGATCCCCGCCGTGGTCTCCAACCACCCGGATGCCCAGAAGCTGTGCGACTTGTACGGGCTGGAGTTCCACCACATCCCAGTGACGTCGGAGACCAAGGCCGACGCCGAGGCGCAGCTGATGTCACTCATCAACGAGCACGGGGTGCACGTGGTGGTGCTGGCGAGGTACATGCAGGTGCTCTCCGACGACCTCTGCCGGACCATGGCCGGGAAGATCATCAACATCCATCACTCGTTCCTGCCGAGCTTCAAGGGTGCGAAGCCCTACCACCAGGCCTACGAGCGCGGGGTCAAGCTGGTCGGTGCGACGGCGCACTACGTGACTGCCGATCTCGACGAAGGCCCGATCATCGAGCAGGACATCGTGCGGGTCGACCACGCGTACAACCAGGAGCAGCTCGTCGCCGCCGGGCGTGACGTCGAGGCGCAGGTCCTGTCGCGGGCGGTGCGTTGGCACTCGGAGTCGCGGGTGCTGCTCAACGGCGACCGGACGGTCGTGTTCCGCTAGTCGCCGAGCTCCTTGCGGCGACGGACCACGTACTCCTCGAGCTCCTGCCGGATGGCGTCGTCGAGAGGCGGCGGCTCGTACGCCTCGAGGGTGTCCTGGTAGATCTTCTCGGCGCGGTGCGCGGCGTCGAGGCCACCGCCGCGCATCCACCGCTCGTAGTTCTCCGACGAGGAGAGCAGGGGCCGGTAGAAGCAGGTCCGGAAGCGCTCCATGGTGTGCGCCGCGCCGAGGAAGTGGCCGCCGTGACCGACCTCCTCGTGGGCGCCGAACGCCATCGACTCCTCGGTGATCTCGAGCGGGGTGAACTCGGCCTGCAGCATCTGCAGGATCTCGATGTCGACGATGAACTTCTCGTAGCCGGCCACCAGTCCGCCCTCGAGCCACCCGGCCGAGTGCATCACCCAGTTGGCGCCGGCCAGGAACGTCGGCAGCATCGTCATCAGCGCCTCGTACCCGGCCTGCGCATCGGGCACCTGCGACGACGTCAGGCCGCCGCCGGTGCGGAACGGGAGACCGAAGTGCCGGGCGATCTGGCCGGTGCAGAGCAGGCCGATGCCCGACTCGGGGGTGCCAAACGTGGGGGAGCCGGACTGCATGTCGATGTTGGACAGGAACGACCCGAAGATCACCGGCGTGCCCGGGCGGATGAGCTGGGAGAGCGCGATGCCCGAGAGTGCCTCGGTGATCTGCTGCACCAGTGCGGCCGGGATGGTCACCGGCGACATCGCGCCCATCAGGATGAACGGCGTGAGCACGACCGGCTGCCCGGCGCCGGAGTACTCGAACTGCGCCTCCAGCATCCGGTCGTCCCAGCGCAGCGGAGAGTTGCAGTTGATCAGCGAGATCGACGCCGGCGTCTCCTCGATCTTGTCGCGGCCGCCGAACAGGATGGAACCCATGGCGATGGTGTCGGCGGCATTGACGCCCGACACCACGTTGCCCATGTAGATCTTGTCGGTCAGCGTCTGCAGCGCGTAGGTCATGTCGAGGTGGCGGCTGTCGAGCGGGGTGTCGTTCGGCTCGCAGATCACGCCGCCGGCGGAGTCGAGCACCGCGAAGCTCTGGGCAAGCTTGGTGAAATTGCGGAAGTCGTCCATCGTCGCATCGCGGCGCACCTCGCCCTGGCGCACGAACGGCGGGCCGTAGACCGCGCCGAACGCCATCGAGTCGCCGCCGATGTGGACGTTGTTCTCGGGGTTGCGCGCCTGGACGTCGAACTCCCGCGGCGCCTTCGCGACCTGCTCGAGCACGAAGTCGGGGTCGAGGAAGACCGTGTTGTCCTCGACCTTCTGGCCCGCCGTGCGGAACAGCTCGAGCGCGCGCTCGTCCAGGAACTCCACGCCGATCTCGGTCATGAGCTTCCGCCAGCCGGTGTCGAGCGTGGCGATCGCGTCCTCCGACAGCACGTCGTAACGGGGCATCCGGTTGGTGAACATCGGTCCTCCTGCTTGACCTTCGGCCGTTCCGGCCTCACGATATGGGAATACAGTTCCACATCATGGAACCATCCACAACGGCCCGGCGAGGAGGAACATCGTGACTGCGTCGAGCAATGGCGTGTCCACCGGCACCGGGACCCAGGCGATCGACCGCGCCGTCTCCCTCGTGGCCACGGTGGTCAAGGCCGACGAGCCGATGACGTTCCCCGAGCTGCACGCCGAGGGTGGCCTGGCGAAGTCGACCACGTCCCGCCTTCTCGCGGCCCTGGAACGCACCGAGCTGCTCGAGCGCAACCAGGACGGTGCCTACGTCGCCGGCCCGCTGTTCTGGCTGTACGCCACCCGCCACGACCCGTGGGACGAGCTGGTCCGCATCGCCGGGCCCACCATGCAGCTGGTCGGCGAGGACACCCGCGAGACGGTGAACCTCTCGGTGACCCGCGGCGACCGCGTCGTCCAGGTGGCCCAGGTCGACTCCACGTACATGCTCGGCACGAAGGACTGGACCGAGGCCGACGTGCCCGTCCACGCCTCGGCCCTGGGCAAGGTGCTGCTGGCCTACGGCACGCTCGACCTCCCCGACCCGCTCGAGCGACTCACGCCGAACACCGTCACCGACCCGATTGCGCTCCGTCGCGAGCTCGCGGCCGTGCTTCGCAACGGCTGGGCCAGCACGGTGGACGAGCTCGAGATCGGCCTCACCGGCGTGGCCGTGCCGGTGTACGGCGTCGACGGCCAGGTGGTCGCCGCGCTGGGTGTCTCGGGTCCGAACACCCGGCTCGAGGATCGGGTCGACGAGATCGGCCGGAAGCTCGACGAACGAGCACAGCAGCTGTCCGGGCTGCTCCGTCGCGGAACACACAAGAGAGGTGCGGCATGACGCCTGAGGAGATCCTGCAGGGGCTTTACGACGAGACCTTGGTCGGCAACGCACCTCGCGTGCTCGAGCTGACCGACGAGGGGCTCAAGCTGGACATGGAGCCCCAGACCCTGCTCTTCGACGCTCTGATCCCGTCGCTGGAGGAAGTGGGCGCCCGCTTCGAGCGTGGCGACTTCTTCGTCCCCGAGATGCTGATCGCGGGCCGGGCGATGGCCGGCGCGATGGAGGTCCTCCGGCCCCTGCTGGCCGAGACCGGCGTGCAGACGATCGGCAAGTTCCTCATGGGCACCGTCAAGGGCGACGTGCACGACATCGGCAAGAACCTCGTCAACATCATGCTCGAGGGCGCCGGCTTCGAGGTGATCGACCTCGGTGTGCAGGTGGCGCCGGAGAAATTCGTGTCCGCGATCGAGGAGCACGAGCCCGACATCGTCGGTTTCTCGGCCTTCCTCACCACCACCATGCCGATGTTCAAGGCCAACATGAACGCACTCGAGAAGGCCGGCATGCGCAACAACGTCATCGTGATGGTCGGCGGTGCTCCGGTCACCCAGGAGTACGCCGACGCGGTGGGTGCCGACGGCTACGCCGCCGACGCGTCCGCCACGGTCAAGAAGGCCAAGGCGCTGCTGCACGAGAAGCGTTCGAAGGTTCCTGCCTGATGGCCGCCGAGTTCATGGAGACCGTCCTGCGCGGCACGACCGGCGAGGTCGTCATCGGGCACGACCGTCCGTTCTGCCTGATCGGCGAGCGCATCAACCCGACCGGCCGTCGGATCTTCCAGGAACAGCTGCGCGCTGGCGATCTGTCGGCCATCGAGCGCGACGTCAAGGCGCAGGTCGAGGGCGGCGCCGACGTGCTCGACGTCAACATGGGCGTTCCGCTCACCGACGAGGCCGAGCTGCTGGCCAAGGCCATCACCATGGTCCAGGAGCTGACCGACAAGCCGATCTGCATCGACTCCTCGGTCGTCGAGGCGCTCGAGGCCGGACTCGCCGCCTACCAGGGACGCGCCCTCGTCAACTCGATCACCGCCGAGGACGAGCGGATGGAGCAGATCCTCCCGCTGGTCAAGAAGTACGACGCCGCGGTGATCGCGCTGCCGAACGACTCCGACGAGATCCCGATGGAGTCGGAGAAGCGGCTCGTGCTCACCCGCAAGATCTTCGAGGTCGCCACCACGGAGTACGGCATCGCCGCGGCCGACATCCTCATCGATCCGCTGGCGATGCCGATCGGCGCCGACCAGAGCGTGGCCAACACGTTCTTCACCACGGTCCGCGCGATCCGCGACGAGTTCGGCGCCAACATGACCTGCGGCGCGTCCAACACGTCGTTCGGCATGCCCGGCCGTCATCAGATCGGTGCGGCCTTCCTGCCGATGGCGATGACCGCCGGATTGACCAGCGCGATCATGGACACCCGCACGCCCGAGATCGTCGAGGCGGTCAAGGCGGCCGACCTCCTGCTGGGTCACGACGATTGGGGTGGCAACTGGATCGCCGCCCACCGGGCCCGCCAGGCACGCGAGGCGTCCGCATCGAGCGCATGAACAACCGCCCGGACGGTCCGGACTTCGACCTCGCGGAGGGTCTTGCCGATGTCACCCGCGAGGGTCTCCGCGAGCCCCACCAGGCCGATCAGGCCGCCCACGACGGAACAGGTCGGGTCCAGCTCGCCTTCACCGTGCAGCAGACGGGCGATGCGCCACCCACCGAACGAGGCGTCCGGGTTCCCCCGGGTGTCACGGTCTTCGACGCGGCGTCCTGGAACGGCATCGCGATCGACTCCACCTGCGGCGGTCACGGCACCTGCCACAAGTGCAAGGTGAAGATCGAGGGCGATGCGCTGCCCATCACGCGGCACGACGTGAAGACGTTCACCACCGAGCAGATCGGGGCCGGCTGGCGGCTCGCCTGCCTGGTGAACGCCACCCGCGACCTGAAGGTCGATGTCCCTCCACTCACGACTCGGCCGAAGGCGGCCACGGTCGGTGTCGGCCGGCAGGTGATCCTCCGACCGGCGCTGCAGAAGAGGTACGTCGAGCTCCAGGAGCCCACGCTGGTCGACCAGCGCACCGACGTCGCCCGGCTCGTCGACGCGATCGACGACCTCGAGTTCACCATCGACCTCCACGCGCTGCGCCGACTGCCGAGCGTGATGCGCCCCGACTTCAAGGTCACCGCCGTCGTCGTGGACGAGGTCCTCGTCGACGTCGAAGCCGGCGACACCACCGACACCCGCTACGCGATCGCGTTCGACCTCGGCACCACGACCGTCGTGGCCACGCTGCTCGATGTCGGCACCGGTACGCCGGTCGCGGTCGCCTCGATGCTGAACAAGCAGCAGCCCTACGGCGGCGACGTGATCACTCGCATCAGCGCCACGATGATGGACCCCGACGCGCTCGGCCGGCTTCAGGCCGCCGCCGGGGAGACCCTCCAACAGCTCGCCCTGCAGGTCTGCGCCGAAGGCGGCGTCGACCCGCAGACGGTGTACGAGGTCGCCCTCGCCGGCAACGCGACGATGACCGCGCTCGTGCTCGGCATCGACCCCGAACCGCTCGGCGTCGCTCCGTTCGTCATGTCGACCTCGCAACCCCGGTCGGTGCTGGCGGCCGAGCTCGGCCTCTCGCTTCACCCGCGGGCGCGGGCCGCCCTGTTCCCTGCGCTCGGCGCCTATGTCGGCGGCGACATCGTGGCTGGCATGCTCGCCACCGGGATGGACCGCGACCAGCGCACCCGGTTGTTCATCGACGTCGGCACCAACTGCGAGATCGTGCTCAGCGACGGCGACACCATCCTCGCCACCGCGGCACCGGCCGGTCCGGCGTTCGAGGGCGGCGCGATCCGCTGCGGCATGCGCGCCGCCGACGGCGCGATCGAGGTGATCAAGCTCGACCCTGACCCGGAGGCTGACCAGCCGGTCGAGCTCGGCGTCATCGGCAGTGACATGGATGGGGTCGTGCCGATGGGCATCTGCGGCTCAGGTCTGGTCGACGCGGTGGCCGAGCTCGTGAAGGTGGGGCTGCTCGACGCCTCCGGCCGCTTCATCTCCGAGGAGGACGCGAAGGCGTCGGTCCCGAACCTGGCCGATCGGCTGACCAAGGTGGGGGAGGAGCGTGTCTTCGTGCTGCACCGCCCCGCGCCCGGCACCGACCCGTCCGAGTGCGTCTACCTGTCCCAGCGCGACGTCCGCGAGCTGCAGTTCGCGAAGGCGGCCATCTCCACCGGGTGGTCCCTGCTGCTCGAGGACCTCGGCCTGGAGCACCGCGACGTGCAGCAAGTGCTGCTCGCCGGGTCGTTCGGCAGCTACCTGTCGCCGGCCTCGGCAGTGCGGATCGGCCTCGTGCCGAAACTTCCGGTGCTGCGGATCGTCGCCGCCGGCAACGTGGCCGGCGAGGGTGCGAAAATGGCGTTGTTGTCCCTGCGTGAGCGGCAGGGTGCGGACGTCCTGCTGGAGGAGGTGCGCTATGTCGAGCTCTCCGATCGCCCGGACTTCCAGGACAAGTTCGTCGAGCAGCTTGGGTTCTAGCCCGGATCTCGGTCAGCGCGTCGCCCTGATCGCCTGCGGCGCCATCGCCCAGCCGTCGACCGAGATCAGCGAGCGGCACGCGTGGCCGGTCGACGTCTACCCGTTGCCGCCGCTGCTGCACAACCAGCCGCAGAAGATCGCCGGCGAGGTCCGGGTGCTGGCCGAGCGGCTGCGTGACACCTATGGCCGCGTGGCCGTGGGCTACGCCGACTGCGGCACCTACGGCGCCCTCGACGAGGTCTGCGCCGACCTCGGGCTGGAAAGACTCCCTGGCCTGCACTGCTACGACGTGTTCGCCGGCCCGTCCCGCATCGAGACGTTCTTCGAGGAGCAACCAGGCACGTATCTCCTCACCGACTTCCTGGTCCGCTCGTTCGCGCGCACGGTGGAGAAGGAGCTCGGGCTGGACCGCTGGCCGATGCTTCGGGACGACTACTTCGGCTCGTACACCCGCGTCGTGTGGCTGGCGCAGGAGCCGGACGACGAGCTGCAGGTACTCGCGCAGGACGCCGCCGACCGGCTCGGCCTCCCGCTGACCGTCGTCGAAACCGGATCGACCGGCCTCGAGCGGGCGCTGGAAGACCTCATCGCTTGAGTGGTCTCGATACATCCGCTCGTTCCTCGCGGGCACTCGACCACCGCAATTTCGGTGGTTGAGTAGCGCCGAGGAACGAGGCGCGTATCGAAACCACTCAGCGACTGAGGCGCTCGATCATCGAGGTCCGCCAGGCCTCGGTCTCGGCGATCTGGTTGAAGGTGAAGACGTGCAGGCCCTCAACCAGGGCACTCGACGGCGCGAGGGCCGGGGCGCACTGCTCCAGGAACCGCTCGCCGGTGAAGCCACCCGGAGCGGCGAGGCCAGCGAACAGCCGTTTGTTCTTCGCCAGGAACTTGGTGGACTCACCGACGCCGATCTTCGTGGCCATCCCGAGCAGCTTGGTGCGGTCGATGGGGCCGGGCAGCCCCACCAGCAGCGGCAGGGTGATGCCGCGTGCACGCATCCGGGTCAGCCAGGTGGCGAACACCTTGGGGTCGAACGTGAGGTTGCTGACGAGGTGGGTGGCGTAGCGACGCTTGTCCCACATCGACTGAATGGTGACGTCGTCGGTGATGCTGGGGTGCGACTCCGGGTAGCCGGTGATGCCAACGTGGGCGAAGGGCGACCCGATCTCCCTGAGGTCCTCGAGCAGGGCGAGGGCGTCGGGGTACGTGCCGACAGTGTCGGCGTCGCCACCCGGAACGAACACCGTGGTGATGCCGGCCGAGGTGAGCCGCGCGCAGATCTCCTCCAGCTCGGCTCGGCTGCTCACCATGCGGGCGGCGAGGTGCGGCACGGCGGTGAAGCCGGCCTTGCCCAGTCGCTCGGCGAGGTCGAAGGTGACGTCGAGGCCCTTCGACGGCGAGGCGGTGATGGTGACGGTGTGCCCGACGGGCAGGTGGGCCAGCACCTTGTCCTCCGTGCTGGGGGTGGGCAGCACTTCATAGCGCGCGTGGTGGAGCAGCCCGACCAGCGAGTGTTTGATTTCCGACTTGTTGCGCATGAAGCAACCCGTTTCGTGATACGCACCGATCTGAGACGAGCCTAGACCCTCGGGGTACCGCGGAGAAGAGGTCGAAGGGCAGAACTTTCAGCCCGTCAGGCGGGTCGGCGCCGTTCCATCCACACGACGTCGCGCCACGCTCCGGCCATCGGCCCGTGCGACATCAGTCCGATGCGTTCTCGCACGCCGAGGCGGCGGAAGCCGAGCGACTCGTGCAGCGCGAGGCTTCCGGTGTTCTCGGGGAAGATGCCCGCGACGATCGTCCAGACATCCCCTTCGTCGGCGGACGCCACCAGTCGCTCGAGGAGGGCGCGGCCGACCCCGCGTCCACGCGCGGACTCGGTCACGTAGAGCGCGATCTCGACGACGCCGCGATAGACGTGCCGGCTCGAGGTGGGGCTGACGGCGACCCAGCCCAGGACCTCATCGCCCTCGACGGCCACGAAGCGGTGGTCGGGCCGCTTGGCGGCGTCGAACTCGTCCCAGGTGGGTGCCGTGTGCTCGAACGTGGCGTGCCCGGTGTCGATGCCCTCGGTGAAGATCGCCAGGACGGCAGCACCGCGCTCGGGCGTCATCGGGACGACCTGCATCACAGGCTGCGTGTCAGGCCGCCGTCGACCGGAACCATCGTGCCGCTGATGTAGCTGGCGGCGGGGGAGAGCAGGAACGCGGCTACGCGTGCGAACTCGGCCGGATCGCCGTATCGGCGCAACGGGATCGTGGCCAGGTGCTGCTCCTTGGTGGCAGCCGCGTCGCCGGACAGGGCATCGAGCTCCTGCACCCGCTCCGTGTCGACCCGTCCGGGCAGGAGGCCGTTGACGCGGATGCCGCGTGGCCCGAGCTCGTCGGCGAGCGTCTTGGCGGCCATGGCGAGGCCGGGCCGCAGACCGTTGGAGAGGCCGAGATTCGGGATCGGTGCCTTGACCGACGTCGACAGCACGAACGCGAGCGACCCACCCTCGCCGACTGCGTCGGCGACGGTGGTGGCCAGGCGCACCGCACCGAGGTACACCGAGTCGAAGGCGGCCCTCCACTCATCGTCGGTGCGCTCGGAGATCGGGCCGGCCGGTGGCCCGCCGACGCTGATGAGGGCGCCGTCGAGGCGTCCGAAGTGGTCGCTGGCCGCGGCCACGAGCCGTGCGGCCGTCTCCGGGTCGGCGTTGTCGGCGGCCACTCCGACGGCTGATGCCCCGAGGGCGTTGATGGTCTCGTCGACCGACTCCTGCGAGCGGGACGAGATCACGACTCGGGCGCCCTCGGCGACCAGCACCTCGGCGGCGGCGCGTCCGAGCCCGCGCGTGCCTCCCGTGACGATGTACGTGCGGTCGGTGAGGCCGAGATCCATGCCGCCAGCCTACGACCGCGCGAGCACGGGCTCCTGGTCAGCCGGGACGGTCAGGGTGCCGGCCAGCGCGGTGAGGGCGCCGGGCACGAGCCGGTACCAGGCCCACGTGCCGCGACGTTCGCGCTCGAGCAGTCCGGCCCGGACGAGGATCTTGAGGTGATGGCTGACCGTGCCCTGCGAGAGGTCGAGGGCAGCCGTGAGGTCGCACACGCACGACTCTGCGGCATCGGAGGATGACACGAGGTGGAGCAGCTGCACCCGGGCCGGATCGGCGAGCGCCTTGAACCCGGACGCCACCCGCGCGGCCTCGTCGCGGTCCAGGGGCGGTGCGCTCGTGGAGCAGCAGATCGGCGTGAGCAGCTCGAGCTCGATGGTCATGGACGTCTCCTTGCATTGACATCTATCAATGTATACCCTCAACCTTGTATTGATCAACATCGATCCAAGGAGGCGACATGGACGACTGCTGCGGCGGAGCCTGCCCGTGCTGAGTTCCCCAACCAGGGCGGTGCTCATCGAAGCGGTGGGCACCGCCACCCTCCTCATGGCCATCGTCGGCTCCGGCATCGCCGCGGTCGACCTGACCGACGACGTCGGTCTGCAGCTGGTGTTCAACGCGATCGCCACCGTTGGGGTGCTCGGCGTCCTCATCGCGATCGCGCTGCCGATCAGCGGTGGCTCCTTCAACCCTGCGGTGACCCTCGCCGATGTCATCCGGCGAAACGTCTCGCCCTGGCGTGGCGTCGCGTACGTCGTCGCCCAGGTGACCGGAGGCGTGCTCGGCACGGTCCTCGCGCACCTGATGTTCGAGCGTGACGCGGTGTCGTGGTCCGACGCCGACCGCGGCGGCTGGGGACGATTCCTGGCCGAGCTCATCGCTACCGCCGGACTCGTTGCCGCCATCGCTCTCGTCGACCGGACGGTCCTGCCGCTGGTCGTGCCGGCCTGGATCCTCGGCGCCTACCTGTTCACGTCGTCGACGTCGTTCGCCAACCCGGCGGTGACCGTCGGCCGGCTCTTCACCGAGTCCTTCTCCGGCATCGCCGGCGCGGACGTCCCCTGGTTCATCGTCGCGCAGCTCGTCGGTGCGATGCTCGGACTGGGTCTCGCACTCATCCTCAAGGAGGACTCATGAGCACCCCACGGCGTTCTTCGCCTCCCCCGCTTCGCTCCTCCGCCGAACAACGCCGCAGGGACCCCGCATGACCGACCGACCCACCGTGCTCTTCGTGTGCGTCCACAACGCGGGGCGCTCGCAGATGGCCGCGGGCTTCCTTACCGCTCTCGCGGACGGAGCCGTCGACGTCCGCTCGGCCGGATCGATGCCCGGCGACCAGATCAATCCCGTCGCCGTCGAGGCGATGGCCGAGGTCGGCATCGACATCGCGTCCGAGCAGCCGAAGGTGCTGACCGACCAGGCCGTGCAGGACTCCGATGTCGTCATCACCATGGGCTGCGGCGACGCATGCCCGTTCTACCCCGGCAAGCGCTACGAGGACTGGGAGCTCGAGGACCCGGCCGGCAAGGACATCGAGACGGTTCGCGAGGTGCGCGACGAGATCAAGACCCGCATCCAGGCGTTGCTGGCGTCGCTGACCGAGGAGAAGGCATGACCGAGCTCCCCGTCGTCGTCATCGGAGCCGGCCCGGTGGGGCTGGCCGCCGCCTCGCACCTGAACAGGCGCGACATCCCCGCGATCGTCCTCGAGTCAGATCCCTCCGCCGGCGCGGCCGTTCGGGAGTGGGCGCACATCCGGCTGTTCTCGCCATGGTCGGAGCTCGTGGACCCGCAGGCCGCCAAGATCCTCGCATCGATCGGCTGGGTCGAGCCGCCGAGTGAGAACTACCCCACCGGCGGCGAGTGGGCCCGCGACTACCTGCAACCGCTCGCCGATGCCCTCGGCGTCGTGCGCTATGACCACACGGTGGTGGGAGTCGCCCGCCGCGGTCGCGATCTCGTGGTCGACTCCGGCCGTGACACCGAACCGTTCACGATCCACGTGTCGACGCCGGACGGCGAGCAGCGCATCTCGGCCCGCGCCGTCGTCGACGCCTCCGGAACCTGGGCCGGGGCCAACCCGCTCGGTGGCGACGGGCTTCCTGCTGCGGGCGAGCACGATCACGCCGCACACATCAGCTACCGCGTCCCCGACCTCACGGACGCAGCCACCCGCTCGCGGTACGCGGGCAAGCACGTCGTGGTCGCGGGCACAGGAGCCTCGGCCCAGACCGCGTTGATCACCTTGACGCGCCTGGCGGAGGAGGAGTTGTCGACCCGGGTCAGCTGGCTCGTACGGCGCAGCAGCCCTGGCGCCGCCTTTGGAGGCGGCGAGAACGACGAGCTTCCCGAGCGCGGTGCCCTGGGAGCGCGTGCCCAGGCCGCCGTCGCCGAGGGACCGGTCACGACGGTGAACGGCTTCCGCACGTCGGCCGTTGACGCCGACGGTGAGCAGATCCGTCTCACCTCGTTCGACGGCCAGGTCGTCGACGCGGTCGACGAGGTCATCGTGCTCACCGGCTTTCGGCCGGACCTGACCTTCCTCTCCGAGATCCGACTCGATCTCGACCCCGTGCTCCAGTCGCCACGCGTGCTCGCGCCGCTGATCGACCCGAACGTCCACTCCTGCGGGACGGTGTACCCGCACGGCGCCAAGGAGCTCGCGCAGCCCGAGCCGGGCTTCTACCTGGCCGGGATGAAGAGCTACGGACGCGCCACGTCGTTCCTGGCGATGACGGGGTTCGAGCAGGTCCGTTCTGTGGTGGCCGAGATCGCCGGCGACCACGAGGCCGCCGCACGCGTCGAGCTCACGTTGCCCGAGTCGGGGGTGTGTGGTGGGTCCGGCGACTTCGACGACCCGAGCGGTAGCGGTGCAGGTTGCTGTGCCCCGGCGATTCCGTCGGCGGTCGAGTTCATCGACATCGGGGCGCTGAGCCAGCGTCGCTAGAGGTCGAGCGGAGCCGAACCGAAGGCGACGTGGAACCGCTTGCACCAAATGACGACGCTGCGCAGCCCGTCGAGCTCCGCGTCGTCCGGGATCGCGTAGTTGTGGTTCCCGCGGTTGGCCTTGAGCTCGCCCAGCGGCACCGACCGGCCGCCGCCGTACTTGAACCAGTTGCCGCCGGCCTTCTCGTCTGACAGCCACACGTGGAGGTCGGGGCCGTTGCTCGTCTCGAATCCCTCGAGCCGCAGGGTCCGGCTGCCGTCGGGCAGCTCAATGACCGTGGCCGTGCCGGACGTCTCGTGCTCCTGGCTGACGAACGTGCTGCGAGCGAGCTCGGTCGGCCCGGCGTCAGGCTCGGCACTCGAGGTGGGCGCCGACGCGCTGGGAACGGCCTCGTTGACCGTGGTGTCCGTGAAGAACGTCCACGGCTCGAAGAGCACGACTCCCGCCGTCAGGACGCCGACCACGACGATCACGATCGCCCGCCGCTTGTTCATGCAGCGATTCTACGAGTAGCTGGTCGATCGGCGGCACCGTCACGGCACCAGACGATCAGGAATCGAGAAGCACCGCGACATCGCGTGCGCCTAGCATTTCTGAGGACGGCCGGTACGACGCCGAGCCGTCGACCATCGGAAGGAATTCCCGACATGCCCACGAAGAATGCGAAGAGCACATCAGAAGGCTTCAGCGCCGAAGAACGTGCCGCGATGAAGAACCGCGCCGCCGAGCTGCGTGCCGAGGGCAAGAAGGGCGCCAAGAAGGCCGACGGCTTGCAGGCGGTCCTCGACAGCATCGCGCAGATGGCAGCGGAGGATCGTGCGCTCGCCGAGCGGGTGCACGTGGCGGTGACCTCGACCGCGCCCGGACTGGCGCCGAAGACCTGGTACGGCATGCCCGCCTATGCGAATGCGGACGACAAGGTCGTCCTCTTCTACCAGGACTCGGGCAAGTTCAACTACCGGTACTCGACGCTCGGCTTCCAGGACCAGGCGAACCTCGACGATGGCAACCTGTGGCCTACCTCGTACGCACTCACTGCGTGGAGCCCCGAGGTGGAGAAGAAGATCGTCGAGCTGGTGAAGGCGGCCGTTTCCTGACCGAGACCGGATGCCTGCGCGCGACCGGATCCCCTCAAGCGTTACTGCGCCCAGAATGACGGGACATGAGGGACAAGCATGGCCAGTCTTAGGGGAGTAGCCGGTTGCCGGCGCGGATGGCATTGCGCCGGAGGCGTTCGGCGAGCCTGCCAACGGACGCGCTGACGGCCCCGGCCTCCTCCGGCGCCTCGAAAGTAACCGAGTCACCGACGCGAATGGTGCCCGCCTCGACGATGTCGGCGTACACACCGAAGCACCGCTCGCCGTGCTGGGAGACGGTGCGGGACACGGCAGGGTCGGCGGCCATTCCTGGTTGTTCCCGCATGGGCACCGAGCACCGGATGGCTGGAATCTCGACCCGCACCCCGGCGTCGCCGGCCCGGAGTGTTCCGCCGATCCACTGCTGCTCGGCCAACCCGTCCAGCTGGGTGTCGACGACGATGTTCGGGCGGAAACGACGTACGTCGAAGTCTCCGCCGTACGTGGCCATCGTCCGCAGGCTGGATGTGGTCAGGAGGTGCACAGCGTACGCATCGGCGAAGATCCCGATCGGCGTGGCGTAGATGGACAGCTGGGCCAGCTTGCGGATCGGAAACATGGAGAAGTCCGGCAACGGCTCGTCGGCGGCGAGAGCCCATTGATGGCGGATGTCGCGCTTCGTCTGGAGAACCCCTCGATAGGCAGCCTTGTCGTGCAGCGGCGGCAGGGGAACGAGTGCCACTCGCTTGCCCGTGAGCTCGGTGAGCCTTGCATCCAGCCGCTCGCGATCGATGCTCGTGACCTCGGTGCCGTCGGGGAAGGTGACGATGACGTCGGTGACGTTGCCGGGACCGACCCCGGTCGGAGGCTCCTCGACAAACCGGGCAGTGCAGCCGAGGAGTACCGGGAGTCGCCTGGCAGTCGTGACCGCGCCGAGCTCGAGGTCGCGAACCGCCCACAACCGATCAGCATGGAAGGCGCGCAAGTCGAGCGCCGAACTGGCGAGCTCCTCACCCCCCATGGACTTCACCGGGTAGCGCCAGAGTCCGGCAACGGTGCCGACGGTCATCTGCCGACTGTAGTGGCTGACATGCCAAGCTGAGCACCTGCGTTGATGTCCTCAGAGGAAGCGCGCTGCGTATGCGCTGTATCGACGGCGCAAGGCCTCAGCGTCCAGCCCGAGCTGCTCCGCACTGGTCGCCAAGCGTCCATGCCGGTCACGTCGGTGGACGGCCAGATAGTCGGTGACCGAGTCCCTTGCCGCCGCTGGGTAGTCCTCACCCGCGAGCGACATGACCTGGGCGACGGTGCCCGACTCATCCGCCATGAAGTCGTCGAACCGCACGTCAACCGATCGTTCCGCCGGAATCGCGTCACGGTCGCGGACGACCGCATCGAGCATCTGCCCGAGCCGGTCTGCCCAAGCCGCGGCGAGTTCAGCGACCGGGACCTTGGACCGATGCATCCGCGCGGTGTACACGATCATCGTCACCATCGACACCACCACCGGGACCGGATCGCGGTGGGTGATCACCACCGTCGCCCCGGGGAACACCCGGTCGAGCACCGGCAGCTGCTCCAGATGCTGGGGCGACTTGAGGGCCCAGCGTCTGCCGCCGCGGAGGAACTGCAGTGCCTGCAGCTGCAGCCGAAGATGCTCGTAGTGCGCGGTCTGGTCGTGGGCGAGGTAGTAGTCGCGCCAGCGAGGGACGTGCGCGAGCGTCTCCATCAGCATCCCGGAGAAGTCGTTCGCCAGGAGCTGGATCTCCTCGTGCACATGGTCGGTGGTCATCTCGTGCATGAGTCGGAAGTGCGGCATCGCGGTATTGAGGAAATCGACGGCGAGATCCATGCGGGCGCGTCGCGGATCGGGCTCGACGCCGATCTCGGCCGGCAACGGGAACGGCTCGACGCTCTCCCAGTACGGCAGCGTCCGGAAGACCCCGGACGCCGCAACAAGCTGGTGCAGGTGAGTGGTACCGGTGCGCGGCAGCCCGGCGATGATCACCGGTGGCAACAGCTTGACGTCGCGGATCTCCGGGTGCCGGCTGAGGTGATGGGTGAGGAGCAACCGGTTCTTCAGGCCTTGCAGCAGATTCATGTGCAGGTTGACGATGCCGGGTGCGTCGAGACCGTCGATGGCGTTCACGTCGGCGAGGTAGACGTCGAGCCGCTCGCGGTAGTCGTCCGCCCCGAAGTCGTCGAGCCCGGTCTCTGACCTCGCCTTCGCGTGCAGCTGGTCCGCGTCGAGCGCGCAGTCGGGCGCCATCGTCGCCATGAGGGCCCGGACCTCCTCGACCTCGGGCGAGAACCGAGGGACGGCGAGGTCGTCGAGCACGACTGGCGCGGAGGTTTCGTGGGTCATCCCCAATACGTTACCATCGGTATCGTTATGCCGACCAGATCACTACGCCGCGACGCCGGGCGGCCCCGCGATCCCCGGATCGACGACGCCGTTCTGGCGGCCGCCCGCCGGCTCCTCACGACCAAGGGGTACGCGGGGTTCTCGATCGCCGACCTCTCCGACGCAGCGGGCACGACCAAGCCGGCCATCTACCGACGGTGGCCGAGCAAGGCCCATGTGGTGCACGAGGCCGCCTTCCCGGCTGACGCGCGGATGAATCTGCCCCCGGCCTCCGGTCCGCTCGAGGACCAGGTCCGGTCCATGGTTGTCGGCGCGCTCGCTGTCTTCTCCACCCCGGCAGCCCAAGCGGCGCTGCCCGGCCTGGTGGCCGAGCTGGCCGCCGACCCTGCGCTACACGCGCGACTGCTGGGTCGACTCCGAGACACCGTGCAGGCGCCGCTGGCGGGACGGCTCGAGGAGGCGGTCGTCGAGGGCATGGTGCGCGCCGACGTGGACGTCGAGTCCTTCATCGAGCTCCTCGCCGGCACCGTCGTGCTGGCGCTCCTGACCCGGTCCGACCAGCTCGGCGAGTCCTGGATCGACCGCACTGCCGCTCTGATCACGAGAGGGATCCGCGCATGACCACCGAACACACGAGCACGACCGGACCACATGAGTCGACGGAGGCCTGGCGCGAGCTGCTCGACACCCTGCGCGACCTCGACCAGCCGTTCCTCACGGGTGACCGGGCGGTGGTCGACGATCGCAACCTCGCCGACGGCTACCGCGCCCTCGCCACCACTCTCGGCATCGCGTTCGACACGTACCTCTTCGCTGAGCCGAGCCGACCGCAGTTCGTCGCTGCGAACACGCCGTTCCGTCGCGACCGGCGGTGGGGCGGTGACAACACCGACGCCTACTACTTCCTGTGTCCGATCGACGAGCGCCGCCGGTACCGGATTTCCGGTCACCGTGGCGACAGCGTGTACTTGTCGCTGACGGCGTACAACGAGCCGGCGCCTGGTGCCTGGTCGGACCGCATCGTGGCGGTCTTCCGGGACGACGACATGGAGTTCGACGCCGATGGCGGGTTCTCGTTCGAGATCGGACCGCTCGAGGGTGCAGCGGTGTTGCTGACCCGCGACTACCAGGCAGATCCGCGGACGGGTCGGCCGGCCGGCTGGGACATCGAGCCGCTCGAGGACCCGGACCCGGTACGTCACGGCGACGGCGAGACGGCCGCCGCGTTGCGCGCCACCTCCGCGTGGTTGCGGACGATGTTCGCAATCGTGCCGCTGGCGGTCGGCGTACGCGGTGACGAGCGCAGCACGCTCGGCCATACGCCGGCGGCCGTCGCCAACGACATGGCGGATCCGTACCAGATCCTCGACGCCAACTTCGGCTGGTCGGCCCGCGACGCCTGCTACTCGTTCGGGAGCTTCGACCTGGCCGACGACGAGGCACTTCTCATCACCCACCGACCACCGGAGTGCCGGTTCTGGAACTTCGTGGTGTGGAACCAGTTCATGGCCACCCACAACGTCGACGACGGCCGATCCTCGCTCAACAACCACTCCGCGGTGCCGAACGCCGACGGCACCGTGACCGTACTCGTGACGCCAGGGGAGTCAAGCCATCCGAACGCCGTGACCACCATGGGCTACCCGCGGGGCAACCTCGCCTTCCGCTGGTTCCTCGTCGACCAGGTGCCCGAGCGCCCGACAGCCGAGCTGATGCCGCTGGACCAGGCGCCGACCGACGCGTCCTGATCTCCCGTGGCCAGGGCCGGGTCGACTCCCCCAAGCTCTCCGCTTCGCTCCGAGCAGGGGTACCCCCAGGCGACCGTCGCGGTCTCCCACCCGCCCGGTTCCGGTGGCCAGGGCCGGGGTCGACTCCCCCAAGCTCTCCGCTTCGCTCCGAGCAGGGGGTACCCCCAGGCGACCGTCGCGGTCTCCCACCCGCCCGGTTCACCGACGAAACGGCCCCGCAAAGTGCGCGGGACCGTTTCGTCGGTGGCCAGGGCCGGGGTCGAACCGGCGACCTTCCGCTTTTCAGGCGGACGCTCGTACCAACTGAGCTACCTGGCCGTCGCCCGCGAACGAGCGACGATCACCATATCAATCGCCGTCCGCGGTCCCGAACGGCCCGACGGACCGGATGCAGACATCCCACGACCGATGGACGGTGCGTGGGATGTCTGGCAGTTCTCGGCGACCCCGACGGGACTCGAACCCGCGACCTCCGCCGTGACAGGGCGGCGCGCTAACCAACTGCGCCACGGGGCCTTTGCGGCAGAACCGCGAACGCGACTCTACCCTACGGTCGAGCGCCCGAACAAAACGGACAGACGGCCTTCTCGACCCCCGGTCGGGACGATCAGCTGAGCTGGTCCCAGCGGGTGAATCCGGCGCTCTGGGCCTCTTCCTCGGACTCGAAGACCTGCCCGTCCGGGCCCAGCTTGTAGCCGGGGGAATCGGGCGTGTGGTACAGCCCGGACTCCGGATCGGCGTGAATCGTCCGGTCGTCGTCGGAACCCCATCCCGCATGCGGATCGAGGTCCCCGGCCGGCATCTCGCCCGCGTCGATGACGGCCTGCGGTGGACCGACCGAAGGCTCATCCGCCTCCTCGACAACAGTCTCGGGATCGATCGGCTGGGGGTCGGGCTCGATGATCGGCTCGGGCTCCATGGGGGGTTCGGGTTCGACGATCGGGTCGGGCTCGGGCAGCGGCTCGACGCCGGGCTCGGGCTCCATGGGCGGGACGCTCTCGGCCAGGACCTCCACGTCATCGGCGAGCCGCTCCACCGGCTCGGGGTGCTCGAACAGCGCCTCCATCGACTCGGCGATGTCCGCAGGAGGGGGAGCGATGGCGGCCTCGTGCGGATGGCCCGGTGCGAGAGCGCTCGGGCGGTCGTCGGCCGGGACCGCATCCGCGGTAGTGGCGCGTGATCGAGCCGCGAGCCAGACGATCACACCGATGACGGCGATGAGGAGCAGGATGAAGAGGAACTTCGTCATGGTGCGTTCCTTCCACTCGTCGGCCCGAAGGTCGTCCCCGTGGTGTCACCCTCAGGCTAGACCCACGATCGCCACTCGGCATCCGGCCACGCGAGGTCTCGGCGAGCCCATCCGACGGTCCCGTCGAGCTATTCGCGCACGGCGGGATCCGGGAACATTTCCGGTTCTGTCGTGGTTAAGCGCAATCATCGATGGCGCACCTCGCCGTTGCCCGCCACTCACGATCAGGCCACACTGTCCTGAGTCTGTTCACTGCCTACCGTTGACGCCCATCCCCATGAGCTGAGGACCGCATGATCGAGTACCGCTCCATCGCCAAGACCTTTGCGGATGGAACGGAGGCGGTGAGCGACTTCAGCCTCGAGCTCCCCTCACGCACCACCACGGTCTTCGTGGGCTCGTCAGGGTGTGGCAAGACGACGCTCCTGCGCATGGTCAACCGGATGGTCGACCCCACGCGCGGGCAGGTGCTCATCGACGACGTCGACATCGCCACCCGCAACCGGGTCGAGCTGCGTCGGAGCATCGGCTACGTCATGCAGCACGCCGGCCTGCTGCCGCACCGCAAGGTCATCGACAACGTGGCCACGGTCCTGCGGCTCAACGGGGTGGGCAAGAAGCAGGCCAACGAGCGGGCGCACGAGGTGCTCCTGACCGTCGGCCTCGACGAGTCGCACGCGAGCAAGTACCCCAGCCAGCTCTCTGGCGGCCAGCAGCAGCGAGTGGGCGTGGCCCGAGGCCTCGCCACCGACCCGAACATCCTGCTCATGGACGAGCCGTTCGGAGCCGTCGACCCCATCGTGCGCGACGAGCTGCAACGCGAGCTGCTGCGGCTCCAGCGCGACCTCGACAAGACGATCGTGTTCGTCACGCACGACATCGACGAGGCGTTCCTGCTCGGCGACCAGGTCGTCATCCTCAAGCAGGGCGGCGTGATCGCCCAGGTCGGCAGCCCAGCCGAGATCCTCGCCAACCCGGCCGACGACTTCGTGCGCAGCTTCGTGGGCCTCGACAAGGGCGGACGCACGCTGCACATCGAGGAGCGCGACGGCACGTCGATCGTCGTCGATTCGACCGGCAAGGCCACCGGGGTGCTTGCCGAATGACCTGGGCCTGGGAGAACCGTGAGCAGATCCTCGACCTCACGCTCCGGCACGCCTGGCTGAGTGTGCTGCCGTTGCTGATCGGGTTCGTCATCGCGTTGCCCGTGGGTTGGTACGCGAGCCGCCACCGGCGACTCCGCGGCTCGCTGCTCAGCGTCGGCAGCGTCCTGTACTCGATCCCGTCCCTGCCGCTGTTCGTGATCCTGCCGGGCATCATCGGCACCGGCTTCCTCAGCTCAGCCAACGTCGTCATCGCCCTGGCGATCTACGCGGCGGCCATCATGGTCCGGTCGGCCACGGATGCGTTCACCTCCGTCTCGCCGGCCGTGCTCGACGCGGCCACCGCCACCGGTTACTCGTCCCGGCAGCGGGGGCTCGGCGTCGAGCTGCCGCTGGCCGGTCCGGTGCTGCTCGCCGGACTGCGGGTGGTCAGCGTCAGCACGGTGAGCCTGGTCAGCGTCGGCGCGCTGATCGGCGTCAGCAGCCTGGGCTCGTTCTTCACCGACGGCTTCCGTCGCAGCTTCACCACCGAGATCGTCGTCGGCGTGGTCGGCATCGTGGTGCTGGCTCTCGTGTTCGACGCTTTGCTGGTCCTGGCCGGACGCCTGCTCATGCCCTGGGCGTCGCTCGCCCGTCCCTCGGGAGTTGAAGTATGAGCGTCGTCGACGACACGATCGACTGGTTCAGCGACGGGTCGAACTGGTCCGGCGACGACGGTGTGCCGAACCGTCTGATCGAGCACCTGGGCTACTCAGCGCTCACGGTCGGCGTCGCCGCCGCCATCGCCATCCCGATCGGACTGTGGATCGGCCACACCGGACGACTGCGCGGCGTCGCCGTGGGGCTCACCGGTGCCATGCGGGCGTTACCCACGCTGGGCCTGCTCACCTGGTTCGTGCTGCTCGCCGGGAGTCGGGCTCACCGCGCCGGTGGCCGCCCTCGTGATCCTCGCCATCCCGCCGCTGCTCGCCGGCGCGTACTCAGGGCTGGAGGCGGTCGACCGCCAGACGATCGACGCCGCCCGCGCGATGGGCATGACCGAGCTGCAGATCCTGACCCGCGTCGAGATCCCGCTCGCGCTGCCGCTGCTCGTCGGCGGCGTCCGCTCGGCTGTCCTGCAGGTCGTGGCCACCGCCACCGTCGGTGCCTTCATCGGGCTCGGCGGCCTCGGGCGCTACATCATCGACGGCCAGGCCTTCCAGGACTACCCGCAAATGGTCTCCGGCTCGATCCTCGTGATCGTGCTCGCCCTCGCCCTGGACGCCGTGTTCGTCGGCCTCCAGAAGATCGCCCAAGGAGGACGCGCCCCAGCACTCAGCACCACCACCGCTTGAAACCCAGTTCCCCCACCAAGGAGAAGAAGATGAAGACCCGACTCACCACGGCACTCGCCGTAGGCGCACTCGGCCTGACCCTCACCGCATGCGGCGGTGATCCCACCGACGGCGACAAGGCAGCGACCGACACCATCACGATCGGCTCGGCCGCGTTCCCCGAGAACGAGATCATCGCCGAGATCTACGCCCAGGCCCTCGAGGACAAGGGCGTGAAGGTCGAGAAGAAGCTCAACATCGGCGCTCGTGAGGCCTACATCCCGGCCCTCAAGAACGGCGAGATCGACCTCATCCCCGAGTACACCGGCAACTTGCTGACGTACCTGGACAAGGACGCCACCGCCACGTCGGCGGACGACGTGACCGCGGCCCTCAGCGAGGCGGTGCCCGAGGGCACCGAGATCCTCGACACCGCACCGGCCGAGGACAAGGACTCACTCAACGTCACGGCCGAGTTCTCCGAGAAGGAGGGCGTGAAGTCCATCGCCGACCTCAAGAAGGTCGATGGGCTCAGGCTCGCCGCGAACCCGGAGTTCAAGGAGCGCGCGTACGGCATCCCCGGCCTCGAGAAGGTCTACGGCATCACGGGCATCAAGTTCACGGCCATCAGCGACGGCGGCGGCCCCGCCACGCTGAAGGCGCTGCTCGACGGCAAGGTCGACGTCGCGGACATCTACTCCACGACGCCGTCGATCCTCGCCAACAAGCTGGTGACGCTCGAGGACCCGAAGAGCATGATCGCGGCCCAGAACGTCGTCCCGTTGATCAACAGCGACAAGGCCTCCGACGAGGTCACGGAGGTGCTCAACGCGGTCTCGTCCGCGCTGACCACGGAGGAGCTGCTCGAGCTCAACGGCAAGAACCAGGGTCCGGACAAGACGGCTCCTGCGACGCTCGCGAAGGAGTGGGTCGCTGAGTACGTGAAGTAGTCCGAGGACGGATGGCAACGGGGCGGGCTCGGGCCCGCCCCGGTCGCCATGGGTCGCGTAGGTTCGAGCTCAGACAACAGGAGCAAGCATGCCGATCGCCCACATCAACGGCGCCGACGTCCACTACACCGACACCGGCCTACCGCCCGGCAAGCCCGACGCGGCGACGGTGGTGTTCGGTCACGGGCTCTTGTTCAGCGGGTGGATGTTCACCGACCAGATCGAGGCACTCGAGGACGAGTACCGCTGCGTCACCATCGACTGGCGCAGCCAGGGCAAGTCTCCGGTGGCCCGCGACGGCCACGACATGGACACGCTGACCCTCGACCTCGTCGCCCTGTTGGACCAGCTCGAGCTCGATCCCATCCACTACGTGGGGCTGTCGATGGGCGGGTTCGTCGGGATGCGGTTGGCCGCTCGTTATCCGAAGCGGGTCCTGTCGCTGGCTCTGCTCGACACCGGGTCAGGCGCAGAGGACGCGGACAAGGTGTCGAAGTACCGGCTCCTCGCCAACATCTACCGGCTCACCGGACCGGGACCGTTGCGCGGGAAGGTCGAGCCACTGATGTTCGGACCCACGTTCCGCAACGACCCAGGCGGACGTGCTTTGCTCGACGAGTGGCACGGTGGCCTGAAGAAGACGAGCCGTGCTGGCATTCGTCGTGCGGTTCTCGGCGTCGTCGAACGGCTCCCCGTCGCCGACGAGCTCGGCAAGATTCAGGCCCGGACCCTCGTGGCGGTGGGCGCCGACGACGTCTCCCAGGAGCCGTACAAGTCTGAGGAGCTGGCCGCCGGCATCGACGGCGCGAAGCTCGAGATCGTCCCCGACGCCGGGCACTCCAGCACCATCGAGCAGCCCGAGGTCCTGACCCGGCTGATCCGCGAGCACCTCGCCGGCTGATCTACGACGGAGGGACGAACGTCCACGGCTCGCGGGGGAGACGCTGCGCGTCGAAGGACGTCAGCAGCTCCGTTGGCGTGCTGCCGACAAGGTCGAGCGACTCCGCGATCACCGCGAGCACGTCGATGCCCTGTTGCTCCAGCTCGGTCCGGGTGACGGCGCCGTCGCGCTTGGCCAGACGCTGTCCCGAGGTGTTGAGGGCCAGCGGGACGTGAGCGTACGTCGGCGCTTCGTGCCCCAGCAGTGTCGCGAGGTGAGCCTGCCGTGGAGCCGAGGTGAGCAGGTCGTCGCCGCGCACGACCTGGTCGACGCCTTGCTCGGCGTCGTCGACGACGACCGCGAGGTTGTAGGCCGGGACGCCGTCGTTGCGTCGTAGCACGAGGTCGTCGACGACGCCGGTGAACGTGCCGTGCAGCTCGTCTTCGATCGTCCACATATCGGAGTCGACGCGGAGCCGGAGCGCAGCCGGACGTTCGGCCGACCTCCGCGCACGTTCGGCGTCGGTGAGGTCGCGGCAGGAACCCGGGTACGAGCCCGGCGGCGTGTGCGGCGCCGAGGGGGCTTCGAGGATCTCGCGCCGCGTGCAGAAGCACGGGTAGGCCCGGCCGGCCTCGGAGAGGCGGTCGATCGCGTCCTCGTACAGGGCCCGCCGCTCGCTCTGCCGCACGATCTCGCCGTCCCAGTCGAAGCCGAGCGAGCGCAGGTCGTCGAGCTGCTGCTCCTCGGCTCCGGGGCGCACACGGTCGAGGTCCTCGACGCGCATCAGGAACCCGCGCCCGGTCGACCGGGCGAACAGCCACGCGAGCAGAGCCGTGCGCAGGTTGCCCACGTGCAGGTCGCCCGACGGCGAGGGCGCGAACCGTCCGCTGCTCATGGACTAACGGAGCGGCTTCTCGTAGTGCCGGAACTCCTCGTCCACGACGTAGCCGTGGCGCGCGTACACGGCCTGGGCGCGGGTGTTGGTGTGCTGGGTCGCGAGCTCGATCGCCACGCATCCGGCCTCGCGGGCGAGCTCGGCCGTCGTCGTGAGCAGCTGGTCGACGGCGCCACTGCCGCGGGCGGCCTCGTCGACGTAGAGGTCGTTGAGGATCCAGATCGGAGCGAGTGCCGTCGACGAGAACGCCGGATACACCTGGACGAGTCCGACGCACCGACCGTCGTCACGTGCCAGCACCAGGATCGACTCGCCCCGCCCGACGCGCCGGGTGAGGAACACCCGGCTCGCCTCGAGGTCGTGCGGCTCTCCGTAGAACTCTCGATAGGCGGCGAACAGGGGAGCGGCGTCCCCGACGTCCGCGATGCCGGCTTGGAAGATGTCCACGGGGTCAGCCTCCCATGGCGACTTTGGTCGCAGTGGCTATGATGCCCACAACCCCGCTGACCTGCACTTTCGAAGGAATCCCCGTGTTCGTGATCCTGCTCGCCCTGGCATTCTCGCTCGCCGTCTGCGCCGTCATCGGTGTCGGTGTCACCACAGGTTTCGACCGTCTCATCACGTACATCAAGGAGCAGCGAGACCGAGTCGGCGTCAATCGCTGAGCGATGTGCCTGGCACCCCCAACGGGACTCCGTCGCTCGTTCCTCGCTCCTCCCCGAATCACTCTGCACATCGTTCTCGCTCGAGGCGTCGCCAGGCGGCGACCTTCGGTCGGAGCGGCGGCGCCTCGACCGAGAAGCACCCCCAACGGGACTCCGTCGCTCGTTCCTCGCTCCTCCCCGAATCACTCTGCACATCGTTCTCGCTCGAGGCGTCGCCAGGCGGCGACCTTCGGTCGGAGCGGCGGCGCCTCGACCGAGAAGCACCCCCAACGGGATTCGAACCCGTGCTACCGCCGTGAAAGGGCGGCGTCCTAGGCCGCTAGACGATGGGGGCCTTGAAGCCCGACCAGCATAAAGGGTGGGTCCATCCGGCAGGATGGACGCATGGTCGAGGTGACGGACGACCGGTTCGCCGAGCTGGTCGAAGATGCGTTCCGTGCGGTGCCGCCCGAGCTGGCCGCGCTGCTCGACAACGTGGCGCTCTTCATCGAGGACGACCCGCCGGCCGACGACCCCGACCTGCTGGGCTACTACGACGGCGTCGCCCTCACCGAGCGTGACACGTCCTATGGCGGCCAGCTGCCCGACCGCATCGTCGTGTTCCGCAACCCGACCCTGGCGATCTGCGACACCGAGGCCGAGGTCGTGCACGAGGTCGGCATCACCGTCGTGCACGAGATCGCCCACCACTTCGGCATCGACGACGACCGCCTGCACGAGCTCGGGTACGCCTGATGGACGTGCAGCGCTCCGCCGACCGCTTCGTCACCGAGACCGACGACGTCACCACGCGGCACTCGTTCAGCTATGGGGCCCACTACGACCCCGACAACATCGCCTTCGGGCCGATCATCGCGATCAACGAGGAGTCCGTGCGGCCAGGCGCCGGCTACGACTCGCACCACCACGCCGACGTCGAGATCGTGTCGTGGGTGCTCGACGGGGCGCTCGCGCACGAGGACACCACTGGCAACCGGGGCACCATCGAACCCGGCACCGCGCAGCGGCTGAGCGCCGGCACGGGCGTCCAGCACGCAGAGCGCAACGCGTCCCGCACCGACCCACTGAGATTCGTCCAGATGATGCTCGCGTCCGACCATGTCGACGAGCCCGAGTACGCCAGCGCCGACATCGATCCCGAGCCCGGGGTGCTGACGCCCACGGTGGCTGTCCACGCTGACGCCGAGCTGTTCGTGCTGCACCTCGATGCCGGTCAGACCGTCACGATCCCGTCCGCGCCACGCAGCCTCGTGCACGTCACCCGCGGCACGATCGAGGTCGCGGGGGAGTCGCTGGTTGCCGGCGACCAGGCCCGCTCCAGCGATGGAGCCGCGTACGATCTGAGTGCGTCCGCCCCCGCGGACGCGTTGATCTGGCAGCTCCAGAGGTGACCCGATGACCGTCCTCGTCCTCAACGGCCCGAACCTGGGTCGTCTCGGTGTGCGCGAGCCCGACGTCTACGGCACCGCCACGTACGACGACCTCGTCACGCGATGCGAGGAGATCGCCAAGGAGGTCGGGCTCGAGGTGGAGGTCCGCCAGACCGACGACGAGGCGGAGATGATCGCGTGGCTGCACGCCGCCGCCGATGCCGGTTCGCCCGTCATCCTCAACGCCGGCGCGTGGACGCACACCTCCGTCGCCGTCCGTGACGCCGCCAGCCAGCTGCCGGGCCCGCTCATCGAGGTCCACCTGAGCAACGTGCACGCCCGCGAGCCGTTCCGCCACACGTCGTACCTGAGCGACATCGCCACCGCCGTGGTCGTTGGCATGGGCCTCGAAGGCTATGCCGCCGCCCTGCGCTTCCTGTCCACGCTGTAGCCCGCTTTCGGTGGCCCCCGGCAGGACCTAGGGTTGAGGGGTGAAGGGATGGGGGTCTCACGCCGAAGCCGTCGACGCGCTCACCGCGTCGTATGCGGCGATCGCGCCCGGCGACCCCGTCCGACTGGCCAAGCGCACGTCCAACCTCTTCCGTCCGCGCAGCTCCACTGACGCACCCGGCCTCGACGTCAGCGGGCTCGATGGCGTCATCGCGGTCGAGATGGCCGACGACGGAACGGCCACGGCCGATGTCCAGGGCATGTGCACCTACGAGGCGCTGGTCGACGAGTTGCTTCCCCTCGGCTTCATCCCGGAGGTCGTGCCGCAGCTGCGCACGATCACCCTGGGCGGCGCCGTCACCGGGCTCGGCATCGAGTCGACGTCGTTCCGCAACGGTCTGCCGCACGAGTCGGTCGTGGAGATGGACGTGCTCACCGGCGGTGGCCAGGTCGTGTCGGCCACGCCCGACGGCGAGCACTCCGACCTCTTCGACGCATTCCCCAACTCCTACGGCAGCCTCGGATACGCCACCCGCCTTCGCATCCGGCTCGAGCGGGTTCCGGGCTTCGTCGCCCTCCGACACGTGCGGTTCGACGACGCCACCTCGGCGGCGAAGGCCATCACCGACGTCGTCGAGGCCGGCGCGTGGAACGGCGAGCGCGTCGACGCCGTCGACGGCACCGCCTTCGACCCGGACGAGATCTACCTGACCCTGGCCCGCTTCAACGACGACCCAGCTCCCACCAGCGACTATGCCGGCCAGCAGATCTACTACCGCTCGATCCAGCAGCGTGAGACCGACACCCTCACGATGTACGACTACCTGTGGCGCTGGGACACCGACTGGTTCTGGTGCTCGGGCGCGTTCGGGGCGCAGAACCGTTGGGTGCGCCGCATCTGGCCGCGCCGCTTCCGCCGGAGCGACGTCTATCACCGGCTGCTCGCCCTCGATGCACGCACCGGTTTCAGCGGGGTGCTCGACCGGGTCAAGGGAATCCGCCAGCACGAGAAGGTCATCCAGGACGTCGAGGTGCCGGTCGAGGCGCTCCCGGACTTCCTGTCCTGGTTCGACGCCGAGGTCGGCATGCGGCCGGTGTGGCTGTGCCCGCTGCGCACCACGCGCGTCTGGCCGGTCTACCCGCTGAGTCCGGGAGAGACCTACGTGAACGTCGGCTTCTGGGGACAGGTCCAGGTGCCCGCCGACGCACCACCTGGGTTCATGAACCGCCGCATCGAGGAGCGGGTGCACGCCCTAGGGGGCCACAAATCGCTCTACTCCGAGGCGTTCTACGACGAAGAGACCTTCGGCCAGATGTACGGCGGCAGCATGCTGGCCGACGTTCGCAACCGGTACGACCCGGACGGCCGGCTCAGCACGCTCTACGAGAAAGCGGTGAGGAACTCATGACGATCGACATGGAAGTCCGCCTGAGCGTTGCCCAGGCCCTGGAACGACTCATGAAGGACGGCATGCCGTTCCGCTTCGAGGCGTACGACGGCAGCGTCGCGGGTCCCGAGGACGCGGCTTACACGTTCCGCCTGCTCAACGAGCGCGGACTCGCCTACATCATGACCGCGCCGGGCGACCTCGGCTTCGGGCGCGCGATCGTGGCCGGCGACCTCGAGGTCGACGGCGTCAGCCTGGGCAATCCCTACGACGTGCTGTCGCAGGTGCAGAGCCGCCTCAACCTGCGGATTCCGCCCCCTGCGGAGATCGTGCAGATCGTCCGCAGCCTCGGCGTCGGCAACCTCAAACCACCGCCTCCGCCCCCGGAGGAGCACCTGCCCCGGTGGCGCCGCGCGCTCGAGGGGCTGCGGCACTCCAAGGCTCGTGACGCCGAAGCCATCCACCACCACTACGACGTCTCGAACCGCTTCTACGAGTACGTGCTCGGCCCGTCGATGACCTACACGTGCGCCGTGTTCCCGCACGAGAACGCGACGCTGGAGGAGGCGCAGTTCGAGAAGTACGACCTCGTTGCACGCAAGCTCGATCTCAAGGAGGGCGACCGGCTGCTCGACGTCGGATGTGGCTGGGGTGGCATGGTCCGCCATGCCGCGAAGCACTACGGTGTCAAGGTCATCGGGGTCACCCTCTCGGAGCAGCAGGCGCTGTGGGCCCAGGACGAGATCAAGAGGCAGGGCCTCGACCACCTCGCCGAGGTGCGATTCGGCGACTATCGCGACGTGGCTGAGACCGGCTTCGACGCGGTCAGCTCGATCGGCCTCACCGAGCACATCGGGGTCCGCAACTACCCGTCCTATTTCGCCTTCCTCGGCGACAAGCTCAAGGACGGCGGGCGGCTGCTCAACCACTGCATCACCCGGCGCGACGGTTCCATGTCGCCCAAGACGGGCGCTTTCATCGACCGCTTCGTCTTCCCCGACGGTGAGCTGGCCCCGGTCGGTCGCATCGTCTCGGCCGCGCACGACAGCGGCATGGAGGTCCGCCATGTCGAGGACCTGCGGGAGCACTACGCCCTGACCCTCAAGGGATGGAACGAGAACCTCGAGGCCCACTGGGACGAGTGCCTCGAGGAGGTCAGCCTGGGAACGGCCAAGGTGTGGGGCATCTACATGGCTGGTTCACGACTGGCGTTCGAGCGCAACGAGCTCGGCCTCCATCACGTGCTGGCCGTCAAGGTGGGTCCGGACGGCGACGCGCACTTCCCGCTGCGTCCGACCTGGGGGAGCTGAGGGTCACCCGCCGTACGGCACGGTGATGATCTCGAAGTTGTGGCCGTCGGGGTCGTCCCAGTACAGGCCGCGACCACCGTCGTTGGTGTTGATCTGGTTCTCCTTGGTGTGAAACGGGTCGGCCCAGTAGGTGAGCCCGCGGTCGACGATCCGCGCCTGGATCTCGTCGAACTCGACGTCGGAGACCCTGAAGGCATAGTGCTGCGGCTGCGGTCTGCCATGGGCATCGGAGTAGTCGAGGGAGACCTCGTTGTCGGTCTGCACGACCACGAACGGTCCGTACTTCGTCGGCTCGGCCAGCCCGAGGAGCTCGGCCAGGAAGCGGGCGGACGCCTCCTTGTCGCTGCAGCGGACGATGGTGTGATTCAGCGTAACGCTCATGTGGCTTATCCCCTCAGGTCTCATCATGGTCCCAGACGAGCCGCCCGGACCGCCCGAGAGCAGACGATGGCGACGAAAGCAGGCGGACGCCGAGCTCGGGCTCTAGCCTTCGGGCATGAACATCACGAAAGTTGCGGCCACGGGACTGGCCGTGGCGTCGAGCATCCTGATCACGGCGTGCGCCGCCGCCACCGTCGACACCGCGTCGGTGGAGAAGAACGTCCGGTCGACGATCGACGGCCCCGGCTCGGTCAAGGTCGACACGGTCGACTGCCCCGAGAATGAGGTGGCCGAGGTCGGCAAGACGTTTACCTGCTCGTTCGACCTCACCGACGGGTCGTCGGGCGAGATCACCGTCACGGTCCGCGACGAGGACGGCGCTGGACGCTGGGAAGTGACCAGGCCGGCCACCGGCCAGGCCGAGGAGCTGATCCGAACGGGTTACGAGGAGAAGACCGGGGACAAGGTCAAGACCGTGAAGTGTCCAGATCCGCTCGAGGTCGGCGGAGACGGTAGGTCCTTCTGCGACGTCGAGCTCGAGAACGGCAGGAAGGGTAGAGCCTTGCTGACCGTCTCCGATGGCGACATGCGCTGGGAGACCAAGTAGCGACCGTCAGTCGAGTCGGGTGACCTCGAGCGTCATGCCGGCCGCACGCAAGCGGTCGACGAGGGCGTCGCCCATCGCGGCGATGGGCGTGAGGATGCCCTTGCGGTCGGGCAGCTTGTCGCGATCGAGGGCGAGCGTCAGCGCGGCCTCGCCGAGAATCATCGCGGTGGCCTTGTAGCCGGGATCGCCCTGGGCGACCACCTTGGCCATGTAGCGGGCCCCGGTCGTCGTGGTGCTGTAGGTGCGGTGGTCGAAGAAGCCACGCTCGCGCGTCTTCTCGCTGGGACCCTCGCCGGGTTCGGGAAGCAGACGGTCGAGGACGCGACGGGTCGGCTTCATCGCCAGGCCACCGAAGAGCCCGCCCATGCCGGCTGCGACACCTGCCGCCGCCACCCGCGACAGCACGGGGTTGCGGCCGACGGCCATCGCCTCGCCGTACTTGAACCGGTCGCCGTAGATGCCGCCGAGCAGGAAGTTCGTGCGACGCACGATGCGGGTGTTGTAGCTGGCCATGATGAACGGCGCCAGCGCGCCCTTGAGCGACGGGTCGACCTTCTTGGCGGCGAAGATGGCCGCATCGCTCGGCTCCGACTTCCGGTCGCCGCGTGCGACCTCGCCGGGCCCGGACGACAAGGCATGTGGGTTGATCAGGACCTTGCGCGTCTCCGGCTGCCGCGCGAGGTCGGCGATGACCCGCATCGAGTCGATCGTGCCGCCGGACAGGCCGCCTCGGAACTTGGTGACCACGAGCGTGGTGTCGGTGAGCTCACCCTCGCCGTCGGCCTGGACCCTCTCGTTCAGGATGTGCACCCCCACGTCGGACGGGATCGAGTCGTAGCCGCACGCGTGCACGATGCGGGCGCCGGTGGCCGCCGCCTGCTCGCCGAACTTGTCGATGGAGAAACGGACGAACGGGATCTCGCCGGTGAGGTCGACGTAGTCGGTGCCGGCATTGGCCACCGCCGCCAGCAGTGACTCGCCGTACTTGAGATAGGGGCCGACGGTCGTGCAGACGACGCGGGTTCGCGCCGCCATCGCATCGAGCGAGGCGGGGGAGTCGGAGTCGGCGACGATGAGCGGCCAGTCGTGGGCCACGGCCGGCAGCGAGGCGCGGGTCTTCTCGAGCTTCGCCTCGTTGCGGCCGGCCAGCGCGATGCGGGTGCCTGATGGGGCGTGCTCGGCCAGGTACTTGGCGGTCAGCACGCCGACGAAACCGGTGGCGCCGTAGACGACCACGTCGAATTCTCGGGAGTTCTCGGTCATTCTCGGAGCCTAGTCCTCCTCAATCGAGCTCGACGACCACGGGTGCATGGTCGCTCGGGCTCTTGCCCTTGCGTTCCTCGCGCTCGATCCACGCCGAGCTGACGCGTTGGGCCAAGGCCGGGGAGGCGAGCACGAAGTCGATACGCATGCCCCGCTTCTTGGGGAAGCTGAGCTGCTTGTAGTCCCAGTACGTGTAGACGCCCGGGCCGGGCGTGTGCGGACGGACGACGTCGGCGAACCCGGCGTCGACGACGGCGCGGAAGGCGGCCCGCTCGGGCTCGGACACGTGGGTGCTGTTCGCAAAGAAAGCCATGTCCCAGACGTCGTCGTCCTCGGGGGCGATGTTCCAGTCGCCGGTGAGCGCGACCTGCGCATCGGCGTCGGCGGCGAGCCAGCCCGACGCGGCGGTGCGCAGGCTCTCGAGCCAGCGCAGCTTGTAGTCGTAGTGCGGATCATCGAGCGTGCGGCCGTTTGGCACATAGAGGCTCCACACCCGCACGCCACCGCACATGGCGCTGATGGAGCGGGCCTCGAGGACCTCGGGCTCACCGAACATCGGCTGGTCGTCGGCGAACGAGGTGGCGATGTCGTCGAGGCCGACGCGTGACAGCACCGCGACGCCGTTCCACTGGCTGAGGCCGAAGTGCGCGACCTCGTAGCCCATCGCGCTGAGCTCGAGGGCCGGGAACTGGTCGTCGCGGCACTTCGTCTCCTGCAGCGTCAGGACGTCGATGTCGGCCCGTTCCACCCAGTCGGTGAGGCGGTCGATGCGGCTGCGGACGGAGTTGATGTTCCAGGTCGCGATGCGCACGGTGCCGAGGCTATCGGGGCGCACAGACGGGTCGGTCGGGGCATGATGGCGCCATGAGCGACGAAGGTCACGGCAAGGCAGATCACACGCACGGTCCCGAGGCGAGCCACGGCGACGCCGACCACGAGCACGAGCGCGGCTCCGCCACCGAGCGCCGTTACGACCGACAGGGTGTGAAGGCAGGCACGTGGGTCAACCGCGCGGTGCTGGTGCTCGTGCTCATTGCGCTGGCCTATGTCGCCTATGCCGTCTCCGCCGCGTTCTTCCCGCGGTGGTGGGCGCAGCGCGTGGGCGACCAGGTCGGCGGCGACCTCACGTCCGGCACGCTCTGGGGTCTCTTCTACGGGTTCGTCTTCACGTTCGTGCCGTTGCTCCTGCTCGCCCAGATGCGTCGCCGCTTTCTCAGCTGGACGTGGCGTTTCATCGTCCTCGCCGTGGCGGTGCTGCTGGCCGTACCCAACTGGTTGACACTCGCCGTCGTCGCCGGCAACAGCAAGGCCGCCCACGCGGGCGAGCGGATCTTCGACGTCGACGCTCCGGGCTTCCGGGCCGCCACCGCCTTCGGCGCGGTCGGTGGCGCCGTGGCGGCCCTCCTCCTGGTCGGGGCGAGCATGCGGCTCTCCCGGCGCCGCCGGCAGGTCAAGGACCTCAAGGGCCAGCTCACCGAACGCGAGCGGGCCGAGCGTGAGCGCGATGAGCCGGACTCAGCGAGCCCTGCGAGCTGACGTCCGGCCAGGTCGAGTGCGTCATGCCGAAGGCGTCCGGCGTATCGAGACTGCTCAGACGGTGTAGCCGCCGTCGACGTCGAGCTTCTGACCGGTGATGAATCCGGCCCGGTCCGAGGCGAGGAAGCAGACCGCTTCCGCGATGTCCGTCGCGTTGCCGAACCGGTGCAGCGGGATGTTCGCGCGGGTGATGGCCAGCGCGTTCTCGTCGAGCTCGCCTGAGTCGATCAGTCGTGCGGCCATGCCGTCGGTGAGCATCCCCGGGCCGACGGCGTTGACGCGCACCCCGAAGCGTCCTTCCTCCGCCGCGAGCGCGCGCACGAGTGCCTCCACCGCGCCTTTCGGCGCCGATGACAGCCCGTCCCGCACCGGGAAACGCGCGGTTGCGGCCGTGGTCACCGCGACGATCGACCCCTGAGTCAGCCGCAGCAGTGGCAGGGCCGGCTGCGCCATGTTGAAGAAGCCGACGGCGTCCTGCGAGAGCTGCTCGGCGAAGTCCGCAGGGGAGACGTTCGAGAGATGCACCATCGGGACATGCGGCCCGGCTGCGTAGACCAGCGTGTGCAGGCCGTCGTAGGCATCTGCCACGGCCGCCAGCACCGAGGCGCAGTCGTCGGCCGAGGTCACGTCGAGGGCGTGCGCGGAGGACCGGACGCCAAGCTCAGCCGCTGCCTTGGCGACGGCGTCTCCCGCCTCCTGGTTGCCCCGGAAGGTCACGGCGACATCGCAGCCGCGGGCCGCCAGCATGAGCGCGATCGCCGCACCCAGCCCACCACTGCCGCCGACCACGAGGGCCGCGCCGGTGGCGTCTGCGAAGTCGGTCGACAGGTCCTGGGTCATCAGGCGCCGAACTCTACCGATGCCAGAGTTGCGGGGCCGGTCGAGGTGTAAGACGTTGAGAGCGGCACTCACCGGTGCCATGCCCTGTGACATGAGGAGAAGCGATGAGCGAGACCACACCAGAAGGACCTGCTGACGGCGGCGCCGAGGGCACGCCGGGCATGCACGACGGTGGCGCCGACGGTGGCGCCGAAGGACCTGCAGACGGCGGTGCCGAGGGTACGCCGGGCGTCCACGACGGCGGAGCCGATGGCGGTGCCGACGAGGGAGCCGATGGCGGTGCTGATGACGGGGGAGCCGACGGCGGTGCTGACGACGGGGGAGCTGACGGCGGTGCCGATGACGGCGCCGACGGCCTCATCGACGATCCCGCCGACGTCGCCGAGGACGATCCGACGAGGTGACATCAGCAACCGACACCAGGGTGCCCGGTCACGCGACCGGGCACTCTGCGCTGCGGCGGCTCGTCGCCGACCCGGACGCGTTCGCGCAGGACGTGTGGGGCCAGGCCGCGCAGCTCACGCAGGCAGACGGGCGTACGTTCGACGACCTCTTCGACGAGGCGGCCGTCGACGAGCTCGTCTCCCGGCGCGGCCTTCGTACCCCGTTCATCCGGGTGGCCAAGGACGGCACCACCCTCGCGAACGGCGACTACACCAGTAGCGGGGGAGTCGGCGCCGGCATCGCCGACCAGGTGGACGACTCCCGCCTCACCTCGCTGTTCGCCGACGGCGCCACGCTGGTGCTGCAGGCGCTGCATCGCACCTGGCCACCCCTGATCGACTTCTCTCAGCAGCTCGCCGCCGAGCTCGGCCATGCCGTGCAGGTCAATGCCTACGTCACCCCGCCGCAGTCGCGCGGGTTCGACTCCCACTACGACGTGCACGACGTCTTCGTCGTGCAGATCTCCGGCGAGAAGCGCTGGCGTATCCACGAACCCGTCCATCCGGCACCGCTGCGCGACCAACCCTGGACCGATCGTCGCGAGGCCGTCGCGGAAGCGGCTGAGACAACTCCGATCATCGACGAGGTGCTCGCGCCGGGCGACTGCCTCTACCTGCCCCGGGGGTTCCTCCACGCCGCCACCGCGCTCGGCGGCGTCAGCACGCACCTCACCTTCGGGGTCCACACCTGGACCCGGCATGCCCTCGCCCGCACGATGCTCGACCGCGCACTCCTCGATCTGGCGGGTGACGTCGACGTCCGCTCGTCCCTTCCACTCGGGGTGCGCGTCGGCGATCCTGCGGACGTCGCACCCGCCGTCGAGCTGGTCCGGACCCGATTGCTGCACGCGATCGACGAACTGTCAGCCGAGGATGTCGCGACCGTGCTCTCCTCGAAATCGGCCGGTTCCGGACGGCCTGAGCCGATCGGCCCGGTCGCGCAGCTGCAGGCCGCCCGTTCTCTCACCGGGGACACCCTCCTCGTCCTGCGTCGTCAGCTCGAACCCCGGTTGGAGACCTACGACGACGGCCTCCGTCTGACCTCGCGTGCCGGGGTCGTCGAGCTCGACCCGTCCACCTCCTCGGCGGTCGAGATCCTCCTCACCGGCGACCCGATCCCGGCCGACGTCCTCGGACTCGACCTGGCTCGCCGCCTCCTGCGTGCCGGCGTCGTCGTCACCACCTGAGACCCTTCCCCCATGGCCACTGTCACTCCGCTGTGCGCGGACACGGCTCGGGAGCGCGGTGACCCCATGCAGGGCACGGCCTTGAACGTTCCGCGGTTCCTGCTCATCGAGCTTCCGGGGCCGTGGGCCTTCGACGCGCTCGAGCAGTCGGACCTCGACCGGACGATCCTGGGGCAGCTCCTCGCCGCGACGCACGATGCGGGCGCGCGCACCTTGCTGATCCGTCGCCACGGGCGGGTCGCGAACACCGGCGATCGGGCGTGGGCCGTGGCCGACGTCGTCGAGGGACGGATCCGCTGGGGCTCGTGGAGTGACGATCGTCACCTGCTCGCCGCCCGGGACGCGCTCACCGAGTCGAGCGCTGCATGGTCGGACGATCCTGTGCTGCTGGTCTGCACGCACGGACGCCACGACACGTGCTGCGCGGTCCGCGGCCGCCCGGTCGCCGAGGCGCTGTCTCGACGCCACGGCGACAAGGTGTGGGAGTGCAGTCACGTCGGCGGCGACCGGTTCGCGGCGAGCGTCGTCGTGCTCCCGGACGGCACCTACTACGGGCGTCTGGACGACGCGGATGCCGGCGACGTCGTCGACCGCCACCTCGCCGGCACCGTGACCCCCGAGCACCTCCGCGGGTCGAGCATGCTGCCCCCGGTCGCGCAGGCTGCGGCGGTGGCCGTCCACGAGCGGTTCGGTCCGGGGGGCGCCCGCGACGTCCGACTTGCGAGCATCGAGACGGTCGGCTCAGGGCGATGGAAGGTCGAGCTGTCGTGTGACGGCGCCTTGCCGGGGCGGGTCGTGGCGGAGGTCGAGGCCCGACGGTCCTCCGCAGCCGTGCTGACGTGTCGAGCTGCTCAGGAGACGTCGGCCCGCACTTTCGCAGTCACCGACCTGCAGGTGGACTGACCTTCCTCTTCAACACGCGTCGCGCCTGCTGGTTCATGACTCGCATGATGATCGTGTAGACGAAGGGCACGTACCGCTGAGTCCAGTACAGCGCCCGGATGTCCAGCGACGTGAACACCAGGTAGCGACCCTTCTCGACGCCGCGAACGATGGCGGCGGCAGCCTTCTCCGGAGTGGCCGCGTGGCGCGAGAACGAGTCGACCGCCTTCTGGACAGTTGGGTCCTCCCGGTCGACGCCGACCATGTCGACCGTGCCCACGAGCGGGGTGTCGACGGCGCCGGGGCACACGAGCGTCACGCCGATGCGGTACGGCTCGAGGTCGAAGCGGAGCACCTCGCTCACGCCGCGCAGCCCGAACTTCGCGGCGCTGTACGGGGCGTGGATGGGTAGCCCGAACAGACCCGCTGCCGACGAGACGTTGACGACGTGACCGCCGCGGCCGGCCTCGATCATCGGGGGCACGAACGCGGCGAGCACGTGGATCGGACCCATCAGGTCGATGTCGATGGTGCGGCGCCAGTGCTCGAGGGAGAGGTCCTGGATGCGGCCCCAGGTCGAGATCCCGGCGACGTTCATGACGACGTCGACCGAGCCGGTGAGCTCGTGGGTGCGGGCCGCGAAGGTCTCGACGGCATCGGCGTCGCGCACGTCGAAGGCCTGGTGGTGGACCACGGTGCCGCCGGCTTCCGAGACGAGCTGGACGGTCTCGGCCAGGGTGTCGGCGGAGACGTCGGTGAGCACGAGCCGCGCGCCCTTCCGGGCGGCGAGCACCGCGGTGGCCCGGCCGATGCCGCTGCCCGCCCCGGTGATGACGGCGATCATGCCGTCGAGCTTCGTGCGCCTCATGCTGTCTCCTTCAGAAGTAGTGCAAATGTACCAGTTACGCATGTCGATACGGTCCGCTGTCCGAGGCCGCCCCTAGCGTGACAGCAGGAGGTCGGCAGGTGAAGGCACATCGACTCATCGGTCTCGACGCCCCGGCGTCGCCGCCGACTCGCGGCAGCCACGACGGGTGGCACCGCGTGCCGCTCGCGTCGCTCGACTTCGAGACCACCGGCGTCGACCCGTTCCACGACCGCGTGCTCAGCTACGCCCTGCTCGACGTGCGCGGCTTCGAGATCACCGGTCTGGTCAATCCTGGGGTCCCCATCCCACCGGAGTCTGCCGGTGTGCACGGCATCACCGAAGCCATGCTGGCCGGCGCACCGTCCTCGGCGGAGGGTCTGGCCGTGGTGGTCGACTGGGTGCAGTCGCTCATCGACCGACACGTCGGTCTGGTGGTCTTCAACGCCACCTACGACCTCACCATGCTGCGGGCCGAAGCCGCGAGGCTCGGCCTCAGGCAGCCCGACTGGTCGCGGCTGCTGGTCGTCGATCCCTTCGTCGTCGACTGGGGTCTCGAGCGGGGAGCGCTGGGTCAACGACGACTGATCGATGTCGCGTCGTACTACGGCGTCGCCATCGACAATGCGCACGACGCCGTCTGCGATGCCCGAGCAGCGCGCGACGTCGCGATAGAGCTGGGCGCACGGCACCTGCAGATCGGAGCCACCACGCTCATCGAGCTCATGGTCGACCAGCGCACGTGGCACACGGAGCGCGCTCTCGAATGGAACGCCTACGCCGCCAAGAAGGGCCGTCCGATCGACGAACCCGGCGGCTGGCCGCTCGCCGGCTGAGCCAGAACTTCCCAGCGAATAGGATCCGGCCATGGACGCGTCCGTGCGCTATCACATCAACCCGGAGACCGGCCGTCCCAACCAGTGTCTCGAGGGCGACACGTGCGAGTTCGGCGGACCCGACTTCCACTACCCGGACCAGCACGACGCCGAGGTCGCGTGGCGTGCCCGCCAGCTGGAGCGCGGCATCATCGCCTACCGCCACGTGATGCAGGCCAAGGAGAAGGAAGAAGTAGATGCTGCGCTGGCGAAGCTCGGGGGCAACGCCAAGGGCTTTTCCAAGAAGCTCTCGGGAGGAGTGGTGCGCTCGATTCTCACGAAGAACATCTCGAAGTACATCGTGAACTTCCTCGGAGTTCTCACGGCCTACGCGGTGGCGACCGGCACGTGGCTCAGCGAGGACTGGATCCGGCGTCTGGTGCCGACCATCGCGACCGGCGTGCTCGTCGCGCTCCTGGCGTGGTTCGGCATCAAGCTCTTCTTGGGCAGCAGAAGGGCGGCGCGCGTGGTCAAGCAGCGCCGGGCCGCGAAGCGCGCCACTCGGAAATTGGGGACGGTACCGAGATGACGGAGATCAGGCGAAGCGAGCGGCTCTACTTCGCCGCCGTCGGCGTGCTGGCGCTGTGGGTCGGCTTCTGGGGCTACGTCGTGCCGAGCGAGGTCGAGCGCGCGATCCCGTTCTCGGTGCCGCCGCTGCATGCCCGCTTCCTCGGTGCGGTCTACCTGTCGGGCCTGACCATCATGGTCGGCGGGCTGCTGGCTCGCAGCTGGCGCGAGATCCGGCTCGTCCCGATCCTCACGGCGTTGTGGACAGGCGGGCTGTGCGTGATCTCGCTGTTCTACCTCGACCGCTTCGACTTCGCCACACCGCAGCCATGGGTGTGGTTCGCCGCCTACGTGGTCTATCCGCTCATCGCGCTTGGGCTGGCGTGGCGCCATCGCCGCGTCGAGCCCGGCGCGGCGTCTGCGGCCGGGCTGCCCGCCTGGGCGCGGCGCTTCCTCGTCGGCCAGGGTGTCGTGCTGACCGTCCTCGCGCTGGGGCTGCTGCTCGCCCCCGGCGCGCTGGCCGACGTCTGGCCGTGGCCGATCGACCGGCTGCTCGCGCAGATCTACTCGGCGCCGCTGCTCGCGTACGGTGTCGGCAGCATCCTGCTCGCCCGCCAGCGCACGTTGCTCGAGGTTCGGGTTGTGGTAGCCGGAATGCTCGTCTTCACGGCCGGCGTGCTGCTCGCTTCGATCATCCATCGCGAGCTGTTCTCAACCGGCGACGCCGAGGACGTGCTGTGGTTCGCTCTGCTCGTCGTCGCCAACGCGATGCTGGGCCTGCTGCTCATGCTGGCGTTCAGGCAGCGGCGATGAGCGGCGCCACGGCCGCCGGACCACGCGCGGGCACGCCGATCGCCTGGCCGCTGCGCGCCTGGTTTGCCGCGGAGGTCTTCTTCGGCGTCGCCGCGCTGCTGAGCATCGGGCTGGATCCCGGCAACACGGAGGAAGGGTGGGCGTGGCCGATCGAGCCGGTCGTCATGGCGGCCGTTTTCGGCGCGTTCTACCTCGCCGTCGCGCCAATCATGCTGCTCGCCCTGTTCGCCAAGCGCTGGGAGATGGTGCGCGTCATCGTGCCGACGGCGATCCTCTTCACGAGCGCCGAGCTGCTCGCGACGCTCCTGCACTGGGACAAGTTCTCGACCGGCACAGCGCCGTTCTACCTCTGGTTCGCCAGCTACCTCCTTCCGCCGCCGATCTTCCTCGCGACGTATCTCTGGCAGCGGCGCCGCGAGGCACCGAGGAGCCCGAGCGACCAGCCCTTGCCGAAGCGCCTTCGTACGCTGCTCTTCGTCCTCGGCGGGTTTGTCAGCGTGGAGGCTGTCGTCGCGTTCGCCTACCCGGCGTGGTTCACCGACGACTTTCCGTGGTCGCTCACGCCGCTGACCGCCCGCGTGCTGAGCGGCTTCTTGCTCGCGCTCGGCGCGCTGATGGTCACGATGGCCGTCGAGAACGACCGCGACCGCGTCCGGTTGGCGTCTCCGATGCTGATCCTCGTGCTGCCGGCCGTTGCGCTTCAGGTCGCGCGCTACTCCGAGCAGGTGGATCTCACGCATGTCCGGGTCTATCTCGGGGTCGTGCTGCTCGGGCTCGTGGCCGGTTGCGGCGCGGCGCTCGCGCGCGGCAGCTGGCGCGACGCGCTGTCCTGAACGCTCGGCGGCCTGGCTCCCGGAGAAGACTGAAGCTGGTGTACCCAGGGCGGACGATCTGGGCAAGTTCGGCCACCGCCGACAGCCATGCTGCGCGAGCAGCGGTGGCCGCCGCTGATCAGGCCGGCTTGGTTTGAACCCGCTCCGCCCTTCTCGTGCGCATGAAGGCGAAGACGGCGCCAGCAAGTCCCACCAGGAGGAGCGGGATGCCGATCAACGGCCGGTAGAAGATCCACGCCACCGCGATGGTGACGAACGATCCCGCGGCGGCGAGAAGGAAGGCGATCAGTCCGGTACCCGCACCGACGATGCTCCCGATGAATGGCACCACGTCGGCGATCGCGGAGAGCGGACGGAACACGAGCCCGAATCCGATGAACATCACGAGGAATCCAGCGAACCGGAGAACCCAAGTGACGATCTTGTTCTCCGTCTTGGCGTCGGCGAACATCTGCTCGGAGCTGACGATCCCGTCATCGATCAGGTCGATCTGGCCACCCTTGGACGTGAGGTACGGGGAGAAGCTGCCGCCGGTCTGCTGCGCGATGATGCTGACCTTTGCCTCGGGGACGTAGCCGAACGTGGCGCGGACGTCTCCGATTGCTGGTCGGGCCGAGTTCGCCCCTAAGTAGACGGAGCTGCCCTTGACCTCACCTCGCTCCTTCTCCGGAACCGCCAGCCCGGAGTCCGTCGGCACGTCCCTCGGTTCACCTGCGCGGCCGATCTGATCCGCGTTCAGCGTGAAGGCGCCGAGGTTCACCACCTCGGCCGTGGCCGATCGTGATCCATAGGGGATCTCGTCCGGATTCTGATGGCCGCGTGGTTCGTGAAACCGGCTGGAGTCGTTGAGACCTTCGGACCAGCCCTTGGAGTAGGTGTACGTCGTCACGGTCTCCTCGCCGCCGCCGAGCTCCTCTCGGGTCTCGGACTCCGACTTCTCGATCCACTGATACATCTCCACCGTGCGCTCGAGGCGTAGGCCGGTGACCTGCACGCTGAACTCCTCGTCTGTGAGGGCCTCGTCGGTCTGCGCGGTTCCGGAGACGTGGACGAGCTTGCCCTCGTTTGCGCTGTTGACTGAGTCAGTTTCGACGCTAGTCACTGAGCTCGCGCCCTCGTCCAGAGCCTTCGCGCGATCGACGGCCCGACCCTCGTTCCAGAACAACAGTGGGAAGGCGATCACAATCATGATCAGTCCCACGAGAACGCCCGAGAACGCGCTGCCGATTCGGCTGAACCAGCCCCTTGAGGTGACTTCCGTGACTCGATCCGGCATGTGAACTCCAAGGATGACGGTGTCCCCCCAGGAAGGATAGCGAGGCGGGATGTACCGGCGCCATGAACAGACTTCGCCGGGCTGTATGAGTTCGTCAGTCGAGCTGGGTGACCTTGAGCGTCAACCGGCGGCGCGAAGACCGTTCCCATACGACTCCCATACGACGCATCGGGATCACTCTGCGCGCGATGCCTCACCTGCTGCTACCTTTCCGACCAGGCGGGAGGGACGTGGAGGCAAGTCATGTCACAACCCATGGACGCGCCGATGTCGCAGGCGCCGAGTCAGGAGTTCGGATCCTGGGGCGCCCGCGTCGTCGCGGCGATCCTCGACGGACTCCCCATCGGGATCGTCTACGTCGTGTTCTCGATCTTGTTCGGCGAGAGCTCGGCCGGGGGTGGTTCGATCTCGACGAGCCTGTCGGGTGCACCGTTCTTGCTGTTCCTCGTGATCGCGATCGGCTGGATCGTCTACAACTGGGGGGTCAAGCAGGGAGGCACTGGTCAGACGTTCGGCAAGGGCATCATGAACGTGGCCGTGTACAAGACCGCGACGACCGATCCGCTCGGCACCGGCCTGTCGATCGGACGCTACTTCGTCCACATCATCGATGGCATCCCCTGCTACATCGGCTACCTGTGGCCGTTGTGGGATAAGGAGAACCGGACGTTCACCGACATGGTGCTGGACACCCGCGTCTACAAGGCCTGACCCTGGTTGTCGTCCTGACTGTCCTCATGTTCGCCATCGGCCTCGACCACGGCATTTTCGTCGACGAGTTCATCATCGAGCGTTGATGCACCCGGTCATCGCCTCGTTCGCGGGAGCCGCCGCTCACGCAGTGACGATGAGCCTCGGGAACGGCTACACCTCAAACTACGCAGGCATCGCCGTCGTCGGTGTCGTGGTGGCCGCGCTCGTGGGCTCACCGGCCTGGTCCGGCGGCCCGACTGCGCTGGAGCGCATGTCCTTGGGTCTCGGCATCGTCGCAGGCGTCTTGGTCGGTGTCTGGTGGTCCGGATGGCCGCACGTGTTCGGGCTGACCGCCGCCGGGCTGGCGGTGGAGCACCGCCGTCGCGTCGGCTCGTTCTCAGCCGTCGCGGGCATCGGACTCGGTATGGGCCTGTTGGGACTCGTCGCGTCTGGCGTCTACTGTGCGATACCCGGCCTGCTGTGACCTACACGTCAGGCAGGGCCTCGATGATGCGGATCTCTCGCTCGGCCCCGTCGCCGAGGGCCTCGAGCGCGGCCTTGTAGCCGCGGCTCGTGTAGGCCGCGGCGGCGGCATCCGTGCTCGGGAACTCGATCAGTGTGGTGCGGCCGAACGTGCCGCCCTCGAAGGCGTGCACGACGTCGCCCCGCGACAGGAACCTGCCGCCGGCCTCGCGCATGGCCGGTCCGGCGAGCTCGACGTAGGCCCTGAGCTTGTCCTTGTCGTGCACGGCGGTGAACGTGTTGATCCAGTAGGCCTTGGTCATCGGTCCATCCTCACGCACGCCCGAATCAGCCGCGCACCCGCTCGAGGATCGCCCGGGCGAGATCGGTCGGCGCTTCTTCGGGGATCCAGTGACTGACGCCGGGGAGCTCGACGAACGTGAACGGTCCCGTCATGTGATCGCCGGACGCTTCTGCTGACGCCCGTCCGATGGCGAGGTCGCCGTCACTCCACACGTACGTGGTCGGCACGGACACCGAGGGAGTGTCGGCGAGCGCCGCCGTCATCGCGCGGTACCAAGCCAACGCTCCGGTGAGCGCCGACCGGTCGCGGAAGAAGTCCACGTACGCGTCGACGTGCGTCGCCGGCACCCTGCCCTGGTACATCGCGCGCAGACGCCGGCCGTCGTCCTCCGTCAGGACGTCCTCGGCCTTGCCCTCCTCGCGCATCAACCCGATGTACGACGCACGCTCCTGCTGGTCGGAGTCGCCGCGCAAGGCGTTGTTGTAGGCGGCGAGGTGCGGCACCGACACCGCCGTGAAGGTGCGCAGCCGGTCGCCGTGGTGCGCCGCCACGGCCCACCCCACCGCCGCGCCCCAGTCGTGGCCGACGAGGTGGAACGTGTCGAGGCCGAGTGCGTCGGCCAGCCCCAGGACGTCGTCGACGAGATGCTCCATCTCGTAGTCGGCGACGGCAGGCGGGCGCGCGTCCGGGGAGTAACCGCGCTGGTCGGGTGCGATGACGCGCAGCCCGGCGTCGGCCAGCACCGGGGCCACGGTCGACCAGCTCAAGGACGTCTCGGGGAAGCCGTGCAGCAGCATCGACGGGATCGCCGTCCTCGGGCCCGAGCGTTCGGACGTCGAAGGTGAGGTCGCCGACGATGACGGGCTGGAGCTGATCGAACGTCATGCGCTTATCGTGTCAGGCCGGCGTCTCAATCGACAGGCTGGTTGATGCGCTCGAGGGCGGCGCGGTCGAGCGCGGCGGCGACGTCCGGCGGAGGAGCCGAGCCGCCATGGGTGTGCGGCAGCCACCAGCGGTCGGAATCCGACCTGGGCGCGTCCGGGTACGTGGCGATCGCCTCCTCGAGCAGCACGATCATCGCCGCTCGCAGTCGCTCGGTGAGGCCGACGATGCTCTCGCCGTCGGCGGGGTGCAGCGGCTCGCCGAGCGCAATCGTGATCGCCTTGCCGCGGCGCAGGCTCCGGTGACCGTCGACGGTCACGACGCGGTGCGAGCCCCACACGACCGCAGGGACGAGCGGTGCGGACCGGCTGATGGCGAGGCCGGCAGCGCCCGGCTTGAGCCCCTTGACCAGCCACGACCGGCTGATGGTGGCCTCCGGGAACACGCCGACGACCTCGCCCGCGTCGAGCAGGCGCCGCGCTTGCCGGTAGGCGATCGCGCCCGACCAGCGATCGACAGGGATGTGGCGCATCGCCCGCATCAGCCATCCGGACAGCCGGCTCTCGAACACCGAGAGCTTGCTCATGAAGCGCACGAGCCGGCCCCGCTCGCGAGCGGCGTACCCGATGAACGTGAAGTCGAGGAAGCCGGTGTGGTTGCTCGCGATCACCGCCGGCCCTGTCTCCGGCAGGTGCTCCGCGCCGTGCACGGTGATGCGCAGTCCGAGCAGGCGGAAGAAGCCGGCGAACAAGCGGACGACCACGCGGTAGGCGCGGTCGGACGGGAGTCGCTCGCGGGTCACGCCCGCTCGGGAAGTCGCGGCCAGCAGTCGGTGCGGATGGTCGTGTCGAAGCCGTCCGCCGCCAGGCGTCGGCTCCGGATCTCGCGGTTCAGGATGCCGGCGGACAGGAAGAAGATCGCCAGGATGTACAGGCTCATGATGACCAGCCCATGCCACGTTGCGTCCTTGTCGAACCGACCGGCCTCGCCGAGGGCGATGAAACCGTCGGACACCAGGAACAGCAAGCCACCCAGACCGGCACGTCCGTCGAGCGCCAGCGACGTCGCGGCCGTGCCGACGAGCAGCAGTGCGTAGACGGGCACGAACGGACGCACGTCGGCCTCGAGCCCGTCCCAGGCCCACGTCACCATGGCGACGCCACCTGCGACGTAGACGATCGCGGCCAGCGGGTTGGCGCGGATCCGGGGGAGTGCGCCACGCTGCACGAAGAACGTGATGAAGCAGACGTGGGCCGCGGCGAACGAGGCCATCCCGATGACGAAGAGCGGCTCGATCTCGAGGAACAGGTCGCCGCCCAGGCAGAACACGAGTGCCGCGACGAGAAGACGCGGACCCTTCAGCTGCACGACCCACGCCGCGAGCAGCGGCGCCAGCAGGCACTTGGTGATGCTGTCCCACGGGGACGCGGCGGCGGCGTTGAGCGCCAGGTGCACGACCGCGACCACGCCGAAGCCGATGATCCACGGGCTCTTGACGGCGGCGTCCATGGCGACATCTTGACAGTCGACGGCGGTCGGTGAGTACGTAAGGGCATGACACGCGTGACGGCCGACCAGGCGATATCCCTCGACGGGTTCACGGCAGGACCGAACCAGACGCTCGAGGAGCCGCTCGGGGAGGGCGGCGAGCAGCTCCATACCTGGATGTTCGAGGCCGCCGAGGACCACGCCGCCGAGCGTGAGGCGATCCTGGAGGCCTCCGCGTACGTGATGGGACGCAACATGTTCGCCGGACCCGGCGAGTGGGAACCGACCTGGCGTGGGTGGTGGGGCGAGGAGCCGCCGTACCACGGCCCGGTCTTCGTGGTGACGCACCAGCAGCGTGACGACCTCCCGATGGACGGAGGGACGACGTTCCACTTCGTCAACGACGGCATCGGGACGGCCGTGGACCGGGCCCGCGAGGCGGCCGGCGCCGGCTCGGTCAGCATCGCCGGCGGTGCCGCGACGCTGCGCCAGTGTCTGGCTGCCGGACTCGTCGACGAGCTCCGCCTGCACGTCGCACCGATCCTGCTCGGAGCGGGCGAGCGTCTCTTCGACGGTCTGGGCGGCGTGACGTTCGAGCCGACGGGTGCACGACACCACCCGATGGCGAGCCACCTGACCTACCAGGTCGGCCGGGCGTGAGTGATCCCGGGATCACCGACATCTCGGTCCGCGACGGTGGCATCCGCCTGGGCCAGTTCCTCAAGTTCGCGGGTGCCGCAGGCTCGGGCGCCGAGGCCGGCGCGCTCGTCGCGGACGGTGAGGTGCTGGTCGACGGCGAGGTCGAGACCCGACGCGGTCGCCAGCTCGAGCGCGGTGCCGTGGTCGAGGTCAGGACGCCGGCGGGCACGGAGAGATTCCGCGTCGTCTGACGCCCAGCAGGTTGAACCGCTAGCGTTGGCAGATGCTTCTCACGATTCTCGCGATCGTCGTGGCCGCCACGTTCGTCGTCACCGGCGGCATCAAGCTGTTCAACGTGCCGGCCTCGCTCGAGATCCGCGACTCGCTGGACGTGCCGCCCGGCCTGTGGCGGGTGATCGGCGTCCTGGAGTGGCTCGGCGCCGCGGGCGTCGCCATCGGCCTGGCGTACCGGCCGCTCGGTGTGCTCGCCTCGATCGCCCTCGCGTGCCTGCTCGTCGGTGCGATGGTCACCCGCCTCAAGGCCGCCCGGCGTCATGACCGTTCCGAGGCGGCCGGGCTGGCGGCCGACGCCGGCACGTTCGCTCTGGCCGTCGCCACGGCGGTCGTCTTTGCGATGAACTTCTGACGGGTCCGGTTCCGACGGTCAGGACCGGTCCGGCAAGATGTGCGCATGCATCGCTCCCGACTCCTGATCGTCGTCGCAGCGATGATCATCCTCGCTGCCTGCCAGTCCGACGCCGACCCTCAAGACAAGAAGTCCAAGGGTTCCACGCTGGCGGTCGGTGATGTCCCGAGCAACGTCTCGACGCTCACGCCCTACCCCGTCCCGACCAAGAAGTCGACCGAGCTGGAGGCTCCGGCCGGGTTCGAGCCGGTGTTCGCCGAAAACGTCGCCCGCCATGGATCCCGGTCACTCACCAGTGAGGATCCCATCGACGACGCGATCGCCCTGTGGGAGAAGGCGAAGAGCGCGGATGCGCTGACCTCGGCCGGCCGGAGGTTCGGCCCGGACGCCACGGCGCTCCGCGCCGCCATGAAGAAGGTCGGCTTCGGCATGCTCAGCACGCTCGGCAAGAAGGAGATGCAGGCCATCGGCGCTCGCGAGGGCGAGCGCCTGTCTGCCATGTTCGATCAGGCGATCGCCGACGGCGCCAAGGTCGACGTCTTCGACTCGGGCAAGCGTCGCGCCGAGGCCAGCGCCGAGAACTTCTCGGTCGGACTGAGCTCGGTCCAGCCGGACCTGGAGATCGAGCCTCCGGAATCGAACGAGAAGCTCTTGAAGTTCGACAGCGAGAACAACGAGTACGAGAACTTCCTCGAGGACGGACCCTGGAAGTCCGCGTACAACGAGGTCCGCAGGCTCTCGGGTATCGACCAGGCCGCGATCGACGCGCTCGAGCACCTCTACACGCCGGAGTTCGTCGCCGGCATCGAGGACCCGCTCTACGAGGCCACCGGCGTCTTCGACGTCTACCGCTCGGGCCCCGCCATGAGCCGCGACGTCAAGGTCGACACCGCGAAGCTCATCCCGCCGAAGGCTGCTGCCGCGTACGCCTACGTCGACGACGGACGCTACTTCTACTCGCGCGGACCCGGCCTCCAGGGCGACGACGGCAGTTACCAGGCCGCCCAGATCCTGCTCGACGACTTCTTCACCGTGATCGACGACCGCCTACTGAGCCGAGGCGACCACCCGCATGCCGCCGTCTACCGGTTCGCGCACGCCGAGGAGATCACGCCGTTCGCTTCGCTGCTCGAGCTACCGGGAGCCGATGAGCAGGCCAAGCCGGGTGAGCCGTACACCTACGAGAACAACGACTTCCGTGTGTCCACCGTGTCCCCACTGTCCGCGAACATCGAGTGGACCGTGTGGGAGAACGGCGACACCCACATCGTCTCGATCGCGCACAACGAGATCCCGACCACGGTCGGCCGCGACTGCAAGACGTACGAGGACACCACGAAGTTCTACGAGCTCGAGGAGCTCAGGAGCTGCCTCGGCGCGACCGGCTAGTCACCCGGGGCCCAGTCAGGGGCGCTCTCCCAGGACGAGGTCCGCGTGATTGGGGTGACGTCCGAACCGTCTCGCCGCATCACGAAGAGGTCGGGCAGGTGGTCGACGCCCTCCATGGCGAACACGATCCACTTGCTGTCGGGTGAGAAGGACATCGAGAGGATCTGCTTGCCCTTGGCCTTGGTGAGCTGCGTGAGGTCGGACCCGTCCGGCTTGACGGTATGGATGTCGCCGATGAAGTCCTGGTCGGGGTCCGGCTCGGACCGGAAGCTGATGATTGTGCCGTCAGGCGACCAGGACGGCTCCTGGGCCGCCAACGACCATGGGGTGACGCGACGCGCATCCGTTCCGTCGGCTTTCGCGACGAAGACGGCGGTCGCGTCGAGTGGTTTGCTCGTCTTGTTCAGGCGGGTGAAGGCGATTTGACGGCCGTCGGGCGACCACGTGACGGTGCCGTCCTCGGCCGTGGTGGGGCGCTTCGTCTGGGTGACCTGTTTCGCCTTGGAGCCGTCGACGGACATGCTCGCGATGCCGGCCACTTCGATCCATTCGTCGCCTCGAAGCTGCGAGAGCTTCCCGAACGCCCAGGTGAAGGCCAAGGTCTTGCCGTCAGGGGACCAAGCCGGCTCGGCCGCCTCGGACAAACCGTCAGCCGGCCCGATCGGCGGACGCCCAGCGTCCACCTGGTGCTCTTCCGAGCCGTCGGCGTTGACGATGTGCACCTCGTACGGTTGATCGGTGAACTCGCGATGGAAGACGACCTGCTTCCCGTCCGGTGACCAGTCCGGGAACGTGTCGATGGTGTCCAGGGGTGGCTTCGTGATCTGACGTTCGTCCTTGCCGTCGGTCGACATCGTGAACAACGCAGCCTGGGTCTGCTCGGGGTTGAGAAAGCGTCGGAAGACGACCGTGCCCGACGGCACATCAGCTTGGTCCTTCTTGGCTGGACTCGGGTCGTCGCCCGAGCATGCGGCCATCAACGTACCTGCGAGGAGGATGGTGCCCGCGATCGCGACGCGGCCGTGGTAGGGGGTGAGGGAGGTCATCGATGCTCCTTGAAAGGGATGCTCTGACCGTAGTCGCCAGGGCGGGCTTACCTCATCGGTGCCAGCACGGAAGACCGACGGGGTGGCTGCACCCCGTCCTCCGGCTACGGCGGATCCGATGAATCGTCGGACCTCGTAAAGTCCTGGGTCATGTAAAGCACGCGCTGGAACACCTCGTCCGGGATGCCGCGGTGGGGCGGCTGGGTCGTGCCGAGCCAGTCGAGCGTCAGGATGTCGCCGTCGTCGATCGACCAGCGGTACGTCGTCGACCCTGTCCGGTGGACGACCTCGACCTTGTTGCCGTTCACCTGCATGGCTGCGTCGTCGTCGATTTCCTTCAGCGGTCCGCCATCCGACGATCCGTAGAGGTCCCATTCGAGGTCATGGATGTGCAGGATCAGCACGGTGTCGGGCTTGATCGGTGACTCCGGCCGGATCCGCTCGATCCACTCCTCGAGGCCGTGCCGGCGCAACGTGTCATCGGCGTCGCGCGGAGAGATCGGAGGGGTGCGCCAGGTGCCTTCGAGAGCGGATACAGCGGACAACGTCGCCGACCGGTCGGGCTCGTCCGAGGTGCACCCGGTGGGCAGTATGGCCGCGACACCGATGAGCGCGACGCTCGCCGCACGCACGCGGGTGACGAAGCCGACCATGGAAGACCTCCTGCGCTACGGAGTCCCCACGGTAGGGCCAAGGCAGCGGTCGGACCGGGAGGCTCAGGACCCTCCCGGTCTGGCCGGCTAGCTCTGGTCCTTCGTGAACGGCGAGCTCATGTAGAGCACCCGCTGGAACACCTCGTCGGGGATGCCGTTGTATCCCGGGAGGGTGGTGCTCTGCCACTCGAACGTCAGCGTGTCGCCATCGACCGCCCACTCGTAGAGGGTGGGGCCGTCGGAGTGGATCACCTCGACCTCGTTGCCGCGGAACTTGTATTCGGCGTCGTAGTCGACCTCTTCGCGAGGGCTGCCCTCGGGTTCCATATAGAGGTCCCACTCATCCGTCACCTCGAGGACCAGAACGGTGGGGGACTGGATCGGCGACTCGCTCTTGAACTTCTTGATCCACTTCTCCAGGCCGTGCTTCCGAAGGGTCGCATTGGCGTCGCTCACAGACACCGGCTCAGTGCGCCAGGTGCCTTCGAGCGGGTTGGCCGCTGCGGACGGGGTCGACGGCTTGTCCGGTGATGTCCCGCCGTCCGAGCCGCAACCGGCGAGGAAAACGAGTGTGAGGGCGACGCCGACTGCGCTCGCCAGGCGGCGGTTCACATCGGGGAGAGTGTTCATCAGAGACTCCTCCTGTGGGGGTTCTTCCACGCTAGGGAGACTCGTTTCCCGGCACATAGGTGCCAGCACCCGAATGGGGTGGGTGTGTGTGCACCCACGGGTTCTGGGCTACGCGTCGTAGTCGAGGGCGAGCTCGTCGGACACCGGGAGGCTCTGGCAGGTGAGCACGTATCCGTCGGCGAGCTCGGCGTCCTCGAGCGCATAGTTGCGGCGCATGTGCACGTCGCCGCCGAGCACCTTGGCCCGGCAGGTGCCGCAGACGCCACCCTTGCACGCATAAGGCAGGTCGGCGCGGGTCTCCTGGGCCGAGTCGAGCACCGGTCGGTCGCGCGGCAGGCTCAGCTCGGTCGTGCGACCGTCGAGCGTCAGCCTGACCCTGCTGGATGGACCCTCGACCCCGGCCTCGGCGTGCTCGACGGGGGGCGGCGGGACGTCGTCGACGAAGAACAGCTCGCGGTGCACCTTCTCCTGGGGGACTCCGAGGTCGCGCAGGACGTCGCGGGCCGACTCGATCATCTCGAACGGCCCGCACAACCAGAAGCCGTCGACGTCGCCGACGGGCACGAGCGCGGTGAGGATGCGACGGAGCCGGTCGGCGTCGAGGCGGCCGCTGAACAGCTCGACATCGCGCGGCTCACGCGAGAGCACATGGATGACCTCGAAGCGCGCGGGATAACGGTCCTTCAGGTCGGCGACCTCGTCGGTGAACATGACGGTGCTGGCGCGGCGGTTGCCGTAGAGCAGGGTCACCTCCGCCTCGGGGTTGGCCAGGAGCGATGACGCGATCGACAGCACCGGGGTGATGCCGGAGCCCGCGGCGACGAGCACGTGGCGGCCGCCCAGGTCGGGGTCCGGCCCGAAGGTTCCTGACGGGGTCTGCACCTCGATCTCGTCGCCGGCCCGGACCTCGTCGACGAGCCACGTCGAGAACATCCCGTCGGGCACGACCCGCACACCGACGCGCGGCGCCGCCCCGGCCGCGGCGCAGATCGAGTACTGGCGACGTTCCTCGCGATCGTCGACGTGTCGGCGGAGGGTCAGCGACTGCCCGGGACGGAACGCGGTACTCGTCGGCGAGGTCGTCCGGGACGTCGAACGTCACCGCGACGGCGTCCTCACAGAGGCGGTCGACGTGCGCCACCCGGAGCGGATGGAAGTCGCCACGTGCCGGCATCAGATCTCCTTCACGTGGTCGAACGTCTCGCCACAGGCCCGGCAGGTGTGCAGCGACCGGCAGGCCGTGCTGCCGAAGTGCGACAGCTCGTACGTGTCGGTCGACGTGCACTGCGGGCACGTGAGTGGGCGCGACGGCATCAGCAGGACGTCGGTGGGGCCGTGGTCCGCACGGGGCGGCGAGATGCCGTGCTCGGCGAGCGCCGCCCTGCCCCGCGGGCTGATCCAGTCCGACGACCACGCGGGCGAGAGCGTCGTCCGCACCTCGGCCCTGTCGTAGCCGGCTCGACGCAGCGCGACCAGCACGTCGGCACGCATCGTGGCCAGCGCCGGGCAACCGCTGTAGGTGGGCGTGAGCGTGACGACGACGTTGTTGTCGTCGACCTCGACGTCGCGCAGCACCCCGAGGTCCTCGAGGCTGAGCATCGGCAGTTCCGGGTCGACGACCCGGGCTACGACGTCGTAAGCGTTCACCATCGCCCCATCGGATGCTCGCGCGCGAGTCCTTGCATTTCCGTCAGGAGCTCGGAGAAGCCGGCGGCGTGGACGCCGTCGCGGCCACGGCCACCGGCGGAGCCCGCTTCGGGCCGCTCGAGGTCCGACGCGTGGAGTACCAGGTCGACGAACGTCATGGCCTCGGGGAAGGCCTCGAACGGTTCTGTGCCCTGGAGCTCGGCGACATCGGGCCAGACGGCTTCGAGACCGGCCTGCATGTGTCGGCGGGAGGTCTCGGTTCCCTGCGCGAGGGTGATGCACCATCGGGCCGCATGCTCACGGTGATACCGGACCTCCTTCACCGCCTTCTCGGCCACGGCGGCGAGCACCGGGTCGGCCGACGCGCGCAACCGCTCGAGGAGAGCGAGCCGCCACGCCGAGAACACCAGCAGTCGGGCCATGGTCGCGGCGAAGTCGCCGTTCGGCTGCTCGACGAGACCCACATGGCGGAACGCGGAGCCGTCGCGGAAGTACGCAAGGCGGTCGTCGGAGGGCACCGGTGAGTCTTCGGGGAGCGTGGGGACGACGCTGGGGTCTGCAGCAGCGGCCCTGGCCAGCAGCAGCCTGGCCTGGCCGAGCAGGTCGAGCCCGATGTTCGCCAGCGCCAGCTCCTCCTCGATCTCCGGCGCGTGCGTCGTCCACTCGGCGAGCCGCTGCGCAAGCACGAGCGCGTCGTCGCCGAGCATCAGGCAGTACGTGGCGAGCGCGGCAGCGTCGATCCCGCTCGGCACCGTGGCGTCGACCCCGGCGAGCGGGTCGTCGAAGCTGGTGCCGAACGCCCAGCGCGCGTCGTCGCCGGCCTCGACGAGGCTCGTGTAGGCATTCTCGTGTTCCGGCATGTCACATGTGGGGGACGTGCTCGGGCACGTCGTAGAAGGTGGGATGGCGGTAGACCTTGTCGCCGCTCGGCGCGAAGAACGGGTCCTTCTCGTCGGGGCTGGACGCGGTGACGTCGGACGACCTCACGACCCAGATGCTGACGCCCTCGTTGCGGCGCGTATAGACGTCGCGGGCGTGGTGCAGCGCCATCTCGTCGTCGGCGGCATGGAGCGAGCCGACGTGCACGTGGTTGAGCCCGCGCTTGCTGCGGACGAACACCTCATACAAAGGCCAGTCGTTCATGCCACCTGCTCCTTCCGGTTGGCGTACGCCAAGGCCGCTTCGCGCACCCACGCGCCCTCCTCGTGGGCGGTCCTTGCGACGTGCGATGCGTTCGGCGTTGCACGGGCCGTCGCCGCTGATCACGCGCGTGAGCTCGTCCCAGTCGGGTATCCCGAAGTCGTAGGAGCCGCGCTCCTCGTTCCAGGCGAGCTCCGGGTCGGGCAGGGTGACGCCGAGCGCATCGGCCTGCGGCACCGTCATGTCGACGAACCGTTGCCGCAGCTCGTCGTTGGTGTGCCGCTTGATGCCCCAGGCCATCGACTGCTCGGTGTTGGGGGAGCGGTCGTCCGGCGGGCCGAACATCATCAGCGACGGCCACCACCAGCGGTCGACCGAGTCCTGCACCATGGCGCGCTGGTCGTCGGTGCCGTTCATCATGGTCATCAGCAGCTCGTATCCCTGACGCTGGTGGAACGACTCCTCCTTGCAGATGCGGATCATCGCGCGGGCGTACGGACCGTATGAGCTGCGGCACAGCGGCACCTGGTTGCAGATGGCGGCGCCGTCGACGAGCCACCCGATCGTGCCGACGTCGGCATAGCTGGGGGTGGGGTAGTTGAAGATCGAGGAGTACTTCTGCCGCGACGTGATGAGCGCGTCGGTGAGGTCGGCGCGGTCGGTGCCGAGGGTCTCGGTCGCGGAGTAGAGGTAGAGGCCATGGCCGGCCTCGTCCTGCACCTTCGCCATCAGCACGGCCTTGCGGCGCAGCGACGGTGCCTGGGTGAGCCAGACTCCCTCGGGCTGCATGCCGATGATCTCGGAGTGACCGTGCTGCGCGATCTGGCGCACGAGAGTGCGTCGGTAGCCGTCCGGCATCCAGTCGCGCGGCTCGATGCGCGATCCGTGCGCGATGGTCTCGTCGAAGTGATGTTGAAGGGCGTCGTCCACCAGATCTCCAAACCGAATGATCGTTCGGTTCGAGTGTAGCCCAAGTGTCAGGTGCGGATGCCGTCGAGCACCATCGACGCGACCTGGTCGGCGACCGCGGCCGGTGACGTGTTGCGACCGGGCCGGTACCACTCGACGAGCGAGTTGACCACGCCGAAGATGAGCCGTGCCGTGGTGTGGGCGTCGACGTCGGAGCGCACGTCGCCCTCGTCGATCGCCTCCTGCACCAGCTCGGCCACACGCCGGTCGAACTGCCGCCGCTGGTCGAGCGCCCACCGCTCGGTCTCGGTGTTGCCGTGCACGCGCAGCAGGAGGGTGACGTAGGGCAGGCGGTCGGCGAGGATCTCGACGTCGCGCCGCACGAGATGGTTCAGCCGGTCGACTGCCCGTCCGGTCGTCACGTCGTCGGCGTCGAGGCTGGCCAACAGCGGGTCGAGTGCGCGCTCGAGCGCCAGTCTGAGCAGCTGTTCCTTGCCGTCGACGTGGTGGTAGATCGACGACTTCGACAACCCTGACGCGCGCGAGAGGTGCTCCATGCTCGTGCCGTCGTAGCCACGCGCGGTGAACACCTCCGCGGCAACGGCGAGCAAGGTGTCCTGGTCGTATCGCGGCCGCGGCTGACCGGACGGCAGCGTGCGGGAGCGGGGTGCCGAGACCATGCGCCGATCATGGCACGGGCCCCGCGCCGTGAAGCCGCCCGCGCGAAGCTCCTCGCAACGGCGTGGGAGATGGTGCGCGAGGACGGCCTGGCTGCTCTGACGTTGCGACAGTCTTCGCGGCGACCCGGGAGAACCTGCCCGACAGCGGCTCGGCCTTCGACAACCTGGTCGCGGACGTCCGGCGCTGGGTGGAGTTCTGCACGTCGGACGTGGCGCGGTACCAGCTGCTGTTCCAGCGCCCGATCCCGGGCTTCGAGCCCTCGTCCGAGTCGTACGAGCCTGCCGTGCGTGCCCTCGACCTCACGCGCAAGTACCTCGCCCGCAACGGGGTGAGCGGCCCGCGGCACGTCGATCTCTGGACCGCCGTGACGACAGGTCTCGTCGACCAGCAGATCTCCAACGACCCCGGTGGCGATCGCTGGATCCGACTCATCGAGGACGCCGTCACCATGCTCCTCGCCCATACCTCCGAGAAACCCCCCGAGTAAGGAGACTCCGATGTCCGACGCACCCCAGCTCCGGCTGCACCACCTGGCCCTCACCGTCGCCGACCTGGATGCCAGCGTCCAGTGGTACGAGGCGGTGTTCGACGTCCACCCCGTGTTGGACGTCCCCCATCAAGGCGGCGTCGGACGGATCCTCGCCGACGCCGGCCAGACGCTGATGTTCGCCCTGCATCGCCACGATACGAATGACGGCGGGCTCTTCGAAGAGACGACGACCGGCCTCGATCACGCCGGCTTCGCCGTGTCCGGCCGAGCTGACCTGGAGGTCTGGCAGGACCACCTCGAGGCCCACGGTGTCGTGCGCAGTGATGCGGCCGACAAGCCGCTCACCCAGTCGCCCATCGCCGACGAGCCCTACGCGTCCGTGCTGGTGTTCCGGGACCCCGACAACATCCAGCTCGAGCTCTTCGCCCCTAACGCCGGCTAGATCGAGATCGCGACCGGCGCGGACGCCTCGCTCTGAGGGTCGACGATGATCTTGGCGTGCACCTCGGGGTCGCCGAGGGCGGTGAAGGCGTTGTCGACGCCGTTCAGTCCCACGGAACCGGTGATCACGGGCGCCGCGTCGACCTTGCCACGGGCGAGCAGGTGCAGGGTCTCGTGGAACTCCGGCGGGGTGTAGCCGAGCACGAAGCGCAGGTCGATCTCCTTGTTGATCGCCACGGCCGGGCGGAGCTGATCGGGGTCCATGCAAACGCCGACGACGACGACGCGCGAGAACAGGGGGGCGCTCGAGATGACCTGTTCGATGATGCCCGGTACGCCGACGCACTCGAAGATCACCGGCCGCTTCGGGTTGGCGGCCCCGACCTTCTCGGCGGCGCGCCACACCTGCTGCCACGGCAGGAACGGGACGCCACGCAGCTTGTCCATCGCTCCCATGGCCAGGCCGAAGGCGGCCGGCGCGGTCGTCAGGTGGCCTCGGTCTCCCGCTGCGGTGAACGGTTCCTCGTGCTTCGGGTCGACGACGATGTCGGCGCCGCACCGGCGGGCCAAGTCGCGGCGCCCCGGTGAGAAGTCGCTGGCCACGACCGTCTTCACGCCACTGGCCTTGAGCATCAGGATGACGGCCAGGCCGACCGGGCCGCAGCCGATGACGATGGCCACGTCGCCCTTCTTGACCTCACCTCGCCGAACGGCGTGCAGGCCAACGGCCATCGGCTCGGTCAGCGTGGCGAGGTCGGTGGGCATGCTGCCGGGCACCGTCATGGCGAGGTTCTCCTCGACCACCATCTGCTCCGCATAAGCCCCGGGAGCGTGGACGGAGAAGCCGACCGTGTGCACCTCGCCGCCGATCCTGATCAGCGGCAAGGCGACCACCCGGTCACCGACCTTGGCCTGCTTGCGGGTGCCCGGACCGTGTCCGATCACCTCGCCGACGAACTCGTGGCCCATCACCACGCTCTGGTTCGACCGCATGAAGTCGGGGTAGCCCAGGTCGTTCACGATGTCGGCGACGTCGTCGCAGCTGTGACGGGCGTGCAGGTCGGAGCCGCAGATCCCGGCGCGCTTGACGGTGACGAGCAACTGGCCCGGGCCCGGCGTGGGGTCGGGCACGTCAGCCACCTCGAGCTTCGTGTTCTCGCAGACGACAGCCTTCATGGTGCTCCTTCGAGACGGCGTGACCTGGGCTCGAACGCTACTCCTGCGGTGCTTCCCAGTAACACCGTCGGGCAGGATGGCCGCATGACATCCGCGTGGACCCTCGATCAGATCCCCGACCAGACCGGCCGCACCGCCGTGGTGACCGGAGCCAACAGCGGGATCGGACTAGTCACCGCCGAGCACCTCGCTCGAGCGGGTGCACGGGTCGTGCTGGCCTGCCGCAACCTCCAGAAGGGTGCCGCCGCAGCTGAGGGGATCAGGTCAGCCGTCCCCGGAGCCCGGCTGGACGTGGTGGAGCTGGATCTCAGCAGCCTGGGCTCGGTGCGCCGTTTCGCCGACCAGCTGGACGTCTCCGAGCTCGACCTGCTGGTCAACAACGCCGGCGTCATGATGCTCCCGAAGCGTCAGATGACGGAGGACGGCTTCGAGATGCAGCTCGGGACGAACCACCTCGGGCACTTCGCCCTGACCGGGCTGCTCCTGGCCAGGCTTGCCCAGGCCGATGCCGCCCGGGTGGTGACGATCTCCAGCCTCGAGCACAAGGCCGGCCACCTCGATTTCGACGACCTCCAGTCGGAGCACGGCTACGGACCCCGCACGGCATACCGGCAGACGAAGCTCGCCAATGCGGCCTTCGGCCTGGAGCTCGATCGACGACTGCGCGCCGCTGGCCTTCCGATCGTGAGCGTGCTCGCTCACCCGGGATACGCCGCCACCGGTCTTCAGTCATCTGCCTCCGGGACGATGAAGGCGCTCATGGCGATCGGGAACAGGGTGCTCGCACAGTCCGCAGAACAAGGCGCCGTGCCCATGCTGTACGCCGCGACGGCCCCGGATGTCGAGGGTGCTGAGTACTTCGGCCCGAGCGGGCTCGCCGAGGTGCGGGGACGACACCCGAGACGCGTTCGCGTGAAGGCCGAGGGCAGGGACGCCGAGATCGGGCAGAAGCTCTGGACGGCGTCCGAGGAGCTCACGGGCGTCACCTACGACTTCGGCGGCTGACCGCGTCCGGTCGACCCTCCCGGAAGTACTGTCGGAGTCATGGCAGCACGCATTTCTCACTGGATCGACGGGCGGTCTTGCCCGGGCACCTCGGGCCGCACATCGCCGGTCTTCAACCCGGCGGCCGGCGAGGTGTCGGCCGAGGTCGAGCTCGCCAGCGCGACCGAGGTCGACGACGCCGTGCGCTCGGCGAAGCAGGCCGCGGTCGGATGGCGGTCAACGTCGTTGTCGAAGCGGGCGTCGATCCTGTTCGAGTTCCGGCAGCAGCTGAGCGAGCGTGCCGACGAGCTCGCGGCCGTGATCACCGCCGAGCACGGCAAGGTCCACTCCGATGCGCTCGGCGAGATCGCCCGAGGCCTCGAGAACGTCGAGTTCGCCGCCGGAGTCCCGCAGCTCATGAAGGGCGGGTTCTCCGAGCAGGCGGCCACCGACGTGGACGTGTACGACATCCGTCAGCCGCTCGGCGTGGTTGCCGGCATCACGCCGTTCAACTTCCCGGCCATGGTCCCGTTGTGGATGTGTGCGAACGCGATCGCGTGCGGGAACGCGTTCATCCTCAAGCCGAGCGAGAAGGACCCGTCCGCGTCTCTGCTCCTCGCGGACATGTGGCAGCAGGCCGGCCTGCCGGACGGCGTCTTCACCGTGCTGCACGGCGACCGTGAAGCCGTCGACGCTCTGCTCGGCCACCCCGACGTCGCCGCCATCAGCTTCGTCGGGTCGACGCCGGTGGCGCGGCACATCTACGAGACAGGGACGGCCAACGGCAAGCGGGTCCAGGCGCTGGGTGGGGCGAAGAACCATGCCCTCGTGCTGCCCGACGCCGATGTCGACCTGGCCGCGGACGCGATCGTCGGTGCCGCGTACGGCTCGGCGGGTGAGCGGTGCATGGCGCTGTCCGTCACGGTTGCCGTCGGCGACGTCGCCGACCGTCTCGTCGAGGCCCTCGCCGTCCGCCTGCCGAAGCTGGTCATCGGTGACGGCGCCGAGCCCGGCATCGACATGGGCCCGCTGATCACCGCAGAGCACCGCGACCGGGTGGCGGGCTATGTCGAGGACGGTGCGACGTCCGGCGCCACCATCGTCGTCGACGGACGAGCGGCGGACCTGCCCGACCGGGGCTTCTTCCTCGGCGCGACCCTGCTCGACCACGTGACGCCCGAGATGTCCGTCTACACCGACGAGATCTTCGGGCCGGTGCTCGACGTGGTGCGCGTCGACACGTTCGACGAAGGGCTGGAGCTGATCAACAGCAACCCGTACGCCAACGGCACCGCGATCTTCACGCGTGACGGCGGCGCGGCCCGCAGGTTCCAGTTCGAGGTCGAGGTGGGCATGGTCGGCATCAACGTGCCGGTGCCGGTTCCCGTGGCGTACTACTCGTTCGGCGGCTGGAAGGCGTCGCTGTTCGGCGACACCCACATGTACGGCCCGGAGGGCATCAACTTCTACACCCGCGGCAAGGTCGTCACGTCTCGGTGGCCCGACCCGTCGTCGTCCCAGGTCGATCTCGGATTCCCGACCAACCGTTGACGGACCCGAGAAGTGGGCGGGATCGTGGAGGAACCATGACCGATCCCACGCAGGGCAGTGCGCCGATGGCGCCGGCCGATCACGGGCGGCCGTGGACCAACCGCGCGGGCTGGGCGTTCATCGTGACCGTGGCCTTGTATGTCGGCTATCTCGTCATTGCGCTCACGGTGGGCACGGGCTATGAGCAGGACCTGGTCGACGCCGCCGAGCGCGAGGGCGCCACGGTCAACACGATGAGCGCGTCGGCGATGGCCCAGGCCGTGCAGGACCACACCATCTACAGCACCCTCATGAACCTGTACCTGTTCCTCCCTGCCCTCACCCTTCTGGGCGGCGTCTCCCACGCGCGCACCGGCGCCAGGGGACGATCGGCCGACGCCGCCTGGTGGTCGGCGCTGGCCGGGCTCGTCGTGCTGTGGGCGTACCTCCTGCTGAATTTTGGCCTGCTCGCCGACCCGCAGGCGCTACCACCGGTGGTACGGAACCTCGACGTGCTGACCATGCCCATGGTGACGGCCTCAGGGCTGCTCGCACTCGCGGCCATGGCGTTCGTCGCCGAGGCTGCCCGCGGTGCCGGCGTGGCACGTCGGGCCGGTCGGGTCAGTTCCATCCTCTGCGGCATTCTGGGCGTCCTCAGCGTCGCCGGGCTCTTCGCCGAGAATGCCGATCCGGTGCCACCGATCGTCGTCGTTCCGGCGGGGCTGATCCTCGGCATCGCGCTGATCCGGCAGCCATTTCCGACCACCCAGTGACGAACGAGACAGGTCAGGCTAACCTAAGTGCATGATCGTCTGTCACTGCGGAGTGGTGTCCTCGCGCGACATCGTCGCCGCCTGGGACGACGGCGCCCGGAGCGTGACGGAAGTGTGCGACCGCACCGGCGCCGCGCAGAGCTGCGGCACCTGCGTCTTCTCCGTCCGGCAGGTCTTGTGCGAGCATGTGCAGCACCCAGACATCGCCGATCAGGAGCCCGTCCGTGCAGCCAGTTGACCCGCGAGTCGTCGAGCTCCTCAATGACGCCCTGACCTTCGAGCTCACCGTCACCAACACCTATTTCGTGCACGCGCGCATGCTCGACAACTGGGGTCTGCCGAAGCTGGGCTCGGTGTTCTACGACCTCTCCATCGAGGAGATGAAGGACGCCGACGACCTGATCAACCGCATCCTGATGTTCGACGGGCATCCCAACGTGCAGCGGCTCAACTCCATCCAGATCGGTGAGGACGCCGAGGAGATGCTGCGGCTCGCGCTCGAGAGCGAGAAGGCGGCGGTGGCCCAGTTCAACAGCTCCGCGAAGGAGTGCCACGACCTCGGCGACCACGGTACGGCCGCGGTGTTCGAGGAGATGGTGCGCGACGAGGAGAAGCACGCCGACTGGTTCGAGGGCCAGCTCGACGCGATCGCCCGCACCGGCGTTCAGCAGTACCTGGCTCAGCAGGTCGACGCCGGGTCCGGTCCCGGCTAGGTCGCTCGTGACCAGGCTCTCCGCCATCGAGATGCTGCTGGCGCAGGCCCGGAGCGGGCTCGACCGTGTGGAGCCGGAACAGCTCGACGATGAGGTCGCGAACGGAGCGATCGTGGTCGACGTGCGGCCGGTCGAGCAGCGGGAGCGCGACGGTGATCTGCCCGGCGCGGTCGTCATCGACCGCAACGTGCTCGAGTGGCGGCTCGACCCGAGCTCGACGCATCGACTGCCGGTCGCCGACAGCCTCGACGCGCGCGTCGTCGTCGTGTGCAACGAGGGCTACAGCTCGAGCCTTGCGGCCAAGACACTCCAGGATCTTGGCCTCGAGCGCGCCACGGATCTCGTGGGCGGGTTCCAGGCGTGGCGCACCATGACTCGCGCTCCGCACTGGGATGACATGTTCCGCACGCGGGAACCCGACAGCGTCTCCTGGTATCAGGACGACCCCGCGACGTCGCTGCGGCTGATCAGTGACACGCCGGGGTCCGTGATCGACGTCGGAGCCGGCACGTCCACCCTCGTCGACCGGCTTCTCGATGCCGGCCGCACCGACGTCACGGTTCTCGATGTGTCCGATGCTGCGCTTGCCGTGACTCGCGAACGACTCCCTGACACCGCGGATCGCGTGACCTTCGAGGTCGCCGACATCGTGCACTGGCATCCCGGCCGGCAGTACGACGTGTGGCACGATCGCGCCGCCTTCCACTTCCTCACCGACCCTGCCCACCAGCGCCGCTACGTCGAGATCGCGAGCGACGCCGTCGGCACGAACGGCGTCCTCGTGCTGGGCACATTCGCCGACGACGGGCCGACTCACTGCTCCGGACTACCCATCGCCCGGCACAGCGCCTCCGACCTCGCGAGCCTGTTCTCGCCAGGTTTCACGCTCGAGCACCACGAGGGCGAAACTCACCGCACACCATCGGGCGCCACCCAGTCGTTCACGTGGGTCACGCTGCGCCGTGACTAGTCCCGCCCCGCGCAAACGTGGTAGAACGTGTTCTAGATTTGGAAGGTCCTGAGTGGGAGGTGTCATGGGCGACGGGTCGGCTGACGTGTCTTCCGGGCAGGCGTGGACGGACTTCTGTCGCGCCCTTGAGCAGGCGGGCGAGGTCGTGCTGCGCGACACCGCGCCGGACACCCCGCTCGACCGGGCAGAGGGCTATCGATACCTGACCCGACTGCTCAGGGAGATGCTGTACTCGACCATCGAGAACGCCGATCCCGACTTCCCTCGGCTGCACGAGCTGGACCGCGTCAAGCTCGGGGCCGACAACCCCGACAACGTGTACCTGTCGGCGAACATCCGGGGTGACCGCTCCTACCGGATCACCGGCACGCGTGGCACGATCGCGTACTTCAGCATCGGGTCCAAGGCCAACCGGTACGCCAAGGACGGCACCATGGCCTCCACCGGCGAGCTGTCCGACGGCGACCTCGTCGTGGACGACGACGGCACCGTCGAGATCATCGCCAGCGCCACCCCGCAGGAGAAGAACTGGCTGCCGCTCGCGGAGGACTCCACCGGCCTCGTCGTGCGCCAGACGTACCTCGACCGCACGACCGAGACGCCGGGTAGCTGGCACATCGAGCGGATCGGCGACCCGATCGAGCGCGCTGACCTGGACCCGGCTTTCCTCGCCAAGGCGCTGGGGACGGCGGCGTTCTCGCTGCACGGCACAGCCGCCCTGTTCGCCACCTGGACCGAGTTGTTCATGACCCGCCCGAACGAGCTCGTGGACTTCGGGCAGGCGATGTTCCAGAAGGCCGGCGGCGACCCCGAGATCTTCTATCTCCACGGCTACTGGACGCTCGAGCCCGGCCAGGCATGGGTGATCGAGACGGACGTGCCCGACTGCCCGTACTGGAACTTCCAGCTCGACAACTGGTGGATGGAGTCGCTCGACCACGAGCGCCGGATCACCGTCAACAAGCACACCGCGTCCCTCGAGGACGGCCGGCTCACCATCGTCGTCGCCGATCGGGATCCCGGCTGGGGCAACTGGATCGACACCTGCGGGCACCAGAGCGGCACCTCGCTGCTGCGCTGGCTCGGCGCCGAGAAGCATCCGATCCCGGAGTGCCGGGTCATCGACTTGGAGACAGCATGAGCACAGCCGAGACCACCAATGCCCTGGACGTCGACGGACTGCTCGCCGCGGCCCGCGAGAAGACCGGGCTCAGTGACTACGGCGACGAGTGGTTCGTCGAGCCCCTGACCGTGCTCACGACAGCGCTCGTCGACGAGGCCCGGCTGTCCGAGATGGGGCTGGCGCTCAGCCAGCAGCGCCTCACCGCCCTGCTCGCCGACCGCCTGCGGCTGCGGAAGTACCAAGCCGACAACCCTGGCGTCACCGAGGAGGACGTGACGGTGGCCGCGGAGATCTGCGGGCTGCCCCGCACTGGGTCCACCCTGCTGCACCGCCTGCTGGCCTCGTCGCCGCACGTGACGTCGACGCTGTCGTGGGAGACGTCGTACCCGCTGCCGTTCCCCGGCGAAGGTCCGGAAGCGGAGGTGCGCAAGCAGAAGGCGAAGGACCGTTTCGCGATGTTCATGGAGATGGCCCCGGACTTCGGTGACATCCACACCATCGAGTGGGACGGCCCGGAGGAGGACGTCATCGTCCTCGACCGCACGTTCACGTCGATGAGCTTCGACTCCTTCTACTGGGTGCCGTCGTACGGCGACTGGCTGCGAGGGTTCGACCAGGCACCGGCCTACCGCGAGCTGCGCGAGTGGCTGCAGGCGCTGCAGTTCCAGGACCAGTCGCGGCAGGGCAAGCAGTGGGTGCTGAAGTCGCCGCACCACCTCACAGCCGTCGACACGGTGCTCGACACGTTCGATGGCTGCAAGATCGTGATGACGCACCGGTCGCCCACGCAGGCCGTGCCGTCCTACGCGTCGATGGTCTGCGCGATCAGCGGTCAGTACAGCGACGACGTCAGGCCGCTCGAGGTGGGGCCGTACTGGCGGGACCGGTTCGTCGTGGCGCTGAAGGGACTCGCCGAGGCACGGGAGCGCCGGCCCGACCGCATCGTGGACGTGGACTTCAAGGACCAGATGTCCGACCCGGTGGGCACGGCGTCCCGAGTGCTGGGCGAGCTGGGCATCCCGGCGGACACCGACGCGCTCGAGGCGTACATGGCCAAGAACCAGGAGCAGCGTCACGGCTCCCACTCGTACACCGCCGAGGACTTCGGGTTGTCCGAGGCGGAGCTGGAATCGGATTTCGCTTTCTATCAGGAGGTTGCACGATGATGCTCGACGGTGAAGTGGTCATCGTCTCCGGCGTGGGGGCGGGACTCGGTGCGAAGCTGGCCGCCCGCGCGGCGGCCGAGGGCGCCAAGGTCGTCATGGCGGCCCGGTCGACCGAGGTGATGGACCAGACGGCCAAGGAGATCGCGGCAGCCGGCGGCGAGGCGATCGCCGTGCCCTGCGACGTCCGCAAGCCCGAGGACGTGGAGCGGGTGGTGGCCGCCGGTGTCGAACAGTTCGGCACCATCACCGGCCTGGTCAACTCGGCGTACTCGCATCCGGGGTTCACCGACCTCCTCGAGACCCCGGACAAGCAGTTGCGCCGCGCGATGGACGTCATCCTGTTCGGCGGGTTGGAGATGGCGCGGGCAGCTGTGCCGCACATGACCAACGGCGGCTCGATCGTCAACGTCGGCACCATGTCGACCCGCCGGCCGCTGCGCGGCGAAGCCGGCTACGCGGTGGCCAAGGCGGCACTGGGCATGGCGTCGCAATACCTGGCGCTGGAGCTCGGCGAGAAGGGGATCCGGGTCAACCAGGCGATCATGGGCTGGCTGGACGGCCCTGGCGTGCGGTTCTACCTGACGATGACGTCTGACGAGAAGGGCATCACCGAGCAGGAGGTCTACGACGACATCGCGTCGAACATCCCGATCGGTCGGATCCCCACTGACGAGGCGTGCGCGGGTGCCATCCTCTACCTGTTGTCGCCCTTCGCCTCCGAGGTGACCGGTGCGACGCTCGACGTCAACGGCGGGGAGTACATGCCGGCATGACCCACGTCATCACCTCGGTGACGGTGGAGATCGAGGCACCGGCGGCCTTCGTGTGGGACGTGCTGGTCGACTATCCGAGCTATCCGGAGTGGAACCCGTACACGATCGCGGTGGATACCACTCTGGAGATCGGCGACCGGATCGACCTCACGCTCCCGAACCCCGACGGGTCGGACGGCACGATGCTCAATCGTGAGTTCATTCGGGTCGTCGACCCGCCGCACCACCTCCGCTACGACACCGGTGAGGAGTACCCGGGCCTGATCGGCATGCGGGACCAGTACGTCACCGAGCTGGAACCCGGTCGGTGCACGTACTACACGACGGACACGCTCAGTGGCGAGCTTGCCGACCTGGTCATGGAGACGAACGGCGACTGGATCAAGGCCGGCTTCGACTCGGTGGCGATTGCCTTGAAGACCCGGGCGGAACAGCTGCTGGCCAGTCCTTGACAAGAGAGTCGACATGTCTCAAGGTTGAGACATGTCGACCAGCGTGTCTCACGATGCCCCGGCGTACGCGCCGCCCTCAGGCGACACCTGGCGCGACCCCTTCCCGATGTACGCCGCGCTGCGCGAGCACGACCCCGTCCATCGGGTCAGCGACGGCCGTCCCGAGAACGACTACTGGGTCCTGACCCGGCACCACCACGTGGTGTCGGCCGTGCACGACCACGAGACGTTCTCGTCGGCACGAGGCCTGACCACGCAGTACGACGAGCTCGAGCGCATCGGCCTCGTCGACAACCCGCCCATGGTGATGACGGACCCGCCGAGTCACACGGAGTTCCGGCGGTTGGTCTCCCGGGGCTTCACGCCGCGTCAGGTCGAGTCGCTGGAGCCTGCCGTGCGCTCGTTCGCGGCCGCGCGGCTCGACCGTCTGCGCGCCGATGGAGGCGGCGACATCGTCGTGGAGCTCTTCAAGCCGTTGCCCAGCATGGTCGTCGCGCACTACCTCGGCGTCCCCGAGGAGGACCGCGACCGCTTCGACGCCTGGACCGACGCGATCGTGGCCGCCAATGCCAGCGCGGCCTACTCCGACGTCGGGGATGCGATCGGCGAGCTGATGGGCTACTTCGGCGAGCTGATCGACCGGCGTCGGCGTGAGCCCGAGGACGACACCGTCTCCCACCTCGTGGCGGCCGGAGAGGCGGGCGACGACGCCGGCATCCTGCGCATCCTCGCCTTCACGTTCACGATGGTGACCGGCGGCAACGACACCTCGACCGGCCTGCTCGGTGGCGGCATACAGCTCCTCAGCGAGCGTCCCGACCAGCGCAAGCTCGCCCTCGGTGACATGGACTCGACGGTCGAGGAGCTGCTCCGGCTGACCAGTCCGGTGCAGGGCCTGGCCCGGTCGACCACGCGCGACGTGACGATCGACGGGGTGACGATTCCCGAAGGCCGCAAGGTGTTGATGTGCTACGGGGCGGCCAATCGCGACCCCGACATGTACGGCGCCGACTGCCGAGGAGCTCGACGTGACCCGCAACCCGCGGCAGATCCTGACGTTCTCCCACGGTGCGCACCACTGCCTGGGTGCGGCTGCCGCACGCATGATGGGGCGCGTCACGCTCACCGAGCTCCTTCAGAGCATCCCCGACTTCCGTGTCGACCTCGACGCGGTCACCTGGGCCGACGGGTCCTATGTCCGTCGCCCCTTGAACGTTCCCCTGGAGGTTGCATGACCACGAACAAGACCTGGCTCGCCGACGACGTGTCGGAGATCGCCGCGGAGCGCATCCTCGATGCGGCCGAGGCGCTGTACGCCGAGCACGGGCTCGAGGGCATCGGCATGGACACCGTGGCCCGAGCGGCGGGGTGCTCGCGCGCCACGCTCTACCGCTACTTCGACAACCGGCGGGCGCTGCAGTTCGCCTTCGCCCACCGCGAGGCACTCCGCATCGTCGAGTCCGTCGGCAACGCGATCCAGCAGATCGAGGATCCGACCGAGCGCGCCGTCGAGGCGGTGGTCGGTGCCATCGGTGAGGTCCGGGCCAAGCCGTCGCTGCTGGCCTGGGTCGCACCCGGGAAAACCGGCGAGGTCAACGAGATCCTGCGCGAGTCGCCACTGATCGAGGCGTTCACGGCGAGGTTCCTGGGTGAGCGCGAGGACTTCCCCGACCTCGACCTGGCCCGCTGGGTCCTGCGCTGCATCGTGTCGTTTCTCGCCGTCCCGGGCATCGACGAGGCCGAGGAGCGGCGCATGATCGAGCGCTTCCTGGCGCCGCACCTGAGCGTTCGCTGACGAGTGGGTTCCGTGGGACTCGAACCCACAACCCGCGGATTCTCTGCCTTTCGGCTCGATTCGAGCCCCGACGTCACGGTTCCTTTCATGTTGGCGTGGGGCGAGATGGACCGATTCACGCCGATGATCAACGAGCAGCCTCTGTGGCACAAGGCTGTCCCGCACGCTGAGTCTCACGTTCTGTCGGGAGTCGGTCACATCCCCAGGTTCGACGACCCACACCAAACGGGACAGTTGATGCGAAGTTGGCTGGATCGTCAGGCGTCCGAAACGGCCGTGGTCGGCCTCCCACGCGAGGAATCCATGCAGACGGCGGCCACGGACAAGATGGTTCCGCAGAGCGCTCGCACGGCTCCCGTATTCGTGAGGGCAGCAGTCAGGCTGGGCAACGCCTTCGAGCGCCGCCGAGACCGGTCCAGCTAGTAGCTCAGCAGTCGTTAGCTCTCACGCTGGTTGCCGAGGGGCTGATCGCGGTCGATCTGTGATCTAAAGCCTCGCGTCGGCAGTCGGCGGATCAGGGAGTCGGTACGCCCATCAGGTCGCGTAGGCGTATCAGACCATCGCGCATGCGGGACTTCGCGGTACCCAACGGGACTTGGGTGATCCGGGCGATTTCGGTGCAGGTGTACGCGTCGAAGTACGCAAGCTCGATCGACTGGCGCTGAACCACAGTGAGCTGGGCAAGGGCGAGCCGTACCCGCATCCCTTCCGACGCCGCCAGAACTTGGTCGCCCGTCGGATCCTGGGAGGTGGTGCGCTCGGCCTGGAGGTCCTCGCGCGCATAGGCCTCGTCGCGATTCGAGCGCGCCTGGGCCGAGCGCACGCAGTTGACCGCCTTGCCGTGTACCAGCATCAAGATCCAGCCCATTGCCGTCCCCCGAGTCGGGTCGAAGCTGCCGCTCTTGCGCCAGATTTCCAGATACGCATCCTGGGTGACGTCTTCGGCGAGCGAGCGGTTTCGGACCACTCTGAGAGCGAGACCGAATGCTCGGGACGCGGTCACGTCATAAACCTCTGCGAGGGCATCACCGTCCCCGGTTCCCACCCGTCGCATCAACTCATCGAGCGTCGCCACACCGGGTACTGAGGATGAAAGAGTACGATGCGTGCCTTGCACCTGGCATACCTCGCTTCCGCTCGGGTGCGGTAGTAAGAGTTGCGGATGTGCCGGGTCCGGGGCGCATCTTGGGGTGAGGCCTATTGGCGATCCACCACCGAGATTCTTGAACCTGCAATCGATGCTAATAGCGCTCCATCGAGTCCGCATCAGCAGCGATGCCGGAACGATTCATCGGGGTGGCGCATACTCCGAAGAACTCCCGGCACGACCGTCGGTCGAGGCGAGGCGGCGAGCCCGGTGGGCTCATTCGTATGGGAATCCAGAGGTCGGCCGGTAAGGCCGGTCCAAGCTTGGTGGGCCTGAGCCAATGCGTGGGCCCCGTGGGACTCGAACCCACAACCCGCGGATTAAAAGTCCGCTGCTCTGCCAGTTGAGCTAGGGGCCCGCGGGGCCAGTCTGCCAGTCCGCGACGAGAGGCCGCCGAGGCGCTCGGGCATCTGGAAAGAACCGCTGCCGAGGTGACCCCCTGAGGGTTAGGCTCCTACCAACGACACGACATCCACGACTTCCCCCGGAGCCCCTGATGGTAGAGCCACTCGACCACCGCCTGCGTGACGACGTGGTGCTCGACGAGATCGAGCTCACGAGCCGCCTGATGATTGCGGCCTCAGAGCTCGGCCGGCCGTTGTCGCAGCGCGAGGTCGACGAGATCCTCGGCGTCGTCGCCAGTTGACGTTTCACGCGTTCGACCACCGCGGTTGGCGCTGTGTTCACCCGACCCCCTAACATGATCGTGGCCTGCAATCACCGACGGGAGACGTGGCGTGCGATTTCGCATCCGACCTCTTGAAACCTCGTTCTACGACCTGTTCTCCGAAGCGGCAGCGCACCTCGTCCACGGAGCCTCGCTCCTGGCGCAGATGCTTGACGCGAGCAGCGACAAGAAGGCGATCGCGGAGCAGATGCGCGAGGCCGAGCACGAGGCAGACGAGACCACCCACAAGATCGTCAGGCGCGTGAACAGTACCTTCATCACGCCGTTCGACCGCGAAGACATCTACCGGCTGGCCAGCAGCCTCGACGACGTCATGGACTTCATGGAGGAGGCGGTCGACCTCCTCGGGCTCTACGAGATCGAGACGCTTCCGCCCGAGTTCGCACCCCAGGTCGAGGTGCTGCAACGCGCCACACAGATGACGGCCGACGCGATGCCCCGGCTGCGCACCATGAAGGACCTCGAGGAATACTGGATCGAGATCAACCGGCTCGAGAACCAGGGCGACCGTTCCTACCGGCGCATCGTCGCGGACCTCTTCAGCGGCAGCCACAAGACGCTCGACGTGCTCAAGCTCAAGGACATCGTCGACTCCCTCGAGCACGCCATCGACGCCCTCGAGTCCGTGGCCAACACGGTGGAGCAGATCGCCGTCAAGGAGTCCTGAGTCGTGGACTTCACCCTGGCGTTGGTGATCGCCACCGTCGCCATTGCGCTGTTCTTCGACTACACCAACGGCTTCCACGACGCCGCCAACGCGATCGCCACGTCGGTCTCGACGCGCGCGCTCACACCCCGTCTTGCCCTGACCATGGCCGCCATCCTCAACTTCGTCGGCGCACTGCTGGGTGTCGAGGTCGCCAAGACGATCAAAGACATCCTCACCGGGTTCGACACGATCGACTCGCCGAACCACGCGCTCACCATCGTCGTGAGCGCGTTGGTCGGCGCCATCACGTGGAACCTCATCACCTGGTACTTCGGCATCCCCTCCTCGTCCTCGCACGCGCTGATCGGCGGACTCATGGGAGCGGGACTCGCCTCCGGCGTCTCGGTCGACTGGGACAAGGTCATCGAGAAGGTCGCCATCCCGATGGTCGTCAGCCCGACGCTGGGATTCACCGGCGCCTTCCTGGTGATGCTGGCCATCATGTGGATCTTCCGCAGAGCGCGGCCGGCCGCGGTGAACCGCGGCTTCCGCCTCAGCCAGACCGTCTCCGCCGCGATGCTCTCGCTCGGCCACGGGTTGCAGGACGCGCAGAAGACGATGGGCGTGATCGTCCTCGCCCTCATCGCCGGTGGCTACGGCCCCGGGGAGGGAGAGCGCGAGATCCCGCTCTGGGTCATCCTCGCTGCCGCGACCGCGATCTCGCTCGGCACCTTCTCCGGCGGCATGCGCATCATGCGCACGATGGGCCGCCGCATCATCGCCCTCGACCCGCCCCGTGGCTTCGCTGCCGAGCTGACGGCGTCGTTCGTGCTCTACTTCATGGCGATCGGTCAGGGCGCGCCCGTGTCGACCACGCACACGATGGCCTCATCGGTGATGGGCGCCGGTGCCTCCAAGCGTTTCAGCGCCGTGCGGTGGGGCGTCGCCCGCAACATCGTGATGGCCTGGATCATCACCCTGCCGATGGCTGCCGCGGCGGCGGCGGGGAGCTACGGTCTCATCCACCTCTTCGTCCCCGGCAACTGACCTGTCAGCCGAAGCGGCCCGAGATGTACGCCTCGGTGCGAGGGTCCTTGGGGTGCTCGAAGATGTTTCGGGTGGTGTCGAACTCCACCAGCATGCCCGTGCGTTCTCCGGTCGTCTCGTCTGGTGCTGCCGTGAAGAACGCGGTGCGATCGGCGACGCGGGCTGCCTGCTGCATGTTGTGGGTCACGATGACGATCGAGTAGTTCGTGCGCAGGTCTGCGAGAAGGTCCTCGATGCGTGAGGTGGCGATCGGGTCGAGCGACGAGCATGGCTCGTCCATCAGGATGACCTCGGGATTGATCGCGATCGTGCGTGCGATGCAGAGCCGCTGCTGCTGTCCGCCAGACAGGCCGAACGCTGACTTCTTCAGCGTGTCCTTCACCTCGTTCCACAGCGCAGCACGCCGTAGCGAGTCCTCCACCAGGTCGTCCATGTTCTCGACCTTCATCCCGGTGACCCGTGGGCCATAGGCGATGTTGTCGTAGATCGACTTCGGGAACGGGTTCGGCTTCTGGAAGACCATGCCGATGCGTCGGCGGACCTCGATGGGGTCGACGTCCTTGCCGTAGATCGATTGGTCGTGGAACGTCACCGACCCCTCGACCCGTGCGCCGAGTATGAGGTCGTTCATCCGGTTGAGTGAACGGAGCAGCGTCGACTTTCCGCAGCCGGACGGGCCGATCAGCGCGGTCACCTCGTGCCGGCCGAAGGCCAGATCGACGCCGGAGACGGCCCGGAAGTCCCCATAGAAGACGTTCACGTCCGAACACTCCATGATCGGCGTGGGCGCCGAGGGGAGGGTGCGCTCGTGCCGCTCGGGGCGCAGGGGCGCCGCGTTGACCTGGGCGCGGCGCGTCCCGATCGACTCGGAACCATCGGTCACGTATGTAGCCATAGGATTCACCACCGGTTCTGGTATCGGTTGCGGATGACGATTGCGACTGCGTTCATGAGCAGGAGCAGGAGGAGCATGAGGATGATGGCCGCCGATGCGACCTGCTGGAACGCCAACTGAGGCTGTGATGCCCAGTTGAAGATCTGGATCGGGAGCGTCGTGAAACCACTCATCAGGCCGTCCGGGTCGTAGTTGACGAACACGAGACCACCCAGCAGGAGCAGAGGCGCGGCTTCTCCCAGGGCACGCGACAGGGCGAGGATCGATCCGGTCGCGATGCCTGGCACGGCCCCTGGAAGCGTCTGACGCCACACCGTCTGGAGGGGAGTCGCGCCAAGAGCAAGGGAGCCGTGACGGATCTCCCGTGGGACCGCCCGAATGGCTTCGCGCGTGGCGATGATGACCACGGGCAGGATCAGCAGCGCGAGCGCGATTCCGCCCGCCAACACGACGCGGCGTTCCAGGCCGATCGCCAACGCGAAGCCCGCGGTCAGCATGCCGTAGATGATGGCCGGCACCGCCGCCAGGTTGGAGATGTTGACCTCGATGAGCTTGTTGAACCACCGGCGGTTGTCGGCGAACTCCTCGAGGTAGACGCCGGCGGCGACACCCAGGGGAATCGCGAGAACTGCGGTGACGGCGATGACGAAGGCCGAACCGAGGATCGCCGCCCGAGCACCGGCTCGCTCCGGCAGCACCTGGCTGGTGTATCGCGTGAAGAGCTCACCGTCGAGCCGGGTCGCACCGTCCATGAACGAGTCCACGAGAAGCACGAGCAGGCACAGCACGGCGAACGCCATGGCCCCCCAGAGTGCGAACAGGAACGTGATCGAGGAGGCACTGCGATCACCGTGGCGTTCAGCGCGAAGTGGCGGTGCAACCAGCTGGCCGATGGCGGTCATCAGTAGACCTCCCTGATCCGGCGGACGATGATGCCGGCGATGATGTTGATGATGAAGGTGACCACGAAGAGGAGCAGCCCGACCGCGAACAGGGTGTTGTAGGTCAGCGTGCCGGGTGTGTTTTCACCCGTGGCGGTCTGAGCGATGAATCCGGTCATGGTCTGACCGTTGTCCGTCGGGTTGGTCACGACCTGGGCACGCGTGCCGGCGGCCAGCGCGACGATCATGGTTTCCCCGACCGCCCGGGAGAGAGCGAGAACGATCGACGCCGTGATCCCGGAGATGGCTGCCGGAAAAACCACGCGAAGTGTCGTGCGCATCGTGTTCGCGCCCAATGCGTACGACCCTTCCCGCATGGATCGAGGGACGGCGCTCAGAGCATCCTCGGACATCGAGGCCACGGTCGGGATGATCATGATGCCGAGGACGAGTCCGGCGGCCAGCACCGAGAAGGTGCCGACCTTGATGCCGAGGAGGTCCTTCAGGATGACCGGTGCGACGAAGAAGAGGGCGAAGTACCCGTAGACCACCGAGGGGATGCCGGCCAGGACCTCGAGGATCGGCTTGAAGATGCGGCGGACGCGTTCATGCGCGTACTCGCTGAGGAAAACTGCGGCGCCGAGTCCGATCGGGACGGCGATCAGCAGACCGATGACGGTGGTCCACAGCGTCCCGGTCACGAGCGGGATCACACCGAAGTCGGGGTCGGCGAACGTCGGAGCCCATCGGGTCCCGGTCAAGAAGTCCCAGGCGCGGATTTCGCGGAAGAACGCGATGGACGGCATGAGCAGTGAGACGAAGATGCCGATCGTGATCACGATGGAGAGCCCAGCTGCTGCCCGCAGAACGCCCATGGCGACGTTCTCGCCGATGCGGCGCTTGCCCGAGGTGAGCGGAAGCTCTGGGGCAGGACCCGAGGGGCCCGTCTCGATCGACGGACCCCTCGGGGTGACGGTTGAGGTCACGCTGTGCGTCTCCTGTCGGTGGTGATCGGTCAGCTTTTGAGCGACTCGAGAGCCGTCTTCAGCTCGCCGCGCTGCTCATCGTTGAGCTCGATGAACTTGGCGGCCTTGGAGATCGCTGAGTCCTGCTCGACGTAGTAGTCGACGAACGCGGCGACCTGCTTCTTCTTGGCGTACGAGTCGTTGTTCACGTAGACGAACAGCGGACGCGAGAGCGGCGCGTAGGTGCCGTCCTGGGCCGTCTCCGAGCTCGGCGCGACACATCCCTCTCCGCTGTCGACCTCGAGGGCCTTCAGCGAGTCCATGTTCTCCTCGTAGTACGTGTAACCGAAGTAGCCGAGCGCATCGGTGGACCCGCCGACACCCTTGACCAGGACGTTGTCGTCCTCGGACGCGTTGTAGTCGGAACGACTCGCACCCTCTTCGCCGTTGATGACGTCAGTGAAGTAGTCGAAGGTCCCAGAGTCGGTTCCGGGGCCGTAGAGCTCGATCTTCTCGTTCGGGAACTTGGCGTTGACCTGGTTCCAGGTCGTCACCTTGTCCTCGGCACCCGGCTCCCACAGCTTCTTGAGCTCGTCGGTGGTGATGCACGTGACGAAGTCGTTGTCCTTCGCCGTGACCACGGTGAGGGCGTCGGTGGCGACGCGCAGCTCGGTGAAGGTGATGCCCTTCTCGTCGCAGACGGCCTTCTCTTCGTCCTTGATCGGGCGGGAAGCGTTCGAGAGATCGGTCTCGCCGGCGCAGAACTTCTCGAAGCCACCGCCAGTACCGGACGTCGCGACCGAAACATTGACGTCGCCGTTCTCTTCGCTGAAAAGCTCGCCTGCAGCGGCGGTCAGCGGCTGAACGGTAGATGAGCCGTCGGTGACGACCTCACCCTTGACGCCGTCGGCGGACGGTTCGTTGCCGCCACCGCATGCGGCGAGGGCGAGGGAAAGCGCCAACGCCGAGGAAACGGCGGTCATTCGCGCAAATCGTCGATTCACAAGTTGCCTCTCAGTTACGGGCCGCAGGGGCAGCCCACTTTGACTGACACCTCGGACGCTAGGGAGCCGAGGTGTATCGATCGCGGTGCTGCGGTGAACGTGGGGTGAACGACGGGCCAATGCTGCTGGTCAGCGCGCGAGGACTGTGCTCGGCGATACTCGTCTCCGGGAGGACCGACTGATGAACCAGCACATCGAGCAGCCAGGGGCGCTGAACCGTTCCGGGTTGCGACGCGTCCTATGGGTGCTGTCGGTCACCCAGATCACGAGCTGGGGAGTCCTCTACTACGCCTTCGCCGTCCTGCTCCAACCCATGGCCGACGACACCGGCTGGAGCCAGGTCTTCCTCACGGCCGTGTTCTCCGCCGCTCTGATTGTGTCCGGCGGGTGCGGCATCGTCGTCGGGCGACGTCTCGACTCTCATGGGCCGCGAGCGATCATGACGGCAGGATCGATCGTCGCCGTCACGGGGGTTGTCCTGATCGCCACGGCCACCTCCCAGGCGATGTTCGTGGCCGCATGGATCCTGGAGGGCGTCGCCATGTCGGCGGTCCTCTATCCGCCGGCGTTCGCGGCCTTGACGCGCTGGGGTGGCGATCGCCGACTCGGCGCCCTGACCGTGCTGACCCTGGTTGCCGGATTCGCGAGCACCGTGTTCGCGCCCCTCGCCGCCTGGCTCGAGAACTCGACGGGATGGCGCTCGACCTACGTGATCCTCGCGGTGGTGCTCGGAGTCGTCACCATTCCGTTGCACTGGTGGGGACTCGACCAGCCGTGGCATCGCGTCGCCCGTCGCGACCCGGCAGAGGGAGACAGCGCGAGTCCGATCACTCGCACGTCGGCGTTCATCATGCTCGGTGTCGTCATGACGATCGGCTCGTTCGTGGTGTACGGCGCTGTCATCAATCTCGTGCCGATGCTCATCGAACAGGGCCTGACGACTCGGCAAGCGGCAATCGCGCTGGGAGTCGGCGGGGCGGGACAGGTCGCCGGTCGCCTCGGCTACCGCCGCTTGAACCGGTGGTCGTCAGCCGCCGGCCGCGCGTTCTTCGTCCTCGCGCTGGCGGCGGCCTCCACCGTCTTCCTGGCCGTCTCAGCCTCGATGTTCTTCCTCGCCCTGGTCGCGTCGGCGATCGCCGGGGTAGCGCGCGGCTTGCTGACCCTCATCCAGGCGACCGCGGTCACCGACCGCTGGGGGATCGAGCACTTCGGGCGCCTGAACGGGATCCTCGGCGCACCCGTCATGCTCGCCGCCGCGCTCGCGCCGTTCGGAGGAGCGGCCCTCGCCGCGGTGTCAGGTGGATTCCAGGAGGCGTTCATCTTGCTGGCGGGCCTGTGTGCCGTGGTGGCCGTGCTCGCGCTGCGCACCGGCGTCGAGACCGAGCCCTCCGTCGACGCCTAGAAGAAGCCCGCTCGTCTACGTCAGGCCGGAATCGGCGCAACAGCGGACCGGCCGAGTGGCTCGGTGGCCAGCACGACGCCCTTGCGGTGATGCACGACGACCCCTTGTCCTGGCTTGAGGTCGACCATGTCGGCGCCGATGACGTCGAAGATCCACGGCAGTGTCGGTCGGTGCGCGCACAACACCACCGGCTTCTTGCGGTCGAGCATGGTGCTCACCGACCGGTTGACCTGGGCGAACCGGGTGTCCTCGGACAGCCGGTCGTCGATCTCGAGGAACGTGCTGAGGTCGTGCGCGAACGGCTCCACTGTCTTGGTGCAGCGCAGCGCGGGGCTGCTGATGACCCGGCGCACCCCGTAGGCGCTGAGGATCGGGACGAGCTCGGCGGCGCGTGCGGCGCCCACGTCGTTGAGCGGTCGTTCGACGTCGTCACCCGGCCAGTCGTCTCGCGACTCGGCCTTCGCGTGACGCAAGACGATGAGGGTCCGGGTGCGGTGGGCCTTGGTCTCGCGCAGCTCACCGAAGGCTTCGACGAGCTCGACGTCGTGCTCATAGGTCAGGAGCCGTCGAGCCTCGCTCGGTCGCACCCACCGGATCTCGTCGACTTCCCGGTTCGGCTTGAACTCGGTTTCCGCTCCGATCGTGCGTGCGCTCCAGTAGCTGACCTGCTTGCGCCCGTCGGTGATGAGATAGGTCGTGTCGGGAAGCGGATGGCCGAGGCGGACCCGCAGACCGGTCTCCTCGCCGATCTCGCGCACTGCCGTGGCCGTGAGGTCCTCGCCGGCTTCGGGCTTGCCCTTGGGGAAGGTCCAGTCGTCGTAGCGTGGTCGGTGGGCCACGAGCACCTCGACGCGTCGGCTGTCGCCAGGCTCCGCGGAGGGACTGGCACGGTGGCGCCAGACGACTCCACCAGCGGCCGTCGCCAACTGTTCACGTGCCATGCTTCGTATTGTCCATGGTGCAGGTGTACGGCCGGTGAAGGAGAGGTGGCCTCGTGGGGTTCAAGGCGGCCAAGCCTGGGGTCTACGTGGTCTCGATTCTCGTGATTGCCCTTGCCGTTGGCGGGGGTTGGTGGGCGGCTGCGCTGCGGCCCGACACGCGGCCCGCGCTGACGTCCGCGCTCGACGTGCTGCCGGCCAGCACCACCGTCGTCGGCTTCACCCACTGGGAACGGATCCGCGAGCACCTCGGCTTCGGCGTCATCGACACCAGCGAGGAACGGGCCGAGCTCGCGAACGTCGCCAAGTCCCGCGACCTCTCCACGCGATCGGTGATCGGTCGCGACGTCGAGGGGATGCACGACCTGGTGGGGTGGTCACCTGCGGATTTCGACTGGGAGGTGTTCGGACAGGACCGTGTCGGCTCGGCCGACGTCGCCCGGCTGGACGGGTCGGTCTCCTTCGCAGACACCCGCGCGAAGCTGAAAGCCGCCGGGTACCGGCAGGACGGTCAGCTCTGGAGCGCCCCTGACCAAGCGGACATCCCGGGCGTCCTCGCCCATGTCGCCCTCGTGCCGAGGCAGCGCTTGGTCGTGATGAGTGACCAGAGCGGCCCGATTCCCGGCGTGCTGGACGTCATCGCCGGGCGGGCCCAGTCCCTGGCCGGGCGTCAAGCCGCGGCCGACACGGCCGAGGCTCTGGTCGGGAGCGACAGCGTGATCCTGCAGGCCGGCAGGCTCGCGTGCGGGACGACCGCGGTCGCACCCACAGCCGACCTGGAGCGACAGGCGAGAACCGCCGTCGAGCGTGCCGGGAGCCTGGACTCCTACCGGTTCAGCGGACGAGGTCTCCTCGAGCGCGGCGGCTCGGGCTTCTCCGCCCAGCGACTCGTGTTCGCGATGACGTTCGAGTCCGCGGTCGTCGCCTCCGAGCAGGCCCGCGTGCGCGCCCGCTTGTCCGCGGGTCCGTTCGTCGGTCGCAGCGGGTCGATCGACGACACGTTGCGCCTGAGCTCGTCGGGTGGCGACGAGTCGACCGTGCGGCTGGCCTTCGCGCACGACCCCGACACCGATGTGTTCATGACGGGGACCGGTCCCGTCCTCTTTGCGTCCTGCTGACTCGGCGGCTCAGCGGGAGCGGCGTCGCTTGGCCCGGCTGATGAGCTCGGTCTGCACGTCAATGTCGCCCCGGTGTCGCATCCACTGCGCGTCGGGTCCGAGGTGCCACGAGGTCGTGTCGTCGTCGGTCATCAGGGCAAGCAACTCGCCGATCGCCGCGACGTGCTCGGCGGCCGGAATCCGGACGAGCACCTCGACGCGTCGGTCGAGATTGCGGTGCATCAGGTCGGCGGACCCGATCCAGGCCTCGGGCGTGCCGCCGCCGGCGAACCAGTAGACACGGCTGTGCTCCAGGAAGCGGCCGAGCACGGATCGCACCCGGATGTTCTCGCTCAGCCCGGGCACGCCCGGTCGCAAAGAACAGATGCCGCGGATGACCAGATCGACCCGCACACCGGCCTGGGAGGCCTCGTACAGCTTGTCGATGATGCCCTCGTCGACGAGAGAGTTGATCTTGAAGCGCAATTTGCCGCCCCGACCGCTGCGTTGGTGCTCGATTTCTCGATCGATGCGCTCCAGCAGTCCGTTGCGCAGCCCGACCGGTGCGACCAGGAGCCGCCGGTATGACGACGTCTGCTGCGCGAACCCCGACAGGTTGTTGAACAGGTCGGTGAGGTCGGACGCGATGTCGGGGTCCGCGGTCAGCAGGCCGAGGTCCTCGTAGAGGCGGGCCGTCCTGGGGTTGTAGTTGCCGGTGCCGATGTGGGCGTAGCGACGCAGACCGTCGGGCTCGTCGCGCACCACGAGCGCGAGCTTGCAATGCGTCTTGAGTCCGACCAGTCCGTACACGACGTGGCAGCCCGCGCGCTCGAGCTTGCGGGCCCAGCGGATGTTCGCCTGCTCGTCGAACCTCGCCTTGATCTCCACCAGCACCAGCACCTGCTTGCCGGCGCGAGCGGCGTCGACGAGGGAGTCGATGATCGGCGAGTCGCCGGATGTGCGGTAGAGCGTCTGCTTGATGGCGAGCACATGCGGGTCGGCGGCGGCCTGCTCGATGAACCGCTGCACGCTCGTGGCGAACGAGTCGTACGGGTGCTGGAGCAGCACGTCGCGCTTCTGGAGTGCGGTGAAGAGGTCGGCCGGGCTGGCCGTCTCGACCTCGGCGAGGTGCTCGTGCGTGCCGGCGATGAACGGTTCGAAATGCAGCTCGGGGCGGTCGATGTCGGCCACCTGGGCGAGGCTGCGCAGGTCGAGCGGGCCCTGTAGGTGGAACACCTCGTCGTGGCTGACGCCGAGCTCCGAGACCAGCAGGTCGAGCACGCCAGGGTCGATCGACTCCTCGACCTCCAGCCGCACGGGCGGGCCGAACCGCCGGCGCAGCAGCTCCTGTTCCAACGCCTTCAGCAGGTTCTCGGCGTCGTCCTCCTCGACCTCGAGATCCTCGTTGCGGGTGACGCGGAAGGCGTGGTGGGCGACCACCTGCATGCCGGGGAAGAGCAGGTCGAGGTGCGCGGCGATGACGTCCTCGAGCGGCACGAACCGGCCCGGTGCGGCCTCCATCCATCGGTCGATGATCGGCGGCACCTTCACCCGTGCGAAGTGGTCTTTGCCGGTCTCGGGGTTGCGCATCACCAGGGCGAGGTTCAGCGACAAGCCGGAAATGTAGGGGAATGGGTGGGCCGGATCGACGGCCAGCGGCGTCAGCACCGGGAAGACTCGCTCGCGGTAAATCTCGCTCAGCCGAGATCGTTCATCGTCGGCCAGGTCCGACCAGCGCAGCAACGCGATGCCCTCGGATGCCAGCGCCGGCACGACCTCCGTCGTGAACGTCTCGGCGTGCTGCACCAGCAGCCGGTGGCTCTCGGCGAGGCTGCGGGCGAGCACGTCGCGCGGGTTGAGCCCGCTCGCGGACGGCACGGCCACGCCGGCGGCGATGCGGCGCTTCAGGCCGGCGATGCGCACCATGAAGAACTCGTCGAGGTTGCTCGCGAAGATGCCCATGAAGCGCACCCGCTCGAGCAGCGGGACGTCGGCGTCTCCGGCGAGCTCCAGCACGCGAGCGTTGAACGCGATCCATGACAGCTCCCGGTCAAGGAAGCGGTCGTTGGGAAGCGCTCCCTCTGCCGGGTCGAACGGCGGGTCGACGTCGAACTCGTCGGGTGAGGCCGGTGCCTCGACGGGTTCGGCGACAGCCATGTCCGGAGTGTCCACAGCGGGAGGTTGGCAGGTCAAGGTGAACGGGATCTGAACGGCGGGACGGGCCGGTCGGGTCGGTCGGTCGGTGCGCTACCGTCGCGCCATGGCCGTGATCGACGACGTCGTCAGTGGTGCACGCAGGGCTGTGGCCCGCGGACTTTTTGCGCTGCCTCGTCCGGTCCTCCAGCGTCTCGCCGGCAAGCCGTTGGTCATCGACGGCAAGACGCTCGACGTCGAGATGCAGCTGGTGCTCCGGCTCCTGGCGCTCGAGGGCCCGCGCGTCGAGACACTTCCGATCACGAGGGCACGGAGGCAGGTCGTCGCCTCGGCCCGCCTGGTCGGCGGCAAGCATCCGATCGGAGCCGTCACCGAACGCAGCATCGACGGTCCGGCCGGTCCCATCGGCCTGCGGTTCTACACGCCGCAGGAGATCTCCGCACCATCGCCGGCCCTCATGTTCATCCACGGCGGCAGCTTCATGCACGGCGACCTCGACAGCCACGACTCCTTCTGCCGGGTGCTGACGGAGAAGGCTCAGGTGCGGGTGATCGCCGTCGACTACCGGCTTGCGCCGGAGCACCCGTTTCCCGCCGCCGTCGACGACGTCTGGGCCGCCTGGACGTGGGTGAACTCCCACGCCGCAGGCATCGGCATCGACCCTGCTCGTATCGCCGTCGGAGGCGACAGCGCTGGCGGCAACCTGTCGGCGGTCGTGGCCCAGCTGGCCGTGCGTGAGGGCGCAGTCGCACCGGCCTTCCAGTTGCTCATCTACCCCGTCACGCAGTTCGGCCAGCCGACCAAGAGCCGCGATACGTTCGCGGACGGGTTCTATCTCTCCCGAGCCGGCATGGACCTGTCCGACGAGAGCTACCTCGTCGGCAATGAGGATCTGTCCGACCCGCGCATCTCACCCCTGCAGGGCGACCTGAGTGGAGTGGCTCCGGCCCACGTCGTCACCGCAGGCTTCGACCCGCTTCTCGACGAGGGCAAGGCCTATGCCGATCGTCTGCGTGAGGCCGGGGTTCCGGTCGAGTTCCGCTGCGAGGAAGGCCTGATCCACGCCTTCACGAACATGGGCGGTATCGGCCGCGCGGCACCTGCCGCGATCGATCGCATCGCGGCGGCCCTTCAGCGCGGGCTGTCGACGGCGTAGAGCACGTCGCGGGCGTGCTCGGTGAATCCGAGCCGTCGGTACATCGCGAGGGCGCGCTCGTTGTCGCCCTCGACGTAGAGGTCGACAATTCTCAGGCCAGATGCGTGCAGGTGACGGATTCCTCGCGCGGTGAGGGCAGTTCCGAGGCCGCTGCCCTGCTCAGCGGGGTCGACGCCGACGACGTAGACCTCGCCCACGTCGCCCTCGACCTTGGTCCAGTGGAAGCCGACCACCGTGCCGTCCCGCACCGCGACGAACACCCCGTCCGGGTCGAACCAGTCGCTGCCGGCCCGTCTCTCGAAGTCGGCCCGATCCATCGCACCTTGCTCCGGGTGTGAGGCGAACGCCCGCCCGTTGACCCGCACGATCGCATCGGCGTCGTTAGCTTCGAAGACGCGGAGCGTCACACCGTCAGGTACCCGCTCAGGCTCGGGTGGGGCATCCATCTCGAGCCTCAGCACGAGCACCGTGCGCTCCGGCAGGAGGTGCTTGGACGCGGCCAGCGCCTGCGCGGCGGGCAGGTCGCCGTGCGCCCAGAACCGGCTCTCGCCGGCGGCGAGCAGCTGGGTCACGAGCGAGGTGCCGTGACCCTGCCGCCGGTGATCGGGGTCGACGACGACCTCCACGGGCGTCAGGCCCGGCGCGAAGGCGGCGCCGACGACGACCGTGCCCTCCTTCACCACCATGTGCACGCGACCGGCATCCCCGGCCTCGAGGGCGAGGTGGCTGGCCTCGTTGAGCGGGTCGACACCATCGACGGCGAGGGCGCGGGCGGCGAGTCCGAGCAGCGTCATGCCAGATCTCTCAATCGGGTCGAGATCTCGGCGGCCATCGCGCGGGCGAACATCTCCGGGCTGTCGTCGTCGGGTTCGGGCACGAGGTGGTGCACGGTGCCGCCCTCGAGCAGGTCGAGTGCGGTGATCCCTTGCTGCTCGGCCATCTCGGCAGCATGGTCGACGTCGCCGTGCACGATGGCGCTCGCACCTTCGGGCGGCAGTGGCGACAGCCAGGCGTTCTCGGCCGCCACCACGACATCGGCGGGCAGCAGGGCCAGGGCGCCACCACCACAGCCCTGTCCCAGCAGCACGGACACGGTGGGCACGGACATGGTGGCCATCGTGCCGATGCAGCGGGCGATCTCACCGGCCACCGCGCCCTGCTCGGCCTCGGGCGAGAGGTCGGCGCCGGGGGTGTCGATGAACGAGACGAGTGGGAGGCCCAGCTCGTTCGCGAGCCTCATGCCTCGGCGTGCCTCGCGCAGGGCGCCGGGCCCCATCGGAGTGGCCTTCGTCTGGGTGGCTCGGTCCTGTCCGACGACGACACAGGGGACGCCGTCGAGTCGCGCGAAGGCCACGATCATCGCGGTGTCGCGTTCGCCCTCGTCGGTGCCCTGCAGCCGCACGGTGGCGTCGCTTCCGTAGCGGAGCACCTCGCGCACGCCGGGGCGCTCGGCGGCACGGGTGATCTCGATCGACTCCCACGGCGTCCGGCGCCGGGTGACCTCGCCGGCGCGACGCTCGCGCGTCGACTCCGTCGGCGGGTCAATGAGCAGGCCGAGCGCACGGTCGAGGACGGATGGCAGCTCCTCGGCGAGCACGACGGCGTCGATGATGCCGCGGTTGGCGAGGTTCTCGCTCACCTGGATGCCGGGCGGAAACGGCCGGTTCTCGAGCAGCTCGAACACCTTCGGGCCGAGGAACCCGATCAGGGCACCGGGCTCGGCCACCGTGATGTGTCCGAGCGATCCCCACGACGCGAACACCCCGCCCGTGGTCGGGTGGCGCAGGTGCACGAGGTACGGCAGCCCGGCCGCTTTGTGGTCCATGATCGCCCGGGAGATGTCGATCATCTTCACGAAGGCCGCGGTGCCCTCCTGCATCCGGGTTCCGCCGGACGCGGTGGAGGCGACCACGGGGATGCCCTCGCTGGTCGCCCTCCGGACGGCCGAGACGATGCGGCCTGCCGCTGCTTGCCCGATCGAGCCGGCCAGGAAGCCGAACTCGTTCGCGATGACGGCAATGGGACGTCCGCGGACCTGTCCGCGTCCGGTGATGATCGACTCGTCGGTGCCGGCCCGCTCGGCCGCGGCACGCAGGCTCGTCTGGTAGTCGGCGGGATGGGCATCGATGTCGATGGGCACGTCCCACGACGTGAACGAGTCCGGGTCGAGGACGGCGTCGAGCAGCTCGCGGACCGAGGGCCGGCTCATCCGCCGCTGGGGGCTTCGGCCTCGGCCTCCGCTCCCATCGCGTCGGCGCCCTCGCCGGTGCTCGCCCTCTCGGCAGGCTCCGCCGCGGTGGCCACGAAGCGGTAGCCCACGTTGCGCACGGTGCCGATCAAGGTCTCGTGCTCGGCACCGAGCTTGGCGCGCAGCCGTCGTACGTGAACGTCGACCGTGCGGGTGCCGCCGAAGTAGTCGTAGCCCCACACCTCTTGGAGCAGCTGCTGACGCGTGAACACCCGTCCGGGATGCTGGGCGAGGAACTTCAGCAGCTCGAACTCCTTGAACGTGAGGTCGAGGACGCGGTTCTCGAGCTTGGCCGTGTAGGTGGCGTCGTCGACCACGAGTCCGCTGGAGGAGATGAGGTGGCTCTCGCCGTCACCCTGGATCGCGGCGGCCACGCGGCCGATCGCGAGCCGCAGGCGGGCCTCCAGCTCGGCCGGGCCGGCCGTGGTGATGATGACGTCGTCCATGCCCCAGTCGGCGGCGGCGACGGCCAGGCCGCCCTCGGTGAGCACCAGGAGCAGCGGGCACTCGATGCCGGTGGTGCGGATCACGCGGGTGAGGCTGCGCACCTGGGCGAGGTCGTGCCGGCCGTCCACCAGCACGGCGTCGGACGGCGGTGCGTCGATGAGCGCGCTGGCCTCGGCGGGCAGGACCTTGACGTGGTGGGGGAGCAGGGCCAGGGCAGGCAGCACCTCGACCGAGGACTGCGTGCTCTTGGTGAGCAGCAACAGGTGGGACACAGGAACCTCCAGGTCCTACAGGAAAAGGCCAGGGCTCCTCGCCGTGGCCTCGTCGCATGCACCAGAATACGCGATGTGTCAGGCAGATCTCCACACGGTGACGACCGGGCCAACGTCGTCACGGTCCGTTACTGGGCTGCCGTGCGGTCCGCCGCGGGTGTCGCCGAGGAGCAGGTCGACGCCCGCACGCTCGCCGACCTCCAGCACGAGATCCTGCGCCGACACCGGGAGAGCGACCGTTTCGCCGACGTCCTCGCCATCTGCTCGACGCTGATCGGGTCGGTACCGGTGGGCGCCCGCGACCCGTCCGAGGTGACGTTGTCGCCCGGTGACACGGTGGAGCTGCTCCCTCCCTTCGCGGGCGGCTGACAGGTCGAACCCAGGCTCTACCTGACATCATGCGTGGGTGTCGCGCATCGGAGCCTCGGCGCTCTCCGTCGTCCTCGCCGCCGTTCTGACGTTGGCGGTCCAGACGGGCGTCCTGATCCTCGTGGCGGCCGTGATCGTCGTGGTGCAGGGTCTGCTCGCCTCGGCGCCGGCTCCCGCGGACGTCCGCGGACGCTCGATTCCGACGCCTCGAGCGGCCGCGACCATGAGCGCCGGCCTCGTCTCGTGCATCGTCGCGCTCCGGCCCAGCCTGCTGCTGGGCGCCGACGGCAGCTCCGTGGGTCAGGACGGTCTCATTTCCACCGGGGTGATGGCGGGGATCTTGCCGGGTGTCGCCGTGGGGGTGTTCGTCGCGCTGGTCGCGCAGATGCTCCGCCGCGACGACCGGCGTGAGCTCGTGCTGTCGACGTCGTCGGCCATCTCGCTGGCGCTGTTCGCCTCATTGGCGTCGGCCTGGATCGGTGCCGCCCGAGCCGCATCCGGTCCCGATGTCGTGACGATCGCGGCAGTCGGTCTGGCCGCGTCCCTGCTCGTCTGGATGATCCCGATCGACCGCTACGTGTGCGCGGCCGTGGCGATCACCGTCGGTGCGGTCTCCTCCGCGGCTGCGGCGGTCGTGGTCGACGGGATTCCCACCTGGGTGTTCGGCGTGGCGGTCGGCTCCGGCACGGCACTGTTCGCGATCCTCGGCCAGGTGCTCGCCCGGGCGTGGTCACAGGGACGAGTGCACGCCTCGGCCGGCTGGGGCTTCCCGGGCGCAATGGCCGTCGCGATGGCGGGGCCGATCGTCTATCTCGGTGGTCAGCTCGTGACCGCCGGCTTCTAGTGTGTCTCGCATAACGAGACGCAGTCTCACGATACGGAATCTGAGCCTGACTCCCGAGGTGAGCGCCCGTACTCTGGATCCATGTTCGAGACGACACACCTGACGCGACGCCTGGCGGTCGACAACTGCCGCACGCGTTCCGCGCTGTGTCGAATGCGCTGACACCCACGTCCGCACCGTCCGAACCCGTCCTGTCGACGGGACCAGCGCAGGAGCAAGCCATGGCCCGTTCCACCCAGGTGGACCCACGCACGGTGCACGTGGCTGCAGCATCGACGACCAACGCATCCATCGGATGCGACGAGTACCTGGTCTGGCACCGGCTTCGTCCGGTCCAGGCCTGAAGGACACCATCCACACCACCACCACTCGTGGCCCTGACCACGACGAAACGGAGGAAGCATGAGTCGCGACACCGCGCTCGTCACCGCAGACTGGGTCGAGGAGCACCTGAACGACCCGAACGTCGTCCTCATCGAAGTCGACGAGGACACCGAGGCCTACGACAAGGGCCACATCCGCAACGCGATCAAGATCGACTGGACCAAGGACCTGAAGGACGGCCTGCGGCACGACTTCATCAGCAAGGAGCGGCTCGAGCAGCTGCTATCGGAGCGAGGCGTCGGCAACGACGACACGATCGTCTTCTACGGCGGCAACAACAACTGGTTCGCCGCCTACGCGTACTGGTTCCTCAGCTACTACGGTCATGACGACCTGCGGCTCCTCGACGGCGGCCGCAAGAAGTGGGAGTTGGATTCGCGCGAGTTGACGGATGAAGTTCCCGATCGCACACCTTCTACTTACGTCGCCAAAGCACCCAACGAGGCCATCCGGGCGTTCCGCGACGAGGTCGTCGAGGCGATCGGCGTCAAGAACCTCATCGACGTCCGGAGCCCCGACGAGTACGCCGGCCGGCTGCTCGCTCCCGCCCACCTGCCTCAGGAGCAGGCCCAGATCGCGGGCCACATCCCCACGGCCGGAAACGTCCCGTGGAGCAAGGCGGCCAACGACGACGGCACGTTCCGCGACGACGACGAGCTCCGTGAGCTCTACTCCGAGGTGGGCTACGACGACGGCAAGGACTCCATCGCGTACTGCCGCATCGGCGAGCGCAGCTCGCACACGTGGTTCGTGCTCCACGAGATCCTCGGCCACCCGAACGTCAAGAACTACGACGGGTCGTGGACCGAGTACGGCTCATTGCGCGGCGTGCCCGTCGCGATCGGCGACCAGCCAGGAGAGGCCTGACATGTGCGGAGCGAAAAAGGGCGGACCGAGCCTCGAGGGCGTGGACGTCGAACGTGAGGCCGTCATCCAGGGTGTCGTCACCCGCGACGGCGAGCCGGTGAGCACGGCGTACGTCCGGCTCCTCGACCGCACCGGTGAGTTCACCGCTGAGGTCCCGGTGTCGGCCACCGGCCAGTTCCGGTTCTTCGCCGGTCCCGGCTCCTGGACCCTGCGCACACTCGCGCCGCGTGCGACGTCCGTGGACCGGCCGGTCGTCGCGGCGATCGGCGTGGTGGCCGACGTCGAGATCGACATCGAGCAGGTTGCCGTCAGCGCCTGACCTACACGAGCAGGGCCCCCGCACCCCCGAGTGCGGGGGCCTGCTGCGTCTTCCCCGCGGTCGATACGATGACCGAGGCTCGAGGGAGGAAATGTGTGGAAGCAGCGCGTGCAGGCTGCAGCGGTGACCTTGTTCGTCCTGGCCATCGCCGCCGTCGTCGTCGTGCTGCTGACGCGCGTCGACCATGAAGCCGCTCCGTCGAACCGTCCGTCGGCCGGGGCCAGCGGCGACATCGACTCGGCAGGTGCGGACCCGGTCGGCCCCGCGAGCATCACGGCCGGCAAGGGTGATCTCATCGCGCGCGTCGTTGCGGGCAGTTGTGCCGCCGCAGGCGGACCGAAGCTCGAGCTCTCCGACGACCTGGCCACCTCCTTTCACCGGATCCGGGTGCCGCAGATCGACGACGGCACCGGCATCAGCGCCTTGTCGCCGACCGTGCGAGCCATCGTCTTCGTCGAGGCCTCGTCGCAGATCACGATGAGCGTCGGGGCCGCCGACTCCGAGTGCAAGATCCACCGCTACTCGACGACGGACGGCGGTGGCACGTGGAAGCAGGAACCCGGGCCGCTGACCGAGTGGTACATCGACCCCAAGAGCGGCTGGGTCGTCTCGCCGACCGCCCCGACGGATGCAGGCTGCACCAGGGGTGTCGCCCAGCTCGCCCCGGTCTCGAAGAAGATCGCCAAGGTGTTCTGTGCGGGCGCCGCGATCCGCAGCACCAGCGACGGCGGCCAGACGTGGACCACGGTCGGCAAGCTCAGGGACGTGTCGGCGGTGGTGTTCACCGGTGCCCAGATCGGCTACGCCTTGGTCGCGGACAGTGACTGCAAGTCGCGCATCTACTCCACCGGGAACGGCGGCCTCACCTGGACTCCGCGCGGATGCATCATCAAGGCGTACGCGGTCCCCTGGCTCACCGACACCGCGAAGGGTCTGGTGGCCGCGGGACCGGGTGGCGCGCGACTGAGCACCGACGACGGCGACACCTGGAAGTTCCCGCCGAAGGAGTAGTGGTCAGCCGTTCACCATGCCGGCGCCGACTGTGGCGCCGGTGGCCTCGTCCACGAGGATGAACGATCCCGTGGTGCGGTTCTTCGAGTAAGGGTCGGTGAGCAGCGGTGCGGTGGTGCGAAGCTGCACGCGCCCGATCTCGTTCAGCGCGAGCTCCTGGGTGTCCTGGTCGCGGTGCAGCGTGTTGACGTCGAGACGGTACTGGATGTCCTTGACCATGGCCCGGGCCGTGCGTGTCGTGTGCTTGATGGCGAGCTTCTGCTTTGGTTGGAGCGGCTGCGGCGACATCCAGCACACCATCGCGTCGACGTCTTGTGTCGGTGTCGGGGCATTGTGCTGGCGACAGATCATGTCGCCGCGCGAGACGTCGACGTCGTCCTCGAGGCGCACGGTGACCGACATCGGCGGAAAGGCCTCCGGCACCTCGGTGCCGAAGACGTCGATGGCCGCGATTCGGGTGGGCATGCCGCTCGGCAGCACCACGACCTCGTCGCCGGACTTGAGCACTCCGCCAGCCACACGCCCGGCGTAGCCGCGGTAGTCGTGGAAGTCGTCGGACTTGGGGCGCACCACGTACTGCACCGGGAAGCGGGTGTCGATCAGGTCGCGATCGGAGGCCACGTGCACGTGCTCGAGGTGGTGCATGAGCGACGAGCCCTCGTACCACGGCATGTTGGTGGAGCGGGTGACGACGTTGTCGCCCTGCAGCGCCGAGATGGGGATGACCTCGAGGTCGGGGATCGACAGCTTGGTGGCGAAGGAGGTGAACTCGCGCTCGATCCGGTCGAAGACCGCCTGGTCGAAGTCGACGAGGTCCATCTTGTTGATGGCGAGCACGATGTGCGGCACCCGCAGCAGTGACAGGATGACGGCGTGCCGGCGGGACTGCTCGGTGAGCCCGTTGCGGGCGTCCACGAGGACGAGACCGAGGTTCGCCGTGGACGCTCCCGTGACCATGTTGCGCGTGTACTGAATGTGGCCGGGGGTGTCGGCGATGATGAACTTGCGCTTCGGGGTGGCGAAGTAGCGGTACGCGACGTCGATGGTGATGCCCTGCTCGCGCTCGGAGCGCAGGCCGTCGGTGAGGAGGGCGAGATCGGTGTAGTCGTAGCCGCGTTCCAGGCTCGTGGCCTCCACCGACTCGAGCTGGTCCTCGAAGATCGCCTTGGAGTCGAGCAGCAGGCGCCCGATGAGCGTCGACTTGCCGTCGTCGACCGAACCGGCCGTCGCGAAGCGAAGCAGGTCCATCTGCGGCCTCTCCACAGAGTCAGATTCCCGGGGCGTCATCAGAAGTAGCCTTCCTTCTTGCGGTCTTCCATGGCGGCCTCGGAGAAGCGGTCGTCGCCGCGCGTCGCTCCGCGCTCGGTGAGCCTCGCGACGGAGATCTCGTCGATGATCTCGTCCACGGTGGAGGCGGAGCTCTCGACGCATCCGGTCAGCGTCAGGTCGCCGACGGTGCGGAACCTGACCTCTCGCTCGGAGGCGGTCTCGCCGTCACGGCACGGGTTGTGCTCGCTCTCGGAGAGGAGCATGCCGTCACGCTCGAACACCCGCCGCTGGTGGGCGAAGTAGATGGACGGGATGGCGATCTCCTCCTGGCCGATGTAGTGCCAGATGTCGAGCTCGGTCCAGTTCGACAGCGGGAAGATCCGCATGTGCTCGCCGGCGTGGAGCTTGCCGTTGTAGAGGCTCCACAGCTCCGGCCGCTGGTTCTTGGGGTCCCACTGCCCGAACTCGTCGCGGTGGGAGTAGACGCGCTCCTTGGCGCGGGCCTTCTCCTCGTCGCGGCGGCCGCCGCCGAACGCCGCGGTGAAGCCGCCTTCCTCGATCGCGTGCAGCAGCGTGCCGATCTGCAGGCGGTTGCGCGAGGTCTTGCCGTCGTCGACGACGACGCCATCGGCGATCGCCTGCTCCACCGAGGCCACGATGAGGCGGACGCCGAGGCGGTCGACCCACTCGTCGCGGGTCTGAAGGACTTCGGGGAAGTCGTACCCGGTGTCGACCTGGAGAACCGGAAACGGCAGCTTCGCCGGGTAGAACGCCTTCTCGGCCAGGCGCATCATCACGATGGAGTCCTTGCCGCCGGAGAACATCAGTACCGGACGCTCGAGCTCGGCGGCGACCTCACGGAAGATGTGGATCGACTCTGACTCGAGCTCGTCCAGCTGGCTCAGGCGGTAGTCGGCGTACGTCTGCATGCGCACTAGCGTGCCACCTCGTCCTTCTGTCGTGGGAACCGCGGTCAGGGTTAGATTACTAGAACCTGTTCTAGTTTGACCGACCAGTGGCACAATGTGGCCGTGCCGCCGAACGAACCTTCACACCCGCAGTACACGCCGACGCCGCGCGAGCTCGACGACGTCGAACTCTTGCGGATGGGCGTGCTGAGTCCGTTGGAGGGCTTCGAGGGCGCCGGCGGCGACGTCACGCTGGCCGTTCCAGACCAGCTCGTGGAGTGGGCTCGGGAGCGCGGTGGGCTGGAGATCACCGATCCCGAGGGCGTACCGCTGGCGGTCGTCTCGATCGACGGCACCTACGCCGCGGAAGCCGGACTGACTGGCATCGTCGGTGAGGTCCGCGCGCTGCCGGGCAGCGTCCGGCGAGCGTTCGGCAACCGGTACGTCACCCCGTCGGACTCCCGTACCCGGCTCCCGTCGTCCACGGTCACCGTGCCGGTCGACGCCCCGCTCACGGAGAAGGACATCGACGCCATGGACCGCGAGTTCGGCGATCATCCGATCCTCCTGGTCGTGCTCGCCGGGGCCGGCTCGCCGCGTGGCATTTCGGCTCCCGGGCTCGTCAGGGCCACGATCGCGGCCGCCTCCCACTTCCACGACGCCCTCGTCATCGCCGTACCCGCCGCCGCGCGGCAGAGCGAGCCGAATGACCTCGCGTTCCGCCGCCAGGTGGTGGCTGCCTACGCCCCCGGCGAGAAGATCCACTGGCCGGTCGGCGAGGGCCCCATGAGCGAGACCATCGAGGCCGTCGTCGCCGACGACCGTCCGCTCGGGCTCGAGCAGGGCATCGTCGTGTTCTTCACCGGCCTGTCCGGCAGCGGCAAGTCGACGCTGGCCCAGGCGCTCAGCCACCGCCTGGTCGAGACCGGTGGCCGTTCGGTCTCGCTGCTCGACGGCGACATCGTTCGCCGCAACCTGTCCCAAGGTCTGACGTTCTCGCGGGAGGACCGCGAGACGAACATCGAGCGCATCGGCTGGGTCGCCGCCGAGATCGCCCGCCACGGCGGCCTGGCCATCTGCAGCCCCATCGCCCCGTTCGACCGCACGCGCAAGGCCGCCCGCGCCATGGCCGACGACGTCGGCGCAGCGTTCGTGCTGATCCACGTGGCCACGCCGATCGAGGAGTGCGAGCGTCGAGACCGCAAGGGTCTGTACGCGAAGGCGCGGCGTGGCGAGATCGAGCACTTCACGGGCATCTCGTCGCCGTACGAGGACCCCGCCGACGCCGACCTCGTCTTCGACACCACCGATCGCACGGTCGATGACGTCCTCGACGAGATCCTGTTGTACCTCGTCGGTCGCGGCTGGCTGCCGTCCGACCAGCGCAGCGCCGTGTCCCTGGGTGCCACGTGACCGCCGACGTCATCGCACTGCTGGTCACCAGCTTCGGTATCGGCATCGTCATCGGTCTCACCGGGATGGGCGGCGGTGCCCTCATGACGCCGGCGCTGATCTTTCTCGGCGTCCCCCCGACGTCCGCGGTGGCGAATGACCTGGTGGCGGCGGCAGTCAACAAGTCAACAGGTGCAGCCGTGCATTGGCGGGAGGGGTCGCCGCATCGCGGCATCGCGACCTGGCTGATCGCGGGCTCGGTACCCACCGCGTTCGCCGGCGCGTTCATCGTCAGAGCCGTCGGCGGCGACGACGACCGTGACGCCTTCCTCAAGGCCGCCATCGGTGTCACCCTGCTGATCGCCGCCTGCACCTATGCCTTGCGCGTGTACGTCGAGATGCGCCGCAAGGCGTCCGGCCAGGCCGTCTGGAACGCCGAACCGACGGTGCGCCCTCTGCCGACACTCCTGGTCGGCGCCTTCGGGGGGCTCTTGGTGGGAATCACCTCCGTCGGGTCGGGCAGCGTGATCATGGTCGTCCTGCTCGTGTTGTACCCGACGCTGGCCGGCGTGCGACTCGTCGGTACCGACCTCGTGCAGGCGGTTCCGCTCGTCACGGCTGCGGCCTTCAGCCACGTCCTCGTCACCGGCGTCGACTGGTCTGTGCTCATTCCCCTGGTCGTAGGCGGCACCCCGGGCACCTTCCTCGGGGCTCGCGCGGCCAACCGGGTCTCGCAGTCGATCGTGCGTCGCGGCATCGTCCTGGTGCTGTTCCTGACCGGTCTGAGCATGCTGAAGGTGCCCCCATGGGGGATCGCCATAGCAGCGGTGATCGGCCTCGTCGGTGCGCCACTGGTGTGGCGGAAACTCCGCAAGAACCTCGAGCGAGCGCATCGAGAGCGGCAGAAATCGGCGTCAGAAGGGGACCCTGGCGCGTAACACTTGCGCAAAACATTCGTTGGCTTCCATGTATTGACGAGTCGGTTGGCCCGCGAGGCTGTACTCTCTTGCTCACGGGCTGGCCAAACCGGTGGGTCCGCGATGCTCAATCGAGCATCTCTCGCAGCTTGGAGACACAAAGCATGAAGACACTTCGCTTGACACTGGCGGCAGCGGTCATCTCGACGCTCGCAATCTTGGCGCCTGTGCCCGCGTCCGCGCAGGGTTATCAGGGTCTGACGTGCTCGGTGAGCGACCACGTGGTCACCGGAGGCGAAGACGTCACCGTCACCGCGACAGCAAACCCGGACGTCTCGTCCAGCTGGACGCTCGAGTACGACGGTCAGACCGCCAACCGTTCAGGCAACCCGGTCTCCGCGACGTTCGACACCGACGAGGTGGACGAGACGACACAGACCATCGTGACGGCGACCGTGACTCAGGACGGGCAGACGGCGGAGTGCACTGGCTCGATCTTCTTGCGGCCTTCCGACGGCGATGACGACGATGGCGATGGCGATGGCGATGGCGACGGGAACGGCGACGGTGGCGGAATCCTTCCGAACACCGGCGGCGAGCGTCTCGCCTGGTTGATCATCGGCCTGATGTTGGTCCTGGTCGGCGGCGGTGTCGTCGTGGCCTCACGTCGGCGCGATGCCTGATCTGATCTGACCTTCGCCTTGCACCGTTCCCGCGCCCTTCCGGGAGCGGGAACGGGCCTTTCACACCGCCCCCGCCAGGAGAGTTGATGCCGTCACGCAGTCGCGGCCAGCGATCCCGAGGGATGCGCCGCCGGCTCGAAGACATCTGGGCCAACCCGCGCCAACGCGCGCTGGCGATCATCGGCATCCCCGTGGTGCTGGCCGGCTTGCTCTTCACGTGGGAAGCGTTTCGGGCGTACACCGCCCTCCAGGAGGCCGACGACCGCGCCGGCATCCTGCAGGACAACATCGTCGAGGGTGACGTCGATGCAGCCCGCCGATCCTTGACGCTGCTCGATGAGTCCACGTCTCGCGCCCACAACAGCACCGACGGGCCACTTTGGTGGTTCGGGGCCCGGGTGCCGATCCTTGGTCGCAATGTGGACGCTGTGAGGACCGTGGCTCGCGAGATCGACCAGGTCGTCGACCAGGTGCTCCCGGGTGTCGTCGACGTCGCCGACAAGGTGCGCCTGGAGACGTACCGTCCGAAGGACGGACGAATCGATCTCGCGGCAGTCGCCGACGCCGCACCGGTGATGGTGACGGCCGACAAGGTCCTCACCCAGGCGAACCGGGACGTCGGCGCGTTCGACGTCGACGGCCTCATCGGGCCGTTGCGCGAGCCGATGAGGCAACTCCAAGATCGGTTCAACAGCACTGCCGTTGCCGCCTCTGCGGCCGACGACGCCGCCAGGCTGATGCCTGGCATGCTGGCCGGCGACGGGAGGAAGCGTTCGTACCTGCTCTTGATCATGAACAACGCGGAGGTGCGCTCGCTGGCCGGCATGCCGGGTTCCGTCGCGGTCATCACCGCAAAGGGCGGCAAGCTCAAGATGGGCGAGCAGGGCGGGAGCCAAGACATCCGGCCGCTTCGCAAGCCAGCGATCAGGCTGACCAAGGACGAGCGTGCCGCGTTCCAGAGCTCCATCGCCACGGACCTGCGCAACACGGCCATGCAACCGGACTTTCCGCGGGCGGCTGAGCTGGCAGCGGCGGTGGTTGGCAAGCGCTGGAAGGAGAAGTACGACGGCGTGGTGGCCATCGACCCGGTGGGGATGGCGTACATGCTCGGCGGCCTTGGTGCGGTCGACATCGGTGACGGCTTCACTATCAATATCAACAACGCCGTGTCGACGCTTCTCAACGCGATCTATGTGAAGTACCCAACGGACATCAACAAGCAGGACGATCGGTTCGAGGCCGCCGCCCGCCGCATCTTCGACGCGACGGTGGCGGGCACCGGCGACTCGGTCAGGGTCATCCGAGCGCTCGTCCGAGGTGTGACCGAGCGACGCCTGATGCTGTGGTCACGCGACGCAACCGAGCAGAAGCGCATCCAGACCAGTGGCGTCTCCGGGGCTCTGGACACCGGCACGGGACGCCCACAAGTCGGCATCTACGTCAACGACCACGGAGCCACGAAGATGGAGTACTACCTCGGCATGAAGACAACGCTCCGGTCGGTGCGGTGTCTGGAGGGTGGTGCTCAGGAGCTGCGCACCACGACCACTCTCGTGTCGAACGCACCATCGAACGCGCGGGCGCTGCCCCCGTCCATCGCCGGCCGCGGTCGTTTCGTGATGCCCGGCAACATGGCGCTCGGCGTGAAAATCTTCGGACCTCGGAGAGGGGAAATCACCTCGATGACCGTGGACGGTCAACGGGCACCGATCGGCGCATCCGAGTTCCGGGGCCGACCCGTGACCAACGTGGTGAGAGAGCTGCCACCGGGCGAGAGCTCGGTCATCGTGACGACCATGAAGACTCCGGCCGCCAGCCCCGGAGATCCGGAGCTGCGCACTACACCCGGAATCGCGCCCAGCGAGGACTCCGCCGCGCGGAGCGCCTGCGGCTAGCTGATCTCCTTGTCGGACTTGAGCACCTGGTCCGGGTATTTCTTGATGTAGGTGCCCATCTTGTCTCTCTTCATGGCCCTGAAGAGCTCGCGCGCCTTGACCTGGTCGAGTCGCACGATGCTGCCGAGGCCCGCCACCGTCTCGGTGCCGGCCACGGGGACGGTGAGGAACGACACGTCCTTGGCCTTGGTGCCCCGCAACGACAGTGCGAGGGCCCGCATGTCGCCGGAGTTCCATTCTTCATCGACGGTGAGGTTCTGTGTCAGCGCCGACACCGTACGAGTGAGCTTGAGCGGGTTGCGCGTGGTGCCCTTGGCGAGCATCTTCTTCATCATCGCGCGCAGGAAGTTCTGCTGGCGGGCGATGCGGTCGAAGTCGCCGTTCTGCAGGCCGTACCGGGTGCGGACGTAGGCGAGCGCCTTTTTGCCCTGCAAGGTCTGCTTGCCGGCGTTCCACTGGATCTTCTGGCTCGGGTCGAAGAACGCCTTCGGGATGTAGACGGGGACACCTCCCACGGCGCGGGAGAGGTCCTTGAACCCGGCCCAGTCGATGATCGCGAGGTGCTTCATCCGGACGTTCGTGAGGTGCTCGACCGTCGAGATCGTGCCGTTCGGCCCGTAGAAGGAGAAGGCGGCGTTGATCTTCTGCTGGCTCGTGGGCGCGCCCGTGGAGTCGTAGAGCATCGCGGCGGTGTCGCGGGGGATCGAGACGAGGTAGACGTGCTTCCGGTTCGCCGAGATGTGCACCATCATCAGGGTGTCGCTGCGGTACTTGCCGCTCGGCCACTTCGTGGCACGGGCATCCTCCGCGAGGGTGGTGTCGGCGGGGACGCCCGGGATCGCCTTTCCCTTGTCGGATCCCAGCAGCATGATGTTGAGCGCCTTTCCCTTGTCGGGGTCGGGCCGATCCTTGAGCTCGCTGGTCTTGACCTTGGCGATGTCGCCGAACTTGGAGTTCAGCAGGTAGGCGTACGACGCGCCGGCGCCCACGATGAGCAGCACGAAGCTGAGCAGGCCGACGAGGAGCTTGCGGTGACGACGGTGGAACGGCATGCCACCGGCGCGGCGCTTGCCGGCATCGCGGTAACGCCGGCCGAGGTCGCGTCTGGGCATCGTGCTCCGTTCTCAGGTGTCGTCGCGGTGGTGTTCGTGTTCAGGGGGCCGCTGAAGGCACACAATCCGTCCATGGTGCCCGCAGCAACCTAGTCTGCCAACCTGAGGATTCCTTCAGAAGTCGAGCACGAGCGTCGTCGGGCCGTCGTTGGTGAGCGCGATCTCCATGTGCGCACCGAAGATGCCCTCGACGACGGTGACGCCGAGATCGCGCAGCGTGGCGCAGAACACGTCGTAGATCGGTTCCGCGATGTCGCCCGGAGCCGCCGCGTTCCAGGTCGGGCGACGGCCCTTGCGAGCGTCGCCGTACAGCGTGAACTGGCTGACGACGAGCACGCCGCCTCCGGTCTCCGAGACCGACTGCTCGTCGCGGAGGATCCGCAGCGTGTGCACCTTGGCGGCCAGACGCCGTGCCGTCTCGGCCGTGTCGTCATGGGTGATCCCGAGGAGCACGACGAGTCCTGCGCCGATCTCGCCGCTGGCCTCGCCATCCGCCGTCACGCTCGCCCGGGTGACGCGTTGGACTACGGCTCTCATCCGCCCAGCGTAGGGACAGCGGACGATGGCCCTCTCGATAGGCTGGGGACCATGGCGTTCGAGATCCCGACCGATCTCCACACCGACCTCGCGGGGACGGCGTGGCTGCTCGGCACGTGGCACGGCAACGGTCGTGGCGACTACCCCACGATCGACCCGTTCGCCTACGAGCAGGAGGTCGTCTTCGCCCACGACGGCCGACCCTTCCTGCACTACTTCAGCCGCACCTGGATCGTCGACGACGCAGGCGAGCGCATCCGACCCGGCGCCCTCGAGACCGGCTTCCTCCGACCGTCCGGCTCTGCCGGTGAGGATGGGGGCTCCATCGAGCTGGTGCTCGCCCATCCGACCGGATACGCCGAGATCTGGTACGGCACGACCGACGGTCCCCGGATCACCCTCTCCACCGATGTGGTCGCCCGCACCGTGACCGCCAAGGAGTACACGGCCGGCCAGCGCATGTACGGACTGGTGGAGGGCGACCTGATGTACGCCTTCGACATGGCCGCCCAGGGTCAGGAGCTGCAGTCGCACCTGTGGGGGAGGCTGGCCCGTGTCTGAGACCTATCGGAGCCCCCTGCTCGATCTCGACGGAGCGGTCGAGGCCGACCCACCCGACGCCGGCGTGGCCGCCCACTACGGCACCATCGCGGGCGAGCAACGGACGCTCCTCGCCGGTGAAGGGTTCGTCGACCTGTCGCACCGCGACGTCATCAGCATCACCGGCCCCGACCGGCTCACCTGGCTGCACGCGCTCACCACCCAGCACGTCGAGCACCTGCCGCCCGGCGAGCCCACCGAACTGCTCCTGTTGTCGCCGCAGGGCCGCATCGAGCACGGCTTCGCCGGCATTGACGACGGCGAGACGTTCCTGGCCCACACCGAGCCCGGTGCCGGACCCGCACTCGTCGCCTTCCTCGACAGCATGCGCTTCATGACCCGGGTGGAGGTCAGCTCGGTCACCGACCTCGCCGTCGTGGGCACGAGCGGGCACCGATGGTCGCTGTGCCCGCGCGAGTCGCTGGCCGGCCTTCCCGGCGAGCTCGGCACACCCGTGGGCGCCTGGGCGTGGGAGGCGCTGCGCATCGCGGACGGCATCTGCCGCGTCGGCGTCGACACCGACGACCGCACGATCCCCAACGAGGCCGGCCTGCTCGGGCGGGCCGTCCACCTCGAGAAGGGCTGCTACCGCGGCCAGGAGACGGTGGCCCGGGTGCACACGCTCGGACGTCCGCCGCGCCGCCTCGTCCTGCTGCACCTCGACGGATCGGTCGACCACCTGCCGGCCCACGGCTCCGATGTGACATTGGACGCCAGTGTGGTGGGCGCGGTCGGATCCTCGGCCCGCCACCACGAGCTCGGTCCAGTCGCGCTGGCGATGGTCAAGCGCAACACCGATCCGTCGGCGTCGCTGCTCGCCGACGGCGTGGCGGCCGCCCAGGAACTCATCGTCGACCCCGAGGCCGGTTTGCATGTCCGCCCGGCGCTGGGCAGCAGAGCGCCGTGAAGCGATTCACGATCCTCGCGATCTGCACGGCGAACATCTGCCGATCGCCGATGATGGAGATCCTGTTCCGCGACCGTCTCGACGCGCAGCGGTTCGAGGTCGCCTCGGCCGGGGTCCGCGGCTGGGAGGACGCCCCCGTCGACAGCATGGTGGTGCTCGAGCTCGCCCGGCTCGGGCACGAGGCCACGGGTCACCACTCGCGGGGCCTCGACGTCCACCACGTCGAGCAGGCCGACCTCGTTCTCACCGCCGCCCGCGAGCACCGGGGGGCGGTCCTGGCGATGTCGCCCAGGGCACTGCGCAAGACCTTCACGCTGCGGGAGTTCGCGGCACTCATCGACGGTGTCGAAGCCGACTCGCTCCAGGAGCTCGTGGCCGAGGCTTCCCGCCGTCGCAGCACCGCGCCGTCCGACGTCGACCTGCCTGACCCTTACATGCGGGAGCCCGAGATTCACCGCCAGGTAGCCGACGAGATCGCTGCCGCCGTTGTCGCCGTGTCCACCCATCTGTCCCGCCTTCCGGCCCGCGGACACGCAATCTGGCGGCCCTGATCCACCCCGCCCCACGTGCCCCGATCTGCTCATTCGTAACTTTTGCCTACATGGCGAGTTGTTCTGAAGGAGAATGTTGGACGCCCGAGGTCGCCGGAGGAGCTTTGGCGGCGCAGCGGTCGGAAGGACTTTCACAGTGGCGCAGGACCTCCAAGGCCTCCGTTTCGACGTCAGTAGCCCTCCAGAGTTGCGTGTCGTGACCGAGCCGGTCGAGCAACCCGGTGATTCCCTGTCGCGTGCCCGATGGGAGCGAAGGGTCAGCCGTCGCATTCTGGTGTCCGATGTCTTCATGGTCGGATTCGCCGTGGCTACAGCCCACGTGTGTCGGTACTACGTGATTCCCGTGCCCCAGACCATCCTCGACCAGGTCCATCCCGGCATCTGGGAAGCCAGCCTCACGGTCTTCGTCGGTTGGACGATCGCCCTGGCCGTCTTTCGCACTCGTGACCCCAAGACGCTCGACTCCAGCGCGGGGCAGTACCAGGCGGTCGCACGCTCCACGTTCACACTGTTCGCCTGGGTGGCGATCATCGCTCTGCTGTTCAAGTGGGAGATCTCCCGTGGGTTCATGGCTCTCTCGTTCACCCTCGGCCTGAGCCTGCTCTTCGTTGAGCGCCGGGTCTGGCGCACCTGGGTACTGCGTCAACGTCGCAAGGGCCGGTACTTGGCGAAGGTGCTCGTCGTCGGCGGTGTACGCAGTGCCAGAGCGATGACGTTGCGATTCTCCGCTGACACAGGAACGGGCTTCCGCGTTGTCGGTGTCTGGGTGCCGGACCGTGTCGCGGCACCCGACGAGCGTTTCCACGTCAACGACGCCACCGTTCCGGTCATGGGCACGGAAAGCGACCTGGGCCAGGCCCTCGAGGTCGATTCCGTCGACACCGTCGTCGTCACCGACACCGAGCATCTCGGCCATGACGGCATGCGCGAGCTCGCCTGGGCACTCGAGGACCGCGACGTCAACCTGCTCGTGGCGCCGAACGTCGTCGACGTCGCCGGCCCCCGCGTGCACCTCGAGGCACACGGCAACATGCCGCTCATCTACCTGTCCGGCCCCAGCTACTCACGGGCCCGCACCCTGCGACGCGCGATGTTCGACCGCACGTTCGCGTTCCTGGTGCTGCTGTCCGCCTCGCCGGTCTTGCTCCTGGCCATGCTGGCGATCCGGGTCACCGGTCGGGGCCCGATCTTCTACCGTTCCGAGCGCATCGGCACGCACGGCGTCCCGTTCCAGATGCTCAAGCTGCGCACGATGGTGAACGGTGCCGACCAGATGCTCGAGGAGCTCGAGCACCACAACGACGGCGCCGGGCCGCTGTTCAAGGTGCGCGCCGACCCGCGGGTCACTCGCGTCGGCCGCCTCTTGCGCCGCTACAGCATCGACGAGCTGCCGCAGTTCATGAACGTGCTCCGGGGCGACATGAGCGTCGTCGGACCGCGGCCGCCGCTGCGCGCCGAGGTCGACGCGTACAGCGACCACATGCGCCGTCGTCTGCTGGTCAAGCAGGGTGTCACCGGACTGTGGCAGGTGAGCGGACGATCCGACCTGTCATGGGAGGACTCGATCCGCCTCGACCTCGACTACGTCGAGAACTGGACGATGCTGCGCGACATCCAGATCATCGTCCGCACCGCGCGGGCCGTACTGGCCTCGCACGGTGCTTATTAGGTGCTCCGCACCGGGGCCTATTAGCCCATACGGAACACTGGCGGGGTGACCTCGCCGACCTTCGCCGACCTCGGGCTCGTCCCGGCGATCGTCGACACCCTCGTCGATCTCGGCTACGAGACCCCCACGGCCATCCAGGAGAGCGCCGTCCCCGCGTTGCTCGACGGACGCGACGTCGTGGGGCTCGCCCAGACCGGTACCGGCAAGACCGCCGCGTTCGCGCTGCCCATCCTGCAGCGACTCGACCCGCAGCGGAAGCAGACGCAGGCCCTGGTCCTCGCACCGACCCGTGAGCTCGCTCTGCAGGTCTGTGAGGCCATCACCGCCTATGCCGCGCGCATCCCCGGTCTAAGGGTGCTCCCGGTCTACGGCGGCCAGGGCTACGGAGCGCAGCTGTCCGGGCTCGAGCGCGGTGCCCACGTGGTGGTCGGCACGCCCGGCCGCGTCATCGACCACCTCGACCGCGGCAGCCTCGACCTGTCCGGGCTAGAGCACCTGGTGCTCGACGAGGCCGACGAGATGCTCGCCATGGGCTTCGCCGAGGACGTCGAGCGCATCCTCGCCGACACACCGGAGTACAAGCAGGTGGCGCTGTTCTCGGCCACGATGCCGCGGCAGATCCGCGCGCTCGCCAAGCGCTACCTCCACGATCCCGTCGACATCGCCACCCCCGAAGCCAGGACGTCGACGGCCACCGTCCGGCAGCGCTGGATCCAGGTGATGCAGCACGCGAAGCTCGACGCCCTGACCCGCGTCCTCGAGGTGGAGTCCGGCGACGGGATGATCGTGTTCGTCCGCACCAAGCAGGCCACCGAGGTGCTGGCCGAGAAGCTCAGGTCGCGCGGCTTCGCGGCGTCGGCGATCAACGGCGACCTCGTGCAGGCACAACGCGAGCGCACGATCGGAGCCCTCCGCTCGGGCGCGCTCGACCTGCTCGTCGCCACCGACGTCGCAGCCCGGGGGCTCGACGTCGACCGCATCACCCACGTCGTCAACTACGACATCCCGCACGATCCCGAGGCGTACGTGCACCGCGTCGGCCGTACCGGCCGCGCCGGACGCACCGGCGAGGCGATCCTGTTCGTCACCCCGCGCGAGCGGCGCCTGCTGTCAGCGATCGAGAAGGTGTCGGGTCGCCCGGTGGAGCAGATGAGCGTCCCCAGCGTCGACGAGGTCAACGCCCGTCGCGCCGTGCGGTTCGCCCAGACGATCACCGACAGCATGGGCTCGGCGCAGTTCCACACGTTCCGCGAGCTGGTCGAGGACTACGCCCGCGACCACGACGTGGCGATGCCGGATGTGGCGGCCGCGTTGGCCGTGATGAGCGCGACCGACAAGCAGTTCTTCCTGAGCCCGGACCTGCCGAAGGCACCTCGCCCCGACCGACCGCCCCGGGCCGGCAAGTCGGTCCGCGCCACCTCGACCGGCTTCGCCCCGTACAAGATCGCCGTCGGTAAGCGGCACAAGATCAATCCGTCGTCGATCGTCGGGGCGCTGGCCAACGAGGGCGGGCTGCATCGGTCCGACTTCGGCAAGATCACGATCGGCGTGGAGCACTCGATCGTGGAGCTGCCGCTCGACCTGCCCGACGCAGTGCTGGACGCCCTGGCCAACACCCGCATCTCGGGCAAGCGCATCGACATCCGCCCGGACACCGGCCCGCCGTCGCGTGGGGGGTCGGGCCCGGCCGCGCAACGCGGCAAGGCGCCACGCAAGCCGCGGCAGAAGAAGCGCTGACCTCAGGTCGGCTTGACCGCGATGACCGGGCAGGGTGCCTCGAGCAGCACCTGCTGAGCGACGCTGCCCATCAGCATCTTGCCCACCGCCGACCGGTGCCGGATCCCGATCACGATCGCCTCGGCGTCGACGTCGCGGGCGGCGTCGAGCAGCTCGTCCGCGATGTCCGGGCCCATGGCCTGCCTCGAGTCGTGGGGGATGTCGAGGCCGTCGAGTCGTTCCTGCAGCGCGGTCCAGGCGGCCTCGCCGACGTACTTCGGATCTGCGAGGGAGTCGCCCCGCGTGGCGTTGACCACGAGGACGCCGGTGCTCCGGCGCCGGGCCTCCTCGAGACCGGCCTCGAGCGCGGCTTCGCCGTAAGGGTTCGGGATGTAGCCGATCACGACGGTCATCGCCGCGCCTCCTCGATCTCGTCGAGGGGCTTGCCGCGAAGCCGGTCGAGCACGGGCGGGATGATGATCGCCAGCGCCAGGAGCACGTAGATGAACACGGCCAGCCCCTCGTTGAACAAGCCGCTGATCTCGCCGTTCGACAGGTCCAGCGCCTCGCGCATCTTGACTTCCATGAGCGGGCCGATGATGACACCCAGGATCAGCGGGAGGACCGGGATGCCGAACCGGCGGACAGCGAAGCCGACCGCGCCGAACACCAGCAGCAGCGCGATGTCGAATGGGTCCTGGTTCACGGCGTACGCGCCAAGCGAGGCGAAGAACAGGATGCCCGCATAGAGCTGCGCCCTCGGGATCTGCAGGAGCCTGGCCCACAGCGGCGCCAGCGGCAGGTTGACCACGAGCAGCAGCAGGTTGCCGATGAGGAGGCTCGCCAACAGGGTCCAGACCAGCTCGGGCTCGTCGGTCATGAGCGTGGGGCCCGGGACGATGCCGTACTTCTGCATGGCTGCCAGCAGGACGGCGGCGGTTGCGGTCACCGGCAGGCCCAGGGCCAACAGCGGCACGAACATGCCGGCCGCGCTCGCGTTGTTGGCGGCCTCGGGTCCTGCCACGCCCTCGATCGCGCCGTGCCCGAACTCGCCCTTCTTGTCCAGCCGCTTCTCCAGGACGTAGGAGAGGAACGTCGGCGTCTCCGCGCCGCCGGCCGGAACCGCGCCGAACGGGAAGCCGAGTGCGGTGCCGCGCAGCCACGGCTTCCAGGAGCGGGCCCAGTCGTCGCGTCCCATGAACGCTCGACCCACCGGGATGACGTCGACGGGCTTGCGACGCAGGTGTGCGGCGATCCAGAGCGCCTCGCCGATCGCGAAGATCCCGACCGCCACGACGACGATGTCGACCCCGTCGGCGAGCTGGAGGATGCCACCGGTCAGCCGGGCCTGGCCGGTGGACAGATCGAGGCCGACGAGTCCGATCGTGAGACCGATGGCCAGGCCGATGAATCCGCGCAGCTTCGAGGAACCGAGCACGGCGGTGACCAGCACCAGCGACAGCAGCATCAACGCGAAAAACGACGGTGCGCCGATCTTGACGGCCTGGTCGGCCAATGACGGCGTGAAGAACGCGAGCAGCAGGGTGCCGATGGTGCCGGCGATGAAGGAGCCGATCGCGGCCGTGGCGAGGGCTTGGGCGGCGCGTCCCTTCTTGGCCATCTTGTTGCCCTCGATGGTCGTCATCACCGACGCCGACTCACCGGGGGTGTTGAGGAGGATCGACGTGGTCGACCCGCCGAACATGCCGCCGTAGTAGATGCCGGCGAACATGATGAAGGCCTGCGTGGGTTCGAGCCCGTAGGTGACCGGCAGGAGCAGCGCGACCGCCATGGCCGGTCCGATGCCCGGCAGCACGCCCACGAAGGTGCCGAGCAGCACGCCGATGGCGGCGAACATGAGGTTCTCCGGCGTGACGGCATTCTGCAGGCCGTCGAGGAGGAGCTGGAGGGTGTCCATCAGAGGATGCCGTCCAGGATCCCGGGGGAGAGCGGCACGTCGAGGCCGACGTAGAAGAAGTACCAGCTCGCCACCGACAGGACGGCCCCGACGAGCACGTCACGCAGCAGGGTCTTGCTGCCCAGCGCCCAGGCGCAGCCGGCGAACAGCAGCGCGCCGGTGATCGGCCAGCCGAGCAGGTCGACGAACAGGAGGTTGAGGACGAGGATCCCGAACAGCTTCGCCACGGTGACCCAGTCGGGCGGCGTCGTGAGGTCGATGTCCTCGCCTTCCTCGCCCTCGGCCACGTCTCCACGTGCGGTGGCCACTGCCAGCAGAGCGGCGAGCACGATCATGGCTCCGCCCACGACATACGGGAAGACGCGGGGGCCGACCGGGTCGCCGAAGCCGACGTTCAGGCCACGGGCGTCGATCACCGTGTAGAAGCCGACCAGCGCAAGCGCGCCGGCGAGAACGTACTGCGCCCGATCCACCGTTTGCGTCGCGGGCTGCTCGCTCATATCAACCCCAGCTCCTTCAGCGTGTCGGCCACTCGTGCGTCCTGCTCCTCGAGGAACGCGGTGAACTCTGCGCCGGTCTTGAAGTCGTCGGTCCAGCCATTGGTCTTCAGGGCCTTCTGCCACCCCTCGCTGTCGTGCATCTCCTGGAGGTAGGCGATCAGCTGGGCACGGCGCTCTTCACTGATGTCGGGGGGCGCCAGAATGCCCCGCCAGTTGATGAACACGAGGTCGACGTCGGACTCGGTGAGCGTGGGGATGCCGGCGAAGACCTTCTGGGGGAGGCGTTCCTCGCCCGACACGGCCAGCACGCGCAGGTCGCCGTCCTTGATCTGGCCCTGGAACTCACCCAGCCCGGAGAAGCCCACGGCGATCTTCTCGCCGAGGAGGGCGCTGGTGAGCGGCCCGCCGCCGTCGTAGGACACGTAGTTCACGTCCTGGGGATCGATGCCGATCTCGGCGGCGAGCTGCATCGGGAAGAGATGGTCCGGGCCTCCCGGAGAGGACCCTCCACCGACCGTGACCGACCCGGGGTCGGCCTTCCAGGCGTCCACGAGGTCGGCGATCGTCTTGTACGGCGAGTCGCCGGGCACCAGGACACCCTCGGGCTCGCTCATCACCTGGGCCAGGGGGGTGGCGTCGAGCAGCCGGTACTCGCTTGCGAACGAGTACGTGGAACCGACCACGCCCAGTCCGACCGTCATCATGGTGTGCTCGTTGCCGGCCTTGCCGATGAGCGACGTCATCGCGCCCGCACCGCCGGCCCCGATGACGTTGTCGACGGTGAAGGAGCCTCCGGTGATGTCGGCGTCCTCCATCACCTGCACGGCCGCCCGCCCGGTCTGGTCGTACCCGCCGCCGGGGGCGTTCGGGATGATCATGAGCAGGTCGCGGCTGTCGTCGCCGCGGGTGACTCCGCACCCGGCTGCCACCATCGCGGCCGCGATCACCGCGAGGATGATGCGTGACACCGCATGAGCCCCCATGCGGAGCCATGCTGCCGGGTCCACGCACCGTTGTCGAGAGACCGCGTGGATGCGCACCCGGCGTTACGCGCGGGTGCCTATGCTGAGTGACCATGCGCCGCCTCCACAACACGTCCCGCGACTACGACTGGGGGTCGTCCGACGACATCCCCCGGTTCCTGCGCGAGTCCACGGACGGTCGACCCGTGGCCGAGGTCTGGATGGGCACGCACCCGCTCGGGCCGTCCACGGTCGACACCGACGACGGTGAGGTATCGCTCGGCACCCTGACCGGCGACCTGCCCTTCATGCTCAAGCTGCTGGCCGCGAGCCATCCGTTGTCGATCCAGGTGCACCCGAACGCCCAGCAGGCCGAGGCGGGGTTCGCGGCCGAGGAGCAGGCCGGCGTCCCGATCGACGCACCCCATCGGGTGTATCGCGACGCCCGGCACAAGCCCGAGATGGTCTACGCCCTCACCACGTTCGACACGCTCGTCGGGTTCCGTCCGACGGCGGAGATCCTGCGCATCCTGACCGCGATCGGGTCGCCCCTCGCGCAGTCGCTCGCCGAGAGCCTGGACACCTACCCGGGATTCCGCGGCATCGTCCGGATCGTCGAGGCGCTTCTCAAGGAGAAGCCCGACGTCTCGGAGATCGACCGCATCGTCACCTCCTGCCGCGACCTCGCCGCTCAGGGCATCGACATCAAGCGGGCCTACGCGACGGCCGTCGAGATCGCGGAGCACCATCCCGGCGACGTCGGCGTCGTCATGTCGCTCCTGCTCAACCGCCTCACGCTGCAACCCGGCGAGGCTGCCTTCCTCGGCGCGGGCATCATCCACGCCCACCTGCGGGGCATGTGCCTCGAGGTGATGGTCTCCTCGGACAACGTGCTGCGGGCCGGCCTGACGTCCAAGCACCTGGACCCGGTCGGACTCGTCGGCTGCCTCGACAAGGGCATGTCGCGTCTCGCCCGCGTGACGCCGGAGCAGTTCGGGTTCTCGACCGACGTCTTCAGCCCGGCGGTCGAGGAGTTCGCCCTCGCCGTCACGCAGTGCTCACGCGCCGAGCCCGAGGGAGCCGTGCTGCCGGACGCCCCGCGACGCATCGTCGTGTGCACCGGCGGCGAGGTCGAGCTCGTCAACGAGCACGACGAACGCGTGACCCTGCACCGAGGCGAGTCCGTGTACGCGGACGCATCGGACGGCGTGCTGCGCGGCATCGGCACCGGTGAGCTGGCCCAGGCCTACACCCCGACCGCCGAGACGCCCGACGCCGCGCTCACTGACCTCGTCTAGAGGAGGTCGTCGCGACCCTCACGCTTGAGCGTCGCCACCACGTCCTTGACCTGCTGCGCGTGCTCGAGCGTCGTGACGAGCAACGCGTCGTCGGTGCGCACGACGACGGCGTTGCGGATACCCACCACGGCGATCGTGGTGCCGTCCTCGGCCCTGGCCAGACCGTCGGCGTCGATCCAGATGACCTCCGGTGACGATGGTCGGCTGAGTGCTTCGAGGGCGGCGAAGTCGCCGAGGTCGTCCCAGCCGAAGACGCCGGGCACGACCCCGATTCCTCCTTCGAGCGAGACCGGTTCGGCGATCGCGTGGTCAATCGCGATGGGGGTGAGGGTGGGCCAGGTGGACTCGATCTCCGCCGGTCCGTCGGGGGTGTCCCACGCGAGGGCGATGCGCTCGAGCCCGGCGTGCAGGTGCGGCTGGAGTCGGGCGAGATGGCCCAGGAGCATGTCGGTGCGGGCCACGAACATGCCCGCGTTCCAGCTGAACGAGCCGCTGCTCACGTAGTGACCGGCCGTTGGTTCGTCGGGCTTCTCGACGAACTGGGTGACGGCCCGGGCCGATGGCGCGTCGGCGACGTCCAGCGGCTCGCCTGCCTCGATGTAGCCGAAAGCCGTCGATGGGCTGCGCGGCTCGATGCCGATGGTGGCGATCAGGCCGGACTCGGCGACGGCGACGCTCTCGCGCACAGCCGCGCCGAACGCGGTGACGTCGGAAATGACCTGGTCGGCGGCGAACGAGCCGACGATCGCCCCGGGGTGACGTCGTCCGATGACGGCGACGGCGAGCCCGATGGCGGGCATGCTGTCGCGCGGGGACGGCTCGACGAACAGACCGGTGAGCTCGGGCAGCTGCTCCTGCACGAGCGGTGCGTGCGTGGGCCCGGTGACGACGTGGACGTGGTCGGCCGGCACGAGAGTGAGGAGGCGGTCCCAGGTCTCCTGCAGGAGGCTGCGACCCGACCCGGTGAGGTCGAGCAGGAACTTCGGTCGCGACGCCCGGGACAGCGGCCACAGCCGCGTGCCTGCGCCGCCGGCCGGAATGACGGCATGGAACGACTCCAGGCTGCTCACGCGCTCCCTCTCTGTTCGCGACCCCCGACGCGTCTGGTCATCGTAGCCATGCGGCGAGTGCTGCCGTCGGGCGTCTGTCCTGAGTCGCCTTCACGGCCCCGCGCGAGAGGTCTACGGTCGTCCTATGGCCAGGGCCGAGAGTCTCCTCACGCGCCCGTTCGTGCTGCTCGGCATCGCCGATCTGGCCTACTTCACCTCGGTCGGCATCACGGTCCATACCTTGCCGTTGTATGCCACGGGCCCGATCGGATCCAACGAGGCGGGCGCGGGGCTCGCGTTCGGCGCGTTCGGCGTCACGGCGCTGATCTGCCGTCCGTTCGCGGGCCGGCTGTCGGACACCCACGGCCGGCTGCCGCTGATGGTGTTCGGTGCGCTGCTGGCCGCCCTCGGGATGGTGCTGTTCCCGTTCGTGGACTCGCTGACGGCGGTCGTCCTCATCCGGCTGCTCCAGGGCGTCGCGGAGGCCTCGTTCTTCGTCGCCGGGTTCGCGCTGCTGGCCGACATCGCCCCGCCGACGCGGATGGGCGAGGCCTTGAGCTACAACTCGCTCGGCCTCTACCTGGGCCTCGCCTTCGGGCCCCCTCTCGGGGAGTTGCTCGAAGAGCGCTGGGGTTTCGGCGCCGCGTGGGCCGGCGCCGCGGTTCTCGCGGTCCTGGCGGCGGCGTTCGCGATCGCCATCGCCGAGCCCGAGCGCGTCACCGATGCCGACGGCCACGGCCAGATGATCCATCGTCCGGCGATACCGATCTCCCTGGGCTTCTTCGCCTCGCTTGTCGCCATGGGCGGGTTCCTCGCCTTCGCGTCCCTCCATTCGGAGGAGATCGGGATGGAGAACACGAGCCTCGCCTTGCTGGTATACGGAAGTGTTGTCGTGGTGTGCCGCGTCGTGTTCGCCAAAGTGCCTGACCGTCTGCCGTCCCTGCCGCTTGCGTCGACCTCGCTGGTCGCCGTTGCCTGCGGGCTCCTGATCGTCGCCGTCTGGCCAGCGCCCGTGGGCCTGCTGGTCGGCGTCACCGTCATGGCGGTTGGCATCACCTTCTCGACGCCGTCGTTCTTCAGCGCGGTCTTCGCGACGGCGTCCGCGTCCGAGCGGGGCGCCGCGGCGGGCACGGCCAGTGCGTTCATGGATCTGGGCATCGGCTTCGGCCCGATCGCACTCGGCGCGGTGGCGGAAGCGCAGGGCATTCCGTGGGCGTTCGCGACCGGCGCCGCAGTCGCGCTCGTCGGCGCCGTGTGGACGGCCATCTTGGCACGCCGCGCCCCGAGAGCGGACCGTCAGGACGGCGGAGTCACCTGGGGTCCGGCGCCGACCTAGGGTGACGGGATGGACGTACTGGTCGAGGTCGTGCGCTCGGGGCTGGTCGAAAGCCGGCACCGGGGTGTGGCCGTGCGGGTCGACCCGACGGGCGAGGTGCTGTGGTCCGCGGGCGACCCGGAAACCGTGATCTTCCCGCGCTCGGCGAACAAGCCCCTGCAGGCCGTGGGCATGATGCGAGCCGGGTTGCCCCTGCACGGCGCTGAGCTGGCCGTCGTGGCCGCGAGCCACTCCGGCGAGCCGTTCCACCTTGAGGCGGTGCGAGCCATCCTCGCGCGAGCCGGCCTCGACGAGTCCGCCCTGCAGACCCCGCCCTCATACCCGCTCGACCCGAAGGAGCATGCCGCTCTGTTGCGCGCTGGGGGAGAGCGGGCGCCGATCCTCATGGACTGCTCCGGCAAGCACGCGGGGATGCTGCTGACGTCCGTGGTGAACGACTGGCCCACTGCGACGTACCTCGACCCTGAGCACCCGCTGCAGCAGACCATCACCAGCACGTTCGCCGAGCTCACCGGAGCGGCTCCCGACGCCGAGGGGACCGACGGCTGCGGCGCACCGCTGCTCGCCACGACGGTGCGTCGGCTGGCCACCGCCGTCGCACGGCTGCAGGCCGCCCCGGACGGGTCCGATGCGCGCGGGCTCGTCGACGCGATGTTGGCCCACCCGGAGTACGTCAGCGGCACCCGGCGCGAGGAGCTGCACCTCATGCGGGCGATCCCCGGCCTCGTGGCCAAGGCCGGGGCGGAGAGTGTGCTCGTCGTCGGCCTCCCGGACGGCTCGGCCTGCGCGCTCAAGATTGAGGACGGCGGCGAGCGTCCGCTCTTCGTGGCGATGCACCGCGTGCTCGAGATCGCGGGCCTGGACGCCGAAATCCTGCGCGATCGGCCCGCCGTGCTGGGCGGCGGCAAGCAGGTTGGCGAAGTCCGACCCTCGTTTTGACCTGCGCTTCCGCGGGACTGTGACCCATGTCGCACCCCTCCTGCTTGCATTTGCTAACTCTTGCAAGCAAGATGAGGGACATGGCGAAGTTGACCGTGGGAAAGACCGTCGAAGGACTCGGCGAATACCTCCACGACCAGCGACGCCAGGCGCAGATGTCGTTGCGACAGCTGGCCGAGAAGGCGGATGTATCCAATCCGTATCTCAGCCAGATCGAGCGAGGGCTGCGTCGTCCGTCGGCAGAGGTGCTGCAGCAGATCGCCAAGGCGCTTCAGATCTCAGCCGAGTCGCTGTACGTCAGAGCCGGGATCCTCGATCTCGACGAAAGCGGGTCACGCATGGTGGAACACGCCATCGCACTCGATCCGCAGCTGACCGAGCGACAGAAGACGGCGCTGCTCGACATCTATCGCTCGTTCGTCGGCTCCGATGTCGTACGCAACGAAGAACTTGCCGAAGTGGTCACCGAAGCCAACCAGGAGGAAGCATGACCATTGCCGATCAGATCAACAGCCAGGTGAAGACTCTCCGCGAGGAAGTCAAGAACCTGTCCGAGACCCTCAAGAACCTCGACGTCGACGACCTGCGTTCGCAGGCCACCGGCTTCGCCGAGCGTTCGCGCTCGCAGGCGACGGAGTCGTACAACGACCTCGTCAAGAAGGCCGAAGAGGTTGTGGCCTCGGCCAAGGACCTCAAGCTGGACAACGTCCAGAAGCGGGCCGAGAAGCTCGTCGAGAGCCTGCGCAAGGACGCCAAGAAGAACCTCAAGGATGCGCGCAAGCGCGCCAAGGACGCCCGCGACGACGTGCAGAAGCGCGCCGAGGACGTCATCGGTGAGGCCCGTGCGACCGTCCAGCGCGTGACGAAGAAGGCCCCGGCCAAGAAGGCGCCGGCCAAGAAGGCTCCCGCGAAGAAGACGGCTGCCAAGAAGGCTCCGGCCAAGAAGACGGCTGCCAAGAAGACGGCTGCCAAGAAGGCTCCGGCCAAGAAGGCCTGACCTTCGGTCGAACCCCTTCAGCACCACCACGGCGGGCCCCCCGAGATCGATACAGATTTTCGGAGGGGCCCGCTGTCGTGCGTTGGTAGCCTTCACGGATGTTCGAGGTCCAGAGCTCGCTGTCCCTGGTGCTGTCGCTCGTGTTGTTCGGCATCAAGATCGCCGCGCTCGTCGACTGCGTCTCCCGCGACAACTCCAAGTTCGTGCAGGTGGGCACGATGCCTCGACGCAGCTGGCTCATCATCCTGAGCCTGACGGTCGTCGTCCACGCGCTCACCTGGAACCCGCTCGGGATCCTCAACCTCATCGGCACGGTGGCCGCGCTCGTGTATCTCGCCCTGCTGCGAGGCAGTCCGTAGAAGGGATCCGCGCGATCAGCTCCGGGTGATGCGTACGCAGCAGCCGGGGCCGGGCTCCACGTCGACGACCTCCAGGTCGTCACAGCCGAGCCGGCGATCGAGCGACTCCACGAAGTGGTGGTTCATCCCACAGACGAGCTGACGGTGGTCGGCCGACAACCGGTCGAAGGGGCAGTTGCCCAGCGCGATGGCATCGCCGTCGCGCCGGGGTTCGTAGCCCAGCCGGGTGAGCACGCCCTCCACCCGCGACAGGTCCGAGCTCTCATCGGGTGGCCACGCCTCGAGCACGACCGTGGCGGCGTTGTCGGCCGCATCGCGCAGGGCGTCGGCCATGGGCGTGCCGTCGAGGGCCCGCTCGACGGCGTCGGCGAGCACGTGCGAGGCCAGGTCGTAGCGCCGGTGCGGGAGGCTGACGGCGACCTCTTTGCGCGTGCGCCGGTACAGCTTCGCGGGGCGGCCGGCACCCGGCCCGCTGCGACCGGTCAGGCGCCGGAACTCCGTGGTCAGCAGCCCCTCGTCGACCAGCTTGTCGAGGTGGAACTTCGCGGTGTGCCGCGGGACCTCGATCCCCTGAGCGGCCTGATCACGACTGACGGCGCCGGGCTGGCGAGCCACGAAGTAGTAGAGAGCGCGACGGATCGGGTCGGCCAGCGCTCCCACCTTGCTGACCCGCCGGGCGAATCCTTCATCTGTCATGAGCCCTCTTCCGACACGCCACATTTCTATCAGACATCATTGTTGCCCAAAAGCGTCACGCAGGTCTATCGTTGAAAGTGAAGTCCCTTACAAAAGGGACCCGAGAAGTATTGGAGTCCATCATGGCTCTCACCCACGCCATACACGACATGCGCGAAGAGGTGCACGACCTCGTGACCATCAATCACGTGGACGCAACCAGGCAGGCCTTCATCGGCCTGTGGGCGACATTCGTCGCCGCCCCGCTGATCTTCGGCATCGACAAGTTCGCTGGCTTCATCACCAGCAACTGGGAGGGCTACCTCGCGACCTGGGTCAACAACGTCCTGCCGGGCTCTGCGGCTGACGCCGTGGTCCTGCTCGGCGTCGTCGAGATCCTGCTGGCCGTGACCATCGCCCTCATGCCCCGCGTCGGCGGTGACCTGTTCGCCGTCTACATGGTGCTCATGGCCTTCAGCCTGTTCGCCGTGGGTGGTGGAACGATGGTCATCCTCGGCATGGCCGCCATCGGCGCCGCGATCTGCGCGCTGGCGATGGCCCGGCTGTCCACGACCTACACCACTTAGGTCGCGCCTGACCCGTCCCGCGCGTTCGCAACCGGACGCGCGGGACGGCCCTGTTCAGGCTTGGTGCGGTCGTGGATCAGCCCTGATCGGTGCCCGAGCCGCCGGCCTTCTTGCGACGACGGTCGATCTCGCCGAGTGCGACCGCCAGTGCGATCACGATCGGCAGCCAGTACTTTGTGCTCCCGGTCAGCCATCCCGGAAGGTCGATGCCGGGCCACGGGATGTCGAGCCGGCCGATCCAGTACAGGGGATCGATGTACCGCAGCCACGAGGGCGCTTCGAGGTCCTGGAGCCACTGCGGCACCGAGATGTCCGGCAGCCACGCCCAGCTGATGTCGGGGAGCAGCCCGCGGACGAACACGCCGGCGAGCGCTCCGATCCCGAGCACTCCGATCACGACCTCGACGACGGCGACCCCGACGCGTTGCAGCGTGAAGCGGACGGGGTGCTCTCGCGCCAGTCGATCGCGGCGCTCTTCGCGTGACTCCTTGGACGTGACCGTCGAGTCGTCGTGCTTCTCCATGTCCTCATCGTCGTTCCGGGGCCGACACCGGCGCATCCGCCGAAGGTGCACCGTGGAGAACCGATGGTCTAGGTCTTGGAGGCCTGGGCTGCGACTTCTGCCACGACGTACCGTCGGTCGCATGAGCGACATGATCGACAACGGCGTCATCGACATCAGGGGCCTGCACAAGGCGTTCGGTTCAACCCAGGCTCTCGACGGACTCGACCTCACGGTCACGACCGGCGAGGTACATGGCTTCCTCGGCCCGAACGGAGCCGGCAAGTCCACCACGATCCGCGTCCTGCTCGGCCTGCTGCGTGCCGACGCCGGAACGGTGCGGCTGTTCGGTGGGGATCCCTGGCGTGACGCGGCGGCGCTGCACCATCGGCTCGCGTACGTGCCCGGTGACGTGAACCTGTGGCCGACGCTCACCGGCGGCGAGGTCATCGACCTGCTCGGCCGGCTGCGCGGGGGACTCGACGAGCGGCGGCGGGCCGACCTGATCGACAGGTTCGAGCTCGACCCCACCAAGAAGGGTCGGGCGTACTCCAAGGGCAACCGCCAGAAGGTCGCACTCGTGGCGGCGCTGGCGTCCGACGTCGAGCTGCTCGTGCTCGACGAGCCGACGTCCGGCCTCGACCCGCTGATGGAGGCCGTGTTCACCCAGTGCATCGACGACTTCAAGGACGACGGGCACACGGTCCTGCTGAGCAGCCACATCCTGGCCGAGGTCGAGCGGCTGTGCGACCGGGTGAGTATCATCCGCTCCGGCCGCGCAGTCGAGACCGGAACGCTGGCCGACCTCCGGCACCTGACGCGTACGTCCGTCTCGGCCGAGGTGGCCAACCAGCCCATGGGACTCGACGGGCTCCTCGGTGTTCACGACCTCGTCGTCGAGGGGAACCGGGTGCTCTTCGAGGTCGACACCGACCACCTCGGCGCGGCGATCGACGCGCTCGGCCGCCTCGGCATCCGCACGCTCACGAGCCAGCCGCCGACGCTGGAGGAGCTCTTCATGCGTCACTACGGCGACGACGTCACCGCCGAGACCGACGAGGCCACGGCGTGACCGGCACCGGCATCTTCATCAGGACGTTCCTGCGCCGCGATGTGCTGATGATGTTCTGGTGGATCGCCGCGGGCACCTTGCTCTACTACAGCCAGGCGCCGAGCGTCGACGCCACCTACACGAGTCAGGCGGAGTTCGACCGCGCCGCCGCGACCATGCAGGGCAATGCGGCGCTCATCGCCATGACCGGCCCGGCGCGTGCACTCAACACGGTCGGAGGCCAGGTCGCCTGGCAGTCGATGGCCTTCGGCGCCGTCGTCGCCGGCTTGATGAGCATGTTCATCATCGGCCGGCACACCCGGGCCGAGGAGGAGTCCGGGCGTGACGAGCTCGTCCGGTCGACCGCGGTCGGCCGGCACGCGCCCATCGTCGCGGCGGCGGTGGTCGCCACGGTGGCCAACGTGCTGATGGGCGCCTTGATCACGCTCAGCCTGCTCGGCTACGGACTGGCCGCGGCCGGCTCGATCTCCATCGGCGTCGCCCTGACGCTCACCGGCCTCACGTTCACCGGCGTCGCCCTCGTGGCGGCGCAGCTCACCGACGGCACCCGCGCGATGTACGGCATCACGGGCGCCGTCATCGCGGTCGCGTACGTGCTCCGCGCGGTCGGTGACGTCACCGGGAACGGCCTCTCCTGGCTCTCGCCGATCGGCTGGGGCCAAGCGATGCGACCGTTCGCCGAGGAGCGGTGGTGGCCCGCGGCCGTCCCCGTCGTCGCGACCGCATTGCTGGTCGTGGGTGCCCTCGCGCTGTTCGCGCGCCGTGACGTCGGGGCGGGTCTGTGGGCGGCGCGTCCGGGGCCGGCGCGGGGTGGCGGCAGTGCCCTCCGGCTGGCCTGGCGGTTGCAGCGCGGTTCGGTCATCGGCTGGACGACGGGGGTCTTCCTCCTGGGCGTGAGCTACGGCTCGATCGGCAACGACGTCGAGGACCTCGTCGGTACGTCCGATGCCACGGCCGAGATGCTACAAAGCCGTGGTGACCTGACCGCATCGTTCTATGCCTTCGCGATCCTGATGATCGCCCTCATCGGCGCCGGCTTCACCATCTCCTCGGCACTACGACCGCTGGGTGAGGAGGACGCGGGCCGGGTCGAGGCGATGCTGGCCACGTCGCTGCCGCGGCGGCTGTGGCTGCTGGGGCACGTGTCGGTCACGGTGCTGGGCACGGCCATCGTGCTGATGGCCGGTGCGCTCGGCCTCGGCCTCGGGTTCGCCCTGGTCACTGGCGACGGCGGAGCCTTCGGGCGCTACCTCGAGGCAATGGTGCCGTACGTCGCGCCGGTGCTGCTGCTCGCGGCGTCGGCCCGGCTGCTGCACGGCGTGGTCCCGCGGCTGGCGTTCCTGGCCTGGGTCGGGCTGGCGGTCTGCGTGGTCGTGATGTTCTTCGGCCAGCTGCTGAACTTCCCCACCTGGCTGATCGATCTCTCGCCGTTCAGCCATCTCGCGTTCACGCCGGTCGAGCACGCCCGGTGGACGCCGGTCGTCGTGCTCGGCCTTCTGGCACTCGTCGTCAGCGTGCTCGGGCAGGTCGCCTTCCGCCGCCGCGACGTCATCACCACCTAGAGTCAGCCGCGTGACCCAAGCTTCCGCCGGCTGGTTCCCCGATCCCGATCCGAACGCCACGGCTCCCTCGCTGCGCTACTGGGACGGCACCGCCTGGACCGCGTACACCGCTCCCGCGACGACGCAGGCTGTCGCGCCCTCGGGACCCACCACGCCGGACGGCGAGCCGCTGGCCGGGTGGTGGTGGCGGGTGCTCGCGTACGTGATCGACAGCGTCATCGTCGGGTTCGTCACCGGAGTCGCCAGCCTTCCGGCCCAGATCCGGATCCAGCAGGACCTCCAGCCGACCCTCGATCGGTTCAGTCGCCAGATCGAGCAGAACCCCGAGACCCCGCCGGACTTCGGCGCGTTCCTCGCCGACTACACGGACGTCCTGCAGGAGCACATGTTCTGGCTGGTCGGGCCGAGCATGATCGTCACGATGCTCTACTGGGTGGTCTTCCTGCGCTGGAAGGGCGGGACGCCGGGCAAGCTGATGCTCGGGATGCGGATCCGGCTGCGCGAACAATCGGGCCGGTTGCCGTGGTCATCGATCGCAGCGCGGCTGCTGGTGCAGTTCGGTATCGCCTGGACCTTGGTGATCGTTGCCGTGCTCACGGCCTCGGCGCCGGCGTTCGTAGTCGCAGTTGTGTTCATCGTGATCTGGCAGATCGATCCCCTGTGGGCGACCTGGGACTCCAAGCGGCAGACGCTGCACGACAAGCTGGCCGCCACCAACGTGGTCAAGACACGCTAGAACATTCGTTCGATTGCGACTAGACTCGCACCATGACCGCGTACTTCCAGGGGTCCCTGCTCGACGGTGATGCCGGTCCGGAGGTCGCCGAGCTCGGCCACACCGTGCGGCGCACGGAGCTCACCGATGGTGCATGGGTCGACGTGCGTCCCGGGTGGGTCACCGGCGCCGACGCGCTGTTCCTCCGGTTGCAGGCCGACGTTCCCTGGCGGGCGGAGCGGCGCGAGATGTACGACCGTGTGGTCGACGTCCCCCGCCTGGTCTCCTTCTACGACCACGACGACGTATTGCCCGACCCGGCCCTCGACGTCGCCCGCGACGCGCTCACCGCCCACTACGCCACCGAGCTCGGAGAGCCGTTCACCACCGCGGGCCTCTGCTACTACCGCGACGGCCGCGACAGCGTCGCCTGGCACGGCGACCGCATCGGCCGCGGGCGACTCGAGAACACGATGGTGGCGATCGTGTCGCTGGGTGAGCACCGTCGTCTGTCGCTGCGTCCGCACGGAGGCGGCCGGCAGATCGGGTTCACCCTCGGCCATGGCGACCTCGTCGTCATGGGCGGTTCGTGTCAGCGCACCTGGGAGCACGCCGTGCTCAAGACCGCGCGCCCCGTCGGCCCCCGCATCAGCGTGCAGTTCCGCCCCGCCGGTGTGCGCTGAACCTCAGTCCTCCCTCGTGTTGCCTTCGACGCCTTCGGGCCGGTCGGCGCCGATGACGGCCTGGGCATGGTCGACGTCGTCGGGCTCCTCGCCCGGCGCATACGTGAAGTCGTTCTTCTCGACGTCGAACTCGCGGCCGGTGTTGTCGACCTCGGCGTTCTCGGGGCGATTCTCCGGGTCCAGACGCTTCTGGCGTTCCTGCTCCAGCTGATCTCTGTCCTCGTCGGAGATCTCGGCCTGGTGGTGGGTGGTGGTCAGTCCCGACCCCTCGCTCGTGGTTTCGTCCTCGGGCTCGGAGGATTCGGTGTCACTCATGGGGTTCCTCTCGTCCGTCGATGTTTCCTCCACCGAAACATCGCACCGGCGGAGCCCGCAATTCGAGGGAATCTCCGTGCCGTCGCTAGGGTGTCGCCATGACGACCCACGACGAGGCGTTGACGAAGATTCACGCACGATTCGGCGCCCACGACGGCCACCGCGCCCTGCACGCCAAGGGCATCCACTGCGTCGCAATGTTCACGGCCACGCCGGAAGCCGCGAGCCTGACCCGAGCCGCCCACATGAGCGGCACGCCGGTGCCGGCCAAGGTCCGATTCTCCAACGGCGGCGGCGACCCGAACGTTCCCGACTACGTGCCGGACGTCCGCGGCCTGGCGGTCGGTTTCCAGCTGCCCGATGGCAAGCGGACCGACATCCTCAGCCAGACCATCCCGCACTTCCCTTTCCACGACCAGGAGGGCTTCTTCGCCACGCTCGCCGTCTCGAAGCCCGGCCTGTCCGGTCTCCTCAGGCTCCCGGCGTTCCTCGCGCGATACCCGCGCGCGGCCCTCCAGTTCCCCGAGGCCAATCAAGTCATCGGGCAGCGGCTCAATTTCTACGCGCACCGCTACTTCCCGTTCCACGCCGTCAAGTGGGTCGCCGCCGACGGGAGCTCGCGCTTCGTGCGCTACACCTGGCAGCCGACGGTCGAGGAGTCGAGCCTGTCCAAGGCGGAGGCGAAGAGCCGCGGCCGCGACTTCCTGTTCGACGGGCTGCGTGAGCGGCTTGCCCAGGAGCCGGTGCGCATGGACCTGGAGGTGCAGATCGCGAGCGACGACGACAACCCCCATGACCCGTCGGACGAGTGGCCGGACGACCGTCAACGAGTCACGGTCGGCACGCTCGAGGTGACGGCCGTCGACGACGACGCCGACGACAGCATCATCTACGACCCGATGAGGCTGACCGACGGCATCGAGTCGTCCGACGACCCCGTGCTCCACTTCCGCCCGCCGGTCTACGGGCTCTCCTTCAGCCGCCGCACCGGCGGCTGAGCGACTAGCGGCGGGAGCGGCCGGCCTTCGCCCGCTCGCCGGCGTCGAGGACGACCTTGCGGATGCGGACGTAGGTCGGGGTGATCTCGACGCACTCGTCCTCGCGGCAGAACTCCAGGCACTGCTCGAGCGACAGCCGGCGCGGCGGGATCAGCTTCTCGAAGTTGTCGGACGTCGACGAACGCACGTTCGTCTGCTTCTTCTCCTTGGTGATGTTGACGTCCATGTCGTCGTCACGGGAGTTCTCGCCGACGATCATGCCCTCGTAGACCTCGGTGGTGGGCTCAACGAAGAGGATGCCGCGCTCCTGCAGGTTGGTCATCGCGTACGCCGTGGCGGCTCCGGCGCGGTCGGCCACGAGCGAGCCGCTCGGGCGGGTCGAGATGTCGCCGGCCCACGGCTCGTAGCCCTCGAACACGTGGTGGGCGATGCCGGTGCCGCGGGTGTCGGTCAGGAACTCGGTGCGGAAGCCGATGAGCCCGCGCGCCGGTACGAGGAACTCCATGCGGACCCAGCCGGTGCCGTGGTTGACCATCTGCTCCATGCGGCCGCGGCGGACGGCCAACAGCTGCGTGACCGTGCCGAGGTACTCCTCGGGCGCGTCGATGGTGAGGCGCTCGACCGGCTCGTGGAGCTTCCCGTCGATCTCGCGGGTGACGACCTGGGGCTTGCCGACGGTGAGCTCGTAGCCCTCGCGGCGCATCTGCTCGACGAGGATCGCCAGGGCGAGCTCGCCGCGTCCCTGCACCTCCCAGGCGTCCGGGCGGTCGGTGGGCAGCACGCGGATCGACACGTTGCCGACCAGCTCGGCGTCGAGCCGGTCCTTGACCAGGCGCGCGGTGACCTTGGCACCTTTCTCGCGCCCGGCCAGCGGAGAGGTGTTGATGCCGATGGTCATCGAGATGGCCGGTTCGTCGACGGTGATGAGGGGGAGCGGCTGGGGGTCGTCCGGGTCGGCGAGGGTCTCGCCGATGGTGATCTCGGGGATGCCCGCGATCGCGACGATGTCACCCGGTCCGGCCGACTCGCCGGGCTTGCGCTCGAGCGCCTCGGTGACCAGCAGCTCGGTGATCTTGACCCGCTCGACCGAGCCGTCGCGCTTGCACCAGGCCGCCTGCTGGCCCTTGCGCAGCGTGCCCTCCTTGACCCGCACCAGCGCGAGCCGGCCCAGGAACGGTGAGGCGTCGAGGTTGGTGACGTGCGCCTGCAGCGGCGCGCCCTCGGTGTACTCGGGAGCCGGCACCGACTCCATGATCGTCTGGAACAGCGGCACGAGGTTGTCGCTGTCGGGCATGTCGCCGTCCTTCGGCTGCTCCAGGGACGCGCGCCCGGCCTTGGCCGACGCGAACACGACCGGGAAGTCCAGCGCGTTGTCATGAGCGGAGTCGTCGAGCAGGTCGAGGAACAGCTCGTAGGTCTCGTCGACCACCTCGCTGATGCGGGCGTCGGGACGGTCGACCTTGTTGACGACGAGGATCACCGGCATCTTCGCGGCCAACGCCTTGCGCAGCACGAAGCGGGTCTGGGGAAGTGGGCCCTCCGAGGCGTCGACGAGGAGGACGACCGCGTCGACCATCGACAGGCCGCGCTCGACCTCGCCACCGAAGTCGGCGTGCCCGGGGGTGTCGATGATGTTGATCGTGACGCCGCCGTCGGGAGAGCCGGGGCCGTTGTAGCGGACCGCCGTGTTCTTGGCGAGGATCGTGATGCCCTTCTCGCGCTCGAGGTCGCCGGAGTCCATGGCGCGTTCGGCGAGCTGGTGGTGCTCGTCGTAGTTGCCCTGCTGCTTCAGCATGGCGTCGACGAGGGTGGTCTTCCCGTGGTCGACGTGGGCGACGATTGCGACGTTCCGCAGGTCCCCGCGCCGGACGGCGCCAGGGGTGGAGTGGGTGGGCATGCGGAAGACGTGTCCTTGCTGAGGGAATACCCCACGACCGTGGAGCCTGGCCAGTCTAATAGCGGGCTCGTGACGCGAGAAATCGTGTTAGTTGCGTCACATGACATTATATATTGCGCAACAGTTGCGCCTGCGTTAGTATTTTCCGGTGTCCAAGAAGTCCGACGAGCTGTACGAGGCGCTGGGTGAGTTCTTCCAGCGCATCTTCAGCCTCGCCGAGACCGGCTCGATGGATCGCCTGATCGAGCTGGATGTGTCGTTCACGCAGGCCCGCACCATGTTCCTGCTGGCGCACACCGACGGACCGCTGCCGATCAACGAGATCGCCTCGCGGCTGGGGCTCTCCGTCGCGGCCACGGGACGCAACATCGACCAGCTGGTCAAGCTCGGCATCGTCGAGCGGCAGGAGAACCCTGACGACCGTCGGGTCAAGCTCGTCTCGCTCTCGCCCACGGGGTTCGAGGTCGCCGACCAGCAGATCGAGCAGAAGCGGCGAGCCATACGACGGTTCGTCGAACGTCTGAGCAGCACCGAAGCGGAGAACCTCACCCAGGCACTCCGTCCGATCCTCGCAGGAGAATCCCTGCGCACGAGCACGAAGGACGACCATGTCAGCAGCCATTGACGTCGCACCCGACGACGACCGCATCACCCCCGAGATCCTCAAGGTGGCCGGCGTCGTCGTTCTCGGCGCCATCATGTCCATCCTCGACGTCACCGTCGTCAACGTCGCGCCTGCCGACGTTCCAGACCGAGCTGTCGAGCAACGGCGAGCCCATCGCCTACTCCACCGTCGCCTGGACGGCCACCGCCTACATGCTGGCGCTGGCCGCCGTCATCCCGTTGACCGGCTGGGCGGCCGACCGGTTCGGCACGAAGCGCCTCTACATCGTCGCCGTCACGCTGTTCACGCTCGGCTCGGCGCTGTGCGCCACGGCCTGGAACATCGAGTCGCTCATCAGCTTCCGGGTCCTGCAGGGCCTCGGAGGCGGCATGCTCATGCCCCTCGGCATGACGATCATGACCAAGGCCGCAGGCCCGCACCGCATGGGCCGCCTCATGGCCATCCTCGGCATCCCGATGCTGCTCGGCCCGATCATGGGCCCGATCCTCGGCGGCGTCGTGATCGACTCTGCCTCGTGGCACTGGGTGTTTCTCATCAACGTGCCGATCGGCGCCATCGCCTTCGTGTACGCCCTGCGTGTGCTGCCGTCGGACTCGCCGGAGCCGAGCGAGTCGCTCGACACCATCGGCCTGCTCCTCATGTCACCCGGTCTGGCCAGCCTCCTGTACGGCATCTCGTCCATCCCGGGTGAGGGCACGTTCATGGCCGCCAAGGTGCTGATCCCGGCTGTCATCGGTGTGCTGCTGATCGTCGGGTTCGTCTTCTACTCGTTCCGTCCCCAGCACCCGCTGCTCGATCTGCGGCTGTTCAGGGATCGCAACCTGGCCGTCTCGACCCTGGTCATGTTCCTGTTCGCCGGCGCGTTCTTCGGCGCCTTGCTGCTCGTGCCCACCTACTTCCAGCAGGTGCGGGGCGAGTCCGTCCTGATGGCCGGCCTGCTGGTGGCTCCGCAGGGCATCGGCGCCATGCTCACCATGCCGATCGCGGGCATGCTCGTCGACCGCATGCCCGTCGGCCGCATCGTCCCGTTCGGATTCCTGGGGATCATGGTCGGCATGCTCGGCCTCACCCTGAGCACCGATCCGAGCACGCCGTACTGGCAGATCATGGGCTGGCTGTTCGTCATGGGCCTCGGCATGGGCGCGACGATGATGCCGATCTTCACGTCGGCGCTCAAGACGCTCAAGGCTCCGGACGTCGCACGTGGCTCGACCTTGCTGAACGTCGTTCAGCAGGTCGCGAGCGCGACCGGCATCGCGGTCATCTCGGTCGTCCTGACGAACAGCATGAAGAACGGCGCGATCGTGCCGGGTTCGGAGCGCCTGCCGGCCTTCGACGGTGGCATCACGCCGGCGCAGCTGGCGGCGAACTCGCACACGGAGCAGGGCGGCCAGCTCGTCGAGTCGCTCAAGGTGCCGGCCCACTTGCTCCAGACGGGGTTCGGCGACCTGGCCCACGCGTTCCAGGCGTCCTACCTGGTCGCGCTGACCGTTCTCCTGTTCACGCTGATTCCGGTGTACTTCCTCCCGCGCAAGCGTGAGGTCTCGCACCTGCTCGACGACGAGGGAGTGGAGCCGGTCGTCGTTCACTGACCGACGACCTGCGCGCGAAGCCCCTGGCCGGACCGGACGGGGGCTTCGGTGCGTCTCAGCGGTTGCGGTGCACCTTGTGCTGCGCCGCCTGGGCGATGGGGCGCACGGTCATCGAGTCGATGTTGACGTGGTGCGGCCGGGTGGCCACCCAGGTCACGACATCGGCGATGTCGGCGGCCACGAGCGGCTCGTCCACACCGGCGTAGACGTCGTCGGCGGCGGCTTGGTCGCCAGCGAACCGGTTGAGCGAGAACTCCTCGGTGCGCACCATGCCCGGGGCGATCTCGGTGACGCGGACCGGGAGGCCGTTCAGCTCCAGCCGGAGTGTTCCGGTGATCGCCGTGACGCCGTGCTTGGCTGCGGCGTACCCGCCGCCGCCCTCGTAGACGACGTGTCCCGCCGTCGACGAGATGTTCACGAGCGTCCCAGCGCCGCTCGCGACGAGCGCGGGCACCAGAGCCTTGGTGACGAGCAGCGTGCCGATGACGTTGACGTCGTACATGTGGCGCCACACCGCGGGATCGGCTTCGGTGACCTGCTCGAGCCCGAACGCGCCGCCGGCATTGTTGACCAGCAGGTCCAGTCGCTCGCCCACGGTCGCCGCGAGGGCGTCGACCTGGGCGGCATCGGTGACGTCACAGGTGACGGCGGTGCCGCCGAGCTCGGCGGCGAGCGCCTCGATGCGGTCGGTGCGGCGGGCGACACAGAAGACGTGGAACCCGGCCCCGGTGAGAGCCCGGGCGGTCGCCTCCCCGATGCCGCTGCTCGCTCCGGTGACGACGGCCAGCCGTGAATCGTGGGTCATGGCATCAATTCTTGCGGGCGCGGCGAATGGCGTAGACGACGCCCGCCGCGGTCAGACCTGCGACGACCAGACCGGGTCGGGCTCGCAGCCGGGCGTACTCCTCGTTGATGGTGGGCCAGACGTCCTCCGTGATCACCTTGCCGGCATCCTCCGGGGTCGCGCGGAGCTGGTCGACGGGCACCGGTTCGCCGAAGGCCACCTGCACGCGGCGGGGTAGCGGCCACCTGCGCTTCTCGGTTCCGGTGATGGCGGTCGGGATCAACGGAGCGCCAGCCTCGATGGCGAGACGCGCCGCGCCGCGTTTCGGGGTGCCGAGCGCCTCCGGGTCCCGGACGCGGGTGCCCTCGGGGAAGAGCGCCAGGATGTCGCCGCGGGCGAGTACCGCCCGCGCGGTGTCCAGCGCTTCCTCGTCGGACTCGCCTCGCTTGACCGGAAACCCGCCGAGCGCCAGCAGCAGACGACCCCGACGGCCCTCGAACAGCTCCGCCTTGCCCATGAAGTGGATGCGACGGGTCAGGCAGGCGGCGATGAAGAAGGCGTCCCAGAAGCTCTTGTGGTTGGGGACGATCACCGCGGGCCCGGTCTTCGGGACGTGTCCCGTGCCGCTGACCCGCATCGAGAAGACGACACGAAGAATGGGGACGAGCACCGCCATCGTGAAGTAGTAGGCGACCTTGCTCGGGCCCTTGCGGGCAATCTGGTGGGCCTCCTCGTGGCTCAGGCTCATGACGGCCTCCCACGGAACTCGCGCATGACCGTCATGGTGTCAGATGCCCGGCTGGGTGTTTTTGCCTCGTGCTGGGACCATGGAGCCATGCTCAAGCGCATCGCGATGCTCTCGGCGCACACGTCTCCTCTGGAGCAGCCCGGCACGGGCGACGCCGGCGGCATGAACGTCTACGTGCTCGAGCTCTCGAGGCAGCTCGCCGCTCGCAGCATCGAGGTCGAGATCTTCACCCGCGCCACCTCGCGTCACCAGCCTCCCGTCGTCGAAGCCGAGCCGGGCATCGTCGTGCGGCACGTGGCTGCCGGTCCGTTCGAGGGCCTGCAGAAGAACGACCTCCCCTCGCAGCTGTGCGGCTTCGTGCGTGACGTTCTGAGGGTCGAGGTGGAGCGCGATCCCGGCCACTTCGACCTGGTCCACAGCCACTACTGGCTCTCCGGTCAGATCGGCACCGTGACGCGTGAGCGATGGGGAGTCCCGCTTGTGCACACGATGCACACGATGGCCAAGGTCAAGAACGCCCAGCTCGCCGCCGGCGACATCGCCGAGCCGATGGGCCGCATCGCCGGCGAGGAGGAGATCGTCCGGCTCGCCGACCGGCTGATCGCCAACACCGACGCGGAGCGCCAGGAGCTCGTAGAGCTGTACGGCGCCGACCCGAGGCGGGTCGAGGTGGTGCACCCGGGCGTCGATCTCGACGTCTTCCGCAGCGGCCGTCAGCTCGAGGCCCGGCGCGCCCTCGGGGTGCCCGACGACGCGTCGCTGGTGCTGTTCGCGGGTCGCATCCAGCCCCTCAAGGCTCCCGACGTCGTCATCGAGGCGGCCGCTCGGCTGATCGAGCTCGACCCGTCGTTTCGGGGGCGGCTGCGGGTCGCCGTCGTCGGCGGTCCCTCGGGCACGGGCCTGGACCACCCGACCGCCCTCACCGACCTCAGCACCGGACTCGGACTCGACGACGTGGTCACGTTCGTGCCCACGGTCGACCAGCGTGAGCTCGCCGACTGGTACGCAGCGGCATCGGTGGTCTGCGTCCCGTCGTACAACGAGTCGTTCGGGCTGGTCGCGATCGAGGCGCAGGCCTGCGGAACCCCGGTGGTCGCCGCGTCCGTGGGCGGGCTGGCGACTGCCGTGTCGGACGGCGTCACGGGCGTGCTCGTCGACGGACACGACCCGGCCGACTACGCGACCGCCCTGTACCCGCTGCTCGTCGACCCCGAGCTCCGCGCCGCCATGAGCGCCAAGGCCGTGCGCCATGCCGAGTCGTTCGGGTGGGACGTGACCGCCGAACGCACGCTTGCCGTCTACGAGGACGCCGTGCGGGCGTTCGCGGCCGAGGAGGGGAAGATCCGGTGACCGACGCCGTTCGCGAGACGATCCTGTCCGTGCTCAAGGACTCCGAGCTGGACTTCACCGAGTTCGGCACCGGGGTCTTCGAGGTGGTGCTGCCCGGCGAGCGCAAGCTGCAGACGTCCTGCCGGCTCGAGATCGGCAAGCACGCCTTGAGCATCCACGCCTTCGTCGCGCGCAATCCCGACGAGAACCACGAGGGCGTCTACCGCTGGCTGCTGGAGCACAACCTCAAGATGTTCGGGGTCAGCTTCGCCGTCGACGCGGCCGGCGACATCTACCTCGACGGCCGGCTGCCGCTGCACGCCGTCACGGCGGACGAGCTCGACCGTCTGCTCGGCGCCGTGCTCAGCTACTCCGACGACTCGTTCAACACCATCCTCGAGCTGGGCTTCGCGTCCTCCATCCGCAAGGAGTGGGAGTGGCGGGAGTCGCGTGGTGAGACCACGCGGAACCTCGAGGCGTTCAAGCACCTCAAGCCGTGAAGGCGCTCGTCTTCGCCGACGTCACCGACCCGTGGTCGTACATCGGGGCGACCCGTTTCGAGCGGGCCGCGGCGACCTTCACCATCGTCACCGGCGAACCGGTCGACATCGCGTACCGCGCACGGTTCGGCGACACCACCGAGCTGACAGCAGGTGAACGAGAGCAGGTGACGTCAGCGGCCAGGATCACCGGCATCGACCTCAACTTCGCCGAGGTGGTCGTGGCCGACTCGTTCGACGCGTGGCGCGTGCTCTCCTGGGCCGGGGAGACCGGACCGGGTGTTCAGCGCGACCTCGCGCACCAGCTCTGGCGGGCCCACTTCCTGGAGGGGGCCGACATCGCCGACCCGCTGGTGCTCTCGACACGAGCCGCGCTCGTCGGCCTCGACCTCGAGACCACCGAAGCGCTCCTCGCCAGCGGCGAGTACGGCGACGAGGTCCGGACCCAGGACGAGACGGCCCGCTCCCTCGGCATCACCCAGCTGCCGCACGTGGTCGTCGAGACGACGTGGACGCTCGCTGGCGTTCACTCGCAGAACGACTACGTCCAGGCGCTGCGCCAGATCCACGGTGAGTGGCGCGCGGACGAGCACGGATAGGCTCGGCCGCATGACGTACACCTTGGTCCTGCTTCGCCATGGTCACAGCACCTGGAACGCGAAGAACCTCTTCACCGGCTGGGTCGACGTCGACCTCAACGAGCAAGGACTCACCGAGGCGGGGCGCGGCGCCGAGCTGCTCCGCGAAGCGGGACTCGCTCCTGACATCTCGCACACGTCGCTGCTGCGACGAGCCATCCGTACGGCCGAGATCGTGCTCGACGGCATCGACCGGCACTGGATCCCGGTGCAGCGGTCGTGGCGGCTCAACGAGCGTCACTACGGAGCGCTGCAGGGCAAGGACAAGAAGGCCACGCTGGAGGAGTACGGCGAGGAGCAGTTCATGACCTGGCGCCGGTCGTACGACACCCCGCCGCCGCCGCTGCCCGACGACAGCGAGTTCAGCCAGGCCGGCGACGACCGTTACGCCGACCTCCCGGACGACATGCTGCCGCGCACCGAGTGCCTCGCCGACGTCCTCGACCGCATGCTCCCGTACTGGTACGACGCAATAGTCCCCGACCTCCGGGCCGGCAAGACGGTGCTGGTCACGGCCCACGGCAACTCGCTCCGCGCCCTGGTCAAGCACCTCGATGACATCGGCGAGGAAGAGATCGTCGGACTCAACATCCCCACCGGCATCCCGTTGGTCTACGAGCTCGACGACGACCTGAAGCCGACCGTCAAGGGCGGGCGGTACCTCGACCCGGAAGCCGCGGAGGAAGCCATCGCCGCCGTGGCCAACCAAGGTCGCTGAACCGAGGCCGTCCGCGGCCGAGCGTTCAGCGAGGTTGAGCGCGTTGCGGCGAAGCCGCCCGGTGCCGAAACCTCGTGAGAATGCAGGCTCGAGTGACTCGTCAGGCGTCGAGCTTGTAGCCCAGGCCCCTGACCGTCGTGAGGCTGATCGGGTTGGTGGGATCGGGCTCGATCTTGGCGCGGAGGCGCTTGACGTGGACGTCGAGAGTTTTGGTGTCGCCCACGTAGTCGGCGCCCCAGACCCGGTCGATGAGCTGGCCGCGGGTGAGCACGCGGCCGGGGTTGCGCAAGAAGTACTCGAGCAGCTCGAACTCCTTGAGCGGGAGCTTCACGATGTCGCCGTCGACGGTGACGAGGTGCCGGTCGACGTCCATGCGGACGTGCCCGGCCTCGAGCGCGGCGGTGTCGTCGACCTCGTCGACCGTGCCGCGGCGGAGCACCGCGCGGATGCGCGCCACGAGCTCGCGCGGCGAGTACGGCTTGGTGACGTAGTCGTCGGCACCGAGCTCCAGCCCGACCACCTTGTCGACCTCGGTGTCCTTCGCACTGACCATGATGATCGGCACCGACGACGTCTGGCGGATCTGACGGCACACCTCGGTGCCGGACAGCCCCGGCAGCATCAGGTCGAGCAGCACGATGTCGGCGCCGCCGCGCTCGAACTCGGCCAGCGCGTCCGGTCCGGTCTCGGCGATCGCGACGTCGAAGCCTTCCTTGCGCAGCACGTAGGACAGCGCTTCGCTGTAGCTCGTCTCGTCCTCAACGACCAGCACTTTCGTCACGTCAGCTCCTCATCGAGATCGTGCGACCACGACGGCAGCACCAGGGTGAAGGTCGATCCCGCGCCGGGCTCGCTCCACACCTCGACGCTGCCGCCGTTGCTCGCGGCCACGTGCTTGACGATCGACAGCCCGAGCCCGGTTCCGCCGGTGTTCCTGGCCCGTGCCGGGTCGACACGGTAGAAGCGCTCGAAGATGCGGTCGATCTCCTCGCCCGGGATGCCGATGCCGTGGTCGGCCACCGTGATGCGCACGTCGTCGCCGGCGAGCTCGGCCGTCACGGCGACCCGCGACTCCTCCGGGCTGTACGTGACAGCGTTCTCGACGAGGTTGCTCACGGCGGCGTGCAGCTGGCCGCGATCGCCGTGCACGAGCAGCTCGGGCTCGACGGCCGTGGCGATCTCGATGCCCCTGCGCTCGGCCTCGGTGGCCGAGTGCTCGGACGCCTCGGCCACGAGCTCGTCGACCTTGATGACCGCGGCTTCTTCGCTGACCGCGTCGTTCTGCAGTCGCGACAGGTCGATGATCTGCTGCACGAGGCGGGTCAGGCGGACGCTCTCGGACTGCATGCGACCGGCGAACCGGACGACCGCGTCAGGGTCGTCCTTCGCCTCCGCCACCGCCTCGGCGAGCAGGTTGAGGGCGCCGATCGGCGTCTTGAGCTCGTGACTGACGTTGGCCACGAAGTCACGCCGGATCGCCTCGACCTGTTCGGCGCGGGTGCGATCGTCGGCGAGGACGACGACGAGCCGGGAGGTCAGCGGGGCGACCCGCGCGTGCACGTGGGTGGCGCCGTCGCGTCGCGGCTCGAGCACGACCTCCGCCTCACGCACCTGCCCGTCGCGGCGGACCTGGTGCACCAGCGTCATGAGCTCGTCGGGCAGGCGGTCGTCGCGCACCAAGCCCATCGCGACCGCCGGTGCCGACGCCTGGAGAACGGTGTCCGCGGCGTCGACGATCACGGCGGACGACGACAGCACCGAGAGCACTGCCTCGGCGCCGTCGGGGACCATCGGCTCGACGTGGGGGACCGCTGCCTCGCGTCGTTCGCTGTAGCGCCACAGCCACGTGACCAAGGCGCCCAGAGTGGCGCCGATGACGCCGGCGATCAGCAGTCCTGCACTGGTGTCCACACCAACGATCGTAAGGCTCCGTGCCCGCTGCGTCGCCATCGAGAAGGCGGTTGACGTGCGCCTTTCGGCCTGCGTTCACGCCGCGTTCACCGCGAGTCGCCCTCCGTTCACCGGTCCGCTCTAGCCTGTGGATCATGCGTGACCAGTACTACGAACAGCTCGACACGATCGTCGACGACCTCGTGACCCTCACGGGCACGGTGCGTCGCGCGGTCGCCTCGTCGACCACCGCCCTCCTGGATGCCGACGCGCGTCTGGCCGAGATCGTCATCGCCGGCGACGCCGCGATCGACGACGAGACCGAGGCCATCGAGGAGCGCGCTCTGCTGCTGCTCGCGACCCAGCAACCTGTGGCGACCGACCTGCGCCAGCTCGTCGCGACCCTGCGGATGCTCAACGATCTGCAGCGCATGGGCGACCTCTCCGTGCACGTGGCGAAGGTGGCGCGGATGCGCATCCCCGACCCCGCCGTGCCCCCGCAGCTGCACCCGACCATCCGGGCGATGGCCAAGGTCGCCGACTCGATGATCGACGCCGCCGCGCGCATCGTCGCGAACCGCGACGTCGTGGCGGCCGCGCACCTCGAGGACGAGGACGACGAGATGGACCGGTTGCGGAAGGACCTCTTCCGCACCCTGCTCAGCGACTCCTGGGCGCACGGCGTCGAGCCGGCCATCGACCTCGCGTTGCTGGGCCGCTACTACGAGCGCATCGGCGACCACGCCGTGTCGATGGCGCGTCGCGTCGTCTACCTGGTGACCGGCGAGCTCAGCTGACCTCGCGGCTCCGGCTCAGCCGGCGCCGCCCGGCTTCTCCGCCACGTCGTGGTACATCTCCGTGCGGGTGACGACGGGCACATCGATGGTGACCTCGCCGGCCTGGTCGAACGTCATGGTGATCGTGACGTAGTCGCCCGCCTTCACGGCGCCACCGGTGAGCACGACAGTGGCTGCCGGGCCGGTGTTGAAGCTGTCGCCGGGGCCGATGATCGCCGGCGCGGTCGTGACGTCGACCTGGTCGCCGCCCGAGGTGGTCGTGGCCGTGACAGCGTCGAGCTTCTGCGTCTCGTCCGTGGTGTTGACGACCACCGCCGACAACGTGGCCGTGTCGTCGTCGTTGGCGACGGCCAGAGCGTTGTAGAGCTGCACCTGGCCGGTGCGCAGATTGGCTCCCACGCCGGCTTGGTACTGCTGGTTGGTCTGTGCGTCGACGCCGGTACCGGTGCAGCCGGCGAGTGCGAGAGCGGTCGCTGCGATGAGGGTCGCGGCTGCCGAACGCAGCCGTGGGGAGCGTGCCGAAGTCACCAGGTACCTGCTTCCGTCGGGTGGTGGGCCGATCGTATCGGGCACCGTCGATGGCCCGGGTTCTGACCTGCTTCTACACCCTCGGCGGACCGGATCCACAGAAATTCGAGTGGTTACCGCGTGTTATCCTAGTCACCTAGGAAAGGTGCTCCCTTTATGACTTTCACGGTCGGCGAAACCGTTGTCTACCCGAATCACGGCGCAGCAGTCATTGAAGACATCGAGACCAGAACGATCAAAGGTGAGGACCGCGACTACCTCGTACTTCGCATCATTGCCCAGACGGATCTGGTCGTCCGTGTGCCGGCGTGCAACCTCGATCTCGTGGGTGTCCGTGACGTCGTCGACGAAGAGGGTCTGGAGCGCGTGTTCGACGTCCTGAGGGCCGAGCACGTCGAGGAGCCGACCAACTGGTCACGCCGCTACAAGGCGAATCTGGAGAAGCTGCACTCGGGAGACGTTCTCAAGGTCGCCGAGGTCGTCCGTGACCTGTGGCGCCGCGACCACGAGCGTGGTCTGTCTGCCGGCGAGAAGCGCATGCTGGCCAAGGCTCGCCAGATCCTGGTCTCCGAGCTCGCGCTCGCCGAGAAGACCAACGAGGACAAGGCCGAGATCCGTCTCGACGAGGTCCTCGCCTCCTAGAGCTCAGTCAAGGGACCCCCGACGTACGCCGTCGGGGGTTTCCTTGCGTCAGGGAGCGAACACCAGTGCCGTGGCGATCGCCGCGACACCCTCACCGCGGCCGGTGAGACCGAGGCCGTCGGTGGTGGTGGCGGACAGGCTCACCGGGGCGCCGACGGCGTCGGACAGCACGCTTTGTGCTTCGTCGCGCCGCGCGCCGAGGCGCGGTCGGTCGCCGATGACCTGGACGGCGACGTTGCCGATCTCGAAGCCCGCCTCGCGCACCAGGCGTGCCGTCTCGGTCAGGAAGGCCACCCCTGAGGCGCTCTCCCAAGCGGGATCGGACGTGCCGAAGCGGCTGCCGATGTCGCCGAGTCCGGCCGCGCTGAGCAGGGCATCCACCATCGCGTGGGCCACGCAGTCGGCGTCGGAGTGCCCGTCCAGACCTTGGTCCTCGTCCGGCCACTCGAGGCCCGCGAGCCACATCGGTCGACCCTCGACGAGGTGGTGCACGTCGGTGCCGACGCCGATGCGGGGAGCAGAAGTCACGGGTCGATCATGCCGCATCGCGCCTCAACGGTGGCTCTGGCGGCGATGATGGGAGGGTGACGTCCTCCCGCCTCCTCGGCGCGCTTGCGACGGCGGCCGCTCTGGCGGCGAGCCAGCTGGCCGCCGCCGTGCTCGGCGTGCGGGAGAGTCCGGTCCTGGCCATCGCGCAGACCGCGATCAGGCTCACGCCGGGAGTGGTGGCCGAGCCGATCATCGGCGCCATCGGCACGGCCGACAAGCCGGTCACGATCGTCGCGGTTGTCGTCGCGATGCTCCTCCTGGGTGGCCTCATCGGCAGCTGGTGGCAGACACACATGGTCCGTTCCGTGCTCGGGGTGGTCGTGCTCGTCGGCCTGGCCACGGCGTCCGTGCTGACGCGGCCGTACGGCTCGATCGGCGGCGTCGTGGCCTGTCTCGTCGGCGGCTTCGTCCTGCTCGGCGTCCTTGTGCTGCTGCACCGCGAACCGGGCAGCACCGCCGAAACCGAGGGTCCGGCGGTCAGCCGCCGTCGGATGCTCAGGATGGTCGCCGTCGTTGCGGTCGCCACCGCCGTGGCCGGCTCCGCGAGCGAGTTGCTCGCCTCACGGCGTCGACGCCGCCGCGAGCTGGACCGGATGCGCGCCTCGCTGCGGCTCCCGATTCGTCGACCGCCCACCCCGCCCGGCGTCGACCATCGAGTCCCGGGCCAGGCGCCGTGGGTGACGTCCAACCGGACGTTCTACCGCATCGACACCGCGCTCACGCCGCCGCTGATCGACCATGCCGCGTGGCGGCTGCGCATCCACGGGATGGTCGACCACGAGATGACGGTCACCTACCAGGACCTCATCGATCGCGGGCTCCGCGATGCCTGGGTGACGTTGTGCTGCGTCTCCAACCCCGTGGGCGGCGACCTCATCTCCAACACGGTCTTCAGCGGCGTGCCGATGAAGGACCTGCTCGATGAGGCCGGCGTGCAACCCGGCGCCGACATGCTGCTCTCGACGTCGGAGGACGGCTGGACGTGCGGGACACCGCTGGCGGCCCTCACCGACGGAAGAGACGCCATGCTCGCGGTCGGGATGGACGGTGTTCCGCTGCCGGTCGAGCACGGGTTCCCGGTCCGTCAGGTGGTCCCCGGCCTGTTCGGCTACGTGTCGGCCACCAAGTGGGTCATGGACTGGGAGATCACGCGCTTCGCCGACACCGAGGCGTACTGGACGAAGCGCGGATGGTCCGAGCGCGGGCCGGTCAAGACGCAGTCGCGCATCGATGTCCCGCGCGGAACCGTCGATGCCGGTGTCGTCACCGTGGCCGGGGTCGCGTGGGCACAGCACACGGGGATCGCGAAGGTCGAGGTGCGGGTCGACGACGAAACGTGGGAGGAGGCCGAGCTGGCCGCCGTGCCGTCGGCCGACACCTGGGTGCAGTGGCGCTGGGAGTGGAACGCGCTGCCGGGCAAGCATCGCCTCCAGGTGCGTGCCACCGACACGTCCGGATACACGCAGACGTCGGAGCGGGCCGATGTGGTGCCGGACGGCGCCACCGGCCATCACGGCGTCGACATCACCGTTGGTTCTTGAGCTCGCATCTGCCCATTAGGGTTGGCGCGTGACGATCCGCCTGTACGACACCGCCACGCGGGAGCTGCGCGACCTCGACCCGGTCGTGCCCGGACGTGTCGGCATCTACCACTGCGGACTCACCGTGCAGGGGCCGCCGCACATCGGTCACATCCGCAAGGAGGTCGTGTTCGACGTCCTTCGGCGATGGCTCGAGCGGGCCGGCTACGACGTCACGATCGTCGCCAACATCACCGACATCGACGACAAGGTGCTGGCCAAGGGCGAGGAGCAGGGCCGCCCCTGGTACGAGGTGGCCTACGAGAACGAGCGTGCGCTGCACGCGGCCTACGAGGTGCTCGGCTGCATCCCGCCCACCTACGAACCGCGTGCCACCGGGCACGTGCCCGAGATGGTGGAGATGATCGGCTCGCTCGTGGAGCGAGGCCACGCCTACGTGGCCGACGACGGGTCGGGCGACGTCTACTTCGACGTTCGCTCCTGGCCGTCCTACGGCGAGCTGTCGAACCAGCGCATCGACGACATGCAGGCCGCCGAGGACGCGCCGCCCGAGGGCAAGCGCGACCCGCGCGACTTCGCGCTCTGGAAGGGCCACAAGCAGGGCGAGCCGAACACCGCGTCGTGGCCGACGCCGTGGGGTCGTGGACGTCCGGGATGGCACCTGGAGTGCTCGGCGATGGCCGAGAAGTACCTGGGCGACGAGTTCGACATCCACGGCGGCGGCCTCGACCTGCGCTTCCCGCACCACGAGAACGAGCAGGCCCAGTCGCGCGCCGCCGGCCACCGTTTCGCCCGGACGTGGATGCACAACGCGATGCTCAACCTCGGCGGGTCCAAGATGGCGAAGTCCGTCGGCAACACGCTGCTGGTGAGCGAGGTGGTCAAGCGGGTCCCACCGATCGCCCTGCGCTACTACCTCGTCGCCGCCCACTACCGCTCGATCGTGGAGTTCAGCGAGGAGGCACTCCTCGAGGCGGCCACCGCCTTCGAGCGCATCGAGGGATTCGTCCAGCGCGCGACCGAGCTGACCGGCGGCGTCGACGTCGCCAACGGCATCCCCTGTGCCGAGTTCATCGAAGCCATGGACGACGACCTGTCCACTCCGGCGGCCCTGGCCGCGCTGCAGAGCGTCATCGCCGAGGGCAACAAGCTGCTGGCAGAGGGTGACTCCGAGGCGCTGCGCGGCGACCTGGCGTCGGTGCGCGCGATGCTCGACGTCCTCGGCCTCGACCCGCTGACGGAGCCGTGGAACGGCGCTGGCGGCAGCGGCACGGACGCGGCGCTCGACACGCTCGTGCAGGCGCTCATCGCGCAGCGCGAGGAAGCTCGAGCGTCCAAGGACTTCGCGACGGCCGACCGCGTCCGCGATCAGCTCGCGGCAGCCGGCATCGAGGTCGAGGACACCGCCCAAGGCGCTCGCTGGAATGTGAAGCAGGGCTGATGGCCGGCAACAGCAAGCGTCGCGGAGCGATCAAGAAGTCCGGCAAGGGCAACCCCACCGCGGGCTCGGGCGGCCGTCGCCGCAAGGGCCTGGAGGGCAAGGGACCGACGCCGCGCGCCGAGGAGCGTCCGTACCACAAGGCCCACAAGACGGCGGCCGCCGCCGAACGACGTAATGCAGCCAAGCCACAGCGCAACAAGGGGAGGGGCAAGGGCGGTGAGGGCGGCGCGGAGTGGGTGGCCGGACGCAACTCGGTCGTCGAGCTCCTGCGGGCCGGCGTGCCGGTGGCGGGCCTCTACGTCGCCGAGGGCATCGAGCGTGACGACCGCATCCGGGAGATCTTCCGGCTCGCCGCCGACCAGCGTGTCTCGCTCATGGAGATCGGACGGGTCGAGCTCGACAAGCTCACCGGCGGCGCCGTGCACCAGGGCATCTCGGCCAAGCTCAACGCCTACGACTACGCCCACCCCGACGACCTCCTCGGCCTGGCCGAGGAGCGCGGTGAGCCGCCGCTGATCGTGATGCTCGACGGCGTCACCGACCCGCGCAACCTCGGCGCCGTCGTGCGGTCGGCGTCCGGGTTCGGCGCGCACGGCGTGGTAATCGCCGAGCGCCGCTCCGCCCAGATGACCGCCGCGGCCTGGAAGACGTCGGCCGGAGCGGCCGCCCGGGTGCCGGTGTCGAGGGTCACGAACCTCACGCGTCAGCTCAAGGCGTACCAGGAGGCGGGCCTGATGGTCGTCGGCCTGGCAGCGGACGGCGACGTCGCCCTGCCCGACCTCGAGCTCGGCGACGGACCGCTGGTGGTGGTCATCGGCAGCGAGGGCAAGGGCATCTCACGGCTCGTCGCCGAGACGTGTGATCAGCTCGTGAGCATCCCGATGTCGACCGGACTCGAGTCGCTCAACGCCGGCGTCGCGGCCGGGGTGGCCCTCTACGCCATCTCGCAGGCCCGCAGCTAGCCCAGCACCCGGTCGAGGTACGGGTTGGAGAACACCCGCTCCGGATCGGCCTCGTCGCGGACGGCCACGAAGTCGTCGAACCGGGAGTAGCGCTCGCGCAGGTACGCGGCGTCGACGGAGTTCATCTTGCCCCAGTGGGGACGGCCCTCGTGGGCGGTGAAGATGTCCTGGGCGGCGGCGAAGTAGGCGGCCGGGTCGCTGCGGACGTAGTGGTGGACGGCCACGTAGACGTTGTCGCGCTCGTGACCGGTCGACATCCAGATGTCGTCGGCGCCGGTGAACCGCACCTCGATCGGGAACGAGACCGTCTCGTGCCCGGCGTCGAACCACAACTGCAGGGCGGTGATGACGTCGGGCAGCGCCGGGCGGGGCATCGCGAACTCACACTCGCGGAACCGCACCCGCCTCGGCGAGACGAACACCTCGTGGGAGTGGTCGACGAACTCACGGGCCGACAGGACCGAGCCCGAGATGCGGTTGAGCCGCGGCACCATCGAGCGTCGGCGCGCGGCCACCTCGTTGAGCAGTCCGAACACGCCGTTGCTGAGCAGCTCGTCGTCGACGAGGTGCCGGATGCGGCCGACCGGCGCCCGCTTGGTCCCGTCGGGAACCCGGTTGTTGCGCTTGACCAGCGCCTTCTCGGTGTGCGGGAACCAGTAGAACTCGAAGTGGTCGTTCTCCTCGATCAGCTCGGGCAGGCGCTCGATGACTTCGGGGAGGGGCATGGGCTCCTCGCGCGCGTGCAGCAGGAACGCGGGCACGCACTGAAGTGTCACCTCCGTGATGATGCCCAGTGCCCCGAGGCTCACCCGTGCCGCGCCGAACCACGGGTGCTGCTCGTCGATCTCGACGACGGCGCCCTCGGCGGTGACGAGTTGCATGCCGACCACGGCCGCCGCGATGCCGTGCAGCTTCCCGCCGGTGCCGTGGGTCCCGGTCGAGATGGCCCCGGCCACCGACTGCGGGTCGACGTCACCGAGGTTGGGCAGGGCGAGCCCGATCGCCTGCAGCTCCGGGTTGAGCTCGTGCAGCGACATTCCGGCCTGCACGCGCACCCGTCCGGACGCCGTGTCGTGCGCGAGCACGTGGTTCATCCGGTCGAGGCGAAGTAGGACGCCGTCGGTCGCGGCGATGGGCGTGAACGAGTGGGCGGCGCCGTACGCCTTGACCGGCAGTCCCTGCGACCGGGCGACCTGCAGCAGCGCCACGACCTCGGCCGTCGACGCCGGGTGCTCGATGCGTCGCGGGTGCGCCTCGACGCTGCGACTCCAGTTGGTGAAGGTCTCGGGGCCGCTCATCCGTAGTTCTTCCCTTCGCCGCGGTAGGTGGGCACGGTCTCGACGCCTCCGTCGGCGGTCACGATCGTGACGGTGTCGAACCGCTCGCACAGTTCACCGGCCTTCGCGTGGCGCAGCAGGACGCGATCGCCGAGCTGCAGGTCGCGCGCGGCTCGGCCCTTGACGGGTGTCTGCACCTCGCCGGCGCCCTCGGCGCCGAGCAGGGAGAGGCCTTCCGGCCAGGCCGGTTTCGGCTGTCGGCTCTTGTCAGCCGGACCGGAGGCGATGTAGCCGCCGGAGAACAGGGTGGCGATGTCGTCGGTCGGCTTGCGGACGACGTCGAGCGCGAAGTAGGCCGCAGGGCGGGACTCGAACGCGTCGTAGCCGTCGAACAGTCCGGGGCTGAACAGTCCCGACCCGGCCGTGAGCTCGGTGATGACGGGATCGGCGCCGGTGACGTCGAGGCTGCCGGTGCCTCCGGCGTTGACGATCCGCAGGTCGGCGTGCTCGCGCACCGCGGCCACGACCTTCGACCGGCGGTCGAGCAGCTCGGCGGCCGAGCGCTTCTTGACCAGCCGTACGGCGGGGGAGGAGTCGGGCAGCCCGGCGATCTGAGCGTCGTAGAACATCACGCCCCGCAGCTCGAAGCCAGGACGTTCGGCCACGGTCTGCGCCAGTCGGGCAGCGTCGCCGGCCGAGTGGACGGGGGACCGCCGGACACCGAGATGCACCGGGCCGAGCTTGAGGGAGGCATCGACGTCGAGGCACACGCCGATGGGCGGGTGGTCGTGGTCGGCGAGTCGATCCAGCAGGTCGAGGGATCGAGCGGAGTCGACCATGAGCGTGATGGCGGCCAGCCGCTTCTCGTCGGCCACCAGCGCACCCACGCCCGACGCCGACGCGGTCGGGTAGGCGAGCAGGATGTCGTCGACGCCGAGATCGGCCAGCCACACCGACTCGTCGAGTGAGTACGACATGACGCCCGTGAACCCGTCGCGGGCGAGCGTCCGCTCGACGATGCTACGGACCCGCACCGATTTGCTCGCCACGCGGATCGGCACCCCGCCCGCCCGGCGCACCAGATCGTCGGCGTTGGCCCACAGTGCCGGCTCGTCCACGATCGCCAGTGGCGCACCGAGATCCGCGGTCGCGGAGAGCAGGCGGTCGAACGGCTCGGGCACGCGGTCAGACTACGATGATTCAGCGGGCCGACTGGCCGGCACGCCCCTGTAGCTCAGTTGGTAGAGCACCTCACTTGTAATGAGGCGGTCGCGGGTTCGACTCCTGTCGGGGGCTCAGGATGGTGAGGCCGTGAGCATCCGCGAACTGGTCGAGCAGGCCGAGCGCAGCCCGTTGGCGGACAGCGACGGCAAGTCCGGCGCGACGCTCGAGCGAGCCGTGCTAGCGGACGGACGGAGCGTGGTCGTGAAGCGCTTCGACCCTGAGGCCGACATCGTGATGCGCCTCACCGGTGACGCCCGTGGCCGCGAGGTCGAGATGTGGGAGAGCGGGACCTTCGGCCGCCTCCCAGTCGACGTCGGCCATGCGGTGCTCGGCGGCTGGTTCGGCGACGACGGACTCGGCGTCCTCGTGATGCGCGATCTGGGCGACGCGGTCTACGACTGGAAGACACGAGTCACCAGCGACCGCTGCCGGACGATGCTTCACTCGATCGCGTCCCTTCACCGCGCCTTCCACGAGCAACCTCCGAACGGGCTTGCACCGCTGGAGAAGATCGTCGGGCTCTTCGAGCCCGCGCGGATCAGTCCGTATGCCCACGAGGAGCTGGTCGGCTACGCGCTGCGTGGCTGGGAGATCTGGGCCGACCTGGTGACCGACGAGGTCGGCGAGCGGGTCCTCTCCCTGGCCGAGGACTCCGCGCCGCTGACCAGGGCGCTCCAGGCGCGGCCGATGACGATGATCCACGGTGACCTCGCCACCGTGAACATGGCCTTCGACGACGACGGACTGACCCTCATCGACTGGGGCATGGCCACGGTGGCGCCGGGAGCCGTCGACATCGGGCGATTCTTGGCCGGCTGCGCCCACGTGCTCGAGATCGACTGCGACACGTTCCTGACGATGTATCGCGAGGCGGCCGGCGACACGTACGACGAAGCGGGCACCCGGCTCGCTCTGCTCAGCGGTGTGGTCTGGCTCGGCTGGAACAAGGCACTCGACATCGTCGAGCATCCCGAGGAGGGCGTCCGGGAACGCGAGAAGGCGGCGCTGCCCTGGTGGTTGGACCGAGCTCGCGAGGCTCTCGACGCCGGACTCCTGTGAGAGGACAGTGGGTCCATGGACATCACGGAACTTCACCGCAGAGCGGTCGAGAACTTCGCGACCAAGGTTCAGCAGGTCTCCGACGACCAATGGGATCAGGCGACACCGTGCACCGAGTGGGACGTGCGGACGCTGGTCAACCACGTCGTCAACGAGGAACGCTGGGTCAAGCCACTGGTCGACGGCAAGACGATCGAAGACGTCGGTTCGTCGCTTGACGGAGACCTCCTGGGCGACGAACCCGCGAGTGCCGCCACGGCCGCTGCGGCCGAGTCCATCGGCGCCTTCGACGAAGGGGTGCCCCGGAAGGTGATGGTCCACCTCTCCTTCGGCGACACGCCCGTCGATGAGTACGCCATGCAGATGGTGGCCGACCACCTGATCCACGGCTGGGACCTGGCCGCCGCCGCGGGCCTGGACCGGACGATGGACCCGGAGCTGGTCGCCGAGGTGTCGGCATGGTTCGCCCTCCAGGAAGAGGCGTGGCGTGCGGCCGGCGCGATCGGGCCGCGTCTGGACACCGGGGGAGACCCGCAGTCCGACCTCCTGGCTGCCTTCGGGCGCGACGCGAACTGGTCCGCCTGACGCGGTGCTCGTCGTGGGTTCCCCCGTCGACGCGTTCCGGGCCGTGCCATGCTCGATGTCATGAACACCGAAGACGTGGCCGACCTCGTCGCGACGTTGCGCACCGTCCACGCGAGCGGACGCACCCGACCTGTGGAGTGGCGCCTCGCGCAGCTGGACGGCCTCGCGCGGCTGGTGCGCGAGCACGAGGACGACATCACCGCCGCTCTCGCCGACGACCTCCGGCGCGACGCCCCCACCGCCTGGATCGCCGACATCGCCCCATCTCTCGCCGAGATCGAGTTCGCCCGCAAGCGCGTCAAGAAGTGGATGCGCCCCGTGCGGCAGTCGCTGCCGCTGAACCAGCAGCCCGCCCGTGGATGGGTGCAGTACGACCCCCTGGGTGTCGTGCTGATCATCACGCCGTGGAACTACCCGGTCTATCTCGCCCTGAGCCCGCTCGTCGCCGCGATCGCGGCTGGCAACTGCGTGGTCATCAAGCCGTCCGAGCTGGCTCCGGCGTCGTCGGCCCTGCTGGCCGACCTGCTGCCGAAGTACGTCGACCCGGAGGCGGTGGTCATCGTCGAGGGAGACGGCGAGACGTCCCAGGAGCTCCTGGCGCAGGGGTTCGACCACGTCCTGTTCACCGGCGGCACCGCGATCGGGCGCAAGATCCTGGCCGCGGCCGCACCCACGCTGACGCCGGTCACGCTGGAGCTCGGTGGCAAGAGCCCGGTCTTCGTCGCCGCCGACGCCGACCTCGGCGTCGCCGCCCGCCGCATCGCCTGGGTCAAGCTGATGAACTCCGGCCAGACCTGCCTCGCTCCCGACTACGTGCTCGTCGAGCGGGGCGTCCGCGACCGCTTCGTCGACATCCTCCTGACGACCCTCGCGGAGTTCCGCGCGGAGGAGCCCGAGGCCGGTCAGCCGATCGTCAACGATCGTCAGTACGAGCGGCTCGCGCGGTACCTGGAGGCGACGAAGGGCACGATCGCCGTGGGCGGCGTGACGTCCGACGCCAACCGCACGGTCCAGCCGACGGTCATCCTCGATCCCGACCCCGACGAGCCTGCGATGTGCGAGGAGATCTTCGGACCCCTGCTGCCGGTGATCGCGGTCGGCGACGTCGACGAAGCCATCCGGTTCATGAACGCCCGTGCCAAGCCGCTCGCCATGTACGCCTTCACGGGCTCGAAGGCCGTGCGGCGCCGGATCGCCGACGAGGTGCCGGCCGGTGCCGTGGTGTTCAACCACGTCGCGATGCACGTGCTCGCCCCTCAGCTGCCACTCGGCGGCGTCGGCGACAGTGGCATGGGTTCGTACCACGGCGAATGGGGATTCTGGACCTTCAGCCATCGCAAGCCGGTGCTTTCGAAGGCCGTGAGGCCCGACCCGCGGTTCGTCTACCCGCCCTACACCCAGCGAGCGCTGGCGCTCATGCGCCGCATCTTCTGAGCCGAGCAAGGAGCCATGTCATGAAGGTCGTCGTCGACACCGATCGCTGCGGAGGCCATGGCCTCTGCGAAGCCATCGCGCCGGAGTACTTCGAGGTCCAGAGCAACGGGTTGTCGAAGGTGCTGCGCGACGACATCGACCCGGCCGACCTGGTGGAGGTCGAGGACGCGGTGGCGAGCTGCCCGACCGAGGCGCTGCGGATCGAGGGTTGATGACGACCCCAGCGGCTGTCCGGACGTGGCACGAGATCGTCCGCACGCGCGACCCGGAGCTGCTGCAGTCGCTGCTGACCGACGACGTCGTGTTCCGGTCACCCGCCGTGCATGCTCCGCAGGCCGGACGCGCGCTGACCACCATGTACCTCGAGGCGGCGATGGCGATTCTCGGCCCCAACCTGCAGTACCACCGTCAGTGGTTCGGACCCGACTCCGCCGTGCTGGAGTTCACCACGGTCGTCGACGACGTCGAGATCCACGGTGTGGACATGATGACGTGGGGCGAGGACGACCGGCTGGTCGACTTCACCGTGATGGTGCGACCGCAGAAGGGCTTGGCCACGGTCATCGAACACGTGGGCGCAGAACTGATGCGTCAGTCGCCGGCTTGACGTTCGAGCTTTTCCGCGGATTCTGAGTCCTCCGGCGGGGCGCTCTCGGAGACGGCGGCGTCGATGCGCTCGTTGACGTAGCGCATGATCTCGGCCGTCGTGGCTGCGACGGGAACCGCCAGGAACGCACCGGTGATGCCGAACAGGGTGCCGCCGGCGGCGACCGAGAGCAGCACCACGGCGGCGTGCAGGTTGAGGTTCTTGCCCTGCAGGTACGGCGACAGCACGTTGCCCTCGAGCTGCTGCACGAAGATCACAATGACCAGGGCGATGATCGCGTCGCGTCCGCCGTCCGTCACCAGTGTCACGAGCACCGCGAGCGCACCGCTGATGAAGGCACCGATGATCGGGATGTAGCCACCAAAGAACGTCACCACGGCCAGCGGCACGGCGAGCGGCACGCCGAGAATCGCGAGGCCGGTACCGATGATCACGGCGTCGATGAAGGCCACCAGCGTCTGCGTGCGGATGAAGCCGCCGAGCGTGCCCCAGGCGCGTCCCATGACCTCTGCGGTGTGCTCGCCGGCTCGGCGGCCGCCGAGCGTCTTCAGCCAGGGCAGGAACTTGTGGCCGTCCTTGACGAAGAAGAACGACAGCATCAGGACGAGCACAAGGTTGACGACGGCGGACGTGGCGGCGCCGATCGTGGAGAACAGGCCGGAGCTGATGGCGGTGGCGCTGTCGCGCAGCTTGTCCTGCACGGCCTCGATCGCGCGGGTGATCTGGCCTTCGGAGAGGGCGAGCGGACCGCCGGTGAGCCAGTCGCGCACCTTCTGCAGGCCGCGCGCCGCGCTGTCGGCGAGCTCCGGAGCCTGCCCGGCGACCTGTGGCGTGAGGATCGCGACGATGCCGACCACGACGGCGAGGAATCCCACCACGACCAGCCCGCTCGCGATGCCGGACGGAACCCGTCGACCGCGCAGCCACGACGTGGGCGGCTCGAGAACAGTGGAGACGATGAGCGCCAGGGCCACCGGGAAGATCACGACCCAGAGCTGCCCGACGATCCAGCCGAGCACGAACACCGCCGCGGCGATGACGATGAGCCGCAGCCCCCATCGCTGGAGGCCGGCGAACCCGTCATCGATGACGGTGGCGCGGTCCCGCGAGGTTCGGTCACTCATGGCGGTCAGCCTAGGGGAGGTGCGTCCACGCCAGGCAGGCGCCAGTCGATGGGCGCAGCGCCCTGTTGCTCGAGAAGTGAGTTGGCACGGCTGAACGGGCGGGACCCGAAGAATCCGCGGGACGCCGACAGTGGGCTGGGGTGGGCGCTCTCGATCGTCGGCGTGCTGCCCAGCATCGGCTTGAGGCTCTGCGCGTCACGCCCCCAGAGCACCGCCACCAGCGGCTGTGGACGGGCGACGAGGGCGCGGATCGCCTGCTCGGTGACCGCCTCCCATCCGTGTCCGCGGTGGCTGGCGGGTGCGCCGGCTCGCACGGTCAGCACCCGATTGAGCAGGAGGACGCCCTGCTGGGCCCACGCCGTCAGGTCACCGTGTGGGCACGGGGGGATGCCGAGGTCGGCCTCCAGCTCGGCGTAGATGTTCACCAGGCTGCGTGGCAGCGGCTGCACGTCCGGTGCGACCGAGAACGACAGTCCGACCGGGTGTCCGGGTGTGGGATAGGGATCCTGGCCGGTGATGAGGATCCGCACGCCCTCCATCGGCTCGGCGAAAGCGCGCAGGATCCGGTCGCCGGAGGGGAGGTAGGAGCGTCCGGCCGCGATCTCCTCGCGCAGGAAGCGGCCGGCAGCCGTGATGTCGTCGGCCACCGGCTCGAGCGCTGCGGCCCAGTCGGCAGCCACCAGGTCGGACAGGTCCTGGGTCATGTCGTCCTCTGGACTGGGTCATCCGCGCTTACCTGCCGCAGGGCGATCGGGGCGAGGAGGCCGGCCAGCACGCAGCCGACGATCGGCACGGCGAACGCCGTCGTGAGCGGAACCCAGGTGGTGAGCATGCCGATGGCCGCCGGTCCGGCGAGGAGTCCGAGGTACCCGAGGCCGGCCAGCCGGGCGACGTAGGTTCCGGCGGCGTCGACATCGATGTTGCCGGCCGCCGTGAAGAACTGGGGGATGCATCCGGCGAGACCGATGCCGAAGATGCCCCAGGCGATGATCGCGGTGGGTGCGTTCGGCGCGAGGGCAGCGCCGGTGAGGGCGACCGCACCGACGATGGCGGCGACCCGCACGAAGGCCGCAGCGCCGGTGCGGGCGACGATGCGGTCGACGATCAGGCGGGTCGCCGTCATCGTGACGGAGAAGGCACCGAACGCCCACGCCGCGACGTCCTTGCTCGCGCCGAGGGAGTCATGCAGGTGCACGGTGCTCCAGTCGTAGGCGACGCCCTCGGAGAGGAACAGGACGAAGGCGATCACACCGAGCAGGGCCACGGGGGCCGTCCAGGGCGCTCGGGGACCGGCCTGGTCCACACGCTCGCGTGGGGTGGGCGGCAGGAGTCCGGGCCGGGCCGCGATCGTGACGCCGACCCCGGCGGCGACGGCGATGCCGAGGCTCAGTCGCAGATCGACGCCCACGGCGATGAGGGTGCCGCCGAGCAGTGCGGCCAGGAACCCGCCCAGCGAGAAGAAGGCGTGGAACCCGCTCATGACCGGACGTCCGTATCCGCGCTCGACCTCGGCCGCGTGGGTGTTCTGTGCGACGTCGACGGCACCGTTGGTGAACCCGAGGAAAGCGAGGGCCGCGGCCAGCGACCACACGTCGGTGGCGAACGCCGGTCCGAGCAGAGCTGCAGACAGGAGCAGTGCCGACACCACCGCGATGGGTCGCGATCCGTGGCGGTCGATCAGGCGTCCGGTGATCTGCATGCCGATGAAGGCCGCCCCGCCGAGCAGAAGCAACAGCGTGCCGAGCTGCGCCTTCGTGGCGCCCGTACGGTCGAGAATCTCCGGGATGTTGACCACCCACATGCCGAGCACGAAGCCGTTGAGCACGAAGATCGCCGTGGTCGCGCGACGAGCAGACACCAGCGACATGGCTCCACATTAGGTCGGCCCAGCCGGGGTGCCGGGCCGTGGGCGGCAAGATGTGAACCGTGTCCGCGATCGATTCGTACCGCACCTTGCTCCGCACCGTCGGGCCTGCCTACGTCACGGTGGCCTTCCTCGGACGGATCCCGCTGGCGATGAGCCAGCTCGGCACACTCATCCTGGTCAGCACCGAGACCGGACGGTACGCCCTCGGTGGCGCGGCCGCCGGTGCCCTCGCCGTCGCCAACGCCCTCGGAGCACCCTTCGCCGGCGGGCTGGCCGACCGCATCGGTCAGCGACCGGTCGTGCTGGGTCAGTCGATCGCCGGGGCGGTCGGCTTGCTGGCGCTCGTCGAGGCGACCCACCGCGACCTGGGCGCGCCGACGATCATCGCGGTGGCCGCGCTAGCCGGGCTCGCGATCCCGCAGATCGGGCCGCTGGCACGGGTGCGGTGGGGTCCGGTCGTGCGTGACTCGGACGACCGCGGCCGCCTGCTTGACGCGGCCTTCTCGTACGAGGGAGCCGCGGACGAGGCGTCGTTCGTTCTCGGCCCTGCGCTGGTCGGCGTGCTGGCGGTGATCGCCGACCCGTCCGGGGCACTGGTCTGCGCGGCAGCCGTCCTGGCCGCCTTCGGCTCGGGGTTCGCGTTGCACCCGACAGCCGAGCTCACCGGCAGCGACCGTGTGCCGGGGCGAGCCCGGGGGCGTCTGCTCGGAGCGGCGTTCCTGGTGCTCGTCGTCGCCCAGATGTGCGTGGGCATGGTGTTCGGTGGCACGCAGACCGGCTCGACGGTCCTGGCGACCGCGGAGGGTCAGCCCGGACTCGCGGGCGTCATCCACGCGACCCTCGGCGTCGGCAGTGTGATCGCCGGGCTTTCGGTCACCGGCCTGCCCGAGCGGATCCTCTACGCCACCCGCATGTTGGTCTCCGCGGTGGGCCTGCTGGTTCTTTCCGCGCCGCTGCTGCTGGTCGACTCCGTCGGACCGCTGATCGGGGTCATCGGGCTGCTCGGGTTCGCGGTCGCCCCGTACATGATCAGCAACTTCGCCCTCGCCGGCCACCTCGTGGCCGATGACCGCATCGGCATGGCGATGACGATGCTCGCCGGCGCCACCGGGATCGGGTACGCGCTGGGCTCGTCGGTCGCGGGGCGACTTGCCGACGCCCTGTCGTCCCACACACCTGCATTCGCCGTCACCGTGACGGCCGCTGCCATCGCCGTGGTGCTGTCGCTCGGCTCGCAACGCGTCCTGCGCGACGCCCGCCCTCCCGAGCTCTGAGCTTCAGCGCGCGAGCCGCTCCTCGAGGATCTTTCGCGCGACCGGCCACTCGTCGTCGGTCATCGAGAACACGACGGTGTCTCGCCACGAGCCGTCGCGCCGGATCATGTGCTTCCTGAGCACGCCCTCGCGCACGCCGCCGATGCGAGCGACCGCGGCCTGGGAGCGTTCGTTGGCGATGTCGACGTGCCACACCACGCGGGCACATCCGAGCGTGTCGAAGGCCCGACGCAGCAGGAGCAGCTTCGACTCGGTGTTGACGGCGGTGCGCCAGAAGCGTCGACCCAGCCACGTCGCGCCGATCGCGACCGAGCGGTTCACGGCATCGATCTCGTAGAAGGTCGTGAGGCCGGCGACGTCGTTGCTGGCCCGGTCGATCTGGGTCCAGGTGATGGCATTCGGCCGGGCGGTGTACCAGTCGTGCAAGTCCTTGGCTTCGTCGAGGGTGGTCGGACGGGCAAAGGACTGCAGGCGGAACACCTCGTCGTCGTCGGCCGCCGCCAGCAGGCCGGCGGCGTGCTCTGGGCGCAGCTTGACGAGAGTGACGTGGTCACCGACGAGATCGGGGGTCTCGTACCACGCGCTGCTGGGCGTCATTTGCCTTCCGACGGGTGCATCTTCTTGTCGTGCGGCTCGCGGTGTGCGCTGAGCTCGTCGAGGAACGCGGTGGCCCAGTGGTCGATGTCGTGGTCGACGACGTGCTTGCGCATCGCTTTCATGCGGCGCGAGTTCTCGCGCGGGTCGGCCGTGATGGCCTCGAGCAGCGCGGCCTTCATGCCATTGATGTCGTAGGGGTTGACGCGGTACGCCTGCCGCAGCTCGGCTGCGGCGCCGGCGAACTCGCTCAGCACCAGCGCGCCGTCGTCGTCGTACCGGCAGGCGACGTACTCCTTGGCCACGAGGTTCATGCCGTCCCGCAACGGAGTCACGACCATGACGTCGGCGGCGCGGTACAGCGCAGCCATCTCCTCGCGTGGGTAGGACGCGTGCAGGTAGGTGATCGGTTGCTGGCCGATGCGCCCGACGTCGCCGTTGATGCGTCCGACCAGCCGGTCGATGTCGTCGCGGAGCATCCGGTACTGATCGACGCGCTCGCGGGAGGGGGTCGCGACCTGCACGAACACCGCGTCGTCGACATCGATCGAGCCGTCGCGGATGATCTCGCCGAACGCGCGCAGACGCTGACGCAGTCCCTTGGTGTAGTCGAGCCGGTCGATGCCGAGCAGCACCTTCTTGGGGCTGCCGAGGCTCTCGCGGATCTCCTTCGCCCGGGCGTCGACGGCGGGCGTGCGGGCGAGCTCCTCGAATGCGTTCGCGTCGATCGAGATCGGGTAGGCCCGCGCGACCACGGTGCGTCCGTCGGGCAGGTAGATCAGTCCACGGTGCGTCTTGTGCCCGACGCGCTCACGCACCAGGCGGACGAAGTTCTGGGCCGCGCCTGGCAGCTGGAACCCGACCAGATCGGCACCGGTCAGTCCTTCCAGGATCTGGCGGCGCCAGGGCAGCTGCTGGAACAGCTCGCGTGGAGGGAACGGGATGTGCAGGAAGAAGCCGATCCGCAGGTCGGGGCGGAGCGCGCGGAGCATCGCCGGCACCAGCTGCAGCTGGTAGTCCTGCACCCATACCGTGGCGCCGCGCCGGGCGATCCGGGCCGCCCGCTCGGCGAAGCGCTGGTTGACCTGCACGTAGGAGTCCCACCACTCACGGTGGAACTCCGGCGGTGCGATGACGTCGTGGTACAGCGGCCACAGGGTGGCGTTCGAGAATCCCTCGTAGTACTCCTCGACCTCCTGGGCCGACAGCTGGATCGGGACGAGTCGCAGACCGTTGTGCTCGAACGGCTTGAGCTTCTCGTCGGCGGCACCGTGCCACCCGATCCATGCGCCGCCCTTGCGTTGCATGACGGGCTCGAGCGCGGTGACGAGACCGCCGGGGGAGGTTCGCCACGTGACCGTTCCGTCTGGAGCGATGAACCGGTCGACGGGCAGGCGGTTCGCGATCACCACGAATTCTGCGGGGCCGATCGCCATGCCCTTCACCCTAGCGACGAAGCCGTTAGACCACCGGCTTGCGCAATCGCAGGAGGTAGTGAGGGTAGGGGCCGAAGCGCCGGTCGATGCGATCGCTGCGCTCGAGGCTGAAGCCCGCCTCGCTGAACAGCGCTGCCATGTCGTGGGGTGACCGGCAGTGCACCTGCTCACCGTTGACGACCCGATCGTGGAATCGGTTCCATTGGTACTTCCACGGTGGCGTGACGTCGAGATCCTTGACCAACGCCACGCCACCGGGCCGGAGGCTGTCATACAACGATCTGGCGACGTCGCGGTGGGCGGCGAAGGGCACATGATGCATCAGGTCGACCGCGATCGTGGCGTCGAAGTCGTCGCCGACCGCGACCGTGGTCCCGTCACCGGTGACTAGCGCGACGCGAGGCGCGGCGTGCTGAGACCGGGCAGCGGCTTCGACCCGACGCCGGTTGAGCTCGACGCCGGTCACGCGCACGTCGGGGTTGATCAGCGCGAGGTATCGCTCGAGCACTCCGTGACCGCAGCCGATCGACAGCACCTTGCCAGACAACGAGCGCAGTTCTCCGTCCAGCGCGCGCAAGGGGAGCAAGGCGGCGCGCGCGACCAGGAACGCCCGCGTGGGCACCCCGGTACCGGAGAAGCTCCAGCACACTCTCAGCATGGCGAGACGGTCAATCACGGGTACCGCACCCCGAGCTGCTCCTGGATCTCGTCGAGCACTCTCATGACAGCCACCGTGCCATCCAGCGGGAGCAGGTCGGACTCCGTGCGGCCGGCCCGCAGGCAGGCGGCGACCTCCTCGATCTCGTGTGCGTAGCCACGTCCGGTGACCGGTGCGGCGTGGGTCTCGACGTTCTCGCCGTCCGTGATCGTGAAGCCGGTCGCCTCGTGGAACCGCGAGGGGATCTCGAGGCGACCGCGGTCGCCGGACACCGCCGCCCGGTTGTCGGACCACGCCATCTGTGTCCAGGCGAGGCTCGCGACGGCGCCGCCGGGGTAGGTGAGGGTGGCGCCTCCGCCGAGGTCGATGCCGCGATCGGAGAGGGTGCCCGCGGCGGCGACCTGGTCCGGGTCGCCGAGCACGAGGTGCGCGAACGTGAGCGGGTAGATGCCGACGTCGAGCAACGCGCTCGCGCCCAGCGCGGGGTCCCACAACCGATCGACGTCCGCCGGGGCGACGAACCCGAGCTCTGCGCGCACCTGCCCGATCGTGCCGCAGGCGCCCTCGTGAGCGAGCTCCACGACCCGTCGGATGTTGGGATTGGTGCGCATCCACATCGCCTCGGCGAAGAACAGGTCGCGCTCGCGCGCCTCGGCCACAAGTCGCTCGGTCGACGACGTCTCCAGCGTCAGCGCCTTCTCGCAGAGCACGGCCTTGCCGGACTGGAAGCAGCGCAGCACGTCCACGTCGTGCCGCCCGTGCGGGGTGGCGACGTAGATGACGTCGACGTCGGGATCGTCAGCGAGGTCGCCGTAGGAGGGGTGCGCGCGAACCGGCGCTGACGTGCTGGAATACTGATCCGCGAACGCGCGCGCGGACTCCGCGGAGCGCGAACCGACAGCCACCAACGCGTTGTCGTGCAGGAGTGCGAGGTCGCCGGCGAAGCTGTGGGCGATCTTGCCGGTGGCGAGGATTCCCCAGCGCACCGGCGACGCGGACGACACGGACGACACGTACACACCCTAAGCGAATGACATCGTTGTGATTTGTCCCGTAGGATCAGCCCATGAGCGCAGCTGAGGAACCGAGCCGACGCACGTCCGCGTCGCCCTCTGACGGCCCGGACACCCTCGGTGAGCGAGACCGCGAGATCCTCGCCCTGGAGCGACTCTGGTGGCAGTACGCGGGCGCCAAGGAGCAGGCGATCCGCGAGAAGTTCGACATGTCGTCCACGCGCTACTACCAGGTGCTCAACGCCCTCATCGACCGCGACGACGCCCTCGCGTTCGATCCCCTTCTCGTCAAGCGCCTCCGACGACTGAGAGCGCAGCGCCAGCGCAGCCGCTCCGCACGGCGCCTGGGCATCGACCTCTGACGCCCCCGCTCGTGGTCGAACATCGCAGGACCCCGGGCCGCAAGGCCTACGTCCTGCCCGGATGGTTCCTCGCCCTCACGGCGGCGGCGTGCGTCGTCGGCGTGATCGGCCTCGGCTGGGTGGTGTTCCTCGCGCCCGACGACGACCCGACGCCCACGGCCACCTCGAGGTCCACGCCGTCGCCCACTCCCACAGCGACGCCGAGCCCCACGCCCACGCCCAGCGAGTCGCCGAGCCCGAGCCCCGAGCCGGAGCCGACCGTGAGCCGCGACGCCATCGACGTCACGATCCTCAACGCCACGCGCACCAGTGGCCTCGCTCGTCAGGTCTCTGCTCGCGTCGAGAAGGCGGGCTGGACCGTCAGGTCCTTGGGCAACTGGCGGTCGGCGTCGGCCGAGTCGACCGTGCACTTCCCCCGGGGCCACAAGCCCGAGGCCCGTCTGCTGGCGAAGGATCTCGGCATCGACGACGTGCGGCCCATCGTGAACGGCATGCGGCCGGACCGGCTCACGGTGGTCCTGCTCGGCCTGCCATGATGCGGGAATGTCGCGCACGACTGCCGAGGTAGACGCGGTGGTGGCCGACCCCGGCGGCACCCTGCTCGCCCTCGATTTCGACGGCACGCTCGCCCATGTGGTCGACGACCCGGCCACGGCCTTCGCGCACGCCCACGCCGTCGACGCCCTGGCCCGCCTCGGCCCGCTGGTCGGCCGGATCGCGATCATCACCGGGCGCCCGGTCCGCCAGGCACTCGAGCTCGGCGGGTTCACCGATCGGCCCGGATTCGAGTCGCTCGTGGTCAGCGGCCAGTACGGGGCCGAGCGGTGGGACGCTGTTACCGGTGAGACCCACGAGCCCGAGCCGCCGGCAGCGGTACGCATGCTCGCCGAGCGCCTGCCAGCCTGGCTGGCAGAGCGCGGAGCGGACCACGTGCGCGTGGAGGACAAGGGACTCGCTGTCGCCGTGCACACCCGCGGTCTCGAGGCAGGTCTCCTCGAGGAGCTCGCGGCCCCGCTCGCGGCCCTCGCCGCCGAGCACGGGCTCACCGTGGAGCCGGGGCGGCAGGTCATCGAGCTCCGTTCGCACGGAACCGACAAGGGCGACGTGCTGGAGCGACTCGTCGAGGAGGTCGCAGCGCGACACGTCGTGTTCGCCGGAGACGACCTCGGCGACCTTCCCGCCTTCGATGCCGTCGACCGACTCCGGGCCGGCGGCCTCACCGGGTTGCTGATCTGTTCCGCCTCCGACGAGCAGGACGTTCTCGTCGCCCGGTCCGACCTCGTCCTCGACGGGCCGGATGCCGTGGCGGTCTGGCTGGGCGACCTCGCCGATGCCCTGGAGGCCGCGCCCTGATCGCGGTGCCCCACACGCCGTGGACGCGGGTCCGCACGGTCGTCAACTGGGTCAACCTGAGCACCCTGCTCGGGTTGCTCGTGGCACGGGTCGGGGGCGCCGGCCTGCATCGCCGCGGCCGCGGCACGTACGTCTGCACCGGCTACCGCTTCGGGTTCCCCGTCGCGAACGCGTTCACGGTCGGCAGCGTCATCATCAGCAAACGCGACCTCGAGTGGCTGTCCGACCGTCCGCTCCTGCTGCAGCACGAGGACCGGCACTGCACCCAGTACGCCTTCCTCCTCGGACCGGTGATGCTGCCGCTGTACGTCCTTGCGGTCGGCTCGTCGTACCTGCTGGCCGGCGACCACTCGTCGTACAACCCGTTCGAGCGTCTCGCCGGCCTTTCGGACGGCGGCTACCCGCGGCCCACCACGCGGTTTTCGCGCAGCCGCTGACCACGACCCGGACCCAGACGTCTCACGAAACGGACGGATTGGACGCATCGTGAGACGCGCCCGTAGGCTGGAGCCACTCATCATGAGGGGTAGAGGGACACGGCCCGACGAAACCCCAGCAACCAGCAGTCATGCCAGGTGCTACATCCGTCCCGGACGAGAGTCGATCCGGGGAAGATGATCAGGAGAATCTGTGAGTCCCACCGCTCCACACGCCGTCGCCGATCCGGCCGACGTCTCGCCATCGCCTCGCGAAGGCGCGTTCGGTCCGGCCCGCTCCCTGGTGTGCCGCGAGTGCGGGACCGAGCGTGAGCTCGGCCCGTTCTATGCCTGCCACGAGTGCTTCGGGCCGCTGGAGATCAAGTACGAGTTCGGCCAGATCACGCGCGAGCAAATCGAAGCGGGCCCGAAGAGCATCTGGCGCTACCGGGACCTCCTCCCGGTACCGGCCGATGTCGCCTCCTTCCCGAACACGGACCCCGGTTTCACCCGCCTGATCAAGGCCGACAACCTCGCGCGTGAGCTCGGCATCCGGACGCTCTGGGTGAAGGACGACTCCGGCAACCCCACCCACTCCTTCAAGGACCGCGTCGTCGCGGTCGCGCTGGCCGCCGCCCGCGAGCTCGGCTTCACCGTGCTGGCCTGTCCGTCCACGGGCAACCTCGCCAACGCGGTCGCCGCTGCGGCCGCCCGCGCCGGCATCCGCGGCGTGGTGCTCATCCCCGACGACCTGGAGCCGGCCAAGATCATCGCCAGCGCCGTCTACGGCGGCTCGCTGGTCGCGGTGCGGGGCAACTACGACGCCGTCAACAAGCTCGCCAGCGAGATCGCCGGCGAGGAGTCCGACTGGGCGTTCGTCAACGTCAACGTGCGGCCCTACTACGCCGAGGGCTCGAAGACGCTCGGCTTCGAGGTGGCCGAGCAGCTCGGATGGCGGCTGCCCGAGCAGGTCGTCATCCCGGTCGCGTCCGGCTCCCAGCTCACCAAGGTGGACAAGTCGTTCGGCGAGCTCGCCGCCCTGAGCCTCGTCGACGAGACGCCCTACAAGATCTTCGGTGCCCAGGCCACCGGATGCTCGCCGGTGTCGGCTGCCTTCAAGGACGGCCATGACGTCGTGCGCCCGGTCAAGCCCGACACCATCGCCAAGTCACTCGCGATCGGCAATCCCGCCGACGGGCCGTATGTGCTCGACGTCGCTCGCCGCACCGGCGGGGCGGTCGAGGACGTCAGCGAGGACGAGATCCGCGACGGCATCTCCTTGCTGGCCCGCACCGAGGGCATCTTCGCCGAGACTGCCGGCGGGGTCACGATCGCGACGCTCAAGAAGCTGCTCGACAACGGACAGCTCGACCCCGACGCCGAGACCGTCGTGTTCAACACCGGCGACGGACTCAAGACCCTCGACGCGATCTCCGATCGCGTCGGCCCCACCGCGACGATCGATGCGACATACGATGCCTTCGTCGCAGCAGGCATCGCCTAGCTCGATCCGATGAGAAACGGAGTACTTGCATGACCGTCTCGGTCCGCATCCCCACGATCCTTCGTACGTACACGCAGGACCAGTCGCAGGTCGACGCCGACGGCGCCACCCTGGCCGCGGTCATCGACTCCCTGGAGTCGAGCTTCCCGGGCATCAAGGCCCGCGTCGTCGACGAACAGGGCGCACTGCGCCGGTTCGTGAACATCTATGTGGCGGAGGAGGACGTGCGCTTCGCCAACGGCCTCGACACCCCCACCCCCGAGGGCACCCAGATCTCGATCATCCCCGCGGTCGCCGGAGGCTGACGCGCGAAGAGAGTTCGGCCCTCGGCGGATCGCGTCGCGGCCCGGAAGGTCGCCATGGGTACCACGGTCGCCGGTGGATGAGGGCCGGTAGGCTCACCCCATGACTGCGGATCCTCCTCCCGACGGGTCCATCGCCGATGTGACTGGGAGTTCGGCCATGGTGCAAGGCACCGTCAAGTGGTTCAACGCTGACAAGGGCTACGGCTTCATCGAGGTCGAGGGTCAGGACGACGTCTTCGTGCACTGGTCCAAGATCAAGTCCGAGGGCTACAAGACCCTCGAGGACGGACAGAAGGTCGAGTTCGAGGTCGTCGACGGACCCAAGGGCCGCGAGGCGCACGAGGTCGTCGGCCACTAGTCGTCCTGTGGCTGTCGTCACGTGACGGACGACACCGCGCTCCACGGCTATATGACAGTTGCGGTGTCACATAGCCGTTGGCATACTCCGGGTATGCTCTTCACCGCGAACGAACCGCCCCCCGCTGGAGGCGCCGCGCTCGACCAGGTCATCGGTCTCACCGCCGGCGCCGCCATCGTCACCGCCGGCCTGCTGTGGATCGCCTGGGCCCACCGCACGCACCGCATCGAGTGGTTCCAGACGGCCGGGGAGCGCCTGAAAGAGCGCACGGGTGAGCCGGGCTGGTCCTCGATTCCGACCCTCTTCGTCGCGAGCTCGCTGGTCGTCGCGCTGCTCGGTTTCCTGTGGGACGTCAGCCTGCACGCCGGTCGCGGACGCGACGCCGGCCCGTTGGCGAACCCGGCGCACTACCTGATCCTTTACGGGCTCTTCGCCCTCTTCGTCGCCGGCATGTCGGCGGTCGTCTACCCCCGCGACGGTGCCAAGCCCGGCATCGCGTCGGTGCGCATCACCCGGCAGTGGTACGCGCCGGTCAGCGGCCTCTTCATCGCCGCCTGCGGGCTCTACGCGCTCATCGGCTTCCCGCTCGACGACATCTGGCACCGGCTCTTCGGCCAGGACGTCACGTTGTGGGGCCCCACCCACTTAATGCTCATCGGCGGGGCCGGCCTGTCGACCGCCGGCATCATCCTCCTGCACCGCGAAGCGGAGTTCTCCGAGGAATGGCGGCAGCGCGTGCCGTCGCAGGCCTCGGAGATCTTCCACAAGTTCGCCCTGGCATCGGCCTTCGGTGGCCTGCTGATCGGTCTCTCGGTGTTCCAGGCCGAGTTCGACTTCGGCATCGCCCAGTTCCGCATGGTGCTCGAGCCGATGATGATCGCCGCCGCCGGCGCGGTGGCGCTGGTCGCCGCACGACTGTACGGCGGAGCCGGCGTCGCCCTCTACACGGCGGGCTTCTTCGTCATCGTGCGCGGCATCGTGTCGTTCGTCGTCACCGACGTGTTCGGCGAGGCCCACCACGTCTTCCCGCTCTACGTCGGCAGCGCCGTCATCATCGAGCTGCTCGCGCTGACGAAGCTCAAGGACAAGCCGCTCGCGTTCGGCGCGATCGGCGGCCTGCTGATCGGCAGCGCCGGCAGTGTCGTCGAGAAGGTGTGGAACGACCAGGTCTTCCAGTTCCCGTGGCCCCAGGACATCTGGCTGGAGAGCCTGGCCATGACGGTGCCGGTCGCCATCGGCATGGGTCTGTGCGGCGCGCTCTTCGCCCTCGGCCTCAGGGGAAACCTGCCGTCGCCGAACGTGGGCCGCGTCATCGTGGTCGGCTCGATCCTGGTCACCGCGGCCGCAGCCGCCAACGGCCTGTACGCCACGGTCCCGAAGGACGCCACCGCCTCCATCACCACGACCCAGGTCGGCACCGATGCCGAGCCCGAGATCATGGCGAAGGTCTCCGTGCAGCCCGCGAACCTGATCGACGACGACCCGACCTGGGTGCAGCTCACCGCGTGGCAGGGCGGCACCGACGACCGCAAGGGCGTCGTCACGCACCGGCTGAAGCGCACCGGCGAGAACACCTGGGCGTCGACCCAGCCCGTGCCGGTCGGCGGTAACTGGAAGACGCTGCTGCGCGTCCAGGACGGACGCATGCTCGCCGGAGTGCCGATCTTCATGCCCGCGGACGCGCCGCTGGACGCCGAGGAGCTCCCGGTCGAGGCCCAGTCCACACGCGCGTTCGTGCCCGAGATCGAGATCCTTCAGCGCGAGCGTGACCTCGACTCGCCGGCCTGGATGTGGGGCGTCGCCAACCTGATCGTGCTGCTGTGCAGCCTCGCCATCCTGACCGGCATCTCGGTCGCCGTCAGCCGGGTCTCGCGCCGCATCGGCGAGCAGGGTGCCGCCCAGGACGCGGTTCCCACCGACTCCGGCGGTACACCTACGCTGACGTCATGATCCTGGTCGGTGCGCTGTACGCCCACCACGCAGCGCTCCTGGCGATCCCCGCGCTCGTCCCGGCGGTGGTCGTGGTGGCGGTCGTGCTGCACATCGCCCGCAAGGATCGCCGCGAGGAGCGTGAGGAGCGCGAGATCATCGACCGCGCGTTCCAGGACGTGCCCCCGGACACCGACCCCGAGAAGGACACATGAGGAGCATCGTCGCCCTGTTCGCCGCCGCCCTGCTGATCGCCGGGTGCGGTGGCGACACCGGAACCGTGTCGTCCTCTCCGAACCCGAGCCCGAGCACCAGCGTCGAGAAGCCGTCGGGTGCCTTCGTCGTGGACATCGCGATCAAGGACGGCAAGGTCACGCCCCAGGGCGATCGTGTCGACGTGGAGGTGGGGCAGAAGGTCACGCTGCACATCACGTCCGACGCCCACGACACGATCCACGTCCACTCCGAGCCGGAGCACGAGTACGAGATCGGCCCGGGCGACGACGTCGAGAAGTCGTTCACGATCGACACCCCGGGGCAGGTCGCGGTCGAGGCGCACCACCTCGACGCGACGATCGTCCAGCTCGTCGTGCGTCCCTGACCGTGCTCGGCTCGCTGGCCGCTCACGGCGTGGGTGGCTCCACCGACCTGCCGATCCCCTTCCTGTACGCGATGGTCGGTGCCTCCTGGGCGCTGACGATCTCGTTCGCGGTGCTTGCGCTCGCCTGGCGTGAGCCCAGGTTCGACACTCCTTCCTCTGACGCCGAGTCCACCGAACCTCGATCGCGCCGTCCGTGGCTGGCCGTCGTCGGAGTCGTGATGACGGCGTGGTTCCTCGTCGCCCTGTTCTCCGGACGCGATGACGCGTCGAACGGCGGCCTGGGCGCGGTCTACATCCTGGTCTGGGTCGGGCTCGTGCCCCTCGCGCTGCTGGCCGGGCACGTGTGGCGCGACCTCTCCCCGTGGCGCACGATCCAGTCGGTCGTCGGCCGCGTGGTCGGGCACCCCGACGGGTTCGTCGCCTATCCGGCCCGGCTCGGCCACTGGCCCGCGGTCGCGGGACTGCTCGCGTTCGTCTGGCTCGAGCTCGCCTCGCCCGACCCCGGCGACATCGACGCCGTCCGCCTCTGGGTCGCCGCATACGTGGTCGTCACGATCGCCGGCGGCATCGTCTTCGGGCCGCGCTGGTACGACCGGGCCGATCCGTTCGACGTCTACTCGGGCATCGTCGCGCGGCTCTCTCCGTTCGTCCGCCACCGCGTCTTCGACGTGCACAATCCACTGCGCACGTTGCCGCAGACCCCGATCGTGCCGGGACTGGTGGCCCTGCTCGCGACCCTGCTCGGCTCCACGGCGTACGACAGCTTCTCGGCGTCGTCGTTCTGGCAGTCGAAGTCGTTGTCGGTGCTCGAGCACAGCCTCACCCTGCTGGGCTTCTGCGTCGTGGTGGCCGCGCTGTTCCAGCTCGCCTCGCGGGCAACGGGCGGCATCACCGCCCAGGAGCGGTCGGCTCTGCCGGGCCGGCTGGCCCACTCACTGGTGCCCATCGTCGTCGGCTACATCCTCGCCCACTACGTGACGTATCTCGTGGAGAAGGGGCAGGCAGTCATCTACGCCCTGCTCGACCCGCTCGGCCGAGGCTGGACCCCGCTCGGCGAGCCAGCGGTCCACATCTTCTTGTCGACGCACACCTCGACCCTCGCGGCGCTGAAGGTCTCGTTCGTCGTGGCAGGGCACGTCCTCGCCGTGGTCGCCGCGCACGACCGCGCGCTCATCGTGCTTCCCCGCGCGCACCGGCTGTCGGGTCAGCTGGGCATGCTCCTGCTCATGGTCACGTACACGTTCACCGGGCTGTACCTGCTGTTCTCCGTGTGAGCGCGTCGCTCCTGCGGGACCCGATTGCGAACAGTTGATTAGCACTCCTATGATGAGAGTGCCAGACCATCAGATCGGTCCGATCGGGGCCGATCGCACTACGTCGACCGGAGAGATCCACACATGGCCAAGTCCATTGCTTTCAACGAGGAAGCGCGGCGCGGGCTCGAGCGCGGCATGAACCAGCTCGCCGACGCCGTGAAGGTGACGCTCGGCCCCAAGGGCCGCAACGTCGTTCTCGAGAAGAAGTGGGGCGCCCCCACGATCACCAACGACGGTGTCAGCATCGCCAAGGAGATCGAGCTCGAGGAGCCCTACGAGAAGATCGGTGCCGAGCTCGTCAAGGAGGTCGCCAAGAAGACCGACGACGTCGCAGGCGACGGCACCACCACCGCCACCGTGCTCGCCCAGGCGCTCGTGCGCGAGGGTCTGCGCAACGTCGCCGCCGGCGCCAACCCGATGAGCCTGAAGAAGGGCATCGAGGCCGCCGTCGAGGCCATCACCGCGCAGCTGCTCGGCATGGCCAAGGACATCGAGACCAAGGAGCAGATCGCGGCCACCGCGGCCATCTCCGCGGCCGACCAGACCGTCGGCGACATCATCGCCGAGGCCATGGACAAGGTGGGCAAGGAAGGCGTCATCACCGTCGAGGAGTCGAACACGTTCGGCCTCGACCTCGAGCTCACCGAGGGCATGCGCTTCGACAAGGGTCACCTGTCGGGCTACTTCGTCACCGACCCCGAGCGCATGGAGACGGTGCTCGAGGACCCCTACGTCCTCATCGTCAACTCCAAGATCGCCTCGGTGAAGGACCTTGTGCCGGTGCTCGAGAAGGTCATGCAGTCGGGCAAGCCGCTCGTCATCATCGCCGAGGACGTCGAGGGTGAGGCCCTCGCGACGCTGATCGTCAACAAGATGCGCGGCACGTTCAAGTCCGTCGCCATCAAGGCCCCGGGCTTCGGCGACCGCCGCAAGGCCATGCTCGCCGACATCGCCATCCTCACCGGTGGCGAGGTCATCAGCGAGGAGGTCGGCCTCAAGCTCGAGAACGCCGATCTCTCGCTGCTCGGCACGGCCCGCAAGGTCGTCACTACCAAGGACGAGACCACCATCGTCGAGGGTGGCGGCGCCCAGGAGCAGATCACCGGACGGGTCAACCAGATCCGCGCCGAGATCGAGAACTCCGACTCCGACTACGACCGCGAGAAGCTCCAGGAGCGTCTGGCCAAGCTCGCCGGCGGCGTCGCCGTCATCAAGGTCGGCGCGGCTACGGAGGTCGAGCTCAAGGAGCGCAAGCACCGCATCGAGGACGCCGTCCGCAACGCCAAGGCGGCCGTCGAGGAGGGCATTGTCGCCGGCGGCGGAGTGGCGCTCGTCCAAGCCACCGCTGCAGCGTTCGAGAAGCTCGAGCTCGAGGGCGACGAGGCCACCGGTGCCGCGATCGTCCGCGCGGCTTCGTCGGCCCCGCTCAAGCAGATCGCCATCAACGCCGGCCTCGAGGGCGGCGTCGTCGCGGAGAAGGTCGCCGGCCTCCCGCTGGGTCACGGCCTCGATGCCGCGACCGGCGAGTACGTCGACCTCATCGCCGCGGGCATCATCGACCCGGCCAAGGTCACGCGCTCGGCGCTGCAGAACGCGGCGTCCATCGCGGCACTGTTCCTCACCACGGAGGCCGTCGTCGCCGACAAGCCGGAGCCCGCTCCGGCCGGCGGTGGCGCTCCCGACATGGGCGACATGGGCGGCATGGGCTTCTAGCCCCACAGCACCACACGGCAACGGCCCCGGACCATCGGTCCGGGGCCGTTGCGCTGGTCAGGGTTGTGATGCCGATGCCCGAAGTGTTAGCAATGAGGTGCCACCTCGTCGGTGGACGACCACTCGGGTGGACCGTCGCCGGCGGGGTGGTCTGTTCTAGCCCTCCTCGCCGATGTGCGTTCGCACGTCGAGCAACTCGGGGAAGAACGTCAGGTCCAGCGCGCGGCGCAGGAAGTCGACACCGCTCGAGCCGCCGGTTCCACGCTTGTGGCCGATGATGCGCTCCACCGTCTTGAGGTGGCGGAAGCGCCAGAGCTGGAACCCCTCCTCGACGTCGACGAGCTCCTCGCTGGCCTCGTACGCCTCCCAGTGACCGGACGGGTCGGCGTAGATGCGTCGAAACACCTCGACCACTCCGGGGTGTGCCTCGTACGGCTCGGTGAGGTCGCGGTCGAGCACCTCGGCGGGCACGGCGTGGCCGCGGCGCGCGAGGTGGTGCAGGAAGGCGTCGTAGAGGCTGGGCGCGGCGAGGTCGGCCGACAGCTGCGCGTGCAGGCCGTCGTCATGGGCGAAGACGCCGATCATCGCCGGGTTCTTGTTGCCCAGCAGGAACTCCACCGTGCGGTACTGCGGTGACTGGAAACCGGAGGCCCTGCCGAGATGGTCGCGGAACTGGACGTACTCGACCGGGGTCAGCGTCTCCAGCACCGACCACTGCTCGAACATCTGCTTCTGGATGGCCTTGATGCGCGCCAGACGCTTCAGCGCCGGCGGGACGTCGTCGTTGCCGAGCAGCTCGATGGCCGAGCGCAGCTCGTGCACGAGCTGCTTGAGCCACAGCTCGGTGACCTGGTGCTGGATGATGAACAGCATCTCGTCGTGGTGGTCGGAGAGCGGCTGCTGAGCGGACAACAACGCATCGAGGTGCAGGTAGCCCGCGTACGTGAGCTCGCCGCGCAGGTCGGTGGCGACACCCTGCTCGATCGGCCGGAACGAGGTCATCCAGCCACGGTAACGCTCGTCAGGTCGGCAGCTCCACGGCGTCGAGAGCGAGCAGGATGGAGCCGACGGCCGACGACTGGTCGCCGAGCGCGGCTCGCTCCACCCGGATCTCGCGCTCCACGGGTTCGAGCGCATGCCGCCGCATTCCGTCGCGAACGCCGTCGAGCAGCAGGTCGCCGGCGGCGGCGAGATCGCCTCCGACGACGATGATCTCCGGCCCGACGAGGTTGGCGATCATCGCCGCGGCACGGCCGAGATACCGGCCGGCGTCCTCGATCAGGCGACGGGCACTGACGTCCTCGGCCTGGGCGAGCTCCACCAGCCCGGCGATGGTGATGTCCGGTTGCAGCGGTGCGAGCTGGTTGACGAGCGAGAAGCCGCCGACGTACGCCTCGAGGCAGCCGCGGCTGCCGCACCGGCACAAGGGGCCGTTCTCATCCATGGTCATGTGGCCGATCTCGCCGGCGGTGCCGAGTCCGCCGCGGTAGACGCGCCCGTCGAGCACCAGGCCGGCGCCGACGCCGGACGCGATCTTGAGATACACCATCGACGACAGTCCCACGCCGGCACCGACCCGCGACTCGGCGAGGGCACCCAGGTTGGCGTCGTTGTCGGCCAGGGTCGGCACGCCGAACACCTCGCCCGCGGCCTCGGCGGCCTGCACGCCCACCCAACCGGGCAGGATCGAGCCGGAGTCGATGACGCCACTGCGACCGATCGGCGACGGCAGTCCGACTCCGACGGCCCGCAGCCCACGGTTCTCGGACGGAAGATCGTCGAGCAGCCCGTCGAGCAGCCGGCGCGCGAGCGCCAGACCGTCGTCGTGGGCATGGTCGTTGTCGAGCGGACGCTGCTTGGTGGCGATGACCTGACCGGCGAGGTCACCGACCGAGACCTGCACGTGGGAGTGGCCGAAGTCGACGCCCGCCACGAGTCCGGCCTGGCGGGAGATGCGCACGGTCGCGCCCCGTCGGCCCGACCCCGCGGTCTGCTCGAGGAAGCCCGCCGTCGACAGGACCTTGACGATGTTGGACACCGTGGCCGGCGCCAGCTCGGTGAGTCGGGAGATCTCGGCCTGGCTGAGCTCGTTGCCGGCCCGGATCGCATCGACGACGCGGTGCTGGTTCGCCGTCCGCAGCGACGCGGTCGAACCCGGGGCAGACATGGGGACACTCTGACCGATGCGCCTGTAGTCGTCAAGAGATGGAGACAAAACGGTCTGAAAGACGAATTTGAGATGATTTGTGTTCAAGTCTTGACGGCAACCGTGTGACGGGCAACACTGTTGGGAACTTCGGCGCACACGGGTGCGTCCAGACAGTTCCTGGAGGAATGGTGAACAGAATTTCACGCGTTGCCGTCTTGACGGCCGCAGCTGTCCTGTCGCTGGGGGCCCTGGCCGCCTGTGGCTCGAACAGCGACGACGGGGGTGGAGCCGAGGGCAAGACGATCGCCCTGCTGCTCCCCGAGTCCAAGACCACCCGCTACGAGGCCTTCGACAAGCCGCTCTTCGAGAAGAAGATGAAAGAGTTGTGCGCCGACTGCAAGCTCAACTACCTCAACGCCGATCAGGACGCCTCGAAGCAGCAGCAGCAGGCCGAGTCGGCCCTCACCAACGGTGCGTCGGTGCTCGTCCTCGACCCGGTCGACGGCAAGGCCGCGGCCGGCGTCGTCAAGTCCGCGCAGTCGTCCGATGTTCCGGTGCTCGCCTACGACCGCTTCGTCGAGGGTGCTGACTACTACCTGTCCTTCGACAACGAGACCGTCGGCCAGAAGCAGGGCGAGGCCCTCGTGGAGGCCACGGGCGACAAGGGCGAGATCCTCATGCTCAACGGTGCGCCCACCGATCCCAACGCCGCCCAGTTCAAGAAGGGCGCGCACAGCGTGCTCGACAAGAGCAACCTGAAGATCGCCGCCGAGTACGACAACCCCGACTGGACACCGGAGAACGCGCAGAAGTTCACCAGCAGCCAGCTCAACAAGATCGACCCGGCCGACGTCGCCGGCGTCTACGCCGCCAACGACGGTCAGGCCGGTGGCGTCTACGCCGCCCTGCGCGCCGCGGGTGTCACGGAGATGCCGCCGATCACCGGCCAGGACGGAGAGCTCGCCGCCATCCAGCGCATCGTCGCCGGGGAGCAGTACATGACGGTCTTCAAGGCGTACAAGATCCAAGCCGAGAAGTCCGCCGAGACCGCGGTCCAGCTCGTCAACGGCGACGAGGTCACGGGCACGACCGACTTCCAGGGCGTGAAGTCCTTCATCTTCGACCCGGTGGTCGTCATGACGGACAACGTCAAGAAGGAGATGATCGACGCCGGTTACTACACGGCCGACCAGATCTGCACGGCTGACTACGCGGACGCCTGCAAGGCAGCTGGAATCAGCTGATCGAGACGGGAGCGGGACAGGGTCACCCCCTGTCCCGCTCCTGCCACCTCCGCACCCGGAAAGGCTCTAGGGTCTGCCCATGACCGCCACCGCAACAGCACCCGTTCTCTCGATGACGGGCATCGGCAAGCGATTCGGCGCCGTGCAGGCGCTCAAGGACGTCGCGATCGACGTTCACCCCGGTGAAGTCGTGGCCTTGGTCGGCGACAACGGCGCCGGCAAGTCGACGCTCGTGAAGATCATGGCCGGTGTCTACACCGCCGACGAGGGCGAGATGGTCTTCGACGGCAACCCAGTCACGATCAACGGCCCCAAGCAGGCCCAGGACCTGGGCATCGCGACGGTCTTCCAGGACCTCGCCCTCTGCGACAACCTCGACGTCGTCGCCAACCTTTACCTCGGCCAGGAGCACACGTCGGTCGGCACCTTGGACGAGGTCGAGATGGAGAAGCGGTCCTGGGAGCTGCTGCGCCAGCTCTCCGCCAAGATCCCGTCGGTCCGCATCACCATCGCCTCGCTCTCCGGCGGCCAGCGGCAGACCGTCGCCATCGCCCGCAGCCTCGTGGGCGACCCCAAGGTCGTCATGCTCGACGAGCCCACCGCGGCCCTAGGTGTCGCCCAGACGGCCGAGGTGCTCAACCTCATCGAGCGCCTGCGCGGTCGTGGCCTCGGCGTGGTGCTCATCAGTCACAACATGGCCGACGTCCAGGCGGTCGCCGACCGTATCTACGTGCTGCGGCTCGGACAGAACGGTGCTGAGTTCTCGATCGACGACGTCACGACCCAACAGCTCGTCGCCGCCATCACGGGCGCCTCCGACAACGTCGTGTCGCAACGCGCCGCACGAGGTGAGGAACCCCTGGCCCCGGAGGACATTGCTCCGGAGGACCCGACCGCGGAAGGGCCGAGCGCATGAGCACCTCGCTCGATCGCAGCGACGAGCGCCTCACGGTCGACTCCTCACCTCGCGCCTTGTTAGCCGGCCTTTTGCGGCGCATCCGGTCCGGCGACCTCGGCATGATGCCGGTGATCATCGGCCTGATCGTCATCTGGATCGTGTTCTACACCCAGAACCCCCGCTTCCTGTCGTCGCGCAACCTGGTCGAGCTGAGCCTCGACTCGGCCACGATCGGGATGATCTCGATCGGCGTGGTGCTGGTGCTGCTGCTCGGCGAGATCGACCTGTCGATCGGGTCGGTCAGTGGTGCTTCCGGGTCGATCCTCGCGGTGCTGCTCGTCTACCACGGGTGGTCGCTGCCGACGGCGATCCTCGCCGCGATAGCCACGGGCCTGGCCATCGGCGTCCTCTACGGCCTCCTCTACACCCGGTTCGGGGTGCCGAGCTTCGTCATCACCCTGGCCGGTCTGCTCGGATTCCTCGGGCTGCAGCTTGCCGTGTTGGGCAGCAACGGCACGATCAACCTGCCGGTGAACTCGTGGCTGGTCGACTTCGCCAACTTCAAGTTCCTGCCGCCGGTCGCCTCCTACGTGCTCGCGGCGGTGGCCGGTGCCCTGTACTTCGTGGGCCGAGCGGCCACGATCCGTCGACGGACCGCGGCCAACCTCTCGGCGGCGTCGATCGGCAGCGTCGCCATCCGAGCCGTACTGATCACCGGTGCGATCGCCGCCGGCGCCTACTACCTGAACCTCGACCGAGGCATCGGCTACATGCCATTGCTCTGGATCCTCATGGTCGTGGTCGTCGACCTGCTGCTGCGCCGCACCACCTGGGGGCGTCACGTGTTCGCCGTCGGCGGCAATGAGGAAGCGTCCCGCCGAGCCGGCATCGCAGTCGATCGGGTCTACCTCTCGGTGTTCGCCCTGTGCTCGGGCTTCGCGGCTCTGGGCGGTGTGCTCGCCGCGGCCCGCTTGCAGTCGGTGGCGCAGTCCAGCGGCGGCACCGACACCAACCTCATGGCGATCGCTGCAGCGGTCATCGGCGGAACCAGCCTGTTCGGCGGCCGCGGATCGGCCTATGCCGCGCTGTTCGGCATGCTGGTGCTGCAGTCGATCACCAGCGGGCTCAACCTCATCGGCGTCGAGGCGGAGGTCCGCTTCATGGTCACCGGAGCCGTGTTGCTCCTGGCCGTCACCATCGACTCGCTGTCCCGGCAGGCGCGCAAGAGCAGCGGAAGGGGCTAGGGCGCGTCTCCCTGTTCCGATCCGGGTTCGCGCGGCGTCGCATCTCGCCTGGCGGCGTTGTCGTCGGTCGCCGCCGCCCCCTACGCGCTGCGCGCGTGGGAGGTGCCCCCACCCCGGTGCGCCTCCCTCCTCTGCCTTGCCAGCCGAGCGCGACCTCACGCGCCCCTCGAACCGGAGTAGGGAGACATACCCAGCCCCCTGGACCTGCATGGCAGGCTGGGCGCATGTCGTTGATCGAGGCCACGGGGCTCGGGAAGTCGTACGGGTCCACCCGCGCCGTCGACGGGCTCGGTTTCACCGTGCGAGCCGGCAGCGTCACGGGCTTCCTCGGCCCCAACGGCTCGGGCAAGTCCACGACGATGCGACTCATGCTCGGCCTCGATCACGGTGAGGGTCGCACGACGTTCGACGGTCGCAGGTTCAGCGAGCTCGAGCACCCGATGCGACACGTCGGTGCGCTGCTGGAAGCCAAGCCGTTCCACCCGACCCGACGTGCTCGAGACCATCTCCGGATGCTGGCCGCGGCCAACGGCATCAGCACCGTCCGCGTCGACGAGGTACTCGCGCTCGTGGGGCTGGAGTCGGTCGCCGGTGGTCGTCCCCGCAAGTTCAGCCTCGGCATGGGGCAGCGGCTCGGCATCGCCGCGGCGCTCCTGGGCGACCCGCACACGTTGCTCCTCGACGAGCCGAGCAACGGACTCGACCCCCAGGGCATCACCTGGCTGCGCACGCTGCTCAAGCACCTCGCCGGCGAGGGCCGCTCGGTCTTCGTCTCGAGCCACCTCCTGCAGGAGATGGCGGTGCTGGCCGACGAGCTCGTCGTCATCGGCCGTGGACGGCTGGTCGCCAACGGCCCGATGGCCGACTTCGTCGCGGCAAGTGGGCTCGGCACCGTCGAGGTGACGTCGCCCGACCTGGGTGTACTGGTCCCAGTCCTCGAGGAGCGTGGAGGCACCATCATCGGTACCGGTGAGTCCGTCACCGTCACGGGTCTGGACGCCGCGACCGTGGGCGACGTCGCCCACGAGCTCGGTGCCCGTCTGCACCAGCTCGTCACCCGCCAGGCCTCGCTGGAGGAAGCGTTCCTCTCGGCCACCGGTGACGACGAGGAGTTCAGGGGTACCACCCAGTGATCGACGCACTCCGGTACGAGATCGTGCGCTTGCGCACCATCAGGTCGACCTATTGGCTGATCGGCATCGCCGTGGGCCTGCAGCTGGTCATCGGGATGCTGGTGGCGTGGGCGCTGCCGTCGTCCGGCCCGTCATCGGGTGGAGACAGGACCATCGCGATCCTGGTGACGCTCGGAGGCTCGGCCGGCTTCCCGCTGTTCATCGCCTATGTGCTCGGGCTGCTCGGAGTCTTCTCGATGGGCCACGAGTACCGGCACGGCATGATCCGCGCCACCTTGACGGCCCTGCGCAGCCGGCCGGCGGTCCTGGGCGCGAAGGTCGTCGTGAGCGCCCTGGTGCCCGCGTTGGTGGCTCTGGTGTGCGCGTTGCTGACCCTCCTGATCGCCCTCATGTTCAGCGTCGGGATGCCCACCGTCAGCGGGTTCCGCGACATCACCCTCGGCGTGATGGTCTACACGTCCCTCTTCGCTCTCTCCGGGCTGGCCTTCGCGGCGATCACCCGCAACCAGACCGCCGCCATCGCGCTCATCCTGCTGCTGCCGTCGGTCGTCGAGGAAGTGGTCAAGGGAGTCGTGGTCATCATCCGCGCGGTCTCCGACGAGCCGCTCGACGCAGGTGGCTCGGCGCGCTTCCTCAAGTTCCTGCCGTACGACGCAGGAAGCCAGATGTTCACGCAGTTCTCGATCGACGACTTCCTCGAGCCCTTCGGTGTCACTTCGTTCGGGCCGTTGGGAGGCGGCCTCGTGATGGGGACGTTCGTCGCCATCGTGCTCGGTATCAGCGCGGTGCTCTTCCTGCGTCGCGACGCCTGAGTCGCCTGAGTCGCCCGGCCTGCCGACTCTGTCACCCGCTGTTACAGTGCCGATGTGCCGAGTGACCTCGCCTACCGCCTGAAGGTATTTCGCCAGATCGGGCTCGTGAAGCCGCAGCTGCCGCACCGCATCGCGATCGCCGGGTATCAGCTGGTCAAGTGGGGGCCCGGGTTCCCGGCCGCCATCGCCGCCGCGGCCGCGCGGTCGCCGAAGCAGACGGCCATCATCGACGACCTCGGTGAGGTCACGTGGGCGGAGCTGCGCGACCAGATCAACCAGCTCACTCACGCGCTGAACGAACGCGGCGTCGAGACCGGGGATTCGGTCGCTCTGCTGGCCCGCAACCACCGGTTCATCGTCATGGCGATGATCGCCATCATGCAGGCCGGGGCCCGCGTGCTGCTGCTCAACACCATGGCGAGCGGGTCGCAGCTCACCGATCTCGCCGACCGCGAGGGCGCCAAGCTCATCATCCTGGACGAGGAGTTCCTGCCGGTCGCCGAGAAGATCGATCGTGACCAGCTGCTGCTCGGCTGGACCGACGGCGGCCAGGACATCCCGAGCATCGTCGACATCCTCGAGGGCCACTCCACCAAGCAGCCGGCCAAGCCCGAGAAGCCCGGCACGGTCATCATCTTCACCTCCGGCACGACCGGACTGCCGAAGGGTGCGCAGCGCTCCGAGCCGGAGGGTCTCGACCCGCTCGTCTCCTTCTTCGGCGCGATGCCCTACCGCGGCAACTCCACGATCGTGCTGGCCGCACCGCTGTTCCACTCGTGGGGGCTCATCAACTTCAGCTTCGGCCTGTCGACGGTTCCCACCTACGTGATGCGCCGGCGGTTCCAGGCCGATCAGGTGCTCGCCGACATCGAGGAGCACGGGGCAGAGGCGCTCGTGGTGGTGCCGCTGATGATGCAGCGGCTCGTCGACGCCGAGACGGCCGGCGAGGCCGACGTGTCGAGCCTGCGGATCACGGCGGCCAGCGGGTCCGCCCTCGCGGGTGAGCTGGCCACCACCTTCATGGACACCTTCACCGACTCGGTCTACAACTTCTACGGCGCCACCGAGACCGGGTGGGTCACGGTCGCCTCGCCGGAGGACCTCCGGGCCGCGCCGGGAACGGCCGGCCGGCCACCGTGGCACACCACGGTGCGCATCCTCGACGCCGACGGCAACGAGGTCGAACCCGGTGAGACCGGCACCATCTACGTCGGCAACGACATGCCCTTCGGCGGCTACACCGACGGCAACTCGAAGAACTTCGTCGACGGTTTGATGAGCACCGGAGACCTCGGCCACTTCGACGAGGACGGCCGCCTGTTCGTGTCCGGCCGCGACGACGACATGGTGATCTCCGGAGGCGAGAACGTCTTTCCCCGCGAGCTGGAGGACGCGCTCATCGGGCACGACGACATCTCCGACGTGGTGGTCACCGGCATCGACGACAAGGACTGGGGGCAGGCGCTCGCGGCGTACATCGTGACCAAGGACGGCGCGTCCCTCGAGCACGACGACGTCGTCGCCTACGCCAAGGAGCGGGTGGCCCGGTTCGCCGTGCCGCGCCGCACGATGTTCCTCGACGAGCTGCCGCGCAACCCCACTGGCAAGGTCATGAAGCGCGAGCTGCCCGAGTTCGACTGACCGGAACTCCACGCTCGTTGTGGCAGGCTGACCGCGTGGACATCGCCTACGACCCGAAGCCGGATGGACGGCCCGACCCGGGTGAGGTCGTGTGGACATGGGTGCCTTATGAGGACGATCCGAGCCGGGGCAAGGACCGCCCGGTGCTGCTGGTCGCACGTGACGGCGAGCAGCTGTTCGGCCTGATGATGACGTCGCAGGACCACGACCGCGACCAGGAGCAGGAGGCCCGCGAAGGCCGCTACTGGATGGACATCGGACCGGGCCCGTGGGACTCCAAGGGCCGCTCCAGCGAGATCCGTCTCAACCGGCTCATCCCGATCGACCCGGCGGTGGTCCGGCGCGAGGGCTCGGTGCTCGACCGGGAACGATTCGAGGCCGTGACCGCCGCTTTCACCCCCTACCTCACATGAGTGTCGTCCGCGAGATCGACCGGTTCCAGCGACGCCATCCGGTCGTCGGCTTCCCGCTGGCCGTCGTCTACAAGTACTTCGACGACCAGGGTCCGTACCTCGCGGCGATCATCGCGTTCTACTCGTTCATCGCGATCTTCCCGCTGCTGCTCATCTCGACGTCGATCCTCGGCTTCTTCCTCCAGGACGACCCGGCTCTGCGTGAACGCCTGCTCGACACCGCCCTGAGCCAGTTCCCGATCGTGGGCGACCAGCTCGGCCGGCCCGACGGATTGCGCGGCAGCACGTCGGCGATCGTCATCGGCGCGCTCGCTGCGACCTACGGCTCGCTCAACCTCGGTCAGGCCGCGCAGAACGCCGCGAACATCACCTGGTCGGTGCCGCGGAACAGCCGGACGAACGCCGTGCTCCAGCGGGTGCGCAGTCTGGTGTTCCTGGCGTTCGCCGGCATCGGCATCCTCGCCCTGGCCATCACGTCGTCGGTGCTGGCCAACCCCGATGCCTTCGACGGCTTCGTGCAACCGAACTACGGCTGGATCGCGCGGGTCATCGGCTTCGTGTTCACCTCGGTGATCTTCATCGGGCTGTTCCGTTTGGTGAGCGCCGGTCGGGGTTCGACGCGTTCGGTGCTGCCCGGAGCGCTCGCGGCGTCCGTGATGTGGCAGCTGCTGCAGATCGGCGGCAACTCGTTCGTCACGAATGTCATCGGCTCAGCCGGCCAGATGACCGACACGTTCGCACTCGTGCTCGGGCTGGTCGCCTTCCTGTACCTCGCCGGCATGCTGACGGTGCTGAGCCTGGAGATCAACGTGGTGCTGCGCCGCCGCCTCTACCCGCGGGCGTTGCTGACGCCGTTCACCGACAACGTCTCGCCGACCGAGGCCGACCTCAAGGCGTACGCCGGATATGCGAAGTCGCAGCGCCACAAGGGATTCCAGTCCATCGAGTCGACGTTCGAGAAGCGACCGAAGGGTCCGCCCCGGTAGGCTTGGTTGCCCCAGGCCAACGACGATGACGTGAGGAATTGCCATGCCCACGGGCAAAGTGAAGTGGTACGACGCCGACAAGGGATTCGGGTTCCTGACCCAGGACGAAGGCGGCGACGTCTACGTGCGATCCGACGCGCTTCCCGACGGTGTCACCACCCTCAAGGCCGGGGCCCGCGTCGAGTTCGGCATCGCCCAGGGTCGCCGCGGCGACCAGGCACTGCAGGTGCGCGTGCTCGAGCCGGTCGGATCGGTCTCCCGCTCGCAGGCCCAGGCCCGGCGCAAGCCGCCCGAGGACATGGTCGCCATCGTCGAGGACCTCATCCGGCTGCTCGACGGCATCGGCGAGGGCTACCGGCACGGCCGCCATCCCGACCACAAGGCCGCCAAGCCCGTGGCGCAGCTGCTGCGCGCGCTGGCCACCGAGCTCGATGGATGAGGGCTCGACGCCGATGAACCGACGGTCGACATGACCACCTACTCGCTGGGCGACCTCGAAGCCATACTCACGCCGAGCGAGCGGATGCCCGTGCTGTTCGTCGGCCACGGCAACCCGATGAACGCGATCTCCGACAACGCGTTCACCCGCGAGTGGGAGCGAGTCGGGCGCGAGCTCCCCGAGGCTCAGGCCGTCGTCGTCATCAGCGCGCACTGGCTCACTCCGGGTTCGACGCACATCACCGACGCTCCGAGAAACCGGGTCATCTACGACTTCGGTGGCTTTCCCGACGAGCTCTACCGCGTGGAGTACCCGACACGGGGTGACGCCGAGGTGGCCCGTATCCTCGCGCGTCATCTCGTCGAGTACGAGGCCCAGCTGGACGCTCAGTGGGGCCTCGACCACGGCACCTGGTCGGTGCTCAAGCACCTCGCGCCCGCACCGGAGATGCCGGTGCTGCAGGTCAGCATCGACTACACGATGCCCTTGCCGGCGCTGTTCGAGCTCTACTCACGGTTGCAGGCACTGCGTCGCCGCGGCGTCGTGTTCATCGGCAGCGGCAACATCGTGCACGCCCTCAGCCGGGTCAAGTGGGACGGTGGAGAGCCGTGGGACTGGGCCCAGCAGTTCGACGCGGACACCGCGGCGGCGCTGCGAGAGCGTCGCACCGACCGACTGCTCGATCCCTATGGCACCTGGGCGGAGGCTCGCATCGCGGTGCCCACCGACGACCATTACCGGCCGATGGTGGCCGCGCTCAGCCTGCTCGACCACCACGAGGAGCTCCGCTTCTTCAACGACTCCATCGACCTCGGGTCGGTGGGGATGCGCTCATTCGTCACGGCCTGATCGGGTCGGGCGTGGGCGGCGGGTTGATGACCCGTGCCATCACGAACGAGAGCCAGCCGAGCAGGATCACCGCGGTGACCACCATGCCGAGCGGCGCGGACACGTCGAGGGTGAACAGGCCGATGCCGAGCAGTCCGCCGATCACCCACGAGAGCTGCAGCAGCGTCTCGGAGCGGGCGAACATGCTGGTGCGAACCTCTTCGCGGACGTCGCGCTGGATGAGGGCGTCGAGGCTGAGCTTGCCCAGCGACTGGCACAACCCGACGGTGAGGCCGAGCACCGCTGCCAGCGGCCACCTGAAGAACGCCGCCGCGACGACGAGCACCACGACGTCGAGCACGAGCACCGCCAGGACGACCCGCTCCGGTCGCCGTGACTTGGCCCACGACCCGATGACGATGCCGAGCGCGTTGCCCGCGCCCGCGGCACCGATGACGAGCGCCATGAGCACCGTGGCGTTGCCGCCCCACCCCATCGAGTCGGGCGGTTCGCGCAGCGTGAACGCCATGAAGATGGTGAGGAACCCGGTGAGCAGCCGCAGCCCGGCGTTGCTGCGCAGCCCGTTGACGACGTCGCGAGAGATCGCGTTCCCGTGCCCAGTCCGATTGGCGAGGTCGACCTGCTCCTCGCCCTCGCTCGAGTCGACGCGCTCGGGCAGCAGGATGGCCAGGATCGTGCCGATGACGAACAGCACGGCCGCGTAGCGCAGGGCCCACGGCGCACCGATGGCCACCGCTCCCACGGCGAGCGGCGCCGAGATCGCGGCCGCCGCCGTGCCGGTGAGCGAGATGCGGGAGTTGGCCTTGACCAGCGTGAACTCTGCCGGGAGCAGGCGGGGAACGGCGGACGCGCGGGTGACCCCGTACGCCTTCGACGAGACCAGCACCCCGAGCGCGGCGAGGTAGAAGGACGCCGACTCGTCGACCACGGCTCCGGCGAGCACCCAGCAGCAGAACGCCCGCACCGCGAGCGTCGTGCCGATGGCCCAGCGGCGGCCGCGGCGGAAACGATCGAGGAAGGGGCCGATCAGCGGGGCGACGACGGCGAACGGAAGCATCGTGAGGACCAGGAAGAGCGCCACGTCTCCGCTCGCCTGCTCCGTGGGGACCGTGAAGAACAGCGTTCCCGCGAGCGAGACGGCGACGGCCGCGTCGCCGGCGGTGTTGAACGCGTGCAGCTCGAGCAGGCGCGACAGCCCGCTCTCGCCGGCGCCGCCGGAGCGCGTGAAGCGTCGGGCGCCGAGGAACGCCGAGACGCTGCCACGAGCGATCAGGCGCCCCGCACCCTCGGAGATCCGGCGCGCTCCGGCGAGCGGCGACCTCTCGTTCATGGGCGGCTCGGCCTCGGGGAACGGGGGAGGAGGACCGTTGCGCCCGGGTGGTCCGGGCTGCTCGTTCTCCTCCATGACGTCATCCTGCCTCACCCTGCAGACCCTGCCGAACGGGACATGGGCGACAATCGGGTCATGACCTCCGACGCCTTGCTGACCTCCGCCGTCGACGCCGCGCGCGCCGCCGCGAACGAGTCGGCCGACGAGGGAACCGTCGGTGAGCACCTGCGCTCGATCGACGAAGGCGACGGGCTCGTCGCGCACCACTTCACAAGCACCCAGTCCGGCTACCGCGGCTGGTACTGGTCGGTGAGCATCACCCGCGCGCCCGACTCGGAGAAGGTCACCGTCAACGACGTCGTGCTGCTTCCCGGCGACGAGGCGATCGTCGCGCCGGCCTGGACGCCGTACAAGGAGCGCATCAAGCCCGGCGACCTCGGTCCCGGCGACGTGCTCCCGCCCGAGGAGGACGACGCCCGACTCGTGCCGTCGTGGTCGGCCGGTGACGACATCGAGACCGTCGACCGTGCCTTCGCCCGCGAGGTCGGCCTCGGACGCGAGTGGGTGCTCTCTCTGGAGGGACGCGACCTCGCGGCGCAGCGCTGGCACGACGGCGACCAGGGTCCGCACACGCCGCTCGCCCAGCAGGCACCGGACAGCTGCGATTCGTGCGGCTTCCTCGTCAGCCTCGCCGGACCGCTCGCCGACACCTTCGGCGTCTGCGCCAACGGCATGGCCAACGACGACGGCAAGGTCGTGGCGTTCACCCACGGCTGCGGCGCCCACTCCGGCGCCCGGCTGAGCCGCTCGGCCGCGCCCCAGGAGCTCCCGGCTCACGTGTTCGACACCGTCAACATCGACGAGGTCGACGCATTCTGACGAGTCCGGTTCGCATGCGCGGAGCGAGCCCCAGGATCCGCCACATATAGGTGCCGTGTGCAACCTCCCGTGATGACCCAGACCGAGCCGGAGCCACTCGACCACCGAGAGATTCTCGAGGTGCTGTTCGGCCTGCTGGCCGGCATGTTCACCGTCATCATCAGCAGCACGATCGTCGCGAACGCGTTGCCCACGATCATCGCCGAGCTCGACGGCAGTCAGACGCAGTACACCTGGGTCGTCACGTCCACCTTCCTGGCGATGACGGTGTCGACGCCCGTGTGGGGCAAGCTCTCCGACCTGTTCAGCAAGAAGCTCCTCGTCCAGATCGCCCTCGTCGTGTTCGTGGTGGGCTCGGTGCTCGCCGGGCTGTCGCAGAACGTCCCCCAGCTGATCGCGATGCGCACCGTGCAGGGGCTCGCCATGGGTGGGCTGATCGCGAATGCCCAGGCGATCATCGGCACGATCATCGCGCCGCGCGAACGGGGGCGGTACAGCGGCTACATGGGCGCCACGATGGCGGTCGGCACGGTGAGCGGGCCCCTGCTCGGCGGTCTCATCGTCGACACGCCGGGGCTCGGGTGGCGTTGGTGCTTCTTCGTGTCCGTGCCACTCGCGGTCATGAGCCTCATCGTGCTGCAGCGCTATCTGCGCATCCCCACGATCCGGCGCGACGTCTCGATCGACTACGCCGGCGCCGTGCTCATCACGATCGCGGCGTCGCTGCCCCTGCTCTGGGTGTCGTTCGCCGGCACGTCGTACCCCTGGATCTCCTGGACGTCTGCGCTGTTCTGGGCCGGCACCATCATGGCCACGGTGCTGCTGGTCCGGGTCGAGTCACGGCACCCGCAGCCGCTGATCCCGCTCCAGGTCATCCGTGAGCGCACCACCGCGCTCGCGATCCTGGGCAGCATCGCGGTGGGCACCGCGATGTTCGGCGGGTCGGTGTTCCTCGGCCAGTACTTCCAGGTGGCTGGGGGCCGCACGCCCACCGAGGCCGGTCTGCTGGGCATCCCGCTCATGCTCGGCTCGCTCATCGGCACTACAGCTTCCGGCAACCTCATCTCCCGGTTCGGTCGCTGGAAGCGCTATCTCGTGCTCGGGTCGTCCCTGATGGTCCTGGGCCTCGGGCTGCTGGCGACGATCGACCACACCACTCCGGAGTGGCACGCGATGGTGTTCATGGGATTCACCGGGGTCGGCATGGGGATGCTGCTGCAGAACTACGTGCTCGCGGTGCAGAACACCGTCGACGTGACGGAGGTGGGTGCGGCGAGCGCCACGGTGTCGTTCTTCCGCTCGCTCGGCGGCACCATCGGCGTCTCCGTGCTCGGGGCGATCCTGGCGATCCAGGTGAACAACGAGGTCACGGGCAAGCTGGCCGCCATCGGGGTGACGCCACCCAGCGACGGCGCCGGCGGTTCGCTGCTCGACGTCAACCACCTGCCGGCGCCGGTGGCGGAGATCGTGCGATCGGCCTACGGAGACGCCACGGGCACGATCTTCGCGATCGCCGCGGTGGTCGCAGTGCTGAGCCTGGCGGCGGCCCTGCTGATCCGCGAGGCGCCCTTGCGGACGACGGTGCGCATGATGCCCACCGAGGAGAGCCTGGAGCCCTAGGTCTCCTTGCGGCGTCGGCCGGGCTGCATGCGGAGGGCGTTGCGTCGCCGGCGGCAGTACTCGATGCCGATGAGCCCGAGCCCGAGCCCGGCGAGCGCGGTCCACATCCACCAGGTGCGTCCCTGCTCGTCGAGGGTGCCGAGGAACGGCAGGAGGGCGACGGCGGTGACGCCCCAGACGATGGTGCCGATGGTCAAGGTGCGCACGCCGTCGACGTCCATGGGCTCGACCTCGGCGACGCGGTGGGTGGTGCTGCCGATCTCGAGCTCCGTGACCTCAGGGCGGCCGAGCTCGTGGCGGCGGGCAGCGCGCTCGAGGCGGGCCCGCTCACGGTGACCGAGCTTGCGCTCGATCGTCTCCGGCCCGTCTCCCTCGTGCACGGTCCAGTCGGTTTCGTCGGCGCTGCTGCCGGAACCGTCCTCACTCACGCCGTCAGACTACCCGTCGGCGTCGTCGGCTCCGGGACCTGCTGGCATGCTGAACGACGATGAATCCCCGCTTCCGACGGCTGCTGATCCCGGGTCTCCTGGTGGCCCTGCTGGTGGTCGTCGTCGTGGCCGCGATCCTCGGCCGGGCCGATGGTGCCGAGCCGAGTGAACCCGTCGCCTCGACGCTCGTCTCGCGGATCGACGACCCGCGCATCACTGAATCGAGCGGGCTCGCGGTCAGCTCTCGGCACCGGGACCTCGCCTACACGATCAACGACTCCGGCAACGTCGCCGAGATCTTCGCGATCCGCGTCTCGACCGGCAAGGTCGTCGGCACCACGAGCATCCGCGGCGCCGCGTGGATCGATACCGAAGCCTTGGCCCTGCGCGACGGGACACTCTGGGTGGCCGACGTCGGGGACAACGCCCGGCAGCGGACCGACACAGCGCTCTACGCCCTGGACGAGCCCGGCGCCGGAGACCACACCGTCGTCCCGCAGCGCTACCCGGTGTCCTATCAGGACGGCCCGCACAACGTCGAGGCCATCGCGGTGCCTCCTGACTCGGGGCGCATCCTGCTGCTCTCGAAGGGGGCGTCGGGCGGACTCGTCTACCGACTGCCGGCCACCTTGCGGGTGAATGCGGCGAACGTCGCCACGCCGACGTCCGACGTCACTCCGGTCTTCACGACGGATGCCACGTACACCGCCGACGGCAAGCGGGTGCTGGTGCGCAACTACCCGATCGTCCAGCTGCGCGACGCCCGCACGTGGGACCTGGTGCGCACCGACGTCCTCCCGGACCAGCCTCTGGGCGAGACCATTGCGCTCGAACCCTCGGAACGCTCCTACCTGATCGGCAGCGAAGGATCGAGCTCGGCGCTGCTGCGCGTCGCGTTCGATCCGGACGCGGCGACACCGTCCCCGACCCCGACGCCCACCGACGCGTCGCCGCCGACCGGCGACCAGGAGAACGACGCGACACACGTGCCGCTCGGCGCCATCGCCATCGCCGTCGTCGGGGGAGTGGTCGTGCTGATGGTGATCGGGATCCTCATCGTCCGACGACGTTCTCGTCCGTCCTGAGGTGGGCTTTGCCATGATGGACCGCATGCCTCGCTACGTCGGACCGTTTCTGCTCGTCCTCGTGGTGGTCGCCTGGTGCGTCCCGGCCGCGGCCGTCGCGGCCGACTCGGAGAAGGTCAGCGAGATCGGCGACTCCCGCATCAAGGAGTCGAGCGGCCTCACGGTCAGCTCCGCGCACGAGGACCTGGCCTACACGATCAACGACGCGGGCAACGACCCGATCGTCTACGGGATCAAGATCTCCACGGGCGACGTGGTCGGCACGACGCGGGTCGGCGGCGGAAAGGTCAGGGACTCCGAATCGATCGCCATCGACGGCGACGGGACGATGTGGCTCGCCGACCTCGGTGACAACGACGAAGAACGCGACGACGTGGCCCTCTACGCGTTTCCCGAGCCCGGCCCGGGGGACCACTCGGTGACCGCCAAGCGCTACCCGGTCTCGTACAAGGACGGAGCCGTCGACATCGAGGCCTTCCTCGTGCACCCGGAGACCGGGGCGAAGTTCCTCGCCAGCAAGGAGAAGAAGCAGAGCGGAAGCTTCTTCTCGCTGCCGGACACCCTGTCCGAGACGAGCTCGAACGTGGCCACCGATCTCGGCAAGGAGGCACCGGAGGACGCCTCGGACGGCACCTTCAACCTCGACGGCACCGCAGCACTGCTGCGAACCCGCGAGTCGGTCCACCTCTTCGATCCCGCGTCGTGGCAAGAGACCGGGACGGTCGATGTTCCCGAGGTCGAGCAGGGCGAGAGCATCGCGATGGAACCCGGCGGCACGTCGTTCCTCATCGGCAGCGAGGGCAAGAACTCCCCGCTCATCCGGGTCGCCTACGGTCCCGACGCGCCCCAAGTCACGCCGTCTCCGACGTCGGAAGAAGAACCGTCGACCGCACCGGAGTCGGACGAGGGCGTCTCGGTTCCCGGCTGGCTGGTCGTCGTCGGCGGTGTCGCCGCGGTGGGCGCGCTCGCGGCTGTCGCAGTTTGGGTCTCCCGCCGGCGCTGACGTTCTGGCATGCTCCGGGGCATGGCCTTCACTCTCGACTCCTACTTCAAGATCAGCGACCGTGAGTCGTCCGTCGCGCAGGAGGTGCGTGGCGGCGTCGTCACGTTCCTCACGATGGCGTACATCATCGTCCTCAACCCGATCATCCTGTCCGGCGTCGCCGATGCCGACGGCAAGTATCTCGGCGGCGGTTCCACGCCGGGCTCAGGGTTCGCGACCATCGCCGTCGTCACCGCGCTGGTCGCCGGCGTCCTGACGATCCTCATGGGGGCCGTCGCGAACTTCCCGCTCGCGCTCGCCACCGGCCTCGGCCTCAACGCGTTCGTGGCGTACTCCATCGCCAGCCAGATGACGTGGGCCGACGCGATGGGCCTGGTCGTGCTGGAGGGCCTCATCATCCTGGTGCTCGTGTTCACCGGCTTCCGCAAGCTGGTCTTCGACGCGGTGCCACGACAGCTCAAGACGGCCATCGCCGTCGGCATCGGTCTGTTCATCACGTTCATCGGTCTGGTCGATGCCGGCTTCGTGCGCACATCGGGCATCCCGGCGCCGCCGGTCGGCCTCGGCATCGGCGGTCAGCTGTCCGGCTGGCCGGTGCTGGTGTTCTGCATCGGCCTGCTCGTGATGATCGCGCTCTACTCGCGGGGGGTGCCCGGAGCGATCCTCATCGGCATCGCCATCACCACGGTGCTGGCCGGCATCGTGCAGACGCTCACCGACACCAAGGGCAGCGGCGGCAATCCCGCGTCGAAGGGATGGAACCTCAACGTCCCCTCGTGGCCTGACGACCTCGTGCAGAAGCCCGACTTCTCGCTGCTCGGTGACTTCTCGCTGTTCGGCTCGTTCGAGCGCGTCGGCGTCATCACCGCGGCGCTGCTGGTGTTCACGCTGCTGCTCGCCGACTTCTTCGACACCATGGGCACGATGACCGCGATCGGAGCGGAGGCCGACCTCAACGACGAGGAGGGCACGCCCGAAGGAGCGCAACGGATCCTGGTCGTCGATTCCATCGCCGCTGCGGCCGGTGGCGCCGCCGGGATCTCCAGCAACACGTCGTACATCGAGTCGGCCGCGGGCGTCGGCGACGGCGCGCGCACGGGTCTCGCGAGCATCGTCACCGGCGTGCTCTTCCTGCTCTCGACGTTCCTCGCGCCGCTAGTCCAGCACATCCCCAACGAGGCCGCGGTCCCGGCCCTGGTGCTCGTTGGCTTCCTGATGATGAGCCAGGTGTCTGAGATCAGCTGGGACGACCCGGAGATCGCGATCCCGGCGTTCCTCACCATCGTGCTCATGCCGTTCACGTACTCGATCACCGTGGGCATCGGAGCCGGCTTCATCGCCTACGTCCTGCTCAAGTCGGTGCGAGCCAAGGCGTCGGACGTGCATGCGCTGCTCTGGGTGGTGGCAGCCCTGTTCGTCGTCTACTTCGCCATCGACCCGATCACGCGCTGGCTCACCTAGCAGCTAGCGTTGCCGCCATGCAGATCGCGATCGACGGACAGACGCCCCACGTCGACGACTCGGCATGGATCGCACCCTCAGCAACGCTCGTCGGATCGGTGACGATCGAGGCCGGGGCCAGCGTCTGGTACGGCGCGGTGCTGCGTGCCGACAACGAGCCGATCACGATCGGCGCCCGCTCCAACGTGCAGGACAACTGCGCGTTCCACGTCGACGTCGACCGCCCGGTCAGTCTCGGCGAGGGCGTGTCGGTCGGCCACGGCGCCGTGGTGCACGGCGCCACCATCGGCGACCACGTGCTCGTCGGCATGGGCGCGATCGTCATGAACGGTGCCGTCATCGGCGATGAGTCGATGATCGCCGCCGGTGCGCTGGTCACCGAGGGCATGGAGGTGCCGCCGCGCTCGCTCGTCGCCGGCGTCCCGGGCAAGGTCCGGCGCGAGCTCAGCGACGCCGAGGTCGAGAACCTGCACGAGAACGCCCGCATCTACGAGCACCATCGTGATCTGCACCGAGGCGGCCGCCCGTCGGATTGATCACACCAGGTGGCGGCCCCTGAAGCGGCGTTCATACACTTCGCACATGGTCTCCGATCCCGGTGTCGTGCCGGTTCCGCTCGCCGAGGGCATCGACGTCGACGTCTCCGAGTGGGAGGAGGCCACCGCCGACGTCCTGCGCAAGTCCAGGCGGCTCGCCGACGACGCGCCCGACTCCGACGTCTGGAGCGTGCTCGCGCACTCCACCCTCGACGGCATCACCGTCACACCGCTGGGCACACCCGCCGACTCGGACGGGCTCACCGAGCTCGGGCTTCCGGGCCAGGCGCCCTTCACGCGCGGTGCCGCCGCGACCCGTGCGCTCGACGGCTGGGACATCCGCGCCTGGTTCACCGACACCGACGTCGACGTCACCGCCGACCACGTCGTCACGGACATCGAGAACGGCGTCAACTCGCTCTGGCTCGCGGTGGGCGACGGAGCGGTTCCGGCGGACGCCCTGGCCCGCATCCTCGAGCCCGTGTTCGTGGACCTCGCGCCCGTGATCCTCGACGCCCCGGATGCTCCGCTCGCCGCCGCCAGGGCCCTCGACGCCGTCATCGCCGAGAAGTCCGTCGAACCGGCAGCGGGCACCAACTACGGCGCCGACCCGATCGGCGCCGCGGTGCGCGGCGTCGGTGAGTCCGACCTGTCCGTGGCGACCGAGGTGGTCGAGCTGGCGCGGGCCCGTGGCGTCCGCGGCATCGTGGTCGACGCCACCGCCGTGCACGATGCCGGCGCCTCAGACGTGCAAGAGCTCGCCTACTCGCTCGCGGCCGGCGCGGCCTACCTGCGCCAGCTCGTCGACGCCGGCTTGACCGTCGACGAGGCGGCCGGCCAGATCGACTTCCGCTATGCGGCCACCGACGAGCAGTTCATCACCATCGCCAAGCTGCGCGCGGCCCGGCGACTCTGGAACCGCGTCGGCGAGCTGAGCGGCGTCACCACGGATGCGCGCGGACAGCGCCAGCACGCGGTCACGTCGCGGCCGATGATGTCCGCGTACGACCCCTACGTGAACATGATCCGCACCACCATCGCGGCGTTGGCCGCCGGCGTCGGCGGTGCCGAGGCCGTCACGGTCCTGCCCTTCGACGAGCCGCTCGGCCTGCCCGAGGCGTTCAGCCGCCGCATCGCCCGCAACACGTCGAGCCTGCTGATCAGCGAGTCGCACGTCGCGATCGTCACCGACCCCGCCGGCGGCTCGCACGCGGTCGAGAAGCTCACCGACGACCTCGCCCGGTCCGCCTGGTCGCGGTTCGGCGAGCTCGACGCGCAGGGAATCGTCGAGGCGGTCTCCGACGGCAGTCTCGGCGAGCGCATCGCGGCCGCCGTCGAGGCCCGCGGTCGCGAGGTCGCCACGCGTACCCGCCCGCTCACCGGGCTCAGCGAGTTCCCGAACCTGCACGAGGAGCGACCAGAGCGCCGCCCGTACGGGCGCACACCGGTCGTCCATCGCTACGGCGAGGCGTTCGAGCAGATGCGTGACGACCGCGTGGCCACCCCGGTGTTCCTGGCCACGATGGGACGCGTCGCCCAGCACACCGCCCGCGCCACCTTCGCGGCCAACCTCCTGGCGTCCGGAGGCATCGACACCGTCACGGCCGGTGCCACCGAGGGCGTCGACGACGTCCTTTCGGCGTTCCACGAGTCCGGTGACCTCCCCGTCGTCTGCCTGGCCGGTCCCGACTCCGCCTACGAGGCATGGGGCGCCGACGTGGTCGCCGCCCTGCGCGAGGCGGGTGCGCGTCACGTGATCGCCGCCGGAAAGGCCGACGCTGTGTCAGATCTGGGGGCGGACGACTCCGTCGCGGCCGGCCTCGATGCGCTCGACTTCCTGCACCGAACGAGGGAGGTGCTGGCATGAGCATCCCCGAGTCGTTCGCCGACCTCACCCTCGATCCTGACGAGCCCTACCAGCCCGACCTGAAGGCGTACGAGCGCGCCACCGACGGTGCCGAACCGTGGGACGCGCCCGAGGGCATCCCCGTGCATCCGCTCTACACCGCCGGCGACCTCGACGGCGTCGACGCCCTCGACACGTACCCCGGTCTCGCCCCGTTCCTGCGCGGCCCGTACCCGGCGATGTACACGACACAGCCGTGGACGATCCGCCAGTACGCCGGCTTCTCGACCGCCGAGGAGTCGAACGCGTTCTATCGGCGCAACCTGGCTGCCGGTCAGAAGGGCCTGTCGGTCGCCTTCGACCTGGCCACCCACCGCGGTTACGACTCCGACCATCCGCGCGTCCGTGGCGATGTCGGCATGGCGGGCGTGGCCATCGACTCCATCTACGACGCACGCCAGCTGTTCGACGGCATCCCGCTCGACGAGATGAGCGTCTCGATGACGATGAACGGCGCCGTGCTGCCGGTGCTCGCGCTGTACATCGTCGCGGCCGAGGAGCAGGGCGTTCCGCCTTCGATGCTGTCCGGGACCATCCAGAACGACATCCTCAAGGAGTTCATGGTCCGCAACACCTACATCTACCCACCGGCGCCGTCGATGCGGATCATCTCCGACATCTTCGCGTACACGGCGGCGAAGATGCCGCGGTTCAACTCCATCTCGGTCTCCGGCTACCACATCCAGGAGGCCGGGGCGACGAACGACCTCGAGCTCGCCTACACGTTGGCCGACGGGGTCGAGTACATCCGGGCCGGTCTCGACGCCGGGCTCGACATCGACGCGTTCGCGCCGCGGGTGTCGTTCTTCTGGGCCATCGGGATGAACTTCTACATGGAGATCGCCAAGATGCGCGCGGCCCGTGCGCTGTGGTCGCGCCTGGTCTCCGACTTCGAGCCCCAGAACCCCAAGTCGCTGAGCCTGCGCACGCACAGTCAGACGTCGGGCTGGTCGCTCACCGCCCAGGACGTCTACAACAACGTGGCCCGTACCTGCATCGAGGCGATGGCGTCGACCCAGGGCCACACGCAGAGCCTGCACACCAACGCCCTCGACGAAGCCATCGCGCTGCCCACCGACTTCAGCGCCCGGATCGCCCGTAACACCCAGCTGCTGCTGCAGCAGGAGTCCGGAACGACGCACACCATCGACCCGTGGGGCGGCTCCTACTACGTCGAGAAGCTGACGCACGACCTCGCCAACCGGGCCTGGGCGCACATCCAGGAGGTCGAGGAGGCCGGCGGCATGGCCAAGGCCATCGAAGCCGGCATCCCCAAGATGCGCGTCGAGGAGGCCGCCGCCCGCACCCAGGCGCGCATCGACTCCGGCCAGCAGGCCGTCATCGGCGTCAACACCTACCGGCTGCCGCTCGAGGACGACCTCGACGTGCTGCGGGTCGACAACGCGTCGGTGTACGAGCAGCAGATGGCCAAGCTGGAGAAGCTGCGCGCCGAGCGCGACCAGGGCGAGGTCGACCGCTCCCTCGCCGCCCTGACCCAGAGCGCCGAGAAGGGTGCCACGCACGGCTCGCTGGACGGCAACCTGCTCGGTCTCGCCGTCGACGCCGCCCGGGCCAAGGCCACGGTCGGCGAGATCTCCGACGCGCTGGAGAAGGTGTACGGGCGTCACCGCGCCGTGATCCGTACGATCTCAGGTGTGTACCGCACCGAAGCCGGCCAGGGCGGCAACATCGCCAAGGTCATCAAGGCCACCGAGGAGTTCGAGAAGGCCGAGGGCCGTCGCCCTCGCATCCTCGTGGCCAAGATGGGCCAGGACGGTCACGACCGCGGCCAGAAGGTCATCGTCACGGCGTTCGCGGACATGGGCTTCGACGTCGATGTGGGCCCGTTGTTCTCCACTCCGGAGGAGGTCGCCCAGCAGGCCGTCGACGCCGACGTGCACATCGTCGGGATCTCCAGCCTCGCCGCCGGGCACCTGACCCTCGTGCCGCAGCTCAAGGACGCCCTCGAGGAGCTGGGACGCGAGGACGTCATGGTCGTGGTCGGCGGGGTCATCCCGCCTGACGACGTCCCGACCCTCAAGGAGATGGGCGCCGCCGAGGTGTTCCTCCCCGGCACCGTCATCGCCGACTCCGCCCTGAGCCTGCTCGACAAGCTCCGCACCAGCCTGCAGCACTGATGACCAACCTCGCCGAGGACGTCCTCGCGGGACGGCGAGCGGCGATCTCCCGCGCCATCACCCTCGTCGAGTCGAGCCGGCGCGACCATCGAGCCGCGGCTCGCGAGCTGCTGGAGACCCTGACACCGGCTGTGTCCGATCTCGGGGCGGGGGGAGCGGTTCGCGTCGGCATCTCCGGAGTGCCGGGCGTCGGCAAGTCGACGTTCATCGAGACGCTCGGATCGTGGCTGGTCTCCGAGGGTCACAAGGTCGGCGTCCTCGCGGTCGACCCGTCGAGCATCCGCACTGGCGGGTCGGTGCTCGGCGACAAGACCCGCATGGCCACGCTCGCCACCAACCCGGACGCCTACATCCGGCCGTCGCCCACCGCCGGAACGCTCGGCGGGGTGGCCCGCGCCACCATGCAGGCGATGACGGTGCTGGAGGCGAGTGGCTTCGACGTGGTGCTCGTCGAGACGGTCGGGGTCGGCCAGTCGGAGATCACCGTCGCCGGGATGGTCGACACGTTCCTGTTCCTCACCCTCTCGCGCACCGGCGACCAGCTGCAGGGCATCAAGAAGGGCATCCTCGAGATCGCCGACGTCATCGCCGTCAACAAGGCCGACGGCGACCGCGAGAAGGAGGCCGAGGCCAGCGCAAAGGACCTGGCCGGTGCGCTCCGCCTCGTGTACGCCGGTACCCAGGACTGGGTGCCGCCGGTGCTCACCTGCTCGGCGCTCGAGGAGCGCGGCATCGACACCGTGTGGCAGCGGGTCATCCGGCACCGCGAGTTCCTGGGCAAGGGCGGTCTGCACGACAAGCGGGCGCAGCAACAGCTCGACTTCACCTGGGCGCTCGTGCGTGACGAGCTCGACCAGCGTCTCCGTACCGACGAGGCCGTCGCCGCCGTGCGGGCCGAGGTCCGCGAGGCCGTGCTGGCCGGTGAGATGCCCGCGGCCACGGCCGCCGACAAGATCCTCGAGGCCTACGACTCCTCTGTGGTCCGAAAGGACTAGTCAGACCTACAACGAAGCCCCAGGCTGACGGCCGCGAATGAGTGACCCTGTAGAACTAGCAGGGAGTAGTCCTCATGGACTACTTCATGCGCTAGGGTCGGGAACTGGACCATCGCGTGGGCGACCATCTCGGGGGGACGGTCGAGACGCGAGCAGGGGGACCGAAGGGCCTGGTCGTCTCGGGGGGGACGACTGGGCCCTTCCCCATCCGCCCCACCAGTACCCTTCTCGCATGAATCAGTCAGCCTTCTACGGCGTGGTGTCTGCTGCCAACCTCACCCTGCTCGGCCTCTGGTGGGTCGCCGTCAAGGACCGGACCAATCTCGTCGGCCACAAGGACGCTGCGTCGCGCCGCGCCGCCTATCTCGTGTCGTTGCAGTTCGCCATCCCGGCCACCGTGGCCCTGCTCGCACAGGTCAACCCGGGGGAGAGTGCGATCTGGCGGGTCGCCTTCGGAAGCGCCGGCGTGGTCGGAGCGATCGGCATCGCACTCCTGGTCCAGCAGATCTGGACCGGCACCGTCGCCCGGTTCTCGCCGATCGTGTTCGCCCTGGTCGGCATACCGGTCTACCTGCTGGTGGTCGTCGTCGCGTTCGCCCCCTCGATGGTGGCCGACGCGGGCCTGACCCTGAAGCCGATCGAAGTCGAGGGCATGCTGTTCAGCGCCCTGCTCTTCCTCGGCGTGCAGGAGGCGTGGGTGGTCTCGATGACGCCGACCCAGGAGGCCGATGCCGAGGTCGAGATCCCTTAGTCAGCCGGGGAACTCCCACGGATCGGGGCCGGTGCGCTCGTCGCGGTTGAGCGCGGTGATGGCGTCGACCTCGTCGTTGCCGAGCTTGACCTCGGTCGACGCGAAGTTCTCGGTGATGCGCTCGGGTGTCACGGACTTCGGGATGACGATGTTGCCGAGCGCGAGGTGCCAGGCAAGAACGACCTGGGCCGGCGTCGCGTCCTTGGCTTCCGCGAGCTCGGTGATCAGCGGGTCGCCGAGCACGCCGCCCTGAGCGAGCGGACTCCACGCTTCGGTCACGATCTGGTGCTCGGCGTGGAAGGCGCGCAGCTCGTCCTGCGTCAGATACGGATGCAGCTCGATCTGGTTGACCACGGGCACGGTGAGGCCGAGGTCGAGCAGGCGCTGGAGGTCCTCGACGCGGAAGTTGGAGACCCCGATCGACCGGACGCGGCCGGCGGCGTGCAGCTCCTCGAAGGCACGCCAGGTGTCGACGTAGAGATCCTGCTGAGGGGCCGGCCAGTGGATGAGGTAGAGGTCGAGCACGTCGAGGCCGAGCCGCTCCAGGCTGGAGTCGAACGCCTCGAGGGCGGCGTCGTGACCCTGGCGGTTGTTCCACAGCTTGGTGGTGACGAACACGTCGTCACGGTCGAGCCGCGAGGCCGCGACGGCTCGACCGACACCCTCCTCGTTGCGGTAGGCCCGCGCAGTGTCGATGTGGCGATAGCCGGCGGCGAGCGCCCGTGCGGTGACGGCCTCGGTGTCCTCCGGGGGCACCTGGAAGACACCGAACCCGAGCTGCGGGATCGTGACGCCGTTGTTGAGCTCGATGGTGGGAACTGTCATGCCTCCACCGTAGGACGGTGCTGGTGAGCGTCAGCCACGTCGTCTCAGGCGGCGCCCCACGCGGGGTTCCAGCCCTCGATCTCGTCGGCCTTGCGTTCCTTCGGGCCGATGTAGATCGAGGACGGACGGATGAGGCGCCCGGTGCGCTTCTGCTCCAGGATGTGCGCACTCCAGCCGGCGGTGCGGGCCGAGGTGAACATCGCGGTGAACATCGGCGGCGGGACCTCGGCGTAGTCGAGCACGATGGCGGCCCAGAACTCGACGTTGGTCTCGAGCACCCGGTCGGGACGGCGCTCGCGGAGCTCTTTGAGCGCGGCCTCTTCGAGGGCGGCGGCGACCTCGGCGCGCGGTGCGTTGAGCTCCTTGGCGGTGCGGCGCAGAGTGCGGGCTCGAGGGTCCTCGGCGCGATAGACCCGGTGGCCGAAGCCCATCAGGCGCTCGCCGTCGTCGAGCAGCTTCTTGACGTAGGCCGTGGCGTCTCCGGTCTTCTCCACCTCCTCGATCATCGTGAGGACGCGCGCAGGTGCTCCACCGTGCAGCGGGCCGGACATGGCGCCCACCGCTCCGGAGAGGGCGGCGGCGACGTCGGCTCCGGTGGACGCGATCACCCGCGCGGTGAACGTCGAGGCGTTCATGCCGTGCTCGGCGGCCGACACGAGGTAGGCGTCGATGGCCTTGGCGTGGTCGGGGTTGACCTCGCCGCGCCAGCGCGTGAGCATCCGCTCGATGATCGTGTCGCACTTGTCGATCTCCGACTGCGGCACCATCGGCTGGCTGACCCCGCGGGCCGCCTGGGCCACATAGGAGAGGACCATGACCGCGGTGCGGGCAAGGTCCTCTCGGCACTGGGCCTCGTCGATGTCGTAGAGCTGCTTCAGGCCCCAGGCGGGCGCGGTGAGCGCGATGGCGCTCTGCACGTCGGCGCGGATGTCGCCGGAGTGGACCGGGATGGGGAAGGGCTCGGCCGGCGGGAGACCGGGCTCGTACGTGCCGTCGACCAGCAATCCCCAGATCTTCTCGAACGGCACCCGACCGACGAGGTCGTCGATGTCGACGCCGCGATAACGGAGCGCGGACCCTTCCTTGTCGGGCTCAGCGATCTCGCTCTCGAACGCGACGACTCCCTCGAGCCCGTGGTGCACCTCTACGCCATCAGTCATACGCGTCATTCTGCCTTGGAGCATTAGCGTGGTCACATGGAGTCCCCTGACCTCGCCGCGCTCCGGGCCGAGTACGCACGAGAGGGTCTCGACGAAGCCGGCGCCGGGGACGATCCAGTGGCGCTGTTCGACCGATGGCTCGACGACGCCGTCGCCGCCGGAGTCAACGAGTCCAACGCGATGGCCCTGGCGACGGCCGACGCGAGCGGCCGTCCGTCCGTGCGCATCGTGCTGCTCAAGGGCTTCGACGACACCGGTGCGGTCTTCTACACCAACTACGACTCGCGCAAGGGCCGCGAGCTCTCCGCAAACCCGTGGGCGTCGGCCGTGCTGCTCTGGCACGAGCTGCAGCGGCAGGTGCGGATTGGTGGCCGGGTCGAGCGGGTCGAACCGGCACAGTCCGACGCCTACTTCGGCTCACGGCCGCGCGGCGCCCAGATCGGGGCGGTTGCGTCGCGGCAGTCGCATCCCGTCGAGGACCGAGAGACGCTCGAAGCCCGGATCGCCGACACCGAGCGGACGTTCGACGGGCGCGACGTCGAGCGCCCGGAGGAGTGGGGTGGGTTCCGCATCGCCCTCGAGGAGCTGGAGTTTTGGCAGGGCCGCCCGAACCGGGTGCACGATCGCCTCCGCTTCACCCGCTCGGGCGACGGCTGGGCGCGCGAGCGCCTGCAGCCCTAGGCGCGTCTCCTAGTTCCAGGCGCTGACGATGACGGCGATGACCGGCAGCTTGATCAGCCAGTCGCCACCGTGGATCGCCGCCAGCTTCAGGGGCGTGCGCTCGTGGACGATCGCTCCGATCCAGAGCACGAGAGGGAACCCCACCCACAGCAACAGTCCGAGCCCGAGCCCGTCTTGCCACCCGTCGGTCCCGATCATCGAGGCCAGGCACGCGACGACGGTCGCGAGGACGATGCATCGCACGATCTCGGCGCCGAGCTGCCACGGCTTCATCGACCCGCCGGCGGACTCGCTGACCGTGGCCAGCTGCCCGGCAAGGATCGTGTAGTAGAACCCGCCCAGGACGAAGGCGACGACCGACGCCACGAAGATCGCGATGAGGTCCACGTCAAGCATCATGGCACTCCAGCGTTGGCGGCGCCCTCAGGAGAAGTCGGCGACCTCGATCTTGAGCCAGACCTGCTCGGCGCGGCCGAGCAGCTCGCCGTCACGTGCGTAGAGCGCGGTCGACGTCAGGTACTTGCGGCCGGCCTGTTCGTCGAGCCGACCGGTGGCGAACAGGTCCTCGCCCGGTCGGGGGCGTCGCAGAACCTGAGCGGTCATCCGGCCCAGCACCATCGGTCGCTCGGAGAAATCGGCCGCCCACCCACCCGGACAATCCATCGCGGCCCAGGCAACGGGGAAGTCGATCAACCCGTCCGGTTCGGCGAACGCCTGGTGCGGCGACCACGCCGTGGCGGTGCGGTTGTGGTCGCACGGTCCTGCGAACACTCGCAGTCCCTCACCTTCGGCGCGCTTGGGACCGCAGGTGAAGCAGTGGTCGAACGGGTGCGTGTCGAAGCCGGGATAGGCGGCGTGACCCGCCTCGGCCTCCGCGTCCGTGGGGCAGGGCACCACGTCGCGGTCGAACGAGCCCGTGACGGCCGTGCCGATGATCGCGCCACCGGCGGTGACGAGTCGGAGCTCGTCCCCTCCTGATTCGGCGCTGTCACGCTCCCAGGTGAGGGGCGTGTCGAGCGGCGGCGGCTGGCGCAGGGTCGACGTGACTGGGCTGCTTCCAGCCGCCCGCGGCACGGCATCCCCGCCGGGCTCCGCGCCATGCTCTGCCGCGAGGAGGCCGCACACGTATCCACCGTTGCCCGATCGCACGGGGCCGTTGAACTGCGCGGGGATCGTGACCATGCGCCCAACCTACGCGGAAGCGGACCGGGGCGGCCCGGGGACTCGGCATGGAACAATGGCATCGTGAGCGAGCTGATCGACACCACCGAGATGTACCTCCGCACCGTGTACGAGCTGGAAGAGGAGGGCATCGTCCCGCTGCGCGCCCGCATCGCCGAGCGCCTGCACCAGAGCGGTCCCACGGTCAGCCAGACCGTCGCGCGCATGGAGCGCGACGGTTTGCTCTCGGTCGAGGGCGACCGGCATCTCGAGCTCTCGCCCAAGGGACGTCAGCTGGCCACCCGGGTCATGCGAAAGCACCGGCTGGCCGAGCGCCTGCTCACCGACGTCATCGGTCTGGAGATCGAGTTCGTCCACGAGGAGGCATGTCGCTGGGAGCACGTCATGTCCGAGCAGGTCGAGCGCCGCCTCGTCGAGCTGCTCGAGCACCCCACGGAGTCGCCGTACGGCAACCCCATCCCGGGCCTCGCCGAGCTGGGTGAGACCAACGACGAGACCGACTTCCTCGACGGCGTCGAGCCGCTCACCAAGGCGGTCAGCGGATCGGTCGAACCGGTGCGCCGCATCGTTCGGCGCATCGCCGAGGAGCTGCAGAAGGACACCGAGGTCATGTCGGTGCTGCGACGGGTCGGTGCACTGCCGGGCAACGACGTGCTCGTGTCGCAGGGTCACGACGGCGTGATCGTGGCGCGTCAAGCAGAGACGGCTGAGATCGACGCCGAGGCCGCGGCCCACATCTTCGTGTCCGCCTGACCCCTACGTCGTGTGCTGCGGGCCGGCGGCCTTCTTGGGCGGCATCGGGATGAACCCGCTGGTGCGCCGCACGTACTCGTCGTAGCCGGGCTTGCTCTGACGCATGCCCTTCTCGTTGAGCGCCGCCCCGGTGACCCGCGTCAGGAACACCGTCATCGCGATCGGGCCGACGATGCTGAGCACGCCCGCCCAGGACGACGCCGCCACGATCCAGATGCCCCACCAGACGCACGCGTCGCCGAAGTAGTTGGGATGCCGCGTGTAGTGCCACAGGCCGCGGTCCATGATCTTGCCCTGGTTGTCCGGGTCCTTCTTGAACTGGGCGAGCTGCCAGTCGCCCACCGTCTCGAAGAACATGCCGACGGCCCAGACGATGACTCCGAGCCAGGCCTGCACGGTTCCGGTGCCCTCGTTGTTCATGCCGACCATCACGGGGGTGGCGACGAGCCACATCGCGACACCCTGCGGGATGAACACGCGACGCAAGGCCACCTGCGCGAAGGAACGGCCGTCGGCCTCGGCAAGATTTTCGTACCGCGGGTCCTCGGGCAGCTTGGAGTTGCGCAAGTGCAGGTGGACTGCGAGACGAACCCCCCACACCAGCACCAGGACGAAGAGCAGGAGCTGCGGCCCCGGCATGCCGTCGCCGTACCCGCTGACCCACAGCGACACGAACGCCACGACGGCGAAGCCGAGACCCCACGCCGTGTCGACGACGGTGAGCTTCTTCTTGCGGATCGACCACCACATCGTGAAACCCATGACGGCCACCACCGTGAGGAGGCCGAAGGCCAGGGTGATGACGCTGTGCGAGCCGTCGTTGGCGATCATGCGTACCACTCCTTGGGCGATGCCGGCATGTCGCTCACGCCGGTGCTCGACGGCTTGACCGCCAGGATCTGGTCGACTCCCATGCGGTTCTCCTCGAAGGCCAACGACCCGCCAGCGAGGTACAGCCGCCAGACGCGCGCCATCTCCTCACCGACCAGGGCGACGGCCGTGCTCCACTGGTCCTCCAGGTTGCGCGACCACGCCGCGACGGTCTGCGGGTAGTGCTCGCGCATCGCCTGGACGTCGCGAATCTCCAGCCCGGCGCCGTGGATGAGGCCGATCGTCTTGGCGAGCGGCTTCATGTGCATGTCGGGGGCGATGTACGTCTCGATGAACGGCCCGCCGCCGGGACTGTCGCCGGGTCGGTCGTTGCTGCGGGACATCTGCTGGATGAGCACCCGGCCGCCAGCGCGCAGGTACCGGTGGATGGACTCGGTGAAGACGACGTACTCGGCGTCGCCGACGTGCTCGCCCATCTCGACCGACGCGATCGCATCGATGCACCCGTCCGTCACCCCGGCTCCACCGAGGTCGCGGAAGTGGCGGAGGCTGACGTCGACGCGATCCTGGAGGCCCTTCTCGGTGGCCCTTTTCATCACGAAGTCGCGCTGCTCGCTCGACAGGGTGACCCCCGTGACATGGACGCCGTAGTGCTCGGCTGCGTGCAGGGTGAGCGACCCCCAGCCGGAACCGATGTCGAGCATCCGCATGCCCGGCTCGAGGCCGAGCTTGCGGCAGATGAGGTCCAGCTTGGCGCGCTGCGCCTCGACCAGAGTCATCTCCGGCGTGGCGTGGAACCCGCTGGAGTACGCCATGGTCTCGTCGAGGATGAGCTCGTAGAAGTCGTTCGACAGGTCGTAGTGGTGGGCGATGGCCGCTCGGTCGCGTTCACGTGAGTGCAGGTCGCCGGTGAGCTGCGACTCTGCCGCCGGGATCGGTGGTCGACGTCCGATGGCCCGGGTGCGCAGGGCCAGCAAGGCTCCTCGGGCCATCAACCGGGGCCGAAGACGTGGCCTGGCGGCGTCGGGATCGGCGGCCCGCGCGTCGCGGACGGCCGACCACATCGAGCTGAGGCCCTGCGTGAGATCGCCCTCGATGTCGAGGTAGCCCTTCACGTACGCGCGGGCGACCCCGAGCTCGCCGGGCGACCACATGATGTGGCGCAGCGCGCGCTTGTCGGTGATGAGCAGCACCGGCGCGCCGTCGACACCGGCCTCACTGCCGTCCCAGGCCCGCAACCGGATCGGCAGGCGGATGTTCAAGGCGTCCTCGGTGAGGGAGAGGAGCCGGGCGGCGATGTTCACCGGTCCATCTAACTGTGGCCGGTGGGCTTTCGCCATCCGAATGTTTTCGAGGCGTGTTGATGGGGCTGGCATGCTGTTGCCATGAGGATGGGCGAGCGTCTCCGCCGCTGGTTCCGGCGCACCGGCAGCGAGATCCTCGGGTGGACGCTCGTGGTCATCGGCATCCCGATGATGCCCCTTCCGGGACCCGGCACGATCGTGCTGGTCGCCGGCATCGCCCTCCTCGCGCCGCACTACGCGTGGGCCCAACGGATCCTCGACCCGCTGCGCAAGCAGGCGATCGAGGCAGCCAAGTACGGCGTCGCCACCCTGCCGCGCATCACGGTCAGCGCGCTGGGCGGGCTGTGGTTGTTCCTGGCCGGTGTCGTGTGGTGGGCCTCGCCGACGATCCCGGAGTTCGACGTGGTCGGCGTCGGCTTCGGCCCGCGTCTCCCGGCCGGCGGGTGGGCGACCGGGCTGGGCCTGATGGCCTCGTCCGTGGCAGCATGGACGCTGCTCGCGTACAGCATCCGTCGGTGGCGGCGGCCGGAGGACGATCCGGCCATCACGCCGACCACTCCCAAGGAGCACCTGTGATGATCGCCTCGATTCCCGCGTGGTCGCGCGTCATCCTCCCGGCTCTGGCTGTGGCACTGGTGTCGTTGCCGGGGCCGACGTCGGCCTCTTCCGATCGTGACGACGAGGCCGCTGCCATCGTCTCCACCGCCCCCCAGGGTTCCCGGCTCGAGGTCGTCGTGACGTCCAGAGCCGCAGACGGGACACCGGCCATCTCCACCGTCGCCGCCGACACACGCGCCAAGGCGCGCAGCATCGTCGCCCGGGCGCTCGGACGCTCCAGCACGATCGGTGCGGAGATGAGCCACCGCGTCTCGATCGCGGCCTACAACGACACCTACCGGTCGCAGCAGTGGGCACTCACCGCCCTCAAGGCCGAGACCGTCCACCAGTCGACGAAGGGCTCGGGCGTCACCGTCGCCGTCCTCGACACGGGGGTGAAGTCCTCCCACTCCGACCTGTCCGGCCGGGTCCTCTCCGGGACCGACCTCGTGGCGCCCGGCACGAGCGCCGACGACGAGAACGGGCACGGTACGCACGTCGCCGGCATCATCGCCGCAGTCCAGAACAACAGCCGAGGCATCGCCGGCATGGCGCCCAGCACGAAGATCCTCCCGGTGCGGGTGCTCGACCGGAACGGAAACGGCTCCAGCGCCAACGTCGCCAAGGGCATCCTCTACGCCGCGTCACACGGCGCGAAGGTCATCACCATGTCGTTCGGCAGCACCCAGCAGAGCACGGCCATGAAGACGGCCGTCGCCGAAGCCATCAAGAAGAACGTGCTCGTGGTCGCCGCCGCGGGCAACAGGGGTTGCGGCCTGCTTGGGGCAGCGACGGAGTATCCGGCCGCGTACTCGGGTGTCGTCGGTGTCGGTGCCGTCACGCAGTCGATGCGTCGCGCTTCGTACTCGAGCTGCGGCTCCTGGGTCGACGTCGTGGCACCCGGCGATCGCATCATCTCGACGATGATCCGCAACTCCGTCGGCCTCGGCTGCTCCTCGAGCGCCGACTACTGCACGCTCTCCGGAACGTCCTTCTCCGCGCCGTACGCCGCCGCCGCAGGAGCGCTGGCCATCTCGCGCCGCGGTTGGAGCCAGTCGACGGTTGCCAGCCGGCTGCAGTCGACCGCCACCGACCTCTCGACCGCCGGCAAGGACAAGCACACCGGCGCCGGGTTCATCAACCCGTCGAAGCTGATCAGCTCCTGACTCTTCCTCGTGCTTCAGGATGGGGGCATGAGCGAGCAGCAGTGTGATGTCGTCGTGGTGGGTCTCGGACCCGGAGGTGAAGCGCTGGCCGCCCGGCTGGCGAAGGCCGGCCTGGCGGTCGTGGCCGTCGAGGCCGAGCTGGTCGGGGGTGAGTGTCCGTACTGGGGCTGCATCCCGTCGAAGATGTTCATCCGTGCCGCGAACGCCCTCGCCGAGGCGCGCCGCATCGACGGGCTGGCCGGGCATGCCGAGGTGACGCCCGACTTCTCTCCCGTGGCTCAGCGCATTCGGGACGTGGCCACCGCCGACTGGGACGACACCATCGCCGTCGATCGCCTGACCGATGCCGGCATCCGCTTCATTCGTGGACACGGGCGGCTCGCGGGCGATCGGACGGTCGAGGTCGAGACGGAGGACGGCATGGAGTGCGTCGTGGCTTCGCGTGGGGTCGTCCTCAACACCGGTACGACTCCCGCTGTCCCGCCGATCGACGGCCTCGCCGACACCCCGTTCTGGACGAATCGGGAGGCGATCAAGGCCACCGCGGTGCCTGCCTCGCTGGTCGTCGTCGGGGGCGGCGCGATCGGGCTCGAGCTGGCCCAGGGCTACGCGCGGTTCGGCGCCGACGTCGTGGTGCTGGAGGCCGCGCCGCGCATCCTGAGCCCCGAAGAGCCTGAGGCGTCCGAGCTGATCGGCGACATCCTTCGGTCCGAGGGCATGGACGTGCGCGCCGGCATCACGATCGACGGCGTCGCCCATGACGGCGATCGCTTCCACGTCACCTGCGGCGACGTGACCTTCGAGGCCGAGCAGGTGCTGGTCTCGGCCGGCCGCAGGTCGCGCATCGATGACATCGGACTCGGCACGGTGGGCGTCGACGGGTCCGGCCGCTTCCTGGAGGTCGACGACGACCAGCAGGTCGTCGACGGGCTGTGGGCGATCGGCGACATCGTCGGACGCGGCGCCTTCACGCACGTGGCGATGTACCAGGCCGAGCGCGCGGCGCGGTCGATCCTCGGCGAGACACAGGAGCCGTACGACACCAGCCTCCCGCGGGTCACGTTCACCGATCCGGAGGTCGGGGGAGTGGGTCTCACCGAGCAGCAGGCCCGGGACCGGGGACTGTCGATCGAGGTGACCACGTCGTCGGTCGCCTCGAGCGCTCGCGGCTGGATCCACGGTCCCGGCAACGAAGGGCTCATCAAGCTCGTGATCGACACCGAGCGCGATGTGCTCGTCGGCGCGACGAGCGTCGGCCCGACCGGAGGTGAGACGCTGGCGGGGCTCGCCGTGGCGGTGCGGGCGGAGGTGCCCATCTCCACGCTGCGCAACTCCATCTACGCCTACCCGACGTACTGGCGGGCGGTGGAGTCGACGCTGCCGTCGCCTAGGCCCGCTTGAGCAGCCGCAGTACTTGACGTTCCAGCGTCCGGCTCACCGGCGCGCCCGGCGCGATGCTCCGATGCCCGCCGGCCACGGTGATCCCGTCGTCGAACAGATCAACCACGCGCGGATCGACGTAGGAGCCTCGAGCGACTGTCGGTGTGTTGCCGAGGTGGTCACCGACCTCGCGCATCGCCGCGGCAATCGACCGCTTGCGCGCGGTCTTGCTCGATGCGTCGGACCTGGCGAGGGCATGCGCGGCGATCACGGTGCCGCGCCACGTACGGAAGTCCTTGGCGGTGAAATCCTCGCCGAGGCGCCGCTTGACGTACTCGTTCACGTCGTCGGCGTCGAGGTCGCGCCACCGTCGCCCGTCCTTGAAGGCGAGCAGGCGGTCGCCTCCGCCGCGCCGGCGCAGCAACGTGTCGAGGACCGTCCCCACGCGGTCGTCGCGCACGGTGACGTCCACCTCCTGGCCGGACTTCGCCGGGTAGATGAACGTGATGCCGCGGCCGTTGCGCGTGACGTGGTCCTTCTCGATCGTCGTGAGGCCGTAGCTGTCGTTCTCCTCGGTGTAGCGGTCCGAGCCGATGCGGAACATGCCGAGGTCGAGCAGCGAGAAGGCCGCGGCCGAGACGGTGGTGAGGTCGAGCTCTCCTCCGAGGTCGCGGCGTGCCGTCTGTCGATGCCGGATCAGGGACCGCGCGAACTGCTCCATGTGGGCGAACTTCTCCGCGTCCCGTCGGGTTCGCCAGTCGGGGTGATAGAGGTACTGGCGCCGACCGGCGTCATCGGTGCCGACGGCCTGCAGGTGGCCGTTCTCGACCGGGCAGATCCAGACGTCGGTCCACGCCGGTGGGATCACGAGCTCCCGGCAACGGTCGACGTCGACCGGTGCGAGCGGGCCGTCGCTCTCGTCGAGGTAGCGGAACCCGCGCCCGTGCCGAACCCGCGACCAGCCCGGCATGCTCGCCGACACGCGGCGCAGTCGCACCATGCGCGAAGCCTACGATGGGGCGCGCGTGACGATCGCCGACACGGTCGACGGGTCGGAGTTTCGTTCGGTGCCCCCGGCAGGATTCGAACCTGCGGCACCCGGTTTAGGAAACCGGTGCTCTATCCCCTGAGCTACGGGGGCTCGGCGTGAGACTACCGTTCCTGCCGAAAACGTAAGCCGTCGGTGAACTGAGCAGGGGCGGCACGACGTTGCTACCCTGACGGGACGTCCGGGGGCACACCCCGCCTCCGGATCCGTCATCACAACGGAGTGATTGCGTGAAGGTTCTCCTGACCGGAGCCAGCGGCGCCATGGGTCGATCGACCATTCCGGCTCTCCATGACGCCGGGCACACGGTCGTCGGGCTCGCCCGTTCGTCGAGTGCGGCGACGGTGGTCGAGGCTCGAGGAGCCGAGCCGGTCGCGGGGGACCTGTTCGATGCCGAGTCACTCGCCCGGGCGATGCGTGGGTGCGACGCCGTCGTCAACTTCGCCACCCGGGTTCCCGTCGGGTACGCGATCCTGCGCCCCGGCTCCTGGCGAGCCAACGATCGCATCCGTAGTCACGGCACCGCCATCGTGACCTCGGCCGCTCGTGAGGCCGGGGTCGGCCGGATCGTGCAGCAGAGCCTCAGCTTCGTGTATGCCGACTACGGCGACGACTGGGTCGACGAGCACAGCGCCATCGAGCTGACGAGAGCTTCCGAGCACGTCGTGGTCGCCGAGGGTGAGATCGACGACTTCACCCGCGCCGGTGGTGTGGGCGTCTCGTTGCGGTTCGGCCAGATCATGGGGCAGGACCGCAACACGGCCTGGCTGCTGCGGCAAGCCCGTGCCGGCCGCCCCACGGGCATCGGCGCACCGGACTCCTGGGCTCACGTCGTGCATGCCGACGACGTCGGCACGGCGGCGGCGACGGCACTCTCGGTCCCGGCCGGTGCCTACAACGTCGGGGCGGAGCCGGTGAAGCGCGGCGACATGGCCGACACGTTCGCTGTCGTCGGCGGGCGCAAGGACGGCAAGTTCTTCTCGCGACCGATGATGGCGCTGGGCGGTCAGCGGGTCGAGATGGTCTCGCGCTCGCAGCGCGTCAGCTCGCAGCGCTTCTTCGACCGCACGGGCTGGTACCCCATGTACCCCAAGCTCACTCCTGACTGGTTCGACGGTGTCGTCTGACGACGAAGCCTCGAAGAAGGCCCGGCGTCGTCGGGCCGAGCTCCTCGGCGACCTCCTGCCCGACACCACGAGCGACGAGACCGACGAAGGCTGGAACGAGAAGGAAGGCGACACGCGCGACGACGAGATGCGTCGCGACGTGCCGCCCCACCACGGCTAGCCGTCAGAGCGGGCGACGCTGCAGCGCGTCACGGATCTCGCGCAGCAGCGCGACATCCTCCGGCGGCGCCTCGGGCTCCTCGCCGTCCTTGCGCAGTGACTGCAGCTTCTGCATCGGCACCACGATCGCGAAGTAGATGACGGCCATCGTCACCACGAAGACGATGAGTGCGTTGACTAGCGCCCCGATGTTGACGCGGGTGGCTTCACTGTCGGTGATGGTGAACCCGAAGCCGTTCGGGTTGTCGCCGCCGGCGACGGCGACGATCGGGTTGACGAGATTGGCGCCGAATGCACCGACGAGCGTCGTGAACGCGACGCCGATGGCGATGCCGACGGCGAGATCGACCACGTTCCCCTTCATGATGAATTCCTTGAAACCCTTGATCATGGTTCCCCCTCGCAGAGATGAACGGTCACCGGCACCCTAGCCAGCGGTCAGCGCACTGGCTGCGGCCGAGTGGCCAGCACGCTGAGCCGCGCATCGAGGGCCCGCTCGGCCAAGCGGAGAGCCGAGTCCTCCGTCGTCGCCACCGCGACGGGCACACCGCCGGTCTCGTCGCCGCTCGGCGGGAGGGTGACGATCTCGACGCTGCGGGCCACGACCTCGGTCTTGGCGCCGCCGTCGGGATCGACGGCCATGACGTCGACGTGATCGCCCACCCGCAGATTCGACAGCGAGTCGGCATCGGCGAGGCGCACGGTGGCCAGGACCGCGTCGGCGGGGAATCCGCTCATGCGGTCGGCGTCGACGACACGTCGATCGGTCACCACCTCGCCGCGACGCATCGGACCGGCCACGCTGTGGCCCACCGCGTCATCGACTTGACGAACGCTGTGCGCCGGCGCGGATGCCTCCGGAAGTCGCGTCCGGCGGAGGTCGTCGGCAGCCAGCACCGTGCCGCTGGCCAGGTCGTGCGCGGCCACCACGACCGTGCGGCCGGACGGTTCGGCCCGGAGCGCGCCCAGCGCGAGCAGCACCGCGAGACCGGCGAACAGGGCGGCGAGCGGACGACGATGGCGCAGCACGAGGCGCGAGATTCTCTCCACGCCTGGACGCTAGGACGCGACGGATGAATCGCGCCTCACGGCGTCCACAGGGTCAGGTCTCCGCGATTCGTGACGTAAGTGGCCTCAAGTCCCGCCTTGAGTGCCCAGTTTCGTCACACATCGCGCTCGGCCAGCCACTTCGCCGCGGCACGCTTGCCGGCTCGTGCCAGCCAGGCGTCGTACACGATCTCGGCGAGCTCATCGCGCTGGAGCTCGCCGATGCGGCTGCCGCGGAGCAGCACCGACGGGTGACCCGCGAAGTGGGGCGTGGTGAAGAACGGCGTCGACTCATCGAGCACGAGCGCCTGCTTGTCCTCCTCCGACGCCACCCAGAAGACGATGACGTCGTCGTAGCGCTCCCCGGTGTCGGGATCGAACGCGTCGGGACGCGGCGTGCGGAAGAAGACGAAGCTGCGACCGCTGACCTGATAGACCATCTTCCCGCCCTCCGCGACCGTGACGCCCGGCATGCTGCGAGCGAGCTCGTGGACGTCGTCGACGGTCGCGCGGGTCATCCGCCAGTCGGGGCCGGGGTGGTGGACTTGGTCGGCTCCTTGGGCTTCGCGTCACCCTTGGTCGTCGAGTCGCTCTTGGACGCGCCGTTCTTCGCCGGTTCGGCCTTCGGGGCTTCCGACGACGTGGACGTCGAGCGGCTGTCGTTGCGGTAGAAGCCGGAGCCCTTGAAGACGATGCCGACCGCGTTGAAGACCTTGCGGAGGCGTCCGGCACACTCCGGGCACTCGGTCAGCGCGTCGTCGGAGAACGACTGGATGACCTCGAGTGCTGAACCGCACTGAGTGCACTGGTACTGGTACGTGGGCACGACGTCTCCGCTCGTTCTGAAAGCCGTCCCAAGGGTACAGTTGCGGTCATCGTGACCGATCCCGTCCCTGCCGGACCAGTCTCATGACCGAGTGGCTGCTGCTCCTCCTCTCCGTCTCCCTGATGTTCGCGTGCGGGGTCTTCGTGGCCGCGGAGTACGCCTTCGTCACCGTCGACCGAGCGTCGGTCGAGCGCGACGCCGCGGCCGGCGACCGACGGGCGGCCGGCACGCTCGATGCCTTGCGCACGCTCTCCACCCAGCTCAGCGGTGCCCAGCTCGGCATCACCATCACCAACCTGACCATCGGCTTCCTGGCCGAGCCGGCCCTCGGCACCCTGTTGCGCGGCCCTTTCGCCTCGCTCGGTCTTGACGAGGGCTCGTCCAGGGCAGCCGCCTACTCGGTCGCGCTGGTCGCCAGCACGGTCGTGACGATGCTGGTCGGCGAGCTCATCCCGAAGAACATCGCCTTGGCGATCCCGCAGACCACCGCAGCGCTCACGCAGCTCCCGCAACGCCTGTTCACCCGGGCGATGGCCTGGCCGATCCGCGCTCTGAACGGTCTGGCCAATGGCGTCGTCAGATCGCTGGGCGTCGAGCCGCAAGAGGAGCTCCGCTCGGCCCGTTCGCCGATGGAGCTGAGCTCGCTCGTGCTGCGCTCCGCCCAGAAGGGCGCCATTGACGACGAGACCGCGGAGCTCGTGGCACGCAGCATCGCGTTCGGCGATCGCACCGCCGCCGACGTGCGCACGCCGCGAGTACTCGTGCACTTCCTGGAGGGACGTGGCACCGCCCACGACGTCATCGAGGCTGCGCGTGAAACCGGCCACTCCCGGTTCCCGGTCATCGGCCGGACGCCCGACGACGTGCTCGGCATCGTGCACGTCAAGCGGGCGGTGGGCATCGAGCCCGAGCGCCGGCGCTCGGTGCGACTCACCGAGATCGCCGACCCGGCGACGACGGTGCCCGACAGCATCGAGCTCGACCCGCTCCTCACCCTGCTTCGCGACCAGGGCATGCAGATGGCGGTCGTCGTCGACGAGTACGGCGGCACCGACGGGGTCGTCACCCTGGAGGATCTCGTCGAGGAGATCGTGGGCGACATCGCCGACGAGCACGACAAGCTGTCGGCCCGCAGCCGGCACCGGCGCGACGGCACCTGGGCCCTGTCGGGGCGGCTCCGGCCGGACGAGGTCGAGGAGCAGACCGGCATCTCGCTCCCGGAGGACGAGGACTACGAGACCATCGCCGGCCTGATGAATGCCGAGCTCGGCCGGCTCGCGATTCGCGGCGACACCGTCACACTCCAACTCGACCGTACTCCCGGCGACGACGACGACGATGCGCCTCCGCTCGTCGTGCATCTCAAGGTCGAGCGCATGGACGGCCGCCGCATCGACCGGGTGGTCCTGACCGTCGATGGGCGTCCACAGGGGGGTGTCGAGTCGTGAGCACCTGGTTCGGCATCAGCCTCGCCCTGGTTCTCCTCGGCCTGAACGCCCTGTTCGTCGCGGCGGAATTCGCGCTCATCTCGGCCCGCCGCACCGAGCTGGAGCCCGCGGCCAAGGCCGGCTCCCGCACCGCTCGCCTGGCCCTGCGGGCGATCGAGAACCTGACGCCGGCGATCGCGGCGATCCAGCTCGGCATCACGATCTGCTCGCTCGGGCTCGGTGCCGTCGGCGAGCCGGCGATCGCCCACCTGCTCGAGCCGGTCTTCGACGCCGTCGCCATGCCGGATGGGCTCGTGCACCCGATCTCGTTCGTCATCGCCTTGACGATCGTCGCCACCGCCCACGTCGTCCTCGGCGAGATGGTCCCCAAGAACCTCGCACTCGCCGGGCCCGACCGCGCCGTGCTGTATCTCGGCCCGTTCATGCTCGCCGTGGTGGCGGCACTCCGGCCAGTGGTCGTCGTGCTCAACCTCGTGGCGATGCTGGTGGTGCGGATGCTGCGCATCGAGCCGAAGGGCGAGGTCGGCTCGACGTTCACGCACGACGAGGTCGCCGGGCTGGTCGAGGAGTCGCGGCGCGAAGGTTTGCTCGACGAGGACGAGTACGGACTCGTCTCCGGCGCACTCGACTTCCACGAGGGCAAGGTCGACCAGGTGCTGCTGCCGCGCCGGGGTCTGATCACCATCGCGCCGAGCTCCACGCCGGTCGAGGTCGAGCGGGCCTGCGCGGTCACCGGCTTCTCGCGGTTCCCGGTCACTGACGGCGCGGGTGACATCACCGGCTACCTCCACATCAAGGACGTCCTCGAGACCGATGACGAGGCTCGCAGCGTCCCCATCGCCGACAAATGGGTACGGCCACTCGCGACCGTCGCCACCGGCTCGGGCCTGTACGAGGCGCTGCGCACGATGCAGACCCGCGGCTCGCACATGGCCCGGGTGGCCGACGAGGACGGCACCGTGCTCGGCGTCATCATGCTCGAGGACGTGCTCGAGGAACTGGTCGGAGAGATCCGCGAGGCCGGGCAGAGCTAGGGCGCGTCTAGGGAGGCACGCCCCGGACGTGCAGAATGGCCGGGTGCGTCGCATCGTCGTGGTCGTGGCCCTGCTGGTTGCCGGGCTGCTCATCGGGCTCTCGGTGTTCTCGCTGGTCACGATCCGCAAGTCGTTCCCCGACACCACGGGGGAGGTGCGGCTCGACGGGCTCGAGGGCACGGTCCAGATCAAACGCGACGGCCACGGCATCCCGCAGATATTCGCCGACGACCCGGCCGACTTGTTCTTCGCGCAGGGCTACGTGCAGGCGCAGGACCGCTTCTACGAGATGGACTTCCGCCGGCACGTGACGGCGGGTCGACTGTCCGAGCTGGTCGGCAAGAGCGGTCTGAAGACCGACCGGTTCGTGCGCACCCTGGGCTGGCGCCGCGTGGCCGAGCAGGAGTTCGAGCTGCTCGGATCCCACGCCCGGTCGATGCTGGAGGCGTACGCGCGGGGCGTCAACTCCTACATCGACGGCAAGTCGGGCTCGGAGCTCTCGCTGGAGTACGCCGTCCTTTCACTGACCGGTCCGAACTATCGTCCCGAGCCGTGGACGTCCGTCGACTCGGTCGCCTGGGTCAAGGCGATGGCCTGGGACCTGCGCAGCAACATGACCGACGAGATCGACCGCACGATGGCCTCGCGGCAGATGTCGACCAAGCAGGTCGAGGAGCTCTACCCGGACCGGCCGAAGTCCCACGACCCGATCGTCAACGACCCGCGGCTCGACGTCCACGGAAAGACGTTCCGGGAGGCACGGGACAACGACGCGGTTCTTCTCTCGTCGTTGAGCAGGACTCGTGACGCAGCCGAGGCCGTGCCCGCGCTGCTCGGCACGAATCAGGGCATCGGGTCCAACTCCTGGGTCGTCGACAGCAGGCACTCCGTCACCGGACGGCCGATCCTGGCCAACGACCCGCACCTCTCCCCGTCGATGCCCGGCATCTGGTACCAGGTGGGGTTGCACTGTCGCGAGCGCACCGATGCCTGCCCGTACGACGTGTCGGGATTTTCGTTCGCCGGCATGCCCGGCGTCGTCGTGGGGCACAACCGGCGCATCTCCTGGGGCGTCAGCACGATGTATGCCGACGTCACCGACCTGTACCTCGAGCGGGTCGACGGTGACACCTACGAGTACAAGGGTGAGAAGGTGCCCTTGGAGACGCGACGCGAGACGATCGAGGTCGCCGGCGGAAAGCCGCGCACGATCACCGTGCGTTCGACGCGGCACGGCCCGATCCTCTCCGGCGTCGACGACGAGCTCGTGGGTGTCGGCGAGGCCAATGCGGTCGCGTTGAAGTGGACGGCGCTGACGCCTCGCCCGACGATCTCGGCCGTCTTCGCGCTCGACCGGGCGCAGAACTGGGAGCAGTTCCGGGCCGCGGCCAAGCGGTTCTCGGTGCCGTCGCAGAATCTCGTGTACGCCGACGTCGACGGCAACATCGGCTACCAGGCGCCGGGCGACATCCCGATCCGCAGTCGCGGCGACGGCCGCTGGCCCGTGCGGGGCTGGGACGGCAAGCACGAGTGGAAGGGCTACGTGCCGTTCCAGACCTTGCCGAACGAGCTGAATCCACGAGAGGGCTTCATCGTCGCCGCGAACAACCAGGTCGTCGGCAGCAAGTACCCGTACCTGCTCGGTGCCGACGCGGCCGTCGGCTACCGCTCCGAGCGGATCCGCGACCTGCTCACGTCGAAGGACCGCCTCTCGGTGCGCGACATGACCCGTTTCCAGACGGACACCTACAGCGCGAACGCCGAACGGCTGGTGCCCTACCTCGTCGACATTTCGCTCGACTCCCGCTTCGCCCGCCAGGGGCAGGAGACGCTCCGCGGGTGGGACTACCGGCAGACCGCCGACTCCGCCGCCGCGGCCTACTTCAGCGTCGTGTGGCGCAACGTGCTCGAGCTGACGTTCCACGACGAGCTGCCGCGCGACCAGTGGCCGGACGGCGGAGAGCGCTGGGTCAACGTGATGCGAACGATCATCGACAAGCCCAACAGTCACTGGTGGGACAACCTGGCGACACCGACGCTGGTCGAGCGCCGTGACGACGTCCTCAGGGACGCCCAGATCCGCGCCCGCGACGAGCTCACCCGGATCCGGTCGCGGGAGGTCTCCGGTTGGGAGTGGGGGCGGCTGCACCGCCTCATGCTCGTGAACCCGACGTTGGGCGACTCAGGCGTCGGTCTCGTCAACCGGTTGTTCAACCGCGGACCGGTCCAGGTCGGCGGCGGGGGCGGTCTCGTCAATGCCACGGCGTGGAACGCCGCCGAGGGGTATGACGTCACCGCCGTACCGTCGATGCGCATGGTGGTCGACCTCGCGGATCTCGACCGGTCGCGCTGGATCCAGCTGTCGGGGAACTCCGGGCACGCGTACCACGAGCACTACGCCGACCAGCTGCCGTTGTGGGCCGAGGGCCGGACGCTGCCCTGGGCCTTCGACGACGACGCGGTCAGCAGGACGACCGAGGACACGTTGACGCTTCGACCGACCGCCGAGTGAGGGGCGCGAATTATCGACACGAATCCGCAGGTGTGAAGCACCGACACGCGTGTGACGGGTGTTTTTTCTGGGACTTGTGGTCACAGCAGTGAAAATCGTGGTTTCGTGGTGGCCATGCGTGTCTTCCCCCTCGCGATCCGTGGGCTAGCCGTGGGAGTGCTGCTCACGGTCGCGAGCGCGCCCCTGGCCCAGGCCGACGACCCGTCGGTGGGCGCCCTGCAGGTGCGTTTGGTGGAGTCACGCATGAAGCTGAACGACCTCTACGCGCGCTCCGCCGCGGCAGCCGAACGGCTCAACGGCGCGACGTTCCAGCTCGCTGAAGCCGCGGCCGAGCTCAAGCGTCAGCGGGCCGCGGTCAAGCGTGCCGAAGGATTGCTGGCCGACCAGCGGGACGCCGTAGCGACGCTGACCGTGGAGCAGCTCCAGTCGGGCACCGGCACCGCTCGACTCACCACCCTGTTCGAGAGCGACGGACCACAGCAGCTGCTTGAGCGCGCGAGCGCGTACTCGAGTACCAACGAGGCGATGAACGCCAAGGTCGACACGCTCACGGCCCGTCAGGTGGTTCGCGACGCGGCCGTCCGGCGTGCCGACTCCGCCCAGGCCGCCCTCCGCAAGGCCGTGAAGGACCGGGCCGCTGCCGCAGGGGGCATCGACCGGGCGATCGCTGCGGCCGAGGCCACCGAGAAGTCCACCCGTCGTGAGCGGGACGCGCTGCTCGAGCAGCTCGCGGCCGCGCAGGGCGTCACCGTGATGGCGGCGGAGAAGAAGCAGGACAAGATCGACGAGCGCATCGACCAGGGAGGTCCGTCCGCACCTCCTGTCGGCGGTCCCGCCGAGGAGCCGACCACGGACCCAGAGCCGAGCGACCCGCCCAGTGACCCCGGGCCCAGCGAACCCAAGCCGAAGCCCAAGCCCACTCCGAAGCCGCCGCCGGCTGACCCGTCGCCGCCTTCGGGCAGCAAGGTCGAGCGCGCCATCGACTTCGCGCAGGCGCAGCTGGGAGAGCCGTACAAGTGGGGTGGCGCCGGACCCGGCTCGTGGGACTGCTCCGGACTGGTGATGAAGGCCTGGGGCGCTGCCGGGGTCAGCCTGCCGCACTCCGCCGGCGCGCAGTACTCACGCACGCAGCGGGTCTCCGTCGGCAGCATCCAGCGCGGCGACCTCGTCTACTGGGGGAAGAGCCCCGGCTCGATCTACCACGTCGCGATGTACCTCGGGGGCGGCAAGATGATTCACGCCCCGCGTCCCGGTCGCGACGTCGAGATCGTCTCGATCACCTACTGGATCAAGCCGAGCTTCGCGTCCCGACCGGGCTGACGACCGCGCACGACGTCTCGGGGGAGGCCGTCACTCGGTCGGGACGCGGAACAACCCAGCCTCGGTGACGGCCATCTGCACGGGGACGTCATGGTCGTCGTGCGGCACGGACTCCATGAGCTCGTTGGCGTGCACCACGGCGCACACCGGCGACGTGACCGACGCCAGCGCCCGGTCGTAGTAGCCCGCGCCGCGGCCGAGCCGGTTGCCGGCGTGGTCGACCGCCATGGCCGGGACGATGACCAGGCCGGCCTCCGCGAGGGCTTCGGGTCCGAGGCGCGGACCGTCCGGCTCAGGGATGCCGATGGAGGAAAGGCGCAGGGGTGCGGCGGGATCGAAGAGTACCCACTCGAGCTGGTGGTCCTCGGCACGGGTGACCGGGACGATGACGTCGACGCCGCGCTTCAAGAGGCCGGTGATGAGCGGTCCGGTGCCCGGCTCGGTGCCCATCGAGAGGTGGCAGGCGATGCGGTCGACCTGCGCGAACGGTGCGGCGAGGAGGTGGGCGGCGATCGCGTCGGCCACCATGAGCCGTTGCTCGGCCCCACGCTCCTGACGACTCCGGAGCACTTGCTGCCGCAGCGCGTCCTTGCTCACCCGCCGACGATAGCCTGTGCCGGTGAGCGGATTGGCCAAGGCGCAGCAGAAGATGACCGACGCCGGCGTGCCGCAGCGGGCGATCGACGTGTTCACGTCCTTCTACTTCCAGCTCGAGGGCGGCGCGACCGGCATGATCGCCGAGGCCGAGGTCGAACCGCTGACCGATCTGGTGAGGGCGTCCGAGCTCGAGCTCGACGACGCGGGTGCCGAGGCGGTGGCATCGACGGCCGTCATCAAGCTCAACGGCGGGCTCGGCACGTCGATGGGCATGGACCGGGCCAAGTCGCTCCTGCCGGTGCGGGCCGACCTCTCCTTCCTCGACATCATCGTCGGGCAGGTGCAGCATGTGCGGCGCACGCACGGCGTCGGTCTGCCGCTGCTGTTCATGAACAGCTTCCGCACCCACGACGACACGCTCGCCGCGCTGGCCCGGCACGAAGACCTCGCGGTGGTCGGCCTGCCGCTCGACTTCCTGCAGAATCGCGAGCCCAAGCTGCTCGCCGACGACCTGAGTCCGGTCGAGTGGCCGGACGACCCGTCGCTGGAGTGGTGCCCGCCCGGGCACGGAGACCTGTACACCGCGTTGGAGACGTCCGGGGCACTCGCGGCCCTGCTCGACGCGGGCTTCAAGTACGCCACCGTCTCCAACGCCGACAACCTCGGCGCGGTCCCCGACCCGGCGATGATGGAGTGGTTCGCCGCATCGGGTGCCCCCTACGCAGCGGAGGTCTGTCGTCGCACGCCGGCCGACGTCAAGGGCGGACACCTGGTGGTGCGCCGCGACGACGGGCGACTGGTGCTGCGCGAGACCGCACAGACTCCACCCGACGACGCCGAGGCCGCCGCCGACCTCTCGCGACACCGCTACTTCCACACGAACAACCTGTGGTTCGACCTCGAGCAGCTGGCGAAGACGCTGGCCGACCGGTCGGGGATCCTCGGCCTCCCGCTCATCCGCAACGAGAAGACGGTCGACCCCACCGACCCGTCGTCGCCACGCGTCGTGCAGATCGAGTCCGCCATGGGCGCCGCGGTCGAGGTGTTCGACGGCGCGACGGCCATCGAGGTCGACCGCTCGCGGTTCCTGCCGGTCAAGACCACCAACGACCTCATGCTGCTGCGTTCCGACGTCTACGGGGTCGGCGAGGACTTCCGGCTCCGGGCCCAGGTCGAACCGGCGCTCGTCGATCTCGACCGGCGCTTCTACGCGACGATCGCCGACTTCGACGCGCGAGTGCCCGAGCCGCCGTCCCTGGTCGACGCCACGTCGCTGACCGTGAGGGGCGACTGGAGATTCGGTCGCGGGGTGGTCGTGACCGGTGACGTGCAACTCGACGACGAGGGCACGGCTCGCAGCATCCCCGGAGGCACACGGTTAGGCTGAGCCGCATGTCCTCGGATACCCCGGACGCCGGGCCGGATCAGAGCATGCTTCCGCTCGGCCCGGACCGTTCGGGGGAGCAGCCGTCCGAGGAACTCTCGACGCCTGCGCCGGAGGTGAGCACCACCACGGCACCCGGTCTCGACGACCCGGCCAGGGAGGCGCACAGCAGTGACGCTCCACCCGCGCCGGAAGCCCCGATCAGCCCAGAGCCGGAGGCGTCCACCAGCACTGTCTCGGCCGAAGCGGTGGAGCCCGGGCCGAGGAAGCGCCCGCGTCCCGCGAGCGTCGCCGACGACATGATCACCGTGGAAGACCATCTCGAACGGATCCTGCGCGGCGTCGGGCCACTGGAGGCCTACGACCAGCCGATCGTGGAGTCGCTCGGGCTGCCGCTGCATGAGAACTTCGTCGCCCCCATCGACCTGCCGCGGTTCGCGAACTCCGCCATGGACGGCTACGCGGTGCGCGCCGAGGACGTCCAGGGCGCCACTCCGGATGCGCCGGTGACGCTGCCAGTGGTCGGCGAGATCCTCGCCGGCTCGGCCAAGCCGTTTGCGATCAGCGCCGGCACTGCGGTCAAGATCATGACCGGCGCGCCCATTCCGCGCGGCGCCGACACGGTCATCCCGTTCGAGCGCACCGATCGCGGCAACGCGCGAGTGACCATCCATGAAGGCGGAGCCCTCGGAGCCCACGTGCGCACCCAGGGCAGCGACGTGCAGGCCGGCGACATGGTGCTGACCGCGGGCATCGTCCTGGGACCGCGCGAGATCGGACTCCTGGCCGCACTCGGAGCGCCACGCGTGAAGGCCCGTCCGCGACCTCGGGTCGTCATCATCTCCACGGGCAGCGAGCTCCGCGAGCCGGGCACGCACCTCGACTACGACTCCATCCACGACGGCAACAGCTACATGCTGGCCGCCGCCGTCCGGGCCGCCGGCGCAATCGCGTACCGGGTCGGCGCCGTCGACGACAACGCGCGCTCGTTCCGCAACGTGCTCTCGGAGCAGCTCGTGCGCGCCGACCTCGTCGTCACGAGCGGCGGGGTCAGCATGGGCGAGAAGGACGTCGTCAAGGAGACGCTGTCGGCGCTGGGCACCGTCTCCTTCGACAAGGTGGCGATGCAGCCCGGCAAGCCGCAGGGCTTCGGCCTGGTCTTCGACGAGCAGACACCGATCATCACGCTCCCCGGCAATCCCGTGTCGGCCTACGTCTCGTTCGAGGTGTTCGTCCTGCCGGCCATCCGACGCCTGATGGGCCGCACGCCGTACCGCCGCCCGATGGTCCATGCGGTGCTCGCCTCCGACCTCGAGTCGCGCTCAGGCGTGCGCCAGTACGTGCGCGGCATTTTCGAGGTCACCCATCGAGGGGCCAAGGTCACGCCCGTCGAGGGCACCGGGTCGCACTTGCTGGGCTCGCTCGCGAAGTCCAACGCACTCATCGTCGTGGGAGAGGACGAGACGGCCCTCAACCTCGGCGACACCGTCCGCACCCTGGTGCTCGACAGGCCGTTCTGATGGGGGAAGACCACCTGACCCACGTCGACGAGACCGGCGCCGCCCGGATGGTCGACGTCTCCGGCAAGACGGTCACCGCCCGCTCGGCCACCGCACGTGGTCGCGTCGAGGTCTCGTCCCGGGTCGTCGAGCTGCTGCGCGGCGACGGAGTGCCGAAGGGCGACGCGCTCGCCGTCGCACGCGTCGCCGGCATCATGGCCGCCAAGCGCACGCCCGACCTTGTCCCGCTGTGCCACCCGCTGGCCATCTCCGGGGTCGAGGTCGACCTCGACGTCACCGACGACTCCGTCGACATCAGGGCGACGGTGCGGACGACCGACCGGACCGGCGTCGAGATGGAGGCGCTCACTTCGGTCACCGTGGCGGCGCTCACCGTCGTCGACATGGTCAAAGCCGTCGACCGGCACGCCCGCATCACCGACGTCGAGGTGATCGCCAAGTCCGGCGGTCGCAGCGGCGACTGGAGCAAGGAGTGAAAGGGGCGGTGATCGTGGCCTCGGGGCGGGCCTCCAGCGGCGTCTACGACGACACCACCGGACCCTTGCTCGTCGATGCACTGTCGTCCTGGGGCTTCGACACCCCTGCGCCGGTGGTGGTTCCGGACGGCGAGGCGGTCGGAGAGGCCGTGCGCGCGGCGCTCGACGACGGAGCCGACGTCGTCCTGACCACCGGCGGCACCGGCATCAACCCCACCGACCGCACGCCGGAGGCGACGCGGCCACTGCTCGACCGCGAGCTGCCCGGCGTGGCCGAGGCGATCCGTGCGTACGGCGTTGCCCAGGGCATCCCCACCGCGATGCTCTCGCGCGGGCTGGCCGGGGTCTCCGGACGTGCCGTGGTGGTGAACCTGCCCGGCTCGCGTGGGGGAGTGAAGGACGCGATCGCCGTGCTTGCCGACGTCGTGCCGCACGCTGTCGAACAGCTCCGCGGCGGCGACCACGATCGGGGTGAACCCTGACCAGAGGGTGGCCGGTCACGCTCCGGCACGGTCACGTCGGCGTCCGTCCGTTGCGGCGCCGCGATGCCTCCACGTGGCAGCGGCTCCGCCACGACAACGCGGCCTGGCTCGGCCCGTGGGAGGCGACGCTGCCGCCGGAGGCCGGCCGACCCTCGATGTCGTATCGCGCCATGATCGGCTCGATGCGGCGCCGCGCCAGTCGCGGGCAGTCGATGCCCTTCGCCCTCACGTGGGACGACGAGATGGTGGGCCAGCTGACGGTCAACGGCATCTCATGGGGATCGGCGCGGTGGGCGAGCCTCGGCTACTGGGTGGCGCAGAGCCACGCCGGCCGCGGTGTCACCACCACGGCGGTCGCGCTCGTGTGCGACCACCTCTTCTCGGAGGTGCAGCTGCACCGGATCGAGATCGCCATCCGGCCCGAGAACTCATCCAGCCTCCGCGTGGTGGAGAAGCTCGGATTCACCGAGATCGGCACCGCCCCCGGGTTCCTGCACATTGCGGGCGACTGGCGCGACCACCGGGTGTTCCAAGTGCTCGCGAGCCAGGTGGGCGAGGGCCTGGTGACGCGGCTGTCGGCGTCGTCCGCCTAGTCAATCGAGCGCGAGTCACTCCAGCCACACAAGGTTTCAGGCGACACACGGCGGCACGTGCCGAGAATCGGTGAGCCGGGGGCCTACGGTTTTGCACGTGGGCACCGGTCTGATCGTCGCGTTCGTCGTCGCCATCTGGGCGGCGTACTTCGTGCCCCTCGTGCTCCGGCGCTACGACGAGGCGACCACATCGTCGTCGCTGGAGACGCTGAGCCCACTCAGCCGCGTGATCCGCCGGCCCACGTCCGTCGAGGAGGTCGCGACGCCGGAGCCCACACCGGAGGTCGAGGCGTCCGCCGAGGCAGCACCCGAGCCCACACCCCGCCCGCGGGTGTCGGGCAACGCCGCGCGCAAGGCCGCCCGGCGTCGACGGCGCACCCTCCTCGCGTTGCTGACAGCCACCGCGATCGTCGGTGGTCTCGTCGGTTTCCAGGTCGTGCCGGTCTGGTCGATCGCGATCCCGGTCGGGCTCGTGGTGGCTTGGCTCGTCGCCTGCCGGGTGCAGGTTCGCCACGAGCGCGGGATCTCCCCGAGGCGCGCCGCCAAGACTCCCGCGAAGGCCGCGAAGGTCAAGATCGACGACGAAGCGACCGTCATCGTGTCCGGCCAGGTCGAGGACGTCGACCCGGCCCGCCGACACGTCATGGAGTCCACACCGCTGGAGGTGGACGCCCTCGATGAGCAGCTCGTCATCGCCGCTCCTTCCGTCGCGACCACGGGCGATCTCGTCTGGGATCCGCTGCCCGTCACCATCCCGACCTACGTCACGAAGCCACGCGCCGGACGCACGGTGCGCACCATCGACTTCGCGCAGCCGGGCGCCTGGACGTCCGGTCACGTCGAGGGTGAGGACGTCGAGCTGCCGAGCCGCGAGCAGCCGTCCGGCGATGCTCCGCGGCGGGCCGCCAACCAGTAGAACGGCGTCACGCGCCTGATATCCTCGGCGGTGATCCCGGGGCTATGGCGCAGTTGGTAGCGCGTCTCGTTCGCAATGAGAAGGTCGGGGGTTCGAATCCCCCTAGCTCCACCACGTGCAGCGCGCCCCCGTCCGCAGGACGGGGGCGCGCTGTGCGTGTTCAGGCAGAGTGATTCGGGGAGGAGCTTGCGACGGAGTCCCCCTAGCTCCACCACGTGCAGCGCGCCCCCGTCCGCAGGACGGGCGCACGTCGTGCCTTACGGGCTCGAAGCCTCGAGCTCCACCGCCCGCGCGGTGAGCGTATCGGCACGCTTCTTCGTGCTCTCCTGTCGCCGGAGAAGTGACTCGGACTCATTCTCCAGCGCATTGGCATCCCGAGCTTCGGCGCCGGCCTGCTGGGTCAATTCCCTGGCGACGGCTTTGGTCTCGGCATCCGGGCTACCGGCCAAAAGCGCCGCCGCAAGAGCGCGGTATCGCGTTTCGCGCCCCCGTGCGCTCTTGACCTGTTCGACGAGGACCCCCGCGCGGACGCCGAAGTCGAAAGCCTCGAACTGAAGTGAGCGGGCCGACTGGCGAAGCAATTCTGCCTGGCCCTTCTTGGGTGCGGCGCCTTGGAGCCACTTCTGGTAGGCCAACGTCCTTCTGACATCAGCCTGGTCGGCGAGGTTGATGGCCTTCCTGAACTCGTGGAGATAGATCTGCTTCGTCTGCTCCATAGCGGCGGCAGACTGTTGATCCAGGCTTCGCGCCTGCTCGGAGAGGGGTCTCGCCTCCGCCCGGAATGCGGCTTGCTCCTCCGGCGTCGCGGCATAGGCCGTGCCACCGGCGATCAGCACCAGGCCGAGGACGATCATGATCGGACGTATCGTGCGCATGGACCACACCTCCATGAACCCCCGGAATATGAGGCGAATCCTAGTCCTCGCCGACATCGATGGCTACGGGCTCGTTGCCTCGAGCTCCACCGCGCGCGCGATGAGGGAGTCGGCCCGCTTGTTCGTGCTCGCCTGTTGCCGGATCAAGGACTTGGACTCGTTCTCCAGACTCTTGGCGTCCCGACCCTCGGCATTGGCTTGCTGGGTCATCTCCTTGGAGACGGCCGTGTCATCCGGATCGGAGCTGTCGAGCAGCGCCGCTGCAGCCGTACGGTAGAGCCCTTCGCGGGCCCTCGCGCTCCCAGCTCGCTGATCGATGATCACTGCACGGACACCGAGTTCGAACGCCTCGAGCTGGAGCCCGCGCGCCGACTCGCGAAGCAGGCTGGCCTGGGCTTTCTTGGGAGCCTTGCCCTGGAACCATTTCTGGTAGGCCATGGCCAGTTTGACATCCGCCTGGTCCTGGACACCATCAGCCTTCTTGAACTCGGAGATGAAGATCAGCTTCGACGTCACGAGCGCGCCGTCGACCTGCTGCTCCTGAGATCGCGCGTGCTCCGTGAGTTTGCGCGCATCCTCACGGAAGACCGCCTGCTCCTCCGGGGTTGCCGCGTAGGCCGTTCCGCCGGCGATGAGCACCAGGCCGAGGACGATCATGACGGGACGTATCGTGCGCATGGACCACACCTCCATGAACCCCCGAAATATGAGGCGAATCCTAGTCCTCGCGTACTTCGGTGGCTACTGGGTGAAGTCCTGCCCGCGGCTCCTAGACGGCGATGTTCAGGTTGATCGTCATGCCGTCATCGACGGAGCCGGTGACCTTGGCCATCTGCAGCGAGTAGCCGTCGGAGAACACCATGTCGGACTTCAGTGACGTGTTGGAGAGGTTCGCGCTGCTGCCGGGATAGTCAGAGCGGGCATATGCCTTGCGGGCGGCGTCCACCGGCAACGCGATCTGCGAGGTCCGCAGCTTGTCGCTGGCGCTGACGGCGGCCTTCTGCGACGGGTAGACCTCGAAGTGGACGTGGGGCCACCGGCCGGAGTAGGCGCCGGGGAAGATCGACTGGAACTCGACTTTGCCCTGCGCATCGGCCACCTGGACGCCCCGGAGCCAGTTCTCGTCGACGGCCCCTTGGTCGTACATGGAGTACCGCCCCTGGGCGTCGCAGTGCCACACGTAGATGGCCGCGCCTTCGTAGGGCTTCACGTCGCCGTCGTTCATGTTCAGGAGGGTCAGGGCCATCGTCATCGGAACTCCCTTGACGACGCCGCTCGCGGAGCCGAAGCTGCCGGTGATGTCGCTCCGGATGATGCCGCTCTCGGTCAGCACGTTGACCCCGTTCGTGCCGTCGGCCGGGTAAGGACCGCCGGTCTCCTCGGGGACCTCGCCGTCCGCATGACGGACGACTCCGGCCCGCCACCACCGGCGGGCGGACCCCCGGATGGCCGTGTCGAGGTCGTCGAGTCCTCGCTGGCCCCGCAGGCGGCGAGCGCTGCGGCCAGGCCGGCGGCGCTGAGCAGCCCCAGCGCGCGCCGGCGGTTCAGGAGGGTGGGCAGGTCGTGGCCGAGGCCGAGGTCGTGCTCCTCGGGGGCATGGGTCTCAGGGGTCATTCGGCGAGCGTAGTGGCGGTTCGTGATGAGACGCTGTGACCGTGCTGAAGGTTTCCTGTCAGCTTCCGACGCTCGCGGTAACCTCTAGGTCATCCAGTTCTTGCAATGCTTCCAGAAAGTGATCGAGGTCATGGACCCCCGCAAGCAGCGCACCATCGAGGCGCTGATCCAGGCGGCCGAAGAGGTCTTCAGCGACCGCTCGGTCGACGAGGTCACCGTCGAGGAGATCGGCGAGCGTGCGGGTGTGGCGGTGGGGTCGATCTACAACCACTTCGGCTCGAAAGCCGGTCTCCACGCGGCGGTGATCCAGCGCGCACTCGACGAGGACCGGCGTGCGATGGACCGCGCCTACGTGCCCGGCCGCGGGCCGGTCGACCAGCTGTACGCCGCTGCCGAGGAGTACCTCGAGTTCTACCTCGAGCACCCGGAGTTCTTCCGCATGCTCGCCTTCCCCGAGCAGCCCGGTCAGTACGCGGCCGGACGCGAGCTGTCCGAACGACTCGCCGTGTCCGTCGACGAGCAGAACAGCCGGATGGTGACCGCTCTGCAGACGGCCATCGACCACGGTGAGATCAGGTTGGTCGATCCGACCGAGGTGTCGGCGATCCTCTGGTCGGCCTGGAACGGCATCATCGCGCTCGGGTGGCGTCCGGACCGCCTGCAACGGTCACCCGCGGAGCTCCGCACCATGCTCAAGACAGCGACCGACGTCGTGACTCACGGTCTGCTGCCGCGAGAAGGCTGACGTCGGCGTCAGGCCTGCGGCGCGCGCTCGGCGACCATGTCGACGAGGTCGGCGATCGAGTCGACGACGCGTGTCGGACGGTAGGGGAACCGCTCGATGTCCTCGGGCCGGGTCGAGCCGGTGGTCACCAGGATCGTGCGCATGCCGGCCTCGAGACCGGAGATGATGTCGGTGTCCATGCGGTCACCGATCATGATGGTCGACTCCGAGTGCGCCTCCATCTGGTTCATGGCGCTGCGCATCATCAACGGGTTCGGCTTGCCGATGTAGTACGGCTGGCGACCGGTCGCGGTGCTGATCAGGGCCGCGACCGAGCCGGTCGCCGGCAGGGTGCCGTGGATGCTCGGACCGCTGACGTCGGGGTTGGTGGCGATGAAGCGTGCCCCGCCCTCGATCAGTCGGATCGCCCGGGTGATCGCCTCGAAGGAGTACGTGCGGGTCTCGCCGAGGACGACATAGTCGGGGCTGCGTTCGGTCATCACGTAACCGATGTCATGGAGCGCCGTGGTCAGGCCCGACTCGCCGACGACGTAGGCCGAGCCGTCCGGTCGCTGGTCGAGCAGGAACTGGGCGGTGGCGAGCGCCGAGGTCCAGATCGCCTTCTCGGGCACGTCGAGACCACTGGCCAGGAGGCGCGCCCGAAGATCTCGCGGGGTGTAGATCGAGTTGTTCGTCAGGACCATGAACGGGCGGCCGGACTGCTTGAGCGCCTCGACGAACTCGACGGCCCCCGGGATCGGGTCCTCCTCGTGCACGAGGACGCCGTCCATGTCGGTCAGCCAGGTCTCGATGGGCCGGGGTTCGCTCATGTGCCCATTCTCTCGTGCCCGGTCGCGGCTCCCGACCTCAGCCTCCGGCCGCCGCACCGAGACGCTCGATGGCCGGCTCGACGTTCGTCAGGTAGCGGGTGAGGGCTTCCTGCATGAGTGGTTCGTCGAGATGCTCCGGCAGGGCACGCATGAGATTCAGGCGGCTCGACCCGACCCACGTGTCCACGTCGGGATCCTTCGACCAGGCCAGCTGGGCCAGCCAGGTCAGGCGCATCATCGGACCCCAGTCCTCGATGCTGCTCGGGTGCGGGTCGGGCGGGCTCAGCCGGTTCTTGTCTTCGTCGGACGCTTCGCGCGACTCGATGAAGCCCAGCAGGCCGGCGTTGAAGGAAGGCGACCCGTAACGCACCTGCTGCAGCACCATCCGGTCGTCACCGAAGATGGGGACGGCCTTCGAGGCGCGCAGGCCGATCGCCGAACAGTCCACGTGGAGCACATCGGAGCCGGTCGGCACCTCGCCGTCGTCGAGCACGAGGCGATCCGCGTCGATCGATCGCACCCGGCCGAGGCGGACGACGTCCTCGATCTGTCGCAGATCCTCGAGCTCAGGCTGGCTGAGCATGGTCGCGCGGAACATCGTCGGCCAGACGCCGGGATCGATCCTCATGAGTCGTCCGGAGGCCTCGAGCCGTTCGAACAAGTCAGTCAGGTCGCTGGCTTCCGCGGCCGCCTCCGTGTCGCAGGCGATGCCGTCCATGGTCTGCGCCACCAGATCGAGCGGTTGCAAGTGGGCACGGTCGTTGAACCACATGTCGCGAGGGCGCACCCAGCGGATCCGGTCGGGGGTCACTCCATTGTCGAGCAGCCACAGGCAGGCATCGACGCTGGTCTTCCCCGATCCGATGACGGTGAAGCGCTGGTAGGTGTCCGCGACCTCCGGGAGGGCGTTGATGGGGACGAACGACGAATCCGGAGAGACGGTGAACGAGGGTTGGTGGGTGGCCGGAACGGACGTTTCCAGATAGGCCGCGTCGACGACGCGGCGTCGGACCCGCACCGTGTGCACGTCCCCACTGCTGAGGTCCCGGACCTGATGGTCGGCGCCGTCACCGCCGAGATGGTCGTGCGCCGGGAGGAACCGCGCCCGCCCGGTCGGCTCGAGGCGGTCGCCCACGACGCTCTCGAAGTACGCACAGATCTCCGGTGCGCTGGCCTGCTCGTAGAACCCCGCGTTCCGGCCAGACTCGATCAGCTGGTCGTCGCCGAGCGACATCGAGTTGACGCCGTAGAACGCCGACGGCGAATGGAGCCGGATGAACGGGTACGCGTCCCGCCAGTGGCCGCCGGGGTGACTGCGTCGATCCACGATCACGACATCGACGTCGGCCTCGGCCAGGAGGGAGTCGGCGAAGGCGAGGCCACTGGCTCCCGCTCCGACGATCAGGTAGTCGGTCTCGATGTCCATCAGCTCTCTCCTGCCACGAACGCTCGTCCACCGTAGCGGCGGGTCGCGTTCTTGTAGGGTCCTTCCGATGAAAGTCACCGAGGCTGCAGACGGCGTCTTCGCCGTCGAGAGCCACGCCGCCAACTGGACGCTGATCGCCGAGGGCGACGCCCTGACCTTGGTCGACGCCGGCTACCCGGGCTACCACGACGACGTGCTCGCGTCGATCAGCGAGATCGGCCACCGCCTCACGGACATCGAGGCCGTGCTCGTGACCCACGCGCACATCGACCACATCGGCTCGCTGCCGCGTCTCCTCGAGAAGCACCCGGTGCCGGTGCTGCTGTCGCCGGTCGAAGCACCCCACGCGCGTCGCGAGTACCTCGAGCAGGCGAGTACCGCCGACGTCGTCCGGAACATCTGGCGACCCCGGGTGCTGCCCTGGGCCCTCCACATCATGCGCAACGGCGCCATGGCCGACCGCGGCATCCCCTCGGCCACCGACTTCGGTGACGTCGATGTCATCGACGTGCCCGGTCGACCTGTCCCGATCCCGACGCCCGGCCACACCAGCGGCCACACCGCCTACCTGGTGCCCGGAGCCAGGGTCCTTCTCACCGGCGATGCGCTCGTGACCGGCCATCCGCTGAGCCCGGCCACCGGATCTCAGGAGCTTCTGACGTTCTTCCACCACGATCTCGACGCCATGGAGGCCTCGCACGACGTCATCGCCGAGGTCGACGCCGACGTGATCGTTCCCGGCCACGGACCGGTGTTTCGAGGGACGCCGCGTCGAGGCGGTGGCCGAGCTCAGGCGGTGATCAGGCCTCGCGCCGTGCCGCTGCGCGACCACGTCGGATGCCCCACCAGAGGGCCCACCCGACGGCCACCACGGCGAGCCACGGTGCGAGCACGCCGGCGAGCGACACGATGCCGTTGACGGTGTCGACGAGCGCGTCCCACCCCTTCGTCAGGCCGCCCTGGAACCCGCCGGGCGAGACCGAGGAGGCCGAGCCCTTCTGGACGAGCTCGACGTGCAGGGTCGAGAGCGAGACCTGGTCGGTGAGCGCCTTGCGCTGGGCCTGCAGGCTCTCGAGCTGCTCCTGACGCTGGGTCAGGGCGTCCTCGGCACGGACGACCTCGGCGCTGGAGCCGGCCTCGGCCAGGATCTTCTCCAGCCGGTCGATCGAGATCTCCAATGCCTTGGTGCGGGCGTCGAGGTCCTGACCCTGGGCGGTCACGTCCTCGTTCTGGACGTCGACCGTGCCCACGTCGCCGTACGTGGCGAGCTTGGCGAGGGCCTTCGACATCTGGCCGCTCGGCACCCGGACCGTCAGGGACGCCGACGCACGTCCTTCGCCGTCCTTGCTCTCGGTGCGGCCGTCGACCCGTCCTGAGCGGGCTTCGACCCAGGCGGTGAAGCGCTCGGCGACGTCGCGGGGGTTGCCGACGGTGACGTCCACGCTGCCGGTGGTGATGACCTCCCGGGTGTCGCGGGGCGCCACCTTCGAGAACTCAGGCGCAGCCTCGGCATCCAGGTTCTGCGCGCTGTCGCCACCAGCCCTCGACGCAGATTCCGACTTGCTGACGCCGGCAGAGTCGGATTGAGAGGCGATGGGGTTAACCAGCTGGGAGAACCCCAGCCCGCCAATCACGACGACGAAGCAGGCGGCGGCCAGGGCGCCGAGGCCGCGGCGGACCCGGCGACCGCGACGAGCCACGTCGGCGTCGACGTGGTGCATGATCGACGATCGCATCGCGTCGATGCGACGCTCGTCGAGCTCTGGAGTGGTCATGATGTCTCCCTCATGGAACGCAGGTCGGTGCGCAGACGGGTGCGCAGCCGGTGCAGGCGATTGCGGACTACGGCGTGCGAGACGCCGAGCTCCCGTGCGGCCTGCTCGTAGGTGCGGTCGCCCTCGACGCACAGCTCGTAGAGCCTGCGGTCGTTGGGCGCCAGTGCGGCGACGGCCTTGTCGATCTCTGCTCGCACCTGGGCCGCCTCGACTTCCCGCTCGACGGCTGAGTCGGCACCTTCGGGCACCTCGTCGTCGAGGGCCACACTCTGCCGCCGTGAGGCTCGCCGGTGCGCATTGAGCGCGGTGTAGCGGGCGGTCACCAGCAGCCAGGGCAACAGCGACCCGTCGACCGGCGCAATGGCGCGGATGCGTCGCCACGTCGTCACGAAGACGTCTTGCGTGACCTCCTCGGCCTCGCCGGCGTCGCGCACGACCGAGTACGCCTGCCAGTAGACCGGCCGCACGTGTCGGTCATACAAGTCGGCGAACGCGAGCCGGTCGCCCGACTGTGCGCGCGACAGCAGCTCGACGTCGTCGGCGACCTCGGTCGAAGGGCTCATACCTACTCCATGTCGGATTCGGGCCAACCGTCTCACGCTCGGGGCCAACGAATCCGGCCGTAAACTCGAATGATGGTGCAGAGGTCGGCGGCATGAGGCGCAGGACGCGGGCGTTGCTCGCCGTCGGCGTGGCCGCGATGGCACTGGTCATCGCCGTGCCGATCCTCCGGGACGAGCCCCGGGTCGACCCGTACCTCCAGTTCATCACGGCCCACCTCGAGGTCCTCCCGACCGAACCGGCGGCCGTGTCGTCGGATGCGAAGTTCTCGCGCACCATCGCGAAGGTCAGTGGCCTCGACGACGTCGACGCCGCGCTCAACGCCTGCGCTGGGCCCGTTGCGGTGTACCTGGGGCACAAGCACCCCCTCCTCGTCGCCGAGCACGACTACTGCGGCGGCTCGGCCTGGATGCCGAAGCTCAAGGCGAACGACGTGGTGCAGCTGACGGGTCGCGGCGTCGAGGCGGGTCTCTACACGGCCGAGGTCGTCAAGTACGTCCCCCGCTACGACTCGACGCTGGAGGACATGCCGGACACCGATGTGGTTCTCCAGACCTGCATCTCGCGAACGCGGATGGTGCTGGTCGGCCTGCGATACACCGCTCCGGTCAGTGCTTGACTTACTTGACAGTTTCTAGATACTTGTCAAGCCACTTGACATGTCGTATGGTGTTGTCAAGCAACCTGAGGAGACAGTCATGACCATCGAGGCCACCATCGACGGCCAGCTCGTCCGCTGGCGCGACAGCAAGCGCTACCTCTGGCTCATGGGTGCCATCATCCCGCTGATCCCGCTCGCCATGTGGGGCCTCTACGCCTGGACCGGCTCGACCCTCTCGTGGTTCTTCGGCCCGTTCTTCGTGTTCGTGCTGATCCCGCTCTTCGACCTCCTGGCCGGGCTGGACCCGAACAACCCGCCGGACGAGGTCATCGAGGCGCTCGAGGAGGACCGGTACTACCGCTGGATCACCTACGCGTTCATCCCGATGCAGCTCATCGGCCTGGTCTGGGGTGCCTACCTGCTCGGGGGCGGCACCCTGCCCGGCATCGACGACCCGTTGACGGTCGTTCAGAAGATCGGCCTCGCCACCGGGCTGGGCATGGTCGCCGGCATCGGCATCAACACCGCCCACGAGCTGGGCCACAAGAAGGAGCAGATGGAGCGCTGGGCGGCTCGCGTCGCGCTGGCCCAGACGTTCTACGGGCACTTCTACATCGAGCACAACCGGGGCCACCACGTCCGCGTCGCGACTCCGCCGGACCCGGCCAGCGCACGCCTCGGCGAGACCGTGTGGGAGTTCTTCCCGCGCACCGTGTGGGGCAGCCTGAAGAGCGCCTGGGGCCTGGAGAAGAAGCGCCTCGACCGACGCGGACAGTCGCCATGGTCGCTGAAGAGCGACCTGATGAACGCCTGGATGTTCTCGGTCGTGCTCTGGGGCGGCCTGATGATCGCCTTCGGCTGGGAGATCTTCCCGTACCTCGTCATCCAGGCCGTCCTCGGCATCGCGCTGCTGGAGTCGGTCAACTACCTCGAGCACTACGGCATGAAGCGCGAGCTGCTCGACTCCGGCCGCTACGAGCGCCCGAACCCGAGCCACAGCTGGAACAGCAACAACATCGGCACGAACGTGCTGCTCTACCACCTCCAGCGTCACAGCGACCACCACGCCAACCCGACCCGGCGCTACCAGGCGCTGCGCGACTTCAAGGAAGCCCCCGCGCTGCCCACGGGCTACGCCGGCATGATCGTGCTGTCGTGGGTGCCGGCCGTCTGGCGTCGCGTCATGGACCACCGCGTGCTCGACCACTTCGACGGCGACGTGTCGCGGGCGAACCTGCACCCGCGCACCACCCAGAAGTACGTGGCGAAGTACGGATCCGGAGCAGTGAGCAAGGAGGCGGCATGAGCCAGTACATCTGCCCCAACTGCGAGTACGTCTACGACGAGGTGAAGGGCGACGAGCACGAGGGCTGGCCTCCGGGCACCCCGTTCTCCGACATCGATCCCGACTGGACGTGTCCCGACTGTGGTGTGCGCGAACAGGTCGACTTCCTGCCGATCGAGCAGTTCGAGCACAACGACCAGGACGGCCACATCATCTCCGCGGAGACCCGGGCGCAACCCGGGGACGAGACGTGACCGTCAGCTTCCGGGCCGAGGTGCAGGGACTGCTGCGCGAGCGCCTGCTCGACGCCGCCTACGAGATGCTGGAGACCTCCGGCTGGTCGTCCGTCACCATGGCCAAGCTTGCATCTGCCGTCGGCGTGAGCCGGCAGACGGTGCACACCGAGATCGGCACGAGGCACAAGCTGGCCGAGGCGCTGGCGCTGCGGGAGCTCTCCCGGTTCCTCGAACTCGTCCGGGCGCGGATGGCCGCCGAGCCCGACCTCGTCGCGGGCATCCGTTCGACCTGCCGTGGCGTCCTGGAGCTCGGCGAGACCAGCGTGCTCGTCCGCACCGTCTTCGGGTCGATCACCAGCGAGAACGACGCCGACTTCCTCGCGATCCTCACCACCGAGTCCGGTGAGATCGTCGAGGCGGCGGTGGCCGTGGTCACCGAGTGCGTCCACGAGTTCTATCCGCCCCTGCCGTTCACCGACGCCGAGCTCGACGTGGCCGCGGAGGCCATCGTGCGGCTGGTGCTGTCGGCGATCACCCGTCCGTCCAAGCCGCCTGCCGGGGCGGCCGACGACATTGCCTGGGTCATCGAGCTCGCCCTCGCCGGCGCGATGGCCCGGCGGCCTAGATCCAGCGGCTGAACCACATCCGGTCGCGCCAGGCGTCGTAGGGCAATGAGCCCGTACGTCCAGATCGGCAGGAAGTACCAGAAGGCGATCACGACCGTAGTGACCAGCGCCCCGCCCGCCAGCCAGACGGCGTAGCGGCCGCGCGGCGAGGGCAGACGGCGCCAGGCCAGGTCGATCACGAGGCAGAGCGCGATGATCATGAACGGCAACGTCGCCACCGCGTAGAAGGAGAAGATCGGCCGGTCCATGACCGGCAGCCACGGAGCCCACGTCGCGACGATCCCGAGCACCGGCACCGACCATCGCCAGTCGCGGCTCTTGATCCACGCGAAGACCGCTCCCACCGACGCCGCCATCGCCGGCCACCACACGGCCGGGTTGCCGAGGATGAGCGTCTCCCGCATGCAGCTGGACGACGCTGCCGCTCCGCAATGGTCGGCCGGCAGGTCGAGCTTCACGGCGACGCTGACCGGCCGGTCGAGCACGAGCCATCCCCAGGCCTGTGACTGGTAGTGGTGGGTCTGGGCGGCGAGGTACGCGCCGGTGTGGAAGTCGTAGGTCATCACGTGGTAGTGCCATAGCGATCGCAACGCGTCCAGCGTCTGGCCCAGCGGACCGGACGTCGGATCGTTCACGTACGCCCCCCACGGTGCCTCGTCGCCGTAGCCCAGGCCGAAGCGCTGCTCGTAGACGTCGTGGTGCAGCAGCCATCCGGTCCAGGTCGCGACGTAGACGACGGCCGCCACGCCCACGAGCGTCACGAACGCCGGGATGCCCACGGCGAGTGTGGACGCGACCCACGACCGGCGCGGCAGGGTCCGGTGGCGGCCGGCCACGGTGCGCCGGTACCGCTGCCGAGCCACGACCTCCCACAACACTGCGGCGAGGCCGAAGACGGCGAGCACGTAGATCCCGCTCCACTTGGTGCCACAGGCCAGGCCGAAGCACACGCCGGCGAGCATCTGCCAGGGACGCAGCAGGCGATGGTGGTCGAGTCGGGTCGCGATCCAGTCGTGGTCGGCCACCAGACAGGCCACCGCGGCGACGATCCAGAACGTCAGGAACCCGTCGAGCAGGGCCAGTCTGGACACCACGACGTGGGCGCCGTCCAGCGCGAGCAGGAGCCCAGCCAGGCACCCGAGGACGGTCGAGCCGGTCAGGCGTCGAACCAGTCGGGCCAGCACCAGCACCGTGAGGGCGCCGACGACCGCGGCGCTGATGCGCCACCCGAAGGAGTCCATCCCGAATGCCTGCTCGCCGAGTGCGATGAGCCACTTGCCCGCATCCGGGTGCACGACCTGGGTCGGCTGGCCGGAGATGAACAGGTCGGAGAGGTTCCCGGCGGCGATGCGCTTGTCGGCCCCCTCGACATAGTCCTGGGCGTAGCCCGCCTGCAGCATCGACCACGCGTTCTTGGCGTAGTACGTCTCGTCGAAGGAGAGGGTCCGTGGGCGGCCGAGGTGCCACAGGCGGACGCCGAGCGCCAGGGCCGTCACGGCCAGCGGACCCAGCCACCCCCACAGGCGCTCGTGGCGGGTCGTCTCGGTCACCCTTGGGATCGTAGGTGACTGGCACGATGGAACCGTGCTCGTCCTCGCCGCCACCCCGATCGGGCGGGTCACCGATGCCTCGCCGCGGCTGGCGGAGCTGCTCGCGACGGCCGACGTCGTCGCCGCCGAGGACACCCGACGGCTGCGTCGGCTCACCTCCGAGCTCGGTGTCACCGTCGGTGGACGGGTGGTGTCGTACTTCGAGGGCAACGAGCGCGAACGGACACCCGAGCTCGTCAGCGCCGTGGCCGACGGGCTCACCGTCCTGCTCGTCACGGACGCTGGCATGCCCAGCGTCTCCGATCCCGGCTATCGACTCGTCGCCGCCTGTGTCGACGCCGGGCTCGAGGTCACTGCCGTGCCCGGCCCGTCGGCGGTGCTGACCGCTCTCGCCGTGTCCGGTCTTCCCGTCGATCGGTTCTGCTTCGAGGGTTTCGCGCCGCGCAAGGCGGGCGAACGCCGTCGTGTGCTCGGCGCCCTCCGACGGGAGCCGCGCACCATGGTGTTCTTCGAGTCGCCGCACCGCACCGGCGCCACGCTCGCCGCGATGGCGGCGGTGTTCGGCGTCGACCGACCTGCCGCCGTCTGTCGCGAGCTCACCAAGACGTACGAGGAGGTGGTCCGCGGCCCGCTGTCCGAGCTCGTCGCCTGGGCCGAGGGCCAGGAGCACGGTGTGCGCGGCGAGGTCACCCTCGTGGTCGCCGGAGCTCCCCAGGAGGAGGGCGACCGCACGGCCGACGAGCTGCGAGCCCTCGTCGCCGAGGCCGAGGCCGGCGGCCTGAGCCGCAAGGACGCGATCGCCCGCGTGGCCGCCGAGACCGGAGTGCGCCGCCAGGACGTCTACACGGCCGCGCACGACCGCTCACTAGGATGAAGCGCGTGCCTGCCGACAAGTCGTTCTACGTCACCACGCCGATCTACTATGTGAACGACGCCCCGCACATCGGCCACGGCTACACGACGGTGATCGGCGACATCATCACCCGGTGGCACCGGCAACGGGGTGAGGACGTCTGGTACCTCACCGGCACCGACGAGCACGGGCTGAAGGTCCTGCGCAAGGCCGAGGAGAACGGCGTCGGTCCGCAGGAGTGGGCCGACCGGCTGATCGAGAGCGAGTGGATGCCGGTGCTCGAGACGATCGACGTCGCCAACGACGACTTCATCCGCACCACCGAGCAGCGTCACCTCGAGGGAGCGAAGGCTTTCTGGCAGGACCTCTACGATCGCGGTGCCGTCTACAAGGGCGAGTTCTCCGGCTACTACAGCGTCGGCGGTGAGGAGTTCGTGGGCGACGAAGACGTCGTCGACGGCGAGGGCGTCGACGAGGGGTTCAAGGTCTCGACGCTGGACGGCAGCCGGGTCGAGCACATGACCGAGGAGAACTACTTCTTCAAGCTGTCGGACTACCAGCAGCCGTTGCTCGACTACTACGAAGCCAATCCCAGCTTCATCCAGCCGGCGTCGGCGCGCAACGAGATCGTCGCGTTCGTTCGCCGAGGCCTCAACGACCTCTCCATGTCTCGCTCGACGTTCGACTGGGGTATCCAGGTGCCGTGGGACACCTCGCACGTCATGTATGTCTGGATCGAGGCCCTCCTCAACTACGTCACGGCAGCCGGGTACGGCACCGATGAGGCGATGTTCGAGCGACTGTGGCCCGCGGACATCCACATCGTCGGCAAGGACATCGCCCGCTTCCATGCCGTCATCTGGCCGGCGATGCTGATGGCGGCCGGTCAGCCGGTGCCGCACCAGGTCTTCGCGCACGGCTGGCTGCTCGTCGGCGGTCAGAAGATGAGCAAGAGCAAGGCCAACGGCATCCGGCCGGACGAGCTCGTCGATGTCTTCGGCTCCGACGCCTACCGCTACTACTTCGCGCGAGCCCTGACGTTCGGCAGCGACGGCTCGATCTCGTGGGAGGACATCAACGCCCGCTACCACGCGGAGCTCGCCAACGGATTCGGCAACCTCGCGTCGCGGGTGGCGGCGATGATCGGGTCGTACTTCGGCGGCACGCTGCCCACTTCGGGTGAGCTCACCGACGCCGAGAACAAGATCGTGCGTACGGTCGAGTCTGCGGTGGCCGACGCCGACGCCGCGATCGACGCCGTCGCGCCTCAGGACGCCCTCGCCGCGGTCTGGCGCATCGTCGAGGACCTCAACGGCTACCTCACCGAGCAGGCGCCGTGGAAGCTGGCCAAGGCGGAGCAGGACGCAGCGGCTGACGGGGGGCGGCTCGCCACGATCCTCGCCACGGCGGCGGAGGGACTCCGGGCCCTTGCGGTGCTGCTCAACCCGGTGATGCCCAAGGCCTCGGCCGAGCTGTGGTCGTCGCTGGGTGCCGAGCCGGCGCTCGGTCCACTGACAGACCAGCGCATCGCCGACGTCGCGACGTGGGGCGCACTCCCGGCTGGGTCGACGATCACCAAGGTGCCGAGCCTCTTCCCGCGGATCGAGACCGCGTGACCGAAGACTGGCCGTGGCCGGACGCCCCTGAACCTCTGCCGTCGCCCGTGGTCGACAATCACTGCCACCTCGACCACCGCATCAAGGGCGGTCTGCTCATCGACGTCGACGACGCTCTCGACCGCGCCGCGGCCGTCGGAGTCACGCGGATCGTGCAGGTTGGCTGCGACGTCGAGAGCTCGCACTGGGCCGTCGAGACGGCACGCGCCCAGCCGGCCATCGTGGCCACCGTCGCGCTGCACCCGAACGAGGCCCCGCTGCTCGCCGAGCACGGAACTCTGGACGACGCGCTGCAGGAGATCGACTCCCTGGCCCAGGACGAGGTGGTGCGAGGCGTCGGGGAGACCGGGCTCGACTACTTCCGCACGGGAGTCGGCGGCCGCGACGCACAGCACCATTCGTTCCGCGAGCACATCCGGATGGCGCACCGTCACGACCGCACGCTGGTCATCCACGACCGCGACGCGCACGACGACGTGCTGCGATTGCTGGACGAGGAGGGCGTGCCGCCACGGACCGTCATGCACTGCTTCTCCGGCGACGCCGACTTCGCTCGCGCGTGCGTCGAACGGGGCGCCTACCTGTCGTTCGCCGGCACCGTGACCTTCAAGAATGCCGAGTCGTTGAGGTTGGCGTTGGGAGTAACCCCTCGTGACCGTATTCTCGTGGAGACCGATGCGCCCTTTCTCACACCGACGCCCTACCGCGGACGACCGAACGCGTCCTTCCTGGTACCTCTCACGGTGCGATTTATGGCTGGAATCGTAGGCATTTCGGATGAGGAGCTCTGCCGTGACATCAACGCGAACACCGAACAGGCGTTCGGTGGCGCGTGGCCAGAGCGGGTTTGACCAGTGATTCGGCGTTCGTATGGTGGCCAGGTTGCCATGACCCCAAGACACAAGGCTGTACCTGTGCATCACCCCCATCTCATTCGCAAGAAACGCGCGATCATCGCGCTCAATGTCGCCGTGCTGCTGGTTCTCGCCGGCGGCACCGCCGCTTACGGAGCCCTCAGCAAGACCGTCACCGTGAAGCTCGACGGTCGCGCCGACACGGTCCGCACCTTCAGCGACTCCGTCACCGGTGTGCTCGCCTCCAAGGAGGTGACGCTGAACCCGGACGACAAGGTCAACGTCGCCGAGACGGCGCCCGTCACGGACGGCGACACCATCAAGGTCGACTTCGCCAAGCCGGTCACCGTCGCCGTCGACGGCCGGGCCAGCGAGGGCACCGTTCACGAGAACACCGTCGGCGACGTGCTTGACCGCTATGACGTCAAGCCGGCCGAGGACGCCTATGTCTCGGTCAGCCGCTCCGCCCGCATTCCGCGCAGCGGCATGGAGATCGTCGTCAGCAACCCGAAGAAGATCACCGTCAAGGCCGACGGCGACACCACGAAGATCACGTCGTCCGCGCCCAGGGTCGAGGACGCCCTGAAGGAAGCCGACGTCCGTCTCGACCAGGACGACGAGGTCGACCCGGGTCGCGGCGCGCTCGTGAGCGAGGGCGACACGATCACGGTCACCCGCATCGAGATGATCGACAAGACCGAGACCGTCGACGTCGATCCGCCCGTCGAGTACAAGGACGACTCCGACATGGAGAAGGGCACCACCAAGGTGCTCGAGGACGGCAAGCCCGGCAAGGCCCGCGAGGACGTGCTCATCACCAAGGCGGACGGCAAGCAGCGCAACCGTCTGGTCCTGACGTCCGAGGAGCTCGAGAAGCCGGTCAAGAAGGTGGTCGCCCGCGGAACGGCCGAGGCGCCGTCCGTAGCCAGCAACAGCGTCTGGGACAAGATCGCGAAGTGCGAGTCCGGCGGCAACTGGCACATCAACACCGGCAACGGCTACTACGGCGGACTCCAGTTCAGCGCCGCCACCTGGCGCAGCGTCGGTGGCCCGGGGCTCCCGCACGAGCACAGCCGCGAGACGCAGATCAAGTACGCCAAGATCCTGCAGGCGCGCTCCGGCTGGGGCCAGTGGGGCTGTGCCCACGCGAGGTTCAACTGACCGGTTCTGGACCTTCCCGCCAAACGCCCGGGATCCCTGCCGGGGCGCGGTTGCTGAACGCGACCGAGGTCAGGCGCATCGCCGCCGACATCGGATTCCGCCCGAGCAAGCAGCGCGGCCAGAACTTCGTCGTCGACGCCAACACCGTTCGCCGCATCGTGCGGACGTCCGGTGTGGGCGTCGACGACGTCGTCGTCGAAGTGGGACCCGGGCTGGGCTCCCTGACGCTCGGGCTGCTCGACGTCGCCCGGCACGTCGTGGCTGTGGAGGTCGATCCGGTGCTGGCGGCGCGCCTGCCGGCCACGGTGGCCGAGCACGCGCCCGACCACCTCGACCGGCTCGATCTCGTCGAGGCCGATGCCATGCGGATCGAGTCGTTGCCGGGACCGACGCCCACTGCGCTGGTGGCCAACCTGCCGTACAACGTCTCGGTGCCGGTGCTGCTCACCTTCCTCGAGCGGTTCGGCACGATCACGACCGGCCTGGTGATGGTGCAGGCCGAGGTGGCGCACCGCCTCGCCGCCGGGCCGGGTTCTCGCACGTATGGGGTGCCCAGCGTGAAGGCCGCCTGGTACGCGGATGTTCGACTCGCCGGCACGATCAGTCGCTCGGTGTTCTGGCCGGTGCCCAACGTCGGCTCGGCACTCGTGGCCTGGAGCCGTCGACCGCCCCCAACGTCGGACGGCAAGCCTGACGATGACCTTCGAGCAGGCACCTTCGCCGTCGTCGATGCCGCGTTCGCCCAGCGCCGCAAGACCCTGCGGTCGGCACTGGCCCGGCTCGCCGGTTCGCCCGCCGCCGCCGAGCAGGCGCTGGTCGCGGCCGACGTCGATCCCGGCCTGCGTGGTGAGCAGCTGGACGTCGGCGACTTCGCACGCATCGCGCGCGCTCTTCGACGCTAGGTTTGGCGGGTGACGTCGGCGACCGCGCGGGTACCCGCGAAGATCAACCTGTCCTTGGGGGTGGGCTCGCTCCGCGACGACGGCTTCCACTCGCTGGCGACGGTCTACCAGGCGCTGGACGTCCACGACGAGGTCCGCGCGGTCTCCGTCGACGACTCCGACGACATCACCGTGTCCGTGCACATCGAGGCCGACCGCCTGGTCGAGTCGATCGACGTGCCCACCGACGACGACAACCTCGCGGTGAGGGCGGCGAAGCTGCTCCGTGACAGCACCGGGGTCGAGGGCGGGGCCCGGCTGGCCATTCGCAAGGTGATCCCGGTCGCCGGCGGCATGGCCGGGGGTTCCGCGGACGCCGCGGCCGCCCTCGTCGCGTGCAATGAGATGTGGGGCACGGGGCTGGCTCGCCCGGAGCTCGAGCAGCTCGCCGCCGAGATCGGCAGCGACGTGCCGTTCCTGCTGCACGGCGGCATCGCGATCGGTGGCGGACGAGGCGAGACCATCAGCCCGGTGCTCGCCCGCGGGTCGTACTACTGGGTCGTGGCGGTCGCCTCGCAGGGACTGGCCACGCGGGAGGTCTACGCCGAGTTCGACCGACTCAACGACGGCGCCGAGCTTCCCCCGCCGGAGGCTCCCGGCGATCTCCTCGCCGCCCTTCGGGCCGGTGACGCCGCCGAGCTCGGCGCAAGCCTGTCCAACGACCTCACCGAAGCAGCCCTGTCGCTCCGTCCGGAACTGCGCGGCACGCTCGACATCGGCCTCGAGGCGGAGGCGCTGGGCGCCGTCGTGTCCGGGTCCGGGCCCACCTGCCTGTTCCTCGCCGAGGACGAGCCGCACAGCCTCGACATCGCGATCGCGCTGGCCGGAGCCGGAGTCTGCGCCGACGTCATCCAGGCTCGCGGCCCCGTCGCCGGCGCTCGTCTGATCTGATGCCCCCGTTGCTCGGCGGCGAGGCCATGCGGCTCGCGTTCCCGTCCCGTCGGATCCTCGACGGCGTCAGTCTCGGGCTCGCGGACGGCGACCGCATCGGCGTGGTGGGCCGCAACGGCGACGGCAAGTCGTCGCTGCTGCGCGTGCTGGCCCGGCGGATCGAGCCCGACGACGGCCGGGTCACGTGGCGTCGCGACCTGCGGGTGGGCTTCCTCGACCAGGCCGACCGCCTCGATCCCGAGCTGGTCGTGTCGACCGCCGTCGTCGCGGACCGGGCTGAGCACGAGTGGGCCGGCGACCCGCGCGTGCGTGACATCCTCACCGGCTTGCTGTCCGACGTGCCGTGGGACGGCCGGATCGGCGAGCTCAGCGGCGGTCAACGCCGGCGCGTGGCACTGGCCCAGGTGCTGGTGGGAGAGCACGACGTCGTGTTCCTCGACGAGCCCACCAACCATCTCGATCTCGAGGGCGTCCTGTGGCTTGCCGAGCACGTGAAGTCGCGCTGGCCGGCCGGCAGCGGCGGACTCGCCGTCGTCACGCACGACCGGTGGTTCCTCGACGAGGTCTGCACCCACACCTGGGAGGTGCATGACGGTGTCGTCGAGCCGTTCGAGGGCGGCTACGCGGCCTATGTGCTGCAGCGTGTCGAGCGAGACCGGCAGGCCGCCGCCGCGGAGTCGCGTCGCCGGAACCTCATGCGCAAGGAGCTCGCCTGGCTGCGGCGCGGTGCACCCGCACGCACGTCCAAGCCCAAGTTCCGGATCGACGCGGCGAACGTGCTGATCGAGCGCGAGCCGCCGGTCCGTGACCCCACCGAGCTCGTGCAGCTCGCCACGGCACGCCTGGGCAAGGATGTCGTCGACCTGCTCGACGTCTCGGTCTCGTTCGGCGAGAACGAGGTGCTTCGGGACGTGGAGTGGCGCATCGGGCCGGGTGAGCGGGCGGGCATCCTCGGCGTCAACGGCGCGGGCAAGAGCACCCTGCTCGGACTGGTCACCGGCGCCGTGAAGCCGACCTCGGGACGGGTCAAGCGCGGCAAGACCGTCCGCGTCGGCACCCTGTCGCAAACCCTTGCCGAGCTCGAGCCGTTCGCCGACGACCGCGTGAGCGACGTCGTCGCGCAGCAACGCACGTCGTTCGTCGCGGCCGGCCAGGTGCTGTCGCCCGGCCAGCTGCTGGAGCGGCTCGGGTTCTCCCAGGGCCAGCTCGCGACACCGGTGCGCGACCTGTCCGGCGGCCAGAAGCGACGCCTGCAGCTGCTGGTCGTGCTGCTCGCCGAGCCCAACGTCCTGATCCTCGATGAGCCGACCAACGACCTCGACACCGACATGCTCGCGGCGATCGAGGACCTCCTCGACTCCTGGCCCGGCACGCTGCTCGTCGTCTCGCACGACCGCTACCTGGTCGAACGCGTCACCGATCACCAGTTCGCCGTGCTCGACGGGCGCCTGCGCCACCTGCCCGGCGGCGTGGACGAGTACCTCCGTCTCCGGTCACGAGAAGTCGCGGCCGACCGGCCGACGGTCGTCGAGACCGCAGCGTCGACGCCGGACTCCCAGCAGCAGCGTCAGAATCGCAAGGACGTCGCTCGCCTGGAACGCCAGATCGAGAAGCTGTCGGCGCGGGAGGCCGAGCTGGAGAAGCAGATGGTCGACGCCGCGACCGATCCGGACAGCCTCGTCCCGCTCGACACGGAGCATCGTGAGGTCGTCGCCCGGCGCGAGCAGGCCGAGGACGCCTGGCTCGACCTCACGACCTAGACCTGTCGGGCGAGGATGCGCAGTGCATCGGCGAGGTGGGTCGCCTCCGTCGTGTCGAGCGCGCCGAGGATGGCCCGCTCATGGTCGAGCAGCTCGTCGAGCGCCGCGTCGACGGTCCGACGTCCGGCCGCGGTGAGACTCACGAGAACACCTCGGCGGTCGTCCGGGTCGGGGCGCCGCTTCACCAGCCCTCGCTCGGCGAGTCGGTCGACGCGGTTGGTCATCGTTCCGCTGGTCACCATCGTCTCGGCGAGCAGCCTGCCGGGGGAGAGGTCGTACGGCGGGCCGGTTCGGCGCAGCGCGGAGAGCACGTCGAACTCCCACGTCTCGAGATCGTGTGCCGCGAAGGCCTGCTTGCGGGCCCGGTCGAGATGGCGGGCGAGGCGCGAGACCCGGCTCAGGACCTGCATGGCGGAGACGTCGACGTCGGGACGCTCCCGTTTCCAGGCGGCGACGATGGCGTCGACCTCATCGGGGTCTTGCGGTTGACGGGCCACACCGCATGGTAGTTCGTCAAGAATCTTGATGTCGAGATTGTTCGTGGGAGCGAGCGGGCGTAGCGTGCCGTCATGGATGTCGACGAGCTCGTGGCCGCGGGGGCCACCCAGCAGGTGGCCGCGATGAGATCGGGCGCCCTGACCGCCCGAGAGCTGACGGTGGCGACGCTCTCTGCCATCGAGCGCGAGAACGCCCGCGTGAACGCCGTGGTCGAGCTGCTCGCCGACGAGGCGTTCGACGCCGCGGCCGAGGCCGACCGGCGCCGCGCCGAGGGCGACGACGGGCCGTTGCTCGGTGTCCCCGTCGCCATCAAGAACGATCTCGACATCGTCGGCCACGTCACCGCCTATGGCAGTCGCGCCCGGACGCAGTCGGCCACCGCCGACGACGAGCTCGTCGCCCGCATGCGCCGGGCCGGCATGGTGGCGGTCGCGACGACGACCCTCCCCGAACTGGCGATCTTCGGCTTCACCGAGTCCGAGACCTACGGCATCACCCGCAACCCGCACCACCTCGACCACTCACCCGGAGGGTCTTCCGGCGGATCCGCGTCGCTCGTGGGCGCCGGTGCGGTGAGCGCGGCCTCGGCGTCCGACGGGGCCGGTTCGGTCCGCATCCCGGCCGCGTCCTGCGGACTCGTCGGTTTCAAGCCGACGCACGGCACGATGCCCAGCTCGGGCGGCTGGCACGGTATGTCGACGCAGAGCGGGCTCGCGCAGCGCGTCGCGGATGTCGCTGTGTACCTCCAGACGCTGGGGTCGTACGAGACCTCACTCGTCGAGGCGGCTGCGACCGACCCGAAGCCGCTGCGCATCGGTGTATCGACCAGTGCGTCGGCGGCGACACGCGCCGCACCACTCGACCCGCAGGTCCGCACTGCCCTCGACACCGCGGCCTCGAGGCTCGAGGCTGCCGGCCACGACGTACGGGACGTGTCGATCCGCTTCGGCCTCGACGCAAGGATGCTCATCGTCCGCTACCTCGCCGGCATCCGCGACATGGCGGACGGGTCGGACGACCCGTCCGCCCTCGAGAAGCGCACGCGGCAGATCGCGCGGCTCGGTCGTCCCTTTGGGCCAGCTGCCGTGGCGCGGGCGAGGGGCGCCGGTGACCGGTGGGGGGCGAGGATCCACGACGACCTCGGCGTCGACATCCTGCTCACTCCGGTGATGAGCGGCCCGGCTCTCCCGGTGGGGCGCTTCGACGGCCGGGGCGGACTCCGGACCGTGCTCGGGATGAATTCCTTCTACCCGTACACCGCGCAGTGGAACCACACCGGCACCCCGGCCGTCTCGATGCCGGCGGGACGCACGGCCGACGGGTTGCCGCTGGCCGTGCAGCTGATCGCGCGCCGAGGCGACGATGCGACACTGATGTCGCTCGCCGGCCAGGTGGAGCGGTTGCACGAGTGAGCACGTGGAACCCGGAGCTGTACCTGCGCCACGCCGACGAGCGCGGGCGGCCGTTCATCGACCTTCTCGCCCGCGTGGACGTCACGCCGTACTCGATCGTCGACCTCGGATGCGGCCCCGGGCAGTTGACGCCTGTCCTGCGGGAACGCTGGCCGCACGCGAGGATCCTCGGCGTCGACTCCTCCGCCGAGATGATCAAAGAGGCGAGCCGTCGCGATGACGGCCCGTCCGTCTCGTACGTCCAGGAGGATGTCGCCACCTGGGAGCCCGCCGCACCGGTCGACCTGATCGTCTCGAACGCGATGTTCCAGTGGGTGCCCGACCAGCTCGACGTCATCCGCCGACTGGCCGGCCGCGTGGCACACGGTGGAGCGTTCGCGCTTCAGGTGCCCAACAACTTCGATGCCCCGAGCCACGTCCTGCTGCATGAGGTCTCGTCGCGACCGCCGTACGCCGAGCACACGACCGGACTCCACGAGCCACGTGGCATGGACCCGCAGGCGTACGTCGAGCTGTTCGCCGAGACGTCGGACGGGATGGGCTGGAGCGTCGACGTGTGGGAGACGACCTACCTGCACGTGCTCACCGGCGTCGACGCGGTGTTCTCCTGGATCTCCGGCACCGGCGCCCGCCCCGTCCTGCAGGCGCTGCCGGACGACCTCCGGGACCGGTTCATCGAGGAGTACAAGGAGGCGCTGCGCGACGCCTACCCGCCCCAGGCCTGGGGAACCCTGTTCCCGTTCAGGCGCGTGTTCGCCGTCGCCGAGCTCTTGGACTGGCGATGACGCAGTTCGGCAAGGGCGACCGGTAGCCTGAGATGCGATTGGCATCGATCCCCGGTTGGTCTGCCGGCCAAAATGGGTGCTGCCCCGCCTGGCGGGCCACAACTTCAAATCGATCCCCGGTTGGTCTGCCGGCAGGGCCCGCCTGACTTTGAATCAGGATTAGCGACGTAGGTTCGACTCCTACCCGGGGAGCTGCGCGACGAGGGTCTGCGCCAGGTGGTGCTCGCCCCACGAGGCGTCGCCCAGGGACGGTGAGTGCGCGGTCCGTTCGGCGGGTTTCTGCCGTCCTGAGGGCAGGTGCCAGGTGATGGCATCGTGACCTTTGAGCTTGTGGTGCCTTCGGCACAGTGACCACAGGTTGGCTCCGCTGGTGGGGCCGTGCGGCCATGCGATGCGGTGGTCGCCGTCGCATTCCTGCGCAGATCGTGTGCAGCCGGGCGCTTGACACACGCCGTCGCGGAACGTGATGGCCTTGGCCAGGATGTCGGGTGCGAATCGCCCGAAGTAGGTGTGGTCGAGGGTGCCGCCGGTCGTGTCGGTGATGATCCTGTGCCACAGGACATTTCCGCCGGCCAGCAGTTCAGTGACCCACTCGACCGGAATCACCCAGGAGCCGTCCGCCGAGACGATGGGGTCGGCGTTCACACCGGCGAGGCTCTCGGCGCTGATCGTGACAGCGACGTCGGCACCGATGGCCGGCTCGCCATGCTCGTTGGTCGTCAGCCACGACGTGAGCAGGTCGGCGCGCCGTTGCTGGGTGTTCCGTTCGTCGTCGGCGCCGAGAGCCTTCGCCTCTTTGGTGAGGCGCTTGTCTATCGCCGCCGCCATGAAGGCCGGCAGGTAGGCCGACAGCCAGCTCATGCCGTCGTCGCCGTGCTCGACGTGGACGCCGCGCTTGGCACGTTCGCCATCGGCGCGCTCGGCGTGAAGGTCGGCCTCCACGCGCGCGATGAAGCGTTTCAGCCAGCGCCGCAATTCCGTCAATGTGTGGGACTCGGCGTACGCGACGACCCGCTGGTCGAGGAGGACGATCGAGTCATCACGCGTCAGCTTGTCGATGCCGTCGGAGATCACCAGCACCCGCAACGCGTCGATGCGTCCGGACTCGAAGGCCAACCACGTTTGCGGGGCGTTGCATCTCACTCGCTCAGCAGCGGTGAGGCGCCGATGTACCTGGTGCTCGCTCAACCCGGTGGCGGAGCCGATCTCGAGGGCGATCGTCGCGATGTTCGCCTGTCGTGCGAACTCGGTGGTCTCGGCCGCGTTGTACTCCGCCTCGAGCCGGACGGCGTACTCGAGCATGGCCGCCCACTCTGCAGCCTCGGACCTCGCACGAGCACGCGTCAGGTCGGTCAGCCGATCCTCATCGACGATCACCCGAGAACTGCTCATACCCCCAACCTAGAGGGGCCCACCGACAGACACTTTCGCGACGAAACACCTGTCCACACCATCAAACCTGCAGGTCAGCCCTCCGGCAGCGGCGTGTAGATCGACTTGACCTCGGTGTAGTGCGCCAGGCCCTCGGGCCCGAACTCGCGGCCGATGCCGGAGGCCTTGTAGCCGCCGAAGGGTGCGGCGAAGTCCATCGTGTACGTGTTCACGCCGATGGTGCCGGTGCGCACCCGGCGGGCGACGTCGACACCGGCGTCGAAGTCGGAGGTCCAGACCGTGCCGGCGAGGCCGTAGTCGGAGTCGTTGGCGATCCGTACGGCGTCGTCGACGTCGTCGTAGGGGATCACCGACAGCACCGGGCCGAAGATCTCCTCCTGCGCGATGCGCATCCGGTTGTCGACGTCGGCGAAGATCGTCGGCCGGACGTACCAGCCACGGTCCAGGCCATCGGGCATCCCGTTGCCGCCGATGACGACGCGGGCGCCCTCCTCCTGGCCGAGGGCGATGTACTTGTCGACCCGCTCCTGCTGGCGCTGCGCGACCATCGGGCCGATCTCGGTCTCCGGGTCGCTGGGGTCGCCGACCTTCATGGCCGACACCGTCTCGGCCAGCGCGTCCACCACGGCGTCGTAGTTGCTCCGGCTGGCCAGAATCCGGGTCTGGGCCACGCAAGCCTGGCCCGAGTTCATCAGTGCCACGAACTTCAGGCCCTCCATCATGGAGGCGAGGTCGGCGTCGTCGAGCACGATGGCGGCGGACTTGCCGCCGAGCTCGAGGCTGACTCGCTTCAGCTGCTCGCCGCACACCTTCCCGATCGCCCGGCCGGCCGCCGTCGAGCCGGTGAAGGCCACCTTGTCCACGCCGGGATGAGCGACCAGGTGCGCACCGACCTCGCGGCCGGCGGCCACGATGTTCACGACGCCCGGAGGCACGCCGGCCTCCTGCAGGATCTCGGCGAGCAGGTAGGGGTCGAGCGGGGCCTCCGGCGCCGGCTTCACCACCACGGTGCAGCCCGCCAGCAGGGCTGGGACGAGCTTGGACATGATCGTGAACTGGGGCACGTTCCACGGCGGGATCGCGGCCACGACGCCGACCGGCTCGTGACGGACGATGACGTCGGCGCCCAGCGAACCGGGTCGCGGCTCCTCCCAGGGGAACTCGCGGGCCACGGCGAGGAACGACTCGATCTGCATCCACGGCGCCGGCGCCTGCGCCAGGTTCGAGAACGACGTGGGTGCACCCATCTCGGTGGTGATCAGGTCGGCCATCTCGCCGAGGCGGGCGGCATACAGACCCGAAAATGCCTCAACCACCGCGATCCGTTCGGCCGGCGAGGTTCGCGGCCACGGTCCCTCGTCGAACGCCTTCCGCGCGGCGGCGACAGCGGCATCGATGTCCGCCGCCGTGCCCTCGGGCACCGTGGCGACCACTTCCTCGCTGTGCGGGGAGATGACCTGGAGCAATTCTCCCGAGGCGGGAGCTACCCACTCGCCGCCGATGAAGAGGGCGTCACGGTCGAGGTTCATGGGTTTCCTTTCGGCTGTACTGAATTTCTTAAGGCGCGAGGTCGAAGAAGTCCTTGAAGCCGCTGGGGTCGTGCCGACCGATGACTCCGTGCTCGAAGAGCCCCCAGCCCTCCGCGCCGTCGCACACGGCGCGGCCCACGTGGTCGATCACGCCGAACATCACCCGGCCGGCGACGTCCGGGTTGGTCATGTCGTAGGTCACCCTCTCGGTGAAGCCAGGCCCCTTCCACACTCCGTGGCCCCAGTCGGGGTCGCCGCCGTAACCGCCACCCACGTGGATCGGCACGGCCAGCTTCGACTCCACCTCGAGTACGACCGGCTTTCCGTCGGGGGTCGTGCAGTGGATGGTGGCGGCTGTCGGTATCCGGGAGCCGGAGGCATAAGCGATTTCGACCCGCGGCCACCCCAGCTGCTCGACCCGGCCGTCCGCCCAGATCCGGGTGCAGTCGTTGAAGGTGCGGAACCCGTCGGGATCCTCCTGGATGATCAGCACCACGGCGTACTCGTCGAATCGCATCGGCACGCACAGCCACCACATGCCCTCGAACGGCGGGTCGGACGGTGCGCCTCCAGGCACGGTCTCGCCGGACGGACGGATGCCCCACGAGCGGTCCCGGGTGCCGACCCAAGTGTCCGGGCTGACCACGATCTCCTCACCGTCGACCACCAGGTCACCGCTCCAGGTGCCGACCTGGGCGAACCGCTGCGCGTCGAGGGTGACGCGGCTTCCCGACCGCATGACGTGCGATCCCTCTTGAAGCACGTCGAAGGAGCCCTCCCAGGACAGATCGCAGGAGATGCCGTCGGTCTCCTCGAGGATCAACCGCAGCCGGCGCAGAGGCTCCACCACCTCGATCCGGTAGCCGCCGACCTGCTGGTTCAGCCGGTCATCGTCGATGGCGTCGGAGAGGTGGACGGCCGTCTGGGTGTCCCCGCGCCGGACCAGGAAGAACGCGTCCTTGACCCCGAGGTTCGGGTAGTAACCCAGGCCGCAGATCACGAAGATCTCGCCGGTGCGGTCATGGGCGTTGAGGTAGCACCGGTCGTAGAAGTTGCGGTCGCTCGATCCGGCCCAGGTGACCGGCAGCGGCACCTGATGGATCGGGTACTCGTCGAGTGGGCCGACCACTATGCGCTCGACTCGTCGAGGAGCTGCTCGAACAGCGGCCGGTGATGCATGAGCGACTCGACGTCGTCGGGCTGTTCGATCTCGCCGAACCGGACCTGCCTCGCTCCCGTTCGCAGGAAGACGATGCCCCACTGCACGGCGTCGTAGAGCTGGTACCAGGTCAGGTCGCCGACCTCGACCCCCGTCGCCTCGGCGTACGTCGATCGCACGTCGTCCTCGCGCAGGAAGTCGGGCATGCCCGGGAGCTCGAGTGAGCCGGCGATGGACTCGAAGACCCGGTGCGCGAACACCAGCCAGGCGAGGTCCATCTCGCGGGGACCGACGGCGGCCATCTCCCAGTCGAGGACGCCGACCGGCTCGAAGTCCCGGTAGAGCACGTTGCCGATCCGGGCGTCGCCCCAGCACAGCACCGTGTCGGTACCGGTCGGCACGTGGGCGTCGAGCCAGGCGAGACCGCGCTCGATGAGCGGGGACGGCCCGCCGTCGGGGACCGCATAGTCGTACCAGGCCCGAGTGCGCGCCAGGTTGCGACGCAGTGGCGAGTCTCCCTCGGCATCCGCCTCGAGGAACTTGAAGGTTGACGCGGCGTCGGCGATGCCGTGCAGTCCGGCGATCACGCCCACGGTGTTGTCCTGCAACCGCCGCTGTTGCTCCGAGCCCGCGTCGAACAGCCAGTTGTCGCCGAAGTTGTACGGCAGCACATCGGGCGGCACCACACCTTCGACCCGGTCCATCAGGAAGAACGGCGTGCCGAGCACGTCACCGGTCGGCTCCATCCACCGGACCGTCGGCACTGGCACGTCGCTGAACCGGGCCGCCAATCTCATGGCGTCGAACTGGTCCTGCAGCCGGTACGCCGGAAAGACGGGCATGTCCTCGGTAGCCGGAGCCACTCGAGCGACGAACTCGCCGTCGTGCCGCTCGCCCTTCTCGGTCCACGAGGCGTCCAGGACCAGGGTCTCGGACGACATCCCGTTGGCATCGATGCCGGTGTGCATGGTCACGCTCGGCTCTGCGCCATCCGGCAGCTCCGTGGCCAGCCACTCGGCCAGTGCCTTCGGGATGTTGGTCGATTCGCGGCTGGACCGTTGCATCGAGAAGTCTGCCGAGGGTCCGTGGGTCACCCCCGCAGCATCAGGTGGAACGTGTTCTAGTGTCAAGCGTGCGGCTCGTCACCGGACGCGTCGTGGCCACCGTCCTCGTCCGGGGGCGGGTCGTGACCGGAATCGTCGTCAGGCGGCTCGTACGTTTCGGGCGGCGAGTAGGGCTTCGGCGAATACGTCGGTCCGGGGTTGTAGGTCGGTGACTTGTACGTCGGTCCCGGCGAATCCTCCGGGGGCGGTTTCCAGCGCGGTGGATAGTCGATCCCGGGGGGATCGGGGTAGGGATACCAACACGGGGGCCACTTCGGGTCGTTCTTCCAGCGAGGCTTCGGGTAGTCCTCCGGGTACGGGTCGCGCCACTTCGGGGGCAGGTACTCGGGCGGGTACGGATCCCACGGTGGGTAGGGAGGCCAGTAGCAAGGCTTCGGCGGCTGGTACTTCGGCGGGCACTTGTGACACTTCGCCTTGGGGTAGTAGCGCGGGTAGGTCAACGGGTTCCCGCACTTGCAGCGCACGACCGGCCAACCGTACTTGTCGACCAGCACTGCCGTGCCGGCTGCCAGGATCGACTGGAACGGCACCGCCCGGCCGTTGACATACGAGTGATTGGTGACGCGGGTGTCGACGGTCAGCGTGACGGGCTTCAGGCTGCGGATGTATCGAGACACGGAGTCACGGTCCGGGTTGATCCCCAGGACGCCCGTCCACGCCCGCATCCGGTCGGGTTGTGCGAAGAGCAACTTGATGAGCAACTCACGGTCGCACACGTAGTTGGACCCCGAACCTCCGAACTCCCCGTTCGGGACCAACGGGTTGCCATCGGAGTTCGTCGCCGGGTTGAAGCGGACCACCTCGGCACCTTGCACGTCGGCAGCCTCGGTGAACGGATTCTCCCCGGGTTCCGACGGTGCCTCGTACTCGACGGTCTGGAGATTCTCATCCGACCCGGAATCCCTCACGAAGTAGACGATCCCGGCCGCCACCACGGCCGCACTCAGGCCCGCGACGACAAGCAGCAGCCACAGCGGAACACGTCGACGCCGCTTTTGCTCGGAGTCCGTCTCCGGCTCCGCATCAACCATCGTGCGCCTTCCGCGATCCCCGATGGGCTGCTTGATCGGATGCTACGCCGCGAGGGACCGACCCAGACATAGCCCGAACGGGCTACGCCGTGGTGCCGCCGACAGGTCGGCTCGCTCCGTCGGGCGGCCGGCATCGGCAATACTGGACGCGGAACCATCAGCGCGCACCACTCGAAGGAGAGCAGTGAGCGAACAGGTCACCGCCATCGTCCTCGCGGCAGGCGCGGGCACGCGCATGCGATCCAGGCGCGCCAAGGTCCTGCACGAGCTCGGCGGACGCAGCATGATCGCCTACTCGCTGATCGCCGTCCGCGAGGCCGGAGTCGCGCGCACCGTCGCCGTCATCGGCCACGACCGCGACCAGGTGTCGGCGGCCATCTCGGAGATCGATCCGGACGTCGTGCTGGCCGTCCAGGAGGACCAGCGGGGTACCGGTCACGCCGTCCAGGTGGCGCTCGAAGCGCTGGGATCGCGTCCCGAGGGCACCGTGCTGATCACCTACGGCGACGTGCCGCTCCTGACCCCGCAGACGCTCGGTGAGCTGCTCGACGACCACCGCGCCGCCGGCCAGGTCGTCACGATCCTGTCGGCCGAGCTCGACGACCCGAGTGGGTACGGCCGCATCGTGCGAGACGAATCCTCGGCCATCACGGCCATCCGTGAGGACGGCGACGCCGACGAGGCCGAACGCGCGATCCGCGAGGTCAACAGCGGCATCCTCGCCGTCGAGGCGGACTTCCTGGCCGACGCCGTCGCCCAGCTGGACACCCAGAACGCGCAAGGCGAGCTGTATCTCACCGACATCGTCGGTCGCGCCGTCGCCGACGGGCTGCCCGTCGGAGCGCACGTGCTGGAGGACGTCTGGCAGACCGAGGGTGTCAACGACCGGACCCAGCTGGCGCGGCTCGGTCGCGAGCTCAACCGACGGCTCACCCAGCACTGGATGCGCGAGGGCGTCACGATCATCGATCCCGACACCACCTGGATCGACTCCGCCGTCACCCTCGCCACCGACGTCACGCTGCTGCCCGGCACCCAGCTGCTGGGCGCGACCGTGGTCGAGTCCGGCGCCACCATCGGTCCGGACACCACGCTCCGCAACGTCGAGGTCGGAGCCGACGCCTCGGTGGTGCGCACCCACGGAGCCGACGTCGTCATCGGCGCAGGCGCCACGGTGGGCCCGTTCTCCTACCTGAGGGTCGGCACCGAGCTCGGCGATGCGGCCAAGATCGGCGCCTTCGTCGAGACCAAGAACGCGCAGATCGGCGCCGGCGCCAAGGTGCCGCATCTCTCCTACGTCGGCGACGCCGAGATCGGCGAGGGCTCGAACATCGGCGCCGGAACGATCGTGGCCAACTACGACGGCGTCGAGAAGCACCGCACCACCGTCGGCAAGGAGGCGCGCACCGGCTCGAACAACGTCTTCGTCGCTCCCGTCACCATCGGCGACGGCGCGTACACCGGCGGCGGCACCATCGTGCGCGACGACGTCCCGCCGGGGGCACTGGCGACCAGTGCCGGCCCACAGAGGACCATGGAAGGGTGGGTGCAGGAGAAGCGGTCCGGCACCCCGTCAGCCGAGGCAGCTGCCAACGCACCCGCCGCGGAGGCGGCATCAGACGACAAGGAAGACGACACAGGTGAGTAGCCTGCTCAAGCACACGCCGACGAAGAAGATCATGCTCTTCTCCGGTCGCGCCCATCCCGTGCTGGCCGAGGAGGTGGCGAACCTCCTCGAGATCGATCTCGTGCCGACCACGGCGTACGACTTCGCCAACGGTGAGATCTACATCCGCTTCGACGAGTCCGTGCGCGGATGCGACGCGTTCGTCATGCAGAGCCACAGCGCCCCGATCAACGACGCGATCATGGAGCAGCTCATCATGATCGACGCGCTCAAGCGGGCGTCGGCCAAGCGCATCACGGTGATCCTGCCGTTCTACGGGTACGCGCGACAGGACAAGAAGCACCTCGGGCGTGAGCCCATATCGGCGCGCCTGATGGCCGACCTGTTCCTCTCCGCCGGCGCAGACCGCCTCATGACCGTGGACCTGCACACCGCGCAGATCCAGGGCTTCTTCGACGGCCCGGTCGACCACCTGCTGGCGATGCCGATCCTGACCCGGCACGTGAAGCGCCGCTACGGCAAGCGCGACCTGACGGTCGTCTCGCCCGACGCGGGCCGCATCAAGGTGGCCGAGTCGTGGGCGAACGCGCTCGCCGGTGCGCCGCTGGCGTTCATCCACAAGACCCGCGACCCGCGCAAGCCCAACGAGTCGGTGGCCAACCGTGTCGTGGGCGAGGTCGAGGGCCGCACGTGCATCCTCGTCGACGACCTCATCGACACCGGCGGCACCATCGTGCAGGCCGCCGACTCCCTGATGGCCGACGGCGCGGAGGATGTGGTCATCGTGGCCACCCACGCGGTCTTCTCGGGTCCGGCGATCGACCGGCTCAAGAACTCGACGGCCTGCGAGATCATCGTCACCAACACGTTGCCGATCGACGACGGTAAGCACTTCGACAAGCTCACCGTGCTGTCCATCGCGCCCCTGCTGGCGCAGGCCACGGCCGCGGTGTTCGAGGACGGTTCGGTCACCAGCTTGTTCAAGAGCTGACCACCGGCACACGGGATTCTCGAGCCACCTGACACGCTTGGCCCATGTCCCTGGCCATGTTCACCCTCGAGGGCGACCAGCTCGTCCCCACGCACATCGCCCGCAGCATGTGGAGCGCCGACCAGATGCACGGCGTCGCCACGAGCGGTGCGCTGGCACGCGCTCTCGAGATGCGGCTGGGGGAGCTCGGGCGAGACGACCTGCACGCGGCGCGCTACACCGTCGACCTGTTCCAGCCGGCCAGGATGGCGCCGTGCACGATGACGACCGAGGTCGTCCGGGAGGGCCGTCGCCTCTGCCTGATCGACGCGTCCCTCCTCCAGGACGGGGAACGAGTCGCCCGCGCCAGCTGCATCTTCCTGCTGCCGACGCAGTCGCCGAGCGGAGCCGTGTGGACTCCGGACGACCACCCGCAGTCGCCGCCGGAAGACCTGGTGCCGCCGAGCGAGGAGCCGCGGGTGCCGTTCTTCGCCAGCGAGGCACCCTGGTCGCAGTCGTTCCCCGACCATCAGAACGCCAGCCGCAAGCAGACCTGGCAGGCGGGCCTCCCCGTGGTTGACGGCGAGAAGGGGACGCCGTTCCAGTCGGTGGCCAGTGTCGCCGACGCGACCAGCATGGTCGTGAACTGGGGGACCGAGGGCGTGCAGTACATCAACACCGACATCACCCTCGCCCTCGCCCGGCCACCCGTCGGCCGCGAGATCGGTCTGTCAGCGACCGACCGGGTGGAGGTCGACGGCATCGCGGTGGGCACGGTCGAGGTGTTCGACCGGGCCGGGCCCCTGGGCACGGCGATGGTGACTGCCCTGGCCAACGCGGCTCGTCCGGTCAACTTCAGCAACATCGAGTTCGACGACGAGGGCGCCCGGGTGACACGCGGCGACTGACTCACGCCCACACGAGCGCCGTGCAGCGCCAGCTCTTCTGGCCGCGGTGTGACGTCTGCAGCTCCAGCCGCACAGCCAGCGCTCGGGAGCGTCCGCGATGCACCATGCGGCCGGCGATCTCGGCCGTCTCGTCGTTGATCATCGACACGTGCACGGACGCGATGCGTGCCGTTCCTCCGACGCCGGCCCGCCGCGGTGCGCGGGCCCGTGCTGCCAGGCGAGCATGGAGCTGGTCGTACACGTCGGGGGCCATCCAGGCCGCCATCTGTCGTGGCGCCCGTTCGCCGGAGAGCACCTCGACCAGGGCCTGCATGAAGTGGGCGGCGCGCTGCCGGAGCGGATGTCCGACCTCGTCGGTGGTCGCCCGCTCGATCGGCGCCGGCAGAACGGGCCGCACACCGGCGAAGGGGAGGGGTATCTGGCCCGGTGCAGGCTCGACGGGCCGATCGAACGTGGGCACGACCGGCAGGACGTGCAGGGCGGTGGCGGTTCTCATGAGTGGTCCTCCGAAGGTGCGGTGAGTCGTTGACCCGGCTGGATCAGGTCGGGGTCGTCGCCGATGACGTCGCGGTTCGCGTGGTACCAGCGATCGCATGCCCGGGCCGTGCCGGCGACGTCGGCGTCGGGACCGAGGCGTGCCCGCGCGATCGACCACAAGGTGTCTCCGGGCCGCACGACGACCAGATGATTCGTCGGGGGTCTCGCCGTGCCGACGACCGTCGGCCGGTCCGGCAGACGAAGCCCGTCGACCCCGCGATCGTCCGCATGCGCGGCGGGGACGTTGAGTGTTGCCGCCACGCCCGCCAGCACCACGCCGTGCAGGATGCGCGGAGTCAGGGCGAGCGCCAAGCCGCGGAGTGCGGGACTCCAGGCGAGGTAGAGGATCAGCAGCGCCCACGAGGCCACGCCGACCGTCAGGAGCGAGACCACGGCCAGCACGGCGGCCGGGAAGTCGTCTCCGTTCAGAGCCGCGATCTGGTCGCCTAACCACCCCATGCTCTATCCCCCGATAGTGACGTTTGGTGACGTTTGATGACATCAAAGAGCGTTCAGTGGTGAGTGTCAATCCGTTCTGCACAGGTCGGTTAGCCTGCCGATGTGCGCTGGGATCGACTGTTCGCCGACCTGGAGGGTCAGGCCGCCGACCTGGAGCTCGAGGAGCGAGATGCGCTCGTCACCGAGCTGCGCGACGGCGCATGGGCTGAAACCTCCTGGCGGGACCTCCTCGGAGGCCACGTCGTGCTGGAGGTGACCGGGCTCGGACGGGTCGAGGGTGAGGCGCGGCTCGCCAACGACCGCGTCGTGCACCTGGTGTCCGGGCGGGCCGAGCACGTGGTGGCCCGAGCGGCCGTGCTCGAGGTCATCGCGAGCGAGCGACGCGCGTCCGCCCCCACCGCCGTGACGTCACGCCTCGGGTGGGGTCACGTGCTGCGTGCCGCCAGGGACGACGGCGACCGTACTTTGCTCACCCGCACCGACGGCATGGCCGTCGACGGCACGGTCGACGTGGTGGGACGTGACTTCGTGACCATGAGGTCAGGCGCGGGTCGGACCCGCACGGTGCCGTTCGCAGCCATCGCGGCGCTGACGCTCAGCGGGACCTGACGCCCCTGTTGGCTGATGCCGCATCCGCGGCGGGATCGGCCGAAGCCTGGTCGGTGCGGTCGTACTGACGCTGGATGTAGTCCTCCAGCTCGACGTCTTCGACCCGCCACTGACCGCGACCGCCGATCTGGATGCCGCGCAGGTCGCCCGTGCGGACCAGGGCATAGACCTGCCGGCTCGTGACGTTGAGAATCTCGGCGACATCGGCGAGCGTCAGGAAACGCGGTGCGTCTGCGGACATGTCGTCAGTTTTCCACGCTCCCGTGTCAGTGCCCACCTCAGTCGTCGGCCCACTTGTGGACAACTCGGACCGGTCTGGACGTCGTGCGAGGTCGACCAGTAGAAACGGAGCATGACCATTCGGGGGGCCATGACCAAGCAGAGCCGAGCACGCACCGCACGACTCGACCACCGACCGTGGCGAGATCCGCGGCTGATACTGGGGGTGCTGCTGGTGCTGCTGTCGACGGTCCTGGGTGCAGCCGCCGTGACGGCGGCGAGCAGCTCAACCGGCTACTGGGCGGTGAGGTCGGACGTGCAGGCCGGCGATCCGGTGAAGCGCTCCGACCTCGTCCGGGCGGAGGCCCACATCCCCGAGGATGCCGCCCGCGATCTCGTGCCCACCGACGCCACGATGCCCGCGCGGCTCGACGACCTGGTCTGGGCTCGCGATGTCGGCGACGGCGCCCTGGTGAGCCGAGAGGTGCTGGAGAGCCGTCGCAGCGGCGGCGTCACCGAGCTGCCGCTCACCGTCACCGCGGGTGCAGCGCCCACGGATCTGCAACGGGGCGACCGGGTCGACGTCTGGGTCGGGCCCGGACCTGGCGACGACGCAGGTCAGAAGGCTGTGCGGGTGCTTCGCGACGTGCGGGTCGTCTCCAGCGGCGCTTCCGCATCGGTGCGCGGCGCGCTGTCGCGCACGGTGCTCGTCGACGTGTCGGAGGCCGAGCTCAGCGGGTCGGTCGTCAGCACCGTCGCGGCCGGCCACGTGACCGTGGTCCGGGTCTCATGACCACGTCGCCCGTGAGCACCGTCGTGGTGGCGGCCGGCGGATCCACCTGGGAGTCGGACGTCCTCCGCGAGATCGAGGCCTCGTCGGTGATGCATCTCGCGCGCCGCTGCGTCGACGTCGCCGAGCTGCTGGCCGTCGCGCCGAGCGCTGCCGCGGACGCCGCGCTGGTTGCCACCGAGCTCCCGGGGCTGGACGCCGACGCCGTCTTCCGCCTCGAGCGAGCCGGCGTACGCGTCATCGGGCTCGGCGACGAGGAGCGGTGCCGGGCGCTCGGCATCGCGGTGCGGACGCATCCCGGCACGGTCGAGCACGCCGTGATCGACGCCGGCCGCCCGACGGGCCACGAGCCCGACGACGACCGTGCCACCGCCAGGACGATCGCCGTGTGGGGACCATCGGGTGCGCCGGGCAGGAGCACCGTCGCGGCATCACTGTCGGCGTCGTTCGCCCACCACGGCCACGACACGGTGCTCGTCGATGCCGACACGTATGGAGGGTCCATCGCGCAGATGCTCGCGATGCTCGACGAGGTGAGCGGGCTGATGGCCGCGTGTCGGGCTGCCAACCAGGGACGCGCCGACGAGGTCGCCCGTCACCTCCTCGACGTCGAGGCCGGACTCCGTCTGCTCAGCGGCATCCCTCGTGCGGACATGTGGCCGCAGGTGCGTCCCGGTGCGCTCGAGCTGGTGCTGAGACGACTGCGGACCGAGACCGAGGTGATCGTCGCCGATGCAGCGTCCCCCCTCGAGCCGGGCGAGGGCGCCCCGGGGGCCGGACGGAACCAGGTGACGCGACACCTGCTGTCGACGTCCGACGCCGTGCTCGTCGTGGGACGTGCCGACCCGGTCGGCCTCTCCCGACTGGTCCGGGCGCTGCTGGACCTGCCCGACGTCGTCGAGACCGAACCGACGGTCGTCGTCAACCTCGTGCGTCCGACGCTGGGTTGGTCCGAGCGCGACGTGGCGAGCACCCTCACCCGCCTCACCGGCATCGAGCCTGCGGCCTTCATCCCGGCCGACGTCCCGGCGCTCGACCTCGCCGTCATGCGAGGTCAGCTACCCCGCGTCGTGGCTCCGTCCTCGCCGTTCGTCGCCGCGCTGGACGACATCGCAGCCTCTCTTGCGCCGGTGGTACCTTCGTCCGTGTCCGGTTGAGGAGGGTCATGGAACGGTTGAGCCCTCTGGACGCGATGTTCCTCACCCAGGACGCACCCACCGAGCCGCGCCAGATCGCCTCGCTGGCAATTCTCGAGCCGAACGATCCGGCTCTCAGCTACGACCGGCTCATCCAGGTCATCAACGAGCGTCTCGACATCGTCCCGCGCTACCGCCAGGTTCCGCGCAACGTCCCCGGCGCACTCAGCACACCCGTCTGGGTCGACGACGAGGTCTTCGACATCTCGCTGCACGTACGGCGCTCGGCCCTGCCCAAGCCCGGCACGCGTCATTCCCTCCACGAGCTCGTCGGCCGGCTCATCGCCCGCCGGCTCGATCTCGACCGCCCGCTCTGGGAGCTCTACCTCATCGAGGGCCTGGAGAAGGATGCCGTGGCGCTGCTGTTCAAGGCTCACCAAGCCCTGGTCGACGGGTCTGAGACCGTCGATCTGGCCCAGGTGCTCCTCGAGGAGACGGACCACGAGCGGCACATACCGCACGAGGAATGGGTTCCCCGGCCGGAGCCGAGCGGTCTCAACCTGGTGGCAGCCACCCTCGACCGCAACGTCCGACGCCCCGGTGAGGCGCTGCGTATCACCGAGCACCAGGTCGGACGATTCGTGCGACGACTGCCCATCATCGGCGGGTCGTCGCCGCCGGCCCGTGGCGTGCTGTCCGCCGAGCTCTCCCGTCACCGACGGTTCGCATCGTTGGCCACCGACCTCGAGGACTATCGCACGGTGCGTGAGGAGCACGGCGGCACCGTCAACGACGTCATCCTGGCCGCCATCGCCGGGGGCATCCGCGGCTGGATGCTCACCCGCGCCGAGCAGGTCACCGCCAAGACGAGCTTCCGTGCCATGGTGCCGATGTCGGTCGTCTCCGACGACGGCCTGCCGACGTCGCTCGGGTCGAAGGTGCGTGGCCACCTGTTGTCGCTGCCGGTGGGGGAGTCCAACCCGGTCGTGCGACTGCACCAGGTCTCGTACGCCCTCAAGGACCATCGCGAGACCGGGTCGGCCGTCGCCGCCAACAAGCTGGCCAACCTCCCCGGATTCGCCACGTCAACCTTCCACGCCGTGGGCGCGCGGGTGGCCGACGCCGAGGCCGGCCGCGGACACCAGATCGTCATCACCAACGTGCCCGGCCCGCAGGAGCCCGTCTACATGGCCGGTGAAGCCGTGGCGGAGGTCTACCCGTGCATCCCGTTGAGCGAGAACCGGGCGGTGTCGATCGGCGTCACGTCGTACCACGGCAAGGTGTTCTACGGACTGGTCGCCGACCGCGACGCCGTGCCGGACGCCGACGTGCTGGCCCAGTGCATCGACGAAGCCCTGGCCGAGCTCGTCGAGACGGTGGGGACGCGCCGTAGCCGCGCACCGCGCGGACGCCAGCGGCCGGGCAAGGCGTGACGCCGCGTCCATGAGGCTCTACCTCGCTGCCGGCCCGGCGTCCCTCCGCTCGCTCCGTGACGGTCAGACGGTCACACTCCCGGCGTTCTCGGCGGCCAGCGACGGCGAGGAGGACGAGTTCGCTGCCCTGGTGGCGGCATCCGCATCGGGATCGGTCGTCGTGGTGGCGGAGGTCGACGCCGCGGACCCCGGCGACGACCAGTCGGTCACGTTCGACCAGGTCGTAGCCCTGCACGTCGACGTGGACGGCAGCGGCGACCTCGCCTGGTTCGCCACCCAGGAGGTCGACGCGGTGCTGGAGCTGCTCAGCTGAGCCGCTTGATGCCCTGCTCGACGTCGCTGCGGAGAGAGGCGGCGATGATCCTGGCGATCTCGGGCTCGATCTTCCGGCCGATGAACGGGACGTTCACCTTCACCTCACCCTCGACGACGAAGGAGACGTCACCGTCGCCGGAGAGCTCCGCACGGGCCTGCATGTCCGCCGGCTGACCGATGACGGTGAACCTGATGTCCGCGGCCCGTTTGCCGGTGCCGTCGGGGCCCTTCCAGGTCTCGGTCTGCTTCACCTTCACCGAGTCGCCGATGAACTTCTTGATGGAGTCGGGCACCTTGGCCGGCTGCGTCTGGATGACCGTCACGGTGTGACCGTCACCTGACGGCTCGATGGTGACGTCGACGTCACTGCCGCCGACGACGGCCACGGCCTCCTCACGGAACGTCTGGTCGATGACCAGGGCGTACACGGACTCGACGTCGGTGTTCGGATACGTGAACGTTTCCCTGATCCTCATGGCGTCATCCTTGCAGCCTCACGCAGCACTAGCGCGAGTAGGCGAGCAGGCTGACGCCGATGTAGTGCACGATGAACGCCGCGATCGTGAGCGTGTGGAACACCTCGTGGAAGCCGTACCACGTGGGCCACGGGTCGGGCTTCTTGAAGCCGTAGACCAGGGCACCCAGCGTGTACAGCCCGCCGCCGACGATCAGGAGCACCATGACGGCCGTCGGTGCCTCGCGGGCGAACTCGGGGAAGTAGAACACCGCGGCCCAGCCGAGCGCGAGGTACAGCGGCACGTAGAGCCAGCGCGGCGCACCCACCCAGAAGATCCGGAAGAGCACGCCGAGGAGGGCGCCGCCCCACACCACCGAGAGCAGGAGCACCGCATGCGCGGTCGAGAGCAGCATCAGGGAGAACGGTGTGTACGACCCGGCGATGAGCACGAAGATGGTGGCGTGGTCGGCGCGCTTCCAGATCCTCTTGGCGCGGTCGCTCCACCGGCCAGTGTGGTAGACGGCGCTCACGCCGAACAAGGCCAGCGCGCTGAACATGAACACGGCGGCGCCGGCGCGGACGAGCACGCTGTCGGAGAGCACGAGGAGAACCAGGAAGGAGAAGAACGCGAGCGGCCAGGTGGCGGCATGCAGCCAGCCGCGGAGCTTGGGTTTGATCTCGTTGACGGTCTCGCGGATGGCCTCGGACGCCTCCTCTCTCAGCGTCTCGGGGCCGTGGTTCGTCATGTGATGAGATTAGCGGCATGAACGTCAGCGACCTTCTCTACGGTGCCTACGAGCGCCGGCTGCTGCGTCGCCTCGATCACGACCGTCTTCCGCGCCACGTGGGCGCGATCATCGACGGCAACCGCCGATGGGCGAAGGACGCCCGGCAGGACCTCGAGAGCGGCTACCAGGCCGGCGCCGCGAAGGTCGACGAGTTTCTGGAGTGGTGCCACGAGCTCGGCGTCGGCACCGTGACGTTCTGGGTGCTCTCCACCGACAACCTGCAGCGTCCGGCGGCCGAGCTGGGGAGCATCCTCGACGCCGTCGAGAAGCTGATCGACCGGCTCGCGGAAGACGGGCGCTGGCGGCTGACGCTGATGGGCAGCCTCGACCTGCTCCCCACGGAGTCGGCCGGACGGATGAAGCGGGCGGCCGACGGCACGGCCGCCGTCGACGGCATGCGGGTGAACGTGTGCGTCGGCTACGGCGGACGTCAGGAGCTCACCGACGCCATGCGCTCGCTGCTCCTGGAGAAGGCCGCCGAGGGGTACGACCTGGCCGACGTCGCAGGCACCCTCGAGGTCGACCACATCGCCGAGCACCTCTACACCAAGGGGCAGCCCGACCCGGACCTCGTCATCCGCACGTCGGGGGAACAGCGACTGTCGGGATTCCTGCTGTGGCAGAGCGTCCACTCCGAGTTCTACTTCTGCGACGCGTTGTGGCCGGCGTTCCGGCGGGTCGACCTGTTGCGTGCGATGCGTTCCTACGCCTCCCGCGAGCGTCGCTTCGGCACCTGACGATCCCGCTCGTCCCATCCGTCACACGGGAACGGGCGTGTCGTGCCTGTTGAACGGACCCGCCGGACGTAGCGTCGAACTGTGTTGATGCTCGCCCCTGAGCCCAGCCGCCCCACTCGCACCGACGACTAAGGGCCGGCGCAGGAGGCGCGCGGGCTCACCGAGGAGACAGCCGTGGCTGTGAAGAAGAGCGCGAGCACGAGTCCCCGAGCCGGCCAGCAGAACAGCAGCACCGAAGGCACCTGCCACACCTTCGTCCTGGACACCAGTGTCCTGCTGGCGGACCCCGCGGCGGTCACCCGGTTCCACGAGCACGAGGTCGTCATCCCCGTGGTCGTGATCACGGAGCTGGAGGCCAAGCGGCACCATCCCGAGCTCGGTTACTTCGCGCGCACGGCCCTGCGGTTCCTCGACGACCTCCGCGTCCAGCACGGCACGCTCGACGCTCCGCTCCCGATCGGCGACGAGGGAGGCACCATCCGGGTTGAGCTCAACCACACCGACCCCGAGTCGCTACCCGCGGGATTCCGGCTCGGCGACAACGACACCCGCATCCTGTCGGTGGCGCGCAACCTCGCCAACGAGGGGCACGACGTCACGCTCGTCTCGAAGGATCTGCCGATGCGGGTCAAGGCGTCGGCCGTGGGCCTCACCGCCGAGGAGTACCGCGCCGAGCTCGCCCTGGAGTCCGGGTGGACCGGGATGAGCGAGATCGACGTCGACAGCGCCGACCTCGACACCCTTTACGAAGCCGGTGAGCTCGACCTCCCCGAGGCGCGGGACCTGCCGTGCCACACCGGACTGGTGCTCGTCTCCGACAAGGGCAGCGGGCTCGGTCGGGTGACGGCCGACAAGCACGTCCAGCTCGTGCGCGGCGACCGCGACGCCTTCGGCATCCACGGACGCTCGGCCGAGCAGCGTGTCGCGCTCGACCTCCTGCTCGATCCCGAGGTCGGCATCGTCTCGCTCGGTGGCCGTGCCGGCACCGGCAAGTCGGCGCTGGCGATCTGCGCCGGACTCGAGGCCGTCATGGAGCGGCGTCAGCACAAGAAGGTCGTCGTGTTCCGCCCGCTGTACGCCGTCGGCGGCCAGGAGCTCGGCTACCTGCCGGGCAGCGAGTCCGAGAAGATGGGTCCCTGGGCCCAGGCGGTGTTCGACACCCTCGGCGCCGTCACGTCTTCGCCCGTCGTCGAGGAGATCCTCGATCGCGGGATGCTCGAGGTGCTGCCGCTCACCCACATCCGCGGACGCTCGCTGCACGACTCCTTCGTCATTGTCGACGAGGCGCAGTCGCTCGAGCGCAACGTGCTGCTCACCGTGCTGTCACGCATCGGCGCCAACTCGAAGGTCGTGCTCACGCACGACATCGCGCAGCGCGACAACCTGCGGGTCGGTCGGCACGACGGTGTGGTCGCGGTGGTCGAGAAGCTCAAGGGGCACCCGCTGTTCGCCCATGTCACGCTCACCCGGTCCGAGCGCTCCCCGGTGGCCGCGCTGGTCACCGAAATGCTCGAGGACATCACGCTCTGACTTTCGCCAGCGGGGCACCTGTGCTGTGGCAGAGTTGCGCCCGTGAACAGGAGGGGAGTCGTCGGCGCCGCTCTCGTTCTGGCGTCGCTGGCCGTGGCCGGCTGTGGCGCCTCCCGATCCGACTCGCCCGGCGTCCTGCGCTGGTGGGTGGTGCCTGATCGCGTCGACGCTCGTTCACTCGCCGAGACGTGCAGTGCCGACGGGTCATACAGCATCGAGATCGAACTGCTTCCGCCCGGAATCGACCAGCGACGTACCGAGATCGTGCGCCGGCTATCCGCCGGCGACCCCTCGATCGACATCCTGAGCCTCGACACCTCCCTGACGGCCGAGATCGCCGCCGCCGGCTACCTCGCCCCGATACCGGACGAGGTCGAACAGGCGGTGAGCGACGGCGCGCTGTCGAAGGCACTCGAGGCCGCCAGCCTGGACGACCAGCTCGTGGCGGCGCCGTGGTGGCTCGACCCCCAGGTGCTCTGGTATCGCGGCACCGCCGCCGAACGGGCCGGACTCGACACCACCAAGCCGATCAGCTGGGACGACCTCCTGGCCGGCGCCGAACGCCTCGGTACCACGCTCCAGATCGACGACGTCGACGGCTCCGGGCTCAGCGACTGGGTGCGGACGCTCGTCAGCGCCTCCGGCGGCTCGATCCTGGAGGGTGCGGGGCGTGAGCCGAAGATCGGCCTCGCCTCGGACGCCGGACGCGTGGCGGCCGGCATCGTGCAGTTCTATGCGGGCGCCGGCATCGGGCCCGGTCCGTCCCCGGCCGCCCGATCGGACTTCGCCGGTGCCCGCGGTGGCTTCCTGCTCGCGAGCAGCGCGGTGGTCACCGATCCGGTCCTCTCCTCGATCGTGCCCGACATGAGGGCTGTGCCGTACCCGGTGGTCGAGGGCGACAGCGTCGCACCGCTGGCCGGTGTCTCCCTGGCCGTGCCCGACGACACGGCCGACCCCGGTCTCGCGTACGCCGCCGTCTCCTGCCTCGCGTCCGCGGAGTCGCAGCAGAAGCTGATGATCGGGTCGGGCCACGGCGCGGCGCGGGAATCCGTCTACGAGGCGGACGAGGTCAAGGAGGCCGTCGCATCCAGCGGGGTCTCGCTCGCAGCGGTCAAGTCCGGCCTCAACGTCCCCTCCACGCCGTACTGGCAGCGCGTCCGGGCGGCGCTGCGCGACACGTGGTTGCCGATCACCGGCGTGAGCCCCTCGACCACGCCCGAGGAGTCCCAGCGAGCGGTGACCAACCTGGTCGGGGGAGGTCTGCGATGACGTCACACGTCGCTCGCCGCCACGCGCTCAAGGGCGGCTGGGGGATGGTCGCACCGGCCGTCCTCGTGCTGGCCGTCGTGACCCTGTGGCCGCTCGGGCGAGCGATCCGCACGTCGCTGTACACGGAGTCGTTGACCACACCGGACGACAAGGCGTTCGTCGGCGCCGACAACTACGTCGAGGTCGTCACCAGCATCGACTGGTGGGTCGCGGTGGCCCTCACGCTCGTGTTCGTCGCCGTCGTGGTCGTCCTCCAGCTGCTGCTCGCGGCCGGGTTCGCGGCCGCCCTGCGGCGCATCACGATCATCGCTCCGTACACCCGGATCCTGGTGCTCGTGCCGTTCGCGCTGATGGCCACCGTCACTGCGTTCGTCTGGCGCGAGGGGATCACCGCCGGGTTCGCGCCGGTGTGGTTCAGCTATAGCGGCGACGGCCAGGTCGCCACCCTCGCCTCGGTCGCCGCCGGTGAGGTCTGGCGGGGCACCGGCATCACCACTCTCATCCTGCTCGCCGGCCTGACGCGCGTGCCGCCGGCCCTGCTGGAGTCCGCTGTCGCCGACGGTGCCACGGCACGACAGCGGCTGACCAGGATCGTGCTCCCTGCTGCGGCACCGGCTGTCGCGGTGGCCGTGGTCTACCGCGCCCTCGACGCCTTCCGTGCGTTCGAGGCGCCGATCCTGGCTGAGCCGTCATTGCCCCGGCTTCGCACTGCCCCGCTGCTGCTCTGGGACACCACGTTCACGTCGTTCGAGATCGGGCTCGGCGCCGCGATGTCGGTCGTGCTGCTGGCGCTCGTGGGCCTTCTCGGGGTCCTGCTGGTGCTGCTCCTTCGGGTGAGGAGGGTCCTGTGAGGCCGTCCATCCGATCCCGCGCGTACGCCGCCACCACCGCCTTCCTCCTCGGTTTCGGCGTCGCGAACTACGGCATCCTACGGGTTCCCGGTCGAGACCGATGGGTCTGGTTCGCGGTGGCCATCGTGCTGATGCTCACGAGCGTCGTCGGCGTCCTGATGGCCGACTCACGCCGCCGGCTGTCGATGTGGGCGGTCCTGGGCGTGGAGGTGCTGGCGATCTTCACGTTCCTGCCCCTGCTCTGGACGTTCACGCTCGCCACGTCGGCCGAGGCGGCCACCACCCAGTCGCTGCTGCCCGGCGACGTCCGGTGGTCCGTGTTCGAGGACGTGCTCCGCAGCGACACCGTCCGGCAGGCCGCCGCGACCTCCGCCATGGTGGCCCTGATCGCCACCGCCGTGTCCATGATGCTCGCGGCGCCGGCCGCCTACGCGCTGGTCAGACGCCGGGTGCGCGGTCGTCGTGCCGTGTACTTCGCCGTCCTGGCGGTGCTGCTGGCCCCGCTCGTCGCCCTGACCGGCCCCCTCGGTGACCAGCTGCGGACGTTCGGGATCTTCGGCTCCCGCTTCGTCCTGGCCGTCCCGACCCTGTTGATCACGCTGCCCCTCGCGATGTGGCTGTGCGTCACCCTGATGCGCGAGCTCCCCTGGTCGCTGCGCGACTCCGTGCGCGCCGACGGAGCGACCCGCGTCCAGTCGCTCCGCGCGTTCTGGCTGCGCATGGTGTTCCCCTCGCTGCTCACCATCACGCTCATCACGTTCATCGCCGCCGGCAACGACGCTGTCATCGGCGCGACGCTGGCGGCCGGCGACGAGTCGCGAACGCTCCCTGCCACGCTGTTGCTGGCGGCCGACCAGCTCGAGCGGCCGTCGGCCGCGGTGGCGGCCACCGGGCTCCTCTGGCTCGTTCCGGCCGTCCTCGTGCTGCTCGCCCTGCCGCGCCGGACCATTCGACTTCTGGGAAGGACGTACTGATGACCACCATCGAGGTCCGCCACGTCAGTCTCGACGCACCGGACGGACGTCGCCTGCTCGACGACGTCAGCCTGTCCGTCCCGTCAGGTGACCGACTCGCGGTCTGCGGCCCGCACGGTTCGGGCAAAAGCGCGTTGATGCGGGTCATCGTGGGACTCGACGACCACACCGACGGCGACGTCGTCATCGACGGTGCCGTGGTCAACGCCGTCGGCCCACGTCAGCGCGACATCGCGATGGTGTTCTCCGACTTCGAGCTGCACCCCCACCTCGACGTGTACGACAACCTGGCCTTCGCCGCCCGGTTGCGTCGCGGTCGCGACGACGACAACTCGATCGACGACCGGGTCGAGGAGGTCGCGGAGTTCCTGGCCCTCAGCCAGCTGCTCGAGCTCAAGCCGGCCGAGCTCGACGACAGCCAGAGGCAGCGTGTCGCCATCGGCCGATCCCTGGTGCGCGACGCCCTCGGCTACCTGTTCGACGAGCCGTTCACGGCCCAGGACGACCGCGTGCGGGCCCACGTCAGGTCGGTCACCACCCGGTGGCAGTCCGAGCGCCAGCGAACCTCGATCTTCACCACGTCCGACGTTCACGAAGCCCTGACGCTCGCCGACCGGATCGCCGTGATGCACCAGGGGTACGTCCACCAGGTCGGGTCGCCGCGCGAGCTCTACGACCAGCCGGCCGATCTCTTCGTGGCCGGCTTCCTCGGCGTGCCGGCCATGAACCTGGTCCCGGCGCGGCTGTCCGGACAGCAGCTGGTGATGCCGCTCGCCAGCATCCTGCTCGACGACACGCTCAGGCAACGCCTCGGCGACCGCGCGATGGTGCTCGTCGGTATTCGTCCGGAGCTCTGCCAGGACGCGACCACATCGGCGGGGCGTGAGGTTCGCGACCGGGTGGAGTTCACGACGCGCATCGACGACGTCGAGTGGCGCGGCAAGACCCAGCTGGTCTACCTCGGCTACGAGCTCGAGCCGGAGGTCGAGGAGACGCTCACCGAGATCGAGGACGCCCTCGACTTCGATCTGTTCCAGAACTTCGTCGTGGCTGAGCTTCCGGCCAGCTCGGAGCTGCGCGCGGGCATGACTGCCCGGATCGTCGTGCCACGTGAAGCCATCCACATCTTCGACGCGCAGACCGGCGAGAACCTGACCAACGGCTGATGGCCCAGAAGTGATGGCCCAGATCTGATGGCCCAGCCCGTGTCGTCTGGTCGAGTCCGCGGAGTCGCGGCCGTCTGGGCGGTGCTCTGCGGATCCGCCTACACGACGCTGGCGCTGGTGCGGTTCGACCGCTTCGAGCCGACGTCCTACGACAACGCCATCTTCGAGCAGGCGATCCGCGGCTACGCGCACCTGCAGGCGCCGGTCGTCCCGATCAAGGGACCGGACTTCAATCTGCTCGGCGACCACTTCTCGCCGATCATCGCCCTGGTCGCCCCGGTGTACCGGCTGTTTCCCGCGGCTCAGACGCTGCTGGTGGTGCAGGCCGTGCTGATCGCCGTCTCGGTGTACGTCGTCACATCCCTCGGACTGCGCCGCCTCGGCCGGTGGGCCGGCGGTGGGATCGCCGTGGCGTACGGGCTGTCGTTCGGCCTGCAGTCGGCCGTGCAGTCGAACTTCCACGAGGTCGCCTTCGGTGTCCCGCTGCTCGCGCTGGCCGGCGCCGCGTACGTCGAGCGGCGGTACGGGCATGTGGTCGCCTGGTCGCTGCCGTTGCTGCTGGTCAAAGAGGATCTCGGCCTCACCGTCGCCCTCATCGGCTTGGTGCTGTGGCTGGCCGGTGAGCGTCGACGCGGAGTATTCCTGGCGCTGGCCGGCGGCGTCGGCTTCCTGCTGGTGGTCCTCGTGATCATCCCGTCGTTCAACCCCGAGGGCACGTACGCCTACACGAGCGCCGTGGGAGGCGACCGCGGTCTGCTCCCGACCGTGCTCGACGACTCGGGGCGCAAGCTGCTCACGGTGGTGATGACCTTCGCGGTGGGCGGCTTCGCCGCGCTCGCCTCACCCTGGGCGCTGCTGGTGCTGCCGACGTTCGCCTGGCGGTTCGCCGGCGACAACCCGTACTACTGGGGCATCGACTTCCACTACTCGGTCCTGTTGATGGTGATCGTCGCCGTCGCGGCGATCGATGCGATGAACCGACGTCCTCAACTGCGTCCTGCAGCGGCGGTGGCCGTCGCGTTCACCCTGGCACTGCAGGTGGGCTCGACGGGCCTGCCGCTCTCGTCACTGGCCGATCCCGACACCTTCGACCGTCCCGAGCGGGCCGACGCGGCCGAGCACGTGCTCGCGCTGATTCCCGACGACACGAGCGTCGACACCGACATCGGGCTCATGTCGTACCTGGTCACGGACCACGACGTCACCTGGATCGGCACCCCGCGCAACGCGACTCCCGACTGGGTGCTGCTCGACGTCGGCTCCGGCTCCAGCTTGCCGCACGGCGACGCGGTGACCTATGCCGAGGAGCGCTACGACGTGCCCTACACGTTGGTCGAGGACGTCGACGGCTACCAGCTCGCCCGCCGCTCCCACTGAGCCGCTCGCGAGGGAAGCCTCCCTCGGGAGCGGCGGTCGTGAGACGAAGGTCCCCGCCCGCGAGAGCGGGGCGCCGCTACGGGTGCGTCATCGACATGACGTCGAGGGCGGCGTCGAGGTCGGCTTCGGAGATGTCGCCGCGTTCGACATAACCCTCCTCGAGCACGACCTGGCGGATGGTCTTGCGCTCCTTGACCGCCTTCTTGGCGATCGCGGCGGCGTTCTCGTACCCGATGTGGCGGTTCAGCGGGGTGACCACCGACGGGCTCGACTCGGCGAACTCCCGGCAGCGCTCCTCGTTGGCGGTGATCCCGTCGATGCAGCGATCGGCCAGCGTCCGCGACGCGTTGCCGAGCAGGCGGATCGACTCGAGCAGGTTGCGGCCGATGACCGGCAGCATCACATTGAGCTCGAACGACCCGGACGCCCCGGCGGTGGTGATGGTGACGTCATTGCCGATGACCTGCGCGGCGACCATGAGCGTCGCCTCCGGCAGCACCGGGTTGACCTTGCCGGGCATGATGCTCGAGCCCGGTTGCAGGTCGGGCAGGTTGATCTCGGCGAGGCCGGTGCGCGGGCCGGAGCCCATCCAGCGCAGGTCGTTGCAGATCTTGGTGAGGCTGACGGCGATGGTGCGCAGCTGGCCCGACATCTCCACGAGCCCGTCGCGCGCGCCCTGCGCCTCGAAGTGGTCGACCGCCTCGGTGACCGGAAGACCGGTGCCCTCGGCGAGCAGCTCGATGACACGCTGCGGGAAGCCGACCGGGGTGTTGATGCCGGTGCCGACGGCGGTGCCGCCGAGCGGCACCTCGGCGGTGCGGGGGAGCGACGCTTCGATCCGCTCGATGCCACGGCGGATCTGTGCGGCGTAGCCGCCGAACTCCTGACCGAGGGTCACCGGCGTGGCGTCCATCAGGTGGGTGCGGCCGGACTTGACGACTTCCGCGAACTCCTTGGACTTCGCCTCGAGTGACTGGGCGAGGTGGTCGAGTGCCGGGATGAGCTCGTTCATGGCCGAGGCCGTGGCGGCGACGTGGATCGACGTCGGGAAGACGTCGTTCGACGACTGGCTCGCGTTCACGTGGTCGTTGGGATGGACCTCGCGGCCGAGCGTCTTGGTGGCCAGCGAGGCGAGCACCTCGTTGGTGTTCATGTTGCTCGACGTGCCCGACCCGGTCTGGAACACGTCGATCGGGAACTGGCCGTCGTGCTCGCCACTGGCGACCTCCTCGGCGGCGATGACGATGGCGTCGGCCATGTCCTGCTCAAGGATGCCGAGCTCGGCGTTCGCCTTGGCGCAGGCGGACTTGATCTGGGCGAGCGCCTTGATCTGGGCAGGCTCGATGGGAGTGCCGGAGATGGGGAAGTTCTCAACGGCTCGCTGGGTCTGCGCGCGCCACAGGGCGTCGGCAGGCACCTTGATCTCGCCCATGGTGTCGCGCTCGATGCGGTATTCGGTCATGTCACGAACGATAGCGCCGGCTCGGCGACCCGTTGGTGGCAGCATGACGGCATGAATCCGGTCCTCTGGTTCTTCCTCGTGGGCGGCGCACTCTTCCTGTTGGGTGCCATCTTCTTCCGTGAACTGTCCTTCGACGGCGCGGGCATCGTGGCCATGACCTTCGGGATCATCGGGGCCACCTGGATGGTGCCGCCCCTGTTCATGCTGATCAGGGGGAGGTCGAGCGACTGACTCGGCCGCTCAGGACCCAGTAGGCCTCGTCGCGCCCCTGCAGGCGAACCGGGAGGGGCTCGGCGACGACGTCGACGAGGTGGGAACCAAGCGTGGCGCGCAGGGCGGCGGAGTCGGCCATCGACCACACCGCGAGCATGCCGCCCGGTCGCAGCACCCGCGCGCACTGCGCGAGGAAGGCGTCCTCGTAGATCGCTGCGTTGTCGGCGTGCACGAGGTGGTCGGGTCCGTTGTCGACGTCGAGCAGGACCGCGTCCGCCGAGGCATCAGCCTGTGCAGCGATGAGGTCGCGGACGTCTCCGACGAAGACCTCCAGCCTGGAGTCGTCCACGGCATTGGAAGCCACCACCTCGGCATGCAGCTCGGCCACGACGACCCGGCGCACCCGCATGTCTCCGAGCAACGTGCGAACGGTGAAGCCGAGCCCGAGTCCGCCGACCAGCACGTCGCGGGCGCCGTGATCGAGCACCACCTGGGCCAGCCGTCGCTCGGACGTCGTCTCGACGTCGTCCATGACGAACACGCCGTTGACCCTCAGCTCGTTGGCGCCGTCGGATCGGCGCCGCAGGATGACCTCGTCATCGGCCATCGCTAGTCACCACGTCTGGCGCGGGCGCGCTCCATGTCGTCGGCGAGCGCGGGGTCCTGGTAGGGCCCGGGACGCCGGAGCGCGTCGATGACGTTCTGCCTGCTCACCGGGTCCTTGTCGAGACTCATCTTGATCTGGGTCTGGAACCGCGTGATCGGGATGCGCAGGCCGACGGTGCCGCGGGACAGGGGGCGCCCAAACTCCGGGTCGAGGTACATCGGGTCATCGACGTGCTGCTCGAAGTGCGCGACGAGCCGGGTGAGCACGCGGAAGTTCTCCTCCGGATCGACGATCTCGGGCACGCCGTAGGCATGGACGACGCTGAAGTTCCAGGTCGGCGCGGGCGTGGTGCCGGGCGCGTACCAGCTGGGCGAGATGTAGCCGTGTCGTCCCTGAATGATCAGCAGCACCTCGGACCCGTCGAACCGGTGGTTCTTGTCGTCGGGTCGGCCGACGTGGGTCACGACCACGAGGTCCTCTGAATCCTCGTCAAGCAGCACGGGATAGTGCGAGGCCACCATCGTGCCGTCGTGGGTGCTGATGATGATCGCCCACGGGAACTCGCGGATCAGCGCCCTGACGATCTCCGGGTCTTCGTCGTGGTGAAACGGGTTGCGGAGCACGGCTCAGGCCCGCGCAGCCGTCTTGGCGATGGCGTCGATGAAGGTGTCGTAGAGCTCCACGGGGAGGTCGTGGCCCATGCCCTCGATCTCCAGATGCTCGGCGCCGCGGACGGCTCGTGCGGTGGCGCGTCCGCCGGACCGGTGCACCAGCGGGTCGTTCCTGCCGTGAATGACGGTGACGGGCAGGTCGACCTCGGACAGCCGCTGGGTGCGGTCGGGCTGGGTGAGCACCGCCAGCATGTGCCGGGCCACGCCGCTCGCGCTCCAGCCGCGGTCGTAGGTCTCGTGGGCGCGGGCCAGGGACGCTTCCCGGGTTGGTGGGTAGGCGGGCGAGGCGATCGCCTCCGCCGACCGGATGGCGCGTTCGGCGTAGGAGTCGCGGGTGCTTCCGGCCGAGCCGAGGAGCATCGGAAGGAGCTTCGGATGGCTGCGTCCGACGTTGCGACGTCCGGTGGTCGACATGATCGACGTCAGCGACAGCACCCGCTCGCGGTGGTCGATCGCCAGGGTCTGGCCGATCATCCCGCCCATCGACACCCCGACGACATGGACTCGCTCGAGTCCGAGGTGGTCGAGCAGCCCGATCGCGTCGACGGCGAGGTCACCGATCGTGTACGGCGCGCGGCCGCGTCTCAGCGCGGTGCGGACGATGTCGCCCTTGGTGACCCGGTGCTGGCGCAGCTTCGTGGAGCGACCGGTGTCCCGGTTGTCGTACCGGATGACGAAGAATCCGCGCTCGGCCAGGCGCTCGCAGAAGTCGGTCGACCACCAGTTCATCGGCCCGCCGAGCCCCATGATGAGCAACACGGGCGGGGCGTCCTTGTCGCCGAACGTCTCGTAGCAGAGGTCGATGCCCGAGGGCAGCGAGGCGAACTGCTCTCCGGAGCCGCTCACGTCTCGTAGTCGACGGTCGAGTACGCCTTCAGCTTGTGCAGCTGATGCTCGCTGATGATCTTGCGGACGGTGCCGCTGCGCGAGCGCATGACGATGGACTCGGTGTACGCCCGGCCCGCTCCGTACCGGACGCCTGCCATCAGCTCGCCGTCGGTGATCCCGGTGGCGACGAAGAAGCAGTCGTCGGTGCGCACGAGGTCGTCGGTGTCGAGCACCACGTCGAGCGCGAGCCCGGCGTCGAGCGCGCGCTGGCGCTCGTCGTCGTCGGTGGGCCAGAGCCGGCCCTGGATGATGCCGCCGACGCACTTCATCGCGCAGGCCGTGATGATGCCCTCCGGGGTGCCGCCCACGCCGACGAGGAGGTCGACGCCGGTGTCGGGACGGGCCGCGGTGATGGCGCCGGCCACGTCGCCGTCCATGATGAACTTGATGCGGGCGCCGGTGGCGCGGATCTCGTCGACCAGGTCGGCGTGGCGCGGACGGTCGAGCACGCACACGGTGACATCCCTGACCTGGACGCCCTTGGCCTTGGCCACGAGGGAGATGTTCTCCGCAACGGGCAGGCGGATGTCGACGACGTCGGCGGCCTCCGGGCCGGCCACGAGCTTCTCCATGTAGAAGACGGCCGACGGGTCGTACATGGAGCCGCGCGGCGCGACGGCCATGACCGAGACGGCGTTGGGCATGCTCTTGGCCGCAAGGGTGGTGCCGTCGATCGGGTCGACCGCGACGTCGCACTCAGGGCCGGTGCCGTCGCCGACCTGCTCGCCGTTGTACAGCATCGGGGCGTGGTCCTTCTCGCCCTCGCCGATGACGACCACGCCGCTCATCTGCACCGTGTTGATCAGTGTGCGCATCGCGTTGACGGCGACACCGTCGGCTCCGTTCTTGTCGCCACGGCCGACCCAGCGTCCGGCGGCCATGGCGCCGGCCTCCGTGACGCGCACCAGGTCGAGGGCGAGGTTGCGGTCCGGAGCTTGGGCGGCGGGCTGCAGGCTGTCCACGGGGTCAGAGTACCGGCCTCATCACTCCCACGGATTGGTCAGCCACTTCTCGCGCAGCGCCGCGAGCACGACGATGCTGAGCGCCAGCAGCACGATGCTGAGCGCGATCGCCGGCTCGGGGTCGGTCTGCAGGGCGGTGTAGATCTCCAGCGGCATGGTCCGCGTGACGCCGGGTGCGTTGCCGGCGAACGTGATCGTCGCGCCGAACTCGCCGATCGCGCGGGCCCAGGCGAGAACGGCCCCGCTGAGAATGCCCGGCAGGGCGAGCGGCACATTGATGCGAAGGAACGTCTGCCAACGGCTCGCGCCCGCGGTGGCAGCCTCCTCGTCGAGCGTGGGATCGGCGGTGCGGAACGAGCCCTCGACGGCGATGACGAGGAACGGCATCGCCACGAACACCTGGGCCAGGACGACGGCCGTGACGGAGAACGGGATGGTGACGCCGAAAGCGTCGCGCAACGGGCCGCCGATGAAGCCCTGGCGTCCGAAGGCCGTCAGCAGGGCCACGCCGGCGACGACCGGCGGCAGCACGAGCGGCACGGTGACGAGCGCTCGCACGAAGCGGCGACCGGGGAAGGGGACGCGCGCCAGCATCCACGCGAGCGGTACCCCCACGAGAACGCAGACGAGCGTGGCGATGGTGGCGGTCACCAGGCTCAGTCTGAGGGCCGAGCGCAAAGACTCCGAGCCGAGCAGGCCCGCCATCTCGCTCCACGGCGCCCGCACCATCAGTGCGACGAGGGGAATGACGAGCACCAGGGTCGCCAGTGCCGCCGGGACGGCGATCGCCGGCGGATGGCCGCCCAGACGCGCTCTAGGGACGAGGTCCGAAGCCATGATCCGCCATCACCTTCTGACCCTGCTTCCCCGTGACGAGGTCGATCCAGTCCTTCGCCGCGCCCGGGTTCTTGCTGCCCTTCACCGTGGCGATCGGGTCCACGTTGACGACTTCGGAGGCGTTCTCGGCCTCGACGACGTCGACCTTGTCGCCAGCGGCCTGTGCGTCGGAGACGTAGACGAGCCCGGCGTCGACCTCGCCGGCCGTGACCTTGGTGAGCACGCCCTTGACGTTCTCCTCCTCGGTCGCCGGCTTGCCAGTGAACTGGTTGAGGGCGAACAGTCGCCTGGTCGCGTCGCCGCACGGCGCGGCCGGCACGCAGACGGCGAACGTCGAGCCCGCCAGGTCGTCGATTCCGGTGATCTTGGCCGGGTTGCCCGTCGGGGTCACGATGACGAGCGTGTTGGTCGCGAACGGCTCCGGCGTTCCGGCGATGACGTCGGCCGCGACGGCCTTGTCCATCGACGGCTGGTCGGCGGTGGCGAGCACGTCGGCCGGGAGCCCCTGGGAAAGCTGCTCGACGAGGATGGCGGAGGAGTCGAACGAGAGGTTGACGTCCACCTCGGGGTGGGCCTTCTCGTACGTCTTCTCCAGATCGGAGAACGCCTCGGTGAGCGACGCCGCGGCGAGCACCCTGAGGGTCGACCGGTCGCCGGAGGAGTCGTCTGATCCGCAGCCGGCGAGGGCGAGCGTTGCGACCACGGCAAGCGCGCCGATCGCCTTCACGGCGCCACGTCGATCGAGACGTTGGTGGACTTGACGGTCGCCCACGCGAGCGAGCCGGGTTCGAGGGCGAGGTCGTCGGCGGCCTCGCGGCTGATGAGGGAGACGATCCGGTACGGTCCGCAGGACATCTCGACCTGGGCCATGACCTTGTCCTTGGTGACCGTTGTGACGATGCCGCGCAGGCGGTTGCGTGCGCTCCCGGACGTCGACCCGTGGTCGGGCGACTCGGCGACCTCGACGGCGAGACGGGCGAGCTCGGGCCCGGCGATCGCGGCCACCCCGGAACCGGTGGTCGTGGTCTCGAACCGACCCTGCTGCTGCCAGCGTCGTAGGGTGTCATCGCTGACGCCCAGAAGGTCGGCTGCCTCGGCCATCCGGTACTCGGTCATGGGAGGACTCTAGTCGTAGATGCGGCTGATTACCGAGCAGGCGGCCGCAGATACGGGACGTGTGAGCGTCGAGACAGGAGTGGATGCATGAGTGGCACCAGCAGCCGCGGCAACCCGTCGATGGGCGACATCCTTCGGTCGATCGCCGTGCTCGGAGCCATCATCCTGGTGCTGTTCGCCGTCGGACGGCTGCTGACGGTCACGCCGGACGAGCCGACCCGCGCTGTCGACTACCGCTCGGCCGCCGAGAGCAGCCGCACCGTCGCCGACTTCGAGCTGCTCGCCCCGGAGGAGCTGCCGAAGGGCTGGCGCGCGACCTCGGTGCGGTTCGAGGACGACTCCTGGCACCTTGGCGTGCTCACCGCCGACGACGACTACGTGGGCCTGGAGCAGGTGGCGGCCAGCCCGTCGCGGGCGGTCGAGCGCTTCGCGAACGACAGCCGCGCCAGCGGGCAGACGGTGGTCGACGGCGAGTCGTGGTCGCTGCGCACCGGGCCGCGTGACGATCTCACGTTCGTGCGCCGCGACGGGGACATGTCGATCGTCGTCACCGGCTCTGCTCCCCGCCCGGTGATGGAGCGCTACATCGCCTCGCTGTCCGGTTCCTGACCGTTCGGTTCCGGCGCAGCCTCGGCCTGTCCGGTCGCCTTGGCGAGCCGTTCCCGAGCACCGTCGAGCCATTGTTGGCAGATGCCGGCCAGATGTTCGCCCCGCTCCCACAGCGCCAGCGACTCCTCGAGGGAGGTGCCACCCGCCTCGAGCTTCTGCACGATGGATATGAGCTCGTCGCGGGCCTGCTCGTACGGGACGTCGGGGTCAGCCATGCGGGATCTCCTTGGTCGAAAGCCGACGAACCTCGACGCTGCCGTCGGCCAGCCGGACACCGAACTCCTCGGGCACCTGGTCGATTGCGGTGATGACACTGCCGTCGGGATGTTGCGCGACGGCGTAACCGCGCTCGAGGGTGGCGAGCGGCGAGAGGCTCCGAACGCGGGCCAGGTGGGACCCGACGTGGTCGTGTTCTCGGCCGAGGAGGTGGTTCAGGGCCCGACGGGCCCGGTCGCGATGGTCGGTGACCAGCACGCGCTCCCGATCGACGATGACGTGCGGCGCCGCCAGCACGGGTCGCGAGCGCAGATGCGCCAACCCGGCCGCCTCATGCTCGAGCAGGCGGCGGATCGCGTGCGCAGAGCGTTCGCGCATCGACGCCACGCCGGCCAGCTCCTCGCGGACGTCGGGGACGATGCGCTTGGCGGCGTCGGTGGGGGTGGAGGCGCGCACGTCGGCGACGAGGTCGAGGATCGGGCTGTCGGCTTCATGGCCGATGGCGCTGACGACCGGGATCGAGCACGCGTGCACCGCGCGCACGAGCGCCTCGTCGGAGAACGGCAGCAGGCTCTCGATCGAGCCGCCGCCGCGGGCCACCACGATGACGTCGACGTCGCCACCGGCTTCGAGCTCGCGCAGCGCGGTGATGACGGCGCGCGTCGAGTCGGCTCCCTGCATGAGCGCGTGCCGGACCACGAACCTCACGCCGGGCCAGCGCAGGCGGGTGTTCTCCAGGACGTCCTTCTCGGCGTCGGAGTCGCGTCCGGTGATGAGGCCGACCGCCCGGGGCAGCAGCGGCAGGCGCTTCTTGCCCCGCGGGTCGAACAGGCCCTCGGCGGAGAGCAGCTGCTTGCGCCGCTCGAGCTGGGCCAGCAGCTCTCCTTCGCCGGCCGGCCGGATCTCGCGCACTTCGAGTGAGAGCTGGCCGTTCGGCTCGTAGAAGACCGGCTTGGCGTGGACGATGACGCGGGCGCCCGGCGTGACCGGCGCCGGCGCGGCGTCAAGGATGCTCACGTGACACGTGGCCTGGATCGACAAGGTGGCGCGGAGGTCGCGCAGCACCAAGAAGCACTTGCCCGGCCGGCGGTTGAGTGAGGCGACCTCCGCCTCCACCCACACGGCCCCGAGCCGGCCGACGTACTGGCCGATGAGGGTCGAGACCTGGCGCAGCGGAGCGGGGGAGTCCGCGCTCGTCTCCAGGGCCATGGAGCCACCCTAGAGCCACAGACGGACGTCGAGACCCCTCATGCTCGGCCGTTAGACTCGGCGCGTGACCACACACGTCGAGCTCGGCATGCCCCCGGTGGGCGGCAGCGTGCTGCTCGCCGATCCGCGCGGCTACTGCGCAGGCGTCGACCGTGCGGTCATCACCGTCGAGAAGGCGCTCGATCTGTACGGGGCGCCCGTGTACGTGCGCAAGCAGATCGTGCACAACAAGCACGTCGTCAACAACCTGGCCGCCCGAGGCGCCATCTTCGTCGAGGAGCTCGACGAGGTGCCCGAGGGTGCCACCGTCGTGTTCTCCGCCCACGGCGTCTCCCCGGCCGTTCACATCCAGGCCGAGGAGCGCGGGCTCAAGACCATCGACGCCACCTGCCCGCTGGTCACGAAGGTGCACCACGAGGCCAAGCGGTTCGCGCGTGAGGGCAAGCACATCCTGCTGATCGGCCACGCCGGCCACGAGGAGGTCGAGGGCACCGCGGGCGAGGCTCCCGAGAGCATCACCCTCGTCGAGCATCCCGACGACGTCGACAGCCTCGAGTTCCCCGCGGACGCCCAGCTGTCGTGGCTGTCGCAGACGACGCTGAGCGTCGACGAGACGATGGAGACCGTGCGCCGGCTGCGCGAGAAGTTCCCCCAGCTCGAGGACCCGCCCAGCGACGACATCTGCTACGCGACCCAGAACCGGCAGGTCGCCGTCAAGGAGATCGCGCGCGAGTCCGACCTCGTCATCGTCGTCGGCTCGGCGAACTCCTCCAACTCGGTCCGCCTGGTCGAGGTGGCGCTCGAGGCCGGCGCGAAGGCGTCCTACCGGATCGACGACATCAGTGAGCTCGACGAGGCCTGGCTCGAGGGCGTGGAGCGCGTCGGCGTCACGTCCGGAGCATCCGTCCCCGACGACCTGGTGCAGGACGTGCTCGCCTACCTGGCCGAGCACGGTCACCCCGACGCGGACGCCGTGCGCACCGCCGAGGAGAGCCTCACGTTCTCCCTCCCGCCCGAGCTGCGCCGCGACATGAAAGCCGCTTCTCAAGCCTGATTCGGGCATAAAGTCGATGCAGTAGTCCGGAAGCGACCTGCAGCGGACCTCGCCCACGCCGCGACCGGCATTGCACAGGGGTTGGGCCATGAACAGTTCCACGACCAGATGGTTGCCGCTGACCGGCATCCTGACCGTCCTCATCATCACCGGCGGGATCCTGCTGGGAGAGCCTCCGGACGCCTCGCACCCACCGCAGGAGATCGTCGACTTCTATGTCGACAACAAGGACACGCTGCAGTACGGGACGATCGCCTTCGTCGTCGCGCTGATCCTCTTCGTGACCTTCGCCTCGTACCTGCGCACGGTGCTCGACCGCGGCGCGGGCTCGACCGGCATCTCCTCGCTCATCGCCTTTGGCGGCGCCGTCATCTTCGCGGTCGGCGGAGCGATCGACGCGACGATCCAGTTCGCCATCACCGAGGCCGTCGACCATCTGGATCCGACCCAGATCCAGACACTCCAAGCCCTGTGGGACAACGACTGGGTGCCGCTGCAGCTGGGCATCACGACGTTCATCCTGGCCAGCGGCCTCTCGATCGTGCGGCACAGGTCGCTGCCGGTCTGGCTGGGCTGGGTCGCGATCGTCATCGGGGTCGCCGGGCTGACACCGGTCGGGTTCTTCGCCTTCTTGGGTACCGGCCTCTGGATCATCGTCACGGGCGTGGTGCTACTCATCGAGGAGGGGAAGGCTTCGGCGCCGGTGGTTGAATAACGGCGTGGATGTCGCGCTGACGCTGGTGACGCTCGTCGCGATCGCCGTCGCCGTCAGCGCGGTGTCCGAGCGCTTCTCCGTCGCCGCACCGCTCGGCCTCATCGTGGTGGGCATCGCCGGCTCCTACCTGCCGTTCGTGCCCGACTTCGAATTGACGCCGGAGATCGTGCTCGTCGGCCTGCTGCCTCCGTTGCTCTACGCTGCAGCCATCCGGACGTCTCTGGTCGACTTCCGGAAGAACAAGCGCCCGATCGCGCTGCTCAGCGTCGGACTGGTGCTGTTCACCGCCGGCGGGATCGCGGTGATCGTGCACGCGGTCATGCCGGTCGACTGGGCGGTGGCGTTCGCGTTGGGTGCGGTCGTCGCGCCCCCGGACGCAGTGGCGGCCACCACGATCGCGCGCCGCGTCGGCCTGCCGCGGCGCATCGTGACGATCCTGGAGGGCGAGAGCCTGGTCAACGACGCCACCGCGATCGTCGCGCTGCGCGTGTCCATCGCGGCGATCGCCGGCACCGTCTCGGTGTGGGAGGTCGGGCTCGGATTCCTCGTCTCGGCTCTGGGCGGAGCGCTCGTGGGCGTGTTCGTGGCCCTCGTCGTCGGAAAGATCCGTCGGCGCATCGACGACACCTTGACCGACGTCGCGTTCTCGCTGCTGACTCCCTGGCTCGCCTACATTCCCGCGGAGCAGATCCACCTGCCCGGGATGGACACCCACCCGTCCGGCGTGCTCGCCGTCGTCGTGGCCGGGCTGCTGCTCGGCCACAAGTCGCACCTGATCCAGTCGGCGTCGTCGCGCCTGTTCGAGCGCACCAACTGGGCCACCATCTCCTTCGTCCTCGAGAACGTGGTCTTCCTGCTCATCGGGCTGCAGATCCGCGGCATCGTGAACGCCCTCGGCGACGACGAGATGTCGCTCGGGCGGACCCTGGCGGCCAGCTTCGTCGTGCTGGCCGGCGTCATCGTGCTGCGCATGGTCTGGGTGTTCCCGGCCACCTACATCCCGCGGATGATTCCCAGGATCCGGGCGGTCGATCCGCCGCCACCGTGGACGTACCCGGCGGTCATCGGGTGGGCCGGGATGCGCGGCGTGGTCACGCTGGCCGCGGTGTTCCTGCTGCCCGAGAACACCCCGCACCGTGCGGCTCTGGTGATGGTGGCGTTCGTCGTCACGGTCGGCACGCTGCTGCTCCAGGGCCTCACCCTGCCTCTCGTCGTCCGGTCACTCGGCCTACAGGCCCCGGATCCGCACGAGGACAACCTGGAGGAGGCCAAGGTGCACCAGGCGGCGTCGGACGCCGGCCTCGCCTACCTCGAGGAGAACGAGGCCGGCCGCATCTCCGAGAGCGTCCAGCAGCGGCTGCGTCAGCGTGCCACCGACCGGGTCAACGCGGTGTGGGAGCGGCTGGGAGGTGTGGAGACGCCGAGTGCGCAATACTCCCGCGCCAGGGCGGCGATGCTCGACGTGGAGCGGGCGGAGGTGCTGCGCCTGCGGGACGAGGCGTCGATCGACCAGAGCATCCTCCAGCGCGTGCTGGACGCGCTCGACGTGGAGGAGTCGATCCTCGACCGGATGTCGGAGAACGAGACCACGGCAGATCGCGAGATGGACCTGCGACCGGTGACCGGGCACGGAGGGTGCGAGCACCTGAAGGGGTACTGCGTGACCCCCGCGCCTCGCACTACGGACGGGTGCGAGGAGTGCTTGCGCGACGGCCACGAGTGGGTGCACCTGCGGCTCTGCATGGAGTGCGGCCACGTGGGGTGCTGCAATTCCTCGCCGGAGAGGCATGCCGACCGGCACTACACCGAGACCGGGCACCCGGTGATGCGCAGCTTCGAGCCGGGCGAGGCCTGGCGCTGGTGCTACGTCGACAGCCTCACGGGTTAGGCGCCGTCGCCACGCGGACGCAGATGACCGCGAGGGCGAGCACGTGCCCGACCACGAGCGTGATGCCGTGGTCGACGACGGCCGCGATCGTGCGGGCGAACGCGCCGGCGTCGGCCGGCAGCCCGTCGACCACGATGGCGTCGGGGAAGAACAGGGCGACCACCCAGAGTGCTCCGATCAGCAGCACCGGCGGCATGACCCCGGCGGTGAGGAGGGACCGGACGTCGACGCTCAGGGGTGCGGTGACCACGGCCAGCACGAAGCCCAGCGAGAAGAGGAATCCGAGGCGGCCGTCGGCGAGGTCGATGGCGGTGACGGCGGCGAGAGACGCACACACGAGGGTGACGGCCTGCTGGGCCGAGAGGTCGTGCCGCGCCAGCGCGACCGGAGAACGTGCCGTCCTCGACGACATACCTCTGACGGTAGCCGCTCGGGATGCCGCGGAGCCGGAGCCGCGCTGAAGCGCCTTCATGGCTCCAGCGTGAGCCGTCCCACCGACAGTTCTTCCTGTCGCCACGGCCTGCAAGGATCGGCGCGTGGACGCGATCGAGACCGAACGGCTGGTCCTGCGGGCCTACGCCGAGGCCGACGCTCAGCGGGTGCTCGACATCCACAGCCGCCTCGACGTCATCCAGTGGCTCGGCAACCCGCCGTACGTCCCGATGGCCTCGCTCGACGAGGCGCTGGCGTGGATCATCCGCCACAACCGCACGGCCGAGGTCGCGCCGTTCGAGCGCACGTACGCGATCGAGGTGCGCGACGCGGGCGTCGTGGCGGGTTCGGCGATGATCAGCCGGGTGTCGCGCCTCGGCGTCGACGAGTGGGAGGGCGAGTACGAGGTGGGGTGGCACCTGCACCCCGACTCCCACGGCCACGGTTACGCCACCGAGGCCGCGGCCGCGGTGCTCGACGACGCCTTCGAGCGCGGACTCGAGCACGTCTGGTGCGGCATGTTCGCCCACAACACACCGTCCGCACGGGTTGCTCTCAAGCTCGGCCTACGCGAGCTGGGCTATGGCCCGGACCCCTGGTACGGCGGCATCGGTCGGCTGTTCGAGGCGACTCGCGAGTGGTGGCTGGCTCGTCCGGCCTAGTTCAAGCGGGTTGGGAGCCGCCCGCGACCTCGTACGACCACACCTCGCTGTGCGTCGACACCGGCTTTGGCGCCTCGCCCCCGGCCCGCTCGACGGCGGAGCGGTGTCCCTCGGCGAACGACGGTGAGTCGACCCACGCCTGGAATGCGGCCTCGTCGCGCCACCGGGTGAGCACCAGCCACTGGTCGCGGTCGTCGGTGGGCCTGAGCAGCTCGAAGCCTTCGAACCCCTCGGCGTCGTCGACGGCTCCCGCGCGCGCTGCGAAGCGGTGGGCCAGCTCGTCGCCGGCCCCGGCGGGCACCGTGATGGCGTTGATCTTGATGACGGTCATAGTTCCATTGTGGCTCCACCGCTCCACGGGCTGTGGATCGTTTCACGAATCGAGCGGAGCCTAGCCTTGACGGAAGAGTCGACGCCAACGACCTGCGTCGCCTCGCTCCGTTGGTGTGCGGTGACCAGGGCATCGTCGTTCGGGCGGAGTCGCGGTCATGACCTCCTCCACGTGTCGGCCGCAGCCGGTCCAGGTGGTCTTGCCGCACGTCTTGCAAGTGGTCGCTCTACACATCGAAACTCCTTCTCAGTCAGGGTCGGTCGCGGCTGGCGTTCGGGTCAGGCGAGGGCTGGCAGGGCCTGCACGGCGGTGTAGACGCCCACGCCGACGACCACGATGGTGAACGCTGAGCTCAAACGGCGCGCGGCAACCCGGTCGGCCAGCACGGCGCCGACGACACCTCCGATCGCGGCCGCGGTGGTGAGCACGAGGACGACGTCCCAGTCGAAGGAGAGTCCGGCCGCCTGACGCGCGGCGAGTGCTGCCATACTCGTCACCGCGATGACGACCAGCGAGGTGCCTGCGGCGTGCTCGATCGGCATCGCCAACGCCAGCGTCAGCGCGGGCACGACCAGGAATCCACCGCCGACTCCGAAGAAGCCCATGAGCAGGCCGACCGAGGTAGCGGTGATCAGCACCGTCACCGCTCGCCTGCACCGGCACGTGAGAGTGGGTCTGACGGTGATGATCGGGTGGCCGAGCGCGTCGCTGCCGATGCGACGCTCGCGGCCATCGGGACCGTTGGCCCGGCGGGCTCGGATCTCCCGGGCGGTCATGAGCGCTCCGACCACGAGGAGGAGCACGGAGAAGCAGGCGAGGAGTGTCGGCTGCGGCACCCGGGCGGAACCCTGAGCCCCGGCGACGGCGCCGCCGGTCGCCACCATTCCGAAGGTGACACCTTGCCAGGGCAGCACGTGTCTGGCGCGGTGCGCGGTGACGGCGCCGATCAGCGCGGTCACGCCGACGACCACCAGCGACCCGGTCATCGCCTGGGCAGGGTTCTGACCGAGGAGGTAGATCAGCACGGGAACGGCCAGGATGGATCCGCCCCCGCCGAGCGCACCGAGGCTGACGCCGATCAGGACGCCTGCAAGCACCGCGAGGGTCAGGGTCACGTGTCGGAGCCCACGAGGTGCAGCGCGACCTTCTCGGCGTTCTCGAACGTGTCGTCGATGGCGACGGGTGTCCTGCCCGCCGCGTCGACCAGTGATGCGGCGATCGCCGCGCGGTAGCCGCTGGCGCAGTGGACCCACACTTCGCCATCGGGAACGTCGGCGATCCTCGAGGGCAGCTCGTGGATCGGGATGTTGACCGCACCGTCGATGCGCGAGGCGCGGTACTCGTCCTCGCGACGGACGTCCAGGATCACCACGGGGCGGTGGTGGCGTACCTGCGCGAGCTCGGCGAAGGTCGCTGTCGGGAACGTCGACAGCTCGCCGGTGGTCCAGTCCTCCGGGTCGCCGGTGGCGTGGGCCGCCAAGTGGTCGATGCCGATGCGCACCAGCTCACGCTGGGCATCGGCGACGTCCTCGGGCTTCTCGCCGAGCAGGGTCACCGGTGTGCCCCAGGTGATCAGCCAGCCGACATAGGTGGCCAGTGACCCGTCCAGGCCGAAGTTGAGCGCGCCCGGGGTGTGTCCGCCGGCGAACGCGGTTCGATGACGCAGATCGATTACCCACTCGCCGGCGTCGATCCGACGGCGCAGCTCGTTCGCCTCGGCCAGGGCGGGCAGGGTCAGGTCGGGCTCGGACGGCCCGGCTTCGTTCACCGGTGCGATGTGGACGTAGTACGCCGGCCACGCGCCCAGTCCGTCGAGCAGCTCCCGGACATACGTCTCCTCGTCCTGGGTCAGGACCGGGTTGGACTCCTTCTCGCGGCCGATCGTCGACTCGTCCACGTCGGACTGGCTGGATGAACAGAACGACCCGAAGCCGTGTGTCGGCAAGACGTCGGCCCCATCCGGAAGGAGCTCGGCGAGCCTGCGAGCCGAGGCGTGTTGATGACGGGCCAGCTCATCGGTGTGATCCTCGCCGAGCAGATCCGGCCGGCCGGTCGTCCCGAACAGCAGGGAGCCGCCCGTGAACACGCCAACGGAGGCGCTCACGTCGTCCTCCTGCGCGGCATCCTGAAGTGCATAGGACAGGTGGGTGAAGGTGTGGCCGGGGGTGGCGATCGCCGTCATGCGCATGCGGCTTCCCACGGCGATGGTGTCGCCGTCACTGACCGGAACCCGGTCGAAGGAGACCTCGTCATCAGCGCCCACGTGGTATTCCGCGCCCGTGTGCTGGGCGAGGGCCAAGCCGCCGGTGACGTAGTCGTTGTGGATGTGCGTCTCGAAGACGTGCGTCAGGCGGACGGAGTGCTCTTCAAGGAGCGCCAGGATCCGGTCGATGTCGCGTTGGGGATCGACGACCAGACCGACGTCGCCATCGTGGACGAGGTAGCTGCGATCCCCCAAGGAGGGCGTATCGATCGGGACGATGGTCAGGTCGCTCTCGGTCACGGTGGTCCCTTCGTTTTGGCCGGTCATGGTGGCGTCCGCGACGAATGCGTCGTCCGGCGAGCACGGGCCCGCCGGAGAGCACTCGCGAAGCACCAGCTCGATACCACGGGGGGTATACTGTCTTTCACGCTAGCACCCCCGGGAGTATCGTCAAATTGGCCGAATCCGACCGAGATGAGTTCCCGCGACTCGGCCGATGAGATCACCGCGAGCCTCACCGCTCATCGCCTCCACTGCTGCGGACGAGGAGACCCGATGGAGCTTGTTCCCGCCGAGATGAGATCGGAGATCAACCGCATCAAGCGCGCTCAAGGTCAGCTGGCCGGCGTGCTCAGGATGCTGGAGGAGGGCCGGGAGTGTGAAGACATCGTTATCCAGCTGGCGGCCGTCTCCAAGGCTCTCGACCGAGCCGGATTCGCGATCGTCGCAACCGGCCTCAAGCGCTGCGTCACCGACGGCGAGGAGATCGACAGCGCCGACGTCAAGAAGCTGGAACGGCTCTTTCTTTCCCTGACGTAGACGAAGACACCGCTCGCGGGCGGCACTGCTCGGAACCGCGGCGACGGTCTATTGCACCCCGGGACCGTTGGTGTTGATGACGTTCCCCATATTGCGAAGCCCTAGCGCGGCGATTCACGGGTGTTGGTCGAGACTTTCGGACCATGCTGTGTGCTAGGACCTCGAGATGTGAGACGCGCCAAAGTGTAGTGACTTACTAGACTATGGTGAGTCCTCACTCGGGAAGGACCACGCACCGTGCATCATCGAACGCTGATCAGTGTGGTGGCGGCGACCATCGCCGTGACCCTGGCACTCGCGCTGCTGGGGCTCCGCGCGACCAGTGGTGACCCGCCTGTTGCCACCGCGGCCGAGGCCGACACGGACACGGACACGAGGCCCAACATCGTCGTCGTGATGGCCGATGACATGCGGGCCGACGACCTCCGCTTCATGCCGTCGCTGCGCAGCCAGTTGATGGCCCGGGGCCTGACGTTCCGCAACTCCTTCAGCCCCTACCCGCTGTGCTGCCCCTCCCGCGCATCCTTCCTCTCTGGTCAGTACGCCCACAACCACAAGGTGTTCAACAACGACGCACCGTTCGGCTTCGGCAGCTTCGACGACAGTCGCACCGTGGCCACAGCGCTGAAGGACGCCGGCTACAGCACCGGCTTCGTCGGGAAGTACCTCAACAACTACGGCATCGACCGCTCCCGCGTGACCGGCGAGCACTCGTGGGACTACGTGCCGGCCGGCTGGACGGACTGGTACGCCGCGCTGCAACGGCCCCGCCGACTCCACGACCGCTACCCGAACGGCGGTGCCTACAACTACTTCCACACGATCTTCAATGTGAACGGCCGCACCGACGACACCCACAAGGGCGAGTACCAGACCGGCGTTCTCGGCCGCTTCAGCCGCGATCTGGTGACCAGGTACAGCCGCGTCGACCAGCCCTTTTTCCTCTACCTGTCGGCCTTGGCGCCGCACTACGGCGGGCCGCGCGAGCCCGACGACGTCGACTCGATTCGCCGGCCCGATGGCCGGGTCTTCGAGTTCGAGACCCCGGCGCGTCCCGACTGGGTCAAGGGACGTTTCGACCACGAGGTGCCCCGAAGTCCTGGCCTGCCCGCCGACGGTGGGTTGAGCGAAGCCGACGTGAGCGACAAGCCGTTGGCCTTCCGCAACCCCGAGCTGAGCCCGCGCGAGCAGCAACTCGCCACCGCGCTGACGCGGCAGCGTGCCGAGGCGATCGCCGTCCTCGACGCCCAGGTCAGTCGGCTGATTCAGACCCTGCGCGAGCGCGGCGAGCTGACCCAGACGGTCTTCGTCTTCACCTCCGACAACGGCTACTTCCTCGGCGAGCACCGGTTCCGCAACGGCAAGCGCATGGCCTACGAGCCCTCGATCCGCGTGCCCCTGGTGATCGCCGGGCCCGGCATCCCGCACGGCGTCCGCAACGACCCCGCCAAGACGCCCGACCTCACCGCGACGATCCTCGACCTCGCCGGCGCCAAGGCACCACGACGTGCCGACGGGCAGTCTCTGGTGCCGAGCTTCGCCGCGGACCTCGGCTGGGCCGCACCGGTGGTGACCGAAGGGATCGTCAACGGTTCAGAGCGCCGGCACGACACGACCAAACGACAGTACGGGTTCACCGACGCACGCACCACCATCGGCATCCGGACCGCGCGCTACAAGCTGATTCGCGACGCGTCGGGCACGGTCGAGCTCTACGACCTGGACGAGGACCCGAACGAGCTCGACAGCGTGGCCGAGGATCCGGAGTACCGCGAGACGCGCAAGGAGCTCACCCGGCTGTGGCGCAAGTACAAGGACTGCGTCGGGACGGAGTGCAGCGTGTCCCTGCCGGCGAGCCTGGTCACGTCGCCGGCTCAGACGACCACGTCGACACAGGCCCAGCGGGAGGGAGTGCTGGCCCGCCACGGGCACGCGTTCTGACTCGAGTCCCGCCGCGTCGCGGTCAGCGGTCCTCCAGCACCGCCTGAGCCGCGTTGTAGCCGGGGATGAACGTGATGCCCGGGCCGCCGTAGCAACCAGCACTGCCGAGGTAGAGGCCCGCGATGTCGTGCGGCTGGTCGACGTACCCGCGTGGGCCGGGCCGGTAGGGACCGAGCAGGTCGGGATGGATCAGGCCGTGACAGTAGTCGCCGCCGGGCGCTCCGAACATCGTGCCCATGTGCTTGGGCGTGAACGTCGTGTGCTTGAGGATCAGGCTCTCGAAGTTCGGCGCGAAACGGGTGATCCGGTCGATCACCCGCTGCCCCATCTCGGCCTTGAGCCGGGCGTACTCGGCCGGGTCCTCCTCGACCGGGAACCAGAGCGAGAACGCCGACGCCGCGGCCTTGCCGGGCGGCGCGAGGTCGGGGTCGGAGGCGGACGGGATCTGGAGTGCGACCGCCGGTGTCGCCGGGACGATGCCGCGCCGACTGTCCTCGAACTGGTGCTGCAGGTCTTCGGGGGTCGCGAAGAGCCCGATCGCGCTCTGCATCTTCGGGTCGTTGAGGAACTCGTAGGGCGCCGCGAACTCCGGCACCCCGTCAAGCGCGAAGTGCATCTGGACGTAGCTGCCGCGGTGGTCGATCCCCGACAGGCGGGTGCTGAGGCCTGCATCCACCGCCCCGGCGCTGACCAGCGTGTTGAGGGTCAGGTCCGGCGCGACGGCGGACACGACCGAGGCCGCACCGATCCGTTCGCCGCCATCCAGCACGACGCCGGTGACCCGGCCCTCGGCGACGACGATCTCGGTGACCGACGACTCGAGCCTGAGCTCGCCGCCGGCCTCGACGTACTGGGTCTCCAGGTGCTGGGTGAGCACCCCGATGCCGCCCTTGAGCTTCTTGGTCAAGACGGTGTTCTCGTCGGGCACCGCCATCCCGAACGCCAGCCCCGCCGCACTGCCCGGGCTGGACGGGCCGCGGTACGTCGAGTTCACCGCCAGGAAGGCGAGCATCCCGCGCAGCGCCGCGTGCTTCTGCTTGTCAGGGAGGTAGCGGTCCAGCACGTCGGTGGCGCTGCCGAAGAGCATCTCGGTGATGCTGGCCCGCTCGGCGTCGTTCGTCGCGCAGGCGTACATCTCGTCCAGGCTCTTGGGCAGTGTGCCCGCCTCGAACCGGCCCAGTGCCCGGGTCGGCGCGGCGCTCCAGCCCATCATCTCGGCCATGCCGATGACGACCTCGATGCCGTGCACCTGCTCCATGTGGACGGCGGCCTCGCCCAGGTCGGTGTAGTAGATCAGCGGCTCGACGCCCTCGTCGATCAGCGACACCGACATCACCTCGAGGTCGACCTGGGGGAGGGTGTCGAGCCCGAGCTCCTTGCTCACGATCATCGAGGTCGGCAGCTGCACCGATCCGGCGATCTCGAACTGGTAGCCGTCGAAGAGCTCGACGGTCGAGGCCATGCCGCCGGCGTACCGCTTCGCCTCCAGGCAGACGGTGCGGAGGCCGGCTCGCTGCAGCAGGAGTGCAGCGGTCAGGCCGTTGTGGCCGGCTCCGATGATGGCGGCGTCGAAGGTCGTGTCATGTTCAGGCATGACCGAACGGTGACACCCGGGACGCAGTTTCGTCAATAGTGACGAAACATGCCGTCCGCACCGAGCCCGTTCTCGAGCGCGGTCAGGGTGGCGTGGCTGAGCTCGGCCAGGTCGGCGAGGGACCGCTTCTCCCGCAGCATCCACACCTCCATCGCCCCGAAGAGGGCGGCGGCGATGCAGCGAGCCGTCACGACGACGTCGAGAACCCGCTCCGGACTCTCGATGCGTCGGCGCAGATGCTCGGTGATCGCGTCCGTCAGGTCCGACTCGACCCGCCGCATGTGGGCCACGATCCGGTCGGGGTCGAGCTCGGCGGCGCGGAAGGCGGCCATCTGGGTGAGCGGCTCCACGTCGTAGGGAAAGGCGAAGATCGACGCCCGGACGGACTCGACGATCGGCTCGTCGGCGGGACGAGCCGTGAGTGCTCCACGGAACCACTGCAGGCCCGAGTCGTAGTCGGCGAAGAGCAGGTCGTGCTTCGACGGGAAGTGCCGGTAGAACGTCCGCAGCGTCACGCCGGCGTCGGCGGCGATCTGCTCGGCCGAGGTGGCCTCGACCCCCTGGGACTGGAACCGGGTGAGCGCGGCCCGCCGTAGGGCGACGCGGGTGCGCTCGCTGCGGACGGTCTGTGGATTCCGGGTCATCCGTCAAGTGTATTCGCAGTTACGTCAACATTGACAAAACATGCCCTATGCCTCGACGGTAGAGCCATGCTCTCGCTCACCGTGCATGCCCTTCTCGCCGTGGTGGTCATCTGGGTCACCCTTCGCGCCAACCCGGCGATCTTCCGACGTTACGCCTCCGGCCCGTTGCTCTCGCCGCTCGAGCTCGCCCTCTACGTGATCGGGATCGCCTCGATCGCCGGCGGGTGGACGTTCAACATCACCTTCGTGGTCGAGAACACCGACGGCTGGCTGACCAACCCGCTCTGGGGCGACGGCTCCTGGGAGCAGTACATGCGGCTGATGTTCGACAACCCGGCGGCGAGCTCGGCGGGCATCGACTTCATCATGGCCAACGTGCTGCTGCTCCCGCTGATCACGATCGTCGACGGCCGGCGCCGCGGGATCAACAAGCCGTGGCTGTACTTCGTGGTGACGCTCTTCGCGAGCTTCTCATTCGGCTGGGCGTTCTACCTCGCCACCGTCGAGCGCCAGCGGCGGCTGGCGCTCGAGGAAGAAGCTCAGCTGACGACAGGCGTCAGTCCAGCGCCATGAGCAGGACGGCGACCGCCGTCACCGCGAGCGCGCCGACATCGACCCACATGACCCTGCGCAGCGGCCGGCCCACGCCGGGCTTGGCGCCGACGATCGCGACGTACGACGCCATGCTGACGACACCACCGACGATCGCGGCCGTCCGGATCTCCGGCCACCACGGCACGGCGATCAGGGCCAGTCCGACGATCGCCAGCAGAACGCCGCGGTGACGCAGCACGACCGCGAGGTCGGGACCGTCGACGACGATGCCGTACGCGGCCGCCGCGCGCTCGACGGAGAGCGTCGCCACGACTCCGGGCACAAGATTCACCACGCCGACCAGCACCAACAGGGCGTCGGCGAGGTTGTCAGCCGTCACGGAGCGCTAGGCCGACGCAAACCAGGGATTGCGCAGGTCGAAGTACCGGACGTCGCTCATGAGCGTCTGGAACTCCTCCGGCGGGCTGGAGTTCTTCTCGCCCTCCCGCGCACTCGCCTCGTCGGTGAAGGCGACGGTGGTGGTGAACGAGCCGTCGTCCTCGAGAGCGAAGGTGCCGCCGATGACGTCCGGACGCTCGTCACGAAGGTTGTCGGTGTCGTCGGTCATGACCCGCTTCAGCGCGTCCGGATCGTCGGTCTTGCCCTGGATGATCTGAACGAATCCGGCATCATCGGAACCGCCGCCGCCCCACACCGTGACGTCGTCACAGTCGTGGAACTCCGGCGGGCCGTCCATCAGCTCGCCCATCCTTCGCGCCATGGCGTCCGTCTCGGGTCGCGCCGAGTTGGCCATGGCCAGCTCCTTGGACTCGAACCGGATGACGCCGATGAACGTGCCGTCGTCGGCCACTCCGTACGTGCCGCCGAGGAAGCCGGACCCCTCGTTCGGCAGCTCGCCCCACTCCTGCGTCAGGGCGCGGACCTCGTCGGGGCGGCTGGTCTTGGCCTGCATGACTTGGATGAACATGGTGGTACCTCCTGCGAAGACGCTATTGCCTGCAGGGCACCGCGGTCCACCGTGCTGGCACGGGCATCTAGGCTGGTCTGTCGTGGCACTCACCATCGGCATCGTCGGACTCCCCAACGCGGGCAAGTCGACCCTCTTCAACGCCCTGACGCGCAACGACGTCCTGGCCGCGAACTATCCCTTCGCCACGATCGAGCCGAACATCGGCGTCGTGGGCGTGCCGGATGCACGACTCCCGGTGCTGGCCGGCATCTTCGCGTCGGCGAAGATCCTCCCGGCCACGGTGCAGTTCGTCGACATCGCCGGCATCGTGCGGGGCGCCTCCGAGGGCGAGGGCATGGGCAACGCGTTCCTGTCGCACATTCGCGAGTCCGACGCCATCTGCCAGGTCACCCGGGTGTTCCGCGACGAGGACGTCACGCACGTCGACGGCAAGGTGTCGCCGGCCGACGACATCGAGACCATCTCCACCGAGCTGGTCCTCGCCGACCTGCAGACCGTCGAGAACGCCATCCCGCGCCTCGACAAGGAGTCCAGGCGCGACAAGTCCCTCGCGCCGCAGCTGGCCGAGGCTCAGAAGGCGCACGAGGCGCTTGCCGCCGGCACCGGCATCTTCCAGTCCGGCCTCGACGCCGCGCTGCTGCGTGACCTGCACCTGATGACCGCCAAGCGGCAGCTGTTCGTCTTCAACTGCGACACCGACGAGCTGGCCGACGAGGACCTCAAGACGCGGATGCGCGAGATCGTCGCGCCGGCCGAGGCGATCTTCCTCGACGCCAAGAGCGAGGCTGAGCTGGCCGAGCTGGGCGACGACGAGGAGGCCGACCAGATCCGCGCCGAGATGCTCGCCGACATGGGCGTCGAGGAGCCCGGACTCGACGCGCTCGCCCGCGTCGGCTTCGACACCCTCGGCCTGCAGACCTACCTCACTGCCGGCCCCAAGGAGTCGCGCGCCTGGACGATTCGCCAGGGCGCCACGGCCCCCGAGGCAGCCGGCGTCATCCACACCGACTTCCAGCGTGGCTTCATCAAGGCCGAGATCGTCTCCTTCGACGACCTCGTCGCCGCCGGCTCGATGAACGCCGCCAAAGCCGCCGGCAAGGTCCGCATGGAGGGCAAGGACTACGTCATGACCGACGGTGATGTCGTGGAGTTCCGCTTCGGACCGGCGTCAGGGACGGGCGGCAAGAAGCAGTAGGTGCGTTGACGGTTGGACCCGAGCTGCCTGTCATTTCCAGGCGCGGACCCAATCGACCTCGAGCCCGACGGTCGTGCCGGCCGGCCTGTTGAACCCGCCGGTCTGGTTCATGACGATGCCGAACGGCTGGTCAAAAGGCTGCGGTCTGACCAGAGGTTTGGACGGTGTCCAGGCGTGCTGGAAGCACAGCTGGTTGTCGTAGTAGAAGGACATCATCGTGGGGGTCCAGGTCACCGCGTATTTATGGAACTTCGTGCCGGCGTCGGGCACGACGCAGTCGTAGCCGCTGCTCTTGGCACGGTCCTCGCCCGCGTAGTGGACCGAGGGGTAGACGCGGTTGGTGCCCCAGCTGTTGCCGAACCGCTCCGCGACATCGATCTCCCCGGAACGCGGCCACGCTCCGTAGACCAGGCTCTGCGGGTACATCCACAGGGCCGAGGCGAAGTCCGTGGTCGCGTTCGACGGGAACTTGGCCCGGAACTCGAACCGTCCGTAGGTCTGGGCGAACTTTCCCCGGCTCGTGACACTGCCGGCGGAGTCGGTAGCCGTGAAGGCGCCGTACTTGGAGTGGCACACGAAGGGGGCCGCCTCGACGCGCGACGTCAAGCGCAGACGACCGTTGCTGACCGAAACGTTCCTGGGACGGTCCAGGTAGCAGTCCGGAGAGCCGACGCGGGCGCCCGTGGTGAAGCCGTTGTCGGAGGTGTTCACGGCCGTCCACTTCGTCGTGTCCAGCTCCCTGCCGCTGAAGTTGTCGGTGAACGTGCAGGTGTAGCGGCCCCCGCCGGGCTTTGCCGGTCGCACGCCACCACACTTGGGATCCAGGGAAAGACGAGCGGTGATCACTCCAGTCGCCGCGGTCGACCGGACCGGCGTTGCCGCTGTTGCACCCGCCCCAGAAGCGGCCACCACCCCCAACATGATCCCGGCCGCAAACAAGGCAACAATTGCGCGTGCTTGAATCATGATTGACCCCTCCCAGATCCACCACCCCACCGGCGCGCAAAAGTGCTGGCAGAGGTGCTCCCTGCAGACAGCATGCCAGCAGAGACCGGGACAGAACTTGCTTTTGGCGTTTTTTCCACGCCACGCCCACCTCGCTGATGACCTCCTGCACGAGGCACGGAACTCCCCTGAGAGGAGCGGTCCCCATGGCCACCTACCTGCTCGTGCACGAGGTCGACGACGTCGAGCGCTGGCTGAGTCAGCCGACGCGCGAGGGATTCTGCAGTCTCATGGCTTGCTCGATCTCGGCCTGCCGGATCAGGAACGCGCCCTCGTCCAGCTTCTTGCGACGCAGCCACGTCGTGACCTCGGTGTTGCACTTGCTGGCGTTGCACGAACGGCACGCCGGCACCACGTTGGAGACCGTGTAGCGCCCGCCGCGCGAGATCGGGAGCATGCAGTCCTTCTGCAGCGGCCCCTCGGCCCCGCAGTAGGCGCAGCCGGCCCACGCCTCCATGAGCGCAGCCCATTCGGCCTCGGTCAGGTCATGGACGCGGGCGGCCATCCGGCGCTTGCGGCGTCGCGCGTAGGTGGCGGCCCGGCTCCGGGAGGGCACGGCCCGAGAGTACGGCTCGGACCGCCTCGACGGATGGACCTCGACGGAGAGTCGGTCAGGTCTCTCGGAAATCGGTGTCCTGGAGCACGTCCAGGTTGAGGTAGGTCGGTTCGCCGATGACGAGCGGGGCGACCCTCCCGGCCATCGCATCGGTCTCGGGCAGGGTGGAGTTCTCCATCGCCGACTCGTAGGAGTCGAACTCGTTGATGGTCACGACGTGGGTCGGATCGTCTCGATCGACGAGAACCGTCTCGTGTCTCAGCGTCCGCCTGCCCTCGGTGGCCCGCAGCCACTCGTCCTCGATGTCACGAAGTCCCGCGAGATCCCGGCAGTGGAACGACACGATCTGGATGAAGGTCATCGGGACTCCTGTCTTCCCCAGGTCGACCGTACGCGTTCGCCATGTGGTCGGGAATGGCCTCAGCGACGTCCAAGCCGCGAACATCCCCACGAGGGCCGGGGTTTCCGACATAAACTGGACCGTGTGACCGCGACCGGTACGAGTGAGTCGGACGTCGAGGGACTGGCGAGTGTCGTCATCCGCTTCGCCGGCGACTCAGGCGATGGCATGCAGCTCACCGGCGACCGGTTCGCCCAGGAGTCGGCGGTGTTCGGCAACGACCTCGCGACCCTGCCGAACTTCCCGGCCGAGATCCGGGCACCCCAGGGCACGCTGCCCGGCGTCTCGTCGTTCCAGATCCACCTCGCCGACCACGACATCCTGACGCCCGGTGACGCGCCCGACGTCCTCGTCGCGATGAACCCTGCTGCGCTCAAGGTCAACCTGGACGACCTGAAGCGCGGCGGCACCGTCATCGTCGACACCCACGACTTCACCGAACGCAGCCTCAAGAAGGTCGGGTACGCCGCCAACCCGCTCGAGGACGGCTCGCTCGACGACTTCGTCGTCCACGCCGTCGATCTCACCAGCGTCACGATCGCCTCGGTCGAGGAGTTCGATCTCTCGCGCAAGGACGCCTCCCGGGCCAAGAACATGTTCGCGCTGGGCCTGGTCTCGTGGATGTACGGTCGCGACACCGAGACGACGGCGGCGTTCCTCACCCGCCGCTTCGCCGAGAGCCCGGACCTGCGCGACTCCAACATCGCGGCGCTGACCGCCGGCTACCACTTCGGCGAGACCACCGAAGCGTTCGGTGTGCAGTTCGACATCGGGCCGGCGCCGATGGAGGCCGGCACCTACCGCAGCATCACCGGCAACCTGGCCCTGGCCTACGGCATCGTCGCCGCGGGCGTCACGTCCGGCCTGCCGGTTTTCCTCGGCAGCTACCCGATCACGCCGGCGTCCGACATCCTGCACGAGCTGAGCAAGCACAAGCGGTTCGGCGTCACCACGTTCCAGGCCGAGGACGAGATCGCCGGCATCGGTGCCGCCCTCGGAGCGGCGTTCGGCGGCGCGATCGGAGTCACCACGACCTCCGGTCCCGGCATCTCCCTGAAGTCGGAGACGATCGGCCTGGGTGTGATGCTCGAGCTGCCCCTGCTCGTCATCGACGTTCAGCGCGGCGGCCCGTCGACCGGACTGCCGACGAAGACCGAGCAGGCCGACCTGCTGCAGGCACTGTTCGGGCGCAACGGCGAGGCTCCGTTGCCGGTCATCGCCCCGCGGTCGCCGGCCGACTGCTTCGACTCGGCCCTGGAGGCCGCCCGCATCGCGATCACCTATCGCACGCCGGTGATCCTGCTGTCCGACGGCTACCTCGCCAATGGATCGGAGCCGTGGCTGCTCCCGGACGTCGCCGAGCTCGCGCCGATCGAGCCCCGATTCGCGGTGCCGGTGCCGGACGAGCCGTTCCAGCCCTATGCGCGCGACGAGGGCACGCTGGCCCGCCCGTGGGCGATCCCGGGCGTCGCAGGCCTGGAGCACCGCATCGGCGGGCTCGAGAAGGCCGACGTCACCGGCGACATCTCGTACGACCCGGCCAACCACGACGCGATGGTGCGGCTTCGCCAGGCCAAGATCGACCGCATCGCCGACGACATCGGCCCGACCGAGGTCGACGACCCGGACGGTGACGCTCGCGTCCTCGTGATCGGGTGGGGCTCGAGCTTCGGACCCATCGGCGCGGCCTGCAAGGGCGTGCGCCGGCAGGGGATCCCGGTGGCGCAGGCCCACCTGCGTCACCTCAACCCGTTCCCGCCGGATCTCGGCGCCATCCTGGAGCGCTACGACCGGGTGATCGTGCCGGAGATGAACCTCGGGCAGCTGCGCATGCTGCTGCGCGCCAAGTACCTCGTCGACGCCGTGGGCCACAACCGTGTGAAGGGCATGCCGCTTCAGGTCGACGAGCTCATGTCAGCGATCGTCGACGTGCATCGTTCCGCCGAGGAGACCCCATGATCGAGCTTCCGCTGGGCCTGCACGGCGTCCCGACGAACGACGACGACCAGACCGCCAAGGAGTACACGAGCGACCAGGAGGTCCGCTGGTGCCCGGGATGCGGCGACTACGCCGTGCTCAAGGCCGTGCAGGGCTTCCTGCCCGATCTCGGCCTGCGGCGCGAGAACATCGTCTTCATCTCCGGTATCGGCTGCGCGGCCCGGTTCCCGTACTACCTCGACACGTACGGCATGCATTCCATCCACGGACGTGCCCCGGCCATCGCCACCGGCATCGCCACCACTCGGTCCGACCTTTCCGTGTGGGTCGTCACCGGTGACGGCGATGCCCTCTCGATCGGCGGCAACCACCTGATCCACGCGATGCGTCGCAACGTCAACATGACGATCCTGCTGTTCAACAACCGCATCTACGGCCTCACCAAGGGTCAGTACTCGCCCACGTCGGAGCACGGCAAGGTCACCAAGTCCACGCCCATGGGTTCGGTCGACCACCCGTTCAACCCGGTCTCGCTGGCCCTCGGCGCCGAAGCGACGTTCGTGGCCCGCACCGTCGACTCCGACCGCAACCACCTCACCACCGTGCTGTCCGCCGCGGCCGCGCACCGGGGCACGGCACTCGTCGAGATCCTGCAGAACTGCCCGATCTTCAACGACGGGGCCTTCGACGCCATTAAGAAGCCGGACACCCGCGACGAGGCGATCATCCCGCTCGTGGACGGCGAGCCGATCCGGTTCGGCACCGACGGCCGGATGGGCGTCGTGCGCGACCCGGACGGGGGAGTGCGGGTGGCCGAGGTCAGCGAGGTCGGCGAGGACGCGCTCCTGGTCCACCGGTCGACGATCGACGACCCGAGCACGGCCTTCGCGTTGTCCCGGCTGAGCGGCGCCGGCGTGCTGACCCGCACGCCGATTGGGATCTTCCGTCAGGTCGAGCGGCCGACGTACGACGACGAGGCGCGTTCCCAGCTCGAGACGGCCGGAGCAGGCGAGACCACCGGGCGCGATGCCTTGGCGGGCTTGCTGTCCAGCGGCGACACGTGGAGCGTCGCCTGAGCCCTACTGGAGCTCCCACTTCTCGCAGTACTCGGACCTGAAGAACTGACCGGCCGCGAGCGTCACGGTTCCAGGGCCCTCGGTGACCTCGCTGGTGATGATGTCCTGGCCGTCCTCGTCGTTCGAGACCCGGTATTGGCAGGGGAGGTCGCTGTCCTCCGGGCCATCGGACGCGTATTGGCCGGGCTGGACATCGACGCCGACCTCGTAGACGCCGTTCTCGATGTCGTCGCCGTCCGAGCCGGAGGATCCGTTGCGAAGCTCGCTCTCGCGTGACTCGAGGTCCTGTTCACGTTGGTCGAGGTCGTTCTGCTTCGCGGCCAGGTCGCTCTCGCGTGTCTTGAGGTCGGTCTCGCGCTGGTCGAGGTCCTCGGCGGTAGCGCCGGACGAGGCGGTCGCGTCCTCGACCACGGGCAGTTCCGCGTTGTTGCCGCTGCCGCCGATCCCCATGCCGAGGAAGAAGGCCAGCAGGCCGACGAAGGTCGCGACGAGCCAGGTTCTCCGCCGGTGATCGGGTTCGTCGGCATCGGCGCCCGGTTCCGATCGGTGCGCCGCCCCATCCGCTGCCGGGAGGACCACCGTGGGCTCGGGCTCGTCGGCATCCTTGACATGCTCGGTCCACTGGGCGCCGTCCCACCAGCGGATCGCGCCGTAGGCGTCGGTGTACCAGCCTTCGCCGATGTCGTCGTCAGTCATGAAGCCTCGAGGGTGGGGGTAAGGAGACCCTATGGCGGTCTCGGGCCATGTGCGGCGATTCCGGGAAGATGCCGGAACTTCAGCCGTGCACGACGCCCCCCGCGTGCTGCGGCGTGAACGGTGGCTCGTCCACCGGTGTCGGGGCCATGAACACCGCGAGAGCCGTCGTGATCGGCACTGCCAGCACCAGGCCGATCGCGCCGACGAGCGTCCGGACGATCTCCTCCGCGATCTCCTCGGCGGTGGCGACATCGGCAAGACCCCGCTGATAGGCGGTGATCAGCAGCAACACCGTCATCGCCGTGCCGGCGTACGCGAACACCAGGGTGTAGACGCTCGACGCAATGTGGTCACGGCCGATGCGCATGGCCGACGCGAACACGGCGAGGCGGTCCGCGGTCGGTCGCAGGGCCCGCAGCTCCCACACCGCGCTGGCCTGCGTCACGGTGACGTCGTTGAGCACGCCCAGTCCGGCGATCACCATGGTGGCGGCCACGACGCCGCTCAGGTCGAGCGCGGGGACGGTGGCGATCAGTGCCTGGTCGTTCTCCGTGCCGACGCCGGAGAGGTTCGCCCAGCCGGTGGCGGCGAGCCCGATGGAGGCGGTCATGACGATGCCGGCGAGGGTGCCGAACAGCGCTGACGTGGTGCGAATGCTGACGCCGTGCGCGAGGTACAGCACGGCGATCATGATGACCGTCGAGCCCACGACGGCCACCGGTAGCGGCGACTCGCCGGCCAGCATCGCGGGCAGGATGAACTTCGTGAGCGCAAGTGTCGTGACGCCGATGCCGACCAGCGCGAAGAGGCCACGCCAGCGGGCGACGAGCACCACGAGCAGGGCGAAGACGACCGCGAGAGCCGTCAGAGGAAGACCACGCCTGAAGTCGAGGAACTCGAACGACGCCGACTGTCCGGCCGGCTGGATGCGGATCATCCGGATGTCGTCGCCGACCTCGATGCCGGCGCGGTAGCGGCCCGGATCGAGGTTGAAGACGGCCCGATCACCGTCGGTCGTGGCGGTCACCTTCGCACAGTTGCCGGGGAGCGTGGGCTGCTGGTTGGGGCCTTCGCCGCCGGAGTTGCAGTCGAACGGCTCGACGCGGACGACCGTGCCCTCGACGGTGCTGACGCCCTTGCCCGCGTACGGATTCTGGCCGCGGGGCACGTCGTCGGGATCGGGCCAGAGGGCGACCATGCCCGCGATCGCCGCCGCCGCGATGCCCAGCACCACCAGCGTCAACAGGGTTCGGAGCACGGGCCGAGGCCGTGGCTCGTCGAGCTCGATGCCGGAGTGCGAGTGGCCCACGGCGACCAGCCTGCCACGCCCCTGGGCGAGTGCCTCGTTGAGTCGCGCGTGTCACGATCGAGCCATGACCGCTGACGAGCCGCAGGACCTGCCCGGCAAGGTCGGGGGAGCGACCAGGATCGGCCGCACCGTCCGGCGACCTACGGGTCCGTGGACGCCGGCTGTGCACGAGCTGCTCGCCCACCTCGCGGAGCAGGGCCTTCGCGGCGTTCCGGAGGTGCATGGTCTCGACGACGACGGGCGAGAGGTGCTGACGTACGTGGAGGGCCGGGGTGTGCCGGTCGACCGCGAGGTGGTGCTGGAGAACGTCCTCACCGAGGCCGTCACGTGGCTGCGCGACTTCCACGACGTCGTCGAGGAGTTCCGGCCCGCCGGCCCCCGCGAATGGCGCGGGGGAGTGGCAGAACTCGATGCCGATCGAATCATCTGCCACCACGACCCCGGTGCCTACAACTGGATCGTCCAGAGCGGGCACTTCGTCGCCATGGTCGACTGGGACATGGCCGGCCCCGGCAGCCCGATCGACGACCTCGCGTTCCTCGCCTGGACGGGCGTGCCGCTGTACCGGCAGATCGGTACGGAGGAGGCGGCCCGCCGGGTCGACCTCTTGGTCGACGCCTATGGCGAGTGGGGCCCACTGACCGTGCTCGATGCCGTCGTCGACAGGATGACGACGGCGTGCGACCGCATCGCTGCAGGTCAGGAGCGCGGGGACCCCGGGTTCGTCAATCTCGGCCGGGCGGGTGAGCCCGAGCTCACCCGCGGCCGGATCGAGGCGTACGCCGAGCGGATCGACGACCTGAAGAGCCTGATGTGAGTCAGGCGGTCGCCGGCACCGCCTGACGGTCCTTCTTCGACTTGCCGAACCTCAGGTACAGCGACGGGATGATGAACAGGTTCACCAGCGTCGCGGTGAAGAGCCCGCCGAGGATGACCAGCGCCATCGGATGCTCGATCTCGTGTCCGGGGATGCTGCCCGCGACCGCGAGGGGCACGATCGCCAGCCCCGTGGCCAGCGCGGTCATCATGATCGGGGCGAGACGCTCGGATGCGCCGCGCATCACGAGATCGCGTCCGAACTCCATGCCCTCTTCCTTCTCGAGGTGCTGGAAGTGGTTGATCATCAAGATGCCGTTGCGTGCCGCGATGCCGAACACCGTCAGGAACCCGATCAGCGATCCCAGCGACATGAGGCCGCCGCTGAATCTGACCGCGAGCACACCACCGACCAGCGCAACCGGCAGCAGCAGGAACGCCAGCGAAGCCAGTCGCAGACTGCCGAAGGCCGCGTGAAGCAGCAGGAAGATCACGATCAGCGCTGCAAGGCCGTACACCGCGAGGGTGTTCTGGGAGTTCGTGAGCTCCGACGACTCGCCGAGCACCTTGACGCTGTACTCCGGCGGCAGGTCGAGAGCATCGACCCGGCGCTCGACCTCGGAGACGACGGCGCCGAGGTCGCCGCCCTCCGCGATGTTGCCCTCGACGTCGATGCGGCGTGACTGGTCGTCGCGCAGGATCGCGTTGGGGCTCGGTGCGAACCGGACATCCGCGACGTCGGACAGCTTCACCTTGTCACCCGAGGGCGTGTCGATGGGCAGCTCCTGGATGTCCTGGAAGCTGTGGCGCACGCTCGGGATCGACCAGATGTGGACGTCGTAGGCGCGGCCGCCGGAGAAGATGTCGGACACTTCCTCGCCGGCGATGTACACCGACGACTGACGCCGGATGTCTCCCGGCTTGAGGTCGTGCTGGCGCGCCTTCGCGAGGTCGAGCTCGATCTCGATCTGAGGAACTTCCTTCTGCAGTGCCGCCGCGGCCTCGATCAGGCCCGGGGTGTCACCGATCGCCTTCAGCGTCGTGTCTGCCAGCTCGGTGAGCTTGCGCGGGTCGGGCCCGAAGATGCGGACGACGACGGCGCCGCTCGACCCGGTGAGCACCTCCTTGACGCGTTCGCGCAGGTAGGTCTGCACGTCGCGCTGCATCCCCGGATAGCTGTCGACCGTGTCGGTCACCTCCTGGAGGGTGTCGTCGTAGTCGACCTTGTCGGAGACGCTGATCCAGTTCTCACCGAAGTAGGCGCCGTACACCTCGTCGCTGAGCAGCGCCTGGCCGATGTGCGAGCCGCAGTTGCGGACGCCTGGAATGTCGCGCAGGTCCTGGCAGGCAGCGACGGAGACCTTCTTCTCCTCCGTGATGGAGGTCGACGGCTCCGTGAGCCAGTGCATCAGGAAGTCGCGCTCCTTGAAGTTGGGCAGCAGCTGCGTGCCCAACGTCGGGTAGACGGCAATGCCTGACAGCGCGATCACCAGTGCGGCGATCATCGCGGGAGCGGGCCGGCGCGTCACCCGGCCCAGGACGCTGGCGTACCCCTTCTTGAGCATGCGCAGCAGCGGCGCTTCCTTCTCGCGCAGCGTGCCACGGTGCAGGAGGACCAGGCAGAGCGCGGGAGTCACGGTCATCGCGACGATCATCGAGACGAGCACGGCCAGGCCGTAGGACAGCACCAGCGGCTGGAAGAACGACCCGGACAGGCCTTCGAGGAAGAGGACCGGCACGATCGCGACGACGTTGATGATCGTCGCAAAGGTGATGGCACTCCGGATCTCGACGGATGCCTCGAGGACGATCCGCACGGTGGACTTGGCGCTGTCTGCGAGTCGTGCCTGTCGCAGTCGTCTGACGATGTTCTCGACGTCGATGATGGCGTCATCCACCACCACCCCGATCGCGACCACCAGCCCGGCCAGGACCATGACGTTGATCGTCACGTTGCGAGCGTCCAGCACGAGATAGGCACCCAGCAGTGACAGGGGTATGGATATCAGGCTGATGAACGCCGTTCGGAACGTGTAGAGGAACGCGGAGATGATGACGATCACCAGCAGCACGCCCAGCAAGAGGGCGATGGTGAGGTTGTTGATCGACTCCTCGATGAAGGTCGCCGGCCGGAAGATGGTGGTGTCGTACTCGATGGCGGGAAGGCCGGGGGCCATCTCCCGCATCGTCTCTTCGACGCCGTCGGTGGTCTCCTTGGTGTTCGCGCCGCGGTACTTCTGGACGATCAGCATCAGGCCGTCGCCGTCGTTGATGACGCCTTCGCCCCAGAGCTGCATGCTGTCCTGCTTGACGTCACCGAGGTCGCCCAGGCGCAGCACCTGGTCACCACGCTTGGCCACGGGCACCTTGGCCAGGTCTTCCGCGGTCTTGATCGGCTGGACGTTCTCGACGTTGAGCCTCTTGGTCGCCGTCTCGACGAAGCCGCCTTGTCCGACCGTGAAGCTCTGCGCGTACTGGAGCACGCCGGCATCCAGTGCCTCGGAGCCCGACTCCATCACGGTCTCGATCGGGATGTCGTACTTGGCCAGAAGCTTCGGGTCGACCTGGACGTGCCGCTGCTTGAGCCGCTCGCCGTAGATGTCGACGCCGGCCACGCCGGGCACGCGCAACAGGTGCTGGCGGATCTTCCAGTACGAGATCGACGACAGCTCGATCAGGTCGAGCTGCTCGGACGAGATGCCGATCTTCATGATGCGGCTGGTTGCCGACAGGGCGGGCATCATCCACGGAGGGCTCGCCCACGTGGGAATGCTGGGTGACACCTGGGAGACGCGCTCCTGCACGAGCTGGCGAGCCCGTGCCTCGTTGGTGCCCTTCTCGAAGATGAGCCGGATCGACGACAGCTGGGCCACCGACTTCGAGCGCATCTCCGCGAGTCCGGGCAGACCGTTGAGCGCCTCCTCGATGGGCACCGTGACCAGGGACTCGACCTCGGCGGTCGAGTTGCCGAGGGCGATGGTCTGGATCTCCACCTGGGGCGGAGCGAACTCCGGGAAGACGTCGACCTTCGACTCGGGGATCTTCGCCAGCGAGAACGCCATGAACGTGGCGGCCAGGAAGATGACGATCCAGCGGAAGTGGAGACTTCGCGCGACGATCCACCGCATGTCAGTACGCCCCGAACTCGAGCTCGGCGCCGTGGATCTGTGGAACTCCCACGGTCACCACCTGCGTGCCTGCGGGCGGACTGTCAGAGAGCTGAACCGTGTCGCCGTCGACGCTGTCGATGTCGACGTCCTCACGGTGGAAGGTGAGACCCTTCGGATTGACGAAGACATAGGGCTGGCCCTCGGCCGCGTCGTAGAGGATCGCCGCGTAGGGGATCGACGTCCCGCCGCCCGACTTCGCGATCGGCTCCGTCTCCAGCCCGATCTGTGAGGCGGCCAGCTTGGTGATGGTCACCGTGGGGTGGTCGCCGTGCTCGGCCGGCGTGATCTTCGACGCCTGGTAGTGCTCCGTCTCGACCGCCTCGGCCTGCTTGCACGCAGCCGGAGCCACGGCCACGAACGCTGCGACAAGCCCGGCAGCGACCTTGCGGTCGATGGTCGGCGCCGCACGGCTCATCGGGACCCCTCCGTCGTGGCGGGCTCGAGGATCTCCGCGTCCGGGTCCGGTTCGGGAGCGGGTGCGTTCGCGCTGAGGGCGGGCAGCACGAGCAGAGCGTGCAGCACGGTGGTGACGAGACCGCCCAGGACCACGATCGCCATGGGCTGCAGGATCTCGAGACCCACGCCCGACCCGAGGATCGCGAACGGCAGCATGGTCGCCGCGATCGCGAGACTGCTCGTCACGACCGGGGTGAAGCGATCCAGCGCCTTCTCGGACGCGTCGCCGGCGCGTGCGGCCGGATCGAGGGTCGTGAGCGTGTTGCGCACGGCCAGCACGAGGACCGCCAGCAGGCCGGCACCCGTCGCGACGGTGAGGCCGTCTCCGGTCAGGAGGAGCGCCACGATCCCGCCGAGCAACGCGGACGGAAGGGTCAGGTAGGCCAGCCCGGCCAGGCGCCAGCTGCGCACCGCCGCCTGCATGAGCAGCAGCACGGCCAGCGCCGCCGCCAGGCCGAAGGCGATGCTCTGACCGCGATCGATCTCCTCGGCCAGGCTCTTGTCGATGACCTTCGCGTGGTACTCCAGCGGCATCTCGACGTCCTGGAGCTGCTCCTCGATCTCCTCGGAGACGTCCTCCACGCTCCGTCCGCTGACGTCCATGGTGATGTCGAGCCTGCGGGAGACCTCGTCGCGCTGGATGACCGTCGGCGACGTGCCCTCACGGATGTCGGCGATGTCGCTGAGACGCACGTGCCCACCGTCGGGGCGATCGATGAGCAGGTTGCGAACGGCATCGGGGTTCTTCGCGATGTCCGGGTTGCCCTGGACGACGACGTCGAAGACCTTCTGGTCCTGGAACACGCTGCCGACCAGGATGCCCTGGACGATGATCGCTTCGGCCCGACGCGCGTCGCCGGGCTTGACCCCCGACTCGCGGGCCTTCTCGAGGTCGACCTCGATCTCCAGCGTGGGCTGCTGGTCGGGCTTCTCGACGGTGGCGTTGCGCACGCCCTCGACGCCGTTGACGATCTTGGCGATCTTGGTGGCCTCGTCCTGCAGCGCCTGCTGCTCCTGCCCGAACACGCGGACCCGGAGGGGCTTGTCGGAGCCGAAGAAGACGTCCATGCCGTTGCCCTCGACCGTGTTCTGGCCGGAGAGCAGGCCGCCGATGGCGCTGACTCGGTCGTCGAGGTACTTCGAGACCTTGACCTTGACGCCCGCGACATCCTTGCTCGCACTGCGGATCTCGTCGACGGTCTCGTCGTAGTCGGCGTCCTGGTCGATGCTGACCATGATCTCGCCGGAGTTCACGTCGACGATGCGGTCACCGGTGACCGCGCGTCCCACGGATGCGCCGACGTTGTCGACGCCTTCGATGTCGCGGATCGTCGAGCTGAGCTCGGTGGCGATCTCGGTCATTCTGACGTTCGACGTGCCGCTCGGGCTCGCCAGCCGGACCAGCACCGCGTGGTCATCGAGATCGGGCACCACAGACCGTGACAGGAAGGGAGCGACCAGGACGACGATCACCGTGCCCACCAGTGCGGCGACGATCACCGGCGTGCCGGTGAACCGGGCAAGAAGCTCCTTGTACCTATGGGCCAGCTTCCCGGTGTCGGTCCCGCGCTCGGCGACGGGCAGCACCGTGCCGAGGGCCGGCGTGAGAGTCAGCGCGACCACGGTCGCGGCGATGACGGCCACGAGGTAGGCCGTGGCCAGGGGTTGGACGAACGCGCCGGGACGACCCTGGAGCACAATCAGGGGAAGCACGGCCAGCGCGGCGATCAGGGCGGAGTACACCATCGGCCGGCCGACGGCTTGAGTCGCGCCGGCGACGTTGCGTGACCGCGTCAGCGCGTCGGCGCCGGTGATGGCCGCGTCGACCACGACCGTGAGCGCGATGGCCAGACCGGCGATGGAGATCGCATTGAAGGTCGTGCCGGTCCAGTGGAGCACCAGCGCAGCAGCGACCAAGGACGTCGGGATGGCCACCACCGAGATGAGCACCTGGCGCCAGCGTCGGACGAACGCGATCAGGGCCACGAGGAGGAGCACTCCACCGATGCCGGCGGCGAGCCCGATGTTCTTCTGCGCCTTCTCCACGTAGTCGGCCGGACGGAAGATCGACGTGTCGGTCGTCATGCCCTCGAGACCGGGCTCGAGGTTCTTGAGCTCCTGCTCGACGTTCTTCGTGACCTCGGCGGTGTCGGCTCCGGGGAACTTCTCGACGACGAGGATGAGCCCTTCGCCGCCGTCGACGACCGCGTCGCCGATCAGCGGCTGGTGCGCCTCGACCACGTTGGCGACGTCGGTGAGTCGCAAACGTCCCTGGGTGTCCTCGACCGGCACCTTGCCCAGCGTCTCCGGGCTGGCGATGTTGTCGAAGACGTTGCGGATGGGGAGTCGCTGGGACGGGGTCTCGATGAAGCCACCCGTGCCCGGCACCGAGGCCTCGAGGTAGCTGATCGGCGAGGCGATCTGCGCGTTGCCGGCGGTGCGGATGACCTGGTCCAGCGTGACGTCCTCGCTGCGCAGCTTCTCCGGGTCCACCTGGACCTGGATCTGCTGGTCGCGCATGCCCCAGACGGCCACGTTCGCGACACCTTGCACGCCCATCAGGCGGGGGCGGATGGTCCAGCGGGCGATGACGGACTGCTGGATCGGGGACAGGTCCTTGGAGTTGAGGCCGATCATCAGGACGCGGCTCGACGACGACAGTGGCGGCAGCATGGTGGCCGGCTTCGACACGTTCGGGAAGGCGGCACCGCCCAGCTGCGTGAGGCGTTCCTGCACCAGCTGGCGACCCTTGTAGACGTCGAAGCCCTTCTGGAACACGAGCGTGATCGAGGAGAGGCCGGGTGTCGATGACGAGCGGATGACATCGACGCCTTCGACACCGTTCAGGAGGTCGGCCTCGAGCGGGACCGTGATGAGCTGCTCGACCTCGGCCGCCGACAGACCGAGCGACTCGGTCTGGATCTCGACGTACGGCGGAGTGAACTCCGGATACACGTCGGCCGGGGCGTCCGGCAGGGTCGCGTAGCCCACCGCGAGGATCGTCGCGGCGAGCCCGATGACCAAGCCGCGCAGCTTCACCGAGCCGCTGACGAGGCCCCGGATCATCGGGCGTCCCGTGCCGTGGTCCGGACCGTGGGTGAGAGCGGGCAGTGCGTCATGAGGTCTCCTGGAGTGACGTTCGGACCATCCGAGGGCCGGTCGCGTAATCGCAAGTTAGACCCATCTGCATCGCCATGTAAGAGATTTCCTGAGAAATTCTTGGGGAACTTCTTAGTTGTTTCGCCCAACCATCTGTACAGGTCAGGGCAGCCTTACCTCAGATGTTGGGTGAGGAACTCGATCTGGAGGAGAGCCAGGTTCTCGGCCACGACCTCGTGCGATGTCATGTGGGTGACCCCCGACAAAGGCAGCACCGAGTGCGCCCGGCCGGCCGCCAGGAGAGCCGACGACAGCTGGAGCGTGTGGGCCGCGAACACGTTGTCGTCGGCCAGGCCGTGGATGAGAAGGAGCGGTCGTTCGAGCTTCTCGGCCAGCGGCAGCAGGGAGTTGCGGTCGTAGACATCCGGCTGCTCGTTCGGGTCGCCGAGATAGCGCTCGGTGTAGGCCGTGTCGTAGAGCCGCCACTCCGTGACCGGGGCGCCGGCGACGGCGACGTGGAAGATGTCGGGCCGGCGCAGCACGGCCAACGCGGCCAGGTATCCGCCGTACGACCATCCGGTGATACCGACGCGCGAGGTGTCGACGTCGTCGGGGAACTGCTCGGCGACGGCGTTGAGTGCGGCGACCTGATCGTCGAGCGTCACGCCGGCGAAGTCGTTGCGCACCGCGCGCTCCCACGCATGCCCGCGCCCCGGTGTGCCGCGTCCGTCCGCGATGACGACGCAGAACCCCTGGTCGGCCATCCACTGCGGCTGCAGGAACATGCGTGACGCGGCCATGACCCGCTGGGCATGGGGACCCCCGTACGGATCCATGAGCACGGGCAGCGGTCGCGAGCCGAGGACGTGGTCGCGCGGGAAGAGCACAGCCGTGCGGAGCGCATGGGGACCGGCGTGCAGGAGCGTGACGCCGGGCTCGAAGGGCGGTGGCTCGCTCGCCACGGTGATCTGGCGCGCCTCGTCGCGGTGAACGGTGACCGTCGTCGATGGATGGTCGAGCGCCGACCGGACGATGACGGTGGTGGGTCCGCCGACGACGGCGCCGTGCACGGCGGCGCCGGCCGTGATCGGTTCGGCGCTGCCGTCGAGCCCGAACCGGACGACCTGGACCTCGGTCGGCTCCTGGGATGCCGTCGCGACCACGGAGTCGGGGTGGGTGCTCACGATGCTGCGCACCTGCCAGGTGACGTCGCTGACCGGTTCGCCGTCGACGACGACTCTCCTCATCCCGTCGACGTCCTCGAGCCCGACGAGGCGGCCACCTTCGGCGTACCGCGGTGGGCCGGCGACTTCCACCCAGCCGTCGTCGACGAGGTCGCGGAGCACGCGCGTGGTGCCGGAGTCGACGTCGGCGGCCAGCACCTGGGCCCGTCGTTGGTCGCGGCTCATCACCTGCAGCACCGGGTCGCCGTGGGGCGTCCACGCGACGCCGGCGAGGTACTCGAACGCGTCGCGGTCCCAGGTGACCTCGGTTCGCGAGCCGTCGAGGCCGACGTGCCACAGCGTGACGACCGCGTTCGGCGTTCCCGCGGCCGGATAACGCTGGGCGGCGGGTGCGTGGTCGGGATGCTCCGGATCGGCAACGTGCCAGACGTGCACCGGCGCCTCGTCGTACCGCTCGACGAGCAGCGACGTGCCGTCCGGTGCCCACCAGAAGCCACGGAAGCGGTCCAGCTCCTCAGCGGCGATGAACTCCGCGCGCCCCCACACCTCCGTGGACGACTCGGGTTCGACGAGCGGGCGCTCGTCGCGTCCCGTGATACCCACGACGCGAAGCGCGCCGCCGGACGCGTAGGCGACGTGACGCCCGGTGGGGTCGACCCGTGGATCGATCACGGCTCCGACGGTCGGGAGCGCGGTCACGGCTCGGCCGGCGAGGTGGACGGCCCACGCCTGACCCGAAAGGGCGAACGCCGCCCACCGGCCGGTGTCGTCGACGGTGAAGTCGACCAGGCCGGCACCGGGCTCGCGGCTGCGCTCGCGTCGGGCCCGTTCCTCGTCCGAGAGCTCCTCGCCGGCGTCGCCGAGCAGCGCCGCCGGATCGACGAGGACGGTCTCGGCGCCGGTGGCCACGTCGTGCTCCCACAGCTGCCCGGTACGCGTCACGCCGTCGGGGGTGCGGATGTACCAGACCTTCGATCCGTCCGGCGACACCGCGATGTTGCGCGGGATGCCGAGCGTGAAGCGAGCCGTGCGCGCGGCCAGGCGGGGGAAGGAGACGGTCATGCGCCCATCTCACCATCCTTCCGAGCTGAGGAGGCCTGCGAGTCCTCGTCGGCCGGGGCCGGAGTCCCACATCACCATCGGAGCGGAGGGTCTCGTCGGCGGCACCGTAACCTAGCGGCATGACCGTGGATGACCGCCGGATCCTGCTCGTGCATGCCCACCCGGACGACGAGAGCATCAGCAACGGCGCCACCATGGCGCGCTACGTGGCGGAAGGCGCGCAGGTCACGCTCGTCACCTGCACGGCCGGTGAGGAGGGCGAGATCCTCATGCCGGACATCGGGCACCTCGCCTCCGACCAGGAGGACGGGCTGGGCGCGCACCGCGTCGGCGAGCTCGAGGCCGCGATGAAGATCCTGGGCGTCACCGACCACCGGTTCCTCGGCGGCGCGTTCCACTATCGCGACTCCGGCATGCAGTGGGGTCCGGACGGCCACGCCGCCCCGCTCGACGAGACCCGAGCCGACACGTTCTGGCACGCCGACCTCACCGAGGCTTCGAACCTCCTGATCGAGGTCATCCGCGAGACCCGTCCGCAGGTGCTGGTCACCTACGACGAGTTCGGCGGCTACGGCCATCCCGACCATATCCAGGCGCATCGCGTCGCCACCTACGCTGCCTCCCTCGCCGCCATCACGTCGTACCGCCGCGACCTCGGCGAGGCGTGGGACGTCCCGAAGATCTACTGGAGCGCGATGTCGGCCAGTGCCCTGCGCGAAGGGCTCCGTGCGATGCGCGAGGCCGGCGACACCACGACGTTCGAGGGCATGGATCCCGACAACCTCCCGCCGTTCGCGGTGGAGGACGACGACCTCGACGCCATGATCGACGGCACGAACTTCTTCGAGGCCAAGATGGACGCGATGCGGGCGCACTCGAGCCAGATCGCCACCGACGGCCCGTTCTTCGCCTTCTCCGACGATGACGGCAACCGCGTGTGGGGTCTCGAGTTCTACCGGCTCGTCAAGGGCACGTCGGCGCCGCGCGAGGGTGCCGGCCTCGAGGACGATCTCTTCGCCGGACTGTGATCGCTCGCCTCGGACTGGTGGCGCTCGGGGCCTACGTCGCGTTGATCGGAGCCGTGGTCCATCGGCATCGGGTGGAGCTGCTGGGCGTCGACTGGCCCTGGGGCCTGGCGCTGGCGCTCGCCGTCACCGCGGTGGTGGCCGTCGCGGCCGGTCGCGTCGGTCGGGTCGGCGAGACGTGGTTCGCCCTCGGATGGGCGTTGGTGACGCTCGCGCAGTCCCTGTCGCCGGGTGGCAGCTACCTCGTGGCGGGCGACTGGCTCGGATGGGCCTACACGCTGCTCGGGCTGGGGTCACTCGGGCTGATCGTCGTGCGCAACTCCAGGACCAGCCGCCCCACACCTAGGATCGAGCGGTGACCGAGCCCCTCGACCAGACCGTGCTGCGCGGAGCTCTCAGCCGCTTCGCCAGCGGCGTCACGGTCGTCACCACGGTGCTCGACGGCGTCGACCACGCCATGACGGCGAGCGCGTTCACGTCGGTCTCGCTCGACCCGCCGCAGGTGCTCGTCTGCTCACAACGTGCGAGCCGCTTCCACGAGGCGGTGCTCGAGTCCGGCATCTGGGGGGTGTCGATGCTGAGCGACCGTGGGCGCGCGGCGTCCGCCTGGTTCGCCCACAGCGGCCGTGCGCTCGAGGGACAGTTCGACGACTTCCCGCACCATCGCAGCCCACTGGGCGTTCCGCTGCTCGACGCCTCGCTCGCCTGGCTGGAGTGCCGCACCATCGGTGCCCACGACGGCGGCACGCACACGATTCTCGTCGGCGAGGTCACCTGGGCGACTGTGCAGGGCGAGGACGATGATCCGCTGCTGTACTACCGGTCCCACTACGGCACCATCGTGCGGTCGCCGGAGAGCGAGAAGACGGTCTTCGAGTCAGGCGGCGCCTGACGGGCCGTGTCACGATGGTCGGGCACTCGGGTCGTCACGGAGGCACACATGGACGAGCACGACGTCGTCATCGTCGGAGCGAGGTGCGCCGGCTCCCCGCTCGCCACGATGCTGGCCAAGGCGGACGTGGACGTCTGCGTGGTCGACCAGGCGAGGTTCCCCAGCGACACGCTGTCGACCCACATCGTCCAGGCGCACGGGGTGGCGATCCTGGAGCGGCTCGGGTTGCGGGACACCCTGCTGGATCTGGGCGCCACCGAGATCGAGCAGTTCACCCTCATCAACGACGACGTCCGCATCGACGGAGGGCCGGGAGCCGCCGACCTTCCGCCCCTGTGCGTCCGGCGGGTGACCCTCGACGACGTCCTCGTGAAGGCTGCGGGAGCGGCCGGCGCCGACGTCCGCACCCGGACGCGGGTCACTGGCCTGGTTCGCGACGACGGACGTGTCGCTGGAGTCGAGACGCCGGACGGGCCGATCCGGGGCCGCCTCGTCGTGGGCGCCGACGGCATGCGCTCGAACGTCGCCGAGTGGGTCGGCGCCCGGGAGTACCACGTCACGCCGGGCGGCCGGATGATGGCGGTGGCGTACTTCGAGGGCGTGACCGACATGGCGGGCCACCTGCGCATCGGCCGGGTCGGCGACAACGCGTTCATCGCGGCACCGGCCGACGGTGGGCAGTACATGGTGGGCGTCGGGATCTCGCTCAGCGAGAAAGCCGCATTTGCCGATGACCGTGAGGCGAGCTTCGACCGGGGCCTGAGAGCCTGGCCGGAGCTGGCCGCCGTCGTGGCCGGGTCCACCCGCGTCGGTCCGATCAAGATGATCACCGAGTGGCACAGCTTCTTCCGTGAGGCGGCCGGGCCGGGCTGGGTCTTGCTCGGCGACGCCGGTCATTTCAAGGATTTCACGCCCGGACAGGGAATCTCCGACGCCCTGAGACAGACCGACCACCTCGTGCCCGCCGTCGTCGCCGGCCTGGACGGCGATCTGGATGCAGTGCTCGATTCTGGGCTCCGACGCTGGTGGGCGTGGCGCGACGACGACGCCTGGGACATGTACTGGTTCGCTGCCGACATGGGATCGCCCGGCGGCTCCACTCCGGTGGAGACGCGCGTCTTGCGCAACATCTCGAAGCGGCCGGACGGCGCGGGCGAGCTGTTCAAGGTGTTCGACCACCAGATACCGCCGTCCGAGCTGCTGACGACACGTCGGCTCCTGCTCGCATCGCTTCGGGCCCTCGTCGATCGACCGAGCCAGATCGGCGCGACGCTGCGTGAAGTGGTCAGGTCGGGCAAGGAGCAGGTGCGCCGCGAACGAGCCCGCCCACCGAAGGCCGAGCCGCTCCGGTTGCCGGCGTCCGTCCGGCCCGACGCTGCCGACGCCGCGTGAGCCGACAAGGGACCCCTCTCGAGTCCGTGCAGAGACTCCTGCGACGATCGTGCGTGTGGCCGATGACGACCAGAAACCTCCCGAGGGCGACCCCGACGAGCTGGACGCACCAGAACCCGAAGCCGGGCTGGTCGAGGAGAGCGACGAGCTCGACCTCGACGACCTGAGCGAGCCCGACGGCTCCGCTGAGGTCGAGCCCGCCCTCGAGCTCCAGCCCGAACCCGAACCCGGCCCGGTCGACGACCGGGAGGTCCTGCCGGCCTGGTTCGCGGCCGAGCCCTCGACGGCTGACGACACGACCGGGGACACGCCCCGCCGCCGACAGGTGCGCCTCGCCTTGATCGCGGCACTCCTGGTGCTCGGTGCGCTGTACATCGTCGGATTCGTCATGACCGGGCTGCGCATGCCCGCGAACGCCACGATCGGCGGCGTCGACGTCAGCGGCATGTCACCGGACGACGCACGCGAGGCGGTCGACCGTGAGCTGAGCCCCCGCGTCGGCGAGGAAGTCGTGCTCAAGCACGACGGCAAGCAGTTCACCGTCGACCCGGAGGCCGCCGGGCTCACCTTCGACCTCGACCGCAGCATCGACCGGGCCGGCGGCAACCACAGCTGGAATCCGCGGACGATGGCCGGGCTCCTGTTCGGCACCCACGCCACACACCCGGCGGTCGACGCCGACGATGCGAAGCTCGCCGGCATCGTGACGTCGATCGCGGCCACCGTCGACATCGAGGTCATCGAGCCGCAGATCACGTTCCCGAAGGGCAAGCCCTCCGCGCGCCAGCCGAAAGCCGGCCTGGTCGTCCGCAAGGCCGACACCGTCACCGCGGTCATCCGAGGCTACCTCGTGGCCCGTGACCCGATCGACGTGCCCACGGCCGTCGTCGACCCGACGGTCGACGCCGACGGCCTCGAGCAGGCCATGACGTCGATCGCCGAACCTGCCGTCAGCGGACCCGTCGTCATCAAGGTCGGCAAGAAGAACGTCAACCTGCCGGTCAGTGCCTACGCGCCGGCGCTCGTCGTCCGCGTCAAGGACGATGCGCTCAGGCCCGAGATCGACCCGGAGAAGCTGGCCAAGCCCCTGACGAACTCCACCACGGGCATCGGCAAGAAGGCCGTCGACGCGACCGTGCGGATCAGGAACGGCAAGCCCGAGGTCGTGCCCGGCAAAGAGGGCGTCGGCCTCCAGCCGAAGGAGATGGCGGTGAAGCTCATCCCCGCCATCACCGAGACCGGGGATGCCCGCAGCGTCGAGATCGAGGCCAAGGTCGTCGATCCGGAGTTCACCACCGCCGACGCGAAGAAGCTCAAGATCAAGGAGCGGGTGAGCTCGTTCAGTACGTTCTTTCCCTATGCGGAGTACCGCAACATCAACCAGGGCCGGGCCGCCGAGCTCATCGACGGGACGATCCTCGAGCCCGGCGAGACGTTCAGCATGAACGGCACCGTCGGCGAGCGGACGAAGGCCAACGGCTTCACGACCGGCACCGTCATCAACGGCGGGGTGTTCCGCGAGGAGATCGGCGGCGGTGTGTCGCAGGTCGCCACCACCACGTACAACGCGGCCTTCTTCGCCGGGATGGACGACGTCGAGCACCATCCGCACGCGTTCTACCTCGACCGGTACCCGGTCGGCCGCGAGGCCACCGTCTACTACGGCAGCCTCGACCTGCGTTTCCGCAACTCCACCAAGTACGGCGTCCTCATCCGTGCCTACGTCAACCGGAGCACGCCCGGGCGCAAGGGAGAGATGCACGTGGAGATGTGGAGCACGAAGGTCTGGAACATCAAGGCGGGCCTGTCGGACAAGCGCAACTTCCGCAAGCCGGGCAAGCAGTATGACGACACGAAGCGCTGTGTCCCGCAGCCGCCCATCACCGGTTTCGACGTCGACGTCTACCGGACCTTCATGAAGGGCGGGACGGTCGTCAAGCGCGAGACCGACAGGGCCGTCTACCAGGCCGCCGACCACGTCATCTGCGGCAAGAAGCCGGACTAGCGCCAAACGGCACTGTCAGGGCGATCGCCACTTCCTTGTCAGGCTCGGCGCTGCAGGTAGCGGTATTCATGGTGGTCGACGAACCCGTACGGCTCGTACAGGGCGAGGGCCGCGCTGTTGTCCCGCATCGTCTGCAGGTAGGCCTTGTCGGCGCCTCGCTCCGTCGCCCAGGCGAGCGCCGTGTCGACGATGCGTCGCCCCAGGCCCTTGCGGCGTCGCTCGGGAACCACCTCGACCGCGGCGACGCCTGCCCACTCGCCCGTCACGACGACCCGGCCGATGGCGATCGCCGGATCGCCGATCGCGACGAAACCGACGGTTCTCGGTCCCTCCAGCACCGCGCGGGCGACGGCGGGGTCCTCGGCCCGCGGGTACTGACGCAGCCAGGACTCGTCGGCACGGGGGGACACCCTCGCCTCCGGGTCGGCTCGATGACTACCGTCGAGGTCGGCGACCTGCACGATCGCGCCTGGGCGGGTGCCCGTGCTCGGTCCCCAGCCGGCATCGAGGAACGCCGGCTCGTGAGCCGACCCGACGACCACCTGGGCCATGGGCGTGGCTCCGTGCGCGTCGTAGAACTCGACCACGGCGGTCAGCGCATCCTCGAACGGCATGCCGGGATCTCCGTGCACAGCCACCGAGTTGGCTCGGCCGGTGAACCCTCCGGACGCCCGCAGCTCCCACTCGCCGAGCGGCTCGCTGACGACGGCCGGCCAGCCCCGCGAGGTGATGCGCGAGAGCTCGTCGGCACTGAACGTCGACGCCCGGCGGGTCCGTCGGGGCCGGTCCGGCACGACCTTCCACGTGACGATGTCGGCCAGCGGCACCCGGGTGAGGGCGCCGTCGCGACGCTCGATGAGCGCTTCGTCCTCGGTGAGCTCGACCAGTCGTCCGACCACGTCGGTCATGGCCGGCCCGCCGCTCGGGCCGCGCCCGGCGACGACGTGTCGCACGACCACGCGAAGCCCCGTCGCGTCCCGGTCGATCGTCATGGTCTGAGCCTTTCACGGTGGCCGTCACGGCCGGGACGTCCACGAGGTGGACCTGCCATCCGGTCCGGTTGATCGGACCGCGATACTTGTTCTAGCCCGAGAGAAGGAGCAGCAGTCGTGACCTACGTGATCGCCCAACCGTGTGTGGACCTCAAGGACCTCGCCTGTGTGGACGAATGCCCCGTCGACTGCATCTACGAGGGCAAGCGGATGCTCTACATCCACCCCGACGAGTGTGTCGACTGCGGTGCCTGCGAGCCGGTGTGCCCGGTCGAGGCGATCTTCTACGAGGACGACACCCCTGCGGAGTGGAAGGAGTACTACGACGCGAACGTGCACTTCTTCGACGAGCTCGGTTCTCCGGGCGGCGCCGCCAAGACCGGACCGATCGATCTCGACCACCCGATCATCGCGGCCCTCCCGCCGCAGAACCAGGAATGACAGGGTCTGGTTCGGATGCCGGGCGTGGGCGGCCTTTGACCAGCAGAGTCTCCGACCGGTTCCCCGAGTTCCCCTGGGACACCCTCGCCGAGGCGAAGGCTCGGGCGGCGGTGCATCCGGACGGGCTGGTCGACCTCTCGATCGGTACGCCGGTCGACTCCACTCCCGACGTCGTCCAGAAGGCTCTCGCCGACGCCTCTGACGCGCCCGGCTACCCGACCGTCCTCGGCCCGGCCGAGCTGCGCCAGGCGGCGGTCGACTGGCTGGAGCGACGCTTCGGCGTCACCGGCCTGAGTGCCGACCACGTGCTGGCGACCGTCGGCTCCAAGGAGCTCATCGGCAACCTGCCGACCCAGCTGGGCCTCGGACCCGACGACCTCGTGGTCGTGCCAGAGCTCGCGTACCCCACGTACGAGGTGGGAGCCCGGTACGCCCGGTGCCAGGTCGTGGCGTCGGACGCAACGGTCCGGCTCGGGCCGGTGCGGCCTGCCCTCGTCTACCTGAACTCGCCTGCCAATCCGCACGGCCGCATCCTCGGGGCCGACCACCTGCGCAAGATGATCGCCTGGGCGCGTGAGCGTGGTGCGCTGCTCGTCTCCGACGAGTGCTACCTGGAGCACGCGTGGGAGGGCGAGCCGTCGTCCGTGCTGCATCCCGACATCAACGGCGGATCACTCGAGGGTGTGCTGGCGGTGCACTCCTTGTCGAAGCGCTCGAACGTCGCCGGCTACCGCGGCGCGTTCGTCGCCGGCGACCCCGCGGTGGTCGGCGAGCTGCTCGCCGTGCGCAAGCACCTGGGTTTCCTGGTGCCCGCGCCGGTGCAGGCGGCCATGATCGCGGCACTCGGCGACGACGCCCACGTCGAGCAGCAACGCGCCACCTACGCCGCACGGCGATCGATGCTGCGCACCGCCCTCGAGGCAGCCGGCTTCACGATCGAGCACTCCCAGGGGGCGCTCTACCTGTGGGCCACGCGCGGCGAGCCGTGCCGCGACACCATCGACTGGCTGGCCGAGCGCGGCATCCTCGCGGCGCCCGGCGACTTCTACGGTCCGGCGGGGGAGCGTCACGTCCGCGTGGCGTTCACGGCCACCGACGAACGCGTCGCCGCGGCGGTCGCCCGCCTGACCCGCAGCTAACCCACCCTGATCACGACGACGTCGCGGGCGTTCGACCCGCCGGCCGTCGTGTCGACGACCCAGCCGTCGGGGGACGCCTCGGCGGTCCACCGGTGGCCGTCGAAGGCGACCGAGGAGATCTCGAGCCGCGTCGCGTTGCCCACGACGTAGTGCGCGAGTCCCCAGCCGCGCGCTTCCACGTCGGGCGCGCGACCGGTCAAGGGCAGCCGCAGCGTGCGCTCGCCGACGTCCATCGGGATGGCACCGAACGCGGCCACGACATCGACGGCGATGGTCTCGGGCCGGCCGCCGGCGGTGGCGTTGATCCGACAGCTGAACGCCGCCGGGCTGTAGCCACGCAGCGACGAGGCCAGGGCCCGGGCGTAGTCCTCGTGCTGGGCGTAGGCGCCCGGGTAGGCCGACCGCTGCACGCGCTGGGCCGCGTCCGTGATCGACATCGACGTGTAGCCCTTGACCTTCACCAGGCCGTCATAGAACCGGCCGATCGAGTGATGAGGATCGAGCACCTGCTGCCGCGAGCCCCATCCCTGGGACGGCCGTTGCTGGAACAGCCCGACCGAGTCTCGGTCGCCGTAGTCGAGGTTGTGGATCTTCGACTCCTGGAACGCGGTGGCGATCGCGATCGTCGTGGCGCGCGGCGGCAGCCCGCGGCGCTGGGAGATGGCGGCCATAAGGGTCGTCCACCGGGCCTGCTCGATGTCGATCTGCGCCCGGGTCTCACCCACCTCCGCGAAGCAGTACTCGCTGCGGACGGGTTCGCGGTCGCGGATCACGGCGGCCACGAGCACACCGGCCACGACCAGCCCGGCGAGGAGGACCCAGCGCAACCTCATGGTGGGGGTCTCAATTGGCGTGGAGGTCGGCGTTGAGCTCGATGCCGCTGCGGTCGCCGCGTGGCCGGGCCTCGAGCGCGCCGGTCTCGGAGTTGGTCAGGAACAAGATGCCGTCCTGCCCGGACAGCTGCGCCGCCTTGACGACGGTGCCGTCGGGCATTCGGACCTTGCTGCCGGCCGTGACGTAGGTGCCGGCCGCCACGACGCAGTCGTCGCCGAGGGAGATGCCGATGCCGGCGTTCGCGCCGACGAGGCTGTTCTCGCCCACGCTGATGACGGCCGTGCCTCCGCCGGAGAGGGTACCCATGATGGAGGCGCCGCCGCCCACGTCGGAACCGTTGCCAATCGTGACGCCGGCGGAGATGCGGCCCTCGATCATCGCGGTGCCGAGCGTGCCGGCGTTGAAGTTGACGAAGCCCTCGTGCATGACGGTGGTGCCCTCGGCCAGGTGTGCGCCGAGCCGGACGCGGTCGGCATCGCCGATGCGCACGCCACCGGGCACCACGTAGTCGGTCATCCGGGGGAATTTGTCGATGCTCGTGACGCGGACCTCGCGTCCGGCCGCTCTCGCCCTGGCGCGGGTGCGCTCGAAGCCGCGCACCGAGCACGGGCCGATCGACGTCCAGACGACGTTGGTGAGGAGGCCGAAGATGCCGTCGAGGTTGAGGCCGTGCGGTCGCACGAGGCGGTGCGACAGGAGGTGCAGGCGGAGGTAGACGTCGTACGCGTCGCCCGGCGGCTCCTGGAGATCGTCGATCACCGTGTGCACGACGACGGTGCGGACGTCGCGCAGGCGGTCGTGGCCGGACAGCGCGGTCAGCTCGGCGGGCTCGCGTCCGCGTTCGGGGGCAGGTCCGAGCCTCGGCTCCGGGTACCAGACGTCGAGCACCGTGGCATCGCCGGTGATGGTGGCGACGCCCCAGGCATGCGCTCCGGGATGGGACTGCTCCATCCCTCCACGGTATCGGGCTGCGTGTGGCGAGTGGTCCGGCGTCGTGCCTAGGCTGGTTGGCATGAGCCTCGTGACCTTCAAGGACCTGTGCATCGACGTCAACGACTCCCGGCCGGCCTCGGAGTTCTGGGCCCGCACGCTCGGCCTGGAGCTCACCGGATTCGATGACGATCCGGACGAGTTCAAGCTGGTCGGACCCACCCCCCAGCACACCGTCTGGCCGAACGTCGTGCCGGAACGTCACGAGGTCAAGAATCGCGTCCATCTCGACGTCTTCGCTCCGGCGGTCGAGCCCTTCTCGGACCTGCGTCAGCTCAGCGAGCCCGGTCAGTTCCGTTGGACGGTCTTCGCCGATCCCGAGGACGAAGAGACACCGGGTTGGGACGCCGCCGGCTTCTGCGTGTTCGTGGTCGACGACGTGCCCGACTACAGGCTCAAGGCCGTCGAAGTCGACAGTGTCGACCCGGCGGCGATGGCGCTGTGGTGGCAGAGCGTGTGGGGCGGGACGCTCGAAACGGACGAGAAGGAGGAATGGCACTCGATCTCCGAGATCGACGGCGTGCCGTTCGAGGGCTTCGACTTCGCCCCGGTGTCCGAGGCCAAGACGGTCAAGAACCGCGTGCATTGGGATGTCACCCTCGCCGAGGGCAAGGAGGTGGCCGACCTCGAAGCCGCGGGAGCCACCGTGCTGCGCCGCCCGGACGACGAGATCCGGTGGACGGTCATGGCCGACCCGGAGGGCAACGAGTTCTGCGTCTTCCAGCCGGAGTAGTGCCCTCTGGCAGAGTGGTGAGCATGGCTCACCTCGACCTGTCGCGCGACGTCGTCTCGCTCACGGCCGATCTCATCGACATCGCGTCCGAGAGTCTGGCCGAGCAGGAGATCTGCGACGCGGTCGAGGTCGTTCTGACCCCGCTGGCGCACCTCGAGGTCGTGCGCGACGGTCACACGCTCGTCGCTCGCACGTCGCTGGGCCGGTCGGAGCGCGTGGTCATCGCCGGCCACCTCGACACGGTGCCGGCCAACGGCAACCTCCCCTCGCGTCTCGAGGACGGTGTGCTCTGGGGCCTCGGCTCGTGTGACATGAAGGGCGGCGTCGCGGTCGCCCTGCGCCTGGCCGCGCACGTGTTGTCCCCGAGTCGAGACGTCACGTACGTCTTCTACGAGGGCGAGGAGATCGAGCACGAGTTCAACGGCCTCGGTCGGGTGGCTCGTGAACGGCCCGAGCTGCTGGCCGGCGACTTCGCGATCCTCATGGAGCCGTCCGGCGCGATCGTCGAGGCCGGCTGCCAGGGCACCCTGCGGGTCGACGTCATCACCCGGGGTGAGCGTGCGCACTCGGCGAGGTCGTGGCAGGGCAGCAACGCGGTGCACGCGGCGGCCGAGGTCCTCAACCGGCTCACGGCCTACGCGCCGCGGGAGGTCGAGATCGACGGCCTCGTCTACCGCGAGGGCATGAACGCCGTGGGCATCGGCGGTGGCGTGGCCGGCAATGTGGTGCCCGACGAGGCGCGGGTCAGTGTCAACTACCGGTTCGCCCCGGACCTCGACGAGAAGCAGGCCCTGGCGCACGTGGTCGAGCTGTTCGACGGGTTCGAGGTCGTCGTCACCGACACCGCGCCGGGTGCGCTGCCCGGCCTCGACCGTCCGGCGGCGGCCGCGTTCGTGCAGGCCATCGGCGTCGACGTGGCACCGAAGTACGGCTGGACCGACGTCGCGCAGTTCAGTCAGCTCGGCGTGCCGGCCGTCAACTTCGGACCCGGCGATCCGGCGTTCGCTCACAAGGCCGACGAGCACGTGCCGGTCGACCACCTGATCCGCGTCGAGGAGGCGATGACGGCATGGCTGACGACATGAGCGAGCTGCCACCCGAGCGTGAGTCGCACAAGGGCCCGGTCCGACTGCGCGGACGTCATCTGCAGAGCAGCACCACCGATCAGCGCCTGCTCGACTCCCGTGGCCAGGGGGAGTGGGTGCACACCGATCCCTGGCGGGTGCTGCGCATCCAGGCCGAGTTCGTCGAGGGCTTCGGGGCACTTGCGGAGCTCGGGCCCGCCGTCGCCGTCTTCGGCTCTGCGCGCATCCAGGCGGACGATCCCATGTACGAGACGACGCGACTCATCGCCGAGAAGCTCTGCGCCCGCGGCTACGGCATCATCACCGGCGGGGGGCCGGGCGCCATGGAAGCCGCGAACCGCGGTGCCAGCGAGTGCGGCGGCGTGTCAGTCGGGCTCGGCATCGAGCTGCCGCACGAGCAGGGGCTCAACGACTGGGTCGACCTCGGCGTCAACTTCCGCTACTTCTTCGTGCGCAAGACCATGTTCGTCAAGTACTCGCAGGGCTACGTCGTCATGCCGGGCGGCTTCGGCACCATGGACGAGCTGTTCGAGGCGCTCACTCTGGCCCAGACCCAGAAGATCACGTCGTTCCCGATCGTCCTGTTCGGCACCGCCTACTGGCAGGGCCTGATCGACTGGGTGCGCACCACGATGCTCGCGGACGGCAAGATCAACGAGCCCGACGCCGACCGGCTGATCCTCACCGACGACGTCGACGAGGCCGTCGAGTTCTTCGACGCCATCGCCACCGGCTGACGGTTGGGGTCACCGGTACCAGCAGAGCTGTTCGGTGGTGACCAGCAGCGTGCCGTCGCGGCGCCAGAGATTGGCCTGCTGCCCGGAAGTCGAGTGCTCACCCCGAGTGCCCGTGGCCTCGTTGAGGATGAAGTCGTCACCCACGGCGGCGATCTCGTCGCGGGTGGCGTGGAAGTAGACCGACATGGTGATGGTCGCCGAGGGTCCCGGTCCGCCACCGAAGAAGAAGGAACGGGGTGCGTACTGGTCGGCGAAGTACGCGAGCTGCAGGTGGTCCAGCGATCGGCCCGACGTGTCGCGCACCCACATGCTGTCGCGGCTGTCGCCGGTGTCGTAGTCCCAGCTCTTCCCCGAGACGTAGCGGAGGTCGCTGTTGAGGCCTTGTGGGCTGGGTGCGTAGACGCGCTCCAACGACTCCGGATCAGGGGCTTCCGGCATGCGGAGCTGCTGATGCGGGTTGCTCGGACGGCGGCTGGTCAACGCCACGACGGCGGTCGCGAGCAGGGCGCCCTCCGACACGGGACGGACCTCGGCGCGCCAGTGGTTGATCGATCGCCCGCCGCCCAGGTGCTCGGCGGTGACGACGACGTCGTCGCCGGGGGAGACGGCGCCCAGGTAGTTGACCGTCATCGCCGATGGTGAGGCGGTGTCGTCTGCCGTCTTCGTGACCGCGCCCAGCAGGACTCCTGCCGTCCAGCCGCCGAACATGCCGGTGATCGACTGGTGATCGGGGTCCGCATGAGCCAGCCACCGGCCGTCGCCGTCGGGTCGCAAGGTCAGGGCTTCGCCGATCGTGGCCACGGGCCGAAGATATCGGCTGGCCCTGACATCATCGGCGGTTCGGGCCGCCCTCGCCGATCTCCGTGCGCAGGGACGCGACCTCGGACCGCAGCGACTCGATGGCTGCGAGCACGTGGGACTCGCTCTGCTCGACGTCGTGGATGATCTCCTGGTCGTCCTCCTCGTGCTGCTTCTCCAGAGCCTCGACGGCGACGGCGATGAACAGGTTCAGCACGATGTACGTCGAGATGAGGATGTAGGTGATGAAGAAGATCCAGGCGGCGGGGTGCTCGTCGGTCACCGGCTGGATGACCTTGGCCCAGTCGTCGCCGGTCATCACCTGGAACATCGAGAGCAGCGACGTCGGCAGGTCACCGAAGTTCTCGGGGTCGGTGGAGGAGAACATCTGGGTGGCCATCACGCCGGCCACGTAGATGAGCATCACGAGCAGCGCGCCGATCGAGGTCATCCCGGGAATGGTCGCGGCGAGAGCTGCGACTACGCGGCGCATCGAGCGGACGGCGGACAGCAGACGGAGCACGCGCAGCACCCGCAGGACCCGCAGGACGCTGAGCGTTCCGGAGGCCGGGATCAGCGCCACGGCGACGACGGCCAGGTCGAACAGGCTCCACGGGTCGCGGAAGAAGTCGCGGCCGTGGGCATAGATCCGTAGCGAGATCTCCACGACGAAGATCGCGACGGTCATCCACCCGAGGCCCGACAGCCAGGGGAGGCTGTCGATCAGCCGGGGCGAGGTCTCCAGCCCGAGGACGATCGCGTTGACCAGGATGACGCCGATGATGAACCACTGGAACGTCGGCGAGTCGACAAAGGCGCGGACACGTGCGCGCGGATGGGGCACTTGACCTCCACGAGTGGGGGAGGGGTCATCGTAGCGAGGCCACCCCAGCGTGGGTGGTGGGTGGCACGATCGTGTCCGTGGATGACGGCGACACGGTGAGCGGTCCGGACGGGCTCCGGCGATGCCCCTGGGGCGCCGACTCGGCGATGCTCGACTACCACGACCAGGAGTGGGGTCGCGAGCTCCGCGGCGAGGTCGCCCTCTACGAGCGGATGAGTCTGGAGGCGTTCCAGTCGGGCCTGTCGTGGGCGATCATCCTGCGCAAGCGCGACGGATTCCGCTCGGCGTTCTCCGGCTTCGACCCCGACATCGTCGCCGCATTCGGCCCGGGCGATGTCGATCGCCTGCTCGCCGACGCCGGCATCGTGCGCAACCGGCTCAAGGTCGAGGCCACCATCCACAACGCCCGCACCCTGGTCGCGCTCGACTCCTCGTTCTCCGACCTGCTGTGGTCGTTCGCGCCCAGCGATCGTCCGGCGCCGCGCCGCGCGGCCGATGTCCCGGCCACCACGCCCGAGTCGGTCGCCATGGCCAAGGAGCTCAAGCGACGCGGTTTCCGGTTCGTCGGGCCCACCACGGCGTACGCCCTGATGCAGGCCACGGGCATGGTCAACGACCACCTCGCAGGATGCGCATTCCGTTCCTCCGTGCCGTGATCCGGGTGGCCCGGCGCGGCACACCGGCGAGGCTTCCGGCCGCACGTACGCTGGCCGCATGTCGACCCGAACCCCTGCCGAGTCCGCATCCACTGCCGTTCGTCGCGCGCCGCGCTCGCGTCGATCGGTCGTGGCCGTCCTGCTGCTCCTGAGCGCGATCGGGGTCGTCTCAGCAGCCGTCGTGGTCGGCTCCACGCTCGCCCTCACGGCGGCCGGCGCCTACGCCGTCGTGGCCGGTATCGTCGCCGCCGCACTCCTGGAGAGCCTCGTGGCGCAGGTCCGGCGCCTGTGGGCCTATGACCGTGCGAACCTCGCCGGCGCGTACCGCACCGAGGCCGTCGCACGCTCCGCGGAGCAGGTCGCGTTCGTCGAGTCCATGGCGGCCAGGATCGCCGAACGACAGGCTCGGATCGCCCGGCTCGAGACGGAGATCCGGCGGGCAGAACGTCGACGCGAGGAGCTCGGACATGCCCTCGCCGACGAGCAGGACCGCTCCCGCGAGCTCGAGGCATCGCTCGAACGCGTCCAGGCCGATCTCGTCCATCTGCGCGACGCCCTCACCGCCAGCGAGGCCGCCGAGAAGCGCGCCCGGGCCGAGGTGCTGGCCTGGGAAGCCGATTCACGAGAGCTCGCCTGAACCTGCCGTTCCTCCGATTCGGCGATGCGGGATAATGGGTGTCGCACGTCTCACCGCTTCGGTGGGGCGTCCCCGCGCGGAGAGCGCCCAGGTATACAGACGAGAGGGGAACCCATGGCGGCCATGAAGCCTCGGACCGGCGACGGACCGATGGAGGTCACCAAAGAAGGACGATGCATCGTCATGCGCGTCCCGCTGGAGGGCGGAGGCCGTCTCGTGGTCGAGCTGAACAACGAGGAGGCCGCGACCTTGGGCGATGCCCTCAAGGCTGTCTGAGTAGCCGACCGTGTTCGGTCTGACGGTGCGTTGGTCTCTCATCGACGCTCCACCCGACGCACTCGACGAGCTGAAGGCCTACGTCGAAGACATCTCGTACCCACGATTCGCCGGCCTGGACGGCCTGCGGTTCAAGTCCTGGCGGGCCCGTTCCGGCGAATGGTTCGAAGGCAGCTACGTCTTCGCCAGCGCCGAGGCCCGCGATGCCTTCCAGTCCGATTTCGAGCCCGAGGCGGCCGAGTCGGCCGGTAGCCGGATCATCGGCAGCGCGCCGATCCTCATCGAGCCGTGCGAGATCGTGGCCGTCGTCCGCGGCCCCTCCGGGTTCCGCTCGTCGGCCCGATTCGAGCAGCGCTAGCCCTCGACGAGCTGGGCGGCGAGCAAGCCGTCACCCACCGGCAGCAGCACGGGCCGGAGCTGCTCATCGTTCGCCACCCGCTGCAGCAGCTCGCGCACCGCGAGCGTCTCGGGGTCGCGTCGCTTGGCGTCGGCGACCCGGTCGTGCCACAGGGCGTTGTCGAACACGATCAAGCCACCCGTGCGCACGAGGCGGAGCGCCTGATCGAGGTACTCGCCGTACTCGACCTTGTCGGCGTCGACGAACACCATGTCGTAGCCGTCGTCGGTGAGCCGCGTCATGACGTCCAAGGCGGATCCGGCGATGAGCCGGAACCGCTGCGGCGCGATGCCGGCCTCGGTGAAGGTTTCGCGGGCGAGTCGCTGGTGCTCGGCCTCGAGATCGACGCTGGTGAGCACGCCGTCTGGGGTCATGCCGCGCAGCAGCCAGAGGCCGGAGACACCGGTGCCGGTGCCGATCTCGGCCACCGCTCGGGCCTCGATGACCGACGCCAGGAACCGCAACGCAGCGCCACCGCCGGCCCCGATGGGAGAGACGCCAACTTCCTCGGCGCGGCGGCGTCCCGCGGCGAGATGGTCATCCTCGCTCAGGTAGCCCTCGACGTACGCGAGGCTCTCTGCACTGGTGATGATGGCCTCCTTCTCGAGTGCTCCCGCTCAGCATAGTGACGCGTGAGCCCCGAGCCGCGGAGACAGGGCTGAATCTTGGGGCCGGAATATGATGGGGAACGGTCAGCCTGCTCTGGGCGTTCTCTCAGGGAGAAGGCCGACGATCAGAGGCATGAAGGCAGACGACGTGGACACCGAAACGCTGAGCTGGGATGGCATCGTGGCGGAGCACTCCGCCCGCGTCTACCGGCTCGCGTACCGTCTCACCGGCAACCGCCAGGACGCGGAGGACCTCACCCAGGACGTGTTCATCCGCGTCTTCCGCTCGCTCGACAAGTACGAGCCGGGTAACTTCAACGGCTGGATCCACCGGATCACGACCAACCTCTTCCTCGACCGGGTCCGCCGCTCCTCGCGGCTGCGCATGGACGCGTTCGCCGACGGTGCCGAGGACCGGCTGTTCAGCGGGGAGATCGTCCCCGAGTCGGCGGTGCACGACGCCGCCTTCGACCCCGACATCGAGGCCGCGCTCGCCTCGCTGCCCGAGGAGTTCCGCGTCGCCGTGGTGCTCTGCGACGTGGAGGGTCTGTCGTACGAGGAGATCTCCTCCGTCCTCGGCATCAAGCTCGGCACCGTGCGCTCGCGGATCCACCGCGGTCGCACCCAGCTGCGCGACGCGCTCGCTCACCGGGCCCCCGGGCGTGGTCGCACCAGATTCCTGGGTCCGATCGGAGTCTGAGTGGCGCACCTCGGTGATGATGTCGCAGCGTTCGTGGACGGGCAGCTCTCGCCCGGCGCCACGCGCGCGGCCGAGTCACACCTCGAGGACTGCGAGCCGTGTCGCCAGGCCGTCCGCCAGCAACGCCTGCTCAAGTCGCGCATGCGCGGCGTGGGCCACCCCGAGCCACCGCCGCGACTCGTCGCATCCCTGAGCACCCTGCCCCATACCCCGCCGCAGGGGCACTCCTGGTGGTCGCGCCTGGGCGTGGGATTCGTGATCCTCGGAGCCTCCATGGCGGTGATGGCCGTCGCCTACGCGGTCGGACCGGCCGGGCCCACCTCCGAGGAGATCGAGCCCCCGTTCGACCGGTTCGCCGCCGAGTACACCGCGGCCGGGCATCGTGCGGGCGGCTCGCTCACGGTGGCCGCGATGGCCGAGCTCGACGAGTACGGATGGCCCTGTCATGCCCGTCTCGGCGGCGGACTTCAGCGGGTCGCCGGATACTACAGCAACGACCAGGAGACGGTGGCCCTCGTCTACAGCGACGGTGTCGACGCGCTCAACCTCTACGAGCAGGCCGGTGCTCTCGATCCCCGCGCCGTCGAGACGTTCGATCAGCAAGTGCTGGCGCGGCGTCACGTGTGGGTGCGCGACGGGCGTCCCCGGGTGGTCACCTGGGATGCCGACGGCGTCGTCTACACGGTCGTCACCGAGCTCGGCGACCGCCGGCTCGGTCGGGCGATCGCCGACCTGCCGCGCTCGCCCGGCCGGCCCGACCCGGTCGAACGCGTCGGCGACGGCCTCAGCCGCATGACCACCTGGCTCGCGGCCGCCTGACGCCGAGGGCGCGTCTGCCTAGGTCGCGTCGGGGTCGAACGGTGGACGCTCGTCCGGCCGCAGCTCGCGGGACGCAGTGCCTGGAGTCGGCGTGTCGTCGGTGTCGAGGATGTTCTTCCGGACCATCTCGCGCGGGTCGAGGTCGCGCAGCTTCAGACCCGAGAAGTCCTCGCCGATCTCGCGGCCGAGGTCGTTCTTCGCGTTCTCGGCCATGCGGCGCACGGTGCGGATGAAGCGTCCGGCCTGCTTGGCCAGGTCCGGCAGCTTGTCCGGCCCGAAGACCATGACGCCGACCATGCCGATCATCAAGATCTCGGGCCAGCCCATGCCGAACACGGTGGGTGCCCTACTTGCCGGCGGGTGAGAGTCCGAGCTGCATGCCGGCCAGGCCGCGCGAGCGTCCGCTGAGGCGGTCGGCGACGCCACGCAGCACCTTGGCGGACTCGGAGTCGGGTTCGGTGAGGACGATCGGCTCGCCCGAGTCGCCACCCTGGCGGAGCTTCTCGTCGAGGGGGACCTGGCCCAGCACGGGGACGTCGTAGCCGAAGCGCGCACTGAGCGTCTCCGCGACCTTGGCCGCGCCGCCCGACCCGAAGATCTCCATGCGGTCGCCCGACGGCGTGTCGAGGTAGGACATGTTCTCGACGATGCCGACGACGCGCTGGTGCATCATCGACGCCATCGTGCCGGCTCGCTCCGCGACACTGGCCGCGGCCGGCTGCGGGGTGGTGACGACCAGGACCTCGGCATTGGGGAGGTGCTGACCGAGGCTGATGGCCATGTCGCCGGTGCCGGGCGGGAGGTCGAGCAGCAGGACGTCGAGGTCGCCCCAGTAGACGTCGCTGAGCATCTGCACCAGCGCGCGGTCGAGCATGGGTCCGCGCCACGCGACGACCTGGTCCTTGCGCTCCTTGAGCATGCCGATGCTGATGACCTGGATGCCCTTGACCGGCACCGGCATGATCATGTCCTCGACTTGGGTGGGACGGAGGTCGCCGACGCCGAGCATGTCGGGGATCGAGTGCCCATAGATGTCGGCGTCGATGATGCCGACCTTCAAGTCGCGCTCGGCCATGGCCAGTGCGAGGTTGACGGTGACCGAGGACTTGCCGACGCCGCCCTTGCCCGAAGCGATGGCGTAGACCTTCGTGAGCGAGCCGGCCTGGGCGAACGGGATCTCGCGCTCGGTGCGGTTGCCGCGCAGCTGCTGCTGCATGTCCTTGCGCTGCTCGTCGGACATGACGCCCATGTCGACGACGACCGTGTGGTCCGGGGCGACCGTGGCGACCGCCGCGGTGATGTCGCGGTTCAGCGTGTCCTTGAGCGGGCAGCCGGAGACGGTGAGAAGCAGCCCGACGATGACGGTCGCGTCGTCGATCGTGACCGACTCGACCATGCCGAGGTCGGTGATCGGTCGCTTGATCTCCGGGTCGTTGACGCTCGCGAGCGCCTCACGGACCTGCTCCTCGGTGACGGCTGGCATGTGCCCCATCGTACGGGCCCGGTCGGAGCCGCCCACGTCGCGGCGGATCGTGATACAGTTAACTCAGAAGTTAACTGTTGTCAGAGGAGATGGGACCGGGATGATTCCGCAGGATCTCGACGACGTGCTGGAGGCCCTGGCCAACAAGCACCGACGGGAGATGGTCTACGTGCTCGGTCTTCAGCCGTGCGCGATCAGCCAGCTCGCCGAGATGCGAGACCTGTCCCTGCCGGCGATCCACAAGCACGTCAAGGTCCTCGAGAACGCCGGACTCGTGACGCGCCAGAAGACCGGGCGCACGACGTTCCTCACCCTCGATCGCGGAGCCATGCGGAGCCTGCAGGAATGGCTGGCGCAGTTCCACACGTACTGGGGGAGCGAGGACGCATCCCTGGCCAACTACTCCGACTACCTCAACCGAGACACCATCACAGTGAAGGATTGATCATGAAGAAGTTCGTGCTGCTCTACACCGGAACCCGCGACCAGGCACCGACCGACGAAAGCATGGCCGCCTGGGGCGAGTGGTTCGCCTCGCTCGGCGACAAGGTCGTCGACGCCGGCAACCCGTTCGGGCAGGGACGGGAGGTCTCCGCCGGCAACACCACGGAGCTCTCACCAAGCGCTGCCGGCGTCACCGGCTACACCCTGATCAACGCCCAGGACATCGACGAAGCGGAGAAGATCGCCCTGGCCCACCCCACCGTCGAGAGCATCCTGGTCTACGAAGCGATGCCGATGTAGTTAGTCGCTCTCGTCGTGGCTGTCGGACTGCTCGAGCGACTCGAGCAGTCCGCGCAGCTCGCCGCGGAGGAAGTCGCGGGTCGCGACCTCGCCGATGCCAAGGCGCAGGCTGGCGACCTCGCGGGCGAGGAACTCCATGTCGGCGTGCGACTGGGCGTTGGCGTCGCGGTCTTGCTCCTGCTGCACGCGGTCGCGTGCCTCCTGGCGGTTCTGCGCGAGCAGGATGAGTGGAGCGGCGTACGAGGCCTGCAGCGACAGGATGAGCGTCAGGAAGATGAACGGGTACTCGTCCCAGCGGGGGCGGTCGGGGCCCCACGACGCGTTCCAGACGACCCACACGATGACCACGACGGTCATCCACGCGAGGAACGTGGCGGTGCCCATGAAGCGGGCGAACCGCTCGGAGAAGCGGCCGAGGCGGTCGCCGTCGGTGCGAGGACGGAACGACCGACGGCGGCTGCTGGGCTGGTCGAGACGGGCGCGATCAGCCACGGGCGGCCACCTCCCGCGCTTCGTCGTCGCCACGCTCCCGCCAGCCTTCCGGCAGCAGGTGGTCGAGGACGTCGTCGATGGTGACGACACCGAGGAGGTGGGAGTTCTCGTCGACGACCGGCAGCGCCACCAGGTCGTAGGACGCGAGCAGGCTGGCGACCTGCTCCAGCGAGGCGTCGGGGTGCGGCCAGTCGATGTCGTTGTCGGCCAGCGCGCCGACGAGCGTCGAGGGCGGCTCACGCAGCAGCGCCTGGAAGTAGACCACGCCGAAGAACCGGCCCGTAGGCGTCTCGATCGGCGGGCGGCACACGTAGACCATCGAGGCGAGCGCCGGCCCGAGCTCGGGCTCACGCACGCGGGCCAGAGCCTCGGCCAGTGTGGCGTCGGGCGGAAGGATGACGGGCTCGGTGGTCATCATGCCGCCGGCGGTACGGTCCTCGTAGACGAGCAGGCGGCGGACGTCGTCGGCGTCCTCGGGCTCCATGAGCTGCAGCAGCTGGTCGCTCGTGGGCTTCGGGAGCTCGCCGAGAAGGTCGGCGGCGTCGTCGGGATCCATCTCCTCGAGCACGTCGGCGGCCCGCTCCGGGTCGAGGACACCGAGGATCTCGACCTGGATGGCGTCCGGCATCTCCTCGAGCACGTCGGCCAGCCGGTCGTCACCGAGCTCGGCCGCGACCTCGGTGCGACGCTTCGCCGGTAGGTCCATCAGGGCGTTGGCAAGGTCGGCCGGCCGCATCTCGTCCATCGTGGCGAGCAGGTGGGTGGCGCCTTGGCCGGTCTCCTCGGTCGTCAGCCCGGTGACCTCGTCCCACTCGAGCACGTGGCTGGGTCCGCGACGGCCGAAGCGCTTGCCGCTCTCGTGCACCGCGACGTGGGCAATGTGCCAGTCGCGACGTGAGTCCTGTTCCATGGCGAGGTCATAGACCGTGCCGCGGCGTTCGTCCGGGAGTGTGACCGTGCGGTCGAACAGCTCGTGGATGGCGAGCGTCTCGGCCTGGCGCTTCTCGAACTTTCGGACGTTCAGGACGCCGGTGGTGATGACCTGGCCGGTGTCGAGCGACGTGACGCGGGTGATGGGCAGGAACACCCGCCGGCGCCCCAGCACCTCGACGACCAACCCGACGACGCGCGGACGGCGGCGGTCGGTCCGGACGGCCACGACGACGTCGCGGAGCTTGCCCACCTGGTCGCCCGCGGGGTCGAAGACCGCCTGGCCCGCGATGCGGGACAGGAAGATGCGACCGGGGGTTGCGCTCACGCTCAAACCCTACCGGCGCGCATGCGGCCGGGTCGGGAGGCGAGAGGGCCCACGTCTCGGCAGGTGGGGCTCGGTCGGAGGCGATCTTGGCGTGGCGTCGAGGGTGGTGTGAGTCCGATAGACTGGCCACATCGGCAGCTCGCCGGTGTCAGGGAAGTCCTCTCGTGAGTTCGGCGGCTTCATGCCCCGCCCACATCCTTTTCGCCTCCTCTGAATTCTTCAGAGGAGACCCATGACCGCCCTTGTTCCCGATGCACCCCTGCCTGCCTCGATCCCCGAGCCCACGTTCGACCAGACCGTGTCCCTACCGGTCGGCACCTCGGCGGTCGTCTACTGCGAGGGCCAGTTCGGCGAGCAGGACGGCAAGACGGCGAACGGCTTGGTACGCCACTCCGAGAAGTACGCGATCCTCAGCGTCATCGACAGCCACCAGGCCGGAGTCGACGCCGGGGCGTTCCTCGACGGCACGGCCAACGGCATCCCGGTCCTGGCCACCCTGGCCGAGGCAATCTCGCACGCCGGCAGCGTGCCCGACTACCTCATCTGCGGCGTAGCCCCGGCCGACGGGCTGCTGTCGGCGGCCCAGCGCACGGTGCTGCTCGACGGGATCGCCCGCGGCATGCACGTCATCAACGGCCTCCACGAGTTCCTCAACGACGACCCCGAATTCGTCGCCGCGAGCCTGCTGGCCGGTGTGACCATCACGGATGTCCGTCGGCCCAAGGAGAAGCGCGACCTGCACCTGTTCTCCGGGCGGATCTTCGACGTGACCTGCCCGCGCATCGCCGTGCTCGGCACCGACGGAGCCATCGGCAAGCGCACCACCACCACGCTGCTCGTCCAAGCCCTCAACGACCGCGGCATCAAGGCGGTCATGGTCGGCACTGGGCAGACCACTCTCATCCAGGGCGGCAAGTATGGCGTGGCGCTCGACGCGCTCGTGCCCCAGTTCTGCTCCGGCGAGGTGGAGAACCAGGTCGTGGCCGCCTTCGAGGGCGAGGACCCGGACATCATCATCGTCGAGGGACAGGGCGCGCTCAGCCACCCGGCCTACATGACGTCGGCCCACATCCTGCGCGGCAGCCGGCCGGCCGGGGTCATCGTGCAGCATGCGCCGGGACGCGTCATGCTCGGCGACTTCCCGATGGTCGCCATGCCCACGGCGGCGAGCGAGGTGAAGCTGATCGAGTCGTTCATCGACACGAAGGTCATCGGCATCACGGTCAACCACGAGAACCTCACCGACGACGAGGTCGGCACGGCCATCGCCGGGCTCGAGCGCGACCTCGGTCTGCCCGCCACCGACCCGCTCACCCGTCCGATCGAGCGGTTGGTCGACATGGTGCTGGCCGCGTTCCCGGCCCTCGCCTCGCGCGCTGCTGCCAGACGATGAGCGCGCCGCGGCTCGACATCGACCTCGAGGCCGTCACGCACAACACCCGCACGCTCGTCTCGCAGCTCGAACCACTGGGGATCGCCGTCACCGGCATCACCAAGGCTTCCCTCGGCTCGCTCCGGGTGGGCGATGCCATGCTGCGCGGCGGGGTCACCGGACTGGGTGACTCGCGGGTCGAGAACCTCGCCCGGCTGCGGACGGCGGGCCTCTCCACGACGACCACGCTGATCCGATCACCGATGCTGAGCCAGGCCGACCTGGTGGTGCGCCATGCCGACGTCAGCCTGAACACCGAGGCGTCGGTCATCGCCGGTCTGGCGGCGGCCGCAGCGAGCCAGGACCTCACTCACTCCGTTGTCGTGATGGTCGAGCTCGGTGACCTGCGCGAAGGAGTGCCAGAGGCGGACGTCCTGGACCTGTGTCGCACCATCGAACGGACCGCTGGGGTCGAACTCGCAGGGCTGGGGACCAACCTGGCCTGCCAGAGCGGCGTCGCGCCCGACCAGCACAAGATGGACGAGCTCTCCCGGCTCGTCGAGAAGGTGGAGTCCGCCTTCGGCCGGAGCCTGAGCATCGTGTCGGGCGGGAACTCCGCCAACCTCGAGTGGGCTCTGAGCACCGCCGACCCGGGTCGCGTCAACGACCTTCGTCTGGGCGAGGCGATCCTGCTCGGAACTGAGCCGCTGCACCGGCGCGTGCTCGACGGGCTTCGTGCCGACGCGTTCAGCCTCGTGGCCGAGGTGATCGAGGTACAAACGAAGCCGGCGCAGCCGTGGGGCGACACCGCGCAGGCGGCCTTCGGCGCCCCGCCGTTGCGCCGCGACGGTGAGCTCGTCCGGCAGGCCATCGTCGCCCTCGGCCGTCAAGACACCGACCCGGACGGACTCACTCCACCCGCGGGCATCACGGTGCTCGGCATGAGCAGCGACCACCTCGTGCTCGATGTCGGTGATCACGCCGTCACCGTCGGCGACGAGCTCGCCTTCGGCCTCGGCTACGGTGCACTTCTCCGCGCCGCCACCTCGCCGTTCGTGGCGACCGTCGAGGCGTCGGCCGCGCCGTCCTGAATCAGGACGGCTACGACCGACGGCCGTCAGCGGCGGCGCAGTCGACCATGGGCTTGAGGGAGGGCGATGTTCGTGCTGTCCCACGTGGCAGCGCCGCCTATGGGGCTGTTTCGGGTGCCGACAGCGACTGCAACAGCGCAGCGACCCGCTCCCCGCTCCGGCCGGCATACGCAGGCTCGAGCCAGTCGTCGAGGAAGGCGCTGGTGCGCTTGTCGATGCCCGCGCCGTCCATCACGAAATCGATCATCTGCTGCGGGTTGTCGGCGTGCAGGCCCAGTCGCTTGTGGAAGATGAACGCCTCGGCCGACTTGCCGAGATGGCGCTTGATCCGGTCGCCGATCAGCCAGTGCGGAAAGATCACCGGCTTGCCCAGCGCCCACGCCTCGTACACGATCGTCCCGAAATCGGAGATGACGTAGTCGCAGTCGAGCAGGCTGTGGTGGGTCGGCTGCTTGTTCGTGCGGTTGCGCGGATGCAGCGACATCTCGAAATCGAAGTGCTTCTCGAACATCGGCACGAATTCCAGCAGTTCCGGATAGCTGGAGTTCGACTCGTTGTCCTCGCCGCGCCGCGCATAGTCATGCGTCGGCGCCCACAACACCTTCGGGCGTGCGCCGGGCGAGCGCGGCTCCACCGGCATGTCCTGCTGCGTCTGGAGCAGGATGTCCAGCCGCGGCCAACCGACGACGTGGATACGGTCCGCGCCGATCTCGAGGTCATCCCGCTTCACCAGCCGCCGCTTGAGCCATTCGCCCGGCACGAACAGGTGCGCCAGCCGGTTGCTGATGCGTTCGCCGTCCTCGTCCTTGCGGAGGAAGTAGTTCTTGTCCGCAAGGCCGTGTGACATCAACACGTCGGTCGGCAGCAGGACGAACAGCGAGAAATTCAGGCTGTCGGGCGCGCGCGTGCCGACGGTGGTAGAGAATTCCTCGGGCGCCAGGTGCCGCGTGATTGCGCCCAGGATCTGCTGCTGGATGCCCGCATAATTCTTGCTCGCGGAATGCACGAGATTGATACGCGCCGCGTCGGCCCCGTTCACGTCTTGTTCTGTCACCATCGCCTGCTCACGAAGTGCGCGCCCCGGTTGGCATCCGGAAAGGGTAGTGCGCCATCAGGGACTCGAACCCCGAACCCGCTGATTAAGAGGCTGAGCAACCTGTGCCGCACCGTGCTGTCTTGTGCTGCTCAGTCTGTCAGAGAGCGAGGTGATGCCTAAGAGGTGCCATTCAGTCCCGGCTAGTGCTGGGCCGTCTGTGAGAAGTCGGTGAGAGGACCCCCTACCTCCCCGACTCCCCTAGAACGCGCTCTCGCGTGTAACGCTGACCGTCGCGCTGGATGGACCGGATTTCTGACCGTGCGGGCGTTTACAGAACCAGCCCAGTTGCCGAGCGATACGTTGCGGAGGTCACGTCTACCCCGGAGAGGTCATGGCCGACGCTGCGATTTCGATAGCCGTGCCGGACGAGTTCGCCCAACACGGTCGCTGGCGGGCGTTCCGCGATCCTGCGGTCGAGGCCAGTTTCCGTGCGTGGCACCGCGAGGAAATCCTCCCGGTTGCGCGGGTTATCGGGTTCGTGTCCGTCGTGGTCTGGGTCTCCATCCCCCTGTGGTACCGGCTGTCCGTGGGCGCCACCCCGTTTGTCCTTCTCATCAGTGCGTGGGCGATCTCCGTCCCGGTGTTGGTCGCGGTCATTCTCGCCAGTTACACGCGGCTTGCGAGGTGGGCCAATGGGGCGTTGACGTTCGGCGCCTTGGTCATTGGACTCAACTTCATCTGGCTCATGAGCACCATGTACAGCACCGTTTTCGGCACGGTGTCTCTCTCGGCGCTCGCGATGGTGTTCATCGCGTTGGCCATGCGGCTTCGCACCGGCGGGACGGCGTTCCTCGCGGTCGTGCTCCTTGGCCTTCCCGTCGCTCTCCTGATTGTCGGCACATTGGACGAACAGATTCGGCTCGAAGATAGTTGGCCCTATGTCGCGGTGCTCCTGACGCTGCTGCCGTTGGTGATACTCGCCTCGGCACAAACCGAAACGGGCATGCGCAGGCAGTTCGCAGCCCAGGTTCAACTTCAGGCGAGCAAGAGACTCCTGCGCAGGTATGCCCCAGCGGCGGTGGCAGCACGGATCGAATCCGGCGACGCTGAGACTGTCGGGCATCCTCAGCGCCTGCGGGTCACCGCGCTGTCCTCGGACGTCGCGGGGTTCACCGCGCTTGCCGATCAGATCGACCCCGAGTCGCTGAGCCAGATCATCAACGAGTACATGGCCGCGATGAGCGACGTCGTCGAAGGCCAAGGTGGTGTCGTCACCGAGTTCGCTGGTGATGGGCTGATGGCCATCTTCGGCGCACCCGAAGCATTCGAGCCCGAGGAGCAGGTGCGACGTGCCCTGTCAGCGGCCAACGCGATGCACGCACGTCTGGCCGAACTCAACACGTCGTGGTTCCGGCTCGGCATCGAACAGCCCCTCCGGGTGCGGATCGGGATCAACACCGGCATGCTCAGCGTCGGCACTTTCGGCTCGGATGGCCGCGCCACCTACACGGCCATCGGACTCCAAATGAACGTCGCCGCACGCATCCAAGCCCAGTGCGAACCCGGCGGCATTCTGCTCAGCAGCGCCAGTTGGCACCTCGTGAACGACACCGTCGAGTGCGACCCCCTCGGCGAAGTCACCGTCAAGGGCGTCCACTTCCCGATCAGCATCTACGCTCCCCGCACATGAGCGAATCGAGGACTCGCATGACGCTCGTCGAGCGGTTCATCGAGATCAACGGCTGGCCCGTTGGTCGGAAGTGCTCGCGGAGGCGAAATGAGCGCGTTCGTGAGTGCAGTCTGTGAGAGAAGTGTGAGAGGTCAGAGACCTCTCACGATGGTGCGCCATCAGGGACTCGAACCCCGAACCCGCTGATTAAGAGTCAGCTGCTCTGCCAATTGAGCTAATGGCGCGCGACGAGAAACCTTAGCAGCCGCTCGACGAGCCGACGAAATCGAGAAGCGGGCGTGTTCAGCGGCCGAGAGTCTCGAGCAGAGCGTGCGCGGCGTGGTGGCCGGAGATGCCGCTGACGTTGCCGCCCCGGCGGGCTCCGCTGCCGCACATCAGCACCCTGGAGTGCGAGGTCGAGACGCCCCAGCGCTCCGCCAGGGAGTGCGGTTTCTCGCCCTCCTCGAGCCAGGGCCAGGCGATCCCACCGTGGAAGATGTTGCCGCCGGGCATCGCCAGCTCGGCCTCCACCTGGGCCGGCGTCTTGTGCTCGACGCCGAGGATCAGCGGCTCGAGAGGCTCGGCCAGGTAGGCATCCAGCGCCGCGAGCACCTGGTGGTAGGCCGCCTCGCCGGCGGCGTCGTCCGGAAGGTTCTCGTATGGCGTGTGCAGGCCGAAGTAGGTGAGGGTCTGCGCGTCGGAGTCGGCGAGCTCGGGGCCGAGGATCGAGCGGTCGGTCAGGGTGTGGCAGTAGATCTCGCCAGAGGCGAACGGTGCTTCGTTGTGCGAGGCCGCGGCGTGCAGCTGCTCCAGCTGCGACATCGACTCGTTGACGTGGAACGTGCCGGCGAACGCGACCTGGGGGTCGTGGCCGGAGCGCAGACGGGGGAGTCGTGACACCAGCAGGTTGACCTTGAACTGCGAGCCGGACGGGCGAGGAGGCAGCGGGTCGCCGATCAGTCCGGCCAGCACGTACGGCGCGACACCCGACAGCACGTGATCGGCGACCAGCTCGAACCCTTCACCGGCCACGGTGACCGCGTCGTCGCCGACCCGAATGCGATCGACGGGGCTGCTCGTTCGCAGCTCGGCGCCGGCCTCGCGCGCCACCCGCTCCAGCTCGGCCGTCACTGCGCCCATCCCGCCGACGGGTACGCGCCACTCGCCCGTGCCGTTGCCCAGGCGATGGAAGAGGAAACAACGGTTCTGCGCGAGAGAAGGATCGTGCAGCGACGTGAACGTCCCGATCAACCCGTCGGTGCCGACGATCCCCCGCACGAGGTCGTGGGTGAAGCGCCGCTCGAGGGCCGCCCCCAGGGGTGATTCGACGACGTCGGACCACGTCACCATGTCGACCGCATCCCGCAGGTCGCCGATGTGGGGGAGGGGCTCCAGGAGGGTCGAGGCGACAGCCCGGCTCAGTCGGCCGACATCCGCGTTGAAGTCCTGCCAGGCCTCGAACTCGGCATCGGAACCGGTCAGCTCGCGGAACGAGGACCGGGTCGCCTCACCCTGGTCGGTCTCGACGAGCAGGCCGGCGTCCCCGTAGGGCGTGTACGACGCCGTGGGCCGGGATCGCAGCTCGAACCGGAGGCCGAGGTCGTCGATCAGCGCGTCGGGCATGAGGCTCACGAGGTAGGAGAAGCGCGACAGCCGGGCGTCGAAGTCGTCGAACGGTCGGACGCTCACGGCCGCGCCACCGACGTGGTCAAGGCGTTCGAGCACCACGACGTCGAGCCCGGCCCGGGCCAGGTAGGTCGCGGCGACGAGGGCGTTGTGCCCGCCCCCGACGATCACGACATCGTGATCAGATGGCATGTGTCCTGACGGCCCGCTTCTCGACCCAGGCGGCCAGTGCCGCCAGTACCGCGTAGAGCACCAGGGCGGTGACGGCGTAGGCATCGGGGGACGCCGGTGCCGGACCGAAGTGCGAGTACACCTGGAGGACAGCAAGCAGCCCGGCGAATCCCCACACCAGCGTCGTTCCCCGGTCCGTCAACGTCACGGAGCGGGTGTAGAGCCACACCCCGAGCGCGAGGACAGCGAACTCGAGCGGCAGGCCGATGGCCGGGTGGTCCCACAACCCGAGGCCGAGCTTGGTGGAGTCGTCATCGAACAGCGGCATGTCGGGGGTGTGCATGACCAGGTCGAGCAGCCAGTGCGAGAAGCTCGCGAGGGTCACCAGACCGAAGGCCAACGGCCGGCGGCCGGCCGGGAACACCGCGGCCACGATCACGGCGAAGATCACCGACATGGCCAGGGCGCCGACGAGTCCGTGCGTGAACGGCATGTAATACAGGTCGAGGGCGTTCGACTCGGTGAAGCCCTCAGTGATGCGCAGCTTCTCGACGCCGGTGAGCACGAACGTCATGAAGCCGACGTCGAGCCATTGCACCGCGACGAACCAGACCCAGAGCGGCAGTGCGACCGACGTGCTCCTGGCCGCGAACGACACCGCATAGTGACCGACGAACATGCGTGCACACTAGCGTCGCTCGGGCGTCCTGTGGGTCACCGCAGCGTGGCCGCGGTCGCTGACCCTCAGGACGTAGGGCCTGCGGCCACCGGCGCCGCAGCGGCCTTGGCGCCCAGCACCTTCTCGCGGCGGCGGTCCTTGAACCACAGGTCGAGCTGGCCGGGGTGGCGCGCCTCTCGGGTCAGCTGCCAGATGGTGCTGCGGCAGACCGCTTCCTTGATCGTCGCCATCGACCGGCCTTCGTGGTAGACCTTCGACACGGTGTCGTCCTTTCGGGCGTACTGGACGATGCCGGAGCGGCGACCCAGGCTGATGCACTCGCCGAAGAACCCGACGCTGAAGGCTGTCGGCTGCTGGCCGGCGATCCGGCTCAGGACGGTCTCGCCGGCCTGCGGACCCAGCTGCATCGCGGACTGGCAGCTCATCCGCACCGGCAGATCGGACGGCGCCGCCGAGTCTCCGGTGGCGACGATGCGAGCGTCGTCGACGCTGGTGAGCGTCTCGTCGGTGAGCAGCCGTCCCAACGCGTCCGTGCTCAGCCCGCTCCGGGCGGCCAGGTCCGGCACGCTGAATCCGGCGGTCCAGATGGTCACGTCGCTCGGGAGCTCGCGGCCGTCGGCGAGCCCGACCGCATCCGCGGTCACACCCGTCGCCGTCGCGCCGGGACCTTCGAGCACGGTGACCCCGAGCTTGGCGAACCGCCTGGCCACCGCGCGTCGAGCCCGTGGATGCAGATAGGGCCCCATCACCTCTCCGCACACCAGCGTCACCTTCCGGCCCTGCTCTGCCAGCTCGGATGCGGTCTCGAGGCCGGTCGGCCCGGCTCCCACGACGGTCAGCGCTGCCGCTGGTCGCGCGGCGTCGAGGGTCGGCCGCAGCCGCTCTGCCTGTTCCAGGGTGGAGATCGGGTAGGCGTGCTCCGCCGCACCGGGCACGGAGGGCGCGGCACTGCCGCTGCCGACGGCGTAGATCAGGTAGTCGTACGCCAGGCTGTCGCCGCTGTCCAGGAGAATCCGACGCTCGGCCGCGTCGATCCGGGTCACGGTGTCGACCATGAGCGTGACGCCACCGGCCAGCACCTTCTCGTAGGCCACGAGCGCGTCGTCCGAGCCGGTGACGAGCTGGTGCAGACGGATCCGCTCGACGAAGGCGGGGCGAGGATTGATCAGGGTCACGTTCACGCCGTCGCGCTTGGTCAGGCGATTGGCCGCCATCACTCCGGCGTATCCGCCGCCGACCACGATGACATCGGTGTTCTCGGTCATGGCACTTCCTTCGTTCGAGGGGACACCCTCAAGACGGCGTAGGGCCGGCAGATGTGACAGGTGCGACGGTGATTCAGGTCACGTGCTTGAGCGCCTCGCGTCTGGACAGCGGGCTGAGCTCGTGCTGCTCGACGAACGTCCGTACCCAGGCAGGGTCGACGCGAGCCACGTCGCGCAGGGCCCATCCGATGGCCTTGCGGATGAAGAACTCCGGATCGTCCGTGTTCGGCTCGATCACGTCGGCGAGGAGGCTGTGGTCGACGCGATCGCGGCGGCCGAGCTGGCTGAGGATCGCGAGTCGTCGCAGCCACATGTCGTGAGATGTCGCCCACCGTCGGACGGCGCGTGCCGTCGGCTTGGGGTGCGCGTCGTGGAGGTCGGCGATCCGGTGCGCGACCTCGTCGACGTGGTCCCACCACGCGCCCGAGACGGCCATGTGCTCGTACAGCCCGAGGAGCTCGAGACGCCCGGTCGCAAGCCGAAGACCGGTGAGCTGGGTCGCCGCGTACCGCTCCTCGCGATGCGTGGCGCCGTCCCACAGCTCGCGAGCGGCCCGCTCCAGCCCCTCCAGGTCGGCCGGCGGATCGGCTCGGGCGGCAGCCTTCGTGAGGCGCCGAACCTCCGGCACGCGCACGCCGAGGAACGGCATGGACGACTTCATGTACGCCTGCTGACCGGGCGCGAGACCGGGGTCCGCGTTCTCGCGCAGCACCTGCCGTACGGTCTTCACGAGGTCGCCCACGCCGCAAGCCTAGGGAATATTGACGCTAGTTGAACGTTGAACTACTATACGACCACACGAGGAGAGCAGCATGCCCGCCGTCACCGCCCCTGACTGGACCGTCCTCCCGCGCACCGTCGCGGCCCGACCGGACGCCGAGGATCGCGCGCCGATCAGCATCACCACCGCGCCGCAGGGCTACGAAGGTGAGGGCTTCCCCGTCCACCGCGCCTTCGCCGGCGTCGACCCGCGCCACCTCGACCCGTTCATCCACATGGACCAGATGGGCGAGGTCGAGTACGCGCCGGGCGAGCCCAAGGGCACGCCGTGGCACCCGCACCGCGGCTTCGAGACCGTCACCTACATGATCGACGGCGTCTTCGACCACCAGGACAGTCATGGCGGCGGCGGCTCGATCACCGACGGTGACACCCAGTGGATGACGGCCGGCAGCGGACTGCTCCACATCGAGTCCCCGCCCGAGTGGCTCGTCGCGAAAGGCGGTCTGTTCCACGGCTTCCAGCTGTGGGTCAACCTGCCCCGCGACTCCAAGTGGCTGCCGCCGCACTACCAGGACATCCGTGCCGCCGACGTCGGCCTCGGCGCCTCACACGACGCAGGTGCCCTCATCCGGGTCATCGCCGGTGAGGTCGACGGCATCAAGGGCCCGGGCAGCACACACACGCCGATGACGATGGTGCACGCCACCGTGTCCGCCGGTGCGGAGATGACGCTGCCGTGGCGCACCGAGTTCAACGCACTCGTCTACGTGATGAACGGCGACGGCTACGTCGGCCGCGAGCGACGCGCCATCCACACGGGTCAGCTGGCCGTGCTCGGCCACGGGGAGACGATCACGGTCGGTGCCGACGCCACCCAGGAGTCCCGTCACCCCGCGCTCGATGTCATCGTGCTCGGCGGCCAGCCGATCCGAGAGCCCATCGCCTGGGCCGGCCCGTTCGTCATGAACACCAAGGCCGAGGTCCTGCAGGCGTTCGAGGACTTCCAGAAGGGCAAGCTGGGCACCATCCCGTCCGTGCCGCACGCCGACGTTCACGGTGAGTACAAGCCCCAGGAGTAGCTCTCGCTAGGGTGCCTCCATGGCTGAGGCACGCTATGTCGGCGCGATCGACCAGGGCACGACGAGCACCCGGTTCATGGTCTTCGACCACGACGGCGCAGAGGTCGGGCGCCACCAGCTCGAGCACGAGCAGATCCTTCCGCAGGCGGGCTGGGTCGAGCACGACGCGACCGAGATCTGGGCGCGGACGCAGGACGTCATCCGCGACGGCCTCAGCGCCGCGGGCGTGGAGGCCGGGCAGCTCGCAGCGGTCGGCATCACCAACCAGCGAGAGACCACCGTGGTCTGGGACCGTCGCACCGGTGAGCCGTACCACCACGCGATCGTCTGGCAGGACACTCGCACCGACGGCATCGCCAAGCAGCTCGAGCGCGACGGTCACGGCGACCTGATCCGTTCGCGCACGGGGCTGCCACCGGCCTCCTACTTCGCCGGCGGCAAGCTGCAGTGGATCCTCGAGAACGTCGACGGCGTCCGGGCCGACGCCGAGGCCGGGCACGCCCTGTTCGGCACCATGGACACATGGGTGTTGTGGCAGCTCACGGGCCTGCACCTCACCGATGTCACCAACGCGAGCCGCACGATGCTGATGGACCTCGAGACGCTCCAGTGGGACGACGAGCTGCTCGGCCTGTTCGGCGTTCCTCGCGCGATGCTGCCCGAGATCCGGTCCAGCTCCGAGGTCTACGGGACGACCAGGTCCGACGGTCCGTTCGGGGCCGAGGTCCCCGTCGCGGGCGACCTCGGCGACCAGCACGCGGCTCTCGTCGGCCAGGTCTGCTTCGAGCCCGGCAGCCTCAAGAACACCTATGGCACCGGCAACTTCCTGGTGCTCAACACCGGATCGGAGATCGTGCGGTCGGAGCACGGGTTGATCACCACGCTCGGCTACCGCTTCGGCGACCAACCGGCCGTGTACGCGCTGGAGGGTTCGATCGCCGTCACCGGCTCCGCCGTGCAGTGGCTCCGCGACCAGCTCGGCATCATCGACGATGCGGCGGAGACTGAAGCCCTCGCCGCCCAGGTCGACGACGCCGGCGGCATGGCCTTCGTGCCCGCGTTCTCCGGGCTGTTCGCCCCGTACTGGAGGTCCGACGCCCGCGGCGCGATCGTCGGACTGTCCCGCTTCAACACGAAGGCGCACCTGGCCCGCGCCGCCCTCGAGGCCATCTGTCACCAGAGCGCCGACGTCGTCGAGGCGATGGTCGCCGATGCCGATCTCTCCCTGGCGGACCTCAAGGTCGACGGCGGCGTCACGGCCAACTCCCTGTGCATGCAGATCCAGGCCGACGTCCTCGGCGTACCGGTGAGCCGGCCGGTCGTCGCCGAGACCACAGCACTCGGCGCCGCCTATGCCGCAGGGCTGGCGGTCGGCTTCTGGTCCGGCACGGACGAGCTGGTCGACAACTGGGCCGAGGACGCTCGCTGGGAGCCGGCTTCCGACGAGAAGCAGCGCGCCGCCGGTCGTGCACAGTGGGCGAAGGCGGTCGAGCGAACCCTCGGCTGGGTCGAGGATGCCTGACGCGACTCGTCTCGCCTGATTGACTAGGCCCCATGCGTTCGGTCCCCCTGTCACCGCAGCACCGTGAGGCCGCTCTCTCCGCCATGGGCTCCACCCAGCTCGACATCCTGGTCGTCGGCGGGGGAGTGGTCGGCGGCGGCGCGGCGCTGGATGCGGCGACGCGAGGTCTGAGCGTCGGCCTGGTGGAGGCCCGCGACTTCGCCTCGGGCACGTCGAGCCGGTCCAGCAAGCTCATCCACGGTGGCCTGCGCTACCTGGAGATGCTCGACTTCCGACTCGTCGCGGAGGCCCTCGGTGAGCGGAGCCTGCTGCTGGAGAAGATCGCGCCGCACCTCGTCCGTCCGGTTCCGTTCATCTACCCACTCACGCACAGGATCTGGGAGCGGTTCTACGCCGGGTCCGGGGTGGCGCTCTACGACTCGATGGCCATCCTCTCCGGACGGTCACGGGGCGTGCCGCGCCACCGCCACCTCACCCGCCGTGGCGCACGGCGGCTCATGCCGGCCCTCAAGAAGGACGCCCTCATCGGCGCTCTGCACTACTACGACGGCCAGGTCGACGACGCCCGTCACACCATGTTCCTGTCCCGCACCGCCGCCGCCTATGGTGCCCACGTCGCCAGCCGCACGCGCGTCATCGCCCTGCTCCGCGAGGGCGATCGCGTCACCGGCGCGCGCGTCAAGGATCTCGAGACTGGCGACGAGTTCGACGTCGCCGCCCGCCAGGTGATCAACGCCACCGGGGTCTGGACCGATGAGACGCAGGGCCTGGCCGGCGAGCGCGGGCAGTTCCATGTCCGGGCATCGAAGGGCATCCACCTCGTGGTGCCGCGCGACCGCATCCGCGGCGAGTCCGGGCTCATCCTGCGCACGGAGAAGTCGGTGCTGTTCGTCATCCCGTGGGGACGGCACTGGATGATCGGCACCACCGACACCGACTGGGACCTCTCCAAGGATCACCCTGCGGCCAGCCGCTCCGACATCGACTACCTCCTGGAGCACGTCAACCAGGTGCTCGTCGAGCCGCTCACCCGCGACGACGTCCAGGGGGTGTTCGCCGGGTTGCGTCCGCTGCTGGCCGGTGAGGACGCGGCCACCAGCAAGCTCTCCCGCGAGCACGCCGTGTCCACCAGCGTCACCGGGCTCGTGGTCATCGCCGGGGGCAAGTACACGACGTATCGCATCATGGCCAAGGACGCAGTCGACGCCGCCGTCCGGTCGATGTCGATGATCCACGGCCGCACGGTGCCGCAGTGCTGCACCGAGGACGTCCCGCTGCTCGGCGCCGACGGTTACGAGGCGGTCTGGAACCAGCGGCAGAAGCTCGCCGCCGAGAGCGGGCTCGGCATCGGCCGCGTCGAGCACCTGCTGCGGCGCTACGGCTCGCTGATCACCGAGCTGCTCGACCTGATCGCCGACCGGCCGGACCTCGGCGAAGCCCTCACCGGCGCCGACGACTACCTGCGGGCCGAGGTCGTCTATGCGGCCTCGCACGAAGGCGCACGGCACCTCGACGACACCATCGCGCGCCGCACCCGCATCTCCATCGAGACGTTCGACCGCGGCACGGAGGTCGCCGCCGAGGTCGCCATGTTGATGGGCGACGTGCTCGGGTGGAGCGAGGAGCAGCGAGACCGCGAGGTCGACCACTACCTCAAGCGCGTCGAGGCCGAGCGCGAGAGCCAGACGATGCCCGACGACGAGACCGCCGACGCGGCCCGCATGGGTGCCGGCGACGTCGTCCCGGTCTCGCAGGCCGGTGCGCCGGACTGATGTCCGAGCATCGTCACCGCGAGCGCGAGGGACGCCCACCGTCGGTGCGGACGCTCCTCACGGTCCTGGTGACTGCCGGAATCGTCGCGATCGTCATCGGTGCCGTGGCGGTGGCATCGCTGGCGTCCGGCAGCACGCGCACCGCCGCCAACCGGCTCGACGTCGGTGACGACCCCCAGCTGGCCATCCGGTCCACTGATGCCGACGTCCGCCTGATCGAGGGCACCAGTTCGGACGTCGTGATCCGGGCCGTCGTCACCAGCGGGCTGATCGACACGCGTTATGAGCTGCGGCGACGCGGCGACGAGATTGAGGTCGTCGGCGGCTGCATGAGCTGGCTGTCCCCGGGATGCGGTGTCGTCGTCACGGTGGCCGTCCCCTCGACGCTGCCGGTGCTCGTGGCGACCGACTCCGCCGACGTGACCGTCGACGGCCTCCGCGACCGGGTCGTGACCATCGCCACTGGCAGCGGCGACGTCCGTGGCGGTGCGTTGCGCGTGCAGGAGTTCTCGGCCACCACCGATGCCGGCGACGTCATCGCGACCTTCGACGATCAACCGTTCGCCTTCAAGGCGCGCACGCAGAGCGGCGACGTCACCGCACGCATCCCGACCGGCGACATCGACTACACCGTCACGGTCAGGTCCAAGACCGGCGACGCGCGGTCGGAGCTGAAGTCGGAGCCCGAGGCGAAGGGCATCGTGAGGGTCGTGAGCGACTCCGGCGACATCCGGCTGAGCCGATGACCGGCATTGACATGTTGGTGGCACCGGAATGGCGAATGGCCCGAAATCACTGGAATTTCAGGCCATTCTAACGGGTGGACGACGGGACTTGAACCCGCGGCCACCGGCACCACAAGCCGGTGCTCTACCAACTGAGCTACGCCCACCATGCGTGCCGGGCCTGCGCCCGATACGGCGAGGACGAGTGTAACGCGAGTGGGTCAGCTCGAGTTCTCGACCTCTGCGGCCAGAGCCTTGGCGGCTTCGGTGTCGGGTCCGGGCGGGGGGACGAACACGGCCTTGCGGTAGTAGCGGAGCTCGTCGATGCTCTCGGTGATGTCGGCGAGGGCGCGGTGGTTGCCGGCCTTGCCCGGGGCCGCGAAGTAGGCCCGCGGATACCACTGGCGGGTGAGCTCCTTGATCGAGGAGACGTCGATGACGCGGTAGTGCATCCAGCCCTCGAGCTCGGGCATGTCGCGGGCCAGGAACGCCCGGTCGGTGCCGACGGTGTTGCCGGCGAGCGGCGCCTTGCGGGGCTCGGGCACGAACTCGCGCACGTAGGCGAGCACCTGCTCCTCCGCCTCCTGCAGCGTGAGCCCGGCGTCCAGCACGTCGAGCAGGCCGGAGCTGGTGTGCATGCGGGTGACGACGTCGTTCATCTGCTCCAGCGCGGCCGCGGGCGGCTTGACCACGAGGTCGATGCCGTCGCCGAGCACGTTGAGCTCGTAGTCGGTGACGAGTGCGGCGACCTCGACGAGGGCGTCGTGCTCGAGCGAGAGACCGGTCATCTCGCAGTCGATCCACACCATCTTGTCGTTCACGTCGAGCCACCCTAGTACCCACCGTTCTTCGGGCGCTTCGGCCGGGTCGGTAGGCTCCGGACCGTGAACGAACGTCAGCAGCGCGCCGCCCGAGCCGAGCAGATGCGCAAGGAGCGCGAGAAGGCGGATCGCCGCCAGCGCAACCTGATCACCGTCGCCATCGTGGTCGTGGTGCTCGCGCTGATCGCCGTCGGCGGCTACGCCATCAAGTCGGCGAGCGACAAGACTGCCGAAGAGGACCGCGTCATCACTCCGAAGGGCGCCACCAGCGACTACGGAGTCATGTACACCTCGGAGGATGCCGGTGGCGAACCCGCGCCCGACGCCGTCAAGGTCGTTCTCTTCGAAGACTTCCAGTGCCCGGTCTGCAAGGCGTTCGAGCAGGCCAACGGCCCCTATCTCGCCGATGCCGTCAAGAAGGGCGAGATCGCGATCGAGGTCCGCATCCTCACGTTCCTCGACCGCGCCAGCCCCAACCAGTACTCGAGCCGAGCGGGCTCGGCCGCGTTGTGCGCCTTCAACGAAGGTGGTGGGGAGGCCTACAAGAAGGTCAGCGACCTGCTGTTCGCCAACCAGCCGGCGGAGCAGACCGCCGGTCCAGAGGATCCGGCCCTGGTCGACGTGCTGAAGCAGGCCGGCGTCAGTGGCGCGAAGGCGGAGTCGTGCGTGGTGCAACACAGGTTCATCCCCTGGCTCACGAAGGCGACCGAGGCCTCCCGTGACACGGTCACCGGGACGCCCACCGTCATGATCGACGGCAAGCAGGTCACCGGCCCCAACAAGGCCGTGCCCCAGGCCACCGACATTCAGAAGGCCGTCGAGGCCGCGAAGAAGGCCTGACTCACAGCCGGCCGACGGCGTATCCGCCGGAAGCTGCGGCGACGCATGCCACGAGCACGCCGAGCCCGTTCATCGCCGCCGCCAGCGGACGACGGTCGAGCAGGAGTCCGGCGGTCTCGAAGCTCGCCGTGCTGAACGTGGTGTATCCGCCGAGGAAGCCGATGCCGACGACGTCATGCCATCGCTCACCGGCCCCGAGGCCGAGCAGCAGCCCGAGCAGGAACGACCCGCTCAGGTTGACCAGGATGGTCGCCCACGGGAACGTCGACCTGATGCGCTGGCGGATCAGACCGTCGACCACTAGCCGCGACGCCGCGCCGAGTCCACCCGCGATGGCGATCAGCAGGGGAGTCATCGCGCGACTCCCCGAGCCGTGATGACACCGGCCAGGGACGCAACGAGACCGACCACGACGGTCGTCAGCGCGTAGGCCACCGCGAGGCCTACACGGCCGTCGCGCAGGAGACCGTCGGCCTCGACGGCGAGCGCGCTGTAGGTGGTGAAGCCGCCGAGGAATCCGGTGCCGAGCAGGAGACGGGCCTGGCGCCGCCGGCCGGCATCCGATCCGCACGTCCTCAGCCACTCCAGCAGCGCACCGAGCGCGAACGCGCCGACGAGGTTCACGGTGAGGGTGCCGACCGGCAGACCGTCCGAGGTGCCCAGCCACAGCTCCACGGCGTACCGCGCGAACGATCCCGCCGAGCCACCGATGGCCACGAGTGCGATGAACGCCGGCGTGAGGTGCACGGGGATCGGCGTGCGGTCAGCGTCCTCGTCAGTAGGCACGCGTCTCCAGTCGTCAGCCCTGTGCGGAGCGCCCCCGCCAGGATTCGAACCTGGGACCTCGTCATTAGAAGTGACTTGCTCTGTCCAGCTGAGCTACGGGGGCCGGGGGCGCAAAGGCCCCTATCAGCGTAGCGGCGACGAAGCGGCAACCCGGTCATCAGCCGTGCCCTAGGCTCAACCGCGTGACCGACGTGACTGCGACGCCGATCCCGGCCCGGATGCCCAAGTACCGCGAGAAGCCGCGCCAACGCGGCCGGATGCTGCTCCTCATCGCCTTCATCCTCATCGCCCTCGTCGGTGTGGGTGGCGGCATCGCGATCTCCTTCAGTGCCGGCGATCCGGAGGGTGCCGGCCTGTCGATCCTGTTCGCGTTCATCCCGCTCCCGGTGCTGTGGCTCGCGTACTGGTGGCTCGACCGGTACGAGCCGGAGCCGCGCCGCTACAAGTTCGCGGCGTTCGTGTGGGGCGGCGTCGTCGCGGTCGCCATCGCCCTCTCGCTCCAGCTGTTCATCCAGGCCACATGGGACCTCTCCGACGAGACGATGGCCTCGTTCGTGGCGCCGGCCACGGAAGAACCGGCCAAGTGCATCTTCCTGCTGCTGACGTTCCTGCGGCAGCGACGGGTCATCGACGGATTCCTCGACGGGCTGGTCTACGCCGGGCTCGTCGGCATCGGCTTCGCGTTCATCGAGAACATCGGCTACTACGCCGCCAGCTACCTCGGGTCGCCGGACATCAAGATCGCAGGAGCCGAAGGCGTCACCACGACGTTCATCGTGCGCGGCGTGTTCAGCCCCTTCGCCCACCCCTTGTTCACGTCGGCGTTCGGCATCGCGATCGGCATCGCGTTGACCCGACGGAGCCGCACCGCGAGGACGACCGTCATCGCGCTCGGACTCGTGGTCAGCATGGCGCTGCACGGGCTCTGGAACGGCTCGCTGTCGTTCGGTGGCGGAACCGGGTTCGTGCTCGTGTACCTGGCGCTGGGCGTGGTGCTCCTCGCCGTCGGCATCCTGGCGATCGTGGTGCGAGTGCGGCAGGTGCGCATCCTCGAGCAGTCGCTGACGTACATCGCGGATCGTGGCTGGATCCACCCGGCCGAGATCCCCTTCCTCTCCCGCTTCGGCTACCGCAAGCGCGCCCGGCGCCACGCCAAGGAGCACCACGGACGCGTCGCAGAGCGCATCGTCCGGCGGTACCAGGTCCTCGCCACCGAGATGGCGTTCCTGCACCATGCGGTGATGTCCGGGCGGAGCAAGCCACGCGGCATCGAACGCACCTATGCGTTGCTCGACGCCATGTACGCCCTGCGCCCGATGCTGCGGTTCCCGCCGGCGTTGTCCGCTCACCGCCGATGACCCGCTCCGCGGCCGCGCTCGTCGTCGCGCTCGTCTTCTCCGTCCTCGCGGCGTGCGGGGGCGCCGAGCCCGACCCCAGGCCCACGTCCGACGCCGAGAAGACCCAGGCGGCCGCCGCTTTCGCGAAGGTGTACGCCGCGTTCCGCGCCGACTTCGCCGCGGCGACCGCGAAGGGCGGCGACGACGGTCTCCAGGAAGCCACCCAGTCGGTGCGTGCGGTGCGCGGTGCCTACTTCGACCTCGATACGGCCACCCGACAGATCGACATGCCCGACAGCGTCACTCCCAAGGTGACCGCGATGTTCGCGGCGATCGGTGACCTCATCGCCGCTCTCGACAAGCAGGCCGCCGCCACGACGTCCGAGGACTTCGAGGCGGCCAACCCGGCCTCCAGCGAGGCCTTGAAGCAGGCCGACGACGCGATCCAGGTGGTCGTCGCCGCCCTCGGAGTGGGCACCGGCGACGACCCGACCGCCGGAACGAGCGGAACGACCAAGCAACGCAAGGTCGCCGTCGACTACACCACCGGCGGATCGGTCGACGACGTCGACGCTTGGGTCGCCGACCTGCTCGAGGTGGGCGCCGCCAATGCGGACCACGAGATCCCGGCGGAGGACATGGGCGTCGTCGTCGCCTGGCGAGCGGCGTTCCCGGAGGTGCTGGGTGACTCCGGGGTCGTCGGCGACGACCGGGTGGCCCCGAAGAACGGCATCTCGGGCTTCGCCGTCCTCCCTGCGGACGTGTCGAAGGAGGCGAGCACGACGAACCCGTACGTCCTCGCCTTCGCGGCCCGTGATGCTGCGGGCGTCTGCGCCGGGGGAGTGCTCTCGGGCTACCCGGACCCGACCGAGGAGCGGACGGTCCGGCTGAAGGCCGGGAGCCGCTGCTCCGGGGCCGCTGTGGCCGCGAAAGCGGGGTACTGAGCGCCCGCGTCACCTCGGTCGTTTCGCCTGTTCGGAGGCGGGTTTCGAGCGGTGGCCCGCCTGCGCCGCAACCTGTCGACTCCGGGCACGCGCCGAGGCCCCGTCGACTAACCTGAGAAACAGGATCGGACGCCTGTCGAACCCCGAAAGGAGAACCCCGTGCCCAGCGAGCAAGCGGCGGTTGCGCTGTTGGGTGCGCTGTCCAAGCTTCTCGCCGAGGTCTCGACAGTGCCCCTGCGACTCGACGTGCCCGGGGTGGAGGCCGTCCGCAAGCGCCAGAGCGCGGTGGTCGACCAGCTCTCCGACTATGTGATCCCTCGACTCGTCCAGCTCGAGGCCCCGCTGCTGACGGTCGTCGGCGGGTCCACCGGTGCCGGCAAGTCCACGCTCGTCAACTCCATCTGCGGCGAGCGCCTCACCGAGAGCGGGGTCCTGAGGCCCACGACCCGGTCCCCGGTGCTTGTGCACCATCCTGACGACGCCGAGTGGTTCCAGCCCGACCGCATCCTGCCCGACCTGCCGCGCACCGACGTCCCCACGAACGACGTCTACGCCCTGCGAGTGGCCACGTCCTACAACGTTCCACGCGGGCTCGCCATCCTCGACGCACCCGACGTCGACTCCATCGACGAGGGCAATCGCGAGCTCGCCGGCCAGCTGCTGGCCGCGGCCGATCTGTGGTTGTTCGTCACCTCCGCGTCTCGCTACTCCGACCAGGTGCCATGGGACTACCTGCGTCAGGCCGCCGAGCGCAGCACCTCCGTGGCCGTGGTGCTTGATCGCACCCACGCCGACGCTGTCATCGAGGTCCGCGGTCACCTCGCCCGCATGATGACGACGCGCGGGCTCTCGGACTCCCCGCTGTTCACGGTGCCGGAGTCGGGCACCGACACCGAGGGTCTGCTGCCGCCCGAGGCGGTCGCACCGATCGTCGGCTGGCTCCACGACCTCGCCGCCGACCCGCACGCCCGCCAGGCCGTCGTGTCGCAGACGCTCGACGGTGCGGTGCGGCACAACGTGCTGCGGACGCACGACATCGCCGACGCCCTCGACGTGCAGATCGAGGCCGCGGGCCACCTCTACGCTCAGGCCGAGGAGACCTACGCCGAGGCCGCCACGTTCGTCGCCCGCGAGTCCTCCGACGGCACGCTCCTGAGCGGAGAGGTGCTCGCCCAGTGGCAGGAGTTCGTCGGTACCGGTGAGATGGTGCGCTCGGTCGAGGAGCGTGTCACCCGCATCCGAGAACGTCTCGTCGAGGGCGTCACCGGCAAGCGCACCCGGTCCACCGAGGTGGCCGAGGCCGTCGAGGCCGCCTTGCAGTCCCTGGTCGTGGGATACGCCGAGTCGGCAGCCGAGGCAGTCAACCGCTCCTGGGGTGCCGACGAGGCCGGCCGCGCGTTGCTCGCCTCCACCCGTGGCCTCGACCGGGCGTCGCACGAGCTGCGCACGCGCGTCGAGCGCGTCATCCGCGACTGGCAGGCCGAGGTGTTCGAGACGGTCCGCGTCGAGGGCTCCGACAAACGCATGACGGCCAAGTTCCTCGCGTTCGGCGTCAATGGTGTCGGCGCCACCCTCATGGCCGTGGTGCTGGAGCACGCACTCAGACGTGGGGGAGCCTCGGAGGTCGGACGTCGGTTGCTCGAGGCCATCTTCGGACGTGAACGGCTCGACGACCTGGTGGCCGCCGCCCACGCTGACCTGCAGGCCAACGTCGTCCGTCTCCTCCAGGAGGAGAAGCAGCGGTTCCTGGACCTGCTCGACTCGCCGGAGACGGTGCGCGCCACCCAGGACACGTTGCGTGAAGCGGCGCGTCGGGCAGAATACGCACGGCACACCGACTTCCTGGACGGAGACATAGCCCCATGACCACCCCACGGCGCTGCGCCCCCACTTGCTGCGCTCGCGGAGGTAGCCCCCTGCGCCGGTCACATCGCCGCGGGGACCCCGGATGAGCGCGACCATCCCCGCCGAGGCCCCACCGACACCGGGCACATTCGGCGGAGACCGCAGCGACGTCTCGGTGCGACTCGACGCTCTGGCCGCGGCCGTCGAAGCCGCCCACGGTCGCATCGACGACGCGGTGCTGGTGCCGGCCGCCGAGCTCTCCGAACGGGCGTCCGAGCGACTTCGGCTGTCCGGCGAGCACACCATCGTCGCCCTGGCCGGTGCCACCGGCTCGGGCAAGTCGTCGGTGTTCAACGCGCTCACCGATCTCGAGCTCGCGGGGGTCGGGGTGCGGCGCCCCACGACCTCCTGGGCGCTGGCCTGCGCCTGGGGTCCTGAGGGCGCCGAGGGGCTGCTCGAGTGGATGGGCATCCCGGCCCGCCACCAGGTGTCGCGCCTCAGCATGCTCGACCGCTCGGCCGCGGACCAGAAGCTCGACGGTCTCGTGCTGCTCGACCTGCCCGACCACGACTCGACCGAGGTCGACCACCACCTCGAGATGGATCGACTCGTCAAGTACGCCGACGTGCTCGTCTGGATTCTCGACCCGCAGAAGTATGCCGACGCCGCCATCCACGACCGCTACATCCGTCCGATGGCTTCGTTCCGCGACGTGACCGTGGTCGTGCTCAACCAGATCGACCGCATCCCCTTCGAGCAGCGCACCCGTGCCCTCACCGACGTCCGGCGCATCCTCGACGCCGAGGGCCTTGAGGGCGTCACCGTCATCGGTGCCTCGGCCACACGCGGTGACGGCATCGACGACCTCAAGCGCGAGCTCGCGCAGCGCATCCGGGCCAAGGCCTCGGCCAAGAGCCGCCTCGCCTCCGACATCACCGCGGCAGCGACGCATCTCGCCGACGTCGGCGGCACCAGTCAGGTCCCCGGCATCGGGTCGGTCGATCGCGAAGCCCTCGACCTCGCGCTGCTCGACTGCGTAGGGGTGCCGCAGCTGGTCGAGGCCATCGAGGCGTCCACCCGACGTCGCGCGGCACGGCTCACCGGGTGGCCCATCACCCGCTGGCTGGTGCGCCGCAGCGATCCGCTCCAGGAGCTGGGCATCGATCCCACCCGGTCGATCTCCCGTCTCGCCCGCGCCGCCGAAGTGCCGGGAGAGGCGAACGTCCAACGTGCGCAGGCCGAGACAGCCGTGCGCGACTTCGCCGAGAAGGCGTCGGTCGGCCTGGAGGTGCCGTGGCGCGAGGCCGTGCGTGGCGTCACCACGTCCAGGTCCGACGACATCGTCATCTCGCTCGACCGGGCGATCATCCGTGCCGACGTCGCCGTCGGCGAGGCGGCCCTGTGGTGGCGGGTCGTCAACGTCGTGCAGTGGATCGCCCTCGCCGCCTTCCTCGTCGGGCTCGGTTGGTCCGGCCTGCAGCTGGTGGCCGACAACACGACCATGACGCTGGCAGACCCACCGGAGGTGCGCGGTTACGGGCTGCCGGTGCTGCTCGCCACCGGGGGACTCGTGGTGGGCATCGGGCTGGCCGCGCTCTCGCGGATCGCCGGCTGGCTGACCGCTCGGTTCCGTGCCCGCAGGGCCGAGCGCGCCCTCACCGAGGCCATCGAGTCCGTGGCCGACGAGCGGGTGCTCAAGCCGGTCGAGATCGAGCTGGAGGCCTACGACCGGTTCCGCACGAACATCCTTCGCGCCCGCGACTGACGCTCACCGCCCCGTCGTTAGGGTTGTCGGGTGGCCGACTACGTATTCACCCTCCGCAACGTCCGCAAGAAGCTGGGCGAGAAGCTCGTGCTCGACAACGTCACGTTGTCGTTCCTGCACGGCGCCAAGATCGGCGTCGTCGGGCCCAACGGCACCGGCAAGTCCACGCTGTTCAAGATCATGGCCGGGCTGGAGCATCCCAACAACGGCGACGCCATCAAGGATCCGGACGCGTCGGTCGGCATCCTGCTGCAGGAGCCGCCCCTCACCGAGGGCAAGACGGTGCTCGAGAACGTCGAGGAGGCGGTCGCCACCATCAAGGGCAAGATGGACCGCTTCAACGCCGTGAGCGAGGCCCTCGCCGACCCGGACGCCGACTACGATGCCCTGCTCGCCGAGATGGGTGAGCTGCAGACCGACCTCGACCACGCCAACGCCTGGGACCTCGACTCGCGCCTCGCGCAGGCCATGGATGCGTTGCGTTGCCCGCCTCCCGACGAGATGGTCGACCACCTCTCCGGAGGTGAACGTCGCCGCGTCGCCCTGTGCAAGCTGTTGCTCGAACAGCCGGACCTGCTGCTCCTCGACGAGCCCACCAACCACCTCGACGCCGAGAGCGTGGCCTGGCTGGAGGCCCACCTCAAGGCATACCCCGGAGCCGTGCTCGCCATCACCCACGATCGGTACTTCCTCGACAACGTGGCCGAGTGGATCCTCGAGCTCGATCGCGGCAAGACACACCCGTACGAGGGCAACTACTCGACCTATCTCGAGACCAAGAAGGACCGGCTCGTCGTCGAGGGCAAGAAGGACGCCAAGCGCGCCAAGATCCTCGAGAGGGAGCTGGAGTGGGTGCGCTCCAACCCCAAGGCGCGCCAGGCCAAGAGCCAGGCCCGCCTCAAGCGGTACGAAGAGATGGCGGTCGAGGCCGAGCGCAACCGCAAGCTCGACTTCGAGGAGATCAACATCCCGGCCGGCCCGCGCCTGGGCGACCAGGTGCTCGACGCCTCCGACCTGCACAAGAGCTTCGGGGAGCGCGAGCTGTTCAACGGCCTGTCGTTCTCGCTGCCGCGCGCCGGCATCGTCGGCGTGGTCGGCCCGAACGGCGTCGGCAAGTCGACCCTGTTCCGCATGATCGTGGGGGAGGAGAAGCCCGACTCCGGGTCGCTCGACGTCGGCCAGACGGTGCGCATCTCCTACGTCGACCAGAGTCGTGGTGGCCTGGACCCCAAGAAGAACGTCTGGGAGGTCGTGTCCGAAGGCCTCGACTTCATCAAGGTCGCGAACTTCGAGGTGCCGAGCCGCGCCTACGTGGCATCGTTCGGCTTCAAGGGCCCGGATCAGCAGAAGGCCGCCGGCGTGCTGTCAGGCGGCGAGCGCAACCGGCTCAACCTCGCGCTCACCCTCAAGATGGGCGGCAACCTGCTGTTGCTCGACGAGCCCACCAACGACCTCGACGTCGAGACCCTGCAGTCGCTCGAAGACGCACTGCTGGAGTTCCCCGGCTGCGCCGTCGTGGTCTCGCACGACCGGTGGTTCCTCGACCGCGTCGCGACCCACATCCTGGCGTGGGAGGGCGACGCCGACGACCCGGCCCGCTGGTTCTGGTTCGAGGGCAACTTCGAGGACTACGAGCGCAACAAGGTGGAGCGCCTCGGCGAAGAAGCCGCCCGCCCGCACGCGGTCACGTACCGCCGTCTGACCCGCGACTGAGCCAACGGGCGCCGCACTAGAAGCGCTTGCCGTGCAGCGTCTCGATGACGCGCTCCATGATGCGGCCGACGGCGTCGAACTCGTCGTCGGGGGCGTTCTCGATGAGGTACTCGTGAACGCCGCGGACGTGCGTGTGCGCCGCCTTCTCGAGCACGGAGAATCCGTGGTCGGTGAGCACGGCGCTGACACCGCGGCCGTCGGCGGAGCACTGGTCGCGCCGGACGATGGCGTCGCGCTCGAGCCGGCTGATCGTGTGGGTGACCCGGCTGCGTGAGTGGGCGATCGCCGCCGCGAGCTCGGCCATGCGGATCGAACGGTCAGGAGCCTCCGAGAGCCGGACGAGGATCTCGTACTCGCCCAGCGACAGGTCGTGCTGGGTGCGGAGGTCGCGATCGAGCTGGTCCATCAGGACCGTGATGCCGCCGAGGAACAGGCGCCAGTTGCGCTGCTGCTCCTGGGTCAGCCAGGGAGTGTCGGTCCCGGTCCGCGTCGTCATGTGACTCATCTTACGTTCATCGTGGAATAGTTGAGCCGTCAACTAGGTTGCGTACGATGAAGGTTGAACGATCAACCAATCCTTACGCACAGGAGTGTTCATGTCCATCACCGCCAGCGAGATCACCACGGGCACGTGGGCGATCGACCCCACCCACACCGAGATCGGGTTCACCGTCCGCCACCTCATGAGCAAGGTCCGTGGCACGTTCGAGACGTTCGAGGGCTCTGTCGTCACGAGTGACGACATCACCGACTCGCGCGTCGACGTGTCCGTCGACCTCAGCTCGATCAACACCGGCACCGTCGACCGCGACAACCACCTGCGTTCCAGCGACTTCTTCGAGGTCGAGACGCACCCGACGATGACCTTCTCCTCGAACGACGTCATCGAGAAGGCCGCCGGCGAGCTGGTCGTGACCGGCGACCTGACCATCAAGGGCGTCACCAAGCCGCTCGAGCTCGCCGTGGAGGTCCTGGGCGAAGGCTCGGACCCGTGGGGCGGCACCCGCGTGGGCGTCGAGGCCACCGGTCAGATCAGCCGCAAGGCGTTCGGCGTCGACTTCAACATCCCGCTCGAGGGTGACAAGGTCGTCATCGGCGACAAGATCTCGATCGTCATCAACGCCGAGGCCGTTCTGCAGAGCTGAACCACCTCGACCCCGGCAGGCCGGCCCCGAGTCTCAGGACTCGAGGTCGGCCTTCAGGTTGGCAAGGGTCCTGGCGATGTTGCGGCGCTGGAAGTCGGCGAACGTCCGTCCGCCGGTCGCGACCTTGTCGAACCTGCTCGTCAACGCGTCGGGCCAGCCGCGACGACCGTCGGTCCATGTCTCGGTGACCTTCGTGCCGCCGTCGACGGGCTCGAACGCGTAGTCCCACGTGGCGATCCGGACCTTCAGCATCAGCGCCCGCGGGCCGAACTGGAACACGTCGAAGGTGAAGCGCTCTCCGGGGTCCGACGCCGTGACTCGGCACCGGGTCTGCCACCGCGCGAATCCCCGCTTGTTGGTCCCGACGAAGATCGTGCCGACGGTGGCCGGCGAGCCCGGCTCGGGCACGTCGGCCGCGGTGTTCTCGGGGCTCCATCGGGGCATCTGGCTCGGGTCGGCGACCAGTCGATAGATGGTCATCGGGTCGGCACCGACGACGACGCTGTCCTGGACCGTCATGGTGCGAGACATCTCTCTCCTACGGGTGGGTCAACGGGGTGCGGTCATGCGGACGGCGAGGTCGGCATGCAGCTGGGCGATCTCGGCGGCGGAGTGGGAGCCACGCGGCGAGAACCACCGCACCAGGTCGATGCTCAGCGAGAGGATGGCGCGCGTCGTGCCCGGGATGTCGTCGACCTCGAATGCTCCGTCGTCGACGCCAGCGGAGAGGACGTCCTGCATGACGCGCTCGATCCGTCGCCGGTAGCCGGCGATCTCGGCGCGATGCTCGGAAGTGAGCGCGTCGAACTCGTACTGGACGATGCGCCCGACTCGGCTGTTCACGGCGTGCCACAGGCTGAACTCGCTCACCATGAGGTGCAGCCGCTCCATGGGCTCTTCGTGCCGGTCCGCGGCGGAGCGGATGACCTCGAGCGCGGATCGGTGTCCTTCGACGCTTACCGTGAAGAGCAGGCTCTCCTTGGTGTCGTGGTGCACGTAGACGGCGGCCGGACTCATGCCGGCCCGAGAGGCGATGTCGCGTGTCGTGGTCGCGGTGAAGCCCTTCTCCGCGAACGCCTCGACCGCGGCCTGGAGCAGCCGCTCGCGCGATGTGACAATGCTCATGGCTGCTCCCTTCCCGGTTGACAGCATGGCGCAGCCGTCCGATGCTAAGCAAGCGCTTAGTCACCACCTGTGCAGCGTATCCGAGGAGAGGTATAGCGAGATGCCCGAAGCAGTGATTGTCTCCACCGCCCGATCGCCGATCGGCCGTGCGTTCAAGGGTTCGTTGACCGAGATGCGGGGCGACGACCTCACCGTGCAGATGGTGAGGGCCGCCCTCGCCAAGGTGCCCGAGCTCGATCCGAAGGACATCACCGACCTCATGCTCGGTTGCGGCCTGCCCGGCGGAGAGCAGGGCTTCAACATGGGCCGCGTCGTCGCGGTGCTCGCCGGCTTCGACCACCTGCCCGGCACCACGATCACGCGCTACTGCTCCTCGTCCCTGCAGACGACCCGCATGGCGTTCCACGCCATCAAGGCCGGGGAGGGCGACGCCTTCATCTCCGCCGGTGTCGAGACGGTGAGCCGCTTCGGCAAGGGCAACAGCGACTCGATCCCCGGTGTCGAGGATCTCAAGAACGTGGTGTTCGAGGACGCGAGGCAGCGTACCGAGAAGTTCGCTCAGGGCGGCCAGGAGTGGCACGACCCGCGTGAGGACGAGATCCTCCCCGACGTGTACATCGCGATGGGACAGACCGCCGAGAACGTGCAGCAGCTGATCGGGATGTCCCGCGAGGAGCAGGACGAGTTCGGGGTGCGCAGCCAGAACCTCGCCGAGAAGGCCATCGCCGACGGCTTCTGGGCCAAGGACATCACGCCGGTCACCCTGCCCGACGGATCGACGGTGTCGGCCGATGACGGGCCGCGCGCGGGCGTGACCCTCGAGGCGGTTGCCAAGCTTCAGCCGGTCTTCCGTCCCGACGGCACGATCACGGCGGGCAACTGCTGCGCCCTCAACGACGGAGCCGCGGCCGTGGTCGTCATGAGCGACACCAAGGCGAAGGAGCTCGGCCTCACGCCGCTCGCGCGCATCGTCTCGACCGGGGTCACCGGTCTGTCACCGGAGATCATGGGTCTGGGTCCGGTGGAGGCCACTCGCCAGGCGCTGCACCATGCCGGCATGACGGTCGACGACATCGACCTGTTCGAGATCAACGAGGCGTTTGCGGTCCAGGCGCTCGGCTCGGCCCAGGCGCTCGGCATCCCGATCGACAAGCTGAACGTCAACGGCGGCGCCATCGCCGTCGGCCACCCGTTCGGCATGACCGGCGCGCGCATCACGAGCACGCTGATCAACTCGCTGCAGCACCACGACAAGACGTTCGGCGTCGAGACCATGTGTGTCGGCGGCGGCATGGGCATGGCGATGGTCCTCGAGCGCCTGAACTGATGGGGCCCGTCGACGACCCGGCGCGGAGGCGCTTCGACGGCTCAGTTGCGATCGTCACCGCCGCGAGCCGGGGCATCGGTCTCGGTATCGCCGAGCGGCTGGTGGCCGACGGCGCCAAGGTCGTCATCACCGCACGCAAGGCCGACGCGCTGGCCGAGGCCGCGGCGTCACTCGGCGAGGGGAATGCGGCGTGGGTCGCCGGCCACGCCGACGACGAGGCGCACCAGGACGAGACGGTCGCGAAGGCGCTCGAGGAGTTCGGTCGCATCGACATGCTGGTGAACAACACCGGCATCAATCCGGTGTACGGCCGGATGGTCGACGTCGACCTGGGTGCCGCGGAGAAGATCTTCCGCGTCAACGTGCTCTCGGCCGTCGCCTGGACGCAGAAGGTGTACCACGCCGCGCTGAAGGACAGCGGGGGAGCGATCGTCAACATCGCCTCGATCGGTGGCCTCAAGCCCGCACCCAACCTCGGCATGTACGGGGCGTCCAAGGCCGCCCTCATCCATGTGACGCAGGAGCTCGCGCTCGAGCTCGGTCCCGACATCCGCGTCAACGCGGTGGCGCCGGCCGTGGTCAAGACGAAGTTCGCCGGAGCGCTGTTCGAGGGTCGTGAGGACGAGGTCGCCGCCACGTACCCGCTGAAGCGTCTGGGTGTGCCGGAGGACGTCGGATCAGTGGTCGCATTCCTGCTGTCGGACGACGCGGCGTGGGTGACCGGTCATACGGTCGTGATCGATGGCGGGCTCATTCTCACCGGGGGAGTGTGACGCAGTCGATCCAGAAACATGAGGAAACCCTCGCATAAAAGTTGAGGTTTCCCTCACGTTTTGCGATGATGGTCGCATGACGACGATCGACACCAGCCCGGCCGGCTCCACCCCCACTCCGATCAGCTCAGTCGAGCGCCGCAAGGCGCTCGTCGACCGTATCGTCGACGGCACGCCGTATGCCGTTGCGTTCGGGGGTCAGGGCGTCCCGTGGCTCGAGCCGCTCGCCGTATTGGTGCGCGATTTTGCGCTCGAGGCCGAGCTGGAGTCGCTGGTCGAGCAGGCCGATGCGATCGTCGCACCCGTCGCGTCCGATCTCATGCGTTCGGGCGTCCCGTTCACGCCGCTGGCCTGGGTCGATGTGCTCACCGTTGGCGAATCGGCCCCCGCGGCGGAGAACCGTCATGATGCCGATGATGACGTCCCCGACCTGCCCGACGCCGAGCTCCTCGCGTCACCCGGGGCCTCCCTGCCCGGCATCCTGCTCACCCAGCTCGCCGGCCTGCGTGCCCTCAAGGGTCAGGGCCTGGATGCGCGCGATGTCCGGCCCGTCTCCGTCATCGGGCACTCCCAGGGCCTGATCGCCGCCGAGTCGCTCGCCGGGATCCCGGACGCCGAGCTCCTCGCCGTGACCCGCCTGATCGGTGCGGCCACCCAGGTCGTCGGACGCCGCCGCGGACTGCTCGGCGCCACGATGCTGAGCGTCATTGGCGAAAGCCCCGAGCGCGTCGAAGCGGCGCTGGCCGACCTCCCGGCGTCGGCGCGCGTCGTCATGAACCTGCGCAACGGCCGTCGCAGCGTCGTGCTGTCCGGTCCCGAGGACGGGCTCCGTCGCGCGACCGCCCTCCTGGAGGAGGTCGCCGAGAGCGAGCGTGCCGAGCGTGAGCGTCGCACCACGGGCGGTGCTGCGTTCGCACCCGTGCTCGACCCGATCCCGGCCGGCGCCGCCTACCATCACCCCGACCTCGCCGAGGCCGCTGATCTGGTCGCCGCCTGGGCCGAGGCGTGTGGCCTCGATGCTGAGTGGGCCCGCTCCTTGACCGTGCGTGCCGTCATCGAGCCGGTCGACTGGGTCGAGTCGCTGGAGTCCGCCATGGACGCCGGAGTCCGCTGGCTGATCGACCTCGGCCCCTCGGACATCGCCACCAAGCTCTCCGCGCGTGAGCTCCGCATCCGCGGCGTCGGCGTCGTGCCGGCCACGACGCGCGACGGTCACCGCTCGCTCACCGCGCCGGGCGCGACCCCTCGTCTCGCGACGCCATGGTCCGCGTACGCGCCGTCCGTGGTCACCCTGCCCGACGGCTCGCTGCACGCCGAGACCCGCTTCAGCCGGCTCACCGGCCGGTCACCGATCCTCCTCGCAGGCATGACGCCGACCACGGTCGATCCCGCGATCGTGGCCGCTGCCGCGAACGCCGGCTTCTGGTCCGAGCTCGCCGGTGGCGGCCAGGTCAGCGAGCCGATCTTCGCCGAGAACGTCGCCACGCTCGACGACCTGCTCGATCCGGGCCGCACCTACGCCTTCAACTCGCTGTTCCTCGACCCCTACCTGTGGAAGCTCCAGCTTGGCGGCCAGCGCCTGGTCCAGCGCGCTCGCGCGGCCGGCTCCGCCGTCGACGCGGTCATCGTCACGGCCGGCATCCCCGAGCTCGACGACGCCGTCGCCCTCATCGAGGAGCTCCGTGAGGTCGGCATCGAGCACGTCGTGTTCAAGCCCGGCACGGTGAAGCAGATCCGTCAGGTCATCGCCATCGCCGACGCCGTGGCACCGCTGCCGCTGATCGTCCAGATCGAGGGTGGCAAGGCCGGCGGCCACCATTCCTGGGAGGACCTCGACGAGCTCCTGCTGACGACCTACGCCGACCTGCGCGCCCACGACAACGTCGTCGTCTGCGTGGGTGGTGGCATCGGCACACCCGACGCCGCCTCGTCGTACATCGGCGGCACCTGGGCCCACCGCCACGGTTACCCGGCGATGCCGATCGACGGAGTCCTCGTCGCCACCGCGGCGATGGCCACGCTCGAGGCGACCACCTCGCCCGAGGTGAAGCAGCTGCTCGTCGACACCCCCGGCACCCCGGACTGGATCGGCGCCGGCACCGCCGTCGGCGGCATGGCATCGAGCCGCAGCCAGCTCGGCGCGGACATCCACGAGATCGACAACACCGCCTCGCAGACCGGCCGTCTGCTCGATGAGGTGGCCGGCGATGCCGAAGCCATCGAAGCCCGTCGTGACGAGATCATCGCCGCCCTGAACCGCACGTCGAAGCCGTACTTCGGCGACGTCGACACCATGACCTACGGCCAGTGGCTGGCGCGCTTCCTCGAGCTGAGCGGCACCCCCACCTGGCTCGACGTCACCCTGCGCGATCGCTTCCACGCCATGCTGCAGCGCGCCGAGGCCCGCCTGAACGAGGCCGACCACGGCGACGTCCCGACGCTCTTCGCCCACTCCTCCGACGTCGAGTTCGGTGCACAGGCCCTGCGCCTCCTGCTCCAGACCTACCCGCAGGCCGACGACGTCATCTTGCACCCGGCCGACGTCCCGTTCTTCGTGGCCGAGTGCAAGCGCCTCGGCAAGCCGGTCAACTTTGTGCCCGTCATCGACGCCGACGTGCGTCGCTGGTGGCGCTCGGACTCCTTGTGGCAGGCCCACGAGGCCCGCTATGCCGCCGACGGCGTCTGCGTGATCCCCGGCCCGGTCTCGGTGGCCGGCATCGATCGCGTCGACGAGCCCGTCGCCGACCTGCTGCGTCGTTTCGAGTCGGCCGTCGTCGACGACGTCGTGGCCGGCGGCCGCGCCCCGCTCGCCGTGGTCGGCCGCCGCCGTGCCGGCGACGCCCACGATGCGGTGTCGCTCGTGCTCGCGTCCCCGGACGTCGTCTGGGCCGGTCGTACCGTCCGCAACCCGGTCCAGCGTCTGGGCGACGGCTGGGTCCTGGTCGACGACGGGCGTGCCGAGCACCCAGAGACCGGCGCTACCCTCGCCTCGGTCGACCGCCGCACGGTGGAGCTGTCCGTTCCGCTCACCCGCGCCCACGATGCGCTCATCGTGCGCCTCGACGTCGGCGATCAGGTCGCCACCGGAGGAGCACCCGTCGTCTCCACGGACGCAGCGGTGACGGCCATGCGCTCGCTGACCGCGGCCGCGGCCGGCGGCATCACCCCGTCGGTCGACGAGGGTCGCGCGACGGTCGACGTCGTGTGGGATCCGGATCTCGTGGCAGACCACGCGGGAGTCGTCGGTGTCGACGGCCCAACCCATGACGCCGCTGCCGTGCCGGACGTGCTGGTCGGGCTCGCCTGGCCCGCGGTGTTCGCCGCAGTCGCCGACGCCACCACCGACGACGGACACCCCGTCGTCGAGGGCATGCTCGACCTCGTCCACCTCGATCACGCCATCGACGTAACGGGCGGCCTGCCCGAAGCGACCCTCGATCTGACGATCACCGCGTCCACGATGTCGGTGGCCGACACCGACATGGGCCGCGTCGTGACCGTGGACGTCGAGATCGCGTCCGAAGCCGGACGCATCGCCACACTGGTCGAGCGGTTCGCCGTGCGTGGCCGCCCCGGCGATTCCGAGCTCGTCGACCCGGCCCGGGCCGGCGGCACGCTCGTCGATCCCCATGACACCCCGCGCCGTTCGCGTGCGTCGGCCACCCTCGACGCACCCGTCGACCTGCGCGCCTTCGCCGCGGTCACCGGGGACCACAACCCGATCCACACCAGCCTCGCCGCCGCGCGGCTGGCCGGTCTCGGTGCGCCGATCGTCCACGGCATGTGGATCTCGGCCGCGGCGCAGCGTGTGCTCGCCGTCGAGACGGGACGCCGGATCACCGGCTGGACCACCCGCTTCATGAGCCCCGTGCGCCCCGGCGTGCGGCTTGACGTGCGTGCCGACCGGGCCGCCCTCGACTCCGGCGACGAGGTCGTCGACGTCACCTGCCGCGTGGACGGCGAGGTCGTGATGGCCGCGTCCGCGCGCCTGGCGTCACCGCGAACCGCCTATGTCTTCCCGGGTCAGGGGATCCAGCACCTGGGCATGGGCATGGCCGGTTACCAGCGCAGCAAGGCCGCGCGCGCCATCTGGGACCGTGCCGACCAGCACACCCGCGACGCCCTCGGCTTCTCGATCCTCACCGTCGTGCGCGACAACCCGACGGAGATCATCGCCAAAGGCACGTCGCACCGCCACCCCGACGGCGTCCTCTTCCTGACCCAGTTCACCCAGGTCGCCATGGCCGTGCTCGGCGCGGCGCAGATGGCCGAGCTGCGGGAGTCGGGCGCCTTCGTCGAGGGCTCCGTGCTGGCCGGTCACTCCGTGGGCGAGTACAACGCGCTCGCCGCGGTGTCCCAGGTCATCCCGCTCGAAGCGGTGGTCGAGGTCGTGTTCCAGCGCGGCTCCGTCATGCACACCCTGGTGCCGCGCGATGCGGAAGGCCGCAGCGACTACCGCCTCGCGGCCATCCGGCCCTCGCAGATCGGCCTCGCCGACGAGGACGTCCGCGCCTTCGTCGAGGGCATGGCCGAGCGCACCGGCGAGTTCCTCGAGATCGCCAACTACAACCTCAAGGGCTCGCAGTACGCCATCGCCGGCACCGTCGCCGGGCTCAAGGCGCTCGAGTCGGAGATCGACGAGCGCCGCGCGGCGTTCGGCGGCAAGGGCGCGTTCATCCTCGTGCCCGGCATCGACGTGCCGTTCCACTCCCGCGTCCTGCGCGGCGGTGTGCCGGACTTCCGTGACCGCCTGCAGGAGCTGCTTCCGGCCGCGATCGATCCGGCGATACTGACTGGTCGCTACGTGCCTAACCTGGTGCCGCGGCCGTTCAGCCTCGACCGCGACTTCCTGGCCGAGATCGCCGAGCTGGCCCCCGACGGACCGCTCGACTCGGTGCTGGCCGACTTCGACGCGTGGTCACAACGACCGGGTGAGCTCTGCCGTCTCGTCCTCATCGAGCTACTGGCCTGGCAGTTCGCCAGCCCGGTGCGCTGGATCGAGACCCAGGACCTGATGTTCGCCGGGCGCCTCGACGGCGGGCTCGGCATCGAGCGCATCGTCGAGATCGGTGTGGGCTCGGCCCCGACCGTGGCCAACCTCGCGAGCTCCACGCTGAAGCTCCCGACCGTGCAGCGCACGCTCGCCGGACCCGTGCAGGTGCTCAACGCCGAGCGCGACGCAGCCGTCCTGTTCGCGACGGATGAAGAGCCCGTCGAGGACGACGAGGCGACAGCCGAAACCGTGGAGCCCACGGCGACCGAGCCGGTTGAGACCGCGAAGGCGACTCCGGCGACCTCCTCCGGTCCGAGGCCCGATGACCTCGCCTTGAGCGCCGCCGACGGCACCACGCTGCTCATCGCCTGGTGGACGAAGCTGCGGCTGGACCAGATCGGTGCCGCCGACTCGATCGAGTCGTTGTGCGACGGTGTGTCCTCACGCCGCAACCAGCTGCTCGTCGACCTCGGCGGGGAGCTCGGGCTCGGTGCCATCGACGGTGCCGCAGAGGCCGACATCCCGACGCTGTCGATGCAGGTCACCGGCCTGGCGCGCAGCTACAAGCCGTTCGGCCCCGTGCTGAGCGAGGCCATCTCCGACCACCTCAAGAAGGTGCTCGGCCCCACCGGCAGGAAGCAAGCCTCGATCACCGAGCGCGTGACCGACACCTGGCAGCTCGGCCCCGGCTGGGCCAAGCACGTCGTGGCCGAGCTCGCGCTCGCGACCCGCGACGGGTCCAGCGTGCGCGGCGGTGACCTCGGCACCTTGTCCGGGCTCTCGTCGGCCGCTGACGTCGACGCCGCCGTCGACGCCAGCGTGCAGGCGGTCGCGGACCGTCACGGCGTCTCGGTCGACCTGCCGAGCGACGGGGGCGGGGAGGCGACGGTCGATGCCGCCGCCCTCGCCGAGATCACCGGTGAGATCACCGGCGACGACGGCGTGCTCGCCAGCACGGCCCGTCACCTGCTCAGCCGGCTCGGGCTCGACGACGCTCCCGCAGCGGTCGAGACCTCCAGCGACGATGCAGAGGTGTTGGCACGCGTCGAGGCCGAGCTCGGCAGCGACTGGGTCAACCTCACGGCACCGGCGTTCGACGAGCGTCGCGCCCTGCTGATCGACGACCGCTGGGCCAGCGCCCGGGAGGACGTCGCCCGCATCGCTGCAGGCCACGAGATCGACGCGACGTTCGTCGGCTCCGGCGACATCGTCGCTGGCCAGGCCGGCTGGTGGGCCTCACGCACCGACGACTCCGCCCTCCGCGAGCGCCTCGAGCGCATCGCCAAGGATGCGGTCAGCGACGAGCCCGGCACCCACGCCGGCGAAGTCGCCGTCGTCACCGGTGCGAGCAAGGGCTCCATCGCGGCCTCCGTCGTCGGACGTCTGCTCGCCGGGGGTGCCACCGTCGTGGCGACCACCTCGAGCCTGGACGACCGCAAGATGCGGTTCTTCCGCGAGCTGTACCGCTCCCAGGCCCGCGGAGGAGCGGCCCTGTGGGTCGTGCCCGCCAACATGGCGTCGTTCGCCGACGTCGACGATCTCGCGGCATGGATCACGTCCGCTCAGACCCGCACCGTCGGCAGCACCACCACGGTCGTCAAGCCCGCCTTGACTCCCACGGCGCTGTTCCCGTTCGCGGCCGGCCGGGTCGCCGGTGACCTCACCGACGCCGGCAGCAGGGCCGAGATCGACACCCGCATCCTGCTCTGGTCGGTCGAGCGCCTCATCGGCGCGCTGGCGGCGCACGGACGCGACCACGACATCGCGGCCACCCTGCACGTCGTGCTCCCCGGCTCGCCCAACCGCGGCAAGTTCGGGGGGGACGGAGCGTACGGCGAGGCCAAGGCCGCGCTCGACGCGATCGTCGCGAAGTGGCGAGCCGAGCGCACGTGGGGCGACCGGGTCACGCTGGTCCACGCCATCATCGGCTGGGTGCGTGGCACCGGTCTGATGGGCGGCAACGACCCGCTGGTCGAGGCCGTCGAAGCCACCGGTGTCCGCACATGGACGCCGGATGCGATGGCCGAGGCCCTGCTCGATACCTGCACGCCCGAGTCGCGCAAGGCCGCGGCCGAGCAGCCGCTGACCGTCGACCTGACCGGCGGACTCGCCGACATCGACGTCGACCTGAAGGCGCTCGCTTCGACCCTTGAGCCTGTCGAAAGGGTCGTTTCGACCAGCTCAACGACCGGCATCGCGGCCCTGGCCCCGTCACCGGCCCAGCTGCCGGTCGCCGAGGCCCCCGAGTGGGGTGACGTCTCGGCCCGCCCGGAAGACCTGGTCGTCATCGTGGGCGCCGGCGAGCTTGGTCCGTACGGCTCCGCCCGAACCCGGTTCGAGATGGAGGTCGACGAGGAGCTCTCCGCCGCCGGCGTCCTCGAGCTGGCCTGGAGCACGGGCCTCGTCGCCTGGGACGAGAACGTCGGAGGCTGGTACGACCTCGAGAGCGGCGACGCGATCGACGAGTCGGAAATCCACGAGCGCTACCACGACACCGTCGTCGAGCGCTGTGGCATCCGCACCTACGGCGACGACGGATCGATGCGGGACAACACCGCACCGTTGCTCACGTCCGTATACCTCGACCAGGACCTCACCTTCAGCGTGGGCAGCGAGTCCGAGGCCCGGGCGATGCACGACGCCGACCCCGAGCGCACGCTGATCGCCGAACGCGATGGCGAGTGGTCGGTGACCCGCAAGGCCGGCACCGAGATCCGCGTGCCGCGTCGCATGACGCTCTCGCGCACCGTCGGTGGACAGATCCCGACCGGGTTCGACCCTGCTGTCTGGGGCATCCCGGCCGAGATGATCGAGGGCGCCGACCGCGTGGCGGTCTGGAACCTCGTCTGCACTGTCGACGCATTCCTCTCCAGTGGATTCACGCCCGCTGAGCTGATGCGCTGGGTGCACCCGGCCCTCGTGGCCAACACCCAGGGCACCGGCATGGGCGGCATGAGCTCCATGCACGCGCTCTACATCAACACGCTGCTGGGCGAGAACAACCCGAACGACATCCTGCAGGAGGCGCTGCCGAACGTCATCGCCGCGCACGTCGTGCAGTCGTACGTCGGCAGCTACGGCGCGATGATCCACCCGGTGGCCGCGTGCGCGACCACGGCCGTCTCGGTCGAGGAAGGCGTCGACAAGATCCGCCTCGGCAAGGCCGAGTTCGTCGTGGCCGGTGGCTTCGACGACCTCAGCACGGAGGGCATCATCGGCTTCGCCGACATGTCGGCCACCGCCGACACCGGTGCGATGCTCGCCAAGGGCATCGACGAGCGCCGAGTGAGCCGGGCCAACGACCGTCGTCGCGGCGGATTTGTGGAGTCCCAGGGCGGCGGCACGCTGCTGCTCGCCCGTGGTGACGTCGCGGCCCGCATGGGACTGCCCGTCCTCGGGGTCGTCGCCTACGCGTCGTCGTTCGCCGACGGCGTGCACACGTCGATCCCGGCACCGGGCATCGGCGCCCTGGCGGCCGGTCTCGGCGGCCGCGAGTCGGCGCTGGCTCGCTCGCTCGCCGCGCTCGGTCTGACCGCGGACGACATCGGCGTGGTCAGCAAGCACGACACGTCGACCGACGCCAACGACCCGAACGAGTCCGAGCTGCACGAACGGCTCGCGGCGGCGATCGGTCGCAGCCCCGGCAACCCGATGTTCGTCGTCTCACAGAAGACGCTCACCGGCCACGCCAAGGGCGGCGCCGCGGCGTTCCAGCTCGTCGGTCTCACCCAGGTGCTGGGCTCCGGCACCGTGCCGCCGAACCGCAGCCTCGACTGCGTCGACGACGTGCTCGCCGAACACGAGCACCTGGTGTGGTTGCGCGAGCCGCTGGCCGCCGGACCGTTGAAGGCCGGCCTTCTGACCAGCCTCGGCTTCGGCCACGTCGCCGGGATCATCGCGCTGGTGCACCCGCAGGCGTTCCTGGAAGCCCTGGATCCGGCCGACCGCGAGCGCTACGTCGCACAGTCGCGGACCCGGACGATCGAGGGCCGACTCCGGCTCACCCGCACGATGTGCGGGGGTGCCCCGGCCTACCAGAAGCCGGCCGGCCGTCGACTCGGTACGAACGGGGTCAGAAACCTCGAGGCATCGATGCTGCTCGACCCCGATGCCCGCCTCGGCGACGACGGCGTCTATTCGGCGACGGCGTGCCGATGACCATCATCGGTATCGGGGTCGACCTGGTCCACGTCCCATCGTTCGCGGACCAGCTCGACCGGCCCGGCTCGGAGTTCGCCGAGGTCTTCACACCCGGCGAGCGCCGCGACGCGAACGGGCGCACCACCGACGCCGCCCGGCACCTCGCCGCGCGTTGGGCGGCCAAGGAAGCCGTGGTCAAGGCTTGGTCGGCATCGCTCTACGGCACGGCGCCGGTGATGGACGACGAGGCCCTGCGCCTCGTCGAGGTCGTCCCGGACGCCTGGGGCCGCCCCCGGATCCGCCTGCACGGGGAGGTCGCCAAGCACCTCGACGGATGCTCGGTGGAGATCTCACTCAGTCACGACGGCGATTACGCAACCGCCTACGCCGTGCTGCACCGCGCCTGACCACACGCCACGGCAAGATGGTCGGGTGTGGCGAATCCTCCCGGCAGTGGCGCTCGTCCTGACCGGCTGCGCGTCCGGCGGTCCCCCCGAACGATTCGACGCGCGCGCGGCGATGGAGCTGGTCGAGCAGCAGATCGCGCTCGGTCCGCGCCCCGCCGGCTCGGACGCGTCACGCACGCTCGCTGAGCGGCTGCGGCGCGAGCTTCCCCAGGGCGGCTATCAGGAGGTGCCGGGCGGTCTGCGCAACGTCGTCGGCTCGGTCGAGGGGTCGGATCCGGAGCGGGTGGTCGTCGTCGGCGCGCACTACGACACCAAGGACGATCCCGGATTCGTCGGAGCCAACGACGGTGCGTCGGGGACCGCCGTGGTCGTCGAGCTGGCGCGCCGGCTCGAGCCGCGCGACCTCCGGCCGACCGTCGTGTTCGCGCTCTTCGACGGCGAGGAGTCGCCGCGGGGGAGCGAGAGCTTCGCAAAGGACGGCATGCGCGGCAGCAAGGTGGCGGCGAAGGTCTACGAGGACGCCGAGGCGATGATCCTGCTCGGCTTCGTCGGCGATCGCGATCTGTCGATCCCGCGCGAGGGAAACTCGCATCCTGGCCTGTGGAAGCAGCTGCGGGCGGCCGCGAAACGGTCCGGTCAGGCTGAGCACTTCCCAGCAGCGGAAAGCGGAGCGGTGATCGACGACCACGTCCAGTTCACCGCCCGCGGCGTCCCCTCGATCGACCTGATCGACTTCACCTTCCGCTGCTTTCACCGGCGATGTGACGACCGTACTGCCGTGTCTGAGCGCAGCCTCGACGCCGCCGGTGAGACGGTGCTCGAACTGCTCCGGACGCTGTGACGCGCCGGGGTCTCTTCAGTCGTTGTCGGCGGAGAGCAGGTAGGCGGCCAGAAGGCGCTTGAGCTCGACGACGGCCTCGGCGTGGCTCTGCCCGTCCCGGATCGAGAAATTGAGCATCGAGTACGCCACGTGGAGGATCACCTCAGCCATGATCGTCCGCCGCTCCCGTGGCGTGCCGGGCGTCAGCGGGCCGAGCACGTACGCGATCTCGGACGCCAGCTCGCGCTCGGTGACCGCTGCGGTTGCGCGGGTGGCCGGCGTCGACTGCACCGCGTGCCAGACCGCGCGACGAGACGGGTCGCTCACCCAGAGCGCCGCGACGTGGTCGATGAGACGGTCGAGGAACTTCAGCCAGTCGAGGGACGGGATCTCCTGCGCGAACTGCTCGAGCTCCAGCCGCACGGCCACGGCGTCCACCCGGTCGAGCTCGCAGACGATGACGTACTTGTTCTGGAAGAACTGGTAGAGCGTGCCGATCGGCAGGCCGGCTCGGTGTGCCACCTCTTCGCAGGTGAACGACTCGAAACCGACCTCGAGCAGCAGCTCGCGCGCCACCTCGAGCAGGTGGTCGAACTTCTTGTGGCTGCGCTCCTGCGTCGGGCGTCGCCGTGGTTCGAGGATCTCCGCGGTCACGCGCCGACTCTAACTCTCGTTGACACCCCGAGTGTTCAAACCAGCGTTCAAGCCCGCGGCGATCAGCGGCTCGATCAGGTCACCGATGCCCTCGAACCCACTGCCGAGGGTCTGGCCGTGTGCGTGCCGGAAATGGATGCCTTCGAGGATGACGGCGAGCTTGAAGAAGGCGAGAGCGAGGTGGAAGTGCAGGTCGTCCACGTCGCGCCCCGACTTGGCGTGGTAGCGCTCCAGCACAGCGTCGCGGGAGAGGTAGCCCGGAGCGTTCGGTGCGTCGGTGACCATGGCCGAGACGATGCCCGGCGCCTGTGCCGACACGTCGGTCTCGGCGAGCTGCTGGTAGGCGATCAGCACGGCGACGTCCGTGAGCGGGTCACCGAGAGTGCTCATCTCCCAGTCGAGGACGGCATTCACCTGGTCGGCCTCGTCGTCGACGAGCAGGTTGTCGAGCCGGAAGTCACCATGCACGATCGTCGCGTCGCCGCTTTGGGGGATCGCAGTCTCGAGCCGGGCGATGAGCTCGTCCATGCCGGGGAGCTCGCGGCTGCGCGAGGCGTCGAGCTGCTTCTTCCAGCGACGCACCTGCCGTTCCAGGTAGCCGTCCGGCCGTCCGAAGTCGCCGAGACCCACCGACGCCGGGTCCACCGCGTGCAGCGCGACCAGCGTGTCGATCATCCGCTCGGTGATGACGCGCGTTCGATCGGCGCCGAGCTCCTCCAGCTGCGTGGCCCGGCCGTACGGCGTGCCGCTGACGCGTTCCATGACGTAGAACGGAGCTCCGATGACGGCGTCGTCCTCACACAGGGCGAACGTCTCGGGCACGGGGACGTCGGTGGGGCCGAGGGCCGTGATGACGCGGTACTCGCGAGCCATGTCGTGCGCCGTGGCGAGCACGTGACCCAGCGGCGGGCGCCGGACGATGACGTCTGTCCCTCCGTCGGTGACGGAGTACGTCAGGTTCGACTTGCCGCCGGTGATGAGCGTCGCCTCGAGCGGTCCCGAGAGCAGGCCGGGCCGCTCCGTTCCGAGCCAACCGGCCAGCGCGTCGGTGTCGAGGCCCTCGACAGAACTCATGGGATCGGGGTCAGTCCCTCGGCCCGCCGGCCACGTAGATGACCTGGCCGGACACGAAACCCGCTCCCTCGCTGACGAGGAACGACACCGTGTGCGCGATGTCCTCGGGCTGGCCGACGCGGGCGACGGGTATCTGATCGGCGTTGAACTTCTTGAAGTCCTCGAAGTCGACGCCGAGTCGCTCGGCGGTCGCGGCGGTCATCTCGGTCTCGATGAACCCGGGAGCGATCGCGTTGGCCGTGACGCCGAACTTGCCGAGCTCGATGGCCAGCGTCTTCGTGAAGCCCTGGATGCCCGCCTTGGCGGCCGAGTAGTTGACCTGGCCGCGGTTGCCGAGGGCCGAGACGCTCGAGAGATTGACGATGCGACCGAACCCCGCCTCGGTCATGTACTTCTGGGAAGCCTTGGTCATCAGAAACGAGCCGCGCAGGTGGACCGCCATCACGGTGTCCCACTCGTCGACGGTCATCTTGAACAGCAGGTTGTCGCGGGTGATCCCGGCGTTGTTGACGAGCACCGTCGGCGGTCCGAGCTCGGAGACGATCCGGGCCACGGCGGCATCGACGCTCGCGGCGTCACTGACATCGGCGCCGACGGCCAGGGCCGTGCCGCCGGCTGAGGTGATGGCGTCGACCGTGCCGGCGCAGGCCGTCTCGTCGAGGTCGAGGACCGCGACCTTGAGGCCGTCGGCGGCCAGGCGCTGGGCGACGCCGGCGCCGATCCCGCGGGCGGCTCCGGTGACGATCGCGGTTCTGGGCCCAGGGTTATCGGACGCAGTGCTCTCGGACGCAGTGCTCTCGGACACTGGGGCTCCTTCGTGCGGGTAAGCGCTTGCTTAGGACGGTGTTCAGACGGTAGCAGAAACTGCTGCCGCTCAAACATGAGGAATTCCTCATCTTGCTGTATAGTTGAGGAAAGCCTCATGTTTGAGTGCGGCCGGACGGCAATCACCGACTTGGGAGAAGACGTGACACAGCTGGACACCCAGATTCCTTCGCTCGACCACCCGACCCATCGAGACGTCCTCACGCAGCGACGCGACGAGCAGTTCGCCCGGGTCGAGCCGAAGGGCAAGCGCGTCTACACCGCACTCGAACGGGCCGAGACCCTCGTGGATCCAGGGACGTTCGTGTCCCTGACGCCTTTGCGCAAGGCGGGATCCGCGGGCGGCTGCGGCGTCGTCACCGGATGGGGCCTGACCAGCGGCCACCCCGTCGTCGTGATCAGTCACGACGCGGCGGTGGGCGCCGGGGCCATCGGCGCGGTCTTCGCCGAGGCCGTGATGCACGCGCAGCGCCTCGCCATCGACAAGGGCTACCCCATCGTCTACATCAACGACTCCGGCGGCGCGCGCATCCACGACGGGATCCACGCCCTGCACGGGTGTGGCGGCATCTTCGCCCTCAACGTCGAGGCCAGCCACAAGGTGCCTCAGATCTCGCTGATCCTCGGACCATGCGCCGGCGCGGCCGCCTACTCACCGGCACTCACCGACTGGACGATCATGGTCGCCGACCAGGGCCAGATGTTCCTGACCGGACCCGAGATCGTCCGCGCAGCGACGGGGGAGGACGCCTCGGCCGACGACATCGGCGGTTCGCGCCTGCACACCACCGTCAGCGGCGTAGCCCACCTCGAGGTCCCGTCCGAGGACGCGGCGCTCGATGCGGCCCGCAGCCTGCTCTCGTTCCTGCCCGCGCAGATCGGCGGGGCACCGAAGCTCGTCGCGCCGCGTCCGGCGGACCCGGCCGCGGTCGAGCGCCTGCCCTTCGTCGTGCCCGACAAGTCCAGCGTCGTCTTCGACATGAACGAGGTGCTCGACGCCGTACTCGACGAGCGCGAGCGTCTCGAGCTCATGCCGACCCACGCGCCGAGCGTGCTCACCGTGTTCGGCCACCTCGACGGCCGGCCGGTCGGCGTCGTGGCCAACCAGCCGATGGCGCGCGGCGGCATCCTCGACGCCAAGGCGTCGGTCAAGATCTCCCGGTTCGTGGACTTCTGCGCGAAGTTCGGCCTGCCCATCGTCACCTTCGTCGACGTGCCCGGCTTCCTCCCCGGCACGGTCGAGGAGGGCCGTGGCGTGATCACGCAAGGCGCCACCATGCTGCGCGCGTACGTCGAGGCGACCTCACCGGTGCTCACCGTCGTGGTCCGCAAGGCCTACGGCGGCGCGTACATCGCCATGGGCGCCAGCTCGCTTGGAGCCGACTTCACCTGGGCCTGGTCCGGCTCGGAGATCGCCGTCATGGGTCCCGGTGGCGCGGTGGCACTCCTGCACCGACGTGCGCTCAAGGAGGCGGAGCATCCCGAGGTCCTGCGCGACGAGCTGGCCGCCGAGTACCGCGAGAACGTCGCGCGACCCTATCTGGCCGCCGAGGCCGGTATCGTCGACGACGTGATCCTGCCCGAGGAGACCCGCGGTCGCATGGTCGACGCGCTGCGCATGCTGACCCACGAGTCGGCGGGCTGATGCACGAGGCCAAGGCTGAGATCGTCGCCAACGTCTGGAAGCTCATCGCAGCTCCCGGCGACGACGTCGGAGCCGGCGACGTGATCGCCGTGCTCGAGACGATGAAGATGGAGATCCCGGTCGTCACACCGGTCAGTGGCAGCGTCTCCGAGGTGCGGGTCACGGAGGGGCAGATCGTCCAGGAGGGCGACGTCATCGCGGTCATCGACTGACTGCCATGATCGTCCCGTGCATGACGTCCACCTCCCCATGCGCTGGGCCGACATCGACCAGCTGAACCACGTCAACAACGTCGTCTACGTCGACTACGCGATGGAGGCCCGCGCCCAGATGGTCGACGACGGGCTGCTCGAGGCGGGCCGGCCGATCCGGTGCGTGCGTGTCGACTTCACCCGACCCATGCTGCTCAGCAGCAAGCCCGCCCTCGTCCGTTCGGCGATCGACGGCGACGTCGTGACCCACGAGATCCGCTCACCGGACGGGTCGGCGCTGTTCTCCACGATCGTCACCGAGCACGGTCGACCCGAGCCCGGCGACGACGATCGCGGTTCTCCGTTCGCGCTCCGGGTGCGTCGCGGCGACCTCGGCCCGGACGGGGCGGTCACCGTGACCCACCTGTTCGAGCTCTTCCAGGAGGCACGCATCCAGGCGTTGGCCACGATCATCCCGCACCGCGTGGCGGGACGATTCGTCGTCGGCAGGGTTGAGCTCGAGCTCGGCGAGCCGCTCCCATGGCGCTCCGAGCCGTACCCCGTGCAGAGCCACATCTCGCACGTCAGCCGCTCGTCGTTCAGCTCGATGACGCGCATCGACGGTGGCCGGTTCGGCTCGGCGACGTCCACGCACGTCGGCTTCGACCTGGCCAGCCAGGCCTCGCGCCCGCTGGACGACGACGAGCGCGAGGCGCTCACCGCGGCCCTCCTTCCAGATGTGTGACGCAACTCGCCAGTGCCGAGGACAGACGTGGCGAGTTGCGTCACAAATCTCGGGGAGCAGCGACCTCGTCCGAGGTGTTGACCATGAACGTGGCGGCGTGCTGGATATAGCTCCAGAACTCCGCATCCTGCTCGGGCGTCAGGTCGACGGCGTCCAGGCCCTCACGAAAGTGCTTGAGCCAGTGGTCGCGGGCCTCCATCGTCACGGCGAAGGGGGAGTGGCGCATCCGGAGTCGCGGATGGCCACGCTGCGTCGAGTACGTGGTGGGCCCGCCCCAGTACTGCACGAGGAACATCGTGAACCTGGCCGCGGCCGGCGCGAGGTCCTCCTCCGGGTAGAGCGGTCGCAGCACCTCGTCGGTGGCGACTCCCTCGTAGAAGACCTCGACGATCCGCGCGATCGTCTCGTGGCCGCCGATCTGCTCGTAGAACGTCGGCCCAGTGGTCGGCACAGTCACGGGACCTCACCGGGTGGCTGGCCGGGGATGAACGACGTGGGGATGCGGATGCCTGCGGCGTCGAACCGGGACTTGATGCGTTGCCGCAGCTCGCGGGCGACCGGCCACTGCTGCAGTGGAGCCGTCTTGAGCACGACCCGCACCACGGCGCCGTCCTTGTCGAATCGCTCGACACCCCACACCTCGGGTGGCTCGATGATGACGTCGTGGAAGCGCTCGTCCTCGTACATCGCCGTGGCCTCCTCCTGCAGGAGCTGCTGCACCTGGTCGAGGTCGGACTCGTAGGCGACGGTGATGTCGAGCACCGTGCGGGCCCAGTTCTGGCTCTGGTTGCCGACCCGCAGGATCTCGCCGTTGCGGACGTACCAGACCGTGCCGTCGACATCGCGCAGCCGGGTGACCCGCAGACCGACCGCCTCGACCGTGCCCATGGCCTCGCCCAGGTCGACGGAGTCGTCGATGCCGTACTGATCCTCCAGCATCATGAAGATGCCGGCCAGATAGTCCTTGACCAGCGTCTGGGCGCCGAATCCCAGCGCGATGCCGACGATTCCCGCGCTGGTGAGCAGCGGAGCGATCGGCACCGTGAGCACGTCGAGGATCGACACGAGGGCGATCGCCGAGATGACCAGCGTGGCCATGGACGTGAGCAGGTCTCCCATCGCGGTGGCGCGCTGCTTGCGTCGCTCGTTCGCGCCGGGTCGCAGATCCGCGAGGATCGCTCCGGCCCGGCTGTTGGCGAGCACCCCGGGCACAGAACCCTCGCTGGCCCGTCGCACGATGCGGCGAATGGCGCGTCGGATGAGCCACCTGATGAGCAGGCCCACCACGACGATGACCAGGATCTTGCCGGGCCTGGCGATCAGCCACTCATAGGTCGCACCCTCCGGCAGGTTGACGTCGAGGTAGGACATGTCACCAGCGTACGGGCGGCTAGGATGACCGCCATGAAGGCTCCCGCTCGCTTCGTCGCCGTCCTCACCAGCGCTGCCGTCCTGATCGTCGGCATGGCTGCCCCGGCCCTCGCCGACTCACCCACCACGTGGGCCGATGCCCCGGACCGCAGCAAGCTTGAGGACCTGATCTTCTTCGGCGGCTCGACGGTCGGCCTCATCGTGGTCATCACGTTGTTCGCCCTGCTCACGGCCCGCAACAACTACGTCCCGCCGCCGCCGAGCACCGACGTCGAGGTCGCGCCCGACCACTGATCGATCGAGAGGCCCCGCATGAAGCTCCGAGCCAGTTTCGCCATCGCCGCGCTCCTGTTCGCTGGTGCCTGCGGTGGTTCCGACTCGCCCAGCACGAAGTCGACGAAGGCCCCGTCACCGACCCCGAGTGGGTCCGCGTCCGCGGCGCCGCTGGTGGTCGCGCCGGGTCGCGTCGGCCCGGTTCAGGTGGGGATGACGGTCGACGAGGCCAACGCCACCGGGCTCTTCGAGCCGTTCGAGGAGACCGCCGACGATCCGTGCAAGGAGTTCAACCCACCGATCCAGTGGAAGGCGCCGAATCACGAGTCGCTCCTGATCCGGGTCGAGGACGGCAAGGTCACGGCTCTCGGCATCAAGGAAGGGCCCAAGACGGCCAAAGGCGTCGGCGTCGGGTCGACGTTCGGGGACGTCAAGGCCGCCTACCCGGACGCCAAGGCCGAGCAGTCCCAGGGCTTCGGATCGACCGTCTACCGCAAGGACGGTGACCAGTGGCTCGGCATGGGCTTCGACGAGGATCCCGACAAGATCGAGGACTCCTCGAAGCTGCTCTACATGGAGGTCACCGTGGGCTCCAAGCCGGCCACCTTCCGGGACGGCTGCGGCCCCACCTGAGTTCTCAGCCGAGCTGCTGGGCGCGTAGGGCACGGGCGAGGTCGTCGCGACCCTCCGACACGTAGCGGGTCGCGGCCGCTCCCGCGGACGACGAGGCCAGCCAGGCGTCGACCTTGTCGAGCGTCGACTGCGCCGGGTTGGCCAGCGGGAACAGGTAGATCAGCGCGACCTGGCCGATCCACACGCCCATGTCGTCGATGATCGTCTCGGCGAGCTCGAGGTAGCGGTCGACGTACGGTTCGAGCACCTCGGCCTGACCGGACACCTGGAACGACAACGCGATCTGGCGGCGCGTCTCGTTGGGGGTGTCGGAATCGACGGCGGCCCGCTGCCACGCCTCCGCCTTGGCCTCGGCGGACGGACGGATCGCCCGCGCGCCGGCGGCGCTCTCCTGCCCGGAGATGGTGTTGTCGTGCTCGAGCTCGGCGGCGATCTCGGCCTCGTCGGCGTCGTCCAGACGGGCGAGGGCGGACACCAGCGTCCACCGCAGGTCGGTGTCGACGCTGAGACCGTCGAGCGTGCCCTCGAGGATCTCGCGCACGTATCCCGGTCCGGACGCGGCAGTGGCGTACGCCCGCACGAGGGCAAGCTGATGGTCGCTGCCGGGCTCGGCGTCCTCGACCAGCGCGCGCAGGCCGGACTCCCATCGCTCGGCGAGCTCGGGCCGGGCGGCGTCGGACGTGAACAGGTTGACCGCGCTCTGCCCCTGCCGGAGCAGGGCACCGACCGCGGTGAGATCGGTCTCGGAGCCGACACCGGCCAGCACGAGCGACACGAAGTCGGCGGACGCGAGCTCGGCGTCGCGCGTCATGTCCCAGGCCGAGCCCCAGCACAGCGCTCGTGGAAGCGACTCGTCGATCGTCGCGATGCTTTCCACGAGAGTCGCGAACGAACGGTCGTCGAGCCGGATCTTGGCGTAGGTGAGGTCGTCGTCGTTGAGCAGCACGAGGTCCGGCTGACGGTGGTCGAGCAGCTCGGGGATCGGCGTGGACGCCCCGCGTACGTCGGTCTCGACCCGTTCGGTGCGCACCAGCCGTCCCTCGACCTGGTTGTACAGACCGATCGCGATGCGGTGTCGCCGCAGCGTCGGGAATGCCTCGATCGCGGTCTGCTCCACGGCGAAGGAGGTGAACACGCCTTCATCGTCGGTCTCGAAGCGAGCCTGCAGCGTGTTGACCCCGGACGTCTGCAGCCACTCCTGGGCCCACTCGCCCAGCTCGCGGCCGGAGGCCTCCTCGAGCTCGGCCAGCAGGTCGGTCAGCTCGGTGTTGGAGAACGCGTGCTTGGTGAAGTAGGCCCGCAGGCCGGCGAAGAAGTCCTTCTCACCCACCCAGGCGACGAGCTGCTTGAGGGCCGAAGCGCCCTTGGCGTAGGTGATGCCGTCGAAGTTCGCCTCGACGGCGTGCAGGTCGTAGTTGTCGGCGGCGATGGGGTGCGTCGACGGGAGCTGATCCTGCCGGTAGGCCCAGTTCTTGCGGTTGTTGGTGAAGCCGGTCCACGCCTCGGTGAAGCGCGTGGCCTCCACCGACGAGTGGTGCGCGGCGAACTCCGCAAACGACTCGTTGAGCCACAGGTCGTCCCACCACCGCATGGTCACGAGGTCGCCGAACCACATGTGCGCCATCTCGTGCAGGATCGTGTTCGCGCGCTGCTCGTACGCCGCGACGGTCTGCCGGCTGCGGAAGAGCATCTCGTCGCGGAACGTCACTGCGCCGGCGTTCTCCATCGCGCCCATGTTGTACTCCGGCACGAACAGCTGGTCGTACTTGCCGAACGGGTACGCCATCTCGAACGCCCCCTCGAAGAACGCGAAACCCTGCCGGGTGATGCCGAAGATGTCGTCGGCGTCGAGGTGCTCCACGAGCGACTGGCGGCAGAAGAGGCCGAGCGGGATGTCGGCGAACTGACCGTGGTGGACGTCGCGCACGACGTGGTACTCACCGGCCACGAGCGCGGTGATGTAGGTCGACATGCGCTGGGTGGGCGCGAAGTGCCACACGCTGACGCCCTCGCTCACGGCATCGGGCTCGGGGGTGCGGGAGTTCGACACGACCTGCCAGCCGGACGGCGCGGTGACGTGGAACTCGAAGGTGGCCTTCAGGTCGGGCTGCTCGAAGGTGGTGAAGACGCGTCGGGCGTCGGGCACCTCGAACTGGGTGTAGAGGTAGGGCCGGCTGTCGACCGGGTCGACGAAACGGTGCAGCCCCTCGCCCGAGTGCGAGTAGGCGCAGGTGGCCTCGACCCGCAGCTCGTTGTCGGCCGCGAGGTCGGTGAGCGGAATACGACTGTCGGCGTAGGTCGACGGATCGATCGACCGGCCGTTCAGCGTGATCGACGCGACCTCGCCGTCGACGAGGTCGACGAACGTGGACGCGCCGGGTGTGGCGCCGAACCGGATCGTCGTGGTCGAGCCGAAGCGAGATGCCGATGGCTGGGTGAGGTCGAGCTCGACGACGTAGGTCTCGGTGGAGACGACCGCCGCGCGCTCCTGGGCTTCTTCGCGGGTGAGATTCGAACCAGGCATGCCGCCACCCTTTCATGCGGCACGATGGACTCGTGAACATCCCGTTCGCGGAGTCACAGCGCTCGACGGTCGGCATCGAGTGGGAGCTCGCGCTGGTCGACGCCGACTCCGGTGACCTGCGTCAGGTGGCCCAGACGGTGCTGGACGCGGTGGCACCGGAGAGCGGCCGGGAGCACCCGTTGATCCGGCAGGAGCTGCTGCTCAACACGGTCGAGGTGGTCTCGAGTGTCTGCAGGACCGTGAGCCAGGCCGGAGCCGACCTCGAGCGCGCCATCGAGGAGATCCGGCGCGTCACCGACCCGCTGCGGGTCGAGCTGATGTGCGCCGGCACGCATCCGTTCGGGCGATGGGACAACCAGAAGGTCACCGACAAGGAGCGCTACCAGACACTGATCGACCGCACCCAGTGGTGGGGACGCCAGATGCTCATCTACGGCGTCCACGTGCACGTCGGCATCGAGGACCGCGACAAGGTGCTGCCGATCAGCGCGGCGATGCTCTCCTACTACGGGCACCTGCAGGCGCTCAGTGCGTCGTCGCCGTTCTGGGGTGGCAAGGAGACCGGGTACGCCTCCAACCGGGCGCTGATGTTCCAGCAGCTGCCCACCGCCGGGCTGCCGTTCCACTTCCAGAAGTGGACCGAGTTCGAGGCGTACGTCGACGACATGCTCAAGACCGGCGTCATCGACGTGTTCGACGAGATCCGCTGGGACCTGAGGCCGTCGCCGAAGTTCGGCACGCTGGAGGTCCGGGTTTGCGACGGCATCCCGAACATGGCGGAGCTGCTCAGCATCTCGGCCCTGACGCACTGCCTGGTCGAGCACTTCTCGGCCGAGCTGGACGCCGGCCACACCCTGCCGAACATCCCGCCTTGGTTCGCCCAGGAGAACAAGTGGCGCTCGGCCCGCTACGGCATGGAGTCGATCCTCATCCTCGACGAGAACGCCGAGGAGGAGCTCGTCACCACCGACCTCGACCGGTTGCTCACCCGGCTCGAGCCCATCGCGGAGCGCCTCGGGTGCGTCGACGAGCTCGGTGGCATCCGCGACATCGTCGACGGCGGCGCGTCCTACCAGCGCCAGCGCGCGGTGGCGGCGAGGAACGACGGTCGCCTCGACACCGTGGTCGCATCGCTGGTGGCGGAGATGCGAGCGGGTCGTCCACTGGAGTGAGGCGCTAGCCTGCCGCCATGGTGCTGACGCCCGACGCCGCCGACTTCCTGCGTCTCCTCGAAGCGGACGCGAAGGAATCCGAGGGATTGAGCCTCGACCAGGGTCGTGAGCGGGCGCGCGAGGCCGCCCTGGCGGAAGACGGGAAGACCGGTCTCGACGACGTGCGTGACGTCGACGCGGCCGGCGTCCCGTGCCGTCTGTACCGCCCCCGGATCGGCGCACCGGTGGCCCTCTACGTGCACGGCGGCGGGTGGATGCTGCACGACCTCGAGACCCATGACTCCTTCTGCCGCGAGCTCGCCCATCGCACCGGTTGGGCGCTGCTCGCCGTCGACTTCCGGCGCGCTCCGGAGCATCCGCACCCCGCCCCGCTCGACGACGTCGAGACCGCGGCCCGGTGGCTGCGCGAGGAGGGCCGCGGGCTGAGACTGGCCACCGAGATGGTCGCCGGCATCGGCGACTCGTCGGGCGCCAACCTGCTGGCCGGCCTCACAGTGCGTGCGCCGGACCTCCTCGACGCACTGGTGCTGATGTACCCGCCGGTCGACGCGGCCGCAGCCTTCGCCGACGAGGACAACGCCGCGCTCGACTCCACCAGCATGCGGGCGTTCTGGGACGCCTACGCGCCCGGCGACGCAGGAGAGGACCCGGAGGTCAGCCCCCTGCGTGCCGACCTCGCCGCCTTTCCCCCGACGCTGCTGATCACCGCCGAGCACGACATCCTCCGCGACCAGGGTGAGGCGTTCGCTGCCGCGCTGGCCGGCGCCGGCGTGGACGTCACGGCCTGGCGGGTGCTCGGAGCGCCGCACGGCTTCTGGCGGCACCCCTCGGAGCTGGCCGCGTCGCGCGCGGCTATCGTCTCGGTCGGCGCCTTCCTGTCCCACCATCGAGCCTGAGAGACTGCGACCCATGCGCGTGCACATCGGCTCCGACCATGCCGGCTACGAGCTCAAGACCCACCTGGTCACCTGGCTCGCCGACCACGGGTTCGAGCCGGTCGACCACGGTGCCTTCGAGTACGACGCCGACGACGACTACCCGCCGTTCTGCATCGCCGCGGCCCAGGCTGCCGTCGACGAGCCCGGCTCGCTGGCCGTCGTGATCGGCGGGTCGGGCAACGGTGAGCAGATGGCCGCCAACAAGGTGAAGGGCGCGCGCGCCGCGCTCGCCTGGAGCACCGAGACGGCCGCGCTCGCTCGGGAGCACAACAACGCTCAGGTGGTGGCGGTCGGTGGACGGATGCACACCACCGACGAGGCCACGGCGATCGTCGAGACGTTCCTGACCACGGCCTGGAGCCAGGCCGACCGGCACCAGCGCCGCATCGACATGCTGCTCGCTTACGAGGAGACCGGCGAGCTTGCCTGAAGGTCACACGCTGCACCGGGTGGCCACGCGACTGCGCGACCGGTTCGGTGGGCGCCCGGTCGTCTCGGCGAGCCCGCAGGGCCGTTTCGCTGCGGGGGCTGCGCGCGTCGACGCCCGGCGACTGGAGCGAGCCGAGGCCTGGGGGAAGCACCTGCTCATCGGGTTCGAGGACGTCGGCGAGACGGTCCACATCCACCTCGGCTTGTTCGGCGGCTGGTCGTTCACGCCGGCCGAGGAGGTCCCGGACGTCGTGGGTGAGGTGCGATGGCGGCTGCACACTCCCGGATGGACGGCTGACCTGCGCGGTCCGACCGCTTGCGAGCTGTTGACGCCGGACGAGGTCGCCTCGCTCCTGGCACGCCTCGGGCCCGACCCGCTCCGTGACGACGCCGAACCCGACCGGGCCTGGCACCGGATCTCGTCGTCGCGGGCACCACTGGCGACCCTGCTCATGGACCAGGCTGTGGTGGCCGGCATCGGCAACGTCTATCGCGCCGAGGTGCTCTTCCGGCACCGGTTACCGCCCGAGCTACCGGGTCGTGACCTCGACCGTCCCACCTGGGACGCGGTGTGGGACGACCTCGTGCTCCTCATGCGCGACGGCGTGCGGTCGGGCCGGATCGACACCGTCCGGCCTGAGCACCTGCCCGAGGCGATGGGCCGCGATCCGCGGGTCGACGACCACGGCGGCGAGGTGTACGTCTATCGACGCGCCGGCCTGCCGTGCCTGCTGTGCGGCACGCCGGTGCTCACCCGGGTCGTCGCGGGGAGAAATCTGTTCTGGTGCCCGGAATGCCAGGGCGCAGATAGGCTCACGGGGTGAGTTCGAGGCTGCGCAGCGCACAGTCGGCGCCCGCCGCCTACATCCGCGAGACGGCGCTCGCGTGGCGGCACGGAACCCAGCGGGGCCAGCTCGTCGCGATGGCCGCTCTCGTCGTGATCACGGTCGTCATCTTCGTGGCCTCGTTGACGAGCTACAACGTGGTGCCGGTGGCGTCGTTCGTCCTGCCTCTCCTGCTCGGCAGCATCGTCCTGCGGTACCGTCCCCTGCTCTTCTTCGTCGCACTGGTGGCGATCTGCTCGGCCATCACCGTCGCGCACGAGACGTCGGCGACCGGCTGGTCGACGCCGCGGCTCAGCAACCTCATCACCCTGACGCTGGTGGCCGCGATCATCCTGTACGCGGCCAGCCGCTACCAGAGCGGCCTCCCCGGACCACTGGGCGAGGCGATGCTGGTCGAGCTCAACGAGCGGCTGCAGGTTCAGGGCATCGTGCCGGCCCTCCCGAACGGATGGCGTTCCCAGTCGGCGGTCCTCTCGGCGGGAGGTGCGAAGTTCGCCGGCGACTTCCTCGTCGCGAACCTCTCCGACGACGAGAACCGGCTCGAGATGGTGCTCGTCGACGTCTGCGGCAAGGGAGTCGGCGCGGGTACGCAATCGCTGCAGTTCGCCGGAGCCCTGGGCGGACTCATCGGGTCATTGCCACCGCTGGGCCTCTTCTCGGCGGCCAACGACTTCCTGCTCCGCCAGCAGTGGGACGAGGGATTCGCGACCGCCGTCCACGTCCTGGTGCACCTCGACACCGGGAAGTTCTCGATCATCAATGCAGGTCACCCCCCGGCCCTGCGGTGGGTGGACCGCCAGAGCCAGTGGCAGGTCGACGGCGCCCGCGGCACGGCGCTCGGCGTGCTCGAGCGGCCGGACTTCCACCGCACCACCGGGCTCATCGAGCCGGGCGACGCGCTGATGTTCTACACCGACGGCGTGGTGGAGTCGCGCTGGCGCGACTTCCGCAACGGCATCGACTGGCTGCGCGCGACGGCCGGCCAGGTGGTGATGTCCGACGGGTTCGACAACGCGCCCCGACGGATCCTCTCCCACGTCCCCACCGGCGACGACGACCGTGCGGTACTCGTGCTCGACCGTCACCGGCCGCTCGTCGACTACAGCCGCGGCCGCTAACCGCGGGGCTTGGTCATCGGGGCTGGGGGAACTGGCTGCGCATCGCCCGGTCCCACATCCGGTCGGTCATGATGCCGCGGGTGGCGAGCGCCATCTTGGCCGACGGCGTCACCGTGTAACGCGTCCTGGGATTGCGGGCCTTCAAGGCCTTCTCGACGACCTTGGCGACGGCGTCCGGCGGGCCGCCGAGTCGCTTCATCGGTCCGCGATAGACGTCGGACGTCTGGCTCGCCACCTTCCGGTTGAACGCGGCGTATGGCCCCTCGTCGCTGTCGAGGTCCATCGTGGCGAGGGCGGTCTGGTCGAAGTTGGTGGTGATCAGGCCGGGCTCGACGATGATCACCTTGACGCCGAAGCCGGCGACCTCGAAGCGCATGGCATCGGAGAAGGCCTCCACCGCGTACTTCGTGGCGTGGTAGGCGCCGCCGCCGGGAAACACCAGCTTGCCGCCCATCGAGGAGATGTTGACGATGCGGCCGTCGCCCTTGGCGCGCATCGACGGCAGCACGAGCTGGCTGAGTCGCAGCAGACCGAACACGTTGGTCTCGAACTGACGGCGGACGTCGTCGACGTCGAGGGTCTCGGACGCACCCGACTGCGAGTACCCGGCGTTGTTGACGAGCGCGTCGATCGTGCCGCTCTCGTTCTTGACGATGTCGACGGCGGCGACCATCGAGTCCTCGTCGGTGACGTCGAGGGCGAGCGGCCGGCAGCCGGCGCTCTCGAGCTCTGCGAGGGTGCCGGTCTTGCGGGCGGTGGCATAGACGGTCCAGTCGCCACTCTTGGCCAGCCGGGCCGCGGTGGCCTGGCCGATGCCGGACGAACAGCCGGTGATGATGACGGTCTTCATGCCGTGATCATGGCACCAAACCCGTGAGCCGATGGAGCGGACGACGATCCTTGGTGGAGCGGACGACGATCCCTGGACGGACGGCTTCGCCGTGAGAGCGGACGACGATCCCTGGACGGGCGCCTTCGGCGCTCTGGAGGGGCCCGATGAGTGCCGGCGTCCGGACGGACGGCTTCGCCGTGAGAGCGGACGACGATCCCTGGACGGGCGCCTTCGGCGCTCTGGAGGGGCCCGATGAGTGCCGGCGTCCGGACGGACGGCTTCGCCGTGAGAGCGGACGACGAGACTCGAACTCGCAACATTCTGCTTGGAAGGCAGAGACTCTAACCAATTGAGTTACGTCCGCGTGCTGCGTGAGCAGCGCGTCCATGATGCCACAGGGCCTGCACCCACTGGGGACCTCATGACCGGACCCGCACGTCGGCCGCGGCCATCGTCTGCTCGGCCGCGAACAGCGCGCGCTCCTGCGCCGCCCAGATGTCCCACCACGGCTTGTACACCTTTCCGTCGCGTGCCATGGCCCGCGCTCGGCGGACGTCCTCCGGCGCGTCGATCCAGACGAGCATGCTCAGGTACGGCCGGATGACGCGCGATCCGCTGCCGCACCCGTCGAGCACGAGGTACGGCCCGGGCCGGACGGTCAAGAGGTCGCCCGGACGGTCGTCCTCCCAGTTCCAGAGGCGCACCGCCGGGGTGGTCCCGAGGGCCAGGGGGGCGAGCAGGTCCCGGGCGACCATCGGGGGCATGGCCGCGAGCCCGCGCCATCCCGGCACGAGCTCGTCCACGCGCAGGACCATCGCACCGAGCCTCCGCCCCAGACGATCGGCGAGCTCGGACTTGCCCGACCCGCTCGGCCCGTCGACGGCCACGACGGTGGTCGAGCCGCAAGCAGGAAGACGTCCGCGGACGTCCTCCAGGAGCTCGTCGTACCGGATTCGGGCCACCCTGCCAGTGTCCACTAGACTCGACAGTCGGCGACGGGATGTAGCGCAGCTTGGTAGCGCATCCGCTTTGGGAGCGGAAGGTCGCAGGTTCAAATCCTGTCATCCCGACCACCGACCAGCCCGACACCGACCACCCGGCATCCCGTACGCAGGAGTTTCCACGTGAAAAGCAGCACCGAGTCCTTGAGCCCGACCAGGATCAAGCTCACCATCGAGGTGCCGTTCGACGAGTTCGAGCCCAGTCTCGACGAGGCGTACAAGACCATCGGCTCGCAGGTCACCGTTCCCGGCTTCCGCAAGGGCAAGGTCCCGGCCGCGGTCGTCGACCAGCGCGTCGGACGCACCGTCGTGCTCGACGAGGCGATCAACAGCGTCCTGCCGCGGTGGTACAGCCAGGCGGTGCAGGAGCAGGAGCTCCAGCCGCTGAGCCAGCCCGAGATCGACCTCACCAAGTTCAGCGACGGTGAGCCCATCGAGATCACCGCCGAGCTCGACATCCGTCCGGAGATCACGCTGCCGGACGTCTCAGCCATCTCGGTCGAAGTTGCCGACGCCGAGGTCGCCGACGGCGACGTCGACGAGCAGATCGAGGCGCTGCGCGAGCGTTTCGCCACCTTCACCGAGGCCGATCGTGCCGTGCAGGACGGCGACGCGCTCACCATCGACCTCTCCGCCAAGGACAAGGACGGCGAGCCCATCGAGGGCGCCACGGCCGAGGGCATGCCGTACACCGTCGGCCAGGGCGAGGTCCTCGACGGTCTCGACGAGGCCGTCGCCGGCCTGGAAGCCGGGGGCACCACGACCTTCGCCAGTCAGCTCGTCGGCGGGGAGCTCAAGGGCAAAGACGTCGACGTCACCGTGACGATCAAGGACGTCAAGGAACGGCACCTGCCCGAGCTCGACGACGAGTTCGCGCAGACCGCCTCGGAGTTCGACACCATCGAGGAGCTGCGCGCCGACATCCTCGACCGGGTCACCCGCGGCAAGCGCATGGAGCAGGCCAACGAGGCCCGTGACCTGGTGCTCGACGAGATCGTCGGTCAGATCGACGTCCCGCTGCCCGACTCGCTGGTGGCCGAGGAGCTCGGCTCCCGACGTGACCAGGTCACCCAGCAGCTCGCCTTCGCCGGCATGAGCATGGATGCGTACCTCGAGGACGAGGGTCAGACGGCCGAGGAGTTCGAGGCCGACCTCGATCGCCGCGTGCGCGAGTCGATCGTGGCCCAGTTCGTGCTCGACCAGGTGGTGGCCAACGGGGAGTTCGGCATCGACGACGCCGAGCTGAGCGCGCACATCATGCGCCGCGCCCAGCAGTCCGGCCAGGACCCGAACTCCTACATCCAGCACATCATGGAGCACAACCACGTGCCCGAGATGATGAGCGAGGTGCTGCGCGGCAAGGCGCTCGCGTCCCTCGTCGAGTCGGCCACCGTCAAGGACGCCTCCGGCACCGTGCTGGAGCTCTCGCGCCTGCGGGCCGACGGCACCATCGCGACGGACGAAGACCTTGCCGCCGAGAAGGCAGCCACCGAGGCGGCCGAGGAGGCCGAGGAGGCCGACAAGGCCGAGGCCACGCCTGAATCGTGACGAAGAACGCGTTCGTCTGAGTTCCGATCCGGCTCGGATACCGGCAGTATGGAGGCCATGCCTCCTAGCTCGGACGGATATGGGCCCGCGCGCACGACCGACGTCGCCGCCCTCGCGCTCGACCACGTCGACCGGTTGATCGTGGGCACCATCCGCGACATGCACCAGGCCGTCGCCACCCGTGCTTTCGGCGCGACCCGCGTCGTCGGTGGAAAAGTCCCGGAGTCGCTGCACGACGCCGCCGTCTCGTCGATCTACGGCGCGATCTCGGGCTTCCTGCGGATCTCGAGCGGCAGCATCCGGGCGCTGGCCGCGCGCGGCATCGGCCGTCCGGTCGAGAGCTCCCGCCGCGGCCGCAGGATCGTCGCCGCCGTCAACGGACTCATCGGCGACGAGCTGCGCATGCTCGACGACCCGCAGGCGATCGTCATGGCGGTCCGCAAGGACGGTGCCGACGTGCCGGTCACCGGCTGGCAGGTCACCGACGCGTTCCGCGATGGCTCCAGCCATCTCGTCGTCTTCCTGCACGGGTTGTGCGAGGACGACGAGTCCTGGTCGCTGGGCGAACGCACCCGCGGCGCCACCTATGCGTCGCGCGTCCAGGCCGACACCGACGGCACGCCGGTCATGATCCGCTACAACACCGGACTGCACGTCTCCGAGAACGGCAAGCACCTCGATGTCCTCCTCCAGCGGCTGGTGGAGGCGTGGCCGGTCCGCGTCACCCGGATCACCCTCGTCGGGCACTCGATGGGCGGCCTCGTCGCCCGCGCGGCCACCAACCACGCCACGGCGTCCGGCCAGACCTGGCACCACCTCGTCCGTGACGTCGTCTGCCTCGGCACGCCGCACACCGGCGCCGCCCTGGAGAAGGTCGCCCACGTCGGCTCGAGATTGATGCGGTCCTGGCCGGTGTCGACCCCGTTCAGCGCCATCCTGGAGTCCCGTTCCGCGGGCATCGTCGACCTCCGACACGGCTACATCACGCGCGACGAGTGGGAGGGCCAGGACCTCACCGCCCAGTGGGGACTCGACCGCATCGCCGCCGCCCCGCTGCCGCACGCCGAGTACCACTTCGTCGCCTCGACGCTGGGTGCCTCGCAGCGGCATCCGCTGAGCTCGGTGCTCGGCGACCTCCTCGTGCACTTCTCCTCGGCCACCGGCGTCGGCCGCAGCGGACCGGTCGTCGACGGTGCACGGTTCGAGTACGTGCCCAGCGCCCACCACTTCGCCCTGCTCAACCACCCACGGATCGCCGACTGGCTCGTCGAGTGGCTCAACGCCCGCGACCGTGACCTCCGCGAGCTCACCGTAGGAAAGGTCGACACCCATGCCTGAACGCGTCCCGCCCCTCGAGGCGTCGATCCACATCGACGCGACACCGGCCCGTGTCTGGGAGATCGTGTCCGACCAGCGCCGCATGAGGGAGTGGAGCCCGGAGACCTACCGCCAGAAGTTCTTCGGCAACGAGATCGGGCGCGGCACGGTCAGCATCAACCTCAACAAGCGCAAGGGGTTCTTCTGGCCCAGCGCCAGCCGGATCACCGAGTTCGTGCCGGAGAAGCGCCTTGCGTTCTACGTCTACGGTCCGGCCGACACCTGGTCGTACGAGCTCGAGCCGAGCGGCACGGGCACGACGGTCACCGAGCGGCGCGAGCTCAAGGGCGGCAAGCGCTCGATCCTGTCCAAGGTCACCGCCAGCGTCGCGCTCGGCGGGATTGCCGGACACGACGTCGAGCTCAAGGCCGGCATGGAGACGACACTGGCGCACATCAAGGCCGAGGCCGAACAGACCCGTTGAGCGCCGGCACGTCTGCCGTCAGCGAACAGGGGGTGTCTTCGCGTGTCTCGCGTCGTCTCGCCGTCTAGGGTCGAGGACGTGAACACAGTGAATCCCCTTTCGAACCAGCACCGGATGGATGCCGGCGACCTCGGCCCGCAGGACCTCGACGGCCACATCTATCAGCGCCTCCTCAAGGAACGCATCGTCTTCCTCGGCTCGGAGGTCAAGGACCAGAACGCCAACGCGATCTGCGCCCAGATGCTTCTGCTCAACGCCGAGGACGACAAGTCCGACATCTCCCTCTACATCAACTCGCCCGGCGGCTCGGTCGACTCCGGCATGGCCATCTACGACACGATGCAGTTCATCACCAACGACGTCGTCACCGTCGGCATGGGGCTGGCTGCGTCGATGGGGCAGTTCCTGCTCGCCGCGGGCACCAAGGGCAAGCGGTACTCGCTGCCGCACGCGCGCATCATGATGCACCAGCCATCCGGCGGCATCGGCGGATCCGCGTCCGACATCAAGATCCAGGCCGAGCAGAGCCTGCTGCTCAAGAAGCAGCTCAACGAGCTGCAGGCCCACCACACCGGCCAGTCGCTCGAGCAGATCGAGCTCGACTCCGACCGTGACCGGTGGTTCACCCCCCAGCAGGCCGTGGAGTACGGCTTCATCGACCACGTGGTACTGAGCGCAGGAGACCTCAAGTGAGTTACTACATCCCCCAGTGGGAGGAGCGCACGTCCTACGGGTTCCGGCGCATCGACCCCTACGCGAAGCTCTTCGAGGACCGCATCATCTTCGTCGGTACCCCCATCAGCGACGACGTCGCCAACGCCGTCATGGCGCAGCTCCTGTGCCTGCAGCAGATGGACCCCGACCGCGACATCCAGCTCTACATCAACTCGCCGGGTGGCTCGTTCACGGCCATGACGGCCATCTACGACACGATGCGTTACCTCAAGCCCGACGTGCAGACCGTCTGCCTCGGCCAGGCCGCGTCGGCCGCCGCGGTGCTGCTGGCCGCGGGTGCGCCCGGCAAGCGTTACGCGCTGCCGAACAGCCGCATCCTCATCCACCAGCCGTACACCGAGGGCACCGGCGGACAGATCTCCGACCTGGAGATCCAGGCCAACGAGATCATCCGCATGCGCACGCTGCTGGAGGAGATGATCGCCAACGCGACGGGTCAGAGCACCGAGGACGTCAGCCGCGACATCGAGCGCGACAAGATCCTCACCGCCGAGCAGGCCGTCGAGTACGGGCTCATCGACCAGGTCTTCGACACGCTGAAGACGGCGGCCGTCTGACCCGCGCCGATCGGCGGTCGTGCCGGTACTGTGAGAAAGACGACATCGGAGATCGCCGGAGTTCCGCTTCCCCTGAAAGGACCTGACTCGTGGCACGCATTGGTGAGACCGCCGATCTGCTGAAGTGCTCTTTCTGCGGAAAGAGCCAGAAGCAGGTCAAGAAGCTCATCGCCGGGCCGGGCGTGTACATCTGCGACGAGTGCATCGACCTCTGCAACGAGATCATCGAGGAGGAGCTCGCCGAAGGTGCCGAGCTCAGTCTCGGTGAGCTGCCCAAGCCGCACGAGATCTTCGACTTCCTCGGCGGCTACGTCATCGGTCAGGACGCCGCCAAGAAGTCGCTTGCCGTCGCCGTCTACAACCACTACAAGCGCGTGCAGGCGCAGGCCTCCACCGGGCGCAGCAAGGACGACGGCGTCGAGCTGGCGAAGTCCAACATCCTGCTCGTCGGACCCACCGGCTGCGGCAAGACGTACCTCGCCCAGACGCTGGCCCGCATGCTCAACGTGCCGTTCGCCATCGCCGACGCCACCGCCCTCACCGAAGCCGGCTACGTCGGTGAGGACGTCGAGAACATCCTCCTCAAGCTCATCCAGGCCGCCGACTACGACGTCAAGAAGGCCGAGACGGGCATCATCTACATCGACGAGGTCGACAAGATCTCGCGCAAGAGCGAGAACCCCTCCATCACCCGCGACGTGTCCGGCGAGGGCGTGCAGCAGGCGCTGCTGAAGATCCTCGAGGGCACCACGGCCTCAGTTCCGCCGCAGGGCGGGCGCAAGCACCCGCACCAGGAGTTCATCCAGATCGACACCACCAACGTGCTGTTCATCGTCGGTGGCGCGTTCGCCGGTCTCGAGGAGATCATCGAGCAGCGCAGCGGCAAGATGGGCCTCGGCTTCAACGTCGACCGGAGCGAGATCACCAGCAGCGGCGAGCCGGAGAAGCTGTACTCCAAGGTGCTCCCGGAGGACCTCCTCAAGTTCGGTCTCATCCCCGAGTTCATCGGCCGCCTGCCCGTCATCGCGGCGGTCGACAAGCTCGACCAGGACGCGCTCGTCTCGATCCTCACCGAGCCGCGCAACGCCCTCACCAAGCAGTTCGAGCGGCTCTTCGAGATCGACGGCGTCGAGCTCGAGTTCACCCGTGAGTCCTGCGATGCCATGGCCGAGCTCGCCCTCGCCCGGGGCACCGGTGCCCGCGGGCTCCGTTCGATCATCGAGCACGTGCTGCAGCCGGTCATGTACGACATCCCCGGCCGCGACGACGTCGCGAAGGTCGTGGTCACCGCCGAGACGGTCCAGGGTTCAGAAGGCCCCACCGTGCTCTCGCACGACGAGGTCGAGAAGAAGGCTTCCTAGCCGGCTGTCCCGGTGTCGAGGGTCGCCGCGACCTGGAGGCCGTCGGCGTCCGCGTCGGCCACCAGCTCGACATCACCGACCACCCGACCGGCGGCCTTGACGTCGTCGAGCGCCTGCGCCAGACGGTCGAGCGCCTCCTGGGACGCCCGGACGGACACGGCGGTGACCTCGGTGCGCTGGCTGACCTTGGCCACCGACTTCGCGCCACGGATGCCGGCCAGCGCCTCGGCGGCGGTCGCCATCAGGGCGGGGTCGGACGGTTCGGTGGGCAGGTCGACCTCGGCGTCGGGCCACACGGTGCGGTGGATCGAGCCGTCCTGCCACCACGACCAGGCCTCCTCGGTGACGTAAGGGAGGAATGGCGCGAGCAGGCGGAGCTGCACCGACAGTGCCAGCACGAACGCGGCACGTGCCGATGTACCGCCGGCGTCATTGCGACGGGCGCGTTCCTTGACCAGCTCGAGGTAGTCGTCGCAGAAGTCCCAGAAGAACTTCTCGGTGACCTCGAGCGCGGAGGCATAGTCGTAGTCGTCGAAGTGGGCGGTGGCATCCTCGACGACCTGGCGCAGGCGGCGCAACATCGCCCGGTCGAGCGCCTCGGTGACGAGCGTGGAGTCGAGCAGGTCGGCATCGGCGCCGAGGCCGTACTGCTCCTCGGAGGCGAGGACGAACTTGCTCGCGTTGAGCACCTTCATCGACAGGCGCCGGCCGACCTTCATCTGGGCCTCGTCGAAGGGGGAGTCCGCGCCCGGGCGGGCACCTGCGGCCCGCCAGCGGACCGCGTCGGCGCCGTACTTGTCGAGGATCTCGTCCGGCACGACGACGTTGCCCTTGGACTTGCTCATCTTCTTGCGGTCCGGGTCCACGACGAACCCGGAGATGGCGGCATGCGACCACGGAGCGGCGCCGAACTCCAGGTGCGCCCGCACCACGGAGGAGAACAGCCAGGTGCGGATGATGTCGTGCGCCTGCGGGCGCAGGTCCATCGGGTAGGTGCGCTGGAACAAGTCGTCATCGCGCTCCCAGCCGCAGACGATCTGCGGGCTGAGCGACGACGTGGCCCAGGTGTCGAGGATGTCGGGATCGGCGACGAAGCCGCCCGGCTCGCCGCGCTGCGACTCGTCGAACCCGGGCGGAGCCTGCGAGGCCGGGTCGACCGGGAGCGCCGACTCCTCGGCCAGGATGGGGTGGTCGTGGTCCGGCTCGCCGTCGCCGTCCAGCCGGTACCAGACCGGGAACGGGATGCCGAAGAACCGCTGGCGGGAGATGAGCCAGTCGCCGTTGAGGCCGTCGATCCAGTTCGTGAGGCGTGACTGCATGTAGGACGGCACCCACGTGATCTCGCCGCCGCGGGCGATGAGCGCCGCCCGCAGCCCGGCGTCGCGGCCACCATTGGCGATGTACCACTGCCGTGTCGAGACGATCTCGAGCGGCTTGTCGCCCTTCTCGTAGAAGTTCGCCACCCGCTGGGTCGGCTGCGGCTCACCGTCGAGGTCGCCGGAGTCGCGCAGCGCCTGCACGCTCAGCTCGCGCGCCGTGAACGTCGTCTTGCCGGACAGCTCGCCGAACGTGGCCCGTCCGGCGTCGTCGGTGATCCACTCCGGCACGTCGCGGAGGATGCGCCCGTCGCGACCGATGATCGTGCGGTTCGGCAGCTGCAGCTCGCGCCACCACTGGACGTCGGTGAGGTCGCCGAACGTGCAGCACATCGCGATGCCGGCACCCTTGTCCATCTCGGCGAGCGGGTGCGACATCACCGGGACCTCCACCCCGAACAGCGGCGAGCGCACGGTGGAGCCGAACAGGTGCTGGTAGCGCTCATCGTCCGGATGCGCGATGAGCGCCACGCACGCGGAGATCAGCTCCGGACGGGTGGTCTCGACGAACACCGGGACGCCAGATCCGTCCGGCGCAGTGTGGTGGTACGAAACCCGGTGATAGGCGCCGGGATAGTCGCGGGCCTCGAGCTCGGCCTGGGCGACCGCCGTCTGGTACGTGACGTCCCACAGCGTGGGTGCGTCCTGCTGGTAGGCCTCGCCGCGGGCCAGGTTGCGCAGGAACGCGCGCTGCGAGACGGTCTGCGACTCGGCGCCGATCGTCGTGTACGTCTGGGTCCAGTCGACCGACAGACCCAGCGTGCGCCAGAGCTGCTCGAAGACCTTCTCGTCCTCGACGACGAGCTCGTTGCACAGCTCGATGAAGTTCCGCCGGCTGATCGGCACCTGCTTCTTCGGGTCCGGCTCGGCCGGCGGCGTGTAGTCGGCGGTGTACGGGAGCGAGGGGTCGCACCGGACGCCGTAGTAGTTCTGGACCCGGCGCTCCGTGGGCAGGCCGTTGTCGTCCCAGCCCATCGGGTAGAAGACCTCGCGCCCCCGCATGCGCTGGTAGCGGGCGAGGAGGTCGGTGTGGGTGTAGGAGAACACGTGGCCGACGTGCAGCGAACCGGAGACGGTCGGCGGCGGGGTGTCGATCGAGTAGATCTCCGCGCGCGTCTTGCTGCGGTCGAAGCGGTACGTCCCCTGCTCCTCCCAGCGCTGCGACCAGGTGGCTTCGAGGCCTTCGAGCACGGGCTTGTCAGGGACAGAGTTCACGAGGAAACAGTCTAGGGCGGTCACCCGCGGGTGAACGGGCGGACTACCGTGCGTGCACGCCGACGCGCACGCGCTCCAGCTCGGACACGTCGACGTCGGGCTTCTGCGCCAGCTCGGACGGCCACCACATGAGGCGTCCGATGTCGAGGTTGAGCGCGGTGACCAGCACCGACCGCACGATGATCGTGTCGAGCAGGACGCCGAGGGCCACGGCGAAACCGAGCTCGACCACGAACACGATCGGCAAGGTGGCCAGCGCGGCGAACGTACCGGCGAGCACGAAACCGGCGGAGGTGATGACACCGCCCGTGGCACCGATGCCGATCAGGGCGCCTCGACGAGTTCCGTGCTTCAACGCCTCTTCTCGAACGCGCGTCATGAGGAAGATGTTGTAGTCGATGCCCAGCGCGACCAGGAAGACGAACGCGAACAAGGGGAAGGAGGCATCGGCCCCGGCGAAGTCGAACACGTTCCTGAAGACGAGTGAGCTGATGCCGAGGGCCGCGCCGAACGACAACACCACCGTGGCGAGCAGCACGAGCGGTGCGAGGAGGGCGCGGAGGAGCATCGCCAGGATCAGGAAGACGGCCAGGAGCACGATGGGGATGATCAGCATGTTGTCGGACGCCGAGGCTTCCTGCATGTCGTCGAACACGGCGCTGTTGCCACCCACGATGACGGAGGCTCCGTCGATGTCGTGCACGGCCTCGCGCACCCGGTCGACGGTGTCGTAGGCGGCCTGCGAGTCGGGCGCAGCGGCGAGGGTGGCTTCCAGGTAGGCGCGGCCGTCCTTCTCGCCCTTCACCTGCACGCTGCCGGGCGCAATGCCCTGGACGTTGCCGACCGCCTGCCGCACTTGATCAGTGGCCTCGGAGTCGGTCAGCAGGACGACGGGGTTGCCGGCACCTCCGGGGAAGTGGCGGGCGACCGCCTCCTCCGCGGCGATCGACGGCTGATCGGTGGTGAAGCTCTCCGCGTTGCTGAGGCCGTTCGCATTGAGCTGGAGGATGCCGAGGGAGAGCGCGCCGAGGATCACCGTGGTGACGACCCACACGGCACGTGGACGACGGGCGATGCGCAGACCGATCCGGGCCCACAGGCCGCTCTCGGTCCTGATCGGATCTCCGAAGCGGGGGACGAACGGCCAGAAGATCCAGCGTCCGACGATGACCAGCAGCGCCGGCAGCAGGATCATCATGACCAGGAGGGCGCAGGCGATGCCCACGGCTCCCACCGGACCGAGGCCGCTCGTGGAGTTCATCTGGGCGAACAGGAGGCAGAGCAGCCCGATGATCACCGTGGCGCCGCTGGCCAGCACGGCGGGTGCGGCACGGTGCAGTGCCTGGGTCATCGCCTCGTGACGGTCCTCGAAGTTGTGCAGCTCCTCGCGGTAGCGGGCCACCAGGAGGAGCGCGTAGTCGACGCCGGCACCCAGGACCAGGACGCTGAGGATGCTGGAGCTCTGGTTGTTGACGGTGAGGTCGCCGTACTTCGCGAGGAGGTAGACGACGCCTTGCGCCGTGGCGACCGCGCCGACACCGCACAAGAGGAAGAGGACGGCGAGCTGGAGGCTGCGGTAGGTGATCAGCAGGATCACGAAGACGATGGCCAGGGCAGCCAGCAACATGACTCCGTCGACACCGGAGAACGCCTCCATCTGATCGGCGGCGACAGCCGCCGGACCGGCGATGCTCACGTCGAGACCTGCTGAACCGCCTGCGGCCTTCGTCAGCTCGTCGCGGATGTCGGGCAGGACCTCCCAGCCGTCGGAGCCGATGCTGAACGTGACGATGGTCTGCAGGGCCTGCCCGTCCTTCGACGGGATGGGACCGATGATGTCGCCGCTGACCTTGTCGAAGTTCGCGAACTCCTTGACGTCCGCGGCGGCCTTCGCGGCGTCCGCCCGGGTGAGGCCGGACTCACGCTCGTAGAGGACGACGGCGGGGATCGCGTCCGGGTCGGCAAAGGCGGTCGCCTCCTCGAGGACCTGGGTGGACTCGGCGTCGCCGGGGAGCCACGAGCTCATTTCGTTGTTCTGGACACTCATGAGCTTGGAGCCGAGGAAGCCCATCGAGCCGATGACGAGGAGCGAGACGACGAGCACGACCCACTTGGCCCAGTGGTGGGTGACCCAGCCGGCAATCTGTCGATTCATGTGGTTCCTCAGGTCGCTCCGGTACTGGAGAACATCATGACGCAAACCCCCGACAGGTCGGTGACGAATGTGACCACTGACACGGGTCGACCGGGAGACCGCGATACTGGCCACGATGAGACCCACGTACGCCGACGTCGAGCAGGCCTTGCTCGGCCGGTGGCCCGAGACCCGCCTCGACCCGACCCTCGATCGCATCAGCGCGCTCTGCCGCCTGCTCGGCGACCCCCAGAGGGCCTACCCGGTGATCCACCTCACCGGCACCAACGGCAAGACGTCGACCGCGCGCATGATCGATGCCCTGCTGCGTGCCCTCGACCTGCGCACCGGACGCTTCACGAGCCCGCACCTGCAGTCGATGACCGAGCGCATCTGCCTCGACGGCGAGCCCCTGACCGAGGACGGGTTCGTCGACGCGTTCTCGGACATCGCCGCCTACGCCCAGATCGTCGACGACTCCTCGGAGATCCCGCTCTCGTTCTTCGAGATGACGGTCGCCATGGCGTACGCCGCGTTCGCCGACGCGCCGGTCGACGCTGCGGTCATCGAGGTCGGCATGGGCGGAGCCTGGGACGCCACGAACGTCGCCGACGGCCAGGTCGCCGTCGTCACACCGATCGCCGTCGACCACGCGGCCTACCTGGGCGACCGGGCGGAGACGATCGCCGCGGAGAAGTCCGGCATCATCAAGGCCGGATCCCACCTGGTGCTGGCCGAGCAGGAGCCGGAGGTGCTCGACGTCGTCATGCAGCGTGCCGCCGGGGTGGGCGCCACCGTGCTGCGCGAGGGCGAGGACTTCGGCGTCGCCGACCGGCTCGTCGCGCTGGGCGGACAGCAGATCGATCTGCAAGGCGTGACCGGCCGCTACGACGAGATCTTCCTGCCGCTGCACGGCGCGCACCAAGCCCGCAACGCCGGGTACGCGCTGGCGGCCGTCGAGGCGTTCACCGGTTCCCACGCGCTCGACGCCGACCTGGTGCGCGAGGCCTTCGCCGGAACGTCGTCACCCGGGCGCCTCGAAGTCGTCCGGCGCAGCCCCACGGTGCTGCTCGATGCCGCGCACAATCCCCATGGCATCCAGGCGGCGCTCGAGGCCGTGCAGGACGCCTTCACGTTCAGCCCGCTCATCGGCGTGGTCGGCGTCATGGCCGACAAGGACGTCGACGAGATCGTGCGCCTGCTCGAGCCGGTGCTCGCGGAGATCGTCTGCACCCAGAACAGCACGCCACGCTCGATGCCGGCCGCTGAGCTGGGCGAGATCGCCGACGACGTGTTCGGCGCCGACCGGGTCACCGTCGTCCGTCGCCTGGACGACGCGATCGAGCAGGCGATCGCGTTCGCCGACTCCGGCGGTGAGGGGCACGAGGACGCGATCGGGAGCGGCGGCGTGCTCATCACCGGGTCGGTCGTCACGGTCGGCGAGGCGCGGCTGCTGTTCGGGGGAGAGCCGCAGTGAGGTCACCGCTGTGAGGGGCATGTGCGCGGCGATGCTGACGCTCGAGGCGATCGTGCTGGCGCTGAGCGTGCCGGTGATGATCTCGGTCGAGGACGTCGACACCGGCCTCGCGGTCGGCCTGGGTCTCGGGCTCGCGGTGCTGTGCGTGCTCACCGCAGGGCTGCTGCGCCACGGGTGGGCCTACGTCGTGGGTCATGCACTGCAGCTCGGCGCCATCGGCCTCGGCTTCGTGGTGCCGATCATGTTAGTGGTCGGCACGATGTTCGCCGCGCTCTGGGCGTCCGCCTACCTGCTGGGTCGCAAGATCGAGTCGGACAAGGCCCGGTGGGCGGCCGAGGAGCTCAACTCCGACGGTGCGTGATCGGCAGTCGACGTAACCTCGAGTCATGGTCCGAGTGCTGGCGGTCGCCGATGAGGAAGTCCCCGCGATGCGGTTGCGGGTGCGCGATCTGCGCGTCGATCTCGTGCTCGCGGCCGGCGACCTCCCGTGGGACTACCTCGAGTCACTGGTCTCGCTGCTCGACGCACCGGCGGCCTACGTGCCCGGCAACCACGACCCGGCAACTGGCCCCGGACCCCGTGGCTTGGTCGACGTGGACGGGCACGTCGTCACGGTCGGCGGCCTTCGCGTCGCGGGCCTCGGCGGGTGTGTCCGCTACAACGACGGCCCACACCAGTACACCCAGGGCGAGTACGACGAGCGTGCCCGCCGACTGCTCCGGGAGAAGCGCGAGCCGGGGACGTCGACGTCCTCCTCACCCACGCGCCCCCGCTCGGTCTGGGTGATGACGAGTCCGATCCCTGCCACATCGGCATCTCGGCGCTGCACGGCGTGCTCGAGACGCTGCAACCGAGCTGGCACCTGCACGGCCACATCCACCCGTACGGGATGCACAAGCCCGACCGGCAGCTCGGGCCCACGACCATCCGCAACGTCATCCCGTGGCAACTGATCGACATCGAGCCGCGGGCGAAAGCGCGTGCGATCCGTGGTAACCGGAAGGAGGGCCTGACATGGTGAGCAACTCGGGATCGCCGCGGGTCGACGCCGAGAGCGACTTCATGCGCGCCCGGCGCCACCAGGTGTTGTCGTCGCTCGCGGCCCGGCTGCGCAACGATGCCGACGACGTCGTGCAGTCGATGTCGTTCGACGAGGTCGTGGAGGCGCTGGGTCGACGCGCCGAGAACTATCTCGGCACCAAGCTCATCCCGCTCGACGCGATCGTGGGGTCGGTCGACAAGGTGCGTGACTTCGACCGGCGCTTCCGGCCGACGTCCGGGCGCAGCCGCCAACGCTGGGAACGGCTCTCCCGCGCCAGCCGCACCGGCGAGGTCATTCCGCCGATCGAGGTCTACCAGGTCGGCGACTACTACTTCGTCCGCGACGGCCACCACCGCGTCTCGGTGGCGCGCAGTCTTGGACTCGACGTCATCGAGGCCCGCGTCACCGCGATCGACACGTTCCTTGCCCCGGTCGACATCGGGGCTCGTGCCGACCTCGAGCGAAAGTTCTGGCGTCGGCTCATGCTCGAGCGCGTGCCGTTCACGGGCGAGGCGCGGGCGGCCGTGGCCGTGGACGACCCCTTCGACTACGGCGTCATCGCCGAGACCGTCGAGGCATGGGCGGCGCGCACGATGCACGCCGAGGGCGCCTACTTCGACAAGGCGACGATGGCGGCGCGCTGGTACGCCGAGGAGTTCCGGCCCGTCGTCGACATGATCGAGGAGGCCGGGGTGCGCGGCAAGGACGAACGGCCGGCCGAGGCATACCTCCGCGTGGCGTGCGAGCGCTACCGGCTCATCCGCGAGCACGAGTGGAACGCCGAGGTCATGGACGCCGTGACCCGCAAGGGCAAGAAGAGGCGCTGAGGCTCTCAGAGCCCGACGGTGAGGTTCTCGCCGGTGGACGGGTCGAACAGGTGCATCTGGTCGGTGTCGATGAACAACCTGGCGACGTCGTCCTCCTTGACCGTGCTCGCCGCGTCGAGCGACACGACGAGCTGGGTGCGCAACGAGTCGCTGTCCTGCTCGCGGGCGAGCTCCTTGAGCTGGTTCTGCACCGACTCCTCGGCCTCGTACGGGACATAGGCGTACTGCTGGTCGCCGAGCCACTCGCGGACGTCGATGCGGGCGTCGAACGTCCGCGACGAGTCGGCGGAGCCGCCCTCGATGACCGAGACGTCCTCGAAGTGCTCGGGCCGGATGCCGGCCATCAGCAGTCCCTTGCCCGCCGTCTTCTCCGCCTTGGCGGCGGGGAGCGGGAACGTGCCGAAGGGCAGGGTGACCTGGTTGCCCTCGACCGTGGCCGGCAGGAAGTTCATCGGCGGCGAGCCGATGAAGCCGGCCACGAACAGGTTGACGGGCTGTTCGTACAGCTCCCGAGGAGTGGCCAGCTGCTGCAGGATGCCCCGCTTCAGGACCGCGACGCGGTCACCGAGCGTCATCGCCTCGGTCTGGTCGTGGGTGACGTAGACGGTCGTGATGCCGAGGCGCTTCTGCAGGCGGGCGATCTCGGTGCGCATCTGGCCGCGCAGCTTGGCGTCGAGGTTGGACAGCGGCTCGTCGAACAGGAAGGCCTTGGCCTCGCGGACGATCGCCCGTCCCATGGCCACGCGCTGCCGCTGACCGCCGGACAGGTTGGCCGGCTTGCGTTGAAGGTGCTCGTCGAGCTCCAGGGTCTTGCTCGCGTCGCGGACCTTCTCGTCGATCTCCTTGTCGCTCATCTTGGCCAGCCGCAGCGGGAACGCGATGTTCTCGTAGACGGTGAGGTGCGGGTACAGGGCGTAGTTCTGGAACACCATGGACAGGTTGCGGTCGCGCGGCGCCAGGTCGTTGACGCGGTCGCCGCCGATCACCATGTCGCCCGACGTGATGTCCTCGAGGCCGACGATCATCCTGAGCAACGTCGACTTCCCGCACCCGGACGGCCCGACGAGGATCATGAACTCCCCGTCGGCCACGTCGATGCTGACGTCGTTGACGGCCGCGAACCCGTCGCCGTACTCCTTGACGATGTTTTTCATCTCGATGGCTGCCATGGGATCAACCCTTCACTGCACCGGAGGTGAGGCCGGCGACGATCTTGCGCTGGAAGAACAGGACGAGGACGACGATCGGCACGGTGACCATGACCGCCGCGGCCGCCAGCGTGGACACCGGCGGGTTGAACTGGTCGGGCCCGACGAAGAACGCCATCTGCGCGGTCACGGGCCGCGCGGTGGTCGTCGACGTGAGCGATATCCCGAACACGAAGTCGTTCCACGCGAAGAAGAAGGTCAGGATCGCCGCGGTGAAGACGCCGGGCGCCGCCAGCGGGACGATGACCTTGCGGAACGCCTGCCACGCGGTGGCGCCGTCGACCTGGGCGGCCTGCTCCATCTCCCACGGGATCTCGCGGAAGAACGCGGACAGGGTCCAGATCGCCAGCGGCAGCGTGAAGGACATGTAAGGGATGATCAGCCCGGGCCAGGTGTCGAACAGGCCGAACAGCCGCCACTGGTCGAACAGCGGCCCGACGAGCGACACGACCGGGAACATCGCGATCGCGAGGGCGATCGTCAGCACGAGGCGCTTGCCGCTGAAGTCGAGCCGGGCGATCGCGTAGGCGCAGAGCGTCGCGATCGCGACCGAGAGCACCGTGGCGATGATCGAGATCCCGAACGAGTTGAGCAGCGCCCGCTGGAAGTCGTCGTTCTGGAGCACCGTCTGGTAGACGTCAAGCGTCCAGTCCTTCGGGAGGAACTGCGGGCTGCCGGCCGCGGTCTCCTCGACCGGCTTGAACGAGAGCGACACCACCCAGGCGATCGGCAGCAAGCACCAGATGAGGATGGCGACGAAGCCGATCCAGTGACCGATTCCCATGCGCTTCATGTCAGCCCTCCCCTCGAGCCGCGGCAAGATCGACCTTGAACAGCTTCACGATGATGTACGCGAGCAACAGCACCGACAGGAACAGCAGCACGGACAGCGCCGACCCCATGCCGAGCTCGAACTGCTCGATGATCTGGCGGTAGGTGAGGAACGAGACCGACTCGGTGCTCTGAGCGCCTCTCGTCATGATGTAGATGTTGTCGAAGATGCGGAAGGCGTCGAGTGCGCGGAAGAGCACCGCCACCATGATGGCTGCCTTCATGTTCGGCAGGATCACCCTGAAGAGACCGCTGCCACCACGTGGCGCCGTCGACCTTGGCCGCCTCGAGCATGTCCTCCGACACCTGCGACAGGCCGGCGAGGAGCAGCAGCGACATGAACGGCGTGGTCTTCCAGATCTCCGAGACGCAGATCGCGGTCAACGACGACCAGGTGCCGCCGAACCAGTTGTAGTCGGCGCCGACGAACGGCAGCCAGCCGTTCACGAAACCGTTGTTGAGGCTGAACGCGAACTGCCAGGCGAATGCCGACACCACGGTGATGATGCCGTAGGGGATGAGGATCGACGTCCGGATGATGCCGCGGGCGAAGATGATGCGGTGCATCACCATGGCGAAGGCGAAGCCGATCACGAGCTCGACCGCCACGGTGACCACCATGATCAGCACGGTCACACCGACGTCGCGCCACCAGACGGAGTCGGTGAGCACGGTGATGTAGTTGGCGAGGCCGACGAAGTCACGGTCGCCGGGGGCCGTCAGGCGGTACTGGAAGAGGGACAGGTACAGCGCCCGGAACATCGGGTAGGCCGTCACCAGCAGCATCACGAAGACCGCGGGTGCCGCGAGCCGCCAGCCGAGCCGGTTCTCGGCACGGCTGCGGTCCGACGTCACGGCGGGCGCCCGGCTCCGCTGTCGCCGTCTCACTCATGGTCGCCTTCCCTTCTCATAGCAGCGCATCGCCGCTGAGAACGTTCTGGATGAAGGTCGAAGAACGCTTCGGCGTGCCATCGCCGACCGAGCTCGCCGGATGCCAGTTGTTGAGGACCGCGCCCACGATCGTGCCCCAGTACGGCGACGGGGGCCGCGGGCCCGCGGTGTCGATGCTCTCGAGCCAGAGCGTCAGCAGACCCTCGGGGAACTGCTTGCGGAGCCCGGCGTCGTCATACGCCGCCTCGCGAGCCGGCATGTTGCCGGTCTCGACGGCGTACTGGACCTGGTTCTCCTCGGAGGTGAGGCAGTCGACGGCCTTGAGGGCGGCGTCGCGGTCGTCGGTGAACTTGCTGACGCCGATGTTGATGCCGCCGATCGGGGGCTTGGACTGCTCGCCCTCGACCGTCGGCGGGATAGCGCGCCCACCCCAGATCGTCGAACGTCGGCCTTGTCGGGCTTGACCGTGTTGTAGATGAACGTCCAATTCACCATGAAGCCGCCCGGCTTGGCGAAGGGGCCGATCACGGTGCCCTCGTTCGACACCGACAGGTCGGCCTCGGCGGCCGGCGAACCGGCCAGCTTGGGAGATCACCGCGGCTGCGTCGCGTCCGGCGTGGGCTGTCGACGGTGACCTTCGCGTCGGCGCCCGCCTCGGTGTCGGAGAGGATCGCGCCGCCGGCACCCTGGAGCAGGGCGTTGATCCAGACGACGTAGCCCTCGTACTTGTTGGCCTGGACGCCAACCTTGCCGCCCTCGGACGGATGCGGCGTCGATGATCTGGTCCCAGGTGACCGGCTGGGTCATGTCCAGCCCGGCCGCCTCGGCCATCGACTTGCGGTACCAGAGGATCTGCGTGTTGGCCCACAGCGGGGCGACGACGAGCTTGCCGTCCCAGCTGGCTCCGTCGACGGCACCCTTCAGCATCCCGTCGGAGAGGCTCGGCGGCAGGGCGGCGAGGTAGCCCGCGTCGGCGAACTCGGCCGTGAACACCGGGTCGAGGCTCATCAGGTCGATGGCCGGGTCCTCGGCGGCGAGCCGGCGCAGCAGCTGGATGCGCTGCTCGGTGGCGCTCTGAGGAAGGATCTGGGTCTGGATCGTGTACGCGTCGGTGCTGCAGCGCTCGGCGATGCCGGCTTGTCCGAAGGCACCCTCGAAGTCAGGCGGGGGGTTGGGGTCGGGGTTGATGTACCACGTCAGCACCGGTGTGCCGGAGTCGCCGCCACCGCACGCCGCCAGTCCCGTCACTGCCATGACCGATGGCGGCGACTCCCGCGACCGCACGTCGTGCACGTCGTGACGGATGGTGCTCCGTCATCTGACCGCCCCGTCGCGACTCGTGTGACTGCGCGTCACGCTGACTTGAACGTATTGCGCGAACGGTGGCATCCGCAAGAGCAAGTCAGCCCGGCTGGATCGATCTCGGCCCAGACCGCAGAGTCGATCGGCACTCCGAGGTCCGGCGTCACCTCCGAGGCTGCTCGACACCAGCACCCGAGCGCCGTCGGGAAGGCGTGCCGGCGAAGTCCCGAGGTTCGCCAGGACGAGCACGCGTGCGGCCGTCGGCGGACGTCCTGGTGAAGGCGAGGACGTCGTCGTCGAACCCGCGTCGTACCAGGTCAGCGAGCCGCGGCCGAGGCGCAGCTCGCGCCGGAGCCGGAGCAGCGTCCGGTACAGCTCGAGGGTCGAGCCCTCCACGCCGCGCTGTCGGTCGACGGCGAGCGCTCCGTACTCGGCGTGGTTGCGGCAGCCACGTCTCCGCGCCCGGGCCGAAACCGAGGGACGGCGTGCTGCCCTCCCACGGCATCGGCACGCGGCAGCCGTCGCGGCCGTGCTGGGTGTGGTCGGAGCGCTCCCAGGTCGGGTCCTGGCGGACGTCGTCGGGGAGCCGGGTCGCCTCCGGGAGTCCCAGCTCCTCGCCCTGGAAGAGGTACGCCGACCCGGGCAGCCCGAGCATGACGGTCGTGGCCGCGCGGGCCCGCCGGAGTGCCGAGGGCCGTGTCGGGTTGCGGGTCGTCGGCGCCGATGCCGCGCGGCGGCTTCAGGCCGGGCGTCTGCTCGTACCCCAGTCGGGTCGCGTGACGGACGACGTCGTGGTTGGACAGCACCCACGTCTGAGGCGCGCCCACGGACTCGGCGGCGGAGAGCGTCCTGGAGATCGTGTCGCGCAGGTCCTCGGCGAGCCACGGCGTCATGAGGAACTCGAAGTTGAACGACTGGTGGAGCTCGTCGGCGCGCATGTAGCTCGCCAGTGCCTCGGCGGGCTTGACCCAGGCCTCCGCGCAGAGGATGCGGTCTCTATCGTTTGCTGCCCACGGCCCCGCACCCCCGCCGGGATCCTCGCCGGGTCGGGCGTACTCGTCGGTGATCTGCCGCCAGCGGCGGTAGACGTCGTGCACGCCGGGCTGGTCCCACATGGGGGACTGCGCGGTCGGGTCGGTGTCGAAGCCGTAGGGGACGTCGGCGTCGGGGAGTCCGTCGGTCTTGACGAGTCCGTGCGCGACGTCGATGCGGAACCCGTCGACGCCCCGGTCGAGCCAGAACCGGAGCACCGACTCGAGCTCCTCGCGGACCTCGGGGTTGGCCCAGTCGAGGTCGGGCTGGCTGACGTCGAACATGTGCAGGTACCACTGGCCCGGACTGCCGTCCGGCTCGGTGATGCGGGTCCAGCCGGGTCCACCGAACGTGCTCGTCCAGTTGTTGGGTGGGTCGTCGCCGTTCTCGCCCAGCCCGTCCCGGAACAGGTAGCGGGCTCGCTCGGGGCTGCCCGGCGCGGCTCGCAGGGCTGCCTGGAACCACGGGTGGTCGCTCGACGTGTGGTTGGGCACGAGGTCGACGAGCACGCGCAGGGCCAGCTCGTGGGCGCGGGCCAGGAGCGCGTCGAAGTCGGCCAGTGTCCCGAATCGGGAGTCGACGTCGCGGTAGTCGCTGACGTCGTAGCCGCCGTCGCGCTGGGGTGACGGGTAGAACGGCGAGAGCCAGAGGGCGTCGACCCCCAGTGACGCCAGGTGGTCGAGGCGGGCGGTGATGCCGGGAAGATCGCCGATGCCGTCGCCGTCGGAGTCGGCCCACGAGCGGGGGTATACCTGGTAGATGACGGTGTCACGCCACCAGGCTGACTCGGTCATGGATTCACCTCCTGGGTGACTCGACGCGCGCTGACGCTACGTTAGCGAGCATGGAAAGAACGCTCGTCCTGCTCAAGCCTGATGCCGTCCGTCGCGGCCTCGTGGGACACGTGCTGTCCCGCTACGAGGCCAAGGGCCTCACCATCGTCGCGATGGAGCAGCGCACGATCTCCGGTGAGGTGGCAGACGCCCACTACGCCGAGCACCTCGACCGCGACTTCTACCCGCCGCTCCGCGAGTTCGCCACGTCCGGGCCGCTCGTGGTGCTGGTGCTCGAGGGTGACGAGGCCATCACCGTCGTCCGGGCCCTCACCGGTGCCACCGACGGCCGCAAGGCCGATCCCGGCACCATCCGTGGCGACCTCTCCCTGTCCAACCGCGAGAACCTCGTGCACGCCTCCGACTCCCCGGAGTCCGCCCAGCGCGAGATCGCCCTCTGGTTCCCGGACCTTTCGGGATCACCCTCGTCATGAACGCGGTCGGCATCCTCGGTACGGGGATGGTCGGGCGTGCCTTCGCGAGCCGTCTCGCCGGCCCCGACGTCGACGTCATGGTCGGTGCCCGTTCGGCCGACTCCGCGACTCTTGCCGCGTTCGCCGACCTCGGCGTCCGGACCGGCTCGTTCGCTGACGTGGCCGCGCACGCCGACCTGCTCGTCAACGCCACCAACGGCGTCAACTCGCTGGCGGTGCTGGAGTCGATCGGCGCCGAGGCGCTCGTGGGCAAGACCGTCATCGACCTGTCCAACGAGCTCGTCCCGACCGAGGGCGACGGCTTCCCCGTGCCGACCGCGTCACCGGAGAGCTCGGTCGGCCGTCGCCTGCAGGAGGCGTTCCCGGCGACGTTCGTGGTCAAGAGCCTCAACACCATGAACTGCATGATCATGGTCGACCCGTCCTCGGTGCCCGGCGACCACGTCGTCTTCCTCAGCGGCGACGACGCCGACGCCAAGGACCGGGTGCGCGGCTTCCTCGCCACGCTCGGTTGGCGATCGGAGCAGATGGTCGACCTCGGCGGCATCGAGACCGCGTCGGCGACCGAGATGATGATGAGCGCCTGGATGGCGGTCACCCTCGCCCGCGGCCGCGACGCTCCCCGGTTCAACTGGGCGATCAACTCGGCCTGAGCCACAAGTTGCGGGCGGTACCGTGACCGCGTGTCTCGCGCACCCCGCAACCCGCTGCGCACGACACTCGTCGTCGCACTGGTCTTCCTGGCCGGGGTTCAGCTCGTGATGGTGACGGTGGCGGCCATACCGCCCGGCTCCGTCACCGACGGCACCAGGCCGTTCGCGGCGGACTACCTGCGTCCCTACTTCTCGCAGAACTGGCGGCTCTTCGCCCCCAACCCGGTGGACGAGGACCGGGTGATCCGCTTCCAGGGCTCCTACCTCGACTCCGAGGGAGCATCCCGGCGCACGCCGTGGGTCGACTGGACCGAGGTCGAGCAGGACCTGATCAGGCACCGCCTGGTGGGCCGTCGCGCCGGCTATGTCTCCACGAAGTTCTACGGACCGCTGAGCGGCGCGTACGCCGCGCTCGGCCCGGAGCAGCAGGCCGCCGCTGGAACGACGGACGAGGGCCGGCCGCTGTCCTGGCGGACGCTGGAGAGCCTGCTCTCGGCGCTGGGCACCGACGAGCGCGCGGTTTCGGAGTACGTGAGTCACGACCGTGCCGCGATCAGGCTCGCGACGGCGGTCATCAACGCACGCTGGCCCGACCCCGAAATCACGTCGGTCCGCTACGCGCGCGGTGACTGGCCCGTGGTGCCCTACGCGGCCCGGCACCTGGACGAGGCGGGGCGTCAGGCCGCTCGACCACCCATCGTTGTTCGGATCGGCGGGTGGCGCGAGCCCACCGTGGGGAGCGCCCGCGAGCGTGAGGCCATCGCGAGCTTCGATCGGCGGCACCGATGATCGGGCGCGCGTCCGCGTGGCTGACGGACACGAAGCACTCGCTGTACGGCGTCTCCGTCACCCGGATGATCGTCGGGTTCGTGGTGGCCACCCAGGTGCTTCTCAACGCTCCCGACCGGTCCTACACCTGGGGCGACGGCAGCGCCTGGACGTCGACGGTGCCCGGTGCCGAGAGGTACCCGGTGTTCTTCGGCCTGTTCGGTGCGCTCGACGGGTGGGTGTTCGACGTCGCCTACGTGGCGACGATGCTCAGCGGCGTCGTCATGATGCTGGGATATCGCGCGCGGGTCTCGACGTTCGTCACGCTGGTGCTCTGGGTCTCGTTGTCCGTGACCAACCCGTTCGTGGCCTCCGGCGGTGATGCCGTCCTGCGGATGGTGCTGTTCTACCTGCTCTTCACCGACGCGGGTCGGTACTGGTCGGTCGACTCGTGGCTGCGACGTCGCGGCCGCGACGTTCGTCCGCTCACGCTGCCGTGGTTCTCCACGACGCTGCACAACCTCGGCGTGATCCTGCTGATCCACCAGGTGGTGATGGTCTACGTCGGTTCCGCGCTCTGGAAGGTCCAGAGCCCGGTCTGGCGAGACGGCACGGCGGTCTACTACCCGCTCCAGACCGACGCGTACTCGCCGTGGATGGACGTGTTCCATCCGGTGTTCGCGAGCGGGCCGGTCATCGCGGGCGCGACCTACACCGCGTTGGTCGTCCAGCTCCTCTTCCCGCTGCTCCTCATCTACCGGCCGACCCGGCTGGCGGCGCTCGTGCTGATCACCGGGATGCACCTGGCGATCGGACTGCTCATGGGCATCATGTATTTCTCGCTGGCGATGATCTCGGTCGACATGATGCTGGTCAGCGACACCTCGTGGCGTCGGTTCGCCGCGTGGGCCAGGGGGAGGACGCCCCGCGTCCGTGCCGGTTCGGCGCCGCAGCACTGAGCGCCTACGCTGGAGCCATGCCCGTCGAGTCCGTGTTCGCGCGCCTGGAGCCGCTGCTCCCAAGCGTGAGCAAGCCGATCCAGTACGTCGGCGGCGAGCTCAACGCCACCGTCAAGGACTGGGACTCGGTGCAGGTGCGGTGGGCTCTCATGTACCCCGACGCCTACGAGGTCGGCCTGCCGAACCAGGGCATCCAGATCCTCTACGAGGTGCTCAACGAGCGCGACTGGATCCTCGCGGAGCGCACCTACGCCGTGTTCGCCGACATGGAGTCGGTCATGCGTGAACACGCGATTCCCCAGTTCACCGTCGACGGCCACCGCCCGGTCCGCGACTTCGACCTGCTCGGTGTCTCCTTCGCCACCGAGCTCGGCTACACCAACCTGCTCACCGCGCTCGATCTCGCCGGCATCCCGCTGCGCGCCGCCGAGCGCGGCGACGACGACCCGATCGTGCTGGCCGGCGGCCATTCGGCGTTCAACCCCGAGCCGATCGCCGACTTCATCGACGCCGCCGTGCTGGGCGACGGGGAGGAGATCGTCCTCGCCATCAGCGACGTCGTGCGGGAATGGAAGGCCGAGGGACGACCCGGTGGTCGCGACGGGCTGCTCATGCGGCTGGCCGTCTCCGGTGGCGTCTACGTGCCGAAGTTCTACGACGTCACGTATCTGCCCGACGGCCGCATCCAGCGCGTCGTGCCGAACCGCCCCGGTGTCCCGTGGCGCGTCGCCAAGCACACCCTGATGGATCTCGACGCCTGGCCCTACCCCCGCAACCCGCTCGTGCCCCTGGCCGAGACCGTGCACGAGCGTTACTCCGTGGAGATCTTCCGTGGCTGCACCCGCGGCTGCCGCTTCTGCCAGGCCGGCATGATCACGCGGCCGGTGCGCGAGCGCTCCATCGAGGGCATCGGCGCCATGGTCGAGAACGGGCTGGCGAAGTCGGGCCTCGACGAAGTGGGGCTGCTCTCGCTCAGCAGCGCCGACCACTCCGAGATCGGCGAGATCGCCAAGCAGCTCGGCGACCGCTACGAGGGCACCAACACGTCGCTGTCGCTGCCCTCGACCCGTGTCGACGCCTTCAACATCACCCTCGCCAACGAGTTCAGCCGCAACGGCCGGCGCTCGGGGCTCACGTTCGCCCCCGAGGGCGGCAGTGAGCGGCTGCGCAAGGTCATCAACAAGATGGTCACCGAGGACGACCTCATCCGCACCGTCTCCGCGGCCTACTCGCACGGTTGGCGTCAGGTGAAGCTCTACTTCATGTGCGGACTCCCCACCGAGACCGATGACGACGTCATGCAGATCGGTGAGCTCGCGAAGAAGGTCATCGAGGTCGGCCGTGAGGTCTCCGGGCGCAGGGACATCCGGTGCACCGTGTCGATCGGTGGCTTCGTGCCCAAGCCACACACCCCGTTCCAGTGGGCGAGCCAGCTCGACCACGAGACCACCGACGAGCGGCTGCGCAAGCTGCGCGCCTCGGTGCAGTCCGACAAACGGTTCGGCCGGGCGATCGGGTTCCGCTATCACGACGGCAAGCCCGGGACCATCGAAGGACTGCTGTCCCGCGGCGACCGTCGTGTCGGCCGCGTCATCGAGGCGGTGTGGCGCGACGGCGGGCGGTTCGACGGGTGGAGCGAGCACTTCTCCTACGAGCGCTGGGAGGCCAAGACGGCCGAGGCGCTGGCCGACGAACCGGTCGATCTCGACTGGTACACCACGCGCGAGCGCGACTACGCCGAGGTGCTGCCGTGGGACCACCTCGACGCGGGCCTCGACCGCGACTGGCTGTGGGAGGACTGGCAGGACGCCATCGACCCCGACGGTGCCCGTGAGGTCGACGACTGCCGCTGGACCCCCTGCTTCGACTGCGGTGTCTGCCCGCAGATGGACACCGAGATCCAGATGGGCCCCACCGGCAAGACGTTGCTGCCGCTCTCGGTCGTCTGACCCTGCGACCACTCGTTACGGTGCGACCCACCCCTGGTCGGGCACGTATAGACGGTCACCGATGGTCAGCTCGCGTGGGCCCGGACCGAACTTGAGGGAGTAGTCCGATCCGTCGAACACGTCGTTGAGGACGCGAGCCTGAGCGCGCTCCCAGAGCTCGCCGAGACGCTGGTCGTACTCGGGGCCGAAGTAGTGCGGTCCGCCAGGACGAGGCGTGAGCTCGCCGAAGACCACGTCGCCGTCGTCGTCGAGGAGATCGATGCGCACGAAGGCACGGGGGATGTGCGTGGAGAGCCGGCGGCCGACGTCGACGGCCGTGTGGAAGGCGTCGGGAAGCTCGACGTCGTCAGAGTGCCAACGATGGGGAGGCCCGGGACTCCCGTCGGGGAGGAATCGGCGAGTCCTCGTGCCGGCGTTGTCGCCGTGGCTCGTGGCGCGGCGCACGTTCACCACGCCGACTTCGCCGTAGAAGCAGTGGACGCGGACCTCCGTGGGCAGCGCGTCGTCACGGCCCGCGCCGACGAGCTCCTGGCCGAAGAACGGCCCGTCGATGCGCCGGGCGCGGACCAGGCTGGTGAGCTGCTCGACGATCTCCGTCGGCTCGATGGGCTCGGGTCGCGTGACCACGAACCAGCGACCGTCGATGCGTCGCAGCGGAAAGACGCCACGGCTGGACGCGCCGGTGTGGCTCTTGAGCACGATCCGGTCCGGTAGCTCGTCCCACGGAATGTCTTCCGGCGTGTCCCAGAGGCCGAGCAACGTCGGGATCCGGATGGCGTGCGACTGGGCGAACGAGTACGAGTTGAGCTTGCGGGCGATCTGGTTGCCGCGACCCGGGACGTTGCGTCGGCCGAGGTGGGCGTTGATCCGGCGCGAGGCATAGAGATAGCGGGCGAACGACGGTGCCTCGTTCTGCGCCGGCTCCGCGCGCTTCTCGGCGGCAGAGAGCGCTGCGGCCAGTCGGCGCTTCTCCGTTCGCAGCTCCTGGATCTTGGCATCGCGCCACGCCACGGGAGGCAGCCGTCGTGCACGGGTCCGGACCCACCCACGGACGTAGCGTCTCGGCACCATCGGATGCTATCGCGGCCGCTTCGCGCCGAAGCGGCGGACGACGTCGTCGTAGTCGGGCTCGAGGAGGAACCGGAAGCCCATGTCCTCGAAGGTGTGCATCTCCTCGATGCTGGGCTTGCCGTGGTACTGACGTCGGGTGAGGTCCTGGGGCTCTGCCGGGGGCCGTTCTCCCCGGGCCAGGCCGGGGAGCAGATGCACGAAGAGGTCGATGCCCAGCTCGTACAGCCGAGGGAGGTGCCAGAAGAGCGAGTGGCCGGCATCGAATCGAATGTCGGCACTGGCGATCACGGCGCCGGAGTCGATGTGGTGATCGACTTCGTGCAGGGTGCTGGTGAGCCTGGTCTTGCCGGAGATCAGCGTGTGCATGGGGGCAACCAGACCTGCGTGCTCGGGGAGGGCTCCGGGGTGGATGTTCAGGATGCCCAGGGGAGGAAGGGAGAGGACCGGTTCCTTGAAGAGGAGATCGAAGCGCACGGACAGGATCAGGTCAGGCCGGAACTCCCGGACCAGCGCGTAGCCGTCACCGCTGTTGATGCGCTCGACGTCGTGGAACTCGACGCCGTGCTCGCGTGAGAGGTGGCCGAAGGTCAGCAGCTCCCCGGCCGCGTGCGGCAGGCGGTCCAGGGGCCCGAAGACGACTCGGTCGGCGAGGTCTCGTTCGAACCACCGCTGTCGGCTCAGCGGATCGTCCGGCCTGGGGTCGGCCAGTGGTGGCCGGTTCATCGCGACCATCACGGTGTGCTCGCCGAGTGCCGGCAGCAGGTGGTTCAACGCGACACAGACCACGAGATCCCGCTGGGCGCACACGAGAACTCGCACGCTCCATCCTCTCCTGACGCCTTCGCCGGTCGGCCGTCTGAGGTACCTAGGCGCCGTCTGAGGTGGTCGCCGGGCGGAAATAGGGCGGTCGGCCGATGTCGGGCCGCTACCTCAGCGACGAGAGTCGGTGGTGTCGAAGGAGACCAAAATGACCATCATCACCGACCACTCGGTCCGTACCGAAGCCCTCCAGTTCGAGCGCGAGCTCGTCGATCGTCTCGAGCAGCGTCGCCAGATCGCCGAGCGCGGTGTCAAGCAGCACGGAAGCCGCTTGGCCTTTGCCGCTCACCTCGCCCGCCGCGGCCGCGCCGCGCACGCGGCCTGACCCAAACGCACACCCGCCGGGCCCCTAGGCTCGGCGGGTGAGCACGTTGGAGGGCACGCCGAATCCCGAGGCGCCGAACCCGCAGCTGCCGATCGTCCAGAAGCTGCGGGTCCGGTACGCCAAGCGGGGCCGGCTGCGTTTCACCAGCCACCGAGACTTCGCCCGGGCCTTCGAGCGTGCCGTCCGACGCGCCGGTGTGCCGATCGCGTTTTCCTCTGGTTACAGCCCGCACCCGAAGATCTCCTACGCCAACGCCTCGCCCACGGGGGCGGCGACGGAGGCTGAGTACCTCGAGATCGGACTCACCCGCGTCTGCGACCCGGATGTCGTTCGCGCCGACCTCGATGCGTCGCTGCCGCCCGGTCTCGACGTCGTCGAGGTCGTCGTCGCCGCAGGTCAGGGGTCCCTCGCGGATCGCCTGCAGGCGAGTGAGTGGTCGATCGAGCTCAGGGGCGTGGACGTCGCGTCGGCGTCCGCCGCCGTCGAGGCGTTCCTCGCGGCCGAGGTGGTCGAGGTCGAACGCATGACCAAGCGGGGGCTCCGCACCTTCGACGCACGCGCGGACGTCCTGGCCCTCGGGGCCCGCGCGGGCGACGACACCGATGGCCCGTGTGCGATACTGACCGTGGTCATCCGACACGAAACACCGTCGGTCCGACCGGACGACGTTCTCGCCGGACTCCGTTCCTGCGGAGGCCTGCAGCTCGAGCAGACGCCAGTGGCGACCCGCTCGGCTCAGGGCCCGCTCGACCAGAGCACCGGCATGGTCGGCGATCCACTCGCCTCCGACCGCGACGCATCCTGACAGGTGCTGACCGCGGCGAGGTGGAGGGTCACCGTGTGACAGGCCTTGAGCGCCGTCACCCCCGGTACGCGTGGCGCGCCGGGTTTACCGAAGGCTTTGGGCCCGCCGCGAGTGGGCCGCAGACGTACAGCCCCGGCCGGACCTGTTCCGGCGCGTGGGCGAAGGAGAGCACATGCTCGACGAAACCGAATCATCCGAATCATCCACCAGCACCTCGACCCGACGACGCGCCGCCGGCCGCCCGGCCGGCCCGCCCGTCGCGCTGAGCACCGACATCTTCGCGGCCCCGTCCGAGACGAAGGCCTGCCGCCCGGCCAAGAAGGCAGCCCCCTCGTCGGACCAGGACGACGCCGGCGACCGACCGGCCAAGAAGACCACAGCCAAGAAGGCGCCCGCCAAGAAGACCGCGGCCAAGAAGACTGCCGCCAAGAAGACTGCAGCGAAGGCCGAGTCGAACAAGGCCGACCAGCAGGACGACGCGCCCAAGGGCAGCGTCATGTTCCAGCCGCCGGAGACCACCACCCTCCCGCCGAGGCCGAAGCAGGAGTCGCCCGACGATCGCCAGGACGACCGCGACGACGACGGTGACAGCGGTGATGACGGACCCCGCCGCCGTCGCCGCAGCCGCGGCGGCCGCCGGCGTCGCAAGCCCGACGAGGACTCGCCGGACGGTGGCAGCTCCGACGCCGCCACCCAGGACGACGACGCCGATGACGGCGACGGCGGCACCAACGATGGGGCCACCCGTCGACGCCGTGTCAGGGCACGCGAGGGACGCAGCGCCGAGGACGAGATCACCGGCGTCAGCGGCTCCACCCGGCTTGAAGCCAAGAAGCAGCGTCGCCGCGAAGGCCGCGAGGCCGGCCGCCGTCGCGCCCCGATCGTGTCCGAGGCCGAGTTCCTGGCCCGCCGCGAGTCGGTCAAGCGCGAGATGGTCGTCCGCCAGCGCGACGACTACACCCAGATCGCCGTGCTCGAGGACGACGTCCTCGTCGAGCACTACGTCGCCCGCGAGTCGCAGACGTCGCTGATCGGCAACGTCTATCTCGGCAAGGTGCAGAACGTCCTGCCGAGCATGGAGGCCGCCTTCATCGACATCGGGGCCGGCCGCAACGCCGTGCTGTATGCCGGTGAGGTCGACTGGAGCACGCTCGGCAACGGCAAGCAGCGCAAGATCGAGGACGCGCTGACGCCGGGCCAGACCGTGCTCGTGCAGGCCACCAAGGACCCCGTCGGCCAGAAGGGCGCCCGTCTCACCAGCCAGGTGAGTCTGCCCGGACGGTTCCTCGTCTACGTGCCGCGCGGTCAGACCAGCGGCATCTCCCGCAAGCTTCCCGAGAACGAGCGGGTCCGCCTCAAGGCGTTGCTCAAGGAGGTCCTGCCCGAGGACGCCGGCGTCATCGTGCGCACCGCGGCCGAGGGAGCCACCGAAGACCAGCTGACGCGCGACGTCACGGCTCTCACCGCCCGCTGGCAGGACATCGAGAAGAAGGTCGAGGGCGGCAAGGCTCCCGAGCTGCTCTACGCCGAGCCCGACCTGATGATCAAGGTCGTCCGTGACCTCTTCAACGAGGACTTCACGTCGCTCGTCGTCGAGGGCGACGACGCCTGGGACAACATCTCGGCCTACGTCAACCACGTCGCTCCCGACCTCGCCGATCGCGCGAAGCGCTGGGAACCGGGCGCGGACGACGGCAAGAAGACCGATGCGTTCACCGCGCACCGGATCGACGAGCAGATCCACAAGGCGCTCGAGCGCAAGGTGTTCCTGCCGTCCGGCGGCTCGCTGGTCATCGACCGCACCGAGGCCATGACCGTCGTCGACGTCAACACCGGCAAGTTCACCGGCTCCGGCGGCAACCTCGAGGAGACGGTCACCAAGAACAACCTCGAGGCGGCCGAGGAGATGGTGCGCCAGCTGCGCCTGCGCGACATCGGCGGCATCATCGTGATCGACTTCATCGACATGGTGCTCGAGAGCAACCGCGATCTTGTGTTGCGCAGACTGGTGGAATGTCTTGGTCGGGATCGCACCCGTCACCAGGTCGCCGAGGTCACCTCGCTCGGCCTGGTCCAGATGACGCGCAAGCGCATCGGCACCGGGCTGCTGGAGTCGTTCAGCACCGACTGCGAGCACTGCAAGGGCCGGGGCGTCGTCATCACGGCGGAGCCGGTCGAGCCCAGGAAGCAGGAGGAGCAGCGCCGCGGCCGCCGGGGAGGCGGAGGCGGTCAGAAGTCCGACGACGCCAAGGGCAAGGGTGGCAACGCGGCCAAGAAGTCCGGCGCGAAGAAGACCAGCGCCAAGAAGAGCGCCGCCAAGGACAACGCGCCAAAGGACCAGGCTTCGAAGGACGATGGTCCGAAGGACAAGGCCCCGAAGCAGGACGACGCCCCCGTTTTGACCGACGAGGGCAAGGCTCCGTAGAATGGAACGTCGGCGAGCGTGACGCACGCCGACAGCGTGTGCCTTCGGCACGCACACCCAATCTGACCAGCACAGCTCGCAACGATGAATGAGGATCCCGTGGTGTACGCAATCGTGCGCAGTGGCGGCACGCAGCAGAAGGTGGCCGTCGGCGACGTCGTCGAGATCGACAAGGTCGCTCAGGACGAGGGCTCCACGCTCACGCTGCCTGCGGTGCTGCTCGTCGACGGCGACGCCGTGACCAGCGACGCCAAGGCGCTCGCCAAGGTCTCGGTCACCGCGGAGGTCCTCGGCCAGACCAAGGGCCCCAAGATCATCATCCAGAAGTACAAGAACAAGACCGGCTACAAGAAGCGCCAGGGTCATCGCCAGAAGTACACCCAGGTGAAGATCACCGGGATCAAGAAGTAAGGGACTGACAGATGGCACACAAGAAGGGCGCAGCCTCCACCCGTAACGGGCGCGACTCCAACTCCCAGCGGCTGGGCGTGAAGCGCTTCGGCGGTCAGCTCGTCAACGCCGGCGAGATTATCGTGCGTCAGCGCGGCACCCACTTCCATCCCGGCACCAACGTCGGCCGTGGCGGCGACGACACGCTGTTCGCGCTGTCCGACGGTGCCGTCGAGTTCGGCTCCCGTCGTGGCCGCAAGGTCGTCAACATCGTCCCGGCGGACTGACCGAGCGAACCCACTCTTTCCGAAAGGGGCGGTCCGCGTGAGCGGGCTGCCCCTTTCTCCCATTTCCGACAAGCAGAGTTAGGACGGGAGCAGTCGTGGCCATCCCCAGCTTCGTCGACCAGGTGACGCTCGACGTCGCTGCCGGCGACGGCGGGCACGGCGTCGCCTCGGTCCACCGGGAGAAGTTCAAGCCGCTCGGAGGGCCAGACGGCGGCAACGGCGGGCACGGCGGCGACGTCATCCTGCGCGTGGCCGCCGACGTCACGACCCTCGTCGACTACCACCACGAGCCGCACCGCAAGGCCGGCAGCGGCAAGCCCGGAGCCGGCAACAACCGCAGCGGCGCCAACGGCGACCACCTCCTGCTTCCCGTCCCCGACGGGACGCTCGTGCGCGACGAGCACGGCGAGGTCCTGGCCGATCTGGTCGGGGTCGGCACGGAGGTCATCATCGCCGCGGGAGGCCGGGGCGGGCTGGGCAATGCCGCGCTGGCGTCCAGCAAGCGCAAGGCCCCGGGCTTCGCGCTCAAGGGCGAGCCGGGCGAGCACCTCGTCATCACCCTCGAGCTGAAGGTGGTCGCCGACATCGGCCTCGTGGGCTTCCCGAGTGCCGGCAAGTCGAGCCTCATCGCCGCACTGTCCCGCGCGCGTCCCAAGATCGCCGACTACCCGTTCACCACGCTGGTGCCGAACCTGGGCGTCGTGACGGCCGGCGGCACCACGTACACGGTCGCCGACGTGCCCGGTCTCATCGAGGGCGCCAGCGAGGGTCGCGGGCTCGGCCACGACTTCCTGCGTCACGTCGAGCGGTGCGCCGCCCTGGTCCACGTCATCGACTGCGCCACGGCCGAGCCGGGCCGCGACCCGATCTCCGACCTCGACGTCATCGAGGGCGAGCTCGCCGCCTACGGGGGTCTCGACGACCGTCCGCGTCTCGTCGCCCTCAACAAGGTCGACGTGCCCGACGCGCGCCAGATCGCCGGGTTCGTCCGCGCCGACCTCGAGGCCCGGGGTCTGGACGTCCATGAGGTGTCCGCCGCCAGCCACGACGGCCTGCGTGAGCTGTCGTTCGCGATGGCCGAGGTCGTGGCGGCCAAGCGAGCCGCCACGCCGCAGGCCGACGCCACCCGCATCGTGCTGCGTCCTCGCGCCGAGTCCGGTGTGGGGGAGGAGTTCACGATCGTCAACCGTGGTGGCCAGTGGATCGTCCGCGGGGAGAAACCCAGGCGCTGGGTGGGCCAGACCGACTTCAGCAACGACGAGGCCGTGGGGTTCCTCGCCGACCGGCTCAACCGGCTCGGTGTCGAGGCCCGGCTGCTCGAGCTCGGAGCCACGGCCGGCGACGACGTCGTCATCGGTGGCAGTGCCGACGGGATGGGGGATGACGCGGTCGTGTTCGACTTCGACCCGCAGATCGAGGCGGGCGCCGAGATGCTCGGCCGCCGCGGCGAGGACCAGCGGCTCTACGACAACGACCGGCGCACCAACCAGCAGCGCCGCGAGGAGCTGATCGCGAAGCGGGCGTTCGAGGCCGAGGCCCGCGCCGCCCGCGAACGACCCGACGACGACGAGGCCGAGTCATGACCCGCTTCGTCGTCAAGGTCGGTTCCTCGTCCCTGACCACCACCTCGGGTGGTCTCGACGGCGATCGTCTCGACGCCCTCGTCGACGCCGTGGCCGCAGCCCGTGCACGCGGCGACGAGGTCGTGCTCGTCAGCTCCGGTGCCATCGCCGCCGGCCTGGCACCCCTCGGGCTGGCCCGTCGACCCCGCGATCTCGCCAGCCAGCAGGCCGCCGCCAGCGTCGGCCAGGGCGCCCTGATGGCCCGCTACTCAGAGCGGTTCGCCGTGCACGGACTCGTCGTCGGGCAAGTGCTGCTCACCGTCGACGACGTCATCCGGCGCAGCCACTACCGCAACGCGTACCAGACGTTCGCGAAGCTACGTGAGCTCGGTGTCGTCCCCGTGGTCAACGAGAACGACACGGTGGCCACGAGCGAGATCCGCTTCGGCGACAACGATCGGCTCGCCGCTCTCGTCGCCCACCTCGTCCACGCCGACCTCCTGGTGCTGCTCTCCGACGTCGACGGCCTGTACGACGGCCCGCCCGGCCGGGAGGGATCAACCCTCGTCGGCGAGGTGAGCGGCGAGGCCGACCTCGCGGGCATCGACATCGCCCGCCCGAGCGCGTCGGCGATCGGCACCGGTGGCATGGTCACCAAGATCGAGGCGGCCCGCATCGCCACCGGCGCCGGCATCCCGGTCGTGCTCACGGCGGCCGAACGAGCCGCCGAGGCGCTGGAGGGCCACGCCGTCGGTACCCGGTTCCTTCCCACCGGCCGCCGCCGCCCCACCCGGCTGCTGTGGCTCGCGCACGCCAGCGACACCCAGGGAACGCTGCACGTCGACGACGGCGCGGTGCGCGCTCTCACGACGCGCAAGGCGTCCCTCCTGCCGGCCGGCATCACCGGCGTCACCGGCACCTTCAGCGCCGGCGACCCGGTCGACGTCGTCGCCCATGACGGCACCGTCGTCGCTCGTGGCCTCGTCAACTACGACAGCTCCGAGCTGCCCCAGCTGCTGGGCCGGTCGACCCGCGACCTCGCCTCCGAGCTCGGTGCCGACTACGAGCGCGAGGTCGTGCACCGTGACGACCTTGTGATCGTCGGCGCCGCGAGCAGCATGGAAACCTAGAATGACGGCCATGAAGGAGCAGGTTCACGAAGCCGCCCGACGAGCCCGGCTGGCCGCCACGAGCCTGGCCACGCTTCCGCGATCGGCCAAGGACGCTGCCCTCCTGGCCGCCGCCGATGCCCTGGTCGCGGCCACGGACGACGTGCTGGCCGCCAACGAGCGCGATGTCGAAGCCGCCCGGTCCGGCGGCACGCCGGAGCACGTGATCGACCGGCTAGCCCTCGACCCGGATCGCGTCGCGGCGTTCGCCCAGGGACTCCGCGACGTCGCCGCTCTGCCCGACCCGGTCGGCGAGATCGTGCGCGGGTCGACGCTTCCCAACGGCCTGCGGATGCAGCAGGTCCGCGTGCCCATCGGCGTGATCGCGATGATCTACGAGGGACGCCCCAACGTCACGGCCGACGCTGCTGGCATCTGCCTCAAGTCGGGCAACGCCGTGCTGCTGCGCGGCTCGTCGTCCGCGTCCCACTCCAACGCCGCGATCATCGCCGTCATGCGCGACGCGATCGCGGCCGCCGGGCTGCCCGCCGATGCCATCCAGCTCATCCCCGCGGACGACCGGTCGTCGGCCCAGCACCTCATGCAGGCGCGTGGGCTCGTCGATCTGGTCATCCCGCGCGGGGGAGCGGGCCTGATCCAGGCCGTCGTCGAGCAGTCCACGGTGCCCGTCATCGAGACCGGCGTCGGAAACTGTCATGTGTATGTCGACGCCGAGGCCGACCTCGACATGGCCCTCGACATCGTGCTCAACTCCAAGACCGACCGCACGAGTGTCTGCAACGCGGCCGAGTCGTTGCTGGTGCACAAGGCCGTGGCCGACGTCTTCGTGCCCCGCGTCGTCACCGCCCTGCGCGACGCCGGCGTCACGATCCACGGCGATGCCGCCTTCGTCGCCGCGGACCCCGCCGTGGTCCCGGTCACCGACGAGGACCACGCCACCGAGTACCTCGCGCTGGAGATCTCCGCCGCGGTGGTGGAGTCCCTCGACGACGCGGTCGCCCACATCCGGCGGTTCTCGTCGCACCACACCGAGGCGATCGTCACCTCCTCGCTCGCGGCGGCTCAGGCGTTCGCCGTCGGTGTCGACGCCGCCGCGGTGATGGTCAACGCCTCCACGCGGTTCACCGACGGCGGCGAGCTGGGCTTCGGGGCCGAGATCGGCATCTCCACCCAGAAGCTGCACGCCCGCGGCCCGATGGGGCTGCCCGAGATGACGACGACGACTTACCTGATCGTTGGGTCGGGTCACCTACGCAGTTAGCGGACCGGGTTCCAGACCCGGTAGATTGACGTCATGGTCACGATCCTCGCGGCAGCCGAAGGCTCCGAGCACCTGCGCGACATCGGCATCGATCCCTATGCCGTCGGTGGCATCGCCCTGGCGATCTTCACGCTGGCGATGCTCACCCTGCTGTCGTTCGGCAAGGGTCGCGAGCACACCTGAGTCCTCCCGTGGCCCATGCCGACACCCCGCGCCGACGCGTCGGCGTCATGGGTGGCACGTTCGACCCCATCCACCACGGCCACCTCGTGGCGGCCAGCGAGGTGCAGGCCTGGTTCGACCTCGACACGGTGGTGTTCGTTCCGGCCGGGGAGCCCTGGCAGAAGTCCGATCGACAGGTCTCGGCGGCGGAGCACCGCTACCTGATGACCGTGGTGGCGACGGCGTCCAACCCGCGTTTCGAGGTCAGCCGCATCGACATCGACCGTGACGGCCCCACCTACACGATCGATACCCTGCGCGAGCTGTCAGCCGCCCTGCCGGACGCCGACCTGTACTTCATCACCGGCGCCGACGCGATGGCCCAGATCCTCACGTGGCGAGACCCCGAGGAGCTGTTCAGGCTCGCGCACTTCGTCGGATGCACCCGCCCGGGCCACGAGCTGGACACGGGCACGCTCGAGGGCTTGCCCGGCGACCGCATCACGTTGGTCGAGATCCCCGCGCTGGCCATCTCGTCCACCGAGTGCCGCAACCGGGTCGGCAAGGACGAGCCCGTTTGGTACCTCGTGCCCGACGGCGTCGTCCAGTACATCGCCAAGCACGACCTCTACCGGAGTCAGGCATGAGCGCCGGCACGCGCGCCATCGAGCTCACCCGGGCCGCCGCCGAGGCGGCGTCCGACAAGCTCGCCCAGAACCTGCTGGCCTTCGACGTCTCCGAGCAGCTCGTCATCACCGACGTCTTCCTGCTGTGCTCGGCCGCCAACCCGCGGCAGGTGCGTGCGGTGCAGGACGCCGTCGAGGAGAAGCTGCTCGAGCTGGACGCCAAGCCGGTGCGGCGCGAGGGGGAGCGCGAAGGACGTTGGGTCCTGCTCGACTTCTCCGACGTCGTCGTCCACATCCAGCACTCCGACGAGCGCGCCTACTATGCGCTCGAGCGGCTCTGGAGCGACTGCCCACTCGTCGACCTCCCCGCAGCCGGATGAACCGCCGCATCGTCCTGTGGCGTCACGGGCGGACCGAGTGGAACCTCACGGGCCGTGTGCAGGGCCAGAGCGACGTGCCGCTCGATGACGTCGGGCGCGCGCAGGCGCGTGAGTCCGCGGCGCGGCTGGCCACTCTCGGCCCCAGTCGCATCCTGACGTCCGACCTGAGGCGCGCCGCCGACACGGCCGCGGTGCTCGGCGGACTGTGCCGCCTGGAGGTCGAGTCCGATTCGCGACTGCGTGAGATGCAGTTCGGCGCACGCGAGGGCCTCACCTGGGCCGAGGCGTGGGAAAAGATGCCCGACGGCATGCGGGCCTGGCTTGACGGCGACGAGACGCAGATCCCGGGCAGCGAGACGCACGGTGAGGCCGGCGAACGGTTCGCGGCCGCGTTGCGCGAGCACGTCGACGTCCTCGGTGCCGACGAGACCCTGGTGGTGGTGGCACACGGTGCGGTCGCCCGAGTTGGTGCCTGCGTGTTCCTCGGCTTCCCGCCGGGGGCGTGGGGGTCGTTCGGCGGCCTCAACAACTGCGCCTGGTCGGTGCTCGAAGAGGTGCAATACGGCAGCACGATGCGGTGGCGCATCGTCGAGTGGAACGCCGGTACTCTGCCCGAGCCGGTGATGTCCGATGACGAGCGGCCCGGTTTGGGCCAGCCGTCCGCGAGCGGCTAAGATCGGTGACCGGCCTTCGGGCCACGAGCACGGGGCTATGGCGCAGTTGGTAGCGCGCTTCCATGGCATGGAAGAGGTCAGGGGTTCGAATCCCCTTAGCTCCACCGCACACGCTGTGGGCCCCTCCAAACTCGGACGGGGCCCGACGCGTTTGCAAGGCGTGAGGCAGGAGGGGCCCACAGCGTGTGTGTTCAGGCCCAGTGATTCGGGGAGGAGCCTGCGACGGATTCCCCTTAGCTCCACCACGCGCATCGGACTCCCTCCTCGCGGAGGGGGTCCGACGCGCATTTCGGCCCCCGTACCCTTCTCTGCATGCTCGCTCGCATCAACCTCGGCATGGCCGTCGTCATGGTGGGAGTCGTGTTTCTCGCGGTGGTGGCGGACCGCGAGCGCGGTGCGGAGCTGCCCCAGCCCACGGGCGAGCGCGCACCGGCGGGTTTGGCGTCCTTCTACGACCAGCACGTCGCCTGGACGAAGTGCCGCGGTGGTCTCTGCGGCACGATCCGGGTGCCGCTGGACTATGACGACGCGAAGGGCGGCACCGTCGGGCTCAACGTCAAGCTGAGGCCGGCCGACGACGAGCCGACGCGGCGGATGCTCTTCGTCAATCCCGGCGGGCCCGGGGGCTCCGCCTTCGAGTACGCCGACGGGTTCGCCGGGCAGGCGCCGGAGTCGATGCGGTCCGAGCTCGGCATCGTCGGCCTCGACCCGCGCGGTGTCGGCACGAGCGAGGCACTCGAGTGCTTCACGAAGTCCGAGCTCGACGACTTCCTCGACGTCGACTACAGCCCCGACGACCAGGCCGAGACCGAGGACCTCCGCCGGGCCTTCTCGGACCTCGGCCGGTCCTGCGTCAAGAACACCGGCGACCTCGTCGTGACGATGTCGACCGAGGTGACGGTACGCGACCTCGACGTCGCTCGTGCCGTCCTCGGCCAGGAGAAGCTCGACTTCTTCGGCGCTTCGTACGGCACGCAGATCGGTGCGACCTACGCCCACCTCTTTCCGGAGCACACCGGCCGCATGATCCTCGATGGGGGAGTGGACCCGAGCCTGAGCAACCGGCGCCAAGCCCGCGACCAGGCGGTGGGCTTCGAGAAGTCGCTGCGCCGGTTCCTGACCTACTGCGCGAAGCTCGAGACCTGCCCGGTCGGCACGGACGTCGACGTGGCCGAAGATCGCGTGGCCGCACTGCTCGACGAGGCAGACAGGAAGCCGCTCAAATCCGAAGGCGGAGTCCGTGACGCGACCGAGGCGGCCGCCTTCCGCGGCATCGCCTACACCCTCTACGAGCGCGACCGCTGGCCCCTCCTCGTGCGCACGCTGTCCCGGGCGACCTTCGGTGAGGGCACCGGGCTGCGGCAGCTCGCCGACAAGTACGACCAGCGCGACGACCGGGGATACGACAACAACTCGACCGTGGCCTACCACGCCGTGCGCTGCCTCGACTTCCCGACGGGCCCCGGCTACGACGAGGTCGCCGACTTCGAGCCGGGCTTCGCCGACGCCGCCCCGGTGTTCGGACCGTCGATGGCCTGGTCGGCCGCGGAGTGCTCGGCCTGGCCGGTCGAGTCCTCGCATCCGCAGGGATCCGTCGCCGCGAAGGGCGTGGACTCGATCATCGTGGTGGGTACGACCCATGACCCCGCCACGCCCTACGCGTGGTCGGAGAGCCTGGTCCGTCAGCTCGGCTCGGCCCGGCTTCTGACGCGGGAAGGCGACGGACACACCGGGTACCACACCGGAAACCGCTGTGTCGACGACCTGGTGGTCGACCACCTCCTGGGCCGGCCGGTGCCCCGGGGCGAGCTCAGGTGCGACGAGGACGGGAGACTGGTCCCATGAGGGGTCGGCTCGCTACAGCGCTCGTGGTGACCGTGCTGGTCGCCGTTGGTGTGCTCGTGCTCGCCTTCACGGTGGCGCCGTCCTCCGACGAGAAGGAGCAGACCCGTGACGCTGAACGCGTCGCTCAGGCCTACGAACCCGAACTGGCAAGGTCGATCGACGATCTCGCCGCGTATGTGGTCAAGCGGCGCTTCGAGAACGAGACGGACTACCAGAAGCTGTACGAGCAGGTGACCCTTCGGATGGACGCGGTACCTCGCATCCCGAAGCAGGGGACGACAGCGTACGGGCGTGAGCACAGTCGCGACTACCGCACCGCGGCGGCCAGGCGTGGCCTGGAACTCCAGCCCTTCCGCGCGTTCGTGGAGCGCCTGGAAAGGAACGTGATCCCCCGGCAGATGTTCGTCGAGGTCGGGATCGACCTCGTGAAGATCAACCCGGCGAAGCTGCTCGAGGGATTCGTCGTGCAGTTCTCGGGCAGCGCCCTGCGCACCGAGGTCGTGCCGGTCTATCAGAAGGCCCGCAAGAAGCTGCGGGCCCAGCAGCCCGGCTCCGCCGAGGCCGAGCTCGCGCGCGACCTCGAGAAGTACGCGGACGACACGATCAAGATGACGAGGAAGGGCGCTTCCGACATCGACGCCGGCCGCGGCTTCTTCTTCAAGTTCGGCGACAGGCCCAAAGTTCTGCTCACCAGGCTCGAGGCCGCGCAGCGAGCGATCTCAGCCGAGGTGTCCACCCAGGTCGACGCTTTCGACACCTTGACCGGGTCGTGAACGCGAAATGAATAAGGACTCAACACGCAACTTTTAGGTGCGCCCCTGCCCAAACCCCGCCCTGGGTGTGTATATTCAGCGGTGCCAGGGGGCCTTCAGGGGCACACAAACCACCACTTTTCGATGTTGGGATTTCCACGTGACGAAGATCCGCACAGTCACCGCTGTGTTCCTGTTGCTTCTCGCAACTGTTCTTGTTTGGTCGAGCCCGGCATCCGCCGCGCCGTCGACCTCCACCACGAGCCTCTCCATGGAGAAGTGCCCAAGTTCCGCGGACACCACGGCCGACGGCGACGATGACGACGGCGACGACGATGACGGCGACGACGAAGATGTCGACACGGACACCGACGTCGATGTCGACACGGACACCGACGTCGATGTCGATGTCGATGTCGACTCCATCCAGACCGATGCCGACGTGAACGTCGACGTCGACGGCGAAGAGATCGACGGCCAGCTGGTTCTCACGGTCGACGGCATCGACATCGACGCGATCCAGACGCCCGACGCAGTGGCCACCGACACCGACCTGGATGCCGTCACCGGCACCGTGGTCGACGGCAACCTGGTCACCACGCCCGAGGGTCTCGACATCACGGCGATCGCGTCCACGGACTCGGCGCTCACCAGCACCGACCTCGACGCGGTCACCGGCACCGAGACCGACGGCAACCTGGTCACGACGCCCGAGGGTCTCGACGTCACGGCGATCTCGCAGACGGACTCGGCGCTCACCGACACCGATCTCGACGCGGTCACCGGCACCGTCACCGACGGCAACCTGGTCACGACGCCCGAGGGTCTCGACGTCACGGCGATCTCGCAGACGGACTCGGCGCTCACCAGCACCGATCTCGACGCGGTCACCGGCCAGACCACCGATGGTGACCTGGTCACGACGCCCGAGGGTCTCGACGTCACGGCGATCTCGCAGACAGATGCCGCCCTGACCGACACCGACCTCGATGCGGTCACCGGCACCACCACCGACGGTGACCTGGTCACCACGGTGGCCGGCCTGGACATCACGGCGATCTCGCAGACGGACGCGGCACTCACCGACACCGACCTCGATGCCACCACCGGCACCACGGTCGACGGCGGCGCCATCATCTCCCTCGACGTCGAGGCTGTCTCGAACACGCAGGCCACGGCAGTCGCAGGTCTCGCGGTCACGGTCGACGGCGGGCTCGACGGCCTGGTCGATTCCACCGTCGACTCGGGTGAGGCGGGAATCCTCGCGGCGGGCACCGGCGCTGGCGCCACCGACGGCGGCGGCCTGCTCGGCAACCTCCTCAACGGCGCAACCACTCCGCTCAATAGCCCGGAGGAAAGCAGCCCCGAGGAAGACTCGCCCAGCGGCGCGCTGCAGAGTGCGATCTCCGGCGAGGGCGGCGTGGCCAGCGTGACTGGCGCCAAGCTGCTCAAGACGGCCGACTGCCCCGATGACAGCTCGCTGCCTGACACCGGTGGATCCAACCTGGGTCTGCTCGTGGCCGGCGGAGCGCTGGTCCTCCTGGGCACCAGCGTGGTCCTCGTGGCCGAGCGACGCCGCAAGGTCGCCTGAGGTCCCGTTTCGACAACCGCATGAGCTCTGCCCGGGCCGGGGTCACCCCGACCCGGGCAGTGCTCTGCACGTAAGGTTTTTGCATGGCAGAACTAGCACCCTCTCGGCACGCGACCGGGCTCCCGTCCGGTGGACGCAAGGGGATCGTCTGGACCATCGTCCTCGTGGCGTCCATCCACTCGTTCCTGATCATGCTCTGGGTGATGCCGGTCAACCCGATCCGTGACGCCTTCGGCCAGGAGCGTCTCGCGCACTACATCAACAACGACATCTTCTCCTTCGAGCAGTCGTGGTCCGTCTTCGCGCCGGTGCCGCGTCGTGGCGGCGAGAACGTGGTCGTTCGCGCCTTCATCGGCGACCCCAAGTCGGGCGAGGGCAAGCTCACCAACTGGTACGACATCACGGCCGACGAGGACGCCCGCATCAAGTACCTCGTCAACCCGTCTCGTATCCACTCCGCCACCCGGCGTCTGGGCGGCAACATCAACGCGGCGATGCCCAAGCTCACGGCCCAGCAGCAGCTGTTGACGCGAGCGAACTACGTCGAGACCGACCCCACGATTCTCTACAACCGGATGGCCAAGCTCACTCCGACGCCGGTCGGCAAGGCGAACGTCTACGGATACTCGTCGAACGACACGATGCTGAGGCGATATCTGACCCTGTACGCGACAGCGCGGTGGGGCAAGGGCGTCTCGATGATCCAGTACCGGGTCGGCCACCGTTCGGTGCCGAACTACACCAAGCGCAAGGACGTCAGCTTCCTCGACGTCCCGTTCACCTACTACACGTTCGGCTTCCGCAAGCCCATTCCGGCACCGGGTGACGCGCAGGCGGCCTTCGACGGTTATGTCACCAAGGCGCCGGCGGAGGACTACGTCACCGTGACCAAGGACTCCAAGGGCAAGATCACGATCAAGAAGGGGGATGGGTCGAAGTGACCGACGTGCTCACGAAGCCGGAGACGGACGAGCCGACCCGCGAGGAGTCCTCCGCCCTCGGACGCGGCCTCGACGTGCTGGCGCGCTGGTACGACATCGCGCAGACATGGCTGATGTGCGACAAGCACTCGATGTACGGCGCCTCGTTCGCACGCATCCTCTCCGGGTGTGCGGTGCTCGGCATCCTCATCACGAACTTCCGGCAGCGCGACCTGCTGTTCGGGCCCGGATCGATCTGGAACAAGGAACGCGCGGACGGCAACTTCTACTGGCCGCCGGACCTGGTCGCTTCTCTGGGGAGCACCGAGTTCCTGTTCTTCTACCTCGGCGTCATCGCCCTGGCCGTGCTCTGGGTGATCGGCTGGCACGCGAGGATCGTCGGGCCGCTCATGCTGCTCGGCAACATCGCCATCATCGAGCGCATCCCGGTCCTCGGTGACCAGGGCGACAACATCCTGCGGGTCGGCCTGTTCATCCTGATGTTCATGCACACGACGGAGTACTGGTCGCTCGACGCCCGGCGACGCCGTCGCACGGACCCCGACCTGCTCGTGCGTCACGGCGGGGGTGGCCGCAACGTCCGCGCCATCGTGCGCAACCTGTACAACTCGCAGCCGCTGCTGCCGCGCTGGTTGTCCAACGGCATCCACAACACGACCGTGGCGGCTCTCGCCTTCCAGCTGGTCATCATCTACATCTCCGCCGGCATGTTCAAGACCCAGGGCGACCTGTGGCAGCACGGCACCGCGCTGTATTACCCGCTCCAGCTGCAGGAGTACAAGCCGTTCCCCTTCCTGACCGATCTCTTCACCCATTTCGGGATCATGGTGGGCGTCGCCACATACGTCGTGGTGTTCATCCAGCTGTTCTTCACGCCCATGCTGATGCTGTCGGTGGCCACGCGACGCATTGCCATCGCCACGGTGCTGCTGTTCCACCTGTCCATCGCCGTGATGATGGCGCTCCCGTGGTTCAGCCTCGAGATGGTGGCTTTCGATACGATCTTCGTCTCCGGCACGACGTACATCGCGTTCGGCAACTGGTTGAAACGGCGGGGATCCGCTGTGGCCGACCTCGGGTACGACCTCACCGACCCGATCCTGGATCGGTTCAGGTCGAGGGCTCGCTGATCTCCTTCGCCACCCGACGTCCGGCGAGCACCAGGACGATCACCGGGAGCGTCAGTGCGCCGGCAGCGGCGGTCAGTGTGCCGTAGCCCTGCCAAGCGACGACCAGGCCGGCGAGCAGACCGCCGAACGCCCCGGCCATGTTGAGGGCCAGGTCGCTGAGGCCCTGGACCGCCGGCCGGGCCGACATCTCGACCGAGCTGGTGAGCATCGCTGCGCCGGCGATGACGGACGCTGACCAGCCGAGGCCGAGCATCGCGAGTCCGATGGTGATCTGCAGGTCGGAACCGGCGGAGGTGCCGGCGACCGCCACGGCGAGGATGAGCGTGCACTGACCGAGCAGGATCGTCCGGGGGGCACCCCAACGATCGCTCATCCAGCCCATGACCGGCGACAACGCGAACATCCCGGCGATGTGCAGGCTGATGGTGAGGCCGATGATCTGCAGGGATGAGCCGTGGTCCTCCATGTGCACTGGCGTGAGGGCCATGACGGCCACCATCACGGCGTGGGACGACGCGATGGCGTAGACCGCGACCGCCGTGGTGCCGCGCACGTGCGGCAGAGCGGCGCGTATGCCGCTGGGCGCCTTGACCGCGTCCTCGAGACGCACCAGTGGGTCCGGGCGCAGGAGCACGAACGTCATCAGTCCCGCCAGGGCGAACGCCACGATCGAGAAGAGCACCGGACCGGCGAGGTCGGGCACGCCGACCTTTCGCGCGACGTCCTGGCCCGGACCGGTCAGGTTCGGCCCGATGACGGCGCCGACGGTGGTTGACCACACGACGAGCGACAGGGATCGACCGACCTGTGAGGGGTCGGCCCGGTCGACGGCCGCGAAGCGCGACTGCAAGTTGGCCGCCGTGCCCGAACCGAACAGCAGCAGGCCCAGCAGGACGAGGGGCAGGGACTGGACCTCCGAGGCGAACACCGTGACGACGGCGCCGATCGCGCCGAGCATCCAGCCGAGGGTCAGCGCAGGACGCCGCCCGGCACGGACGGCCACTCCGGCGAGGGGCACGGTGACGGCCGCGGCGCCCAGCGTCAGCATGACGACGGCCATCCCGGCCCAGCCGGACGACCCGGACACGTCCTTGACGACGAGCGAGCTGATCGCGATGCCGGCGCCGTTGCCGAGGCCGCCCACGACCTGCGTGGCCGAGAGAACGGTGACGATGCGTCGTTGGACCTGCTGGTTCTCCGAGGTCGTGTCTGCGGTCATTCGCCCACGGTACCGGCGACCCTCAGACGAGGACCCGGAATTCTTGCGGCCGACTACCAGATCGTGACGCGCTGATCGGGTTCGAGCCACAGCTGGTCGTCGGGCGTGACGTCGAAGGCCCGGTAGAAGGCGTCGATGTTGCGGACGACCTGGTTGCAGCGGAACTCCGGCGGGGAGTGGGGGTCGATGGTCAGGCGGCGCACGGTCTCGGCCGGGCGCACTTTGGCTTGCCACGCCTGTGCCCACGAGTAGAAGAAGCGCTGGTCCGCCGTGAGACCGTCGATCGGCTCGGGATCGTTACCCTCGATCGCCAGGCGCAGCGCACGGTAGGCGATGCCGAGTCCGCCGAGGTCGCCGATGTTCTCGCCGATCGTGAGCGATCCGTTCACTGTGTGAGCGTCGCCGCCCTCGGGGGCGAGGTGGTCGTACTGGTCGATGAGGACCGCGGTGAGGGCGTCGAAGGCGGCCCGGTCGTCGTCGGTCCACCAGTTGACCATCGCTCCGGTGCCGTCGTACTGCGAGCCCTGGTCGTCGAAGCCGTGGCCGATCTCGTGACCGATGACGGCACCGATCGCGCCGTAGTTGACGGGGTCGTCGGCGTCGGGGTGGAAGAACGGCGGCTGGAGGATGGCCGCGGGGAACACGATCTCGTTCATCGTGGGGTTGTAGTACGCGTTGACCGTCTGCGGGGTCATGTACCACTCGTCGCGGTCGATGGGGGAGCCGATCTTCGCCAGCTCCCGGTCCATGGCGACGGCGAGGGCGCGGCGCGCGTTGCCGAGCAGGTCGGTCGGGTCGGTCTCCAACTCCGTATAGTCCTTGAACGCGTCGGGATGACCGATCTTCGGCGTGAACTGCCCGAGCTTCTCCAGCGCCCGCTCCTTGGTGGCGTCGCTCATCCACGGGAGCGTGCTGATGCTCTCTCGGTAGGCCGCGATGAGGTTGTCGATCAGCTCGCCCATGCGCACCTTCGCCGCGGGCGGGAACTCGGTGCGCACGTAGATCTTGCCGACCGCCTCGCCCATGGCACCCTCGACGAACCCGACTCCACGCTTCCAGCGCGGGCGCAGCTCGTCGGTGCCGCTGAGCGTGCGTCCGTAGAACTCGAAGTTGGCATCGACGAACGCCGACGACAGGTAGGGTGCGCCGCTGTGCACGGCCTGCCAGCGCAGCCAGTCGCACCAGGCCGGCAGCTCGTCATCGACGAGCAGGTCGGCGAGGCCCTGCAGGAACGACGGCTGGGCCACGACGACCTCGGCCACGGCGGGCGCGGGGATGCGGGCGGCCGTGGACCAGGCGGTGAAGTCGAAGCTCGGCGCGAGCGCCTGCAGCTCGGCGGCATCGACGAGGTTGTACGTCTTCTGGGTGTCGCGGCAGGCCACGCGGTCCCAGTGGTGGGACGCGATCCGGGTCTCCAGGTCCATGACGCGCCGCGCCCGCTCGGCGGGCTCGTCGAGGCCGGCCAGCTCGAGCATGGTGGCCACGTGGCCGACGTACGCCTCGCGGATCGGGGCGAAGTCGTCGTCGGTGTAGTACGACTCGTCGGGCAGGCCGAGGCCGTCCTGGGAGAGATGCGTGATGTAGCGGTCGGGCTGCCCGCGGTCGGGGGCGATGAACAAGCCGAAGACGCTGCCGACGCCGACTCGTTCGAGGGTGCCCAGGGTGCGCACGAACGACGCGATGTCGGTGATCGCCTCGACCTGGCCGAGCTCGTCGGCCAACGGCTGGGCTCCCAGAGCCTCGACCCGCTCCTCATCCATGAAGCTGGCGTAGAGGTCGCCGATCTGGCGCCCCTCGCCGTCAGGATCATCGGCGAGGCCGTCACGGCACTCCTCGACGATGGACCGGACCTTCTTCTCGGCCTCGTCGAACAGCGTCATGAACGCCCCGGCGGTGGCACGATCGGCGGGAATCTCGGTGGTGCGCAGCCATGGGCCGTTGACGTGCCGGAACAGGTCGTCCTGAACGCGGATGTCGGGATCGAGTCCCGAAACGTCGATGGCGGCCTGGCTGAGCGCGGAATCGGCGGATGTCACGCCAGTAGGTTACACAGCGCCTCCACCGGTGGGATTCGGCTTCCCGGTGGCGCCTCGGTAACCTGAGTGCGCACCATTTCACCCCGAGGAGCCCCATGCGCGTCATCACCTACGGAACATTCGACTTGTTCCACGACGGGCATCGACGTCTCCTCGAGCGCGCTCGCGCCCTCGGCGACCACCTGATCGTCGCCGTCACCACCGAGAACTTCGACGACGCCCGCGGCAAGCTGAACGTCCAGCAGAGCCTCATGGACCGGATCCAGAACGTGCAGGAGAGCGGGCTCGCCGACGAGGTGATCATCGAGGAGTACGAAGGCCAGAAGATCAACGACATCCAGAAGCACCACGTCGACATCTTCGCGATCGGCTCGGACTGGCTGGGCAAGTTCGACTACCTCAGGGACTACTGCGAAGTCGTGTACCTCGAGCGCACCAAGGGGATCTCCAGCACGCAGCTGCGCGCCGAGAACGCCGGCATCCTGCGGCTCGGCATCGTCGGCACCGGACGCATCGCCAACCGCTTCGTCGACGAAGCGCACTATGTGAGCGGCATCGACGTGGAGGGAGCCTGGTCACGCGACCCGGCCAACGTCAAGACCTTCGTCGACCAGCACGACCTCGACCTCGCCGCCGGGTCGTTCGAGGAGCTCCTGGACCAGGTCGACGCGGTGTACATCGCCACCCCTCACGGCACCCATCTCCAGTACGGACTGACGGCGATCGAGCGTGGCAAGCACGTCCTGTGTGAGAAGCCGATGTGTCTCACCGAGGCCGACTGCGCCCGCCTGCAGGAGGCGGCCGAGCAGGCCGACGTCGTGCTGCTCGAGGCCGTCAAGACCGCGTTCTCCCCGGGATTCCAGCGTCTCGTCGCCGTGGCCCGGAGCGGGTCCATCGGCGACATCCGCTCGGTCGACGCAACCTTCACGAAGCTGACGTCCGGCGACGTGCGTGAGCTCGACGCGTCACAGGAGGGCGGCAGCCTGGCCGAGCTGGCCAGCTACCCGCTGCTCGCGGTGCTCAAGCTCCTGGGTGAGGACTACGACGACATCCGCACCACGTCGTTCCGGCCGGAGTCCAGTGACGTCGAGCTGTACTCGCGCATCGACTTCCGGTTCCCGCACGCCGTGGCGTCGGCACGCACGGGACTCGGCGTCAAGGCCGAGGGCGACCTGGTGATCGCGGGCACGCGGGGTTACATCTACGTGCCGGCGCCGTGGTGGAAGACCGAGTACTTCGAGGTGCGGTTCGAGAACCAGTCGGACAACAAGAAGTTCTACTACAAGTTCGACGGCGACGGCCTGCGCTACGAGATCGCCGAGTTCTGCTCGATGATCCGGCGCGAGGAGCGCGAGACCTTCCGCCTGCGCCCCTCGGATTCGCGGTGGATGGCCCGGGTGCTCGAGTCCGCCCGCACCGGTGCTCACGTGTTCGGCTGACGGCGGCATGGACCCCAACCTCCTGCTGCGGCGGGCCGGCAACTGGGCCCGCCTCTCCTCGAACCCGCAGATCCGACAGCTCTTCCGGCTGGCCCGGTTCAGCTACCGCCTGCTCGGCCGCTGGTTCACGTTCTTGCATCTCGGATGGATGGCGAACCTGCGTCGAGCCGTCTGGGACGGCGACGACCTGGTGCTGCAGGGCTGGGCGTTCGTTCGCGGCGCCGACCAGGGGGAGCGACCGGAGTTCGAGGTGTGGCTCCATCGCCGATTCAGAGTCCGGCGTGTCCAGGCCACGGTGTCGGTGGCCGAGGACCGGGACGTCCTCAGCGCCGTGCCTCGCGCCGATCTCAACTACGGGAACATGGTGTTCCGAGCCCGCTTCGACCACCAGACGCTGTCAGCGCTGCCGGCCGGTACCTGGAGGGTGCGCGTCGGCATCACCGGCGGCGGCCGCCGAACCTGGGGGCCCTTGCGACGCCGCTACGTGTTCGGCTCGCCGGCAACCATGCAGCTGCGGGCCCGTGAGGACGGTCGTCTCGTCGGACCGACCTTCAGCGAGAAGCGCGGGGTCAGCATCGTCGCCCGCGAGCCGGGCGTAGTGGTCCGCGATGTCGCGGTCAACGGTCGCGAGGTCCGCCTACGTGTCGACGCCGACGCCGAGATCAAGGCGGCGACGCTCCGGGGTCCGGGACAGCCGGACGTCCAGCTCTCCGTGCAGCGCGCCGCCGACGGCATCCTCCTTGTGGGCAGCGTCCCGCCGGGGACGATCGTCGTCGACGAGTTCGGCGACCGCTTCCCAGCCACCTGGACCGCGTTCGTCGGCCCCGGCCGCTCCCCACGACCGCTGACCCTCCTCGACGACTCGGCCGGCCACCGGCCCGACACCGCCGACTCACTGCTCGTACGCGGCGGCGCCGATCGAGCGCTCCAAGTGGTCGACGTGCCGCACTACGTGGAAGTCGACGGCATCGAGCGGGCGGACGACGACGATCACCCGCACCTGCGGCTCACCGGCCGGATCGTCGGGGACCCCGAGGCGTTCACCTTGGTCATGTCCGCGCCGTTCATCGACCTCCCGGTGTCCCTCGACCAGGTTCGTGACGACGGGCGGTTCGTGGCCAGCGTCCCGCTGCGCCTCTCCATGTGGGGCGGGGCTTCGTTGCCGCCGATGCGCGGAGCCTACGACCTCGAAGGCCGTCTCGACGGCGAGCCGTTCAGCACCTTCGCGAGCCAGGAGCTGATCGACCGGCTGCCGGTCGTCGACTCCCGGCCCGACACCCGCCTCCGTCTCGAGCTCGGGCGGCGCGACGGTGTTCGCGTACGGGTCACCCGCCCGCGCAGCGACCTCGAGTATGGCGCGTACCAGCAGAACATCCTCTCGGACCGATTCGCGTATGGCGACATCCCCGCGATCGACGCGGTCTACTTCGAGAGCTTCTTCGGACGCAATGCCACCTGCAACCCCCGGGCGATCGACCGCGAGGTCGCCCGACGCCGCCCGGACCTTCCCCGGTTCTGGGCCGTCGAGGACTACTCTGTCGAGGTTCCGGAGGGTGCGACTCCTCTGGTCATCGGCTCGGAGCAGTGGTGGAGGATCCGCGAGTCCGCTCGGTGGATCGTCACCAACGAGTGGCTCCGGCCGGAGTTCGTGAAGCGGCGCTTCCAGACGGTGCTGCAGACGTGGCACGGATCCATGTACAAGAAGATCGGACTCGACCGCTCCGAGAAGGGCCGCACCCACTTGCAGCGGGCACATCTGGAGCGCAGCAACTGGGACATGTTCATCTCCCAGAACTCCGACACGACTCCGATCATCCGCCGGGCCTACGAGTTCCCGGAGGGGATCGTCGAGTCGGGCTACCCGCGCAACGACGAGCTCCACGATCCTGACCGTGAGCGGGTCGCTGCGATTCGGGCGCGACTCGGCATCCCCGAGGGCAACACCGTCGTCATGTACGCACCCACGTGGCGGGAGGTCGGCCAGGAGCACGTCGAGCTCCTCGACGTCACCCAGGTGTCCCAGCGACTCGGAGCCCGGTTCACGTTCCTGCAGCGCGGCCACGTGCGCACGCTCGACCTGGGTTCCGGCGTGCGGCACGACAACGTCATCGACGTGAGCACGTACCCGCAGATCAACGACCTCTACCTGGCCGCCGACCTCCTCATCACCGACTACTCGTCGATGATGTTCGACTACAGCGTCACGCGCCGGCCGATGATCTTCTTCACGCCCGACATCGACGAGTACACCGACCCGAAGGTGCGCGGCGTCTACTTCGACCTCGAGGAGATCGCGCCCGGGCCGGTCGTGCGCACCCCGGAGGAGGTGGTCGACCTCCTCGGCTCGATCGACTCCTGGGCGCCCACCTACGACGGTCGGTACGAGGCCTGGAGTGCGCGGTTCAACCATGCCGACGACGGGCACGCGGCGGAGCGCGCGGTGGACGCCCTGTTCGCGTTCGACCCGAAGTCGCGACGCAAGCCCGGCGCCTGAGCTAGGGCAGACCCACGACGGCGCGGAGCATGTTGTGGTCCGAGGGCGGTCCGCCGCGGAAGCGCCCCGACCCGTCGAGGTCGACCACGTTCTCGTACTCCAGCACGCGCATCGGCGTCGAGAAGATGTAGTCGATGTAGGTGCCGTTCAGGGGCGGGCGGACGCTGCTGATCGGCCGCGAGCCGAAGTTGTTGAAGCTGTCGAGGTGGGTGTTGATCCGCTTCTCGACCGTGGCGTCCTGCGACGGCTGGTGCGAGGACGGCATGACACCGAGCGGGTCGACGTAGCCCGCTCCGGTGAGGGCCTGGTGCGCGCCGTACACGTGGTACTGCGAGGCGTTGAGGTCGCCGACGATGATGGCCGGCATGGATCCTCGCAGCCTGGCCGTGTCCGCGGCCAGCTGGCGTGCCTGCTGGAGCCGGACGGCCACCGACCTCGGTTCGAGGTGGGTGTCGACGAACAGGAAGTCCTTGCCGGACGAGCGCTGCGTGAAGATGGCCCAGGTGTAGAAGCGCTGGTGGAACTCGTAACCGCTCTGCTGCTTCGCGTACCGGGTTGCGCCCGCCTTGACGAGACGAACCGCCCGGGTGTTGTAGATGATGCGGACGCCGAGCGTGCCGTTGATGCGCTCGTCGGTGAGCCTCCAGCCGCCCTCTCTCGCGTCCAGCTGTCGCATGAGGTCGTGGAACTGGCTGGTGCTGACGCCGCGTGGCTCCGACTGCTGAGCCTCCTGCAAACCGACGACGTCGAGCCCGTGGGACGTGATCGAGGAGGCGATGGCACCACGTCGGCTGACCCACGATGGTCCGCCACACTTGTGGCAGCGGATGTTGTACGTGGCGACGGCCAGCGGTTGCGGGTCCTCGGGCTGGATCGTCTCCGTCCTGAGGGTCTCCGACCAGGCACTCTTGTAGCCGTTCTCGCCCAGGGCACGCACGCGGGCGACGAACGGTGTCGCGGCGTCGAGACCCTTGAATGTTGCGGTGCGGCCCTCGGAGGTGAGGACGCGAGGCTTGCGGAAGGAGTCGTCGGACGCGAGCTGCACCCGGTATCGCGTGGCGGTCTCGATGGGATCCCAGGCGATCTCGATCGAGGTGTTGTCGGCCTCGGCCACCGTGGCGTTCGCCGGCACCAGCAGGGCCGGCCGGCCGGACTCGGCGGTGCTGGTGAGCGCGGCGTCCGACGCCGTGCTGCGCACCGGGTCGTCACCCTTGAGCTGCCTGATCGCCCGGACGCTCACCGCGTAGTCGGTGGCGTGGGACAGGTTCGGCACCTGCACCTCGGTGCCCTCGACGCGCAGCTTCTCGGTCTTCTCGCCGCGCACGATGGTGAGCTCGTAGAAGTCGGAGAAGAGCACCGGCCGCCAGCTGACCCGCAGCATCGTGCCGGCGGTCTCGCTGACCCGCGGAGGTCCGGGGGTCGCCAGGCTCGGGGACCCCGTGGGGATGACCTTCGGCGCCATCACCACCAGCCCGGCGACGGCGACGATGCCGGCGAGAACGCTCGCGACGAGGACCCGCGACAGGCTCCGGCGGCGGGCGGCGCGACGGCGGCTTCGAGCCCGCGGGCGCGGGGTCGTCTCGCGCACACGGCGGCCGGTCGATCGCTTCGGGGACATGGGTTTTCTCGGTTCTTGCTCCAGTAGGGTCGAGCGAAGTCTACAAAGAGAGGTCGTCCATGCGGGTGGCAACGGTGGTTCTCGCAGCGGGCACCTCACAGCGTTTCGGGGGCAGACCGAAGCAGTTCGAGCCGCTCGGGGACACGACCGTGCTCCAGCACGCCGTGCAGGCGTTCGACGGCGTCGATCGCGTTGCCGAGCTGTGGGTGGTCACGTCGGCCGAGCACGAGCGGGTCACGCGCGAGCTCCTGGGCGGGATGAAGATCACCGGCCTCGTGCTGGGCGGCGACACTCGAGGCGCATCGACGATCCGGGCCCTCGACGCGCTCGATGCGTCGGTGACCCACGTGCTGGTGCACGACGCGGCCAGGCCGCTGTTGCCTCGGACCACGGTCGAGCGGTGCCTCGACGCGCTCGAGGTCGCCGACGTGGTGGCCACCGTCGTGCCGCCGGCCGACACGGTCGTGGTGCTCGATGACGCGGGGGAGCGTGTCGTCTCCATGCCGGATCGTGACTGCGTCCGCCTGTACCAGACGCCCCAAGGCTTCCGTCGGGACTTGCTCGCCGACGCCTGGGCACGCGGCTCGGAGTCGCCTGCACCGACGGACGATGTCACCGCTGTGCTGCGGGCGTTTCCGGACCAGACGGTCGCCTGGGTCGACGGTGATCGGCACACGGTCAAGGTCACGCATCCGGACGATCTGGCCGTCGTGCGGGCGCTCGCCGCCGGCTGGGACGCCGCGACCGGCTGACCATCAGACCGGATTGATAATCTGGTGCGATGGAAAAGACGCCGGAATCTCGTTCCGGCGTCTCGTACGTGATGCCCATCTACAACGAGGTCGACTACGTCGAGGCGGCCGTCGAGAGCATCCTCGCCCAGGACTACGACGGCCCCGTCGAGCTCGTCCTGGCCCTCGCTCCCTCCACCGACGGCACCGACGAGCTCGTGCATCGGCTGGCCGCCGACGATGAGCGCATCACGGTGGTCGACAACCCCGGCATGCACATCCCGATCGGCCTCAACCGCGCCATCGCGGAGGCTCGCCATCCGGTCGTCATCCGGGTCGACGCCCACACCCAGCTCGAGCGTGGCTACACCGAGCGGGGCGTGGCCGAGCTCGACCGCAGAGATGCCGCCAACCTCGGCGGCATCATGGTCGCCACCGGAAGGCCGGGATTCCAGGCTGCGGTTGCTCGGGCCTACAACAGCCGGCTCGGTCTCGGTGGCGCGTCGTACCACGCCGGACACGCCGAGCCCGGCCCGGCAGAGTCGGCGTACCTCGGCATCATGCGGGCGTCTGCGGTGCGCGGCATCGGCGGTTTCGACGAGTCGCTGCGCCGTGGCGAGGACTGGGAGATGAACTTCCGCCTACGCAGGGCCGGGCACCTCGTGTGGCTGGACCCAGGGCTGCGGGTCACGTATTGGCCGCGGGACACCTGGAACAAGCTCGCCCGGCAGTTCCTGTCCACCGGGATCTGGCGCGGTGAGCTCACCCGGAGGCTCGGCGCGAAGAACCCCCTGCGCTTCTTCGCCCCGCCGGTGCTCGTCGTCAACCTCGTCGTGGCCCTGGTGGTGGCGTTGTTGCAGCTCAGTGGCGTGCTGAGCGGCGCCGTCGGTTGGGCCGCGTCCGTGGTGCACCTCGGGCCGCTGGCCTATGTCGGTGCGCTCGTCGTCGCAGCGGCCACGGCCCAGGGCTCGGCGCTCGACCGGATCCGTTACGTCGTGGTGCTGGCGACGATGCACGTCTGCTGGGGTGCAGGCTTCATCGTGGGCAGCGTCCGCGGTGGCGGCGATTCCGTCGACACGTCCCGCGTCGACACCTAGCGTGCGCCTGCGTCAGTCGCGGCGCGGGCGAGGAGGTTGGTCTCCAGGCTTCGGCTAGGCACGAATTGCCGCCAACCCGCCGGTCAACTCAAGGGCGAGCGACCCCCAGTGGATGATGTCGGTGCGCGGCTCATCGAGCACCATGCCCGCGATGCGACCCGAGGCAGCACCAAGCCAGGCGGCTCCAACAGCGTGGTGCGCGGCCGGGGTGTTCGCGAGTGCCGCATACAGGCCGAGAGCGACGTACGCTGCCCCTAGCCCGGCGCGTACCTCCAAGATGCCGCGCCCGGTGCGCGGGTCGAGATCCATCGATTCGGCCACGCGCTTCGGCATCACAGCGCCGGCCAGCCCAGAGAGGGCGAGCAGGGCACTGGAGACTCGGGCCGCCTGGGTCATAGAGCCACGCTACCGCCGTCGATGCACGCGAAAGTTGGGTGCGTCAATCTGGGCGGGATCTAGTCGAACCAGCCGTTGTCGATCATCCGTTGCACGACGCGTTGTCCGGCCTGCCCGTCGTCGTGGGATGTGAAGCGTTCCTGCCAAGCGCGCAGCCCGTCGGCGTGCTCGTCCCGGTGCTCGTCGGCGTGCAGGACCGCCAGCAGCAAGGCGTCGGCCGTCTCGACGACCGGGCCGGGGGCCTCGCTCAGCAGGTCGGCGTAGAAGCCGCGCAGCTCACCGCGGTAGCGCGGCAGGTCCGGCACGAAGAAGACGATCGGCCGCCCGGTGGAGACCCAGTCGAACATCACCGAGGAGTAGTCGGTGACCAGCACGTCCGCGACCAGCAGCAGGTCGGAGACGTCGGGATAGCCGGTGACGTCGATCAGGCCGGGAGCCGCATGTTCGTGGCCGTGCTCCCAGGTGCTGCTGTGACCGCGCACGAGGAGCACGTGGCCGGACCCGAGGCTCCGGGCGAAGGCGGCCACGTCGAGATGGTCGACCATCGACGTCCGGTCCTCACGCCAGGTGGGCGCGTAGAGCACGATGCGTTCGGCCTCGTCGATTCCGAGCCGCGCGCGGATCTCGGCGCCCAGCGCAGGCTCGGTCAGCTCGTCGTTGCGCGGGTAGCCCTCGACCCACACCGGGCCGCCGTAGGCGTAGGCAGAGGTCAGGTGCTCCGCGCTGAAGTAGTTCTGTGCAAGGAGGGCGTCCCAGCGGCGGCCTTCGCGGGTGGACGCCAGCTTGGTGCGGAGGCCTGCGTCGGGCCGGTCGCGAGCAAGACGCTTGAGCGTGGAGCCGTGCCACGTCTGCAGCACGTGCTGGTGCCGGCGCTTGCGGAAGCGCTTGCGCAGCCAGTCGTTCACCACGATGACGCGAGCGGATCCGCGGACGCGCCACCACTCGCGACTGCCCTCGATCAGCCGCACCGATCCCTCAGGCACCGGAACCGAGCCATCGACCGCGCTCCAATAGCGGCGGGTCGCAGGGCGCATCTCGGCGAGGGCGCGGTCGATGCCACGGGGGTTGCAAGCCGCCGAACGTCCGCGATAGCTCTCCAGGAAGACGGCGTCCTCCACCTCGGGTGACCCACGGCGGTACTCGCGCTCGAGCGACTTCTGTGCCGCGGCACCGCGCTCGTCGTCCTCCAGAGGGGCCCGGACCTCGACGACGAGGCCACCGGCGTGCTCGCGCACGGTCGCGTGGAAGAGCTCGTGACGGATCTCCAACGGCTCCGCGATGACGTCGACGCGGGACGAACCATCAGGAAGGAGCAGTCGGTAGGTGTCGGACGGCAGGGCCAACGGGCCGTACCCCCAGCGGGACGCGAGCAGTGCGAACGAGCCGTCGTCGGCGTCGACGCGAGCCCGCCGCCCGACCAGCTCAGCTCCAGGCGAGACGTCGATCGACAGCGTGACGGTGTCCGGGTCGTAGGAGAGCGCGGTGACGTGCGGCCGCTCGACGGTGGCGATATCCCTCGCGGATCCGGCCGACGTGCGAGCCAGGATCTCGTCGAGCACCCGGTCGGTCGCGCCTGCTTCGAGGATGTCGAAGAACTCTTGACGGAGGTGCCGGGCGTGACTGTGGGCCGGGCCGTCCGGACCCTCGGCGAGCGCCTCACCCAGGCGATCAAGCGCGGCAGCCCAGGTCGTGACGGCCCGGTCGCCGGTGAACTCCTCGAACGGCAGGTAGTAGCCACGCATCGAGGCATACTCGGCGAGATCGGGGGCGAAGAACACGACCGGACGGCCGACGAGGGCGAAGTCGAACACGATCGACGAGTAGTCGGTGACGATGGCGTCGACGGCCCACAGCACCGGGTTGACGTCGCGCATGAGGTCCGGCCCGAGCAGATGGATGCGTGGCGACCGAGCCGCGCCGTCGACGTAGCTGCCGCGGCCGAGCGGATGGGTGCGGACCAGGAGCACCGCGTCGCGGCGGTCGAGCCAGGTGACGATGTCGTCCCACTCACCGGGGGTCGGGACGGTCGGGTCGTCGCCGCCGTCGCGCCACGTGGGGGCGAACAGCACGATGTGCGCGGCGGCGGGCAGATCGGGTAGCGCCTCGTCGAGGCGTTCCCGCGCGTCAGTACGGCGGGTGTCCACGTCGCCGGCGAGCAGGACGTCGTCGCGCGGGTCGCCGGTGACGACGACGTTCTCGGGGGCGACACCGAACCCGCTCACGATGCTCGGCTTCACCCGCTCCGACGCCACCGGGAACATGGAGAGCCCCCGGCCGGCCCGCCGGTAGCCGTAACCGAGCATCCGGCGCACGACGCCGATGTCGGGCAGGAACGAGACCTGGTACGTCGACGGCGAGTCGAGGTGCAGGTGCTTGAACGGCAGCCCGTGCCACAGCTGGACGACGAAACCGCCGCGGACTCCGTAGCGGTTGGCATCGCCGAACCCGTGGGTCACGACGATGACACGGGCCCGCAAAGTCGTCCAGAACCCGCGGAGCCCGTCCTTGCGCATGGCGTCGAAGCCGAGCGCCTTCGCCTCCTCGAGCTCCGCGGCGCTGCGCGCGAGCCACACCAGCCGGGTTGATTCGCCCAAGCGGGCGCTGGCCAGCCGGTACAGGGCCAGTGAGCCCTCGCCGAGACCGATGCCCGACCCGAACACCCAGACGCGGTCGGAGCGGGGGACGACGAGGCTGACGACGGCCGACAACGCATAAAGCGGCAGTCCGAGGAGCTTGCGGGCGTTGCCGGCTCCGAACGTGAAGCTCGCCATGGTCGTCCTGATTCTGGCACGGCGCGGATGACGCACGGCGCAGGCGGTGCTGGGAGTACGGTCGGGGAGTGCTCCGACCGAGGCTGCCGAACGAGATCCTGCACCCGGTGCGGTTGCTCCCACTCTCGTTCCTCGCCTTGACCTTCGTCGGGACACTCATCCTGCTGCTCCCGTTCGCGCGCTCAGGAGAGGGATCGGCCAGCCTGCCGACGGCGATCTTCACCTCGACGTCCGCCGTCACGGTGACCGGTCTGGCCACGGTCGACACCTCCACGTACTGGACGCCTGCGGGGCAGGCCATGATCCTCGCGCTGGCCGAGATCGGCGGACTCGGCATCATCGCCCTCGCCACGCTGCTCGGCCTGTTCATCGGCGGACGCCTGGGCCTGCGCACGAGTCTGGTCGCCCAGGCCGACATGCACGTGGTCAGCCTGGGCGAGGTACGCCCGCTGTTCCGCCGCGTCGCAGTGACCATGGTGTTCTTCCAGCTGCTGATCGCCGCGGTGCTCACTCTGCGATACCGGCTGAGCTACTACGACGACTTCAGCACCTCCGTGTGGCACGGCGTCTTCGACTCGGTCATGTCGTTCAACAACGCCGGGTTCTCGCTGAACCCCGACAGCATCGTGCGCTACGCCGGCGACGCCATCGTGATCGTCGCGCTCTCCATGGGCGTGTTCGTGGGCGCGATGGGGTTCCCGGTGCTCGCCGAGCTGTTCCAGGGCTGGCGGCGTCCCTCGCAGTGGACCATTCACACCCGCCTGACCGTCTGGGGGTCGATACTCCTGTTCGTCGTCGCCGCGGTGCTCTTCCTCGTCTACGAGTGGGACAACGCCGGCACCATCGGGGCGATGCCCTGGCAGGACAAGCTCGTGTCGGGTGTCGAGGCAAGTGCGATGACCCGGTCCGGCGGTCTGAACAGCTTCGACTGGGGCAGCGTGCAGCCGGAGTCGCTCAACATCGCCACCGTGCTGATGTTCATCGGCGGAGGCAGCGCGAGCACGGCCGGCGGGATCAAGATCACCACGTTCCTTCTGCTCGGCTTCGTGATCCTCGCCGAGCTGCGCGGCGACCCCGAGGTGACGATCGGGCGCCGGTCGATCAGCTCGGCCGTGATCCGGACGGCGATCTCGATCGCCCTGCTCGCGGTGATGCTGGTGATCGGCTCGACGTTCATGGTGATGTCGATGACCGACTTCCAGTTCGACGAGGTGCTGTTCGAGTGTGCGTCGGCGTTCGGCACCGTCGGACTGAGCACCGGCCTCACCCCGCGGCTACCCGTCGACGCGCAGATGACCGTCGCCGTCTTGATGTTCGTGGGCAGAGTGGGCACGATTGCAGCGGCGTCCGCGTTCGTCCTGCGTCGTCGCACCACGCGGTACCACCTTCCCGAGGAGCAACCGATCATTGGCTAAGTCAGGCGGGAACCATGCACCGGTGCTCGTGATCGGGCTCGGTCGATTCGGCACGGCCGTGGCCCGTTCGCTGGTGCAGCTCGGTCACGATGTGCTCGCGGTCGACGAGCGCCCCGAGATCGTGCAGCGCTTCGCGAGCGACTTCACCCACGTCGTGGCCGCCGACTCCACCGACACCGAGGCTCTCCGACAGATCGGTGCCGATCAGTTCGACCGCGCCGTTGTGGGCATCGGCACCGACATCGAGGCCAGCGTGCTCACGGTGCTCAGCCTCGTCGAGCTCGGCATCGAGGAGGTGTGGGCCAAGGCCATCAACGCCAAGCATGCCCGCATCCTCGAACGGGTCGGTGCCAACCACGTCATCCGGCCGGAGTCGGCCATGGGTGAGCGGGTGGCGCACATGGTCACCGGCGCGATGATCGACTACATCGAGTTCGACGACGGCTTCGCCATCGCCCGCACGCGGGCTCCAGAGCTCTCCTGGGACCAGACCCTCGAGGAGACCGGCCTCCGGGCGAAGTACGGCGTCACGGTGGTCGGCGTCAAGCGCCGCGGCCAGGACTTCACCTACGCGAGGCCGGAGACGTCGATCGCGAAGTCGGACGAGCTCATCGTCTGCGGCCCGACGAAGACGGTCGAGAACTTCTGCGCCCTGACCCACAGCTAGGACGGCTACGCCACGTCGCGCCGGTGGCGGGGCTCAGCCGCCCGGGTTGACGCCGTCGCCGCCGGCGCCCTGGCTCCATGCGGGCAGCTCCTGCAGGGCCCAGCCGTTGCCGTCGGGGTCGGAGAAGTAGACGAACCGGCCCCACGGCTGGTCGTCCACCTCGCTGGCTTCGACGCCACGTGCGACCAGCTCGGCGCGGACGTCGTCGGCGTTCGACACCACCATCTGCATGTTGTCGAGCGAGCCGGGCGTCATCTGGGTGAGGCCGGTTCCGATGCAGATCGAACACGCCGATCCGGGCGGCGTGAGCTGCACGAAGCGCAGATCGTCGCTGACGACGTGGTCGTGGTCGGCGTTGAACCCGACCTTGTCGACGTAGAACTCCTTGGCCCGGTCGACATCGGTGACCGGGACGTTCACCAGCTCCAGTTTCATGTCCATGCGTCAAACCTAGTGGGAGGAGGGGACCAGTAGAGTTCGGTCGGTGACCAGCCCTGACAGCGTGCAGCCCGACACGCCCGAGCACCGCTACACCAGCGGCCTCGCGGCGCGCATCGAGCTGCGCTGGCAGGACCGCTGGGAGTCCGAGGGCACGTTCGAGGCGCCGAACCCGGTGGGGGATCTCGCCGACCCGTCTCGCGGGACCCTGCCGGACGAGAAGTACTTCCTCATGGACATGTTCCCGTACCCCTCGGGCGCCGGACTCCACGTGGGGCACCCGCTCGGCTACATCGCCACCGATGTCACGGGCCGCTACAAGCGCATGACCGGGGCCAACGTGCTGCACGCCCTCGGCTACGACGCCTTCGGCCTGCCCGCGGAGATCTATGCCGTCGAGACCGGCCGTCACCCCCGCGAGACCACCGTCGAGAACATGGCCACGATGAAGCGCCAGCTGCGACGCCTCGGCCTGGCCCACGACCCGCGACGCTCGTTCGCGACGATCGACCCGGACTTCGTGCGCTGGACGCAATGGATCTTTCTGCAGATGTTCACGTCCTGGTACGACACCGAGCAGAAGCGGGCTCGCCCGATCGCCGACCTGGTCGAGAAGCTCGGCACCGGCGATCCCGACGTCATCGACCGGCACCGCCTCGCCTATGTCGACGAGTCGCCGGTCAACTGGTGCCCCGGGCTCGGCACCGTGCTGGCGAACGAGGAGGTCACGGCCGAGGGACGGAGTGAGCGCGGCAACTTCCCGGTCTTCAAGCGCAGTCTGCGCCAGTGGAAGCTGCGCATCACCGCCTACGCCGACCGCCTGATCGACGACCTCGACCGCGTCGACTGGCCCGAGTCCGGCAAGCTCATGCAGCGCAACTGGATCGGCCGGTCCCACGGCGCGGAGGTCTCGTTCTCCGTGGTCGGATCCGATGCGCTCATCGACGTCTTCACGACCCGGCCGGACACGCTCTTCGGAGCCACCTACATGGTGGTCTCGCCGGAGGCCGAGATCGTGGACCGCCTCGTCGGTCAGCGCTGGCCCGAGCACGTCGACCCGCGGTGGACCGGCGGTGCGACCGGACCGCGCGAAGCCGTGGCGGCGTACCAGGAGCAGGCGGCCGCCAAGAGCGACGTCGAGCGGCAGGAGAACCGCGACAAGACTGGCGTGTTCACCGGTGCTTTCGCGGTGAACCCGGTCAACGGCGCGCAGATCCCGGTCTTCGTCGCCGACTACGTGTTGGCCGGCTACGGCACCGGCGCGATCATGGCCGTGCCCGGGCAGGACGACCGAGACTGGGAATTCGCGGAGCTGTTCGGCCTCCCGATCGTCCGCACAGTGCAGCCGCCCGACGGCCACGAGGGTCCATTCCTCGGCGAGGGGCCGGCCATCAACTCCTCGAACGGGTCCGTGAGCCTCGACGGCCTCGCCGTCGAGGACGCGAAAGAGGCGATCATCGGGTGGCTCGAGCAGCAGGGGAGCGGACGCGGCACCACCACCTACCGGCTGCGCGACTGGCTGTTCAGCCGCCAGCGCTACTGGGGCGAGCCGTTCCCGATCGTCTACGACGAGCACGACCATCCGATCGCACTGCCGGACGCGATGCTGCCCATCGAGCTCCCCGAGGTCCCCGACTTCTCGCCGCGCACGTTCGCGCCCGACGACGCCATGAGCGAGCCGGAGCCGCCGCTGGGTCGCGTGGCCGAGTGGGTCAACGTCGAGCTCGACCTCGGCGACGGGCCGAAGCCGTACCGCCGCGAGACGAACACGATGCCGAACTGGGCCGGATCGTCCTGGTACGAGCTGCGCTACACCGACCCGCACAACCCCGCCGCGATCGCCGACCCCGAGAACGAGCGCTACTGGATGGGTCCGCAGCCGTCCCGCGGAGCGAACGACCCTGGTGGCGTCGACTTCTACATCGGCGGCGTCGAGCATATGGTCCTGCACCTGCTGTACGTGCGGTTCTGGCACAAGGTGCTGTTCGACCTCGGCCACGTCTCGAGCGAGGAACCGTTCTACCGGCTGTTCAACCAGGGCTACATCCAGGCGGCCGCCTATACCGACGAACGCGGCTCGTACGTTCCCGCCGAGCAGGTCGAGTCGAAGGTCGAGGGCCACGACACCACCTACATGTTCGGTGGCGCGCCCGTCGATCGCGAGTACGGGAAGATGGGCAAGAGCCTCAAGAACATCGTCACGCCCGATGAGATGTACGACGCCTTCGGTGCCGACACCTTCCGGGTCTACGAGATGTCGATGGGTCCGCTCGACATGTCGCGCCCGTGGGAGACGCGCGCCGTGGTCGGTTCGCAGCGCTTCCTGCAGCGCGTGTGGCGCCTGGTCGTCGACGAGGAGACCGGTGAGGTCGTCGTGGGCGACGTCGAGCCAGACCTCGGGCTCAGCCGAGCCCTGCATCGCACGATCGACGGCGTGCACGCCGACATGGAGGGCCTGCGGTTCAACACCGCCATCGCGAAGCTGATCGAGCTCACGAACCTGATCACGAAGGCCGACACCTATCCGCGCACCGTGATCGAGCCGCTGGTGCTGATGCTCGCTCCGTTCGCCCCGCACCTGGCCGAGGAGCTGTGGTCGCGCTTGGGGCACTCGGAGATGCTGGCGTACGAGACCTTCCCCCAGGCCGACCCGGCCCTGCTCGTCGAGGACTCCGTCACCTGCGTGGTGCAGGTGCAGGGCAAGGTGCGCGCGAAGCTCGAGGTTTCCCCGTCGGCCACCGACGACGAGCTCAGCGAGCTCGCGCTCGCGGAGGCCAACGTGCAGCGGGCGATCGACGGTCGCGAGGTGCGTCGAGTGATCGTCAGGGCGCCCAACCTGGTCAACATCGTCGTCTAGGGTTCCCGTATGCCCGTCGCGATCGTCACCGACTCCACGGCGTCGCTGAGTCCCGACGACGCGGCTCGCGAGCGCATCACCGTGGTGCCGCTTCAGGTCGTCATCGGTGCCGAGGTCTACACCGAGGGCAAGGACGTCACGTCGGTGATGATCGCCGAAGCACTGGCCTCGTTCGTGCCGGTCAACACCTCGCGGCCCACACCCGACGACTTCCTGGAGGTGTACGAGCAGCTCGCCGCCGAGGGCGCGACCGGCATCGTCTCGGTGCACCTGAGCGCCAAGATGTCAGGCACGCTCGACTCGGCGGTGCTCGCGTCCAAGCAGACGTCCGTGCCGGTCACCTGCGTCGACACGTTGCAGGTCGGCATCGCCACCGGGTTCGCCGCGGGACGTGCCGCCCGCGTCCGCGACGCCGGGGGTGACGTCCTCGCCGTCGCCGACGCCGCTCGGGTGGCGGGGGAGTCGTCCACCACGATGCTCTACGTCGACACGCTGGAGTACCTCAAGCGTGGAGGCCGCGTCGGCACTGCTGCAGCCCTGATCGGTTCGGCCCTGGCGGTCAAGCCGCTGCTCACCCTGCGCGACGGGCTGGTCGTGCCGCTGGAGCGGGTCCGCACCACGGCGAAGGCACTGTCGCGACTCGAAGCCCTCGCGGTCGAGGCCTGCGAGGCGTGCTCCGACGGGTACGACATCGGCGTCCAGCACCTCGCCAACGAGTCTGTCGCCGATGCGGTCGCACAGCGGCTCGCCATCACGCTCGGACGCGACTCGCTGGCCGTCGACGAGGTCGGCGCGGCGATCGGGGCCCATGTCGGCCCGGGCATGGTCGCGGTCTCCGTCACCCCTCGCGAGTAGCGGACGACGCACGGTCCGCCGTCCACCGGACCGTGGTCGCGTCCGGGCGTCCACAGGCTCCGACGACCGACTCCTCGCAGAAGCGCGTCGTGCCTAGCGTCGCGGTGTGAAGCCCCGTCAACCGTTCGACACCGGCGAGACGCGCGCCGAGATCGCGCGTCGTCGGCTCGCCCAGCTGGCCGCCTCCTTCGAGGCAGAGATCCCGCACGGTCAGGACGACGCCGAGCCCGTTGCTCAGCCCCGGCGCGTTCATGCCGCTCACGTGCGGGTCCTGGTCACCGTCGCGGTGGCGGCCGGAGTGCTGCTCACCTGGTGGTTGCTGTCCGAACGTCCTCGCACGTCGTCACCCGACGCCGTCGCGCTGTCGTCCGCGTCGCCGTCGGCCACGGCGAGGACCGCCGGCGATCTCGTCGTCGACGTCGAGGGCAAGGTGAAGCGCCCGGGCATCGTGTCGCTCCCGGCCGGCTCGCGGGTGCACGAGGCGGTCGCCGAGGCCGGCGGTGTTCGCGGGAAGGTGGACACCTCGACGCTCAACATGGCGCGCGTCCTCACCGACGGCGAGCAGATCCTCGTCGGAGTCGAGCCGGTTGGCGGTGCTTCCGCTCCCGGGACCCCGGGGCCCGCTGGCACGCGCATCAGCCTCGGCACGGCCACGCTCGAGCAGCTCGACACCCTGCCCGGCATCGGTCCGGTCACGGCCCAGGCGATCCTCGACCACCGGTCCGAGCACGGCCCCTTCGCGTCCGTCGACGACCTGCTCGACGTCAAGGGCATCGGTGCGGCCACGCTCGCGGACATCCGCGACCAGGTGACGCCCTGACGACACGGCACGACCTCCGGCTCGCAATGCCGGCGCTCATCGCGTGGGGTGTGGCGGCGGTCGCGGTGGGTGGCAGCAGCGTCGGTGCCCTCGCCGTCTCGCTCCTGGCGGTTCTGGCTGCCGGCCTCGCGGCTGGAGCACGCCGGGGTCGCACCCTGGCGCTCGTCGCGGTGTGCGTGGCCGCCGTGGCCGCATCATGCGCGTGGCGCCTCGGCCAGACCCAGCACTCGCCGCTCGCCGGCCTGGCCGAGCGGCACCTGCTGGTGACGCTCGATGTCGAGGTGAGTCGCGACGCCCACGTCTTCACGCGCTTCGGGAACGAGTCCGGCGTCGTCGCCGTGCGAGTGCTGCGAGCCACGTCAAAGGGCGTCACGATCGCGACGCGAGACCCGGCCACAGCGTTCGTCGACGGACCGACCGACGATCTCGTCGTCGGGCGTCGGCTCACGGTGGTGGGCCGACTCTCACCGTCCGACGCGACCAGCGAGATCGCGACGGTCGACGTCGTGCGCCGATCGGCTGCGCGACCGGCCGCGTGGTGGTGGGAGGGCTCGGAGCGGGTGCGGGCCGGTGTGCGGCGCGCGGTCGCCCACACCGGGACGGACCCGTCGGCACTCGTCCCCGCGTTGGTCGACGGCGACGACCAGCGGGTCTCCGACCAGGTGCAGGAGGAGTTCCGGCGCAGCGGGCTCACCCACCTGCTCGCCGTGTCGGGCACCAACCTCACGATCGTCCTGGCGACGGTCCTGGTGCTGGCACGATCGCTGGGCGTGCCACGGCGCGCCTTGGTCGTGCTGGGTCTCCTGTCCGTGGCCGGCTTCGTGCTGCTGGCCCGCCCCGACCCGAGTGTCGTCCGTGCGGCCGGGATGGGTGTGGTCGGCCTCGCCGCCCTCGGTCTCGGCAGTCGCGGCGGCGTGCGGGCGCTCTCCGTGGCCGTCGTCGCCCTGCTGTTCCTCGACCCGTGGCTGTCCCGGTCCGTCGGGTTCGTCCTGTCGGTGTGTGCGACGGCGGGAATCCTGCTCGCCGCGCCGCCGCTCACCCGGCGACTGGAGCGATGGATGCCGCGGTGGTGTGCGCTCGCCGTCGCCGTGCCGATCGCCGCCCAGCTCGCTTGCACGCCGGCGATCGCGGCGATCTCGGGGGAGGTGTCGCTCGTCGCGGTATTCGCCAACGTGCTCGCGGGACCGCTCGTGGCCCCGGCGACCATCGCGGGTCTCGCCGGCGGTCTGCTCGACCTCGTCAGTGCCCCGGTCGCGCGGCTGCCCGGAACGGTGGCGGGATGGTGCGCATCGGGCATTCTGGCCGTCGGCCACCATGCATCGTCGTGGGCAGGTGCCTCGTTGGAGTGGCACGCGCCGTGGTGGATCCTGATCGTGCTCGTCCCACTCGTGTTCGCCATGTTCTGGCGCATCGCCCGGCACCCGGCGGTCGTCGTCGGTCTCGCCCTCGGGCTGGGGCTCGGCATCTGGCGGCCCCCGCAGATCGGCTGGCCTCCGGCCGGCTGGGTGATGGTCTCCTGCGACGTCGGGCAGGGGGATGCCACGGTCGTCGCGGTCGGCGACGGGTCGGCCATGCTCGTCGACGTCGGGCCGGAGCCGGCACCGGTCGACCGCTGCCTCGATCGCCTGCACGTGCGCCGCCTACCCGTCGTCGCGATCACCCACGCCCACGCCGACCACCTCGCCGGCTGGACCGGCGCCACCGCAGGCCGTGATGTCGGTACGGTCCTGGTCGGACCGTCGGGCGGTCCGAAGTCAGGGCCGTCCCGCCCGATCGCCGCGGGGGAGACATTCGTCGTCGGGCCCCTTCACGTCGAGGTGCTGTGGCCGATGGCCGGTGTCACTCGTCCCGACTCCACGGACGGTTCGGCGATGAACGACGCGAGCCTCGTGCTGCGCGTCACGACTCCGGGTCAGGTGCGGCTGCTGCTCACCGGCGACGTCGAGCCCGATGCCCAGGAGGCCATCCTGCGTGTTCACCCCGACGTCGCGGCTGACGTCGTCAAGATGCCGCATCACGGGAGTGGGCGTCAGTCCACGCGGTTCTTCGACGCGGTGGGAGCCCGCGTCGCCACGATCAGCGCCGGAGTCGACAACGACTACGGTCATCCGGCCGCCGCGGCACTTCGGCTCCTGCGCGACCACCAGGTCGCCTGGTGGCGCACCGACACCGACGGCGACCTCGCCGTGGTGGTCCGCGACGGCCGGCTGATCGTCGTGACGCGCCACTAGTCTGTTGCCGTGACGGCGTTCGGCAAGATCCTGCTCATCAGCGGCAACGCGGAGTTCCTGGCCGACCGCACGCGGGCGCGAGCGGTCGCGGCCGTCTCCGCCGAACAGCCGGAGTGCGAGGTCGCCACCGCGACGGCCGGTGGACTAGGTCAGGGCGAATTGGCCGGTCTCATCAGCCCTTCGCTGTTCAGCACCTCCAGTGCACTCGTGATCACCGAGCTCGAGGACCTGCCCGACGCCGCCCAGGACGAGCTCACGGCGTACGCGGCAGCACCTTCGCCCGACGTCTCGGTCGTGCTCGTCCACGGTGGTGGGCAGAAGGGCAAGAAGCTGCTCGACCTGCTTCGGGGGCAGTCGAGCGTCACCGAGGTCAAGGTCGAGGCACCCAAGTACGAGCGCGAGTTCGCCGCTTGGGTCCGCACCGAGCTGCGCGACCTCGGAGCGACGATCGACGAGGAGGCGGCGAGTCTCCTGGTCGCCTCCGTCGGGCAGGATCTGCGGGCGCTGGCCGGCGCCGCCGACCAGCTCGCCTCCACCATCGAGTCGGGCAACGTCGTCACCGTCGAGGTCGTGCGTCGCTACTTCGGCGGTCGCGCCGACGTGCGGGGCTTCGAGATCGCCGACGCGGCGATCGACGGGCGCATCAACGTTGCGCTCGAGCAGGCGCGGTGGGCCGAGGCCGCCAAGGTCGCCCCCGTGCTGATCACCAGCGCCTTCGCGAGTGGCCTGCGTTCGCTCGCCAAGCTCGCCGATGCGCCGGACGGGCTCTCAGAAGCCGAGCTCGCACGCCACATCGGGGCACCGCCGTTCAAGATCCGCATCCTGCGTCGACAGCTCCGCGCGTGGGACACCCCGTCGCTCGCCTCCGCCCTCGACGCCGTGGCCGGCGCCGACATCGACGTCAAAGGTGGCTCGGCCGACCCGGCCTACGCCGTCGAGCGCATGGTGCTTCAGGTGGCGGCCGCGCGCCGGACATGACAACGCCCCGGAGTGATCCGGGGCGTCTCAGCGGCGTGCGTTCAGAGCGAGGCGGCCTTCTTGGCGATGGCCGACTTGCGGTTGGCGGCCTGGTTCTTGTGGATGACGCCCTTCGAGGCGGCCTTGTCGAGCTTCTGGCCCGCGTCGGCTGCCAGCACCTTGGCGTCGTCCTTCTTGCCGCTGTCGACAGCCTCGTGGAAGCGGCGCACGGCCGTCTTCAGCGCGGAGCGCACGGCCTTGTTGCGCTCGCGGGCCGCGTCGTTCTGGCGGTTGCGCTTGATCTGCGACTTGATGTTCGCCACGTGTCTGACCTGTCTTTTCTGCTGGTGGAGGGTGCTGCGAATGATGGTGGCGTGCGGTGGCATCCACCGGGCACGCGACCGCTCACGATACCAGTCGTGGGCGCGGGGCCTCAAATCCAGCCCGGCTGAGAGAATCGACCCATCATGACCAAGCCCTCCGCCGCCGGCGTGCCCCAACCCGGCGCGACGGACCCCTCGATCCTGCGAAACTTCTGCATCATCGCGCACATCGATCACGGCAAGTCGACGCTCGCCGACCGGATGCTGCAGCACACCGGCGTCGTCGAGGGCCGCGCGATGCGGGCCCAGTACCTCGATCGGATGGACATCGAGCGCGAGCGCGGCATCACGATCAAGAGCCAGGCGGTGCGTGTCCCCTTCTCGGCGTCGGACGGCAAGACGTACATCCTGAACCTCATCGACACCCCCGGCCACGTCGACTTCACGTACGAGGTGAGCCGCAGCCTCGAGGCGTGCGAGGGTGCGGTGCTGCTGGTCGATGCCGCCCAGGGCATCGAGGCGCAGACGTTGGCGAACCTCTATCTGGCCATGGAGGCCGACCTGCACGTCATCCCGGTGCTGAACAAGATCGACCTGCCGGGCGCCCAGCCCGACAAGTACGCGGCCGAGCTGGCGCACATCCTCGGCGGCGACCCCGACGACGTGCTGCGGGTGTCGGCCAAGACCGGCGAGGGCGTGGAGACGCTGCTCAACACGATCGTCGACGAGGTGGCGCCACCGCAGGGCGATCCCGACGCACCGCCGCGAGCCCTGATCTTCGACTCCGTCTACGACACGTACCGCGGGGTCGTCACCTACGTCCGCGTCGTCGACGGGTCGCTCACCCACCGCGACCGCATCAAGATGATGTCGACCGGCGCGGTGCACGAGATGCTCGAGGTCGGGGTCATCTCGCCCGAGCCGGTCAAGGCCGACAAGATCGGCGTCGGCGAGGTCGGCTACCTGATCACCGGGGTCAAAGAGGTCCGGCAGAGCCGGGTCGGCGACACGGTGACCTCGAACGTCCGCGGCGCCACCGAGCCGCTCGGGGGCTACCGGCACCCCAATCCCATGGTGTTCGCCGGCCTTTACCCCATCGACGGCGACGACTACCCGGGCCTGCGCGACGCACTGGAGAAGCTGCAGCTCAACGACGCCGCGCTCTCGTACGAGCCGGAGTCGTCTGGCGCCCTCGGCTTCGGCTTCCGGATCGGCTTCCTCGGCCTGCTGCACCTGGAGATCGTGCGCGAGCGACTGGAACGCGAGTTCGACCTCGAGCTCATCTCCACGGCGCCGAACGTCGTCTACCGCGTGGAGATGGAGGACGGCACGGAGGTCGTCGTCACCAACCCGAGCGAGTACCCGACCGGCAAGATCGCCAGGGTCTTCGAGCCGGTCACCAAGGCCACCGTCCTCAGCCCGTCTGAGTACATCGGCGCGATCATGGAGCTCTGCCAGGCGCGGCGCGGCCAGCTGCAGGGCATGGACTACCTGTCCGAGGATCGCGTCGAGATCCGCTACAGCCTGCCGATGGGCGAGATCATGTTCGACTTCTTCGACGCCCTCAAGAGCCGCACCAAGGGCTACGCCTCCCTCGACTACGAGCCCACCGGTGAGCAGGAGTCCGACCTGGTCAAGGTCGACATCCTGCTACAGGGCGAGGCGGTCGACGCGTTCAGCGCGATCGTGCACCGGGACCACGCCTACGCGTACGGCGTCGCCCTGGCCGGCCGTCTCAAGGAGCTCATCCCGCGTCAGCAGTTCGAGGTTCCCATCCAGGCCGCGATCGGGGCCCGCATCATCGCCCGCGAGAACATCCGCGCGCTCCGCAAGGACGTCCTGGCGAAGTGCTATGGCGGCGACATCAGCCGCAAGCGCAAGCTTCTGGAGAAGCAGAAGGAAGGCAAGAAGCGCATGAAGATGGTCGGGAGGGTCGAGGTGCCGCAGGAGGCTTTCATCGCTGCCCTCTCCACCGGCGACCCGGTGGGTTAGGGTGATCGGCACCACATATTCCCCGTACGTCGTGTGAAAAAGGATGCCCATGAGTTCAGTCGTCGCCACTCCCGAGCAGCTCGAAGTCATCGAGAACCGCTCGCCGAGCGTGGCCCGGATGTTCTACGACCGGGTCGAGAAGTCAGCCAACCGGGAGGCCTACCGCTATCCCGACGAGAACGAGGTCTGGCACTCGTTGACGTGGGCCGAGACCGGCGAGCACGTCACCCGCCTCGCGGCCGGCCTCGTCGCGCTCGGCATCCAGCCCGAGGAGCGCGTCGCGATCGCCTCCGGCACCCGGTACGAGTGGATCTTCGCCGATCTGGCCATCAACGCCGCCGCCGGCGCCACCACCACCGTCTACCCCAGCACGGCCGCCGAGGACGTCGCCTACATCCTGGCCGACTCCGGCAGCCGCATCGTGTTCGCCGAGGACGACGAGCAGATCAAGAAGCTCAGCGAGAAGCGCTCCGAGCTGCCCGACGTCATGAAGGTCGTCACGTTCGACGGTCAGGTCGACGGCGACTGGGTCATCGGCTTCGACGATCTGGAGCAGCTCGGCACCGAGCTGCTCGAGAAGGATCCGAAGGTCGTCGAGCAGCGCGTCGCCGCGATCGAGCCCGGCGACCTCGCCACCCTGATCTACACGTCGGGCACCACGGGCCGGCCCAAGGGTGTTCGCCTCAGTCACGGCGGCTGGACGTTCGAGGGCGCCGCTTTGGAGGCCGGCGGGTTCCTGGGCGAGGACGACCTGGAGCTCCGGTGGCTGCCGATGGCTCACTCCTTCGGCAAGGTGCTCCTGACGGCCCAGCTGGCCGAGGGCTTCGCCTGTGCCATCGACGGCCGGGTGCCGAAGATCGTCGAGAACCTCGCCATCGTCAAGCCGACGTTCATGGGCGCGGCACCGCGCATCTTCGAGAAGGCCTACGGGCGCATCGTGGGCATGGTCGAGGAGGAGGGCGGCGCCAAGCTCAAGATCTTCCGGTGGGCCGAGTCGGTGGGCCGCGACTACTCGCGTGCGATCCAGTCGGGCAAGCCGGTGTCGCCCGTGCTCAAGGCCAAGTACGCCGTGGCCGACCGACTGGTCTTCGCCAAGGTCCGTGAGCGCTTCGGGGGCCGGATCAAGTTCTTCATCTCCGGCGCCGCGGCGCTCTCCCAGGACATCGCCGAGTGGTTCCACGGGGCGGGCATCCTCATCCTCGAGGGCTACGGCCTCACCGAGACCTCCGCCGGCGCGTTCGTCAACCGGCCGGATGCCTACAAGCTGGGCACGGTCGGTGTGCCATTGCCTGGCACCGAGGTCAAGATCGCCGAGGACGGCGAGGTCCTGCTCAAGGGTCCGAACATCATGATGGGCTACCACAACCTCGACTCCGAGAGTGCTTCCGCGCTGCTCCCCGGTGGCTGGCTCGCCTCCGGCGACATCGGCGAGATCGACGCCGAGGGGTTCCTGCGCATCACGGACCGCAAGAAGGACCTCTTCAAGACGTCAGGTGGCAAGTACGTCGCCCCGTCGTACGTCGAGGGCATGTTCAAAGGCGTCTGCCCGCTGGCGAGCCAGATGATCGTGCACGGCAACGACCGCAACTTCTGCACCGCCCTCATCACCCTCGACGCGGACGCCGTCGCCGGCTGGGCCGAGTCGCACGGCAAGTCGGGCCAGTCCTACACCGACATCGTGTCGTCGCCGGAGATGCACGAGGTGGTCGGCCAGTACGTCGACGAGCTCAACGCCAAGCTCAACCGCTGGGAGACGATCAAGAAGTTCGAGATCCTCGACCACGACCTCAGCGTCGAGTCCGGCGAGCTGACGCCGAGCCTCAAGCTCAAGCGCAAGGTCGTCGAAGAGAACTACCGCGAGATCCTCGACGGCTTCTACTCTGGGTAGATGCATGTGACCGAACCGCCGTCCATCTCTTCAGTGGACGGTCCGTTCGGCGTCTACGTGCACGTGCCGTTCTGCACGGTGCGCTGCGGCTACTGCGACTTCAACACCTACACCGCCGACGAGCTGGGCGAGGGCGCCACCCGGGCGTCGTATGCCGACACCGCGATCACCGAGATCGAGCTCGCGGCCCGAACGCTCGATGCCGCCGGTGGTCTTCCGGCCGTCGAGACGGTGTTCTTCGGCGGCGGAACTCCGACCCAGCTGCCGTCATCGGACCTCGTCCGCATGCTCGACGCCCTGGGCTCGACGTTCGGGCTCGTCCCCGGTGTCGAGGTCACCACCGAGGCCAACCCGGACAGCGTCACGCCCGCCTCGCTGGCCGAGCTCCGCGAGGGCGGCTTCACCCGCATCTCATTCGGCGTCCAGTCCGCGGTTCCGCACGTGCTGGCCACGCTCGACCGCACCCACGACCCGGCCCGTGTGCCAGAGGCCGTGCGTTGGGCCCGGGAGGCCGGTTTCGAGCAGGTCAGCGTCGACCTCATCTACGGGACGCCGGGGGAGTCCGTCGACGACTGGGCGGCCAGCATCGACCACGCCCTCAGGCTGGAGCCGGACCACGTGAGCGCCTACGCGCTGATCGTCGAGGACGGCACCGCCCTGGCTCGGCGGGTGGCGCGCGGGGAGATCCCTCCGCCGGACGACGATGCGATGGCCGACAAGTACCTGATGGCCGATGACGTGCTCACCTCGGCGGGTCTGGGCTGGTACGAGCTGTCCAACTGGGCTCGGGACGACGCCGCGCGGTGCCGGCACAACCTCTTGTACTGGCACAGCGCGGACTGGTGGGGCATCGGGCCCGGCGCGCACTCCCATGTCGACGGTGTGCGCTGGTGGAATGTCAAGCACCCCGTGGCCTATGCGCAGCGGCTGGCCGCGGGGGAGTCGCCCATCCACGACCACGAGACGCTCGACGCGACCGCCTCCGTGATGGAACGCGTCATGCTCGAGGCTCGGCTCCGCGAGGGCCTGCCGCTCGGCATCCTCGAGGGCGGACGCGGGGCGGTGCCATCCCTGACCGAACGAGGCCTGGTCCACGTGACGGGGGACCACCTCGTGCTCACCCGCGAGGGCCGGCTGCTCGCCGATGCCGTGGTGCGCGACCTCACGCCGTGACGCGGGTGGAGTTTCCTCAGCTGACCGCCCCCTGCACCGTCAGGACCTGGTCCACCTGGGGAACCCCGTTCTGACCCTGGAGTGCCTGGGCATCGGCCAGTCCGATCGGACACAGGAAGTTCAACGGGCCCTTCGTGAAGCTCACGCGCAGATCGCGGTGTCGTCCGGCGGCCAGGCTCGGAGTCACGTAGGTGCCGGCAGTCGTCAATGCCGTGACGTCCTTGGCCCCGTCCTTGACCGTCATGGGGAAGGCGTTTGTGCACGTGGCGGAGTAGGCGATCTTCAGGCCGATCGTGCTGGGTGACGTTCCGTCATTCTGGAGACGGAGCGTGAATGACCCAGTTCGACCAGCCTTGATCGGCGCGGCGAACGCCTGCTCCCCGATCGACCCGCCCACGAACTGGTCGCTACCGGCTCGGGCGAACAGGTCCCACGAGGTCGTTCCCTTCTTGGGTGCCTCCAAGAACGTGTTGGCGAACACCCCGTGCAACTGGGTTCCCTCCGTGGTGAAGAGCCTTGTCTCAATCAGCGCGGACCCCCTCGGGGAGTCGTCAGGAAGCGTGACCCGCAGCTTGTAGGTGACGGACTCATTCGCCGGAATCGGCGGCGTGAAGACCCCGTCGGAGCTGCCGACGAGTGACGTGACGTCGGTAGTGCCCAACGTCATCTTGGTCACAGCCGGGTTGTTGAAGAAGAAGTTCTGGATCCTGTATTGCGACGTCGCTGAACCGGTGTTGACGACCTTGATCAAATAGGTCGCCGTGTCACCGGCGCCGACGACCAGACTTCCGTAGCCGCCTGGACCGGCATACGTCGAACCCGGTCCCCTGATCTCGAGGAGCGCATCGAAGGAGGCGGCCGAGGCTCGGTCGGCGCTCCCGACGCCTACGGTCGCACAGAGCATGGAAATGACGACGGAAAGCACCAGCGAACGTTTCCGTGGAGAGATCGTGAAGATGGAGGGAGTCATGATCGATCCGATCTGCGCTGCCGGCGTGGACGTCCAGCACTCGTGGCCGCAGTCTACGACCTGCGCGTCCTGGCCGTAATGCCTTCGGATGAGCGGCCCGGGCGCGACCTCACGCCGTGACGAAGTCGATGAGCTCTTCGACGCGGCCGAGGAAGGACGGCTCGAGGTCGGCGTAGGAGTCGACGCGGCCCAGCATGTAGGCCCAGGCGCGGGCGATGTCGGCCTGGTCGGCGTGCGGCCAGCCGAGCGCCTCGCACACGCCGTGCTTCCAGTCCGTGCTCCGCGGCACCACCGGCCAGCAGTCGAGACCGATGCGGTCGGGCTTGATCGACTGCCACACGTCGACATACGGGTGGCCGACCACGAGCACGTGCGCACGTCCGGCCAGCTGCTGGGCGATGCGAGTCTCCTTCGAGCCCGGCACCAGGTGGTCCACGAGGACGCCCAGCCGGCGATCGGCATCGGGGACGAACTCCTCGACGACGGCGACCAGGTCGTCGATGCCGCCCAGGAACTCGACGGCGACGCCCTCGACCCGCAGGTCGTCGCCCCAGACCTTCTCGACGAGCTCGGCGTCGTGACGGCCCTCGACGTAGATGCGGCTCGGCAGCGCGACCCTGGCGCGGGTGCCATCGACCGCCCGGGAGCCGGACGCCGTTCGGGTGGGCCGCGACGGCGCGGCACCGGAGGGAGCGACGAGCACGACGGGCCGGCCCTCGATCAGGAATCCCGGTCCGAGCGGGAACACCTTGCGGACGAGGTGGCGGTCCTCCAGCTCGACCGTGCCGAGGTCGCGCTCGACCCGCATGATCTCGCCGCAGAAGCCGGTGACGGCCTCCTCGACGACGAGGCCGCGCTCGGCCACGGCGTCCTCGGAGCGTCCGCGCGGAGGCTCCCGCCAGTCGGTGGACAGAACATCTGGGCCGTAACGGTCAGCCATGCAGCACCCCGAGCAGTCGTTGATGGAAGTCCTCCAGCGCGTCGCGCGTGATGACGCCGCTGGAGGTGAGCACGTGCGAGCCGGGACGCGTGAGGCCGATGGCGAGGTCGACGGCACTGGCCCACTCGGCGGTCGCGGCCGCCGCACCATCCGGGTCGTTGCTGGCGAGGTCGCCCAGCGCGACCGCGTCGGCGTCGGGCACGACGAGCACCAGCTCGCCGCCTTCGGGTCCGTGCCCAAGGTGCACGACCTCGACGTAGCGCCCGCCCAGGTCGGTGGCCCAGACGGCGCTCAGCGACCCGCCGCGCGACTCGTGCTCGATCCTCGTGCCGTCGGAGAGCGTGACCAGCCGTGGTCCGTAGGTGAGGGTGCGTTCGTCGCCGGTGACGACGACCGTGTTGCCGTCGGCGACGATTCCCTCCATCTCGCTAGACTGGCACTTGCCCCTGGCGAGTGCCAACGCGACGCGCAGAGAGAAGAGTGCCCATGTCGGACGACCGACGGCTCGACGTGCTGCGCGCCATCGTCGAGGACTACGTCGCGACCCAGGAACCGGTCGGCTCGAAGGCTCTGGTCGAGCGCCACCACCTCGGCGTGTCCCCGGCCACCATCCGCAACGACATGGCCGTGCTCGAGGACGAGGGCTACATCGCGCAGCCGCACACGAGCGCCGGCCGGGTGCCCACCGACAAGGGCTACCGCATGTTCGTCGACCGTCTCGCCACGGTCAAGGCCCTCTCGGCGGCCGAGCGCCGGGCCATCGAGACGTTCCTCACCGGCGCCGTCGACGTCGACGACGTCGTGCAGCGCAGTGTCCGCGTGCTGGCGCAGCTCACCAACCAGGTCGCGATCGTCCAGTACCCCTCGCTCACCCGCTCGACCGTGCGCCACATCGAGATCGTCGCCCTCGAGAACGCCCGGGTGCTGCTCGTGGTCATCACCAGCAGCGGTCGGGTCGAGCAGCGCATCGTCGAGCTGGTCGAGACGCCGTCGGAGCAGCTCATCCTGCAGCTGCGCAGCCACCTCACCAACGCCACCGTCGGCGAGCGGCTGCCCGAGGCGTCCCTGCGCCTCGCCGAGCTGCTCGAGACGTTCGCCCCGGCCGACCGGCCGATCGTCACGTCGATCGTCACGACGCTCACCCATGTGTTCTCCAACGAGCACAGCGACGAGCGCATCGCGGTCGGTGGCACGGCCAACCTCGCTCGCTTCGGCTCCGACTTCGACACCGCCATCCGTCCGGTGCTCGAAGCCCTCGAGGAGCAGGTCGTCCTGCTGCGCCTGCTCGGCGAGGCGACGGCAGGCACGCACGTGAGCTTCGGCGCCGACACCGGCAGCGAGAACCTGGTCGGCACCGCCGTCGTCTCCTCGCCCTACGGCGCCGACGGTCAGGCGCTGGCGACGCTCGGCACGCTCGGCCCCACCCGCATGGACTACCCCGGAACCATGGCCGCCGTCGGCGCCGTCGCCCGCTACGTCGGCCGACTGCTCTCGGACGGCTGACGAACCAGAGGATCAATGGCCCAGGACTATTACGAGCTGCTCGGCGTCGGACGCGACGCCGGTGCCGACGACCTCAAGCGGGCGTACCGCCGTCTCGCGCGTCAGCTCCACCCCGACGTGAACGAGGCACCCGATGCGGCCGACCGCTTCAAGGAAGTCACGGTCGCCTACGAGGTGCTGTCCGACCCGCAGAAGCGGTCGATCTACGACCGCGGCGGAAACCCGCTCGGGGGCGCCCACCACGGGTTCGGCCAGGGATTCAGCTTCGACGACATCATGGACGCGTTCTTCGGCCAGGGCAGTGCTCGCGGTCCCCGCTCGCGCACCCAGCGAGGACAGGACGCCCTGCTGCGCCTGTCGATCGACCTCGCGGAGGCGGCGTTCGGCGTCACCCACGACCTCAAGGTCGACACCGCGGTCGTCTGCACCACGTGCGACGGGACGGGCGCCCGCGAGGGCTCCGAACCCGTCACCTGCGGCACGTGCCACGGCCACGGCGACGTCCAGCACGTTCAGCGCTCGCTGCTCGGTGACATCCGCACCTCGCGTCCGTGCCCCACGTGCCACGGCTACGGCTCCGTCATCCCCGACCCGTGTCACGAGTGCGGGGGAGACGGCCGGGTCCGCTCGCGCCGGTCACTCAACATCACCATCCCGCCGGGCGTCGACCAGGGCACGCGCATCCAGCTCTCGGGCGAGGGCGAGGTCGGACCCGGCGGCGGACCGGCCGGCGACCTCTACGTGGAGATCGAGGTGAATCGCCACCCGATCTACTCGCGCAAGGGCGACCAGCTGCGGTGCCAGGTCACGGTGCCGATGACCGCGGCGGCGCTCGGCACGCACCTCGACCTCCCGACGCTGGAGTCCGACCTGCAGGAGCACGAGGACGACGCTGGCGGCACCGTGGGCGTCGACATCACGCCCGGCACGCAGTCCGGCGACGTCATCACCGTGCGCGGACAGGGAGTTCCGCGTCTGCGCGGCCCCGGCCGCGGCGACCTCGTCGTCCAGGTGCTGGTCGAGACACCCGAGCAGCTCGACGACGAACAACGCGACCTGCTCCAGCAGCTCGCCCGGTTCCGGAACGAGGAGCGGCCCGAGGCCCGGCTCGGCGCCTCCCACAAGACCGTGTTCGGCCGCATCAAGGATGCCTTCCGCTAGAAAGGTCCCATGAGCGACGACTGCCTCTTCTGCGCCATCGTGGCCGGCGACGTCCCCAGCGACACCGTGGCCGAGACCGACCACGCGGTGGCGTTTCGCGACGTCAACCCGCAGGCACCCACGCACGTGCTGGTGATCCCGCGCGTGCACCAGCCCGACATCGGCAGCCTGGCCGAGGCCGAGCCCGAGGCGACCATCGACCTGCTGCGGCTCGCGCGGCGCATCGCCGACGAGGCCGGCGGCTCGTACCGGCTCGTGTTCAACACCGGCGCCGAGGCGAACCAGACGGTCTTCCACTGCCACGCCCACGTGCTGGCTGGTCGCTCATTGGGCTGGCCACCCGGGTGACCGATAGAATTGACCACACATGACACCGCCTATGACCGACAAGCCGCACACGTTCACCGTCCCTGCGAGCGTCGACGCCGTGGCCCTCTTCGGGTCGGCCGATGAATTCCTCCGCCTGATCGAGTCCTCGTTCGAGGCGCGCATCCACGCGCGCGGCAACGTCATCACGGTCACCGGCCGGCCGGGCGAGGCGGCCTTGATTGAACGCTTACTGGATGAACTCGTGGCCATAGTGCGCACCGGGCAGGCCCTCAGCCGCGAGCTGGTCGAACGCAGCATCTCGATGCTCCGCGCCGAGACACAGGAACGTCCGGCCGAGGTGCTGAGCCTCAACATCCTGTCGAACCGCGGCCGCACCATCCGTCCGAAGACGCTCAACCAGAAGCGGTACGTCGACGCCATCGACAAGCACACCGTCGTGTTCAGCATCGGCCCCGCCGGCACCGGCAAGACGTACCTCGCGATGGCCAAGGCCGTGCAGGCCCTGCAGGCCAAGGAGATCACCCGCATCATCCTCACGCGCCCCGCCGTCGAGGCGGGGGAGCGGCTCGGCTACCTGCCGGGCACGCTGAGCGAGAAGATCGACCCCTATCTGCGCCCGCTCTACGACGCCCTCCACGACATGATCGACCCCGAGTCGATCCCCAAGCTGCTCACGAACGGCACCATCGAGGTCGCGCCCCTGGCCTTCATGCGGGGCAGGACGCTCAACGACTCGTTCATCATCCTCGACGAGGCCCAGAACACTACGCAGGAGCAGATGAAGATGTTCCTCACCCGGCTGGGTTTCGGCTCGAAGATGGTCGTCACGGGCGATGTCACCCAGGTCGACCTGCCCACCGGCGCCAAGAGCGGCCTCCGCGTGGTGCGCGACATCCTCGACGGCGTGCACGACATCCACTTCTCCACACTCACGTCCCACGACGTCGTGCGTCACAAGCTCGTCGGGCGCATCGTGGCCGCCTACGACACGTTCGAAGCCGATGGCCCCGCGCAATCCGATGCTGGCCATGAACGTCGACGTTCTCGATGAGTCCGGGGCCGACTCCGACGTCGCGGCCCTCACCCAGCTCTGCCGGTTCGTCATGCGTCGCATGCGGCTGCACCCGGCCACCGAGCTGACCGTCCGACTCGTCGACGCCGACACGATGGCCGTCCTGAACCAGCAATGGATGGGCAAGACCGGCCCCACCGACGTGCTGTCGTTCCCGATGGACGAGCTCACGCCCGGTGTCGCGGACGCGCCGGACGACCAGGAGTCCGGCTACCTCGGTGACATCGCCGTGTGCCCGCAGGTCGCGGCCCAGCAGGCACCGGCCGCCGGGCACAGCACGTCCGACGAGATCGACCTGCTCACCGTCCACGGGATCTTGCACCTGCTCGGCTACGACCACGCGACGCCGGACGAGCACCAGGAGATGTTCGGCGTGCAGGGACAGCTGCTGCTGGAGTGGCAGCAGGGTGGCGATCCAGAACCCGCGAGCACCTCGTGATCGTCCCGCTCGTCATCTCGTCGATCCTGCTGGCGCTGGCGGCGGGCGTGCTGGCCAGCGTCGATGCGGCGGTGTCGTCGTTCTCGCGGGCCCGTGCGCACGAGCTCACCGAGGAGAACCGGGCTGGAGCGGAGCGACTCGGGGAGATCCTCGACGACCCGGCTCCCTACCTCAACTCCGTGCTGCTGCTGCGGGTGTTCTGCGAGACGGCGAGCGTGGTGCTCGTCGCCCTCGTGGTGGCCAACCGCATCGACGGGTTGTGGATGCGGATCGTGGTCGCCGTCGTGATCATGGTCGTCGTCAGCTACGTGCTGATCGGCGTGGGTCCCCGCACCTTGGGCCGCCAGAACGCCGAACGGATCGCGCTCGCGTCTGCGCTGCCGGTCATCGGCGCGACCCGGCTGCTCGGGCCGCTGCCGCGGCTGCTCATCGTCGTCGGCAACGCACTCACACCGGGCAAGGGGTTCCGTGAAGGGCCGTTCGCCTCAGAGGTCGAGGTCCGCGAGCTCGTGGACCTCGCCGCCGCGAGCTCGCTCATCGAGTCCGACGAGTCGAAGATGATCCAGTCGGTCTTCGACCTGAACGACACCGTGGTGCGCGAGGTCATGGTGCCGCGCACCGACCTGGTGTACATCGAGGGCACCAAGACGTTGCGCCAGGCGATGTCGCTGTGCCTGCGCAGCGGCTACTCGCGGATCCCGGTCATCGACGACAACGATCTCGACGACGTGCTGGGCATGGCTTACCTGAAGGACATCACCAAGCGCGTTTTCGACAATCGCTCGGCGGAGTCGACCGAGACGGTCGACTCGATCATGCGGCCGTGCCTCTTCGTCCCCGACACGAAGGTCGCCGACGACCTCCTCAAGGAGATGCAGGCGCAGCGCACCCACGTCGCGATCGTCGTCGACGAGTACGGCGGCACGGCGGGCATGGTCACGATCGAGGACATCCTGGAGGAGATCGTGGGTGAGATCACCGACGAGTACGACAGCGAGCCCGACGAGCTCGAGGCGCTGGCCGACGGCTCGTACCGGCTGAGTCCGCGCTTCGACGTCGACGACCTGGCCGACCTGTTCGAGGTCCGCATCGACGACGACGACGTCGACTCGGTGGGTGGCCTGTTGGCCAAGCATCTCGGCAAGGTGCCGATCCCGGGCAGCTCGGTCGAGGTCGCCGGGCTCGAGCTGCGTGCGGAGGCGCCATCGGGACGCCGCAACCGCATCGGCCGCGTCCACGTCAGCAGGGTCGCCGACCCGGCGCGGTCGGTAGCCTCGGCCCATGGGACCTCGACGGACGGATCCGGGCATGACGCTGAGTCCTGAGGACCAGAAGCTCGTCACCCTGGCCCGCACCTCGCGCGCCCGCACACGTGCGGCCCGCGGTGCCGCGGTTCGCGACCTCGACGGACGCACGTACACCGCCGCGTCGGTGGCCCTGCCGTCGCTGGAGATCAGTGCGCTCGACCTCGCCGTGGCCATGGCGATCTCGTCCGGCGCAACGGGCCTGGAGGCCGGCGCCGTGGTGTCGGGTCACCAAGGGGAGATCGTCGACCTCAGCACGGTTCGTGAGCTCGCCGGTGACGACGTCCCGGTCTACGTCGCCGACGACGACGGCACGATCGTGTCGGTCCGTGCTTCATGACGAGCTGCCGCTCGGGGACCTCGTGACGCCGTTCCGCTCGGGCTTCGCCTGCTTCGTCGGCCGTCCCAACACCGGCAAGTCGACGCTGACCAACGCCATCGTGGGCGACAAGATCGCCATCACGTCGTCCAAGCCGCAGACCACCCGCCACGCCATCCGCGGGCTCGTGCACCGCGAGGACGCCCAGCTCGTGCTCGTCGACACTCCCGGCCTGCACAAGCCGCGCACGACGCTGGGGGAGCGGCTCAACGACCTGGTGCGGGCTACCTGGTCCGAGGTGGACACCGTCGGGCTGTGCCTGCCGGCTGACGAGCGCATCGGTCCGGGCGACCGCTTCCTGGTGCGCGAGATCGCACGGCTGCGACGCAAGCCGGTGCTGGCCATCGCCACCAAGACCGACCTGGTGTCGCCCGACCGACTGGCCGAGCACCTGATGGCCATCCAGCGCGCCGGCGACGAGGCCGGCCTCACCTGGCGCGAGGTGGTGCCCGTCTCGGCCGTCGCCGGCGACCAGGTCCAGCTGCTCGCCGACCTGCTGGTCGCCACCTTGCCCGAGGGTCCGCCGCTGTACCCGGAGGGACAGCTGACCGACGAGCCGGAGGAGACCCTGGTCGCCGAGGTCATCCGAGAGGCCGCACTGGAAGGCATGCACGACGAGATGCCACACTCACTCGCCGTCGTGGTCGAAGAAATGGTGGTCCGACCCGATCGTCCCGAGAGCAAGCCGTTGGTCGACGTCCGAGCCAGCGTCTACGTGGAGAGAGACAGTCAGAAGGGCATCATCATCGGCCACCAGGGGTCCCGCCTGCGCGAGATCGGGACGACGTCACGGACGCAGATCGAGCGCATCCTCGGCAGCCCGGTGTTCCTCGACCTGCACGTGAAGGTGGCCAAGGACTGGCAGCGCGACCCCAAGCAGCTGCGCAAGCTCGGGTTCTGACTCATCGGGCGCTGAAGCCCCGGTCGCCGCGCGGCTCATCCTCGGTGACGACGACATCGGCGACGTCAGCCTGGGGTGGTCCGTGACGACACCACGCGATCAAGGCGTCGACGGCCTCGGGCTCTCCCTCGAACGCGGCGTGCACCGTGCCGTCCGCCTCGTTCGACACCCACCCGGAGACTCCTGCGTTGCGCGCGGCGTCGCGACAGCTGGCCCGGAAGAACACGCCCTGGACCCGGCCGCTGACGACCACGCGTCTCCGGATCATGGGCCCAGCCTACGATTCTCCGAAACCTGTGCAAGAAACCTTGTGTGACCTGCGGTTCGTCGACTAAAATAGGTCACATGTTCGAGGATGTCGAGGTGGAGGATCTGCTCTCGACGATCGACGCCCACGACTTCGATGCGGACCCACCGCTGGACTTCGGTGCGGCCCGCATCGACGCGATCGTCGCGTACGAACGCATCCTCCGGGCCGTGCAGGCCCGGCAGCTGCAGCAGGTCAACGCTCTGTACGAGGAGCGGATGGCCGTGATGTCGGTCGGCAGCACCGATCCGGCTCTCTCGGTGATCGGTGAGGTCGCAATGGCCCGCAACGTCTCACCGGGCGCGGCCGGCTCCCAGTTCGGCACGGCGGTCGGGCTGGCCGAGCTGCCGCAGACCGCCGCTGCACTCGAGGCCGGCCAGATCAGTGAGCCCACCGCACGCGCGATCGTGCGTGAGACCGATGCGTTGCACCGCGACGACCGGATCGTGCTGGATGCCGAGATCGCCGACTCTCTGCCGGGTCTGACGTCCGGCCGCGCCGCTCGGCTCGCTCGACACCATGTGATCGCCCTTGATGCCGATGCGGCGCACACGCGGGCCGAGCGAAACCGGGCCGACCAGCGAGTCAGCCTGCATCCTGAGGTCGATGGCGTCGCGATCCTGCAGGTCCGCGGGCCGGCCGAGCAGCTGGTCGCCGTCCACCGGGTGCTGACCTCCTGGGCCAAGGGGCTTCGTGCGACCGGCGACGAACGGTCCATGGGGCAGATCATGTCTGCGACGTTGGTCGAGCGGGTCACCGGCATCAGCCACGCCGACAACCTCGACGTCGAGATCGGCATCACCGTCAGCGCCGGCTCGCTGCTCGGTGCCGACGACGAGCCGGCCGAGCTCGACGGCTACGGTCCGATCACCCCGGGCTTGGCCGACGACCTCATTGGCCGCGCCCACCGGATCTTCTACCGCCGACTGATCACCGACCCGCTCGATCACACCCTGATCGGTCGAGACCCCCGACGTCGCAGGTTCGACGGACCGATGAACGGATTCATCAAAGCCCGCGACCGGCACCGGTGCCGCCAGCCCGGCTGCGACTGCCAGATCGGCGACATCGACCACATCACCGACTACGCGAACGGCGGAGTGACCACCACCGACAACGGCCAAGGACTCTGTCGCCGCAGCCATACGCTCAAGCACCAACCCGGGTGGAGCGTCAGTGAGCATGGCGACTCGGTTGTCTGGAAGACCCCGACCGGACACTCCTACGAGAGCCCCACTCCCACCGTCCTCACCCGCCGACGCCTGTGAGCGATCCGTGCCGTGCGACACGATGGGGCCATGGAACCGACAGAGGCGCTCAGCGAGATCGCGTTCTGGCTCGAGCGAGAGCGTGCGTCGACGTATCGGGTCCAGGCGTTCCGCAAGGCGGCTGCCGCGATCACCGGAATCGACGATCTTGAGGCGCGGCGTGGCCGGCTGACCGCCATCCCCGACGTGGGTGACCGCAGCGCCGAAGTCATCAGCCAGACGCTCGACGGAGAGGTACCGGAATACCTCGCCACGCTCCGCGACCGCGGGCATGGTCCGCTCGCGACCGGAGGCGAAGGGGTCCGCGCGGCCCTGCTCGGCGACCTGCACAGCCATTCCGACTGGTCCGACGGCGGATCGCCGATCGCCGAGATGGCGACGACGGCGCGGCGCCTCGGCCACCAGTACCTGGCGCTCACCGACCACTCGCCACGTCTCACCGTGGCCAACGGGTTGAGCGCCGAGCGCCTGGCCGAGCAGCTCGACGTCGTGGCCGAGATCGACGACGCGCTCGACGACTTCCGACTACTGCGAGGGATCGAGGTCGACATCAACGAGGACGGTTCGCTCGACCAGACGCCGGAGATGCTGGCCCGGCTCGACGTGGTGGTGGCGAGCGTCCACTCCAAGCTCCGGATGGATCGCATCGGGATGACCCGTCGCATGCTGAAGGCGGTCGCCGATCCCGCGACGAATGTGCTCGGGCACTGCACCGGGCGGCTGGTTGAGGGCTCGCGTGGCAAGCGCCCGGAGTCGCAGTTCGACGCGAAACGGGTGTTCGCGGCGTGCGCCGAGCACGACGTCGCGGTGGAGATCAACTCCCGTCCCGAGCGCCGTGACCCGCCCGACAAGCTCATCGCCGTCGCACTCGATGCCGGCTGCCTCTTCAGCATCGACTCGGACGCCCACGCGCCCGGCCAGCTCGACTTCCTCGACCACGGTGCCGCCCGCGTGCAGGAGCTCGGGCTCCCGCTCGACCGCATCGTCACGACCTGGCCCGTCGACCGGCTCCTGGCCTGGTCACGTGCCAAACGCTGACAGTCGCTACTCGGTCAGGAGCGCGGCGATCGTGGCCCCCAGCTCGTAGGCGGCCTCGGTGTCGGCGTCGGTGACCTCGCCCATCGCCTCGAGCACGTCGTACCCCTGCTTCCAGCCGAGTGCGCCAGTGATCGACAGAACCGAGCGCACCGCCCCGGTGGGGTCGTAGCGTCCGTGCACATAGAGCCCGAACGGGCGTCCGGCAGTGAGGCCTGGTCCGGGCACGCCTCCACCGGTGTCGTCCAGCGCTCCGCCGATCAGCAGGAAGGTGGAGTCGAACACGTGCTTGAGGGCGCCCGACATGTACCCGAAGTTCGCCGTGGTTCCGACGACATAGCCGTCGGCGGCTGCCAGGTCCTCGTGGTCGGCGTCGCCGCGGGCCCAGTCGAGGGCCTCACGGACCACGACCTCGACGTCCTCGATCGCGTCGTCGTGGGCGCCGGCCACCACCGCCTCGGTGAGCGCCGAGACCGCCCGGGTGGGGGAGTGGTGGACGACGAGCAGACGTGCCATGTCTCGAGGTTAGTGGCGGATGTCGGCCGGGTCCTCGCACCGAACTGCCTCGTCAGCGCACTTTCGTGGGGTCGCTGACCACGACTGTGCTTACCATCGAGCATGGATCTCGAGGCGTCGGCCGCTGCGATCGTCGACAACATCGGGCTCGTTATCGACGGCAAGGATGAGGTCGCCGAGACGGCACTCGTCGTCCTCCTGGCCGAGGGGCATCTTCTCATCGAGGACGTCCCCGGCGTGGGCAAGACCGTTCTCGCGAAGGCCCTCGCGCGGTCGGTGAGCTGCTCGGTGCGCCGCATCCAGTTCACCCCCGACCTGTTGCCGTCGGACATCACCGGCGTCTCGGTCTTCAACGTCCGGGAGAGCGAGTTCGAGTTCAAGCCGGGCGCGGTGTTCGCGAACATCGTGATCGGCGACGAGATCAACCGGGCGTCGCCCAAGACCCAGTCGGCGTTGCTCGAGGCTATGGAAGAGCGGCAGGTCACCGTCGACGGCACCACCTACCGCCTCGGCTCACCGTTCACGGTCGTCGCCACCCAGAACCCGTACGAGATGGAGGGCACGTACGCACTTCCCGAAGCTCAGCGCGACCGCTTCATGGCCCGCATCTCCATGGGCTACCCCGACTCCGACGCCGAGCTGGAGATGGTGCGCGGACGCGACGACGCCAACCCGTACGACGACCTGGAGGCCGTCGCCTCCATCGAGCAGCTGCACGCGATGATCGCCGCCGCCAGGTCGGTCTTCGTGTCCCCGGCCGTCGAGCGCTATGCCATCGACATCGTGCGCGCCACCCGAACCGATCCCGAGCTCCGTCTCGGGGCGAGCCCGCGGGCCACGCTGCAGCTCGTACGGGCCAGCAAGGCCCTGGCCGCCGTCCACGGACGCGATTACGTGCTGCCCGACGACGTCGACACCCTGGTGCCCTCGGTCCTGCCGCACCGCCTCATCGCCCATCGCGGCGCCGCCGGGGCGGACGACATCATGAACCGCATCGTCTCCGAGACCCCGGTGCCCGACGGGGCGATCCGACCGACGTGACCACGGTGCGCTCACTGGCGCTGACCCGTCGCGGCGGGTGGTGCCTGTTCGTCGCCGTCGCCTGCTTCGTCCTCGCCGCCGCGATGTCGCTGCCGGCCCTCCTGGACGCCACCGGACTGCTGCTCGGACTCGTGGTGCTCGCCGGCGTGTACGCGCTCGTCGCGGCGCCGCGAGCGCGCGTCACCAGGACGTTCGCCCCGCCGGTGCTCGAGCCCGATCTGGACGCCCAGATCACCCTGCGGTTCGTGAACCTCGCGCGCCTGCCGCTGCCGGCATCGCGATGGAGCGATCACCTGCCGTTCGGCCTGGCCGGAGCCGCCACGGGCCACCTGCCGATGCTGCCGCGGACGCGACGCGGGCGCACGGGCCTCGTGCTCGCCTACGGCCTGAAGGCGCAGCGACGCGGTCGTCATCTCGTCGGGCCGCTCGAGCTCGAAGCCGTCGATCCGTTCGGCCTCGTCCGCCGCCGGCACCGCCTCGCCGGCACGAGCCCGGTCATCGTGCTCCCGCGCCGACGTGAGCTCGCACCGCTCGGATCGCTCGGGCTCTCCGACGACGGGTCGGGGCACCCGGCTCCGCAGCACGCCGGCAACGGCGCCGACGACGTGATCGCCCGGGTGTACCTGCCGGGCGACGCGGTGAAACGACTTAACTGGAAGGCCACCGCGCATCGAGGCGAGCTGATGGTCCGCCAGGAGGAGCGCCAGGTGAACCCGCGCGCCGCGGTGTACCTGGACTGTGACCCGTCCACGCTGGGCACGGCCCGTGACCGTGTCGGCGACTGGGAGTACTCGCCCCTGCTGGAGTGGGGCGTGGTGGCAGCCGCGTCCGTCATAACCCATCTCGTGGGCGAAGAGTGCATCGTCGCGCTGCGCTCGAGCGACCGGGCGATCGACCGGCGCGTCGGTGACGGCCACGACACCCTGTCCGACGCGATGCTCGATCTCGCCGTCGTGGAGCCGGGGGAGCACGACATCGACGCGGTCGAACCGCCGGAGCGGTCGGTCGTGCTGGTCACGGGCCACCTCGACATTGAGCGCGCCGAGCACTGGATCCGGGTCCTGGGACACGCCAGCGCGGTGCACGCGTTCGTCGCGGACGCCACCCGGCCGGAGGCGCTCGCGCGGCTCGACGGCACACGGTGGAGCGTCGTCACCTACCGCACGCAAGACGACCAGGCTGAGCGATGGCTCGCCTTCGACCGGGTGGTGAGCCGTGCTGTGGGCTGACCCTCCCAGGAATCGGGCCCAGGGCCGGCCTGGGGTCTCGGCCCGCCCGTCGCGATGGCTCGACCGGGGGCTCGTCGCCGTCAGCCTGCTCGTGCTGACCGCCGGGTACCGCGTGGTCGTCGAGGGCAGGGACTGGTGGATCACCACGATCCTGGTGACGCTCGTGGCGATCCTGACCTGTGCGGTGCTCCGCGCCATGGGCGTGCGGCTCGTCGCCCCCATCGCCGCCGTCGTCCTGTTCGTCACGATCGCCTGGGTCTTCGTGCCGGACACGCTCGCGGCGGGCCTGCCGACTCCCGGTTCGGTGGGCGCGCTGTCCGATCTGGTCGCCGACGCCCGGAGGGTCGTCGTGGAGGAGCAGGCGCCGGTCGCGGCCGCACGCGGCATCGTGCTGCTCCTCGCCGTCGCATTCGGTGCGCTCGTCGTCGTCGCCGACGCGCTTCTCGAGCTGCGCCGCTCTGCGGCCTGGGTCGGCCTGCTGCTGCTGGGCGTCTTCGTCGTGCCGGCCATGGTGTCGGGCCGGACTCCCGGCTTCTGGCTGTTCGTCGTCGCCGCCGTGCCCTGGCTCGTGCTGCTGCGCAGTGGTACGCCGACCCTGCGCAGACGACGGAACCTGGCCATGCACGGTCCAGCCGTGGTGCTCGCCGTCGCGGCACTGGGATGCGCGCTCGTGCTGCCAGCCGTCGCCCCCGACATCCGCGCCGCCGCGGCCGCTTGGGGCAAGCCGCCTCCGGGCGTCTTCGGTCGCGGCATCAACCCCATGCTCGAGCTCGGCCAGAATCTCCGACGCAAGTCGACGACCGTCGCGCTGACGTACACGACCACCGCGGACGACCCGCTGTACCTCAAGGTCGCGACGCTGAGGGACTTCACCGGCAGAACCTGGCGGCCCGGGGCGTCCCTCCCGTTGGACCGGTTCGAGGGCAACCTCGGTCTCGACGAAGGGGTCGAAACAAAGCTGGACAGGACGCGCATCACCATCGAGGGCCTCGACAGCCCGATGCTGCCGGTGCCGTACGTCGCCCAGGAGACCGACGGGCTGGAGGGAGCCTGGCGCTACGAGCGCATGGGCATGACGGTGCGGTCCGACACCGCCGACACCCGGGGCCAGACGTACAACGTCGCGAGCCTGACGATCACGCCGACGGCCGATCAGATGCGGCGGATGACGACGGTGATCGGTCCCAGCCTGCGTCCGTTCGTGTCCCTTCCCGCCGACGTGCCGGCCTCGATCGTCGACACGGCCCGCGACGTGACGGCGTCGGACTCCTCGGACTACGACAAGGCCCTGGCGCTGCAGGACTTCCTGCGCAACGGTGAGTTCCGCTACTCCGAGACCGCTCCCGTGGCGGACGACTACGACGGCAACGGCATGAGGGTCGTGGCGGAGTTCCTCGAACGCAAGGCGGGGTATTGCGTCCACTTCGCCTCGGCGATGGCGGTGATGGCACGCACGATCGGCATCCCGTCGCGGATCGCCGTCGGCTACGCGCCCGGTCGGATCACGGGCGTCGAGGACGGCGAGACGGTGTACGCGAACACGTCGGACGACCTGCATGCCTGGACGGAGCTGTTCTTCGAGGGGGCCGGCTGGGTCCGCTTCGATCCGACGACGAGCATCGGGACGGCCACCCGCTTCGACGAGCCGGACACGGCGACGCCGGAGGAGCCGGTGGACGGGGCCAACGGCCAGACGAGTGCACGGGAGCGGAACGAGGGTGCGAACACCGACGGTGGCGCGGGCGCCGCAAACGGCACGGCGCCGCGCACCTTCGTGGTGACCGGCGCGGTCGTCCTGATGGTCCTGGCCGCACCGGGCGCCCTGCGCGAGCTCCGGCGCCGGCGCCGACTGGCGTCCCGTTCACCCGTGCCGTTGTGGCACGAGCTGGAGGACGTCGCGCTCGACCTCGGGCTGGACGTGCCGGTCACCGACACGCCCCGAGGATTCGCTGCGCGTCTGAGCGAGCGTCCCGGTGTCGACCCCGACGCACTCGAGCGGCTGTTGCACCGCGTCGAGCTGGCGCGCTTCGCGCGAGAGTCGGCATCCGGCCATGACCCTGGCGCAATCGATGACGCCCGGCAGCTGACTGCTGCCCTCCGGGCCGGGAGTCCCGGCGCAGATCGGTGGCGGGCCCGCCTGCTGCCGCGTTCGCTCGGGCCACGCCCGGCCACGGTGCGCCCGGGCGACGAGCTCGTGCCCGTCTGAGCGATCGGATTTCGTCGTAACCCTGCCGCTGGATGCAAAACCGGGCTAGAGTCCCTTCAGCCACTCTTGTCACTTCTGTCACATCTTCCCCGGGGGGCTACACATGCGCTCGCTCCTGCGCCCAGGCATCACCATGGCCACGCTGGCCCTGGTGGTCGGTTTGTCGGCCCCAGTGGCCGCTGCCGAGTGGCCGTCCGCCTCCCCGTCCGGGCTCGCGCAGGTCGCTGCCTCCTCGACCAGCATCTCGATGACGTGGACACCGGTGCCGAAGGCCGAGCGCTACCGGCTCCAGATCAGCTTGAGCGAGTCGATGTCGAACGCGACGTTCCAGCGCTCCACCGACACGGCCGATTCCGTGCAGGGACTCCAGCCGGGCCGTGGCTACTACATCAAGGTCCGGGTCATCACGGCCGACGGCGTCAACCGGAGCGCGTACTCGGACGCGGTCCGGGTCTGGACGTCGTACCCGGTCCCCACCGGGCTGAAGTCGACGAAGCGCGACGCGACGTCGGTGTCGTTCGACTGGGCCGACGTGCCGGGGGCACCGCGCTACCGCCTCCTGATCGCCGACAACCCCGCCATGACCGACGAGACGGCGATCCGCTTCTGGAAGTCCGACGGCACCGCGACGGGACTGGCAGCGGCGAAGACGTACTACGCCAAGGTGCGCGTCATCAGCGACGACGGATTCAACCTCAGCGGCTACTCGCCGGTCGTGACGGTCAAGCCGGCCGGAGACGAAGAGCCGCCGCCGTCAGGGGACGGGGGCCCGCTCACCGTCGCCTCGTACAACATCCGGTGCGCCAACTGCTACACCGGGCAGAACCTCGAGCGCCCGTGGTCAGAACGCCGCGGCGTGGTCGTGGCGAGCATCCTGCGGCAGAAGCCCGACGTCATCGGCATCCAGGAGGCGTCGCAGGGCTGGTTGGTGTCCGGCGGCAGGAAGATCGACCTCGCGCAGTTCGAGGACCTGCGAAGCCGGCTCAGGTCGGGCGGCACGCCCTACGAGGTCACGAACCCGCACCGCAACAATTGCGTGAAATCGACCACTCCGTCGAGCTGCAAGTACCAGGACCGCGGCGCGTCGAAGGGCACCAAGATCTTCTTCAACACCGCGACGACGGAGCTCGTGTCCCAGGGATCCAAGAAGCTGCCGCAGTGCTCGGGCTGCAATGAGCGCTACGTGGCGTGGGCGGTGCTCGAGCAGAAGGACTCCGGTCAGAAGTTCTTCTTCGCCACGACGCACATCGAGTACGGGTCGCAGTACTACAACCTCCGCAAGTCGCAGACCGAGGCGATGATGACCGAGATCGCCAAGCGCAAGCCGAGCGGCGTGGCGGCGTTCGTCGTGGGCGACTTCAACTCCTCGCGCTATGCGACTCCGGCGAACGCCCCGTACGACGAAGTCGTGTCACACGGTTACGTCGACCCGCTCGGTCACACGTACAAGTCGCCCAAGGTCTCGTCGAAGGCCACCGTCGAGAAGCGGATCCGCGCGCACTACAACTCGCTCAACAGCTTCATCCGCACGGTGCCCCACTTCGAGACGAACGAGAACGGCAGCAATCTCGACTACATCTTCACCACCAGCATGCGGACGCTCTCGTGGGAGACGGTGCTCGACCTCGACTCCAGCGGCAAGCTCGAAGGCACCATTCCGTCGGACCACAACATGATCGTGGCTAAGGTGCTCCTGCCCTAGTCGGACTGGTCGGGGACCTCGCCCCGACGCAGGCGGACGTAGCCCCGTGGGCTGAGCTCGACGCGCACCGGCCCGTCGACCCCGGGCACGGGCTCCGGGCCGCGCCAGGCGACATCGCGCCAGCGACCGTGAATGCGCGCGCGGATCTTCCAGTGCCCGTCGTTCCCAACGGTCAGACGGTGACGGCCATCGGGCATGCCCTCGGCCTCGATCGTGGTGCTCCCGTCGACCCCTTGCGCCTCCACGGCCTGGATCTTCGCGTCGTCGGCGATGGCAGCGACGTCGACCAGCACGTGGTCGGGCCCCAGCTCGACGGAACCGGCCGCGCGAGGTCCGGCCGTGACCAGGCGGAGACCGCTGCGGCGGGCCGGGATGAGCACCGGCCGGGTCGTCGAGGGGACCGGCAGCGGGAGCCAGGTCGGCGCGTCGGGGAGGGGCTGCGGTGTGTCGAGGACGTCGACGGCCCCCAGACGGGCGCGGAGAACGACCACGTGGTCGGCCGGTTGCTCCACCGCTGAGGGGTCGATGGTGAAGCGCAGCCGCGTCGTCGGGTGCTCGTCCGACGGGTCGGACTCCAGCGAGTCGACCGCCGGCGGTGCGCTTCGGGTTCCGGTCGGGCGGTGGACGATCTCGACGTCGACCTCAGGCGCGCCGGTGTGCGCTCCCGCATCGGCGAGGACGCAGGACACGGTCACCGTGGCCACCGAGCGCTCGTCCCACGTGACGTCGGTGATGGTGGCCTCGAGCCGGAGGTCGGGATACCGGTACAGGCCCGCCACGCTCTCGAGCTCCTTCACCTCGTCGAGCGAGGGCTCAGGTCGGTCGACGCGCGATCGGGCACGTTCGGCGGCGGCCTCGAGCACCGGGCCCCAGAGCGGGAGCACGGAAGCTGGGAGGAAGTCCGTGGCGCGACGAGCAGCCGCCTTGCGCATGCGGCGCAGCCGGCGCCGGGAGGCGTTGGCCACCTCGGCGACCGTCGCGGCGAGCGCCTCCTCGTCGGCCCGGGGTACGAGGTAGCCGTCGACGCCGTGGGTCACGATGTCGGCCGGCCCGTACTCGATGTCGTAGGCGATGGGCAGGCAACCGGCCGCCATGCACTCGACCAGCACCAGGCCGAATCCCTCGTGGCTGCTCGTGAGGAGCATGTACGAAGAGTCGGCGAACGCGCCGGCGGGATCGGACGTATAACCCTCGAGCCGGGCCGGGGCGTCGAGCTCCTCGATCGCGGCCATCACCGCGTCGTGCTCCGGACCCCGGCCGTAGATGTTCAGCTCGACCGACGGAGCGGAACGGGACGCCGCGGCCACGGCGCGGACGGCGTGCCGGATGCGCTTTCGCCCCTCGAGGTTCGCCATGACGATGCCGCGGCCGGCGGGCCTCCTGCGCTGGGGCTCGCCGGCCGCCAGCTCGATCGCGTGGGGTACGACGTGGGTGTTGTCCTGGGGTCCGAACAGCAGGTCGACATGGTCGTGCTGGGCATGGGTCAGGTAGACGACCGCATCGAACCGGTGTCCCCGGGTGATGGTGAACGAGCGCCAGCGACCGAGCCGCCCGTAGGGTGCCTCGCGGGTGCCTGACACGTGGCTGTTGTGCACCACGTAGGTGGTGGGGACACCGGCGAGGGGTGCGGCGGCCAGGCAGTCGGCCACGTTGGGGCTGTCGACGACCAGGTGAGCCGGCTTCGTGAGGACGCGGTCGAGCCACCAGCGCCACAGCGGCCAGGCGCCGTACCAGCCTCCGCGGAAGGTGCCGTCGCGGTTCCAGATCTCGGTGCGGAGGACGTCGTCGCGGTGCCGGGTCGGGACGCCGGCCTCGTCGAGCGTCCGCTGGTGCTGACGGGCGATGACGCTGCCGTCGGGGCGCGTGAACTCGCCGACGTCGTCGGCCGGTCCGAGGAGCTCGGGTGCCGCGATGCCCGGGTCGAACGGGGCATCGGCCCAGACGTCGTCCTCGGCCCGGCCCAGCTCCTCCCACAGGTTGAGGATCGAGACTCCCTCGACCAGCAGCCCACGCTCGCGCAGCGACGCGCGCTCCTCATCGAGGTTCGGCTGGGGGGCCAGGGTGATGACGACGACGTCACGTCCGGACGCCGTGGCGAGCTGGCACGAGCGCTGCAGCAGCGACTTGGTGAGCCCTCCGAACTGGCGCGGGATCGACCAGGTGAGGGTGTACAGAGCGCCGTCGGGCAGCTCGATGACGGGTGCCGTCATGCCCGGTGCTTCGAGGCGAGTGCCTTCTCCATGACCGCGGCCCACGTCTCGGTGACGTGCTCGTCGTTGAACTCGAGGGCGCGGCGGTACGCGGCCTCACGCATGGGCGCGAGCTCCGTGCTCGTGGCTCGAACGATGCGCCGGATCTCGGTGGTGAGGCCGTTGATGTCGTCCGCCTGGACCAGGAAGCCGTCGACCCCGTGGGTGATGATCTCCGACGGCCCGTACGGCATGTCGTAGCTGATCGGGATGCAGCCGTGGCCCATGCTCTCGACGAGCACGAGTCCGAACGCCTCGTTGCTGCTGGTGAGCAGCGAGAAGGAGGACTTGTCGAACTCCTTCCAGGCCTGGTCGGAGTAGCCGCGCAGCTTCACCGCGGCGTTGGTCTTCTCGGTCGCCTTCTGGAGTCGCTCCTGGTACGGGCCCTCGCCCCACACGTCGAGCGTCGGGCGCCGGAGGCCCATCCGTCCGAGGCGGGTCATGGCCTTGATCGCGTGGGAGATCTGCTTTCGTTTGGTGAGGCTGGTGAGCATCACGCCATGCCGGCTCGCGCGCTTGAGGTTCGGCGGCTCCTTGGGGACGAAGCGTCCGTGCGGGATGACGTAGCGGTTGGGCCCCGATCCCAGGAGCGTGTCGACCTCGTCGAGCTGCTGCTGGGTGAGGAAGACGACGCCGTCCCACTGGTCGAGGCGATCCATGACGTACTCGCGGCTCGACCTGATCGTCCCCATCGGGCGGCCGCTGTCCGGCTCGAGATGAGACCCGTGGACGACGTGCAGCGTCACGACGTCGTTGCGGTGGTAGTCGACGAGGTGGTTGGCGCTCGTCTTCGAGTCGGCGATGAGCCAGGCGACCGGCTCGCGGGGGAGTGAGTCGAGCCAGCAGTAGTAGAGGTCCCAGATGCTCCGCCAGCCGCCGAGCGGGTTGCCGGAGGTGTCGCAGAGCGTGAACGCCCGCTCCTCGTCGCCCGGCATGTGACGTCGGTCGGAGCCGAGCATCGTGCCGTCGGCGCGGAAGTAGTCGACCTGTTCGATGCCCTCATCGTCACGGAGGACTTGCATCAGAGCGCTCGTGTGGTCGCCGCGCTCGCCGAGAGGCTCGAACGTCGACTCCACGCCCGGCGCGAACGTCGGCTCGGACCCCTTGAGCTGCTCGTCATCCCAGCCCCGGAGGTCTTCCCACAGGTTGGCGATGTGCATGCGGTCGATCAAAGCGCCGCGTTCTCTCAGGCGGTTACGGACGACGTCGTAGTCGTCGCGGTGCTCGTAGGTGAGGATCGTGACGTCGGTGCCGGTGAGCTCGACGAAGGCACGCGATCGGTGCAGCATCGAGTTGGTCATGCCGGCGTAGTTGTCGGGGATTCCCCACATCACGGCGTAGTGATGCCCCCCGGGGAGCTCGATCTGGGTCACACGGTTCATCCTACGAACACGGGTAGGCCGCGAGCGCATCGACACGTACGGTTCCCCTGCGCCCGGCCGTCTTGCTACGATGCTGGGACCATGCGGATCGCGAACCTGCTCCTTCGCCGCCGCGTCGAGGCCCTCTAGACCGGGCCCCTCGGCGCGGAGTTCGTCACGACCGGTCGCATCCAGACGAACGAGTTCGACGAACCGCGAGGATCCCATGCAGAACAATTCCGTATCACCCCAACAGCCGTCCGGCATGCCGTTCGGGCGCTATCACGCGTTCACGCCCATCGACCTGCCCGACCGCACCTGGCCGTCCGCCGTCATCACCGCGCCGCCGCGTTGGCTGTCGACCGACCTGCGTGACGGCAACCAGGCCCTCATCGACCCCATGACGCAGGTGCGCAAGCGCCGCATGTTCGACCTGCTCGTGCGCATGGGGTACAAGGAGATCGAGGTCGGCTTCCCATCGGCCAGCGAGACCGACTTCGCGTTCGTGCGGTCGCTCATCGAGGAGGGCGTCGTCCCCGACGACGTCACGATCTCGGTGCTCACGCAGGCGCGCGAGGACCTGATCGAGCGCACCGTCCAGTCGCTGGTCGGCGCCCCGAGGGCCAACGTGCACCTCTACAACGCGCTGGCGCCGCTGTTCCGCCGGGTGGTCTTCAACGCCTCCCGCGACGACATCCGGGCGATCGCGACGCGCGGCACCGAGATGGTCATGAAGTACGCGGAGGAGCTCCTGCCGGGCACCGCGTTCGGCTACCAGTACAGCCCGGAGATCTTCACCGGCACCGAGCTCGAGTTCTCCGTCGAGGTCTGCAACGCGGTGATGGACGTCTGGCAGCCGGAGGACGGGCGCGAGATCATCCTCAACCTGCCGGCGACGGTCGAGATGGCCACGCCGAACGTCTACGCCGACCAGATCGAGTGGTTCAGCCGGAACATCAACCACCGCGAGCACGCCGCGGTGTCGCTGCACCCGCACAACGACCGCGGCACCGCCGTCGCTGCCACCGAGCTGGCCATGATGGCCGGCGCCGATCGCGTCGAGGGCTGCCTGTTCGGCCACGGCGAGCGCACGGGCAACGTCGACCTGGTGACCCTGGGCCTGAACCTGTTCAGCCAGGGCATCGACCCGCTGATCGACTTCTCCGACATCGACGAGATCCGGCGCACGGTCGAGTACTGCACCAACTTGCCGGTGCACCCACGTCACCCGTACGCGGGCGACCTCGTCTACACCGCGTTCTCCGGCTCGCACCAGGACGCGATCAAGAAGGGCCTGGAGGACCTCGAGCGACGGGCGGACGAGCAAGGCATCGACGTCCGCGAGATCGAGTGGGAGGCGCCGTATCTGCCGATCGACCCGCACGACGTCGGCCGCACGTACGAGGCGGTCATCCGGGTCAACAGCCAGTCCGGCAAGGGCGGCGTCGCGTACATCCTCAAGGCCGAGCACCAGCTCGACCTGCCGCGGCGTCTGCAGATCGAGTTCAGCCGCATCGTGCAGGAGATGACAGAGGGCGAGTCCAGCGAGGTCGAGCCAGACGTCATCTGGAAGGCGTTCGAGGAGGAGTACCTCACGCGGGAGGACCCGTTCTCCCTCGTGTCCTTCAGCTCGGAGACGTCGCCGGAGGGACTCGAGCGGCAGGCGGTCGAGCTGCTCATCCGCGGCCATCCGACGTCGTTCGCGGGCGAGGGGACGGGGCCGGTCGACGCGTTCATCAGTGGCGCGCGTGATGCCGGGTCCGACGAGATCCGCGTGCTCGACTACAGCGAGCACGCCCTCTCCTCCGGCGAGAACGCGCTCGCTGCCGCGTACACCGAGTGCGACATCGCGGGCACGGTCGTCTGGGGCGTCGGCATCCACGCGAACATCGTGATGGCGTCCCTGCGGGCGATCGTGTCGGCCGCCAACCGTGCGCACGCCGTCAACCACCCCCGGGACTGAACCGACCGGACGGTCGGCGAGATAGCATCGACACCGAGGCCGTCATACCCTGCGGCATGAGGTGATTCCTGCGGTGAGACCCACCGCGGGTGAGGAGGTTTCGTGGCGCGCATCATCCACCAGGTGGCCGTCTTCGGACTCGGCAAGGTCGGCGAGCTCGTCGCCCTGCTGCTGGCCGATGCCGGGTTCAAGGTCGTCGGGCTCGATGCCGTGCCCCGCACGGTGCTCACGGCCGACGGCCTCGAGCTGGAGGTCAGGCCGCTCGATGTCACCGACCCCGCCGGGCTGCGCGACTCGCTGCGTGGTGTGGACGCCGTCGTCTCCTGCCTGCCGTACCACCTCAACGTCACCGTCGCCGAGGCGGCGGACGACGCGGGCGTCCACTACTTCGACCTGACCGAGGACGTTCCCACGACCCAACGCGTCCTGGAGCTTTCGGCGGCACACCCCGAGGCGACGTTCGCGCCGCAGTGCGGCCTCGCTCCGGGGCTCATCGGCATCGTGGGCGCATCGCTCGCCGAGGGATTCGACGAGATCAGGTCCATCGAGCTCAAGGTCGGTGCGCTGCCGCAGAACCCGGTCGGCCTGCTGGGCTACGCGTTCAACTGGTCGTCCGAAGGCGTCGTCAACGAGTACCTCAACGACTGCGAGGTGCTGCGCTCCGGCCGTCGGCAGATGGTGCCGGCCATGACCGAGAGGGAACGCGTCCTGATCGGCGGCATCGAGCTCGAGGCGGCACTCACGTCGGGCGGTCTGGGCACGATGTGCGAGACCTACGAGGGCCGTGTCAACCGGCTCGACTACAAGACGCTGCGCTATCCAGGTCACTTCCGCCAGATGCAGTTCCTGTTCGACGAGCTCAACCTGCGCGACCAGCGTGACCTCATCGGCAGCCTGCTCGTCGACGCCAAGCCGCCGGTCAACGACGACATCGTCTATCTGCTCGCTGCCGTCGAGGGCGTCAAGGATGCTGCGCCGTTCCGCGAGAACTACGTGCGCGGCTACCTGCCGGTCGAGATCGGCGGCCGAGTGTGGCGGGCCATCTCCTGGACCACCGCGGCCTCCGCGGTCGCCGTCGTCGAGCTGGTCGCCGACGGCCGCCTGCCAGGAGCCGGATTCATCAAGCAGGAGGACATCGCCCTCGCCGACCTCCTCGACACCCGGGCCGGACGGCTGTTCGACCACACCACGATCATCCAGTCGGAAAGGCTCTGAGATGACCGACATCACCGCCCGCACGCGCGACATCCTCGAGCGTCTCGGCGCCGGCGACCCCTTCGTCCCCGATGGCGACCTGCCATGCATTTCGCCGATCGACGGTCAGGAGATCGGCCGCCTCCGGGCTCATACCGCGGGCGAGGTCGCCGACGTGGTCGGACGCTCGCACGCCGCGTTCGAGATCTGGCGCACCGTGCCGGCACCGGTCCGCGGCGCGCTCGTGCGGGAGCTCGGTGAGCTGCTGCGCCAGCACAAGGACGATCTGGGCGCGCTGGTGTCCATCGAGGCCGGGAAGATCGTCTCCGAGGGCCTCGGCGAGGTGCAGGAGATGATCGACATCTGCGACCTGGCCGTCGGGCTCTCGCGCCAGCTCCACGGCCTGACCATTGCCACCGAGCGGCCCGGTCACCGGATGATGGAGCAGTGGCACCCGCTGGGTGTCGTCGGCGTCATCTCGGCGTTCAACTTCCCCGTGGCGGTATGGTCGTGGAACAGCACCCTCGCGTTCGTGTGCGGCGACAGCGTCGTCTGGAAGCCGTCGGAGAAGACGCTGCTCACGGCTCTGGCTTGCCAGGCCCTCCTCGCGGAGGCGGCCCGCCGGGTCGGCGCGCCCGAGCACCTGTCCAGCGTCGTCCTCGGCGAGCGTGGTGTGGGTGAGGCGCTGGTCGACGACTCGCGCGTCGCGCTCGTCTCGGCCACAGGCTCGACGCGCATGGGCAAGGAGGTCGCGCCCCGCGTGGCCGCCCGTCTCGGTCGCTCCCTGCTCGAGCTCGGCGGCAACAACGCCGCCATCGTCGCTCCGAGTGCCGATCTCGACCTCGCTGTGCGAGGCATCGTCTTCTCCGCGGTCGGCACCGCCGGGCAGCGCTGCACGTCCTTGCGTCGGGTCATCGCTCACGAGTCCGTGTGCGACGACCTCGTCGCGCGGCTGCGCGCCGCCTACGAGACGTTGCCCATCGGGTCTCCGCTCGAGCCATCCACCCTGGTCGGGCCCCTGATCGACGGGCACGCCTTCGAGGCGTTCGGCGCGGCCATCACGCAGGCACAGTCCGACGGCGGCACCCTCGTCACCGGCGGCACACAAGCCGTCGAGGCCAGCGACTCGACCGGAGGCGGCTACTACGTCCACCCGGCGATCGTCGACATGCCCAAGCAGACCGAGATCGTCAAGGCGGAGACGTTCGCCCCCGTCCTGTACGTGCTGTCGTACCAGGACTTCGACGAGGCGATCGCCCTGCACAACGACGTGGCGCAGGGCTTGTCGTCGTCGATCTTCACGCTCGACGTGCGCGAGGCCGAGACGTTCGTGTCGGCCGTCGGGTCCGACTGCGGCATCGCCAACGTCAACATCGGCCCGTCCGGTGCCGAGATCGGCGGCGCGTTCGGTGGCGAGAAGGACACCGGCGGCGGCCGCGAGTCCGGCTCGGACGCCTGGCGTGCCTACATGCGCCGGGCCACCAATACGGTTAACTACTCCACCGAGCTGCCGCTCGCGCAGGGCGTCGAATTCGTCTGACCGCCATGGCACGGTGAGGCCCATGAGCAAAGACATTCAGGTCACCTTCGACTGCGCCGACCCGGCCGCGCTGGCCGGGTTCTGGGCCGACGTGCTCGGTTACCAGCTGCAGCCGCCGCCGGACGGATTCGACTCGTGGGAGGCGGCGCTCGAGGCCTTCGGCGTTCCGCAGGACCAGTGGAACTCCAAGTCGGCGATCCTCCCCGTCGACGACGACGGTCCGCGGGTGTTCTTCCAGCAGGTGCCGGAGGGCAAGACGGTCAAGAACCGGGTGCACCTCGACGTGCGCGCCGCACCGGGCCTCGTCGGCGACGAGCGCATGAACGCACTCGAAGCCGAGGCCGCGAGGCTCGAGGGTCTCGGTGCCAGCCGCGCCTACCGCGTCGAACCCGATCCGCCCATGGAGTTCGGCTTCATCACGATGCACGACCCCGAGGGCAACGAGTTCTGCCTCGATTAGTTCTCTTCGCGCAGCGCGTCCTGGATGGCCGACTTGGAGATGCGCCCGGTGCGGTTCTCCTTGCGCCAGACGACCTTGAGGCCTGACCAGTCGTCGTTGATCGCCGCGACCTTGACGTCCACCATGCCGACGGCGAGCGCGGCGTCCCGGACCGCGTTCTCGTCGACCTCGCTGACGTGCCCGGCGGCCTTGCGTGGCCAAGCCACCCAGACCGCGCCGGCCGGGTAGACCAGCTCGCCCCACCGGACGACGGCGTCCAGTTCCACGAGCGCGCGGACGAAGACGAGGGCGACGTCGCACGGTCCGTCGGTGACCACCTCGACGTCCTCGAGCGGCTCGGCGAACCTCCAGTCCGGAGCGGCGCCCAACAGGCGCAGACGGATACCGGGAACGATGCCGAGCTTGGCGAGCTGGGGGGTGTCGGAGTATCCCGCCTGAGTCATGGGTCGAGGATATCCCCGTCGGTTGGTCAGCTGCGGCAAAGACTTCGCGGGCGTAGGTCACACCTGCCGCATGCTGTCCTCGCGATGCGGCACGATGGTGGGGTGAGCCTCTACCGTGACGAAGGTGTCGTGCTGCGCACCCACAAGCTGGGCGAGGCCGACCGCATCATCACGCTGCTCACGCGTGAGCGGGGGCTCGTCCGCGCCGCGGCCAAGGGAGTCCGCAAGACCACCTCACGCTTCGGCGGCCGGCTCGAGCCGTTCATGCACGTCGACCTCCAGCTCGCCGAGGGGCGCAGCCTCGACATCATCACTCAGGTCGAGACGATCTCCGCGTTCGCCCGCGACCTCGGTGGCGACTATCCGGCGTACACCGCCGGCACCGCGATGCTCGAGACCGCCGAGCGGCTCGTCCACGACGACGGCGAGCCGGCGGTGCAGCAGCTCCAGCTGCTCGTCGTCGCCCTCCGTGCCCTCACGACCACGGATGATCGATCACCGGGCCTGATTCTCGACTCCTACCAACTGCGAGCGCTCGCGGTCGCGGGGTACGCGCCGAGCTTCGAAGCGTGCGCGCGATGTGGGGCGCCGGGCCCGCACCGCGACTTCCACGCCCCGTCGGGCGGCATGCTCTGCCACACGTGCCGAGTACCCGGCTCCGCCGCACCCTCGCCGTTCACGGTCTCGCTCCTGGCCTCGCTGCTCAGCGGCGACTGGGAGTCGGCGGCCACCGCCGATGAGCGCTCGCGCCGTGAGGCGAGCAGCATCGTCGCCGCCTACCTCTCGTGGCACCTCGAGCGTGGCCTGCGCTCCCTCAGCCACGTCGATCGCTGATGGCGACGCCACGACGACCTGACCCCCATCCGTCAGGAGCCAAGCCTCCCAAGCTCCCCACCGACCGGGTGCCGAAGCATGTGGCCATCGTCATGGACGGCAACGGCCGCTGGGCCGAGGCCCGCGGACTGCCGCGCACCGCCGGCCACGAGAGGGGCGAGTTCGCGCTCCTCGACGTCGTCGAGGGTGCCATCGAGATCGGCATCAGCGCGGTCTCGGTTTACGCGTTCTCCACCGAGAACTGGAAGCGCTCACCCGACGAGGTGCGCTTCCTCATGGGATTCAACCGTGACGTCGTCCGCCGCCGCCGCGACCAGATGCACGATCTGGGCGTCCGGGTCCGCTGGGCCGGCCGGCGCCCACGGCTGTGGCGCTCCGTCATCAAGGAGCTCGAGACGGCCGAGGAGATGACCCACCGCAACACCGTTCTCACCCTCACGATGTGCGTCAACTACGGCGGCCGGGCCGAGATCGCCGACGCCGCCGCGGCGCTCGCCCGCGACGCCGCCGCCGGCCGGGTCGACCCCGGCCGCGTCACCGAGCGCACGTTCGCCCGCTACCTCGACGAGCCCGACATGCCCGACGTCGACCTGTTCTGGCGCACGTCGGGGGAGCTGCGCACCAGCAACTTCTTGCTGTGGCAGTCCGCATACGCCGAACTCGTCTTCACTGACATCGCCTGGCCCGACGTCGACCGTCTGGCCCTGTGGGCCGCCTGCGAGGAGTACGCCCAGCGCACCCGTCGCTACGGCACCGCCTGACCCCGATACGCTCGACGACGTGCGTGTTGCGAGGTTCGCGGGGGAGGACGATCCCCAGTTCGGTGTCATCGGCGACGACGACGGCGTGGCCACCATCGCGGTCCTGAAGGGCGATCCCCTCTACGCGGGCCTCGACCTCACCGGCCAGAAAGTGGCCCTGGACGACGTGCGCCTGCTCGCGCCGGTCATCCCGCGCAGCAAGGTCGTCTGCGTGGGCAGGAACTACGCCCTCCACGCGGCGGAGCTCGGTGGAGAGGTGCCCGACGAGCCGCTGATCTTCCTCAAGCCCAACACCAGCGTCATCGGTCCGGGTGAGCCGATCCTGTACCCCGAGCAGAGCTCCGACGTGCACTACGAGGGCGAGCTCGCGGTCGTCATCGGTCGCATCTGCCGCGACATCTCGGCCGCCGACGCCGCCAAGGTGATCTTCGGCTACACCGTCGCCAACGACGTCACCGCTCGCGACCTGCAAGCCAAGGACGGTCAGTGGGCCCGAGCCAAGGGCTTCGACACGTTCTGCCCGCTCGGCCCCTGGATCGAGACGTCGCTCGACCCGGCGAACCTCGCCATCACCACGGATCTCGAGGGCGAGACGAAGCAGGACGGTCGCACGTCCGACATGGTGTTCTCGGTGCCCGACATCGTCGAGTACGTCTCGAGCTTCATGACGCTGCTGCCCGGTGACGTCATCCTCACCGGCACCCCGGACGGCGTCGGGCCGATGGCCGTCGGCGACACCGTCAGCGTGACGATCGAGGGCATCGGCACGCTCACCAACCGGGTGATGAGTCGTGACTAGACCCGTCGTCACGCGGTTCTGCCCGTCGCCAACCGGGAACCCTCACGTCGGCATGGCCCGTACGGCGCTGTTCAGCTGGGCGTTCGCCCGTCATCACGGCGGACGGTTCGTGTTCCGCATCGAGGACACCGACGCCAGCCGTGACTCCGAGGAGTCCTACGACCTGCTCGTCGACGTCATGCACTGGCTTGGCCTCGACTGGGACGAAGGCCCGGAGGTCGGGGGCCCGAACGGCCCCTACCGCCAGTCGGAGCGCATGGACGTGTACGCCGACGTCGCGCAGCGACTCCTCGACGCCGGGCTCGCCTACAAGGCGTACGACACTGCCGAAGAATTGGAAGCGCGACGCGAGCAGGCACGCGCCGAGGGTCGCCCGAGCGGTTACGACGGCCTGCACCGCGACCTCACCCCCGAGCAGCGAGAGACCTTCGAGGCCGAGGGTCGCGAGCCGGTCATCAGGTTCACGATGCCGATGAAGGACTGGACGTTCACCGACCTCGTGCGCGGCGACATCACGTTCGGCGCCGAGAACGTGCAGGACTTCGTCATCGTCCGTGCCAATGGTCAGCCGCTCTACACGCTGACCAATCCGACCGACGACGCGCTGATGGGTGTGACCCACGTGCTCCGCGGCGAGGACCTGCTCAGCTCCACCCCGCGACAGATCGCGCTGTACGAGGCGTTCGCCGAGATCGGCGTGGGCGACGGGATCACGCCGGAGTTCGGGCACCTTCCGTACGTCACCGGTGCCGGCAACAAGAAGCTGTCCAAGCGCGATCCGGAGTCCAATCTCCTCGGCTACCGCGACCAGGGCTTCCTGCCCGAGGGCCTCCTCAACTACCTGGCGCTGCTCGGTTGGTCGATCGCCGACGACCGTGACATCTTCACGCTCGACGAGATGGTCGAGGCGTTCGAGATCGGCCGGGTGAACCCGAATCCCGCGCGGTTCGACCTGCAGAAGTGCGAGGCCATCAACGGCTCGCACGTGCGTCTGCTCTCGACCACCGAGGTCCGCGAGCGCCTCGTGCCCTACCTTCAGTCGGCCGGACTGGTGGGCGCGTCGCTGACGGCCGAGCAGGCCGGGCTGCTCGATGCCGCCGTGCCGCTCGTGCACGAGCGCATGACGCTGCTGACCGAGGCGGTCGACATGCTGCGGTTCCTGTTCGTGTCCGACGACGACTTCGCGATTGACGAGGGCGACCGGGCCAAGCAGCTCGACGACGCCGGGCTCGAGGTGGTGCGCATCGCTCACGAGGCACTGGAGGCGCTGGGGGAGTGGACCACCGAGGCCATCGAGGGAGCTCTTCGCGGCGCGTTGATCGACGGCCTCGGCCTCAAGCCGCGGGTCGCGTTCGGGCCGGTCAGGGTGGCAGCGACCGGCAGTCGCGTATCGCCGCCGCTGTTCGAGTCCCTCGAGCTGCTCGGCCGCGACACGACCTTGGCCCGTTTGGGTGGCGCGGCGGCTGTCGGGTAAAGTCGGCACTCGGTTTCGGGGACGCTCCGAACCGTTGGGGTATGGTGTAATTGGCAACACAGCGGCTTCTGGTGCCGTCGTTCTAGGTTCGAGTCCTAGTACCCCAGCCAAGCGCCTCCCAGCCCTCGTCAGAGGGCTTTTTCCGTGGGTTTGGGGCCGTGTCGAGCGGCCTTTCCGTCGGTCGTCCGCCATTCGTTGTCTCGTACCCGAGGTTCGTAGTGGCTGTGGAAGATGGTGCTCACCAGCTCGCCGCGGGTTCGCACGCCCGTCTTGTCGAAGATGCTCTTGAGATGCTGTTGCACCGTCGCCTCGGAGATCGCGAGCTCCTTGGCCGCGGCCGTGGTCGATGCTCCGTGCAGCATCACCTGAGTCACCTCTTGCTCGCGGGGAGTCAGGCCGTGGGCATGCATCAACAGCGGCGCCAAGTGCGTCGACTGTGCGGCCGTGACGATCACCGAGACGTGCTCGGTCGAGCTCCGGTCGCCAAGTCGAGCACCGTGAACCACGAGCCACTGACCGCTCGACCCGCGAACCCGCGCCACGGCCGATGCGGTTCTGTCGCCCAGCGCTTGACCGGCGACCGCCAGGATGACGGGAGGCAGCGACTCGAGTGATCCGCCGAGCTCGCCGACCCACCGCGACGCGTTCGGGGTCGCGGACTCGACGGCGAACTCGGTGTTCAGGAGCACCATCCCGGGCGCATCGGCGAGGTCGGGCTCGCGCGCCTGACCCAGCAGCAGCCCGTGCCGGGCTCCCTCGGCGAGCACTGGGGCCAGGCTCCGGAGCAGGGTGATCTCCTCGGCGGAGAACGTCGGGCGGCCGATCTCCCGGTACAGACCGACCATGCCCCACGTCTGCTGGTCCTTGGTCCGTAGCGCGACCAGGAGCTCCTGGTCGCAGCCGAACGGTTCCATCTCCTCGTGGTACTTCGTCGACAGCTCGGGTCTGCCGCCGGTGGCGTCATGGAGCGTGCCTATGCCCAGGCGTGAGCGCAGGACGTCGCTCATCGAGTTGTAGTCGTCCTGGGCGTACTCGCGCCCGAGCCACTCCGCCGGGATCTCCGGGAGTCCCTCCTGAAAATGACTGGTGGGCAGGAGCGAGGTGGGGTCGACCGTGAAGAAGCACGGTGCCTCGAAATGGGGTACAGCCTCAGTCAGGACTGGTCCGACCTCCCGCCACATCGTGATGAGATCCGACCCGGCGCGCGCAGCGGCTTCGATCTTCTCCCGTGCCGCGCGCGTCTGCATACCCCCGGCATACCAGATTTGGGGAATGGCCGTCGGTCATCGCGGCGGCGAGGATGGGGGCATGAAAACTCGAATCATCCGCGCAGGCGAGGGCGAGACTCTCGGTTCCCCCCTGGGCTGTCGTGACCGGTTCCTCATCGACTCCAGGGACTGGGGTGGCGGTTTCGCCCTCGTCGAGCACCTGCTGGCCCCGCGATCCATCGCGGCACCGGTGCACATCCACACCCGCGAGGACGAGTTCAGCTTCATTCTCGAGGGCCGCGTGTCGATCAAGGCCGGCGACGAGGAGATCGTGGCCGAAGTCGGCGACCTGGTGTTCAAGCCCCGCGGGGAGTGGCACACGTTCTGGAACGCGACCGATGAACCTGCGCGGCTGCTGGAGATCATCAGCCCCGGTGGTCTCGAAGAGATGTTCCGCATCGTCGACACCGCGACGGACGACGTCGAGCTGGGCCCGTTGGTCGAGCCGTACGGATGCACGGCCGACATGGAGGCCACCGAGCCCATCATCGAGAAGCACGGACTGACGTTCGGCTGAGCGGTCCGCTCTGATACGGTTTCATCCGGTCGAATTCGACCAGAGGCCCCGTTGTGTAGTGGCCTAGCACGCCGCCCTCTCAAGGCGGTAGCGCGGGTTCGAATCCCGTCGGGGCTACAACGACAAATGCCCTCTGACCAGTGGAAACGCCGGTCAGAGGGCACTGTCATGTCCGGACCGAATTGTGCTTGGGCAACACTCGGGCAACACCAGGAATGAGGAGCTCAGCGACGAACTACGCCGCGCGCAGTTGGCGTGGCCCGATTTTCGACCGCCGAGCCGGTGACACGAGGCTAAAATGGCCGCCCGGGGCAAGCGGGAGAGGGGCCGGGGTGGGCCGACCGTTACTGGGACGCGACCGCGAGCTTGACCTGATCGCGGGCGCGATCGACGGGGCAGCCGAATCTGTCGGAAGCGTGCTGATCGTCGAGGGACCACCAGGCATCGGAAAGACCACGTTGCTGAAGAGCGCGGCCGCGACCGCTGTTGAACGAGGCTTCGCTGTGCTGGAAAGCCGTGGCTCGGAACTGGAGCGCGAGTTCACCTTCGGCGTTGTTCGTCAGCTATGTGAGGAGCATGTCAGCAAGCTACCGGCCACGGAGCGCGACCACGCATTTGCTGGCGCCGCTGCGACCGCGCAAGTGGTTTTGAGCGCCAACGCTCCAGGTGCCGGGCCTGGTCCGGGTGACCTCTATCCTCTCTTGCACGGGCTCTACTGGCTTTGCGCCAACCTCGCCGAGTCTCGTCCATTGCTTCTTGTCTTCGACGACGCTCACTGGTCGGACGAGCCGTCGCTCCGCTTCCTGCACTATCTTTCTCGCCGCATCGACGGGCTGCCGATCGTCGCGATCGCCTCCTCGCGATCGACGGCGCCGGAAGCGCCTGTGGACCTGATCGAGGAGACACGTGCAGAACCGGGAGTGCTGGTGGCAGAAGTACCGCCGCTCGCACCGGCGGACTGTGAGCGTCTGGTCGCTGGCGTCTTCAATGCGAAGCCCGATGGGGCGTTCGCCGACGCCTGCCGTCATGCGAGCGGGGGCAACCCCTTCCTGCTGAATGAGCTCGTCCGGTCGCTTATGGCGGAGGGGGCCGAGCCCAGTGAGCGGTTCGCCCCACGCGCCGAGGCCACGAGTCCGGCCACGGTCTCCCGCAGCGTCTTCAGGCGGATGGCTCAGATGACTCCACAGGCTCAGGTCCTGGCGATTGCGATTGCGATCCTCGGTGAACACGCCGATCTCGCGATTGCATCTGCCATCGCCGGATTGAGTGAGGCGGACGCGCTCTCCAGCGCCGACGAGCTCAAAGCGGGAGGCGTCCTCGCCGAGCGTGACGGACTGCACTTCTTGCATCCGATCATCCGAGAGACCGTCTATGCCGACATCCCGAGCGGCAAGCGCTCAGCACTCCACGAGCAGGCTGCCGACTTGATCTTGGACGCAGGCGGCGACGCCGAGCGTGCTGCTGCGCACCTCCACCGGATCGAGCCCCGGCAGCGCGCCCAGCACGTTGCCTGCCTCCGCGCCGCCGCCCAGACGGCGCTGGCCCGTGGTGCACCCGGGGGAGCCGCGCGGCATCTGCGACGTGCGCTTCATGACGTGCAGGATCGCGACGCGCAACGGGCGCTCCTGGCCGAGCTTGGGTGGGCTGAGACCTTGGGGCAATCGGAGACCGCCCCCGAGCGATTCCGTGACGCGCTTGACCTGGTCGATGAGGCGACCGAAAGGGTTGAGTTGGTGCGAGGCCTCATTCACTCACTGACGCAAGGGAACCGGATAGACGACGCGATCGAGGTGGCCACCGAGGAACTGGAACAGACACACTTGCCAGGCCCCACGCGCCTGCGCCTCGAAGCGGACTTGGCGGGCGTTCTCACGTTCGGAACCGGCGAGCACCTTGACGAGCTCGATGCCCGTCTGGGCAGGCTGCGCGCCGATATGGAGGGAGACAGTGCTGCCCAACGTGACCTGCAAGCGGCGATGGCACACCGCCTGGTTCAGCGTGGTGAGGATGGAACTCATGCTCGCGCACTGGCCGAGCGACTGGCACTCGAGACGGACGGGGATGACCCGATGCTTGGCGGAGTAAGGGATGCTTCGGTCTCGGTCGCCTTGTTCGAAACCGGAGCGCTGGGCACCCTTCGGCATGTTGCAAACGATCGCCTGCAACGTGCCCGAGCGCTTGGCGCACCGTTTCCCGTCGCGGCGTATCTTTCCTTTCTCGCGATCGCCGAGCTCCGCCAAGGCAACCTCGCCCGCGCCGAGGCGATGAGCTACGAGTGTCTCGGCCTCTGCCGTGACCACGGGATCGCGATCGGGATCCCCATCGCCGCAAGAGTGACCGTCGATGCTCTGGTTGCTCTCGGCAAGCCTGAGGAAGCGTGGCGCCAACTCGAACACGACGGGTTGGCGGGCCCTTTGCCAGAGGGCTTCAACTTCGCCCACCTGATGGAGACAAGAACGCGCCTGCAGATCCTCTCGGGCAGCGCTGAGGATGCTCTCGCCGATGCTCTTGAAGCGGGCGAGCGTATGGGTCGATGTGGCCTGACCGGAGCCGCCGCGACCCGCTGGCGCTCGGACGCGGCAACTGCGCATAAGCGGCTTGGCAACGATGCCGAAGCCGAGCGACTCGCGGAGGAGGACCTGGAGCTCGCGCGGCGGTTCGGCGAGGAACGCCCGATCGGACAGGCGTTGCGGACGCTGGGCGTCGTGCGTGGCGGAGAATCCGGTCTCGCCCTCCTTCGGGAAAGCGAATCGGTTCTGTCGGCTGCGAATTACCCGCTCGAGCTGGCGAAGACCCGGCTCGAGCTTGGGGCAGCGTTGCGCCGCGCCGGCAGCCGCCGCGAAGCACGCGAGCCATTGCGCGCCGCCCTGGACGCCTGCGTGCGGATGGGCGCCAAGCCGGACGCCAAGCGTGCACAGGAAGAGTTGGCCGCAACCGGCGCCCGCCCCCGGAGCCTGGTGCGATCTGGGGTCGAGTCCCTGACCCCGTCGGAGTACCGCGTCGCCATGCTCGCCGCGGACGGCATGACCAACCGCGAGATCGCCCAAAGCCTGTTCGTGACGATGAAGACCGTCGAGACTCACCTCGGCCATGCCTACTCCAAACTCAAGATTGCCGGTCGCCGCGATCTACCCGGTTCATTGGGTGGTGGGTGAATCGAAACATCAGGGTGGCTCCCTGATGCGAGGCTTCCGGGTCGGAGCGGATGTTTGCGACATGAACAACGAACACACGCCAACGCAGGCGGCCGACAGCGCAGAACAGGCCAGCATCCAGGACGACAGCTTCCACTCCGGTGAGGGCGAGGCCAGCATCCAGGACAACAGCTTCCACTCCGGTGAGGGCAAGGCCAGCATCCAGGACAACAGCTTCCACTCCGGTGAGAGCAAGGCCAGCATCCAGGACAACAGCTTCCACTCCGGTGAGGGCAAGGCCAGCATCCAGGACAACGGCTTCCACTCCGGTGAGGGCGAGGCCGGCATCCAGGACAACGGCTTCCGCTCCGGTGAGGGCGAGGCCGGTAGCGCCGGACAGACGGGTATCTTGTGCAACGGGATGCCGGCCGGCGACGAGTACGCCGACGGCGCCGGGCACACCCAGGTTCAGTGCAACGACGTCATGCCGGCCGGCAACGAGTACGCCGACGGTGCCGGGCAGACCGAGATCAATTGCGGCGTCTATACGCCGGCCGGGGACGAGTACGCCGACGGTGCCGGGCAGACCGACATCCAGTGCGACCTGATGCCGTCCGGGGACGAGTACGCCGACGGTGCCGGGCAGACCGAGATCCAGTGCGACGCGCTGCGCACCGGCAGCGAGTACGCCGACGACTCTGCATACACCGGGATCGTCACTCCCAATTGCACCGTCGTCATGCCGTCGGGTTCGGAGTACGCCGACAGCACCGGCCAGACCGAGATCCAGTGCGACGCGCTGCGCACCGGCAGCGAGTACGCCGACGACTCTGCATACACCGGGATCGTCACTCCCAATTGCACCGTCGTCATGCCGTCGGGTTCGGAGTACGCCGACAGCACCGGCCAGACCGAGATCCAGTGCGACGCGCTGCGCACCGGCAGCGAGTACGCCGACGACGCCGCATATACCGGGATCGTCACTCCCAATTGCACCGTCGTCATGCCGTCGGGTTCGGAGTACGCCGACAGCACCGGCCAGACCGAGATCCAGTGCGACGCGCTGCGCACCGGCAGCGAGTACGCCGACGACTCTGCATACACCGGGATCGTCACTCCCAATTGCACCGTCGTCATGCCGTCGGGTTCGGAGTACGCCGACGACGGTCACCGTGGTTTCCTGCGGAGCCGTCCGACTTGGCAGTGGGTCGCCTCGGGCGCGGGAGTCGCGGCTCTCGCCTTGTTCGCTGCACTTACCTTCTTCAACGGAGCGACCGGTGAGGAAGGCGGTACGACCCCGGGAGGGAACGACTCGACTCCGGCGACTACCGAAGAAGACAAGGCACCGTCGCCAGATGGTCAGCAGCCCACCGCCGATCCGGACAATCAAGGGTCCACGGGCAACCAGCCAAGTTCGGGTGACCCCACGGGCGCGCCGAAGGACGAACCCAAGGACCAGCCGGCCGACAAGCCGGAGGAAAAGCCGGCGGACAAACCCGAAGAGAAGCCGGAAGAGAAGCCGGAGGAGAAGCCGGGGGAGAAGCCCATCGAGAAGCCAGCTGAGGTGCCCGAGAAGTCCATCGTCGAGGGCAAGCCGTGAGCGTCGCGACTGAACGTGGTGTTGTGGACCAGTTCGGCTACGAGCTGGCCACGTCGTCGGAGCTCGCGGCGGCGAACTGGTGCACTGCCATCGATCGCGTCGGCACGTACTCGGGGGGTGTGCGTCCAGCCTTGGACGCGGCCAAGGAAGCCGATCCCGAGTTCGTCCTGCCACACGGCCTCGAGGGGTACATGCGGCAGATGTCCGGCGACAGATCAGGATCGGCCGGGGCCTTCGAAACGGCGCGGCAACTTGCGGGACGGTCGACGGAGCGTGAACGCAGCCTCCTGAATCTGCTGGTCGAGGCAGCAGGCGGCAACCACGGGCGGGTCGCGAGTTTGGGCGAAGAACACTTGGCTCGGTTTCCGGTTGACCGGCTGGCGGCAGGCTTGGCTGTGAACTCGCTCAAGCTGGCCGGTGGCAAGGACGGCAATCTGAGGGCGGATGCCTTGCTGGACAAGGTCTCCCGTTCGTGCCCTGCAGACGACTGGTGGCTGCTCAGCCATCGCGCCTACGTCATCAACGAGCAGGGCCGTGGGGCCGAAGCGCGGGCACTCGCCGAGGTGGCGCTGACGCTTCAGCCGAGAAGCGGCCAGGCCATGCACACGGTGACGCACTGCGACTACGAGGAGGGCCACCATCAGGAAGGGCGTGTGCGACTCGAGTCCTGGATGGCCGACTACGACAAGAATGGAGTCCACTGGATTCACTTCAACTGGCACCTGTCTTTGTTCGACCTTGTGCTGGGCGAGCTCGACCTGGCCTTTCGTCGAGCCAACGCGGGTGAGGTGCCGCTTGAGACGGCTTCGTTCCTGTGGAGGTGCACGCTCCATGGTGTCGCGGTCCGGCCAGAGCGCTGGGGTGCGGGTGCGAATGCGCTTCGCGCCGTCATGGCGGGTCCTGTGCCGATGACGCGGTTGAACCTCGGCTATGCCGCACTCGCGGCCGCCGGGAGCGGGGATGTCCAGCTCCAAAACGAGTTGATCGAATACACACGACAGGGCGAGAACCCTCCTGCCGCAATCGCGCTCGTCGAGGGCGTGATCGCATTCGGGCGTGGTGAATTCGACGTCGCCGTCGTCCGGCTCGAGGCGAGCCTTCCTGGGCTCGAGGATCTTGGCGGGAGCAACCTTCAACGACAGGTCTTTCTCGACACCCTTGCAGCTGCGCGCAGTCGTCGTCCCGCCCGGCTCTAGCCACGGCTCGGCAGTGGGTTCGGGGAGACCATCCGAACGCGACGCCGCCATTGGCATCGTATGCGCTGAGGGATCCTTAGTCGCCGGCGCTCACAAGGCGGCTCAGAACGAGCTGGTTGAGGCTAACGTTTTGTTCTGCTGCATCGAGGGCGAGCTGCCGATGAACGGAGGGTGGCAGTCGGAGGTTGAAACGCCCGGAGTAGTTCCGTTCGGCTAACGCCTCGGGTGGATCCTCGCCGTTGGCAACCATGTCGTCGACAACCTCCCTGACGAGCGTGAGTAGGCCAGTAAGCGCTTCGCTGGCCTCGGCAGCGAGCCAGGACAGCGAAGGAAACTCGGCCACAGTGGCGACGTGTTCACCGTCTTCGAGGGACCACGAGACTCGAAAGGTGTAATGGTCGACGGTTGGCTTGATTGCGTTCATCACTGGTCTCCTTCCAGCTTGTCGATTGCTTTCAATACTTGACGTACTTGGTACGCCTTGGCCTTGCCGTGGTCGTTCTGGATGTTCACCCGCGGGTCACCCGGCCAGGGTGTCTTGAACACGGCATGCGAACTCCCGCTCTGGCGCGGCACTCCAAAGAAGTGCTCGCAGACCTTGAGGAGATCTCCATATCTGACATTTGCCGGTGCGTTCCGCATCTTCCCGAGAATCGTGCCAATCGATGCCACCAGTCGATGGTACTACAGGCAGTACCAGTGCCTCAAGACGCAGAGCTTCGTCTCGGGCAACAGTGGGGCAACAAGAGGACCAAGAATCGTCGACGTCTGCCGTCAGCGTCCAACACTGAGATGCCGCGATAGGCCGGAAATATCAGTGAAAAGCAGCTACGACAATCACCGACCCATCAGGCTGGGTTTCAACTCTCAAGGCGGTAGCGCGGGTTCGAATCCCGTCGGGGCTACAGAATGCGGCGCCCACCCGAGGGTCTCCATTGGGCGGGCGCCGTCATGCGTGCGCGTGGGCGCGCATTCTGTATCGAGCACAGTGATTCGAGGAGGAGCCTGTGACGGAGTCCCGTCGGGGCTACAAGAACGAACACACGCCGATGTCCTGCTGAAACGCAGGGCATCGGCGTATCTTCGAGGTATGAGCGAACTGTCGATTCTGGGTGTCATCCTTGCTTCGCTAACCTTCTTCTTCATCGGGGGCCTCTGGTACACGGTGCTGTTCGGCAAGATGTGGCGTGCCGAGATGGGCATCGCCGAGGCGGACGTGGGCTCACCGCAGCCCATCATGTTCATCGGGTCCTTCATCTGCGGCCTCGTCATCGCCATCACGCTGGGACTCCTGATCAAGGAGCAGGGCGTGGCCTGCGGCCTCAAGATCGGCGCAGGCACCGGTTTCGGCATCGGTGCGGCGATCATGGCCCAGAACGCGATCTACGAGTCGAAGTCGGTCAAGTTCTGGGCGATCAACGCCGCCTATGTCGTGATCGGTCTCGCCGCCATGGGCGCCATCCTGGGAGCCTTGCAAGCTCCGTGACATCTCGGGGACGAGCATGTCCGATTTCCGCTAGATAGTGTCGGCGGCGGTCGTCATGATGGAGACATGATCGATGACCACGAACGGTGCTATCGGGCGGTGAAGTCGCGCGATGCGCGCTTCGACGGCGTCTTCTACACCGGCGTCCGCACCACCGGCATCTACTGTCGCCCGTCCTGTCCGGCCAGGACACCGCACCAGCGCAACGTGCAGTTCTACGCGAGCGCCGCGGCAGCCCAGGACGCCGGTTTCCGCGCTTGCCGCCGCTGCCGGCCCGACACGACACCCGGTTCGCCGGAGTGGAACGTGCGCGCCGACGCCGTGGCCCGTGCCATGCGACTCATCGGTGACGGTGTGGTGGAGCGCGAGGGTGTCGACGGGCTGGCGTCACGACTCGGTTTCAGCACCCGCCACGTCAATCGCATGGTCACCGACGAGCTGGGCGCCGGCCCGTTGGCGTTGGCTCGCAGCCGCCGCGCCCAGTCCGCGCGCGTGCTGATCGAGACCACGGACATGAAGATGGCCGACATCGCGTTCGCCTCCGGGTTCGCGTCGATCCGCCAGTTCAACGACTCCATCCGGCACGTGTACGCCCTGTCGCCCACGGAGATGCGAGGACGCCGGCGCACCAAGCCGTCCGGTCGGCTCACCGTCCGGCTTGCTGTTCGCCGGCCGTTCGCCCGGGCCGAGCTCCTGCAGTTCCTCGGCGACCGAGCCATCGCCGGCGTCGAGCACGTCACCGACGACGTCTACGTGCGGGTGCTGCGGTTGCCGCACGGACTCGGCGTCGTCCGGCTCACCCCGCACGACGACCGCGTCGATGCCGAGCTCGAGCTCCACGACCTGCGCGACACCGCCGTGGCCGTCGAGCGCTGCCGCCGCCTGCTCGACCTCGACGCCGACCCGATCGCGATCGGGGATGTGCTCGGCGCGGACCCGCTCCTGGCTCCGCTCGTGCAGGCGATCCCGGGACTGCGTCTTCCCGGGCAGGTCGACGGATTCGAGGTCGCGGTTCGCGCGATCGTCGGCCAGCAGGTGTCGGTTGCCGGGGCGCGCACGATCCTCGGTCGGTTCGCCGCTACCTACGGCACGCCGGTCTCGTTCGACCTCGCCGCCCAGCACGGGCTGACCCATGCATTCGCGACGGCGGAGTCGATGTCGGACGCCGACGACACCGAGCTGAGCATGCCGCGGTCGCGGGCGCAGGCCCTGGTCGGCGTCGCGCGGTCTGCGGCGTCCGAGGAGCTCGACCTCGACCCGGGGGCCGACCGAGACGACACACACAAACGACTCCTGGCCCATCGCGGCATCGGCCCGTGGACGGCCGACTACATCGTGATGCGGGGCTTCGGGCATCCCGACGTGATGCTCGAGACCGACCTCATCATCCGGCGCATGCTCACCCACCACGGCATCGACGCCGAGCGCACCACCACCTGGCAACCGTGGCGTTCCTACGCCGCTCTTCACCTGTGGCGGCTCGCCGCCCAGACCGAAAGGATCCCGACATGACCACACGATGGATGGACTCGCCGATCGGCGGTCTCCGCCTGCACGCGAACGCCGGCCTGATCACGGCCATCGACTTCGACGCCCGGCCCCGGCGAACCAAGGCGGCCGACCCGTTGCTCGACGAGGCCGAGCGCCAGTTGAACGAGTACTTCGACGGCGATCGCACGTCGTTCGACCTGCCCCTGGCCAGCGACGGCACGGAGTTCCAGAAGAAGGTCTGGGGCGAGCTGCGCCGCATCCCGTTCGGCCAGACCGCCAGCTACGGCGACGTGGCGCGCCGACTCGGGTATGAGCCGGTGATCTCCCGGGCCGTCGGTGCAGCCAACGGAGCGAACCCGATCCCGATCCTCGTTCCGTGCCACCGCGTCATCGGCGCCGATGGGACGCTGACCGGCTACGCCGGCGGCATCGAGCGCAAGAAGTTGCTGCTCGAACTGGAGCGGCCCGGACTCTTCTGATCTGCTCAACCGTTGCGGCGCAGCCCCTGGCTGAGCCGCTCGGCGGCGGCGGCGACGGCCGGGGCGTGCATGCGTCCGGGCTGGCGGGTCAAGCGCTCGAGCGGGCCGGACACCGACACGGCGGCGACGACCTTGCCGGAGGGGGAGCGGACAGGTGCGGATACGGATCCGACGCCCGTCTCGCGCTCGCCGACGCTCTGGGCCCAGCCGCGGCGGCGGACGGCCGACAGCTCGGCGGCGGAGAACGTCGACTTGAGCAGGCCCTTGTTCATCCGCTCCGGATCCTCCCAGGCGAGCAGGATCTGGGCCGCGGAGCCGGCGTTCATCGTCAGCTGGCTGCCGACCGGGATGGAGTCGCGCAGGCCGGTGGGCCGGTCGGCGGCGGCGACACACACACGGAAGTCGCCCTGACGCCGGAACAGCTGAGCGGACTCGCCGGTGATGTCGCGCAGGCGCGCGAGGACGGGCCCGGCGGCAGCGAGCAGGCGGTCCTCGCCGGCGGCGGCCGCGAGCTCGCTGAGGCGGGGACCGAGCGTGAAGCGTCCTTGCATGTCGCGTGCGACCAGGCGATGGTGCTCGAGGGCGACGGCGAGACGATGCGCCGTGGGGCGGGCGAGTCCGGTGCTCGCGACCAGGCCGGCGAGGGTGGCCGGGCCCGGTTCGAGCGCTGCGAGCACGAGGGCGGCCTTGTCGAGAACGCCGACGCCACTGGAATTGTCCATACACTGATACTGCCGTATCGCATCATGAGACACAACTGTTATGGTCAGAGTCATGGGTAAGACGCTGGCCGAGAAGATCTGGGACGACCATGTCGTCCGGCACGCTGACGGCGAGCCGGACCTCCTGTACATCGACCTCCACCTCATCCACGAGGTCACGAGCCCGCAGGCCTTCGACGGTCTGCGCCTGGCCGGCCGGCAGGTGCGACGTCCGGACCTGACGCTCGCCACCGAGGACCACAACATCCCGACGACCGACCTCGACAAGCCGATCGCCGACCCGGTCTCTCGTACGCAGGTCGAGACGTTGCGCCGTAACGCCGAGGAGTTCGGTGTGCGGCTCTACCCGATGGGCCACCTCGACCAGGGCATCGTGCACATCATCGGCCCGCAGCTCGGCCTCACCCAGCCCGGCATGACGATCGTGTGCGGAGACTCCCACACGTCCACGCACGGCGCGTTCGGCGCGATCGCGTTCGGCATCGGCACCAGCGAGGTCGAGCACGTGCTCGCCACCCAGTCGCTGTCGCAGGCACGACCCAAGATGATGGCCGTCGACGTCGTGGGCGAGCTGCCCGAGGGCTCCACCGCCAAGGACCTCATCCTCGCGCTCATCACGCAGGAGACCACCGGCGGCGGCCAGGGCTACATCGTGGAGTACCGCGGTGAGGCCATCCGCAAGCTGTCGATGGAAGCCCGCATGACGATCTGCAACATGTCGATCGAGTGGGGCGCCAAGGCCGGCCTCATTGCGCCCGATCAGACGACGTTCGACTACATCCAGGGCCGTCCGCACGCCCCGCAGGGCCAGGAGTGGGACGAGGCCGTCGCCTACTGGTCGAGTCTCACCACGGACGACGACGCCGAGTTCGACAAGGTCGTCACGATCGACGCATCGACGGTCGCCCCGTTCGTCACTTGGGGCACCAACCCGGGTCAGGGCGTGCCGTTGTCCGGATCCGTACCCGACCCGGCGTCGTTCGAGGACGACAACGAGCGCATCGCCGCCGAGCGCGCGTTGGAGTACATGGGACTCACTGCCGGCACTCCGATGCGGGAGATCGACGTCGACACCGTCTTCATCGGCTCGTGCACCAACGGGCGCATGGAGGACCTCCGCACCGCGGCTTCTCTGATGAAGGGCCGGCACGTCGCCGACGACACGCGCATCCTCGTGGTCCCGGGGTCGGTGCGCGTCCGCTTGCAGGCCGAGGAGGAGGGCCTCGACGTCATCTTCAAGGAGGCCGGCGCCGAATGGCGTGGCGCGGGGTGCTCGATGTGCCTCGGCATGAATCCCGATCAGCTCATGGTGGGTGAGCGCGCCGCGTCGACGTCGAACCGCAACTTCGAGGGTCGTCAGGGCAAGGGCGGCCGCACTCACCTCGTCTCACCTGAGGTCGCCGTTGCCACCGGCGTGCTCGGACACCTGGCGGGTCCGGACGATCTACCGCCGCTGGAGGCCTGACATGGACAAGTTCACCTCGCACACGGGCGTCGGCATCCCGCTGCGGCGCAGCAACGTCGACACCGACCAGATCATCCCGGCCGTCTACCTCAAGCGCGTCACGCGCACCGGGTTCGAGGACGGGCTGTTCGCCGCTTGGCGCAACGACCCGTCGTTCGTGCTCAACCAGGACGCCTACAAGGACGCCACCGTGCTGGTGGCGGGGCCGGACTTCGGCACCGGATCATCCCGCGAGCACGCCGTGTGGGCCCTGCAGAACTACGGGTTCAAGGTCGTCATCAGCCCGCGGTTCGGCGACATCTTCCGCAGCAACTCCGGCAAGTCCGGACTGCTGGCCGCCGAGGTCGACGAGAAGGTGGTGCAGCGGCTCTGGGACCTCCTCGAGTCCGAGCCCGGTGCCCAGATCACCGTCGACCTCGAGTCGCGCACCATCAAGGCGGGTGACGGAGTCGACGTGATCGAGGACTCGTTCACGATCGACGACCATACGCGTGGGCGCCTGCTCGAGGGCCTCGATGACATCGCCATCACGCTCTCGCACGCAGACGACATCGACTCCTACGAGAGTGGGCGCCTCTCGATCAAGCCCGCGACCCTCTGAGCCGATGAAGCCGCAGGTGGTGGAGCAGGTCTCCGAGGTCGCCGCCCCCTGTGATCAGGTCTGGGAGCGGGTCGTGTCGCCGGACGGCATCAACGACGAGATGCGGCCGTGGATGACGATGACCATGCCGCGCGGGACCGAGGACATGACCATCGACACCCTGCCGTTGGGCAAGCCGCTCGGGCGGGCCTGGATCCGCCTGTTCGGCCTCCTGCCGATCGACTACGACCACCTGAGCGTCATCGCCATTGAACCGGGCCGGTCGTTCCACGAGAAGTCGACCATGCTCAGCATGAGGTCGTGGCAGCACGAGCGGACCTTGACTCCCGTGAGCGACGCGGTGACCCGCGTGCACGACCGGATCACGTTCGAGCCCCGTCTACTGATGCGTCTGTCGGCCGGGCTGTTCGCCAAGGTCTTCGCGGCCTTCTTCGCGCACCGGCACCGCCGGCTCGCGCGGCACTTCGCCTGACCGGATCAGCCCTTCTTCACGGTCCCTTTCGTCACAGCGCTGTGCACCTCGTCGAGCTGCTGGACGAGGTGAGGGACCTGTTCGAGCAGGTCGAGCTTTGAGTCGAGCTGCTCGAGGAGACCTTTCACGTCGGCGAGCGTCGACTTCGTCTCGTCGAGGGTCGCCCGGGTCTCGGAGAGGGTCTTCTCGACCGTGGTGAGCGTGGTGCTCACGTCCGACAGAGTGCTGTCGACGGTGGTGAGAGTCCCGTCGACCGAGCTGAGCGTGCCGTCGACACGTCCGAGGGTTCCGTCGACGGTGCCGAGGACCTTGTCGGCGCGGTTCAGGATCTGGGCGGGGTTACCGGGGATGAGTCCCATGGCGCATATCTCACCACAATCGGATGCCCGTGACCCCTTGATCGTCGGCGTCGACGTGCACCCGTTGACCGAGGCGCAGGTGCCGGATGTGCTCGGCAAGCGTGTCGCCGCCGAAGCGAAGACGCAGCCCGTCGTCGGTGAGGAGGTCGCCCGAACGGGAGACCGGGTCGTAGGTGGCCACGGTGCCCTGCATGGGTTCAGGCTACTGCGGCCTCCCCGTGTGGGTGCAGCGTCGTAGAGTCTGGCGCACCGTGCCGCTCCATCTGCATCGCGCTCCACGCGCCGACCTCCTCGCCGACGCGCTCGCCAACGTCCTGCGCGAGCCGCTGGCCGACCCCTTCGCCTCGGAGCTGGTGCTCGTGCCGGCTCGCGGCATCGAGCGATGGCTCAGCCAGCGCCTGTCGCACCACCTCGGGCTCGGCGCCGGCGACGACGGCGTGTGTGCGGGGGTGGAGTTCCGCACCCCACACTCACTGGTCTCGGAGGTGCTGGGCGTCGGGCCGGACGACCCGTGGGCACCGCACAATCTCGTGTGGGCCGTGCTGGCCGCGATCGACGACCACGCCGGCGAGCCGTGGTGCATCACGCTCGACCGCCACCTCGGGCGCGACCGCACTGGCGACGAGGCGGAGATTCGGGCTGGCCGCCGCTTCGCCCTCGCGCGTCGCCTGGCGGGGCTGTTCGCTTCCTACGCCACCCAGCGGCCGGCGCTGCTGACCGCGTGGGAACAGGGCAACGACTCCGACGGCGCGGGTGCCACGATCGCCGCCGACCTGGCGTGGCAGCCCGAGCTGTGGCGTCATGTCACGCAACGCATCGACGGCCCGACACCGCCGGAGCGTCACGCGCTGGTGCTCGGCCAGCTGAAGGCCGACGTCGCCGCGGCCGACCTCCCGCCGCGGATCTCGCTGTTCGGCCACACCCGCATCGCATCGACCGAGATCGAGCTCCTCGGAGCGCTGGGCACTCACCGCGACGTTCACGTCTGGCTCCCGCATCCCTCGGCCGTGCTGTGGGACGAGCTCGCCGACCTGACCGGGACGGTGCCGCGTAGCGCCGACAACTCCCATGAACGCGTCGGCCACCCTTTGCTCGCGTCGCTCGGCCGTGACCTGCGTGAGCTGCAGCGATCGCTCGCTCCGGTCGTCGACGAGACGTCGGCGATCGCACCGCTTGACGAGGCGCCCGCTACCCTGCTCGGACTGCTCCAGCGCGACCTCGCCGCCGATGTACGACCCGACCCGGCGCAACGTTCGATCGACCCGCACGACCGCAGCGTCCAGGTGCATGGATGCCACGGACCGGCCCGTCAGGTGGAGGTGTTGCGCGAGGTGCTGCTCGGCCTACTCGCCGACGACCCGACGCTCGAGCCACGCGACATCCTCGTCATGTGCCCCGACATCGAGGCCTACGCCCCGCTCGTCGAGGCGGCGTTCGGACTCGGCGACGTGGGCGACACGTCCACCCGCACCGCCGAGCGGTGGCACCCGGGTCACCGGCTGCAGGTCCGGCTCGCCGACCGCTCGCTCACCCAGACCAACCCGCTGATGTCGGTCGTCGGGTCGTTGCTCGACCTCGCCGACGGACGGGTTGAGGCCAGCCGGGTGCTCGACCTCGTGGCCACCGAACCGGTCCGCCGCAGGTTCGGCTTCTCCGAGGACGACCTCGAGACCATCGGTCGATGGGTCGAGGAAGCCGGCGTGCGCTGGGCGTTCGACGCCGTCCACCGCAAACCGTTCGGGCTGCACCAGGTCAACAACACGTGGCGGCTCGGCCTCGACCGCATCCTCGCGGGTGTCGCCGTCTCCGACGACGCCGAGCGCTGGTTCGACACCGTCCTGCCGCTCGACGACGTCGGCTCCAACTCCATCGACCTCGCCGGACGGGTGGCCGAGCTCGTCGACCGGCTGCAGCACGTGACCGATCGCCTCAGCGGCAGCCACCCGGTCGGGCACTGGCTCGACGCGCTGCGCGACGGCGTCGACGCGCTGGCGGCGGCCGCGTGGGGCGAGGAGTGGCAGCTCGGCCAGGTGCACCGCGAGCTCACGGCCATCGGCGCCGAGCATGGCGACACCACGGAGCTCCGTCTCCCCGACATGCGTGCCCTGATGGCCGAGCGACTGGCCGGCCGTCCGACGCGGGCCAACTTCCGCAGCGGGTCGCTGACCGTCTGCACGATGGTGCCGATGAGGTCGGTCCCGCACCGTGTCGTCTGCCTCCTGGGGCTCGACGACGGAGTGTTCCCGCGGTCGACCATCGTCGACGGCGACGACGCGCTGGCCCGCGCGCCGATGACGGGAGAGCGCGATCCACGTAGCGAGGACCGCCAGCTGCTGCTCGACGCCGTCCTCGCCGCCGGTGAGCACCTCGTCGTCACCTACACCGGCGCCAACGAGACGTCCGGACAGCCCCGGCCGCCGGCCGTGCCGCTCGGCGAGCTGCTCGACGCCCTCGACGTCACGGCCCCCGACGGACGAGACCATGCCGTGCGTCATCACCCGCTGCAGCCGTTCGATCCCCGCAACCTCGTGCCCGGCGACCTCGGTGGCTCCCGACCGTTCTCGTTCGACGCGGCCTCGCTGGCCGGGGCCCGGTCCGCCGCCGACGACCGCCGGGTGCCCGAGGGATTCACCGCTCTGCCCGCGCTACCCGTCGAGGACGTCGACCTCGCGGACTTGCTGGCGTTCGCTGCCCACCCGGTCCGGGCCTTCCTGCGCCGACGCGCGCAGATCACCCTGCCCGACGAGGGCAAGGAGGTGCTCGACGGCCTGCCCGTCTCCATCGACGGGCTCGTCGAGTGGGGCGTGGGAGAGCGCCTGCTGCGCGATCGCCTGCGTGGCCGCGACGAGCAGAGCGCCCTCGGCATGGAGTGGCGTCGTGGTCAGCTCCCGCCCGGCCGGCTGGGCTGGCGCGAAGCCCAGCGGATCCGCGACGAGGCCGCACCGGTGGGTGCCGTCGCAGCCCGGGCCATCGGCTCCACGTCCGTCACGTCCCTCGATGTCGACGTCGACCTGGGCGACGGGCGCCGGCTGGTGGGCACGGTCACCGGCGTGCACGGCGACCGCATCGTCAAGCCCACCTACTCGCGACTCGGCCCGAAGCACGAGCTCGACGCCTGGATCTCGCTGCTCGCGCTGAGTGGCGCGTGGCCCGACCGCGCGTGGACGGCCGGTGCCATCGGCCGCGGTCGCAAGGGAAAGCCGCCGGTCACCACCGTCTTCGAGCGTCCCGACGGCGTCCTCGAGCGGCTCCGTGAGCTGGTGCGTCTCCTCGACGCCGGCATGCGCGAGCCGCTCCCGCTGCCGCTGAAGACCGGTCACGTCTGGGCCGAGCAGCGCCTCCGGGGTGCCAACGACCAGGCCTGCCGCAGCGAGGCGGCGAAGGAGTGGTCGGGCAACTTCCCGGAAAACGAGGACGCCCACCACGTCCGCGTCTGGGGACCGGCCGCTTCGCTGGACGTCCTGCTGGCGGCAACGCCGGAGGCCGGTGAGGACGTCGACGGCGAGAACACCCGCCTGGGTGCGCTCGCGCTGACGCTCTGGAAGCCCGTCCTCGAGGGAGGGCAGCGCTCATGAAGCCGTTCGCCCTCCTCGGACCACTGCCGACCGGCACCACGGTGCTCGAGGCCAGCGCCGGCACCGGCAAGACGTTCACGGTCGGAGCGCTCGTCACCCGCTACGTCGCCGAAGGCGTCGCCACGCTGCCCGAGATGCTCGTCATCACGTTCGGCCGCGCAGCCAGCCAGGAGCTGCGCGAACGTGTCCGCGCCCAGCTCGTCGAGGCCGAGCGAGCCCTCGCCGACCCGCACACGGCGCGCGACCTGGGCGGGCTGCTCGCCCACCTCGCGACGGGCGACGACGAAGAGATCGCACTCCGCCGCCGGCGCATCGCCGACGCGCTGGCCGACTTCGACGGCGCCACCATCGCGACCACGCACCAGTTCTGCCAGCTGGTGCTCACGTCACTCGGTGTCGCCGGCGACACCGACGCCCGCGTGACGCTGGTCGAGAACCTCGACGAGCGGGTCGTCGAGGTCACCGACGACCTCTACCTGCAGCGGTTCGCGGACGGCGCCGACGAGCCGCCGTTCAGCCACGCGACGGCTCGCGACCTCGCCACGAAGGTGGTCAACGACCCGCAGGCAGTGCTCGGGCCGTCCGATGCAGAAGCAGACAGTGTGGCGGCGGCCCGCGTCGGCTTCGGCGAGGCGGTGCGCGCGGAGCTCGACCGTCGCAAGCAGCGCCTGGGCATCCTGTCGTTCGACGACCTGCTCGAGCGCCTCGCCGCGGCACTCAAGGATGAGGATGCTCCGGCCCGCGACCGCATGCGGCAGCGTTGGAAGATCGTCCTCGTCGATGAGTTCCAGGACACCGACCCGGTTCAGTGGAGCGTCCTCAACCGCGCGTTCTCCGGCCACGCCACGCTCGTGCTCGTCGGCGACCCGAAACAGTCCATCTACGCCTTCCGCGGTGGCGACGTGTTCAGCTACCTCGACGCCGTCGGCACGGCCACCGATGGCCGGACGCTGCCGACCAACCACCGCTCCGACGGCCCGCTGGTCGAGGCGCTCCAGGTCTTCCTGCACCGCGCCGAGCTGGGCGATCCCCGCATCGCCGTGCACCCGGTCGAGGCCCACCACGCCGGCAGCCGGCTCGCCGGGCTCCCGGTGCCATCCCCGCTGCGGATGCGGGTGGTCCGGCCCGACCCCGGTGTGCCGAGCATCGGCATCGGCGAGCTGCGGTCGCGCATCGCCGACGACCTCGCCGACGACGTCGCCCGACTGCTCGCTTCGGGCGCCACGTTCGACTCCGGCGACGGTGTGCGACCCGTGCGTGCCGGCGACATCGCGATCCTCATGCAGAGCCTCAAGCAGGTCGACCTGTTCCGCGACGCCCTGCGCGTTCGGGGCATTCCGAGCGTCGACACCAACCAGGTGAACGTACTGCTCGGACGCGCCGGCGATGAGTGGCTGTCGTTGCTCGAGGCCCTCGAGCAGCAGCGCACGCCTCGCGTGCGGGCCGTGGCACTCGGTCCGTTCGTCGGGCACACACCGGCCTCGCTCGACGCCGGTGGCGACGACCTCACCGACGCGATCGCCGAGCAGATCCGCGGCTGGCTCGACCTGTTCAGGGCGCGTGGCATCGCCGCCGTTCACGAGGCGATCGCCGCCGGGGGCCTGGCCGAGCGGGTGCTCGCGCAGCCGGAAGGCGAGCGAATGCTCACCGACCTGAACCACGTCGCCGAGGCGCTGCACGACGTCGCCCACCGGGAGCGGCTCGGCCTCCCGGCCTTGTTGGAGTGGCTCCGGCGTGAACGCCGCCGAGCCGTGCAGTCCGATGAGCGCAACCGCCGTCTCGACACCGACGCGGCGGCGGTGCAGGTCGTCAGCATCCACCGCAGCAAAGGCCTGCAGTGGCCGATCGTCTACCTGCCGACGCTGTTCAACAGGTGGTTCGACGACCGCGCGACGATCCACCGCCACCACGACGGCGGCACGCGCACGCTCGACATCGGCGGCAACGCGTCTCAGGAGGTCCGTGCCCGGGCCCGGGCCGAGGACGCGGCCGAGGAGCTGCGCCTCACCTACGTCGCCCTCACCCGGGCCCAGTCGCAGGTCGTCTGCTGGTGGGGTCCGAGCAAGGACGCCTCGAACTCCGGTCTCAGCCGGCTGCTGCTCGGGCGCGGACCGGACGTCGCCGTGGTCCCCGACCGGGTGAACATCCCGTCCGACCACGAGCTCGGCACCACGCTGAGCGCATGGCAGCAGGCGGGCGCGCTCCACCTCGAACTGGTGGTCCCTGATCCGGCGCCAGCGGTCAGCTTCGAGTCTGGCGCCGAGGACCTCGCGGTCCGCCCGTTCGACCGCTCGATCGACACGGCGTGGCGCCGCACCTCCTACTCCGGGCTGATTCGCATCGAGGAGCAGGGCACCGAGCCGGTCCCGGCCACCGAGCCCGAGGTGACGGGCACTGTCGACGAGGACCAGCCGGAAGAAGACGTCACGCCCGACGCGACCCCGGAGACACCCCCGGTGGGCCCGCTCTCGCCCATGAACGAACTGCCCGCCGGCGCCACCTTCGGCTCCATGGTCCACGGCGTGCTGGAGAACGCCGACTCCCAGGCCGCCGACCTCCTCGGCGAGCTCCGCACGCAGGCCGCCGAGCAGCTGCGCTTCTGGCCCATCGACGCGACAGTGGACGATCTCGCCGAAGCGCTCGTGCCGATGCAGCAGACGTCGCTCGGCCCGCTGGCCGACGGACTGAGGCTCGTCGACATTCCGGTCACGGACCGGTTGTGCGAGCTCGACTTCGAGTTCCCGCTCGTCGGTGGCGATCGGCTCGACGCTGATCTGGGCAGAACTGGGCTGGGCGACACCCGCCTGCGCGAGGTTGCCGACGTCCTGCGGCGCCACCTGCCGGACGACGACCCCATGCGGGCCTACGCGGCCAAGCTCGAGTCGCCCTTGCTGGGCGGCCAGGTGCTGCGCGGCTACCTGAGCGGGTCGATCGACGTCGTGCTGCGGGTTCCGGATCCCGAGGCCGGTCACCGTTACGTCGTCGTCGACTACAAGACCAACATGCTCGGCGACCCCGACCGGCCGCTCACAGCCCTCGACTACACCCAGTCCCTGATGACCGACGCCATGCTGCACTCGCACTACCCGCTGCAGGCGCTGCTCTACTCGGTCGTTCTGCACCGATTCCTGCGGTGGAGGGTGCCCGATTACGAGCCGGAGCGACACCTCGGCGGCATCCTCTACCTCTATGTGCGCGGTATGTGCGGTCCCGAGACGCCCGAGGTCGACGGCCAACCCTGCGGCGTCTTCGCGTGGCAGCCCCCGGCGGCGATGGTCGCCGAGCTGTCCGAGCTCCTCGCCGGTTCGACCCGGGAGGTGGCCTGATGATCGACGATCCCCACGACCGGCGACTCGCGTTGCAGGCCAGCGGCCTGCTGGCCGAGTTCAATCGCGCCGACGTGCTGTCGGCAGCCGACGTGCATGTGGCCACCCGGCTGGGTTCGCTCCTGGGCGTCGAGAGCGACGACGTCCGGCTCGCCGCCGCCCTGGCCGTCCGCGCCGTCCGCAACGGATCGGTGTGCGTCGACCTCGCGACGGTCGCGGCTCTCCCCGCCGAGGACGACGTCGAGCTCCCGTGGCCCGAACCTTCCGGCTGGGTCGAAAGGGTGGCCGAGAGCCAGTTCGTCGGCGAGTCCGCTCTCCGCCTGCACGAGGGCCGGCTGTACCTCGACCGCTACTGGCGCGAGGAGGGGGACGTCTGCGCGGACCTCCTCGCGCGGCTTGCCCGACCGGCACCGGCGCTCGACGAGGCGGCACTGGAGGTCGGACTCGACCGGACCTTCCCCGGTGAGGGTTACGAGGAGCAGCGGGCGGTGGCGAGAGCTGCGGCCGCGCGCTGGGTCACCGTGCTCACCGGTGGCCCGGGCACGGGCAAGACCACCACCGTCGCCGGCCTGCTGGCGCTGATGGCCGAGCAGCACGAGATCCACACCGGGCGCGCACCGCGCGTCGCGATGTGCGCGCCCACCGCCAAGGCCGCCGCCAAGCTCCAGGAAGCGGTTGCCGAGGCGACCGGGCAGCTGGAAGCGGTCGATCGCGAGCGACTCGGCGCCGTTCCGGCCACCACGCTGCACCGGTTGCTCGGGTGGCGACCCGGCAGCGGCGTCCGGTTCCGGCACGACCGCGACGACCGCCTGCCGCACGACGTCGTCGTCGTCGACGAGACGTCGATGGTCTCCCTCACCCACATGGCCCGGCTGCTCGAGGCGATGCGCCCCACCGCGCGGCTCGTCCTCGTCGGCGATGCCGACCAGCTTGCCTCGATCGAGGCTGGAGCGGTGCTCGCCGACATCGTGCGCGGCCTCGAGCACCATCCCACCTGGCCGGTCTCGCGGCTGCGCACCACCCACCGGTTCGGGCAGCACATCGGTGCACTGGCCGAGGCACTGCGCATCGGCGACGCCGACGCCGCGGTGGAGCTGGTGCGGGCCGGGCACGACGAGATCGAGCTGCTCGACCCCGAGGACGTCGCGGCCATGACCCGCTTCCGCCACCAGGTGCGCGACGCCGCGCTCCGCGTGCGCACGGCAGCGGTCGACGGCGACGCCGCCGCGGCCGTCGACGCGCTTGACGACCACCGCCTCCTGTGCGCGCACCGGGAGGGCCGTCACGGCGTCAACGGCTGGAACCGCGAGGTGGAGCGCCTGGTCTCCGAGGTCACTGGGGTCGTCCATTACCAGGAGTGGTACGCCGGACGCCCCGTTCTGGTCACGGCCAACGACCACGTGCTGGGCGTCTTCAACGGCGACATGGGCGTCACCGTGCTGCGTAACGACGGCCGGTTGGCGGTCGCCCTGGCGGGCAGCGGAAGTCCCCGCGAGCTGGCCACCACCCGCCTGCCGGAGGTGCAGACGATGCACGCGATGACGGTGCACAAGTCGCAGGGCTCGCAGGCCAAGGTCGTCAGCGTCGTCATGCCGCCGACGGAGTCCCGGCTCCTCACCCGCGAGCTGTTCTACACGGCGGTCACGCGCGCCCAGGACCAGGTGCGCATCGTCGGCAGTGAAGCCGCGATCCGTGACGCGATCGGCCGTCAGGTGCAGCGCGCATCCGGTCTGGCCGAGCGGCTGAAGGCGAGCGATCCGGCGGGTGGCTAGGCTCGCCCCCATGGACCGAAGTGGCCTGCCCCGCACCACGCGGGTGATCGTCTTCTTCCTCCGACCGTTGTTGATGGTCCTGACGAAGCGCGACTGGAAGGGTGCCGAGAAGCTTCCGCGAAGCGGCGGCTATGTGCTGGCGCCGAACCACATCTCGCACGTCGACCCGTTCCTGATCTCGCACTTCATGGTCGACCACGGCGTCACCCCGCGGTTCCTCGCCAAGGACACGCTGATGACCTCGAAGCTCGTCGGCGGCATCCTGCGCTCGGCCGAGCAGATCCCTGTGCGCCGTCGCACCGCGAACGCCAAGGACTCGCTCGGCCCGGCCGAGGCCGCGGTGCGCGACGGCAAGGTCGTCACGATCTACCCGGAGGGAACGATCACCCGTGACCCCGCCGCCTGGCCCATGAGCGGTTATACCGGAGCCGTTCGGGTCGCCCTCTCCACCGGTGCGCCCCTGGTGCCCCTCATGCAGTGGGGACCGGAGGAGATCCTCTGGCCCTACAGCAAGAAGCCCCGCCTTCTACCCCGCAAGACGATCTACATCCGGGTGGGCGACCCGATCGACCTGTCCGACCTCGAGGGCCAGGAGCTGAACGAGAAGGTGCTGCGCACCGCCACCGACCGGCTCATGGACACCTTGACCGCGATGATGGCCGAGGTCCGAGGCGAGCTTCCGTCGACGCCACGCATCGACGTGCACACCGTGGGCAAGCACACGAAGAAACCGAAGGAGCTGTGATGGCGCGGATCGCTGTGATGGGTGCCGGGTCGTGGGGTTCGGCGTTCGCGCTCGTGCTCGCCGATGCCGGCAACGACGTGCACCTCTGGGGTCGTCGTGCCGAGCTCTGCCGGGCCATCAACGAGACGCATGAGAACGCCGACTACCTGCCCGGCGTCGTGCTCCCCGATGCGATCACGGCCCACGCCGACCCCGCCGAGGCGCTCGACGGCGCCGAGGTCGTGGTGCTGGCAGTGCCGTCGCAGCAGCTGCGTGTCAACCTCGAGACGTGGGGGTCGTCGATCCCGTCGGATGCGGTGATGGTGAGCCTCATGAAGGGCATCGAGGTCGGCACCCACAAGCGCATGAGCGAGGTCATCGCCGAGCTCACCGGTGCCGGTCCCGACCGCGTCGCCGTGATCAGCGGGCCGAACCTCGCCCGCGAGATCGCCGCCCGCGAGCCCGCCGCCAGTGTCGTGGCCTGCGAGGACGTCTCGGTCGCGGAGCGACTGCAGAAGCTCTGCCACACCGAGGCCTTCCGGCCCTACACCAACATCGACGTCATCGGCTGCGAGCTGGCCGGCACCACGAAGAACATCATCGGGCTGGCGGTCGGCGTCTGCATCGGCCTCGGTTTCGGCGACAACAGCAAAGCCACCGTCATCACGCGAGGTCTCGCCGAGACCGCCCGCCTCGGCGCGGCCATCGGCGCCGACCCGACGACCTTCTCCGGTCTGGCCGGCATGGGCGATCTCGTCGCCACCTGCTCGTCACCGCTCTCGCGCAACCGCACGTTCGGCGAGAAGCTCGGACAGGGGATGAGCGTCGACGAGGTGGCCGCGCAGACGCGTCAGGTGGCCGAGGGCGTCAAGTCGTGCGCGTCCGTGAACGAGCTCGCGGAGCTGCACGGCGTCGACATGCCCATCGTGGAGCACGTGACGGCGCTGATCGAGGGTCGGATGGACCCGCAGGCTCTGGTCAAGGCGCTCATCTCCCGCGAGGCCAAGCCCGAGATCACGAGCTGAGCCCGGCGCTCAGTGCCGGCGGAGCGTCGACAGGGCGCGTTCGATGTCGGCCCAGATGTCGTCGACGTCCTCGATGCCGACCGAGAACCTGATCAGCCCTTCGGGCACGGACTTCGCCTCCGCGGAGTGGCGGCGGCGACGTTCCCACGACGACTCAACGCCGCCCAGGCTGGTGGAGTAGGCGATGACCTCGCTCTGCTCGGTGAGCTTCTGAGCGATCTCGGCGCCACCGACGACCTCGAACGCGATGATCGTGCCGAACCCCGGATAGCGGGAGTACTGGATGTCGCGTGACGCGGACAGGCGACGATGCAGTTCTTGCGCGTTCTGCTCGGCGCGATCGAGGCGAACATGCAGCGTGCGGATGCCGCGGGCGGCGAGCCAGCACTCCATCGCGCCGGGGATCGAACCCAGATTGGTGCGCCGCAGGGTGAGGGCGCGCAGGGCCCGGTTGCTGTTGGTGACGACGGCACCGAGCACGAGGTCGCTGTGGCCGCCGAGCAGCTTGGACGCCGAGTGCACGACGAAGTCGGCCCCGAGGTCGAGCGGCCGCTGCCGCAGCGGGGTGGCGAAGGTGTTGTCGACGGCCACCGCGGTGCCGGCCTCGGCGGCGGCGTGGCTGATGGCCTCGATGTCGGCGATCTCGAGGGTCGGGTTGGTGGGTGACTCGATCCAGACGAGAGCCGCGCCGGCGGCGGCGTCCAGCACCTCGCGGGTGTCGTCCACGTCGACGAGCCTGAGGTCGATGAGTCCGCGGCGGGCTCGCTCGCGGAGCTGGGTGAGTGTTCCGGAGTAGGCGTGTCGAGGGGCCACCACCGCCGCCTTGGCCGGCACGAGGTCGAAGACCGCCGTGGCCGCGGCGATGCCCGAGGCGAACGCCAGCGCCTGTCCACCTTCGAGCTCGCCGAGGACCGTCTCGAACGCGTTCCACGTCGGACTGCCGTCGCGGGCGTACTCGGAGCTGCCCCCCGGCGTCATGTTCGAGGCGAGCGTGATGGGTGCGTTGAACGGGGCCCCCGGCACGCGTTCCGGTCGTCCGGCTCCGACGGCGATGGTCGCGGGAGACAGTCGGTGTCCGTGCATGGGGTCATTGTGCCCTGACCGGTAAGGTGCACGGCAATGAGCCTCCCGTCGACCTCCCAGCTCCGCCTGGCCGTCGTTTTCGGCGGACGTTCCAGCGAACACGGTGTGTCGTGCCTGACCGCGGCAAACGTCCTCCAGGTGGTCGATCACGACAGGTTCGACATCACGCCGATCGGCATCACCCTTGACGGCGACTGGGTGCGCGAGACGGCCTCCTGGCCGGACCTGGCTGCCGGCACACTCCCCGCGGTGCGGCCGGAGATGCCGCCGTTCGCCTGGGACGACCTGAGGGACTTCGACGTCGTGCTCCCGCTCCTGCACGGCCCGTGGGGCGAGGACGGAACGATCCAGGGACTGTTCGAGATGGCGGGGGTGCACTACGTCGGCGCCGGCGTCCTGTCCAGCTCGGTCGCCATGGACAAGCCGTTCACCAAGACCGTGTTCGCGGCGTCCGGACTGCCGCAGATCCCGTACGTCACAGTGCACCCCCGCGACTGGGAGCTCGAGCGTGCGCGGGTCGTCGCCCGCGTCAAGGCGCTGGGTTTGCCGGTGTTCGTCAAGCCTGCGCGCGCCGGCTCCAGCTCGGGCGTGATGATGGTGGACAGCTGGGACGAGCTCGAGTCTGCCGTGGAGAAGGCCCGCGGCTTCGACCCGAAGGTGCTCGTCGAGGCGGCGGTTCGGGGCAAGCGTGAGCTGGAGTGCGGCGTCATCCAGCAGCTCGACGGCACGGCGGTCGCCAGCGTCGTGGGCGAGATCGTGGTCCAAGACGGCACCGCGCACGAGTTCTACGACTTCGAGGCCAAGTACCTCGACGGCACGAGCACCAACATCGTCCCCGCCGACATCCCTGAGGTCCTCTCCGACCGCATCCGCGCCTACGCCGTGCAGGCGTTCGAGGCGATCGGCTGCGAAGGACTGGCTCGGGTCGACTTCTTCCTCAACGGGGACGGCGAGCTCGTCGTCAACGAGATCAACACCATGCCGGGGTTCACGCCGTTCTCGATGTTCCCACTGCTGTGGGAGGCGAGCGGTCTCACTTACCCCGAGCTCGTCGACCGGCTGCTGCAGCTGGCGCTGGACCGTCCGCTGGGGCTGCGCTAGCTACACGCAGGGCCGCGTCTCGGGGTCGTGCTTCTTGACCGTCGACGCAAGGTCGGCCAGGGCGTCGGCCGCGGGATCGTAGGCCTTCGGGACCTCGACGCTCACGTAGAACTTCCGGCCGATGGTCGTGAACAGGTAGCCGTCGGCGGTGGTGTCGGCCAGCCAGCCCACGTCGCTGACCACGTTGCATCGTGACGTGGACGTGAGCGCCGCAGGCTTCTCCACGCCGCAGCGCAGGATGATGGCCGGGTCACCCCAGGCCGCGGCGATCCGGCCCGGGACATCGAGGTTCTCCTGGTCAGCGACCCGGCGGGGGACGTCGGCGAGGAGCGCTTCGCAGTCGACCTTGGTGCCCTTGACTGTGGGGTACTCGTCGACGTCGTAGGAGCCGGCGCAGCCGGTGAGGAAGAGCGTGAGGAGCACGCCCCCGCCGATCAGAACGTGACGATCGGACACGTGAGCGTCCGGGTGATGCCGGGCACGGACTGGATGCTCGAGACGACGAGGGCGCCGAGCTCGTCGACGGTGGGTCCTTCGGCTCGGACGATGACGTCGTAGGGGCCGGTGACGTCCTCGGCGAGGGTGACGCCCTTGATCGCGGCGATCGCCCTCGCGACCTCGGCCGCCTTGCCCACCTCGGTCTGGACGAGGACGTATGCCTGGACGACCATCACGACTCCTTGCAGTGCCCGTGGATGAGTGGAGGAAACCGGGTGACACGCTACCCGACGGTGCACTCCGACGCGCTCGTGCCTGCGCGATGATGGACCCGTGGACACAGATCAGCGGACAGTCGGCGAGGTTGGCGAGTTCGCGCTGATCGACCTCGTGCGTCAACGCGCCGGCGCGAATCGTCAGACCCTCATCGGCCCCGGTGACGACGCCGCCCACGTCCAGACCCGCGACGGCACGTTCGTCGTCTCCAGCGACCTGCTGATCGAGGGCCGGCACTTCCGTCGCGACTGGTCGTCCGCCACGGAGGTCGGGCGCAAGGCCGCCGCGGCCAACCTGTCCGACATCAACGCGATGGGCGGGGTCGCCACGGCGCTCACGGTGGCGCTCGGAGTGCCGGCGGACCTGCCGGCCACCTGGGTCCTGGAGCTGGCTGATGGGTTCGAGGCCGAGTGCTCGCTCGTCGGCGCCCACGTCGTGGGCGGCGACGTGACCGCAGCCGACCAGATCGTCATCGCGGTCACGGCGATGGGCGATGCCGCGCATCCGGTGCGTCGCGACGGCGCGGCCCCCGGCGACGTCGTCGCGTTCGCCGGAGTGCTCGGGATGGCCGGTGCCGGCTTCGCGGCCCTGAGCCGCGGGTTCCGCTCACCGAAGGCCGCGGTCGACGCGCACCGTGTTCCGGAGCCGCCGTACGCGGCCGGTCCCCAGGCCGCCGACGCCGGTGCCACCGCGATGATCGACGTCAGCGACGGCCTGCTGGCGGACGCCGGGCACATCGCCCTCGCGAGCGGGGTGGTCATCGACATCGAGACGGCAGGCTTCACCGTCCCGGAGGCCGTCTCCACCGTGGCCGATGCCCTGGGCACGGAGCCGATCCGCTTCGTGCTCACCGGCGGCGACGACTACGCCCTGGTCGCCACGTTCAGCGCCGCCACGGAACTGCCGGACGGGTGGACGAGGATCGGCGCCGTGCGTGACATGAGCACGGGGGAGCAGGCGGGCGTCCTCGTCGACGGCTCACCCTTCGACGGCCCCCCGGGCCACAGGCACTTCGCTTGAGTCGGTGGTTGAGTAGCCCGCGAGGAACGAGCGGGGCGTATCGAAACCACGTCAGTCAACTCGGTGGTTGAGTAGGCCCGCGAGGAACGAGCGGGGCGTATCGAAACCACGTCAATGCGGTGGAGGCCGCCTGCCGAAATCCTTCTTTGCCAATCCGGGGAGCGCGTCAAAGTCGCCTCTGATCAGCGCCTCGCGCTTGCGCCTTGACCAACCTTGGACGCGCTTCTCGAGCCAGAATGCTTGGCCGACGCTCTCGCACTCGCACGCAAAGACGAGCTCGACCGGCAGCCGATGACGTGTGTAGTCAGCGCCTTTGCCGTTCTGGTGTTGCCACACGCGGCCCTCGAGATTCCGGGCGCTGCCCACGTAGTACGAGCCGTCGGAGCACCGCAAGATGTACATCCACGCCATGCGTTTCAGAACATCGGTGATCGCCAGGCAGGTCGAGGCGATCGTCCACAGGCAGTGGTTTCGATTCCCCCACTCGCTGGCGCTCGCGGGAGGTGCCCCCATCCGCTCGTTCCTCGCGGCTACTCAACCACCGAGTGGTGCGTCAGTCCTGGATCCGCGCGAACGGGCGAGCGCTCTCGAGCTCGTAGGCGACCTCGAGCAACGTGCGCTCGTCGCCGTGAAGGGCCGAGAAGTGCACGCCGATCGGTAGCCCCTCCGTCGTCGTGCCGAGGGGAAGCGAGACCGCGGGAGCGCCGGCGGCGTTGTTCAGCGGCGTGAACGCGGCATACCGGACGAGGCGGTCGAACATCTCTGGGAACTCGACATTGGGGGAGAGATGTCCGATGCGCGGCGTGGTGTGGCCCAGCGTCGGCGACAGGACGACGTCGACGCTGGCGTCGGCGAACGCGCGTCGGTAGATGGCTTCGCTCCGCTTGAGACCCCGCAGGGCTGACGGCGTGCGCCACGCCTGACGGACGAAGCGACGAGCCAGGTAGCGCGTCAGAGGGTCGGAGCGCGACTTGTCGAAGCCCGGTGCGATGACCCGGCTCCCGAAGTGATGTGTGGAGAAGGCCAGGAGAGACCAGTAATGCGTGAAGTCGGCGGAGAACTTCTTGGCGACGGCGACCGGCACCTCGACCACGGAGTGGCCGAGCTTCTCGAGCAGCATCGCGGTGTCCTGGACGGCGGCCCGTGTTTCGTCGTCCGTGGGTGTGTCGGTGACGGAATCGAGCACCAGGCCGACGCGAAGGCGGCGATCGCCGGGGCCCTCGACGAGCCCGACCGGCGGCAGGTCGGACGCAGCCCGAAAGGCCTCGGCGCCGGCGAGGAAGTGCGCGGTGTCACGCACCGTGCGAGTGACGACGCCGTTGCTCAAGATGTTGATCGGCAAGGACGCCGCCTCGGCGGCTTCGGCCACCCGTCCGCGGGTGGGCTTGAGGCCGACCAGTCCGCACGCGGCCGCCGGAATGCGGATGGAGCCGCCGCCGTCGTTGGCGTGGGCGATCGGCAACGCGCCCGACGCCACGAGCGCCGCCGAGCCGCCGGACGATGCTCCACTGGAGTACTCGGGGTTCCACGGGTTGCGCGTGGGGGGCCGGTTGTCGAACTCGGTGCTGGCGTTCCAGCCGAACTCCGGCATGGTCGACTTGCCGATGACGATGACGCCGGTGGAACGCAGCTGGGTGGTGAACTCGGCGTCGGCATTCGCGTCACGCGCGGGGACGGACTCGGCCCCGTGACGGGTCGGGAGTCCGGCCACGTCGGTGTTGTCCTTGACGACGGTCGGGACCCCGGAGAAGACCCCGGGCCCTGGGGTGGCTGCCTGGTCGAGTGCGCGCTCGTAGTCGCGAACGACCAGCGCGTTCAGGACCGGATCGACCTGCTCGACCCGGGCGATCGCGGCCTCGGTGGCCTCACGGGCGCTGATGTCGCCGGACCGGATGGCTGCGGAGACCCCGACAGCGTCGAGATCGCCGAGGGCGTCGTCGGAAAAGGCATGGACACGATTTGCACTCTGGCGGGAGTCGGTCATGCCGGTGAACTCTAGCGGGAGACCTTGCCGGCCTTGAGGCAGGAGGTGCAGACGTTCAGCCGCTTGGGGGTGCCGTCGACCACCGCGCGCACGCGCTGGATGTTGGGGTCGAAACGACGCTTCGTGCGCCGGTGCGAGTGCGAGACGTTGTGGCCGAAGCCCGGTCCCTTGCCGCACACATCACAGACCGCTGCCACAGCGACCACTCCTGAGAATCAATGACTGGAACGAATGAGCCTGCAGCGAACACTCGCCGGCAGGCAACCGCTCAAGAATAGCCGACGGTGCACGCTCGAAGCGAATCCGCCCCGGTAGCCTCGCCTCATGCCTCTGACGCTCCGCGCCGACGCTTTCCGCGCGTGGACGCAGCTGTGCGTCGCCGCGCTGTCGGACGCCCGTGCCGAGATCGACGCGCTCAACGTGTTCCCGGTGCCGGACAGCGACACCGGCACCAACGCATACCTGACCTTCGTGGCCGGCGTCGACGCCGTGGAGTCCCTCGGAGGCGAGACCGAGCTTCCCGCGCTGGTCAAGGCCTACACCGACGGCTTGCTGCTGGGCGCCAAGGGCAACTGCGGCGTCATCATGTCGCAGCTCGTGCGAGCCTGCTTCGGCAGCCTCGACGTCGACGGAGAGGTGACGGCCGCCGATGTCGCCCGTTCGTTCCGGGCCGCGTCCGACGCCGCGTACGCCGCGGTCGGTCGCCCGGTGGAGGGAACCATCCTGACGGTCGCCGCCGCTGCAGCACTCGGCGCCGAGTCGGCCGTCCCCGACGACGAGAGCGGCCGAGCCGCGTTCACCCGGGCTGGGCAGGCGGCTCGCGAGGCCCTCGCCCGGACGCCGATGCAGATGGAACGCCTCGCCAAGGCGGGTGTGGTCGACGCCGGCGGACGCGCCCTCGTGGTCGTGCTCGACGCCACCGAGCAGGCGTTCACCGGCCGGGTACCCGACCGCGTCGTGCACCAGGTGCCCGTGCCCACCGTCGCCGGTGAGGACCTGGTCGCGGGCGGCCCGGGGTACGAGGTGATGTTCCTGCTGGAGGCCGACGACGAGCAGGTGCCGCCCATGCGCACGACCCTCGACGGACTCGGCGACTCACTCGTCGTCGTCGGTGGCGACCGCCTGTGGAACGTCCACGTGCACGTCGACGACGTCGGTGCCGCCATCGAAGCCGGCTTGGTCGCCGGACGTCCGTACCGCATCGCCGTCACGCACTTCGCCGACCAGATCGCCCGGCAGCGCACCGTGCGGCGCTCCCGGGTCGTCGTGGCGGCCACCACCGGGGGAGGGATGGCCGACCTGTGCCGCGAGGCCGGTGCCGAGGTGCTCGAGTTCACCCGCTCCGAGCCGCTCGTCGTCGACCGGATGCGTGCCGCGCTGCTGGGCGCGGGCACCGACGAGGTCGTGGTGCTCCCGAACAACTCCCGGTACGTCGGACTCTTCGAGGCCGCCGCCAAGGAGGTCCGCCAGGATGGCATCCGGGTCGCGGTCATCCCGACCAGTGCCCAGGTCCAGGGGCTGGCGGCCCTGGCGGTGCACGACCCGGGCCTCGGGTTCGACGAGGACGTCGTCGCGATGTCGAGCGCCGCCGCACACACCCAGCACGGTGCCGTCACCGTGGCCACCGAGCCGGGCATGACGATGGCCGGCCCTTGTGAGGCCGGCGACGTGCTCGGCGTCGTGGCGGGCGACTTCGCGTTCGTCGGCAAGGACCTCGACGACGTGGCCCGCGACGTCGTGGACCGGCTGCTCTCGCCGGGCGTCGAGATGATGACGCTGGTCACCGGCGCCGAGGCCGGACCCGGCCTCACGGATCGGCTGAGCCGCCACGTCAACGATCAACGCGTCGACATCGAGGTCGTCGTCTACGACGGCGGACAGGAGCACTACCCCCTGTTCGTCGCGGTGGAGTGATGCAGGTCGAGCCGTCCACCCGCCTGCGGTCCGTCGTCGGCGACAAGACCGCGAAGGTGCTGGAGTCCGCCTTCGGCATCACGCTGGTCGACGATCTCCTGCGCCACTACCCGCGCCGGTACGTCGGCGTCGGCGAGCTGAGCGATCTGTCGACGCTCCAAGTCGGTCAGTACGCGACGATCATGGCGCGCATCGTGTCGGCCAAGAACTACTCGTTCGGCCCCGGCGGGCGCCGCACCCGCACCGAGGTCGTGGTCACGGACGGCACCGGTCGGTTGAAGCTGACGTTCTTCCAGCAGGCGTGGCGGCTCAAGACCATGACCGAGGATCTGGTCGGTCTCTTCGCGGGCGAGGTCGGGGAGTTCCGTGGCGAGCTGCAGCTGACCCATCCGGTCTTCGAAGCCATCGAGGGCGATGACGGACCGGGGGAGGACTCGCGCCTGGCCCGCGGCATCATTCCGATCTACCGCGCGACCGCGGCGATGTCGTCGTTCGTTCTGGAGAAGTCGGTCGCGCAGGTCCTCGCGGTCGTCGACATCGGACCCGACCCGCTCCCCGAGGACGTCCGCACGGCCCGCGGTCTCCCTGGCCTCGCCGAGGCGTTCGAGCACATCCACCGCCCGCGCTCGAAGGAGCAGTGGCAGCGCGCTCGCGACCGGTTCCGCTTCGAGGAGGCGTTCGTGCTGCAGACGGTGTTCGCGCAGCGCCGCCACGCCCTCGAGCGCGATCCGGCCACTGCCAGACCACCCGTCGACGGTGGTCTCCGCGACCGGTTCACCGAACGGCTGCCGTTCACCCTCACCGACGGCCAGGAGGAGGTGTCCCGCGTCATCGGCGCCGATCTCGCGAAAACCCACCCCATGCACCGGCTCCTGCAGGGCGAGGTCGGCTCGGGCAAGACCGTCGTCGCCCTGCTCGGGATGCTCCAGGTCGTCGACGCGGGCGGACAGGCCGCATTGCTCGCTCCCACCGAGGTGCTCGCCTCTCAGCACCTTCGCGCCATCACTGCCCTGCTCGGCGACCTCGCCCTGGGCGGCATGCTCGGCGGAGCCGACGATGCCACGCGGGTGCAGCTGCTCACGGGGTCCCTCGGTGCCAAGGCGCGCAAGGAGGCGCTGGACGACGCGGCGTCGGGCGCGGCCGGCATCGTCGTCGGCACCCACGCCTTGATCCAGGAACACGTCCAGTTCTCCGACCTCGGGCTGCTCGTGGTCGATGAGCAGCACCGGTTCGGGGTCCAACAGCGGTCGGCGCTCGTCGACCGATCCGAGGTGAAGCCGCACGTGCTGGTCATGACGGCCACGCCGATCCCTCGCACGGTGGCGATGACTGTGTTCGGTGACCTCGAGACATCGACGCTGAGGGAGCTGCCGGCCGGTCGCAAGGCCATCCAGACGACGGTCGTGCCCGCCGCCGAGCTGCCCGCATGGATGGACCGTGTCTGGGAACGCGTGCGTGAGGAGGTCGCCGGCGGCAAGCAGGCGTACGTCGTGGTGTCGCGGATCGGGGTCGCCGGTGAGAACGAAGAGAAGGACACCCGCTCGCTGCTCGACGTCCACGCCGAGCTGGTATCCGGTCCGCTCTCCGGCCTGAGGGTCGGGATGCTGCACGGGCGGCTCCCGTCGGACGAGAAGGACGCGACCATGAACGCGTTCGCGGCCGGGGAGCTCGACGTCCTGGTGGCAACGACAGTGGTGGAGGTCGGCGTCGATGTCGCCAACGCCACCGTCATGGTCGTCATGGACGCCGACCGGTTCGGTGTCTCCCAGCTCCACCAGCTCCGGGGTCGCGTCGGCCGCGGTTCGGAGCCCGGCCTGTGCCTGCTGGTCACCTCAAGCGACCCGGACTCGCCCGCACGCGAGCGGCTCGCCGCCGTGGCCGCGTCCACCGACGGGTTCGAGCTGTCGCGACTCGATGTCGAGCTGCGTCACGAGGGAGACGTGCTCGGCGCACGTCAGTCCGGCGTGCGGTCGAGCCTGCGACTGCTGTCGGTCGTCCGGCACGAGGACGTCATCACGGACGCGCGGGCTGCAGCCCAGCTGGTCGTCGCCGCGGACCCGACGTTGGCCGACCACCCGGCGCTCGCGGCGGCCGTCCGCGCGCTGGAGGAGACCGAGCAGGCCGACTACCTGGAGCGGACGTGACCCGCATCGTGGCCGGCCGCTGGGGTGGACGTCGGCTGGCGACACCCAAGGGCGACGGGACCCGTCCCACGTCCGATCGAGTGCGCGAGGCGATGTTCTCGTCGCTGGAGTCGGAGCTCGGAGGTCTCTACGGCCGCCGCGTGCTCGACCTGTTCGCCGGGTCCGGGGCGTTGGGGCTCGAAGCCCTCTCGCGCGGCGCCGTGAGCGCAGACTTCGTCGAGTCGGACCGGCGAGCCGCGACCGTCATCGAGGCCAACGCTCGGACGTTGTCGGCAGACGGAGCCCGGATCCATTGCATGGCGGCCGAGCGGTACGTCGCCGCGCTGCCGCCCGAACCGTACGATCTCGTCCTCTTCGATCCGCCCTACGCACTCGGCTCCGACGACGTCGCCATTCTGCTCACGGCGATCGTCCGGGCCGGCGGGCTGGACCCTGGCGGCATCGTCGTCGTCGAGCGCTCGACCCGCACCGCATTCGAGTGGCCGGAAGGACTCACGGGTCTTCGAGACAAGGTCTACGGGGAGACGCGGCTTTGGTACGGTCGCTGACATGACGAAGGTCGTGTGTCCCGGTTCCTTCGACCCGGTCACCAACGGCCACCTCGACATCGTCGAGCGAGCGTCGTCCCTGTTCGACGAAGTGGTCGTCGCGGTCCTCGTCAACGAGAGCAAGGCCAGCCTGTTCACGCTGGAAGAACGGCTCGACATGCTGAGCCGGGCGACGTCCGACCTGGCCAACGTCACGGTCGCGTCGTTCCGTGGACTGCTCGTGAACTTCTGCACCGAGAACGGCGTGGAGGCGATCGTCAAGGGTCTGCGTGCCGTCTCGGACTTCGACTACGAGCTGCAGATGGCCCAGATGAACAACAGCCTCACCGAGGTCGACACCGTCTTCATCCCCACCAGCCCCGAGTACTCCTTCCTCGCGTCCAGCCTGGTCAAGGAGGTCGCCAAGGGCGGTGGCGACGTGAGCCCGCTCGTGCCCGACTTCGTGCTGGACCTGATGAAGGAACGCTTCGCCGGGTGACCGGATCGCCTTCAAGTCGTTGCCGGGGAGGAACTGCGGGTCTCGCGTCCCCGTAGGGGGACCACGCCATCAGGACGTGGACCCGGACGAAGGAGTCGGTCCATGCCATATGCGATCACGCATCATTTTGCAGGCGGTACCCAGGAGCAGTACGAGAAGTCGATCGAGGCCGTTCACGGAGGTCTCGGCGCCGATCACCTGCCGGACGGGCAGATCTTCCATGCCGCCGGACCCGTAGACGGTGGGTGGAGGATCTTTGGCGTCCACGACACCAAGGAGAGCTGGGAGCGCTTCCGCGACGACGTCCTCATGCCCAAGTTGCAGGCCGGGATTGAGGGAGGGTTCGAGGGGCCGCCTGAGGAGACGGCCTACGAGCTGCAGACCTTGCTGCCGTAGGAGTCTTCAGTCCGGCAGGATCGGCATGGCCGGACGCTCTGCTCTGCCCACTTGCACCGCACGACGCACGGCCGACGAACCGTACTTGTCCCGCACGGCATCGACGGCCTCGTCGAGCCCCGCGTCTCTGAAAACCGGGGCACTCGACGACGGGAACGGCAGGGTCAGCTGCGCCGGGTTGTCGTCGAGCCCGGATACCGCCAGGCCGACGAGCGTGCACCCCTTCTCCTCGATGTCGGGCATGCGGGAGAGCAGCAGTCGCCGGGCGATGTCGAGCACGAGGTCGGTGCTCAGCGTGGGTCGCGACAGGGTGTGCGAGACGGTGGAGCGGGTGAAGTCGTCGAACCGGAGCCGCACCGTGACGGTGCTGCCGGGTCGCTCGGCCTTCCGCATGCGCCGGGTGACCCGATCGACGACGCCCGCGAGCACACGCTCGAGGTCGGCGGGGGAGTGCGGACCACGGCCGATGGCGTGCTGGGAACCGATCGAGCGACGACGCCGGCCGGTCTCGACCCGGCGTGGGTCGCGGTTGTTGGCGAGGGCATGCAGGTGACGCCCGGCGGCGGGCCCGATCAGCTGCACGAGCTCGCGCAGGTCGAGGGCCGCCACCTGGCCGACGGTGTGCAGGCGGACGGCATGCAGCTTCTCTGACGTGACCGGACCGACGCCCCACAGTCGCTCGACGGTGAGCGCGTGGAGGAACCGCAGCTCGTCCTCGATGGGGACGACGAGGAGCCCGTCCGGCTTGCAGAGTGCACTCGACACCTTGGCGAGGTACTTCGTGCGGGCCACCCCGACCGAGATGGGGAGGCCGACCCTGGTTCTCACATCGGCCCGGAGCTGCTGCGCGATGGTGGACGGCGCACCGCGGATGCGGTGCAGGCCGCCGACCTCGAGGAACGCCTCGTCGATGGAGATGCCCTCGACGAGCGGGGTGGTGTCGTGGAAGACGTCGAACACGTCGCGGCTCGCCTGGGTGTACGCGGCCATCCGGGGCGAGACGACGACCGCGTCGGGGCACAGCCGCAGCGCCTGGCGCCCGCCCATCGCGGTGCGCACGCCCTTGGCCTTGGCCTCGTAGCTGCAGGCCAGTACCACCCCGCCGCCGACGATCGTCGGACGTCCGCGCAGGCTCGGGTCGTCGCGCTGCTCGACCGACGCGAAGAACGAGTCGAGGTCGGCGTGCAGCACGGTGCCTTCGGTCATGTGTTCGATTGTTTCACGTGCGCGATCGATGAGGACCGGAGGATTAGGTCGCATCTGGACCAGCGGGATACCATGATCGTCGGCCTGTTCGCAGGTCGAAGTGTCGTGTACGTCGATGGATGGACGAAAAGTGCAGTCGGGACCTCTGGTCGTTGATACCCACGAGCTGGGTCGTCGACCAGGCAACGAACGCACGGTCAGTCTCTCCGTCGCCGCACCGGCGGACTTGGGCAGTGCAGTCTTCGGTGTGCCCGAGGGTTCGGACATCGCCATCGAGCTCCGGCTCGAGGCGGTCATGGACGGGGTCCTGGCAACAGGAACCGCCTCGGCACAGGCCACCGGCGAGTGCGTACGGTGCCTGGACGACCTCGACGACGACCTCGTCGTGGATTTCCAGGAGCTCTATCTGTACGACGGTGCCGGCAAGGAAGGGGCCGACGAGGACGAGCTGTCGCTCGAGGACGAGCTGTTGGACCTCGAACCTGTCCTGCGGGACGCGGTGGTGCTCGCGCTACCGTTCAAGCCCGTGTGTGATCCGGAGTGTCCGGGACTGTGCCCCGAGTGTGGGGTGCGGCTCGCGGATGATCCAGACCACACACACGGCGAGGCGATCGACCCACGTTGGGCGGCGCTGAGCCAGCTCACAGATACCGACATCAAGGAGTAGATCGTGGCAGTACCGAAGCGGAAGTTGTCGCGGAGCAACACGCGCCACCGCCGGTCGCAGTGGAAGGCGACGGCCACCCAGCTGGTCGACTGCGCCAACCCGTCCTGCGACTCCAAGGTCGTCCCTCACCGCGCGTGCCCGGTCTGTGGCCAGTACGGACCACGCGGCGAGCGTCGTCAGGTCCTCTGACCGAACTGTTCGCCTCCATGGACCAGCTGCGTGAGGTCCTCGGGGTCCCCGATCTCGATCCCGAGCTGCTGGAGCACGCCCTCACGCACCGCTCGTTCGCCTACGAGAACGGGCAAGTGCCCAACAACGAGCGCCTCGAGTTCCTCGGTGACTCCGTGCTCGGGCTGGTCGTCACCGACACCCTCTTCACGAAGCACCCCGACCTCCCCGAAGGCCAGCTGGCCAAGCTCCGTGCCGCGGTCGTGAGCGCCAAGGCGCTCGCCGTGGTGGCCCGCACGCTCGGCATCGGCGACCACGTCCGGCTCGGCCGCGGCGAGGAGGCCACCGGAGGACGCGACAAGGCCTCGATCCTGTCCGACACCGTCGAGGCGGTCCTCGGTGCCATCTACGTGCAGTTCGGCATCGAGCGTGCGTCCGAGGTCATCCACTCCATCTTCGACCCGGTGATCGCCGAGGCCGCCGAGCTCGGCGCCGGCCTCGACTGGAAGACGTCGCTGCAGGAGGTCACCGCCACCCACGACCTCGGCGTCCCGCGCTACATGCTCGAGAGCGACGGGCCCGACCACGACAAGCGCTTCACCGCCGAGGTCCACGTCGGCGAGCTCGTGTTCCCCGGCGGCTCGGGACGCTCCAAGAAGGAAGCCGAGCAGGAGGTCGCGGAGATCGCGTGGCGGGCCATCACGGCCGACACGGATGCCTGAGCTTCCCGAGGTCGAGGTCGTCCGCCGCGGGCTCGCCGACCACCTCGTCGGCCGCACCATCACCGACGTCTCCGTGCTCCATCCGCGATCCGTGCGTCGCCATACGGCCGGGCCGCACGACTTCGCGTCCCGTCTCACCGGGCGCACGGTCGTCGACGCGCGACGTCGGGGCAAGTACCTCTGGCTCGCGCTCGACGGGGGAGACGCCGTGCTCTGCCACCTCGGCATGAGCGGCCAGTTTCTCCTCGGGACCAGGGACACCGAGCACCGGCACCTGCGCATCGCTCTCGATCTCGACGACGGTTCCCGGGTGCTCTTCGCCGACCAGCGCACTTTCGGCGGGATGGTCTTCAGCGAGGACGGCGCGGCCCTCCCGTGGCAGATCGAGCACATCGCCCGCGACCCGCTCGATCCGGAGTTCGACGCGGCCGAGTTCGCAATCCGTCTGCGCGCGCGGCAGACCGGCATCAAGCGCGCGTTGCTCGACCAGAGCCTGATCTCCGGTGTCGGCAACATCTATGCCGACGAGGCACTCTGGCGAACGCCCCTGCACTACGCCCGCAACACCCGCCACCTGCGTACACGGGAGATTGACGGCCTGCTTGGTCACGTGGTCGACGTGATGCACGAGGCGCTCGACCAGGGCGGAACCTCGTTCGACACCATGTACGTCAACGTCAACGGCGAGAGCGGCTACTTCGAGCGCTCCCTCGCGGTGTACGGGCAGGAGGGCCTGCCGTGCGGACGCTGCGGCACGCCGATCCGGCGCGAGCCGTTCATGAACCGGTCGTCCTACCGGTGCCCGGTCTGCCAGCCCCGGCCGCGGAACGGCAAGTGGTAGAGACCGCGCAACGGTCGTTGGTGACCGTAGGCTGCGATTGATGAGCGATCCGTACGGCATGGAAGCGCGCGCCCGCTTCGTGGCCGAGCCGCCGAAGCGAGCCGGCCGCACGCCGTTCGAGCGCGATCGCGCCCGGGTCGTGCACTCGGCGGCGCTCCGCCGGCTGTCCGCCAAGACCCAGGTCCTCGGCGCCGGCAGCGACGACTTCATCCGCAACCGGCTCACGCATTCCCTGGAGGTGGCGCAGGTCGCCCGCGAGCTCGGCGCATCGCTCGGCTGCGACCCGGACATCGTCGACTCGGCGGCGCTCGCGCACGACTTGGGCCACCCGCCGTTCGGCCACAACGGCGAGCTGGCGCTCGACGAGGTCGCGGCGCCGTGCGGAGGTTTCGAGGGCAACGCTCAGACGCTGCGGCTGCTGAGCCGGCTCGAGGCCAAGACGTTCGCACCGGACGGGCGGAGCGTCGGGCTCAACCTCACCCGTGCCACCCTGGCGGCCTGCGTGAAGTACCCGTGGGCGCGCGGCGACGCACCCGATGGCGGAGACAAGTTCGGCGTCTACACCGACGACGCCGAGATGTTCGCCTGGGTGCGGGGTGACGCCGAGCCGAGGCGACGCCCGATCGAGGCCCAGGTCATGGACCTGTCCGACGACGTCGCCTACTCCGTCCACGACGTCGAGGACGGCGTGGTGGGTGGCTGGTTCACGCTCGATCTCGCATCCCTCGACGAGGCGGCCGTCCACCTGGTCGCCCGCGACTGGTACGACGCCGGACTCGACACCGGACGCCTGTCGTCCGCCCTCGAACGGCTCGAGGCGATGCCGGAGTGGCCGCGCACCCCTCTGGATGAGAGTCGGACCTCCCGAGCGGTGCTCAAGAGCCTGACGAGCGCACTCATCGGACGCTTCGTCACCTCCGTGGAATCAGCGACGGTTCAGCGCTGGGGCAGCGGACCGCTCGTGAGATACGGCGCCGACCTCGAGGTCCCTGAGGCGACACGCGACGAGATCACCGTCCTCAAGTCCGTGGCCGCGCACTACGTCATGCGCGCCGACGACCGCGCGCACCACCTCGGGTCGCAGCGTGCGCTCCTGCAGAACCTGGTGAAGGCGCTGGTCGCGTCGGAGGGCCGTGAGCTCGAGCCGGACATCCGCGCTGACCACGATGCCGCCCCTGACGATGCGGGTCGGTTGCGCGCCGTCATCGACCAGGTCGCCGGGCTCACCGACATCTCCGCACCCCTCTGGGCAGAGCGCCTCGGACTGTAGGCGTGAACGCCTAGGATTCGGACCATGGCCGGGCTCATCAAGGACGAGGACATCCAGCTCGTTCGTGAGCGCGCCCGCATCGACGAAGTCGTCGAGCAATACGTCACGCTGCGCAACGCCGGCGGCGGTTCGCGCAAGGGTCTGTGCCCGTTCCACGACGAGAAGTCGCCGTCGTTCAACGTGCGGCCCGCCCAGGGCTACTACCACTGCTTCGGCTGCGGCGTCGGCGGCGACTCGATCAAGTTCCTCATGGAGATCGAGGGCCTCACCTTCGTCGAGTCGGTCGAACGGCTGGCGTCCAAGTACGGCATCCAGCTGAGGTATGAGGAGGGCACGCCGTCCGGCCCTCGGCGCGACCCGCGGCAACGTCAGCGGCTGCTCGAGGCGCACCGGCTTGCGGGGGAGTTCTATGCCGCCGCCCTCACCTCGTCACCCGAGGCCCAACCGGGGCGGCAGTTCATCACCGACCGCGGCTTCGACCAGTCCGCGGCCGAGATCTTCGGCATGGGTTGGGCACCACGCGGTGGAGAAGCCCTGGTGGCTCACCTCAAGGGCAAGGACTTCACCGACGACGAGCTGCTGGTGGGCGGGCTCGCGTCGCGGGGCCAGCGCGGTCTCTACGACCGGTTCCGCGGCCGCCTGCTCTGGCCCATCCGGGAGATGACCGGAGAGACCATCGGGTTCGGCGCCCGGCGGATGTTCGACGACGACCGCGTCGAGGCCAAGTACCTCAACACGTCCGAGACGCCGATCTACAAGAAGAGCCAGGTGATGTACGGCCTCGATCTCGCCCGTAAGCACATCTCGTCGGCGAGCCAGGCGGTCGTCGTCGAGGGCTACACCGACGTCATGGCCTGCCACCAGGCCGGGGTCCGCACCGCTGTTGCTACGTCGGGCACGGCCTTCGGCGAGGAGCACGCCCGCGTGCTCCGGCGGGTCCTGCTCGACCACGACGCCTTCCACGGCGAGGTCGTCTTCACCTTCGACGGCGACGAAGCCGGCCAGCGAGCCGCCATGAAGGCGTTCGCCGGCGACCAGCAGTTCGTCGCCCAGACTTATGTGGCCGTCGAGCCCCGGGGCATGGACCCGTGCGATCTCCGCCTCGCCGACGGCGATGCCGCGGTGCGCGAGCTCGTGGCGTCGCGCATCCCGCTCTACCGGTTCGTCCTCGAGAACACGCTTGCTCGATACGACCTCGACCGTGGCGACCAGAGGGTCGACGCCGTCCGCGAGGCCGTGGGCCTCGCGTCGGCCATCCGCGACAAGAGCAAGGTCGAGGAGTTCTTCCGTGAGATCGCCACCAAGGTCGGCGTCGACGTCGACCAAGTGCGCGCCGAGCACCGCCGTCACAAGGCGCCGCCGGCCAAGAAGCAGCAGCCCCAGGCTTCGGCCGATGAGGCCGCGGAGGTCGAGACGCCGGCAACGGGAGCCGTGTTCGCGAACTTCGGTGACCCCCAGTTCGCCGACGAGCGCGAGGCACTCAAGGCGCTGGCGCAGTTCCCGCACCTCGCGCGCGAGCATGTCGGCGACGTGCACGAGAACGACTTCACCCACCCGGTGGCGCAGGAGATCTGGCGCCACTTCAGCGCCGAGGAGTGGCCCACCGCGCCCGACTCGTCCTGGGTCCCGCGGATCTCCGACTCCCTGGCGTCCGACGACCTGCGCCACGTGCTGTCCGTCGCCGCGGTGGAGCCGTTGCGTGCCCGCGAGTCGTCGATGCAGGCGGTCGTCGCTGGCCACCATTGCGCGGCTGCAGGAACTGACGCTCGCCCGCCGCATCGCCGAGCTGAAGTCGAAGCTCCAGCGCACCAACCCGGTCGAGCAGACCGAGAGCTACAACCGGATGTTCGGAGAGCTCATCGCCTTGGAGCAGCAGCACCGCACCATGCGCGGCCGCGCCATCGGCGCCTGAGCGCGTCCCCAGCCTGCGGCTGTCCACAGTCGCGACCGAGGCCGCCTCGCCGGGTCCGTTTCACGTCGACGCTGGTCAGGTGGAATCACTCGCGCGCCACTTGCTGTCCCAGCCGCCGCTCGACCCGGACCGTGAGCGCAGGCTCGCTCTGGCCGCTCGGCTCGGCGACCGCACCGCGCGTGACGATCTCGTCCGCGCAAGCCTGCGGCTCGTGGCATTGCGGGCCCTTCACCTGGGTCTGCGCGGAGAGGCCCTCGACGAGGCGGTGCAGTCGGGCACCCTCGGTCTGATCGCGGCGATCGACCGTTTCGACCCGGACCGCGGCTGCCGGCTCGCCACCTACGCCTGGCCGTGGATCACGGCAGCCATCTGTCCGGCCGTTCGCCCGGACCCACGTGTCGTGTCAGAGGTCGTCGACGACGACCTCCGAGTCCCGGCCGACGACCTCGATCCCGTGCTTGCCCATCTGCCGCCGCGGCTCGCCACCGTGATCCGCCTGCGCTACCGGCTGGACGAGCCCGCGGGCGTCCCGCGGACGCGCGAGGAGGTGGCTTCGCGGCTCGGCCTGACGGTCGGTCAGGTACGCGCGGACGAGGCGCGGGCGATGACGCAGCTACGCGCCCGGCTTGCTAAGGTTGGCCACCGTGCTCCTCGTGCAGGAGCCGATCCCCTGTAGCTCAATTGGCAGAGCATTCGGCTGTTAACCGGAGGGTTGTTGGTTCGAGTCCAACCGGGGGAGCCAGCTACTCGCCGTACGTCATCGAGAACACTTCGAACGCCGCCCCGAAGGTGACGCCGAGCCGGCTTCCGGCCGGTCGGGAGACGCCTTCGAGGAACTCGACCGGGTCGAAGTTCGCCCAGCTGCCGCCGAGTCCGTTGATGTAGGCCTCGTGCGCCTTCAACGACTCGACCCCGCGGTCGAACGTGTCGGTGGTGTCGACGCCATGGGCGGCATCGGGCGAGCTGGCCGCCCAGACCTGGCGGACGTCACCCCACGGCTCGAGACCGTCGGTGAGCTGTTCCGGGAAGACCCAGCGGTTGCCGGCGTCGCGGACGGCGTCGATGGCGCCCCGGCCGACCGCCATGTGGTCGGACTGGTTCGGGAACGTGCCGCCCCACGACTCGCGGAAGTTGTTCGTGATGACGATGTCGGGCCGGTGCTTGCGGATGACCTCGGCGATGGCGCGGCGCAACGGCAACCCATACTCGACGATGCCGTCGGGCAAGCCGAGGAACTCCACGGTCTCGACCCCCACGGCGCGCGCCGAGGCGATCTGCTCACCGATCCGCACCTCGCGGGCCTCCTCCGGCGTCATGCCGTCGATGCCCGCCTCACCGCTGGTGACGAGGCAGTAGACGACCGACTTGCCCTGGTCGGTCCAGCGGGCGATGGCCGCGGCCGCGCCGAACTCGATGTCGTCCGGGATGCGCCACCACCACCAGCGCGTTCTCCCACGACTCGTCCACGGGCTCCAAGGGTGACGGCTCCATGTGACTAGGCTAGTTCCCGCCCGGGGAGGTAGCTCAGCCGGTCAGAGCAGAGGACTCATAATCCTTGGGTCGTGGGTTCGAGCCCCACCCTCCCCACTAGACGCTCACGTGACGTTGCGGTCGCGTGGCGACTCCACGTACAGCGATGAACGCGCACACGGCCAGCAGGCCGATGCCGGCGACAGCGAGGGTCGTCGAGATGGCGTCGAGGTCGAACGGGGCGCGTCCGCCGTAGGTCTGCACCATCGTGGCGGCGATCACGGCGCCGTAGCCCACCGCGGCGAGAGCCACGATCTCGGTGCGGCGACGCTCGGTGAAGTCGGCGACCAGCAGCAGCAGCGCCAGTGCCGGGAGCACCTGGACGACGTGCAGGGTGAAGGCGTGCGGGACCTTGAGCGCGCCGTCCGTGCCGAAGGTGTTCCCGTTCTCCGCGATCATCTGGACACCGACCGCCTGGCTCACGAGCATGAGCACCAGGCCGGTCCGGACCGCCCAGCGGAGGCTCGTGGGCGCGTCGAACGACCCGAACGACCTGATCGCGACGACGACCGTCATGATCCCGATCAGGGCCACGAGCATGCCCATCATCGAGAAGACCATCGTGTCGAAGTCGGTCGCCTCGTTGAAGTGGGAGGCGACCCCGCGCCACTTCTGCAGGTTGATGAGGAAGATCTCGCCGAGCGAGGCGACGGAGAAGACGCCGAGGACGATCCAGCCGGCCCGTCTCCCCATCCGGAGCAGGCCGACGATCCAGGACAGCGTCAGGAGGCTGACGCCGAACGAGAGCCCGAAGACGATCGGTTTGCGCCACGACACCGGACCCTCCCACGAGCCGCCGTCGACGAGAAAGACGACGGCATGGAAGGCGGCGCTCAGCAGGAGCAGCGCACCGCACCAGTAGGCGAACCGCTGGTGCGAGGCGACCGGGGTGAACCGTCCGACGCGGCCGATGTCTTGGGCGAGTGTCGTCACGGACCTCTTCCTACACCCGGTCGGGACTCCTCGTCAGACGGACCAGTGCGCGAAGTCCTGACCGACGAGGGCGCGGAATCCGTCGATGTCAGGTCGCAGGTGATCGGCGATCGCCTCCCGTTGGCGGGGCGGCAACGTGAGCCGCTCGAGCGGGTCGCCACTGGTCGTGGACTTGTCGGCGGTCACATGACGGTCGACCGCGAACGACGGCGACCTGAACTCCTGATCGACACCGATGAAGGCAAAGGTCCGCGCCAGCGTGGCTTCGCGGTCGTCGCGCAGGTCCTCCGACGCGAGCACCAGGATTCGCTCCATCCCGTAGGCCTCGACGAACGGCTCCAGCTGCCAGTGGTACCTGCTGGTCAGCAGGATCGGGTTGTCGAGGTCCTCGAAGTAGGTCGAGAACCCGTCGCGGTCCACCCGACCCTTGGCGACGTTGTGGAGGTAGTGCGACACGGCCCGGTCGATCGGGTCGCGCACCAGAAAGATGAGGCGGATGTCGGGCAGCACGGCTTGCATGCGCTCGACCACACCGTCGAACAGGTGCCGCTTGGTGTAGTTGGGGGACGACTCTCCGTACTGCTCGGCCTGTCGGTCGAACCGGCTCCGGTACCAGGCGAGGTCGTGGCCGTCGTGGTCCGGGCGACAGAAGAAGTCGGTTTCCTTGGGACGCGACATCGCGACCTGCGGGTGTGCCTGCAGATAGCTGTGCAGCGAGCTGGTGCCGCCCTTCATCGTGCCGATCGTGATGAACGTCGGCAGCGGACCCTCGACCGGTTCGGGCGACGCGGCTACGGCGGCGCGGCGGAGGACACGATCCCAGCGTGAGGGCGCCATCTGGCTAGGCTAACGCCCCATGAGGGATGCCGTGATCGCCGATCTCGACGGCACGTTGTGCGATGTGACGGGCATCCTCCACCATCTCGAGGGCGAGGAGCGCGACTTCGCGGCGTTTCACGCGGCGTCGGCCGAGTGCCCGCCGCGCGACGAGGTCGCCGCCGCCGTCCGATCCGCCCGCGACGCCGGCAAGGCCGTCCTGGTCGTCACGTCGCGCGAGTTCGTCTGGCGCGACCTCACCCTCGACTGGCTGGTCGCGCACGAGATTCCCTACGACGAGCTGGTGATGCGGGTCGTCGGCGACTACCGCGCCGACGACATCGTGAAGGCCGAGATGCTCGACCAGATGGAGGCCGACGGCTGGACCGTCACCGAGGCCTGGGATGACAGCGCGGACATCATCGAGCTGTGGACGTCGCGTGGCATCACGGTGCACGCCGTATGAGACGCCACTATTCTGTGGAGCTGACGCCGGGACCGCGGCGAGGGAGCCATACATGTCGATCAGTTCGCGAGGACAGATGAACCTCACCCGCAAGGAGACCGTCGCGGCGGTCGCGATCGTGGCGCTGGGCGCCGCCCTCCTGGCGGCCATTCTGGTCGAGTCCTGGCGGTGGTCGATGGGGGCCCTCGGCGCCCTCGTGATCCTGTCGTCCGTGGTCCTCTTCCTGGCCCTGCGACGTCAGGACACCAACCGGACGGCCGCTCTCGAACGTATCGAGCGCAAGGTCGACAACCTCGCACTGCGGGTGGTCACCGAGTCGCAGGCGACGCACCGCGAGCTCAGCGGACTGATCGAGGAGCTCGGAAGCGCCGTCCGCCGGAGCGAGACTCCGGGGGCCTAGCCGGGTTGTCCCCGTGGTCAGGGCCGTGAGCCGCTAGGATCCGAGACGCAGTCGAATCCGTTCACGATGCCGATGAGGGGTGGATGATGTCAGGCAGCCGGCCGGCCGCATCGTCGTCCCTGCGTGAACTCGCCCTTCACGTGCGCAAGAGCAGCATGACGATCGCCTACGAGGTCGCGCGGTACCGGTATGAGGAGTCGCCCGACCTCCTCGCCCTGATGGCCAGTCGCGGGGAGATGGACTACGCCCGCGTACTCGCGGTCGTCCGCGACATCCTCGACCGTCGGATCACCCCCGTCCAGGCCCGCGCGGTGCTCGACCCGTACCCCCTGTCCGCGCTGGCACGTCTCATGGCGTCCTTGTCGACGCCGCGCAAGGACTACACCGAGGCGGCCGACATCGCCAGGGCCGTGCGGATGATCCGCGGGTCGGTTCCGCTGGCCCGCGACGCGGCACGCATGGAAGCCCAGGTGAATCTTGCCGCCGGCCAGTTCGACCACGTCGAACGCCTGCTCCGTGAGGGGGATCTGCACGGGGTCGAATCGCGGTGGATGTCCGAGGTCGAGCTCGTGCACCCGATGCATGGACGACCGGGAAGCACGGAACGAGAGTGGCTCGCAGTCTTCAACCGGTGCTTCGCCGACCTCGGGCTCCTGCCGATCGCGCTGACCGATGGACCGGAGTCGGCCTTCGACCGTTTGACTTCCGATGTCCCCGACGAGCTCATGGTCGACGATCCCGGCGCGCCGCTCGTGACCGTCATCATGTCGACGTACAAGCCCGACCAGAGCTTCCGCGCGGCAGTGTCCTCGCTGGTGGCGCAGACGTGGCGCAACCTCGAGATCCTCGTGGTCGACGACTGCTCGCCGCCGGAGTTCGACGAGCTGCTGGAGTCGGTCACCTCGACTGACCCGCGCATCCGGCTCATCCGGATGCCGGTCAACGGCGGCACCTACAAGATCCGCAACCACGCGATCGCCCAGAGCAACGGTTCTTTCATCACCTTCCAGGACTCCGACGACTGGGCGCACCCCGAGCGCATTGCGCGTCAGGTCGCGCCGCTGCTCGAGCCCATCGGACTGCTGGCCACGCACGCGCGCGGGCTCCGGGTACATGACGACCTCTCGGTCGTGAAGGTCGGCTACAACTCCTTCCGCACCGCTGCGGCGTCGCTGATGTTCCGCAAGGACGTCGTGATCCCGGTGATGGGAGGGTTCGACGAGACACGGAAGGCCGCCGACACCGAGTTCGCCGAGCGTCTCGCGGCGTCGTTCGGCCACGAGGCGAACGTCGATCTTCCCGAAGTGCTCGTGCTGACTCAGCTCACCGAGGGCTCCTTGTCACGTGCCGAGTTCCAGTTCGGTTGGCACCACGGGTCGCGGATCGTCTACGGCGACGCGCACCGATACTGGCACCGCGAGATCGTCGCAGGTCGTCAGTCACCGATGCTGGAGCCGGGTGGTCCGCGCCGATTCCCGGCGCCGGAACGGTTCCTCACCGGCCAGGAGACCGAGCCGAAGCACTGCGACGTCGTGTGGATCTCCGACTGGCGGAGCGGATTCGGTCGCTACAGCGGCGCGAGCGCGCAGGTCGAGGCCGTCGCCACCGCCGGACTGTCGACCGTCGTGGCCCACGCCACCGCGGTCAGGCATGCCGACCGTGACCGTCTGCACAAGGACGACGAGATCATGCGCCTCGAGGCCGACGGACTCACCCGGTTCGCGATCTGGGCCGAACCGCTCCATGCCCGCGTCCTGATCGTCACCGACCCCGAGCTCCTCGCGCTCTCTCGCCCACCCGAGTCGATCGGGCTGTCCGCCGACCGGGTGATCGTCGTCGCGGGGCACCCGCCGATGGCGCCGCACGGTCGGTCCTTGACGTACAGCCCGGACTCGGTGGAGCGCAACGCCGAGCGGATGTTCGGAACGGAGCCGGAATGGCTGCCGGCACACGGCGACATCGCGGACGAGCTCCAGATTCATGGAGCGTCCGCCCCGATCCTGCCGCCCCGCCAGCTCCGTGTCGTGCCACAGGTGCGGCGTCGCCCCTACAGCGGGCCGCGAGGCGGCTCGCGCCTCATCGTCGGCACCACAGCGCTCGAGCTGCCACGCCGCGATCGCCCGTCCTGGGCGTCGCTGCGCCGGCGGCTTCCACGCGACGACGCCTACGACGTCCGGCTGCGTGCGGATCCCGAGATCGTCGAGGCGGTGCTGGGGCATCGCCGGGTGCCGCCCGGGTGGCTCGTCATGGACGAGTCCACACCGCTGCGAGGCTTCCTGCGCCAGCTCGACGTGTTCGTCGCCGTCCCGTCGCGGTCCTGGGGCCCGGAGCTTCCGTGGGCCGCGGTGGCCGCACTGGCCGAGGGCACGGTCGTGGTGATCGATCCGGAGTATCGCTCGCAGCTCGGAGACGCGGCCATCTACGCGTCCGCTGTCGACGTCCACGACGAGCTCAAGGCACTCGCGGCCGACCCCGAACGGCTGGTCGAGCAACGAGAGCGCGGCTACGAGTTCTGTCGGGACGTGCTGTCCGGTGACGCCACGGTGAACCTGGTCACCGAGCTCGCCGGGCTCGTCGTCTCGGACCTCTGAGGCTAGACCCCGAACGACGCGCGCTCGGACTCCGGAACGAGTTCGGCCAGCTCGGGATGGTCGCGCATGATCTTCGGCACGAACGAGCAGTACGGCAGCACCGTGCCGCGCCGGTCACGGATCGTCTCCAGGCTGCTCACGACCAGCGTCGCACCCAGGCCCCGGTGGCGGAACTGCGGGAAGATCTTCGTGTGCGGAATGGCGTACTCACCGTCGTCTTCCTGGTATTCCAGGTACCCGACCAGCTCGTCGTCCACGCTGATCTCGAAGCGTGAGGCCTGCGGGTTGTCCTTCACGGCGGTCTCCATACAGCCAGTTTCACACGGCAGGCAACCCGCGACATGCGGTGATGCTTGGTGGGGATGGGGCGGATGAGGCAGAATGGAGGTGCGTGGGACCGGTCAGCCGGTGCCAGGTGGCCGAGAGAGACGTTGGGGAAGACGGATTCTCGAACCACCAGGAGGCACCATGAGCATCCCGACCCGTGGCGTCCTGTACGTCCACTCCGCGCCGTCCGCGCTGTGCCCGCACGTCGAGTGGGCCGCGTCCGGAGTGCTCGGCGCCTCCGTCGACGTCGACTGGGTGGCGCAGCCCGCCGAGTCGGGCACGTACCGCACCGAGATCTCGTGGCAGGCCCAGGTGGGGTCCGCCGCCGCCCTCGCCTCCGCCCTGCGCGGGTGGGATCGCCTGAGGTTCGAAGTCACCGAGGAGCCCACGGCAGCGTCCGAGGGTGCTCGCTACAGCTACACGCCCGAGCTGGGCATCTTCCACGCCATGACCGGCCTGCACGGCGACGTGCTGATACCGGAGGACCGCATCAAGGCGTTCCGCGTGAAGGTTGCACTCGATGAGATCTCGATGGACCAGGCGCTCGACGGGCTGCTGGGAGTGGCGTGGGACGCCGAGCTCGAGCCGTTCCGTCACGCCGGTGACGGCGCCCCGGTGCGCTGGCTGCACCAGGTGATCTAGCCGATCGTGACCTCGACTCCGGGCGTCGTGGTGTCGGAAGCGTCGTGGGTCACCCGGAACTCCCGCTTGCCGGTTCGCGATGTGTAGATCTCGGTGCTGTAGGCGCCGTTGGCCTTCGTGGTGGTGGTGACCGGGAACTCGTCCCACTCCTCACCGGGATCCTTGACCTCCACCTGGAGCTCCTCGCCGGCGTCGAGGCCGGGGAACTCCCCCTCCAAGGTGAACCGCTTGCCGGGTGAGACCTCGGTGTCCGGGATCGTCAGCGTCGGGTCGGGGCTGGCCGACTCCAGGGGGTCGGGTGTCGGCGTCGGAGTGGGTGTGGGCGTGGGGGTCGTCGGCGCCGGCGTGGTCGGCAACGTCAGGGGCGGGAGCGTCGAGGAGCCCAGGCCGGTGACTCCGATGATCGCGGCGCTGCCGAGCCCGAGCACGATGCCGACCACGGCACCGATGACGGCGAACGAGAACGCCAGTCGCTGGAGGGCGCTGCGTCGTTCGTCCGGGTCGATCTCGACGTGCGGCGCCGGCTCGGCGGCCTGCACGAGGTCGCCGGGGTCCGGTGCGGCGGTCGATGTCAGGTCGTATGTGGTGCTCCGCGGTGGCCGGGTGCCGTCGTGGCGCACGATGGCTCTCACGGCGTCGGCGACGGTGCGCAGACCGTTGACCGTCTCGTCGGCGAGGTAGCGGTCGAACCGACGACCGAGCTCGTCGGCCACCTCCACGATGGCGAGGGAATCGACTCCGAGATCCTTGAGCACCGCACTGTCGACGACCGCCTCCGGTGCGCAGCCGACGACCTGAACGAGGATGTCGGTCAGCTCGGACCGGACTTCCTCGGGACTGACGTCATCGGGTTGCGGCACTCGGCGAGTCTACCGGGCACCCGTGCCCTACGATGTCCGGATGACCAGCCACGACGACCTCCAGCACGTCGTGGTCCATGGCTATCGACGAGCCTATCGACGGGTCGGTTCGGGTCCGGTGCTCCTGCTGCTGCACGGCCTGGCCTGCGACTCGACGACCTGGGACGACGTCATCGCACCGCTGGCCGAGCACTTCACCGTCATCGCCCCTGACCTGCTCGGACACGGCGCCTCGGACAAGCCCAACGCCGACTATTCGCTCGGCGGCTACGCCAACGGCATGCGCGATCTGCTCACGGTCCTGGGCATCGACACCGTCACGGTCGTCGGCCACAGCTTCGGCGGCGGCATCGCCATGCAGTTCGCCTACCAGTTCCCCGAGCGCACCGAGCGGATCGTGCTGATCTCCACGGGAGGGCTCGGCCGCGAGGTCACGCGACTCATCCGGTTCCTGACCCTGCCGGGCAGCGGAGCCGTGGCGGCCGTCGCGACCATGCGGCCCTGGCGCTCGCTCGTCTCGGGCGGCCTGCGCGCCTTGTCGCGCACCGGCATCTCCGCCATGCGCGACCTCGACGAGGTCTCGGACATCTACACCGCGTTCGCCGACCCAGCGCATCGTCGCGCGGTGCAGCGGGTCACCAGCCACGTCCTCAACTGGCGGGGCCAGTTCGTGACGATGACCGATCGCAGCTACCTGGCCCGGGTGCTCCCCGTGCTCGTGATCTGGGGCGAGGACGACCGGGTGATCCCGGCTTCGCACGCCGAGACCGCGCGGCTGCAGGCGTGGTCCGACGTCCACGTGCTCGCCGATGCCGGGCACTTCCCGCACAAGGATCATCCCGAGGAGTTCGTGCGGCTGGTCGAGGAGTTCGTCGCGGCCAACGAGCCCGCCCACTACCACCGGGGCAAGTGGCGGAGCATGCTGCGCAGGGGCGATCAAGTGACGCTGGGCACCGCGTCTCCGGAGTCGGCGTCCGTCGTCGTCGCCGGCTGATCGTCGTCCACGAGTCGTCGCTTGCGTCGGCCGCGGTTGCCCGTGGCCCAGGCCCCGATCGACACCGACGCCCACCCGATGAGTGCGCCGGCGACGTCGTCAGCGATGTAGTGCCAACCGAAGTACACGGTGGCGAGCACCGTGGTGAACAAGAACGTCCAACCGGCGATGCGGATCATGGCGCGCTGGCCGGTGCGCTCGAAGAACAGGCAAGCCGTGACCACGACGGACACGTGCAGCGACGCGAAGCCGGCGATGCCGTAGATGTCGGTGCCCGTGGGGTCGGCCTGGAACGTGACCCCGTTCTTGAACAGCGAGGTCTGCAGCGCTGAGACACCGGAGTCCGGGAGGGCGGAGAACATCGACGGCTGGAAGAAGGCCGGGCCGAGCGTCGGGAGGATGTAGTAGCTCACCGTGCCGAGCACCCAGTTGAGGCTGAGGGCGGTCGCGTACCAGGCGCCGAGCGAGGCGTTGCGGCTCCACGTGAGGACGAGGCCGAGGGTGAGCGGGATCAGTGGCAGGTACGCCAGGTAGGAGGTCGCGAGCACCTGGGCGACGACGCCGGTGCCGAGCCAGTCGTGCAACAGCGGCGCCGGATTGTTGCCGAACATCAGGAAGTGGTCGAGCTGCAGCAGGTCGTGGTCGTAGAGCCGTTCGCGGGTCAGCGGCAGGTAGCTCTTGAGATTGCGGTAGCTGACGTAGCAGATGTAGAACGCGACGAGACCGGCGGCGATGTTGCCGACGCGTCCCCACGTCCACTCCTCCCGCACGATGATGCGGATCGTCCGCGGGGCCCGACGCCAGCCGTCGCGACGGATGGCCTGGGGGATGATGCCCGCGGCGAAGAAGAGCAGGCCGATGACCGGAAGGCGGATGTAAGCAGGTCCGAGGAAGCCGTCGGGGTCCCGCAACGGCACCCCCAGACGTTGCGAGGAGACGAGGGCCGTGAGTCCGACGACGACGGACAGGATCACCACGAAGGTGTACGGCCATCGACGCATGGCGAACATCCTAGGGCGCGGTCCTGAGCGGCTCCTTAGAAGCCTTGACCAGCAGCGGGACGCCTCCGAGGTCAGGCGTCGGTTCCCTCCTGGGCGATGCCCGCGACCGCCGTCGGGTCGTCGATCCGCAGGCTCGTGAAGGCCTCACGGACGACCGACGGATCGACCTTCGACTGCTGGGCCAGCGTCTGGAGCACGGAGACGACGATCGACTCGGCGTCGACCTGGAAGGTGCGGCGAGCGGCCGCCCTGGTGTCGGCGAAACCGAAGCCGTCGGTGCCGAGCGACTGCCACGGGCCGGGGACCCAGCGTGCGATCTGGTCGGGCACGGCCCGCATGTAGTCGCTGACCGCGACGGTGACCGAGGCACGGTCCATGAGCTTCGTGGTGATCCACGGCACCCGCGTGTAGTCGCCCGGGTGGTTCAGGTTCCACCGCTCGGCCTCCACGGCATCGCGGGCGAGCTCGTTCCACGAGGTCACCGACCAGACGTCGGCCGCGACGTCGTAGCTCTCGGCGAGCATCTCCTGCGCCTTGAGCGCCCACGGCACGGCGACGCCGGACGCCATGATGCGCGCGGTGATCGTTCCACGCTCGGCACCCTTGAGGAGGTGGGCCCCCATGAGCACGCCCTCGACGTCGAGTGCGTCGGGCTCGACCGGCTGGCTGATCGGCTCGTTGTAGACCGTGAGGTAGTAGATGACGTCCTCGCCGTGCGGATGCTCGTCGGTGGAGCCGTACATCCGCGCCAAGCCGTTCTTGACGATGTGGGCGATCTCGAACCCGTAAGCAGGGTCGTAGTGGACGACCGCCGGGTTGGTCTGCGCGATGAGCGGCGAGTGGCCGTCGGCGTGCTGCAGGCCCTCGCCGGTGAGCGTGGTGCGGCCGGCCGTGGCACCGATGAGGAAGCCGCGCGCCAGCTGGTCGGCCATCGCCCAGATCGAGTCGGCGGTGCGCTGGAAGCCGAACATCGAGTAGAACATGTAGACCGGGATCATCGGCTCGCCCTGCGAGGCGTAGGCGCTGCCGGCCGCGATCGCCGAGGCCATGGCGCCGGCCTCGCTGATGCCCTCGTGCAGGAGCTGGCCCTGGGCGGACTCCTTGTACGCCAGCAGCAGCTTGCGGTCGACCGACTCGTACGTCTGGCCGTGCGGGCTGTAGATCTTGGCCGACGGGAACATCGAGTCCATGCCGAACGTGCGGTACTCGTCGGGAGCGATCGGCACGATGCGCTGGCCGATCTCGGGATCCTTCATGAGGTCGCGCAGCAGCCGGACGAACGCCATCGTGGTGGCGATCTCCTGCTTGCCCGAGCCCTGCTTGAGCGGCGCGTAGACGTCGTCGCCGGGCAGCTTGAGCGGCGTCGGGTCGACCTTGCGCACCGGCATCGAGCCGCCGAGCGCGTCGCGGCGGCCCTTCATGTACTGGATCTCCTCGCTGTCGGGGCCCGGGTGGTAGAACGGCGCGAGGTCGTCGCCGTCGATCTGCTCGTCGGAGATCGGGATCTGCAGCCGGTCGCGGAAGCCCTTGAGGTCGTCCTTGGTGAGCTTCTTCATCTGGTGGGTGGCGTTGCGGCCCTGGAACGACTCCAGCAGCCAGCCCTTGATGGTGTGGGCGAGGATCACGGTCGGCTGCCCGGTGTGCTCGACGGCCGCGTCGAACGCCGCGAACACCTTGCGATAGTCGTGGCCGCCGCGGGGCAGACGCTCGATCTGCTCGTCGGTGAGGTGCTCCACGATCTTCGAGAGCCGCGGATCGGGGCCGAAGAAGTGCTCGCGGTTGTAGGCGCCCGACTCGACCGACAGCGTCTGGAACTCGCCGTCCGGGGTGCGGTTCATCTGGTTGACGAGGGCGCCGTCGGTGTCGCGCGCCAGGAGATCGTCCCAGTTGCGCCCCCACACGACCTTGATGACGTTCCAGCCGGCTCCGCGGAAGTACGACTCGAGCTCCTGGATGATCTTGCCGTTGCCGCGCACCGGACCGTCGAGCTGCTGCAGGTTGCAGTTGATGACGAAGGTGAGGTTGTCGAGCTCCTCGCGAGCCGCCAGCCCGATGGCGCCGAGCGACTCCGGCTCACCCATCTCGCCGTCGCCGAGGAACGCCCACACGCGCTGTCCGCTGGTGTCCTTGATGCCGCGGTTGTGGAGGTATCGGTTGAACCGCGCCTGATAGATCGAGTTGATGGCCGCGAGCCCCATCGAGACCGTCGGGAACTCCCAGTAGTGCGGCATGAGCCGTGGATGCGGGTAGGACGACAGCCCGTTGCCGGCCCCGTGCGACCGCTCCTGGCGGAAGCGGTCGAGCTGCTCCTCGGTGAGGCGTCCCTCGAGGTAGGAGCGGGCGTAGATGCCGGGGGCCGCATGTCCCTGGAAGTAGATCTGGTCGCCGCCGCCAGGGTGACCCTTGCCGCGGAAGAAGTGGTTGAAGCCGACCTCGTAGAGGCTGGCCGCCGACTGGTACGTAGCGATGTGGCCGCCGACGCCGAGGCCGGGCCGGTTGGCGCGCGACACCATCACCGCGGCGTTCCAGCGGATGTAGGCGCGGATGCGGCGCTCGATGGCCTCGTTGCCCGGGAACCAGGGTTCACGCTCGGGCGGGATCGTGTTGATGAAGTCGGTGCTGCGCAGCGCCGGCACGCCGACCTGCTTCTCGCGAGCCCGCTCGAGCAGGCGGAGCATCACGTAGCGGGCCCGGGCACGTCCGCGGTCCTCGACCATCTGGTCGAGCGAACCGACCCACTCGGCCGTCTCCTCCGGATCGATGTCGGGAAGCTGGGTCGGCAGACCCTCGTGGATGACGGGGGGTCGATCGGCACCCCGGGGGGTGGTGCCGGAGTGCTGGGGGCCGGTGGGCATGAGTGACTCCTGACGCGTCTTGTGGACCCGTCCATCTTCCCACGCGGCATTCGCTACTGTGAGACCGGCAACAGCGCCGCAGGGCTACTTCCGGGTAGCCGATTCGCACTCATGAGGAGGACCCGTTGGACGCCGGCAGGTTGGGCTTCGCCCCCGACACCGTCATCCAGGAGCTTGGCTGGGACGAGGACGTCGACGAGGAGCTCCGCGGGGCCATCGAGTCGCAGTGTGGCAACGAGCTGATCGAGAGTGACACCTCCGAGGCCGTCGACGGCGTCATCCTGTGGTGGCGCGACGGCGACGGCGACCTCGTCGACGCGCTCCTCGACTCGCTCCACGATCTCGCCGACGGCGGCTCGGTCTGGCTGCTCACCCCGAAGGTCGGCCGACCGGGCTACGTGGAGGGTGCCGACATCGTCGAGGCCGCGCCGATCGCCGGCCTCTCCACCACCACGACGTCGTCGGCATCTCCGGAGTGGGCGGCCACCAAGCTCTCCACCCACAAGCGCTGAGGCCCGCCACCGGCTCATGACGCTCGAGATCGGCGACCCGGCTCCCGGCTTCACCCTCAAGAACCAGCACGGCGAGGACATCTCGCTGGCGTCGTTCCGCGGCACGCCCTGTGGTGCTCGTCTTCTTCCCGTTCGCGTTCAGCGGCATCTGTGCCGGCGAGTTCGCGGAGATCCGCGACAACCCCAGCGCCCTGGACGGTGCGGAGGTCCTGGCGATCTCGTGCGACCACTTCTTCGCCAACCGAGCCTTCGCGGACGCCCAGGATCTCGAGTTCTCGGTTCTGAGCGACTTCTGGCCGCACGGCGACGTGTCACGCGCGTACGGCATTTTCAACGAAGATGTGGGGGTCGCCGAGCGGGGCACCTACATCGTCGACAGCGGGGGAATCATGCGCTGGAAGGTCGAACAGGGTATCGGAGAAGCGCGTGATCTGGGCGCTTATCGCGAGGCACTTGCGACCCTTGCGTGACAGGCGCCTCAGTTTGTGAAAAACCCTGCGATGGTGGTTCGAGATACGCTTTGATTGAGCTGCCGCAGCCGCCCGGGACCCGAGACCCTGGCGGCTGCGGTCTTAGTTTCTGAGCCTGATTTGCTGCGGTAGTGTGCGGTGTCCCGGGCGAATAGCTCAGCTGGTCAGAGCATCCGGTTTACACCCGGAAGGTCGGGGGTTCGAGCCCCTCTTCGCCCACGTGATTCATGACGTCACGTTCGACGACACCGGTGTGCGACGGGTGTCGAGCACTGAGCGGTCTGTGGACGGCCGGCCGCCCGGCGTCTGCGGCCGCTGACACGATGAGGTCATGGCCTCGGACGTCGACACCGACACAGCCGCACTGGACGCCCTGCGCCGGCTGACCGGGCTGCCCGACGCCGTCTTCCACGACGGTCAGCTCGAGGCCATCCAGGCGCTCGTTGACGACCACCGTCGGGCGCTGGTGGTGCAGCGCACCGGATGGGGCAAGTCCGCGGTCTACTTCATCGCCACGTCCCTGCTCCGACAGCAGGGTGCCGGCCCGACGCTGCTGGTATCGCCGCTCATCGCGCTCATGCGCGACCAGGTGGCCGCCGCCGAGCGCGCAGGGGTGCGGGCCGTGGCGATCAACTCGGCCAACGCGCACGAGTGGGACGACGTACGGGCGCGACTGGCCGCCGACGACGTCGACGTCCTGCTCGTCTCGCCCGAACGCCTCACCAACCCGCGTTTCCGGGAGGAGCAGCTGCCGGTGCTGCGCGACCGCATGGGCTTGCTCGTCGTCGACGAGGCCCACTGCATCTCCGACTGGGGACACGATTTCCGGCCCGACTACCGTCGGCTGGCCGACCTGATCGCCTCGATGCCCGACGGCGTCCCAGTCCTGGCCACCACCGCCACGGCCAACGCGCGGGTCGTCACCGACGTCGCCGAGCAACTCGGCACCGGCGCCACGGCCGACGATGTGCTCACGCTGCGCGGGTCGCTCGCGCGAACGTCGCTCCGGCTCGGTTCACTGACACTGCCCACGTCGCGCGAACGACTCGGCTGGCTGCTCAGCCACCTGGCTGACCTGCCGGGCAGCGGCATCATCTACACCCTCACGGTCTCCGGCGCCGAAGACACCGCGCGCCTACTGGCCGAGGCGGGCCATGCCGTGCGTGCGTACACCGGGCGCACCGATCCCGACGAGCGGATCCGGCTCGAGGAAGCCCTCAAGAACGACGAGCTCAAGGCGCTCGTGGCCACCAGCGCGCTCGGCATGGGGTTCGACAAGCCCAACCTCGGCTTCGTCGTGCATCTCGGTGCGCCGTCCTCTCCGGTGGCCTACTACCAGCAGGTCGGCCGGGCCGGCCGAGCCACCGAGAGCGCCGACGTGCTGCTGATGCCCGGAGGCGAGGACCCAGACATCTGGCACTACTTCGCCACGGCGTCGATGCCCAGCCCAGGCAAGGCGTCGGCCGTCCTGAACGCCCTCGGCGACAAACCGCTGTCCACGCCGGCGCTCGAGGCCAGGGTCGACATCCGCCGCACGCCACTCGAGCTGTTGCTCAAGGTGCTCGACGTCGACGGGTCGGTCCGGCGCGTCCAAGGAGGCTGGGTCGCCACCGGACAGCCGTGGACGTACGACGAGGAGCGGTACGAGCGGATTGCGGAGTCACGCCGGGTGGAGCAGCAGTCGATGCTGGCCTACGAGCGTGGCGAGAGCTGCCGCATGGAGCTGCTGCAACGCGATCTCGACGACCCCACCGCAGCGCCGTGCGGACGCTGCGACGTGTGTGCCGGCCCGTGGTACCCGACCGATGCGACCCAGGAAGCGGTCGCGGCGGCTTCGGGGGCCCTCGACCGCGTCGGCGTTCCTATCGAGCCCCGCGGCCAGTGGCCGACCGGGGCCGGGCGACTCGGCGTCGAGGCGGACGGCAAGCCCGTCTCGGGCAAGATCGCGCCGGACGAGCGTCCGGAGACCGGTCGGGTGGTCGCCAGGCTCACCGACCTCGGGTGGGGCGGAGTCCTCCGTGAGCTGTTCGCCGCCGGTTCGCCCGACGCGCCGGTCAGTGACGACCTCCTCGGCGGCTGCGTCCGTGTGCTGCGTGACTGGGACTGGGCGGAGCGTCCGGTGGGGGTCGTGGCCGTGCCCTCCGTCTCGCGGCCGCAGCTCGTGCAATCGGTCGCCGAAGGCATCGCGCGGCTCGGTCGACTCCCGATGCTCGGTCAGCTCGAACTCGACGAGAGCGCTCCGAAGGAAACCGCCGGCGGCAACAGTGCCTACCGGCTCGCCGGCGTGTGGGGGCGATTCCACGTGGGGTCCGAGCTCGCCTCCGCACTGGCCGAGGCCACCGGGCCCATCCTGCTTGTCGACGACGTCGTCGACAGCCGGTGGACGATGACGGTCGCCAGCCGTGAGCTGCGACGTCACGGAGCCGACGCTGTGCTGCCGTTCGCGCTCGGCGCCATCGCTTAGGGCCATTAGGCTCGCTGCATGCCTGCGTTGCGCGACGTCGTCGCCGTCCTCGACGAGCTGTACGACCCGCGTTGGGCCGACGAGTGGGACGCGGTCGGCACGGTCGTCGGCGACCCCGAGGCGGCGGTCTCGCGGATCCTCTTCGCCGTCGATCCCGTGCAGGCCGTCGTCGACGAGGCGATCGCCTGGAGCGCGGACCTGATCGTCACGCACCATCCGCTCTACCTCTCGGGGGTCACGTCGGTGGCTGCGTCGTCACCGAAAGGACGCGTCGTCCACGACCTCATCTCCCACGGCATCGCCCTGCACACCTGTCACACCAACGCCGACAGCCCGCCGCTGGGCGTCTCGGAGTCGATGGCGTTGGCACTCGGACTCACCGACATCCGTCCACTCCAGACCGACGCCGACGCGACCGACACGTGGGTCGTCTTCGTCCCGAACGACGAGGCCGGGGTGGTCGCGGCGGCCATGCACGATGCCGGCGCCGGGGCGATCGGCGCCTATGACCGGGCGATGTTCCAGGTGCCCGGCACCGGATCCTTCCGGCCACTCGACGGAGCGACTCCGGCGATCGGCCAGGTCGGCGAGGTCGAGAGCGTCGACGAGACTCGCATCGAGATGATCGCCGCTCCCGCTCTTCGCGAACCGGTACGCAGGGCGATGCTGGACGCCCACCCGTACGAAGAGGTTGCCTACTCCGTGACCGCCTCGGCGCCGCGGCCGTCCGACCGGGGGAGCGGACGCATCGGGCAGCTCCCCGCACCGATGAGCCTCGGCGACTTCGCCGCCCACGTCGCCGAGCGGCTCCCCGCCCATCAGAGCGCCACCCGGGTGGCCGGCGACCTCGACCTGACGGTGAGCACCGTCGCCCTGTGCGGGGGTTCCGGTGACTTCCTGCTGGCCGCCGCCGATGCGTCCGGGGCCGACGTCTATGTCACGTCCGACCTGCGTCATCATCCCGTGAGCGAGCACCGCGAGCGGCCCGCCGCGTGCGCCGTCGTCGACGTCCCGCACTGGGCCGCCGAGTGGACGTGGCTGCCGGTCGCAGCGCGCGAGGTCGCCGCCCGGTGTGGCGATACGGTGGAGACGACAGTGTCGACGATCGTCACCGACCCGTGGACGCACGTGGTCGTCCCGAGCACGAGGAGCACACGCTGAACGCCGAACCGTCCGCCCAGCTGACCCTGCTCGACCTGCAGGCCCAGGACTCCGCCCTCGCCCAGCTCCTCCATCGCCGGACGTCCCTCCCCGAGCACGCCCGCATCGCCGAGCTCGAGGCGCGAGTCGAGGAGCTCGACGGGCTCCGGATCGAGGCCGACACCGAGGTCGGCGACCTCACCCGGGCCCAGTCGAAAGCCGACGCCGAGGTCGAGACCGTCAAGTCCCGCCGTGTGCGGGACGAGGAACGGCTCAGCTCGGGTGCGATCACCAATCCGAAGGACCTGGAGAGTCTCCAGCACGAGCTCGGAGCCCTGGAACGACGGATCTCGACCCTGGAAGACGAAGAGCTCGAGGTCATGGAAAAGCTCGAGGACGCGCAGAAGCGTCTGAGCGTCGTGACCGCCGACCTCGACGCCGTCAAGGTCGAGCTCGAGCACGTCACGACGGCTCGCGACACCGCGGTGGAAGCCATCGACGGCGAGAGCGGAACCATCACGGCGGAGCGCGAGCGCATCATCCCGCTGGTGCCGGAGGACCTGCTGGCGCTGTACGACAAGGTGGGCGCCCAGTATGGCGGGCTGGCGGCGGCCGCGTTGCGGGCGCGACGATGTGAGGGCTGCCGACTCGAGATCAACGGTGCCGACCTCCGCGAGATCGCCGCCAAGCCCGACGACGAGGTGCTCCGTTGTCCTGAGTGCAGCCGCATCCTCGTGCGCACCGCCGAGTCCGGCCTGTGAGCCAACGCGTCATCATCGAGGCCGACGGGGGCTCCCGAGGGAATCCCGGCCCGGCGGCCTACGGGGCGCTCGTGCGCGACGCCGAGACCGGCGAGGTCATCGCCGAGCGCGGCGAGTCCATCGGCATCGCCACCAACAACGTGGCGGAGTACCGCGGCCTCATCGCCGGGCTCGAGCTCGTGCGTGAGCACGCACCGGACGCCGAGGTCGAGGTGCGGATGGACTCCAAGCTCGTCATCGAGCAGATGGCCGGACGCTGGAAGATCAAGCACGTCGACATGAAGCCGCTGGCGTTGCAGGCTCAGCGCCTGGTGTCCGGCGACGTCACCTGGACCTGGGTGCCCCGGGCGTCCAACAAGGCGGCCGACGCCCTCGTGAACGAGGCACTGGACTCCACCAGCGGCTCGGTCGAGCGCGTCGGCGAGCAGGTCCCCGCGACCGAGAGCCCGACTCTCGACGAGATCAGCGCCAGCTGGCGCAAGCGCGAGGCCGAGAAGCCCACCACCGTCATCCTGCTCCGCCATGGCGTCACCAAACACACCCTCAACAAGGTGTTCAGCGGACTGGGTGGCGATGACCCCGGTCTCACCGATCTCGGACGTGAGCAGGCCGTTCGAGCCGCGGCCCGGCTGGTCAAGCGCGGCCCGATCGACGCGATCGTGTCGTCGCCGATGCGTCGGACGCGCGAGACGGCGGCGGTCGTCGCCGAGGAGCTCGGGCTCGAGGTGCAGCTGGAGCCCGGGTTCGCCGAGATGGCCTTTGGAGAGTGGGACGGCCTCGCCTTCTTCGACATCATGAAGCGCTTCCCCGACGACATCCGCGGGTGGCTCGGCTCCCCGGACGTCGCTCCACCGGGCGGTGAGTCCTTCGACGCCGTCCACCAGCGCGTCGACGAGGCTCGGAAGCGGCTGCTCACCGACTTCGAGGGGCAGACCGTCGTGGTGGTCAGCCACGTGACGCCGATCAAGACGATGCTGCGGATCGCCCTCGACACCGAGATGGAGATCATCCAGCACTTCGAGCTGGCCCCCGCGTCGATCACCACCATCCAGTGGTGGACGGAAGGATGGCCCGTGGTGAAGGAAGTCTCCGTCGTTCCCGACTAGGGGCGCTCGCGATGACCGACCTGGTCTCGCACCGGCTGCTTTCGGCTCTCGAGCAGCAGCCAGAACATGACCGGCATGAAGAGCAGCTTGAGGGCTTCCGGCGGTTGGCTGACGCCCGCCAGGTTGGTCGCCCACAACGCTGCTGCATAGACGAGCAGCAGCGGCACCGTGGCCAGACCCAGCAGGCGCGTCTTCCCACTCGAGTCCGACAGCAGCATGACGAAGCACCAGCCGACGAAGGCCAGCGTGAGGGTCCCCTCGAGCCACTGACCCAACGTGTTGTAGGCGACATCGTGGAAGGCGTCGCTGGACGTCAGTGGACTGATGGCTTGCAGCAGGAAGATCCCGCCGAGCAGTGCTGTGCTGACGCACGCCAGCTGATTGATGCGCTTGGCGACGTCGAAGTCGAACACGGCGGACGCGAGCAGGAAGGCGCCGGCGGCCAGCGCGATGTGCACGCCGACCTCTTCGTCGTCGAACGCGACGCTGAAGACAACTGCGGTGGGGAGGACGAGCAGGATGGCGACGGCGCCGACGAATCCTCGTGGTGATCTCGTGTCGAGGCCTCTTCCATGTCTGGCGATGCTTTCTGGTCCGAGGCTAGTCCCGGTCGCACCCGTCGTGCAGGACGATGGGAATCTGACCCAACGTGGACGTATCTCAGCGCACGAGTGACGTCCAAGCCCACAGCACCGTGGTGCACAGGACGACGATCACCGGCGTGGTGGCCAGGCCGACTGCGTGGAACGTCCGCCACGACGTGACGTCGCCGGGCGCCGACCGTTGCCAGAGCAGGTTGGCGAGCGACCCGATGGCGGTCAGGTTGGCGCCGACGTTGAGCCCGACGAGGAGTGCCAGAACGGTGACCGGCCCCGCCGCCGCGGCGGCGGGCAGCAGGAGCAGGGCCGCCGGCATGTTGTTGATGAGGTTGGCGGCGAGCATGCCCACGAGGGCCGTCACCAGGAGGGCGCCGAGCCCGCCACCGGAGGGCACGAGCTGCCCGATGCCGTCGCCGGCGCGGGTTCCGCCGAGCCACACCACGACCAGCGCCCACACCATGACGAGGGCGGCGAGAGGAAGGTTCGCCGCCTCGGCGAGGTCGCGCCACGTCGTGGTGCGCCGCATCAGGGCATAGCCGCCGAGCAGGATCGCACCGGCCACCGCCGGCAGCCACAGGTCCACTCCGCCGGTGAGGGCGATCAGGACGGCGACGACGACCGCGGCCGGGAACAGGGGAACGGCAGGCGCCTCGGCGACGTCCGGTGTCGGTTCGTCCTCGACGTCGTTGCGGAACCACCACCGCAGCACCGCGAGCTCGGCCGCCACCCCGACGGCGAAGACCGGCAGCATCAGCCACGCGAACTCGACGAACGCGAGCCCCGTACCCGCGAACGCCAGCAGGTTCGTGACGTTGGACGTGGGCAGCAGGGTCGATCCGGTGTTGGCGACGCGGACGGCCGCGAGGCCGGTGGCACGCCGAGCGCTCCGCGCCGTGACGAGCAGCACCGGCACCAGCAGGAGGACTGTCGCGTGAAGGCCGAGGGAAGCGGTGACCACGGCGGCCAACGCCACGGCGAAAGCGAGACGAAGGCTCGGCGACTGCGTCGTCGCCCGCGCGATGACCGCATCCCACGCCTCGAACAGACCCTCGTCCGCGCAAGCCCTCGCGAGCACCATGATGGCGACGAGGAACCCGACGGCGGCGGTCAGCGAGGTCAGGTCGTGGCTCACGCGGCGAACCTATCCGACGAGAAGCAGCACTCCCACGATCGCGAACAGGGCCGCCGAGAGGACGTGCACGAGCCGGAGCGGCACCACCGTGAGCAGCGTGCGGCCGACCAGCACGGCCAGCACGATGGATACGAGCATGCCGATCGTGCTGCCGATCCAGACGAGCAGCCAGTGGTACTGCGTGGCCAACGTCATCGTGGCGAGCATCGTCTTGTCGCCCACCTCGGACACGGTGAACGCCAGCGCCACGACGACGACGGCGCGGCCGCCCCGCATGCGTGGCCCGGTCTCCTCGTCGCGCTGCCCGTCCCTGAGGGCGAGGACGGCGAAGAGCAGGAACAGCACGCCGCCGGCGATCCGCACGGCGTCGCGGGGGAGGGAGTCCCCGATGAGATCGCCGGCCAGGGCGGAGACCAGGTCGATGGTGGCGCTCGCCAGGCCGGCTCCGAGGATGACCGTGCGGGCTCGATAGCGGGTCGCGAACGTCATCGACAGGAGCTGGCTCTTGTCGCCGAGCTCGGCCACGAACACGAGCACGGCGCTCAACAGGACCGCATACATCGGCAAAGGCTCCTCGTCGCCTGGACGAGGAGCCTGATGGTGAGACCTCGACCAGGACTTGTCGTAGGACAAATCGGTCGAAAGTCTCGTCCGCCAGATGTTCCTGGCCTGCTGCACCGGACCCACACCCGGAGGTGAGGGGCAGTATGTCGACGCAGCCGTTGAGGACTACTCCCTTTCACCTCCGACTCTACCGGACGGCTAGAATCGACTCGAATGAGTCGGCCGGGCGGTCGCGGCGGGTCACACCGTCGAGGAAAGTCCGGACTCCACAGAGCGCGGTGGTGGCCAACAGCCACCCACGGTGACGTGCGGGACAGTGCCACAGAAAACAGACCGCCAGCGGCCCCTCGGGGTGCGGGTAAGGGTGAAACGGTGAGGTAAGAGCTCACCAGCGCCCCGGGTGACCGGGGCGGCTAGGTAAACCCCACCGGGAGCAAGACCAAGAAGGCACTTCGGTGCCGGCGCTGACGGACTGCTCGTCCGATGTCAGCGGGTAGGTCGCACGAGGCGCGCAGCGATGCACGTCCCAGATGGATGGCCGCCCCTCATCTCGCGATGAGGACAGAATCCGGCTTACAGGCCGGCTCATTCACCCCATGGGGAAGGATGCGCAGCGTGCACCCAGATCGCCGCGTGTGGATCCTGCCTGCCGCGTTGGCAGCGCTCATCCTGTGCCTGCCGATCCAGGCGTTGATCGCATACGAGATCGCCGAGCCGTACCCGGCACTCATCCAGCCGCCGTTCTACGGCGCCTCCCAGAACAAGGACGGGGCGGTCAAGTTCCCGTTCGTCAGGCTGTGGGTCGACGGCCAACGGGTGAAGCCCGTCGACGTGTTGCCGCGCTCCGACCGGCGGGAAGCCCTCCAGGAGATGTTTCCTCCGCGCGGCAAGGTCGCGCACGTCGACGCGGCGACTCTGCGGAGGATGCGCACGAACCTCGAGCTGAGATCAGGGACCGAACCTCGTGAGCTCGTCGTCAGGTGGCAGGAGCGCCGGTTCCACCTGGACACCGGGAAGATCACCCGTCACCAGACGACGGCCACGTATCGCGTCGATCTCCGCGAGGACGCGCCATGAGGTCGATGGTCACTCGCGTCGACGCGTGGTGTCGTCGTGGCGACCTGACCCTCGCGGACATCTCCTGGTTCAGGATCATCTTCAGCGTCGGGATCCTGCTCACCCTTCAGCCGCTCGGGGTGTTGTCGAGTCGGGCACCCGACCAGTTCGACCCGCCCCTCGGACCGATCATGGTGTTCGAGACCCTCCCGCCCCATGCCGTGCTGGAGGGTCTCGAGGTCGTCACCGCAGTCCTGGCGGCCTTCCTTCTGGTCGGCCTGCACACGCGCACCATGTCCATCCTTCTCTCGTTGGCGCTCATGACCGGCTTCGGGCTCACGTTCAGCTACGGCCACATCAGCCACACGATCCTGCTCGTCCTGGTTCCGTTCATGATGGCCTTCTCGGCCTGGGGCGACGCGAAGTCCGTCGATGCCGGCCGGGGTCGCCGAGCCGCCGATTCACGAGACGTGGTGCAGTGGCCGATGCGGTTCCTGGCCGTCATGGTCGCCCTGGCATTTGCCACCGGCGGATGGGCAAAGCTTCGCACCGGTTGGCTGGACCCCGGCACCCACGCCGTCCAGGGACACTTCGTCCGCAGCGTCGTCAGGAACGGAAGAAACGACTGGCTTGCGCCGGAGGTGATCGACCTTCACCTCGGGCGTCTGTGGGAAGTCGCCGACTGGTTCACCGTGCTGCTCGAGCTCGGGCTGGTGGTCGCGGTGATCTGGTGGCGCTCGTTCCGTGTGGGCATCGCGGTGGCGACGCTCTTCCACGTGGGCATCCTGCTGCTGATGAACATCGAGTTCAGCTGGAACATCCTCCCGTACGCCGCGTTCGTTCAGTGGGGCGTGATCGTGAGGTGGAGTCCGAGCGTGCGGCTTCGGCGGTCAGTGGGATACGTGGTCGCGTTGTGCCTCGGCGTGCTTGCCTACGTCTTCCACGAGTGGAGAGGGCCGGAGTTCCAGAAGGACGTGCGGATCGCGTTCATCTTCGTCGGCGGAGCCGTGGGCGCGATCTATCTGGGCTATGTCGCAGTCCACGTCGGACGCGCGGTGCGCGCGCGTCGGCCAGCGACCGGACGGTGACGCTTCTGATTCACGCCGGAAGGGTCAGTATCTCCGCACCCTCGGCGGTCACGAGCAGCGAATGCTCGAACTGAGCCGTGCGGGATCGGTCGCGCGTCGTGGCTGTCCAGCCGTCGTCCCACAGGTCCCACTCGACGGTGCCCAGGGTGAGCATCGGCTCGATGGTGAATGTCATGCCAGGCTCGATGACGGTGTCGGCGTCGGGGTCATCGACGTGCGGAATGATCAGACCGTCGTGGAATGCCGGGCCGACGCCGTGCCCGGTGAACTCGCGGACCACGCCGTAGCCGAAACGCCGGGCGTACGACTCGATGACCTGGCCGATCACATTGATCTGACGCCCGGGCCGCACCGCGCGGATGGCCCGCATCATCGCCTCGTGCGTGCGTTCGACCAGCAGGCGCGACTCCTCGTCGACGTCGCCGACCAGGAAGGTCTTGTTGGTGTCGCCGTGGACGCCGCCGACGAACGCGGTGATGTCGACGTTGACGATGTCGCCGTCCGTCCAGCGGACGGTCGTCGGGGATGCCGTGGCAGATGACCTCGTTGACGCTGCTGCACAGAGACTTCGGGTACCCGCGGTAGCCGAGTGTCGACGGATAGGCATGGTTCGCGACGAGGAACTCGTGCCCGACGCGGTCGAGCTCGTCGGTGGTGACTCCGGGTGCGATGGCCGCCTCGACGGCATCGAGCGCCCGGGCGGCGATGCGTCCGGCGACCCGCATGGCGGCGATCGTCTCGGCGGAGCGCACCCTCGGGCCGCGGTACGGCAGGGGCCCGGGCTGCCCGACGTACTCGGGCTCGTCGATGTGGTCGGGGACCGGGCGCCGGGGCGAGAGCCGGCCGGCTGTCAGGACGGACACGCCGTGATCCTATGCGGCAGGATGATGTCATGAGCGACGAGAGGTTCTAGTTTCCACTAGCTGCATACGGATCTTCATCTCGCCGACTGGCGCAAACTTGTCGGTTTGGAGGGCAAGAACCGATGAAACTGCGCCACTCGAGACACAGTTTGCGCCGCTCGATGATCAGTGACTGCTCAGCTGCTGCACGTGCAGGAGTTCCCGCTGGATCAAGGAACCTGAGGTCTAGCATCGGGGGCATGACGGCCGAGGCCCGGTACGGGGTCCGCTTTCACGAGCCTGACGAGATGCGGCGGGCCGCGTTGCTCGTGGGCATTATCTTCGTAGTTTTCGGGCTCAGCAGTGGCCTCCTGCAGCTAGTTCAGCGAGACGTGATTGCGCATCCCGACGCGCATCTTCTTTTACTCATTCTCACGGTGGTCTTCGGCGTCGCAGTTTGCGCTGTCGGCCTCGCCGCCGACCGCCCGTTGGTCGCGCGGCTGTGGCCACCGTTCGCGGGCACGCTGTGCTTAGCATCAATAGTCGCGGCGCCCCTCGTGCTTTTTCTCATTGGCTATCCCAACTCGGGAATCACTGCCATTTCCTACCCGATCATCGCCATCCTGGCCTTCTATCTCCTGGTCCGCTGGCTCGCGTTTGCGGTCGTGGCGGTACTCATTGTGGGTCATGGCGTCATGGAGTTGTTCTCGAACGTGCCGTGGCCGACATGGGCCACGTTGGTGTTTGTCACCGCCGCGTTGTTGACCGCCGGTTACCTCACCGGTGACCTGATTGAGCAGCTCAAGCGTTCACGCGACGCCGAGCACCGGACCGCCGCGGAACTCGCCGACCTGAATGCCAACTTGGAGTCCAAGGTGGCCGAGCAGGTGGAGGAGGTGGAGCGGTTGGGCCGCCTTCGTAGATTCCTGTCGGCCCCGGTCGCGGAAGCTGTACTCACCTCGAGCTACGAATCGAAGCTCGCGCCGCATCGTCGTGAGATCGCGGTGTTGTTTTGCGACCTTCGCGGATTCACCGCCTTCACCAACGCAGCGGAACCTGAGGAGGTGGTCGGTGTCCTCGACGAGTACTACCGCGCAGTGGGCGAGGTGCTACAGCGGTACGACGCGACGATAGGCGGGTATGCCGGCGATGGGATCATGGCGTACTTCGGTGATCCTGTCGTGCGAGAGGACCCGGCACTCGATGCTGTGCAGATGGCGTCCGAGCTGCGCGAGCCGATGAACAAGCTGGTGGACGCATGGACGCGTCGTGGCTACGACCTGAGCTACGGCATCGGCCTGGCTCACGGCTACGCCACCCTCGGCGTCGTCGGGTTCGACGGACGCTACGACTACACACCGGTGGGAGCAGTAGTGAACCTAGCGGCGCGGTTGTGCAGCCAAGCGTCGGCGGCCCAAGTCCTTCTTGATCACGCCACCCACGCTGCGACGAGCCACCGGGTGGCCAGCCAGCATTACGCAGACCTGGACCTCAAGGGGTACGGCAAAGCTGCGCGGTCATACGCCCTGACGTAGCAGCCCACCTAGAAGCCGACCCGGGACCGTTTCCGTGCCCGGTCCACGTGCTCGACGATGAGAGCCACGTCAGCGCCTGCTGAGGGATGGCCAACTCAGCAGTCATTTCAACTCACACTGGTTCCAGCTCATCCTCGCCGCCAACCCGTGCCCCTGCGGCCATGAAGGCACCGTGGCTGAGCAGTGCGAGTGCACGCCGCTCATGCGGCGGCGGTACCGCGACCGCACTCGAATCAGATGGACCCACCGCTGGATCGGCGCAGGACGTTCAGTCCCAAGTAGGCTGCTGGAATGGTCCAAAGGTTGGGTAGTGAACGCTCGGAGAACAAGTTCTACTTCTGCCTCAAGCACCACGCGGTCGAGGGATCGGACGGATGCAGTCCGTCCGATCGGCTCGGTCCCTACCCGAGCGAAGCCGAGGCCGCGCGGGCGCTGGAGAAGGTGCAGGAGCGCAACGAGGCGTGGGACAACGACCCGAACTGGAACGACGAGGGCCCGGGGTCAGGCCCCGTTCTCCGGTGAACCTGCAGCTCGAGCGGTCTGGTCCGTGGATCGGTGTCGTTGGCCTGTTCGTGATGCTCTGGCTGGTCATTTCGACGGTCCTCTATGCGCCGTGGTGGGGGGTGCTGCTCCACTTGGTCGCGCTGTCGCTGTTCGTGCCGCTGCTCAAGTCGTGGACCCGCACCCAGCCGGCGACGTGCATCTGGATCCCGGCACTCGCGTTCGCGGCGTGGGTCGCCATCAACTCCGTCGGCGTCTCCTTCTGGGGCTGGAGCGTCGACGGCTGAAAAGACCGTCACGACCGGGGACGTGCACAGTAGACATCGATCCGGAACAGGAGGATCTGGGGCTCCAGAGGTGGATGCCGCAGCCACTCAGCTCTCGAAGCCGTGCTCAGGAGCCGGGAAGACGCCGTTCGCCACCTCGTCGGCGTACGTGCGAGCGGCGTCGAGCATCACGTCGTGCAGCTCGGCGTACTGCTTGACGAACCGCGGCGCCTTGCCCGTGCGGAGGCCCATCATGTCCTGCCATACGAGCACCTGGGCGTCACAGTCGGGGCCGGCACCGATGCCGATCGTGGGGATGCCCACCGACTTGGTCACCTCGGCCGCCACCGAGGACGGCACCATCTCCATGACGACCGCGAACGCACCGGCCCGCTCGACGGCGAGCGCCTCGTCGACGAGCTTCTGGGCGGCGTCGCCGCGGCCTTGCACGCGGTAGCCACCGAGGTTGTGCTCGGCCTGCGGGGTGAAGCCGATGTGAGCCATCACTGGGATGCCTGCGTCGGTCAGCAGCTGGATCTGGGGAACCATGGCGAGTCCGCCCTCGAGCTTGACCGCCTGCGCGTTGGCCTCCTTCATGAACCGCACGGACGTGTCGAACGCCTGCTGCGGCGAGCCCTGGTAGGAACCGAACGGCAGGTCGGCCACGACGAGAGCGCGATGGGCTGAGCGTGTGACGGCGCGGACGAGCGGGATGAGCTCGTCCACGGTCACGGGCAGCGACGACTCGTTGCCGTAGACGTTGTTGGAGGCCGAGTCGCCGACGAGCAGCACCGGGATGCCGGCCTCGTCGAACACCTGCGCTGCGTACTGGTCGTAGGCGGTGAGCATGGCCCACTTCTCGCCGTCGCGCTTCCACTGCTGGAGATGGTGCGTGCGCACCTTGCGGACGTCAGGAGAGGTGGTGGGGCCGCCGGAACCGTACGGTGCGGGTTCCTCGGGCGCGTTCGTGCTCATGGTGCATCTCCTATCTCGCAGCCCCGTTCGGGGTCCACGGACACCTCCAGCCTGACAGAAGACCGGTCGGTTGCGCTGTGAGGCCCGTTACAGGCTCTCCCGCCAGAGGTTCGTGATCGGGACGCGTCGGTCGCGGCCGAAGTTGCGCCGGGAGATCTTCGGGCCCGGCGGGTACTGCCGCCGCTTGTACTCGGCCTTGTCGACGAGCGTGATGACCTTCTCGACCAGGGCCGGGTCGAATCCCTCGGCGATGACCTCGGCGGATCCCAGATCGCGCTCCACATAGGCGTCGAGCACGGCGTCGAGGAGCTCGTACGGCGGCAACGAGTCGGTGTCGAGCTGGCCGGGCCGCAGCTCGGCCGACGGCGGCTTGGTGATCGTGCCCTCAGGGATGGGCGGCATCTCGCCGCGCTCCTCGGCCCTGGCGTTGCGCCACCGGGCGAGGTCCCAGACCAGGGTCTTGGGGACGTCCTTGATGGGGGCGTATCCGCCGACCGCGTCGCCGTAGATCGTGGAGTAGCCGGTGGCCAGCTCGGACTTGTTGCCGCACGCCAGCACGAGGTGGCCGTGCTGGTTCGACAAGCCCATCCAGATGACGGCGCGGATCCGGGCCTGCAGGTTCTCCTCGGCCAGCCCGTCGAGCTTCAGTGCCTCCTGGTAGGCGTCGAACATCGGGGCGATCGGGATCGTGTCGAGCCGGAGCCCGGTGCGCTCGGCCAGCTCGGCGGCGTCGGAGCGGGAGTGCTCACTCGACCACTCGCTCGGGTTCGAGACGCCGAACACGTTCTCGGGGCCAAGCGCGTCGACGGCGATCGCGCCGACGAGGGTGGAGTCGATGCCGCCGGACAGGCCCATCAGGACGCTGGAGAAGCCGTTCTTGACGACGTAGTCGCGCAGCCCGAGCACGATCGCCTGGTAGCGCTCACCGAGGTCGTCCCAGCGCTCGGCGACGGTGGGCTCGAGCGGCTCGTAGGCAGGGAATGGTTCCGACGACACGACCGTTCGCGCCACCCGCAACCCCTCGAACTGAGTGTCCGGATCGGGCATGGGTGCGGTTGCCGCGGGGAGCTCGAGGTCGACGACCAGCACCTCGGGCTCGAACTGCGCCGACCGGGCCACGAGCTCGCCGGCGGAGTCGACGACCAGCGAGTCACCGTCGAAGACGAGCTCGTCCTGCCCGCCCACCAGGTTGACGTACGCCAGCGCGCACCCAGCCTCGCGAGCTCGACGGGCGCAGAGCGCGAGCCGGGCGTCGTCCTTGGCCGCCTCGTACGGGGAGCCGTTCGGCACCACGAGCAATGCCGCCTCGGCCGCCTTCGCGGCGGCTGACGGACCGTCGCGCCAGAGGTCCTCGCAGATCGCGAGGGCGACGTCGATGCCGCCGATCTGGACGACGTTGATCGTGTCGCCGCGGACGAAGTTGCGCATCTCGTCGCCGACGCCGTAGTTCCACAAGTGGTGCTTCGCCTGCCTGGCCACGATGCGGCCGCCGTGCATGACCGCCACCGCGTTCTGTGGAGCGTTCTTCGGGACCCCGATGGCGTCGGTGACGCCGTGGGCCTGGTCGAGGAATCCGACCATGGCGACGATGTCGCCGCAGCCTTCGGCCGCGAGCCGCGCGGCGAGCTCGTCCGCCGCCGCGCGCGAGGAGGAGATCAGTGACGCCCGCATCGCGAGGTCCTCGATCGGGTAGCCGGTGAGCACCATCTCCGGGAAGACGATCAGGTGCGCGCCCCGGTCGGCGGCGTCGCGGGCCGCCGCCACGACGAGGTCAGCGTTGCCCTCCAGGTCGCCCACACGGGCGTTGACCTGAGCGAGGGCGAGGCGCAGCTGGGGCACGGGACCAGCGTATCGCCGGGCCGTCGTCCGGCTTCGCCACGAGCGGCTTCGCCGCGGGACGCTCAACCTCATTCGACGCTCGCAGGCTCGGTCTCAGGAAACATGTGCGTAACACGCATCGTGCGAGACTGAGCTCATGGGTAAGCAGGAAGACTTCGTCCTTCGCGCGCTCGAGGAGCGCGACGTGCGATTCGTGCGTCTGTGGTTCACCGACGTGCTCGGATCGCTGAAGTCCGTGGCCATCGCGCCAGCGGAGCTCGAGGGTGCCTTCAGCGAGGGAATCGGCTTCGACGGGTCGTCCATCGAGGGCTTCGCTCGTGTGCACGAGTCCGACATGCTCGCCAAGCCCGACCCGTCGACGTTCCAGATCCTGCCCTGGCGCGGCGAGACTCCTGCCACGGCGCGGATGTTCTGCGACATCCTCATGCCCGACGGCACACCCTCGTTCGCCGATCCCCGCTACGTGCTCAAGCGGGCACTCCTGAAGGCCTCAGACGCCGGCTTCACGTACTACACGCACCCGGAGATCGAGTTCTACGTCTTCAAAGGCAAGCCCGACAAGGGCGGACGGCCGGTGCCCGTCGACGACAGCGGCTACTTCGACCACACGGCGCAGGGTGGTGGCCAGGACTTCCGCCGCGAGGTCATCACGATGCTCGAGAACATGGGCATCTCGGTGGAGTTCAGTCACCACGAGGCCGGACCGGGCCAGCAGGAGATCGACCTGCGCTACGCGGACGCCCTCTCGACGGCCGACAACATCATGACGTTCCGCACGGTCGTGCGCGAGGTCGCACTCAGCCAGGGCAAGTGGGCCTCGTTCATGCCGAAGGCGTTCACCGAGCACCCCGGCTCCGGGATGCACACCCACGTCTCGCTGTTCGAAGGCGACGAGAATGCGTTCTACGAGGCCGGCGCCGAGTACCAGCTCTCGCAGACCGGCCGCGCGTTCATCGCTGGCATCCTGCAGCACACCGCGGAGATCACCGCAGTCACCAACCAGTGGGTCAATTCCTACAAGCGGCTGGCCGGTGGCGGCGAGGCACCCAACTACGTGTGCTGGGGTCACAACAACCGCTCCGCGCTCATCCGGGTGCCGATGTACAAGCCGCAGAAGAGTGCCTCCGCCCGCATCGAGCACCGCGGGCTCGACGCCGGCTGCAACCCGTACCTCGCGTTCGCGCTGGTGCTGGCCGCGGGGATGAAGGGCGTCGAGGAGAAGTACGACCTGCCGCCAGAGGCCGAGGACAACGTGTGGTCGCTCAGCGAGAACGAGCGACGGGCCATGGGCCTGGCGCCGCTTCCGCGCAACCTGGACGAAGCGATCCGCACGATGGAGGACAGCGACCTCGTCGCCGAGACCCTCGGCGAGCACGTCTTCGAGTTCTTCCTCCGCAACAAGCGGGCCGAGTGGCAGGGCTACCGCTCGCAGGTCACGCAGTTCGAGATCGATCGGCTGATGCCGGTCCTCTGAGCCGTCAGCTCGGGTCCGGATCGAACGGCCGCCCGAACGTGACGGCCTGGCGTACCGGGTCCGGTGCCGCCTCGGCCACCTGGGCATCGGGGCGGGCGGCGAGGGCGTCATTGACGGTCGAGAACGCGAGCCGGAACGCGATGTGTGCCGTGGCCTCGAAGATGGCGCGGTCGCTCAGCCCCGCGTCGCGCAGTCCCTGGACGTCGGCAGCCGACGTGGCGTTGGGGTCGGACACCACCTGTCTGGCCCACGTGGTCAGGGCGCGGGCACGCTCGTCGAGGCCGTCCAGCCCGCCGGCCACCACCGATCCCGCTGCTTCGGGTCCGACGTGCTTGGCCAGCCGACGCCCCCAAGCGAGCGCGCAGTAGGAGTCCGAGCGCGCGGCGGCCGTCGCCGCGACGAGCAGCGCCACGTCGGCTTCCGTCAGCTCGCAGTCGTCGAGCAGCGTCGAGCGGGCGTCGCCGAACGCGTCGGCCACGTCGGGGCGCCAGGCCCACAGGCGAGTGAGATTCATGACGTAGCCCTCGGACTCCAGGTCGTTCGCGAAGGCTGCGTCGACGGACACAGAAGCCGGCGGGTGGTCGAGGAACATGACGTCATCCTGCCTGCTCGAGAGGCCGGATGTGGAGGTTGTCGTAACCTGCAGAGGTGGCCTCGGAGACGCTCGACCTGACGCTGGCGCGGAGGGGTTTCCGCAATGGTGAGAGCGCCGTGTCCAACCTCGAGCGCCTCCCGGGCATCAGCGACACGCTCGTGGAGCAGATTGCCGCGGTGGCCGACCCCGACACCGCCCTGGCGTCGCTCGTCACCATCGCCGATGCCTGGGGCACGCCGAAGCTCCTCAAGACGCTCGACGGCGATGCCGATCTTCGCCAGCGGCTGCTGGTCGTGCTCGGCACCAGTGAGGCGCTCGGCTCGTTCCTGTCCCATCACCCCGAGTTCGTCGAGGACCTCGCGGGTGACACGCTCTCGCGGACGCCGCTTCCACTCGCGAAGCGACGCGAGGCGATGGAGAGCGCCAGCACGGCCGACGAGCTCCGCGTCGCGTACCGGCGCCTGCTCCTGCGCGTGGCCGCGCGCGACCTGACCGGTCTGACCTCGTTCGAAGAGTCGTCGGCGGAGCTGGCCGACCTCGCCGTCGCCACCCTCGGCGCGGCCCTGCGCATCGCCCGCGAGGACGAGTCGGACGCCGACGACTGCCGGCTGGCCATCATCGCGATGGGCAAGACCGGCGGCCGCGAGCTCAACTACCTCAGCGACGTGGACGTCGTCTTCGTGCACGAGCCGACTGAGGGTGCCGACGAGCAGCAGGCCGTGGAGGCCGCCACCCGGCTGGCCGTGGCGACCATGCGGCTCTGTAGTGAGCACACCCCCGAAGGGGTGATCTGGGAGGTCGACGCCAACCTGCGACCCGAAGGCCGCGACGGGGCGCTCGTGCGCACGCTGGCGAGCCACGTCTCCTACTACGAGCGTTGGGCGGCGACGTGGGAGTTCCAGGCGCTGCTGAAGGCGCGGTTCGCCGCCGGGGACGAGCAGCTCGCGCAGGCGTACCTCGACGCCGTCTCGCCGATGGTGTGGACGGTCAGCTCGCGCGAGAACTTCGTGCCGGACGTGCGGTCCATGCGTCGCCGGGTCCTCGAGAACATCCCCACACGGCACCGCGACCGCGAGCTCAAGCTCGGCGCCGGAGGCCTGCGCGACGTCGAGTTCGCGGTGCAGCTCCTGCAGCTCGTGCACGGGCGTGGAGACGAGTCCCTGCGCAGCCCCACCACGTTGCGGGCGTTGCAGGCGCTGATCGACGGTGGCTACGTGGGTCGGCGCGACGGGGCCGCCATGGAGGAGGCCTACGAGTTCCTGCGGACGCTGGAGCATCGCATCCAGCTGCACCGCCTCCGCCGGACGCACATGGTGCCCCAGGACCAGGAGGACCTGCGCCGCATCGGACGCAGCATGGGATTTCGGCACCAGCCGGCCGAGAGCCTGGAGCGGGAGTGGCACGCGCAGAAGCGAGTGGTGCGACGCCTGCACGAGAAGCTCTTCTACCAGCCGCTGCTGGAGGCCGTGGCGTCCATTCCGGCCGACGGCCTGCGACTCTCCCCGGAAGCGGCCGAGCAACGGCTCACCGCGCTCGGCTTCGTCAACCCCAAGGGCGCGCTCGGGCACATCCGGGCGCTGACGACCGGCGTGACCCGTCGCGCCTCGATCCAGCGCTCTCTGCTGCCGGCCATGCTCGAGTGGTTTGCACAGTCGCCCGACCCGGACGCCGGGCTGCTCGCGTTCCGCAAGATCTCCGAGGGCCTGGGCACGACGCACTGGTTCCTCCGCAAGCTCCGCGACGAGGGCGAGGGAGCCGAGCAGCTTGCCCAGGTCGTGGGATCGAGCCGGTACGTCACCGACCTGATCCTGCGTGCCCCGGACTCGGTCGCCCTGCTCGGCGACGATGCCGAGCTGGTGCCGCGCGACGCCGACCGGCTGGACTCGGAGATGGAGCTGGCCGCTCGCCGTCACCGCAAGCCCGACGACGCGATCCGTGCGGTGCGCCGGGTCCGACGTCGTGAGCTCTCCCGCGTCGGCATCGCCGACGTGCTGGGGCGGCTCGACATCGTCGAGGTCGGCGCGGCTCTGTCCGACATCGCCACCGCCACGCTGTCGAGCGCCCTGGTCGCGTCGACTGCCGCGGTGGAGGAGGAACGCGGCGAGCTTCCGACGCGGATGGCGATCGTGCTGATGGGTCGGCTCGGCGGGCACGAGTCCGCATACGCCTCCGACGCCGACGTGATGTTCGTCCACGAGCCGGTCGAGGGCGCCGACGAGGACGACGCGGCCAAGGCCGCGACGGCCGTGGCCACCGGCCTGCGCTCCATGCTCGCCGCACCGTCCGACGACCCGCCGCTCGAGGTCGACGCGGACCTGCGACCGGACGGCCGCAACGGACCGCTGGTGCGCACCTTCGGGGCGTACCGGTCCTACTACGCGAAGTACTCAGCCGTCTGGGAGGCTCAGGCGCTGCTCCGCGCCCGGCCGGTGGTCGGCGATCCCGACGTGTGCGCCCGATTCATCGAGCTGATCGACCCGCTGCGCTGGCCGGACCACGGCATGAGCGACGACGAGATCCGCGAGATCCGTCGGATCAAGGCACGCGTCGACTCCGAGCGCCTGCCCCGCGACGCGAACCCGAACACGCATCTCAAGCTGGGCCGGGGAGGGCTGGCAGACGTGGAGTGGACCGTCCAGCTGCTGCAGATGCGCCACGCGCACGACGTACCCGGCCTGCGCACCACGCGCACCCTGGAAGCGCTGCACGCCGCGGCCGAGGCCGACCTGATCACCGCGGACGACGCCAGCCTGCTCGAATCGTCGTGGCGTCTGGTGAGCCGCATCCGCAACGCCGTGGTGCTGATGCGCGGCAAGCCGGCGGAGTCGATGGTCGAGCAGGCGTCCGAACGTGCCGGCGTCGCCCACCTGCTCGGCTACGGCCTCGACCAGAGCGAGCGCATGATCGACGAGTACCTGCGCACCACCCGGCTCGCCCGCCGCGTGGTGGAGCGGGTCTTCTGGGAGTGATGCGACGGGCCGACAAGCGTCAGCGAGGAGCGTCCGGCCAGGTCGAGTGCGCCACGGGCGAAGCCCGTCCGACGTACCGAGACCTCGCGAGATGACTGGCTCACTGTGGTGTGGTTTCGATTCCCCCACTCGCTGGCGCTCGCGGGAGGTGCCCCCAGCAATGGTTCCTCGCGGCTACTCAACCACCGGTGAGTGGGCGTCTCATCTGCAGCTGAAGGACGTCGATGTAGCCCGTGGTGAATCCGGCCTCGCAGTACGCGAGGTAGAACTCCCACATGCGCCGGAACGTCTCGTCGAAGCCCTGGGCGTTGATGGCCGGCCAGTTCGCATCGAACCGGTCGCGCCACATCCGCAGCGTGCGGGCGTAGTGCCGACCCAGCGGGCGACGCTCGGTGACGGCGAGGCCGGTGTGCTGCGCAAGGGTGCGGTCGATGGCTTCCGGGGACGGGAGCAGTCCGCCGGGGAAGATGTACTTCTGGATCCAGCCGTAGGAGTTCCGCGTGGCCAGGTAGCGGTGGTGGGCCATGAGGATCGCCTGGATGGAGACCTTGCCGCCGGGTGCGAGGTGCTGGTCGATGGTGCGGAAGTAGGTCGGCCAGTACTCCTCGCCGACGGCCTCGATCATCTCGACGCTGACGATCGCGTCGTACGTGCCCTTGATCTCGCGGTAGTCGAGGAGCTGCAGGTCGATCCGTGACTCGACCTCCGGACCGGCCGCTGCGAACCGCTCGCGGGCAAGCGCTGCCTGCTCCTGGGAGATCGTGATCGTGGTGACGTGGGCACCGCGCTGCGCGGCGCGGACGGCGAGCGAGCCCCAGCCGCTGCCGATCTCGAGCATCCGGGTGCCGGCACGGACACCGGCCTGATCGAGGACGCCGTCCATCTTGCGTTCCTGTGCGGTCTGCAGCGATTCCGTGTCAGAGGCGAACCAGGCCGACGAGTACGTCATCGACGGGTCGAGGAACTCGGCGAAAAGATCGTTGGACAGGTCGTAGTGGCGCTCGATGTTGGCGCGGGAGCCCTCGATCGAGTTGCGCTCGTGGTGGGGGAGCCGGTCGTCGACCAGCCCCCGCAGCTTCTGCAGCGGCTTGGGCACGAGGTTGGCGAGCCGTTCGGCGAACGGGGTGAGCAGGTGGGCGAGGTCGGTGCCGGGACCCGTCGTCCAGTCGCCCGCCATGTAGGCCTCGCCGAAGCCGATCTTCGTGTCCTGGCCGATGCGAGCGAAGAACGCCTGCGGGCGCTTGATCGCCATCTCCGGGGCATGCGCGTCCCCAGCGCCCCAGACCGTGCCGTTGGGGAAGGTCAACCGCACAGGGACCCCCTGCGCGGCCGGCTTGAGGATCATCTTGGCGACGCGGGCCTTGAACGGAGTGCGGGGCGTATGGCTGACACCGGGCCATCGGGCCTGAACCGCTTCACTCATTGCCTGACCTCCTGGGTCGAGTGCGCCTGACGGGGGACGACCGGCAGGCGGCGCAGCCAGAGCCACACACCATGCATTCGGATCAGGAGGCTCGTTCGATGGGTCATCAGCGGCATCGAGATGATGTGGCGCGCCAGGCGGCTCGGAGTCGCGGGCTTGGGTTCACCCCGGAACGTCGCGCTGAAGACCGCATCACCGTCCTGCTTGAGCACCACGGTCGAGGAGACCACGCCCGGGGTCAGCTCGAACTGCAGGTCGTACCGGCCGTCGACGGTGAAGAACGGCGAGACGTAGAAGGCCTTGTCGACCTGGCCACGTCCCGTCTCGTCGGTCTGCAGCAGGTACGCATGGCGCTCGCCGTAGGTGTTGTGCACCTCGGCGACGATGCAGGTCAGGGAGTCGTCGGGGGCGATCGCCCAGAAGACGCTGAGCGGGTCGAAGGTGTGCCCGAGGACTCGCGCGTTGGCCAGCATCAGGATGCGGTGGCCGCTGATGTCGACGCCTTGGGTGGCGCAGAAGCGCTCGATGTTGGATCTCAGGGTCGCGGTGGGATCACCGATGTGGTCGGCGGCGCTGAACGTCGAGAACGGACGAAGCCAGCGGGGGAGCTGCGGCCCATGCTCATTCGGCAGAGCGTCGAGGTCAACCAGCCACTGGTAGACGCGATAGCGGAATCGGTGCTTCAGCGGCGACCGTCGGGCGTGCGACACGCGACCCGTGACGAGGGCCGGGACGACGGGGAGCGTCGGTGCGCTCACCAGTCGACTCCGAGGGCTGCGGCGGCCTGCACACCCGAGCGGCAGCCGTCTTCGTGGAAGCCCCACCCGTGGTACGAGCCGGCGAATGCGGTGCGTCCCGTCGACAGCGTCGGCAGCTCGCGCTGGGCGGCCACCGACTCGGTCGTGTAGATCGGGTGCGAGTACTGCATGGTGGCGATGACGGTATCGGGGTCGATGCGGTCGGTGGAGTTCAAGGTGACCGCGAACGGCTCCTCGCTCTCGATGCCCTGCAGGCGGTTCATCCAGTAGGTGACGGCCGTGGTGTCCAACCTGCCGGCGCAGGTCTCCATGCGGTAGTTCCACGACGACCGGGCCGGCTCGGCGTCGGGCAGCACGCTGCCGTCGCGGTGCAGCACCGTCTCGTTGCGCGAGTAGGCGAACGCGCCGAGGACTCGTCGTTCGTCGTCGGTCGCATCGGTGAGCAGGGCGAGCGCGTCGTCGGCGTGGGTGGCGATGACGACGGCGTCGGCGCGGTGCACGGTGCCGTGGGCGTCGAGCAGCTCGACTCCGTCGGGCTTGCGCGAGACGGCGCGGATGGCCGTCGACGACCGGACGTCACCGACGGCCGCGGTGACCTTGCGGACGTACGACTGGGCGCCGCCGCGGACCGTGAACCACTGAGGTGAGCCCGAGATCGACAGGAAACCGTGGTGCTTCAGGAACTCGAACAGGTACCGCGCCGGGTAGGCCAGGGCCGACTCGTGTCCGGACGACCACACGCAGGCGACGACCGGGATGGCGTAGTGGGTGACGAAGTGGTCGGAAAAGCCGTGCCGGTGAAGGAAGTCGCCGTAGGTCTGCGGGTCGTCGGCCGACTCCGTCTGCTCGAGGAGGGACATTGCGAGACGCTGGTACCGCTTGATCGACGTCAGCAGCCGCAGGAAGCGTGGGTCGGCGATCCGCTTGCGCTGGGCGAAGACACCGGTCGTGCCGCGCCCGCCGGCGTACTCGAGGCCGCATTCGTCGCAATGGATGCTCATGCTCATCTCGGTGGGGTGCACCGCGACGTCGAGCTCGGCGAACAGGCGGCGCAGCAGGGGATAGGTGCGGTCGTTATGCACGATGAATCCGCTGTCGACGCTGTGTTGACCATGGGGATCGTCGACCCGATGGGTGTGGGCGTGGCCGCCGAAGCGGTCGTCGGCCTCGAAGAGCGTGACGTCGCGGGCGCCCCGAAGGACGTAGGCGGCGGTGAGCCCGGAGACGCCCGACCCGACGACTGCGACCGTACGCATCCCGGGCTCGCTCATGTGAGTGATTCGCGCTCAACCGTCACCGGGATGGGTGGCGGGGCCGAGATCTCCGTCTTGGTTCGCCCGGCGACTGGCTTCTGCGATCTCGAAGACCTCAGTGCCGAACGCGCCCAGCTCGCTGGTGATGCGCCGGGCCGCGTCGAAGAAGATCGTCGCGACATGACCGGCCGTGGCGAACGCCGCTTCGGCACCCTGCTGGACGACGTCCTTGGCGATCTCGCGTCGGCTCAGCGCCATGGACGTCACTCCTCGCCGTAGGGGTCGGCTGGCTACGCCGCCATTCTTGCAGCCTTGTCGGCCTCAGCGCGACGGGCATTTTCCTCGCGTTTCGCGCGACGCACCGCGCGGGCTTCCGGGCTCTTGGCGACGAGGTACGGGTCGCTCGGCTTGCGCCCGAACACGGCGAGCTGGCGGCCGACGCTGAACAGCTGACGGCCCAGCCGGCCCGTGTTGTACTCCAGGCCGCGCCTCTCGATCAGGGCCCGCACCTCGGGGGCGATCATCGGGTAGCGGCGGGCGGGGATGTCCGGGAACAGGTGATGCTCGACCTGGTGGCTCAGGTTGCCGGTCATGACGTGGAACAGCCTGGATCCTGAGATGTTGGCCGAGCCGAGCAGCTGGCGCACGTACCACTGGCCACGGGACTCACCCAGCGCGTCCTCCTCCTCGAACGTCTGCACCTCGGCGGGGAAGTGGCCACAGAAGATGACCAGGAACGTCCAGATGTTGCGGATGATGTTCGCGACGAAGTTGCCGCCGAGCACGGCCAGCGGCGCCCACCAGCCGACGAACGGCACAAGCGGCAGGGCGAGCAGCGGGTACGCGACGTAGTCCTTGACCAGCTGGCGCCGGATCTTGCGCCACGCCCGCTCCTTCTGCCCGAGGAACTCCTCCTCGGAGATGCGTCCGGCACGGAAGTCGCCGTACTCGACGCCATGGGACATGACACCCCACTCGAAGATCAGCATCAGCACGAACGCCAGCGGCAGGTTGAACCGGTGATTGGGGTACCACGGCTGGCCGTCATCGATGCGCAGCAGGTTGTAGCCGATGTCCTTGTCCATCCCATGGATGTTCGTGTAGGTGTGATGGACGTAGTTGTGGGTGCGCTTCCAGTCATGTCCGGGGACGACGATGTCCCACTCGTAGGTCTTCCCGTTGATCGTCGGGTCGTTCATCCAGTCGTACTGCCCGTGCATGACGTTGTGGCCGATCTCCATGTTCTCGATGATCTTGGCCAGTGCGAGCAGCGCGATGCCGGCGATGAACGCGGGCAGGTAGAACGGCATGAACAGGCCGATGCGTCCGAGCACTTCCATGGCGCGCTGCACCCGGATGACGCGGCGGATGTAGTCGGCGTCCTTCTGGCCGAGGTCGTCGAGCACGCGCTGCCGCACGCCGTCCAGCTCACGGCCGAACTCCTCGAGGTCCTCACGGGACATGTACTCGAGGCCGATGTTCGACTCGTGGTCGGGATCGTCGGACGTGAGCGGCTTCGGCGCCTCGTTGTGGTTCCTGGCGCTGTGCGGCTCGATCGGAGCAAAGGTGCGCTTGCGTGACATGGCGTATCTCTCCTGGTTGCTAGAGGGCGACGCTGACGTCCCCGACGGGGACGTGAACGCAGATCTTGAGGGTCTGGTCGGTGTCGGCCTGGACCTCGCCACTGACGACGTGCCGGGCCGCACCGTGGAGCTTCTTGACGGCGCAGGTGTTGCAGACGCCCATGCGGCAGCCGAACGCGGGCTGGAGGCCCGCGGCCTCGGCCTGCTCGAGGATCGTGGCGCCGGAGTTGTCGGCCGTCTTGGCACTGACGTCGAACGTGATCGTGCCGGTGGCGTCGGCGGCGTCGAGATCGACCTTGGGCACCTTGAAGTACTCCGCGCGCAGCTGGTCCGCGGCATCGAGATCCTCGTAGGTGTCGCGGACCGTCGCGATGAGGCCGGCGGGGCCGCAGACGTATGTGAGCGTGTCGGACGCGTCGACGCCCAGGTGCTTGAGGTGGTCCACGTGGAAGCGTCCGGCGAGAGCTGCCTCCGACTGTGCGGGATCTGTCTCGGGCTCGCGCGTGTAGATGCGGACGACACGGGCGCCGGGCAGGTCGTCGGCGAGCCGGTCGAGCTCGTCGGAGAACATCTCGTCGGCGCGCGAGCGAGCGTAGTGCAGGAACGTGACCTCGCCGCGGTGCTTGCGGTCGCGCAACGTGCGGATCATCGACATGACCGGGGTGATGCCGGAACCGCCACTGAGCAGCAGCAGACGGTCGGGGAGAGCGTCGGGGAGCACGAACTCGCCCTCGGCCTGCGACAGGTGGACGATCGTGCGCGGCGTGAGCTCGTGGTGCAGGAACTGCGACACGTAGCCGTCCGGGTGGGCCTTGACCGACACGCTGAAGGTTCCGTCGCGGTTCGCCTGGGAGCTGGAGACCGAGAACACGCGCACGCGACGTCGGCCGTCGACCTCGACGCCGAACTGCACGTGCTGACCGGGCACGAAACCGCGCCAGGCCCCGTTCGGGCGGAGCACGACGGTGCTGGCGTCGCCGGTCTCGTGGACGACCTCGACGACACGGGCGCGCACCTCGTCGACCGTGAGGAGGGGGTGGATCTGCTCGAGGTAGTGGTCGACGGTGTGCGGCGACGTGAGCGACCGGACGGCTCGGGAACCGAGCGTGCGACGGATGACGCCCATGTGCACTCCTCGTGGTCGGAAAGTTTCGGTGAACGCTTGTACACTCAGATCATGACACGATCGCAGGCGCGTGTGCAAGCGCCGCTCCGCGTGACCTCAACCACGTACAACACACATGTTCACCGAAACCGCGCACTACACTGATGTGATGTCCGAATCGGCAGCTGCGCCCACGCGGCAGGCTCAGAAGGAGCGCACCCGTGAGGCGATCCTCGCGGCCGCGCTGGGTCTGAGCCTCGACCACGGGTTTGCGCAGCTCAGCCTGCGCCAGGTCACGCGAGCCGCCGGAGTCGTACCCACGGCCTTCTACCGGCACTTCGACTCCATGGATGAAGTGGGTCTGGCTCTGGTCGAGCAGTCCTTCGCGACGCTGCGGAGCATGATCCGTGGCGCCCAGCGTGACCCCGACATCGTCGACAACCTCATCGATGCGTCAGCCGACGTCCTCCTCGCAGCCGTCAAGCAGAACCGTGCCCACTTCGCGTTCGTCGCTCGCGAGCGACTCGGCGGGTCGGCATCGGTCCGGGCGGCCATCCAGCACGAGCTCGAGCTGTTCATCAGCGAGCTGGCGGTCTTCCTGGCCCGTGTTCCGCAGCTCACGCAGTGGAGCCCCGACGACGTGAAGATGATCTCCGGGATGTTCGTCCGCAACATGGTCTATCGGGCCGAGCAGGTCGTGGAGACCCCCGAGGGGCGCCACGACCTCGAGGAGGAGATCAAGCGCAAGGCACGCCGCGAGATGCGGATGATCGTGCTGGGGTTCAGGGACTGGCGCTCCTGATCAGTGGTCGATCGTCGACCCCATGAGCGACCACATGGCGAGCGTCGTGTCCCAGCCGAGCGATCCGTAGAGGCCGGCCCCGTCGGCCGACGCAGCGAGCAGCCCGTCCGTCGCCCCGTGGTCGAACGCCCAGATCGTCAGCGCACCCATGATGTGGCGGCCGAGCCCGCGTCGCTGATGGGCGGGTGACGTCTCGATCGCGTCGAACACGGCGTCGTTGCCCAGCAGGCCCACCGATCCCTCGGCGGCAACGCGGCCGGCGGCATCGAGGCAGTAGATGGCTCTCGGGCCGTCGACGATCCATCGAGGTGTGTATCCCGGGGGCATCGGAACCGGCGAGGGCTTGAGCGTCGTCGTCATGAACAGCTCGTCGTCGCGGTCGACGCGCAGGCCGGGCGGCAGGGGAGGGGCTTGATATCCGGCGAGGTCGCGGGCGAACACGGTGAGCATCTCCCGCGGGTCGCGCGCCGTGTGCCGGGCCAGCCGCTCGAACGTGGCACGTCCGGGATCGACGCACACGATCTCGGTGTCGCGGGAGGGTCGGCTCACGCGGACGAGCGGCCAACCATCGACATCGTCGATGTGGTGGGCGTGAACGTGCGCCCATCCGCGCACCCAGCGCATCACCAGCTCGCGGTCGCTCACGCGGACATCCTGACGGGCGTGCTCATCGGATCGCACAGAACGGTTGACCCACCTGGCGTTCGTGTCGAGGGGCCTTGCGGAGTGCCACCTCGATGTCGGGGAGAGCGAGGCTGGGGAACGTCGTCGTGGCGATCGCCTCGAGCGGCTTCGCCGCCATCTCCGACTGCACTTGCGCACACGCGGTGACCGAGTCGGAGATCACCTCGATCTCGCCGTACCGCTCACCGTTCGCGTCGAACACGAGCTGACTCTCGTCGACCGGCAGTCGGGCGTGAAACCGCCCGCCGTCGACACGGGTCTCACCTGTGGCGATCGTCGTGCTCCGAGGCACGTCGTCGTTCGCGAACTTCACGTTTCGTCCGACGAGCAGCGTCACGGCTGTGCCGTCGGGGACGACGGTGGTGCCGTCGATGACCAGCCGCTCACCATCCGGCCGCACCGTCAGCTCAAGGGCGGGCTGCGGCTTCTCATCGGAGGTGCTCGTGCCCGTCGAGCACGCCGACGCGAGGACCAGGACGACGAGCGAGAGGGCGACGCGGTTCATCCGCCCGACCCTAGTGGCCCACCATCCCGGCAGACTCGGCGGAACGCCCGAATGTCAGGTGCGAACTCGCGAGGCCTCTGCCACGCTCTTCCCATGACGATTGAGCCGACTCCGTTAGGTGACGTGGTCGCGGTCGACTTCGACGCCGCCGATACGCCTGAGCCGTGCTCGTTCTGCCCCAACTGGCGGTTCGAATGGGTGGACGTCGAGGGCCGTGGGTCGGTGCTGAGGGAATGGCATCTGCCCGAGTGTCCCAAGGTCGCCGGCGCGAGCCGATAGATCCGTTCGGGCCTCGAGTCACTCCAGTAACGGCCAAGTCGCATTGTCGTCGGAGCAGTGCAAGGATCTCGCCATGACTCTCGGTCCGAGCGACGTCCGCGCCCACGAAGAGACGCCTCTGACCGACCTCTTCGCACTGGTTCGCGCTCGCAAGGCCGCGCACTTCGTCGACGAGGAAGTGGCCGGTGCCGTGGCGCGGGCACGCGAGGCCGGAATCTCGTGGGGCGCCATCGCGGCGGTCCTCCACGGCGCTCAGTGACGGGCGGCGCGAGCCGGCGAGCACGAGAACGCGGGTCACCCGGCGTTCTGCGTGAGCCCGTGTGACCCGCCCTGCTTTCGACCTTAGACGCGATTGCGGCGGACGCAAGTCGAACAGCCCTCGATGGAAGGTCACCGATCTACAGTCCTACACATGACCACCGACCTGGACCTGACCTCGTACCAGGCGCTCAGCTTCGACTGCTACGGCACCCTCATCGACTGGGAGACGGGCATCGCCGCCGTGCTCGCCCCGTGGGCCCGGGAGCAAGGGCTCGACCTCGGCGACGAGGAGCTGCTGCTCGCCTACGCCGACAACGAGGCGGCCGTCGAGCAGGAGACTCCCGCAGCCTTGTACCCGGAGGTGCTCGCCACCGCGTTCCGCCGGACCGGGGAGGGTTTGGGCCACGCGGTGAGCGACGAGTGGGCGCAGCGGCTGGGCAGCTCGGTCCCTGACTGGCCGGCGTTCCCGGACTCGGCCGAGGCTCTGGCCCGCCTGGCCCAGCGCTACCAGCTGATCATCCTGTCCAACGTGCACCGCGAGGGCTTCGCCGGCAGCAACCGGCATCTGCGCGGCGACTTCGCCGCCGTCATCACGGCCGAGGACGTCGGCGCCTACAAGCCGGCCGAGAACCACTTCCGCGCGCTGGACACGACCTTGGGCGAGCTCGGAGTCGACCGCAGCGAGCTGCTGCACGTCGCCCAGAGCCTGTTCCACGACCACGTTCCGGCCAAGCGCGAGGGTCTGCCCTCGGTGTGGATCAACCGCCGCCACGACCGCGCCGGCTGGGGCGCCACCCCCGAGCCGGCAGGCGAATGGAGCTACGACCTCGAGTTCGGTTCGATGGCCGACTTCGCCGACGCCGTCGACCAGGCTTTCGGGGGCACCGACGCCACGAGCTGACCATGGGCCAGAATCATCGACGTCGGCAGAAGGAGTGAAGCGGTGAGCGGTACCAAGCTCGTGATGGGAGCCAGCGGCTTCCTCGGCTCGCACGTGACCCGCCAGCTCGTCGAGCGCGGCGACCAGGTCCGCGTGTGGATCCGGGAGTCCAGCTCGACGACAGGCTTCGACGACCTCGAGGTCGAGCGACACGTCGGCGACCTCGACGACGACGCTGCGCTGCGTGCGGCGATGAAGGATGTCGACACCGTCTTCTACTGCGTCGTCGACACCCGCGCCTGGTTGCGCGATCCGGCGCCGCTCTACTCCACCAACGTCGAGGCCTTGCGCACCGTGCTGGATGCGGCCGTGGATGCCGGCGTGCCGAAGTTCGTCTTCTGCAGCACCGTCGGCACGATCGCCACCACCGAGTTCGGCCTGGCGGACGAGGCGATGCCGCACAACTGGCGGAAGCAGGGCGGCGCGTACATCGAGTCCCGGATCCAGGCCGAGGACCTGGTCCTGCGCTACCACCGGGAGCAGGGACTGCCGGCCGTGGTGCTCAACGTCGGAACCACCTATGGGCCGGGTGATCACGGCTCCACCCCGCACGGCGCGTTGGTGCGGTCTGCTGCGCTGGGCAGAATGCCCGCCTATGCGAAGAGTGGCACGGTCGAGGTGGTCGGCATCGAGGATGCGGCAACAGCCTTCCTGCTGGCCGAGGAGCACGGCCGGATCGGTGAGCGGTACATCGTCTCCGAAGGGCTGGTGACGTACAAGGAGCTCTTCGACATCGCGGCCGACGAGGGCGGTGTCCCGCCCCCGAGGTTCGGCATCCCGCATCCGGCGATGTGGGCCATGGGGGCCGTCGGCGGGGGAGTCTCCTGGTTGCTGCGCAGGGACTCGGTCGTCTCACCGACCAGCATCCGCTTGATGCACATCCAGTCCGCGCTCGATCACGGCAAGGCCACGCGCGAGCTCGGTTGGCAACCGGCCCCGACCGCGGACTCGATCCGGGCGGCCGTCCGGTGGTACTTGGAACAGCGCGCAGCAGCACGCCAGGCCTAAGTCGTCAGATCTTGGTGGGAATCAGGGTGACGGTCCCGCCGTCCATGACGAACTCGGATCCGGTCGCGAAGGATGACTCGTCGCTGGCGAGGAACACGACGAACGTCGCCACCTCCTCGGGTTGACCTGGGCGGCCGAGCGGGATCGGGATCATGTCGTCGGGCATCGCGTCCGTCGCCGGGGTGCTGATGCGTCCGGGGTGCAGGGAGTTGACGCGGATGCCGTGCGGGGCCAGTTCCAGGGCCACCGACTTCGTCAGACCCCGCAACCCCCACTTGGAGGCGACGTACCCGTGCGCCCACGGCGTCCCACGCAGGCCTTCGATCGAGGAGGTGTTGATGATCGAGCCACCGCCGGCGGCGATCATGGCATCGGCGGCGGCGCGCATGCCGAGGAACGCTCCGGTCAGGTTGACGTCGAGCATCTCCTGCCACAGCTCGGCCTTGTAGCGCTGCAGCTGCCCGCCGTTGAAGATCCCGGCGTTGTTGAAGAGCACGTCGAGCCGGCCGAACTCGGCCACGGTGACCTCGACCGCCGAACGCCAGTCGTCGTCGCTGGTCACGTCGAGATGGACGTAGCGGGCGGCGTCGCCCAGCTCATCGGCGAGGGCCTTGCCCTCCTCGTCGAGCAGGTCTCCGATGACGACCTTCGCGCCCTCGGCGACCAGCATCCGGGCACTGGCCCCACCGATGTTGCGCGCGCCACCACTGATCAGGGCGACCTTGCCGTCGACACGTCCCATGCGCGGGACGATAACATCGATCTGCCGCGTGGTAGAACACGTTCTACCTGTATCCCACGTCGCGGAAGGAGACCCATGACGATCCGAGTCGCCCAGGTCGGCACCGGCAACGCCGGCAGCCTGACCCTGCGCCAGCTCATCCAAGACGAGCGGTTCGAGCTCGTGGCGGTTGGCGTCTCCTCACCCGAGAAGATGGGACAGGACGCCGGCGAGCTCGCCGGGCTCGACGTCCGCACCGGTGTGAAGGCCGTCATGGACCTCGACGCCGTCATCGCTGCCCGGCCCGCGTGCATCGTCTACTGCGCGATGGGGGACACCCGCCCCGTCGAGGCCACGAACGACGTGGTCACGTTCCTCGAGGCGGGCATCGACGTGGTCGGCTCGGCGCCGGGGACGCTCCAGTTCCCCTGGGAGACCATGCCGGACAAGGTGATCGAGAAGGTCGAGGCAGCGGCTCGCGCCGGCGACGCGACCGTCTACATCACGGGCGTGGATCCCGGTTTCGCGAGCGATCTGCTGCCGCTCGCGCTGGCCAGCACCTGCCAGCGGGTCGAGCAGATCCGGTGCTACGAGCTGGCTGACTACGCGACCTACGACGGCGCCGAGGTGATGTTCGACCTCATGGGCTTCGGCAAGCCGGTCACCGAGACCCCGATGCTCTTCCTGCCCGGCGTCCTGGGCTTCGCCTGGGGGACCGCGATCCGGATGATGGCGACCGGCCTGGGCATCACGATCGACGACATCGTCGAGCACTGGGAGGCCGAGCCGGCACCGAAGACCTACGACATCGCCGCCGGGCGGATCAAGAAGGGCACGATCGCCGCGCTCAAGTTCTCGATCTCGGGCATGGTGAACGGCCACCCGGCGATCGTGGTCGAGCACGTCACCCGGACCCGCGACAACCTTCGACCCGACTGGGCCCGGCCGCCCTCGGGCGGGGGCGCCTACCGGATCGAGATCACGGGGGAGCCGAGCTACGTGGTCGACATCGTGCCCAGCAGTGAGCACGGCGACCACAACCACGCCGCGATCGTCGCCGCCTGCGGACGGATCGTGAACTCCATCCCGGACGTCCTGGCTGCGGCTCCGGGCATCCGCACGACGCTCGACTTGCCGCTGCCCACCGGACGGGGAACATTCACGCCGTCTGTCGAAACGCTTGGGAAGGTTCAGTCATGAGTCGATGGAGCCGTGAAGAGCTCGAGGCAGCGTTCGCGCACTATGCCGCCGAGGTGCGTGCCGCCAGCGCGAACCAGGACTGGGGCCGCTTCGCCGACCTCTTCACCGAGGACGCCACGTATGACGAGCACCTCTACGGGCTGTTCCAGGGTCGTGAGGAGATCCGCGCCTGGATCATCAAGACCATGACGACCATGCCGGGTTGCTGGATGCCCGACTACCCGAGCAGCTGGTACGTCATCGACGAGGAGCGCGGGCGCATCGTCTGCGAGATCCTCAACCGGATGCAGGACCCGGGCGACGGCTCGATCCACGAGGCCGCCAACATCACGATCCTGACCTATGCCGGCGACAACCTCTTCTCCAAGGAAGAGGACGTCTACAACCCCGCCAAGTTCACGAAGGTGATCAGCGAGTGGGCCCGCGTCGCGCACGCGCACGGCACGCTGACGGACGAGGGTGCTGGAGTGGATGGATGCGGCCCTGCCCGGGTGGCGCGACGCCGCCTAGCGACGACCGTCCGTCACACCTGACCAGCGGTGACGATCCGATTCCCGGATAGTTCGACCGAGCCATTTTCGGAACTCGGCCTGCCTAATTTGTGGAGTTCGGCACCCCATCGGGTCCCGGCTATTCCTATGCTTCCGGCGTCGAGCAGATACGACTGCACGCCGTACCGATCCAGCCAGCACGCCTTGCCTTTGGGGGGCACACATGTTCAGGAAACGACCCGCGCCGGCAGCACCTTCGAGGCCTGCCATGACCTCGGCCGAAGCCACAGCTGCTCAGTCGCCGGCCACGATGCGCACCGACGCCGAGACCGAGAAGGCCTTCACCACCTTGACCGTGATGGAGTCGAGGCTCCAGTCGCCGTTCGGTTGAGGAAAGCTCCACCCCCGCCGGGTGGCGGGACGCCGTCCAGCGGATGAGGTGCGATGATCCACAAGTGACGTCTGAGGAAGAACATCCGCCGCCCCACGGTCGCTTCGTGGTGCGCACCGTGAAGTGTGCGGCCGGCTGGGAGCTCCACATCGAGGGAGAGCGACTCGTGGGTGACCGGGACGTCATGGAAGTTGCAGCTCTCGACGACGCCGAGGCGCAGGTCCGCAGCTACCTACATGCGAAGTACGAAGATGACTTCTCGGACGCGATCGTCGAGCTCGTTTCGTACTAGCTTCGGGCCCGAACCTGGTCAGATGCGTACGGTTCGCGATCCCGGAGCTCAACCTGTTGGTGCCGAGCGTGACGAAGGGCTCGCTCTTTCGAGCGAGCCCTTCGTCGTGTGCGCGGACGGTCAGATGTCGTAGTAGAGCTCGAACTCGTGCGGGTGCGGGCGCAGCTGCACGGGGGCGATCTCCTCGGTGCGCTTGTAGTCGATCCACGTCTCGATCAGGTCAGGCGTGAACACGTCACCGGCGGTGAGGAACTCGTGGTCGGCCTCGAGCGAGTCGAGCACCGCGTTGAGGGAGGTCGGCACGTGGTCGATCTGGGCGTACTCCTCCGGCGGCAGCTCATAGATGTTCTTGTCGACCGGGGCGGGCGGCTCGATCTTGTTCTTGATGCCGTCGAGTCCGGCCAGCATCAGCGCCGAGAAGGCCAGGTACGGGTTGCTGGACGGGTCGGGGCAACGGAACTCGATGCGCTTGGCCTTCGGGTTCGAGCCGGTGATCGGGATGCGGACGCAGGCCGAGCGATTGCGGGCCGAGTAGACGAGCGCGATCGGAGCCTCGAAGCCCGGCACCAGGCGGTGGTACGAGTTCACCGACGGATTCGTGAACGCGAGCAGCGACGGCGCGTGCTTCAGGATGCCGCCGATGTAGTTGCGGGCGAGGTCGGACAGGCCGCCGTAGCCGGCCTCGTCGTAGAACAGCGGCTCGCCGGCGTTCCAGATGGACTGGTGGACGTGCATGCCCGAGCCGTTGTCGCCGAAGATCGGCTTCGGCATGAAGGTGACCGTCTTGTCGTTGGCCCACGCCGTGTTGCGGACGATGTACTTGAACTTCATCAGGTCGTCGGCGGCCTTGAGCAGGGTGTCGAAGCGGTAGTTGATCTCGGCCTGGCCTGATGTGCCGACCTCGTGATGACCGCGCTCGAGGACCAGTCCGGCGTCCTGCAGGTTGGTCATCATGTCGTTGCGGAGATCGGCCAGCTTGTCCGTCGGTGCGACAGGGAAGTACCCGCCCTTGTAGCGCACCTGGTAGCCGCGGTTGTCATTGATGTCGTCACCGGTCGACCAAGCGGCCTCGGTCGACGTGATCTCGTAGAAGGACTTGTTGGCGCTGGTGCCGTAGTTCACCCGGTCGAAGATGTAGAACTCGGCCTCGGGCGCGAAGTAGGCGGTGTCACCGATGCCGGTGGTCGCCAGGTAGGCCTCCGCCTTGCGGGCGATGTTGCGCGGGTCGCGGGAGTAGGCCTCGCCGGTGATCGGGTCATGGACGAAGAAGTCCATGGCGATCGTCTTGCGCGCCTTGAACGGGTCGACGTACGCCGTGCTCACATCGGGGAACAGCACCATGTCGGACTGGTCGATCGTCTGGAAGCCCCGGACCGACGAGCCGTCGAAAGCCACGCCGTTCTGCACCATGTCCGCATCGAAGGTCGACGCTGGCAACGTGAGCTGCTGCTGGATGCCGGGAAGGTCGGTGAACCGGACGTCCAGGTACTCGACACCTTCGTCCTTGATGAACTTGAACAGCTCGTCGGCGTTGCCGAACATGAGGCCTCCTCAGCCGCACGCACGGCGGCCATCGCTTGGTGTTCTCCACGCTATGGTCAGGCAGTTTCCCGACCGTCAACGGTTTGTTTCGGGCATGTTACAAGTCCCGTCGGTGGCCCCGGACGGGGGATGGGCAGGCCTGCGTACGCTCGTGCACGTGCAGACCGCCTCCCTGGGACGACGTCTCGTCGCCTTGGTCATCGACTGGTTCGTCGCCGTGTTCAGCGCCGCCGTGCTCGTCGGCAGCACCGTGCCACCGCAAGGACTTCGTGAGTCGCTCCTGGTCTCGGGCGTGTTCATCGTCGAGGTCGGCCTTCTGACCGGGCTGCTGGGGTTCTCGATCGGCAAGAGGCTGACAGGCCTGAAGGTCGAGCGGCCAGGAGGCGGTCCGATCGGCGTGCCACGGGCCCTGCTGCGCACGCTGCTGCTCTCGCTCGTCATCCCGGCACTGCTGATGACGGACGAGCGCCGAGGACTCCACGACGTCGCCGCAGGCTCCCGCGTGATTCGGGTTTGACTCAGCCCTTCATCATCTTGCGGGCGCCCTTCATGCTCGTCGGCATGGGCCCGCGGGGCATGGGGGCGGCCGGACGCATGGCGTCGAGGGCCTTGAGCTTGTTCATCAGCGCCGTCTGGTCGGCAGGCTTGATGGACTTTTTCATCTTTTGCACGTGCTTGTTGAGCTTGGTGAGCTTGATCTCGCCCTCGCCGTTGCCCACCACGATCTCGTGCACGGGGATCTCGTCGCCGCCGATGCGGACGTGCTTTTTGCGTTCGGCTCCGAGCAGACCGCGGACGCGCCCCGCGTTGCCCTCGCCGACGAGGATGATGCCCGGGCGTCCGACGACGCGATGCACGACGTCCTGGTTCTTGGTGAAGGCGATGGCCGGCTTGACCTCCCAGCCGCGCTTGAGCATCTGCAGCGCACCGGCGGCCGCGCCCGGCTGACCCTCGACCTGGACGTAGGCGGCCCGCTCGGCGCGACGGCCGAAGACGATGAGCAGGGCGAGCAGCCCGCTGAGCAGCCCGAACAGGCTCGCGAAGATGATGCCCGCCGTGCCCGTGCCGAAGAAGTACAGCCCGCCGACGGCGAAGAGTCCACCCACGAGGACGAACCACAGCAGCAGGATGAGCCCGATGTTGCGGTCGGTGCGCTTGGTGATCTTGTACGCCTGGCGCATCTGGCGCAGGCGTCCCTTGGCTGGTTCGGGGGTGGCGTTGGACATGCCTGGAGTCTACTGGCCGACGACCGGCTCGCCTGCGTCAGCACGGGCGGCCACCGCCTGCTGGTAGAGGCGCCCGGCGCGGTACGACGACCGCACCAGTGGGCCGGACATCACGCCGGCGAAGCCGATGTCGTCGGCCTCGTGCTTGAGCTCGACGAACTCCTCCGGCTTGACCCACCGCTCGACCGGGTGGTGCCGCTTGGACGGCCGGAGGTACTGCGTGATGGTGAGCAGGTCGCAGCCGGCGTCGTGCAGGTCGCGCATCGCCTGGCTGACCTCCTCGCGGGTCTCGCCCATGCCCAGGATGAGGTTGCTCTTGGTGACGAGCCCGTACGCCCGCGCCTGGGTGAGCACGTCGAGGGAGCGGTCGTAGCGGAACGCCGGGCGGATGCGCTTGAAGATGCGCGGCACGGTCTCGACGTTGTGGGCCAGCACCTCGGGCCGGGAGTCGAAGACCTGCTCGAGCAGCTCGGGGATGCCGTTGAAGTCGGGGATGAGGTTCTCGACGCCCGTGCCGGGGTTGAGCTCGTGGATCTGCCGGACGGTCTCGGCGTACAGCCACGCGCCGCCGTCGGCGAGGTCGTCGCGGGCGACGCCGGTGATGGTGGAGTAGCGCAGCTGCATCTTCTTGACGCTCTCGGCCACACGACGCGGCTCGTCGCGGTCGAGCGGCGCGGGCTTGCCGGTGTCGATCTGGCAGAAGTCGCAGCGACGGGTGCACTGCTCGCCACCGATGAGGAAGGTGGCTTCGCGGTCCTCCCAGCACTCGAAGATGTTGGGGCAGCCGGCTTCCTGGCAGACGGTGTGCAGACCCTCGCCCTTGACGAGGTTCATCAGCTCGTTGTACTCCGGCCCCATCTTGGCCCGGGTCTTGATCCACTCGGGCTTCTTCTCGATGGGGGTCTCGGCGTTGCGGACCTCGAGACGCAACATCTTGCGTCCTTCAGGAGCGATGGTCACGCGCTCCACCCTACGTGGCCGATGGGAACGGACAGGGCGACGTCCGGCACGGGGTGCTCGAGGTCTGCCGAGGGCTCATACGGCTCCCAGGCGAGCAGCTCGGAGAGGTGTGGCGCGACCGCCTCGGCGGCCTCCGGCACGGTGACGTCGCGATCGAGCTCGACACTCAGCGACGTGACCCCGGCGTCGGCGATGCCGCACGGGACGAACCGGTCGTACCAGGCGAGGTCGACGTCGGCGTTGAGCGAGAACCCGTGCATCGTGACACCGCGGGAGACCCGGATGCCGATCGCGGCGATCTTGCGCTCGAGTTGGCGCTCGTCAGCAGGCAGCCAGACGCCGGAGCGGCCGGTGACTCGTCCGGCGTGGACGCCGAGGTCGGCCACGGCACGGATCAGCGCCTCCTCGACGCGCCGGACGTAGTCGACGACGAGGACGTGGGACGGAAGCTTCGTGATCGGGTAGCCGACGAGCTGGCCCGGACCGTGGAAGGTGATCTTGCCGCCCCGGTCGACGTCGATGACCGGAGTCCCGTCGAGGGGCCGCTCGTGGGGCTCGGTGCGCTTGCCGGCGGTGTAGACGGGAGGGTGTTCGAGGAAGAGCGCGGTGTCGCCGATGACGTCGTCGGCGCGATCAGTCAGCATCTGCCGCTGGAGCTCCCACGCCTCTTCGTAGGGCAGGGCGCGATCGCCGTACCAGTCGTCGAGGATGCGCAGCACCAGTCCAGACTAGCGCGGCTGTGGACGACGATCCGCGCCGGCGATCCGGCCCCATCAGACTGACCGGATGGATCTCCTGACCGGCCTGCTCTGGCTGCTCGCGGCCTGGTTGGGCGGTGCGGACGCCGACCCTGAGTGCCTCGTGCTCGGTGGCCTCGACGCGTCCCGGACCCAGGCCTTCGTCAGCGGCGATCGGGACCGGCTGAGCGACGTCTACGTCGATGAGCAGGCAGCGCGCGCCGACGCGGAGGTGCTCGATGCATACCGCAAGCGCGGGCTGCGACTCGAGGGCATGCGGCTCGTGCGCGAGTCGTGCCGCGTCACCGACCGGTCGCGGCATCGCGTGACGCTCGACGTGGTCGACCGCCTCGGCCCCACCACCGTGTGGATGCCGGACGGCCGGCATCGGGATCTGCCGCGCGATCGTCCGACTCGGCGGACCGTCGCCCTCGAGCTGGTCGGCGACGTGTGGCGCGTCGCAGCAGCGGAGCCTCAGTGAATCGCGGCCTGCATCACCGCGTCGATGTCCGGATGCTCGAAGGTGAAGCCGGCCTCGAGGAGGGCGGCCGGCTGGATGCGCAGCGAGCCGAGGAGGTCGTCACCCAGCGACCCCGCGGCGACGCGCAGCACCGGCGAGGGGGCGACCAGCGCGGTCGGTCGATGCAGGGCCTTGCCGAGCGCATCGGTGAACTCCGCGTTGGTGACGGGATTGGGCATCCCGAAGTTGAACGGCCCCGACAGATCGTCGTGCTCGACGAGGAAGGTGGCGGCACGGACCCAGTCGGTGCGCGAGAGCATCGACATGTACTGGCGCCCGGAGCCGATGCGTGCGCCCAGGCCGAGCCTGAAGACGGGCACGGCGAGGCCGAGGATGCTGCCGCTGCGGTGCATGGCCGCCGTGGTGCGGATCCGGCAGACCCGGGCACCGGCGTCGGACGCCGGGGCGGTGGCTTGCTCCCACCGGTGAACCACCTGGGACAGGTAGCCGCCGCTGCTCGCCTCGCTGGACTCGGTCAGCTCCTCGTCGCCGCGGTCGGAGCCGTAGTAGCTCATGCCCGAGCCGTTGATCAGGGCCGGCGGGGTCGGCGACGCGGCCACCGCCCGCGCGAGCGTCGTGGTGGTGTCGATGCGGGACGCGAGCAGCTCGCGCCGGTACCCCTTCGTGGGAGGCCAGTGGATGATCGGCGAGCCCGACAGGTTGACGACCGCGTCGGCCCGGTCGATGACGACCTGGTCGAGGCGGCCGGTGCGCGGGTCCCAGAGGGAGGCGTCGGCTGACGGGTCGTCCGAGCGCACCAGTCGGGTGACCTGATGGCCCTGCTCGCGCAGGTGAGGGACGAGTGCCGACCCCAGGAAGCCGGACGCGCCGCTGACGACGACGTGCATGCCGCTGATCAGGCTCCGAGCTCGGCCTCGAGGGACCCGTTCTCGAGACGCTCCTTGACGGCCGTGAGGAAGCGACCGGCATCGGCGCCGTCGATGATGCGGTGGTCGTAGGTGAGGGCGAGATACGCCATGCTGCGCACCGCGATACTCTCGCCGCCCCGGGCATCGGTCATGACGACCGGTCGCTTGACGACGGCGCCGATACCCAGGATCGCGACCTGGGGCTGGTTGATGATCGGCGTGTCGAACAGCGCGCCGTTGCTGCCGAGGTTCGTGATCGTGAACGTCGCTCCGGAGATCTCGTCGGGCGAGATCTTGTTGGTGCGGGTCCGCTCGGCCACGTCGGCGATCTTGCGGGCGAGACCGGCGATCGACAGGTCACCCGCATCGCGGATCGTCGGAACGAGCAGGCCGCGCTCGGTGTCGACGGCCACGCCGAGGTGCTCACCGTTGGGATAGGTGACCGTGCCGGCCTCGGTGTCGAGGGCGGCGTTGACCTTCGGATGCGACTTGAGGGCCTCGACCGCCGCCTTGGCGAAGAACGGCAGGAAGGTCAGCTTGACGCCTTCGCGCTCGAGGAAGGCGTCCTTCTGCCGCGCACGCAGGCGGGCGATCTCCGTGACGTCGACCTCGTGGACCTGGGTGAGCTGGGCGGAGACGTGCAGCGACTCGACCATGCGGGTGGCGATGGTCTTGCGCAGACGACTGAGCTTCTCGGTCTCGCCGCGCAGGGGAGACGGCTGTGCCGCGGGAGCCGCCGCCGTCGAGGCAGCAGGGGCCGGCGCCGACTTCTCGGCGGCGTCAAGAACGTCCTGCTTGCGGATGCGGCCGCCGACACCGGTGCCGGTGACGACGCCGAGGTCGACGCCGTGCTGCTTGGCCAGCTTGCGGACGATCGGGGTGACGTAGGTGTCGCCCCCGCTCTGCGTGGCGGCACCCGCGCCGGTGTCCGACGAGGTGGGCGCGGACGGAGCTGGCGGAGGAGTGGGGGCCTGCTCCGGTTTCGGGGGTTCGGGGGAGGTCGAGGCGGGCTCGGACTCCGGCTTCTTCTCGGGTTCGGGTTCGGGCTCGGGTTCGGGCTCGGCCTTGGCCTCCGGCTCGGGCTCCTTCGCGGGCTCGGGCTCCGGTTCCTGTGCAGCGGGTGCCGCACCGGCGGCGCCGATGATGGCGAGCTCGGCGCCGACCTCGACGGTCTCGTCCTCGTCGGCCTTGATGGCCAGGAGGGTGCCGGCAACGGGGGAAGGGATCTCGGTGTCGACCTTGTCGGTGGAGATCTCGAGCAACGGTTCGTCGACGGCGACCTCGTCGCCGACCTGCTTGAGCCAGCGGGTGACGGTGCCCTCGGTGACGCTCTCGCCGAGCTCCGGCAGCGTGACCGCCGTGCCCTCGCCGGTCTGCTTGGTGTCGAGGTGGGGTTCCTGGTCGGCTGCCGGTGCCGGCTCGGGCTCGGCCTTCGCCTCAGGCTCGGGCTCCGGTTCGGGCTCGGACGCCGCCTCGGGCTCCTCGGCCTGGCTCTCCTCGGCCGGCGCTTCCTCGGCCGCCGCTTCCGATGTCTGGCCGCTGTCGCCTCCACCGGTCGACTCGCCGGACTCACCGATCACCGCGAGCTCGGCGCCGATCTCGACCGTCTCGTCCTCGTCGGCCTTGATCTCCAGCAGCGTGCCGGCCACGGGCGAGGGGATCTCGGTGTCGACCTTGTCGGTGGAGATCTCGAGCAGCGGCTCGTCGACGGCGACTTCGTCGCCGACCTGCTTGAGCCAGCGGGTGACGGTGCCCTCGGTGACGCTCTCGCCGAGTTCGGGAAGGGTGACAGACGTGGCCATGGTGTCCTCAGTTCCGATCAGGCGTGGGCATGGAGTGGCTTGCCGGCCAGGGCCAGCGACGCCTCCCCGAGGGACTCGTTCTGGGTGGGATGCGCATGGACGAACTGCGCGACGTCCTCGGGGAAGGCCTCCCAGTTGACGATGAGCGACGCCTCGCCGACCTGCTCGCCGAACCGTGCGCCGATCATGTGGACACCGACGATCGGTCCGTCCTTCTCGCGCACGAGCTTGACGAGACCGGCCGTCTGCAGGATCTGGCTCTTGCCGTTGCCGCCGAGGTTGTACTCGTAGGTGTCGACGTCGCCGTACTTCTCTCGCGCCTGCGGCTCGGTGAGGCCGACCGACGCAACTTCGGGCTCGCAGTAGGTGACGCGCGGGATGCCGGAGTCGATCACCGGCTGCGGGTCGAGCCCGGCGATCTCCTCGGCCACGAAGATGCCATGGGCGAAGCCACGGTGGGCCAGCTGCAGACCCGGGACGAGGTCGCCGACGGCGAAGACGCCCTCGACGTTGGTGTGCAGGCGCTCGTCGGTGGGCACCCAGCCACGATCGGTGGTGATGCCGGCCTCCTCGAAGCCGAGGCCCTCGGTGCGCGGCCCGCGGCCGACCGCCACGAGCACGAGGTCGGTCTTGAGCGTGTCGCCGTTCTCGAGCGACACGGTGACGCCGCCGTCGTCCTGCTCGACGCCGCTGAACTTGACGCCGGTCTTGAAGTTGATCTTGCGCTTGCGGAACGCGCGCTCGAGCTGCTTGGCGAGCGCGGGATCCTCGAGCGGCACGAGTGAGGGGAGCGCCTCGACGATGGTGACCTCGGCGCCGAATGACTTCCAGACCGAGGCGAACTCGACGCCGATGACGCTGCCGCCGATGATGACGACGTCGTCGGGCACCTCGCTCATCGTGAGGGCTTCGTCGCTCGTGACCACCCGGCCGCCGATCTCGAGGCCGGGCAGCGTGCGTGCGTAGGAGCCGGTGGCGAGCACGAGGTTCTTGCCGGTGTACTGGGTGCCGTCGACCTCGACGGTGCGGTCGCCGACGACCTTGCCCTCACCCTCGACGACGGTGATGCCGGCGGCCTTGATCATGCCCTGCAGGCCTTTGTAGAGCCGACCGACCACGCCGTCCTTGTACTCGTTGACGCGCGGCATGTCGATGCCGTCGAACGTGCTCTTGACCCCGAACACGGTGCCCTCGCGGGCTGCGTCGGCGACCTCCGCGGCGTGCAGGAGTGCCTTCGTGGGGATGCAGCCGTTGTGCAGACACGTGCCGCCGAGCTTGCCCTTCTCGACGAGGGCGACCGACAGGCCCAGCTGGACCGCCCGGAGTGCACAGGCATACCCGCCGCTTCCGCCCCCGAGGACCACGATGTCGAAGTTGTTGGTGTCCCCAGGGCTGTCAGCCACTGTCGCCTCCCGGTTGGAATCCTTCGGATGTCATCTTGTCACCACACCGGTCGACCCTGCCACCGGGGTGAGTGGGCATCCGGCCCGTCAGTGGGCCCGGTCGGGCACACTGGAGTCATGGGTCTGTTCAGCCGTCGTGGCGGCACCAAGGGCGGTCGGAAGGCCACCAAGGACGACCTCGCCCAGCTGCGTGAGTGGTCGGCCCAGCGCTCCGGTGTCGAGGCGTTCGTCGAGCCACAGACCTCGGTCACTCAGACCACCCTGTTGCTCGTCGCAGGCGACGGTGAGTTCACCCGTCGTCGCGTCGCCTCACCGCAGGCGGCCGCCGAGTTCGCCCGCAAGGTCGGCATCCCGGTGTACGACACGAATCGCGTCGGTTACCCCCAACGGATGCGCGACTACTCGGTGCGCATCTCGGGACAGAACGGAGACCGCGCAGCCGCGTCCTCAACGACGGACCGCTCGCCGCGCGAGCGCTCGGCCATCGCGGCGCTCGAGGCGATCGCCGGTGTCGGCCAGACCACCGGGGAGCCCGACGACGAGGAGCTGCGTCGCATCTGGCGGCTTGCACGGTCACGTGCGCATCCCGACCGCCGCGGCGGCGACCGTGCGGCCTGGGACGAGGTCGAGGTCGCGGCCCGGACGCTGGGGCTCCAGGGCGAGGGTCGCTAGAGGTCCGTCACTTCTCGGCGAGCACGGTGGCGATCTGCACCAGGGTGCGCACGCCCACCCCGGTGCCGCCTCGGGGCGTGTAGCCGCGAGGGGAATCCTCGTTGAACGACGGACCGGCGATGTCGAGGTGCGCCCAGGAGGTGTCGCCGACGAACTCGCGCAGGAAGGCCGCGGCGAACAGGGTGCCGCCGGCGGGCTTGGGGTTGTGCTGCCTCAGGTCGGCGACGTGGGAGGAGTTCACCTTCTCCTTCATCTCCTCGACGATCGGCAGCGGCCACATGGACTCGCCGGTGGTCTTCGACGCGGCGAAGACCTGGTCGCGGAAGTCGTCGTCGTTGCCGAGGATGCCGGCGGTGCGCTCACCGAGGGCGACGACGCAGGCGCCGGTGAGGGTGGCGACGTCGACGATGTGATCCGGCTTGCCTTCCACGGCGAGGGCGAGACCGTCGCCGAGCACCAGGCGTCCTTCGGCGTCGGTGTTGAGGATCTCGACGGTGGAGCCGTTGCGCAGCGTGAGCACGTCGCCCGGACGCAGCGCGTGGCCGCTGGGCATGTTCTCGGCTATGCAGGCGAACGCGGTCACCTTGACCGGGAGCTTGAGCTTGGCGATCGCCACGGTGGCCGCGACGACGGCCGCGGCGCCGGCCATGTCGAGTTTCATCGTCTGCATCGAGGAGCCGGGCTTGATCGACAGTCCACCGGAGTCGAACGTGATGCCCTTGCCGACGAGGGCGAGGTGGCCGGTGGCGCCGGGCGGGCTGTAGGTGAGTCTCACCAGCCGAGGCGGAGCGTCGGACCCCGCGCCGACCCCGAGGATGCCGCCACAGCGTTCCTTGGCCAGCCGCCTCTCGTCCCAGACCGAGACCTTCACGGCTTCACCGGCGTGGGCGACGATCGCGTCGGCGAATGCGGGCGGGCGAAGGTCGCCGGGTGGCGTGTTGGTCCAGTCGCGCGCGGTGTTCACGGCGCCGGCGACGGTGGCCGCGCGCTCGATGGCACGTGCGGCGGTGGTCTGGCGGGCGAACGGGCTGAGAACCACGGCCGACTTGAGCTTGACGTCCTTCTTGCCCTTCTTCCCCGTGCCCCGCTTCGACGCCTTGTAGGCGTCGTAGGTGTAGGAGCCGAGCTCGATGCCCTCGGCGATCGCACCCACCTCGTCGACACCAGCCGGGTGCAGCGCCACGGCGACGGACGTCGCGGACGCCTTGACCGCCGCCCTGACGCCCTCGCCGGCCGCGCGCCGCAGCTGCTCGGCCGTCGGCTCGGCGGGCAAGGCCACCGCGACGACCACGCGGGTCCGGGAGACGTCACCGCCGGGGAACGTGACGACCTGTCCCTTCTCGCCGGTGAAGCCGACCGCCTCGAGGCTGGGAGCGAAGACGTCGCGGTCGTCGTCGTTGCGGATCCCGAGGACGAGGGCGTCGGCTCGGGCAGTGGTCGGCTTGGACGTGCTCAGCGAGACGGAGACCATGGCGCCACTGTAGGTGAGGCGTCCCCGCCTCCCCGCGATAGGTTTGCGGCCATGGATCTGGTCCACTCGCCGCTGCACGACCGCCATGTCGCACTCGGTGCGAAGTTCGCCGAGTTCGGTGGCTGGAGCATGCCGCTCGAGTACGCCGGCGGTGGTGTCCTGGCCGAGCACACCGCCGTCAGGGACGCGGTGGGACTGTTCGACGTCAGCCACCTGGGCAAGGCCCTGGTGCGAGGTGCCGGGGCGGCCGCGTTCGTCGACTCGTGCCTCACCAACGACCTCGGCCGCATCCGGCCGGGCAAGGCGCAGTACACCCTGTGCTGCGACGACGACGGCGGCACGATCGACGACATCATCGTGTATCTCCGCAGCGAGTTCGAGGTGTTCCTCGTGCCGAACGCGGCGAACAACGCGACCGTCGTCGAGCGGCTGCTCGCCGCCGCCCCGGAGGGGATCGAGGTCACCGACCAGCACCGCCAGCACGCCGTGCTGGCCGTCCAGGGCACGTCCAGCGACGAGGTGCTCACCGCCCTCGACCTGCCCGTCGACCACGAGTACATGTCGTACGCCGATGGCAAGGTCGCCGGCCATGAGCTCACGGTCTGCCGCACCGGCTACACCGGCGAGCGTGGCTACGAGCTGATCGTGTCGTCCGAGGGTGCCCTCGACGTCTGGGACGCCCTGGTCGACGCGGGGGAGCCGTACGGGATCCGGGCGTGCGGGCTGGGCGCCCGCGACACGTTGCGCACCGAGATGGGCTATCCGCTGCACGGGCACGAGCTGTCGGCCGAGATCAGCCCGGTCATGGCCGGTGCAGCATGGGCGGTCGGCTGGGACAAGCCGGCGTTCTGGGGCAAGGAAGCGCTCGAGCGTCAGCGCGCCGAGAAGACCGTGCCCACCATCCGGGGCCTGCTGGCTCAGGGGAGGGGCATTCCTCGTCCGGGCATGACCGTGACCTCCGACGACGACGCGTCGGCCGAGCTCGGCGAGATCACGTCTGGCACGTTCTCGCCCACACTGCGTCAGGGCATCGGGCTCGCCCTGCTCGACCGGTCGGTCGAGGACGGCTCGACGGTTCGCGTCGACGTGCGGGGCCGTACCGAGAGATTCACCGTCACCAAGCCGCCGTTCGTGCAATCGTCGACCAAGACCTGACGACGAGCCGACAGGAGGTGTCGCGATGATCACGCAGCCCAAGACCAAGTACGCGCGCTCGGGTGACGTGTCCATCGCGTACCAGGTCGTCGGTGACGGACCGATGGACCTCGTCTACGTCCCCGGCTTCATCTCACACGTGGAGCTCGCCTGGGAGATGCCGCCCGTGGTGCACATGTTCGAGCGCCTGACGTCGTTCGCCCGGCTGATCATGTTCGACAAGCGCGGCACCGGCCTGTCCGACCCCGTCGTCGGGGCCCCCACGCTGGAGGAACGCATGGACGACGTCCGTGCCGTCATGGAGGCGGCCGGCTCGGAGCGCGCGGCCCTGCTGGGTGTGTCCGAGGGCGTTCCGATGTCGATCCTGTTCGCGGCCACCCACCCGGAGCTGACGACCGGACTCGTCCTCTACGGGGGCATGGCCCGCTCGACGTGGGCGCCCGACTACCCCTGGGCCACGCCGTCTGAGGCACTGATCGAGTCGTCCCTCGAGATGTCGCCGTACATGTTCGAGGGCGCCGCCATCGAGGTCATGGCGCCGAGCATGGCCGACGATCCGCGAGCGCGGGAGATGTTCGCCCGCTTCCAGCGCTATGCCGCGACACCGGCGATGCTCGAGCAGGTCTTCCTGATGTTCCTCGACATCGACGTACGCCCGATCCTCCCGACGGTCGACGTGCCGACGCTGGTCCTGCACCGCCGCGGCGACCAGGCGGTCAACTTCCGCGGAGCGGAGTGGATGGCCGCGCAGATCCCCGGCGCCAAGTACGTGGAGCTCAAGGGCATCGACCACGCGGCGTACGCCGGCGACTCCGACGCCATCGTCGACGAGATCGAGGAGTTCCTCACCGGGGCCCGCCGCGCCACCGAGATCGACCGCGTCCTGGCGACGGTGATGTTCACCGACATCGTCGACTCGACCAAGCGTGCTGCCGCGATGGGCGACCGTCCGTGGCGAGACCTGCTCGAGACGTGCAACGACGCGATCCGTCGCGAGCTCACCCGCTTCAGCGGGCGCGAGATCAAGACCTTGGGCGACGGGATGCTCGCCACCTTCGACGGCCCGGCCCGCGCCATCCGCTGTGCGCTCGCCGTCACCGAAGCGGTCAAGCCGCTCGGGATCGAGGTCCGGGTCGGACTGCACACCGGTGAGGTCGAGCTCGTCGGCGACGACGTGGCCGGCATCGCCGTGCACATCGCCGCCCGGGTCGGAGCGCTGGCCGAGACCGAAGAGGTCCTGGTCTCGGGCACCGTCAAGGATCTCGTCGCGGGATCGGGGATCGCCTTCTCCGAACGCGGCGAGCACGTCCTCAAGGGCGTCCCCGACACGTGGCGGCTGTTCGCGGTCGATCGCTGATGGCCACGGCCTGGCCCTCGGGAGTGGTCGACCCGCACATCCATCTGTGGGATCCGTTGACCACGCATCGTGAGACGTCCGCTCTCGCGCGCTTGTTCCGACCGCTGCCCCACATCCCGCGCGCCATGCGGTGGATCGCACCGCAGACGGACCGGGAGTTCATCGGGCACCCCCACCACATCCTCAAGCCCTACCTGCCGCTCGACCACCGCGCTGACGCTGCCGAAGTCCCCGTCGCGACGATCGTGCACATCGAGAACGGCTGGCCTCAGGACCAGCGTCGAGACTCGGTGGGCGAGACCCGGTGGCTGACGGATCTTCCGTTCGGCCGTGACGGCGCTCCGTCGCTCGGGGCGCTCGTCGTGCACGTCGACCCGAGGTTCGACGACGCCGGCGCGATCCTGGACGAGCATCTCGACGTCAACCCGCTCGTGCGGGGTGTGCGGTGCGTGGCGGCTCATCATCCCGACCCGGGCGTCCGCGACTTCGCCGACCAGCCGCACCTGCTGAGCGACCCCGACTTCCTGAAGGGCTTCGCCGCCATCGCCGAGCGCGGCCTGAGCTTCGAGGTGTGGTGCTTCGCGCACCAGCTTCCCGATGCGCTCACGCTGGCGCGGGAGTATCCCGAGACCACGTTCGTGCTCGACCACTACGCCACCCCGGTGGGACTGCTGGGTCCGCGGGGCAAGAGCACCGGACGCACCGACCAGGAGCGTTCCGCCCTCCTGTCCGCCTGGCGCGAGGACGTCACCGCGCTCGCGGCCCTGCCGAACGTCGTCGCCAAGCACTCGGGGCTGGGCATGCCGCTGCTGGGAAGCAACCGGTCACGACCCTTGGCTGCCGAGTCCGTGGGTGAGATGACCGACCAGGTCGCCCCGCTGATCCGTCACGTCCACGACGTCTTCGGCTCCGACCGCACGATGTGGGCGTCGAACTTCCCGATCGACAAGCCGGAATTGACCCTTCCCGCGACCGTGCGGCTCGTCACCGACGTCCTGGGCTCGGCCGCCGACCTGACCAAGCTCCTGCGCGACGTCGCGCGGCGCGTGTACCAGATCCATGACGAAGGAGAGCCGACATGAGCTGGACCTGGAGCCTCGAGGACGCCGGTGGCGAGTCGGTGGGCACGTCGGAGCCGTTCGACAGCCGTAGCGACGCCGAGTCGTGGGTGGGCGAGGCGTTCGGCGAGCTGATCGAGCAGGGCGTCGACCAGGTGCGGCTGTTCGACGGCGACACCGAGGTCTACGGCCCGATGTCGCTGCACCCTGAGTGAGACTGAGCGCGCTCTGCGCGCGAACGTCTCGCCAGGTCGAGTGCGTAACGCCGAAGGCGTCCGGCGTATCGAGACCCGGTGGGCCGAAGAGCTTGGGTGAGCTAGTACCGCTCGGGCAAGGGAGCGCCGCGGTCTATCTGCGGCTTGGGCAGGCGCCACCGGCGGATCTGGGTGCTGCGCAGCAGCACGTACAGGGTGACGCCCTTGGTGCTCTGGTCCGGGAAGCGCTGCTTGAGCTGCTTCTTCAGCCGCCGCACCAGCAGGAACTCGTCGACCGCAGTGAGCAGGGTGACGACGAGCCACAGGAAGAGCCCGATGCCTGCCCACGGGGGAGGCAGTGTGGTGACGACGAACGAGACGACGAGGATGGGCAGCAGGAACTCGGCGATCAGGTAGCGGCGATCGATGTAGTCGCGGGTGAATCGCCGCACGGGTCCGCGATCGCGGAGCGGCAGGTACTTCTCGTCGCCGGACTTCAACGCGGCCTGCTGACGCTCGCGGATCTGCGAACGCGCCTCGCGCTCGCGCTTCATCTGCTCCTTGCGGGTCATCGGCGTCTTCATCGCCCGCTTGCGGGCCTCCTCGGCCTCCTTGCGGCTGGGCGTCGGGCGACCTTTGGCGTCGGGGGTGTCTTCGTCCACCCGGTCACCCTACCCGTGGCTTCGGGCGCCTCGGCCGTCCCCAGATGCCCCGTAGGCTGGCCCCATGGGAATCGGTCGCCGGATCGCGCAGATCTTCCGTTCGCGCCGCGACGGTGGCGACGATGTCGAGGCGCTGGCCGACCGGCTCGACGACACGTACCGCTCCCAGCTGAGCCACCTGCAGAAGGTGCGTCGCGGCGTGGCCGACGTAGCCACCAGCCGCAAGCGCGTCGAGGTCCAGCTCGCCCGCCTGGCCCAGGAGGCTGCCACGCTCGACACCGAGGCGCAGGCTGCCGTCGCCCGCCACGACGACGACGCCGCGCGGGCCTCCCTCACGCGCAAGATCACGCTCGAGCAGGCCGCCGACGACCTGCGTGAGCGGCACGGCGCGCTGCAGTCCGAGGAGCAGAAGCTCATCAGCACCGCCGACGACCTCGAGCAGCGCATCGAGGACTTCCGCCGCCGCAAGGACACCCTCAGCGCGCGGCACTCCGCCGCCGCGGCCCGCGCCGAGATCACCGGGGCCGGCAGCGGCATCGCGTCGTCGATGAGTGACGTCAACCAGGCCATGGAGTCGGCCGAGCGCCACACCCGCGAGCTCGAGGCCAGGGCCGACGCGGTCGACGAGCTCGTCGAGGGCGGCATCATCAGCGCGCCGGGGGAGAGCGCCGACGACGCCGAGCAGCGTCGCTTCGATGCCGCGCTCGGAGAGCGTCACGACTCGAGCCTGGAAGGACAGGGAGATGGCCCGCACCAGATTTCGCAGTGACCGGGGGCTGAGCCTGCGCATGGGAGGCGTGGGGCTCGGGCTCGGCGCGCTCTATGTCGCCTTCGGCGCGGTCCTCATCTTCTACTCCGGCAACTGGGCTTCCGGCCTGGTGATCACCCTCGGCATGGCGTGGGGCCAGTGGTACTTCTCCGACCGGCTGGCGCTCAAGTCCATCGGCGGCAAGGAGGTCACGCCCGAGCAGGCCCCCGAGCTGCATGCCATGATCGAGCGGCTCTGCGTGCTCGCCGACATGCCCAAGCCGCGGGTGGCCGTCGCCGTCACCGACATGCCGAACGCCTTCGCCACCGGACGCACGCCGAGCCACTCGGTCGTCTGCGTCACCACCGGCATCATGCAGCGGCTCGATGCCGACGAGCTCGAGGGCGTGCTGTCGCACGAGCTGGCGCACGTCGCCAACCGCGACGTCTCGGTGATGACGGTCGCGTCGTCCCTCGGCCTGCTGGCCGGCTTCATCACCCGCTGGGGCATGTACATCGGCGGTGGGCGCAACCGCAACGGGGGCGGGGTGCCGTTCATCGTGGTCTTCCTCGTCAGCCTGGTCGTCTACTTCGTCAGCTTCCTGCTCACCCGTGCGCTCTCGCGCTACCGCGAGCTCAGCGCCGACCGCAGCGGCGCCTATCTCACCGGACGCCCGTCGAAGCTGGCCTCCGCGCTCGTCAAGATCTCCGGCGAGATGAGCCGCATCCCGAACAAGGACCTCCGCGACGCCCAGGCGCTCAGTGCCTTCTTCTTCGCGCCGGCGATCAACCGCGAGTCGATCGGCGCCATGATGTCGACCCACCCGCCCCTGCAGCAGCGGCTCGACCAGCTCGCCAGGGTCGGCGCCGAGCTCTCCGAAGCCGGCCTGACCCATGGGCCTCCTCGACGCCATCCTGGGGCGTACCACTCCGCCTCCGGCCGACCTCGACGTGCTGTTCGCCGTCCCGCAGGCGGCGCTGTCGCTCCAGGCCGCGGGCTTCACCGCCACCGGTCTGGGGGCGGTGTGCTTCCGCGACGCGGAGGGCCAGGTCGACGACTCCGTCATCGCGGATGCCCAGAAGGTCATCACCACCGACGCGTCGGTGGCGGTCGAGCTCACCGACGACGCCCACGGTTTCCGCTGGCTCACCGTCACCCGCGCGGCCGGCGACGTCACCGGCCTGGTCAACGACCTGCATGCGGCCAACTCCTCGCTCGTCGACGCCGGGTTCGGTGGCGGGCTGCTCTGCTCCACGGTGGTGTTCACGTCGCCCACCGGAGGGCCCTGCGCGCTCGTCTATCTGTTCAAGCAGGGCACGTTCTACCCATTCGTCCCGATGGACAGCCAGCGCCGCGATAACGCCGCCGAGTTGCAGGTGCGCGGCCTCGTCGACGACGACGTCCCGGTGGAGTCAAAGCTCGACCGCTGGCTCGCCCTGTGGGGCGCCCCCGGCCTCGATCCGGATGGTCAACCGGCGGGATAGTCTCGAACCGTGACGTTCGAACCCCTCACCCGCGACCAGGTCCAGGCGCTGCACGACGAGCAGCTCGACGCGTACCGCACGCTGCAGAAGGCCGGCCTGAAGCTCGACCTCACCCGCGGCAAGCCGTCGCCCGCGCAGCTCGACCTCTCCGCCGAGCTCCTCTCGCTGCCCGGCGACGACTACACGGACGCCAAGGGAACCGACACCCGCAACTACGGCGGCCTGAACGGTCTGCCCGAGCTGCGGGCGATCTTCGCCGAGATCATGCAGGTGCCGGTCGACCAGGTCGTCGCCGGCGACAACGCGAGCCTCGCGATGATGCACGACACGCTCGTCTTCTCCCTGCTCAGGGGCACGCCCGACTCCCCACGGCCCTGGGTCGAGGAGGACGAGGTCACGTTCATCTGCCCGGTGCCCGGCTACGACCGCCACTTCGCCCTCACGGAGCGCTACGGCGTGAAGATGGTGCCGGTCGAGCTGCACGACGACGGCCCCGACATGGCGGCCGTTCGCGAGCTGGCCGCCGACCCGTCCGTCAAGGGCATGTGGCTCGTCCCCACCTACGGCAACCCGTCCGGTGCGGTCATCAGCGAGGCCGTGGCCGCCGAGCTCGCCGCGCTCGAGACCGCGGCACCGGACTTCCGGCTCTTCTGGGACAACGCGTACGCCGTGCACCACCTCACCGAGGAGCGCACCAAGACCGCCGACATCGTCGGCCTCTGCGCCGCCTCGGGACACCCGAACCGCGCCATCGTGTACGCCTCGACGTCCAAGATCACGTTCGCCGGCTCGGGGGTGTGCTTCCTCGGCAGCTCGGAGGAGAACGTCGAGTGGTACCTCCAAAACCTCGGCAAGCGCACCATCGGGCCCGACAAGGTCAACCAGCTGCGGCACGCGCGCTACCTCGGTGACGTCGACGGCGTGCACCGTCTGATGGAGCAGCACCGGGCGATCCTCGCGCCGAAGTTCGCGGCGGTCCTCGAGATCCTGGGCGACCGACTCGGCCAGCATGGCGTCGCGACCTGGTCCGAACCCAAGGGCGGCTACTTCGTGAGCCTCGACGTCGCCGACGGGACCGCTTCGCGCGTCGTCGAGCTGTGCCGCGAGGCCGGCATCGCCATGACGCCCGCCGGCGCGTCGTTCCCGTATGGCGACGACCCGCGCGATCGCAACATCCGCATCGCGCCGTCGTTCCCGTCCGTCGACGAGCTGCGCACGGCGATGGACGGGCTCGCCACGTGCGTGCTGCTGGCGGCCGCCGAGCAGCACCTCAGCTCCTGACGTGAAGGTGCTGGTGGCGCCGGACGCGTTCGCCGGCACCCTCACCGCTCCCGAGGCGGCCCTCGCCGTCGTCGAGGGCTGGGAACGTCACGCGCCCGACGACCAGCTGACCACCCTGCCGATGGCCGACGGCGGCCCGGGTTTCGTCGACGTCCTGCACACCGCGCTCGGCGGTGACCTCGAGGTCGTCACCGTCGCGGGTCCACGTGGTCGTCCCACTCCGGTCACCCTGCTGGTCCGGGAAGGCACCGCCTACATCGAGTCGGCGCAGGCGTGCGGTCATCCGCTCCTCGACGAGCCCGACCCGTGGCACGCGACCACGACCGGAGTCGGTGCGGCGATCGCCGCCGCCGTCGACGCCGGCGCCACCACGATCGTGGTCGGCCTGGGCGGCAGCGCCACCAACGACGGGGGAGCGGGGTTGCTGGGCGAGCTCGGCGCCACGGCCGACGTGCCGCTCGACGCCGGACCGCACGGGCTGGGCGGCATCACCCGCATCGATCTCGCGCCGGCGCTCCGTCTCCTCGACGCGGTGACGCTGGTGGCCGCCATCGACGTCGTGACGCCGTTGCTCGGGATGTTCGGTGCCACCAAGACGTTCGGGCCGCAGAAGGGTCTCGGCGACGAGGACATCGTGGTGGTCGACCGCATCCTCGACGAGCTGGTCGTCGCCGCGTGCGGCCCTGCCCCGGCAGACCGTCGCGTGGCGGACCAGCCCGGTGCCGGCGCCGCCGGCGGTCTCGGCTTCGCCCTGATGCTGCTGGGAGCGACCACCCGGCCTGGCGTGGAGCTCGTCGCCGATGCGGTCGGGCTGGCCACGGCCTGTGTCGAGCACGACCTCGTCGTCACCGGAGAGGGCACCTACGACCACTCCTCCCGCAGCGGCAAGGTCGTGCACGGCGTGGCCACCACCGCGGCCGCCGCGGCGAAGCCGTGCATCGTCCTGGCGGGCCAGGTCACCGTCGGTTCGCGCGAGATGCGTGCCATGGGCGTCGAGTCGGCCTACGCGGCCGCCGACCTGGTCGGCCTCGACCGCGCATTGGACGACCCGCACGGCTCGCTGGCCGCGCTCGCCCAGCGCGTCGCACGCACGTGGTCACCGCGCCGCTGATCAGGCTCCGGTGCCTGCGCCCCCACGCCCCTCGCCGTCGGCGAATCGGGCGGCGCCGAGCACGCCGGTGATGACCGATTGCCGACCGAGCCGCTCCTCCAGCGCCAAGCCGTCGTCCAGCGCGAGGCCGGCGCCGTCGATCGCCGCGGCCCGGTCGGAGAGCATCGTCGGCTGCGGGAACGAAGCGAGCGCCTCGGCGATCTCCAGGGCTCGCGGGAGGTGGGCGCCCTCGTCCACGACCTCGTTGACGAGACCCCAGGTGTGGGCCTCGGCCGCGTCGATGATCCGTCCGGTCAGGATCATCTCGAGCGCACGCCCCATGCCCACGACGAGGGGCAGTCGCTGCGTGCCGCCGTCGATCAGCGGGACGCCCCAGCGGCGCTCGGGGTACCCGAACCTGCCGCTCGGCGTGCAGATCCGCAGGTCGCACCACAGCGCCAGCTCGAGCCCGCCGGCCAGGCACCAGCCCGACACGGCGGCGATCGTCGGCTTGGTCGACGTGAGCCGGGTGAACCCGAGCGGTCCGGCCGGGACCGCATCCAGCCACTCGTCCACGGCGGCCTGCGGGTCGTCCCCGGTGAAGGCCGCGCCACGCTCGGCGACCGCCTTCAGGTCGGCACCGGCGCAGAACGCCTCCGGCCCCTCGCCGGTGAGCACGAGGACGCGGGCCTCGTCGTCCGCCTCGAATCGGCGGTAGGCGTCGAGGAGCTCCGCCGCCGTGTCGGAATCCACCGCGTTGCGGCGCTCGGGGCGGCTGATCGTGAGGACGGCGGCTGATCCCGCTCGTTCGTAGGTCGTGTTGGCCATTCCGGCAGCCTAGGGCGTGTCACCGTCCTGGAACGTCCATCGTGAGAAGACCTCTGTACCATGGAATGCAGACCGCACCACGCGCGTTGGAACCTGTGACGCGACCCCCACCAGGGAGAGACATCGATGACTGTCGACAGCACGAGCACTGCGCCTGCAACCGATGAGGCCACGACCACCACGGAAGGCGTGTCCGTCACCGACGGCGCCGCCGCCAAGGTCAAGAGCCTGCTCGACCAAGAGGGCCGCGACGACCTCGCGCTGCGCATCGCCGTCCAGCCCGGCGGTTGCTCCGGTCTCCGCTACCAGCTGTTCTTCGACGAGCGCACGCTCGACGGCGACGAGATCCGCGAGTTCAACGGCGTCAACGTCGTCGTCGACCGCATGAGCCTCCCGTACCTGCACGGCGCGACGATCGACTTCGTCGACACGATCGAGAAGCAGGGCTTCACGATCGACAACCCGATGGCCACCGGTTCGTGCGCCTGCGGCGACTCGTTCCACTAGATCCCACTACTCGGTGGTTGAGTAGCCGCGAGGAACGCGACGCTGGGGGCACCGCCCGCGAGCGCCAGCGAGTGGGGGAATCGAAACCACACCGGCCGAGCCTGCAATCCTTGCGAGGTTTCGATAAGTCGGACGCCTTCGGCGTGACGCACTCAACCTGGAACTCCGCTCCCTCGCCTCGCTCGCTCGGTCGTTCACCTATCCTGTGCGGGTGCGCCTCGCCATCTGCGGATCCATCGCCACCGACCACCTGATGACCTTTGCCGGCAAGTTCGCCGACTCGCTCGTGCCGGAGGAGCTCGACAAGATCGCCCTGTCGTTCCTCGTGGACGACCTCGACGTGCGGCGCGGCGGGTGCGGGGCGAACATCGCCTTCGCGCTGGCCAAGCTCGGGCAGGAGCCCCTGCTGATCGGCGCGGTCGGCCGCGACTTCGACATGGAGTACCGCGGGTGGCTCGATCAAGCCGGCGTCGACACATCCGGCGTCCTCGTGTCCGACACCCGTCACACGGCGCGGTTCGTGTGCACCACCGACGCCGCGCTGGCCCAGATCGCGACGTTCTACACCGGAGCCATGTCGGAGGCCCGCGACATCGACCTCGCTGCGTTCGGTGACGACTTCGACCTCGTCCTCGTGGGCCCCGACGATCCCGAGGGCATGCAGCGCCACACCCAGAGCTGCCGCAATCGCGGCATCGCCTTCGCGGCCGACCCGTCGCAGCAGCTCGCCTGGGCCGACGGCGACCTGATCCGCGATCTCATCGACGGCGCCGCCTACCTGTTCAGCAACGACTACGAGGCCGCCCTCATCGAGCAGAAGACCGGCTGGACCTCCGCCGATGTCCAGGCCCACGTCGGCACCCGCGTCGTGACCCGTGGCAAGGACGGTGTGTCGGTGTATCCGGCCGACGGTCCGGCCGTCGAGGTGAAGGCCATCGAGGGCGTCGTGGCCATCGACCCGACCGGCGTCGGTGACAGCTTCCGGGCCGGTTTCCTCGCCGGCATCGCCGCCGACCTCGACCTCGAACGATCGGCGCAGATCGGGTGCACGATCGCCGCCAGCGTCGTCGAGACCAAGGGCACGCAGGAGTACGAGCTCACGCGTGACGGCTTCCTGAAGCGACTCGGTGTGGCCTACGGAGACACGGCCGCCTCCGACGTCGATGCCGCGCTCAAACTGGGGTGATCGCTGCAGTAAGGTGCTGGTGTCATCGCAGGACAGGCATGAACCAGAAAGGCATCCCGTGGGTCGGATGAAGCTGACGGCGCTGGCCGCCGCCGCGCTCGTGCTGAGCGGCTGTTCTCCCATCGACGACCACGATGTGAATCGCCTCGCCCTTCCCGTGGCCGGCAGCGATCGCACCGACCCGATGTGGGACCTGTGGCTCGGTGCCTGGATCTCCGTGCTCGTCGTCTTCGTGCTCGTCTTCGGCGGCATGGTCTACGCGATGGTCCGCTACCGCCGGCGCAGCGACGACGAGGTGCCGCCGCAAGTGCGCTACAACCTGCCCATCGAGGCGCTGTACACGATTGCGCCGATCATCGTCGTCGCCGTCTTCTTCTTCCACACCGTCGTGTCGCAGAACGACATGCTGGAGAAGGTGGAGAACCCCGATCACACGATCACCGTCGTCGGCAGCAAGTGGCAGTGGGGGTTCAACTACCTCGACGAGAACGCCACCCAGGGCGACGACGTCTTCGAGGTCGGCACCCCGGCCGACCCGACCGAGCTGTGGCTGCCCGTCGACGAGTCGGTGCGCTTCGAGCTCCGGTCGCCCGACGTCATCCACTCGTTCTGGATCCCGGAGTTCTACTTCAAGATGGACGTCGTCCCCGGGCGCCAGAACACCTTCGACCTCACGCCCACGCGCCAAGGCACCTTCACCGGCCGGTGCGCCGAGCTGTGCGGGCTCTACCACTCGCGCATGCTCTTCGAGGTCCACGTCGTGCCGCGTGCGGAGTACGACCAGCATCTGTCCGAGCTCAAGGCCGCCGGCGACGTCGGCGCCCCTGAGGGAGCGGAAGAGGCCGACAGGATCGCCGGCCTGGCGAACGGAGACGAGAACTGATGGCGACCACAGCTGCCTTCGACGAGGGCGCGGACCGCGCGGCCGCACGGGAACGCACCCTCGGCCAGAAGATCGTCCTGGTCATCACGACCACCGATCACAAGGTCATCGGCAACCTCTACCTGGTCACGTCGTTCTTGTTCTTCCTCTTCGGCGGCGTCCTTGCGCTGATCATCCGCGCCAACCTGGCCCAGCCCGGCTCCAAGGTCGTCAGCGACGACACCTACAACCAGCTGTTCACGATGCACGGCACGATCATGCTGCTGCTGTTCGCGACGCCGCTGTTCTTCGGGTTCGGCAACGCCGTCATGCCGCTGCAGATCGGCGCGCCCGACGTCGCGTTCCCGCGCCTGAACATGTTCAGCTACTGGCTGTTCCTGTTCGGCGGACTCATCGTGATCAGCGGCTTCATCGCCCCGGGTGGCGCCGCCAGCTTCGGCTGGTTCGCGTACGCGCCGTTGAGCGACTCGGTCAACTCACCGGGTATCGGGGGAGACCTCTGGGTCATGGGGCTGTGGATGGCGGGCCTCGGCACGATCCTGGGCGCCGTCAACTTCGTCACCACGATCTTCACCATGCGCGCTCCCGGCATGACGATGTTCCGGATGCCGATCTTCTGCTGGAACACGCTGGTCACGAGCATGCTCGTGCTGATCGCGTTCCCGATCTTCGCCGCCGCGCTGCTCGCGCTCGAGGCGGACCGGCGACTCGGCGCCCACGTGTTCGACGCCGCCAACGGCGGCCCGATCCTGTGGCAACACCTGTTCTGGTTCTTCGGCCACCCCGAGGTCTACATCATCGCGTTGCCGTTCTTCGGCATCATCACCGAGGTCCTGCCGGTCTTCAGCCGCAAGCCGATCTTCGGCTACATCGGCCTGGTCGGCGCCACGCTCACCATCGCGGTCCTGTCCGTCGCGGTCTGGGCCCACCACATGTTCGTCACCGGCGCGGTCAACCTCGCGTTCTTCTCCTTCATGACCTTCCTCATCGCGGTGCCCACCGGGGTGAAGTTCTTCAACTGGATAGGAACGTTGTGGGGGGGAAGTGTGTCCTTTGACACCCCCATGATCTTCTCGCTGGGCTTCCTGGCGACGTTCCTCTTCGGCGGCCTCACCGGCATCGTCCTGGCCGCTCCGCCCCTGGACTTCGCGGTGTCCGACAGCTACTTCGTTGTCGCCCACTTCCACTACGTGGTCTTCGGCACGGTGGTGTTCGCGATGTTTGCGGGGTTCTACTTCTGGTGGCCCAAGCTCACCGGACGCATGCTCGACGAGAAGCTGGGCAAGGTCCACTTCTGGCTGCTGTTCATCGGCTTCCACCTGACGTTCCTGGTGCAGCACTGGCTCGGCGTCGAGGGCATGCCGCGGCGCTACGCCGACTACGGCGCCAACGACGGCTTCACCACGCTCAACGAGATCTCCTCCATCGGCGCGTTCCTGCTGGGTGCGTCCACGCTGCCGTTCCTCTACAACGTGTGGCAGTCGCGCAGGAGCCCGCTGGTCAAGCTCGACGACCCGTGGGGTTGGGGCCGCTCCCTGGAGTGGGCCACGAGCTCGCCCCCGCCGCGTCACAACTTCTCCTCGCTGCCGCGCATCCGCTCTGAGAGCCCGGCCTTCGACCTGCACCACCCGGAGGTCGCCGAGCTCGAGCTGTTGCACAACCCGGAGGAAGGTGGCCCCGGTGGCCGGCCCGGCGCCCTGGCCGACGCTCCCGACGTGCGTGGTCGCGACGAGGCCATCGCCGATGCGAAGGGTGACGACCGATGAAGGCCGAGTACTGGACCATCGCCGGCTGTGCGGTGTTCTTCGCCGTCACTGCGCCGATCTACTGGTGGCTCACCTACGACCCCACCGGCACCACGGCGCTCGTCATGACCTTCCTGCTCTGCGCTCTTCTGGGCTTCTACCTGGGCGTGGTCGTCAAGCAGATCCCGGACCGCCCGGAAGACCGTTCCGACGGTGAGATCGCCGAGGGTGCGGGGGAGCAGGGCTTCTTCCCGCCCTACAGCTGGTGGCCGATGTTCTGCGCCATGGCACTCGCCACCGTCGTGCTGGGCATCGTGATCGGCTGGTGGCTGTTCATCATCGGCGTCGGCATCGGAGCGTTGACGGTCTCCGGCTGGATCTACGAGTACTACCGCGGCGTCCACGCTCACTGACCTGCGTCGAACGTGTCGGACGGCACGCCCGTTCGATTTCTGACCAGTGGGTTCGCCCACGTACCATGACGTGGTGAACGCCCGCTCCATCATCACCGTCGCCGCTGCGATGCTGCTCCTGGCCGGCTGCTCCGGCAGCAAGGTCAAGGACGCCGTCACGCCCGAGGATCCTGTCTCCCTGTCGGCCAGCGTCAAGGACGGCGCCAAGGGCGTCACCGTCGACACGATCGTCACCGCCGATGCGGAGCACGGCTCCATCTCCGAGGTCACCCTCGCGTCGGCCGACGGCAAGTCCACTGTCGACGGCCGCATCAGCGGGACCCAGTGGATCGCCTCCGACCGGCTGGAGCCGGCCACCCGGTACAAGCTCACCGTCAAGGGCACGGGCGACGATGGCGAGGAGGGCACGCTCGAGCGCACCTTCACCACCGAGGCGCTCACGCTGCAGCAGCAGACCTACCCGTCCGTCGCGCCGCTCAAGAACGAGACGGTCGGCGTCGGGATGCCGGTCATCGTCACGTTCGACCTGCCGGTCAAGAACAAGGCGCTCTACGAGCGCAACATGCAGGTCACGTCGAACCAGGACGTCGAGGGTTCCTGGTCCTGGATCAACGACCGTGTCGTGCACTACCGGCCCAAGGACTTCTGGCCGGCCGGCACCAAGGTCACGGTCAACCTGCGGCTCAACGGGCTGCCCGCCGGCAACGGCATCTACGGCCAGCAGAACCAGAAGGTGCCGTTCAAGATCGGCCGCAAGGTGGTCAGCACGGTCGACGTCGCGGCGCATCGGCTCATCGTCCGCATCGACGGCGATGCCGTTCGCACGATTCCGGTCTCGACCGGCGACACGAAGCACCGCACGCGGCAAGGCACCAAGGTCATCATGGAGAAGTTCCCCAAGGTCGACATGGACGCCGCCACCACCGGCGTCGACTCCGAGGATCCCGACTACTACGACATCAGCGACGTCAAGTGGGCCATGCGGGTCACCAACTCCGGCGAGTTCCTGCACGCGGCTCCCTGGTCCGCTCCCTCCCACGGCCGGGCGAACGTCAGCCACGGCTGCACCGGCATGAGCACCGCGAACGCCGACTGGCTGTACCACCAGTCCAGGCGCGGCGACGTCGTGAAGTTCACGAACAGCCCCCGCGGCATGGAGGACCAGAACGGCTGGACCGACTGGAACGTGTCGTGGGACGACTGGCAGGCCGGCTCAGCGCTTGAGCGCGGCTGAGTTCGCTCTGCGAGCGAACGCCGCGCCAGGTCGAGTGGGCTGCGGCGAAGCCGCCCGGCGTATCGAGACCTCGTAAGGGACAGATTCACTCGGGTGTGGTTTCAATACGCCCCGCTCGTTCCTCGCGGGGCTACTCAACCACCGAGTTGCGGACTCAATGACTCCTCGGCACGCCCGTCTCGGAGACGCCCTGGAAGTCCTCGCCGAGGGCGACCGGGTGGCCGTTCTGCTCGCCCAGGTGCTCAGCCGCGTGCTCGACGTCGTGCTCGGTGGGCTTGTCGACGGCACCGTGGTAGTAGAACCGGCGGAACCGGGCGCGGAGACGTTCCTTGCGGCCGTTGGGGGCCGGAACACCGTTCGCGTCGGCTTCCTGCGGTGCCTCGAGCACCGGCAGTCGATCGTGCGTCGTGAGCACGAACTGGTCGTGCACCGGCAGGGCCGCGTGCCGCTCGGAGTAGCTGCCGTCGGGCGTGCGCTCGATGACACCGGTCTCGTAGCCGTGCAGGATGCGGTTCGCGTCGGCGCGCTGCAACCCGATGCAGATGCGCTTCGTGATGATGAACGCGAGGATCGGCAGCACGAAGACTCCGACCTGCACGAACCGGGTGATGTCGTAGATGTCGAGGTGGAACTTCACCGCGATGATGTCGTTGCCACCACCGATCCAGAACACGCCGTAGGCCGTCATTCCCGCGACGCCGAAGGCGGTGCGCACCGGCGCGTTGCGCGGGCGCTCCAGCAGGTGGTGCTCGCGCTTGTCACCGGTGATCCACTGCTCGACGAACGGCCAGGCGCCGAGCAACGTGAACATCACGCCCATCAGCAGGACGGCAGGGATGAACACGTTCATCGACCACGTGTAGCCGATGAGGGGATCGGTGAACTCCCAGGCCGGCATGACCCGGACCGCGCCCTCGACGAATCCCATGTACCAGTCGGGCTGCGATCCGGCCGTGACCTCGGACGGGTTGTACGGGCCGTAGAGCCAGATCGGGTTGATCTGCAGCGTCGCGCCCATCAGGGCGGTGAACCCGAACACGACCAGGAAGAAGCCGCCGGCCTTGGCCGCGTACTGCGGGAGCAAGGGGTAACCGACCACGTTGTTCTCGGTGCGTCCGGGTCCGGGCCACTGGGTGTGCTTCTGGTAGACGAGCAGCACCATGTGGGCGCCGATCAGGGCGAGGAGAAGTGCCGGGATCAGCAGGATGTGCGCCATGTACAGGCGCGGGATGATGATGTCTCCGGGGAACTCACCGCCGAAGATGAAGAACTCCAGGTACGAGCCCACGAGCGGGATCGACCGGATGAGTCCGTCGACGAACCTGAGCCCGGTGCCGGACAGCAGGTCGTCGGGGAGCGAGTAGCCGGCGAAGCCCTCGACCAGGCCCAGGGTGAGCAGCCCCAGCCCGATCAGCCAGTTGACCTCGCGAGGCTTGCGGTACGCACCGGTGAAGAAGATGCGCAGCATGTGCACGATCATCGCGGCGACGAAGATCGCGGCCGCCCAGTGGTGGATCTGCCTGATCAGCAGGCCGCCGCGGATGTCGAAGGAGATGTCGAGCGTCGTGGCGTAGGCCTTCGACATCTCGAGGCCGCGCAGCGGTTCGTAGGACCCGTTGTACACGGTCTCGGTCATGCTCGGGTCGAACCAGAACGTCAGGAACACCCCGGTGAGCAGCAGGACGATGAACGACCAGAGCGCGATCTCACCGAGCATGAATGACCAGTGCTCGGGGAAGACCTTGCGCACCGGCATGAGCTTCTTGCCGGCGCCCGCGAGACCCAGCCGGTCATCCAGCCACCCGACCGGGCCGCCGGCCTTCTTGCCGAATCCGGTGTCCTCGACGTTGGTGTGTTCAGCCATAACGCTCATCCAACTTCTTCTGGTCACGCGCCAGTTCTGGGTAGCTCGGCGCGATGATCTCGTGGAAGCCACTCATCGCGATCAGGTACCCCTCTGAGTCTACGCCGAGCGGCAGCTGCGGCAGCGAGCGAGCGGCGGGGCCGAAGATGACCTTGCCGGCGTCGGCGAGGTCGAACGTCGACTGGTGGCACGGGCACAGCACGTTGTGCGTCTGCTGCTCCCACAGGCTGATCGGGCAGCCGACGTGGGTGCAGATCTTGGAGTAGCAGAGGATGCCGTTGACGCCCCAGTTCTCGCGGCCCTTGGCCGGCGTGATGTCCTCGGGCCGCATCCGCACCAGGATGACGGCGGCCTTGGACTTGGCCTGGAGGGCCTCGGTGCCGTGGATGACGCGCTCGCCGTGCTCGTCCTCCTCGAACAGTGCGGCAGGTTCGGCGTTGACCAGCTGACCGACCTCGAGCTCGGCCGGCTTGATCGGCGCGCCCGAGACGTCGTTGACGACCCGCATGCCCTTCTTCCACACGGTGACCCGCTGGTCGTCGCTCGGGAGTGGGCCGAGGTCGCGCAGCATGACGAGCGGGGGTCCGAGGCTGAGTACGCCGATCGCTCCGAGAAGACTGTTGCGGATCATCGGACGGCGGGCGATGCCGGACTCGTCGAGGCCGGCGTTGATGTCCTCCATGACGCCGGTGCGATCCTCGTCGGACGACCGCACCGGGTGTCGTGCCTCGATGATCTCCTGGTCGCCCATCAGCTTCTTGGCCCACTGGATGATGCCGGCACCCATCAGCAGCAGGGCCCCGCCGAGGCTGGCACCGAGGGAGAAGTTCAGCGCCGACCAGCCGAGGAACGTCTGCTCTGGCTCGATCGCGAAGTAGGCGACACAGAAGAGAAGCAGCAGCAGGGTGGCGAGACCGAACATGCCCGAGATCTGGCGTTCGGCACGACGCTCGAGCCTCTGGTCGACGTCGGTGGGACGCCACTGGTGCGACTCGAGGCCGGGATCCTCGATCGGCTCGTGCTTGACGACGGGTTCGAGTGCTGAATGATCTTCGGGGCTCATCGCTGCTTCTTCACTCTCGCTCCGTGGGCACCGATCCAGACGGCGAATCCGGTCAGAGCGCCGATGCCGATGATGAACGTGAACATGCCGTCGACCACCGGTCCGTATCCGCCGCCGGCCAGTCCGCCGTAGTCGGGCTGCTCCTCGAGCGTCTTGACGTAGGCGATGACGTTGCGCTTGTCCTCGGGCGTGATGACCTCGTCGGAGAACAGCGGCATCTGCTGCGGCCCGGTGAGCATGGCCTCGTAGATGTGCTTGGCGCTCACACCCTTGATGGTGGGGGCGTAGCGCCCGTTGGGCAGGGCGCCGCCCGCGCCCACGGAGTTGTGGCAGGCCGTGCAGTTGGTGCGGAAGAACTCGCCGCCCTCACGGATGTCGTCGGTGCTGGCCGCCTGCCAGTCGAGGTGCTCGCCCTCGGGGATGGCGGGACCGGGGGCCAGGGAGGCGACGTAGGCCGCGAGCTGGCGGGTCTCCTCGGCGGTGTACTCGGGGTCCTTGCGCGGCGCCTGCGGTCCCGACTGGGCCATCGGCATGCGTCCGGTGCCGACCTGGAAGTCGACCGCGGCCGCGCCGACACCGATGAGCGACGGGCCGTAGTTGCCGCCGGACTTCGTGGTGACGCCGGTGGCGTTCTTGCCATGGCAGCTGGCGCAGCCGATCAGGAAGAGTTGACGTCCGGCCTCGACATCGCGTGAGGATGCCTCCTGGGCGGTGGCGGCCCGAGGCGCGAACGCTGCGTACAGACCGCCGGCCACGACGAGCCCCATGAGGAGGACGACGAGACCGGCGAGCGGGTGCCGGCGACGGGTCGAGAGTTTCCGCACCGAGAACCTCATTCCTGGTTAGGTCGACTCAGAGTACCGAGGGAGACTCCGCGCCGGGGACGTAGGTGGCGTGTCAACGGGATGGGCTCACTGGATCAGGTAAATGGTCGCGAACAGGCCGACCCAGACGATGTCCACGAAGTGCCAGTAGTACGAGACCACGATGGCGGAGATGGCCTGCTCGTGCGTGAAGCGACGCGCGAGGAACGTGCGCCCGATGACGAGCAGGAAGGCGATCAGCCCGCCGATGACGTGCAGGCCGTGGAAGCCGGTGGCCAGGTAGAACACCGAGCCGTAGGGCGAGGAGGAGATGGTGGTGTGCTCGGTGACCAGGGAGGCGTACTCCGTGGCCTGGCCGGCGATGAAGAAGGCACCCATGAAGTAGGTGAGGACGAACCACTCGCGCATGCCCCACTGGGTGAACTGCCACAGGCGGCCGGTGCGGCCGGCCCGGCCGCGCTCGGCGGCGAAGACGCCGTACTGACAGGTGACCGACGAGAGCACCAGCACGGTGGTGGTGACCGCAGCGAACGGCAGGTCGAGCTTCGCGGTCTCCTGGATCCACAGCTCCGGTGACACGTTGCGGATGGTGAAGTACGCCGCGAACAGCCCGGCGAAGAACAGCAGATCGCTGGAGAGCCACACGATGGTGCCGACGGCGACCATCGAGGGACGTCCATCGGTGCCATGGAGTCGGGACGCGGGAATCACGGAGGTAGTCGCCACGCGAACATTATGTACGATTCGATCGTGAGCGAGCACAAGCCCCTGCGTGTCCTGGTCTACAGCGACGATCGGGACGTCCGTGCGACCGTGCTTTCCTCGCTCGGCGCCCGCCCGCACCCCGATCTTCCGCCGTTCGAGTACGTCGAGTGCGCCACCGAGCCGGTCGTGTTCCAGCACCTCGATGCGGGTGGCTTCGACCTCGTGATCCTCGACGGAGAAGCAGTCCCGGCCGGCGGTCTGGGTATCGCCCGTCAGATGAAGGACGAGATCTACCAGGCGCCGCCGGTGCTGGTGCTCACCGGACGCCCGCAGGACGCATGGCTCGCCACGTGGTCGCGCGCCGAGGCCGCGCTGCCGCACCCCATCGACCCGCTGCGTCTGGCCGAGGCCGTCATCGGTCTCGCCCGCGGCGTGCTCCAGTCGGCCTAGTCCCATGGCCAGCTCATCCGAGGCCGCCCGCGGCCCGGCATCCCCGCCGGGCTCCTGGGCGGACGTCCTGGCCGCGCTGGTTGCCGGTGACGACCTCGACACCTCGTCCACGTCGTGGGCGATGGAGGAGATCCTCTCCGGCAACGCCACACCGGCCCAGATCGCGGGCTTCGCGGTCGCGATGCGCAGCAAGGGCGAGACCCAGGCGGAGATGCAGGGACTGGTCGACGCCATGTATCGGCACGCCGCGCCGATGAACGTCGAGGGCCGCGTGGTCGACATCGTCGGCACCGGTGGTGACCATGCGCGAACGGTCAACATCTCCACGATGTCGGCGGTGGTCATCGCCGGCGCCGGCGTGCGGGTGGTCAAGCACGGCAACCGGGCGGCCACGAGTGCCAGCGGCTCGGCCGACGTGCTCGAGGAGCTCGGGGTCCGCCTCGACGTTCCCCCCACCAAGCTCGTCGACGTGCTCGAGGCCACCGGCATCACGTTCTGCTTTGCCCCGGTGTTCCACGCGTCGTTCCGGTTCGCCGCCGTGCCGAGACGCGAGCTCGGCATCCCCACGCCGTTCAACTTCCTGGGTCCTCTCGTGAACCCGGCCCGACCGGCAGCGATGGCGGTCGGGGTGGCCGACGCGCGCATGGCGCCGATCATGGCCGGCGTCCTTGCCGCCCGAGGAGCCGATGCTCTCGTCTTCCGGGGCGACGACGGCCTCGACGAGATCACCACCACCACGACGTCGCACGTGTGGGTGGGCGACCCGCAGACCGGTGAGGTCAGCGAGCAGGTCATCGACCCGCATCGGTTCGGCATCGACCTGTCAGAACCGTCTGCGCTCACCGGGGGCGACGCGAGCGTCAATGCGGCGGTCTTCACACGCGTCCTGGAGGGCGAGAAGTCGGCCGTCCGTGACGCCGTGATGCTCAACGCCGGCGCCGGCATCGCCGCTTTCGAGGGCGCTGACGGCTCGCTCGACGACCGGCTGGCCGTAGGTGTCGAGCGGGCCGGTGAGGCGCTCGACTCCGGTGCCGCCCGCGACGTGCTTGCACGCTGGATCGAGACGACCCAGTCGCTCGCCTAACCCTTCAAGGTCGCGCGGATCGCCGGTGCGAACACGCGGATGATCTCGTCGGTGTCCGTTGACGCCACCGGCTCGACCTCCAGGACATAGCGCATCATCGCCAAGCCGACGAGCTGACCGCAGACGAGCTCGTAGCGGAGCGCCGAAGCCTTGATTCCCGTGGCCTGGGCGGTCGGAGTGACGACCGTTCGGTTGAGCATGCGGTACAGAGCGCGGTCGGCGCCTCCGCTGCCGACCGACGATCGCACCATCCGCAGCATGCGCTGGCGGGAGCGCGGGTTCTCACACAAACCGAGGAAGGTGCGCAGCAGTCGGACGCTGAAGTCGGTCGCCGAGTCGTCGGTGCCCTTGCTCTCCGCGGCGATACGAGTCCGTTCCCGCGCCGCGACGACCATGGGCGAGTCCGGGAACATGGGAGAGTTCACGGGGCCACGATAGTCGCGGTCAGCCGGGCGACGCCCGGCCCAGCACTCACAGACCGATGCTGAAAGCCTCTTCGAGGTCGTGGTGGCTGAACGTCCGGAAGGCGATCTGGGTCTGCGTCGACAACACGCCGTCGACCTTGTTCAGCTGGTCGGCGACGACGTCGGAGATCTCGTCGTGCGTGCGCACCCGCACCATGGCGAGCAGGTCGAGGTCGCCGGTGACGGAGTAGACCTCGCTGACGCCCGGGATGTCGGCGATGCTCTCGGCGATCTCGGAGAGACGGGAGACGTCGGCCTGGATGAAGACGATCGCGGTGATCACGAGGTCAGAGTAGTCGCCTTGGCCCGCGATGCCAGAGCGGTGAGGTGCTCGAGATGGCGGGCACCACCGGCGAGCGGGGCGTGCCAGCCGCCGCGGACGACGCGAAGGCTCGGGGTGTCGAGCCACCGCAGCAGGCACTCCGTCTCTTCGGCGGTGGCCGCCGGCACGGGGCCGTAGCCGGCGTCGACCGTCTCGGCGGTGGCGAGCAGGGCGTCGACCCAGCCGGACGGATGCGTGCCCCGCGGCATGACTCCGGCGGCCGCCAGCCGCCCGTGGCGCAGCGCGTGGATCTCCCAGCCGTCGGGGTGTGGCGCGGCGGCGACGAGCTCGGGGACCGCGGTGAGCTCGGCGAGACGCTGCGTGCGCACCACAGCGCGGAGCAGCGCCGTGAGGCGGTCGCGCCAACGCGCGGCGTCCTCGAAGCGTTCGTTCTCGGCGAGGTCGCCCATGCGGGACCGGATGGCCTCCACCAGCTCGACCGGGTCGGCGGTCATGGCGCGTTGCACGCGGAGCACCTCGGCGGCGTAGGCGTCGGGCTCGACCGAGCCGTCGCAGGGTGACAGGCAGTGGCCGAGCTCGGCCAGGGCGCAGGCCGGTCGCCGCGACCGCTTGGCCAGCTTGGGCGTGCACTGCCGGATACGGAACGTGTCGTGGAGGGCCGCCATGGCGTCGTCGGCGGACGACCGGCTCCCGAACGGCCCGATGTAGTCGGCGTCGTCGTCGAGGATGCGCTTGACCACCGAGAGCCGCGGCCACGGCTCTCGGGTGAGCTTGAGCCACGACAGCCGGTCGGGGAACTTCGAGCGGCGGTTGTACGGCGGCCGGTGCCGGGCGATGAGCCGGAGCTCGCGCACCTGTGCCTCCAGCGTCGTGGCGCACACGATGCCCTCGACGCGCTGCGCCAGCATGACCATCTCGCCCATGCGCGTACGCGTCTCGGACTCGGTGAAGTACGAGCGGACCCGCGCCCGGAGCCGTCGGGACGTGCCGACGTACAGGACGTCGTCGCGACGGTCGCGGAAGAGGTAGACACCGGGAGCCTGGGGGAGGTGCTCGGCGAGATGGCGCTTCTTGCGCTGGGCCGGCGTGACGCGCGCCGTGAACGTGGCGACCTCCTCAAGCGACGTGACTCCGAGCGGGCCGAGCCGCTCGAACAGGGCGTGCAGGACGTCGACCGTGGCCCGTGCGTCGGACAGGGCGCGGTGGTTGGGCGTGGTGGTGGCGTGGAAGACGCGGGCCAGGGTGGCGAGCTTGACGTTGGGCACCTCGTCGCGCTGCAGCGTGCGACGGGCCAGCACCGCGGTGTCGAGGACCTCGAAGCGGGGCCACGGGATGCCCAGCTCGCGGCTGTAGTGCTTGAGGAAGCCGGTGTCGAACGGGGCGTTGTGCGCCACCAGGACGCTGCCGCGGGCGAACTCGAGGAAGCTGGGCAGCACCTCGGCGATGCGGGGCTTGTCGACGACCATGGCGTCGGTGATGCCGGTGAGCACGGTGATGAACGCCGGGATGGTCTCGTCGGGGTTGACCAGCGTCTGGAACTCGCCGAGCACTTCGCCGCCGAGCACCTTGACCGCACCGACCTCGGTGATCTTCGACCCCGCCTTGGCCGAGCCGCCGGTGGTCTCGAGGTCGACGACGCAGAAGGTGACGTCGGACAGGGGACGGCCGAGGTCGTCGAACGAAGACTGGACTGCTTCCACGGCTCGAACACTAGTTCGATCGTGTGACACACTGGTGTGACTGGAGTGACGGGCGTTTCTGTCGGCGGAGCCGTCTAGCGTCCATCACATCACCCAGGAGGTGCTTCCCATGACTGATCCGACCGAGCCCGTGGTCGTCGACTGCGACCGTTGTCTCGTCCGCAGCCCAGGCGCGTGCGGCGACTGTGTCGTCACCGTCCTGCTGGGTGCGCCCCCCGAGGGCATCGAGCTCGACGGCGACGACGTCGCCGCTCTCGAGGCTCTCGCCGACGGCGGTTTGGTGCCGCCTCTCAGGCTGGTGATTCCCGTCACGGCGCCCGACACGCACGCCGTGGGGAGTTGATTGCGTTTTCATCCGCCCCTAGAGTGGGCGCTTGTGCGCCCGGAGTATGCGCGGCCGACCTGGCCGACATCGGGCGCACCGCCGAGACAACGCGGATGTGGGGAAGACAACCGCGAGGTGCCGGGGAACCACGTAGGTGGGGTGAATCGGCTCGGACCTTGAGCCGTAGGGCGTCCTTGGCCCGAATCCGTCAGCTCACCCGGTAGGCGTCGAGGAATGTGTAGGAGTTGTGCGTGCGCCTTTCGCGTATCCGTGCCATCCATCCCCCCGTCGCGCGAGCGACCTCATTACGCAGAGCTGCGCTGGCAGCCGTGACCGTCTCCGTTGTGACCATCAGCCTCGTCGCCGGTGCCGAGGCCGAGCCGAAGGTCGACGTCCGGGACGTCAAGCAGGCCTTCCACGAGGCCGAGGCGGCCAACGAGCAGGTCAACCAGCTGTCGGTCCAGATCAAGCAGACCAAGCAGGAGATCTCCGACCTCTCCGGTGACATCGACCGCCAGATGGTCGGCTACCGGGAGCAGAAGGACGCCTTGAGCTCGGCCATCGTGCAGCAACAGATGGACGCACCGCTCGGCCCGACCGTCAACCTGCTCGGTAGCCACAACCCAGAGGAGTTCCTCGACGGGCTCGGCGCCGTGCAGGCGCTCAACAGCACCCGGGCCGACCAGCTCGAGAAGTTCGGCAAGACCGCCAAGCAGCTGCAAAACCGTCGCGATCAGCTCGAGGACCGCCAGACCTCGCTGGCCGCCGACAAGAAGGACCTCGCCAAGGAGCGCAACAAGATCCGCGCCAAGTACAACGAGGCCAAGCGCAAGCTCGCCCTGCTGAGCGCCGCGGAGCAGGCCGGGTTCAACACGAGCGACACCACCATCGGATTCGACATCTCGGCCAGCGGCCGTGCTGCGAAGGCCATCAACTTCGCCAAGTCCCAGCTCGGCGACCCGTACGTCTACGGCGGCACCGGCCCCAACGGGTGGGACTGCTCAGGTCTCGTGCAGGGTTCGTTCCGCGCTGCCGGTGTGTCGCTGCCGCGCGTGGTGGGTCCGCAGTACGGAGCGACCAAGCACATCTCGATGGGCCAGCTCCAGCCCGGCGACATCGTGTTCTACGGCGACATGTCGCACGACGGCATCTATCTCGGCAACGGCAAGGTCATCCACGCGCCGCACCCGGGCCGCAGCGTCGAGGTCACCGGACTCGGCGGCTTCAGCAGAGCCGGACGGGTTGGCTGACACTCGCCGGCTTTTGCCGAACCTGGCGGCCGGAGCGCTGCTGGTTGTGCTGGCCGTCGCCCTGCTCCTCTGGCAGCGGCCGTGGCAGTCCTCGACGTCCGACGACGTCGTGCCCGTGCCCGACGACGCCGTTGCGTTGCTCACCGATCAGTTCCGCGACCTCGGTGACGCCGGCTCACGGCGCGCCTTCGTCGCCGCGGCCGGCACCGGCCCGTCCGCGCGGACGTTCGCCACGCACGCCTGGGACGCCAGGACCGATCTCGACGTCGTCGACGTCGAGATGCGCTACCTGCAAGGCGGTGACGTGTCCGATCGCCGCGACGGCTCCACCGTCGCGGCCGTCGAGGTGTCGTGGCGAGCCGGCGAGGACTCAGCCGTCACCGGCACCTCGGTCCGCGATGCCACGGTGGACTTCAGGCTCGATCCTCGGCGAGACGGCACCTTCGCGATCCGCTCGGTCTCGGCACACGAGGAGCCGGTGCCGTTGTGGCTGGCCGGTCGCATCGCGGTCGAACGAAGCCCCGGCGTCCGCGTCATCACCGTCGACGGGGGAGTGCCGGACGTCGACGGTCCCGCCATGGCACGCGTCGCCCGGGAGCGCGTGGGCGAGGTCGTGCCGGGCGTCGACGACGACCTGACGATCGTCTCGCCCCGGACACGGGCCCTCACCGCCAGCCTCGTCGGGAGGCCGCAGCGTGAGGTCGAAGCGATCGCGGCCATCACCACGACCGTCGACGGCCGCGCCGAGACGGCTCGCGTCATCGTGCTCAACCCGGCCCAGTTCGCCACCATGGACGACCGGGCGGCCCAGGTGGTCGTCAGTCATGAGGCGGCGCACTTGCTCACCGGGGCGGTCGGCTCGGACGCCGAGGGCTGGGTGGTCGAGGGCTTCGCCGACTTCGTGGCGTTGCACGACGACACCGCACCGCTCTCCCTGAGCGCCGGTCAGATTCTGCGCCAGGTGAAGGACGACGGGGCACCGAAGGCGCTGCCGTCGGCGGCGGACTTCGGCGGCGGAGACCACGGGCTCGGCGCCGTCTACGAGTCGGCCTGGATGGTGTTCCGGATGCTCGGCGAGCGTCACGGCGATGCCGCGATCGTCCGGTTCTACCGCGACGTGCTGTCGGGCACCGACGTCGGCACCGCGGTCCGTAGCGCGTTCGACCTGTCCGTTGGGCAGCTCTCCGCGCGGTGGCGCGACTACCTGACGAAGAGCGCCTCGACCGTGTCGTGAAAGTCGCGCAGCACGGCGTTGCGCTTCACCTTGAACGACGGCGTCAGGTAGCCGTTCTTCTCGGTCCAGTCGTCGGGCAGGATCACGAACCTCTTGATCGCCTCGGCCTGCGAGACCTGGGCGTTCGCGTCGTCGATCGCCTCCTGCACGGCTGATTCGAGCGCGGCGTCGTCGAGGGATCCGGTCCAGGCCTCGGTGTCGATCGTCACGAGGGCGGCGACGAACGGCTTGCCGTCGCCGACCACGAGGCACTGGCTCACGTAAGGGTGGGCCCGCACACGGTCCTCGAGCACCGCGGGTGCGACGTTCTTGCCGCCGGCGGTCACGAGGATCTCCTTCTTGCGGCCGGTGATGCGGATGAAACCGTCGTCGTCGATGTCGCCGAGGTCGCCGGTGGAGAACCAGCCGTCGTCGTCGAGCGCCTCGGCCGTGGCGTCGGGGTTGTTCCAGTAACCGGTAAAGACCTGCGGCCCGCGGAAGCGCAGCTCGCCGTCCGAAGCGACGTCGACCTCGGTGTCGGGGAAGAGCCGGCCGACCGTTCCGACGCGTTGGTTCTCCGGGGTGTTCACGCACAGGGCGGCCGTGGTCTCGGTGAGGCCGTAGCCCTCGAGCACGGGGACGCCGATGCCGCGGTAGAAGTGCGCGAGCCGTTCTCCCAAGGGTGCGCCGCCGGAGATGGCCCACTCGGTGTGGCCGCCGAGTGCCTCGCGCAGCTTGCCGTAGACGAGACGGTCGAACAGTGCGTGGCGGGCGCGGAGTGCTACCGCGGGCCTGCCCGAGTCCTGCGCCCGGCTGTAGGAGATCGCGGTCTGGACGGCGCGGTCGAAGACCTTTCCGCGCCCGTCGGCATACGCCTTGCTGCTGGCGGTGTTGAAGACCTTCTCGAACACCCGGGGGACAGCGAGCACGAACGACGGCTCGAACTCTCCGAGATGGCTCACGAGGTCCTTGATGTCGGCGGTGTGGCCCAGCTTCGCCCCCGCCCTGATCGCGCCGACCTGGATGACGCGGGCGAAGACGTGGGCCAGTGGCAGGAAGAGCAACGTCGACGAACCGGCCCCGTCCTCGTGCGTCGTGCCGAACAGCTCGGGCAGCCGCTCCAACGCTCCGGCGAGCTCACCCCGGAAGTTGCCGTGCGTCAGCTGGCAGCCCTTCGGACGGCCGGTGGTGCCGGATGTGTAGATGAGGGTGGCGAGCGAGTCGGGACCGAGTGACTTGCGGCGCCCGTCGAGGGCGTTGTCGGCGACCTCGCTGCCCGCCTCGAAGACGCTGTCGATGCCGGGTCCGCCGGTGGAGGCATCGATGGTCCAGACGTGCTTCAGGTCGGGCACGGTGGTGCGTGCCTCTTCGACGCGAGTCGCATGGTCGGCAGACTCCACGACGGCGGCCACGGCACCAGAGTCGGCAAGGATCCAGGCGATCTGTGCCGGCGACGACGTCTCGTAGACGGGCACGGTGACAGCACCAGCCCACCAGATCGCGTAGTCGGCGAGCGTCCACTCGTAGCGGGTCTTGGAGAGCAACGCGACCCGGTCACCCGGCTCGACGCCGAAGGCCATCAAGCCCTTGGCGAACGCGGTGACCTCGCGGTGGAAATCGCCGATCGTGACGTCCTGCCACTCCCCGTCGACGCGGCGGGCCAGGGCGACGGCGTCGGGGTCGATGGCGAGCCGGTCGAGGACGTCGTCGGTGAGGTTGCCGTCGGCGGTCGGGTACGTCTGAGCCACGTACGGCAGGCTACCGCCACGCTCGTGGCCCGCAGGCGTGGTGCTCGAGACGGCCACTACGATGGACACCAACCGAGCGGAGGAGTGCTGATGGCACGCACGACCAGCGACATCGTCATCGGAGCACCCCCGAGCCAGATCATGGACGTCATCGCCGACTTCGACGACTACCCGTCGTGGGCCACCGGCGTTCGGGTCGCCGACGTGCTGGCCACGGCGGGCGACCGCGCCGAGCGGGTGCACTTCGTGCTGGAGGCTGCGCCCATCCGCGACCAGTACGACCTCGAGTACGACTGGGACGGCGACCGCTCGGTCTCCTGGCATCTCGTCGAGCGTGGCTCGATGCTCACGTCGATGGACGGCAGCTACGAGCTTGAGCCGGTCGACGACGGCACCCGGGTCACGTACCAGCTCTCGGTCGACGTCTCCATCCCGATGCTCGGGATGCTCAAGCGCAAGGCCGAGAAGGTCATCATCGACACGGCCCTCAAGGGGTTGAAGAAGCACGTCGAGGGTGGACGTGGCTGAGCCGGCGGGGGGCCAGGAAGCTCAGGGGCACGACACCGTCGGCTCGCTCGCCCAAGAGACGGCCCGCCTGCTGCACGCCCTCGCGTCGGAGGCTCGGCGGCCTGCCGCCGAGGGTGCGGCCACCGGGGGATCGCCCGGCGAGCATGTCTGCACGACCGGGTGGTGCCCGATCTGCCAGGTCGTGGGTTATGTCCACGACCATCCCGAGGTGGTCGAGCAGGTCACCGACGCCGCTGTGGAGTTCGGCCGCACGGTGCGCGACATGCTGGAGCGCACGCTGCCACCCCCGACGGACGAGGTATGAGCCCAGAATCATCCAGCACCGCTCCCACCAGCGCGCACGGCATCGGTGTCGACATCGGTGGAACGAAGATCGCCGCGGGTCTCGTGTCCTCCGACGGTCGGATCGTCAGTGCCGACAGCGAGCCGACCCCCGACGATGCCGCCGGCATCGCGCCGGTGGTGGCGACGCTCGTCGAGCGCCTGCTCGCGCAGCGGTCCGATGACGTCGACGTGGGCGGCATCGGCATCGGAGCAGCGGGTTTCATCGACGTCGACCGGGCCACGGTGCGCTTCGCCCCGAACATCGACTGGATCGACGAGCCGCTCGCCGAGTCCGTCGGCAAGCTCGTCGACCTCCCGGTCGTCGTCGAGAACGACGCCAACGCAGCCGCGTGGGGCGAGTACCGCTTCGGCGCCGGCGAGGACACCGACGACCTGCTGTTCGTCACCATCGGCACCGGCGTCGGCGGCGGCATTGTCCACCGGGGCATGGTGGTGCGCGGTGGCTTCGGCGCCGCGGCCGAGATCGGGCACCTCCGCGTGGTCCCCGACGGTCGCCTGTGCGGGTGCGGCCAACGCGGCTGCTTCGAGCAGTACGCGAGCGGCCGTGCCCTCGTGCGCGATGCCAGGAGCCGTGTCGAGTCCGGCGATCCCCTGGCCGAGCCGCTCGTGAGCCTCGCGGGTGGTTCCGACGCCATCACCGGCCAGATGGTCACCGGTCTGGCCCAGCAGGGCGACCCGATGTGCGTCGACCTGCTCCGCGACGTGGGGCAGTGGGTCGGCGAGGGCATCGCGACCCTCGCGGCCGTCCTCGACCCGAGCGTGATCGCGATCGGTGGCGGCGTCGCCGACGCGGGCGACCTTCTGCTCGACCCGGTGCGGCGAGCCTTCGAGGAGCACCTGCCGGCTCGGGAGCATCGCAAAGTCGCAGAGCTGCGGCTCGCGGCGCTGGGCAACGACGCCGGCATCATCGGCGCGGCCGACCTGGCCCGGACCGGGCACGTCTGACGTGTCCGACAAGCTCGCCATCGGCATCGACGTCGGCGGCACCAAGATCGCGGCCGGCGTCGTCGACGAGAACGGACGGGTGCTGGCTCGTCACGGTGTCGAGACGCCGAGCACCGATCCCGCGGCCGTTCTGGAGGCCATCGGACAGATCGTCGACACGTTCCGTCAGGAGCACCACGTCCGGGCGGTCGGGATCGGTGCCGCCGGTTTCGTCGACGCCACCGGATCGACCGTGCTGTTCGCCCCGCACCTGGCCTGGCGCAACGAACCGCTTCGCGATGCGGTCGCGCGGCGCACCGGCCTGCCTGTGCTCGTCGAGAACGACGCGAATGCGAGCGGTTGGGCCGAGTGGCACTTCGGCGCAGCGCAGAACGAGCCGGACGTCGTTCTGGTGACCCTGGGCACCGGCATCGGCGGCGCCATCGTCATCGACGGCCGGCCCTACCGTGGGCGCTTCGGCGTCGCGGGGGAGTTCGGACACATGCAGGTCGTGCCCGACGGCCTGCCGTGCGAGTGCGGCAACCGCGGGTGCTGGGAGCAGTACGCCAGCGGCCGCGTGCTCACCCGTCTGGGGCGGACGGCGGCAGAGAGCGGGACACCGCTCGGACGCCGGCTGCTCGAAGCGGCGGGGGGCGTCGTGGACGACATCCACGGACTGCACGTCACCGTCGCGGCCCGGGCCGGCGACGAGGAGGCCCTCGGGTGGCTCGCCGAGGTCGGCGAGTGGCTGGGCGTGGGCGTGGCCAACCTCGCGGCCGCGCTCGACCCGGGCGTCGTGGTCGTGGGCGGTGGAGTCAGCGACGCCGGTGAGCTCGTGCTCGGTCCGGCGCGGTCGGCCTTCGCCCGCACCCTCACCGGGCGCGGCTACCGACCCGAGGCGCGGATCGTGGTCGCCCACCTCGGACCGGAGGCGGGCCTCATCGGGGCGGCCGACATGGCCAGGCTCACAGCGCGGCGCCGTCGTCCGGCCAGTCCGGACGTCCGGGTCCGTTCTCGGGGAGCTGGGAGATCAGGTAGATCGCCCCGGCGACGAAGGTGAGCCCGATACCGAGCAGCACCGACTTGGGCAGCCAGACATGGGCCACCGTGAACACGATGATCGCGAGCGGTGCACCCAGCACGGCGAGCCAGGCCAGGGTGCGGCCCCGGTGGCGCGGCCAGATCGAGGCTGGTTCGACCCGACGGTAGAACGGCTCGTCGGGCATGTCGTCGAACGCCACCGGCTCCTCGGGCTCGGCTTCGGCGTGCGCGTCGCGGTGGTGTCGGCGCACGCTCGGGTGCTGCGGCTCACGGGCCGGCTCGTCGGGGAACGAGAGGTCGAGATCGAGGTTCTGCACGATCTCGTCGAAGTCGTCGGGCTGGTCAGCCATCGGCGACTCTCGCGTGCTCGGCGATGAACGCGGCGGAGCGCTCGAAGATGATCGGAGCGTCGTGATCGAGCGTCGCCACATGGAAGCTGTTCTCCAGCGTCACGTACTCGCTGACGGCTGATGACACACCGGCCTTGATGAGGGGGAGGCTCGTGGCGTCGACCACATGGTCGTCGGTGGCGCGGAACACCAGCAAGGGAGCGGTGATCCGGCCGAGGTCGGCTCGGGTGTCGCGCCAGCCCTGCACCTGGGAAGCGAGCGCCTTGAGCGGGGTCTTGTCGTAGCCGATCTCGTCCGCGCCGGGCTTCTTGATGTCGTTGCCGATGCCGGGCATGGCCGGCACGACCCACTTCAGGGCAGGGACGAGCTTGAGCTGCCAGTTCTTGAGGTCGATGACGGGGTTCACCACCACCAGGGCGTCGATGTCGTCCGGGCGGATCTCGGCAAGACGCATTGCCAAGGCTCCACCCATCGACAGGCCGCACACCGCCACGCGCTCGCACCGCTCGTGCAGCCCGGTGAGAGCCTCGTCGAGGGAGTCGTACCAGTCGGACCAGCGGGTGCGGTTCATCTCTTGCCACGTCGTGCCGTGGCCGGGCAGTCTCGGCACTCGGACGGTGTGCCCGCGGTCGGCGAGGTACTGCGCCCAGGGCGTCATCGATGCCGGTGAGCCGGTGAAGCCGTGGCTCAGCAGCACGCCGACCGGGCCGCCGTCATGGCTGAACGGCTCGGCTCCGGGGACGACGGTGAGGGTCTCGGTCATGCCTCCATCTTCGCCCATGGCGCGGTCCTCGCGCAGGGGGCGTTCCCAGGACGCGCCTCCCTGTTCCGATCCGGGTCTGCGCAGCGTCGCATCTCGCCTGGCGGCGTTCTCGTCGGTCTGAGCACAACCCCGGTGCGCATCCCTCCTCGGCCTTGCCAGCCGAGCGCGACCCCACGCATCCCTCAAACCGGAACAGGGAGACACGCCCTAGTAGAGTCGCCGCGTGTTCTATTGGTTCCTGAAGTTCCTGGCGCTGGGTCCGCTGATCAAGCTGATCTTCCGGCCGTGGGCGGAGGGAACCGAGAACGTCCCCAAGGAAGGCCCGGCCATCCTGGCCAGCAACCACCTCTCCTACAGCGACTGGCTGTTCATGCCCGTCGTCATCCCGCGGCGGGTCACGTTCGTGGCGAAGGCGGAGTACTTCGAAACTCCCGGCGTCAAGGGATGGTTCCAGAAGACGTTCTTCTCCGGCGCCGGCCAGGTGCCGATCGACCGCAGCAGCGGAAGCGCCGCCGCCGGAGCCATCGCCGCGCAGCTGAAGCTCCTGAAGGAGGGCGAGCTCTGCGGCATCTACCCGGAGGGCACGCGGTCCCACGACGGCAAGCTGTACCGCGGTCGCACCGGTGTCGCCCGCATCGCACTGGAGGCCGGCGTCCCGGTGATCCCCGTGGCCGTCATCAACTCCGACGTCATCGCCCCGCCCGGCAAGGTGTTCGGGTCGATGGCCCGGCCGGGCGTGCGGTTCGGCAAACCGCTGAACTTCAGCCGCTACGAGGGGCTGCAGGACGACCGTTACATCCTGCGCGCCATCACCGACGAGATCATGTACGAGATCATGCGGCTCTCCGGCCAGGAGTACGTCGACCTGTACGCGCAGGACTCGAAGAAGCGCGACCGCGAAGCCGAGCGCGAGGCGGCCAAGGTCGCCGCCCGCGCCGAGGCCGACGAGGTCTGGGACGAGATCAAGCCGGACTGAACGAGGTCTGCGGAACACTGGGCATGACCTGACCAGTCCACGACCAAGCAGGAGGAACGATGCGAGTCGGCATGCTGACCGGTGGCGGCGACTGCCCCGGACTGAACGCGGTCATCCGCGGGGCGGTGCGCAAGGGCGTGAAGGCCCATGGCCACGACTTCGTGGGCTTCCGCGACGGCTGGAAAGGCCCGCTCGAGAACGACACGATGGAGCTGGGCATCAACGAGGTGCGCGGCATCCTTCCGCGTGGCGGCACGATCCTCGGCTCGTCGCGCACCAATCCGTTCGCGATCGAAGGCGGAGTCGAGCGGATCAAGGACAACCTCGCGGCGCACGGCTGCGACGCGTTGATCGCCATCGGCGGTGAGGACACGCTGGGGGTTGCGACCAAGCTCTCGGACCTCGGCGTCAAGGTCGTCGGAGTTCCCAAGACGATCGACAACGACCTCTCCGGCACCGACTTCACGTTCGGCTTCGACACCGCGGTCAACATCGCCGTCGGCGCGATCGACCGCCTGCACACCACCGCCGAGTCGCACCACCGCGTGCTCGTCGTCGAGGTGATGGGGCGGCACGCGGGCTGGATCGCGTTGCACAGCGGCCTGGCCGGCGGCGCCAACATCATCCTCATCCCGGAGCGCCCGTTCGACATCGACAAGGTGTGCGCCCAGGTCGAGAGCCGGTTCGCGACCCACTACTCGCCGATCATCGTCGTCGCCGAAGGAGCAGTTCCTGCCGAAGGCACGATGGAGCTCGTGAGCGGCGAGAAGGACGCGTTCGGCCACGTGCGCCTCGGCGGCATCGGCGACCGGCTCGCGCACGAGATCGAGTCGCGCACCGGCAAGGAGGCCCGCGCCGTGGTGATCGGGCACGTCCAGCGGGGCGGCACGCCCACGGCGTTCGACCGCTGGCTCGCGACCCGGTTCGGGCTGCACGCCATCCAGGCGGTCACCGATGGCGCTTTCGGCACGATGGTGGCGCTCCGTGGCACGGAGATCGTCCGTGTCCCGCTGGCGGAGGGCACGAGCGAGCTCAAGGTCGTGCGCCCCGAGCTGTACGACGAGGTCGAGGTGCTGTTTGGGTGAACCGAGGCCGCTTGCGGCCGAGCGTGAACCCAGGTTGAGCGTTCCACGCCGAAGGCGTCCGCTGGTCGAAACCGGCTGAGGCCCGCGTGGCCCGGCCGCCTCTGGATGGCCGGTACCCTTGAGCGGTGAGCATCCCCAGTCTCGACGACCTCCATGCGATGGGTGCTGCCCAGCAGCCCACGTATGCGGATGCCGCTGCGCGCGACCAGGCGGTCGAGAAGCTGCGCCGGATGCCGCCACTCGTCTTCGCCGGAGAGTGCGACGACCTACGCGACCGTCTCGCAGCCGTCGGCCGGGGTGAGGCCTTCCTGCTCCAGGGCGGCGACTGCGCCGAGACGTTCGAGGGCGTGACGGCCGAGAACGTCCGCAACAAGCTCCGCGTCCTGCTCTCGATGGCGGTCGTGCTCACCTACGCGGCCAGCGTGCCCGTCGTCAAGGTCGGCCGTCTCGCCGGCCAGTACGCCAAGCCGCGCTCGAGCGACACCGAGACCCGCGACGGCGTCACGCTCCCGGCGTACCGAGGCGACGCGGTCAACGGCTTCGACTTCACCGCCGAGTCACGGATCCACGACCCGCAGCGGCTCGTCGATGTCTACCACGCGTCGTCGGCCACGCTGAACCTCGCGCGCGCCTTCACCACCGGCGGCTACGCCGACCTGCGCCAGATGCACGCCTGGAACACCGACTTCGTCAAGCGCAGCCCGGTCGGGGTGAGCTACGAGCGCATCGGCGCCGAGATCGACCGTGCCCTCGCGTTCATGGACGCGATCGGGGTCGACCCCGACGAGTTCCACTCGGTCGACTTCTACTCCTCGCACGAGGCGCTGATCCTGGAGTACGAGCACTCGCTCACCCGCATCGACTCGCGTACCGACCGTCCGTACGACGTCTCTGGGCATTTCGTGTGGGTCGGCGAGCGCACGCGCCAGCTCGACGGCGCGCACGTGGAGCTGCTGAGCCACATCGCCAACCCGATCGGCGTCAAGCTCGGTCCCACCACGACGCCCGACGACGCGATCGCCCTCTACGAGAAGCTCAACCCCGAGCGCACGCCCGGACGCGTCACGTTCATCACGCGGTTCGGTGCGGGCAAGGTCCGCGACCTGCTGCCGAACCTGGTCGAGAAGGTCACCGCGGCCGGCCTCGAGGTCGCCTGGGTGTGCGACCCCATGCACGGCAACACGTTCGAGGCGAGCAACGGCTACAAGACCCGTGAGTTCGACGACGTCATCGACGAGGTGCGAGGGTTCTTCGAGGTGCATCGCTCGCTCGGCACGTGGCCCGGCGGGCTGCACGTCGAGCTCACCGGCGACGACGTCACCGAGTGCGTCGGCGGGGGAGCGAAGCTCGCGGCCGCCGACCTGTCGCAGCGCTACGAGACGCTCTGCGATCCGCGGCTCAATCGCGAGCAGTCGCTCGAGCTGGCATTCCTCGTCGCCGAGATGCTCAGCGGCCGCTGACCGTCGGTTCCTCAGGCTGCACGCGCAGGGTCATCAGCGTCGTGGCGAGCGCGTCGTACTGACCGCAGAGCATCAGCAGCTCGATCGTCTCGGCCTCGTCGAGGTGCTCGCGCAGCGCTGCCCAGGTCGGGTCGTCGATGTCGCGCGTCTGCACGAGCTGGGTCGCTGCCGTGAGGAGCACGCGCTCGCGGGGGCTCCAGCCCTCCCATGCGTCGTCGCCGGCATGCTCGATCTGCTCGGCACTGAGCCCGACTCGGCCGCCGATGCGCACGTGGTGTCGTCGCTCGTACTCGCAGTTGCGGAGCGTCGCGATGTGCAGGATGACCATCTCGGTCTCGCGGCGCGGGAGGTGCCCGCCCGGCATCATCTTCGCGCTGTACCAGAGCCAGGCCCGGAACAGTCCGCGCTGACGTCCGAGCGTGGTGAAGACATTCGGCCGGGGTCCGCCGACGACGCGTCCGGCCACGGCGCTGATGACGTGGTTGACGACGCCGAGCTCGCGCAGGCCGCCGGGAGTGATCCGGGGGGTGGTCATGGCGTCAGGCTAGCGATGGTCAGAACCCGGCGATCGTGACCGAGCTGCCGATCTTCGCCTTCTTGTCGGCGGCCGGGGTCTGGGCCCGCACGGTGAAGTTGCCCGGGCCGAACTCGCGGACCTTGAAGCCGGCGTCCTGGAGGATCTTTCGCGCCTCGTTGCGCTTCTTGCCCACGACGTTGGGGACGTTGATCGCCTCCGGTCCGCGCGAGACCTTGAGCGTGATGTTGTCGTCCTTGAAGCCCGTGCCGCTGTTCGGCGACTGGCTGATGACGCGGCCCTTGTCGACGTCGTCGGAGTAGGCACGGTCGACCTCGACCTTGAACCCGGCCTTCTCGAGAGCCTCCGTGGCCTCGGACTCCGACTTGCCGGTGTAGTCGGTGATGTCGATGGGCTTGCGACCCTTGCTCACCACGAGATCGACGGCGGTGTTGCGCTTGACCTGGGACCCGACCCTGAAGTCGGCCGTCTTGACGACCTTGCCCTTGTCGACCTTCTCGTCGTACGCCGTGTCGACGTCGCCGACCTTGAGGTTCAACTTGTTCAGTGCGTCCGACGCCTCATCGAGGGTCCGGCCCTTCAGGTTCGGGATCGTGTAGCGCTCCTTGCCCTTGGACACGATGCCCTCGATCGTGTCGCCCGGAAGAATGCGGTCGCCCGGCCCCGGGTCGGTGCTGACGACGATGCCGAGGGGTCTGGTCTCGGAGTAGACCCGCTTGCTGACGCTGAACGAGAACCCGGCGTCCTTGGCTTCCTTCATCGCCTGGGCCTCGGACATGCCCACGAAACGCGGCGTGTCGACGTAGCGACCCACCCCCACGTACCAGCCGAGCGCGACCGCGAGGGCCGTGGCGAGGACGACGCCGATGAGCATGAACCGCCCGCGACGGCTCTGCTCCTCGCCCTGGCGGCTCTCGCGGTACTGCTCCACGGTCATGGGCGGGTGGAGGCCGCGCGGTACCGGGTCGGGTGCGGCGTCGGCGCCCCACTGGACGGTGTGCTCCGGCGGTCCGCCATCACCGGCCCGGCCGACCACCTCGGTCGCGGCGTCGGCGACCGCCGTGCCGGTGGCGGCGACGGCGCCCATGGCCGAGCTCGCGGCGATCGCTCCGGCCGGAACCTTGACCTGCTGGGTGTCCTCTTCGACGCCGGCCGGCTGGTGCACCGGGGTCGGCAGCAGATCGGCGGTCAGGCCCGGGTCGTCCTCGAGTCCTTCTTCGAGGGCGCGCTGGGCGAGGCGGACCTGCTGCAGCAGCACGCGGGCGTCGGCGGAGCGCTGGTCGCGGTCTCGGCAGGTGGCGCGGGCCACCAGCGCATCGATGTACGGAGGGAGATCCGGCTGGATCTTCGACGGGGGGCCGACGTCCTCGTGCACGTGCTTGTAGGCCACCTGGATGGGCGACTCACCGGAGTGTGGCTTCTCGCCGGTGAGCATCTCGAAAAGCATGGCGCCGCACGCGTAGACGTCGGAGCGGGCGTCCGCACCCTCGTTGGTGACGATCTCGGGTGCGAGGTACGAGACGGTGCCGATGAGGGTGCCCCCGGTGGCCGTGGTGGCCGCGCTGACCGCGCGAGCCAGGCCGAAGTCGGCGACCTTGACCTCGCCGTCTGGGGTGATCAGCACGTTCTCGGGCTTGATGTCGCGGTGGATGAGGTGTGCCGCGTGGGCGGCGGACAGCGCGACGAGCACCTGGCCGAGGAGCTCGAGTGCCCGGGCGGGCTTCATGGGTGTCTCGTCGCGCATCAGGTCGCGGAGGGTGCGGCCGGGGACGTACTCCATGACGAGGTAGGTGATCTCGCCGTCGGTGCCCTGGTCGAAGACCGACACGACGTGACGGTGGTTGAGCTGGGCCGCTGCCTGGGCCTCGCGCTCGAAACGCTGGGTGAACGTGGCGTCGTCGCCGAGGCCGTGGTGCATGACCTTGACCGCCACCTCACGACCGAGCCGCTGGTCGGTGGCCTTGAAGACGCTGGCCATGCCGCCGCGCGCGATGCGCTCGCCGACGAGGTAGCGGCCGTCGAGGACGCGCCCGATGAGAGCGTCGTCGCCCATCACTGCCACGTGTCCTCCTCGGCCGGAACGGGGGGTGGCCTTGTGCCGATTGTAAGGACACGGGTGCAGTCAGGCCGTCGCCGCGATGCGTGTCTCGCCTGCCGCGTGAGGTTCGCCACGCCCGAAAACGCCCTGGGGGCGGTCGTTCAGCGCGACCGACGAGTTGCCGTGAGCAGCAGCGGCTCCAGCACCTCGCGCCCGCCGGCGGGCAGCGAGTCCAGTGCCGCCTCGGCCTGACCCTCGAGCCGCGCGATGTCCGCCTCGACGGCGGCCAGCGCTCCGGTCCGCTCCACGAGGTCGCGCAGCGCGTCGACGCCGTCGGGAGTACCGAGCGCGCGTGCGAGCAGATCCCGGTCCGTGTCGGTGCCGAGCTCGGCCACGCGGGCGACGAGCACGGTGCGCTTGCCCTCGCGCAGGTCGTCGCCGGCCGGCTTGCCGGTGATGCCGGGATCACCGAAGACCCCCAGGACGTCGTCGCGCAGCTGGAACGCCTCGCCCAGCGGCAGGGCGACGTCGGTCAGGGCGTCGATCAGCGCGTCGTCGGCGCCCGCCAGAGCGGCACCGAGGTGGAGGGGCCGCTCGACGGTGTACTTCGCCGACTTGTAGCGCACCACGAGCATCGCCTCCTCGAGGCCGACCGACGGCCGGGTCTGGGCGAGGACGTCGAGATACTGGCCGGCCACGACCTCGGTCTTGCAGAGGTCGAGGAAGCGGAGCGCGTCGGTCGTGCGGGGGAGTCCGCTGGAGCGGAACTGCTCGTCGGCCCAGGAGAGCATCAGGTCACCGAGGAGGACGGCGACGGACGCACCATGCCGCGCGGGATCGCCGGCCAGGGCCGCCTCTCGGTGCTTGCGCTCGAAGTCGCGATGGATGCTGGGTCGCCCGCGGCGGGTGTCGGAGTCGTCCATGAGGTCGTCGTGCACGAGGGCGCTGCCCTGCAGCCACTCGAGGGCCGCGGCCGCGTGGTCGAGACGCGGATCGTCAGGGTCGCCGCCGGCGACGAGCCAGCCGGCGCGGCAGAACAGCGGCCGCAACCGCTTGCCGCCGCGGACGAAGTCGGTGGCCGCATCGATGAATTCGTCGAGGTCAGGGCCCAGAACGGACAGCACCTGACGCTGCTGTGCGACGAAGTCGGCGAGGGCCGCGTCGACACGTGTCCGGAATGCGTCATCGTCTGCGGCCGTCACGATCCGGACGATACCGTTGACGCATGATCGACCTGGATCTCTCCCTCGCCGCGCACCTGCGCGCCGAGCTCCCGAGCTTCTCGTTCGAGTTCTTCCCGCCGAAGGACGACGAGGGCGAAGAGGTCCTGTGGCGCACGATCTCCGAGCTCGAGCCGCTGGAGCCGACGTTCGTGTCGGTCACCTATGGGGCCGGCGGCACCAGCCAGGAGCGCACCGTGCGGATCACCGCGCGCATCGCCGAGCAGACCGACATGCGGGCCATCGGCCACCTCACCCTGGTCGCGCAGAGCAAGGGCGAGATCGAGTCCGTGCTCAAGCAGTACGCCGCGGCCGGCATCGACCACGTGCTCGCGTTGCGGGGCGATCCGAAGGGCGGTCCACGAGCTGCCTGGGAGCCGTATCCCGACGGCATGAACTACGCGATCGACCTGGTCGAGCTCGCCGGCGACCTCGGCGGGTTCTGCGTCGGCGTGGCGGCGTTCCCCGAGGGTCATCCCGATGCCGACAACATCCAGGCCGACGCCGAGGTGCTGGTGGCCAAGGCGAGAGCCGGCGCCGAGTACGCCATCACCCAGCTGTTCTTCCGATCCTCCGACTACTTCGCACTGGTCGACCGCGTGCGTGCGCTCGGCTGCGACATCCCGATCATCCCGGGCATCATGCCGATCCTGAACTTCAAGCAGGTGGCACGGATGGCCGAGCTGTCCGGTGCGGAGATCCCGTGCGAGGTGCTCGACCAGATCGATCCGATCGCCGACGACAAGGACGCCGTGCGGGCCAAGGGCATCGAGCTGGCGACGCAGCTGTGCCGCGACCTCCTTGCTGGTGGCGCTCCCGGGCTGCACTTCATCACGCTGAACCGGTCGAAGGCGACGCGGGAGATCTTCGAGGCGCTCCGCGGCGAAGGCCGTGTATAAGCAGAGAGGCGAAGGCCGCGTCTAGCGGGGAGCCGGCCCGATCGCCTCGGCGATCGCCGCGGTGGCCGAGCCGATCTCCTCGATCGTGCCGCCGGGATGTGCGTGGGCTCCGGCCATGAAGAGCGTCCCGCCGTGTCGTTGCGCCGTACCGGTGCCGGGGCGGTCGAACAGGGTCGTCCAGCCCTGCCAGGTCCAGCCCCAGTGCCCGAGGCGCACGAGGTCGGCGGGGGAGAGGTCGTGCCGCTCCACCACGTGGTCCTTGATCCGGATCCCGACCCGAGCCAAGGCGGTCACCGAGTCCTCGGCGTTGTGGTGGGCCAGCGTCCACCGGCCGGACGCGTCGCTCCAGGCGTGGATCGGCGGGTTGCTGTGGGCGAGCAGGTCGGGCGGCAGCTCGGGAGCGTGCCGGTCGAGGGTCAGGAGGGTCCGGCTCGCCGGAATCGCCTGGAGGCCGCGCGGCTCAGGCAGAGGTGCCGGCCACGTGGGTGCACACCAGACGACGATGTCGGCGTCGAGCCGGTCGTCCTGGGTGACGACTCCGGTGACGCGACCCGACGACACGACCACCTCGTGCGCCCGGACGCCGGTGCGGACGTCGACCTCCCGCTCCTCGAGCCGCGCCGCGAGGGCGTCGGCGAGGGCGGGCAGACCGCCCTCGACCCGCCACCGCCCGAAGCTCCGCTCGACATAGTGCTGGACGGCGGTGAACGCCGGCACTGTCGTCGGCTCGTGACCGTCGAGGCGGACACCGTCGAGCACCATCGCGCGGAGCCGCTCGTCGGAGAGGTCCTTGCGCGCGAGTCGCGACAACGGACGCCGCGCGGCCAGGGCGCGGCGGGTGGATCGATCGAGGTCGTCGCGGCCGTCGAGAACGCGCTCGATGACGGTGCGGCGCAGGATGTCCCACCGTTCGGTCAACGTGTCGACCCACGGCGACCATCGATCCTCGCCGAACGCCTCGGCGACCGCTTCGTGCTGGTCGCCCCGGTTGCCGAGCGGCAGGTCGAGCACCGAGCGGTCCTCGAACACGTGACGTCTGCCGGCGACCTGCACGAGGTCGACGACGCGCTCGATCGGGCGCCCGGACTTGTGGAACAGGTCGCGCAGCACGCCGGGCAGGGTCACCGTGTCCGGGCTCAGCTGCCAAGTGGTCCCGTCGATGGTGTGGCCGCGCAGGCGTCCGCCCAGCGCAGCACTGCCCTCAAGAAGGGTCACCTCGTGCCGGAGCTTGGCGAGGCGGGCCGCCGCCGACAAGCCGGCGAAGCCACCACCGACCACCACGACCCGCGCCATGGGCGCAGACTACGGTGCGGTCGTCCGCCGCTTCCGGGGTCTGGCCGATTCTGAACCGTTTCATGGCCGGGTCCGCCGAAATCCGGTGCGGAATCGGCCACATCTTGTAGGTAGGAGCGGGATGCCGGCGGGGGTGCCGGGGCGCGGTCGGCGTGGGATGGAAGAGTGGCCTGCATGGGTCCGGTCCGCACCGAGGTCATGTGGCAGTCGGTGCTCGACGCCGTCGAGGCCGCGTCGACCTCGGGCGACGGTCTGGATGTGCTCGATCTCGGCGGCGGCACCGGGGGCGATGCCGTCCGTCTCGCCCTCCTGGGCCATCGGGTCACCGTCGTCGACCCGAGCCCGGACGCGCTGGCCTCGCTCGACCGCCGCGCCGCCGAGGCCGACGTCGATCATGCGGACGGCCGGGTCCTCGGCGTCCTCGGCGACACCGCCGACCTGGCCGAGCACGTCGACAGCGCGTCGTTCGACCTCGTGATCTGCCACGGCGTGCTGGAGCACGTCGACGACCCGGGCCAGGCGCTCGCGGCCACGGCCGCAGCCCTGCGACCGGGCGGCCACGTGAGCGTCGTGGTCGCAGGTCGTCTCGCCGCGGTGCTCGCCCGAGCCCTGGCCGGCGACTTCACCGAGGCGCAGGCCCTGTTCGAGTCAGATGCGGCGTCCTGGGACCTGCGCGCCTCGGGTCCGCGCCGATTCGTGGTCGGCGAGGTCGCCGCGCTGCTCACCGCTCACGGCTTCGTCCCGGTGCAGACGAACGCGCTGCGGGTCTTCGCCGATCTGGTGCCGAGTACGCTGGTCGACGTGGAGCCCGGCGCACGGGACCGGTTGTTCGCCCTCGAGCGATTGGTGAGAACTGCTCCCGACCTGACGGCGCTTTCGGGTGGTTTCCAGTGCATCGCCCGCCTAGACTTGATTGCAGAACCGTCCGACCGAGGAGGTCCTCGTGCCACTGTCTGAGGAAGAGGCACGACTGCTCCATCAGCTCGAGCAGTCGCTGGCCGCCGAGGATCCCGACTTCGCGTCGACTTTGCGCGGCTCGAAGTTCCTGGCGCACAACCGTCGCGTCGCGATCTTGGCCGTCCTCGGATTCCTCGCCGGCATCGCGCTCCTGCTGGGCGGTGCCGTCTCGGCCATGACCTGGCTGGGCGTGTTCGGATTCGTCGTCATGCTCGGCGCCGCCTACATCTTCGTCACCGCGTGGCGTCGAGGCATCGGCCAGGCCGAGGAGAACGCCGACGAGGCAGTCCCGCAGAAGCCGCCGGGCTCGTTCGTCGATCGCCTCGAGGAGCGCTGGCAGCGCCGCCAGGACGGCGACGACATCTAGGGCTCACCCACAAGCCGCCGCCGGGGCCTGACGCCCCACATCGCTCCACTCACTCGTGACCGCTCCGCCAGGGGCGGTCATTTCGCTGTCCTAACGGCCTGAACCTCGCTTCTCCACGCCTGGGCGCGGTGGCGACACGGGTGTGAATTCGACGGCAAAACGATGTCGCGGTGGGGAGTAGTGGAGTACCGTGGGGCGAAATGGAGCCAATCGTGCGCGCCGTGGACGTTCACGCCACGGCCGCATGAGTGAGGAGGAGCGGGGTGAGTCTGGATGTCAACAACTTCTTCGGCACCTTCACGCCGCGCCTGGACGACAAGTTCCGGCTCTTCCTCCCGGCGAAGTTCCGCCCGCGTCTCGAGCACGGCGTCGTGCTCACGAAGGGCCAGGAGAAGTGCATCTACGGCTGGACGCCTGAGGCGTTCGGCTCCTTCACCGATCGCATCCGCGAGACCCCGTTCACGAACCGGGAGGTCCGCAAGTTCGTCCGCCTGCTCTACGGCGGCGCGTCGTCGGAGGTGCCCGACAAGCAGGGTCGCGTCTCCATCCCGTCGGTGCTGCGCGAGTACGCCTCACTCGAGCGGGACGTCACGGTCATCGGGGCGATGGACCGCATCGAGATCTGGGACTCCGGTCGCTGGGCCGAGTTCCTCGAGGAGAACGAAGAGGCCTACTCCGACATGTCCGACGAGGTGATGCCCGGGATCTTCTGACCGCCCCGTCTTCGCCACTGCGTGGCTCGATACCCGCCCGTCTGGGTCTGACATCACTTCCCCGGTGTCAGAACCGAACGGGCGGGGTTCAGGCCCAGCAGCGACCCGAAGTCACCGACAGCCCCGGCACCACCACCAACCAGGAGCGACGATGAAGACCACGAGACGGGTGCGGCACGACGTCGCCGATGCCGTCGTGCTCATGGCCTTCTCCTTCGGCACCTCGGTCGGCCTGGCCGTGGTCCTGGGACTTCTGACGGGGCTCGGATGATGTCGGCGAGCCACGTCCCGGTCCTCCTCGAGCGCGTGCTCGAGCTGCTCGCCCCGTCCTTCGCCCACGACCGTCCGGTCGTGGTGGACGCGACCCTCGGACTGGGCGGCCACGCCGAGGCGATGCTCGCGCGCTTCGACGACCTGCACCTCATCGGCATCGACCGCGACGTCGAGGCACTGGCCCGAGCCGGTCGCCGGCTCGAGCCGTTCGGCGACCGGGTCACCCTCGCGCACGCGGTCTACGACGAGGTGCGTGACGTCGTGCGAGACGCCGGCTTCGACGCCGTGTCCGGGGTGCTGTTCGACCTCGGGGTGTCCTCGATGCAGCTCGACCTCGCCGAGCGCGGATTCGCGTACTCCCAGGACGCGCCGCTCGACATGCGCATGAACCCTGAGGACGGCCAGACGGCCGCCGATGTGCTCAACACCTACGCCGTCGCCGACCTTGCCCGAGTCCTGCAGGTGTACGGCGAGGAGCGCTTTGCCCGGCGCATCGCCGCGGCGGTCGTCGCGGCCCGGGCCGAGGAGCCGTTCACGGACAGCGCCCGCCTCGTCGACCTCATCCGTGCCTCGATCCCGGCAGCCGCTCGACGAACCGGTGGGAACCCGGCCAAACGCACGTTCCAGGCCTTGCGCATCGAGGTCAACGACGAGCTGGGGGCGTACGAGCGCGCACTGCCCGAGGCCCTGGATGTCGTCGAGCCGGGTGGTCGGATCGTCGTGCTGGCCTACCACTCGCTGGAGGACCGGCTCACCAAGCGCGCGTTCGCACACGTCACGACATCGGACGTGCCGCGCGACGTCCCGTTCGTGCCCGAAGGACATGAGCCGGCGTTCCGCCTGCTGACCCGTGGCTCGGAGCAGGCGTCCGACGCCGAGACCACCACCAATCCGCGGGCCCGCTCGGTCCGGCTCCGTGCCGTGGAACGGATCGCGGCGTGAACGCGCTCCAGCACCTCGCCGCGCCGAGGCTGCGTCCCCAGAAGGCGCAGCCGCGCAACCGCGCCCTCCGCCTCGTCGCCCCGGTGAGCAGCCGAGCGCGCAAGGCTCCCTTCGTCGTCGTGGTGCTGACGCTGGTCGGCATGGGCCTGGTCGGGTTGATCCTGATGAGCACGGTGCTCCAGGCGCAGTCGTTCGAGATCGCCCAGCTCAACCAGCAGGTCGACACCATGGAGACGCGGCAGCAGGCCTTGAGCCGGCAGGTCCACCAGCTCCAGAGCCCGTCGCACCTTGCTTCGAGGGCGCTCCTGCTCGGGATGGTGCCGAACGCGAACCCGGTCTTCCTGCGGCTGTCCGACGGCGAGGTGGTCGGCAAGGCCAAACCGGCCGCACCGCGCAGCAACGTGAGGCAGGTGACCCGGTGACGCGACAGCGCTTGTCGCGGCGGCGGACCCGCTCCTGCCTGGTGTTCGTCGTGGTGCTGTTCGTCATCTTCGGACTGCGGCTGTTCCAGATCCAGGGGCTCGACACCAGCGCGTACGCGGCGATGGCGATCAAGGCGGGAACGGCCAGCAACACCGTGCCGGCGCCGCGGGGCGAGATCCTCGACCGCAACGGCAAGGACCTGGCCACCAGCGTCGACGGCATGACCATCACGGCCGACCCGAGCATGACGGCCAAGAACGCTCCGCGCATCGCGCGCATCCTGGTGCAGAAGCTCGGCTCCGAGCGCATCGACTACTTCGACACGATCGACAAGCTGCGGAAACCCAAGACGCGGTTCATCTACCTCGAGAAGGGTGTGCCGGCCTGGACGGCGAAGAAGGCCGTCGCCGCCGTCCAGGATGCCGGATTCACGGGGGTCTTCACGACCAAGGAGTCGCTGCGTACCTACCCGGGCGGCTCGCTGGCGGCGAACCTGATCGGCTATGTCGACGGAAGCGGCAAGGGCGTGCAGGGGCTGGAGCGGCAGTACGACGCGCAGCTCACCGGCGAGGACGGGTCCAGCACCTTCGAGGTCTCGCCCAGCGGGCAACGCATCCCGATGGCCGACAGCACGGTCAAGGAGATGGTGCCCGGGGGCGACGTCCTCTCGACGATCGATCGTGACCTGCAGTGGTACGGCGACCAGCGTCTCGCCGACGCCGTCCGGTCGTCGCGCTCGGACTGGGGTCTCGCCATCACGATGGACGTCCGCACTGGGCAGATCGTGCAGATGTCCCAGGCGCCCACGTTCAATCCGGACACCAAGCGCTCGATGGAGGACTACAACACCGTCTCGCGTGCGGTGCAGAACGTGTACGAGCCCGGCTCCGTCCTGAAGACGGTCACGATGGCATCGCTCGCGGACCAGGGCAAGGTCACCCCCGAGACGCCGATCGTGGTGCCGTCGGGCATGACGATCGACAAGTTCAAGATCGGCGACTACTGGAAGCACGGCGTCCTGCACCTCACGGCCGCCGGCGTCATCGCCAAGTCGTCGAACCTCGGCACCATCGTGGCGTCGCAGCAGATGAGCGACCACGAGATGTACAGCGCGTTCCGGAAGTTCGGGTTCGGCACCAAGTCCGGGGTCGAGCTGCCGGGTGAGTCGCAGGGCATCTTCAAGCCGGGCAAGGAGTGGAGCAAGGCGAACCACGCGACCATCGCGTTCGGCCAAGGCATCTCCGTCACCGCGATGCAGATGATGCGCGCGGTCGGTGCGATCGCCAACGGCGGCGTGATGGTCGACCCGACCGTGGTCGACGGCTTCGTCTCTGCCGACGGCAAGCGATCGGATGCCGAGCCCACCAAGACACGACGCGTCGTGTCCAAGAAGGCGGCGTCGATCGTGACCCGCATGATGGAGGCCGTCACCGCCAAGAACGGCACCGCGCCCGCGGCGAAGATCCCCGGCTACCGCGTCGCCGGCAAGACCGGCACGGCGTGGCGGGTCAACCCGATCACCGGACGGTACGTGCGCGGTCAGAACACCGTGTCGTTCATCGGCTTCGCGCCGGCGGACAAGCCGCGCTTCCTCACCTACATCGTGCTCGACAAGCCGTACGCGAGCGCGGGCGGCGGTTCGACCGCCGGCCCGGTCTTCCACGACATCATGTCCATGGCGCTGGAGCGTTTCGGCGTCGTGCCCACCGGCTCGAAGTCACCCAAGGTCCGCCAGGACTGGTGACAACGTCACCGGTGGATAGGGTCGGATGGTGGTCGACGTGATGCGGGTGAGGCCGGCCGATCCGCCTCACCACACCCTGGCGGAGGTCGCTGCCCATCTCGGTCTGGTCGGGGGTGACGAAACCGAGCTCACCGGCATCAGCCTCAACACCGCCCACGTCGAGCCCGGCGATCTGTACGCCGCTTTGCCGGGATCCCGGTCCCACGGTGCCGACCACGCGACGGCGGCGCTGGATGCCGGCGCGACCGCCGTGCTCACCGACGCCGACGGAGCCGGGCGGATGGAGGCACTCGACGTGCCCACTCTCGTCGTCGAGGAGCCACGAGCCCTGCTGGCCGACCTGAGCGCCTGGTTCCACGGCCACCCGGCCGAGGCGTTCACGACGATCGGTGTCACCGGAACGCAGGGCAAGACCACCACCACCTACCTCGCCGAGGCTGCGCTCGGGGCGCGTCGCTCGGCGCTGGTCGGAACCATCGGCACCCGCATCGCCGGGGTTCCGGCCGCGTCGACGCTGACCACGCCCGAGGCTCCCGCCCTCCAGGCATTGTTCGCGGTGATGCGCGAGGAGGCCGTCGAGGTCTGCGTCATGGAGGTGTCGAGCCATGCCATGGTGCAGGAACGAGTCGAGGGCTTCACCTTCGACGTCGCGGTCTTCCTCAACCTCGGGCGCGACCACCTCGACTTCCACCGCGACCTCGACGACTACTTCCTCGCCAAGGCCGCCCTGTTCACGCCCGAGCACGCCCGCCGGGCCGTCGTGAACATCGACGACGCCCACGGACGCCGCCTGCTCGACCTCACGCCGCTTCCGGTCACCACGTTCTCGTCCGAGGGCAGCCCCGCCGACTGGAGGGCTGCCAACATCCGGCCGCACCGGCTCGGCACGGATCTGCAGGTGCTCGGCCCTGCGGGGGAGGAGGTCGAGCTCTCGGTGCCGCTTCCGGGTGTCTTCAACGTCTCCAACGCCCTGGCGGTGGTGGCCGCGCTCACCACGGCGGGCATCGACGCCGCGGAGCTCGCCGCCGGCATCGCCGCGAGCCCCGGCGTGCCCGGCCGCATGGAGCGCGTCGACGCCGGACAGGAGTTCACCGCGCTCGTCGACTACGCCCACAAACCCGATGCCGTCACCGCCGTCCTCTCCGCGCTGCGGCCCGTCACCCCGGGTCGACTGATCGTCGTGATCGGGGCCGGCGGCGACCGCGACCACGGCAAGCGTCCCCTGATGGGCGAGGCAGCGGCGCAGCATGCCGACCTCGTCGTCGTCACCGACGACAACCCGCGCAGCGAGAATCCCGCCGCCATCCGCGCCGCCCTGCTCTCGGGCGCATCCGCCGGTCCTGGCGTCGCCGTCGAGGTGGCCGGGCGTCGCGACGCCATCGCCCACGCGGTCGCCCTCGCGCACCGCGGCGACACGGTGGTGGTCGCCGGCAAGGGGCACGAACAGGGTCAGGAGATCGACGGTGTTGTGCACCCCTTCGACGACCGCACCGTGCTCCGCGAACTGATCGAGAGGGCCGGCGCGTGATCGTGATGAGCGTCGCCGACATCGCCGACGTGGTCGGCGGACAGGTCCGCGGCGAAGGGTTGACCCCGGTCACCGCCCCCGTCACCCTCGACTCGCGTGAGGTGCAGCCCGGCGGACTGTTCGTGGCTCTGGCCGGTGAGCACGTCGACGGACACGACTTCGCCGCGGAGGCCCTTTCGGCCGGTGCCGCCGCGGTCATCGCCTCCCGGCCGGTCGACGAGCCGTGCATCGTGGTCGACGACGTGACCCGGGCCCTCGGGCGGCTCGCCGCCCGTGTGCTCGGTCAGCTCGACCCGGTCGTCATCGCCGTCACCGGCTCACAGGGCAAGACCAGCGTCAAAGACCTCCTGGCCGAGGTCCTCGAGCCCTCGGGCACGACCATCGCCCCGGTCGGGTCGTTCAACAACGAGCTCGGCGTGCCGCTCACGGTGCTCCGCGCCGACCTGGAGACCAGGTACCTCGTGGTCGAGATGGGGGCGCGAGGCATCGGACACATCGCGAGCCTGTGCCGCATCGCCCCACCGGACGTCGCCGTCGTCCTCAACGTCGGTCGCGCCCACCTCGGAGAATTCGGCTCGCCCGACGTGACGGCCCAGGCGAAGGGCGAGATCGTGGAGGCCTTGTCGGCGGACGGCACGGCGGTGCTGAACGCGGACGACCCCCGCGTCGCGGCCATGGCCACACGCACGTCGGCGCGGGTGCTCACGTTCGGCGTCGAGGGCGACGTCACCCTGGGCGACGTGCGGCTCGACGACGACGGGGAGCCGCTCTTCACGCTCAGCCACGCGGGAACGAGCGTCGAGGTCCACGTGCCCCAGATCGGCGCCCATCACGCCCTGAACGCCGCCGCCGCAGCCACCACTGCCCTGGCACTCGGCCTCGACCTGCCCGCCGTCGCCGAGCGGCTCGACCACGCCGGCGCTCGCTCGCCCATGCGCATGGCCCGCCACGTGCGTGACGACGGGCTGCGGATCATCGACGACGCCTACAACGCCAACCCGGAGTCGATAGCGGCCGCGTTGCACGCGTTGGCCGGCGTCTCTGTTGACGGGTCCGCCTCCGGCGGAGAGGGCGGACGACGCGTGGCGGTCCTCGGCGAGATGCTCGAGCTCGGCGACGTGAGCCATGACGCACACCTCGACGTTGGTCGCCTGGCCGCCCAGCTGGAGATCGACCTCGTCCTCGCGGTCGGCCCCGGTGCCGCGGCCATCGCCGATGGCGCGGGGGAGAGGGGCGAGGCCGTCGCCGACATCGCGGAGGCGGTGGCTGCGCTCTCAGCGTGGCTGACGCCGGCGGACGTGGTCCTCGTGAAAGCATCGAGGGGCGTTCGTCTGGAGCGGGTCACCGAGGCGTTGCTCGGTCTCTGACGGCATACTCGACCAAGGTTCCTGTCGACCGAGGAAAGGATCCGGAGCGCGATGCTGGCCATCCTGATCGCGGGCGCGTTGGCTCTTCTCGGCACGCTGATCGGCACGCGCTTCGCGATCAAGGTCCTCGTGAGGCGGGGATACGGCCAACTCATCCGCGACGACGGTCCGACGTCACACCACACGAAGCGTGGCACCCCGACGATGGGTGGCCTGGTCATCATCCTCTCGGTGCTGGTCGCCTATGCCGTCGCCAAGCTCACCACCGGGTTCACGTCCTACGACAGCGGGCCTCCCAGCGCCTCGGCGATCCTGTTGCTCTTGCTGTTCTGCGGTCTGGGGGCCATCGGGTTCCTCGATGACTACATCAAGATCTCGAAGCAACGCAGCCTCGGCTTACGTAGCAAGGCCAAGATCATCGGTCAGGTCGTCGTCGGCCTCGCCTTCGCCATCGCGGCGATCCAGTGGCAGGACGACAGCGGCCGCACCGTCATCACGCACGCCGTCTCCTTCACGCGTGACTTCGAGGGATTCGAGCTGCCTACAGTGCTGCTCCTCGCGTTCGTGCTGGTGATGATCGCCGGCACGTCCAACGGGGTGAACCTCACCGACGGGCTCGACGGTCTCGCGACCGGTTCCGCCACGATGGTCTTCGGCGCCTACGTGTTCATCAACATCTGGCAGAGCAACCAGAACTGTCAGTTCAACCCGGGCCCGAAGTGCTACGAAGTGCGCGACCCCCTCGACCTCGCCGTCGTCGCGTCCGCGCTCACCGGCGCCTGCTTCGGCTTCCTGTGGTGGAACGCCTCACCCGCCAAGATCTTCATGGGCGACACCGGCTCACTCAGCATCGGCGGCGTCATCGCGGGGTTCGCCCTCATGACGCGCACCGAACTTCTGCTCATCGTCGTCGGCGGCCTGTTCGTCGCGATCACCGCGTCGGTCATCCTGCAGGTCGCCTACTTCAAGCTCACGAAGGGCAAACGCATCTTCCGGATGGCCCCTTTGCAGCACCACTTCGAGCTGCTCGGGTGGGCAGAGATCACGATCGTGGTCCGGTTCTGGATCATCGGAGGACTCTCCGTCATCACCGGGCTCGGCATCTTCTACTGGGAGTGGGTCGCCGGCGTATGAACCAGCCGGACCCGGCCCGGCTCGATCGCACGTCGTCGTGGGAGGGCGTGCGAGCGGCGGTGTGTGGGTTCGGTGTGAGCGGGTTTGCGGCCGCCGACACCCTGGTCCACCTCGGCGCCTCGGTGACCGTTCTGGACGAGAAGGAGCCCGAGGATGCAGCGAAGGCCGAGCTGCTCGAGTTCCTCGGTGCGGACCTCCGGCTCGGCATGGGTCTCGCGGACGCCCTGCCCGCGGCCGTCGACCTCGTCGTCACGTCGCCGGGATGGCCGCCGTCCGCGCCGCTGCTCGTCGAGGCGGCCGCTCGCGGGCTGCCGATCTGGGGTGAGGTCGAGCTGGCCTGGCGGCTGCGCGGAGACGACCCGGCACCGTGGTTGTGCGTCACCGGCACGAACGGCAAGACCACGACGGTGCAGATGCTCGACGCGATGCTCTCGGCCGAGGGCCTGCGGTCCGGTGCCGTCGGCAACGTCGGCCGGCCCGTGCTCGAGGCCGTCATGGATCCCGACGGTCCCGACGTGCTCGCGGTCGAGCTGTCGAGCTATCAGCTGCACTGGAGCTCGTCGGTGGCCGCCGAGTCGGCGGTCGTGCTCAACGTCGCGCCGGACCACCTCGACTGGCACGGCTCGCCCGAGGCCTACGCCGCGGCCAAGGGCCGCGTCTACCAGAACGTCGAGCGGGCCTGCGTCTACAACGTGCAGGACCCGTGGACCGAGCGGTTGGTCCGCGAGGCCGACGTCGTCGCGGGCGCCCGCGCCGTAGGGTTCACCCTCGGCCTCCCCGAGCCCGGCATGGTCGGGCTCGTCGACGACGTGCTTGCGGACCGTGCGTTCGTCGACGACCGGCAGGGCACGGCCGCGGAGCTCGGGCACGTGGGCGACCTCCACGATCCGGCCCCTCATGTCGTGGCCAACGCCCTGGCAGCGGCAGCTCTTGCACGAGCGCACGGCGTGAAGCCCAGTTCGGTTCGACACGGACTGAGGTCATTTCGAAACGCTCCGCATCGCATCGCCCTGGTCGCCGAGATCGGCGACGTCCGCTACGTCGACGACTCCAAGGCCACCAACCCGCACGCCGCCCTCGCCTCGCTCATGGGCGTCGACTCGGCGGTGTGGGTGGCCGGCGGTCTGGCGAAGGGTGCGACGTTCGACGATCTCGTCCTCGCGGCCCGCGAGCGGCTGCGCGGCGTCGTGCTGATCGGGGCCGACCGCGCCGTGGTGGCCGAGGCGCTGGGGCGACACGCGCCGGATGTGCCGGTCGTCGAGGTCGTGACCGGGAAAGATGACCTCATGGACCGCGTCGTGAAGTCCGCGACGGACATGGCACGGCCGGGGGACACCGTGCTGCTGGCTCCGGGATGCGCGTCCATGGACCAGTTCCGCGACTACGGAGCTCGCGGTGACGCCTTCGCCGAGGCGGTTGGACGCCTCGGCCGACGATCCTGAAGGGCGGACGCATGGCCAGCACGGCCCACTCGGGACAGCGTCACGCGCCCGCGATCGTCGAGGCGACCAGACGGACCCTCGACAGGCCGCTGGCGTCGTACCAGCTCGTGCTCGGCACGTCGAGCCTGCTGCTCGGTCTCGGCCTCATCATGGTGCTGAGCGCCAGCTCCGTGCTCGCCTACAACGTCTACGACCACAACTCCTTCGCAATCGTGGAGCGGCAGGCGCTGTTCGCCGTGGTCGGGCTCGTCGGCGCCGTCATCGCGGCACGGATTCCGCTCTCGCTGTTGCGCAAGCTGATCCGGCCGTTCCTCATCGTCGCGATCCTGCTGATCGTCGCGACGTTCATCCCGGGAGTCGGCCTGGAGGTCAACGGCAACCGCAACTGGCTCCCGCTTCCCGGTTCACTGCAGCTGCAGCCGTCGGAGTTCGCGAAGCTCGCGGTCGTGCTGTGGATCGCCGACCTCTACGCACGCCGCCAGCGTCAGCTGGGCTCGGTGAGGTCGATCATCCTGCCCATGGTCCCCATCTCCGGCGGCGTCGCGGCGCTCGTCGTCGGCCAGCGCGACCTCGGCACGGCACTGGTGCTCTTCGCCGTCATCGTCGGCATGCTCTGGGTCGTCGGCCTTCCGGGGCGTCCGATGGGCGCGGTCATCGCCGGGTTCGCGGTCGTGTGCGTGTTCTTCGTGGCCATCGAGCAGGAACGCGTCACGCGCATGCTGAGCTTCCTCAACCCGATGGCCGATCCCGACAAGGCCGGCTACCAGTCCATCCACAGCATGATGGGGTTCGCCCGCGGCGGGTTCTGGGGTGTCGGTCTGGGCGGCAGCCGGCAGAAGTGGGGGGCGCTGCCGGAGGCCCACACCGACTTCATCCTCGCCGTCATCGGGGAGGAGCTCGGCCTGATCGGCAGCTTCGTCGTGCTCATCCTGTTCGCGCTGCTCGCCGTGGCCGGCATCCGCACTGCCACGCGCACCCGCGACCCGTTCGTGCGCTACACCGCGGCGGGCATCGTCATCTGGATCATGTCCCAGGCGATCATCAACATCGGCATGGTGCTCGGGCTCCTGCCGGTCATCGGCATCCCGCTGCCGCTGCTGTCGTACGGCGGGTCCAGTCTGCTGGTCACGTTGGTGGCCTGCGGCATCCTGCTCAACTGCGCCACGACCGAGCCCGGCGCCCGGCGTGCCCTCGAGGCCGGCAAGACCCGCCGCCAGCGCCGGCGAGGACACCGGGCCAGCGGGAGGCGATGACCCAGATGCGCGCCCTCCTCGCCGGCGGAGGAACCGCGGGCCACACGTCGCCGTTGCTGGCGACGGCGGTCGTCCTGCGCGAACGCGACGTCGAGATCACCTGCCTCGGCACACCCCGCGGGCTGGAGGTCACGCTCGTGCCGGAAGCCGGCTTCGCCCTGGAGCTGGTGCCGCCGGTTCCGCTTCCGCGTCGTCCCGGCAAGGCCCTCGCCCAAGTGCCCCTGAAGCTCGGCAAGGCGGCCAGGGCCACGGCCGCCGTGTTCGACCGCGTGCGTCCCGATGTCGTGGTCGGCTTCGGGGGCTATGTCTCGGTGCCGGCCTATCTCGTGGCCCGTCGCCGACACGTGCCGATCGTCGTGCACGAGGGCAACGCGATCCCGGGCATCGCGAACAAGCTGGGCGCGCGGTTCACCGAGCACGTGGCCACCAGCTTCCCCGGCACGGACCTTCCGCACGCCACGTATGTCGGCCTGCCCATCCGGCGCCAGATCTCGGGCCTCGACCGGGCGGCGGTGCGCGACGAAGCCCGCGAGTACTTCGGCCTCGAGGCCGGCCGGCCGACGCTCCTCGTCACGGGCGGCTCGCAGGGAGCCCGCCGTATCAACCTCGCGATGGCCGCTGCCGCGCACGATCTCGCCGACGCCGGCGTCCAGGTCCTGCATGCCGCCGGACGCCCGGAGGAGGTCGTCGTGGAGCGCCGTCCGGGCGATCCTTTGTACGTGGTCGAGCGGTTCATCGACCGCATCGATTTCGCCTACGCTGCCGCTGATCTCATCGTGTGCCGCGCCGGTGCGAACACCGTCACCGAGGTGGCCGCGGTCGGCCTTCCGGCGGCGTTCGTCCCGCTGCCGATCGGCAACGGCGAGCAGGCGCACAACGCGCATCCGGTCGTCCGGGCCGGGGGAGCGCTGCTCATCGACGACGAGGCGCTCACGCCCACCTGGATCGACCGGGTGCTCGTGCCGTTGGTCACCGACCCTGGGCGACTGGGTGTGATGTCGAGTGCGGCCTCCGACCTGGTGCGCCGCGACGCCGACGTCCGCCTGGCCGACATGGTCATGAGTGCCGTTCGATGAGGATCCCGATCCCTGACGAGATCCCGCCGGTCGACCGGCTCGGCCACGTCCACTTCATCGGCATCGGCGGCGCCGGGCTGTCGGCGATCGCCCGGCTGATGGCCCAGCAAGGCGTCGAGGTGAGCGGCAGCGACGCGGTCGACTCACCGGTGCTCGGCGCGCTCCGCGACGAGGGGATCAGCTGCTTCGTCGGCCATGCGGCCGGACAACTCACGGGCGTCGACACCGTCGTCGCGTCGACGGCGGTGCGCGACGACAACCCGGAGATCGTGGAGGCACAGCGGCTCGGGCTACGGGTGTGGCCGCGCTCCGCCGGCTTGCGCTCGGTCATGGAAGGACGCCGCACGGTGGCGGTCGCCGGCACGCACGGCAAGACCACCACCACGGCGATGCTCACCTGCGCGCTCGTCGCCGCGGGAGCCGACCCGTCGTTCGCGATCGGAGCCGAGGTGGCGGGGCTCGGCACCAACGCCCGCATCGGTCGCGGCGAGGTGCTGGTCGCCGAGGCCGACGAGAGCGACGGAGCCTTCCTCGTCTATGAGCCCGAGGGTGCCGTCGTCACGAACGTCGACGTCGACCACCTCGACATCTGGGGGACCGAGGAGGCCTACGCGGCGGCCTTCGACGACTTCATCCGCACGGTCCGGCGATTCGTGGTCCTGGGGGCCGACGACGCGGGTGCGCGTGCCCTTGTCCCCGTGGCCGAGGCGCAGGGGCTCGAGGTCGTGACCACGGGCCTGGCGGATGACGTGGACTTCAGGGCGACCGACGTCATTGTCGGGGCCGGTCGCACCACGTTCTCGGTCCAGCGCCACGGCACGCCGCTGGTCGACGTCACCCTGGCCGTCCCCGGCGCCCACTACGCCCAGGATGCCCTTCTCGCACTGGCCACGGGTGTCGTCCTCGGGCACGACCCAGGGGGCTTGGCGGAAGGGCTGTCGACGTACTCGGGCGCGAACCGGCGCATGGAGCATCTCGGTGACGCCGCCGGAGTGCGGGTCTACGACTCCTACGCCCACCACCCGACCGAGATCCGGGCCGACCTCGCAGCCGCCCGCGCCCTCGCCGACGGCGGCCGGCTCGTGGTCGCTTACCAGCCTCACCTCGTGAGCCGCACCCGGCTGTTCGGCGCGGCGATGGGCCGCGAGCTCTCGGCCGCCGACCGAGTCGTGGTGGCCGATCTGTACCTCGCCCGCGAGGACCCGGACCCCGCGGTCACAGCGCAGCTCGTGGTCGACGCGGTCGACGGTCCGGCCGCCACCCTGGGCGGACCGGTCGAGTCCCTGGCGGCACTGCTCGTGCCCGAGCTGCGACCCGGCGATCTCCTGCTCACCCTCGGCGCCGGCGACATCACCACCGTCGGCCCGCAGGTTCTGGCCATGCTGGAGTCGTCATGACCGAGGAAGAGCGGTTCGCCGAGAGACGCCGGTCCGTCCGCTGGCGCCGAGTGCGCCGGATCCTGCTCGGCCTGCTCGGAGTCGCGGCCGCCGGCGCGGTCGTCTGGGTGGTCTGGTTCTCCAGCGCGCTGGCGGTCAACCGGATCGAGATCGAGGGCACCACGACGCTCAAGCCGGCGGAGATCCGCTCGGTCGCCGCCGTGCGTGTCGGCCAGCCGCTGGCCCGGGTCGACACCTTCGCGATCGAGTCCAGGGTGGCCGGGCTGGACCGCATCGACCAGGTCGAGGTGTCGCGGCACTGGCCCCGCACGATCCGGATCGAGGTCGTCGAGCGCAAGCCGATCGGCTGGGTGCTGTCCGGCGGGGAGATCCGCGCGATCGACCGCTACGGCGTCGACTTCCGCACGCTGCGGAAGGAACCCCATGACCTCGTCGAGGTGCAGGTCGAGACGTTCAGCGCGCGTCAACGCCAGCAGGGGCTCGAGAGTGCCGCGGCCGTCCTCGAGCTGCTGCGCACGGACGATCCGGATCTGCTGAAGAAGGTGAGGTCCGTGCAGGTGGCCTCCAAGGACTCGGTGCTGCTGGTGCTCGGCAAGAACCGCACCGTCACGTGGGGGAGTGCGGCCAAGGGCGAGCAGAAGCTGACGGTGCTGCGCTCGCTGCTGAAGATCAAGGCGCGCGGCTACGACGTCAGCGCTCCAGAGCAGCCGACGACACGTCGTTGACGCACTGGTGCATGAACCTAGGACGTGCCTCCCTGTTCCGATCCGGGTACGCCCGACGCCGCATCTCGCCTGGCGGCGTTGTCGTCGGTCGCCGCCGCCCCCTACGCGCTGCGCGCGTGGGAGGTGCCCCCACCCCGGTGCGCCTCCCTCCTCTGCCTTGCCAGCCGAGCGCGGACGCCGCGCGTCCCTCGAACCGGAACAGGGAGGCACGTCCTAGCGGCGTGTCGTCGCCGACGGACGGCCCGTCGACCGTAACGTCATTCCCAACACCAGGTTGACATAACTATAAACCTCCACTTCAGGGTTAGAGTTCACGAAGGGACGCACCATGGCGGTTCAGAACTATCTCGCCGTGATCAAGGTCGTCGGCATCGGCGGAGGCGGCGTCAACGCCGTCAACCGGATGATCGAGGTCGGGCTGAAGGGCGTCGAGTTCATCGCGATCAACACCGACGCGCAGGCCCTCCTCATGAGCGACGCCGACGTCAAGCTCGACGTCGGCCGCGACTCCACCCGCGGCCTCGGCGCCGGAGCCAACCCCGAGATCGGCAAGCGTGCCGCCGAGGACCATGCTGAGGAGATCGAGGCGGCCATCAAGGGCGCCGACATGGTCTTCGTCACCGCTGGCGAAGGCGGCGGCACCGGCACCGGCGGCGCGCCCGTCGTGGCCCGCATCGCCCGTTCGCTGGGCGCCCTCACCATCGGCGTCGTCACGCGGCCGTTCTCGTTCGAAGGACGCAACCGCTCCTCGCAGGCCGACACCGGCATCCAGGGACTGCGCGAGGAGGTCGACACCCTGATCGTCATCCCCAACGACCGCCTGCTCTCGATCAGCGATCCGAACGTGAGCCTGCTCGACTCGTTCCGCCAGGCCGACCAGGTGCTCCACCAGGGCGTGTCGGGCATCACCGACCTCATCACGACGCCGGGCCTGATCAACCTCGACTTCGCCGACGTCAAGTCGGTCATGTCCGACGCGGGCTCGGCCCTGATGGGCATCGGCTCCGCACGTGGCGACCACCGGGCGGCGGTCGCTGCCGAGATGGCGGTCTCCAGTCCGCTGCTCGAGGCTTCGATCGAGGGTGCCCGCGGGGTGCTGCTGTCGATCGCCGGCGGCTCGGACCTCGGCCTGTTCGAGATCAACGAGGCCGCCGGACTGGTCGCCGACGCCGTGCACCAGGACGCCAACATCATCTTCGGTGCCGTCATCGACGATGCCCTCGGCGACGAGGTGCGCGTCACGGTCATCGCCGCCGGGTTCGACGGTGGCGAGCCCAAGGTGCGCGACGCGTCGCAGCCGGCGCTGCTCAAGGAGACGCCGTCCGACTCGCCGCCCACCGCGGAGTCGTACCTCTCGCACGATCCGCTGCTCGACGGCCAGCCCGTCACCGTCCCGGCCGACCCGCCGCCCTCCGAGTACGGCGACGACCTCGACATCCCCGACTTCCTGCGCTGACGGTTCTCGCCGCTCGGGTAGCGTCGCGGTGTGTTCCTCCTGCGTGACGCGTGTGGCCCGATCGAGCTCGCGTTCACCGATCGGTCGATCGACCTGAGCGCCGCAGCCGTGGACCACACGTTGGCCGAGGTCGCTCGTGCCGGCGGTGTCGACTCGGTCGCCACCATGCACCAGGTTCACGGCCACGACGTCGCGTGGGTCGAGGTCGCCGGCACCCAGCCGGAGGCCGATGCGCTGCTCACCGACGTCGTCGGGCTCGGCCTGCTGGTGCGGGTCGCCGACTGCGTCCCGGTCGTCCTGGCCGTCCCCGACGAGGAGCTGGTCGGGGTCGTGCACAGCGGTCGCCCCGGCCTCGTGGCCGGCGTCGTCCCGGCAGCCGTTGACGCGTTGCGTGAGCGCGGGGCCACGCGGATCGAGGCCTGGGTCGGGCCCCGGGTCTGCGGCCGTTGCTACGAGCTGCCGGCCGCCATGGCGGCGGAGGTGGCCGACGCGGTGCCCGAGGCCAGATCGACCACGTCGTGGGGCACCCCGGCCGCTGACATCGGTGCCGGAGTGGTGGCCCAGCTGACCGATCGCGACGTCGTCGTGCACGACGTGGGTGCCGACTTGTGCACCATGGAGGACGAGCGCTTCTTCTCCTACCGCCGCGAGGGTGACGCCAGCGGCCGCTTCGCCGCCCTCGCCGTGCTGCGAGCGGCCCATGAATGACACGATGAGCCGCCGCGACGAGCTGGCGGCCAACCTCGCGACCGTCGAGGAGCGCATCATGGCCGCCGGAGTGGACGCCGGTCGCTCTCGTGAGGAGCTCACCCTCGTCGTGGTCACGAAGACCTACCCCGCGTCCGACGTCGACCTGCTGGCCGAGCTCGGCATCACCGACGTCGGCGAGAACCGCCACCCTGAAGCCGAGGACAAGTGGGCGGAGGTCACCCACTCGGTCCGCCGCCATTTCGTGGGCGGGCTGCAAACCAACAAGGCCGGCGCGGTGGCGCGGTACGCCGACGTGGTGCAGAGCGTCGACCGGCCCAAGCTGGTGCGCTCGCTCTCCCGGGGAGCCGAGGCCGCGGCACGCGGGCTCGGGTGCCTCGTGCAGGTCGACTTCGGGCCGGAGAGGCCGGATCGATCCGGTGCCGATCCGTCCGCTGTCGCCGAGCTTGCGGACATGATCGCCGAGGATGCTCACCTGCGCCTGGACGGGGTGATGACGGTGGCACCGCTCGGCGCCGATCCGGCTCCAGTGTTCGACGAGCTGGTCGCCCTTTCGCAGCGGCTGCGGTCCGACCACCCGGACGCCGGCGTGGTCTCGGCCGGCATGAGCGACGACTTCGAGACGGCTGTCAGGGCAGGCGCGACACACCTGCGCATCGGGCGTTTGATCCTCGGGGAGCGGCCTGCGCTCCGGTAGTGTCACAGGTGTCACATCTGACACGGATCGACGACGGAGATCACCATGGCTGGCGCAATGCGAAAAGTAGGCGAGTACCTCGGCCTCGTCGAGCAGGCCGACTTCGATGACGACTTCGACGACGACGAGCCCTCCACGCCCGTGCCGGTCAAGCGCGAGCACGAGCGGCGTCCTGCGGTCGTCCGTCCTACCACCGTCTCGAACATCGAGGAGCACCGTCGTGGGGAGCGGTCCGGCGAGTACGGCCGTGGTCTGCGATCGACCGAGTCCGCCTCGGACTTCTACCGCATCGAGACCGTCACGCCGCGTACGTACAACGACGCCCGCACGGTCGGTGAGCACTACCGCTCCGGCGTCCCGGTCATCATGAACCTGTCCGAGATCGACGACGACGACGCCAAGCGCCTGGTCGACTTCGCCGCCGGGTTGGTCTTCGCCGTTCACGGCTCGATCAACCGTGTCACCGCCAAGGTGTTCCTGCTGTCGCCCGCCAACGTCGAGGTGACGGACGAGGACCGGCAGCGCATCGCCGCGGGCGGCTTTTACAACCAGAGCTGACGCATGGAGGTTGTCGGCCAGGTCATTCTCTTCGTCCTCTGGGTGGCCATCGTCCTGCTGCTCGCACGGTTCGTTCTCGACTGGGTCCAGCTTCTGGCGCGGTCGTGGCGTCCTCAGGGACTCGTCGCCGCGTTCTGCGAGGCGCTCTACTCCGTCACCGATCCGCCGCTGCGCGCGGTGCGTGGGGTCATCCCGCCGATCCGCCTCGGTGGAGCCGCTCTCGACCTGTCTCCGATGATCCTGCTGATCGGTATCTACATCATCCAGATCGTCGTCGAACGCACGATGTTTTAGCCCCGATCTGCGCTGACGTGCCCGTCCTCACGTCCAGATCGGGACGTATGTGGCAGAAGTAAAGATCCACGGAGTACCGTTGGCCCCTACAGAGTCTTTGACTACCCGATATCACGAGGTGTACTCATGCCGCTGACGCCCGAAGACGTGCGCAACAAGCGCTTCACTCCGGTCCGTCTCCGCGAGGGTTACGACATGGGCGAGGTCGACCAGTTCCTCGACGAGGTCGAGGCCGAGCTCGAACGACTGACCGTCGAGAACGACGAGCTCCGCGCCAAGGTCGCCGCCGCATCAACCGGCGAGCCCACCGGTCTCATCCCCGTTCAGCAGACGGCCCCCCAGCCCGCGGTCCAGCCCGAGCCGGAACCCGCGCCCCCCGCACCCGAGCCCGAGCCGATCCGCGCGGTTGAGCCCGAACCGTCCATCCCGTCGCTGTCGTCGGTGCCCACGGGCCCCGCGGCCACCACCCCCACGATGGGCGACGCGTCCGTCGCGGCCGCCCGCCTGCTCGAGATCGCGTCCACCAACGCCGACCAGCTCATGGAGCAGGCGAAGGAGGAGGCCGACCGCATCGTCGGAGAGGCTCGCGCCAAGGCCGAGCGCATCACCAACGAGTCCCGCGGCAAGGCCGATCGTCTCGAGACCGACGCGCGCATCCGGGCGCAGAAGCTCGACGACGAGACCAACGAGCGTCGTCAGCAGGCCGTTGCCACGATCGAGCGCGAGCGTTACGAGCTCCAGCGCGAGGTCGAGCACCTGCGGGCCTACGAGCGCGAGTACCGGGCCCGGCTCAAGAACTACTTCCAGAGCCAGCTCGACCAGCTCGCGGCGAACGAGAACTCCAACTCCACCTCGGCGGTGCAGGCGCCGGCCGACGCGTCACCGCGTCGTCTCCGGTCGCTGCTCGGCGACGAGGACACGGGCTCGATCTAGAACACCGAGCACTCTCGGAAGAGCCGTCACCGACCGGTGGCGGCTCTTTCGCTGTCGTCAGGCCTTCGCGAGCGAGAAGCTCAGCCCGAGGTCGTCGTCCCGGTACTGATTGGTCGAGGGATCGGCGGCTGACGCGTCCTCGGTGACGCTGACCGCGAGCACCTCGTCGGCGATCTCGTCCGCGTGCTCGCGGAGCGCCGTCGCGATGTCGTCGCCGCCCGTCCATCGCAGGGTGATGCGGTCGGTGATCTCCAGGCCGGACGCCTTGCGCGCCTCCTGCACGGCCCGGACGACCTCGCGGGCGAGTCCGGCGCGCCGCAGCTCGTCGTCGAGCTCGAGGTCGAGTGCCACCGTCTCTCCCTGGTCGTTGACGACGGACCAGCCCTCGCGGGGCCGTTCGGCGACGATGACGTCGTCGGGTCCGACCGTCACCGCCTGACCGTCGACCTCCACCACGGCCTCGCCCGTGGACGCGAGGGACTCGGCGAGCGCACGCGCGTCCGCCGCCGCGATGGCGGCCGCGACCTTCGGGGTCTCCTGGGAGAAACGCTTGCCCAGCGAACGGAAGTTGCCCTTGGCCGAGTGGTCGACGAGGTCGCCGGCGGCGTCCGCCAGCGACTCCAGCGAGCCGATGTTGAGCTCTTCGCAGACCTGGGCGCGCAGGTCGTCACCGAGCCGTGACCACGCGGACGACGCGACCAGGGCCCGGCGCAGGGGCTGGCGGGTGCGGACCTTCGCCTCGGCGCGGGCGGCACGACCGAGCTCGGTGACACGGCGGGCGAGGTCGACCTGCCCGGCGAGGCCGTCGACCACCAGGTCGGCCTCGACCTCCGGCCAGGCCGCGAGATGGACGGAGGAGGGCGCGCCGGGAGTGACGGGTGCGATGACGTCCTGCCACACCCGTTCGGCGATGAACGGCGTGAGCGGTGCCAGCAGGCGGGTCAGGACGTCGAGCGTCTCGTGCAGTGTGGCGAAGGCCGAGACGTCGCCACGCCAGAACCGGCGACGGCTGCGTCGCACGTACCAGTTGGACAGGTCGTCGATGAAGCGCGCGATCCGGATCCCGGCGTCCTGCGTGTCGAACTTCTCCAGAGCCGTCGTGACGTCGCCGACGAGCGTGTTGACCTCCGAGAGCAGCCAGCGGTCCAGCACCTCGCGCTCGGCGACCGGCGGAGCCGTGCCGTCGGGTGCCCACCCCTCGGAGCGCGCGTAGAGGACGTGGAAGGCGACCGTGTTCCAGTACGTCAGCAGGACCTTACGCACGATCTCCGAGAGGGCGGTGTGCCCGATGCGGCGGGCCGACCAGGGCGATCCGGAGCAGGCCATGAACCAGCGCAGGGCGTCGGCGCCGTGCTCGTCCATGAGCGGCATGGGGAGCAGGATGTTGCCGAGGTGCTTGCTCATCTTGCGCCCGTCCTCGGCGAGGATGTGGCCGAGGACCACCACGGACTCGTAGGAGCTGCGCTCGAACACGAGCGTGCCGACCGCCATCAGCGAGTAGAACCAGCCGCGGGTCTGGTCGATGGCTTCGCAGATGTACTGCGCCGGGTAGGCGCGCTCGAACTTCTCGACCGACCCCGGGACATGCGGATAGCCCCACTGCGCGAACGGCATGGAGCCGGAGTCGAACCAGGCGTCGATGACCTCCGGGACCCGGCGGTACGTGCCCGTCTCGCCCTCGATCTCGAACGTGATCTCGTCGATGAACGGACGGTGCGGGTCCAGGTCGGACAGGTCGCGGCCGGTGAGCTCGGCCAGCCGGGCCAGGGATCCGACGCAGACCACCCGCGAGGGGTCCTCGTCGTTGCGCCAGATGGGCAGCGGTGTGCCCCAGTAGCGGTTGCGTGACAGTGCCCAGTCGATGTTGTTGTTCAGCCAGTCGCCGTACCGGCCGTGCTTGATCGTGCCCGGGAACCAGTCGGTCGCCTCGTTCTGCGCCAGCAGGTCGTCCTTGATCGCGGTCGTGCGGATGTACCAGGCCGGGAGGGCGTAGTACAGAAGCGGCGTGTGGCACCGCCAGCAGTGCGGGTACGAGTGCTCGTACGGCAGCTGGTGGAACAGCAGGTCGCGTTGCGTGAGGTCGGTGAGCAGGGCGTCGTTGGCGTCGCGGAAGAACGCACCGCCGATGAGGTCGAGGCCCTCCTCGAAGTGGCCGGCCTCGTCGATGGGGTTGACCATGGCGATGCCGTTGCGGCGCACCGACGCGAAGTCGTCCTCGCCGAACGCAGGCGACTGGTGCACGAGGCCGGTGCCGTCGGTGGTGGTGACGTAGTCCTCGGTGACGACATAGTGCGCCTTCGGCACTCCGTCAGGGAACGCCTCCGGCGCCGGTGGACCCTCGACACGCTCGGGCCAGTCGACGATCTCGAACGGCCGCTGGTACGTCCAGCCGACCATGTCGGCTCCGGTGAACGAGTCCTCGACCGTCCAGCCGTCACCGAGTGCGTGCTCGACAAGCTGCTCGGCCACGATGACGGTCTCGGTGCCGTTGCCGGCGGTGACATAGGTGACGTCGTCCTTGGCCGCGACGAGGGCGTTGGAGACCAGCGTCCAGGGTGTGGTGGTCCAGATCAGCAGCGACGCCTTTCCGGCGTAAGGGCCTGACGTGACGGGAAACCGCACGTAGATCGACGGGTCGGTGATGGTCTCGTAGCCCTGGGCGAGCTCGTGGTCGGACAACGTGGTGCCGCAGCGCGGGCAGTACGGAGCGACACGGAAGTCCTCGACCAGCAAGCCTTGGTCGAAGATCTGCGTCAGCGCCCACCAGACGCTCTCGACGTAGGCCGAGTCCATCGTCCGGTACGGGTCGGACATGTCGACCCAGTAGCCCATGCGGTCGGTCATCTCGGCGAAGAGATCGACGTTGCGCATCACCGCCTCGCGGCACTGGGCGTTGAACTCCGCGATACCGAACGCCTCGATGTCGGGCTTGCCGTTGAAGCCGAGCTCCTTCTCGACCGCGATCTCGACCGGCAGGCCGTGGCAGTCCCAACCGGCCTTCCGCTCCACGTGCAGTCCCTGCATGGTCTTGAAGCGGGGGAAGACGTCCTTGAACACGCGGGCCTCGACGTGGTGCGTGCCCGGGGTTCCGTTGGCTGTCGGCGGCCCCTCGTAGAACGTCCATCGCGGGGCGTCCTCGGTGGCCTTCAGGGTGGCCTCGAACGTGCCCTGCTCGGCCCACAGCTCGATGATCTCGCGCTCGAGCTGGGGTAGGTCGACATGGGCCGGGACGGGGCGGTACGCGGGGCGCACGCCATCGGTCGAGGTCACGAGCGGAAGTCTACGGCGGCGCCGAGGGAGTCCCATCCGTGCCCATCAGGCGACTACAGCGCGGCGAGTTGCCTTTGACCCCGGGGCGGTCTACTGTCCCGGCATGCCGAAGACCACTCTGGCCGTGCGTGCGAACGAGAAGCCGTGGACCGCCGCGGAGAAGAAGGCCGTTCGCAAGGAGCTGGAGGACGACCTCGTCCGGCTGCGCAAGGAGCTCGACCTCTCCGCGAAGGAGCTGCAGGATCTCCTGCGTGACGGCGTCGACGGCGCGGGCAACGACCAGGCCGACGTGGGCTCCACCAGCCTCGAGCGCGATGCGGAGATGTCGCTCGCCGCGAACCAGCGTGAGCTGTTGCTGCAGACCGAGAAGGCGCTCGACCGCCTCGAGCGCGGCACCTACGGTCACTGCGAGTCGTGCGGCGAACCCATCGGCAAGGGCCGTCTGATGGCCTTTCCCCGCGCGACGCTGTGCATGACGTGCAAGCAGCGCGAGGAGCGTCGCTGAGTCACGAGCCCGGGCAGGTCCGGACCTCCGGCGCCGCGGTGGGCCTCTTCGGGGTCGCCGCCGTCTCCGTCTGGGCGCTCGACCAGGTCACCAAGGTCGCGGCCGTCGCCTGGCTCGACGACGGCTCGTCGGTCACGCTCGTTCCGCACGTCCTCTGGCTGACGCTCACCCGCAACGCCGGTGCCGCGTTCAGCACCGGCACCGGCTTCACGCTCGCGCTCAGCCTCGTGGCGCTCGTGGTGGTCGGCACCGTCCTGCGCCTCGCCACGAGGCTCCGCGACCGCTGGTGGGCACTCGGTCTCGGACTCCTGCTCGGTGGGGCACTCGGCAACCTCACCGACCGCATCCTGCGCGAGCCGGCACCGTTGCGGGGCCACGTGGTCGACTTCCTGCACCTGACCCACTGGCCGGTCTTCAACGTCGCCGACATCGCCCTGACGTTCGCGGCGATCACAATCATCCTGCGCTCGTGGCGCGGCGTCTCCCTCGACGGCTCACGATGATCACCCCAGAAAACCGCTCGCCGGTTCCTGCGCTCGCTCGAGGTGCCCACACGGGTGGCTCGCGCTTTCCGGGGGACCCCGAATGAGCGAGCCGCTCGACCACAAGGTGCTGTCGGTCCCGGAGGGGCTGGCCGGCGAGCGCGTCGATGTCGCACTCGCCCGGCTGCTCGGGCTCTCGCGCACCCGGGCGAGCGAGCTCGTGGCCGATGGCCTCGTCACGCTCGACGGACGTCCGCCGCAGAAGTCGGAGCGGGTCGAGCCGGGCTCCATCCTCGAGGCGTCGATCCCGGCGCCCCGCACGGTCTCCGTCGTGGCCGAAGAGGTCGAGGGTATGGAGATCGTGTTCCAGGACGACGACATCGTGGTCGTCGACAAGCCGGTGGGTGTCGCGGCCCATCCGAGCGTCGGGTGGAGCGGGCCGACCGTGGTCGGGCACCTCGCGGGAGCGGGCGTCCGGATCTCGACGTCGGGGGCGGGGGAACGACAGGGAGTCGTGCAGCGGCTCGACGTCGGCACCAGCGGCCTGATGACCGTCGCCAAGTCGGAGCACGCCTACACGGTCCTCAAGCAGGCGTTCCGAACGCGGTCGGTCGACAAGACGTACCACGCGCTGGTGCAGGGCCACCCGGACCCGCACACCGGCACCGTCGACGCCCCGATCGCCCGCCACCCGAAGCACGACTTCAAGTTCACCGTGCGGGCCGACGGGAGGGCGAGCATCACGCACTACGACACGCTCGAGGCGCACCGCTTCGCGAGCCTGCTCGTCATCAAGCTCGAGACCGGCCGCACGCATCAGATCCGGGTCCACATGAGCGCCCTCAAGCATCCCTGCGTCGGCGACCTGCAGTACGGCGCCGACCCGACGCTGGCCGAGCGACTCGGCCTGGAACGGCAGTGGCTGCACGCGGTGCACCTCGGCTTCGAGCATCCGCGCACCGGGGAATGGGTCGAGTTCGAGTCGCCCTACCCCGACGACCTGCAGCACGCCCTCGACGCCGTGCGCGACCTCGACTGATGGGGACGTACTCGGTCGGGAGGCTCACGTCGGTGCCGGTCGCGTCGGCACCCGAGCTGGTCGGGGCCCCCACCTTCGCCGCGCTCGAGCGGTGGGGGCTGCTCGATCATGTGGGCGTCGTGGAGGTCGACCCCGACCTCTCTGACACCGCCCTGACGCAGGAGGCCTACGACCTTCCACCCGAGACGCTCGCCAACTGCGTCGTCGTGGCCGGCAAGCGTGAGGGCGACGAGCGAGTGGCCGCGTGCATGGTGCTCGCCACGACGCGCGTCGACGTCAACAACGTCGTGCGTCGACGCCTCGACGTCCGCAAGGCGACGTTCCTCGGTCGCGACGACGCAGTGGAGCGCACCGGCATGGAGTTCGGCGGGATCACCCCGATCGGGCTGCCGGACGACTGGCGCGTACTCGTCGACGCCCAGGTCGCCGCCGGGCCGGTGCTCGTCATCGGTTCGGGCGTTCGCCGTTCCAAGCTGATGCTCCCGGGCGTCACCCTGGCCGGCCTGCCGACCGCCGAGGTCGTGGAGTCCCTCGGCCACTGAGGACCGTCTGGGAGAATGTGCGCATGTCCACGCCCGAGCGCCAGCCAGTGCAACAGTCTGGGAAGCTGAGGGATGTCCTGTACGACATCCGCGGACCCGTCAGTGCGCGCGCGGCCGCCCTGGAGGCCGAGGGACACCGGATCCTCAAGCTGAACATCGGCAATCCCGCGCCGTTCGGCTTCGACGCCCCGGCCGAGATCCTGCAGGACGTCATCGCCGGGTTGCCGACCGCGCAGGGCTACTCCGACTCGCGGGGCATCCAGTCCGCGCGCCGCGCCGTCGTGCACCACTACCAGCTCCAGGACGGCTTCCCGACGATCGGCATCGACGACGTCTGGCTCGGCAACGGGGTCTCTGAGCTCATCTCGCTCGCGCTGCAGGCCCTCCTCGACAACGGCGACGAGGTGCTTATCCCGATTCCCGACTACCCGCTGTGGACGGCCGTCACCAACCTGGCCGGCGGTGTCCCGGTGCACTACCGCTGCGACGAGTCGACCGACTGGAACCCGGACCTCGAGGACCTGGAGTCCAAGATCACCGACCGCACGAAGGTGATCGTCGTCATCAACCCGAACAACCCCACCGGCGCGGTCTACTCGCGCGAGACCCTCGTGGGCATCGCCGATCTCGCCCGGCGCCACGGGCTCGTCCTGATGGCCGACGAGATCTACGACAAGGTCCTCTACGACGACGCCGTGCACGTGCCGCTCGCGAGCGTCGCCGACGACGTGCTGACGCTCACGTTCAACGGACTGTCGAAGGCCTACCGGGTCTGCGGCTACCGGGCGGGATGGCTCGTGGTCACCGGACCGCTGGACAACGCCCGCGACTACCTCGAGGGCATCACCTTGCTGGCGTCGATGCGGCTGTGTCCGAACGTGCCGGCGCAGAACGCCATCCAGGTGGCACTGGGCGGCTACCAGAGCATCAAGGAGCTGATCCTGCCCGGCGGGCGCCTGCTCGAGCAGCGCGACACCGCCGTGGCCGAGCTGCGCAAGATCCCCGGCGTCAGCGTCGTCGAGCCGAAGGGTGCGCTGTACGTGTTCCCGCGGCTCGACCCGGAGGTCTACCCGATCAAGGACGACCAGCAGCTCGTGCTCGATCTGCTGCTGAGCGAGAAGATCCTGCTCACACAGGGCACGGGCTTCAACTGGCCCGACCCCGACCACTTGCGCATCGTCACCCTGCCGTGGGCGCGCGACCTCGCGGAGGCGATCCAGCGTCTCGGCACGTTCCTGAGCACGTACCAGCAGGTATGAGCCGAGCCGGCGGTCAGCGCTGAGCCGGCGCTTGTGCAGCCTCGGGAGTCTCGACCGTCCTCTGTGGCACGGCGGCCAGCACCTCGACGGGCTCGGTCTTGCCCTTCAGCTCCACGGTCCCGCGCGACACCAGCTCGAGCGGGCGTCTGAGGGCGTCGCGGGTGGCCTGCGTGACGAGCAGGTCGTCGCCGGTGTCGCGCGTGGCGCTCTCGACGCGGGCCGCGACGTTGACGGAGTCGCCGATCACGCTGAAGTTGAGGCGGCCGGCTCCGCCGATCGAGCCGGCGACCACCGGACCGGTGTTGATCCCCACGCCGATACGCAGCGTTGCGTCGGGCCGGTTGACGCTGGCGACGATCTCCTGCCCGGCCGCCACGGCCCGGTCGGCGTGGTCGTCGAATCCCTCCGGAGGGCCGAAGATCGCCAGGAGCCCGTCACCGAGGAACTTGTCGACGTGACCACCGTGATCCGACACGATCGGCACGACGGTCTCGAACAGCTCGTTGAGGGCTGCGACGACCTCGGTCGCCTCGGACTGCTCCGCGAACGTCGTGAATCCGCGGACGTCGACGAACATGATGGAGGCCGTGACCTCGACACCGTCCTTGGGGAACTGGCCGGACAGGATCAGCTGGACGATGTCTCGGTCGAGGTAGGTGCCGAACGCCTCCCGCATGCGTTCGCGCTCCTGGAGGCCGGCCGCCATCGTGTTGAAGTCGTGCGAGAGCTCACCGAGCTCGTCGCTGGTGACGACCGGAACCCGGGCGTCGTAGTCGCCGTCGCGGACGCTGGCCACGCCACGCCGGAGGGCGGCGATCGGTGCGGTCACCGAGCGCGACAGCAGGACCGTCAGCTCGAAGGAGAAGAAGAGCCCGACCACGACCGCCGCGGCGACGCTCCAGGCCAGCATCGGCGTCCCACCATGACCCGTCATCAGCGCGGCGACGACGAACCCCACCCACACGGTGAAGATCGGCAGCAGGATTTTCAGCCGCTTGCGGATCAGCAGCCCGTCCGCCTTGAACGGGAAGTCGTCGGGCAGCACCGCGGCGATGTCCTCGATCACCGGACGCATGATCAGCTCGGCGATGAAGTAGTTGAGCACCGTGGCGTACGCGACTGGCATCAGGATCGCCAGGAGCAGCACCGGGGTGGCGGTCACCGGCAGCTCGAGCCGCAGCTCGATGAGCACGATCATCGGGACCGCAGCGATCGTGGCCACCGTCAGGGAGTTCGCCCGGAAGCTCCTGATCGGAAAGTTGGTCGCCGCGTCCCACGCTGCCACCGAGTCACCGATGCTCGGCGCGGCCGAGTCCTGCCAGGCGACCACGCGCTCGAGGTACGGATTGCCGCGCCACAGAGCCCAGAAGACCGCGGAGAGGGTGAAGACCCAGCCCATGACGAGCAGGAACAGCAGGTCGGACGGGCTCGGATCGTAGTAGGACGCGATCAGGTACACCGCGAAGGTCGCGACGCTCAGCGCGGCGCCTTCCTCGGCCAGGAAGAAGATCAGCCGGTAGCGGTGGCCGAGTCTTTCGTAGATCTCGCGAGCCAGGCGATCGAGCACGATGCCTCCCAGGGTGGACGGTGCCCACGCCCGATGATACGAGACAGCGCGTCTCCGCCATGTCGTCATGGACCTCGAATAGGCTGAGAGTCTCCAGCCACCAGCCCCAGCCATCACCGGCCCAAGTCGCCAGAGGAGCCCCGCGTCGTGTCGAGCGATTCGTCCTTTGTGCACCTGCATGTGCACACCGAATACTCGATGCTCGACGGTGCCGCGCTCCTCGGCCCGCTCTTCGAACGCACCGCCGAGCTGGGCATGCCGGCCATCGCGATGACCGACCACGGCAACGTCCACGGCGCCTTCGGCTTCTACGCCCAGGCACGTGCCGCGGGAGTCAAGCCGATCATCGGCATGGAGGCCTATCTCACGCCCGACACGCACCGCAGCGAGAAGAAGCGTGTGCAGTGGAACAAGGGTGGCGACGACGACGTCTCCGGTGGCGGTGCCTTCACGCACATGACGATGCTCGCGGAGTCCACCGAGGGCATGCACAACCTGTTCCGGCTGTCGTCCCGCTCCAGCCTCGAGGGCTACTACTACAAGCCGCGTGCCGACAGGGAGCTGCTTCAGGAGTACGGCAGCGGCATCATCGCCACCACGGGCTGCCCGTCGGGTGAGATCCAGACGTGGCTGCGCATCGGCAGCTACGAGAAGGCGAGGGCCTCGGCTGCGGAGTTCCAAGACATCTTCGGCAAGGACAACTTCTACCTCGAGCTGATGGACCACGGTCTCGACATCGAGAAGCGCGTCCGCGACGACCTGCTGCGTCTCCGTCAGGACCTCGGCCTCCCGGTCATCGCCACCAACGACTCCCACTACGTCCACGCCAACGACCGTGAGGCCCACGACGCCCTGCTGTGCGTCGGCCTTGGTACCACCATCTCCGATCCCAAGCGCATGAAGTTCGAGGGTGACGGCTACTACATCAAGTCCGCCGAGGAAATGCGCTCGCTGTGGGAGGACAAGCACGACCTCAAGGAGGCGTGCGACAACACGTTGCTCATCGCCGAGCGGTGCCAGGTCGAGTTCGCCGAGTCCAACGGCGGCTACATGGCCCGCGCCGACGTCCCCGCTGGGCACACCGAGGAGACCTGGTTCGTCGAGGAGGTGTGGCGGGGCATCGAGCACCGGTACGGGGCCACTCCGTCGGACGAGGTCAAGGCGCGCACCGAGATGGAGCTGCAGGTCATCCGCGACAAGGGCTACTGCGGCTACTACCTGGTGGTCGCAGACTTCATCAACTGGGCCAAGGACCACGGGATCCGGGTCGGCCCCGGGCGTGGCTCCGGCGCGGGTTCCATCGCGGCCTACGCGCTGCGCATCACCGACCTCTGCCCGCTGGAGCACGGCCTGATCTTCGAGCGGTTCCTCAACCCCGAGCGACCCTCCATGCCCGACTTCGACATCGACTTCGACGAGCGTCGCCGCGGTGAGGTCATCCAGTACGTCAGCGACAAGTACGGCTCCGAGCGGGTTGCGCAGATCGCCACGTTCGGGCGGCTCAAGTCCAAGGCCGCCATCAAGGACGCCAACCGCGTGCTCGACTACCCGTTCTCGATGGGAGAGCGCATCACCAAGGCGCTGCCGGCCGACGTCATGGGCAAGGGCGTCACGCTCAAGGAGCTCTTCGACCCTGCGCACAAGCGCTACAGCGACGGCCGCGACTTCCGTGAGCTCCACGAGAGCGACGCCGAGGTGCGCAAGATCTACGACACCGCCGTCGGCCTGGAGGGGCAGATCCGGCAGTGGGGCGTGCACGCGGCCGGCGTCATCATGAGCAGCGAGCCGCTGATCGACATCGTGCCGATCATGAAGCGCGAGCAGGATGGCGCGATCATCACCCAGTTCGACTACCCGATGTGCGAGGCGCTCGGGCTGGTCAAGATGGACTTCCTGGGTCTGCGCAACCTCACGGTGCTCGACGACGCCGTCGACAACATCAAGGCCAACCGTGACGTCGACCTGGTGCTCGAGGAGCTCCCGTTCGACGACGCCGCCACGTACGCCCTGCTCGGCCGGGGCGACACCCTCGGGGTCTTCCAGCTCGACGGTGCGCCGATGCGCCAGCTGTTGCGCGCCATGCAGCCCGACAACTTCGAGGACATCTCCGCGGTCATTGCGCTCTACCGTCCCGGCCCGATGGGTGCCGACAGCCACACCAACTACGCCAAGCGCAAGACCGGCAAGCAGGAGATCACGCCGATCCATCCCGAGCTCGCCGGGCCGCTGGAGAAGATCCTGGGCACTACGTATGGCCTGATCGTCTACCAGGAGCAGGTGATGCAGATCGCCCAGGAGCTCGCCGGGTTCACGCTCGGACAGGCCGACAACCTGCGGCGGGCGATGGGCAAGAAGAAGGCCGAGATCCTGCAGAAGGAGTACGTGCCGTTCTCCGAGGGTATGGCGGCACACGGGCACTCCGCCCCCGCCACGAAAGCGCTCTGGGACGTCCTCGTGCCGTTCGCCGACTATGCCTTCAACAAGGCGCACTCGGCGTCGTACGGCGTGCTGTCGTACTGGACCGCCTACCTCAAGGCCAACTACCCGGCCGAGTTCATGGCGGCCCTGCTCACCAGCGTCAAGGGCGACAAGGACAAGTCGGCCATCTACCTCAACGAGTGCCGTCGGCTCGGCATCCAGGTGCTTCCGCCGGACGTCAACGAGTCGTCGTCCAACTTCACGTCCGTCGGCGACGACATCCGGTTCGGTCTGTCGGCCATCCGCAACGTCGGCGACAACGTGGTGGCCGGCATCGTGGCCGGGCGCGAGGAGGGCGGCGCCTACACCGACTTCACCGACTTCCTCGAGAAGGTGCCGGCCCACGTGTGCAACAAGCGGGTGCTCGACTCGCTCATCAAGGCCGGCGCGTTCGACTCGCTCGGCCACCAGCGTCGTGCCCTCACCACGGTCGCCGAGGACGCCGTCGACGTCTACATCGACCTCAAGCGCAACGCCGCGATCGGCCAGGACTCCCTGTTCGGCGGCATGGACGACGCGCTCACCGGCATCTCCGTCACCGTGCCGACCATGCCCGAGTGGGAGAAGACCCAGCTGCTGGCGTTCGAGCGCGACATGCTCGGCCTCTACGTCTCCGACCATCCGCTCCTCGGCCTCGAGCACGTGCTGCGCGCCAGCAGCGACTGCACCATCGGCCAGCTGGTCACCGACACCGAACGGCCCGACGGCAGCACCGTGCGCCTGTGCGGCCTGATCACCGGTGTGCAGCGCAAGCTCAGCCGCAAGGGCGACACCTGGGCCACGGTCACCGTGGAGGATCTCGAGGGCGCCCTCGACGTCCTGGTGTTCCCGGCCGCTTATCAGCTCGCCGCGCCGGCTCTCGTGCCCGACACGGTCGTCGTCATCAAGGGTCGGGTGCGCCGCACCGACGACGGCCTCGACATCAGCGCCATCGAGATCACGGTGCCGGCCATGAGCACCGGATCCACTGACGCTCCGGTCGTCGTCAGCCTGCCGGTCGCGCGGTGCACCAGCGACATCGTCAACCGGTTCAAGCAGGTGCTCGCGGCCCACCCCGGGGTCACGGCGGTCCACCTGCGGCTGGTCGGCAACGATGGCGTCAAGGTCATGCGGCTCGACGACTCACTGCGGGTCAAGCCCTCCTCGGCGCTCATCGCCGATCTCAAGGAGTTGCTGGGGCCGGATTGTCTGTCGTGAACACAGTGCCTGGCGTGAACGCCGTGCCTGGCGTGCGGCGCGTCGTGCTCTGGTCGGCGGGCATGCTCGCGCTCGGCGTCCTCGGCGGCCTGCTCTGGCTCTGGCTGGCCGATCCTTCGGAGTGGCAGGTCACGGCGCAGGGCATCGTCCTCACCGAGGAGGCGGCGCGCGGGCAGTTCGCCGTGGTGGTCACGTTCGTGGGCGTCGGCGCAGCCCTGAGCTTCGGATGGGGCTGGGCCGCCGGACACGCCTTGCGCGAGCTTGGCTGGGTGCTTGTGCCGGTGTTCGGCGCCGTGGCCGGAGCCGCTGCCGTGCTCGCGTGGAGGATGGGCGTCGCGCTCGGGCCACCCCACCCGCGCGACGCGCCCGACCCATCACTCGGCGACCGCCTGCCGGCTCCTCTGGCGATCGATGCGGTGGCGCCGTTCCTCGTGTGGCCGATGCTGGCGCTCCTCGGGCTGCTGGTGTCGGCCTGGCTCGATCGCAGCGAGGACGAGCCGTCCGAGCCGATGACCGAGCACCTCCTGGAGCCTCCGTAGACTACGGCCGTGATCCGACGACTCGATCTGCGCCACGACGACGGGGTGCTTCCACGCGCCCAGCTCGACGTGGACCACGCCCTGGAGATCGTCGCGCCCCTGTGCGAGGACGTCCGACGGCGCGGTGAGGAGGCCGTTCTCGAGTACGGCGAACGGTTCGACCGGGTGCGCCCGAGCGCGCTGCGGGTCGAGCCGGCCGAGCTCGCGCGAGCCGCAGACTCGCTCGACGCGGACGTTCGCGCGGGCCTCGAGGAGTCGATCGCCCGGCTACGGCGCACGTGTGAGGCCGAGCTCGAGCAGACCGTCATCACGCAGGTCGCCGACGGCGCCACGGTCGAACGACGCATCGTGCCGATGTCGCGCGTCGGTCTGTACGTGCCGGGCGGCCTCGCGCCGCTGGTCAGCACCGTCGTCATGAATGCCGTACCCGCCCGGGTCGCCGGGGTGGGGTCGATCGCCCTCGCATCACCGCCGCAGGCCGACGCGAACGGTCTGCCGCACCCGACGATCCTCGCGGCGTGCGCGTTGCTCGGCATCGACGAGGTCTACGCCGCCGGCGGTGCCCAGGCGCTCGCGATGCTGGCGTACGGGACAACGGCCACGGGCGGATCGATCGAGCCGGTCGACCTCATCACCGGCCCGGGCAACATCTATGTCGCTGCGGCCAAGCGGTACCTGCAGGGCACCGTGGCGATCGACAGCGAGGCCGGGCCCACCGAGATCGCGATCATCGCCGACGACACCGCCGACCCGGTGTTCGTGGCCGCCGACCTGATCAGCCAGGCCGAGCACGACCCGATGGCCGCCAGCGTGCTCGTCACCGGCAGCGAGTCACTCGCAGACGCTGTGGCCGCCGAGCTCGACCGCCAGATTCCGGCCGCCAAGCACGCCGAACGCATCCGGACGGCCCTCGACGGACAGCAGTCCGCGATCGTGCTCGTCCGCGACGTCGACCAGGCCGTCGACGTCGCCAACGACTTCGCCGCCGAGCACCTCGAGATCCACACCGCCGACGCCGCCGACGTCGCGGAGCGCATCGTCAACGCCGGTGCCGTCTTCGTCGGCCCGTACACACCCGTCTCGCTCGGCGACTACGTCGCGGGCTCCAATCACGTGCTGCCCACCGGTGGGTCCGCGCGCCACGCGTCGGGACTCTCGGTACGCGCGTTCTGCAAGAACGTGCAGGTCGTCACGTACACCGAACAAGCGTTGCGCGACGTGGGCGACCACGTGGTGCACCTGGCCGCCGCCGAGGACCTGCCGTCGCACGGCGCTGCCGTCACGGTGCGCACCATGAGGCGCACCGATCGAGCAGGGGAGTAGCGCATGGGCGTGCCCGACTGGGTGCCCGTGCGCGACGAGCTCCGTGAGCTCGAACCGTACGGCGCCCCGCAGATGCGCGACGTCGTCAACCTCAACGTCAACGAGAATCCCTATGCGCCCGGTGCCGAGGTCATGGCCGACATCGCCCGGGCGGTCGGAGACGCCGCGGCGACCCTGAACCGGTACCCGGACCGTGAGGCGTTGGAGCTGCGTGCCGCCCTGGCCGAGTACCTCGGCCACGGGCTCACCGCCGAGCGCGTCTGGGCCGCCAACGGGTCGAACGAGGTCATGTTGCACGTGTTGCAGGCATTCGGCGGCCCCGGACGCTCTGTACTCTCCTTCGCGCCGACGTACTCGATGTATCCCGAGTACGCACGCGACACCCACACGCGGTGGGTCACCGGCCAGCGCGAGGACGACTTCACGGTCGACGTCGACCGCGCGGTCGCGCTCATAGGCGCGGAGCAGCCCGACGTCGTCCTGCTGGCCTCGCCCAACAACCCCACCGGCACGGCCCTGCCGCTAGACACGGTGAAGGCGGTGCTCGACGTGGCGCCGGGTGTCGTCGTGGTCGACGAGGCCTACGCCGAGTTCCGGCGCAGCGGCACGCCGACCTCGCTGGAGCTCCTCGACGACCACCCGCGTCTTCTCGTCTCGCGCACCATGAGCAAGGCGTTCGCGCTCGCCGGTGGACGCCTCGGATATCTCGCCGCGGACGCCGCGATCATCGACGCGCTGCGCATCGTGCGACTCCCGTATCACCTGTCGTCGGTGTCGCAGGCCACGGCGCTCGCGGCCCTGCGACACCGCGACGCGCTGCTCGCCAGAGTGGACGAGCTGCGGTCCGCCCGCGACGAGCTCGCGGCCTGGTTGACGGCTCGCGGACACGAGGTGGCGGAGTCCGATGCCAACTTCGTGCTGTTCGGTCGGTTCGCCGACCGCCACGCCGTCTGGCAGGGCCTGGTCGACCGCGGCGTCCTGATACGGGAGACTGGTCCTGACGGATGGCTGCGCGTGTCGGTTGGCACGCCCGCCGAAATGACCCTGTTCCACCGTGCACTCGAGGAGGTCACAGCATGACGAGAGCGTCTCGCATCGAGCGGAAGACGTCGGAGTCGCACGTCGTCGTCGAGCTGGATCTCGACGGCACGGGCACCCACGACATCTCCACGGGCGTGGGGTTCTACGACCACATGCTCACCGCCTTGTCACGCCACTCGCTCATCGACCTCACGGTCCGGGCCGAGGGCGACCTCCACATCGACGCCCACCACACCGTCGAGGACACCGCCATCTGCATCGGCGAAGCGCTGCGTGAGGCGCTCGGCGACAAGGTCGGCATCCGTCGGTACGGCGACGCCGTCGTGCCGCTCGACGAGGCGATCGCCCAAGCGGTCGTCGACGTGTCGGGCCGGCCGTACTTCGTGCACTCCGGCGAGCCGGAGCGTCAGCTCACGGCCATCATCGGCGGCCAGTACTCGGGCTCCCTGACCGGGCACGTGCTGGAGTCGATCGCGCACCATGCCGCCATCACCCTGCACGTGCGGCTCATCGAGGGCCGCGATCCGCACCACATCGCCGAGGCACAGTTCAAGGCGGTGGCCCGTGCGCTGCGCGACGCCGTCGCCATCGACCCGCGCGAGTCCGGCATCCCGTCCACGAAGGGCACATTGTGATTTGGCGCCGGCCTGGCCAGCAACCGGCGCTGTGACCGGACCGCGCGTCGCGGTCCTCGACTACGGGTCTGGCAACCTCCGCTCGGCCGTTCGTGCCGTGGAGCGCGCCGGCGCCGAGGTGACGCTGACGTCGGATCCGTCCGTGGCCGAGAACGTCGACGGCTTGGTGGTGCCGGGCGTGGGCGCGTACGAGGCGTGCATGACGGGGCTGCGCTCGGTGGGCGGTGACCGCATCATCGAGCGGCGCCTCATCGCGTCGCGCCCGGTGCTGGGCATCTGCGTGGGCATGCAGGTGCTGTTCGCCGAGGGCATCGAGCACGGCGTGCGCACCGAAGGATGCGGCGAGTGGCCCGGCACGGTCGAGCGGTTGCGCGCGCCGATCGTGCCGCATATGGGCTGGAACACGGTGGAACCGGCCGAGGGTTCGCGGATGTTCGCCGGGATCGCCGACGAGCGGTTCTACTTCGTCCACTCCTACGGTGTGCGCGACTGGGTGCTGCAGGCGTCGCCCCCGTTCCCGGTGCCGTTGGTGACGTGGACCGACTACGAGGCCGACCGCTTCGTGTCCGCGGTCGAGCACGGGCCGCTGTGGGCGACGCAGTTTCACCCGGAGAAGTCCGGTGACGCGGGTGCCGCCCTGCTGCGCAACTGGCTCGGGATCCTCTAGAGCGCGTCGACGATCGCCTGGGACAGCTCGGTCGGCTTGCTGAACTGGGGCCAGTGTCCGGTGGGAAGCTCCACGATCTGCACGTCACGGATGCGGACGAGGTCGCCGGTGTAGGGGTGCTCGTCCGCGATCATCTTCTCGAGCTCGTCGCGCGGGAAGGTGTTCGTGATGAGGGTGACCGGCACGTCGAATCGGCGTTCGTCGTGCAGGTGCAGCGGATCGGTCGCGGCATGCGACGGCGAGGGAATGGCGCGGGCGGCGAAGGCGTCGAGCACCTCGGGGCTGAGATCGCGGAGCTCCTCCTCACCGAACTCGCTCCACGACGGGAGGGGCATCTCGACGTCGTCGTGGGGGACGCTGTCGTTGACGTTGAAGCCCTCGGCACCCGGCCCGCTGTCGACGTAGACGACGCGTGCGACGCGGCCGGGCCGTCGGTCGGTGGCACCGTGGACGATCGGGCCGCCACCGCTGTGCCCGACGAGCACGACGGGGCCGTCGAACGAGTCGATCAGTGCGACCACGGCATCGATGTGCGTCTCGAGCCCGATGCCGGCGCGGTCGGCGTCGACCGACTCCAGGCCGGGGAGGGTGACGGGGTACGGGTCGTGTCCGGCGGCTTGAAGCGTTGGGACGACGTCGTCCCACGACGACGCGTCGAGCCAGAGGCCGGGAACCAGGATGATGTGCATGCCTCGAACGTAACAACGCGGAGTGACAGATACGATCGCTCCCGTGACCCTCGAGCTGCTCCCTGCTGTCGACGTCGCCGCTGGTCAGGCCGTGCGGCTCGTCCAGGGTGAGCTCGGCAGCGAGACGACGTACGGTTCGCCGCTCGATGCAGCGCTGCTGTGGCAGTCCGACGGCGCCGAGTGGGTCCATCTCGTCGACCTCGACGCCGCGTTCGGAACGGGTTCCAACCGTGAGCTGCTTGCCGAGGTCGTCGGGCGCCTCGACGTCAAGGTCGAGCTCTCCGGGGGCATCCGCGACGACGCCTCTTTGACGGCCGCTCTCGCCACCGGCTGCACCCGCGTCAACCTGGGCACCGCGGCACTGGAGAACCCGGAGTGGTGCGCGAAGGTCGTGGCCGAGTACGGCGACCAGATCGCGGTGGGGCTCGACGTCCGCGGCCGTACGCTCGCCGCCCGGGGGTGGACGCAGGAGGGCGGCGACCTGTTCGAGGTGCTCGAGCGGCTCGAGCGCGACGGTTGCGCCCGCTACGTGGTCACCGACGTCACCAAGGACGGCACCTTGCAGGGCCCGAACCTCGACCTGCTGCGGCAGGTCTGCGGCGTCACCGACAGGCCGGTCGTCGCGTCCGGCGGTGTCTCGAGCCTCGACGACCTCCGCGCGATCGCCGGGCTCACCGAACTCGGCGTCGAGGGCGCGATCGTCGGCAAGGCGCTCTACGCCGGTGCCTTCACACTGCCCGAAGCCCTCGCCGCGGTGCGCTAGCAGCCGTCGCGGATGAGGTCGGGCTTGTCGCCGACCGTCACCTCGATGAACGTGATCTTCGACGTCCCCTTGATGCTCGAGAAGGTGGCGTCGCCGAACAGGAAGCCGATGAACTCGGTGTCGGTGAACTCGTAGGCGCCGGCCTGGTTGAAGCCGGCGTCGACGATGGGCGAGAGGTTGGGGTACGCCTTGACGAGGTCGTCGAGCGTGCTGCCGTAGCCGATGCCCTTAGCCGTCTTCGGGCCGTTCTTGAAGACGCCGATCGAGGAGATGGAGCCGTCGTCACGCGTGAGGACGTCGACGCCCTGGTACTGCTTCTTCCACTTGAGCGGGAAGTTCGGGCAGCCCTCGACCGGCGGCGGCACGTCGGAGTCGAAGAGGCCGGTCTCCAACGCGTCGGCCTTCGACATGCCGGCGCGGACCGGTCCGACCGCGCCCGGCTTGACGACCAGCTTGGTCGCCTGTGGGGCCGGCGTGGTGGGGGACTCGGTGGGCTCGGACGTGGCGCTCGGCTGCGGCGACGGTGACGCGACGGTCTTCTCCGGCTCCTTCGGGTCGTCCGACCCGCAACCGCTGAGGACGAGGAGTGCGGCGAGGGCCGCGACGAAGGAGCGCTTCATGAGCCAGATCCTGCCGCACGGCGGTGTCGGACGGCGTCGGAACCGGAAGATACGCTCCAGAGGTGAGCCTGGCCGTCCGCGTGATCCCCTGCCTCGACGTCGACGACGGCCGGGTCGTCAAGGGCGTCAATTTCATCGATCTCCGCGATGCCGGAGATCCGGTCGAGATGGCCAAGGTCTACGACGCCGAGGGTGCCGACGAGCTCACCTTCCTCGACATCACGGCGTCGAGCTCCGGCCGGGAGACCACCTTCGAGGTGGTCGGGCAGACGGCCGAGCAGGTGTTCATCCCGCTCACCGTGGGCGGCGGCGTCCGCACGCCCGACGACGTCGACCGACTGCTGCGTGCCGGCGCCGACAAGGTCGGCATCAACACCGGCGCCATCGCCCGGCCCGAGGTGCTGGGCGACATCGCCCGGCGGTTCGGCAACCAGGTGCTCGTGCTGAGCGTCGACGCCCGCCGCAGTGACCAGCAGCCGAGCGGCTTCGAGGTCACGACGCACGGCGGCCGCGAGTCGGCCGGTCTCGATGCGGTGGCGTGGGTCCGCCAGGCCTGCGACCTGGGCGTGGGGGAGATCCTGCTCAACTCCATGGACGCCGACGGCACCAAGGACGGGTTCGACCTGGAAATGATTCGGGTGGTCCGTGACGTTACCCAAGTACCGCTCATCGCGAGCGGTGGCGCCGGCCGGCTCGAGCACTTCGTCGAAGCCGTCGAGGCAGGCGCCGACGCCGTGCTCGCTGCCAGCGTGTTCCACTTCGGCGAGCTGACCATCGGGGACGTGAAGACCACCTTGCGAGCAGCCGGACACAGTGTCAGATAGCCAAGTACGCAGAAACAGCGCCGGACCTCCTGCGCACCGACACCGACCGCGTGATGCGTCGGGGCTTCGGCCTGCTCGGGCGCGGCATCTCCGAGCAGCGCTGGCTGTTCACGGTCTCGGTCGTCGGCAGCGTCGTGTTCGGCGCCACCACGGTCGCCGACGCGTGGGTGCTCGGCTGGGCCACCGACCACGTCATCCGGCCCTCGTTCGAGCGCGGCGACGTCGTCGAGGGCGCGCTCGCCGTCGCGGTGCTGCTGTTCATGACGGTCGCGATCCTGCGAGCGCTCGGCGTCATCGCCCGGCGGCTCGTGGGCGGCATCGTCTACTACCGTCTCGTCGCCGACTACCGCCGACGAGTCACCCGGCGCTATCTGGCGCTGCCGATGGCGTGGCACCACCGGCACCCCACCGGTCAGCTCCTCTCCAACGCCAACGCCGACGTCGAGGCCGCCTGGGCGGTCTTCATGCCGCTGCCGATGGCGATCGGCGTCATCGCGATGCTCGTCGCCGCCATCGTCGCGATGCTGCTGGCCGACGTCGTGCTCACCATCGTCGGACTGGTGGTCTTCCCCGCTCTGTTCGGCATCAACGTGTTCTACCAGCGCTGGCTGTCGCCCAAGGTCGCCCACGCCCAGTCGCTCCGCGGCGACGTCAGCGCCGTCGCGCACGAGTCGTTCGACGGCGCGCTCGTCGTCAAGTCGCTCGGCCGCGAGGCCGACGAGACCCAGCGATTCGCCCGCCACGCCGAGGAGCTGCGCGACGCGAACATCGCCGTCGGACGCATCCGCAGCATCTTCGACCCGCTGCTGGAGGCCCTGCCCAACCTGGGTGTCCTGGCCGTCATCCTGCTCGGCATCGACCGGGTCGCGTCGGGCGCGGCCGGCGCGGGCGACGTCGTCCAGGTCGCCTACCTGTTCACCGTCGTGGCCTTCCCGGTCCGCGCCATCGGCTGGGTCCTCGGAGAGCTGCCGCGCAGCGTCGTCGGCTGGGACCGGGTCAGTCGCGTGCTCGACGCCACCGGCGAGATGACCTATGGATCCTCGGGGTTCTCGAGCTCAGGGCCTGCGCTGCTGGGGCTGGACGAGATCCGCTTTCGGCTACGAGGTCGGCCCCGAGGTGCTGCGGGGCGTCGACCTCGACGTCGAGCCGGGTCGCGTGGTGGCGATCGTCGGTGCGACCGGAGCGGGCAAGAGCACGCTCACCCAGCTCCTCACCCGCCTCGTCGACCCCGACTCGGGCACAGTGCGCATCGACGGCGTCGATGTCCGCGAGCTCACCCACGCCGCGCTCACCGACGCCGTGGCCGTCGTGCCGCAGTCCACGTTCCTGTTCGACGACTCGGTGCGCGAGAACGTCACGCTCGGTGAAGCGGTGCCGGACGCCGACATCTGGGCGGCGCTCCGCATCGTCCAGGCCGAAGGCTTCGTCTCCGCCCTGCCGAAGGGTCTCGACACCCAGCTCGGCGAGCGGGGCACGACGCTCTCCGGAGGTCAGCGCCAGCGGCTCGCCCTGGCTCGGGCACTCGTGCGCCGGCCGCGTCTCCTCGTCATGGACGACGCGACCAGCGCCGTCGACCCCGAGGTCGAGCAACGCATCCTCGGCGCCCTCGCGGCCCACACCTCGGACGCGGACGGGCCGTCGGTCGTCGTGGTGGCCTACCGCAAGGCCACCATCGCCCTGGCCGACGAGGTCGTCTTCCTCGACGACGGCCAGGTGGCCGATCGCGGAACGCACGCCGAGCTCATCGCCCGCTCCGACGACTACCGGCTACTCGTCGACGCCTACGACACCGCCAGGGAGGCACAGTCGTGACCGCCGACATCGACGTCGACGACCCGACCACCGGCGATCGCGTGGTCGACCCGCTCGACGCGCAAGAGGCCCGCTCGGCCCGGCCTGTCGGGCACCGACATCATCCGGCGTGGCCTGTCGCTCTCGCCGGCGATCAAGGACGGCCTCGGCTTCACCCTGCTGCTCGCCGTGCTCAGCACCGTGGGCGGTGCGGTGGTGCCCATCGTCATCCAGGTGGCGGTCGACGCCGGGCTCGGCTCCGGTGGCGACATCGACCGGGCCGCGGTGACGCGGTGGATCCTGGTGGCGCTCGTGCTCATCGCAGCCACGGCGGTCTGCGCCTACGTCATGCGGGTCCGTCTGTACGTGGCCAGCGAGCGCGGGCTCACCCAGCTGCGGGTCGAGGCATTCCGTCACGTCCACGACCTGTCGATGCTCACGCAGAACGCCGAACGGCGCGGTGTGCTGGTCTCGCGCGTCACGTCCGACGTCGATCAGGTGTCGATGTTCCTGCAGTTCACCGGCATCTTCATGATCATCAGCGTCGGCCAGATGATCGTCGCCACCGCCGTCATGGCCTGGTACTCGTGGCAGCTCACCATCGTCGTGCTGTTCTGCTTCCTGCCGTTGATCATCAGCCTCCGCTGGTTCGCAGGCCGGCTGAGCCGGGCCTACGACACCGTGCGGCGCACCGTCGGCGAGATGCTGGCCGTGATCGCCGAGCCGGTCGTCGGTGCCTCTGTCGTCCGGTCCCACGCGATCGAGGACCGCACCCAGAGTCGGGTCGACCACGGCATCGACACGAACCTGCGGGCCAACGTCGGGGCCCAGAAGCTCGTCGCCGTCACGTTCGCGTCGGCGGGCGTGGCCGGCGGCCTGGCCAACGGCGGCGTCATCATCGCCGGCGTCCTGCTCGGTGTTGCCGGTGACCTCTCCATGGGCACCGTCATCGCCTTCGCCTTCCTGGTCGGGCTGGTCGTCGGTCCGGTCCAGATGGCCACCCAAGTGCTCACTGAGGCGCAGAACGCGATCGCGTCGTGGCGGCGCGTCATCGACCTGCTCGACACCCCGGCCGACGTCGTCGATCCCGGCACCACCGGCCAGGACCTCCCCGACGGCGTGCTGGGCGCCCAGTTCGACCACGTCACGTTCGCCTACCCGGGCGGCCCGGACGTCCTGCGCGACGTCGCCGTCGAGATCGCCCCACGCCAGCGCGTCGCCGTGGTCGGCGAGACGGGCTCGGGCAAGACGACGTTCGCCAAGCTCCTCACCCGCCTGATGGATCCGTCCGTCGGCACCGTGCGTCTGGGCGGCGTCGACATCTCCGAGGTGTCGTTCGACGAACTGCGGCGACACGTGCTGATGGTGCCGCAGGAGGGCTTCCTGTTCGACGCCACACTCCGCGAGAACCTGCGCTACGGACTTCCGGGTGCGGACGACGACGCACTCCTCGCCGCCGTCGACGGCATCGGCCTCACCGAGTGGTTCGCCACGCTCCCGGCCGGGCTCGACACCCAGGTCGGCCAGCGGGGCGAGTCGCTGTCGGCGGGGGAGCGGCAGCTGGTCGCCCTGCTGCGCTCGGCGTTGGCCGATCCCGACTTCCTCGTGCTCGACGAGGCCACCAGCGCGGTCGACCCGCAGACCGAGCTGCGGACCACCCGCGCGCTCGGACGTCTGCTCGACGGACGCACGAGCGTCACCATCGCGCACCGCCTCTCGACCGCCGAGAACGCCGATCGCGTGTTGGTGTTCGACGCCGGCCGCCTCGTCGAGGACGGCACCCACGCAGAGCTGGTCGGAGCCGACGGCGTGTATGCGCGGCTGCACGCGAGCTGGGTCGCCCAGTCGCGTCTGTCCACGGCCGATACCACCCCTCCAGTCGCCTGAGACAATGGTGCCGTGAGCTCCCTCGACCCCGCCGTTTCCGCGCGCCTCAAGCGTGACGCCGACGGCCTCGTGACCGCGGTGGTGCAGGACGCCGCCAGCCGCGATGTCCTCATGGTCGGTTGGATGGACGACGAGGCCCTGCACCGCACCCTCACCACCGGCCGCAGCACGTTCTGGAGCAGGAGCCGGCAGGACTACTGGGTCAAGGGCGAGACGTCTGGCCACGTCCAGGACGTGAAGGAGGTCCGGCTCGACTGCGACGGCGACACCGTGCTCGTGCTCGTCGACCCGCACGGACCCGCCTGCCACACCGGTGACCGCACCTGCTTCGACGCGGACCGCCTGCTGTGACCTCGCGGCGCCTGTACGCCCCGGTCGTGCTGACGCTGCTCGCCTGTGGTGGCATTGCGTTCTTCGCCGCGTCCCGCACCTGGATCGAGGCCACGGTCCGCGCCGAGGGACTGCCCTCGGATCCGGTGGCCGTGTCGGGCACCGACGGTCAGCCGCTGGTTCCCGCACTGGCGCTGGTGGTCGTCACGGGCGCGCTGGCCGTGCTCGCGGCCTCCGTCCGGGTGCGCTGGATCGTCGGCGTGCTGCTGGTCGTGGTCGGCATCGGGGCCGCCTTCCTCGTGGCCACGAGCGGATCGGCACTCGACGACGCCCTCGACGTCGCGGTCCGATCCTCCACCGCGTTCACCGGCACGAACGCCCCGGACGGACGCCACGTCATCGTCTGGCCGGCGCTCGCCGGCGCTGCGTTCGTCGCCGCCGCGGTGCTGGGTGCGATCGTCATCCGCCTCGCCGCAACTTGGCCGACCATGGGCAGCCGATTCGAGTCGCCCGCCGGCCAGGCTGACGTCGCCCGCACCGAGGACGACCTCTGGGCGGCACTCGACGAAGGACGCGATCCGACCGAGTAGGCTGGCGGCCGATCAACCACGACCTCCGAGGAGAGCCCGCATGTCGCACGGATCGTCACCCGCAGCCTGGACCGCGGTCCTGGTCTGCCTCCTCGGCATCACGATCGGCGGACTGGCTCTGATCCCCGACCCGAACTGGACCCTGTTCTGGATCGGCGTCGTCATCACCGTCCTGTCCGGAGTCATCGGCCGCGTCATGGCGGCCGCCGGTCTGGGCCTCGATCACCCCGAGCTCTGACCCGAGCGTGAGCAACGACGGGCCGCAGTACCCGCAGTACCCCGGCGACGACCAGCCCGACCTCGGTCAGCCGGCCGACCCGCCGCCTCCACCTGCGCAGCCACCAGATGCGCCGCCGCCAGGCCCCGGTCAGGCGCCTCCGCCCGGATGGGGTCAGCAGCCGGCGGCCGAGTCCGGGCCGCCGCAGCCGCGCGACAGCCAGAAGGCCATGTGGGCGATGATCCTCGGCATTCTCGGCATGGTGTGCTGCGGACTCTTTGCCGGGATTCCGGCGATCGTCCTCGGCACGCAGGCGAGGCGGGAGATCGACGCGGCTCCCCACGCCCAGCAGGGTCGCGGCATGGCCACCGCCGGTTTCGTCCTGGGCATCATCTCCACGGTGGGATCGGTCCTCTACGTGGCCTTCATCATCGTGATGATCTCGACGAACGGTTTCGGCTCAGGCCTGGATTGACGATGACCGTCGCGCTTCGAACGAGGGCCGAGCTGCTGCGCGGCCCGGTGCTCGTCGGGGCCGCCGGCCTGTCCGCCGCGGTGATCCTTCATGTGCGGGACCCGCACGACCAGGGTGCCTACGGCTTCTGCCCGTTCCTCGCACTGACGGGGCTCCCGTGTCCGGGCTGCGGCGGCCTGCGGGCGGTCAACGACCTCTCACACGGCGACGTCCTGGGAGCCCTCAGCAGCAACGTGCTCGCCGTCGCCCTGCTGGGGCTCCTGGGCGTCCTGTGGCTGAGCTGGACGATCCGACGCTCGCGCGGTGAGGACCGACCGATGATCCAGATGAGCAACCGGGCGGGCCTGCTCGTGCTCGCCGTGTTCCTGGTGTTCGGCATCGTGCGCAACACGCCGTGGGGCGCCTGGCTGGCTCCCTGACCGGTCGCCCCGCGAGCCGTTCGTCTAGAAGGCGGTACCGGTGCTTGCTGCCGTTCCCAGGACGATGAGGTAGACGATGCCGCCGAGGACGCTCAGCACCGAGCCGATGATGCCCATGACGAACCCGGCAGTCGCCATCCCGCGACCCTCCTGCATGCCCTGGGAGGCGTCGATCTCGTTCTTTGCGATGTGACCGAGGATGATCGCCGGGATGCCCGCGAGCAGGCCGCAGCAAACGATCGAGACAATGCCGAGAATCATCGACCACAGCGCCTTGTTGTTCCGCGGCCTCGGCGCGCCATAGCCTCCGGGCGCGCTCGGCTGAGGTGTCCCCGGAGGCGGAGTTCCGTATGCCGGCGACCCACCCGGGTACGAGGGCTGCGGCTGGGACGGAGGTGGTGGCGGCGCTGGAGGTGGGGGCGGCTGGTTGCTGGCGCCGTGCGGATCCTCGGGCTGCGGAGAGGGCGGCTCGTTGGTCGTCATGGTGGTTATGCCGCGACGGGCTGACCGCGGAACCGTCGGTACGCGTACGCGCTGGCGAGCAACACGACCGGGTAGGCCACGGCCAGCCCGACGATGAGCGCGATCGCACCCACGATCATGACCAGGACGCTGAGCAACGCGAGCAGCAGTGAGTCGCCGACTCGGCTGCTGACGAGCTTCACACTGTCGGTAATGGCCTCGACCGGAGACTTCGCGTCGTCCTCGACGACGTAGAACAAGGTGAACCAGCTGAGGAAGGAGATGATGACCCCGGGCAGAACCAGCAGCAGGAATCCGACCTGCGTGGCAACAGCCACGAGGAGGGCTGCGATGACGACGTTCGCGACGTTGACCTTGCCGATCGCGGCGCCGAAGTCGAAGTCTTGACCGTCGGCCACGTCGAGGGCTGCGCGGGCGATGAATGCCGCGATCGTGAATGTCACTGTTGAAACGGCGATGCCGACGACGATCGAACCGAGGCTGAAGCTCATGCCCCCCATTCCGTAGGCGGACTGACCAAGGGCGGCGCTACCGATGGCAGTCGCGGCGATGTACACGACCAACCACACGGCGCCGGCGATGATCACTGGCAGCGGCTTCGCGGTGAACTTGCCCCAGCCCCAGCCGATGGCGTCGGGGGCGCTGAAGCCTTCGGCGGAACCGCCGGGCGCCTGCGGCGGCGGAGGTGGCGGTGGGGGAAAGCCGCCCTCGGGCGGTGTCACCGAGCCGTAGCTCGGGAGGCCTGACGTCGGGGATTCACCGGATCCCGACGGAGGCGGAGTGGCCGCCGGATCGGAATCGCCTGGGTACGAAGGAGGCTCGTTGGTCGTCATGACCCGACCCTAGTGACTTGCCAACCGATCCGGCACCCCCTCAGGCGACGCATCCCCTCAGGTCTACTCTGGAAGTGATCGACGTCGACGAGGGAGGAACCATGAGCGTCTTGGACGAGATCCTCGCCGGCGTCGCCGCCGACCTCGAGGAGCGCATGGCGCAGACCTCCCTCGACGACCTCAAGGCACAGGCCGATCGCCAGAACCCCGCCCTCGATCCGATGCCTGCCTTCCGCGCCGACGGGGTGTCGGTCATCGCCGAGGTCAAGCGCGCCAGCCCCAGCATGGGCACCCTGGCCGCGATCAAGGACCCGGCCGCACTGGCCGCCGACTACGCCGCCGGAGGCGCGGCCGCCATCAGCGTCCTCACCGAGGAACGTCGTTTCGGCGGCACGCTCGACGACCTCCGCGCCGTTCGTGCCCAGGTGCACGTGCCGGTCCTGCGCAAGGACTTCATCACCACCTCCTACCAGTTGTGGGAGGCGCGCGCGGCCGGCGCCGACATGGCGCTGCTGATCGTCGCCGCCCTCGAGCAGAACGCCCTCGAGAGCCTCATCGAGCGAGCCCGTTCCATCGGCCTCACGCCTCTGGTCGAGGTGCACGACGAGGACGAGGTCACGCGTGCGGTCGACGCCGGTGCCAACCTCGTCGGCGTCAATGCCCGCAACCTGCGCACGCTCGAGGTCGACCGGAGCACGTTCGAACGGTTGTCGCCACTCATCCCCGACGGTGTCGTCAAGGTCGCCGAGTCCGGCGTCCGCGGGCCCCACGACGTCATCGAGTACGCCAAGTCGGGCGCACACGTCGTGCTGGTCGGCGAGACGCTCGTCCGCGACAACGATCCCCGTGCCAGCGTGGCCGACCTCGTGGCGGCCGGCGCGCACCCGGCTCTGCAGCACCGCTGGTGATCGGGTGCCTCTCGAGGCCACCCTCGCCGTCCTGCCCCCGCTAGGTTTGACACCGCCATGTCTGAAAGCACTCCCATGACCTACACCCAGCCAGATTCGACCGGCCACTTCGGCCGCTTCGGCGGCAGATTCATGCCCGAGGCGCTCGTCGCCCCGCTCGATGAGCTCGATCGCGGCTGGAACGAGGCGAAGGCCGACCCGGTGTTCATGGCCGAGCTCGACCGGATGCTGCGCGAGTACGCGGGTGTCCCCAGCCTGCTCTACGACGCGACCCGGTTCTCCGAGGCCGCCGGCGCCCGCATCCTGCTCAAGCGCGAGGACCTCAACCACACCGGTGCGCACAAGATCCGCAACGTGCTCGGTCAGGCGTTGCTGGCCAAGCGCATCGGCAAGCCGCGGGCGATCGCCGAGACGGGCGCGGGCCAGCACGGCGTCGCGGCAGCCACGGCCTGCGCCTACCTCGACCTCGACTGCACGGTCTACATGGGCGAGGTCGACACCGAGCGCCAGGCGCTGAACGTCGCGCGGATGCGCATGCTCGGCGCCGAGGTCGTCCCCGTCACCACCGGCAGCCGCACGCTCAAGGACGCGATCAACGAGGCCCTGCGTGACTGGGTGGCCAGCGTCGACCACACGTCCTACCTGTTCGGCACCGCGGCCGGGCCGCACCCCTTCCCGTCGATGGTGCGCGACCTCACCCGCGGCATCGGCGACGAGGCGCGGGCGCAGTGCCTCGACCTCCTCGGCGCGCTGCCCGACGTCGCCGTCGCGTGCGTGGGAGGCGGATCCAACGCGATCGGACTGTTCACCGCGTTCCTCGACGACGACGTCCGCCTGGTCGGCGTCGAAGCCGGCGGAGAGGGCTTCCCCGACGGCAAACACGCGGCCACCATCTCCGCCGGCGACGTCGGCGTCCTGCACGGTGCGCGGTCGTACCTGCTGCAGGACGAGGACGGCCAGACCATCGAGTCGCACTCGATCTCCGCCGGTCTCGACTACCCGGGAGTCGGCCCCGAGCACGCCCACCTCGCGGCGACCGGCCGGGCCGAGTACGTGCCGGCCACCGACGCCGAGGCGATGGCCGCCTTCGACCTGCTGTGCAAGACGGAGGGCATCATCCCCGCCATCGAGTCCGCCCACGCCTTGGCGGGTGCGCTCGACCTCGCGAAGGAGCTCGGACCCGACGCCACCATCCTCGTCAACCTCTCCGGCCGTGGCGACAAGGACGTCCACACCGCCGCCGAGTGGTTCGGCCTGCTCGACGGCCCGGTCGTGCTCGAGGAAGGCGTCGAGGAATGAGTAGCATCGACGAGCTCTTCGAGCGGACGCGTGGAGAGAACCGGGCCGCGCTGGTCGGCTACCTGCCGGCCGGGTTCCCCGACCTGAAGACGTCCATCACTGCCATCGAGGCGATGGTCGAGGGTGGTGTCGACCTCGTGGAGGTCGGACTGCCGTACAGCGATCCCGTCATGGACGGACCGGTCATCCAGGCGGCGGCCGATCGCGCCCTCGCCGGCGGCACCCGCACCGCGGACGTTCTTGCCGTCGTCAGCGACGCGGCCGACACCGGCGTCCCGACCGTGGTGATGACGTACTGGAACCCAGTCGAGCGGCACGGTGTCGAACGGTTCGCCACAGACCTCGCCGAGGCCGGGGGAGCGGGACTCATCACCCCCGACCTCACACCCGACGAGGCCGGGGAGTGGATCGCGGCTTCTGACGCGCACGGACTCGACCGGATCTTCCTGGTGGCTCCGTCGTCCACCGACGAACGGCTCGCCATGACGGCCGAGGCGTCGAGCGGCTTCGTCTACGCCACCTCCGTCATGGGTGTCACGGGCCAGCGGGAGCAGACCAGCTCGCTTGCGCCGACCCTGGTCGAACGTCTGCGCACGGTCACCGACAAGCCCGTCGGCGTCGGGCTCGGCGTCAGCAACCGCGCACAGGCCCACGAGGTCGCGGAGTTCGCTGACGCCGTGATCGTCGGCTCGGCTTTGGTGCGATGCCTGCTCGACGCACCCGAAGGATCCAGCGGCGTCGACGCCGTGCTCGGGCTGGCTCGCGAGCTGCGTGATGGGATGGATCGATGACGTCCTTCGTCGGGTCCATCCCGAGCCCCTCGTCCGGGGTGTGGCACCTCGGTCCCGTCCCGCTGCGCGCGTACGCCCTCGGCATCATCATCGGCGCGCTGCTGGCCCTGTTGATCGGGGAGAGGCGGTTCACCGCGCGCGGCGGCCGGCCCGGCCTGATCGGCGACGTCGCGATCTGGGCCATCCCGTTCGGCATCGTCGGCGCCCGCATCTATCACGTCGCCACCGACCCCGAGCTCTACTTCGGCGAAGGCCGCCAGGCGATCGACGCGTTGTACATCTGGGAGGGCGGGCTCGGCATCTGGGGAGCGATCGCGGGCGGCGCGCTCGGAGCCTGGATCGCCTGTCGCCGTTACGGCGTCCCGTTCTCGTCGGTGGCCGATGCGCTTGCGCCCGGTCTGCTCGTCGCTCAGGCGGTGGGCCGGCTCGGCAACTACTTCAACCAGGAGCTCTTCGGCGCGCCCACGAACGTGCCGTGGGGCCTGGAGATCGATGCCATCCACCGGCCGTCAGGCTACGAGCAGTTCGCAACGTTCCACCCCACGTTCCTGTACGAGATGATGTGGAACCTCGCCGCCGCGGGTCTGCTGATCGCGATCGACCGCCGCTTCCGGCTCGCCGGGGGCCGCGCCTTCGCCTTCTACGTGATGATCTACACGTTCGGCCGTTTCTTCATCGAGATGGTGCGCATCGACACGGTCAACCACCTCGGCCCGATGCGGCTCAACGCGTGGACGTCGATCGTGCTGTTCCTCCTGGCCGCGGTCTTCTTCCTGGCCAGTCGGCGGCGCGCGAAACCGGCTGAGGAGAGCCAAGCCTTCGATGACGGATCGGACACCCGGCAGTAGTTTCGTGGGGTGACCGACCCCCGCCCCGACGCCCCGTTGCCCGACAGCACCGGGATCGACCACGAGCATCCCGACGTCACCGGCGGGTGGCTGCGTCCGGCCGTGTTCGGCGCCATGGACGGTCTGGTGTCCAACTTCGCCCTCGTCATGGGCGTCACCGGCGGCAGCGACGACACCAAACCGGTGGTGCTCGCCGGCCTCGCCGGCCTGGCGGCCGGAGCCTTCTCGATGGCGGCGGGGGAGTACACCTCGGTCGCGAGCCAGTCGGAGTTCGCGCTGGCCCAGATCGAGATCGAGCGCCGCGAGATCCAGCGCAACGGGCCGGCTGAGGAGGCCGAGCTCGCCGCGATGTACGTCGACAAGGGCATCGAGGAGGACACCGCGCGCGACGCCGCGGCCCAGATCCACCGCGACGTCGACAACGCCGTCGAGGTGCATGCGCGCGAGGAGTTCGGGGTCGATGCGCACGACCTCGCCTCGCCACGCCTGGCCGCGGTTTCGTCGTTCTTCGCGTTCGCCCTGGGCGCCCTCGTGCCGCTCGTGCCGCTCCTGCTCGGGATCGAGGCGGTCTGGCCGATCGTCGCGCTGTCGCTGGCGGGCTTGTTCGCCTGCGGTGCCCTCGTGACGAACCTGACCAGCCGGACGTGGTGGTACGGCGGCATTCGACAGCTCGTGCTCGGCGGCGCGGCAGCGGGCCTGACCTATCTGATCGGTGACCTCGTCGGTGCGAGCCTCGGCTGACGGTTCCCGCTGGCGCCGTGTAATCTTGAGGGACTGACTAGGGCCAACGTCGTCCCGGGTTTCATGAGCAGCATCGAAGAGCAGAGCTCGAAACGTCCGACCGTCGACGCCAAGTAAGGGGCCAGCAGTGCACTCTCCGAAGAATTCAGTGCAGCCTCCCGCGCAGGGCCTGTACGACCCGCAGCACGAGCACGACTCGTGCGGTGTCGCGATGGTCGCGACCCTGACCGGCGTCGCCAGCAACGAGATCATCGCCCACGGCCTCACCGCCCTGCGCAACCTCGACCACCGCGGCGCCGTCGGCGGTGAGCCCGACACCGGCGACGGTGCCGGCATGCTCATGCAGGTGCCCGACCGGTTCCTGCGTGCCGTCGCCAAGGAACAACAGCCCAGCGTCGAGCTTCCCGAAGCCGGCACCTACGCCGTCGGCATGGCGTTCCTGCCGGTCGATGCCGCCGAGGCAGCCGAGTCGAAGGCCGCAGTCGAGACCATCGCCGGCGAGGAGGGCCTGACCGTGCTCGGCTGGCGCGAGGTGCCGGTCAACCCCGAGATCCTGGGTTCCATGTCACGCGGCGCGATGCCGTCCTTCGAGCTGATGTTCATCACCGCCACCGGCGAGGCGCGCAGCGGCATCGACCTCGACCGCCTCGCCTTCTGCCTGCGCAAGCGCGCCGAGCACGAAACCGGCGTGTACTTCCCGTCCCTGTCGGCCCGCACCCTCGTCTACAAGGGCATGCTCACCACCGAGCAGCTCGACGCGTTCTACCCCGACCTTCGCGACGAGCGCGTGGAGTCGGCCCTGTGCATCGTGCACAGCCGCTTCTCGACCAACACGTTCCCGAGCTGGCCGCTGGCGCACCCGTTCCGTTTCATCGCGCACAACGGCGAGATCAACACCGCCCGCGGCAACCGCAACTGGATGCGGGCCCGCGAGGCGACGCTGGAGAGCGACCTCATCCCCGGGGACCTCAAGCGCCTGTTCCCGATCTGCGACCCCGAGGGCAGCGACACCGCGTCCTTCGACGAGGTGCTCGAGCTGCTCCACCTCGGCGGCCGCGACCTCCCGCACGCCGTCATGATGATGATTCCCGAGGCGTGGGAGAACGACGACGTCATGGACCCGGCCCGACGGGCGTTCTACGAGTTCCACTCCTCGATCATGGAGCCGTGGGACGGTCCCGCGTGCGTGGCCTTCACCGACGGCAACAAGATCGGCGCCGTGCTCGACCGCAACGGCCTGCGACCCGGACGTTTCTGGGTCACCGAAGAGGGCCTCGTGGTCCTCGCGTCCGAGGCGGGCGTCCTCGACATCGACCAGAAGACCATCACCCGCAAGGGCCGCCTCGAGCCGGGCAAGATGTTCCTGCTCGATCTGTCCGAGCACCGGATCATCGAGGACACCGAGGTCAAGACCAAGCTGGCCGCGGAGCACCCCTACGACGAATGGCTGTACTCCGGCCTCGTGAGGTTCGACGACCTCCCCGACCTCGAGCACATCGTGCACACACACGCGTCGGTCACTCGCCGCCAACAGGTGTTCGGCTACACCGAGGAGGAGCTGCGCATCCTCGTCGCGCCCATCGCCCGCGCCGGGGCCGAGGCCATCGGCTCGATGGGCACCGACACGCCGATTGCCGCGCTGTCGGACCGGCCGCGGCTGTTGTTCGACTACTTCAGCCAGCAGTTCGCCCAGGTCACCAACCCGCCGCTCGACGCCATCCGCGAGGAGGTCGTCACGTCGCTCGCCGGCACGATGGGGCCCGAGGCGAACCTGCTCACGCCCAGCCCCGCGTCGTGCCGCATGCTGCAGCTGCCGTTCCCGGTCATCGACAACGACGAGCTGGCCAAGATCCGGCACATGAACCGCGACGGCGACATGCCCGGGTTCGCGGTCCACGTCGTGCGCGGTCTCTACGACGTCCACGGCGGGGGAGCGGCGCTCAAGGCCAAGCTCGACGAGATCTGCTCCGACGTGTCGCGGGCGGTCGCCGACGGCGCACGCATCATCGTGCTGTCCGACCGGCACTCCGACGCCGACCTGGCGCCCATCCCGTCCCTGTTGCTCACCGGCGCGGTGCACCACCACATGGTGCGCGAGAAGCTGCGCTCGCAGGCCGGCCTGCTGGTCGAGACCGGAGACGTCCGCGAGGTGCACCACGTCGCTCTGCTGATCGGTTACGGCGCTACGGCCGTGAACCCCTACCTCGCGCTGGAGTCGGCCGAGGACCTCGCCCGCGAGGGCAACTTCGTCCAGGACATGGAGCCCGGCCAGGCCCTGCGCAACCTCGCGTACGGCCTCGGCAAGGGCGTGCTCAAGGTCATGAGCAAGATGGGTGTCTCCACCGTCGCCTCGTACACCGGCGCCCAGATCTTCGAGGCCGTCGGTCTGTCCCAGGAGCTGGTCGACGCCTACTTCACGGGCACGGGGAGCAAGCTCGGCGGCGTCGGTCTCGACGTCATCGCCCAGGAAGTGGCGTCGCGCCACGCCAAGGCGTACCCCACCCACGGCATCGTCGGCGCCCGCCGTCACCTCGAGGTTGGCGGCGAGTACCAGTGGCGACGCGAGGGCCCGGAGCACCTCTTCGACCCAGAAACGGTCTTCCGTCTTCAGCACTCCACCCGCACCGGCCGCTACGACATCTTCAAGCAGTACACGTCGCGCGTCGACGACCAGTCGGAGCGGCTCATGACGCTCCGCGGCCTGCTCGGGTTCAAGGAGGGCGTCCGGCCGCCAGTGCCGATCGACGACGTGGAGCCCGTCTCCGAGATCGTCAAGCGGTTCAACACCGGTGCGATGTCCTACGGCTCCATCAGCCAGGAGGCGCACGAGACGCTGGCCATCGCCATGAACCGGATCGGCGGCAGGTCGAACACCGGAGAGGGCGGTGAGGACGCGGACCGCCTGTACGACCCCGAGCGACGCTCGGCCATCAAGCAGGTGGCGTCCGGCCGATTCGGCGTCACCAGCGAGTACCTCACCAACGCCGACGACCTGCAGATCAAGATGGCGCAGGGCGCCAAGCCTGGCGAAGGCGGCCAGCTGCCCGGCCCGAAGGTATACCCGTGGATTGCCAAGACCCGCTACTCGACGCCGGGTGTCGGGCTGATCTCGCCGCCACCGCACCACGACATCTACTCGATCGAGGACCTCAAGCAGCTCATCCACGACCTCAAGAACGCCAACCCGTCGGCGCGCGTGCACGTCAAGCTCGTCGCCGAGATCGGCGTCGGCACGGTCGCGGCCGGCGTCTCCAAGGCCAAGGCCGACGTCGTGCTCATCTCCGGTCACGACGGCGGCACCGGCGCCTCGCCGCTCACGTCGCTCAAGCATGCCGGCGGTCCGTGGGAGCTCGGCCTCGCCGAGACCCAGCAGACCCTGCTGCTCAACGGCCTGCGCGACCGCATCGTCGTGCAGACCGACGGCCAGCTCAAGACCGGCCGCGACGTCATCATCGCCGCGCTGCTCGGCGCGGACGAGTACGGGTTCGCCACGGCGCCCCTGGTGGTCAGCGGCTGCATCATGATGCGGGTCTGTCACCTCGACACCTGCCCGGTCGGGGTCGCGACGCAGAACAAGGCGCTGCGCCAGAAGTTCACCGGCAAGGCCGAGCACGTCGTGAACTTCTTCGAGTTCATCGGCGAGGAGGTTCGGGAGTACCTGGCGGCCCTGGGGTTCCGCACGCTGGACGAAGCCATCGGGCACGCCGAGATGCTCGACACCCGGTCGGCCGTCGACCACTGGAAGGCCGACGGGCTCGACCTGTCGCCGATCTTCTACGTGCCGGAGCTGGGGCCGGATGCCGTCCTGCACCAGACCGTCGGCCAGGACCACGCACTCGAGAAGGCGCTCGACATGGAGCTCATCGCGCTCTCGGCGGACGCCCTGGAGAAGGGCGAGCCGGTCCGCGCCCAGCTTGAGATCCGCAACGTCAACCGCACCGTCGGCACGATGCTCGGCCACGAGGTCACCAAGCGCTATCGCGGTGAGGGACTGCCCGAGAACACCATCGACCTGACGTTCCTCGGCTCGGCTGGCCAGTCGTTCGGCGCGTTCGTGCCGCGCGGCATCACGCTGCGGCTCGAGGGCGACGGCAACGACTACGTCGGCAAGGGCCTGTCCGGTGGTCGCATCATCGTCCGCCCGCCGCGGGAGGCTCAGTTCACGCCGGAGGCTCAGATCGTGGCCGGCAACGTCATCTGCTTCGGCGCGACGAGCGGGGAGATCTTCCTGCGCGGCAAGGTCGGCGAGCGGTTCTGTGTGCGCAACTCCGGCGTCCACGCCGTCGTCGAGGGCGTGGGCGACCACGCCTGCGAGTACATGACCGGCGGCAAGGTCGTCATCCTCGGACCGACCGGACGGAACGTCGCCGCGGGCATGAGCGGTGGCGTCGCCTACGTGCTCGACCTGGACCACTCGCTGGTGAACCCCGAGCTCGTCGAGCTGCGACCGGTGCCGGACGACGCGGCGGAGGCGCTGCACGACCTGGTGCGCAAGCACCAGCAGGAGACCGGGTCCGCCGTGGCGGAGCAGCTGCTCGCCCACTGGGAGCAGTCGCTGGCGCGGTTCACCGAGATCATGCCCGTCAACTACCGCAAGGTCCTCGAGGCGCAGGAGCAGGCGGCGGCCGAGGGGCTCTCCGACGAAGACACGACCGCTCGCATGATGGAGGTGGCCGCCCGTGGCTGACCCACGCGGATTCATGACGACACCGCGCGAGACAGCGCCCAAGCGACCCGTCGAGGAGCGCGTCAACGACTGGAAGGAGGTCTACCCCGGGGGACTGGGCCGGGCCCTCCTGCCGATCATCTCCGAGCAGGCCGGCCGCTGCATGGACTGCGGCATCCCGTTCTGCCACCAGGGCTGTCCGCTGGGCAACCTCATCCCGGAGTGGAACGACCTCGTATGGCGCGACGACTGGGACGAGGCCATCGACCGCCTGCACGCCACCAACAACTTCCCGGAGTTCACCGGGCGGCTGTGCCCGGCACCCTGCGAGCCCGCATGCGTCGTGGCCATCAACCGGGACGCCGTGACGATCAAGAACGTCGAGGTGTCGATCATCGACATGGCCTGGGAGCGGCACAACGTGCGACCCGAGCCGCCGGAGTGGCTCACCGGCCGCACGGTGGCCGTCGTGGGCTCCGGCCCGGCCGGACTCGCAGCCGCTCAGCAGCTCACCCGCGCCGGCCACACCGTCGCGGTGTACGAGCGCGACGACAAGCCGGGCGGCCTGCTCCGCTACGGCATCCCCGAGTTCAAGATGGAGAAGATCCAGGTCGACCGACGCATCGACCAGATGCGCCGTGAGGGCACGGTGTTCCGGAGCGGCATCGAGGTCGGGGGCTCGCTCACCGGCACCCAGCTCCGCGACCGCTACGACGCGGTCGTGCTGGCGATCGGCGCCACCGTGCGTCGCGACCTGCCGGCCCCGGGCCGTGAGCTCTCCGGCATCCACCAGGCCATGGACTTCCTGCCGCAGGCCAACCGCGTGGCGCTCGGCGAAGAGGTCGAGGACCAGATCCTCGCGACCGACAAGGACGTCGTCATCATCGGTGGCGGTGACACCGGGGCCGACTGCCTCGGCACCGTCATCCGTCAGGGCGCGCGGTCGGTCACCAGCCTGGAGATCCTGGCCCAACCGGGGGAGGACCGCCCGGAGAGCCAGCCGTGGCCGACGTACCCGATGATCTTCCGCACCGCGTCGGCCCACGAGGAGGGTGGCGAGCGGGTCTACTCCGTCTCCACCAAGGAGTTCGTGGGCGAGGACGGACAGCTGACCGGCCTGCGCATCTCCGAGGTCGAGATGAAGGACGGCTCGTTCGTCGACGTCCCCGGCTCCGAACGGACCATCCCGGCCCAGCTCGTGCTGTTCGCGATGGGCTTCACCGGTCCCGAGCAGGAGGGCCTCGTCGAGCAGCTCGACGTCGACCTGGACGAGCGCGGGAACATCGTCCGCGACGAGAACTACATGTCCAGCGTCGACGGCGTGTTCGTCGCCGGTGACGCCGGACGAGGACAGTCGCTCATCGTCTGGGCCATCGCCGAGGGACGCGCTGCCGCGGCCGGTGTGGACGCGTTTCTGTCGGGCTCGACCAACCTGCCGTCGCCGATTCCGCCCACCGCCCGGCCACTGGTCGTCTGAGTGTCGGGGGCGGGTCCTCGTGACTCGCTGGTAATGGGCACGCCTCGCTAGGGTTGAGAAGTGCGTAGAGCCAAAATCGTCTGCACCCTCGGACCAGCCACCGACACCTACGAGCGCGTGCGGGAGCTGGCCGAAGCCGGCATGGACTGCGCTCGCCTCAACATGAGCCACGGCACGCGGGCCGACCACGAGAAGGTCTATGAGCACGTCCGTCGGGCCAGCGAGGACGTCGGCAAGGCGATCGCGATCCTCGCCGACCTCCAGGGCCCCAAGATCCGCCTCGGTACCTTCGCCGACGGGCCGGTGGTGCTGGCCGACGGCGCCACGTTCACGATCACCACCGACGCAGTCGACGGCGACGTCGACCGGTGCTCCACCACGTACGCGGGCCTGCCGGGCGATGTGAACGCCGGCGACGAGATCCTCATCGACGACGGACGGGTCCGGCTGCGCGCCACCGACGTCTCCGACACCGACGTCACCACCAAGGTCGAGATCGGCGGGCCGGTCAGCAACCACAAGGGCATCAACCTTCCGGGCGTCCACGTGAGCGTGCCGGCGATGAGCGACAAGGATGTCGACGACCTCCGGTGGGCCCTCCGCCAGGGTGTCGACTTCATCGCTCTGTCGTTCGTGCGGTCGGCCAAGGACGCCGAGGACGTGCGAGACGTCATGCGCGAGGAGGACATCCTCCGGCCCCTCATCGCCAAGATCGAGAAGCCGCAGGCCGTCGACAACCTCGACGAGGTCATGGACGCCTTCGACGGTGTGATGGTCGCCCGCGGCGATCTCGGCGTCGAGCTGCCGCTGGAGGAGGTGCCGATCGTCCAGAAGCTCATCGTCGAGAAAGCCAGGCGCAACGCGAAGCCGGTCATCGTCGCCACCCAGATGCTCGAGTCGATGATCTCCGCGCCGCGGCCGACGCGTGCCGAGGCGTCCGACGTCGCGAACGCCGTGCTCGACGGCACCGACGCCGTGATGCTGTCGGGTGAGACGAGCGTGGGTGCGTACCCGATCGAGACCGTCCGCACGATGTCCCGCATCATCGAGTCCACCGAGGAGCACGGTCTGCCCCGCATGGCCTCGCTGACCTGGAAGCCCAAGACGAAGAGCGGCGTCATCTGCCGCGCTGCCGCCGACGTCGCCGAGGCGATCGACGCCAAGTACCTGGTCGCCTTCACGACCTCGGGCGACTCCGCCCGGCGCATGACCCGCTACCGCTCGCACGTCCCGGTCATCGCCTTCACGCCCGACCCGGTCGTCCGGTCGCAGCTCGCCCTCAGCTGGGGAGTCGAGACGTTCGCGGTGCCGTACGTCAAGCACACCGACGACATGGTGCTGCAGGTCGACAAGGCCCTGCTCGAGATCGGCCGGTGCGACGAGGGCACCCAGGTCGTCATCGTGGCCGGCAGCCCACCCGGCATCGCCGGCTCGACCAACGCGCTGCGCGTGCACAACATGGGCGACGCCATCAACCGGGTGTCGCCGGCCTACCACGACCCCGATCTCGACGACGACGGTCTGCTCGGCGACGCACTGCGCACGTAGGACCTGACGGTCAGCCGGCGAGCAGCGTCTGCGTCGCGATGCCGATCGGGCCTTCGCGGTCGAGGAGGGTCGTCACGGTCATGGCTCCGGATCCGGCGGTGATCGTCGTGGCGGCGTCGAGTCCCACCCACTCCGTCGTCGGGTCGCGGTGCAGCGTCACCGACAGGTCGCAGTTGATCGCCGGGTACTGCGTCGGGTCGAGCGCCAGGCTGATTCCGCTGCCGGAGTCCGCGAGCAGCAGAACGCGTTGCCACCCGGACGGCGTCTCGCCGGCCAGCAGCGGAACGTGCGCGCGTCCCCACCCCATCGCCGGGCCGGGCTCGTCGAACGATCCGCGCTCGAACCGGAACTCGACGGCCGAGAGGTACCCGTCCCGATGGATACCGGGCAGACGGATCGGCACCGCGTCCGGCAGCTCCGGCGGATCCAGCGGAGCGCGTTCGGGCACGGAGGGAAAGTCGTCGGGTGTGCAGGCCAGCCGCCAGGCCCGGGCGACCAGCACGGTGCGGCCGTCGGCCTCTGCCCTCGCCTCGATCAGCTCCAGTCGCCGTCCCGGCCGCAGTCTCTCGACCTCGATGCGCAACGGCGCCACCGGCACAGCACCCAGGACGTCGAGCGACATCCGTCCCAGCCGATGGCCGTCACGCGGCTCAAATCGCTCGATCGCCCGGGCCAGGAGGGCGGACGGCGGGCCGGCATGCTGCTTGTCCGGCCCCCATGGCCCCGCCGTCCACGGACTGCTGGCGAACGTCGTCTCGTCGAGCTGCTCGTAGAAGGGCTCCATGGGGCGAGTATGGCTGGGCCGGGAATGCCGAGGCCGCAACCTCGCGATATGTGACGAACCTCGCGACGTTTCCGGTCATACCTCGCGAACTGCGTCCCAAATCGCGGGGACCACTGGTGCCGAGGGCGGGACTCGAACCCGCACGCCCTTGCGGACAACGGTTTTTGAGACCGTCGCGTCTACCATTCCGCCACCTCGGCCGGATGCGCTCGCCGATAACCTTCTCACGTGGATGCATCGCCGAACGAACCCGCCCGACGCCGTGTCGTGATCGCCGAGGACGAGGCGCTGATCAGGCTCGATCTGGCCGAGATGCTCACCGAGGCCGGCTACGACGTGGTCGCCCAGGCGGGTGACGGGGAGCAGGCCGTGGCGCTCACGAGGGAGCACCGTCCCGACCTCGTCGTCATGGACGTCAAGATGCCGCGCCTCGACGGCATTGCCGCCGCGGCGCAGATCGCCCAGGACCGCGTCGCACCGGTCGTGATGCTCACCGCGTTCAGTCAGCGCGAGCTCGTCGAGCGGGCCCGCGAGTCCGGAGCGATGGCCTATCTCGTCAAGCCCTTCACCATCACCGACCTCGTGCCGGCGATCGAGATGGCCGTGAGCAGGTTCGCCGAAATCACCGGGCTCGAGCGGGAGATCGACGACCTTACCGAGCTCTTGGAGGCGCGGAAGGCAGTCGACCGGGCCAAGTCGATGTTGCAGGAGGCGCTCGGAATCACCGAGCCGGAGGCGTTCCGGTGGATCCAGCGCACGTCCATGGACCTGCGTCTCTCCATGCACCAGGTCGCTCGCCAGGTCATCGAGAAGGGTCCGGAGCTGGGTCGAGAGCCCTGAAAACCACGGATCTGGTTACAAAAGGGCTACGAAGCGTGTCAATCGTCCTGGGGATACCCATCTGACCCCTCAGGCGACTACGTTCGGGCATACCCGTTCATCGGTCCGTCCCGGGCCGATCGACCGACCATCCGGAGGATCAATGAAGCGCAGTACCAAGACCATGCGTCTTGCCACTGTTGCCGCTGCTGGCGCACTCGTGCTGGCCGCGTGTGGCGGCGGCGACGACGGCGGAGGCGGAGATGCCGGCAAGGTCGCCAAGGGCGACGGTGTGCTGACGGTCGGCTCCCTGTTGCCATCGACCGGCGACCTCGCCTTCCTCGGCCCGCCGGAGTTCGCCGGCGTCGACCTCGCCGTCAAGGACATCAACGAGGCAGGTGGCGTGCTCGGCAAGGACGTCGCGCAGAGCAGGGCCGACTCCGGTGACGGAACACCGAAGATCGCACCCGGTTCGGTCGACAAGCTGCTGACCGCCAAGTCCGACGTCATCGTCGGTGCCGCCAGCTCGAGCGTCTCGCTCAGCGTGATCGACAAGATCATCAACGCCGGCGTCGTCGAGTTCTCGCCGGCCAACACCTCGACCGCCTTCGACACCTACGACGACAAGGGCCTGTACTTCCGGACCGCGCCGTCCGACGTGCTGCAGGGCAACGTGCTCGGCAACCTGGTGCTCCAGAACGGCGCCAAGAGCGTCGCGATCATGGCTCGCCAGGAGGCTTATGGCGAGGCGCTGGCCGACAACGTCGAGAAGACGATCAAGGATCAGGGCGGCAACGTCGCGGCCAAGGTGCTCTACAGCGTCGACGCCACGTCGTACACGTCAGAGGTCCAGAAGGTCAAGGACGCCAAGCCCGATGCCATCGTGCTGATCGCGTTCAACGAGACCACGAAGATCATCCCGGAGTTCGAGTCCGCCGGCATCGGCCCGCAGGACGTGAAGACCTACTTCGTCGACGGCAACACCGCCGACTACAGCAAGGACTTCCCGAAGGGCACGCTCGAGGGTATCGAAGCCACCTACCCGGGTGCCGAGCTCAAGGACGACTTCAAGAAGCGCATGCTGGAGGTCGACCCGAAGCTCAAGGACTTCACCTATGGTCCGGAGAGCTACGACGCGACGGTCATGTCGGCCTTGGCAGCTGAAGCGGCCAAGAACGACTCCGGCGAAGCCATCGCCTCCGAGCTGGTCAACATCTCGCGCGACGGTGAGAAGTGCACGACCTACGCCGACTGCCTGGCGCTGGTCAAGGACGGAACGGACATCGATTACGACGGTGTCTCCGGCCCGGTCGATCTGAACAAGACGGGTTCCCCGTCGAAGGCCACGATCGGCATCTTCAAGTACAACAACGACAACAAGTACGACAACACGGACTACATCACCGGCGTCGTCGAGTGATCTAGCTCCACCAGCGGAAGGCCCCGGCTCCGGCCGGGGCCTTCCTGCGTGCGCTGATAGCGTCGTGCAATGACCGCGCGCGTTCGCCCGCTTCTGGTGCTGCTGGGAATCGCGTTCTTCGTATCGATCGTCCACTACATCGACAACACCGTGAACTACGCCGACTATCCGAGCGCGGAACCCGGGAGCGCGTTGTCCTCGGTCGAACCTTCCCGAGGGCTGGTGGCGGCCGCCTGGTTCATCTTCACGGCGTTCGGCGTGCTCGGGCTCTGGCTGCTGGCCCGGGGCCGCGTGGCAGCTGCCGCGGTCTCGATCGCGGTCTACTCGGGCAGCGGGCTGGTGGGCTTCATCCACTACGCCGTGCCGGGGGCGACCGACATGGTGTGGTGGCGGCAGGTGCACGTGATCGCCGACATCATCTGCGGCGTCTTGCTGTTCGGCTATGCACTGTGGATGGTGACGGCCGGCCGTCAGGCCTTGGCCAGCGTCCCCAAGTAGAGCTCGATGACCTTGGGGTCGTTCATGAGGCGCTCGCCGGTGTCGGTGTAGGCGTCCTTGCCCTGGTCGAGCACGTAGCCGCGGTCGCAGATCTGCAGGCAACGGCGAGCGTTCTGCTCGACCATGACCACGGAGACACCGGCCGCGTTGATGTGCTTGGTCTGCACGAACACCTCGTCCTGCAGCGCGGGGGAGAGGCCCGCCGAGGGCTCGTCGAGGAGCAGCACGAACGGCTCCATCATCAGCGCACGACCCATGGCCACCATCTGGCGCTCGCCGCCGGACAGCGAGCCGGCGCGCTGGTCCTTGCGCTCGGCCAGCCGAGGGAAGATCCCCGCCACGTACTCGAACCGCTCGGAGAACCGCTTGGGAGCCAGGTACGTGCCCATCTCGAGGTTCTCGCTGACCGTGAGCGACGGGAAGACGTTGTTCGTCTGCGGCACGTAGCCGATGCCGGACGCGACCAGCTTGTCGGCGCGCTCGTTGGTGATGTCCTCGCCCTTGAGCTTCACGGTGCCCTCGTGGATGTTGACGAGCCCGAACATGGACTTGAGCAGGGTGGACTTGCCGGCCCCGTTGGGTCCGATGATGCCCACCAGCTCGCCGTCGTGGCAGTGCAGGCTCGCGTCGTTGAGGATGTTGACGCCGGGCAGGTAGCCGGCGATCAGGTTGTCGGCCCGCAGCAGGGCACCCTCGGGCGAGGAGGTGTCGACGGACGAGGAGGTGGGGCCGGAAGTCGGGTCGGGCGCAGCCTCGTTCTCTGACATCAGCTCTCCTCGATTTCCTGGATCTGGGCCTCGATCTCGGCCTCGGCCTCGGCGGCGATCTGCGCCTCGTCGGCGAACGACAGCTCGGCGTCGTGGTGGGCGCCCAGGTAGGCGTCGATGACGGCGGGGTCGGCCATGACGTCGTCGGGAGGCCCTTCGGCCACGATCTTGCCCTGCGCCATGACGACCACCCAGTCGGAGATGTCACGGACCATGTCCATGTCGTGCTCGACGAACAGCACGGTGCGCCCCTCGTCGCGCAGGGACTTCACGTGTCCGAGCAGTGACTGCTTGAGGGCCGGGTTAACCCCGGCCATCGGCTCGTCGAGCATGATCAGCTCGGGGTCGACCATCAACGCGCGGGACATCTCGAGCAGCTTGCGCTGCCCGCCGGACAACGACCCGGCGAAGTCGTCGCGCTTCGTGTCGAGCTTGAAGCGTCCGAGGAGGTCCTCGGCGCGTTCGGTGTTCGACGACTCCTGGTCGCGCCATAGGAACTTGAACATGCTCGAGAGGAGCTTCTCGCCCCGCTGGCCGGTGGCACCGAGGCGCATGTTCTCGATGACGGTCAGGCGCGAGAGCACCTTGGTGAGCTGGAAGGTGCGCACCATGCCCCGGCGGGCCACCTTGTACGGCGGCACCCCGTCGAGGCTCTGTCCGTTGAAAGTCCACGATCCGGTGTCGGGCCGGTCGAAGCCGGTGAGCAGGTTGAAGAAGGTCGTCTTGCCGGCACCGTTCGGACCGATGAGGGCCGTGATCTTGCCCCGTTCGATCTCGAAGTGGTCGACGTCGACCGCCCTCAGGCCGCCGAACGCCCGCACGACGTTGTCGGCGATCAGGATGGGATCGTTCTTGGTCTGACCAGGTTCGGTGGTCTTCTGGGTGTCAACGTCCATCGATCGCCAGCTCCCTTCTGTCTCCGAAGATGCCTTGGGGTCGGTAGATCATCAGCAGCATCAGCACGAGGCCCAGGACGATGAGTCGCATCAGGCTGGCCTGGTCGCTGGTCATGATCCAGTCGGGGATGATGTCGTCGCCGGTGGCCTTGTCGAAGAACAGGTCGAGGCCGTTGAGGAAGAACCAGAAGATCAGGGCACCGGCAACCGGGCCGAACACGCGCGCAGCGCCGCCGATCAGCAGCACCGTGTAGACGAAGAACGTCGTGTCGGTGGCGAAGTCGGACGGTGCGACGTTGTCGGTGGCGACACCACTCATGATGCCGGCCATCGCACCGATCACGCCGCCGAGGACGAGCGCCTGCATCTTGTAGGAGTAGACGTTCTTGCCGAGGCTCCGCACGGCGTCCTCGTCCTCGCGGATGCCCTTGAGGACGCGTCCCCAGGGGCTGCGCATCAGCAGGTATACGAGACCGCAGAGCAGCAGGGCCAGGGACCAGCCGAGAATCATGATGAAGAAGTCGTAACTTCGCCACGCGACGAACCCGAAGTCGACGCCTCCGGCAGGAATCGGGTTGAGATCCTTCAGGGAGTCCGCGAATCCGTAGCGGCCGTCCTGGCCCCCGAACTGGTCGTTGAGGCTCGCGGCGCCGAGCACCTGGCGGATGACCTCGGCTGCAGCGATCGTCGCGATCGCGAGGTAGTCGGCCCGGAGGCGCAGCGTCGGCACGCCGAGCACGAGGGCCAGGAGCACGGCGGCGAGCAGTCCGACCAGCATGCTGAGCCACAGGTTCTGGCTCCAGGTCTGCACGAGGGCGCCGACGGCGTAGCCGCCGACCATCATGAACGCGGCCTGGCCGAAGTTCAGCAGACCCGTGTAGCCGAAGTGGATGTTGAGGCCGATCGCGGCCAGGCAGTAGATGATCGCCTGAGGGCCGAGGGCCTGCTCGATGGCCCCGCTGAGGACGTCCAACCAGCTCATTGTCGTCTCCCTTCCCTCAGCCGACCCTCTGGGCGCGGCCCAGAATGCCTTGTGGTCGGACCAGCAGAACGAGGATCAGCACCACGAGTGCCGTCACGTACTTGAGCTCTGGCGGGAGCACGAGTGAGGACATCTCGACCATCACCCCGACGAGCAGGGCGCCGGCCATCGTTCCCCAGATGGTGCCGAGGCCGCCGAGGGTGACGCTCGCGAACACGAGGAGCAGGATCTTGAATCCGACCTGGTAGTCGAAGCCGTAGTTCATGCCCCACAAGATGCCGCTGAGGCCGGCCAGGGCGGCGCCGACGATCCAGACCGTGAGGATGACGCGGTCGACGTCGATGCCCGAGGACGCGGCGAGCGGGGGATTGTCGGAGACCGCGCGGGTGGCCTTGCCGAGACGCGTGCGCTGCACCGCGACGGAGACCAGGACGAGCACCACCACACAGATGACCGCGCTCCAGAACGTGCGCGCCGAGATGTCGATGGGACCGATCTCCCACGGTCGGCGCTGGATCGGCACGTCGCGGAACTGGTGGTTGTCGGCGCCGAAGAAGTACTGGTAGACGTTGCGCAGGAAGATGGCCAGACCGATGCTGACGATCATCATGGCGATGAGGCCGGTGCCCCGACCGCGCAGAGGTTTCCAGAGGAACACGTCGTTGGCGTAGCCGAAGGCACCGGACAGGATGACGCCGAGTAGCGCCGCCGGGATGAACGCCCACCCCCATTGGTCCTGGAACGTGAACGCGGCCAGGGCGCCGAACGTGATCAGCTCACCGTGCGCGAAGTTGGTGAGGCCGGTCGTGCCGAACACGAGCGAGAGACCGAGTGCGGCGAGCGCGAGCAGGAGCCCGAGGAAGATGCCGTTGATGAAGCTCTGGGTCGCCTTGCGGATGTTCTCGCTGCCCTCGTCGACCTTCGGGCCGATGCGGTAGCCGATCGGAATGTCGAAGTTGGTCTTGATCGTGACCGTGCGGGAGATGTCGCCCTCGTCGGTGAGGGTGGTGCCCGCCGGCAGGGTCTTCGTGTCGAGCGTGACCTTGATCTGCTGGCCGACGAGCTCGTCAGGCGTGCCGGGCAGGGCGACCGAGTACCTGCCCTCGGCATCAGAGGTGCCGGACGCGACGACCGCGCCGTCGATCTCGACGTTGATGGTGACGTTGGGCACCGGCTTAGGTGGGGTGGTCCGGGTGTCGACGAGGGTGCCGGTCACGTCGATGACGTCGTCGCCGGGCGCGGCTTCCGCAGACGCAGTGGCGCCGAGCAGCGAGATGAAGACCAGCAGTGGAAGCAGAGCCACCAGTCGCAGTCGCACGCAGTACTCCTGAGGTCGGGGCGCGGGGTCACCGCGTTCGTTCTTCGAGAGCATAGTCACACCGGAGAGTCATCTGCGTCACACAGAGGTCTCGGTTTGTGACAGTTCGGTGAAGTCGCGGAAGTTGGCTGCTCAATGCACCGCGATGGCGATCTGGGTGAGCAGCGGCGCGACGATCAGGGCGGGAAGCAGGTCCGCCACGGGGATCGGCTTGAGGTCGAGGAGCCGCACCGCGACGCCGACGAGGACGAGCCCGCCGGTGGCCGTGAGGGCGAACAGGTGCGGATCCGGCAGAGCGTCTCCCAAGATGATCCCGACTCCAGTCAGTGCGCCCTGAATCAGCGCAACGGAAAGTGCCGACGCCATCACCCCGATGCCGAACGACGCGGCGAACGCGAGCGAGGCGAAGCCGTCGAGCACGGACTTGAGCAGGAGCTGGTCGGCGCCGTTGCCGAGTCCCTCGTTGATGGAGCCCAGGATCGTCAGGGGACCGACGCAGAACACCAGCGAGCTCAGCACGAAGCCCTCGATGAAGCGCTCGCGCGTCTCGCCCGCTCCGGTGGGAGACCAGCGGGACTGCATCCAGCCGCCGAATCGTTCGAGGCGGGCCTCGATCCGCAGCAGCGATCCGGCGATGCCTCCGATCACCAGCGAGCCGAGCACGACGAGGGTCGGGGCCGAGGTGCCGACCGCGTCGACGAGCTCCGGGGCGGCGACGTCGGCCGCTGCCTGTGCTGCGATGAGGAGCGTCACGAGGCCGAGGGCGGTGGTGACTGTCGAGCGGACACGGGCGGGCAGGCGATGTCCGATGAGCATGCCCAGACCGGACCCGATCAGCACGGCCACGACGTTCGTGAGGGTGCCTGCACCGACGAACATGTAGGGTCCTTTCGCGCTGATCATTCACGCATCAACGAGGCTGTTGCTCGGGTAGTCTGTCATCCCTCTCGACCCACCAGCACCGGCTGGCCCACCACTACCCGAGTAGGACGGGATGCCATGTCGAGCCGTCACCCGATCGTGCTGCGCGACGCAGACCGCGAGGACGCGGCCGCCCTCATAGCGTTGTGGTCGGAGTGCGCCGGGGCCAGCCGCGACGAGGGCTCGGAGGCGTTCACCCAGCAGATGCTGTGGCGGGAGCCGGATGTCCCGGAGGCGGCGGCCGCACTCGACTTCGCCCTCACGCGACCGGACAAGCGCATCATCGTGGCCCTGCAGGACGGCGAGATCGTGGGCGCCACGGTGTGCGACATCAGCACACTGACGCCGGTCACCATGAACCGCGTCCTGGTGGTCACCGACATCCAGGTGTCCCCGCGCCATCGCCGCCGCAACGTGGCGTCGACGCTGTTGTCGGCCGCGGCCTCGTACGGCGAGGAACGCGGTTGCGAGATCGTCGTCGCCTCGATCCCGGCCCATGCGCGTGAACCCAACCGGTACCTCACCAAGATCGGCTTCAACCAGATCGCGGTGCTTCGCGGCATCCAGGCAAGCAAGCTGCGCTCGCGCCTCACGTCGAAGGCCACCCACTCGCGCGACACCGGCAAGCTCATCGCCGTCCGCCGCACCATGCGGCGCCGACAGGGCGAGCGGCGGCTCCGGCCCCGGGGCTGATCGTCATGGCCGAAGACACTTGGTCGAGTGGAGCCGCCTACGACGGCTACATCGGCAGGTGGAGCCGCCCCGTCGCCGAGCGCTTCGTCCCGTGGCTCGAGCCGCAGCCTGACGCCACCTGGATCGACGTGGGGTGCGGATCAGGCGCCCTGACCGAGTCCGTGCTCCGAGTCGCGCAGCCGTCACACGTGGTCGGCGTCGATCCGTCGGCCGACTTCGTCGATCATGCCCGCGCGAGCATCGACGACGAGCGGGCGCAATTCACGGTCGGTGACGGTCTCGCCATCCCGGCGGCCACCGCGTCCGCGGACTACGTGGTGTCCGGTCTGGTGCTGAACTTCATTCCCGACCAAGAAGCCGCACTCGCCGACATGAACCGGGTGGCCACGGCCGGGGCGACGATCGCCGCCTACGTGTGGGACTACGCCGACGGCATGCAGATGCTGCGGGCGTTCTGGGATGCCGCGGTCGCCCTCGATCCCGCCGCTGCGGACCTCGACGAGTCGACCCGGTTCCCGCTGTGTCGCCCGGACCCATTGCGCCGCCTGTTCGAGGTGTCGGGACTGGCCGAGGTCGAGCAGGGCGACATCACGGTGGCGACCACCTTCGCCGACTTCGACGATTATTGGAACCCGTTCCTCAGCGGCCAGGGTCCGGCGCCCGGCTACTGCGCCTCCTTGGCGCCAGAGGATCTGGATCGCTTGCGCGAACGCCTTCGCAGCGACCTCGCACCCGACGGCGGATCGATCGCGTTGACGGCGCGGGCGTGGTCGGTCAAGGGGACCCGGGTGGCCTGACTCCGGTGTCACCGGACGTGACTAGAGTCGGTGAGGTGGATCGCCTGCTGCTGATCGACGGCCATTCCGTCGCCTACCGAGCCTTCTTCGCCCTCCCCGTCGAGAACTTCTCGACCACCACCGGCCAGCACACGAACGCGGTGTTCGGGTTCACCTCGATGCTCATCAACGTCTTGCGCGACGAACAGCCCACCCACGTCGGTGTGGCGTTCGACGTCTCGCGCAAGACGTTCCGCAGCGAGGAGTACGCCGACTACAAGGGCAACCGCAGCAAGTCACCGGCGGAGTTCACCGGGCAGATCTCGCTCATCAAGGACGTCCTCGAGGCGCTGGGCGTCACGACGTTCGAGAAGGACGGCTTCGAGGCCGACGACATCATCGGCACCCTCACCACCCAAGCCAAGGCCGAGGGCATGGAGGTGCTCATCTGCTCGGGCGACCGCGACGCCTTCCAGCTCGTGAGCGACACGACCACCGTGCTCTATCCGCGCAAGGGCGTCTCCGACCTCGCGCGTTTCACGCCCGTCGCCGTGGAGGAGAAGTACGGCGTCACCCCAGACCACTATCCCGACCTCGCCGCACTGGTGGGCGAGACGAGCGACAACCTGCCAGGCGTTCCGGGCGTCGGGCCCAAGACCGCCGCCAAGTGGATCGGCACCTACGGCACGCTCGACGCGCTCGTCGCCGACGTCGACCAGATTCCCGGCAAGGCGGGGGAGTCCCTGCGCGAGCACCTCGACGACGTGCTCCGCAACCGCCGCATCAACGCACTCGTGTGCGACCTCGACCTGCCCTCACGCCCCGCCGACCTGGCGTTCACCACGGAGTGGAACCGCAACGCCATCCACGAGGTGTTCGACGCACTGGAGTTCGCCGCACTTCGGGAGCGGCTCTTCGACTACCTCGGCGGCGGCGACGAGTCGGCCACCCCCGACGCCGCGGCCGACCTCGCCGTCACACACGTCGCACCCGGCGAGCTGGCCGGTTGGCTGGCCGAGCACGCCGACAACGTGCCGGTCGGCCTGGAGGTCGTGGGCATCACGCGTCCGGTCGACGCTCGTGCCGAGCACCTTGCCCTGGCCACCGGTTCGGGTGCCGCGGCGTGGATCTCCGTCGGGCAGCTCGACCCCGACGACGACAAGGCCCTGGCCGCCTGGCTGTCCGACCCCGACCGGCCCAAGGTGCTTCACGACGCCAAGGGTCAGGCGCACGCGCTCGCGGCCAACGGGTGGGCGCTGTCGGGCGTCGTCGCCGACACCGCGCTCGCCACCTATCTGGTCAAGCCCGACCAGCGCGCCTACGACCTCGCCGACCTGTCCGTCCGCTACCTGCACCGCGAGCTCATGTCCGCCGGCGACGACTCCGGCCAGCTGTCGTTCGACGACGATGGTGGCGCGGAGGTCGCCCTCCAGCGGGCTCACGCCGCGCTCGAGCTCTGGGGCGTCCTCGAGACCGAGCTGGAATCGCAGTCGTCGCTGACACTGCTCCGCGACGTCGAGCTGCCCCTCGTCGACGTCCTGCTCGGCATGGAGGCCGACGGCATCGCCGTCGACACCGACCACCTCGACGCGCTCCACGCCGAGTTCACCGAGCGGATGCTCGGCGCCGCGCAGGAGGCCTACGACGTGATCGGCAAGGAGGTCAACCTCGGCTCGCCGAAACAGCTGCAAGTCGTGCTGTTCGAGGAGCTGGACATGCCGAAGACCAAGCGCACGAAGACCGGCTTCACGACCGACGCCGAAGCGTTGCAGGGGTTGTTCGCCAAGACCGAGCACCCGTTCCTCGAGCACCTGCTGGCCCACCGCGACGTCACCCGCCTGCGCCAGACGGTCGAGGGTCTGCAGAAGACCGTCGCACCCGACGGACGCATCCACACCACGTACTTCCAGACGATCGCCGCCACCGGCCGGCTCAGCTCGGCCGACCCGAACCTGCAGAACATCCCGATCCGCACCGAGTCGGGCCGACGCATCCGCGAGGCGTTCACCGTCGGCAACGGGTTCGAGACGCTCCTCACCGCCGACTACAGCCAGATCGAGATGCGCATCATGGCGCACCTGTCCGAGGACGACGCCCTCATCGAGGCGTTCCGCTCCGGTCACGACTTCCACACCGTCATGGCGGCGAAGGTCTTCGAGCGCGACCCCGGCGACATCGACGGGGGACTCCGGGCCCGCATCAAGGCGATGAACTACGGGCTCGCATACGGTCTGTCGTCCTACGGGCTCAGCCAGCAGCTCGGCATCGGCACCAGCGAGGCGCAGGCCCTCATGGACGACTACTTCGAGACGTTCGGGGGAGTGCGCGACTACCTGCGCGGACTCGTCGACGAGGCGCGAAGCACCGGATTCACCGCCACGATCCTCGGTCGCCGCCGCTACCTCCCCGATCTGCTGAGCGACAACCGGCAGCGCCGCGAGATGGCGGAGCGGATGGCGCTGAACGCGCCCATCCAGGGGTCGGCCGCCGACATCATCAAGGTGGCGATGCTGGGTGTCGATCGCGCCCTGCGCGAGTCGTCCATGGAGTCGCGAATGCTCCTGCAGGTCCACGACGAGCTGGTCTTCGAGGTCGCGTCAGGGGAGCGCGACGCACTGGAGAAGCTGGTGCGCGATCAGATGGCGGGCGCGGCCGATCTCTCGGTGCCGCTCGACGTCTCGGTCGGTGTCGGTCGCACGTGGCACGAGGCCGGTCACTGACGGTCAGACCGGCTTGGCCGGGTTCCGGCGCGTGAGCAGCGGCGCGACACCCACGATGGCCGCGAGGGCGCCGGCCACCACGATGACCGTCACCACGAGCCCGGTGATGCCCACACCCAATCCGTAGGCAGACGCGATCACGGCCGCCACGGCACCCCAGGTCATCAGCAGGATGCCGTGCGTGTGCCGGGCGAGGGCGTCGAAGACGAGCAGGTACACGACGGCCAGCAGCGATCCGGCCACGGCGAACAGCCACAGCCGACCCTGGACGGCCGCGTAGTCGTCGCCGCCCACGAGGATCAGTGCCAGCTGGGGGAGGACGGCAGTGCCCGCGACGGTGAGGGCGCCGAGCAACGCCACGAGGGACACCGCTCGCACGCGCGCGTGGTGCGAGGTGGCTCGCGCGAGGTCCGGGTACACCACCACGCTGACGAACTGCGGCAGGAAGAACGCCGCCTTCGCCAGGATCAGGCCCGACGCGTACAGACCGCTCTCGTGCGCGTCGAAGCGGTTGCGGGCGATGAGGGCGTCCAGGTTGCTGAGGACGAAGAAGGCGAGCAGCGAGCTCGTCGACAGCAGGGCCTCGCGCAGCATCGACCGACCAGGTGGGGCACCGCCGGACGACCTGAGGTGACCGCGCAGCATCGGCGCGCCCGCGATCACCGGCGTCCAGGCACCGATCGCGATGCCGATCATGGCCGACGTCGGCGTCGGGGAGACGAGGAGCCCGACCGTGCCGCCGACCAGCCGGCCCAGTCCGTTGCCGATGAAGATGGCGGTGAGGAAACCCCACCGCGAGGTGCCCTGGGCGATGCCGGACTGGGCGCCCATGACGGTCATGGGCACGAGCGTCGCGCCGCACAGCAGCACGGGCCAGTGACTGTCGAGCTTGAGCGCCGGCGTCATCACGACCGTGGTGGCGGCGACGGCCAGCCCGACGGCCGTCGCCGCGAGCGCGGTGACGCGGATCGTCTCGGCGATGATCTCGCCACGCGCCGTGGGGGTGACGGCCAGGCGCCGCGCGGTGACGGCCTGCAGGCCCAGCGAGGCGACCGTGCCGACCAGGATGATGCCGAACAGTGCCGTGAGGGCTCCGAACTCCCGGGGCACGAGCAGGCGGGCGGCCAGCACGTTGAACGCGTAGGTGGTGACGTTCATCGTCATCATTCCGGCGGCGACGAGCGTGCCACCGGCGACGATCGTCTGGCGGGACTTCACTCAGGAACCTTAACGGCGGGCTCATTGCTGCCATGCTGAGGACGTGATGGACTGGGATCCGATCCGCTACGCGCACAACGGCGACGTCTCCATCGCGTACACCGTCGGTGGTCACGGCCCGGTCGACATCCTCGTGATCGGCGGGTTCGTCAGCCACCTCGAGCTCGCCATGGCGCATCCGCTGGCCGCCCGCTTCTGGGAACGGATGGGATCCTTCGCCCGGCTGATCACCTTCGACAAGCGCGGCATGGGCATGTCGGACCGCGACGCCGGCGCCTACACCCTCGAGAACATCGTCGACGATGCGCTGGCTGTCCTGGATGCGACCGGAATCGAGCGACCGGTCGTCTTCGGCTTCTCCGAGGGCGGCGCGGCGACCACGATGCTCGCGGCCACCCATGGCGACCGCATCAGCGCGATGGTCCAGTTCGCGACCTATGCGCGGATATCGGCCACGCCTGACTTTCCTGAGGGCCTGGATGCCGAGACGATCCAGGGGTTCTGGAAGATGTTCTACGAGCGTTGGGGTGAGGGAGACACGGTCGACTGGTGGGCTCCGAGCATGGCCGGCGACACCGAGCTGCAGGACTGGTGGGCGAAACTGTTGCGCTCGGGCCTCAGTCCCGGAGGTGCTAGGGGGCTCGGCGAGATGTACGAGCGACTCGATGTACGCCCGCTGCTGTCGTCCGTTCGGGTTCCGACTCTCGTGGCGTACCGCGAGGGCGACGTGATCGTGCCCCCGGCCCTGTCGCAGGCCGTGGCCCGCGGTATCCCGGGTGCGCTCGAAGTCGCGCTGCCCGGAACCGATCACCTGATCTTCACCGAGGACCAGGACTCGCTCCTCGACGAGATCGAGCAGTTCGTGACCGGGGGTCTCGCGATCGTCCCGGCCGACCGGATCCTCTCGACCATCCTGTTCACCGACATCGTCGGCTCGACCGAGCATGCCTCGGCAGTGGGCGACCGTCGATGGCGCGACGTGCTCGAACGCCACGACCGCCTCGCCAGCCGCGAGGTCGGCCGCCACCGAGGGCGCATCGTCAAGTCGACCGGCGACGGCCTGCTGGCGAGCTTCGACGGGCCGGCACGGGCCGTGCGCGCCGGGGTCGCCCTGCGCGACGCCGTCAAGGAGTCGCTCGACATCGACCTCCGGGTCGGGGTCCACACCGGTGAGTGCGAGCTGATGGGCGACGATCTCGGTGGCATCGGGGTCCACATCGCCTCGCGGGTCGAGTCGAGCGCCGAGCCGGGGGAGGTGCTGGTCTCCAGCACCGTCAAGGATCTCGTCGTCGGATCGGGCCTTCGGTTCGAGGACCGCGGGGAGCGCACGCTCAAGGGGGTCCCCGGGGAATGGCGGTTGCACGCCTACTCCGGTGACGAGGAGCGCCAGCACGAGATGGCGTTGCGCTGACGCCGGTGCCCTAGGCTCGGTTGCATGAGCTCTGCCGACGCCTCCGCGGACCAGCTGCTCCGATTCGTCAACGACTCACCCACGCCGTTCCATGCGTGCCAGATCGGTGGCGGCCGCCCTCGACGAGGCCGGCTGGGTGCGCATTCACGAGCGTGACGAGTGGCCGACAGCATCCCGGCAAGCGCTACGTCGTGAGGGCCGGATCGCTCGTGGCGTGGTCGGACGAGGCATCGACATCGCCGACCAACGCGTTCCGTGTGGTGGGCGGCCACACCGACAGTCCCAACCTGCGGCTCAAGCAGAATCACGACGTCGACACCGATGCGGCCGCGGTCATCGCGCTCGAGCCCTACGGAGGCCCGCTGCTCGACACGTGGTTCGACCGTGATCTCGGCGTCTCCGGGCGGCTGGTGCTTCGCGACGGCAGCGAGCAGCTCGTCCGCGTCGACGAGCCCGTCCTGCGGGTGCCGCACCTCGCGATCCACCTCGACGAGGACAAGAAGGGTCGCGACATCGACCCGCAGCGCCATCTGAACGCCGTCTGGGCCGTCCAGCCGCAGGAGTTCATGGCCTGGCTGTGCAAGCGCGAGAGCCTCGTGCGCTCGGACATCCTCGGCTTCGAGCTGATGGCCCACTCCACGCAGCCCAGCGCCCGCGTCGGCGCCGACGGCGAGCTCGTGGCCGCACCCCGGCTCGACAACCAGGCCACCTGTTTCGCCGGCCTGGCGGCGCTGCTGGCGGCCGAGCCGGTCGAGGGCCTGCGGCCGATGCTCGTGCTGTTCGACCACGAGGAGGTCGGCAGCACCAGCGAGCGCGGTGCCCAGTCGGACCTGCTGACGACCGTGCTCGAGCGCATCGTGCTCGCCGCCGGCGGCTCGCGCGACGAGTACCACCGCGCGATCGCGGCGTCGATGTGCGCGTCCGGCGACATGGCACACGCCACGCATCCGAACTACTCGGACCGGCACGAGTCGCTGCACCACATCGCGCTCGGCGGGGGACCGGTTCTCAAGATCAACCAGAACCTGCGCTACGCCTCGGAGTCACGCGGCGCGGCGGCGTTCGCGCTGGCCTGCGAGCAGGCGGAGGTGCCGCTCCAGCGCTACGTCCACCGCGCCGACCTGCCGTGCGGCTCCACGATCGGGCCCCAGAGCGCCGCGCGCACGGGGATGATCACCGTCGACGTGGGTGCGCCGCAGCTCGCGATGCACTCGATCCGCGAAGTCATGGCGACCGCGGACGTCGACCTCTACATCCGCGCTCTGACGGCGTTCTACTCACCGCAGGGCCGCCTTCCCGCCTGACGCGGCGATCCCGTACCCTTGAAGCGCGCTGGTGGCCTGCGCGTTCCTCAGACGTAGCAGGGCCGTGCTCGTGCCCGTGTCGGGCCCATCTCCTCGACATCCTCACGATCCAAGGGCTGCCCGCCGACCGACAACTCCATCCACCCATCGGAGCAATCCCTCTATGACAAGCAGCATCGCAACTCCTTCTGCGGCACCGCAGGTTGCGGTCAACGACATCGGCAGCGAAGAAGACTTCCTCGCCGCCATCGACTCGACCATCAAGTACTTCAACGACGGCGACATCGTCGACGGCACGATCGTCAAGGTCGACCGTGACGAGGTCCTCCTCGACATCGGCTACAAGACCGAGGGTGTCATCCCCTCCCGTGAGCTGAGCATCAAGCACGATGTCGACCCCAACGACGTCGTCGCCGTGGGCGACACCGTCGAAGCCCTGGTCCTCCAGAAGGAGGACAAGGAAGGCCGTCTGATCCTGTCCAAGAAGCGCGCCCAGTACGAGCGCGCCTGGGGCGACATCGAGAAGATCAAGGCCGAGGACGGCGTGGTCGAGGGCACCGTCATCGAGGTCGTCAAGGGCGGCCTCATCATGGACATCGGGCTCCGTGGCTTCCTGCCCGCCTCGCTGGTCGAGATGCGTCGCGTCCGCGACCTCGACCCGTACATCGGTCAGAAGATCGAGGCCAAGATCATCGAGCTCGACAAGAACCGCAACAACGTGGTCCTGTCGCGCCGTGCCTGGCTCGAGCAGACCCAGTCGGCGGTCCGCCAGAAGTTCCTCGACGAGCTCCAGAAGGGCCAGATCCGCAAGGGCGTCATCTCCTCGATCGTCAACTTCGGTGCGTTCGTCGACCTCGGCGGCGTCGACGGTCTCGTCCACGTCTCCGAGCTGTCCTGGAAGCACATCGACCACCCGAACGAGGTCGTGCAGGTCGGCGACGAGGTCACCGTCGAGGTCCTTGACGTCGACATGGAGCGCGAGCGTGTCTCCCTGTCGCTCAAGGCGACCCAGGAAGACCCGTGGCAGCACTTCGCCCGCACGCACCAGATCGGTCAGATCGTGCCCGGCAAGGTCACCAAGCTCGTCCCGTTCGGTGCGTTCGTACGCGTCGAGGAGGGCATCGAGGGTCTGGTGCACATCTCCGAGCTGGCCGAGCGCCACGTCGAGATCCCCGAGCAGGTCGTGCAGATCGGCGACGCCGTGATGGTCAAGATCATCGACATCGACCTCGAGCGTCGACGCATCTCGTTGTCGCTCAAGCAGGCGAACGAGACCGAGGCCGCCGAGGGTGACGACTTCGACCCGACGCTCTACGGCATGACGTCGTCCTACGACGAGGCCGGCAACTACATCTACCCCGACGGCTTCGACCCCGAGACGGGCGAGTGGCAGGAAGGGTACGACGAGGCCCGCGCGACCTGGGAGAAGCAGTACGCCGAGGCGCACGAGCGGTGGGAAGCCCACAAGAAGCAGATCGTGGACTCCGAGAAGGCCGGCGTCGAGGCCGCCGACGCAGGCAGCTACTCCGCCGGCGCCGACGAGCAGACCGACGTCGAGGGCGGCTCGCTCGCCTCCGACGAGGCCCTGCAGGCGCTGCGCGAGAAGCTCACCGGCGCTGAGCCTGTGGCCGAGGCCGAGGCCGAGGCTCGAGGCTGAGGCAGAGGCGGAGCCCGAGGCCGACGTCGAGCCTGAGGCCGAGAGCAGCGACGACAGCAAGTAGTCCCACGCTCCGCACACACGAGACCCCCGGTCCTCAGGGCCGGGGGTCTCGTGTGTGCCTCGCTCGGATGCCGGGCGAACGCGGCGAAATCGGTAGAGCGTCAGACGAAGTGATGGTGGGGCTCGAACGGGTCGATGTGGCTGCGGGGGGCGGGGCGGGTTCCGTACCCGTCTTGCGGGATGACCCAGAGGCCGATCCCGGCTGCGAGAACCAGGAGGATGATCGCTACGGTGAACATGGCACTAATTCTGCCTCCGACGTGATTCTGCCACCAGTGGCAGAAATGACACACACCGTTGATTTACTGCCACATCTGTGTGATGCTGGCGGACATGAAGAACGTCGCCGTGGTCGTGCAGGACGGAGCCGAACCCTTCGGCCTGGGTTCCATCTGTGAGGTCTGGGCCGAGCCCTATCACCCCGAGGACGACAATCCGGTCTTCGAGTTCACCGTGTGCACGGCCGAACCGGGTCGGATCAAGGGTGCCTCGGGATTCGATCTGCTGGTCGAGCACGGGCTGGAGGCGCTCGAGTCGGCCGATCTCGTGTGCATCGTCCCGAAGCGCGACTTCAGCCACAACGACCCACGCGCCGTCGCCGCCGTGCGCAAGGCCGCCGATCGCGGTGCCATCATCTCGGCGCACTGCACCGCGGCGTGGTTGCTCGGTGACGCCGGACTCCTCGACGGTCGCGAGTGCACGACCCATTGGCGGTATGCCGATCGACTGGCCGAGGCGTTCCCGAAGGCCTGCGTCACGCCCGACGTCCTCTACGTCTTCGACGGCAACGTCCTGACCGGAGCCGGAGCCGCCGGCGGCATCGATGCCGCACTCCACCTGATGCGCCGGACGTTCGGCGCCCGCACCGCCGCCACCACGGCGCGCCGGATGGTCCTCCCGCCGCACCGCGATGGCGGCCAGGCCCAGTTCGTGCGTTCGCCGATGGGCCAGACCGAGGCCGACACCCTCGCGCCGCTGCTGGAATGGGTCTCCGAGCGTCTCGACGAGCCGATGCCGGTCGAGCGACTCGCGGCCGAGGCGCACATGTCGCCGCGCACGTTCGCCCGGCGCTTCCGCGACGAGACCGGCACCACGCCGCTGCAGTGGCTCACCGGACAGCGACTCGCGCTCGCCGAGGAGCTCCTGGAGAACTCGTCGCTGTCGGTCGAGCAGATCGCCTCCCGCGTCGGGTTCGGCAACGCGGCCACGCTGCGTCACCACTTCACCGCGTCGCGCGGCACCACGCCGCAGGCCTACCGCAAGACGTTCAACGTCGTCGAGGACGTGTCGGCCTAACCCGGTTCGAGGTCCGTGCGTCGGACCTTGCCGGTCGCCGTGCGGGGCAGCTCGCCGACCCGCTCGTACTGCTTGGGTCGTTTGGGCGGCGCGAGGCGTTCACTCGCCAGTTCGCGCAGCACCTGCTCGTCGACCTCGCCGACGTACGCGGCGCACACGCGCTGTCCCCAGCGCTCGTCAGGACGCCCGAACACGGCGATGTCCTCCAGGCCAGGGGCGTCCGCGAGGGCGGCCTCGACCTCGGCGGGGTAGACGTTGACGCCGCCGGAGATGACGAGGTCGCTGCGTCGCGAGTCGAGCCACACCAGGCCGTGTTCGACGCGGCCGAGGTCGCCCACCGTGAACGCGGGACCGTCGTCGGTGTCCTTCCACGTCGCCGCGGTCTTCTCGGGGTCGCGCCAGTAGGTGAACCTCGCCCACGGTGGCACGGCACACCAGAGCTGGTCGTCCGCATCGGCGGTGACGACACGGCCGGGTCGCGCCGGCCCGAGCGTGCCGGGGTGCTCGACCCACAGCGGCGCCGGACAGGCCGTGAACTGGCCCTCGGTGGAGCCGTAGAACTCCCAGACGACGTCGAGCCCGAAGAACTCGTGGGCGCGACGACGGGTCGGGTCCGGGCAGGGCGCACCGGCATGGGCGACGAGGCGGAACGAGGACGGGTCGCAGTACGTGCCGGTGTCGTCGAGCCAGGCGAACAGCCGCTGCAGGTGCGCCGGCACGCAGAACATCGACGTCGGATGCAGGTCGTGCACGGTGTCCACGAAGTCCTCCGGCTCGAAGCGGGGGAGCACCGCGACCGATCCTCCGGCCAGCAAGGTTCCCATCGCGAACCGCAGGGGAGCGGAGTGGTAGATCGGCGAGACCACCAGGTCGACGTCGTCCGGATCGAACCCCCACAGGTCGCGCTCCTCGCGCACGAGGGCTGCCGCGTCGTCAGGCGACAACAGCCCGGACCAGACGCCCTTCGGGAGCCCGGTCGTGCCGGACGTGAAGTGCATCGGACGGCAGCGTGGCCACACGTCGAGATCGGTTGCCGGGCCGTCGAGCAGGGCTGCGAGCGCATCGTCGGAGTCGACGACGAGCGACGGCTCGACGTCGGCGATGATCGCGTCACGCTCGTAGGGCGTCAGTCGTGGGTCGATCGGCACGGGGACGACACCGCTGCGCGTCGCGCCGAGCACGACGCTTACGTAGTCGGTCGAGCCGGCGACCGACAGCACCAGCCGGTCGCCTTCCTGCAGTTCATGGGCCGCCATGGCCCCGGCGGCCCGTCGTTGAGCCGACTCGCTCTCGGCCGCGCTGACGACGGGAACGACCACGAGTCCTCCTGAGTGAGAGATGCGTCACTTCGGCCCGCTTGGATCGTTGACACACGTACGGGTGATTTGGCAGCTCGGGCGCCAAGTATGCTTCACTCGGCCGTTGGAAATCCCCCAACCCTGCGCGTAGGTGATCATCGGTGGCAACCAGCCACAAGCACGCCCGACCGCACGGCCATGCTCAGGCGCACTCGCATGCCGCGGCCGTTCGGCGCCGGCGGATGGCCCATCTGGTCCTCCCCGCCGCCGGTCTCCTGGTCTTGGTCGGTGCCTCGACGGCCGTCGTCCTCAACAACGCCGCCAGCCCGGTCGTGGCCCAGGCGTCGGCCGACAACAGCGACCTCATCACCTCCGCCCTGCAGTCCGGCGACCAGGTGAGCCGCAGCGCCGAACGCGCGCCGCTGCCGAACGAGGCCGAGGCGGAGAAGCTCGTCACCGGCCACAAGTTCGTCATCGAGACCGACGCCGTCGACGTGTACGCGAATGCGGACGACACCTCGCCCGTCCTGGCCATCCTTGCCCCGGGCGACAAGGTCGACGTCACCGGTGAGAAGAAGCGCGGCTGGACCCAGATCATGCACAAGTCGCTGCCACGCTGGGTCATGTCCGACGGGCTGACCGACGACCGCCCCCTCGGCACCAAGCCGTGCCCCCACGGTTCCGAAAGCGGGCTCCAGCCCGACACGGTTCGGGTCCTTCGCGCGGTGTGCGCCAAGTTCCCGTCCATCACCCGGTACGGCGGACGCTCCGGCGGCGGCGACCACGGCACCGGCCGGGCGCTCGACATCATGGTCAAGGGCTCCACCGGCGACCAGGTCGCGTCGTTCCTGCAGCAGCATCGCACCGAGCTCGGTATCCACTACCTCATCTGGAAGCAACGCATCTGGCGGCCGTCCACGTCCGGCAGCTGGCGAGGCATGTCGAACCGAGGCAGTGCCACGGCCAACCACATGGACCACGTGCACGCCTCCACGTACGGCGACCGCGGCACCGCCTGACGGACGCGGGCCTCCATGTTCCGACTCGGCCTGACCGGCGGCATCGGCTCGGGCAAGAGCACCGTCAGCGCGCGGCTCGCCGGCCATGGCGCGGTCGTCATCGACTACGACCAGCTCGCCCGTGATGCGGTCGAGCTCGGCACCCCGGCGCTGGCCGCCATCATCGAGCGTTTCGGCGCCGGCATCATCGCTCCCGACGGAACCCTCGACCGGCCCGCCCTCGGGTCGCTGGTGTTCGGAGACGACGCCGCGCGCGCCGACCTCGAGGCGATCACCCACCCCGCCATCTGGGATCTCGCCATCGCGAGGGAGGCGACCGTCCCCGACGACGGAGTGGTCGTGCACGACCACCCGCTGCTCGTCGAGGTCGGCATGGCGGCGTTCTGCGACCTGGTGGTGGTTGTCGACGTTCCCGAGGATGTGCAGGTGGAGCGGCTGGTCACGCTGCGCGGGATGACGGAGGCGGACGCCCGGGCGCGCATGGCAGCGCAGGCCTCACGCGAGGTGCGTCTCGCCGAGGCCGATGTCGTGCTCGAGAACTCCGGTTCGCTCGAGGACCTCGAGGCACGTGTCGACGACCTGTGGGCTGAGAAGATCAACCCGGCATGAACGAACCCGCCCCGCTCGGGGGAGGGCGGGACGGGTTCGAATCAGGAGGCTGGTTACGCAGCCAGGTCGGGGTCGGCGATGCGACGCAGGGTCATCAGCGCCTGACGCTCGAGCTGGCGGACCCGCTCGGCGGAGATGCCGTGACGCTTGCCGATGTCGGCGAGCTTCTGCTGACGACCGTCGAGCAGGCCGTACCGGGCGCGCACGATGTCGGCCTCGCGCTCGTCGAGGTTCTCGATGAGCGTGGAGATCAGCGCGCGCGTCTCGTCGTCGATGACGGCGAGGTCCGGACCCGGCAGGGTCTCGCGGGCGATGAGGTCGCCCAGGGACGTGTCGCCGTCGTCGTCGACGGGGGTGTCGAGGCTGACGTGGTCACGACCCCAGGACAGCAGGTCGATGACGCGGTCGACGTCCATGTCGAGCTCCGCCGCGATCTCGCGCGGCTCGGGCTCGTAGCCGAGCTGGCGCTCGAGGTTGCGGCGGGCGGCCGTGACCTGGTTGAGCTCCTCGACGACGTGCACGGGAAGACGCACGACGCGCGCCTGCTGCGCGATGCCGCGGGTGATGGCCTGACGGACCCACCAGGTGGCGTACGTCGAGAACTTGAAGCCCTTGGCGTAGTCGAACTTCTCGACCGCGCGGATGAGGCCGGTGTTGCCCTCCTGGACCAGGTCGAGCATCGGCATCGCCGACCGGCCGTACTTGCGGGCGATCGACACGACCAGACGCAGGTTCGCCTGGACGAACTCCTGCTGAGCGCGCTCGCCCTCTTCGACGAGCCAGGTCAGCTCCTCCGCGGTGGCTCGCTTGGGAGCGCCGCCCTTCGCGCGGCCGATACGACCCTCGGCGAGCAGGTGGCTGGCATACAAGCCGGCCTCGATCGTCTTGCTGAGCTCGACCTCGCGAGCTGCGTCGAGCAGCGGGGTACGAGCGATCTCGGCCAGGTACATGCCGACGCTGTCCTTGCCCTCGATGCTTTCGGTCTTCGTGGCGGTCATGAACGCCTCCCAACGGTGTCTGTACTGGTGCAACGCCGCAGGTGGCCCGGTGATTCCGCTCTCAGTGTGTTCTTAGTTCCACTGCTGTCACTTGATCGCGCGGGTTCCGGTGTCGATGATCCAGGCGAGCTCCCAGGCGCGCTCGTGCCAGGCTGCGTAGCGCCCGCTGACGCCCCCGTGACCGGCCTTCATCTCCGTCTTGAGCAGCAGCGGAGCGTCTCCCGTGGCCGTGGCGCGAAGCCTGGCGACCCACTTGGCCGGCTCGACGAACAGCACGCGGGTGTCGTGCAGGCTCGTGACGGCCAGGATGGCCGGGTAGTCGCGAGCCGCCACGTTCTCGTACGGCGTGTACGACTTCATGTAGGCGTAGACGTCGGGATCGTGGAGTGGGTCGCCCCACTCGTCCCACTCGATGACGGTGAGCGGCAGCGACGGGTCGAGGATGGACGTGAGGGCGTCGACGAACGGCACGCTGGCCACGATGCCGGCGAACGCGCCGGGCGCGAGATTGGCCACCGCGCCCATCAGCAGGCCGCCGGCGCTGCCTCCCTCGGCGACGAGCCGGTCGGGTGACGTCCAGCCCTCGTCGACGAGATGCCGGGCCGCGGCCACGAAGTCGGTGAAGGTGTTCTTCTTGTGCAGCATCTTGCCCTGCTCGTACCAGCTGCGGCCGAGCTCGCCGCCGCCGCGCACGTGGGCGATGGCGAACACGAAGCCCCGGTCGAGCAGCGACAGACGCGGCACCGACATGCCCGGATCCATGCTGGCCTCGTAGGAGCCGTAGCCGTAGATCAGGGCCGGGGCCGAACCGTCGCGCTTCGTGCCGGCCCGGCAGACGATCGAGACGGGGATCTTCGTGCCGTCGTCGGCGGTGGCCCAGGTGCGGTGCTGCTCGTAGTCGTCGGGGTCGTAGCCGCCGAGCACGGGGGCCTGCTTGCGCAAGATCAGCTCGCCGGTCGCCACGACGTAGTCGTACACCGTGGCCGGCGTGACGAAGGAGCCGAAGCCGACCCGCACGAGCGGCTGGTCCCACTCGGCGTTGGCACCCACGCCGGACGTGAACAGCTCCTGCCCGAAGTCGATCTCGCGCGGCTCACCCAAACCGTGACCCAGCCCGTTCGGCGCGGTGTCGTCGAGCAGGATGACGGCGATGCGGGCGATCGCGTCGCGTCGGTAGGAGATGAAGATCTGCCGAGCGAACACGTCGACGTCCTCCAGTCGCACGTCGACGCTGTGGGGGATCAATACCGTGGCGTCGTCGTAGGGGCCGTCCGCCGGCACGCCGACCAGCTCGAAGTTGAGGGCGTCCCGGTTGTGGAGCAGCAGGAAGACGTCCTCACCGGCCAGCCGGGCATGCTCGAGGGAGTACTCGACGCCGGTCTCGCGTGGCCGGATGACGCGGAACCCGCCGCCGGGGTCGTCGGCCTCGAGCACTCGCACCTCGCTGGTGATCTTCGACGACGAGCCGATGACGAGGTAGCGCTCGGACTGGGTGCGTCCGATGCCGGTGAAGAACCTCTCGTCCGTCTCTTCGTGCACGAGAACGTCGCCTGCCGTGCTGCCGAGCTGGTGCCGCCACACGCGGAACGGGCGCCAGGCGTCGTCGACGGTCGTGTAGAAGAAGTGGGTCGCGCCCGCCGACCAGGTGATGCCGCCGCTCGTGCCGGCCACGGTGTCGGGGAGCATCGCGCCGGTGCGGAGGTCCTTGACGTGGATCGTGTAGCGCTCGTCGCCCACGACGTCGACCGACCAGGCGAGCAGGTTGTCGTCGTCGCTGAGGCTGAACCCGCCGAGGGAGAAGAAGTCGTGGTCGGCGGCCTCCGCGTTGGAGTCCAGCAACACCTGCTCACCGTCGATGTCGGTTCCCGCCTCGAGGACCGGCGGTTCCCACGACGCACTGTCCCCGATTGGGCAACGGCACCGGATCGAGTACTGCTGACCTTCGACGGTGCGCGAGTAGTACCACCAGTCGCCGTGCCGCACCGGCACCGAGAGGTCGGTCTCGAGCGTGCGGGACTTGATCTCCTCGAACACCTGCTCGCGCAGGTCCGCGAGGTGCGCCGTCTGTTGCTCGGCCCAGGCGTTCTCGGCCTCGAGGTACGCGATGGTGTCCGGGTCGGCGGCGTCGCGGAGCCACTCGTACTCGTCGACGACCTCGTCGCCGTGGTGACGACGCGTGATGGGACGACGCTCGGCCATCGGGGGTCGGGCGACGGGAGGCTGGTCGGGTTGTTCGGGGTCCCCGGGAAAGCGCGAGCCTCGCGAACCGGCAGCTCCCGCGGGCGAAGGGAGGGGCGAGCGGTTTTCTGGGGTGAAGCTCATTCCTCGACCGTATCCGGGGGCTCGGCATCGGGATCGCCGTGTCCGCGCGACATCGCGGGGTCGTCTTCGGCGAAGGTGTGCACGGGGCCCGGGGGAGTCAGCCGGGTCTCGAACCGGACGGTGACCCGGCCGAGTCCGGCTCCCCACACCCAGCCGTCGCCGTGCTCGGCGTGGTGCACGTCCTGGCCGGGGTACCACAGCACCGTTCGGTGACGAGGGCGCAGCTCGGACGCAGCTGGATCCGGGGCGTCGGATTCATCCGACCCGTCGTCGTCCAGCGCCGTGAACAGGTCGTCCTGGACCCAGTCGGCGAGGCCGCTGACGCCGACGCCGAGCAGACGGAGCCCGCCGGCGAGGTCGACGCCGTCGAGCAACGATCGGGCAGTCTCGGCGAGCACCCGCGAGCTGTCGGTGGGGCCGCGCAGGGTGCTCGACCGGGTGTGGGTCTCGAAGTCGTGGTGTCGCACCTTGAGGGTGACCGTGCGCCCCGACAGCCCGTTCTTGCGCAGGCGGCCGGCCACCGCGCGGGACATGCGATCGACCTCCTGCGTCAGCAGCGCCCGATCGGTGATGTCGTGCTCGAAGGTGTCCTCGACGCTCACCGACTTCGCCTCCCGCTCGGCCACCACCGGACGCTCGTCGATGGCCCGCGCGAGCCGCCACATCGACGCACCAGCGGACACGCCGAGCAGGCGCACCAGCTCGTCCTCGCTGGGCGTGCGGAGCTCCTCGACGGTGCTGATGCCTACCCGTCGCAGCCGCTCGGCCGTGGCCGGGCCGACGCCCGGGATGGCGGTGGCCTGCATCGGTCCGAGCACGTCGGCCTCGGTGCCGGGGACAACCACGAACACGCCGTCGGGCTTGTTGATCTCGCTGGCGATCTTGGCCATCAGCTTGGATGACGCGACCCCGACGGATGCGGTGAGCCCGTGGGTGAGCTCGGCGATGTCGGAGCGGACGCGGTGCACGACGTCGTCGACGCGCGCGGGGTCGAAGGTGGGGGAGGCCGCCAGGTCGACGAACGCCTCGTCGAGGGAGAGCGGCTCGACCAGGTCGGACTCCTCGCGCAGACGCTCCATGACGAGTCGGCTGGCCGCGCGGTAGGCCTCGAAGCGTCCGCCCAGGAAGGCGGCGTGGGGGCACCGGGCTCGGGCCTCGGCCGTGCGCATCGCCGACCGGACGCCGTGCACACGCGCCTCATACGACGCCGTGGCGACGACGCCGCGTGGTCCGATGCCGCCCACGATGACCGGCTTGCCGCGCAGCGACGGCTTGTCGCGCTGCTCGACCGACGCGAAAAAGGCGTCGAGGTCGAGATGCATGATCGACGCCGTGGACCGCATGGCGTCATTGTGCCCGCGTCCACACACGCGACCGGGGCGGTGTTCGTCCACACTCCGCGGCGGCCACCTCCTCGCAGGCTCGCGACGTGAGGATCGTGGCGTGATGACGGACGACATCCCGGTGTTCACGGCCCACGACATCCCCGACCTCATCAACACGCTGCCGATCCTGTTCGGCTTCACGCCCGAGGACTCGATCGTCGCGATCGCGACCTACGGGCCGAGGGACCGCCTCGGCTTCCGGCTCCGCATGGACATGCCCGCCCTCGAGCAGGTCGGGCAAGCGGCCGCCCAGATCGTCTCCCACCTTGCTCACCAGGGAGCCGACGGTGCGATCGTCATCGCCGTCACCGGCAGGATCGCCGTGGCCGAGCGGCTCGTGCCGCAGATCGAGCGGAGGCTCGGGACGATTCGTCCTGTGGTCGGTGCATGGGCCGACGGGAAGCGCTACTGGACCACGTTCGAGGACGGTGACCCCGCGGGACATCTGTACGAGACGTCGGAGCACCACGTAGCCCTCGTCCAGGCCATCGTCCGGGGACAGGAGATCCTTCCGAACCGGGCGGCGCTCGCCGCGAAGCTTGACCCGGAGCCGTCGCCGCGACGCGAATGGCTCGACCAGGCGTCCGTGACCGTCATGGATCAGGTCGTGGCCGCGCTCGCTGCGCGTGGCGCCCTCATGGTCGTGGACGTGGGCATGGCCGACCTCGCAGCAGGACTCGAGGCTGGGCTCGCGCGGCGCCGACCCACCGACGACCAGGCGCTGCGGCTCGCCGTGTGGGCGACGATCCTCCCGGTGCGTGACGCCCTGTGGGAACTCATCACGCCTGACCTCGCGCGCGACATGGTCGGGCTCTGGTCGCATGTCGCGCGTTGCGCGCCACCCTCGATATCGGCCCCGTCTCTGTGCCTGGCGGGGTTCGCCTCCTGGCTGACCGGCGATGGGGCGCTCGCGCTCATCGCGGCCGAACGTGCGCTGGCGATCGATCCCGACTACACGTTGGCCGGACTGCTGGTGGAGATGCTCGAACGAGGCGTCCCACCCTCGGCCTGGCGCCCGCTCGGCCCCGGAGGACGCGCCTTGGCCTGATACGCACCCTAGGCTTCACCCATGGGGCAGGACGTCGACGACCGCGCCTTCACGCGCGAGGACCGCACGCGGTACCGCACCAAGGTCCGTCGCTGTCTCGACGTGTTCGCCCGGATGCTCAGTGACCACGACTTCTCGGTGGAGCACCCGCACGTGGGCGTCGAGATCGAGTTCAACCTCGTCGACGACGAAGGCGACCCGGCCATGAAGAGCGCCGAGGCCCTGGAGGCGATCGCCGACGACGACTTCCAGACCGAGCTCGGGTTGTTCAACATCGAGATCAACGTGCCGCCGAGCCGCGCCGCCGGCGCCGGACTCACCCAGCTCGAGGAGGCCGTGCGCGAGGACCTCAACATCGCCCAGTCCCGGGCGCAGGGCGTCGGTGCGAACCTCATCATGATCGGCATCCTTCCGACGCTGCGCGGCGAGCACCTGGCCCGCGAGACGTTCGCGCCGAACCCGCGCTACCACCTGCTGTCCGAGCAGATCCTGGCCGCGCGCGGCGAGGACATCGAGATCGTCATCGACGGCGTCGATCGCCTGGACACGACGGCCGACACGATCATCCCCGAGGCGGCCTGCACGAGCACCCAGCTGCATCTTCAGGTCGAGCCGGACGACTTCGCACCGATGTGGAATGCCGCCCAGGCCATCGCCGGCGTGCAGGTGGCGGTCGCCGCCAACTCGCCGTTTCTGCTCGGCCGCCAGCTCTGGCACGAGACACGAATCCCGCTGTTCGAGCAGGCCACCGACACCCGCAGCGAGGAGCTGAAGATCCAGGGGGTGCGGCCGCGGGTCTGGTTCGGCGAGCGCTGGATCACGTCGGTGTTCGACCTGTTCGAGGAGAACGTCCGCTACTACCCGGCGTTGCTCCCGATCGTCGACGACGAGGACCCGGTCGAGGAGATGGAGGCGGGCCGCGTGCCGAACCTGCCCGAGCTGCGCCTGCACAACGGCACGATCTACCGCTGGAACCGTCCCATCTACGACACCGCCGACGGCCGCCCGCACCTGCGGATCGAGAACCGGCTGCTGCCGGCCGGCCCGACGGTGGTCGACACGATGGCGAACGCTGCACTGTTCTACGGGCTGGTGACGGTCATCGGGACCAGCGACCGACCGTTGTGGTCGCAGCTGTCGTTCCGGGCCGCGGAGGACAACTTCCACCAGGCGGCCCGCACCGGCATGGAGACCGAGCTCTACTGGCCGTCGGTGGGTACGGTGCCGGTGCCCGAGCTGGTGCTGCGCCATCTCCTGCCTCTCGCGCACTCGGGGCTGGAGCAGATGGGTGTCGACGCGGATGTTCGCGACCGCCTGCTCGGGATCATCGAGCAGCGGTGCATCACCGGCCGCAACGGCGCCACCTGGCTGATCGACGACTTCGAGCACCGGCTGGAGGCTGCGAGCGGCGACCGCCCGGCGGCGATGCGCGCCACGACGCGGCGCTACCAGGAGCTGATGCACCGCAACGAGCCGGTGCACGGCTGGCCCCTCGGCGGAACGGGCGACTGAGCGGGGCGAGGGTCGTGCCGGGACGTGTGGTCCGGCATGGCACACTTGACGCAGAGGTTGACCACAGGCCTCATTGCTGCGCCCTTCTACCGATCTGTGAGGTTGCTCGTGCCGGTGAATCCTGCAACCGGATCTCCCCTTCGCGCGATCACCCGCCGCCTTCCCGGAGGCGACAAGAAGGCCACGCACACGGCGAGGAAGACCTCCACGACCAAGGCGTCACCGGCCAAGAAGACCACCGCGAAAACAGAAAAGACCGTGACCACGTCCTCATCTGCGAAGGCCGCCAAGAAGTCCACGACTCAGGCCGCCAAGAAGCCATCAGCCAAGAAGTCCAACGCGACCGCCAGGAAGGCGCCGGCGAAGAAGACCCCGGCCGCGAAAAAGGCCGCGCCCGCCAAGAAGGCTCCTGCGGCCAAGAAGGCCGCGCCCGCCAAGAAGGCTCCTGCGGCCAAGAAGGCCGCGCCAGCGAAGAAGACCCCGGCCGCCAAGAAGACCGCTCCGGCCAAGAAGGCTCCCGCGGGTAAGAAGGCCGCGCCCGCCAAGAAGGTTCCCGCGGGTAAGAAGGCCGCGCCGGCGAAAAAGTCAGCGTCGACCAAGAAGGTCTCGGCGAAGGACTCCGGGCCCGACGTTGCGGCTGCCGTGGCGGCCGTCGACATCGCCGAGGTGCTCGAGGTGCCCGCCGCCGACGACGCGACGGTGCTCGTCGACGCGCAGGGCAAGAAGGTCCTGCCCGACATCCCGGACGAGGAGTTCGAGAAGGACCTCAAGAACGACCCCACGCTGAAGGAGGACGAGGAGTCCAGCTTCACGCTGTCGGCAGCCGACGAAAGTGACGAGCCCGTCCAGCAGGTCATGGTCGCCGGCGCCACGGCCGATCCCGTCAAGGACTACCTCAAGCAGATCGGCAAGGTGTCGCTGCTGACCGCGGGGGAGGAGGTCGAGCTCGCGAAGCGCATCGAGGCAGGCCTGTTCTCGGAGGAGAAGCTCGCCAAGGGCGGTCGCATCTCGGCCAAGATGTCCGAGGAGCTCGACTGGATCGTCATCGACGGTCGCCGAGCCAAGAACCACCTCCTCGAGGCCAACCTCCGTCTGGTCGTCTCGCTGGCGAAGCGTTACACCGGCCGCGGCATGCTCTTCCTCGATCTCATCCAGGAGGGCAACCTCGGCCTCATCCGCGCCGTCGAGAAGTTCGACTACACCAAGGGCTTCAAGTTCTCCACGTACGCCACGTGGTGGATCCGCCAGGCCATCACCCGCGCCATGGCCGACCAGGCCCGCACCATCCGCATCCCGGTGCACATGGTCGAGGTCATCAACAAGCTCGCCCGCGTCCAGCGCCAGATGCTCCAGGACCTCGGCCGCGAGCCCACGCCCGAGGAGCTGGCGATCGAGCTCGACATGACGCCCGAGAAGGTCGTCGAGGTCCAGAAGTACGGCCGCGAGCCGATCAGCCTGCACACCCCGCTCGGTGAGGACGGCGACTCCGAGTTCGGCGACCTCATCGAGGACTCCGAGGCCATCGTCCCCGCCGACGCCGTCTCGTTCACGCTCCTGCAGGAGCAGCTCCACGCGGTGCTCGACACGCTCTCCGAGCGCGAGTCCGGCGTCGTCTCGATGCGGTTCGGCCTCACCGATGGCCAGCCCAAGACCCTCGACGAGATCGGCAAGGTCTACGGCGTCACCCGCGAGCGCATCCGCCAGATCGAGTCCAAGACCATGAGCAAGCTGCGCCACCCATCTCGTTCACAGGTTCTGCGCGACTACCTCGACTGAGAATCGTCCTCAGTCCTGCACGGATTTACCGAAATTCCAGCAGAAATCTGAACTTGTGGACGACACGCTAAGACCGCACAGCGTTCCTCCGGTCAGCGACCCGAGGTCCTGAAACTGGGCGAACGCGTCCGACTTGCCAACGATGCGCCGTGCAACGAATGGCTCGTTAGAACTAGTGCCATCCGATCTCAACGCTGTCATGGTGGAGGAACTCCTATGAATCCGCGAGGCACCCCTGATGGCCATCCGCTCACGCTTCGTCCTCGCTGCCCTCGCGGCTCTTCTCGTTATTCCCGCAACTGCTGTCTCCGCTGGGGCGGAGACTTTCATTTTGGTGGACGACACCTATCGCACGCCGGTGGGGAAGACCCTCGAAGTAGCGGCTCCCGGATATTTCGCCAACGACACTCTTCCGGCCGTCGCAAGCTCGGGTATCGGCACAGAAGACCTCCCTTCCCACGGGCAACTCGAAGGATATGGTGCCACGGGAGCGTTCACCTATATTCCTGACACTGGTTTCAGTGGTGTTGACTCGTTCGATTACCTGGTCCGGGACGACACGACTGGTGAGGTCAAGAGAGCGACGGTCACCATCCATGTCGAGGCGGTCGACGCGGTTGATGACGAGTACTTTGTCAATGCCGGTGAGACTTTGACGGTGGACGTTCCCGTGGCGGCCAATGACACGCGGCCTGCGTCCTACGAGACCGCGTTGGTCAACAGCACTGATCATGGGGTGCTGAACTTCGCTCCCATCACTGCGACCTTCACCTACACGCCAGATTCCGGGTTCATCGGTACAGACACCTTCACGTACCGGCTGTCCAATGCGAACCATCCAGAGTCGAATGACGTGGGGACTGTCAGGATCAATGTGCTCGCCCCCGGACACGACTGCGCCGTCTGTGACGGTTACTGCACCGGGTAGTCCGACGAGCAGTAGTCCGGTCGTCTTCGACGTCGAGTTCTCGGAGTCTGTCACCGGCTTTGGCGATGACGACGTCGAGCTGACCGGACCTCAGGCGCGACTTCAGCGGTTGTCGCTGGGAGTGGCAGAACGTACACGGTGACCGTGTCGGGCATGTCGGCCACGGGCCCGATCAATGTGCAGGTCAAGGCCGGCGCCGCGACTGACGGCACGAATGCCAGCACCGCGTCGAACACGGCTTCTGTCCACTATGTCCATCCGGACTCGACGAGTCCGACGGTCACGATCGCGAAGGGATCAGGCCAGGCCGACCCGACCAGCGCCAGTCCCATCGTGTTCGACGTGGTGTTCTCCGAGGTGGTCACCGGGTTCGGTGATACCGGCGTCGAGTTGTCAGGCACCGCTGGTGCCACGACGGCCAACGTCTCTGGAAGTGGGACGACCTACACCGTCTCGGTCTCGGGGATGACATCGAGCGGCACCGTCGTCGCGAAGGTCAAAGCCGGTGCGGCCGTTGACGCCAGCTCTAACCCCAACACCGAGTCGGGCACGGCTTCGGTGACCTACGAGAAGCCTCCCACGTGCACCATCGGTAACCCCAACGCGACGACCAACCAGACCCTGCAGGGCGGCGACGGTGCGGACGTCATCTGTGGTGGCTTGGGTCGGGACACCATCACCGGGGGTGACGGCAACGACATCATCACCGGTGGCGGCGGCAATGACAGCGTGCGTGGTGGGGCCGGCGACGACAGCATCTCCGGTGGTGTCGGCAATGACTCCCTGCATGGTGAGGACGGCACCGACACCCTGAACGGTGAGGCCGGCAAGGACAACCTGACGGGCGGCAACGGCGCCGACACCATGCTGGGTGGGGCCGACAACGACAATCTGCGTGGCGGAACCGGCAACGACACCATCAACGGTGAAAGTGGCGACGACATCATCTACGGCAACAACGGCAACGACACCCTGTTGGGAGGCGCCGGCGAACGACACCATGTCCGGCGGAGCCGGCAACGACACCATCAACGGCGAGGACGGCATCGACAACATCATCGGCAACCATGGATCCGACACCTGTGACGGCGGAGCCGGCGAAGACGTGGGCGGCAGCGGCTGCGAAGAGAGAACCAGCATTCCCTGACAGACAACGCCCGCGGGTATTGACGTTGCCATGTGAGCGTCGGTGAAACGACGCTCATCGACACGATGGCGTCGTCAGTCGGGGGTATTTCAACGCACAGCGCTCGCTGTGATTGTCGATACCTACTGGGATTGCAGGAGTTAGCACAGCGTTCAGGCGTCCCTACTGCGCGACTACCTCGACTGATATCAGTCCCTTGTGCGCTCAGAAGTCCTGCAATACCAGTAGAAACTGTCGCCCTGAGCTCGAACCCAACCGAACCCCGGTCAGCGACCCGAGGTCCTGAAACTAGGCGAACGCGTCCGACTTGCCAACGATGCGCCGTGCAACGAATGGCTCGTTAGAACTAGTGCCATCTGATCTCAACGCTGTCATGGTGGAGGAACTCCAATGAATCCGCGAGGCACCCCTCATGGCCATCCGCTCACGCTTCGTCCGGGCTGCCCTCGCGGCTTTTCTTGTTCTTCCCGCCACTGCTCTCGCCGCCGAGGCAGTCGAAGGCCTCAACGCTGTGGACGATTCCTACCGCACGCCAGTCAACCAACAATTGAACGTGCCAGGGGGGCCGGAGGGAATTCATGGAAATGACACGCTGCTGGAGTGTTGGGGTTTCTCGATGTCGGCATTCCCGTCCCACGGCACGATGACGATCCCTGCGGTTGATGGAAGCTTCACCTATACCCCGGACGCCGATTTCAGTGGGGTCGACTCATTCAAGTACACGCTCCGTAATTGCGACACGGGTGAATTCACTCCGGACGCCACGGTGACGATCCGTGTCGAGGCGGTCGACGCGGTCGATGACACCTACTCGGTGAACGTCGGTGAGACTCTGACGGTGGGGGGCGGTGGCGTCGCGGGTAACGACACGCGGCCTGGGTCGTACACGACCGCGTTGGTCGACAATGTCGATCATGGGGTGCTGAACTTCGATCCCATCACCTCGAACTTCACCTACACGCCAGATTCCGGGTTCGCCGGAGCAGACACCTTTACCTACCGCCTGTCCAATGCGAACCATCCAGCGTCCAATGACGTGGGGACTGTCACCATCAACATTGTCGCCCCGGATACGACTGTGCCGTCTGTGACGGTTACTGCGCCGGGTAGTCCGACGAGCAGTAGTCCGGTCGTCTTCGACGTCGAGTTCTCGGAGTCTGTGACCGGCTTTGGCGATGACGACGTCGAGCTGACCGGACCGTCAGGCGCGACTTCAGCGGTTGTCGCTGGGAGTGGCAGAACGTACACGGTGACCGTGTCGGGCATGTCGGCCACGGGCCCGATCAATGTGCAGGTCAAGGCCGGCGCCGCGACTGACGGCACGAATGCCAGCACCGCGTCGAACACGGCTTCTGTCCACTATGTCCATCCGGACTCGACGAGTCCGACGGTCACGATCGCGAAGGGATCAGGCCAGGCCGACCCGACCAGCGCCAGTCCCATCGTGTTCGACGTGGTGTTCTCCGAGGTGGTCACCGGGTTCGGTGATACCGGCGTCGAGTTGTCAGGCACCGCTGGTGCCACGACGGCCAACGTCTCTGGAAGTGGGACGACCTACACCGTCTCGGTCTCGGGGATGACATCGAGCGGCACCGTCGTCGCGAAGGTCAAAGCCGGTGCGGCCGTTGACGCCAGCTCTAACCCCAACACCGAGTCGGGCACGGCTTCGGTGACCTACGAGAAGCCTCCCACGTGCACCATCGGTAACCCCAACGCGACGACCAACCAGACCCTGCAGGGCGGCGACGGTGCGGACGTCATCTGTGGTGGCTTGGGTCGGGACACCATCACCGGGGGTGACGGCAACGACATCATCACCGGTGGCGGCGGCAATGACAGCGTGCGTGGTGGGGCCGGCGACGACAGCATCTCCGGTGGTGTCGGCAATGACTCCCTGCATGGTGAGGACGGCACCGACACCCTGAACGGTGAGGCCGGCAAGGACAACCTGACGGGCGGCAACGGCGCCGACACCATGCTGGGTGGGGCCGACAACGACAATCTGCGTGGCGGAACCGGCAACGACACCATCAACGGCGAGGATGGCGACGACATCATCTACGGCAACAACGGCAACGACACCATGGTGGGAGGCGCCGGCAACGACACCATGTCCGGCGGAGCCGGCAACGACACCATCAACGGCGAGGACGGCATCGACAACATCATCGGCAACCATGGATCCGACACCTGTGACGGCGGAGCCGGCGAAGACGTGGGCGGCAGCGGCTGCGAGGAAAGGACCAGTATCCCCTGACAGGCAACGCCCCGCTTGTAGAGGACGGGGGGCGTCTGAGGGCCGCACGCGAGCAGCATGGTCGGGCCCAACCGGTCAGGCTTGGCGCGGCCTTCGGCGTATGGACCCGATCCATGGGACTTGCGACCGCCCCGCGCACTCGGGGGAGAGATGCACGGGGCGGCATTGCACACCGTCCCGATCCGCTCGGGCGCGGCATTGGTGATGCTACGAACGTAGAGGCATGGCGGCAAGGAAACGTCCTCCCGTGCAACCGGCCGCGGGAATCGGCTGAGCTGCCCTGGGCCATTTGGCGACCGCCCCGCGGGATCCGGGAGGGCGCAGGGCGGTCACCATCAGGATGCGACTCTGGACCGCCCCGCGCACTCGCAAGCGCTTACGCGGTCGCCCCTCTTCTGAGCGGGGTCGTTGGCTGTCTGAGTGTGGCACCGAGCGTGGTCCTCGGCTCGTCGAGCACGTGGGCGGTGACTCAGCTCCGGACGGGCCGAGGGTCATTCCCGTAGTTGCTCCGTTCCTGGACGGTGCCGCCCTCGCTCCTGATGATGTGCTCGACCCGTCGCTTGCGGGCCATCTCGCGGCCGGCGGTCACGGCCGCCGCGTGCGTTTCATGGACGTTTGAAGCACGCGAGTTGCCGTGGACCTTGTTCTTCCAGCGCCCGTTCTCGAAGTAGGTCTCGACGCTTCTTTCGGGGCCGGGTTCGGCCTGGATCCTCGCTGGCTCGGCCACTTCTCGAGCGGTGGCGTCCTGGAACACGTTGCTCGGGTCGCTGGCACGCTGCGTTGGATGCTTGGGCCTGCGCCTCACGTTCTGGGCGATGATGCCCAGGACGCGGATGAACCCCCAGCCGATCAGTGCGCACATGGCAAGACTGATGAAGAGGGCAATGAGGGCGACGGTCATGTCGTGCTCCAGGGGGCAAACGCGATGCGACGGCCTTTCTCTGGACCGCGGCGAAATCGTAGTCCGGCCGTGGGTCAACCGCCATGCGAACCTCCGCTCCGATGGTCCGGAGTTTGTGCAAAAGCGCAACATTCGAGCGAATCCGAGAGCATTCTGGAACAACTTGGGCCAGTGTCGACACCCTGAACGGCGGCTCCAACAACGACACCCTCGACGGCGAAGACGGCGCCGACAAGCTGTCCGGCGGTTCGGATCAGGACAACCTCACCGGCGGCTCAGTCTCACCTGATCGCTGTGACGGCGGGTCCGGCACCGACACGGGCGGCACCGGTTGCGGGCAGAAGATCAGCATCCCCTGACGCGCTTGCACTCGGCACCACGGTGAGGGTCAGCGACGCTCGTCATCATCTGGACGCTCGAGAGACCGGAGGAGCAGAGACCGCGCGATTGCCGCCGCCGAGACGTCCTTCTCGGCTGCCAGCCGCTCGATCTGCTTCAGCTCGTCACCGGTGAGCCGCACATCAAGGATGTGGCTGAGTCTTTGACCAGGCTTGCCCGATCCCGTGGGCAGCGGTGCATCAGCGACGGTCGCCGCGCTCGCGGCCTTGGCTGCCCTGGCGGCCTTCGCGGCCTTTGACTTCGCCGACTTGGCTGTTCTCGCCGCCTTCGCCGTCGCGGCAGCCTTGGCCTTCTTCGCCGCCCGAGCCACACTGGCCGCTTCCGCCGCCTTGGTGGCCTCTACAGCGTGTGACGCGGCGTCCGCTGCTGCCTCGGCCGCTTCTGCGACCTTGCCCTCGATGCGGACGAGTTCCTCCAACCGCTCTTTCCTCGGTTCGTCTGCATGCTCCGTCGCCTTGGCCACGACGAAAGTGTCACATCTCCACGGCGAGGCCGCGCTCTGAACAGACGAGCGCCCCGTCCGGATGGACGGGGCGCTCGTACGTGCGGGTGGGATCAGATCTCGTCGAGCGGAGCCGTGGCTGGGACGTCGGCCAGCTTCTGGGTCTCGTCGTGGATGGTGATGGCGACTTCGCGCAGCTTGTCCTCGTGCTGACGCGCGTGGTGGGCGCAGAAGAGCAGCTCGGCGTTTCCGGACAGCTCGACGCGGACGTAGGCCTGGGCGCCGCAACGATCGCAACGATCGATGGCTGACAGACCAGACAGCTGGGCAAGTGCCGTCACGATGACCTCTTCTCGTTCAACTGGCGATGACGTCTGGAACAACATCCTTTCACGGGGTGCTATTCCTCGCGTCCCAAAGGTGACATACGACATACATACTCCCCGGGCCGTCCAAACCGACGTAGGCGCACCGTCGGCGTGTGCGTGTCAGAGTCGGCCGTCGCGACGGCGCCGATATCCTGAGAGGGATCCCTCGCCGTGGAAAGGCCACCTCCTCGATGTCGACCTATGACGCCCGCAACCTCCTCGTCCTGGAGGGTCTGGAGGCGGTGCGCAAGCGTCCCGGCATGTACGTCGGGTCCACCGACACCCGCGGACTCATGCACTGCGTATGGGAGATCATCGACAACGCCGTCGACGAGGCGCTGGGCGGCCACTGCAAGAACATCCTCGTCGTGCTGCACGCCGACGGATCGGTCGAGGTGACCGACGACGGCCGTGGGATCCCGGTGGACGCCGAGAAGAAGACGGGGCTGTCGGGCGTCGAGGTCGTGTTCACGAAGCTGCACGCCGGCGGCAAGTTCGGCGGCGGCTCCTACGTCGCCACGGGCGGCCTGCACGGCGTGGGCGCCTCTGTCGTCAACGCGCTGTCCGCGCGCCTCGACGTCGAGGTCGACAAGGACGGCGTCCACCTGGGCGATGTCCTTCCGCCGGGGAACGCCGGGGGAGTTCGACGGCGACGGGCACGATGCCGACTTCGTGGCCGGCAACGAGTTGCGCAAGCTCGGCAAGGTCAAGAAGGGGGTCACGGAACCCGGATCCGCTACTGGGCGGACCCGCAGGTCTTCATCAAGGGCGCGGCCTACAGCTACGACGAGCTCGTGGTGCGGGCCCGGCAGACGTCGTTCCTCGTGCCCGGCCTCGAGCTGGTCATCCGCGACGAGCGTGGTGTGGAGGTCCAGACCGAGACGTTCCGCCACGACGGCGGCATCACCGAGTTCTGCGACTTCCTGGCACCCGACGAGCCCGTGACCGACGTCGTGCGACTGCAGGGCGACGACTCGTTCACCGAGACGGTCCCGCTGCTCGACGACAAGGGCCACATGACCCCTCAGGAGGTCACCCGCGACCTCGCGGTCGACATCGCCCTGCGCTGGGGCACCGGGTACGACACCGAGATGCGCTCGTTCGTCAACATCATCGCGACGCCCAAGGGCGGCACCCACGTGCAGGGCTTCGAGCGCGGCCTCACCAAGACGTTCAACGAGGTGCTGCGCGCCGGTCGTCAGCTCAAGCAGGCCGACGACGACGTCATCAAGGACGACGTCCTCGAGGGCATGACCGCGGTCGTCACGGTGCGCCTCGCCGAGCCGCAGTTCGAGGGGCAGACGAAGGAAGTGCTCGGAACGCCGCCGGTGGCACGTCTCGTCAACAAGGTCGTCTCCCGAGAGCTCAAGGCGTTCCTCACGTCCACGAAGACGGCGCAGAAGTCCAAGGCGAAGCTCGTCATGGAGAAGGTCGTCAGCGCCAGCCGCACCCGCATCATGGCGCGGCAGCAGCGCGACACCCAGCGACGCAAGAACGCGCTGGAGTCGAGCGCCCTACCGGCCAAGCTGGCCGACTGCCGGTCGGCCGACGTCGACCGCAGCGAGCTGTTCATCGTCGAGGGCGACTCGGCTCTCGGAACGGCCAAGTCGGCGCGCGACTCGGAGTTCCAGGCACTGCTGCCCATCCGCGGCAAGATCCTCAACGTCCAGAAGGCCAGCGTCGGCGACATGCTCAAGAACGTCGAGTGCTCATCGATCATCCAGGTCGTGGGCGCCGGATCGGGCCGCACGTTCGACATCGACACCGCCCGCTACGGCCGGATCATCTTCATGGCCGACGCCGACTCCGACGGCGCGCACATCCGGTGCCTTCTCGCGACGCTCTTCTACCGCTACATGGAACCGCTCGTCGCCGCGGGACGCGTGTTCACGGCGGTGCCTCCGCTGCACCGCATCGAGCTCGTCAACCCCAAGAAGGGGCAGGAGAAGTACGTCTACACATACTCCGACCCCGAGCTGCAGCGGACCCTCGCCGACCTCAAGCGCCGCAACGTCCGCTGGAAGGACCCCGTCCAGCGCTACAAGGGCCTGGGCGAGATGGACGCCAACCAGCTGGCCGAGACCACGATGGACCCGCGCCACCGCACGCTGCGCCGGCTCACCGTCGACGACGCCGAGCGGGCCACGGAGATGTTCGAGCTGCTCATGGGCAACGACGTCGCTCCCCGCAAGGAGTTCATCGTGCAGAGCGCCTACGAGCTGGACGCCGACAAGATCGACGCCTGAATCTGGGCTACCCGAACGTCTGTCGCAGCGACATCTCCGTCGTGGGGAGCCACGCGAGGATGCCGACCGCGAAGACCGCGTAGAGCGCGACGCTGCGTCTGCGTGTCAGCGGCCGGCCCTGCCGCGCCTCGCTCCTGAGATAGGCGAAGACGCAACCCACGGCGAAGACGAGCTCGATCCCGATCGCGATCACCGGCGCGTGTCCGTACGTGTCGAGCGAGACCTGCGGACTGTCGGGACCCAGCAGCTCGTGCTTGAAGCCGACGAGGAGGTCGCAGAGCACGTGCACGAACGTCAATGCGCCACACCACAGCGCGAGCGGCCGGTCGCGCCAGATCGCCTGCACCAGCGCGAACACGATGATGCCCTGGATCAGTCCAGGGATGAGGTTGTGGCTGTAGGTCATGTGGACGTCGAGGTTCGGGAACGTCGCATCGAGCAGCGACGCCGGCCTCGTCGGCTCGACCCCGGCGAGCGCCAGCCCCAGCCACAGGAACTCCGGCACGTTCGCGCAGACGAGCAGCAGCCACAGTGGCCGACCTTCCAGCCGACTGTAGGGGACTAGGGCGGCGGCGTAGTGCCCGATGATCATGGCTTGCGCCGCGCAACGATGGCGTGGATCAGCACGAAGAAGACTGCGTAGACGACGATGAGCGCGAGGACGAGGGTTTGCATGCGTCGCAGAGTAGACCGCCATGTGTCCTGCGTCATGCGGGCAAGGTGCTCTGCGTCATACGGGCCAGCACGCCGTGAGGATCACACTGAGCGCATCAAGAGCGATCGATCCGACCCGAGGAGCAGTCATGATCCTGACCTTCGTGATCATTTTCATCGTGGCGTCAGTCTGGGATGCCAGGCACGTCAACCGCCTGCTCGGCAACGTGGTCAACCCCGGCGCAAAGCAGACCTACTACACGTGAGCCGACACGGTCGACGCCTGTTCGTCGGCCGTCAGGGCTTGGCGTGGCCGCGCGTCACCAAGACGTACTGACCCACGAGATCGCCCAGCAGGGCACCCGACGCGACGTCGCTCGGCAGCTCCAGCCCGGCATAGAGGGCGGCCAGGTCGACCTGCTGCTCCATCCAGGCGTACTGGTCGAAACGGTAGGGGGAGAGCTTGCCCAGGTAGCTGCGGGCCGCGGCGCTCATGGTGGCCTGTGTCGACGGGTAGTTGCACGAGCAGTCGGACCGGGCCGGCTTCGTGGCACCGCTGCACGGCTTCGGCTGGCTGGCGGCCGGGCTACCGGAGCGGTCCTGCGCTGCGGAGGCGACGTCGGAGGCCAGCTTGAGCACGGTCTTGATCTCGGTGTCCTTCGGCTCGTCGTCCGATGTCGAGCGCAAGGACTGCTGATCGGCCGTGAACGACATCCAGACGTCTTGGCACCCGTGCTGGTTGAGCCACTCCGCCGCGCGGTTGCCGGCAGCATCGCGCGATGCCCTGAGCTGCTTGACCGTGGTCTGCTCGGTCTGACGCTGGATAGTGGTCGGCTCGGCCGGGAGCTGGGCAGCGGCCCACGAGACGAATCCCTCGTCGGCGGTGCCGGTGCCGTTCTCGCTCCACCAGCGCTTGATCAGCTTGTTCGCCGGGGACTTCTGGTCGCCGATGACGCCACTGACCGTGCGGAGGTCACCGGCGGCGAGCAGCGGCGGTGCCGGATCGGACGCGAGCGGGTCCTTGGTGGCCTTCTGCGAGGGCGCGGACGACGCGGTGGGTGACGGGGTCGCCCCGGCCTTGACGACCGGGTCCTCCTGCACGGTGATCGGCAGGTACTTGTCGCCGGTGAAGCCGACCAGCATCGCCATCAACGCAAGGATCGAGATGAAGACATAGCGGACCGATCGAGACCGTGCGTTGGAGTCCATCGGGTCAGAATCCCACAGCTCGGTTGTGCAGTACACGTCCCTGCAGCTGGCGGACGTCGTTGTCGGCGATGCCGTTGGTCATCGTCGAGGCGGCTGCGACGTACTTGCTGAACGACCGAGGGCGGGTGCCCAGCTTGTTGAGAGCACGGTCGGCCACTCCTGGTGTCGACGGGCCCTTGGTCTCGACGAGCGCGTAGTTGTCGTCCATCCAGACGTCACCGGTTTCCAGGTGGCACACGAGCTTCCAGTCGATCGTGACCCTCGTACCGGCGGAGATGTCGGACAGCGTGGCTCGCGTGTAGCAGATTTCAGCGGAGGGCACGAGCTCGTTGACGCGCACCTCCGGGTGGCCGGCCAAGTGGAACGCGACGAAGTCGGCCTCCTCGCCCTCGAGATAGCCGTAGCGCGCGGGGTCGCTCATACCCATGACCTTCTGGGTGTCGCCGCGGTTGTCCTTGGTCTTGACCTCGATGCGGCACAGGCCGTCCTCGACGTACAGGCGGCTGCGCACCTTCCAGCGCCGGCGGCGCTTCTGGACGTGCGAGCGGGCGGCCTCGAAACCGAGGGTGTCGAAGTAGAGCGTGCGATACGTCGTGTAATGCCGGTCGTTGATATGAAGCACCCGGTGGGTGTCGGCCAGATCGGACACCAGCGCGCGCACCGTGTCGAGCGGCGCGATGTACTTGCGGTCGGTGCGGTGCATGAGGGCGGCGTGCTCGACGAGCTCCTCGAGGCCCACGGGCCGGAGGGCGTCGACGCCCAGCAGGTGGGCCCGGCCGACGTCGGATGTCAGGACGGGCTGGAGGGTGGTGACGGTGTCGCCGCTGTGCGGCGGCTCGGTGGCGAGAGCGGTCACGGCATGATCACCCCCCCGTCAGAGTGGACCTGCTCGGCACTGGCGCGACCCCAGGCGTCGTCGACGACGTAGGAGATCGTGAGGAGAGTGGTCTCGCGGACGAAGTCGATGTCTTCGATGACGATGCTGGTGACCTTGACGGCGAGCTTCTGCTCGAGCACGTTGCGGACCTCGGCGGGGTCGGAGTAGGCGTGCTCGAGGGTAAGGCGCATGACCCGGGTCGGCGAGTCGCCGCGTGAATTGTCGGTGACGGCGACGACGAGCAGGATGCCGACATTGACGACGATGAGCAGCACGATGGGTCGGTCCGGCAGCCCGTTGATGAGACCGAAGATCAACGCCAGGAAGGTGTACGCGACGTCCTTGATGGTGAAGGCGGCGCTGCGCAGGCGCAGCATCGACAACAAGCCGAAAAGGCCGAAACCGATCGCCGCGTTGAAGGTGCCGGCCGTGATGGCCGCCAGGGCGCCGAACAGACCGAAGTTGAGAGCCGACAGAACAAGCGGCATCGACGGCACGGACTGCTGGCTGCGGTACAACACGCCGACCAAAATCAGCATGGCCAGGATGTCGATACCGAAGCGACCGAGCAGGTCGAGGGTGTCGGCTGAAATGTTCATGTAGGGAATCCCGAGCTTCTCAACTCATGTACAGGACGGCCGCGTGGCCGTCGGTGGCGGACGGTGATGGGGAGGACGCGTTCACTTTACAGAGATTTCGCAACGCGTGCCCGAATCATCGTGAAGGTTTGGACGGAGATGCCTGTCACGTACGTCTGACCCCGATGACGATACCGCCACACCCCTCGGGAACTGCGCATGTGCGGCTTTCCATTGTCGTCAAGGTCGCCCCCGGACGGCATCGACGCCGATACGATTCCGGCGTGAGCGACATCAGCGATCCGGACCGAGCCGGGCGCCGAGACCGCAAGCATGCGCAGAAGCTCATCGACGCCGCGTACGCGGCCGGACGCCTCACGTCCGCGGACCGAGCCTCCCGCACCCAACGGGTCGAGTCAGCCCACACCAAGGGTGATCTGGCCATGATCGTCCGCGACCTGGGCATCGCCGCTGGCACCGCTGCAGCGGCCGGGCCGACGCCACCACCAGCACCATCCGCCTCACCGGGCACGGTCTCGCTCGGCTCGGCGATCCCGCCCGATCAGCTGAAGGCGATGTCGAAGGGCGGCGTCAAGGGCGCGGCCATGGTTGGGGTGACCGACTCGATGCGCACGGCCCTGACCGGCGAGGGCGTCAAGCGGGCACGACGGGTCTTCCTCATTGTCGTGATCGGCTTCTTCCTGCTGTGCGGCCTCGGCTTCACCGGGATCGTGACGTCGATCTTCATCGGGAGCAACCCGAACGGAGGCGGCGACGCCCCCGTCAGCGTCAACCTGCACACGGCGAAGGGCTGGACGCAGATGGTCGACGCGGTCAGCGAGGAGACCGGCAGCAGCCGGGTCTACGACATCGTGGTGTACCCCGAGTACGCCTCGGTCAACGCGATCGCGGAGGAGGGAGCGCAGCGGTACGTCTACCGTGGCGGCTCGTTCGACCTGCTGAGTGGCCCGGTGACACCCGCGTCGGGCGACCCGATCGACCTCGCCGACGTCGATCCCGAGCTGATCGCCCGCTTGCCCGACGAGACGGCGAAGAAGCACGACATGCCCGACTACGACTCGGCCTACATCATCGTCAGAACGATGAACAACGAGCCGGCGATCATGGTGTACCTGCAGCAGTCTGGGCGCCTGTCCCGCTGGTCGATCTACGACCTGGACGGCACGGTCATCGGCGGCACACCCGAGCCTAAACGACTCGCTCGAGCAGTCCGGTGTCGACGTCGTAGAGGAAGCCGCCGACGCTCACGTGCTCACCGATCAGCGGGTGGGTCACCACCTTCTGCACGTCCGTGCGGATGGTCGCCTCCTGGTCGTCGATGACGCCGAGGGACATCCAGGACGCGTCGGCCCCGGCGCTCGCGCCGACTCGTGCGCGCAGCTCCGTCTCCGACGCCGAGGCCATGGCGCACCGCGTGTGCTCGACCACGAGGATGCGCGTGACCTCCAGGAGGTTGACGCCGAGCACCAGCGCGACGAGCGCCTGGCTGGTGACCCGGCCGCCGGGATTGCGCAGGATCTTCGCGTCGCCGGGAGCCAGGCCGATCATGCCGAGCGGGTCGATGCGCGAGTCCATGCAGGTGACCATCGCGACGCCGGCATGGGCGACGCCGTCGAACCCCGACAGGGTGAAGTGCTCGGCGAACTCGCGGTTCGCCGCGAGGAGGTCGTCGAAGTCGGACATGGCGAGAGCCTAGCCAGCGTGATCGTGGGTCTCGGACGGGACCCGAGCGTCGGAGGGTCGCAGCAGCACGATGGCCAGCACCGCAGCCACCACGGCACACACGGCAGCCCCGACGAATACCGCGTGGAGCTGCGTGATGCCCGCATCCCGCAGTGCGTCCTGATACGTCTGGCACGCGGTAGAGGCGCCGTTGCACAGCTCGGCTGCGGGCGGGATGTCCCTCGACGCGTCGTAGAACGCGTGCAGGCCGATCGTCGTGAGCGCGGAGATGCCGAGCAGCATGCCGACCATGCGGGCCACGATCAGCAGCGCACTGGCGACGCCGTGAACGGATCCTTCGGTGTGCTCGAGCAGCGCGGCATTGACGGGGGCGATGGCCAGCCCGAAACCGAGGCCGCCGAGGACGAGCGAGAACGTCTCGCTCTGGTGCTTCAGCGACTCCGCGTCCCACGTGGCCATGTGCACGAAGGCGATCGCGCTGAGCAGCATCGCGACGGCGGTGAGGACGTGCGCGGGCACACGTCGGAGCAGCCATCCACCCAGCACCGCGCCGACGGGAAGGGCGATGAGGAACCGCAGCAGCACGAGCGCGGCGTCGAGCTGGGAGTCGCGGTGCACGGTCAGGCGGGCGAAGAACGGGATGTCGACGAGTGCCGCGATGAGGCTCGCTCCGATGAAGAACGACACCACGAGCGCGCCCCACGCCGGGCGTGACCCGAGGGCGCCACGGGGGATCAAGGGCAGGGGAGCCGTGCGCTGCCGCCACCAGAAGCCGGCGAACGCGATCGCGGCGACGGGCAGGAGCCAGGGCGCGTGGGGTGAGATCGCCGCGCTCTCCGGCTCGGCCGACGCGAACGCGACGATGACGGCACCCAGGCCGGCGGTGAGCATCAGGGCTCCGCGCAGGTCCGTCTCGCGGCCGAGCCCGCCCCAGTCGCGCCAAGCCAGCAGGGGGCGACGGGCGGTGGCTTCCCGGACGACGAAGACCACGGCGATGCCGAACGTGGACAGAGCGACCGGCGTCAGCCAACGGGACTCGCTGATGACTGGCAGGAACGCCAGGCCACTCGTGACCCCGGAGACGAGCACGTCCGGCTCGAGCATGACGAGTGTGAGGCCGACCAGGGCGAGTAGCGCCAGCACGAGCCCGAGGAGGTCGAGGCGCCCGGGGCGTTCGGGGACCTCGTGGTCCACGTCGCGCATCCGGACCATTGCGGCGGCGAGCACGAGTCCGACGGCGCAGTTCAGCCAGAAGATGTCGCGCCACGACCCGAACGAGAGCACAACCGCTCCGTAGAGAGGCCCGAGGACGCTGCCGAGCTCCTGCACGGCGCCGACGACCCCGAGCGGGAGGCCCCGTCGCGCCGGCGGCCACAGGTCGGCCACCAGGGCCAGGGTCGGCGGGATGAGTCCGCCGCCGCCGATGCCTTGGATCAGGCGGCCGGTGACGACGCTGGGCAGGTCGTACGCCGCAGCGGTGATGACCGAGCCGATGGCGAAGACGATGAGTGAGCCGAGCAGGACGGGAACGCGTCCGCGGAGGTCGGAGATGCGCCCGATGAGCGGGAGGACGCCGACGTAGCCGAGCAGGAACCCGGACACGATCGGCGCGGCCCGCTGGAGCTGGTCGAGGTCGAGCCCGACCGTCGTCATCATGTCGGGCAGGGCCAGCACGACGACGTAGGTGTCGGCGGCGGCGAACATGATCGCGACCGCCGCGAGCCCGAGCAGGACCCGTGGCGCGGACTGTCTCATGCCGCCTACGGCATCTTGATCGTGACGGGCTCGTCGGAGGTCGAGAGCGCGACCGTATAGGTGACGTCGCCGCCCTCGGGGTAGAACGGGCCGGTAAGGGTGGCGTCGCGCAGCTCGTCGTCGTCGGTCAAGCGGTACTCGACGGTGAACGTGGCCGATGAGTCGGCCGACGGGATGATCGTGCGGACCACGCTTCCCGGGAGGGTGCCGGTGATCGTGGTGAGAACGTCCGACCCGTCACGCGACTCCTTGCCGGCCTTCAGCGCCTTGGTCTCCACGAGGATCTGGGTGACGCCGTTCTCGGCGTCGAGCAGTGCGGCCGGGTCGGGCGCCTTGAGCGACGCGGGGTCGATCGTGAGATAGATCGGCGAGAAGCTGGTCTTGGCCTTGAGCTCTCCATCGGCAGACACGACGTCGGCGCTGAGCGTCGACCCACCCGTGACGACCTTGACCTTGCCCTTGAAAGCGGGCGTGTGGTTGCCCTGCCCGGTGGCGGAAAGGAGGCCGGTGACGCCGTCGGGAAGCGACGGCGTGGAGAGCGTGATGTCGACCGTCTCGGCGTTGTCGATCGTGGCGCGGGCCGCGGTGAGCCGCTTCTGGAGCTCGGCGGTGTCGGCCTTCTTGCCGCCCGAATCGCCCTGACACCCGGCCAGGAGCAGGACAGCGGCCAGCATCGCCAGGAGTCGGTTACGCACGGTTTCAGTGTTGCACGCCGGGCAGCTGCGATACCGGGCCGGCGACGGCCAGGAGCGGCTGGGCAGCGGGCACCCCGGAGGCGTCGCGGCGCTCGGTGGGCTCGGGCAGCTCGACCGGTGATCCGCTGGTGGCGCAGCCGATGGGCGACCCGTCGCCGACCCACGCCAGGATGAGCCCGTCCTCGCCCTTGAGCAGGCGCTGGCACCGCACGCCGCCGGTGGCGCGACCCTTGGCCGGGTAGATGCCGAGCGGACTGACCTTGACGCTGCCGGTCTGCGTGCCGGGCAGCGCGTCGCCGGAGCCGGCCACGCTGACCACGTGCGCGGTGTCGACGTCGCGCACGACCCCGAACGCCACCGCCCTGGCGCCGTCGGCGAGCTTGACGCCCGCGACGCCGCCGCCGGATCGACCCTGGGGGCGCACCAGCGACGCGTCGAAGCGCAGGAGCTGCGCGTCGGACGTGACGAACGCGAGCTGCTCGTCGCCGGTGCGCAGGGGAGCCGCTCCGACGACCTCGTCGCCGTCGGCCAGCGTCAGGAGATCCCATTCGTCACGGTTGCTCAGGTGATCGGGCTTGACCCGCTTGACCACGCCGGAGCGGGTGCCGAGCGCCAGGCCGGGCCCGTCGTCGTCGAACGTCATGAGCGTGAGCGGGCGGTCGTCGAGGTGCAGGAGCTCGCGCAGCGGGACGCCTCCCTGCAGGTGAGGGGCGGACGACGTGGGCGGGATCGACGGGATCTCGACGACGCTCAGCCGGCGCACCCGTCCACCGGAGGTGACGAGTCCGACCTGCCCGCGGGCGGTGGTGCGCGCGGCCGCGACGATCGTGTCGTGCTTGGCGCGGCGGCCGATCTCGCCGAACGCAGCGTCGTCGGTGGTGCGGGCGAGCAGGCCCGTGGCCGAGAGCAGCACCCAGCACGGGTCGTCGGCGACCTCGAGCGGTGCGGCGGCCGAGGCCACGGCCTGGCCGGCGCCCTCGAGCAGCACCGTGCGCCGAGGAGTACCGAACTGCTGGGCCATCTCGTCGAGCTCGTCGCCGACCACCGAGCGCAGCAGGGCCTCGTCGGCCAGGATCGCGTCGAGCTCGTCGATGGTCGCCCGCAGCTCCTCGGACTCCTTCTCGAGCTCGAGGCGGGAGAACTTGGTGAGCCGCCCGAGCTGGAGGTCGAGGATGTAGTCGGCCTGCAGGTCGCTCAGGTCGAAGACGCTGGTGAGTCGCTCGCGGGCCTGGCCGCGGTCGTCGCTGCCGCGGATGAGCTGGATGACCTCGTCGAGATCGAGGATCGCGAGGAGCAACCCGTCGACGAGATGCAGCCGCTCGGCCGCCTTGCGCCGGCGGTAGGACGTGCGCCGCCGGACGACGTCGTAGCGGTGCTCGAGGAACACCGAGAGCATCTCGTGCAGCCCGAGCGTGCGGGGCTGACCGTCGACGAGCGCGACGGCGTTGATGCCGAACGACGTCTCCATCGGCGTGGACCGGTAGAGCTGGTCGAGCAGAGCCTCGGGGTTGATCGAGCTCTTGACCTCGATGACGAGGTTGAGTCCTTTGTGACGGTCGGTGAGGTTCTTGATGTCGGAGATGCCCTGCAGCTTTTTGGCCTGCACGAGCTTCTTGATGGCCTCGATGACCTTCTCGGGCCCGACGTTGTAGGGCAGCTCGGTGACGACGATGCCGCGCTTGCGGGGCGTGACGTTCTCGATGCGGGCGGTGGCGCGCATGCGGAACGAGCCGTTGCCGGTGGCGTAGGCGTCGCGGATGCCGTCGAGCCCGACGATCTTTCCGCCGGTGGGGAGGTCGGGGCCGGGCACGAACTTCATCAGGTCGTCGAGGTCGGCGGCCGGGTGGTCGATCAGGTGCCGCAGCGCCTGCACGACCTCGATGAGGTTGTGCGGGGCGATGTTGGTGGCCATGCCGACGGCGATGCCGGCGGCGCCGTTGACCAGGAGGTTGGGCAGGGCCGCCGGGAGCACCGACGGCTCGGTCTCGCGGCCGTCGTAATTGGGACGGAAGTCGACGGTGTCCTCGTCGATGGACGCCGTCATCGCCTCGGCGGTGGGGTCCATGCGGCACTCGGTGTAGCGCATCGCCGCCGGCGGGTCGTCGGGCGAGCCGAAGTTGCCGTGACCGTCGATGAGGGGGAGGCGCATCGACCACGGCTGCACGAGGCGCACCAGGGCGTCGTAGATGGCGCCGTCGCCGTGCGGGTGCAGACGACCCATGACCTCGCCGACCACACGGGCGCTCTTGACGTGACCGCGGTCGTGCCGCAGGTTCAGGTCGTCCATCGTGTAGAGCGTGCGCCGCTGGACCGGCTTGAGGCCGTCGCGGGCGTCGGGGATCGCGCGGGAGTAGATCACCGAGTAGGCGTACTCGATGTAGCTCGAGCTCATCTCGTCCGTGATGTCGGTGTCGATGATGTGCTCGTCGAAGTCCTCCTCCGGCGCTGATGTCTTGCGTGCCATGCGTCCTCTCCCGGACCGTCGGTGCTGCTTCTCGAACCCTCATTCTCCCTCGTGCGCGGCCCCCGTGACTCCTGCCACGCCGTGCTGGTGCCATCGGCCCAACCGATAGATTGGAGCCTGTGAGCGATGCCCCCGCCGACGACCCGCAATGGGACGCCGACGTCCTGCTCAAGGACGGTCGCGTCGCCCAGCTGCGACCCATCGTTCCCGATGATGAAAAGCGGCTGGTCGAGTTCTACTCGCGCGTCTCCGACGAGTCGAAGTACCTGCGATTCTTCGCGCCGTACCCGAAGCTGTCGGCGAAGGACGTCGAGCGCTTCACCCACGTCGACCTCGACCGCCGGGTGGCGTTCGTGGTCACGCTCCACGATCTCATCATCGGGGTCGGACGGTACGACGCGGTCTCCGACGATGATGCCGAAGTGGCGTTCCTGGTCGAGGACGCACACCAAGGCCGCGGGGTCGGACAGCTGCTGCTTGAGCACCTCGCCCAGGCGGGCCGCGAGCGCGGCATCCGGAGATTCGTCGCGGAGGTCCTGCCGGCCAACTCACGGATGCTGCAGATCTTCCGCGAGATGGGCTACCGGATCGAGGGCTCGGTCGAGGAGGGCGTGCAGCGACTGGAGTTCCGCATCGAGTCGACCGACACCGCCATCGGCGTGATGCGCGCCCGCGAGCAGCGTGCCGAGGCCGCGTCCATCGAGCGCATCTTCGCCGCCCGCAGCATCGCCGTCGTCGGCGCGAGCCGGCGGCAGGACTCCATCGGCCAAGCGATGGTGCGCAACCTGGTGCTCGGCAACTACCAGGGCAGCGTCTACGCGGTGAACTCCCAGGCCGAGGCCGTGTCCGGGCTGCCGGCCTACAAGACGGTCCAGGACGTTCCCGACGAGGTCGACCTGGCCATCGTGGCGGTGCGGTCGGAGTCCGTCACCGACGTGGTGCTCGACTGCGCGGCCAAGGGCGTGCACGGCCTGATCGTCATCTCCGCGGGATTCGCCGAGGAGGGCGCCGAGGGGCGCAAGCGCCAGCGGGCCCTGGTCAACCTGAGTCGCAGCTACGGACTCCGCCTCATCGGGCCCAACTGCCTGGGCGTCATCAACACGGCGCCGGGCCTGCAGCTGAACGCCTCGCTCGCCCCGACCATGCCACCGGCGGGTCGGGTCGGGTTCTTCTGCCAGTCGGGTGCGCTCGGGACGGCGATCCTCGAGTCAGTCTCGCGTCGGGGGCTCGGCCTGTCGACGTTCGTGTCGGCCGGCAACCGCGCCGACGTCTCTGGCAACGACCTGCTGCAGTACTGGCAGGAGGACGACGCCACCGAGGTCGTGCTGCTGTACCTGGAGTCCATCGGCAACCCGCGCAAGTTCTCCCGCATCGCCCGGCGGGTTTCGCAGACCAAGCCGATCGTGGCGGTCAAGTCGGGACGCTCCACGCAGGGTGTTCCGGTCGGACACGCGGTCAAGCGCAGCTCGGCGCCGCAGGCCGCTGTCGACGCGATGTTCCGGCAGGCCGGGGTCATCCAGGTCGACAACCTCGACGAGATGTTCGACGTCGCCCAGCTGCTGGCCCACCAGCCATTGCCGTCCGGCAACCGGGTCGCCGTCGTCGGCAACTCCGACGCCATGGCCCTCCTGGTCACCGATGCCGCCACCGAGGCCGGTCTGCTGGTCGCCGAGCCGGTGTCACTGGGCGCCAACGCCGGCGCCGACGACTTCGAGATCGCCCTGGAAACGGCGCTCGCCAGCCCCGACGTCGATGCCCTCATGACCGTCTACGTACCGCCGATCAACACCAGCGGCGAGGAGGTGGCGGGAGTGCTCGCGGCCGTGGGGGAGCAGTCCGACAAGCCCATCGTCTCGACGTTCCTCGGCAGCGAGGGTGTGCCCGAGCTGCTGCGGGTCACCGACGTGCGGGGTGGCGCGGCCGGGCGCGGCTCCGTGCCGTCGTACGCAGCACCGGAGTCGGCGGTGCGTGCTCTCGCCCGGGTGGTCAATTACGCCGAGTGGGCCTCCCGCGACCACGGCACGTTCCAGATCGGTCTCGACCATCGCACCGGGGATGCCCGGGCCATGGTGCGAGAGGTCCTCGACGCAGCACCGCGCGGCGCGATCCTGTCCACCGAGCAGGTCCACGACCTGCTGGCCTGCTACGGCATCGACCTGTGGCACTGGATCAACGTCCACAACCGCGACGAAGCGATCGCGGCGGGGGAGAAGCTCGGCTGGGACGTCGTGCTCAAGGCCGGCAGCGAGCACCTGCGGGCCCGGCCGGACCTGATCCACATCTGGCGTGACGTCACCGACGCCGAGCACATGGCCGAGGCCTGGGACAGCCTCACCAGCTGGACCGGCATGCGCTCCGACACCCAGTTCTTCGTGCAGGCGGCGGCTCCGGACGGCATCCCGGTGTCGTTCTCGGTCACCGAGGACCCGCTGTTCGGCCCGCTCGTGTCGTTCGGACTCTCCGGCGCGCCGAGCGAGCTCCTGGGCGACCGCGCGTACGGCATCCCGCCCCTCACCGACAGCGACGCCGCCTCGATGATCTCCGAGTTGCGATCGGCGCCCCTGCTGTTCGGCTACCGCGGCTCCGACCCCGTCGACGTCGACGCCGTGCAGGACCTCATCCTGCGGCTCGCGTCGATGAAGGACGACCTGCCCGAGATCGCCGAGCTCGACCTCGAACCGGTGCTCGTCGGGCAGAACGGGCTGACGGCCCTGAGCGCCCGCGCCAAGGTCGTGCCGTCGGCCGATCGCCGGGGCGACTGGTACGTCCGCCGCCTCAGCAAGCAGGTCGTGACGGGAGATACGCTGGCGTGATGAGCATCGACCGCACCCCCGAGATGTTCGACGAGGTCTCACACAGCGGCTACTACCCCGAGATCGTGGCCGACGGACTTCGCGACGCCCTCGCCGACGAGTCCGTCCTCGCGTACGTCCTGCACCACGAGCCCACGTTCGACCGCGACGAGATCCGTCGCCACATGACGGTGCTCGCGCTCACCCCTGGCCGCGTCGTGCTCGTGCACACCGACGAGCACCCACCCGACGACCTGCTCACCAACCCGTACACGTCCACCACGAGCGAGGCGGTCCCGGTCTCGCAGGTGCGCTCGGTCGTCGTCACCCGCATGGTCTCGACGTCGTCCAAGCAGCTCGAGGAGGTCGTTCTCACGGTCGGCTGGGGCGCGGTCTCGCGCATCGACATCGAGCCGGCGGCCTGCGACGACCCCGAGTGCGAGGCCGACCACGGCTACACCGGCAACCTCACCGGCGACGACTTCTCGCTGCGCCTGAGCACGGCCGCCGACGGCGGGGCCGCGGTGCGACGGCTCCTCGACTTCGCCCGCACGCTCTCGGCGGCCACCACGCAGGCCACCGCGGCCGGCCACGCTTGATGGTCCAGCCCGGTCCGCTCGCGTCGTCGTACGGCCCGCGAGGCCGCCACACGCTCGACCAGCTCCTGCCGTCGGTGGGCGGCGCGCTCGGCGTGCCGGGCTTCACCGACGTCCTGGGGCTTCCCGAGGCTCCGCGCTTCGTCGTGATGGTCCTCGACGGCCTGGGTACGTCCCTGCTGCGCGAGCATGCCGCATCGGCACCGTTCCTGGCCTCCTTGCCGGGCATCGACGACGTCGTCTGCGGCGTGCCGTCGACCACCGTCACCAGCCTCACGTCGTTGGGCACCGGTCTGCGGGCCGGCGAGCACGGCATGGTCGGCTACACCAGCCGGGTGCCGGCCACGGGGGAGCGGCTCAACGCCCTGCTGTGGGACCAGCCGGTCGTGCCGGAGGAGTGGCAGCCGCACCGGACCGTGCTCGAGATGATCCAGGAGGCGGGCGTGGTGGCCGCGACGGTCAACCACGCCAAGTTCGCCGCCTCGGGACTCACCCTGTGCAGCCAGCGCGGCGTGCCGTTCCACGGCGTGACGTCGACCTGGGAGCGACTCGAGGTCATCGTCGACGTCCTCGAGTCGGCCCCGCGGGGGGTGGTCTACGCCTACGAGTCGCGACTCGACCACACCGGCCACGCCAAGGGGTGCACGTCGCAGGACTGGCGCGATGCGCTCGCCAGGGTCGACTCCGACCTGACCGCGTTGCGGGCCGCGCTGCCGGCCGACACCGTGCTGCTCGTGACCGCCGACCACGGCATGGTCGATCTCCCGCAGGACGACCGGTTCGATCTCGACATCCATCCCACGCTGCGCGAGGACGTCGTGATGGTGGCCGGCGAGGCGCGGTTCCGTCACCTCTACACCCGGGCCGGTTCCGAGGCCGACGTCGCGGAGCGCTGGCGCCGGTTGGTGGGCGACCGCGCGATCGTCAGCACCCAGGACGGCCTCGACGACTGGTTCGGCCCCATCGCACCGGCAGTACGCGGTCGCATCGGCGACGTCGTGGTGGCGTCCCTCGGCGACTTCGCCGTGTTCTCGTCGGAGGACTTCGCGATCGAGATGATGATGTTCGGGTTCCATGGCTCCGTCACGGAGGACGAGCTGCGCATCCCCTTGCTCGTCTCCGGCTGAACAAGCCGGTCTGGGAGGATGACGACGTGGCAGAGCTGAACTTCTACTCCGGCACCATGGACTGCGGCAAGAGCACGCTGGCCTTGCAGATGGACCACTCCCACCGCGCACGCGGACGCGTCGGACGGGTCTTCACGTCGCACGACCGCGCCGGCGAGGCCAAGCTGTCGAGCCGCCTGGGGCTCGAGGTCCAGGCCATCGAGGTCACGCCCGATCTGCACTTCTGGCACTACGTCGTCGACGAGCTCAGCCACGGCGGGAGCATCGACTACCTCGTCTGTGACGAGGCGCAGTTCTACACGCGGCAGCAGGTCGACCAGCTCGCCAAGGTCGTCGACGAGATGTCGATCGACGTCTACGCGTTCGGCATCCTCACCGACTTCCGCACCCGGCTGTTCGAGGCGTCGGCGCGGCTCGTCGAGCTCGCCGACCGGGTCCACACCCTGCAGGTCGAGGCGCTGTGCTGGTGCGGGCAGCGCGCCACCCACAACGCCCGCACCGAGAACGGTGAGATGGTCACCGAGGGCGAGGTCATCGTCGTCGGCGACGTCGAGGACGACGATCATCCGGAGCCGACGATCGGCTACGAGGTGCTGTGCCGACGGCACCACCGGCGTCGCATGACGGCCGCCGCCGCGCGGGCCGCGGCCCTGTCGCCGGACGTGCTGCCGTTCGGCTGAGCTGGCATGCTCAGCTCCGTCCGTAGGCTTGGCCGCATGGGTCTTCCGCACCGCAAGCTAGGCTCCGGCGACATCTCCGTGCCGGTCGTCGGCATCGGGTGCAACGCGTTCGGTACGCGGATGGATCTCGACCAGGTGCAGGCCGTCGTCGATGCCGCCGTCGAGCACGGGGCGACGTTCTTCGACACCGCCGACGTCTACGGTCTCGGCGCGAGCGAGGAGCTGCTGGGCCGGGCGCTCGGTTCCCGCCGCGACGACGTGGTCATCGCCACGAAGTTCGGGATGGACATGCAGGGACGCAGTGGCGACGATGGCGGGCGCCGCGGATCGGCGACGTACATCCGCACCTCCGTCGAGGGGAGCCTGCGTCGGCTCGGCACCGACCACATCGACCTGTACCAGCTGCACGTCCCCGATCCCCGGACGCCGATCGAGGAGACGCTCGTGGCCCTGGACGACCTCGTCACCACCGGCATGGTGCGGGCCATCGGGTGCTCGAACCTGCAGGCGTGGCAGATCGCCGATGCGGCGTGGACGTCCCGCACCCGCGACCTCGCGCCGTTCGTCACGGCACAGAACGAGTACTCGTTGTACAACCGCTCGGCCGAGGTCGAGCTGACCCCGGCCTGCCTCGAGCTCGGGGTCGGCATCCTGCCGTACTTCCCGCTCGCCTACGGGCTGCTCACCGGCAAGTACCGGCGCGGCGAGGACGCGCCGGCGGGCTCGCGGCTGTCGCTGGCGTCACAGGCCCGGCGGCTGGCCAACGCCGACTGGGACCGGATCGAGGCGCTGGAGTCGTTCGCGGACTCCCAGGGCATCTCGGTGCTCGAGCTCGCGATGGGCGGCCTCGCCGCCCAGCCGGCAGTCGCCAGCGTCATCGCCGGGGTGACCCGGCCGGAACAGGTCGAGGCCAACGTGGATGCGGCAGCCTGGGTGCCGTCGGAGGATGTGCTCGACGCGCTGGCGCAGATCGGCCGACCGGATCAGTCGTACACCACGTATGCCGAGTGATGCCGGAGGAGTTTGCGTCGGGCCGGGAAGCGCCTCACGGCGCGAGGCCGCTCGCAGCGGCTGATGTTGGGACCCGGGGCTGCCACGGCCCGACGCGAGATCCAGCCTAACCGAGGTCGGTGCCGAGACAAGGGAACCTAGTGCAGCGTTCCTTGGCGCTCGAGATTCGCGGCACGGTGCAGATGCGTGGCCATGTCGACGAGACGGGCCGCGCTGGCCGCGTCGCAGTTCTCGAGCTGGGCCCGACCGACACCGACGATGTGCGCGAACGCGGCGGCCCGGTCGAGGGTGACGTCGAAGTCGTCGCCGACGATGCCGCTCACGACCGTGTCGACGAGTGTCAGCACCTCGTCGGGCCCGGGCGGGTCGACGACGCCGGCGAGGACCTCGTGCACGGGTGCGTAGGCCTTGCCGGCCGCGAACTCCCTGGCCGCCTCCGCCGGCTCGCCGTGCACCCAGGTGCGCAACAGGTAGAGGCGCCACAGCGCTCCGGCGACCGTGTCGGGAGCAGCGTGCGACCAGAGATCGGCGATCACGCCGAGACCCTCCTCGTCGGCGAGGTGCAGCACGCGCGTGACCAGGCCGGCGTCCGCCTCGTCGTGCGGACCCCGGACGAGCAGGTGAGCGATGCGGTGGCCGGCGGCGGCGAGCTCGGCCGGGTCGGCGTCCTCGGCCTGGGCCTCGAAGACCTGCGGACCCGGAAGGGCCGGTCGGCGGAAGCCGCTCGTGCGCTCGCTCATGGGGACACGGTAGTCCGCGAGTGGTCACGGAGAAGTTTCCGACGCGTGTCTATTCCGTCGACAACGCGGCCGTCAGTGGAGCGGCCGTGAGCTCGATCTGCCACCGACGCGCGCCGCCTGCCGCGAGCACGTCGCCCACGGACGCCGTGGTGATGTCGTCCGGCGGTTCCCAGGCGAGGGCCCGAACGAGCTGTGGAGCGAGGAGGTTCTCCGTCGGGAGGTCGTGCTCCTCGGACAGCGCCGAGATGGCCTCACGCGAACGACCGAGGCGGACCGCGGCCTCGGGGAACTTGTCGGCCCAGGCCCGCGGCGGGGGTGGGCCGTCGCGCCGGGGAGAGGTCCGGGGCAGCTCGGTTTCGGGCGTCGCGAGCGCCCGCTCGATGGCGTCGTGCCACTGGCTCACGAATCGTCGTGGGCCGCGGTTGCGCATGACCTTCATCTCCTTGAGCTCCGCGAGGTTCGACGGGGGAGTGCGGGCCATCTCGAGGATCGAGGTGTCGGGGAGGATGCGACCGGGCGTGGTGTCGCGCTCGGCGGCGATCGCGTCGCGGGCCTCCCAGATCGCTCTCACCAGGCCCAGCGCACGACGCCCGCGGGCCTGGTGGATGCCGGACGTGCGACGCCATGGTTCGACGCGCGGCGGTGCGCCGGTGAACGAGAGGAGCGCCTCGAAGTCCTGGGCCGCCCACTCCGTCTTGCCCGACTTCTCCAGGTCGGCCGCGATGAGGTCGCGAAGCTCGATGAGCACCTCGACGTCGAGCGCGGCATAGACGAGCCACGGCTCGGGCAGCGGCCGCGTCGACCAGTCGGCGGCCGAGTGCTCCTTGGCGAGGCTGCGGTCGAGGTAATGCTCGACGAGCGAGGCGAGCCCCACCCGCGGCAGGTTGAGCAGGCGCCCGGCGTGCTCGGTGTCGAAGAGCTGGCGGGGCGTGAGCCCGATCTCGGCGAGGCAGGCGAGGTCCTGGGTGGCAGCGTGAAGGATCCACTCCGAGTCGCCGATGGCCGCGTCGAGCGGGGCGAGGTCGTCGAACGGGATGGGATCGATGAGCGCGGTGCCGGCACCCTCGCGGCGCACCTGCACGAGGTAGGCGCGCTGGGAGTAGCGGTAGCCGGAGGCCCGTTCGGCGTCGAGAGCAACGGGACCCGATCCGGCCGCGATCGCCTCGCAGTACGCACGGAGCGGAGCGCCGTCCTCGATGACGGGAGGGAGGGGGTCGCGCAGCGTTAGTCGAGCCGGCTCCGGCGGCGGGGTCGTGGGCTGGGCGACGTTCTCAACCGTCAACGGGAACCACGCCGGCGTGGCTGCAGGGGGATGACGCCCGGCGCCAGGGGAGGCAGGCCGGCGATCGCGCACAGGAGATCGGACCAGGCGCTGATGTGGGCGCCCATGTCGCCGGACGACGGGGTCCACGAAGCACGGACCTCGATCTGGGCGTCGGCACCGTCGGCGGACATCTCGCCGAAGCCCTCGGTGTGCACGACGGTGACGCTGCCGCTCGGTGCGATGTAGTGACCGCCGTGGGTGTCGAGTGCGTCGGTGAGCCAGCTCCATCCGACTGTAGGCAAGGACGGATCGGCCGCCATCTCGGGCTCGACGTCGGCGCGGGCGAAGGTGACGCAGCGGAACGTGCCGCCCCAGGCGTCGTTGCCGGCGGGGTCGTGCAGCAGGATGAACCGCCCGGTGCCGATCTCGTCGCCGTTCGGCTCGGCGGAACGCCCGGGGATCATGACGTCGCCGCTCACGGCATGGGCGAACGGGGCGATGCGCTGGGGCGCGGGCATGGTGTCGACCACGACCTCGGGGCGCAACACGGCGCGGCCCACCTGCTCGACTGCTGCGATGAAGGCCGGGGGAGTGCGATCGATCTCGCTTCTGACACCCACCCTGTGATCGTAGGCGTGTCGGCGGTCATGCGGGTACCGACACACCGCCACCTGCGCACACGTGCCTGACACAATCGACACCGTGACCCTCGCCGATAGTCCCTTCCTCCGGGCGTGCCGCGGCGAGCCCGCCGACCACGTCCCCGTCTGGTTCATGCGCCAGGCCGGTCGTTCGCTGCCGGAGTACCTCGCCATCCGCGAGGGCGTGCCGATGCTGGAGTCGTGCTTCCGCACCGACCTGGTCGTCGAGATCACCCTGCAGCCGGTGCGACGCTATGGCGTCGACGCGGCGATCTTCTTCTCCGACATCGTCGTGCCGCTCAAGGCCGTGGGCGTCGATCTCGACATCGTGCCCGGCACGGGTCCCGTCGTGGCCGAGCCGATCCGCCGGCTCGAACAGCTCGACCAGCTGCGCGACCTCGAGCCCGACGACGTCGCGAGCATCACCGACGCCGCCAAGGCCCTGGTGGGCGAGCTCGGCGGCACGCCCCTCATCGGCTTCGCCGGCGCCCCGTTCACCCTGGCCTCGTACCTCGTCGAGGGCGGCCCGTCGCGCGACCACCGGCTCACCAAGGAGCTGATGTATAGCGAGCCCGAGCTGTGGCACGCGTTGCTCGGACGCCTCGCGGCGATCGCGGGACAGTACCTGCGCCTGCAGGTCGAGGCGGGAGCGTCCGCGATCCAGCTGTTCGACTCGTGGGCCGGCGCGCTCTCGCTCTCCGACTACCGGGAGTACGTGGCGCCGCACTCGGCGACCGTGCTCGCCGCCGTGGCCGACCTCGACGTCCCGCGCATCCACTTCGGTGTCGGCACCGGCGAGCTGCTCACGGACATGGGAGAGGTGGGTGCCGATGTCGTCGGCGTCGACTGGCGGGTGCCGCTCGACGAAGCCGTGAGACGCATCGGCCCCGACCGCTCCGTGCAAGGCAACCTCGATCCCACGCTGCTGTTCGCGCCCACCGAGCTGGTCCACGCGCGGGCCGCCGAGATCATCGCCGCCGGTCGCACGGCGCGCGGCCACGTGTTCAACCTGGGCCATGGCGTGCTGCCGGCCACCGACCCGGACGCACTCGCGCGACTCGTCGACTTCGTGCACGCGGAATCATGATGCCTCTCCGGCACGGGGTCATGACACCTCTCCGGCGCGGGGTCATGACACCTCTCCGGCGCGGCTGATGCGCATCGCGGTCGTCGGCGGAGGAGTGGCGGGACTCACGGCGGCGCACCAGCTCGGCCGTGTGGGCGCCGACGTGCTGGTCCTCGAGGGTTCGGACCGGATCGGCGGCAAGCTCAAGCTCGCCGAGGTCGCCGACGTGACACTCGACGTCGGCGCCGAGGCCTTGCTGGCCCGGCGCCCTGAGGCGACCGACCTGTGCACCGAGATCGGGCTCGGCGACGCGATCGTGCATCCGGCCACCATCTCGGCGGCCATCTGGACGCGGGGGGCGTTGCGACCGATGCCGCCCACCGTCCTGGGCATCCCGGCCGACGTCGACGCCCTGATGGCCTCCGGCATCGTCGGGGAGGCTCCCGTCTCCCGACCCGCTCCAGCACCGGCGGAAGACGTCTCGGTGGGCGAGTTCGTGCGCGCCCGAGTCGGCGACGAGGTGCTCGACCGGCTGGTGGAGCCACTTCTGGGCGGTGTCTACGCCGGCCACGCCGATGACCTGTCTCTGGCCGCCGCCGGAGCTCCGATCCTGGCCCTGGGCGACGACCTCCTTGCGGGTGCGGCGGCAACCGTGACCTCCGAGGGCGGTCCGGTGTTCGCCGGCATCGCGGGAGGCGTCGGACGACTTCCCACAGCCCTCGCCGATGCGTCCAGCGCCGACATCCGCGTCAACACCGTCGTCCGTGACATCCAGCGGGCCGGATCGGGATGGCACGTCTTGCTCGACTCAGGTCGGGAGGAGGTCGACGCCGTTGTCGTGGCCTCGCCGGCCCCCGCTGCGGCCCGGCTGCTGGCGGGCGCGGCGCCCGAGGCGGCCTTCGAGCTCGCCGACATCACCTACGCGAGCATGGCCATCGTCACGTTCGTGATCGACGCCGACGTCGAGCTCTCCGGTTCAGGCTTTCTGGTACCGCCGATCGACGGCACCGCCATCAAGGGCTCGACATTCTCGTCTCAGAAGTGGGCCTGGCTCTCCGAGCCCGGCCGCACCGTGCTGCGCGCGTCGGTCGGCCGCGCGGGCGAAACCGCCCTCCTCCACCAGGATGACGCAACTGTCGCGGCCACGGCGCTCGCGGACCTCCGCAGCGCTGTCGAGCATCTGCCCGAACCGGCGGCGTGGCACGTGCAGCGGTGGGGTGGTGGGCTCCCGCAGTACGAGGTCGGCCACCTCGACCGTGTGGCGGTCGTGGAGCGCGCGATCGCCGCCACACCCGGTCTCGAGGTGTGCGGCGCGGCCTACCGCGGCATCGGCGTACCCGCTGTCATCGCCTCGGCCCAAGGTGCCGTGCTGCGGCTGCTCGCCGACTTGGGACACTAGGAACATGGTGGAGAACAAGGGCAAGCTGGCCAAGGAGATCAACGACACGATCCGCTACACGATGTGGTCGGTCTTCCGGCTCGACCGCGTCCTCGGTGATGCCGATCGCGACGCCGAGGCTGCCGAGGTCGACACCCTGATCACCAAGCTCGCCGAGAACGACGTGGTCGTGCGCGGCACGTACGACGTCAGCGGCCTGCGCGCCGACGCCGACCTGATGATCTGGTGGCACTCCGAGTCCTCCGACGCGCTCCAGAGCGCCTACAACGACTTCCGGCGCACGCAGCTGGGCGCGCGGATGGAACCGGTCTGGTCCCAGATGGCGGTGCACCGCCCGGCCGAGTTCAACAAGTCGCACATTCCGGCGTTCATGGCCGACGAGCCCGGGTATCCCTATGTGTGCGTCTACCCGTTCGTCCGCTCCTACGAGTGGTACCTGCTGCCCGACGACGAGCGTCGCGACATGCTCCGTGAGCACGGCATGCAGGCGCGCGACTACCCGGACGTCCGAGCCAACACCGTCGCGTCGTTCGGCCTGGGCGACTACGAGTGGATCCTGGCGTTCGAGGCCGACATCCTCCACCGGATCGTCGACCTCATGCGGGAGCTGCGTGCCAGCCGCGCCCGCCGGCACGTGCGCGAGGAGATCCCGTTCTACACCGGGCGCGCGCACACGGTCGCCGAGCTCACCTCACTGTGGCCGTGAGGCCTCGTCGGCAGCTTCATCATCGGGGACCTGCTTCAGGCTGATGCCGTTGATGCAGTAACGCTGGTCGGTCGGGGTGTCGAAGCCTTCGCCCTCGAACACGTGACCCAGGTGCGAGCCGCAGTTGGCGCAGCGGACCTCGGTGCGGGTCTGGAACAGCGACTTGTCCTTGATGTACTCGACGCGGTCCTCGGCGAGCGGCGAGTAGAACGCGGGCCAGCCGCAGTGGGCGTCGAACTTCGTCTCGCTGCGGAACAGCTCGGCGTCGCAGGCGCGGCAGGCGTACACGCCCACCGTCGGGTCGGTCTCGTACGAATGGCTGAACGGTTGCTCGGTGCCGGCCTCGCGCAGCACGTGGTACTCGGCGGCGCTCAGCTCGGAGCGCCACTCGTCGTCGGTCTTCTCCACCTCGTATGCCATGACTCAAGACTACTGAGGCGCACCAGCGGCGTCAGTGGGCCTGGGCGGAGAACGGCACGTGCTCGAGCAGGTGCAGGGTCGGGACGTCGAGCGTACGTTTCGCGCGCGACGTCCAGTCGACGTGCAGGAACTCGCGCACGATGTGCGGCTCGGTGAGGATGATCGCCTCCGACGACGACGTCGTGGCCACGAGCTCGCTGAGCGCGGCGATCGGGTCCTCCTCGGTGAGGGTGACGGTGATCTGCTGGCCCCGAGCGGTGAGCAGTGCGGCGCTCGCGTCGAGCTCGGCCTGGCCGGCCGACGACAGCTCGTTCTGCACGTCGGCGATCATGTCGGCGTCGGCGATGGTCATGATCTGACCGCCACCGAGCGCGCTCATCGACGACGCCAGCATCGAGGCAGACGTGTCGACGGGCAGGAGCAGGTGGTAGCGGATGGTGTCGTCGAGTCCCTCGTGGAGCGCGACCACCTGGTCGGCGTCGAGGTCGGTGAGCTGACGCTCGATGAGTAGAGCCACGTCGTACATGTCGGCTCCCTTCGCCGGGATGCCTTCTCAGTTTACGTCCGATCGCGCACCCAGCGCGTGAGCAGGACGTCGCCGACGGGGACGGCGTGCCCGAGCCTCATGCCGTGCGTGACCGCGCGCCGGCTGTGGGCAATGCGCGGTGCATCGCCCGAGGCCAGCGTAGGGGCGATCGTCAGGCACACCTCGTCCACGAGGTCCTGCGTGACGAGGTCGCCGTGCAGCGTGGGTCCGCCCTCGCACAGGATGCGACGCAGGCCGCGGGTGGCGAGGTCGTCGAGCACCGCGGGCCAGTCGATCTCGAGCTCGCCGTGGGCGATCACCTCCACGCCGGCGGCGCGCAGTGCCTGGACGCGATCCGCCGGTGCGTCCGCGGTCGTGATGACCATCAGGTCAGGGCCCACGAGGCCCTCGGGGATCTCGAGACGCCGGCTCACGAGGGCGAGGGGGATGCGCGCCGGGCCGTAGTTCTCGATCCGCGCGGTGCCGGCTCCGACGATCACCAGGTCGGCGAGCCGGCGCAGCATCTGGAAGATCTCCTGGTCGGCGTCACCGCCGAGGGACGCGGTGAGCCCACTCGAGTCGTACGCGGCCCCGTCGACCGTGCAGACGAAGTTCGTGCGCAGCCACGGCCGGTCGACGTCCGGGTACGCGTAGAGGTCCGGGTCCATGAGGTCGAGCGTAGGACCTGCCTCGGGCATACTGCCGGGCATGGCGGACTCGTTGCATGACCAGCTGGCGGGTGTCACCACGCTCGCCGCCGTCGACTCGCGTTCCACGCCCGGTTTCGACGGTGGCAAGTCGGAGGCCAAGGCAGCCATCTCGGCGCTGGGGGAGAAGCTCTCCGACCTCCAGGAACGCCTCTACGCCAACGGCACGCGAGACGACCCGCGATCGGTGCTGCTCGTGCTTCAGGGCATGGACACGTCCGGCAAGGGCGGGGTGATCCGGCACGCGGCCGGACTCGTCGACCCGATGGGCCTGCACATCACCTCGTTCAAGAAGCCGACGCCCGAGGAGCTCCAGCACGACTTCTTGTGGCGCATCGAGAAGGCGTTGCCGGCCTCCGGGAAGATCGGGATCTTCGACCGCTCGCAGTACGAGGACGTGCTGATCTGCCGCGTGCGCGAGCTCGCCCCGCCCGACGAGATCGAGCGCCGGTACCAGGCGATCAACGACTTCGAGCGGGCCTACGTCGACGGTGGCGGCACGATCGTCAAGTGCATGCTGCACATCACCCCCGACGACCAGAAGGAGCGGCTGGCCGCGCGGCTCGAGGATCCCTCGAAGCACTGGAAGTACAACCCCGGCGACCTCGACGAGCGAGCCCTCTGGGACGACTACGAGCGGGCGTACGAACTGGCCCTCGAGCGATGCTCCACCGACGCCGCTCCGTGGTACGTCGTGCCGAGCGGACGCAAGTGGTACCGCAACTGGGCCGTCGCGACCCTGTTGCTGGAGCACCTGCGCGCGCTCGACCTGGCCTGGCCGGCCGCCGACTTCGACGTCGAGGCCGAGAAGGCCCGCGTCGAAGCCTCCTGAGACCGGCTCAGCCGAAGACGGTCTCCAGCGGGACGAGCTCGACGGCGCCCACGGCGTACCGGGCGAGGATCACCTCGGCGACGGCTGAGTCGACACCGAGTGGTTCCGCCACGGCGACCGCGCCGGCCTCGAGCGCGAGCTCGGAGACCCGGTCGGTGAGGAATCCCGGCGCGAGGAACAGCATGCCCACCGCGATGTGGCGTCGGCCGTCGGCGCGGTGCGTGCGCACCGCCTCACCGGCGGCAGGCGGTGCTGCCGACGCGAACGCGGCGATCGTCGGAAGCTTGTGACGAGATCCCCAGGCACGTGCGGCCCGGGCGATGGCGGCGTTGGCGACCGGGTCGGATGAGCCGGCCCCGGCCAGGACCAGCGCATCGAGCTCTCGCACCCGGTTCTTCGAGAGGGCGTCGCGCAAGCGTTTGTCGAGCACGTGGAACAGCGCCTGCTCGACGCCGAGCACCTTGGTGATCGCGATCTTGATGCCCGGGTGGCGACGCAGCGCCGCGTCGACGACGTCGGGGACGTCGACCGAGGCGTGGTACGCGTCGGAGAGCAGGAGCGGAACGACGACGATCTCGCCGTGGCCCTCGGCCACGAGCTGGTCGACGACCTCCTCGAAGGACGGATCGACGAGCTCGAGGAACGCCGGCTCGATCCGCAGGTCGGGACGCATGCACGTCACGAGCTCCGTCAGGGCAGTGATCGTCTGGGCAGAACGCGGGTCGCGGCTGCCATGGGCCAGCGCGATGAGAGCTGGTGCGGTCATGGTGCATCCCTCCTTCCAGAGGTGGTGTCGTGATGGGGGTTGAGGATTCCGATGAACTTGAGGGTGAAAGCCCGTTGGCAGGAGCGGCACTCCCAGTCGCCATGGGACTCTCCGTGCGGGCGGAGGTCTTGGTCGCCGCAGTACGGGCAGTGGAACGGGACCGCGCGGGCGCCGGCGGTCATCGCAGGATCTCCTCGTCGGCGCGGGCGACCCAGCCGGCGAAGGTCTCGCCTTCGCTGCGGTCGTCGAGGAAGTGGCGGACCACCTTCTCGACGTAGTCGGTGAGGTGCTCGGTCGTCACCTTGTGCGCCCGCAGCTTGCGGCCGAACCCGGCGTCGTGGCCGAGCGCGCCGCCCAGATGCACCTGGAAACCCTCGACCTGCTCGCCGTCGTCGTCGAGCACGAGCATGCCCTTGAGTCCGATGTCGGCGGTCTGGATGCGGGCGCAGGAGTTCGGGCATCCGTTGACGTTGACGGTGATCGGGGTGTCGAGCTCGGGCACGCGTTGCTCGAGATCGGTGACGAGCTGGGCCGCGCGCTCCTTCGTCTCGACGATCGCCAGCTTGCAGAACTCGATGCCCGTGCAGGCCATCGTGTTGCGGCGCCACTGCGACGGACGTGCCTGGAGGCCGAGCTCGTCGAGGGCGGTGATGAGCGACTCGACCTGGTCCTCCTCGACGTCGAGGACGAGCAGCTTCTGCATCGGCGTGGTGCGCACCCGCGTCGATCCGTGCGCCTCGACCACGTCGGCGATCTGGTTCAGCAACGAGCCCGAGACGCGGCCGACGCGCGGTGCGGCGCCGACGATGAAGCGGCCGTCCTTCTGGCGGAACACGCCCACGTGGTCGACGGGCGTCTCCGGTGCTTCGGGCGCCTCGAGGTCGATGAGCTTGCGGTCGAGGTACTCGGTCTCGAGGACCTCGCGGAACTTCTCGATCCCCCAGTCGGCGATGAGGAACTTCAGCCGGGCGCGGGAGCGGAGCCGGCGGTACCCGTAGTCGCGGAAGACGCTGGTGATGCCCTCCCACACCTCCGGGACTTCGTCGAGGGGCACCCACGCGCCGAGGCGCTGGGCGAGCATCGGGTTGGTCGACAGGCCGCCGCCGGCCCAGACGTCGAAACCGGGGCCGTGCTCCGGATGGATGGCGCCGATGAACGCGATGTCGTTGGTCTGGGGCACGACGTCGTGGCCGGGATGTCCGCTGATGGCGGTCTTGTACTTGCGCGGCAGGTTCGAGAAGGCCTTGTCGCCGATGTAGCGACTCTCGATGGCCTCGATGGCGGTCGTCCCGTCGATGATCTCGTCCTCCGAGACCCCGGCGACAGGGCTGCCGAGAATGACGCGGGGGCAGTCGCCGCACGCCTCCTGCGTGGAGAGGCCGACCGCCTCGAGTCGTGCCCAGATGTCCGGGACGCTCTTGATGTCGATCCAGTGGAGCTGGACGTTCTGGCGATCGGTCAGGTCGGCGGAGTCGCGGGCGTGCTCGACCGAGATGTCGGCGATGGTGCGCAGCTGTTCGAGGTTCAGCCGTCCGCCGTCGATCCGCACCCGCAGCATGAAGTAGCGGTCGTCGAGCTCTTCGGGCTCGAGCGTCGCCGTCTTGCCGCCGTCGATCCCTGGGCGTCGCTGCGTGTACAGGCCCCACCAGCGGAACCGGCCCCGCATGTCGCCGGGGTCGATCGAGTCGAAGCCACGGACCGAGTAGATGTTCTCGATGCGGGCGCGGACGTTGAGGGGGTTGTCGTCCTTCTTGGACTGCTCGTTGGGGTTGAGCGGTTCACGGTAGCCCAGCGCCCACTGACCCTCGCCGCGCTTCTGGCGCGGTCGCCCAGAAGCGCGCACAGTGCGGCTCGTTGCCTCGGTGTCGGTGCTCGGTGCCATGAGCTTCCTTCGGGGGAGGGCACACGGCGACGCGTCAGGAGAGCGGACTCGCCGCGCGCCAGGGGTCGATTGCTGGTCGATGCGCGCGAAGACTCAGCGACACATCATCGTGCGGGCGCGACCGAGGTCGACGTGGAGTCGCTCCACGAGCCAGGTGGTCTGCGCGATCAGCATGTAGACAGTCTGCGGACCGAACCACGCCCAGGACAAACGCGTGTCTCGATATCTGGGACTCCCATCCACGATCTGAGACACGGAATCCGTGATCCGCCGTGATTGTGGCGTGGATCACTCGGCGGCCTAGGAGGACGGAGTGACCAGCGCGATCGCATAGGCACCGACGGCGGCGACGATCACGCCGACGCCGGCGACGATGGCGGCGGTCGTCCACGACAGGAGACCGGCGGTCGCGAGGCCGAGCACGGCGGCGGGGTTGAGTGCCACCGCGAGGCCCACGCCGAGCGAGGCACCGGCCAGCAGTGGGGGCACCGCGGCCCACGCGGGATGCTCGCCGCCGTCGATCGCCAGCAGCACCCAGGAGGCGAGGATCGCGAGCAAGGCGACCACCACACCGGTGGCGACCCGCGTCGGCTCCGACCACACCAGCGACCCACCGAGCCGGTCGTCGAGCCCGAGCGCGGCCAGCCCGCCGAGCACGGCGCCGACCACCTGGGCGGCGATGATCGGGAGCAGCAGGGCAGCGGGGCGCCGACCGACGAGAGCCAGCGTGACCGCGGCAGCCGGACTCGTGAGGGCGAGGCCCGACTCGTCGTCGGTCGAGTGGAGCACGGCCAGCCAGGTGGTGAGCACGGCGACGGCCGCGACGGCCAGCACGGCCAGGGTGGCATCGGGGGCTCGCAGCGCGAGGGCGGCGACGAACGTGGTGATGGCGGCGAGGAGCGCCGCCACGGTCAGGGATCGCATGGAGACTCCTAAGGGTGCGTCTGCCCGTCACAACGGGTTCGCGTGACCCCGCATCCTGCCTGGCGGCGTTCTCGTCGGTCTGCGCACAACCCCGGTGCGCATCCCTCCTCGGCCTTGCCAGCTTGGCGCGGATGCCCCGCTCACTGATCCGTCGTGGTGGGCAGACACACCCTAGTCGATGTGCGGGGTGGTGCGGGTGACGATGCCGGCGAGGTCGAGGCCGCGGGGCAGCGTGCCGAATGTACCGGCCCAGTCGCCGGCGAGCCGGGAGGCACAGAACGCGTCGGCCACCGCCTGATCAGCGGCGGCGACGGCGTGGCCCACCAGCGACACCGACTGGTTGATCGGTGCCCGCTGCAGGGGATCCATGTCGCTACCGTATGGCCATGGCGGTGGAACCGGTAGATCAGCCGGGCGTACCCGAAGAGGGCCGCGAGCACCCCGCCGACGTCGCGCAACGCCTGCTGGCACGCACGGTCAGCAGCTGCTTCCGGTACCGCGTCACGGGCCTCGCCGCCGAGGCCGCGTTCTTCGCGATCCTGTCGCTGCCGCCGCTCGTGTTCGGGCTGGCCGGGACGATCGGCTACATCGCCCGCCAGTTCGAGGTGACCCAAGTCGACGTGCTCAAGAACCGCGTCATCGACCTTGCGTCGCAGGCTCTCACCCCGGACACCGTGGAGAAGGTCATCACCCCGACGATGGATGACGTCCTGCAGGGCGGACGCATCGACGTCATCTCCATCGGCTTCGTGCTCGCGCTGTGGTCCGGCTCCCGGGCGCTCAACGTGTTCATCGACACGATCTCGATCATGTACGGGTTCGGAGGCCATCGCGGCATCGTCAAAACGCGAGCCCTGTCGTTCACCCTCTACGTCGTGGCGCTGCTGATCGGCATCGTGCTGGTGCCGCTGGTGCTGGCCGGTCCGGACGTTGTGGCCGACATCATCCCCGACCAGGTGGCAACACTCCGTCAGGCCTATTGGCCGGCCGTGCTGCTGCTCTCGGTCGGCTTCATGACGTCGCTCTACCACCTGTCCGTGCCGGCGAAGAAGACGTGGCGGTCCGGTGTGCCGGGCGCCGTGTTCACCCTGTCGATGTGGGTCCTGGGCAGCTACTTCGTGCGCTGGGCGCTCGGCTACTCGGCCGGGGGGACGTCGATCTACGGTCCGCTCGCGGCACCGATCGCGGTGCTGCTCTGGCTGTACGTGCTGTCGATCTCCGTGCTCATCGGCGCGGCGATCAACGCGGCGATCGACGTCGAACGACACCCGCGGGACGATGCGGCCGAGGAGACCCGAACCGACCCAGCCTGACGAAGGCCCGTTCGATCGCTTCCAGGAGCGGGGTCGAGAGTCGGTGGTACCCGAGGCCGACCGCGAGGGAAGCGACGGTCGCCAGCAACGGGTGATCCATCTCGAGGTGCGGGTAGATCTGCCAGTGCGTCAGGTAGATCGACAGCGAGGCCGCGGCCAGGGCGCCGCACGCCGTCGCCACTCGTGCAGGCAGGCGCACCGGCGGAGCCCAGGCGAGCACGGCGATCCCGGCCACGACGATGAGCTCGCGCCAGAGGTCGCCGAAGAAGCCGATCGTCAGCAGGATCGCCAGAAGGGTGACGAGGCCTCGCTGCGCCGAGCCACGCGCGCGGGCGGCTGCCCAGCCGAGCGCGAAGCACCACAGCACGATGGTGCCGGTGTAGCGCTCCGTCGCCCCGGCCTCGACGCCGACCAGGGCGAAACGGAGGCCGGCCGCGACCCCCACCAGCGCCATCGCCCAGGCGAACGGCGCGTGGTGCTCGAGCCGTCGAATGGCAGGGACAGCGAACAGGACCGCGAGACCGAGCGACGTCCAGACGATGGCCTCGAGGAACCAGAACTGCCAGTCGGGTGTCCAGGAGTTCGGGCCGACGAATCCGTTCGCCAGGAGAGCGGTGGCCGGCCGGTAGACGTTCGCGAGCGGTACTTCGCTCCAGGACGCGAGGGCCACCACGCTGCCGATCCACAGGCAGCTCGGCAGGAAGATGCGCCAGGCCGACCGGGCCAGCCTGAGAGCAGCGCGACCGTGGGTGGGCAGGAACCGGGCGGCGTTGTAGCCGGCGACCGCGAGCAGCACGTGCGCGCCGCCCACCACGGTCATCAGGTTGGCGTGCGTCCCGACGATCAGGACGATGGCCAAGGCGCGCAGGATCACGCTCGGGTCGGTGCTCGTGCCGCCGCGCAGCGAGCGAGCCGGCCCCGACGCCAGCTCGGCGATGGTGCGTAGGTGCCAGTCGCGCGGAAGCCGGTCGAGGCGTTCCCCGAGTCGCACCGACAGCTCGACGTAGGAGAGGGAGTCGGCGCCCAGTCCGACGAAGCTGTCATCCGGAGTCACGACCTCTCGTGCGAGCAGCCCCGCGTAGAGCTCGCACAGCTCCTCGGCGGTGGCTCCGTCGGCGCGCCGCGGTGTCGTGCGGACCACCGCTCCGGCGATGGCGGCGACCGCGCGATGGTCGGTCTTCCCGGTCGCCGTCGTGGGGATGGGCGCCCTGGCTGCGTGCACCACCCAGAGCGGGATCTCGCACAGGTCGGCCACGGCCCTGCGGGCTCGAGTGACGTGGCGGCGACGCTCGACGACCACCGCCAGCGAGCCGTCGACCTCGGAGCACGCCGCCGGCATCCCGGCAGCGAGGAGGTGCCGCTCGATCTCGTCGAGGTCGAGCCGGAGACCGAACACCTTCGCGAAGCGGCTCCGGCGTCCGACGACCTCGAGCAGCCCACCCGGCAGCGCACGTCCCAGGTCGCCGGTGCGGAGCTCGGTCAGCTCGGCGCCGCGCGCCAGGTCGGCCGGAACGGTGGCGTAGCCCATCATGACGTTGGGTCCGGAGTAGACGATCTCCCCGACGGCCGGGTCGCCGGTGCCGTCGTCAGGGTCGTCGAGAGGGTCGATTCGCAGCCGACCGCCCGGGATGGCGACGCCGATCGCGGACGGGTGGTGTTCGGCGAGGTCCGTCGGGAGATAGGCCATCCGAGCGGTCGCCTCCGTCTGCCCGTACATGACGACGAAGTCCCAGCCACGGCGTTGCCCGAGCTGGAGGTAGCCGGTCACCCGCTCTGGCGCCAGCTTGCCGCCCGCCTGCGTGACGTAGCGGAGGCGGCTCAGCTCGCGGTCGGCGAATCCGGAGGCGTCGAGCAGGTCGAAGGTGTGCGGCACGCCGGCCAGTCCCGTGACGCCGTGATGCTCCATCAGGTCCCAGAAGCACTCGTCGACGACCGAGCGGTCGGTCACGACCACGCCGGCGCCGACGGAGAGATGGCTGTTGAGCACCGACAGGCCGTAGCAGTAGTGCAGCGGGAGGTTGAGCACCCCACGGTCGGAGGGGCCGAGGTCGAGATAGGCGGCGATGGCGCCGGCGTTGGACGTCACGTTGTCGTGGGAGAGGCGGACCAGGCGCGGCGACCCGGTCGAGCCGGACGTGGTCAGCAGGATCGCGAGGTCCGGATGCATCTCGTGGACGCTCGTGTCGCGGCGCACGTCCACACGGAGCTCGTCGTCGGCGTCCAGGACGATGTCCGGGTCGTGGGTCGCCAGCCAGGGATCGGCGCGTCCCGGCCGCAAGGCCGGCGCGAGGATCACCGGGTGGTCCGCGTGAAGGGCGGCGAGATAGGCCACGACCGTGTCGATCGTGCTACCGCCGCGCACGAGCACAAGCCGACGTTCGCCGCCGAGCGTCTCGGCCAGGGCCTCGACGCGATCGGCCAGCTGCTCGTACGTGATCACCGCGCCGTCGGTGAGCAGAGCCGCCCGGTCCCCGTGTCGCCGGAGTCCGCCGAAGGGCGCACCGACAACTCGCTGGATCTCCGGCGTCGAGGTCACGGGGTGCCCCGCTCGAAGACCTGGACCGGTCCGTGCAGCTCGACGTCGAGCCGGTCACCGACCTGGGGCATGAGCGCCGCCGGGACGCGGGCCATGATCATCTCGCGCGAGCCTTCGTCGATCAGTCGGACGACGGCCTCATGGCCGTGGAACGCGACGGCGGTGACGAGTGCTCCGCCGTCAACCACGGGCCGCACCTGCACCTGTTCCGGGCGCACGAAGACCAGGACCTCGGGCCCGGCCGCCGACTCCTCGGCGGCGACCGTTCCGAATGAGCAGGTCGCCATGCCGCCGTTCATCCGTGCCGGCAGCAACGATCCGTCGCCGACGAAGGCCGCGACGAACGGGCTCTCTGGTCGCGCGTAGACCGTGCTCGGCGGCCCAGCCTGGAGCAGGCGGCCCCGGTCCATGACCCCCACCACGTCGGCGAGCGAGAGCGCCTCGTCCTGGTCGTGCGTCACGAGCACAGCCGTGGCCTTGTGCGCACGGATGGCGTTGACGACGGCTCGCCCGGTGCTCGCGCGGAGAGCCGCATCGAGGGAGGAGAACGGCTCGTCGAGGAGCAGGACCGTCGGCTCGGGTGCCAGGGCCCGCGCCACGGCGACCCGCTGCTGCTGCCCGCCGGACAGCTCGGAGGGCCGGCGATCGGCGATCTCGAGTGGCAGCTCGACGAGGGCGAGCAGCTCGGCCACGCGCGGGCCGTTGCGTTCGCTGCGAGGCAGGCCGAACGAGATGTTCGCGGCGACGTCGAGGTGCGGGAACAGCGCGCCTTCCTGCGGAACGAGACCCACCTTGCGACGCTTCGTGGGGACGACGTGGGTGCGGTCGGCGACGAGCGAGCCGTCGATCGAGACCGTGCCCGCATCAGGGGTGAGGAAACCGGCGATGAGCCGCAGCAGCGTGGTCTTGCCGCAGCCGGACGGTCCCAGCACGGCCATGATCGATCCGTCCTCGACGTCGAGGTCGAGTCCGTCGAGCGCCGTGACGTGGCCGAACCGCTTCACCAGGCCGTGTGTGCTCAACGAGCTCATGACGTCCTCACCGCCACCCGTCCGAGCAGGAACGTGGCCGGGATCGACAGCAGCACCAGCAGGAGCGCGTAGGGCGCGGCCGCGCCGTAGGACAGGGAGGACGACTCCGACCAGAACTGGGTGGCCAGCGTGCGTGTGCCGATGGGAGCGAGGAGCAGGGTCGCCGTCAGCTCCGTGGCGATCGCGATGAACACCAGGGCCGCGCCCGCGCCGATACCCGGAGCGACGAGCGGCATCGTGACCCGCCGGAACGTGGCCCACGATCCCTGGCCGAGCGCTCCGGAGACCTCTTCCAACACCGGAGGAGCGTGGTCGAGCGCGGCCCGGACACCCACCACCGCCCGCGACGCGAACATGATGACGTAAGCCGCGACCAGCACGAGCGTCGTCTGGTAGATCGCCGGCGTGAACCGCAACGACAGGCTCACCAGGGCGAGGGCGATGACGATGCCGGGCAGGGCGCTCGCGGTGAAGGTGCTGCGCTCGACGAGCGTCGAAGTCCGGGAGGAGTGCCGGACGACGAGCAGGGCGACCGGGATCGCGAGCACCGTGGCGGCGACGGCGCCGGCCGCGGCGAGGCCGAGCGTCGTCATGGTCGTGCTGACGAGGTCGCCCACCGGGAACGTCGTCGACGCGCCGACCGCCATCCAGCGCACCAGGCTCGCGATCGGGACGCCCAGCGCGAGGACGACGACCAGGACGAGGACGCCGATCGCCGGCGTCCGTGCTCGGCCGAGGGACATCCTCACTGCCTTGCGCGGGGCTCCGCCGCCGGTGCGTGCAATCGTGGTGCGGCCGCGCATCCTCAGCTCGACGAGAAGGACGACGAGGCACAGCATCGCCAACGCGCTGGCGGTGAGGTTGGCGGCCGGGCCGTTGAACGTCGACCCGAACTGCTCGTAGATCGCGGTCGTGAACGTGGGGAAGCGCAGCATCTGCAGGGCCCCGAACTCGGCGAGCAGGTGCAGTGCGACGAGCAGCCCGCCACCGAGCAGCGCCGGCCGCAGCTGGGGCAGCACGATGCGGGTGAACGCGGCGACGCGCCCGAGTCCCATCGTGCGCGCAATCTCCTCGAAGGCCGGGTCGATGCGTTGCAGCGAGGCCGTGACGGGCAGGTAGATGAACGGGAAGTACGAGAGCGAGACGATCAGCACCGCTCCGCCGAAGCCCTCGACGGCATGGGTGAGCGACACCCAGGCGTAGCCGTTGACGAAGGCGGGGACGGCGAGCGGGGCGACGAGCAGCCCACGCCACAGGCGGGGCGTCGGTACGTCGGTGCGCTCGATGATCCAGGCGCAGGCCGTGGCGATGACGGTGCTGAGGGCGACGCCCGCGACCACGAGCGTCACGGTGTTGAACAGCAGCGAACCGATCCGCGGCCGGATGAGCTGCTCGCGCGCGACGTCGAGGCCGACGTCGGAGGCGTAGAAGAAGACGTGCGCGAACGGCAGCAGCGTGAAGACCGCGACCAACGCCCCGGCGACGAGAAGACCGGCCGGACGTCGTTCGTGTCCGTGCCGGGCCGTCGGTCGCCGGAGCGTGACGCTGCTCAGAGCAGTCCGACCTTCTGCATCATCTCGATCACCTTCGGTCCGTTGAGGTCGGACACGTCGACCTTCGGCGGCTCGAGCTCGGAGAGCGGCTTGACCGGCGGCTTCAGCTTGACCTCCGTGTTGAGCGGGTACTCCAGCGCGTAGCTGTCGGCGAGCGCCTGCTGGCCCTTGACGCTCATGAGGAAGTCGACGAATCGCTGGGCATCCTTCTGCTTCTTGCTGGCCTTGAGGACGCCGGCGCCGGAGACGCTCAGGAACGCGCCGGGGTCGCCCTTGCCGAAGAAGTGCAGGGCCGAGTCGTTGCTGTTCTCGCCGGACTCGGCCTGGTCGCGGAACCAGTAGTAGTGGTAGATGATCCCGGTGTCGACCTGGCCGTCGTTGACGGAGTTCATCACCACGTTGTTGCCCTGGTAGACCGTGCCGTTGTCGGCGAGGCCCTGGAGCCACTGCTCGGTCGCCTTCTCGCCCTTCAGCTGCAGGACGGCGCTGACGATGGCCTGGAAGTCCGCGCCCGACGGGCTGAACGAGGTGCGTCCCTTCCACTCCGGCTTCGCGAGATCGAGGATCGAGTCGGGCAGGTCGGCGTCCTTGACGGCGCTCTTGTCGTAGACCAGGACGGTCGATCGGCCGGCGAATCCGGCCCAGTCGCCGCTGGCCGGCCGGTACTGCTCGGGGATACGGTCGAGCGTCGTCTGGTCCAGCGGAGCGAACAGGCCCTTGCTCTCCACCAGCGACATGGCGGGGGAGTTCTCGGTGAGGAAGACGTCGGCCGGGGTGCGGTCGCCCTCTTCGACGAGCTGGTTGCCGAGCTCGAAGTCCTTGCCGTTGCGCAGCTTGACCTCGATGCCCGTCTCCTTCGTGAACAGCGGCGCCATCTCCTCGAGCAGCTCTTCGTGCTGGGCGTTGTAGACCGTGATGAAGCGGTCCGACCCTCCGGAGTCGTCGCCGCAGGCGCTGAGCGTCGCGGCGAGCAGTCCGGCAAGAGCAGTGACGGCGAGAACGCGCAGTCGCATCTTTCGTCCTTCGATCGGGGCTATAAGGCTTGGCTTACCTTAACGCTCCACACCGCAGTCCGGCGAGGGCCCCTCGCTGGGAGGACGGCCGCGAGGTCTCGTCCGATTCTGCAGGCACGACGGCCGGATCGCGCCTATCGTCGAGGGCATGGCCAGAGGGAGTCGTCGCAGCGCACACGCACAACGTCGGCGTCGTCGGCAGCTGCGCAAGCGGGCCGCGATCGCTGCCGGGGCTCTGCTCGCCGCTGCGGTCCTGGTCGCGCTGGTCATCCGGCCGCCGGAGTTCCTGAGGTCGTCGTCGGACGGCCCGACGCCGCCGGCGGCAGCCTCGCCGTCCAAGAAGGCGACTCCGGTTCCGTCGCCGGTCTCCACGCCTACGCTGGGCTCGGTCACTGACGTCGACGAGTCGCTCCAGGCCCGGATCGCGGTGTCCGGCGACACCGGGATGCGCAATGCCGCCCAGGACCGCGTCGCCCGGCGCATGGCACAGGAGCACGAGAAGGAGCCCTACGACGCGTTCGCCATCGCTGGCGACATCGTCTACCCGAACGGCAACTCGGCGCTGACTCGGCGATCAATCGACCCCTACCAGCCGATTCTGAAGGACGCCGAGCTGGTCCCGGCACTCGGCAACCACGACGTCGAGAGCGGCGAGGGGATGGACATCCTGCGACAGCTGGGCCGCGACTCAGCCTGGTATGTCGAGAAGTACGGCCCGGTGCGGATCATCGTGCTGGACTCCAACCGGGTCGGCAACAAGCAACAGATGGCCTGGCTGCGCAAGGTGTTGGCCGAGAAGCAACCCGCAGATGAGTGGACGCTGGCCCTCATGCACCATCCGGCCTACTCCGCGGGCGAGCACGGGTCCGACCGGAACGTGCAGCGGCTCTGGGTGCCGCTGTTCGAGCAGAACGGGGTCGAGCTCGTCCTGGCCGGACACGACCACGATTACCAGCGCTCCAAAGAGCTCAACGGCATCACCTACCTCGTGTCCGGTGGCGGCGCCAAGCTGCGCGACACCGGTCGACGGGACTTCACGGCCTTCAGCGCATCGGTGCTGCACTTCCTGGACTTGATGGTGTACGACGACCGGATCGAGGGCCGTGCCATCAAGACAGATGGCAACGTCTTCGACGAGTTCACCATCAGCCGGTGACGCGCCGGGCGACGAGACTGAGCCTCGCCGCCCGACCCACCGATGAGGTGGTGATCCTCCTTCAGGCCAGCTGCGTCCTGATCGCGTCGGCGAGCGGAGTGCTCGGGCGGTCGATCAGCTGCTCGAGGTGACCGCTGTCGACGAGGAGGTCACCCGCCTTGAGGCCACGATCGGAGTCGGCGTAGATGGCGGCAGCAAACTCCGGAACCCCCGCGCTCACGAGCGCGGCGGCGAACTCGTCGGTCGACAAGTCCTGGTAGACCACCGGTGACCGGACTGTGCGCTCAGCTCCGCCGCGTACTCGGCCAAGGTGAACGGGGCGCCACCCAGCTCGTAGACCTTGCCGGCCTGGTCGTCGAGGGTGAGCACGGCTGCTGCGGCAGCGGCGAAGTCGGCTCTGGTTGCGGCACTGACTCGGCCCTCGCCCGCGGCGCCGAGGACGGCCCCGTGCTCCAGGGTGACCGGGATCTGTCCGGTGTAGTTCTCGATGTACCAGCCATTGCGCAGGAGGGCGACCGGGAGGCCGGACGACAGGAGGTCCTTCTCGGTCTCCTGGTGCTCGCCGGCCAGCTGCAGGGACGACGTGCCGGCATTCGCGACACTCGTGTAGGCCAACAGGGAAACCCCGGCTGCCTCGGCAGCGTCGATCACGTTCCGATGCTGCGCCGCGCGTTGGCCGATCTCGCTCGAGGACACGAGCAGGGCCTTGTCGACGTCGACGAACGCATCCTTCAGCGAGACCGGGTCGGTGTAGTCGGCGCGTCGGACGACAACGCCCTTCGCGGCGAGATCGGCGATGGAGTCGAGGTCGCGCGCCGTGGCGACGACGTCCTGCGGGGGTACGCCGCGCTCGAGGAGTGAGTCGACGACGAGGCGACCGAGGTGGCCGCTGGCGCCGGTGACGAGGATGGTCATGGTGGTTCCTTCCGTAGGGACTACCGGCTCCAACCTCGAGGCCATCCACTAACTTCCCATTGGAAAGTACGCACTTTGAAGTAAGGTACGCACATGAAGGTAAGTACCCCCGTCTATCCGGACGGCGTGTTCCCCGCGAACTGCCCGGGCCGCACCGTGCTCGACCACGTCACCAGCAAGTGGGGCGTGCTCGTTCTTCTCGCGCTGTCCGAGGCCGAGACGTTGCGATGGAGCGAGCTTCGGCGACGGGCTCAGGGTGTCAGCGAGAAGATGCTGGCGCAGACCTTGCGCACGTTGGAGGCCGACGGATTCGTGTCCCGAACCGCCCGCCCCGTCGTCCCGCCACATGTGGAGTACGCACTGACGCCGCTCGGCCAAGAGGTCGGAGCGTTGCTCCACCCCCTGATGGCCTGGATCGCCAGCAACGCCGACGACATCATCGGCGCGTGAACGAGCTGCTTGGGCTCAGGCAAGAACTCGGCTGACATCGAAGCTCATGCCCGGCCAGGTTTCCGCTGCGTCCTGGACTTCGTGCTCGGAGCACCGGGTCCAGGTGCCGTCGTGGTTGATCTCGTCGCGCATGGGATCGCAGGCGACCCAGATGCGGAGCTCGTCGTCGAAGTAATCGGCACGGCCGGCATCGCCGTGAACTCGGGCGTACTCGAAGCCACCGGAGTCGAGGGGGGAGCGATAGAACTTCATGGCTCCAGTGTTCCTGCTCGTGACCGCCGAAACGGCCGCGAACAGCCTCTCAGGGCCCACGTTCACCGTGTATTCATCACGCCGTTCCTGGTTGGCCGTCCTGGTTCACGTCCAGGTCAGGCGGCGCCCGTCGGAGTGAGGTGGGCGGCCAGGCTCGTCCACCGGCGCGCGGACTCGACGGCGTCGTCGACGAGGTCGCTGTCGGCGCCGGCAAGAACGAGCAAGGTGCCGGCGAGTAACTGGTGAGGATCTGTCTTTCGCGGCGAGGCGAGGTACGAGCCGATCTGTGACCCAGCGGCGCTGGCCAGGAGGTCGGCGCGTCCTTCGGCCATCTCGCGGAGCTCGAGCACGGCGGCCCCGATCGACGACTCGAGGTCGGTGAGGAGCTGAGCGCGGTTGACGAGCGCGATTTCCCGGAGTGCGTCTTCGTGAGGTTCGTGACTGAACATGAGTCGAACCTAGGCATCGAAGGTGACGACCGAGAGTCCAACGGATGACGTCTCTGGCACGGGGCTGGGCGGCTAGTCCTTGCGGTCCCAGGCGAGCTCCTCGACGAGCTCGCGGCTGCGCCAGCCGTCCGGCGTCCGCACGAGCTTGTGCAGGTAGTAGCCGCCGACCTCCATGCGCCACACGCTGTCGTCCGGCTGGGCGATCGCCATCGGGTTCATCAGGTAGACGCGCGCGTCGGCGCTCTCGCCGTCGAGCGTGACCTCCTTCTGGCACACGTAGTGCTGCATGGTCGAGAACATCGGCAGCGTCTGGGCCAGCCAGTCGCGCATCTCGTCGCGCGTGCCCTTCATCCCTCCGCTCGCGGTGTAGTCGATCGTCGCGTCAGGGGTGAAGACCGTGTCGTAGAGCGCCCAGTCGAGGGTGTCCACGGCTCGCGTGTACCTCGTGATCAGGTCGTCGATCTCGATGCGGTCGGAGATGGTCTGCAGATCCAGCATGTGCCGACCCTAGTCCCAAACTGGAACACGTTCTAGGTTCGGTCTCGTCCGCGTCCTCCGCAAGCGCCGCGAAAAAGGCATCTCCTCCATCGCGAAAGTGACGGCGTCGCGAACCGATCCCGCCTAGGGTCTTTCGCATGAGTTCGACCGGTGGTCGCGCCGAACGACATCAGGGACGGCGTCGACGCCGCCGTCTCAGACTGACGGCCATCATCGGCGGGACGGTGCTCGTCATGGCCGCCGTGGTCGGAGTCGCCTTCGCCTTCCCGCCCTCCTTCCTCTCGTCGGATCCGAGTCCCTCGCCAAGCCGTACTCCGTCAGCAACGCCGACTCCATCAGCGAGGACGCCGTCCACCACACCCGCGCCGGCCAACCAGATCGACAAGGTCATGGTCTTCGTCTTGGAGAACCATTCGACGGAACAGATCAAGACTGGAGCGCCACGTCTGACCGCACTCGCCGACAAGTACGGCGACGCGCCAAGAGCTCTCGCTCCGTGCGGCCACCCATCCCAACCCAACTACGTCTGTCTCAGCGCGGGAGGCAGATACCTGTCAGGCAACGACATCAAGACGCTCGTCCAGCCGGACATCTGGAACAACACTCTCGACGCGGGACGCACGATGATGGTGTACGCGGACGCTCTACCCGCGTCCATCGACAAGCGACGTCGCGACGTCGGGCGCTATGCCGCCCGCCATGTGTTCACGGTCCCGTTCGTTGCGACACAGAAGAAGGCCGACAACTTCGCCCGCTACACCGTCCACACAGACAGGCTTCCCGCTGACATCAAGGACGGATCGCTTCCCAACGTCGGCGCGATCATTCCCGACAACTGCCACAACGCCCACGACCGTTGCGGGTCCGAGGGCCCCACTCGGCTCAAGCAGGCCGACAACTGGATCGCCGACCACATCGAGCGTATGCAAGACGGACCCGACTGGAAGAGCGGTCACCTACTGATCGTCGTCACCGCGGACGAGGACAACAAGAAGGGCGCCAACGACATCCCCATGATCGTGATCCACCCATCGCTGAAGCACCACATCACGGACGTGCCCGTCACGCTGTACTCCCTGGGTGGCTTGCTGGCCGACGTCGGACACACGTCACGCCTCGGAAAGCAACGCACCGCCCCTGACTTCGCCGAGGCTTTCAACTTGACCGTGGCGACCGAATGATCTGACCGTTTCACGGCAAGGGAGTTGGCCTTCAGGCTGGCTTCACCTGCGAGGGCGCACTATGGGTTGACTCAGTTTCAGGAGGACAGACACCATGCAGAAGAGGAAGCTGGTCGTCGGCGGCACGCTCGGTGTGGCTGCAGCAGTCATCGGGAGCGGTGCAGCGTTGGCCGCGAGCGATGATGGCGAAGGAAAGGTCACTGGCAAGCAGGCCTACGAAGCCACCGCAGCGGCTCTCAAGGCCACGGGTGGTGGCACAGCGAACGCGGTTGAGCTCGACAACGAGAACGGCGCGACGTGGGAGGTCGAGGTCACCAAGCCCGACGGCAACACCGTGGACGTCCGTCTCGATGACAATTTCGCGGTCGTCATCATCGAGGGCGACCGCGAAAAGGGCTGACCTGGCTCGCGCGGTGGCTTGCGGGACGCCGCAACAATCTCGTACCGCGTATTCGCCGGTCGACCCCACGGCAATCTGACTGAGAATCCACCCGACCAGCGAGGTCCTCGCCGTCGCGGCGCTGGCTCAGCCGTAGACGTACGCTTGGGAAACGCCGACCTGGATCTCGGCTCCGATGGGCAGGCCGGCTTTCTCCGTGTCGAGCGTGATGTGCAACGCCATGACCTGGTAGGCGTGTGCGATCCCGGGTGCCCGCAGCTCTTTGTGCTCGTTGATGACGACCTTGCCGAGCCCGGCGACGTTGATGGTGGTGTTCGGAGCGACGTCGACGGGTATCTCCTGGCCGGCGATCTTCAGGTCGATGAACTGCAGGTTGCCCTCGGTGATGGGGGTCTCCCCATCCTCAAGTCGCACGTGTGCCGTGGAACCGATGGCTTTGGCCGATATCAGGGCGCGACCCAACGTCGGGAAGACCTTGAGATCGGCCAGCGTGCTGGTGACCGTCGCCTCCGACAGCGGCGGCGTGCTGATGCCGGTCACCGTCGACTCGATCCCGTCGACTTTCAGCAGTCCCGGCACGTTGATCTTGGCCGTCGTGTTGGACAGCGTCTTACCGTTGGTGCCCAGGGGCGGCATGATCTTGGCGCCGAGCTTGCCGGTCTCGGCTTCGATCTCGTCGCCGACGTGCGCGAACGCATAGGCGCCGAGCCCGCCGCCGCCCAGCTGGAAGCCGCCGTCCGGTGCGGTCGTCGGCATGATGAAGGTGAAGGTCGGGTTCACAGCGATCGTCGCGCCGGCCGCGACGCCGTTGCGCGCCTTGAGCAGGGTGACGTACAGGGCGGCACCCTGGGTGAGCACGGACTTTCCGTCGGTGGCGGTCTGGGACGCATTGATGTGGACACTGGCCACACCCGGGATGTTCACGCCGGTGTTGGCGGGAACGTTGACGGGGTACTTCTTGCCCGCGATGGTGAGCCCGACGAGCTCAGTGGACGTGCTCCCGGTCGCCGGGTCGGTTCCGTTCGACTCGGCGGTGCTCGTCGAGTCCACGGCCGAGACCTTGATCGCTCCGCCGAGCAGGTTGACGTTCGCCGTGCGGGCGTGCGCGACCGTCTTGAAGCCGGTGCCCGACTTGACGCCCGAGGCGTCGGTGGTGACCGCTCCGGTCTGCACGAGGCCTCCAACCCGGACGGAGGCGACCTTGTTGCTGTCGACTGCCCCCTTCTTTCCGCTGACGGCTGACTCCGCTGTCAGGTCCGAGGTGATCGTCGTGCCAACAGCGGTGACCTTCGTGCCACCGGCGAACGCGACGTAGGCGAACGTTTCTTCTGCGGCGGACGCCTGCGGCAGCCCTTGGAGCGAGATGGTCGCAACGACGGCAGTCGCGACTGTCAGAATCTTGAGTTTCGCGTGCATCGCTTTTCCTTACGGCTGGGAGCCTGCCGTCTGCCTCGAAAGCTTCGGTGTGGACAAGATGTCCGCAGGCGTCAGGGGTACGGTACTCCTTCGCGCCCCTGCCAGTCCTGAAAATGCAACAGGACTTCCTCACGCTCCTGCACGACATCTCAGACATCACCCGCAGGGCGACTCGACGACCTCACCTGCAAGGGCGCCGCAACTTGACCCTCGGGCCGCGAACCTTCCGCCCAACAGGGATCTCTCGGAGGCTGTCCAGGACACGTGGGCTGCTTCTCGGACCCATCGAGAAGGCGTGACCCATAGCTCAAACGAACTAGAAAAGATCGCCAGTTGTGACGTGAGACGATCTTTCCGCGCGGGACTAGGCTCAAGGTGAACTTCCTGGAGCGACCCCCGCCCCCGGTATTCGACGAACCTCTTCGCCGCGTGGCGAAACACTCCCAGGAGGAATCATGCGAAAAGCAGTAAAGCGACTTGGTGTGCGTCTCTCGCTTCTCGGAGCGCTGACGACGCTAGTGGTCGGCCTCATGACATTTGTTCCAGCCAATGCAGTGGTGTGCACCATCGGTGACCCGAGCGCGACCACGAGGCAGAACCTGCAGGGCACCGGGGGTGACGACGTGATCTGTGGTGGTTCCGGCAACGACAGCCTGGCCGGTGGTGATGGCGACGACACCATCCTCGGCGGCGCCGGCAACGACAGGGTTAACGGCGGTCCTGGCGACGACTCCCTGGACGGCGGCGACGGGAAAGACCTCGTGAATGGTGGTTCCGGCAATGACGGACTGACGGGCGGCAACGGAGACGACACCCTGAAGGGCGGCATTGGCAACGACAGCTCGGACGGCGGTGCCGGTAATGACACCCTCAACGAGACCACCAAGGGTCAATACCTTGACGTTCTCCTTGGTGGCGCCGGCAACGACTCCATCTTTGGTGGCAACGGCGATGACCTCATCTTTGGTGGCGCCGACGATGACAAGCTCCGTGGCGGCGCCGGCAACGACTTCATGAGCGGCGGCACCGGTAACGACAACATCCATGGCGAAGCCGGCGTGGACACGATCGACGGCTTTGACGGCACCGACTTCTGCAGCGGCGGCTCCGGAACCGACTCGGGCAGCAGCTGCGAGGCTTCGTCCAGCATCCCCTAACCGGCTTTGACGCCCCCGCCGACGACGGCGGGGGCGTCAAAGGGCCACCCGCGAGCTACAACCAAGACGGCTCCCGACCACGTATCCACTGGTCGGGAGCCGTTCTGTGCTGGTGGGCGATACGGGGTTTGAACCAGTGACCTCTTCCGTGTCAGGGATACGCAACCGATCCGCCGACATTCGCAGGCGTGTGTCTCCGCAGGTCAACGCGTGGAACCGAACATCTGCGGATGTTGACCGACCCCTACGAACGAACGGTCTGTGGGGGTCAAACTTGGGGGTCAACCTTGGCACCGTATGCCCGGCTCGAACGGTCAACCCACGTCATAGCTGGGGTACGCCGTGCACGACTTCGGAGTGCCGGTGACTATGAGGTCGCTGACCGATTCGACGATCTTTCCCTTTGCAGCGATGAGGGACGGATAGACGGATGAGCCCATTCGACCTCGTACCGACCCCGACAGCCGAACGAACACCCGCACGGTTCCTGTCGACCAGCGAGGTGCGTACGATCCTCGACGCCGCCGCTGACACCAGGTGCGCCCCGCTATTCGGGTTCCTAGCCTTAACGGGCGCCCGGAAAGGCGAGGGGTGTGCGTTGCGGTGGGCCGACGTCGACTTCGACGGCGGGTCGGTTCGCATCGCGGGAACTCTGGCCCGTGTGGATGGGAGTCTCACTGTGACCCCGCCGAAGACCCGAGCGGGCCGACGCACGCTGTATCCCGCTCCTGCTGTCATGGCACTACTTAGGGAGCAGCGGCGGTCACAGCTCGCTGAACGCATGAAAGCTGCGAACGTGTGGGCAGCAGGCGATTACGTCTTCACGACCGCGTCGGGGATGCCCCATGATCCCCGAAACGTGTCACGGGCTTTCGACACTGCGTGCGCTTCTGCTGGTGTGGTTGGTGCGACACCACACTCGTTGCGTCACTCCGCGGCGACGGCCTGGATCGAGAACGGCGTCAGCCTTCGTGCGGTAGCCGACCTCCTGGGCCACGCGAATCCCCGCATCACTATCGAGACGTATGCCCACACGAGTGACGAGGCCGCGCGTGGGGCGATGAGGACTCTCGGCGATCTGATTGGCCTCGACGGTTCCTGATCTTGTGAGTCGCGGCACTACTGCGATGGGACGTTCTCGCGGAGGAAGGCGAGCTGGTCGGCGATGATGCCGGTGAAGGCGGGTTCGACGTAGGGGTCGAAATGGCTGCACTCGTAGATGCGGACCGTCGCCTGTGTGATTCGTCGAGCAGCTTTCTCCGCGACGGCGCACGGAGTGATGGCGTCGTGTCTTGCGATCTGAATCAGGGTGGGACATTCAATATTCGACATGACCCGCTGGGGTGAGTACAGACCGATCTTGATCCCGATCCGCGCAGCAACGTCCTGGCGATAGGCGTCCGGTTCAAGGCTGGAGTGAACGATGAGCTGCTCCAATCCTGGCAAGGCATCAGGCGTCGTCATGATCCCGAGATCACCGGGCCGGCCAACGAGCGGCACGTACACCGGCTCTCGTCCCAAGGCCGCGTTGATCTGGTCGCGTATGGCGTAGGGAGCTATTTTCCTCGACGCGGCGAATCCGGTCGCCCGCACAGCCGCAGGACCACTGACATGCGGCACTTGTGCGATGACGGCGGCCAGCTGCTCACCACGTCCGGCGACAGTGAGGACATGTCCGCCGCCGAATGACGTTCCCCAGGCCACGATCTTGTCCGCATCAATCCCTGGAAGCGAACGTGCAAACTTCAACGCTGCCTTCCAATCGGCGTGCTGCATGGGGACGTCCAAGAGCTGGCGTGGCTCGCCTTCGCTATCGCCGAACCCCCGATAGTCGAACACCACCGCTGCGTAGCCAGCCGCCGCAAAACGCTCCGCGTATGCGTAGAGGCGCAAAGCGCGTGGAGACCCGAAGCCGTGTGCCATCACGATCGCCGGTACTGGCAACTCTGCGGACGATGCCGGACGAAACACGGTGGCTGCACACAAGGTGCCGTCGGAAAGAAATGAGGTCGATTCCGATGTGAAGGGGATGTTGCCAGATGCGGTCACGGACGCTCCATCGATCGGGTCTAAGACTTCCCCTGATCGGGTCAGCAGACCCGGGTCATCGTAACGGGTGAAAATCACACTGGCGGTATGGGCGTCTCGCCCAGCTCGTGTGATCTGCGTTGAGGCAGTTCGTGACGATCGTGGGGGTCAGGGTGGGGGGTCAAACCCGGGCCGGCGAGGCTATATCGATCGCAATCGAAGACAGAAAAACCCCGGCATTCCGGGGTAAATCCGTGGTGGGCGATACTGGGTTTGAACCAGTGACCTCTTCCGTGTCAGGGAAGCGCGCTACCGCTGCGCCAATCGCCCGTGTTCAGGGTTGTTGCGTATTCAGTTGTCGGTGTTGAGGTGGGTACGGGATTTGAACCCGTGTAAACGGATTTGCAGTCCGTTGCCTCGCCTCTCGGCCAACCCACCGGTGGATGGGTCGAGACCCTCCGAGCGGACGACGGGATTCGAACCCGCGACCCTCACCTTGGCAAGGTGATGCTCTACCACTGAGCCACGTCCGCGTTGCCTCCACGGAGGCCGACACGAAACCTTAGCCGATTCGCGCGAACGAACCCAAACCGGGGCGAGCGCCCGCGGGGGTACCGTGACGGCATGTTGGCATGGCTTGACGGACAGCTGCTGGAGTCGCCGCAAGAACCCGCGATCGGGGTGCTCGACCACGGCATCATCGTGGGTGACGGCGTGTTCGAGACGATCAAGATCGAGGACGGTTCTCCCTTCGCCCTGACCCGCCACCTGGACCGCCTGGTGCGCTCCGCGGAGGGGCTCGGCATCGGCAAGCCGGACGTGTCCGCGATCCGCGAAGGCATCGCCGCGACGATGGAGGGGCAGGACCTGCCGTTCGGACGCATCCGCGTCACGGTGACGTCCGGCCCAGGCCCTTTGGGTTCGCCACGGGGCGGTCACGGCCTCACGTCGGTGGTCATCACCGAGCCGTGCGACCGTCCGCCGCCGGTCAGCTCGATCATCACCGTGCCGTGGCCGCGCAACGAGCGGGGCGCGCTGTCCGGGCTGAAGACCACCTCGTACGCCGAGAACGCCAAGATGGTCGAGGCCGCGATCGCCAAGGGTGCATCCGAAGCGGTCATGCCCAACACCGTCGGCATGCTCTGCGAGGGCACCGGTTCCAACATCATGTACGTCGTGGGGGAGCAGCTGATCACTCCGACGCTCGACTCCGGCTGCCTGGCCGGCGTCACCCGCGCACTCGTGCTCGAATGGTGCGCCGGCGAGCTCGACGTTGTCGAGAGGGATGCACCGATCGAGGTGCTGCGTGACGCGGACGAGATCATCCTCGTCGGCACGACCCGTGACGTGCAGGGGATCGAGAAGGTCGACGACCGTGAGGTGGCCGCGCCCGGACCGATCACCGCCACGGCGCAGGAGATCTGGGCCCGCGAAGCCGCCAAGGACGTCGATCCGTAGGCCCAAATCCTTGAGAATTCCTTGAGTCCACAGGGTTTTCCACTGGCATACGAACATCTGTTCGACTAGGATGGGGGTATGGATTCGGGGGTCACGATCGAGCGGTTGCGAGACGCCGCACGTGCCCTGAAGTCCGGTGACTGCCGCACGAAGCTGCTAGCGATTCAGGCCGCTCAGGACGCCCTCGATGCCGCGAAAGCTGAGGAGCTGGCGACACTGCAGGAGTCCAAGGACTATGAGCTCGACGGTGCTTCATCGGTGACCACGTGGGCGCGGATCGAGTTGCGGCTCGACTCGACGGAAACGAAGAAGCTGGTTCGTGGCGCGGCTGCAGCGCGCGACCTGCCGGCTGTGGCCGAAGCCGCTACCGAGGGCCGGATCCGGCTCGACCATTTGGCCGCGTTCGCTTACGGGCTCAAGCACATCGGACACAAGATCGTTCGCGACTCCGAGGGCTGGTTGCTGGATGTGGCCACAACGAGTGAACCGGCGCAGCTGCGTCAGGTGATGAAGTCCCTGCGCGAGGCGGTCTACCCCGAGGAGCTCGACGAAGCCTGGGCCAAGGGCATGGACCGCCAAGACCTTCAGGTGAACCCAGTCCCGGACGGCTGGCACGTCAACGGATTCCTCAACGCCGTGACGGGTGCGAAGTTCAAGCAGGTCCTCGACACCCTGGGTGCACCCCGCGACGCCGACGACCAGCGTCCCGGTTCCGAACGCCGCGTCGACGCCTTCGACCGGATGCTCACCACCGTCCTCGAGTCCGGACTGCCGTCCGACAAGGGCATCCGGCCCCAGCTGTCGATCATCGTCGACACCAACGGCCCGTCCGCCCAGCTGGCCGGATTCGGCCCGATCGGCCCCCAGCTCCTCGACTACCTGACCTGCCAGTCCGACCTCACCCCCATCCTCACCACCAGCGGTCACCCCGAGCAGGCCCAGATCCTCAACGTCGGCCGCACCCGCCGCCACGCCAACCGGCAACAACGCCGCGCCATCATCGCCCGCCAACGCGGCGTCTGCGCGGCACCCGGCTGCCACAACACCCACCTCGAAATCCACCACGTCACCTGGTGGTCCCACGGCGGCACCACCGACCTCGACCAGATGATCGGCCTCTGCGTCCGCTGCCACCACCTCGTCCACCGCGAACACCTCAACATCGAAGCCAACGGCACCGGCAGCTTCGCCTTCACCACCAAACACGGACGACCACTCCAACGCCGCACCCGACCACGCGGGTCCCACATCCCTCGCGATGCGGCGCGACGAACCGACCAACGCGTTCTCCTACGGACGTGACTCGAGGTGTGGCGACGTCCGCAGTGCTCCTTGTTGCCACAACCAGCCGATCACCAGCGCGGCAACGATCGCCCCGAGCGATCCCATCGACATGTCTCCGAGGGTGTCCGTATACGCCGTGTCTCGTTCGGGAGACGTGCGGATGAACGCGACGTACTCGGCCAACTCCCACCCCATCGCCGACGTGATGCCGAAGGCCAGGGCACGTTCCGCGATGGCCTTCGGCTTCGTGGTGGCGGGCAACGTCAGCACCAGCACGCCGGCCGTGAGGAGGCTCCAGTTCATGAAGTGCATCCAGTCATCGAAGAAGTCGACGGTGTCGAACAGGTTCAGCCGGTTGCCGAGCGTGTCGGTGAACCAGGGGAGCGTCACGAGCGCATCGCCCAGCCACGGGAACGGCCGCTTGCGCCACCACAGCCACCAGATCGCCGGCACCACAAGGGCGCCGAGCGGGTAGGCGACGGCGCGCAGTCCGGCGGCCTTGCCACGGATGTTGCCGAGGTCCGGATACGCCACGGCGATGATCAGCAGGACGACCAGTCCGACCTTCGCCACGAGGTCGACGATCATGGCTGCTCGGGTCAGCGCGGGCTGCGACACCGCATTCGTGACGGTCACGCCGAGTAGGTTAGTGTTTCTCCGTCTTGGGGCGATTGGCGCAGTGGTAGCGCGCTTCGTTCACACCGAAGAGGTCACTGGTTCGAACCCAGTATCGCCCACCAGCACAAAACGGCTCCTGACCAGCGAATATGCGGTCAGGAGCCGTCCTAGTTGTGGCCGTATTGCTACCCAGTTGCTACAAGCAAGGAGTCTCCAATGACCGCAACCGGCACCCCACGAGTCAAGCTCGACGGTCGAGGCGTTTGTCGCGACCGCCGACAACGGGTCATCCGTCCACGTGCGAATCGACAATGACCTGGGCCTCAAGTTCAAAAGAGGCGAGGTCGCACCAAACGACATCGGCGAGATCAACGTCGCAATCGCGCTGAACGTCGGCGGCGAGAACATCGACCTGATTCTGTTCGACCGCGGAGAGGCTAGGGAAGTCCTTGCTCAAGTTCGCGAAGCCGCGGAACAGGCTCTTGAAGGTCTCAAAGGTGCGCCGCTGACTGTCTCGTACCTAACACCCAATCGCCACACCCGTATGCGGCCTGCAGCCGCCCCGTGTATCTCCCCGAGTGCGCGGGGCGGTCCCACCCTCGGTCAGGGGATGCTGGTCCTCTCTTCGCAACCGCTACCGCCCTGATCTGTGTCAGCTCCGCCGGCACAGGTGTCGGCACCGTGGTTGCCGCTGATGTTGTCGACGCCGTCCTCGCCGCTGATGGTGTCGTTGCCGGCCCCGCCGGACATCTTGTCGTTGTCGGTGCCGCCCAACATGGTGTCGTCGCCGGAGTTGCCGTAGATGGTGTCGTCGCCGTTCCTACCGTTGATGGTGTCGTTGCCGGTTCCGCCACGCAGATTGTCGTTGTCGGCTCCGCCCCGCATGGTGTCGGCGCCGCTGCCACCCGTCACGTTGTCCTTGCCGGCCTCACCGTTGAGGGTGTCGGTGCCGGCCTCACCATGCAGGGAGTCGTTGCCGTCGCCACCGTCGACGGTGTCGTCGCCAGCCCCACCACGCAGGCTGTCATTGCCGCCGCCGCCGAAGATGATGTCGTTGCCGTCACCCCCTCTGATGGTGTCCCGACCCGAGCCACCGCAGATGACATCCGCACCATCGCCGCCCTTCAGAGTCTGCTTGGTCGTCGCGTCCGGGTCACCGATCGTGCACTGCGGCTCCGTCGGCGTCGTCACGTAGGTCTTGAACGCGAGATCAAACGTCTCCGCTGACTGTCAACCAGGACGTAGTTGGCGGCGATGAATCAGTCTGCAGGAACTCCCCGCCGCCGTATGGATCGACACCTCCATTGTTGTCGGCGCGGTGGACCCACGCGATGTACTTCTCCGACCCGCCGGTGTACATGACGATCGCATACTGCGTGCCTGCCGTGACCTGCGCTGGCGTGGCGAAGAGGGCTGCCACAAATGCACCCCCCGACCCGGCGGCCGCAATAGCCGATGCAGGGACGCTGGTGGTGGCCAGCGCCGGGGTCGATGCAGGCGCCCCCGAAACGACGTCTCGTATCTCGACCGTCACCCCGACGGAGCCGCCACTGAGTTGTTCGAGGAACACGTCGACCTGATCCAGCTCACCCGTCAACTCGGGTGAGAATGTCTGGGCAACGCTGTTCGGGACGGGGAGGCTTGGCCCGTAAATAGCAGAACCTTCGGAGGTGGCGAGCTGCTGCTGGTCGGGCGTGCCCACCGCCGACACGGCACCCGGAACCAGCGCCACCACGACGGCCGCTGCCAAGGCCAAACGTCGCCGCAGCCCCCGACCCGATCGAATACCCATCATCAACGACATCGCCACCACCACAATCCATGTCGCCCCGATGCCGCGAATGTACGCCCGCCCGAACGACCTGTGCACGAAATCCACCCAAGACGGACTACGAGCGCCGCCGCACATCCCCAGCTCGAACCCACACGAACCCGGTAGCCGACCGCGGGTCCTGAAACCGCAGGAACACGTGTGAAGCCGTCCAACGGTGCGCCCGAGCCGGTATCCATTCCTTGCCGTCGTCGGCCCATTCGATGCGGACCTCGACGTCGATGGGCTCAGGCTGGTCCTTGGCGCATACTGAGCGCATGCTCCGACTCGTGGCAGTGTCGACCGTCCTCGTGGTCCTGGCCACCGGCTGTGGCTCGGAGCCGCAAGGTGCTAAGGACTCATCACCGGCCTCGACTCCGTCATCTCCTGCAAGCCCGTCGCCCTCGGACCGGGATGCCGGTCGGGACGGGACGACGATCACCACCCGCGCCAGCGAGTTCGGCACCATCCTGTTCGGCCCAGATCGCCAGGCGATCTACATCTGGGAGTCAGAGCAGTCGAAGAAGCCCGAGTGCTACGGCAGCTGCGCTGAAGCGTGGCCGCCCGTCCTGACCGACGGCCGGCCAAAGGCGACTGGCGACACTGCCGTCGATCTCCTTGGCACCACGAAACGCAAGGACGGCTCGACGCAGGTCACCTACGGTGGGCATCCCCTCTACTACTACGCCCACGAGGGACCTGGCGAGGTGAAATGCCACAACGTTTCGACGCACGGAGGCCTTTGGTGGGTGGTACAACCGGACGGTGACCGCGCGCCGTAGCGGGACTCGCTGCCTGCCGCGGCGGTGCTGCGCGGCTTTGGGTTCTCCGTAGTCGTTGCGGTCGGGCATCTTAGGGAAGCTCCACGCCCTTGGACGCAGCATCACGACACACTGGATACGCCTGGGGGGCTATGCGTCGTTTGATGGGCCTGACCGCGTTGCTCTTTGCGGTCGTAGCAGTCTGGGATTTGAGGGATGCTCGGGCCGAGCGCAGTAGCGGACGAGCAGACGCTGAGGTGATTCGGCACCCTGGAAGCGACCGAAGGACCCACCGAGCGGCCTAGCGTCATTGCCGGTGCACGTCCCGAGCTCAGACCCACGCAAACCCCGTCGCCGACCGAGGCTCCCTCCGCCGTTGAGCGCAGTCGAGCGTTCACATGTCGTTCACCGGACACCCACCAAAGCGTCGCCGCACGGTGGCGGGCCGTCGTGAAGATGGAGTCCTGACCGCCCTGCTTTGCTGTCCAGACTGACCGGCGTTGCAGGGCGGGCACCCACACGGAACATCGGGGCTGAAGAACGGACGACATCCGCTTGAACACCAACCTCACGCTTGACGGATTCATCGAGCTGCTCGACTTCATCGAGGAGCCCGATGACGACGACGTCATCGAGTGGCCCGACGACGAGTGGCCTGACGACGACACGACAGTCCCTGAGAGGAATGTCGCCTGACCTGACGAAGTGGCCTGGCGACATCGTCCTTCCACTTTCGCCAGTTCGCCGCTGTCAAGCTCTAGGAGCTGCGATTCGCCGCGTTCTCACCTGGAGGCGCGGGGCGGATCGCTGTCCTCGCGCCGGTGGCCCGAAGCGAGCTCGTGCAGCGCCGCCGCGTCGACGTGCTCGGCGTCGACGGTCGCGACGCGCACCTTCGTGACGGCTCGGAGCGTCGACGTCCGGCTGCCCTCGCCGAGCAGCGCTCGCTCGCCGGCGACGGCGCCTGGGCCGAGCTCAGCGACCGGGTCACCGTCGACCAGCACCTCCAACACGCCGTCCAGGAGGAGGAACAGCTCGGTTCCGCCTTCGCCCTGCTTGATGAGCTCCTCACCCTTGGCGACCTTGCGGACGCGCGGCTTGCCACCGCCACGCATGATCGTCCCCGACAGGGTGCGCTCGAGCGCCGTCTCGGCGGCTGCGACCACGGCGGGGCTGTCCACGTCGCCCCACGGGCTCTGGTCACCGAAGCACTTCTTCGACCACCCGTTGAAGTCGGTGAGTCCGCTCTTGGCCACCAGCGCGCCGTCGTCGTCGTACACCCAGTGGCGGGGGAACGGGCTTGCGCCGGCGAGGTGGCCCTCGGCTCGTCCGTCGGCGTGCAGGGTCAGCTCGAGGGTCGTCCACACCGTCGGGGCGGCGAACTGGACGAACGGACGGCGCCGGACGGTTCTGGGCATCGGCGCCCCGGTGCGCCCTCCGACGGTCTGGCGGAACCGGACCCAGCCGTCGCCGACCTCCGACTCGGGCTGCAGATCGGGGAAGGAGACGGCGGCGAAGGTGGTGGAGGACGGGCCGAGCTTCATCGTCGTGGAGCCGATCAGGCCGCCGCCGGTGTGGCCGTGATCGGTGATCCGTCCGTTGTCGTCGACGTCGATCCACGCCTGGAGGCGGTTGGCGAAGCGGAACATGTCGGCGTCGCGCCAAGCCGTCAGGTCGCCGAGCTGCTCAGGCAGCGGCTGGTCGTAGTGGCCGACCCCGAGCGAGAACGGGATCTTCATGGGTCCGGGAATGGCCTCGGAGGGGATCCACGAGACCGAGGTGACTGAGGATGTTCGACGCATGAGGTGCTCCGTTCACGGTTGCTCTACGGATTCCCATCGTCGGCCGGATGCCCCGCCCGGTCACGGGTGAAGTCCCGCCAGTCCATCGGGGGGCAGGCACCACTCCCAGCCTGCCCGCCTGCACGATGTCGGTTTTCGCGAAAGTCCGCGAACCTCGTGGACAACGCCGGACACTCGTACCAGTGGTGGTGCCGAGACCGGCCGACCCAGGAGGTCTGATGACCGACGCTTCTCGTATCGGCCTGTTCTTGGCCGACGACAACCTCATCGTGCGCGAGGGCGTCCGCGTGCTCCTGGAGATGGAGGACGACTTCGAGGTGCTCGGGACGGGCGAGGACTACGCCACCCTCGTGGCCGGCGCCGAGGCCACCGCCCCCCAGGTGGTCATCACCGACATCAGGATGCCGCCCGCGTTCGGGAGCGAGGGGATCGACGCCGCCAAGGAGATCCGCAAGCGTCACCCCGGGACCGGGATCGTGATCCTGAGCCAGTACGACGATCCCGACTACGCGGTCTCCCTGCTCTCGGAGGGTTCCGCGGGCTACGCCTACCTGCTCAAGGATCGGGTGGCCGAGGGCGATCAGCTTGCCAGGGCGGTACGCGAAGTGGCGTCCGGCGGCTCGATGCTGGACCCGAAGATCGTCGAGGCCCTCACGCAACCGGTACGCCGAAGTGATCTCAGCCCGGACGAGGAACACCTCCTGCAGCAGGTGGCCGAGGGGACGCCGATCAAGGCCATCGCGGTCTCTGCCAAGACGACGCCGGCGGACGTGGCCACGAGGGTCGAGCGCCTCTTCGTCCGGCTCGCCGAGGGCCTGAGCGCGGGAGACCAGCAGTGCCTGGACCGATTGAAGACCCTGCAGCAGGCCATCGTCGACCGGGAGGAACAAGGCGAGTCCCTCTCGAGGCTGCTGCCCGACGGTATCGCCGCACGGCTGCGAGCCGGCGGGCACGCGCTCGGCGAGACCGAACGCCTCGAGGTCACCGTGCTCATGTCGGACATCCGTGGCTACTCCGCCATCGCGGAGGTCACCGACCCCAGCGCCCTGGCCGGGCAGCTGAACGCCCATCGGGCCGCGATGAACGATGCGATCCATGCTGTGGGCGGGACGGTCATGCAGTTCGTCGGGGACGCCGTCATGGCCGTCTTCGGGGCTCCTGAGCCGAGCACCGACCATGCTGATCGCGCTGTCGCCGCGGCCGCGGGCATGCACCTCGCGCAGGCGTCGGTCAACGACGTGTTCGTCGATCAGGACCTGCAACCATTTGGCCTCGGAATCGGCTTGTCGACGGGTGAGGTGGCCGCAGCGATCCTTGGGTCGGAAGACCGCGTCGAGTACTCATTGGTCGGCGACACCGTGAACCTGAGTGCCCGGCTGCAGCAGTGGGCAGAAGCGGGAGAGACGGTCCTGAGCGCCCCGACGATGGATGCGCTCAGCTCGACAATCGACGCGGTCGAGCTTCCACCAGCCACGGTCAAGGGACGGGTCAGCGCGGTTCACGCGTTCAAGATCGGCGTTCAGGCGGCGAACCCATGAGCAGCGAGGTCGATCGGTCGGAGTTCACCGTGCCGCTGCCCAACGGGCTCGCCTACGGCATCGCCGTGCTGGCAGTCGTCGCGACCATCACGCTCCCGTTCGCTTTCGCCGCGGGCGGCTTGTCCCTGGACGAGATCGTGGCGGGCTACTACGCGCAGAGCGCGTTTCTGTTCGCGGTGCTGGGCTCCATCATCCTGTGGCGACGACCCGGGCAGGCAGTCGGATGGATCCTCGTCGGAATCGGCGGATTCGACCTGCTCACCCGCATCCCGGACCTCTACGAGTTGTTCGGGCTGGCCGATCTGGGTGGCCTTCCGCCTCTCCCGGTCATCGAGCTGCTCGCCTGGGCCTGGGTCCCGGCGGTGGGCGGCATCGTCATCGGCCTACCGCAGCTGTTTCCCGGCGGTCGTGTGCTGACGATTCGGTGGCGCCCACTTGCCTGGTTCGGAGCAGCTGCCACCGCGTTCCTCTCGGTCGCCTTCATGATCGATCCGGACGGCTACCCGCCAGTGATCAGTTGGGCGTTCGCGTTGTTCGCGTCGGCCGGCCTCGCGAGCGTCGTGCCCCTGGTGCTGCGCTACCGGCGATCGTCCGGGGATGAGCGCCAGCAGATCAAATGGGTCTTCTACGGGCTCGCCATCAGTGTTCCGATGCTGGTCCTCGGCACGTCGGGGTTCTACTTCGGTGCGGTCGGGGCGGCTTGGGCCATTCCGCCGCTGGTGATCATCCCGGTCACGATCACGGTGGCGGTCCTTCGCTTCCGGCTCTACGACATCGATGTGGTGATCAGCCGGACACTGCTGGTGGCGGGTCTGGCCGGGTTCATCACGGTGACGTATGTGGCGATCGTCGTCGGCGTCGGCTCTTTGGTCGGTCGAGGTGACGAGCCGAATCTGGTGCTGTCGGTGGCGGCGACTGCGTTGGTGGCGGTGGCGTTTCAACCGGTGCGGCGGAGATTGCGGCGGGTGGCGAATCGGCTGGTCTTCGGCCGGAGGGCGACGCCGTATGACGTGCTGAGCGGGTTTGCGACCCGGGTGGGTGCGGCGGAGGCGACGCCGGAGACGTTGGTCGGCCTGGCCGAGCTGATGGCCGATGGCACGGGTGCGCAACCGGCTCGGGTGTGGTTGCGCGTGGGTTCGCAGCTGCGCGTGGCGGCGACGTGGCCCCGTGCTCCAGAAGACGAAGCCCAGGTCGTCGGTGTGGACGGGGTCGGCGACCTTCCTGACGCGGACCTGGCGGTTCCCGTGCGAGATCAGGACGAGCTGCTGGGAGTGCTGACGCTGGCCAAGCCCCGCGGCGAGCGCGTCACCGAGGTCGACGTCGATCTCGTGGAACGGCTGGCGGCGGCGAGTGGGGTGTTGTTGCGCAACCTCAGGTTGGACGCCGAGCTGGCCCAGCGGTTGGAGGAGATCGAGGCGTCGCGGCGACGGTTGGTCAGCGCCCAGGACGATGCCCGTCGTGGGATCGAGGCCGATCTCGGTGGCGGGACCCGCGCCCAGCTCAACACCTTGCGGGAGCGGCTGTCGTCGTTGGTGGGGGAGATCGACGAGGAATCCGCTCCCAAGACCACCATGCTGATCGGCCAGCTGGTTGCTGCCACCGACGGCGCGCTCGACACCCTTGCGGGGCTCGCGGCCGGGGTCTATCCGCCGCGGTTGGCCGCCGACGGACTGGTGGCGGCCCTGACGGAACAGGCCGGCCGGGCAGCCATTCCCGTCGAGGTGCAGGCAACCGGAATCCGGCGATATCCAGCCGAGGTCGAGGCGGCGGTGTACTTCGCGGTGCTGGAGGCCTTGCAGAACGTGGCGAAGTACGCGGACGCCGACATGGCCAGGGTGCAGCTGACGCATGACGGCGATCGGCTTTCCTTCGAGGTCACCGACGACGGCGCCGGGTTCGACTCCGAGGTCGTGACGCTGGGAACCGGCCTCCAAGGCATCACCGACCGTCTCGACACCGTGGGCGGCACGCTCTCGATCAACTCGGTGCCGGGAACGGGCACCACGGTCTCCGGGAGCGTTCCCGGCACGGACCATGTGCCCGCAGACGCGGCGCGCACGCTGACCGGGGCGATCCGATGACCAACTCGCAGGGATCCAGGCGGGCCGCGATCGCGGCCTGGGTCGTGTGTGCACTTTCCATCCTCCTGGCGGCAGGACGTCTGGTCCTGGCCGTCGTCGATCCGGCCTCCTCAGATGCATCCAGTGCACCAGGGGTGCCGGGTGGCGGGGTTCCGGTGGCGTTGTTCGAGGCGCTGACCCTGGTTTCGATCGCCGTCATCGGTGCGGTCGTTGCTTCGAGACAGCCGAGGAACCCCATCGGTTGGATCTTCAGCACCATCGCGCTCTTTCTCGGTCTGAACATCCTGCTCGCCCATCTCTATTGGGCCATCGCGCTCCCTGATACAGCGGCGAGCGGTCTGGAGTTCTTCGTCGCCTGGCTCTTCGGCTGGGTCTGGATTGCGGCGATTCTTCCTGCCCTGACGCTGTTGCCGCTGTACTTCCCGACAGGTCGGCCGCCCAGTCCTCGCTGGCGTTGGGTCGAGTGGGCCGTCTTCGTCGCGGGACCCACGCTCTTCGTCGGTACCGCTTTCGTTCCCGGCCCCTTGGAGGAGACCCCCCAGGTCGAAAACCCCTATGCCTTCGGAGGAGCCATCGGCGCGACGCTGGTCGTTGTCGGATTGGTCGGGTTCGGCCTGATGCTGTTGTCGATGGTCGCTGCAGCGGCCTCCCTCGTCGTGAGGTTCCGCCGAGCGCAGGATGTCGAGCGGCAGCAGATCAAGTGGGTCGCGACCGCAGTCGTGGTGTTCGTCGTCATCTTCGTGACGCCGACCGACAACGTCGCCGGTGACGACATTGGGTTTGCCAGTCTTTTGGTCGGTCTGCTGGTGATCGCCGCAGCTGTCGGAATCTCGATCCTGAAATACCGGCTCTACGACATCGATCTGGTGATCAGCAAGACGTTGCTGGTGGCAGGCCTGGCGGGATTCATCACGGCCACGTACGTGGCGATCGTGGTGGGAGTGGGCTCGCTCGTCGGTCGCGGTGATGAGCCGAACCTCGTCCTGTCGGTCGCGGCGACCGCGTTCGTTGCGGTGGCGTTTCAGCCGGTGCGGCGCAGGTTGCGGCGGGTGGCGAACCGGCTGGTGTTCGGTCGGCGGGCGACGCCGTATGACGTGCTGAGCGGCTTCGCGACCCGGGTGGGTGCGGCGGAGGCGTCGCCGGAGACGTTGGTCGGCCTGGCCGAGCTGATGGCCGACGGTACGGGTGCGCAACCGGCGCGTGTGTGGCTGCGCGTCGGCTCGCAGTTGCGTCCGGCCGCGACCTGGCCACCTGATCCGGACGCGAGCGGTGAACCCTTGATCGCCGGTGTCGACGAAGTTTCGACTCTTCCCGATGCGGATCTGGCGGTCCCCGTGCGCGATCAGGACGAGCTGCTGGGTGTGCTGACCATCGCCAAGCCGCGCGGCGAGCGCGTCACGGAGGTCGACGCAGACCTGGTGCAGCGACTGGCGGCCGCCAGCGGCGTGCTGCTGCGGAACCTTCGGTTGGACGCCGAGCTGGCTCAGCGGTTGGACGAGATCGAGGCATCGCGCCGGCGGTTGGTCAGCGCCCAGGACGACGCGCGACGCCGGATCGAGGCCGAGCTCGGTGGCGGGACTCGCGCCCACCTCACGACGTTGAAGGACCAGCTGTCGATGCTGGCGGGTGAGGTCGAGGAGGAGCACGCGCCGAAGACCGCCATGCTGCTCGGCCAGCTCGTGACCGCGGCGAACGGCGCGCTCGACACCCTGGCCGGGCTTGCGGCCGGCGTCTACCCGCCCCGGTTGGCGGCGGACGGTCTGGTGGCGGCCCTGACGGAGCAGGCCGGCCACGCCGCCGTCCGCGTCGACGTGCGCGCGCAGGGCGTCGATCGGTATCCGCCCGAGGTTGAGGCAGCGGTGTACTTCGCCGTTCTCGAAGCCCTGCAGAACGTCGCCAAGTACGCCGATGCCGACATCGCCCGCGTTCACTTGGCGCACGAGGGCGACCGACTGACCTTCGAGGTCACCGACGATGGCGCCGGCTTCGACATCGGCGCCGTGTCCATGGGCACCGGCCTGCAAGGCATCGTCGACCGTCTCGACACCGTCGCCGGTGGGCTCACCGTCACCTCCGAGCCGGGAACAGGGACGACCGTTGCCGGCCACGTACCTGTCGCCGCCGCCGCCGACCGGACCCTCGTCACACCTGCCTCATCGCCCGTGGGGGTGTCCCGATGAGTACCGAGACACTGGCCGCAAGCACGCCTGCCACCAGACGACTGACGATCGCAGCATGGACCGTCGCCGCCGTCACGGTGATGCTCGCGACCGGGAGCATCGTGGCCGAGATCGTCGGCCCCGGGCCTTCGCCGACCAGTGCGGATCCGGAAGCCGGTGCGGGCGGCGTGCTCTTCGTGACGATCCAGTCGGTCATGGCGGCAGCGTTCACGGTCCTGGGCGCGCTCGTGGTGTCACGTCAGCCGCGCAACCCGGTGGGGTGGCTGCTCGTGCTCATCGGCTTCTTCTTCATGTACATCGCTGCCAGCAACGAGGTCTACACGCAGGTCGTGCTCACCGGCGGCGACACGACGGGCGTCAACGCCTATGTCGCGTGGGCCGGAAACTGGGCCTGGCTCTTCTGCATGGTGCCCGCAGGCACGCTCCTTCCTCTGCTCTTCCCCACCGGCCGTCCGCTGACGCCTCGCTGGCGGTGGGTGGTCTGGCTCGCCGTCGCCGGCATTGGACTGTCGTTCGTCGGCTCGGCTTTCACGACCGGACCACTCGATGGAGCATTGGCCGTGGACAATCCGCTGGGCATCGACTCCCCAGTGATCGGGTTCATCGGAGGTCTCGGGGGCATTTGCATGATTTCGGCATTGCTCCTTTCGATACCCTCCCTCGTCCTGCGGTTCCGTCGTTCTTCCGGAGTGGAGCGTCAGCAGATCAAGTGGGTCGCGTCAGCCGCCGCGCTGATCCCCATCGTCGTACTACCCGGGTTGAGCTTCGGTGGCGAAGCCGGCTGGCCGCTCGTCCTCATCGCCTTGCTGATCGTCGCCATCGCCGTCACGATCTCGATGCTGCGGTACCGGTTGTACGACATCGATGTCGTCATCAACAAGACCGTGGTGTTCGCGGTGTTGGCCGGGTTCATCACGGCTGTGTATGCCGGTGTCGTGGTGGGGCTGGGCCGTCTGCTGCCGGTCGGGGAGGGGAATCTGGGTCTGGCGATCGCGGCGACGGCCTTGGTTGCGGTGGCGTTCGAGCCGGTGCGTGTTCGGGTTCAGCACTGGGCGAACCGGCTGGTGTATGGCCGGCGGGCGACGCCGTACGAGGCGCTGGCCGCGATGACGGGCAAGCTCGGCGAGTCCGCCGATCCGGGATCTGCTCTGACCGAGGCGGCGCGTCTGCTGGCCGAGGGCACCGGTGCCGCGCAGTCGGCTGTTTGGGTGACGCAGGAGGGCATGCTGGTGCCGCGTGCGACCGGCGGCGACGTCGAGGGTGCACCGACGCCCGTGAAGCTGGACGGCAATGCCCTGCCCGAGCTCGACGGCGCCCTGTTCCAGGCGGTGCGCCATGAGGGTCAGCTGGTCGGGGCGCTGAGCCTGGCCAAGCGGCCCGGCGAAGGCATCAGCTCGGCCGATCGCCGCCTCGTCGAGGAGCTCGCCGGTCAGGCTGCGCTGCTTCTGGCCAACACGCGTCTCCGGTCGCGCCTGAGCGATCGGCTGGACGAGCTGCGCACCTCGCGTCAGCGCATGCTCGCCGCCCACGACCAGGCGCGCCACGCCCTCGAACGCAACCTCCATGACGGTGCCCAGCAAGAGCTCGTGGCGCTCAAGGTGAAGCTCGGACTCGCCCGCACCATCGCGACCAAAGAGGACGCGCCCGCGGTCGCGTCACGGCTGGCCGAAGCCGTTGTCGTGGCCGACCAAGCGGTCGACACCCTCCGCGATGTCGCGCGAGGCATCTACCCACCGCTGCTGGAGTCCGAGGGTCTGGCGGCCGCGTTGTCCGCGCAGGCCCGACGCGCGGACCTGGCCGTGACCGTGCTCGACCGCACCAGCACTCGGTATTCACGCGACATCGAGGCCACGGCGTTCTTCTGCGTCAAGGAGGCGTTGACGAACGCGTCGCTGCACGCGAATGCCGGGAATGCCCACGTCGAGCTGGACGGGAGCGACACGGCCCTGACCGTCGTCGTCAGTGACGACGGTGTCGGCTTCGATCCGGACCTGACACCACCAGGAAATGGCCTGACACACATGGGCGACCGGGCCGATGCCGCCGGGGGCGTCCTGGATGTCGCCTCTCAGCCCGGACACGGCACCACCATCACCCTGAGACTTCCGACCGGCGCGCTGTCGTCAGCCGTCGACGCGGATGCACTGGCGGGGGCCACCCGATGACGGCGCGATGGATCAAGGCGTTGCCGTGGGCTCTGGTCGCGGTGGCGGTGGCGTTGCTCGCGGCCGCCACGGTCGTGACCTACGCCACGGAAGTCGCCAAGGATGAAGGGATCTGGGCGCTGTTCATGTGGGCGATCGTCGCGGTATTCGGAACAACTGGTGGCCTGATCGCCTCGCGTCAGCCTCGCAACCCGATCGGATGGTTGTTCTTGGTGGCCGCGGTGTCGGCCGGGGTGGCCAGCCTGTCCGGCTCGTACGCGGAGTACTACGTCGCCACGCGGGAAGGGCCGGCATGGCTCGGTGGGGCGGCTGCCGTGTACGGCGACCTCTCCTGGATGCCTTTCATCCTCCTGCCGGCGACCTTCCTGCTGGCGCTCTTTCCCGACGGCCACCTGCTCTCGGAGCGCTGGAGGCCCATCGCGTGGTGCGCCGGTCTGGGCATGGCCGGCGGTTTCGTGGTCGGCACGATGAGGCCGGGACCCGTCGCGGACAATCCCGCGATCGTGAACCCCTTCGGGGTGGACAGCCCGCTCATCGGCATCCTCGATGGCGTGACGCTGTTGATGGTGGCGGTCGGGATGGTCGGGTCGTCGGTGTCGCTCATCCTGCGCTTCCGCCGCGCGGGCAGCGAAGAGCGCCAGCAGATCAAGTGGCTGGCCCTGGCCGGTGCCGTCGCCGTCGTCACGATCGTGGTCGGCGTCCTGACCTACGAGGTCCTGGGTGAGCGCATCGCGGACGTCATGATGATGCTCAGCATCATGGGCCTGCCCGTCGCCGCCGGCATCGCCATCCTGCGGTACCGCCTCTACGACATCGACGTGGTCATCAACAAGACCGTGGTGTTCGCGGTGTTGGCCGGGTTCATCACGGCTGTGTATGCCGGCGTCGTCGTGGGGCTGGGCCGTCTGCTGCCGGTCGGGGAGGGGAATCTGGGTCTGGCGATCGCGGCGACAGCCTTGGTCGCCGTGGCGTTCGAGCCGGTGCGTGTCCGGGTCCAGCACTGGGCGAACCGGCTGGTGTATGGCCGGCGGGCGACGCCGTACGAGGCGCTGGCCGCGATGACGGGCAAGCTCGGCGAGTCCGCCGATCCGGGTTCCGCCCTGACCGAGGCGGCGCGTCTGCTGGCCGAGGGCACCGGTGCCGCGCAGTCGGTCGTTTGGGTGACGCAGGAGGGCATGCTGGTGCCGCGTGCGACCGGCGGCGACGTCGAGGGTGCACCGACGCCCGTGAAGCTGGACGGCAATGCCCTGCCCGAGCTCGACGGCGCCCTGTTCCAGGCGGTGCGCCATGAGGGTCAGCTGGTCGGCGCGCTGAGCCTGGCCAAGCGGCCCGGCGAAGGCATCAGCTCGGCCGATCGCCGCCTCGTCGAGGAGCTCGCCGGTCAGGCTGCGCTGCTCCTGGCCAACACGCGTCTCCGGTCGCGCCTGAGCGATCGGCTGGACGAGCTGCGCACCTCACGTCAGCGCATGCTCGCCGCCCACGACCAGGCGCGCCACACCCTCGAACGCGACCTCCATGACGGTGCCCAGCAAGAGCTCGTCGCGCTCAAGGTGAAGCTCGGACTCGCCCGCACCATCGCGACCAAAGAGGACGCGCCCGCGGTCGCGTCACGGCTGGCCGAAGCCGTCGCCGTGGCCGACCATGCCGTCGACACCCTCCGCGATGTCGCGCGAGGCATCTACCCACCGCTGCTGGAGTCCGAGGGACTGGCCGCCGCGTTGTCCGCGCAGGCCCGACGCGCGGACCTGGCCGTGACGGTGCTCGACCGCACCGGCACTCGGTATTCACGCGAGATCGAGGCCACGGCGTACTTCTGCGTCAAGGAGGCTCTGACGAACGCAGCGCTGCACGCGAACGCCGAGCATGCACACGTCGAGCTGGACGGGAGCGACGCGGCCCTGACCGTCGTCGTCAGTGACGACGGCATCGGATTCGACCCGGACTTGACCTCGCCAGGCGATGGCCTGACACACATGGGCGACCGGGCCGACGCCGCCGGCGGCTCCCTGGTCGTCGACTCTCAGCCCGGGCACGGCACCACCCTCACCGTGATCTTGCCGGCGTTGGTGTCGGCGCCGGTGGCCTAGGCGTCGGCCACCTCGTCGGCCCATGCGTCGGCCAGCACCATCGGGTCGAACGTCGACTTGCTCATGAAGTCGAACGCGCCGGCGTCGAGCGCCTGGTCGCGGAAGTCGGCCGGGTCGTGGGTCGAGAGCATCAGCACCCGCGTGGCCGGCGACTCGCTGCGGATGCGGCGGGTCGCCTCGAATCCGTCGATGTCGGGCATGTTCAGGTCCATCAGCACCAGGGTCGGATGAAGCTCGGCTGCAGCCGCGACCCCACTGATCCCGTCGACGGCCTCGCCGACCACCTCGAACCCGTCCGCCATGTCCACGACCATCCTGGCCACGTCGCGAAACGGGGCTTGATCGTCGACGATCAGCACCATCACATCGGCTGTCACACAGCAAGAATGTCATGCGGCTGGGAAGCACGGAATCGTGAAGGCACGCGGCCCGACAGGGGTGTCTCCATCACCTCAGGCTTCGGGTGCGTGTGCCATGTAGAGCAGGACCGCACGGACGCGGTGATGGCTGTCGGTCTCCTCGGCGATGCCGAGCTTCGCGAAGATCGAGTTGATGTGCTTCTCCACCGCTCGCGGGGACAGGACGAGCGTCTCGGCGATCGTCTTGTTGTTGCTGCCCCGGGCGATGTGGGACAGCACCTCGCGCTCGCGGGGCGTGAGCTCGTCGACGGGGGAGCGCTGCCGGGTGCGGGCCGTGATGAGCGCGTCGACCACCGCGCGGTCCACGACCGATCCGCCACGGAGCACCTCCCGGATCGCCTCCACGAGCTCCTCGACGTCACCGAGGCGTTCCTTCAGGAGGTACGCGCGCCCGGCCGACCCCTTCTCGAAGAGCCGCAGGGCGTAGTCCTCCTCGACGTATTGCGAGAGCACCACCACGCCGATGCCGGGATGGTTGTCGCGCAACCACTGCGCCGCTCGCACCCCTTCGTCGGTCTGATCCGGTGGCATCCGGATGTCGGTGATGACGACGTCCGGTGGACTCTCATCGACGGCGGCGAGGAGCTCCGGGAGATCCCCGCACACACCCACCAGCTCGAGGCCGTCCTGGCTGTCGATCAGTGCGCGGACACCCTCGCGGACGACGTAGCTGTCCTCCGCGAGCAGCACGCGGATCGTCTCGGGCATGGACCTACCGTGGCACATGACGTGGTCGGATACCGTTGCCGCATGCCTCGGAATCCCCGCACCTCGATCCCTGTCCCCGTGATCGGACTCGTGGTCGCGATCCTCGCCCTCATCCTGACGTCGTGCGGCGGAGACGACGAGGTGCCGTTCGAGGCTCCGGAGAAGGCGACGTCGGCCGCACCCTCCGATGACGGCACGCCCGAGGCAAAGTCCGACAACGCGACGAAGAGCTGTCAGGCCATCGTCGGCTCCGGTGCGGTCGAGGACATCCAGGCCGTGTTCGACAAGTACAAGAACAACTCCAACCCCTTCACCGCTGCCGATGCCAAGAAGATGCGCGACGCGCTCGACCGGCTGGCCAAGGCGGGCGACAACGCGTCGCCGAAGATCCGCGAGGACGTCGTGCAGCTCGTGGCCGACGCCGGATCGATCATCGACTCGCGCGCCCAGCTCGAAGGTGTCGGCAAGGTCGCGACCCCGGAGACCGTCCAGAGGGAGATCGACGCACTCTGTCGCTGAGTCGGGTGGCTCTCAGGAGCGCTCGCCGAGCGCGATGATGTTCCCTTCGCTGTCGTTGAACCACGCCGTGCGCGTGCCACCCAGCTCGATGACGCCGTCGACGGTCTTGATGCCGGGGAGGTCGTACTCGTTGAACTGCACACCCTTGGACTTGAGGTCGGCCATGTCGCGGTCGAAGTCGTCGGAGTCGATGCCCAGCGCCGTGTTCTGCGCCGTGCCGGCGAACTGTGTCTCGTAGACCAGCACTCGCGTGCCGCCGAGGTCGTACATCTCGGCGTCACCCTCCTCGAAGCCGTCGTCGACCGGGTCGATGCCGAACGTGTCGTGCCAGAACGCGCGGGCACGGGTGAGGTCGGACGCGGGGAGGACGGCGAAGCATGATGCATGCTCGAACATGAGATCACCTGTACTTTCGAGCGTGAATGTACTCCTGCCATGACGCGCTCGCAGTATCGTCCTTGGCGTCGAAGGACTTCTGAATGGCTGAGAAATCGAAGCCGGGTTACACGCTCGAGCTGAGCGAACCCGAGCGCATGCGCTACCGAATGATGGCCGGCCTGGCCCGTGAGGACGAAGCCGATCTGTGGGAGTACGCCGGCATCAGGCCTGGCGCCCGGGTGGCCGACGTGGGCTGCGGTCCCGGCGCGGTGCTGGCCGAGATCGCCCAGATCGTCGGGCCCGACGGCACCGTGGTGGGAGTGGAGCCGGGGCGGCCGGCCCGTGAAGCCGCGCGAGAGGAGCTCGACTCGCTCGGGCTCGAGTACGCCGAGGTGCGTGACGGCGACGGCGAGGCCACCGGCCTCGACCCCGGTGAATGGGACTGCGTGATGATGCGACACGTGCTCACGCACACCGGTGACGCGGCCGAGAGGATCGTGGCCCACCTGGCGACGCTGCTCGCCCCGGGTGGCCACCTGTACCTGGTCGACGTCGACCTCGACGCGACCCGGCCGATGCCGCCAGATCCCGACATCCAGGAACAGTTCGAGCGCTATGCCGAGTTCCATCGTGCCATCGGCAACGACGTCCGGATGGGCGCACGGCTCGGGATGCTCCTGCGCGCAGCCGGCCTCGAGGTCGCCGAGCACCGGGGCACCTTCAACCGGGTCCCCGCCATGCTCATGGCCGGAGGTGGTCCGTTGGTCTCCGCCAGGGACGCGATGATCGCCGAGGGCATCCTCACGACGGACGAGGTCCAGGCCTGGGAGGCCGCGCGGGAGAAGTTCGTCGCCCTTCCCGACGCCGAGCTCTGGTTCGCGGGCTTCATCGCGATCGGGCGCAAGCCCGACGGGGAGTAGGTAGTCAGGCCCAGGCGAACTCGGCCGGCTCCAGGGTGCGCGTGCGACGCGCGAACGGCAGGGTGGCGCCCGGCCAGTTCGACGTGATGCGGCCTGACGGATGGCGGTACCAGTTCTCGCACGTGCCCCAGACCGAGCGGTCGAGCTTCACCTGCAGGTCCCGGTCGTAGGCCTGCTCGGTTGCACCGGTGACCTGGACGTTGTCGTAGCTGCCGGCTTCGAGCCGGTCGACCACCTGACGCATGTGGCGTGCCTGGGCCTCCAGCATGTAGATGATCGAGCCGCCGCCGAGGTTGGTGTTCGGCCCATACGTCACGAAGAGGTTCGGGAAACCGGGCACGTACATGCCGAGGTACGCTCGTGCACCGTCCGCCCACCGGGTCGCCAGCTTCTCGCCGTCGGCTCCCGTGACGTCGATCGAGTCGAGGAAGTCCTGGGAGTCGAAGCCGGTCGCGTACACGACGACGTCGGCCGGATGCTCGCGGCCGGTCGCGTCGACCACACCGTGCGGGCGCACCTCGGTGACCGCCTCGGTCACGACCTCGACCGTCGGCTCGGCCAGCGCGGGGTAGAACTCGTTGCTGAACAGGATGCGCTTGCAGCCGATCGCGTAGTCGGGGGTCAGCTTCGCCCGCAGCTCGGGGTCCTTGACCTGCGAGTGCAGGTGACGCAGCGCCACGGCGCGGTTGACCTTGCCCACCGGCGACGCGGCGTCCATGCCCCGCGCGAACTGCTCCATGAACGTCCAGATGCCCCCACGCTCGGCCTGCTGGGTCATCGGCAGGCGGTGGAACATGGCGGAGTGCCACGGCTTGTACGGCATGTCGGGCTTGGGCAGCAGGTAGTTGGGGGAGCGCTGGAAGACGACCACACGCTCGCCGTCCCGTACGAGATGAGGGACGAGCTGGACGGCGCTGGCCCCGGAGCCCACCACCGCGACCGTGCGGCCGTGGATGTCGGCGTCGTGGTCCCACCGCGCCGAGTGGAACGACGGCCCCTCGAACGACTCGACGCCCGGGATGTCCGGCAGCGTCGGTTCGGACAGCTGACCGACGGCGCTCACGAGGACGTCGACGGACTCGCTCGAGCCGTCGCCGAACGTGACCGTCCACTGGTTCGTGCCGGCGTCCCAGGAGGCGGCCCTCACCTCGCGTCCGTAGGTGATCCGCGGAGTCACGCCGTAGGTGTCGGCGACGCCGCGCAGGTAGTCGTGGATCTCCTGCTGCAGGGCGTAGCGGCGGGTCCAGTTCGGGTTCGGCGCGTACGAGAACGAGTAGAGCGGCGAGGGGACGTCACATCCGGCGCCGGGATAGGTGTTGTCGCGCCAGACCCCACCGAGGTCGTCGCTGCGTTCCCACAGCCGGACGTCGTCGTGGCCCCCGCGCAGCATCTCCACGGCCACAGAGACACCTCCGAAGCCGGACCCGATGATGCCGATCGAAGTCATGCACGAAGACTAGGACACTCTTGTTCCTGACGGCGCGGACGTTTCCTTTCTCGCACGCCCTCGTTGTGTCTCCCGGAGATAGGTGGAAAGCATGGACCAGCAGTCCGGAATCAGTCGTCGTGGACTCATCGGTGGTGCCGCTGCGGGCGGTGCTGCACTCGCGTTCGGAAGCCTGGCCCAGCCCACACAAGCGGCCACCACGTCGGGCTCGCTGCCGGGCAGCGTCGACGTGGTCGTGGTCGGCGCCGGGATCTCCGGGCTCGTCGCCGCGCGCAAGCTGGTCGCCGCAGGCAAGGACGTGCTCGTCGTCGAGGCCAACGACCGGGTCGGCGGTCGGATCCTCAACCACACCTTGGCCGATGGCTCCGTCATCGAGGCTGGGGGCGCGTTCGTCGGGCCCACCCAGAACCACATCCTCGCGCTCGCCGACGAGCTCGGCGTCGAGACGTTCAAGGAGTACGTCGAGGGCAAGAACACCTACGCGACCAGCCCGAAGGGCCCGGTCACGAAGTACAAGGGCACGATTCCACCTGACCCGCTGATCCTCGCCGATGCGGCTCAGCTGTCCCTGAAGATCGACCAGTTCTCCAAGCAGGTGCCGGTCGATGCCCCCTGGAAGGCCAAGCGCGCCGCCGAGTGGGACTCGATCACGGTGAGCCAGTGGGTCAAGCAGCAGAGCGTCATCCCCAGGGTCGAGGAGGTCATCAAGGCCTACCTCCAGCCGTCGTTCGGCACCGACGCCCTGAACCTGTCCCTGCTGTTCCTGTTCTGGTACATCGCCACCGCCGGCGACGAGACGCATCCCGGCACGTTCGCACGGTCGTCCGGCACGGCCAACGCAGCCCAGGACTCGCGATTCGTCGGTGGCTCCGGCCTCATCCCCGACAGAATGGCCGACGCGCTTGGTGACCGAGTCGCCTTGAACGCTCCGGTCCGCCGCATCTCGCAGACGGCCTCGGGCGTCTCGGTCAACACGGACCGCGGCACCGTGCAGGCGAAGCGGGTCATCGTCGCGGTGCCACCGCCCTTGGCGCTGGGTATCGACTGGTCGCCGCTCCTCCCGCCCCGGCGTCTCCAGCTCCTGCAACGGATGCCCATGGGCACCTTGATGAAGTGCGACGCCGTCTACGAGACGCCGTTCTGGCGCGCCAAGGGTCTGTCCGGCTCGGGTGTGACGACGTTCGGCGCAGTCCGTGCGATGTTCGACAACTCGCCGCCGGATGCCGAGGTCGGCGTGCTCCTCGCCTTCGTCGGGGGATCGACGTGGGAGACGTACGGCACCAAGCCGCTGGCCGAGCGCAAGGCCGCTGTTCTCGAGGGCTTCGCCAAGCTGGTCGGAAAAGAGGCGCTCGAACCGATCGAGTACGTCGAGCAGGACTGGACGAAGGAGCGGTGGACGATGGGCAGCCCGATCGCGGCGCCAGTGCCCGGCACGATCACGTCGTTCGGCTCGACCATCCGCGAACCCGTCGACCGCATCCACTGGGCCGGCACCGAGACATCGACGTACTGGGCCGGCTTCATGGACGGCGCCGTCCGCTCCGGCGAGCGCGCCGCCACGGAGGTCGGAGCCCTCGTCTGACCCTGCCGTAGGGTGGGCGCAAGCAGAACGCGCCATTCGTAGGGCGCGTCGTCGAGAACGAGGTGCCCCTTGTCCGAGGTCACAGAGCCCGAGATCTCCGTCGTGGTCCAGTCCGATGAACGATCCGTCGACACGGGTACCAAGGCCTGGCAGCTCTTCGCCGACGATCCCGACGTCATCGCTGCCCGCATCGGTGGCGAGCTCCGCGATCTCGCCCAGGAGCTGATGGACGGCGACACGGTCGAGCCGGTCGCCATCGACTCGCCCGACGGGCTCGACATCCTGCGCCACTCCACCGCTCACGTGATGGCCCAGGCCGTTCAGGAGCTGTTCCCGGAGGCGAAGCTCGGCATCGGCCCTCCCATCACCGACGGCTTCTACTACGACTTCGACGTACCGGAGCCGTTCACCCCGGAGGACCTGGAGGCCATCGAGACGCGGATGCGCAAGATCGTCAAGGAGGGACAGAAGTTCGACCGGCGTGAGGTCTCCGACGCCGCCGCCCGCGAGGAGCTCGCCGACGAGCCGTACAAGCTCGAGCTGATCGGGCTGAAGTCCACTGCGGACTCTGTCGACATGGAGGGGGCGGCCGAAGGCGCGAGCGTCGAGGTGGGCGAGGGCGGCCTGTCGATCTACGACAACCTCAAGCGCGACGGGTCGCTGGCCTGGAAGGACCTCTGCCGCGGTCCACACTTGCCCACCACCAAGCGCATCCCGACGTTCCGGCTGATGCGCAGCGCCGCCGCCTATTGGCGAGGCGACGAGAAGAACAAGCAGCTGCAACGCATCTACGGCACCGCCTGGCCGTCGAACGAGGGCCTGGAGGCCTACCTGCACCGGATCGAGGAGGCACAGCGCCGCGACCACCGCCGGCTCGGGCAGGAGCTCGACCTCTTCAGCTTCCCCGACGAGCTCGGCTCCGGGCTCGCGGTCTTCCACCCCAAGGGCGGCGTGATCAAGCGCGAGATGGAGGACTACGTCCGTCAGCGGCACATCGAGGAGGGCTTCGACTACGTCGGCACGCCGCACATCTCCAAGGAGGGTCTGTTCCACACCTCCGGACACCTCCCGTACTACGCCGACGGCATGTTCCCGCCGATGGACTTCGAGAACAGCAAGTACTACCTCAAGGCCATGAACTGCCCGATGCACAACCTGATCTTCCGCTCGCGCCAGCGGTCGTACCGGGAGCTGCCGCTGCGGCTGTTCGAGTTCGGCAGCGTCTACCGGTATGAGAAGTCCGGCGTGGTGCACGGACTCACCCGGGTGCGCGGGATGACCCAGGACGACTCGCACTCGTACGTCACGCCCGAGCAGGCTCCTGACGAGATCAAGCACCTGCTGAACTTCTGCCTGAGCCTGTTCCGCGACTTCGGACTCGACGACTTCTACCTCGAGCTGTCCACCCGGGACGACTCCAAGCCGGACAAGTTCGTCGGGTCGGCTGAGGAGTGGGCCACCGCCACGAAGGTGCTCGGCGACGCTGCCGCGGAGTCTGGACTCGAGCTGGTGCCCGACCCCGGTGGTGCCGCGTACTACGGGCCGAAGATCTCGGTGCAGGCGCGCGACGCGATCGGGCGCACCTGGCAGATGTCGACCATCCAGTACGACTTCAACCAGCCCAAGGGCTTCGAGCTCGAGTACGTCGCCGCCGACGGCTCGCGGCAGCAGCCGGTGATGATCCACTCGGCGAAGTTCGGCTCGATCGAGCGCTTCGTCGGGCTGCTCGTCGAGCACTACGCCGGCGCGTTCCCGCCCTGGCTGGCCCCGGTGCAGGTCGTCGGCATCCCGGTGGCCGAGCGTCACGCGGACTACCTCGACCACGTCGCCACGCGGCTCAAGGCCCGCGGCATCCGGGTCGAGGTCGACCACTCCGACGAGCGCATGCAGAAGAAGATCCGCAACGCGCAGACGCAGAAGGTGCCGTTCATGGTCATCGTCGGTGACCGCGACGTCGAGGCCGGGGCCGTGTCGTTCCGCTATCGCAGCGGCGACCAGGACAACGGCGTCCCGGTGGACGACGCGATCGAGCGCATCGTCGAGGCGATCGAGAGCCGCGTCCAGGTCTGACGTGTCGGTGCCATTGACAATCCGGTGATACCGCGTCAGGTTTTGGCGAAGGGCTTTTCCTTTTTCAGGTTCGGGGGAACGAATGCGTCGTCTGTCGTTGTCGATTCTTGCTGTCATGGCGCTCGTCGCCGGTCTGTTGAGCACCAGCGCCTCGGTGGCCGCTCCATCGGACGACCATCTCGACGTATACGTGGGTGACCTGTCCGGCGGCCAGATCTCCAAGCTGGTCGACCTCGGCATCGACCGCCACGATCTGCAGTTCTCCAAGATCTCGGGTGAGCGTGGCAAGAAGGCGCGCGTGCGGGTCGAGGCGATCATCAGCGCGGCCCAGGCAGCGAAGCTGCGCAAGCAGGGCGTGGAGATGCAGACCAAGAAGGTGGACGGCAAGACTGCGGCGCAGCGCTCGACCCAGCTGGCCGCCGAGGGCTACGAGGTCTTCAAGAAGTACTCCGGGGAGAACGGGCTGAAGGCGGAGTACGAGCAGGCAGCGGCCGACAACCCGTCGCTCGCCAAGCTCGTCAGGATCGGCAAGACCGTGAAGGGCCAGGACCTCATCGCGCTGAAGTTGAGCAAGAACGCGCGGAAGGTCAGGGACGGCACAAAGCCGGCGGTCCTCTACGCCAGTGCTCAGCACGCGCGCGAGTGGATCACACCGGAGATGAACCGTCGTCTCATGCACCACCTGATCGACAACTACGGCAACGACCCGAAGATCACCAGCCTGCTCGACGAGAACGAGCTGTGGTTCATCCCGGTCGCGAACCCCGACGGCTACGACTTCACCTTCGAGCCCGATCAGCGCCTGTGGCGCAAGAATCTGCGTGACAACAACAACGACGGCGCGATCGAGCCAGGAGACGGTGTCGACCTCAACCGCAACTTCAAGACGAAGTGGGGCTACGACAACGAGGGTTCCTCGCCCAGCACCGGCAGCGAGACCTACCGCGGCCCGTCGGCGGGCTCGGAGCCGGAGACCAAGGCGCTCGACACGTTCGCCCGTCGCCTGCGGTTCCAGTTCCTGGTCAACTACCACTCCGCAGCCGAGCTGCTGCTGTACGGCACCGGGTGGCAGGTGTCCACGCCGACGCCGGACGATCACATCTACGAGGCGATGGCCGGCGACGACGAGAACCCGGCCGTGCCCGGATACGACCCTGACATCTCCGCCGAGCTCTACACGACGAACGGCGACACGGACACGCACCTGACCGCTGCCTACAAGACCCTCGGCTTCACGCCGGAGATGTCGACATGCGAAGCGGCCTCCGACTCAGTGCCCGACGACGAGTGGCTGGCCGAGGACTGCCAGAGCGGGTTCAACTTCCCGGACGACGAAGGACTCATCCAGGCGGAGTTCGAGAAGAACATCCCGTTCGCGCTCTCGGTGGCCGAATCGGCCGGCGACCCGGACGACCCGGTCTCGGTGGTCGGCCGCACCGCGCCCGATCTCGTGCCCGACACCTTCGACGTCTCGTACGGCGGCACGCAGACGGTCGCGGTCGAGGCCAAGCGGGCGTTGAGGGGGCTGCGCATGACCTACCGCATCAACGGTGGGTCGGCGAGGACGATCCAGGTGCCCGAGTGGCGGGGCGGCGAGCGCTATGGCAACGAGAACGACGACTACTACGCCGAGCGCCGCAGCAAGGTCCGGGGGGCCAAACCGGGCGACGAGGTCGAGGTCACCTTCAGCGCGACCAAGGTCGGGCAGGGCAAGGTGAGCAGCGAGCCGTTCACGTACACGGTCGCGCCCGACACCGGCGGCGACGTGCTCGTGCTGGCCGACGAGGACTACACCGGCGTCAACCCCGACTACCCGGGCAGCGTCACCGCGCCGAAGTACGCGGCGGACTACGAGAAGGCGATCAACGATGCCGGCTTCTCGACCGACGTCTGGGACATCGACGAACAGGGCGTCCCACACGATCTCGGCGTCCTCAGCCACTACGACGCGGTGGTCTGGTACCTGGGCGACAACCGGCTGACGCAGGATCCCGAGGACGAGACCATCACCACGCCGTTCGGGGAGCTGCCGGACATCGCCGTGGCCCAGAAGGAGCAGTACACGACGATGGCCGTCCGTGACTACCTCAACGAGGGCGGCAAGCTCGTCCACGCCGGCGAGACCGCGCAGTACAGCGGTCTGCCGGGCATCGGCGACTCCGTCGGCGGCCTGTTCTACGGGCTGAACGGAGACCCGGAGGAGGAGTGCGTCGTCGACACGGTGCCCGGGTTCTTCGAGGACTGCCTGATCATGGCCGACGACTTCCGGCAGTACTACCTCGGCGGATACTCCCGCACCGATGGCGAGAACCCGGAGAGCGTGGTCGGTGTCGCCGATCCGATCGACGGATTCGAGGGCACGTTCGGTGGACCAGTGGTCGATGGCGACAACCCGCTCGACGAGGCCGGCGTCTTCCAGCCGACCAGCGACGTTCTCCCGGTCAGCGAGTTCCCGCAGTTCGCCAGCAAGGGAGCCGCCGAGTACGCGTCGAGCGGGCAGAACCCGTACGCCCCGGTCGAGGGAACGCGGTACGCCGGTGCGCTGCACCAGGACTCGTCGTACATGCGGCTGTCCAAGACCGTCGACCTCACGGGTGCGTCCGCGGCCGAGCTGGCATTCCAGCTGTCCGCCAGCACCGAGAGCGGCTACGACCACGTGATCGTGGAGGCGCACACGCCCGGACAGGACAACTGGACGACGTTGGCCGAGAGCAACGGCGCGACGTCCACCGATCCGCCGGCCGAGTGCGCGCCGGACGGCTTCCTCATCCAGCTGCACCCGTTCCTCGCCCACTACCTCGGTGGGGCAGGGTGCACGGGGCCCGGAAGCAGCGGCACCTGGAACTCGGTCACCGGATCGACCGACGGCTGGCAGGAGGTCGCGTATGACCTGACCGCCTACGCCGGCCAGCAGGTGGAGCTGTCGATCACCTACGTGACCGATCCGAGCTCGGGCGGGATCGGAGCATTCGTCGACGACACCAGGGTCGTGGTCGACGGCAACACGACCGCTGACGGCTTCGAGGACGCCACGAGCAGCTGGACGGTCGGCGGTCCGCCGGACGGCAGCCCACCCAACCAGGGCAACTGGAAGATCGGCGAGAAGCTGGTCAACCCATATGGGGCCGTCTCGACGAAGGACTCACTGCTCGTGGGATTCGGCCTGGAGCAGCTGTCCGACGACGCCGCCCGTCAGGACCTGATCGATCGGGCCCTGACGGGGCTGATCAACTAGGTCGTTCGCGACTCGTGGCCCGCACCCCACCGCGCCGGTGGCGGGGTGCGCGGCCACTAGAGTCGTGCGGGTGAGCGACTTCCAGAGCGGCGTGGGGGAGCCGGACGCCTTCGAGCGACTCTGGACCCCGCACCGCATCCGGTACATCAAGGGTGAGAACAAGCCGGAGTCCGACGAAGAAGTCGATTGCCCGTTCTGCCGCATCCCGGAGATGGACGACGCCGAAGGTCTCATCGTCCGCCGGGGCGAGGTGGCGTACGCGGTGCTGAATCTCTATCCGTACAACGCCGGGCACCTGCTCATCTGCCCGTTCCGGCACGTCGCCGACTACACCGACCTCACCGACGACGAGACCGCCGAGGTCGCCCTGCTCACCAAGCAGGCGATGACGGCGATGCGCGCGGTCACGGCGCCGCACGGTTTCAACCTGGGCATCAACCAGGGCACGATCGCCGGCGCCGGCATCGCCGCGCACCTCCACCAGCACGTCGTCCCACGCTGGGGCGGCGACGCCAACTTCCTTCCCGTCATCGGGCGCACCAAGACGATGCCGCAGCTGCTCGATGAGACCCGCGACATGCTGGCGTCGGCCTGGGCCGAGCTGGATGGGGGTATGTAGACCGTGCTCGAACGATTCCGCCAGTTCTGGACCAACGTGTGGGCGCCGCTGGCCGACCTGCTGCTGCGCCTGGGAGTCAAGCCCGACCACGTGACGATCGTCAGCACGATCGGCGTGTGCGCCGGAGCGCTCTGGTTCTTCCCGCGCGGTGAGTTCTTCGTCGGCGTCTTGGTCGTCACCGCGTTCGTGTTCGGCGACATCATGGACGGCTACATGGCCCGCAAGACCGGCCAGTCGTCCCGCTGGGGAGCGTTCCTCGACTCGACGCTCGACCGGTTCGGCGACGCCGCGATCTTCGGCGGCCTGGTGCTGTACTACGCGCAGGCCGACGCCGAGACTGACCTGGGCGGTCCAACGCTCTACTTGTGCCTCAGCCTCGCCTGCCTCGTGCTCGGCAACATCACGTCCTATGCCCGGGCGAGAGCCGAGAGCCTCGGCATGAAAGCGAAGGGCGGTATCGCCGAACGGGCCGACCGGCTGGTCGCCATCCTGGTGATGACCGGCTTCAACGGCCTGTTCGGCCTGCCGGTCCTGACCGAGATCACCTTGTGGGCCCTCACCGCCGCCAGCACCGCGACGATCGTCCAGCGCATGCTGATGGTGCACGAACAGGCCGCTGGGAAGGCCCCGGACGGCGAGTAGACTGGCATCATCCATGAAAGCCAATTCTGAAGGACCTTCAGTGAGCAACGACGAGACCACGATCGGTACCTCCCGCGTCAAGCGCGGCATGGCCGAGATGCTCAAGGGCGGCGTCATCATGGATGTCGTCGACGCCGCGCAGGCCAAGATCGCCGAGGACGCCGGCGCCGTCGCCGTGATGGCGCTCGAGCGCGTGCCCGCCGATATCCGTGCCCAGGGTGGTGTGGCCCGGATGAGCGATCCCGACCTCATCGACGGCATCATCGAGACCGTCTCGATCCCGGTGATGGCCAAGGCGCGCATCGGCCACTTCGTGGAGGCCCAGGTGCTGCAGAGCCTCGGCGTCGACTACGTCGACGAGTCCGAGGTGCTCACCCCGGCCGACTACGCCAACCACATCGACAAGTGGGCCTTCACGGTCCCGTTCGTCTGCGGAGCCACCAACCTCGGCGAGGCCCTGCGCCGCATCACCGAGGGCGCGGCCATGATCCGTTCCAAAGGCGAGGCCGGCACCGGCGACGTCTCCAACGCCACCACGCACATGCGTCAGATCCGCGCCGAGATCCGTCGCCTCCAGACCCTCGCCGACGACGAGCTGTACGTCGCCGCCAAGGAGCTGCAGGCCCCGCTCGAGCTCGTGCGCGAGGTCGCCGAGCTCGGCAAGCTCCCGGTGGTGCTGTTCACCGCAGGCGGCATCGCCACTCCCGCCGACGCCGCGATGATGATGCAGCTGGGCGCCGAGGGCGTCTTCGTCGGGTCGGGCATCTTCAAGTCCGGCAACCCCGCGGAGCGCGCGGAGGCCATCGTCAAGGCCACCACGTTCCACGACGACCCGGACGTCATCGCCAAGGTCTCCCGCGGCCTCGGCGAGGCCATGGTCGGCATCAACGTCGACGACGTCCCCGAGCCGCACCGATTGTCCGAGCGCGGCTGGTAGCAGGACTGACCAGAGCAATCAGCGCTGGTATGAGAGCCCCCGTGCTGACGGCTGGCTCCGACGGCACCGGCTGTCAAGGCTCGTGTTCGTCGCGACTGAGGCCACCAACGGGTCGGGATCACCGTTGCTGGTGGGCCTCCCACGCGCTGGCGATGATGTCGGACAGTCCGCGCGTTGATCGCCAGCCAAGCTCGGCCGCAGCCTTGTCGACGCTGGCCACCAGGCGAGGGGGGTCGCCGGGACGCCGAGCAACGACCTCTGGAGTCGCATCGAGACCGGTCACACGACCGACCTCCTCGACGATCTCGAAGACGCTCGAGCCACGGCCCGTGCCGATGTTGAACACATCGTGCCCCGGTTGGAGCTGGTCCAGCGCCACGATGTGTGCTTCCGCCAGGTCGAGCACGTGCACGTAGTCACGAACGCAAGAGCCGTCAGGTGTCTCGTAGTCGTTGCCGAACACTCTCGGCTGGTCCCCGGCGACCAACCGATCGAAGACGATCGGGACGAGATTGAGCGAAACAGGGTCCCCGAGATCTGGCCAGCCTGCACCCGCGACGTTGAAGTAGCGCAGACTCACAGCAGTCAGGCCCCACGCTCCGACCGCGCGGTGGCATAGCCATTCACCGATGAGCTTCGTCTCACCGTAGGCATTGATGGGAATGCACAGGTCTTCCTCGCAGACCTCGTCAGACTTCGGCGTGCCATACACAGCAGCGGAGGAGGAGTAGACAAGGCGGTGAACACCGGCGGCTTCCAGTGCGTCGAGGAGGTTCGCCATGCCGCCGACGTTCTGGCGCATGTAGTGGGTCGGACGCCGCATGGAGACACCCACCTCCTTCTGCGCGGCGAAGTGGAAGGCGGCGTCGACGCGATGCTCCTTCATGAACGGGGTGAGGGCCTCGACAGCCTGCGGGCCGGAGAGGTCAAGCTCGAGGAGTGGTGTCTCGGGGAGGTTCGCACGGCGTCCAGTGCTGAGGTCGTCGACGACGACCACGTCCTCACCCCGTTCTGCGAGCAGACGAACGACGTGGCTGCCGACGTAGCCGGCGCCGCCGGTTACCAGGACAGACACGGAACCACCTTAGGGGAGGTCCTGGAGCCGTACCCGACTGTCCGAGCGCGGATGGTAGTCGACTCTCGGAATCTCAGCGGAATTTCAAGGGATTCCACCTGTGCGGTGACCGCCGAGGTCGTATGATTTTCTCAGCGTCACGATCACGGAGCCGGGAGTCTCCGCGTGACGTCCCAATGAGGGAGTCGCCACGTCTGCGGATGGCGCCGACGCCTCCTTCACCCATCCCGATCGGGAGGGAACCGAGAGGGAGCGACGGCGGTGGCGAAGGCCCACCCCAAAACCACCGCCGTCGTCAGGGTGAGGTCGCTACGCCCAACTACGCTGGTGGGGTGAACCCCCCGTCGATCGGCGTCTTCGCCCTGCAGGGTGACGTCCGTGAGCATCTCGTCGCGCTGTCCGGGCTCGGCGCCGACGTGTTCCCTGTGCGCCGGCTCGAGGAGCTCGAACGGTGCGACGCACTGGTCATGCCGGGCGGGGAGTCCACGACGATGGTCAAGCTCGCCCGCGCCTTCGACCTGTTCGACGCGTTCGCCGACCGCATCAAGACGGGCATGCCCACCCTCGGCACCTGCGCCGGGATGATCATGCTCGCCGACCGGTTGCTCGACGGCATCGCCGGACAGGAGACCTTCGGCGGCCTCGACATCACGGTGCGGCGCAACGCCTTCGGCCGGCAGGTCGAGTCCTTCGAGGGCGACGTCGACTTCACGATCTTCGACGACCCGCTACACGCCGTGTTCATCCGCGCCCCGTGGGTCGAGGACGTCGGGCCGGACGTCGACGTGCTCGCGAGCGTCGGGGTGCCGGGTGTCGGGGATAGGATCGTGGCGGTCCAGCAGGGTCCGGTCATCGCGACGTCCTTCCACCCCGAGGTGGGCGACGACCTCCGCATCCACCGGTACTTCCTGGACCTCGTCTCAGTGTCATAGAAGGAGAATCTGGATGTCAGGCCACTCCAAGTGGGCGACGACCAAGCACAAGAAGGCGGCCATCGACGCCAAGCGCGGCAAGATGTTCGCCAAGCTCACCAAGAACATCGAGGTGGCCGCCCGCACCGGCGGCCCCGACCCCGCGGGCAACCCGACGCTCTACGACGCGATCCAGAAGGCCAAGAAGTCGTCGGTGCCCAACGACAACATCGACCGTGCGGTCAAGCGTGGCGGCGGGCTCGACGGCGGGGGAGTCGACTACGTCGCCATCACCTATGAAGGCTACGCGCCGGGTGGCGTGGCGCTGCTCGTCGAGTGCCTCACCGACAACCGCAACCGAGCCGCCATGGAGGTCCGCACCGCGATGACCCGCAGCGGCGGCACGATGGCCGATCCCGGCTCGGTGGCGTACCTGTTCAACCGCAAGGGGGTCATCCTGGTGCCGGCGGAGCACACCACGGAGGACGACGTCCTGATGGCGGTCCTCGACGCCGGCGCCGAGGAGGTCAACGACCTCGACGGCACGTTCGAGGTCATCTGCGAACCCACCGACCTCGTGCCGGTGCGCACCGCACTCCAGGACGCCGGGCTCGACTACGACTCGGCCGACGCGTCGTTCGTCCCGTCGGTGTCCGTGGAGGTCGACGTCGACGCTGCCACGAAGATCCTGCGCCTGGTCGACGCCCTGGAAGACCTCGATGACGTGCAGAACGTCTTCAGCAATCTCGACGCATCCGACGAGGTCATGGCCGAGGCCATGGAGAAGGTCTGAGCACGGCGCGTCGCCGCAGTCGGGCGCGGTCGGCCGACTAGTCTGTCGAACATGCGTTCGCAGACGGTGAGGGTGCTGGGCGTCGATCCCGGCCTCACGCGATGCGGTGTCGGCATCGTCGACGGCAGTGTCGGCACCCCGCTCACCCTGGTCGACGTCGGCGTCGTTCGCACGCCGTCCGATCTCGACATCGCGCGCCGCCTTCTCCTGCTGGAGCAGGGGATCGAAGCGGCGGTCGCCCAGCATCGGCCCCAGGTCGTGGCGGTGGAACGGGTGTTCAGCCAGCACAACGTCCGCACCGTGATGGGCACGGCGCAGGCCAGTGGCATCGCCATGGTCGTCGCGGCCCGCCACGGCATCGAGGTGCGCCTGCACACGCCGAGCGAGGTCAAGGCGGCCGTCACCGGCAACGGCCGCGCCGACAAGGCCCAGGTCGCGCAGATGGTGGCCCGCCTGCTTCGCCTCACGGAGCCGCCGAAGCCCGCCGACGCCACCGACGCCCTCGCGCTCGCCATCTGCCAGGTCTGGCGAGGTGGCGCCGAGGCCCGCCTCGAGGCCGCTCTCGCGAAGGCGGCCGCCCGATGATTGCGTTCGTGCGCGGCCGCGTCGCCGCCGTCACCCTCAACGCGGCAGTCGTCGACGTCGCGGGAGTGGGCTACCACGTGTTCTGCACGCCCGGCACCATCGCCGGTCTGCGCCTCGGCGCCGAGACCCAGCTCGCCACGTCCATGGTCGTGCGCGAGGACTCAAACACCCTGTACGGCTTCGCCGACATCGACGAGCGCGACATGTTCGAGCTCGTCCAGACCGCCAGCGGGGTGGGGCCCAAGGTGGCGCAGGCGATGCTGGCCGTCCTGTCGCCCGAGCGGCTCCGTCAGGCCATCGCGGGCTCCGACCACGCGGCCCTCACCGCCGTGCCCGGTATCGGTCGCAAAGGCGCCGAGCGGATCGTCGTCGAGCTCAAGGACCGGGTCGGCTCGCCGGTCACCTCCGTCGCTTCCGGGGGAGCGGGCTGGCGCGACCAGGTCCGCGACGCACTGCAAAGCCTCGGCTGGTCCACCCGGGATGCCGAGCGAGCCGTCGACACCGTGGCCGCCGACGCCGGTCCCGACTCCGATTCCGACGTCCCGACCCTGCTGCGCGCAGCCCTGCGCACCCTCTCGAAGGCGTGATGATGGACGACGACCTCGACCTCCACATCGACCCCACCTCTCTTGATTCTGGGGGAGTGATGGGTGAGGCGACGCCCGAGGAGCGAGCCTTCGAGTCGGCCCTGCGGCCACGCACGCTCGACGAGCTCATCGGTCAGGAGCGCGTTCGCGAGCAGCTGTCGCTGATGCTCGAGGCGGCCGTGGCGCGTGGCCGCACACCCGACCACGTGCTGATGTCGGGTCCTCCCGGCCTCGGCAAGACCACGATCGCGATGATCATCGCCCACCAGCTCGGCGCTCCGCTGCGGGTCACGAGCGGCCCGGCCATCCAGCACGCCGGCGACCTCGCGGCCATCCTGTCCGGCATCAACGAGCACGACGTCCTCTTCATCGATGAGATCCACCGCATGTCCCGCCCGGCCGAGGAGCTGCTCTACATGGCCATGGAGGACTTCCGGGTCGACGTGATCGTCGGCAAGGGCCCGGGTGCCACGGCCATCCCGCTGGAGATCCCGCCATTCACAGTCGTCGGGGCCACGACCCGCGCCGGTCTGCTGCCCAGCCCGCTGCGCGACCGGTTCGGCTTCACCGCCCAGCTCGACTACTACGCCACCGACGAGCTGCACCGCATCGTCGACCGGTCGTCCGGCCTGCTCGACCTCGTGGTCACCACCGACGGTGGTCGCGAGATCGCGTCCCGCTCGCGCGGCACGCCGCGCATCGCCAACCGCCTGCTGCGACGCGTGCGCGACTTCGCCGAGGTGCGGGCCGACGGCACCGTCGACGTCGCCGTCGCCCGGGCGGCGCTGGCGCTGTACGAGGTCGACGACCTCGGCCTCGATCGCCTCGACCGCTCCGTCCTCTCCGCGCTGTGCGAGAGCTTCGGCGGGGGTCCGGTGGGTGTCGCGACCCTCGCGGTCGCCGTCGGCGAGGAACGCGAGACGGTCGAGGAGCTCGCCGAGCCGTTCCTGGTGCGGCTCGGCTTCCTGGCCCGCACGCCGCGCGGTCGCGTGGCCACGCCACCGGCCTGGCGCCACCTCGGACTCGTGCCACCCCCACCGTCGGCACAGTCCGGACAGCTGCCGTTCGCCGACGACGACGCCGACGTGTGAGCAGTTCGGCCACTGGCTAGACTTCGCGGTGGCCCTCGCGCCACTCCGTCGTCACTCGGCGGATCTCCACGCTTTCGGGAGCTCACACCGTGTCCAACTGGGTCCAGTACCTTCCCTTGGTCCTGGTCGTCATCGCCTTCTGGCTGCTGGTCCTGCGCCCGGCGCGCAACCGTCAGAAAGAGTTCATGGCGACGCAGAACGCCCTGACGGCCGGCTCGCGGGTCATGCTCGCCAGCGGCATCTTCGGCGAGCTCGTCTCGGTGCGCGACGACGAGGTCGAGCTCCGCATCGCACCCGACGTCGTGATCACGGCCGCCCGCCAGGCAGTCGCCAAGGTGATCGTGCCTCAGGACGCTTCTCCCGCGAGCGACCCCACCGATCCGCCCGGGACCGTCGACTGATGGCGGGTCCGCCCACCCGGCGCGACCTTCCCAAGCCTCGCCGCACCCTGCTGCTGTTCCTGGCAGCCGTCGTCGGCATGTACGGGCTCCTCACGGTCCTGAGCGTCACCGGCTCGGCCAAGGACGACAGCGTCTGGAAGCCGCGACTCGGCCTCGACCTCCAGGGCGGCACGCGAATCACGTTGCAGGCGAAGGCCACGTCGGGTGACGTGACGCCGGAGAAGCTGCGCCAGGCACGCTCGATCATCGACCAGCGCGTCAACGCCTCGGGCGTCACCGAGGGCGAGGTCACCACCCAGGGCGGCAACCAGGTCATCATCGAGATCCCGGGCAAGGACGAGAGCGACATCGTCGACCAGGTCGGCCGCACCGCCCAGCTCCGCTTCCGGCTGGTCTGGGCCTCCGCGGAGGGCGCGCAGAAGCCGGCCGAACCGGCCGAGGTCAAGAAGCAGAACGAGGCCATCGCCAAGATCGACTGGTCGAAGCTCACGCTGCAGCAGGTCATCCAGGCGGAGACGCAGGGTGTGCAGTCGCTGCCGAAGGAGTACATCCCCGGCCTGAACGCGCTCAACGCGCAGGCCAAGGGCTTCGTCTGCGCGAAGAACAACCTTCCGCAGGAGGACCGTTCCGACCGCCCGCTCGTCACGTGCGACATCAAGAGCGGCGAGGTCTCGATCCTCAGCCCGACCGTCATCGAGGGCACGGACGTCAAGAGCGCCAGCGCCGTCGTGCCCCAGCAGCAGGTGTCCTGGGTCGTCGCCCTCCAGCTCAAGGGTCAGGGCACGAAGACCTTCGACACCGTCACCGAGGCGCTCTACGCACAGCAGCAGCAGGGCAGCGATCAAACCAGCCGATTCGCCATCGTGCTCGACGGCGAGGTCCTCAGCGCACCCACCACGAACGGCCACTTCACCGATGGTTCGTCCCAGATCTCCGGCAACTTCACCGCCACCACGGCGCGAGCGCTCGCGAACCAGCTCAAGTACGGCGCGTTGCCGCTGACGTTCGAGCTGAACGGCAGCTCATTCGAGGGACCGACGCTGGCCGGCACGCAGCTGAAGGCCGGCCTGTACGCCGGCGCCGCCGGTATGGTGCTCGTGGTCGTCTACCTGCTGCTCTACTACCGCGGACTCGGCATGGTGGCCATCGGATCGCTCCTCATCGCGGCAGCCACGACGTACGCCCTGGTGCTGCTGCTTGGCCAAGGCGTCGGCTTCACGCTGACGTTGCCGGGGATCGCGGGCCTCATCGTGGCGATCGGCATCACCGCGGACTCGTTCATCGTGTTCTTCGAGCGGCTGCGCGACGAGGTGCGCGACGGCAAGTCGCTGCGACTGGCGGTCGAGAGCGGCTGGCAACGGGCTCGGGCGACGATCCTGGCGGCCGATGCCGTCTCGATCCTGGCGGCCCTCATCCTGTTCATCTTCGCGATCGGCGTCGTACGTGGCTTCGCGTTCGCTCTCGGGCTCACGACGCTCATCGACATCCTGGTCGTGTTCGGCTTCACCAAGCCACTCGTCTCGCTGCTCGCCCGCACGAAGTTCTTCGGCCAGGGACACCGACTGTCCGGACTCGACGCGGCGCACCTGGGTATCAGCGGGCGCAAGATCACCGAGATCGGCCGCTCCACGGCTGTACCGACGAGCCGCACCACCACAGAGGGTGACGCCTGATGGGACGCATCAGCACCTACGGCCAGCACCTGTACTCCGGACGCATCTCGTTCGACTTCGTCGGACGACGCAGGATCTGGTATGCCATCTCGGCGCTGATCGTCCTCCTCTGTGCGGTCGCGTTCGTGGTGCGCGGGTTCCACCTGGGCATCGAGTTCAAGGGTGGCGTCGAGTTCACCGCCCAGGTGCAGCAGGCCGACACGGCCGCGGTCGACGACATGACGCGGGCGGTCGGAGAGTCGGGCGTCACGGCGGCCGGTGACCCGATCGTCAACACGTCGGGCAGCGACACCGTGCGCATCCAGACCGCCGCGCTCACGCAGGACGAGGCGACGACGATCGAGAAGTCACTGACGGAGGCCGGAGCCACCGAAGTGAGTCAGAACCTCATCGGTCCGTCGTGGGGTCAGCAGGTCGCGCAGAAGGCGCTCACCGGCCTGGTTGTTTTCCTGGTGCTCGTGGTGCTGTTCATCTGGGCGTACTTCCGGGAGTGGCGGATGTCCGTGGCCGCGCTGGTGGCGTTGGCCCACGACCTGCTCATCACCGCGGGTGTGTATGCCTGGTCCGGGTTCGAGGTCACGCCGGCGACCGTTACCGGGCTGCTGACGATCCTCGGCTACTCGCTCTACGACACAGTCGTGGTCTTCGACAAGGTGCGTGAGAACACCCGCGGCATTCTCCGATCGACCACGCGTACGTACGCCGAGCGAGCCAACCTGGCCGTCAACCAGACCCTGGTGCGGTCCATCAACACGTCCATCACGGCGTTGCTGCCGGTCGCGGCGTTGCTGCTCGTCGGCGCCGCGGTGCTCGGCTCCGGGCCGCTCAAGGACCTCGCGCTGGCCCTGTTCGTGGGCATGGCCGCAGGCACCTACTCGTCGATCTTCATCGCCACACCGCTGGCCGTGCAGCTCAAGGACCGTGAACCGGCCATCGCGGCACACACCGCCCGCGTCCTGAGGAAGCGGGGTCCGGATGTGGAGGTGGCGCCCACCGACGACGAGTCCGCAGAGCCGGCCAAGGCGCCGGTGCCGGCGGCTCCGACGCGTGCGGTCGCCTCGTCAGGCTCGGCCAAGCGCAACCAGCCCACCCGCACCACTCGATCGAAGCGGCCCAAGGGTTCTCGCTGATCGTGGCCACGGTCGTGACATGCTGGTCCCACCCGCGTCACGGACAACACCCGGCGACGCCGAACAAGGAGATCGCATGAAGACCCCTCTCGCTCTCGCGTCGGCCACGCTCCTGGCCGTGACTCTCGCCGGTTGTGGGGGCGGCGACGACGGCCCGGACAGCGAATACTGCAAGGACCTCAAGTCCGCCTCGACGCAGTTCGACTCGCTCTCGTCCAACGACGTCTCGAAGCTCGACGAAGCGTTCAAGACCTTCCACTCCCTGGCCGACGAGGCGCCGAGTGAGGTCAAGGACGACTGGACCACCCTCGACAAGGGCATCGCCTCGGTCGAGAAAGCCCTCAAGGACGCCGGCCTGAAGTTCTCCGACTTCGCCTCCCTCCAGGAAGGCAAGATGCCGGAGGGCGTCGACGTCGCCAAGCTGCAAGGCCTGGCCACCGAGTTCCAGAAGCTCGACAGCGCCGAGTTCGACAAGGCCTCCAAGGCGATCGAGAAGCACGCCAAGGATGTCTGCAAGGTCAACCTCTCATCCTGAGCGCTGAACCCGATCGGGCGGCCGCACTCATCGAACGATGGGTGCGGCCCATCCCGGACTGGCCTGAACCCGGCGTCACCTTCCGTGACATCACGCCGCTGCTCGCGCAGCCCGACGCGTTCGCGTCGATCGTCGAGGCCATGGCGTCGGCCGGCGAAGAGCTCGGACCGGTCGACGCGGTCCTGGGCATCGAGGCCCGTGGCTTCATCGTGGGCGCGCCGGTCGCGCTCAGGCTCGGCGCGGGATTCGTGCCCGTCCGCAAGGCCGGCAAGCTGCCGCACGACACGCTGTCCGTCTCCTATGCGCTCGAGTACGGCGAGGCGACCGTCGAGATCCATGCCGACGCCCTGACTGCGGGCGACCGGGTCCTCGTCGTCGACGACGTCCTGGCCACCGGGGGCACGCTGGAGGCCGCCGCCGCACTCGTCTCCCGTGCCGGCGCGACGGTGGCCGGCCACCTGGTGGCCATCGAGCTGCCCGCGCTCGGCGGACGCGCCCGCCTGGGCGACACCCCGCTGCGATCGCTCGCGACCTTCTGACCGCCCCACCCCAAGGAGTCCCCATGAAGCCCCACCAGGTCCGCGTCGTGGCGCTCGTGCTCGTCGCCGTGCTCGTCCTCGCCACCGCGGCGACGCTGCTCGACCAGCTCTGACGTTCCCGCTGGTGGGGGCGGGCCCTCCGGACCCTGACCTACCATGGAGGATCAGGACAGGAGGTCTCGTGGCCGAACGCATCGACGTGGGCTCCCAGGCGTCCGAGACGGCAGCTGAACCGAAGCCGGCCGACTCGGCGCCCGCTTCGCAGCGCGTCCGCAGCCGCCTGGCCCGCATCGGCCGCGGGTCGTCGGCCAACCCGGTGCTCGATCCGCTCCTGAAGGTCTACCGCGAGACCCACGCCAAGGGAGACGTCGACGCG